>NZ_KE007306.1:0-76673 GCF_000397065.2 Marinobacter lipolyticus SM19
CGTTAAATCTAATTTTGTCATCCCATGCCATACCTTCTAACGCTGCGAGCAGCGGCGCGGTTTCCGCGTCCGCTGCCTTGCCTGGTTAAGTGGCGACACACCAACACCACTACTGGCACGGTGTGAGCCTGCGAACCAGACTGAATTTATGGCACCCGCAAGAACCTAAACTTTGCAGCTACCCCCAACTTGGATTGTGGCCGCCCGCAACGAACGGGAAAGCCCAGCCACAACCACCTTACCCAACAATGGCACCAGGAACGAAGCTGCCGGATATGTGGACCGGCAAAGAGCCTGATGCTGCGACGCCAACTATTGGCACCGATTTATAAATTGGCTCTGCGCTTCGATAAATAGAAAAGCAGAGCCATTTAACGCGAAGCTTAGCGGCGACCTTGTAATGGAGGCGAAGCCGCAATGAAAAGGGCGTCCGGCGGCCATCGGCCGCGTACTACAGCGATTTGTTAAGGCTAGACTCGCACCGAGGCAGTTTCCCTAGATGCCATCACCACCGCCAAATCCATCTCCAGCATCGCCGCCTGATGAAATTCCGCTCTCGCCTGAAACACCACCGACAGCGGTAACAATCGCTACATTGAAGCTCACTGCTCTGGCCGTTGCATAATCCATAACCATTGATTGAGGATAAGTTGTGCTCCGCTCGTATTCCTCTTTAGTACAATAAAGCGCGATGGCATAACAAAGATACTTGTCAGGCAGGTTCAGTGAAGTTGCTGTATCCGTAACTTGCGTCGCCGTGTAAGTCCTCTTATAGCCAAACCTTTCTCTCAGCGCGGGACCAAGCACTCTGACATGCTTTTTGATCGCTCGTTTTCTAAAGAACCAGCTGAAAATATTCACGTGGTACCTTTTGCCTTAACATTTGTATATGAGTCTCAATGATCACTTTTCCAGCGACTCATATCTCAATTCAACAATCCTTCAAAACTAGGCAAAAAACCCCATCAGGTCAATAAGTTCCGAGCGATTTCCTGGACCCCGCCCCAAACAAAAATGATCACAAAGACCACTATCCACTTTTCCAACCACCCTTCCATGCCACTGATTAAAAAAGGAAACTTACAGGTTTCTACAAACTCACCCAGTTCATGGTCGCAATGATCATTTTTCCATTTATAAGCCCGCCGTCACTCTACTCGCGCTAGACTTTTACCTTGGGCGAATCCAAATTGTTAAGAATTATGGAAGACACCGACATGAATTCGGTGCTGTTATGCGGGTCAGGAGTGGCGTTGCGTTATAACAGACCGGCTTGGCGGCGAACGGCATCCATGATGCGTTGGCAGGACAGGGTGCGCTCATGGGTCATGAGCTCGCTTTCGGGCTTGCCCTCGGCAATACAGCTGATCACATGCCGGATCTGGTATTCAAAGCCGTTGACCTCAAACGGGCAATCCAGCGTGTGCGTATCCTCATCGGCGTCAACCAGGCTGATTCTTTCCGCACCCCAAAACATGTTGTGAAGAACGATACGGCCCTGACTGCCGAAGAGGGTTAATTCGTTGTCGTATTGGCATTCAAAGCTGCAAAGCAGTTGGCTGGCCTTGCGATCAGGGTAATGCAACTGGATGGCGCAGGTTTCATCGACGCCAGTCGGCCCCATATGTACCTGGGAGATGATGCCTTCAGGTTCGGCCTGCATAAACCACTGTGAGGTGGCCACAGGATAGATTCCCATATCCAGCAAGACACCGCCGGCCAATTTGGGGTTAAGCAGGCGATCATCAGGCTCGCGCGGTACGACAAAACCGAACGAGGAGCGCAGGCTGTTGATCTCCCCTATTCTCCCCTCGGCCAGCCAGGCATTGGCCTGTTGATACGCGGGCAGAAACAGCGACCACATGGCCTCCATCACGAACACGCCCTTAGCCCTGGCAGCCGCGAACAAGCGCTCGGAGTCGGCGGCGGTGACGGTCAACGGCTTTTCCACCAGGAGGTGCTTACCGCGGGCTATCGCTGCCAGCGCCTGCTCGAGGTGGAAGTTGTGCGGGGTGGCAATATAGATGGCATCCAGGCTGTCATCCTTATAGAGCAGGTCGTAATTCTCATAGACCGTTTCTATCTGGTATTTATCGGCAAAAGCGCGGCCACGCCGGGCATTGCGGCTGGCAACGGCTTTAAGCTTGCCAACACCCTGCGCTTGCATTGCCTGGGCAAATGTCTCAGCGATCCGCCCCGGCCCTACCAATCCCCAATTGAAATCGACTGTTGCCAACCTGAGCCCCTTATGCAGATTTTTCTGCTTCCAAAGTCAGAAACTCAAAGATCGCCCAAACTTCCACGGGCAATCTCGGTAATTTTAGCCCAATCTTTTGAAGCAATTGCGTCAGCTGGTGTCAGCCAGCTACCGCCAACGGACTGGACGTTGCCCTGGGCCAGGTAATCCTTGGCGGTATCGCGACGGATTCCGCCTGTCGGGCAGAAGGTCACGTCCGGGAACGGGCCGCTGAAAGCTTTCAATGCCGGGATGCCGCCAGCAACCTCGGCGGGGAAGAATTTGAATTCCCGATAGCCGAGGTTATACCCCAGCATCAATTCGGAGATTGTAGAGATTCCGGGCAACAGCGGAACCTCGGAGGTCAGGCCGAATTCCAGGATGGCTTCGGTAACGCCCGGAGTGATCACAAACTGGGCACCGGCCGCCTCTACCTGACGGTATTGAGCGATGCTGGTAACGGTTCCGGCACCAACCCAGGCATCAGGTATGGCTTTACGGACTTGCTCAATGGCTTTGACACCGTGCTCGGTGCGCAGGGTAATTTCCAGCACATTGATACCACCATCCACCAATGCCTGGCACAGGGGCACGGCGTCATCAGGATCGTTAATGGCGATCACCGGGATCAGGGGGGAGGACGCCAGCACTGCCCTGACGCGCTCACGGTGAAAATCGGATAGTTGGCTCATGGTTCTACTCCATATTGAGATTCGTGGGCGGGCTCAGGGACTCCAGAACACTTGCAAGTCGGGCTTGAGGAAGGCGCGGATGGGCATGGCCATGACATCATCTGGAGCGCCAAGCGCTTTCTTCAGGGTATCCAGCTTATCCGTGCCCCTGAAGTGTAGGGCAATAAAGCGGGCGCTACACAGGGCCGGCCTGGTCAGAGTGATTCGTTTTTGCGGTTGAGATGCTGGCGTCATGGCAGCAACGATATCCCGGCATTCCGGATCCATTGCATGAGACAACTCTTCGGCGTCCGGGAACAGCGAGGCTGTATGACCGTCGTTACCCATGCCAAGAATCACCACATCCAGCGGCAGTAACAATCCAGCAAGCTCGGCTTTGGCAGCGTCGAGCCCGTCTGCCGGCGTTGCACCGGCCTGCTTCAGGGACAGGAAATGGGCAGCGGTGGCTTTATGCTGCAGCAGGGATTCCTTCACCAGGCGGGTATTGCTGGCTGAATCGGTTTCGTCGACCCAACGCTCGTCCGCCAGCAAGACATCCACCCGACTCCAATCCAGTTCCTTGCGGGACAACGCCGTGAAAAACGGCAGAGGCGTCGAGCCGCCGGACACCACCAGGCTCACTCGTTCGGCCTCCGCGAGACGTTTCCTGAGAAAATCCGATACCGCCTGCGCCAGTTCAAGGGCAACCTCATCCGGCGTATCGCCAAACCGGGGCTTCACCCCCGGGGGAAACTGAATATCAGGCGTCTTCATACCAGCTCCTTCCATCCCTGGTGATCATGGCAATAGAGGCAACCGGCCCCCAGGTTCCGGCGGCGTATCGCTTGGGCGGCTCACCGCTGTCATTCCAGTTGCGGATAACCTGATCCACCCAACGCCAGGCATGCTCGACTTCATCCCGGCGCACAAACAGGTACTGGTTTCCTTTCATTACCTCCCACAAAAGACGCTCGTAGGCATCCGGAATACGGTCCGCATCGAAGGTTTCAGAGAACGTCAGTTCCAGTGGGCCCTGACGCAGCCTCATCCCCTTGTCCAGTCCCTGATCCTTGGTCAGGATTTTCAGGGACATTCCCTCATCAGGCTGCAGGCGAATAATCAGCTTGTTATTGGCCAGGTGCTTCTGATCCGGGTCAAAGATATAGTGAGGCGCGGGTTTGAAATGAATGATGATCTGCGAGAGCTTTTCCGGCAGGCGCTTGCCGGTGCGGATGTAGAAAGGCACACCGGACCAGCGCCAGTTTTCGATCTCGGCCTTGAGGGCCACGAACGTTTCCGTGGAACTGCCCTTGTTGGCTCCCTCCTCGCCAAGGTATCCGGGCACCGGCTTGCCATCGCTGGTGCCGGCGGTGTACTGACCGCGCACCACATGACTGTCCATCAGCTCAGGCGTAATCTCTCTCAACGCCTTGAGCACCTTGACCTTTTCATCACGAATGCTGTCCGCTGAAAGATCCGACGGCGGGTCCATGGCGATCAGGCAGAGCAGTTGCAGGAGGTGGTTCTGGATCATGTCCCGGATTTGGCCGGCCTTGTCGAAGTAGCCCCAGCGGCCCTCAATGCCAACGCTCTCAGCCACGGTGATCTCAACGTGGGAAATGTGGTTCTGATCCCATTGGGAGGCGAACAGGTTGTTGGCGAACCTCAGTGCGATCAGGTTCTGGACCGTTTCCTTACCCAGATAATGGTCAATGCGGAACAGCTGATCTTCCCGGTAAACCTCCCCGAGCTCATCGTTAATAACCTTGGATGACGCCAGATCGTGACCGATCGGCTTCTCGACCACCACGCGGGTTTGATCCGTGCAACAGTTGGCACCTTTCAGGTTACGCGCGATAACACCGTACATGGCCGGTGGCGTCGCCATATATACAATGAGGTTGCCCTCAGGTGTTCCCCGCCACTCGTTAAGGGCGCCGTAACCATCCGGATCGGTAAAGTCCAGGTACAGGTAATCCACCCGTTGCAGGAAGGTTTCGACCAGAGCGTCGTCAAATTCATGGGGTTTTACATGCTCCCTGAGCTTGTCCTGAAGTAGCTTGCGGGCTTCTGCGGTATCGACCTTATTACGGGCGATTGCCAGAATCCGACTCCCCGAATCCAGCAGGCCGGAACGCTCCAGCTGATACAGTGCCGGAAAAAGCTTACGTTGCGCCAGATCACCCAGCGCTCCAAACATCATCAGGTCACAACGGGTACTGTTGTTATCGGCCATTGGTTCCTTCTCTCATATCAAACCACAATGTAGTAATATTAAACAAATAATGACACTGAAACGTGGGAATTCCAAGAATAAAATCCATTTTGTGATATTTTTACTACCGCAAATTCGATAAAAACACGGTATAATCAAGCCCAAAATGTCACAACGAACGCCGATGATTCAGGGAGTACCCTTCAATGGCTGCGAACCAGGCGAACCGAGACGATAATCTGATTGAAGACATCCAGTCCCGGCTGGACAGTCTTAACAAGTCCGAACGCAAGGTGGCCGAGGCCATCCTCCGCGATCCCAGTGCGGCAACCCGCTACAGCATTGCCGCGCTTGCCCGCGCAGCGGATGTCAGCGAACCCACCGTTAACCGGTTTTGCCGCGGCTTTTCGGCAACCGGCTTTCCGGATTTCAAGATTCGGCTGGCCCAGAGCATCGCAACCGGTACCCCTTATATTGGTCAGAATGTAGAGCCGGATGACAGTGTTGCCGAGTTCGCCGACAAGATCATGCTCAGTACCATTGCCAGCCTGGACAAGGCTCGCCAGGCACTGGACCCGAAAGCCCTGGCGACCGCCATTGATTACCTGATTCAGGCAAAACAGATCAACTTCTTTGGCATGGGGGGCTCCGCCCCGGTCGCCCTGGATGCACAACACAAGTTCTTCCGCTTCAACATTCCGGTCATGTCCTACGATGACGCACTCATGCAACGCATGGTGGCCGCCGGTTCTGCCACCGGCGACGTGATCGTGATGATCTCCTACACCGGTCGCACCAAGGAAACCGTGGACATTGCGCGGATCGCCAGGGCCAACGGCGCAACGGTCATCGGCATCACCAATCCGGACTCCCCCCTCGGCGAGGCTTGCACCGTCGCGCTGGAGGTCACCGCCCCTGAAGACACCGAGGTTTATATGCCGATGTCTTCGAGAATCATTCACCTGACCGTTATCGACATCCTGGCAACCGGAGTCACACTCAAACGTGGTGCAGACTTTCTTGGCCATCTGAAAAAAATCAAGGAAAGCCTGAAGCCAACACGATTCCCTTCCGAGTAACCCTGCCAATAAGGTAGCAGAGCTATTGAATGAGGGGCTCATCCTTCTACGCCCCTCCTCCCCCTGAAAACTCACCCCCCATTTTCTCAAGCACGGAGGATGCACCCATCACTGTGTTACCGGAGTATTAAACCCGGTTTCCCAATGTCCGATTGGCAGAAGCTGCAATCGCGGGAACCGGAAGTCAGATCCGGACGACACAGCAGTTCACAGCAGCGTTAACCGGAGATTCCGCTTCCCTGACATATAAAATGACAAAAAGCACAGGACTCAGATCATGCAGAACAAAAAGCGCTTCCTTGCAAATAAGCTTCCGCTTGCTGCTGCTATAACCGCAGCAGTAATGGCCACCCCAGCCCTTGCCGTTGATTTCCACGGCTACGCCCGCGCTGGTCTCAGCACCACTTCCGACGGCGGAGAACAGCTCTGTTACGGCAGCGGCGCTAACGCTCACACTGTTGGTCGCCTGGGAGACGAGTGCGATACCTACGGTGAACTCAGTCTCGGGGACGAGCTTTTCAACCAGGATGGTAAGGTTTTCCGGTTTGACACAATGGTTGCTTATCAGGCGACCAACCAGGGTAACGACTACCAGTCACTGAGCGGCCCCAATGAAGTCATTGGCGTTGATTTTGAAAATGAGCAAACCACTCTTGGTTCCAGTGAACCCTGGGCAGGAGGAGACATTGCACTGCGCCAGGCTTACGGCTCTGCCAAAGGCGTTATCGGCTGGGCTCCTGAGGCAACACTCTGGGCGGGCAAACGCTTTTATCAACGTAAAGATGTGCACATCCTGGACCTGTATTATGTGAACAACTCCGGTTATGGCGCAGGCCTGGAAGGCGTGGATGTAGGTCCGGGCAAGGCATCTTTCGCCGTCACGAATTTTGATACACCGTCTCGCCATAGCGGCGACAGCGATGACGGCCTCTATGTCCAGAACAACAAGCTCGACCTGCGCTATGCCTTTCCGGTCGGACCGGGCAATCTGGAACTGATTGGCATCTACGGCTATGCCGACCTCACCGACGCACAGGACGAGGCCCAGGCGAACCTGGCCAAAGAAATCGATCGAGACGGTTATTTCTTTACCGCTGAATACTCACAGGGCGTGATGGGTGGTTTCAATAAATTCGTCGTGCAATACGCTGAAGGCTCTATGGGACATCAGGCCTACGTTGCCCACGGTGGCGGCGAATCCCTGAACAGTACCTGGTGGGATGGCACGATCAAAGAAAGCTGGCGAGTCCTGGACTGGGGTGTCATCAAGCTTTCCGACAAGATCGAACTGGGCTACTCCGCCATTTATCAGCAGGGCAAAACCCATGGCAACACAGCCGAGGATAGTCCGCACCTGATGAGCGTTGTTCTTCGTCCGGAGTACAACTGGACCAATTTCATGAAGACCACGCTTGAAGTGGGGTACGACTCCGGCTTCTACGACGGTTCGGTCTGGTCAGAAGATAACGACAAAGACCTGCAGAAAGTCATTGTCGCCCAGGAATGGTCCGCAGGCCCCAGCTTCTGGGCGCGCCCGACCATTCGAGTTTACGCAGGTTCATTCTTCGGTGACCGTGCCGAGGATCGGGACGACGACGGCAATATCCGTGTCGGCGCCCAGGTTGAAGCCTGGTGGTAAGGCTCTAAACACCACACTCTCTTGTTGGACCTCTTGGGCCGGCTTTTGCCGGCCCTTTTTTGTTGCCTCCCCGATTCTCCAAGGTTTCTACTTCCCCCACGCCTTTTCATCTACGCCCCGAAAATTTGCCTGCTGAAGGATGTGATTCCACCTCTGCCGCGCAACGATGACCATGGCCCTTTCGGGCTTTATTCCAAACAAAAACAATGGAAAAGAGGATTTCCTCATGCCTGAGAAAAAACTGGTTGCGGGCAGCTGGGTATTAGCCTTGTCGCTGATACTGGCCGGCTGCAACATCGAGAACGACCCAAACTCACCCGACAAAGACAACGGCAACAAGCAGTCCGAAGAGCTGTTGGAGCCAGGTGAAAACGAAGCACTGCTCTACTACAAACGCACTGACGAGAACTATTCTGGCTGGGGGCTGCATCTCTGGAATGATGCCGCGGCAGGGTGCGACGGCCTGGCCGAAGGCGTTGCCACCGAATGGTCGTCTCCACGACTGCCCGATGGTGTCAGCGATACCTACGGTGCCTACTACTTTATCCCGATGCGGGAAGCCGGAAACTGCCTGAACTTCATTATGCACAATGGTGATGAGAAGGATATTGGCGGCCTGGACCATCGCTGGCACTTTGATGATCTTGGCAATCGTATCTTTACTCTCAGCGGCAGCTCGGAACTCTCCCCGACTCCGATCGAGACGGACGCTCTTGCAATCAACGGAGCCCAGGCTCACTGGCTGGATGAGACAACCATCGTTTTCAAGGACACCGGAGCCTTCAATCGCGTCGAACTTCGTTACGATGATCGCGCTGCGATCAACATCAATCCGAACAACGAAAAGCTTATGGGTGGAAAAGTCATTTCCCTGAGCCCGACCACGCTGTCACCGGCACTGAAAGATCAGTTTCCCCATCTTAAAGATTGGCCCGCCTACGAAGTCAATGCGGATACAGCAACGATCAGGCAGGCACTGAAAGGCCAACTGGTCGCAGCAGCCTACAACAGCAGTGATGATTTGCGGTTAGCCACGCAGGTTCAGATTCCCGGTGTACTGGATGACCTCTATGCCTACGATGGCACCTTGGGCGCCAGGATTAATGGTGCCGTTACAGACTTTGCTGTGTGGGCACCAACAGCACAAAACATGCGCCTGCACGTATTCAATGCCGACGGCACTTTGATCAGCGGCTATCCCGTTGACATGGCGCACAACAATGGCGTGTGGGAGCACACTGGCAACACCGCGGATGTTGACCGCAAGTTCTACCAGTACGAGGTGACGGTATACCATCCGCGCACCAAGGCCATCGAAACCACCATGACGTCTGATCCCTATGCTCTGAGCCTGTCCGAAAACGGGGTCTATGCGCAGGTGGTCAATCTTGATGACAGCGACCTGAAACCGGCTGACTGGGACAGTTTGAGCACGCCGCCCGTGTCTGCCCCGGAAGACGTCGTAGTGTACGAAACCCATATTCGGGATTTCAGCACCACGGATGAAACGGTGACTGCATCAAACCGTGGCAAGTACGCCGCCTTCACGGAAACCACCAGCGATAGTCTTGCCCATCTGAGCGCCCTGGCAAACGCCGGCATCACCCATCTCCACCTGCTGCCAGCCTTTGATATTGCCACGGTCAACGAAAATCCGGCCCATGTCGTCAATATCGATGACGACTTCAGCAAGCTTTGCGACTTGTCCGACGAAGCAGCGGAAACTTACGCCAGCCACTGCGGCAGCGGCAACACGATCCGCACGGTGCTGGAGTCATTTGACCCGACAACCGGCGACGCCCAGGCCCTGTACGGCACGTTCCGTGGTCTGGACAGCTTCAATTGGGGCTATGATCCGGTGCACTACACCGTACCCGAAGGCAGCTACGCCTCCGATGCCCATGGTGTGACCCGGATACGGGAGTTCCGCGAGATGGTCCAGGCGGCCACCAATCTGGGGCTGAATGTGGTGATGGACGTGGTATACAACCACACCAATTCCTCCGGCCTTGCCGACAAGTCTGTCCTCGACAAGCTGGTACCCGGTTACTACCACCGCCAGAACCCGGAAACCGGCGCGGTTGAGCAGTCCACCTGCTGTGAAAATACCGCATCCGAGCACCGGATGATGGAGAAACTGATGATTGACTCGCTGGTAACCTGGGCTTCCGAGTACAACATCTCCGGTTTCCGATTCGACCTGATGGGCCACCATATGCTGTCGAATATGGAAAAGGCCCTGACCGCCGTAAAAGCGGTTGATCCGGACACCTATTTCTACGGCGAAGCCTGGAACTTTGGTGAAGTGGCCAATAACGCCCGCGGCACCAATGCCATTCAGCCCAATATGGCTGGCACCGGTATTGGCTCTTTCAACGATCGGCTGCGCGACGCCGTGCGTGGCGGCGGCCCATTCGACGGTGGCGATGCCCTGCGAGCCAATCAGGGTTATGCCAACGGCCTGTTCACCATTCCCAACGACCGCAACAGCGGCAGTGATGCCGAGAAAGAACGCCTGCTGCACATCAGCGACTGGATCCGGATCGGTATCGCCGGCAGCCTGAAAGACTACGCCCTGGTAACAGCGGACGGGACCACCAGAACTGGTGCGGAAATCGACTACAACGGCCAGAATGCTGGTTACACCAGCGACCCCCAGGAAATCATCAACTACGTATCAAAGCACGACAATCAGACACTCTGGGACAACAACCAGTACAAGGCTGATTTTGCCACCACGCGCCAGCAGCGTGCCCAGATGCAGGTGATTGGCCTGTCACTGCCGATTCTCAGCCAGGGCATTCCATTCATCCACATGGGCTCGGAGCTGCTGCGCTCCAAATCCATGGAGCGGGACAGTTACGATTCCGGTGACTGGTACAACGAGGTCGACTTCAGCTACCAGGAAACCGCCTGGAACCGCGGCCTGCCCCGTCAGGACAAGGACGGCGCCAACTGGGACCTGATCACCGAGATCATCAGCCAGTTTGAGACCGGCCCCACTCCAACCGAGATCAACTACACCCGCGAACAGGTGGAAGAACTCCTGTCAGTTCGCAACCAGAGCGAGCTGTTCCGGCTGCAAACGGCTGAACAGGTCAATGCCCGACTGAACTTCCACAACACCGGGGCGGATCAGCTACCCGGCGTGATCCTGTTCAGCCTGGACGACGGCCCCGATAACGGGCTTGCCGATCTGGACAGCGATATCAACCAGATTGTGGTGGTCATCAACGGCACCGGTTCAGAGCAATCCCTGAGCACCAGCCTGAGTGGCACTTTCACCGTCATGGCTGACACCTCACCCGCCGAAAATGCAGCCTCTGCGAGCGGCACCTTCACAGTACCCGGGCTGTCCGTCGCTGTGTTCAGCAAATAATCGCACTATTGCGTCAATAAGGAGAACACCATGAACAAGAAGCTTACAACACTGGCAATGGTATCTGTGCTGACCATCACCGCCGGCTGCGCCACTTCAGGCAGCAGGGACTACAGCGACTCCCTGTACCTGCGAGGACAATTTGCCTGGTGGGACGCACTGCCCGAGTACAAGGTTAACAAAGTCGATTCCGGCCTTTACCGGACGGAGGTAGAACTCAAAGCAGATGGCCAGCCCTACGAATTCAAGTTTGGTGACGCCAACTGGAGTACCGGCACCAACTGCGGGTACCTGTCCGAGAAGGAGGATAAGGTGGTGACACTGGACAAACCGGTGAATGCCAATTGCTCTGCCGTGTTCGAGAACTTCCGGTTCACACCGCCGGAAAATGGCGTTTATGGCTTCTATTTTGATACCCGAGGTGAGGTACCTCAGGTATATATCAAGAAAGCGAACTAAGAAAAAAGCCCGGGCATGCCCGGGCTTTCTCAACTATCCAGGGCGCCTTGGCGCGCTCTGGACTTCAGCCCCATCAGGGCCGTGACACTTCCGCCTGCTCTCGCAGGTATTGCTGGTACGCCGCGTACTCACGCTGCCCTTCCATCGAAGACAGGAATTGGCGTAGCTGTGACAGCTCACCACTACCTTCCGTAATCTCGCCTTCATTGACCTGATCCAACGCGATAATGGCAATACCATTACCCGACAAAGTCTTTCCGTAGGTCACACCGCCTTCCTGAGGACGCTCCAGCGAGAACGCCGTGGCAATCAGCTGTCGACCAAGATCGCCGGATACACTGCGAGACTGCCCGGTATACTCGACCCATTCACCGGCATCCAGCTCCTCGACCGAAGCACCGGACTCAAGCTGGGCAATCAGTGTGTCCGCCTGCTCTCTCAGCGCCTCACGAGTCTTCTGCTCCAGCAACACGGTGCGAATGTTTTCACGTACCGCGTCCAGCGGCTGCTCCTCAGCCTCATGGAACGTCTTGACTCGGGCAACCACGGATACGTTGTCCCCTACATCAATCAGCTCAGTGTTGAAGCGGTCCTGTAGCACATCCTCCGAAAACAGTTGGCGAACCAGACCCGCATGATCAAAAGGTGCCTCCCCGCCATCCCGGGTAACGCCCTCGGTTTCACGGATTTCCAGCCCGAGCTCTTCCGCCGGTGCGTTGAGATCATCCGCCGCATAGGCAGAATCCGCCAATTGGGTACGCACCTCCGCGAAACGCTCCTGAGCCTGACGCTGCGCCAGTTCACGACGTAACTGATCCTCCATATCATCAAGTGGCGGAACGTCGGCCTTACGCACGTCCAGAAGCTTGATCAGGTGAATACCGAAGCCAGTCTCCACCGGCTCTGAGACTTCACCCTCTTCAAGGGCAAACAGCGTCTCCTCAAAGGCTTCGTCATAGATGCCACGCCCGGCAAAACCCAATTCACCACCTTCGCTCGCCGACATGGTGTCTACAGAAAACTCCTCAGCCAGATCCGCAAACGCTTCGCCAGACTCGAGCCGGTCCTGAATGGTCGATACCGTTTCTGAGGCATCGTCACCACTCTCAATCAGGATATGGGCCGCGCGGCGTTCTTCACTCGCCAGTTCTGAAGCCCTCTCCTCGTAATAGGCCTTGAGCTCCTCGTCACTGACCTCGACGGTTTCCGCCAGTGCCTCAAGGGAAAGCGCAATGTACTCTGCGTCCACACGCTCAGGAAGGCGATAATCCTCGATATTTTCCTGATAGTAGGCTTCGATCTCGGCATCGCTCACATCAACGCCTTCGCGAACCTCATCGGCAGACAGCATCAGCACACGGAAATCACGACTCTGGTTCTGGATGCGTAGCAATTGAGCCACATTTTCCTCGGTCACCACGGCACTCTGGGCAATGCCTGCGCGGATCTGGTTCACGACGTACTGTTTGCGCATGGCCTCACGGAATTCACCGACACCCATGCCCATGTTGCGGACAGTCGCGACGAACCGGTCACGATTAAAGGTGCCGTCAACCTGGAACTGCGGCATCTGGGTAATAAGTGAGTCGATATCCGCGTCTGACAACTCCAGCCCCTGGGCGTTGGCGTCCTGAATCAGAACCTGCTCCCGGATCAGGGCTTCGAGCACCTCCCGGCGAATCAGATCTTCATTAAGCAGAGAGGGATCCGGGGTATCCATTTCAGACAAGCGGCGCTGACTTTCCATCTGCACCACCCGCAGGAACTCCCGCTCTGTGATGTCTTCCCCGTTAACGGTAGCCACTTCAGGCTCGCCGGAAAATCCACCAACGATTGCATCCATCCCCCAGATGGAGAGTGAAACGATCAATAGACCGATGATGATTTTGGCAATGGTGCCCTGGGCATTTTCCCGAATATCTTGAAGCATGTTTCTCCCGGATCCCTGATCAAAGTCGAGATGATTCTTGTCGTGAGATAGTGAAGTTTAAGAGGCCTAACGTAAAAAGGCGCATCCTGTCCGGAATGCGCCTTGAATTCATCTGGAGCGGGCTGGCATCGGAGTTGACCCCGGGCCAACCGCTCCGACAGCAACCGTATGACCGGTGCTGCCAGAGAAAGAACCGTTTACTTAACGGAGTCTTTCAGGGCCTTACCTGCCTTGAACCCAGGCACTTTGGAGGCCGGAATCTTGATCTCGGCACCAGTCTGCGGGTTACGACCAGTGCGGGCAGCACGCTCTTTCACGGAGAAAGTACCAAAACCGATCAGAGTAACCTGATCGCCTTTTTTCAGGGCACCGGTAATGGAGTTGGTCATTGCGTCCAGAGCACGGCCAGCGGCGGCTTTGGAGATATCTGCGGACTCTGCAATTGCATCGATTAGTTCGGACTTGTTCACACTAAACCCCTTCGATTTCAGGTTGAAGATGTTATAGGTTGGTTTGTTTTTTCTCGGACGTTCTCGACTATCGCATAAGCGGTCAGAGAATTCCATTCTTCAGTTTTCTTATTCCTTGCGGTTTTTAACCGGTGTTCGGAATAGGCACTTACTGCGCGGGAGCCCTTGGTATTGGCTGCTTCACGGCGAAACAGTTATACCAATGGGCTCTCCGGCATGTCAACAACTCATCAAGTCTTTAATGTGTATTTATGCGCTCAGCGGCATCGGGATCATCATCCCGGCGCTTCCCGGAACCCGCTTCGGAGGACGAATCCACAGCCCTTGGCTCCGGCGCATACGCCAGCGCAACGTCCAGGACCTCATCAATCCACTTCGCCGGAATGATCTCAAGGGATTCCTTGATATTATCTGGTATCTCCTTGAGATCACGGACATTTTCATCGGGGATTATAACGGTCTTGATGCCTCCGCGATGGGCCGCAAGCAGCTTTTCCTTGAGCCCGCCGATCGGCAAAACACGACCGCGCAGCGTGATCTCACCGGTCATGGCGACATCCGCCCGCACCGGAATTTGAGTCAATGAAGAAACCAGTGCGGTGCACATGCCAATACCGGCACTTGGACCATCTTTTGGGGTTGCACCCTCGGGAACGTGCACGTGGAGATCGTGTTTCTCATGAAAATCCTCGGCGATTCCAAGTCCCGGCGCCCGGCTTCTGACCACCGTAAGGGCAGTCTGAATAGACTCCTGCATGACATCACCCAGGGAACCGGTTTTCACGACACGTCCTTTACCCTTGGTCAGGGCACACTCGATGGTCAACAGCTCACCACCGACCTGAGTCCAGGCCAGACCGGTCACCTGGCCAACCTGATTGGTTTCCTCGGCCAGCCCGTACTTGAACCGCTTGACGCCGGAATAGTCCTCCAGCATCTCTGGGGTAAGCGTCACAGAGGCCTTTTCGCCGCTTTCTACGTGTTGACGTACCACTTTGCGGCAGATCTTGGCGATCTCGCGTTCCAGACCCCGTACACCGGCTTCACGGGTGTAATAACGGATCAGGTCCCGCAGCGTGTCTTCAGGGATAGTCAGCTCGTCCTTGCGCAGGCCGTTGGCCTTGACCTGCTTGGGTAGCAGGTAGCGCAAGGCAATATTCACCTTTTCGTCCTCGGTGTACCCCGGAATACGGATAATCTCCATGCGATCCAGCAATGCCGACGGGATGTCCATGGAGTTGGAGGTACACACGAACATCACATCTGACAGATCGTAGTCTACTTCCAGATAGTGGTCGTTGAAGGTGTGGTTCTGTTCCGGGTCCAGCACTTCCAGCAATGCCGACGCAGGATCGCCGCGATGGTCCATGCCCATCTTGTCGATCTCATCAAACAGGAACAGCGGGTTTTTCACTCCGACCTTGGATAACTTCTGGAGCAGTTTACCCGGAAGCGCGCCAATATAGGTCTTGCGGTGACCGCGGATTTCCGCCTCATCACGCACACCACCGAGGGCCATGCGAGTGTACTTTCGGTTAGTCGCACGGGCAATGGACTGCCCCAGAGAGGTCTTACCCACACCAGGAGGCCCCACAAGGCACAACACCGGCCCTTTCACTTTCTTCACCCGGCTCTGTACCGCCAGGTATTCGAGGATGCGCTTCTTGACCTCATCCAGGCCGTAATGGTCCTTATCGAGGATCTCACGGGCCTTCTCGATGTCGTGACGCACGCGGCTGCGCTTCTTCCAGGGCACCGCCAACATCCAATCGATGTAGCCACGTACCACCGTTGCCTCGGCAGACATCGGTGACATCATTTTCAGCTTGTTCAGCTCGGCCTCGGTCTTCTTGAAGGCCTCTTCCGGCAGACCGGCTTCTTCCAGCTTCTGTTCGAGCTCTTCGAAGTCGTTATTGCCTTCACCCAGGTTACCCATTTCTTTCTGGATAGCCTTCATTTGCTCGTTCAGATAGTACTCACGCTGGCTGCGCTCCATCTGCTTCTTCACGCGCCCGCGAATGCGCTTCTCGACTTCAATCAGGTCGATCTCACCGTCCAGTTTCCCCAGCAGCAGGTCAACACGCTTGCGGACATCCAATGCCTCCAGCAACTCCTGCTTCTCCGGGATGCGCATTTCCAGGTGTGCCGCCATGGCGTCCGCCAGGCGTTCGACATCGGTAATCCCCGTCAGCGCGTTGGAGACCTCGGAAGGTACTTTCTTGGACAGTTTGACGTACTTTTCAAACTCATCCATCAGGGTTTTGACCAGAACGTCCTCTTCACGACCCGGCAGCGTATCCTCGTCCATCATCACCGCTTTGCCAGACAGGTAATCACCCTCGACAATACCGCTGAGCGTGGCGCGGGCATTACCTTCAACCAGGACTTTCACGGTTCCGTCCGGAAGGCGCAGCATCTGCAATACGGTCGCCAATGTGCCCATATCGAACACGTCGTCCGGACCGGGCTCGTCAGTAGAGGCATCCCGCTGTGCGACCAGCAGAATCTCCTTACTGCCCTCCATTGCGGCTTCCAGCGCCTGGATGGATTTTTCGCGCCCCACAAACAGTGGAACGACCATGTGCGGAAACACCACCACATCACGGAGAGGGAGCAGCGGGTATTCGTGCACAGATTCTTCGGGTATCCGGGTCATAAGGAATCCTCTGACGATGTTTCTTTCAGCATACCACCCATCATTGGGGCGTCGGCGAAAATTGCAATCTTTTTACGAAACGAAACAGGGCGGGAAAGACGAGTTACAGACGAATAAAAAGGGGCGTCGCCGCCCCTTTTTATTACTTACGGAACTCCGGGACTGGTTCAGTCCTCGGGAACTGCTTTGGCGTGGTCATTACCAGCGTATATCTTGAACGGCTCGGAATCACCGCTGATAACACTCTCGTCAATGACAACCTTGGTGACATCGTGCTCGGACGGAATCTGGTACATGGTATCCAGCAGGGTTGCCTCCATGATGGAGCGCAGCCCGCGGGCACCGGTTTTCCGTTCCATGGCCTTACGAGCAACCGCCCTCAGCGCATCCTCACGGAAATCCAGCTCCACACCTTCCATATCGAACAGCTTCTGGTACTGCTTGGTCAGCGCATTCTTCGGCTCTGTCAGGATCTGAACCAGCGCCTCTTCATCCAGCTCAGTCAGCGTTGCCACCACTGGCAGACGACCGACAAATTCCGGAATCAGGCCGTACTTCACCAGGTCTTCCGTTTCGACATCCTTGATAATGTCGCCGGTGTTCTTGGTGTCGTCCGGGCTCTTGACCGTTGCAGAGAAGCCGATGCTGCTGCGCTCGGAACGTTCCTGAATCACCTTGTCCAGACCAGCAAACGCACCACCACAGATAAACAGCATGTTACCGGTGTCTACCTGCAGGAACTCCTGCTGGGGATGCTTCCGGCCACCCTGTGGCGGCACTGAGGCAACCGTACCCTCGATCAGTTTCAGCAACGCCTGCTGCACGCCCTCACCAGATACATCCCGGGTAATGGACGGGTTATCAGACTTGCGGGAGATCTTATCGATCTCATCGATGTAAACAATGCCGCGCTGGGCCTTGTCCACATCATAATCGCACTTCTGAAGCAGTTTCTGGATGATGTTCTCAACGTCTTCACCGACGTAACCCGCCTCTGTCAGCGTGGTCGCATCCGCAATGGTGAATGGCACATTGAGCATGCGTGCCAGGGTCTCGGCAAGCAGGGTCTTACCGCTACCGGTAGGACCAATCAGCAGGATATTACTCTTGCCCAGCTCTACCTCTGCCTTGCCCTCGCCGTAACGCAAGCGCTTGTAGTGGTTGTAGACCGCTACCGAAAGCACAACCTTGGCGCGATCCTGACCAATAACATACTCGTTCAGAGTGTCGCGGATTTCAGCAGGTGTCGGGAGACGATCACTGGCCTCTTCCTGCGTATTTTCCTGAATCTCTTCGCGGATAATGTCATTGCACAGGTCAACGCACTCGTCGCAGATGAACACCGAGGGCCCTGCAATGAGCTTACGGACTTCATGCTGGCTCTTTCCACAAAACGAGCAGTAGAGCAACTTGCCGTTATCGTCGCCCCTGCCGTTTCTTTCATCTGCCATTGAAATACCTCTGATCTTGGTTTGCCGGCGTTACTGGCTAATACGCCGGCCAAGGATGATGCGATTACCTTCAGTATTATTTATTCGGTACGCGCTTATCAAGTATAGAATCAATCAGGCCATAGTCTTTCGCCTGTTGAGGATCCATAAAGTTGTCGCGATCCGTGTCCTTGGCAATGGTATCGAGTTCCTGGCCGGTGTGGTGCGCAAGGATCGAATTCAGGGTGTGACGAATCTTCAGGATCTCACGAGTATGGATCTCGATATCGGTTGCCTGGCCCTGATAACCGCCCAACGGCTGGTGAATCATCACGCGGGAATTCGGCAGACACGCGCGTTTGCCTTCGGCACCACCGGCCAGCAGGAACGCTCCCATGCTCGCGGCTTGCCCCACACACAGCGTGGCGACATCCGGCTTGATAAACTGCATGGTGTCATAGATGGACATACCCGCAGTCACGGACCCACCCGGGCTGTTGATATATAGATGGATATCCTTGTCCGGGTTTTCGGATTCCAGGAACAGCATCTGAGCGACAATCAGGTTCGCCATGTGGTCTTCAACCTGACCCACCATGAAGATCACCCGTTCCTTGAGCAACCGGGAGTAGATATCAAAGGAACGCTCACCACGAGCGGTTTGCTCAATAACGATCGGAACCAGGCCGGAACTGGTTACCATTGCGGGACCATCAACAGGTTTTTGCATCATGATGTGCCTGAACTCCTTCTGGACAATGGGGCGTGGCTTCAAGCCACTACGTTATCAGTCTTCTACACCCTACATACTTTGCCAGCACCGGGCCAAGATGAAAACAGCCGGACATGCCGGCTGTTTTCCTATTTCGGCCAACAGGACCTCAATTCAAGGTCCCGAAGCAATCAGCCCTGCTGAGGCTGACCGGCCTGAACGGCCTCTTCGTATTTGACCTTCTTCTCTTTGACCTTAGCCTGTTCAAGCACATGGTCAACCACCTGATCTTCCAGCACGGAAGATTCAATCTGGGACTTCTGCTCGGGGCTGCTATTGAAATGAGCAACCACTTCTTCAGGCTGTTCATACGTTGACGCGATTTCCTGGATCTTTTCGTCAACCTTGGCCGGATCGGCCTTCAGGTCGTTCTTCTTGACCACTTCCTGGAACAGCAGGCCTGTCTTTACGCGGCGCTTGGCCTGCTCTTCAAAGATTTCCTTGGGCAGCTGCTGGAAATCAACCTGGCCGCCGAAACGCTGAACCGCATCCTGACGCAGGCGATCGATTTCCTGATCAACCAGGGCAGTCGGGATATCAAGCTCGGTGGTTTCCAGAAGGCCGTCAACCACGTCGTTCTTGACCTTGTTAGAAACCGCCTGCTTGAGCTCACGCTCCATATTCTTCTTCACTTCCTCGCGGAAAGTGGCTTCGTCTTCCGCCTCAATGCCGAACTTCTTGAAGAACTCTTCATTCAGCTCAGGCAGCTGCGGCTCTTCAACCTTGTGAATCTTGATTTCAAACTTGGCCGGCTTACCCGCCAGGTCTTCATTCTGATAATCCTCAGGGAAGGTTACTTCGATTTCCAGGTCTTCACCGGCCTTGCCGCCGACAATGCCCTTCTCGAAGCCCGGGATCATCTGGCCGGAGCCGAGGGTCAGACGATGCCCTTCAGCAGCGCCGCCTTCAAATTCCTCGCTATCAATAAAGCCCTTGAAGTCGATGGTTACAATGTCCTTGTTCTTGGACTTGCGCTTGACTTCCTTCATGGTGGCCTGCTGACGACGCAGGTTATCGATCATGCTGTCGATGTCCTTGTCGGTAATCTCGGAGGTCAGCTTCTCGACGGAGATTTTGCTCAGGTCACCCAGTTCGATTTCCGGCAAAACTTCAAATGTGGCAACGAATTCCAGATCCTTGCCCTCTTCCATCACGGTCGGCTCGAGCTTCGGCCAGCCCGCCGGATTGATGTCCTGCTCCTGCAGCGCCTTGATGTAGGTATCACGCATAACCTCGCCAACGACTTCCTGGCGAACACTGGCACCGAAACGACGCTTAACCACGCTCATGGGCACCTTACCCGGGCGGAAACCGTTCAGGCGTACAGTGCGGGCAGTTTCCTGCAGGCGTTTCTGGACCGCCTGGTCAATTTCCTGGGCGGGCACACCAATCGTCATGCGACGCTCGATGTTGGAGGTCGTTTCAACAGACACTTGCATGGAAGATCCTCAAATTACAGGTTCAGTATGTGAATGAAATTAAACCTAAAAGTCCGTCCCAGAGAGGCTTCCCTCAGAAGGACCGAAAATTAAAAGCCGGTAGTTTATCACGGTTTGCCCCACCGAGAGAATCACCTGTCACAGCCACTTTCAGTGATTGCGACGACATCGGGGCTTTGCTATTCAGGAAGTGGGGGCAAAAACGAAAAAAGAAAGGGGGTGGTGCGAGAGGAGAGACTCGAACTCTCACGGGTTGCCCCACTGGAACCTAAATCCAGCGCGTCTACCAGTTCCGCCACTCTCGCACAACAGAATGAAGAATTACCAATGACTAACTGCCATCATGAAACTCAACAAACGCGGAAATCAAGCCTGAAAGAAAAGTGGGGTGGACGAAGGGGTTCGAACCCTCGACCGCAGGAGTCACAATCCTGAGCTCTACCAACTGAGCTACGTCCACCACATCGGGACATGCCTTTCGGCACTCACATCTGTTCGCTTAAACTTAAACTTAAACTTTGCTGGTTCGGCGACTCCGGTGCTGACCAAGCTCACGACTTTATGGCGCGCCCGGCAGGACTCGAACCTGCGACCATCCGCTTAGAAGGCGGATGCTCTATCCAGCTGAGCTACGGGCGCTTGACCGTTCGCCCACCTGAATATCCAGAAAAGTGGTCGGGGTAGAGAGATTCGAACTCCCGACATCCTGCTCCCAAAGCAGGCGCGCTACCAGACTGCGCTATACCCCGTCTGAACTGAACAACAAGTGCCTCAGCAAAGTTGGCGCGCATATTACCGGCGCCGCACCCTGCCGTCAACACAGAATTGAAAATTGATTTAAGCGGCAACGGATTAAGTGACCAACGACAGCAGAATAAGTTCCCCTGCCCTGCTCTCCAAGCATACCTCCAATTGGAGTTCCGACGGAAGCATGAGACAATGCGCAGCCTTCATTTATGCCCAACCGACAAGACAAAGACATGAGCGCCAAACTGATCAATGGAAAAGAGATTGCCGCCAAGGTTCGCCAGCAGGTTGCCGCCGGCGTGGAAGCCCGCCGACAGCAAGGACTGAGAGCCCCGGGGCTCGCCGTGGTACTGGTCGGCAACGATGCCGCCTCGCAGGTATACGTAGGCAACAAACGTAAGGCATGCGACGAGGCGGGCATCCTGTCCCTATCCTATGACCTTCCGGAAGATACCTCCCAGGAATCCCTGGAGGCACTGGTAGAAGAACTCAACGAGAACCCGACCGTTGACGGCATTCTCGTGCAGCTGCCACTGCCAGACCATCTTGACGCCGACCCGATCCTGGTAAAGATTCGCCCCGACAAGGACGTGGACGGCTTCCACCCCTACAACATCGGTCGCCTGATGCAGCGTAAGCCGGCTCTTCGCCCGTGCACACCCGCAGGTGTCATCACCCTGCTGGACAGCATTGAAACCCCCTACAAGGGTCAGCACGCAGTCATTGTCGGCGCATCCAACATTGTAGGCCGCCCCATGAGCATGGAACTGCTGCTCAAAGGTGCCACAATCACTGTCTGCCACCGCTTCACTCCGAACCTGGAAAAGTTCGTGAGCGAAGCCGACATCCTGATTGCCGCTGTAGGCAAACCCGGCCTGATTAAGGGCGAATGGGTGAAGCCCGGAGCCACGGTGATCGATGTGGGCATCAACCGCATGGAGGATGGCAGATTACGAGGTGACGTGGACTTTGAGGCCGCCGCGGAACGAGCAGCCTATATCACCCCAGTGCCTGGCGGTGTGGGGCCGATGACGATTGCGACGCTGTTGGAGAATACCCTGTATGCGGCGAATGTGCTGCACAAAGACTGAAACACTGTCGGATTACGGCTTCGCCTAATCCGACCTACAATTACTAATTCGACCTACATGCACTGACTCTGGATTGCCCCTCCCGTAGGTCGGATTAGGCGTAGCCGTAATCCGACACCTCCTTGAAGGTGCCCACACAAAAAAAGCCCCACTCTAAAGCGGGGCTTTTTTCATTCCTGAAGCTTACTGGCCGTACTTGGCCTTTGCCTTCAGGCGGTATGCGTGCAGAAGTGGCTCGGTATAGCCATTCGGCTGCTCGCGGCCCTTCAGAACCAGATCCAGCGCTGCCTGGAAGGCGATGCTGTCATCGAAGTTCCCCGCCATCGGACGGTACGCCGGATCAGCGGCGTTCTGCTTGTCGACCACAGCGGCCATGCGCTTCATGGTTTCCATAACCTGCTCTTCCGAACAGATGCCGTGGTGCAGCCAGTTAGCCAGCAGCTGGGATGCAATCCGCAGGGTGGCGCGGTCTTCCATCAGGCCAACATCATTGATGTCCGGCACCTTGGAGCAACCAACACCGTGGTCGATCCAGCGCACAACGTAACCGAGAATACCCTGGGCGTTGTTGTCCAGCTCCTGCTGAATGTCTTCCGCAGACAGGGACTTCGGATCGTCCATGACCGGCACGGTCAGGATGTCGTCCAGGTTGGCGCGGGTGCGGCTCTCCAGCTCTTTCTGGATATCGGCGACGGATACCTGATGGTAGTGAGTCGCGTGCAGGGTGGCAGCAGTCGGAGACGGTACCCAGGCAGTATTGGCGCCAGCTTTCGGGTGACCGATCTTGGCTTCCAGCATGCCGGCCATCAGGTCTGGCATCGCCCACATACCTTTACCGATCTGCGCCACACCACGGAAACCGGTCTCCAGACCAATGTCCACGTTCCACTGCTCGTAGGCGTTGATCCAGGTGGCCTGCTTCATTGGCCCCTTACGGATGAACGGACCCAGCTCCATGGAGGTATGAATTTCGTCACCGGTACGATCCAGGAAGCCGGTGTTGATGAATACCGCACGCTCTTTGGCTGCGTGGATGCAGGCCTTGAGGTTCACGGTGGTACGACGCTCTTCGTCCATGATGCCGACTTTCAGGGTGAAGCGCGGCAGACCGAGCGCGTCTTCAACACGACCGAAGAATTCGTTGGTGAACGCCACTTCTTCCGGACCGTGCATCTTCGGCTTCACGATGTACATGGAGCCGGTGGTGCTGTTCTGGAACTTGCCGTTGCCCTTCAGATCGTGAATGGCGATCAGCGACGTGATCAGGCCATCCATCAGACCTTCCGGAATCTCGTTGCCATCTTTCAGCAGGACCGCCGGGTTGGTCATCAGGTGACCTACGTTACGGATGAACATCAGGCTGCGACCTTTCAGGTTCAGCTCGCCGCCATCTGGTGCAGTGTAGCCACGGTCAGCGTTCATCTTACGGGTCAGCTGCTCGCCACCCTTTTCGAAGGTTTCCTGCAGATCACCCTTCATCAGGCCGAGCCAGTTGCGGTAGGCCAGCGCCTTGTCGTCCGCATCCACGGCTGCAACAGAATCTTCACAGTCCATGATGGTGGTCAGGGCTGACTCCATCAGCACGTCTTTCACGTTGGCGCCGTCGTCTTTACCGATCGGGTGGCTGGCGTCAATCTGGATTTCGAAGTGCATGCCGTTCTTGACCAGCAGCACACCCGTGGGCGCATCAGCCGCACCAGTGTAACCAACAAAGCCGGCTTCGTCCTTCAGACCAGTGGTTTCACCGTTCTGCAGCTTGACCACCAGCTTGCCACCTTCAACCAGATACTTGGCAGCATCCTTGTGGCTGCCGGAGGCCAGAGGAGCGGAGCTGTCCAGCAGGTTGCGGGCAAACTCGATAACCTTGGCACCGCGAACCGGGTTGTAGCCACGGCCTTTGTCCGCACCACCTTCTTCGGCGATCGCGTCGGTGCCGTACAGCGCATCGTACAGACTACCCCAGCGGGCGTTGGCTGCGTTCAGAGCAAAACGGGCGTTCATGATCGGAACCACCAGCTGCGGGCCAGCCATGGTGGCCACTTCCGGATCCACATTGGATGTGGAGATCTTGAACTCGCCCGGCTCGTCAACCAGGTAGCCAATCTCTTTCAGGAAGGATTTGTACTCGGCCATGTCCAGCTTCTGACCCTTGTGGTCACGGTTCCAGCTGTCCATCTTTTCCTGAATGGCATCGCGCTTGGCCAGCAGTTCGCGGTTACGCGGCGCCAGCTCGTTCACGATCTTGTCGAATTCAGCCCAGAATTTGTCTGCATCAACTCCGGTGCCCGGAATCGCTTCGTTGTTCACGAAATCATACAGATTCTTCGCGACCTGAATGCCGCCGACTTGTACGCGTTCTGTCATCGTTGTCTGCCTCAGTGGGTTAATTTCCCGACTCCCTCTGACACGGGGAGTTGTTCCAAAGTGAGCGCCGGATTGTACGTGAAAATCCGTACAAGGTCAGCCCCGGCGCCAGGTCGTTCCTTCACGAGAATCGTCAAGAATGATGCCTTTCTCCGCCAGTTCGTCGCGGATGCGATCACCTTCGGCGAAGTTTTTCGCCTTGCGTGCTTCCGCCCGGGCCTGAATCATGGCCTCAATGTCCTCGGCGGTCAGCTCTCCACCGGCGTCCGCCTGGAAGAAGGCTTCCGGGTCCTGCTGCAAGAGTCCCAGCACACCACCGAGACGGACCAGCACAGCCGCCGCCTGCCTGGCCTCCTCTTCCTTACCCTCACGACGGTGCTGATTGATTTCATTAGCCACGGCATGGAGCACGGCTATGGCTCCCGCGGTGTTGAAATCATCATCCATAACCTCTTCAAAGCGCTTGTCATATTCGGTTGCCGCCACATCCTTGGCGGGAATAATCCCACGCAATGAGTGGTACAGCTTGGTCAGGGTACGGCCGGCCTCCGCCAGACTCTCTTCCGAATAATCCACCTGGCTGCGGTAATGGCTGGAAACCAGGAAGTACCGCACGATCTCCGGCGGGTATTTCTCCAGTATCTCCCGAATGGTAAAGAAATTACCCAGGGACTTGGACATCTTCTCCTTGTTCACCCGGATGGCACCGGCGTGCATCCAGGTGTTCACGAAAGTCTGGCCATTGGCGCATTCGGACTGGGCAATCTCGTTCTCGTGGTGTGGGAACAGCAGGTCCGGCCCGCCACCATGGATATCAAAGGTTTCACCCAGGCAGCAGTTGGACATCGCTGAACATTCAATGTGCCAACCCGGGCGACCATTACCCCAGGGGGATTCCCAGCTCACCTCACCCGTCTTCGCGGCTTTCCACAAAGCGAAATCCGCCGGACTGCGCTTGGCTTCCTGCACATCCACCCGGGCACCGGCCACCAGATCTTCCAGTTTTTTCTTGCTGAGCTTGCCATAGTCTTCGTACGACTCGACAGCGAAGTAAACATCGCCATTATCCGCTGCATAGGCGTGGCCGCTGGCGACGAGCTTGTGGATCATGGCGATGATTTCATCGATGTAAGCGGTGGCTCGGGGCTCTTCCGTCGGCGAGAGCACGCCCAGGCGGGCCTCATCTTCGTGCATGGCCGCAATCATGCGCTCGGTCAGGTCGGTGTAAACCTCGCCGTTCTCGTCCGCCCGGCGCAGGATCTTGTCATCAATATCGGTAATATTGCGCACATAGTGCACGTCATAACCACGATGGCGCAGGTAACGGGTGATCACATCAAAAGCCACCAGCACCCGGGCGTGGCCCAGGTGGCAGTAGTCGTACACGGTCATGCCGCACACATACATGCGCACCTTGCCCGGCTCGATGGGTTTGAACTCTTCCTTTTGCTGCGTGAGCGTGTTGTGTATACGAATCACTTGGCCCCCTTACCCCAGGAATCACGAAGCGTGACGGTGCGATTGAACACAGGACGACCAGCGCTTTCAGTTAGTTCCTGGTCACAGAAGAAATAGCCTTCACGCTCAAACTGGTACGGCAGATCCGTACGGGGCGCCACCAAGCCCTTCTCGGCTCGGGCACCGCTAAGGCGCACCAGGGACTCCGGGTTGATGTGGTCGACGAAATCACTGTCCTTGTCACTATCCGGAGACTCGTGGTTGAACAGCCGGTCGTACTGGTTGATGTCGACCTCGACGCTGTCCGTGGCAGACACCCAGTGAACAACCCCGTTCGGCTTGTAGCCTTCCGGATTCACGCCCAGTGTATTCGGATCGTATTCGCACTTGAGTTCGACAATCTCACCACTGTCGTCCCGGATAACCTCGCGACAGGTCATGACATATCCACCACGCAGACGAACCGCCTGATCCGGCGCCAGACGCTTCCATTTTCGGGGCGGCTCCTCGACGAAATCTTCACGGTCGATGTACAGCGTCTGACTCCAGGTCACTTCCCGCTCCCCCATGTCCGGGTTCTGCGGGTGAACCGGCAACACCAGGGTTTCCGTCTTGTCTGCCGGATAATTTGTCAAGGTGACCTTGAGCGGGCGCATCACGCACATGGCGCGGGGCGCACGGGTGTTGAGATCCTCACGAATGGCATGCTCCAGCATGCCCACATCCACGGTACCGCCGGCCTTGTTGACACCGATCATGTCGCAGAAGGTGCGGATGGATTCCGGCGTGTAGCCGCGGCGGCGCATACCGGAAATGGTGGGCATGCGCGGGTCGTTCCAGCCGTCTACGAAACCTTCATCCACCAAACGCTTGAGCTTGCGCTTGGAGGTGATGGTGTAATTCAGGTTAAGCCGGGCGAATTCAATCTGCCGTGGCTGGCAGGGGGCGGTAATATTCTCCAGCACCCAGTCGTACAGTGGCCGATGATCCTCGAATTCCAGCGTGCACAGGGAGTGAGTAATACCCTCCATGGCATCGGAAATCGGGTGGGTGAAGTCGTACATCGGATAGATACACCACTTGTCACCGGTCTGGTGATGGTCCGCGTAGCGGATACGGTACAGAATCGGATCCCTCAGGTTGATATTGGGTGAGGCCATATCAATCTTGGCCCGCAGCACCAACTCACCGTTCTGATATTTACCATCACGCATATCACGGAACAGCTGGAGACTTTCGTCAATCGGGCGGTCCCGATAAGGGCTGTCCCTGCCAGGAGTCTTCAGGGAACCACGGAATTCTGCCATCTGGTCCGCAGTCAGTGCGCAGACATAGGCCTTGCCCTTGGTAATCAGTTCTTCGGCGAAGTCATAGATGGCATCGAAGTAATCGGAGGCGTAACGGACGTCGCCGCCCCAGGTGTAGCCCAGCCACTCCACGTCCTGCTTGATGGCATCAATGTATTCCTGGGATTCCTTCTCGGGATTGGTGTCATCAAAACGCAGGTTGCACTCACCACCAAAAGTCTCGGCAATACCAAAGTTCAGGCAAATGGACTTGGCATGCCCAACGTGCAGGTAGCCATTCGGCTCTGGCGGGAACCGCGTCACGACCTGGCCGGTGTGTTCGCCTTTGGCAATCGCGTCTTCGATCAGGCTCTGAATAAAGTTATGGGCTTTCTTCGACTCGGCGCTCATAGGTTCTCTAGTTAACAGGGAGTGGATCTGAAACCGCGTATTATACTCACAAATACTGCCCTAACTCATGCACACGCTGAAACTCTTCAGTACAATAAGCTCCGTATCTATTTTCAACCTTCTGAACAGGAAACCCTGATGATTCTGCTGAAAACCTCCCACGGTGACATCACACTGGAACTGGACTACGAAAAAGCCCCGGAAACCGCCAGGAATTTCGAGCAATATGTGCGCGACGGCTTTTATGACGGGCTGATTTTTCATCGTGTTATCAGCAACTTCATGGTACAGGGCGGCGGATTCGAGCCGGGCATGACACCACGCAAGACCCGTGAACCGATCCAGAACGAGGCCGACAACGGGCTCAGCAACATGCAAGGTACCGTGGCCATGGCCCGCACCATGGACCCGCACTCCGCGACGGCCCAGTTTTTTATCAACGTCGAAAACAACGGTTTTCTGGACCACACCGCCAAGAATGCAGAAGGCTGGGGCTACTGCGTGTTTGGCAAGGTCGTTGAGGGCATGGACACGGTCAATGCCATCCGCGCCGTACGCACCACCATGCGCTCCGGACATCAGGACGTTCCCGCCGAAGACGTGATGATTGAAAAGGCGGAGGTAGTCGAGGACGGAGGCGCAGCGTGACCACGCTGTTCATATCCGACCTTCACCTGGAAGAGTCCAGGCCGGACATCACCGACGCGTTTCTTGGGTTTCTGGAAAATCGCGCCCGGGGTGTGGATCAACTCTACATCCTGGGTGATTTCTTTGAGGCCTGGATCGGGGACGATGAGCGCACCCCTCTGCAGGAGCAGGTTGCCCAGGCGTTGAAAGCCCTCAGCGACAGTGGCACCGCCATTTTCCTGATGCATGGTAACCGTGATTTCCTGATTGGTGAGGACTTTTGCGCTCGCGCCGGAGCCACATTGCTGGACGATCCCACCGTGGTGGACCTTTACGGCACCCCTACCCTGCTTATGCACGGTGACAGCCTGTGTACCGCTGACGTGGAGTACCAGAAGTTCCGCAAGAACATGCGTAACCCGCAGTGGCAGCAGATGATCCTCCAGCGCCCGCTGGAAGACCGCCAGCAGATGGCCCGTCAGTTACGGGAGATCAGCATGGCGAAAAACCAGGGCAAGGAAGAGTTCATCATGGACGTGACCCCCGAAGAGGTGGTCAAAGTCATGGAAGAGCATGGCGTTCAACGGCTGATCCATGGCCACACCCACCGCCCTGCGGAGCATCAGCTGGAAGCCAATGGCAAGCCCGCCCGTCGCATTGTGCTGGGCGACTGGGACAAACATGTCTGGTGGCTTACTGTCGAGCCTGAAAAAGAACCTGTACTGGACAAGCAGCCGCTCTGAGAAAGACGGTCATAGCAAGGACTCCGGCGGCTCCCGGTATGTATCGAGCCGCTTGAGCCAGCCAGGTAGCCAGCGCTCTTTCTCGATAGGGTTGCTGGCATTATTGGCCCGCCGCGTCAGCACGGTCGCAGCCGCCTCACGAAACTGCGCCAGCACCGGCCCCTCGGCTGCCCCCGACATCGCACGTAATACCTGCAATAGCCCCCACCCTTCTCCGCGATACCGCTCGCCGGGTGACAGCCCTTCCCCCTTGAAATTCACATAGTCCATCAACGCATAGGCACCGCCCGGCGTTGCGGTTAACGCCGCCAGCCGCTCCCGGATCAATGACCGCTCCTCATCCGGTGCCGCGGCGACAATGGCCGCAAGGGACGATTGGGCCCGCTCGAAAATGAAGGCCACCTGGACACCCTTTGTGCCAGCCAGGAGTTGGCGCAACGCCTCAACCTGCGGGCTATCTGCGACTTGCAGGAAAGCTTCCCTGTCCGGCCAGGGCGCCCACGGGGTATCACGCTCCCCGAGCCATTCAGGAAGGTCGACCGACTGTTCCTGCATGTACGCGAGCAGCGCGGGAAAGCTCTCAACAAAACGTTCGTTCACACCTTCCGGATACCAGATGAAATGACCAATGCCCAGGGAAGGAAACGCTTCACCTTCGTTCCAGTGCACCAGGCACTCCCGACGACCGGCGCATTCATTCAGGAATACCTGGTGGCCAATCCACTCGAACTCTTCTTCGCTGAGATGCCATTGCGGTGAGCGCTCCTGCCCCGTGAACTCAGCCACCAGCAACAGAACCGCAAACCCCAACAACAATCCTGCAACGGTCATTCGCATTGTTAAACGCCTCAACTCCGTGCTTTTTTATTCCAGAATGCCATTAAAACACCGAACACCCTTTCCCCAGGATTAATTCTGAGACACAGACGCCCATCTGGCCGAGTCATGAGTTGAACCCCCTGATCGCTGACGCATACTGTAGTTAGGTACTTTACACAGGACACTAGCCCCGATGAGATTGCCAGTCGTTCTGACCGACCGTCGTTTTCTGTTAACCGTATTGCTGGCCTTTGGCTGGTTACTACTGGTTCGGGCCGGCCATATTCTGCAAAGCGGGGTATGGCCAAGCCCGCTCGGCACCTTTGGTGGCGACCTGGCCGGGGCTTTTATTCTCGCAGTGTTACTAACCATCACCAGCGGGCCCTGCCGCGCCGTTCTTGTGCTGCTTCTTGGCGTTGCGGCCTACGTCGCAGGCATGCACCTGATGGCCCATGGCACGCTGTTTCAGCTGGCCTTCGCTGGCAAGGGAATGAACCCAACGTTTATCAGTGGCAGCCTGATCAATGTTTACCTGATCCTCCTGCCCGTCTACATTGGCTTTGCCTGGACACTCCACCGCATCCACCGGGCGCTGATACCTCAACCACCAGCGGCTTGCACAGCCCTTACCACGTCCGCTGTTGCCGTGGTTCTTGTTTATGGCCTGTCGTTCCCGAGCCTGACAACACCCGCCAACAACATTGTCGCCAGTGCCTTTGCCCAGATCCCCGGAGCAATCGTCAATCCCGTTGGCACCGCGATCAGCGATGAGGCCGTAGACACAGATAAAAGCCTGGAAGCCCGAACCAATTTCTTCCACCAGCAGATCACCTCACGCCCCAACAACAACCCTCCCAATGTATTGCTGATCATGATCGAGGGGCTGTCTGGTGGATATTTACCCAGTATCAGCAGCTACCACGGCCTGGAACCCGCAGTCGCGCTGGAGCATCTGGAAGGTACCCTTCAGGATCGGGGATTCAGGCTTTATCGAAACACGCTCAGCATGGAACGTCAGACGGACCGCGGGACTTTCGCCATCATCTGTGGGCGTTATCCGGACTTCCGTCGCCCCTCGAATAAGATGCTGGATGTCGCGGAAGAGCGTACTCATCCGGACTGCCTGCCCAGCAAACTCAAGGATAACGGCTACTACACCGCGTATTGGCAAGCAGCACCGATTGCCTACATGAATAAAGACAAGTTCATGCCCAGGGCGGGTTTTATGGATGTGACCGGCGCCGAACATCTGAGCAACCCAAAGGACATCGACGGTTGGGGCCCCCCAGACCCAATATACTTCAACGATGTCGCCACGCGCCTGCAGGAGCTGGATCAGAAAACCTCCCCCTGGTTTGTCACACTGCTCAATGTCGGCACACACCACCCTTTCAATATCGGCCAGGAAGCCGAGCAGGAAATCGCCACGGACGAGGCTGAAACTAACGGGAATTCCACAGAAACAATCATGGTGCAGCCGCAGCAAGCGCGTCGCAACGCCATGAGAGTGATGGAGAAGTCCCTTGGAAACTTTCTGGAACGGCTGGAGACCGCTGGCACACTAGATAACACCCTGATCATCCTGACGTCCGATGAATCCGGAGGTTTTGTTCGATCCGACCACGAATCCCTGCCCCTGAACAGCAACCTTGGCGTATTGGCTCTACGCCCGCCCGAGCAGAGTGATTTTTCCCACTATGCAGATCGGAACGTAATTACCGCGCAACTCGATATTCCCATGACCATACTGGATGCGACCGGGTATGGTGACCAGGCCGGCGGAATGATCGGGCGCAGCCTGTTGGTCACCAATGACCGCACGCGGAGGGACATCCTGCTGGCCGATACCTACACCGGGCTCAAATACTTCTTACGTGAAAGCGGACAGCTGCTGGCTTGTACAGAGATGCTCACCCGCTGCACTTCCTGGTCTTTCAATCCAAAGCGTGTATTCGGCACCTTCCAGGAGTCTGACAAGCCGCCATTCCTGTCGCTGGAAGACCGACTGGCGCTATTCGAGGATGCGGCCGCACCAAACCGGGTGGAGGAGCAGCGCTAACCGACAACACTTTCAGAGTCCTGATCGTCTGTGAGCCATGAAGACATTGATCACCAGCACACTGAAAATTCTGCATACTCGTCGGCGTGCCTTGCTGACCTTCCACCTGTTTTTTTCCGGTCTGGCCATGGCGGCGATCACCCCTGCTATCACCTGGGCATTGGCCTCCCTGCGCCCGGTGACTGGCCGGGCCGCCATCAGCACCGGGGGGATGATCGAGTATCTGACGTCTCCCGGTGGCGTGGTCTGGGTCCTGGTGACTCTCAACCTGACCGTACTGGTTATCATGCTACAGCAGGCGGGGATGACGCTGATCGCTGCCTCGCCTCCATACAGGCATTACCAGACCGCCATGGGAGCGCTCTGGGGAACAGCACGCAGATGCGTGGCACTGATCCAGTTGACTGTTATACAGGTGTTTACCCACCTGTTGATTGCACTGCCCTTTCTGGCGGCGACCGGACTGGCATGGGCCTGGCTGACCAGCTCGTATGATCCATACCTTCTGCGTGAGGAGTTACCATTAGAACTGTGGTGGTTTGCGGTCTGCGCCACCGTATCCATGCTCGGGCTGATCACCTGTAACGGCGCCCTGTACCTGCGATGGATACTGGTCGTGCCCTGCCTGATGCTGCGAAGCCAGCGCCCCGTGGAAGCCTTGCGGGAAAGTACCCGGCTGACACGCGGCCACAAAGGACACGCCACTGGCGTGCTGGCGTCCGGATTGACTGCGGTGATACTTTTACCAATCCTCGTCACCCTTGCTTTCGACCAGATCGCCTCCCTACTACTGACCATCCTGCCAGACCGGACGGGCATACTGGTTCCGGCCATCTTCCTGTTCATTGCCGGCTACATCCTTATCGGTATCGCCGTCACCTTCTTTGGCACAGCCGCTTACGGCGCCTTCATCGTCAGCCTGTATTACCGGGCAACGGGCAGAAGCCCGCGCATGCCGGAGCCTTCCCTCAGCTACACCCCGCCAGGTAATGCTGGCCCCAAAGCATGGATTGCGGAAGCCCTGGTGGTCATCCTGGCGCTCGGACAGGCCTGGTTTGTGGTGGACTCCTTGGACCAGCGCGAACAAGTGACCATCACGGCCCATCGGGGCAGCGCCTTTAAAGCCCCGGAAAACACGCTGAGCGCCATCGAGCAGGCGATCAGGGACGGCGCCGACTATATTGAGGTTGACGTACAGATAACCGCAGACGGAGTACCGGTGCTCTGGCACGATTCCGATATGAGCCGCATTTTCGGCCAGAGAGAACGCATCAGCGAAGTTGCCTTCGAGGACATCCGTAATCGGGATGCCGGTAGCTGGTTCAACACGGACTTCGCTGGTGAGAGGATCGCCACCCTCTCCCAAGCCGTTGAAACAGTGCGAGGAAGAGCGGGCCTGTTTGTGGACCTGAAGCCGGATCGCAACACACCTAACCTGACCCGGGCTGTTGTCGAACTGTTACAGAGCATGAACTTTGTGGATGGCACCGTGATCGCCGCTGCTGACTGGACTACTCTGCGGGAAGTCGAGCGATTGGAGCCGGGTCTCAAGACCGCCCTGCTGGCACAGTTTGTTGTTGGTCCGTTGTGGGAAGACAATTACGACATCCTGGGGTTGCGAAGTAATCGCGCAACCCCGGCTGCCGTCGCCCGGGCGCACCGGGACGACAACGAACTTCACGTCTGGACAGTGAATCGCCGGGCAGCCATGTCAAAATTCGTAGACATGGGCGTCGACAACATCATCACTGACCGCCCCGATGTGCTCTCGGAACTGCTACAGGAACGGGCCTCCCTCTCCAATGCCGAACTGCTTGCGACCAAACTCCGCAACTGGTTGCGGTAAGCGGCGCAGTGCCTTCGATATGAGGTAAACTCACGTGACTCCAGCAAAAAATGAAATATCAATGGCCAGCGCAGGGATCCATCATCCATGAGAGGTTATCGCAGATCATCCCATACAACTTTGTTGCGGCGGTGGCCAGTCCTCATGGCTCTGCTCTGCTCGTTGGCCATGCCAACCTACGGCCAGGATGAGACAGAGACAGAGTCCGAAGCAAAAGCCCCAGTGCCGGCTGTACAGCCGGAGATCAAAGCCGAAACGGAGCAGCCACCGGAAATTGAGCTTCAGAAATCCATGAATGCGGACATCCGGCAGCAAATACAGGCTCTCAGGGCGTCCCTGAATCAGCGCCTGACGGGTGTCGAATCCAGTATCGAGCGCCTTGACTATGCGGAATCCATCCTCAATCGCCTGAAAGACGAATACGAAAGCTTTGAACTCAGACTGGAGACAGCCGGACTCAATCTGACAGGTGACTATGCCGGACTCCTGAAACAAAGGCTGGAACGTCTTCGGCGACAGACCATTGCCAGCGAACTGATCAAGGGCATTGAAGACCAACTATCCACCGCTCGCGAAGAACAACTCAGGCTGGAAGAATATGAAGCAATTGTGGATCCTGAAGATGATGCCCGTGGTCAGTTACGCAGCGAACGGGCCAGATTGATTCGTGAGCTCCATGCGGCGGTCACGCAACACATTGATGTTCTCAATGATTACTACAACACCGTAACCGCACTGCAGGAACAGGTACTGGATTACCAGACACTGCTGCAACAACGATTATTCTGGCTGCCCAACGCATCACCGGTCGGCCCCGATACGTTATCAGGTCTCCTGAAATCGTTCAGCTGGCTTGCCTCCGAGATCGCGCTGGATCCATTCAGTCTGGCAATCAAAGAATCGTTTGAGGAACGAACCCTCCGTCTGGGCGCGCTATTTGTCATATTCGCACTGCTGCTGTTCAAGCGTCGGACAATCAAGGCAAACCTCAAGGCCAACGGCTTGCATGTCGGCAATGTGGGCCGGGACCGAATTGCCATGACCCTGCTTGCCCTGTTCAACAGTGTATTGCTGACGCTCCCTGGGGTACTTGCGCTGGCGGCAGGCGCACTGCTATTGATGGAAGGCAATGAATTCTTTTCGGCGCTCTCCAATGGGTTCACCGCTGCCGCCTTTATCACCCTTCTGTTGAACTTCATTCACAAAGTTGCTCGCAAGGACGGTCTCGGCGACAGGCATTTTCATTGGAACAAGCACTCCCTGAAAGCCATTCGCAGGGAAATTCCAATCCTGCTGGCCATACTCATCCCCATTACGATTCTATCCGCCACGACAGCAACGCCCAGTGGCTCCGAATTTGAAGAAAGTCTGGGACGGCTCTTGTTCATATTGGTATCGGTGGCCCTGGCGATATTCGCCCAACGCATCATGAGCGCCGTACGTGCGGATAAACCGGACGGTCGATTTCTGCGTGTGCTGCACTTTCTTGCCGTTGCCACGCCCCCGGTGCTGGCCGTGGCCTCCGTACTGGGGTACCACTACACCGCGCTGGAGCTGGAACGTAACCTCTTCATAAGCATTTGCTGGCTGGCGTTCAACGCACTGCTATTTTATCTCGGTTTACGCGCTCTCGCAGTCCGTGAACGTCGGTTAACACTGGAACGTCTGCGAGAACAAAGAGCCGCAGAGCGTAAGATGGCAGAAGCAAGGGAGTCCGCCGAATCCTCAGGTGAAGGAATGCCTCCGGCTCTGGATATGCCGGAAATGGATCTCAAGGACATTAACCAGCAGAGTACGTCACTGCTGAAAATTCTGGTCGCCGTGGTGGCCATCTCGGGGCTTTGGGTACTCTGGGCCAACGTCATCCCTGCCCTGCAACTGTTTGACAACATTACCTTGTGGACCATCGCCACGGACCTTGAGGGCGGAGATCCGCTGCCAATAACCCTGGGGGACCTGATGCTGGCTCTGCTGGTCGGGGCAGGCACGGTGCTGGCCGTCAAAAACCTGCCCGGAACTCTGGAGGTAATGGTTCTGAGCCGGATGCACCTGCAACCGGGATCCGGTTACGCAATCACCACCATCGCCACGTATTTGATCGTTATCGTCGGCGTCATTATATGCCTCGGCGTGGTGGGTGTTCAGTGGTCAAAGCTGCAATGGCTGGTGGCCGCTTTGGGGGTTGGACTCGGGTTCGGGCTGCAGGAGATTGTAGCCAATTTCGTCTCGGGTATTATCCTGCTTTTTGAGCGCCCGATCCGCGTCGGTGACACGGTGACCATTGGCGGCATTACCGGCACAGTTTCACGTATTCGCATCCGTGCGACGACGCTGGTTGACTGGGACCGCAAGGAACAAATCATCCCCAACAAGACCTTTGTCACCCAGGACCTCACCAACTGGACACTTTCCGATCCGATTACACGGGTCATACTTCGTGTGGGTGTGGCTTACGGGTCCGATGTGGATACGGTGCAACAGATTCTGATGGACGTAGCTGATGACAACGAGCGCGTGGTTGACGATCCCGCGCCGGCAGTGTTCTGCGTGGGGCTTGGTGACAGCAGTATTGATTTCGAGGTACGTGTTTTCGTCAAGGACCTGCTCGATATCATGCCCCTGTCACATGAGATTCACGCCTCGGTCACCAAGGCATTGCGAGAAGCCGGCATCGAGATACCCTTTCCACAGCGTGACCTCCATGTCCGCACGGTACCGGATATCCCGGGGCTGACCAGATCCGACCAGTAGTCTCAGCTGACCGCCACCTGCCTGGAATTATTCCAGGATGATCAGGTGGTTGGGCAACTCGTTCTTTTCACGGGTGGCAGGAATATGCGCCTTGAGTTTGGCACCGCAGGCCTGAATGCAATCAACAAAGCCATCCAGCGTCCGGCCCTGGCGCACCTTGCTGGTGAAGTCAGCGACGATCGCTTCCCATACCTGATTGTCGATCTGGCCAGAGATACCCTGATCCACCAGGATTTCAACATAGTGCTCGGCTTCCGACACAAAAATCAGCATGCCCGTGCCGCCGGCGGTGTGGTGCAGGTTCTGCTCCAGAAACTGACGCCGGGCCATATTGGACGCACGCCAGAATCGCACTGGTTTGGGTACCAGCCAGTGGCCTGCCCCCGTAAACCGGAACAGCAGGCATAACACGATGAACGTACTCCACTGGGCCAGCAACAGCCCGTTTACACCGAACCAGCCGGTGAAATAGCTGACGACGCCAGGCAGTAACAACGCCAGGATGCCCGCCCACAGCAACGGGATATAGGTATAGTCATCGGAACTGGCTGCCAGAACCGTCACCAACTCGGCGTCGGTCTCCTGCTCCACCTCGGATATGGCCGTAGCTACCTGTTTCTGTTCGCTTTCACTCAATAGTGTCATGGTTATATCTATCTCGTTGAATCATGGAGTGGTTTTACCAGCCGCCGGAGGCACCACCGCCTCCAAAACCGCCACCGCCACCACTGAAGCCACCGCCACCAAAGCCTCCGCCGCCACGGCCGCCCATCATGGAACCGGCTATCAGACCACCCAACAGCGCACCGCGACCACGACGACCACCCATGCCACCAAAGAACGACAGGGCCACAATAATGAAGAACAGGATACCCAGCGCGGGATGGGGGCGATCATTCTTGCTCACCGGACGGGATTGTGGGACCGCCAGCGGCTCTCCTCCGAGTACCTGAATCATGGCTTCGGCCCCATTGGCAATACCCGTGGGGAAATCGCCGGCACGGAAGGCAGGCGTGATGATCTGGTTAATGATGGTGGCGGAGGTCGCATCCGTCAGACGCCCCTCAAGGCCATAACCCACCTCAATACGGATACGACGTTCGTCTTCCGCCACGATCAACAGGGCGCCATTGTCCTCGCCCTCCTGACCGATACCCCAATGGCGACCAAGCTGATAGCCGTAATCCTCGATTGGATACCCCTGAAGATTCGGCAGGGTAACCACCACAACCTGCTCGCTGGTGGCCTGTTCGTGGGCTTCCAGCATACGACCCAAACGTAATTCCACCGGGTCGGGCAACATGTCAGCGTTGTCCACTACCCGCCCCGTCAGCTCGGGAAAATCAGGGCCGGACTGCGCCAGTGCATGGAGAGGCAGCAGTACCGCCAACGTGGCGAAGACGAGCATCCGGTAACTGCGCATAGTCATCAGAATTCCACCTGCGGCGCTTCCTCTGCATCAGGCGTCGTGGCTTCAAAGTTGGCACGCAGCTCCATATCGCTGTACAGGAAACTGTGCCAGAGCCTGCCCGGGAAGGTGCGGATCTCGGTGTTGTACCGTTCCACGGCCTGGATGAAATCCCGCCGCGCTACGGCGATACGGTTTTCCGTGCCCTCGAGCTGGGATTGCAATGCCAGGAAATTCTGGCTGGATTTCAGGTCCGGATACCGCTCCGACACCGCCATCAGCCTGCTCAGGGCACTGCTCAACTCGCCCTGTGCCTGCTGAAATTGCTGCAATCTCTTCGGATCATTGAGGATGCTCTCATCCACCTGGATCGAGGTCGCCCGCGAGCGGGCTTCAATGACCGCCGTCAGAGTCTCCCGTTCCTGGGTCGCAAACCCCTTTACAGTCTCCACCAGATTGGGGACCAGGTCGGCACGACGCTGGTACTGGTTCTGAACCTGGGACCAGGCGGATTTTACCTGCTCGTCATAGGTGGGAATGTTGTTGATACCGCACCCCGTCAGCATGAGTGCCAGCAGGGCAAGAACTGTAAACCGCAGACCACTGCGATTCTGAGTGATGGCAGGACTGTTCACCATGATGTATCCGTTCCTTGAGCGTCTGTGAATCCAGGATGAGTAACGACAGGACGTTAACACAATTGGCTCTGATATGGGGTCGACACCTTCAAATCCAAGGCGTACCATATAAAATACTGTACATATAAACAGTATCAGAGGTTGACCATGAAAACCCGCGGCACCGCACTGAACCCTCACAACCGGTTCCAGCCCATTGCCACTGATCGGCAGGCAAACGGCAGCTGGTACCAGGACCCGGACGACGAACTGAACCCCGACTCGCTGGCCACTGAGGTAACAGATGATCAGGTGCGGACCATTATCAGCCGCAACCAGTCCCCCGACCTGCCGTTTGACCAATCAATCAACCCTTATCGAGGGTGCGAGCACGCCTGCATCTACTGCTTTGCCAGACCAACCCATGCCTACTGGGACCTGTCCCCGGGCCTGGACTTTGAGACCCGGCTGATTGCCAAACCGAACGCGGCCCGACAACTGCGCAGAGAACTCGACAAACCAGGCTACAAAGTCTCCACCATTGCCCTGGGGGTGAATACCGACGCCTACCAACCCATTGAAAAACAGCGGCGGATCACCCGGGAAATTCTCGAAGTTCTGGCTGAATACCGCCATCCCGTGTCGATTATCACTAAGGGTGCGCTGATTCTCCGCGACCTGGATTTACTGTCTGAGCTTGCTGCCCAGGGGCTCTGTTCGGTTCGGGTCAGCCTCACTACACTGGACAACGGTCTGAAACGGGTCATGGAACCACGCACCGCCGCCCCGGCCACACGATTGAGGGTCATCCGCGAACTGTCGGCCGCTGGTGTACCAACGGGCATTCTGGCGGCACCCATCATCCCGTTCATTAACGATCAGGAACTGGAGGCCATACTGGAGACAGCCTTCGGGGCTGGCGCCCAACGGGCAAGCTGGATCATGCTGAGGTTGCCGCTGGAGCTGGATGAACTGTTCCGCGACTGGCTACAAAGGCATTTTCCACAACGTGCGGATCACGTCATGAACCGTATACGTGATTTACGCGACGGCAAGAGTTACGACGCCCGTTATGGAACACGCATGACAGGCACCGGCCCATACGCCGAGTTGATCCGCCAGCGTTTCAACCGAAAAGTCCGGAGTCTGGGCATGGATCAATACGAGACAGCCCCGCTGCGCACCGATCTGTTTCGCCGCCCGGGCGGGGAACAAATGAACCTCATCTGAGGCTGGCTGTCATTCCAATTATCCGGAATTGCAAAACTCTCTGATGACAGGCCAAGAGAACGCCATGAACCCCATCCTCATGTTGTGCTTTGCAATCGCCCTGACCGGTTGTCAGTCACTGCCATCAAGCGATGAGGGCAATGCCAAGGATGTGGTGTTCCTGAAACGCGAACATTGCCTGACCGATTACATTGAAGATCTGAAACGTGTGCATTTTGGTCCCTGCCTGACAGTTCAATCCGTTAACGGTCATCCACCAGCAACGCGACCAGACGGGTTTATCGAGTTACCGGTCAACTCGCGGACTTCGCTGGGTGTCTACTGCACTTACCGCAGTCAGGACAACACAGTGAAGGAGAACAGCACCATCTATACCACGGTCGTTTTTCCGTATGACCAGTTTGCAAAGGCAGGTATACGCTGGTACCTCCATGCCCACACGGATGTCCTGCATGGCAAGGGCTGCAAGCCGACGTTGTCCAGGTCATCGCGAGGGTGAATGTAACCCCCGGTTACAGCAGGACGCTGACCATACCCAGGGTACTCACCACCAGCAATACCGTCCCCAGGGCCCGGAAAAATACCGGTGTCTCGGCGCGCAGCATCCGGTTATGGACCTTCAGGCCGATAACGTGGCCAACAGCTGCAGCAGGTAATAGCCAGAGATGGTGAATCAGTTGCAAGTCCACACCGGCGTAGACGAACGCCGCCATTTTGATCGTAACCAGAATGAACCACAGGGCAAACAGGGTGTCCCTAAGCTTCTCTTTAGGCAGATGCTGGGCAGCAACGGCAATAATCAAAGGCGCACCGATCAGCGAGGTGCCGCTGATATAACCACCCGCCATCAGGAAGACCGTATCCACAGTCCGGCTGCCACTGCGGAAGGGCTTGTTGAGAATGTAGGACACCGAATAAAGCCCAACGATGGTAAAGATGATGGCGCTGAGGATATGAGCCGGCATGGTAATCAGCCCCACCACACCGATGAGCTTGGGTACAATCATGATCCCCAGTATTTTCCACAGATAACGCCAGTCTACCGTGCCCTCTGCAGCCACACCGTCATCGCTGCCGCGCTTTTTCCTGCCCGATTTTCGATTGTTCATCCAGATAGTCAGAGAGGAAAAGAACAGCAGGTGAACCGAGATGATCGGCAAGAACACCAGTGGCTCGTCGAGCACCAGCAACAGGAAAGGTAACGACAATACCGCTCCGCCAAATCCCAGCCCGGAGCGGACAAAGCCACTCCAGACAAAGATCAGCGCGATGAGGGCGTATTGGTAGAGTGCAAGATCAGACATGGATTCCTGACATACAACAGTCTAGACGATGATTGTGGCGGCGTACCTTACCACGGGGTAACCCGTATTACCCTCCCGTCCTGACTGTCAGTCAGCAGGAACACGGCTCCATCAGGCCCGGTGCGCACATCCCGGATTCGTTCGCCTAATTCGTCGAACAGGGTTTCCATATCCACGGCGCCATCGTTGCTGAGGACAACGCGGTGCACACGTCTTTCGGCAAGAGCGCCCACCAACAGACTGCCCTGCCATTCCGGGAACAGGTCGCCGTCATACAAGGTCATACCTGACGGCGCAATGGACGGCGTCCAGTGCAACGCTGGTGCTGCCATGCCATCATAGTCAGTGAACGGCGACACCCGCGCGCCGGTATAATCCCGCCCCCGGGTAGCCACTGGCCAGCCATAGTTGCCGCCGCTTTCGATAACATTGATCTCATCACCGCCCCGGGGTCCGTGTTCATGGGTAATCAGGCGGTTATTCCGCCAGTCGTATACCACGCCCTGAACATTGCGATGCCCATAACTGTATATTTCCGGAAGCGCATTGGACTCCGACGTAAACGGGTTATCCTCCGGCGCTGAACCATCCCGGTTTATCCTGACAATGGTGCCAATGTGGCTCGTCAGCTTCTGTGCCTCCTCGCGATAATCAAAACCGTCTCCCAGCGTCAGGATGATCGTCGCGTCGGGTAGCCACACCATGCGCCCACCATAGTGGGCATCCCCTGCTTTTGCGGGCAGACTACGGAAAATTTCCTGGACATTGTCCAGCCCGCCCGAGACCAGCTTTCCACGGGCCAAACACGTGTGGTTTGCGCGCCGGGTGCCGCAGGCGTAAGCCAGATAAATCTGGCGGCTCTCCTCAAAGTCGGGAGCCACGAGGACATCAAACAACCCGGCCTGCCCGGAAGCGAATACCTCCGGCACACCCGTCAGGGGCGCAGACACCTGCTGCCCGTCGGCAGAAAGCACCCGCAATCGCCCTGGCCGCTCGGTAACCAGGAAGCGGCCATCTGGCAGGAACGCCAGAGACCATGGGTGCTCCAACTCGATAGCGAGGGTTTCCACCCGGTACCCCAAGGACGCATCGGCCTGAACCGATTCCGGCGGAGCCATCCACCCCAGGGTGATGATTGCGGTGCCTATGGCAAGATGACGAGGAAGCCCCACCCGTCGTCGAGAGAAGTGAGCAAACAACCAACCGGAAAGCGCCGCTGTTGCCAGCATGGCCACCATTCCTCCGGCACTCCGGGTGGCCGCAATCAGTGTGGGCATTGGGGCCAGGGAATCCACCAGTTTGAATGTTACCCAAAGCCCAATGGCAGCACCTAATGGCAGGAAAAACGCCCGCCAGCGCAGATCCAGCAGCCGGATGCACAGACTCGTCACCAGTTGTGACATCAGGAAACTGATGCCAAATACCGCCGCGTAGACCGGAACAAAGTTCACCAGATCCTCAAGGCTTGTTCGTAAACGCGTGCCGATGCCGATCTCAACGCCCAGATTCTGCAGAGCCAGCAGGTTAAACTGGGTCTGAACAAGACTGCCAGCCACTATGCCTACCACCAGAGCCATCAAGAAAGCGCCCGGCACCCTCATCCACCCAACAGGCTTTTTCATTTTTGTACCGTTCCTTCAACCGGATGAACAACGCCCCGTTACTGCGAAGTACCAGGCTCGAACAACAGCTTGATATAACTGCGAAGCAGTATCAGCTGGTTTGGCAGGATGGTGCGTTCTCCGGTAGCCCGCCCCAGGACAAGGCCGCCCTCGATGACTGTTGACACCATGTCCGCCAACGCATCCGGGTCGATAACTTCCCGCGGATGGTATTGTTCGTAGATCGAGTCCAGCAACGTGCGAAACCGCGCCCGCCAACTCAGGACAATACGTCGATTCAGGTCCCGAACATCTTTATCAAACAGACTTTCCTGGTAGCAGTAGGTCGCGACCAGACAACCCGGATACTCCTGGGGCAAGTCTTCCATGATTTCCGCCAACAATTTGAGCCCCACCAGAAACCCCTGCAGCGGGTCCCCGGCCAATTCCCGGCCGCGGGCAAACACATCATCCAGCAGAGAGTCGTCACGCGCCATATAGCGCAACAATAGAGCACGTGCCAACGCGTTCTTGTTGGAAAAATGATACAGGAAGCCGCTTTTGGTGATGCCCGCCTCCGCAATCACCTCTTCAATCGAGGTTGCACCAAAACCCTTCCGGAGTACGGATGTTTCAGTGATATCCAACAACCGCTCACGGGTAGCCTGTCCTTTATCCATCTGCCACCTCCGGTGAACCATACCCCGAGTATGGTTTGCCTTGTGGGAACACTGACCGCCAGTGCCCACGGGAGCACCGAAATACTGTATCCCATTGTTTTAGAAAGACTCAACTCGTATCGAAAAAACCGTACCACGTGCTCTCTGGTTGTCATTTGCTTCCTGGCACATGCTGTCTGTGACAGGAAACAACCCGTTAACGATAAGAAGGAGGATAGCACTATGACAGGCAACGCAGAGACCATCACTTACAACGTCACCGAAACGGATCAAACGGTGGCAGATGCATTCGGCGACCGCATGGTGGATACACTCAACTCAGGTGCGTTGGCACTGATGATTTCCGTCGGCCACCGAACCGGTCTGTTTGACGCCATGGCAGATATGCCAGCAGCAACCAGCGCCCGGATTGCGGAAAAGGCCGGCCTCGACGAGCGTTACGTCAGGGAATGGCTTGGAGCGATGACCGTCGGCAACATTGTTGAGAATTATCCCGAAAGAGAAACCTACCACTTGCCACCAGAGCACGCTGCCAGCCTGTGCCGGAAGTCACCGACAGACAATATAGCCGTGTTCGCCCAGTATATCCCGCTGCTTGGCTCCGTGGAGGATGACATTATTCACTGCTTTCGCCACGGTGGCGGGGTGCCGTACGAGCGTTTTGAGCGCTTCCATGATGTCATGGCCGAGGATAGCGGCCAGTCCGTTGTTCCAGCCCTCGAATCTCATATTCTGCCGCTCGTACCAGGCCTGGTGGGACGGCTGAAAAAAGGGATTCGTGTCCTTGACGTCGGTTGTGGCAGGGGGCGGGCACTGAACAAACTGGCCAGATTGTTCCCTCACAGCCAGTTTACCGGATACGACATATCCGAGGATGCCGTCAGTTACGCCGGCCAGGAGGCCAGGGCACTCGGGAACGACAACGCAACTTTCGAGGTATTTGACGTCAGTAACCTTGAGCACACGAACCAAGCCGCCCCATACGATCTGATCACCACGTTCGATGCCGTGCACGACCAGAAGGACCCTCTCGCTGTGTTGCGGGGCATCCGGAAAACGCTGGCTGATGACGGCGTTTATCTCGCCCAGGACATCAAGGGATCAAGCCATCACCACAGTGACCGGGACCATCCGATCGGCCCACTGCTCTACACCATTTCCTGCATGCATTGCATGACGGTTTCCCTGGCGCAGGATGGAGAGGGCCTGGGGGCCATGTGGGGGCGGGAAAAAGCCCTGGAGTACTTCCGTGCGGCAGGTTTCGGAAATATTGACGTGCATGAACTGGAACATGATTTCCAGAATTACTGGTATGTATGTCGTCCCTGAGCCGCCCGAATCAGGACAATCGCAGGCCACAATAACCAGCTGATGATGTACATCGCTGGAACCAGAATGATCAACCAGCCAGCGATCTGGATGGCCCGGGGAGAAACACCCAGCACATCCGCCACCCCCGCGAAAAAATCATTGATGACGCTGGGGTGGCGTACCACCAGGTACGCTGCGCCGATGATAACCGGCCACTTAGCGTACCGGGCGCTACTGAGTAGCAAGCGGCCGCTGCCTGCTATGCGGGCCGCCAGTGCAGCCGACCGGGTTGAAAGTTTCGCGCCCTGTGTGGCTCTGGCCACATTGCGCCCGGCCCGAACCACCTTGACCGCGCTGGCGAATACCAGCACATCCACCGACGCCCAACCGACATCACCGGCCGAGATCTCCTCCCCGGTACGGTAGTTTGCCTCCAACTGCCGGATCCCACTGGTAAAGAAACGGGTTACACCCTCAGTCACCCGCTCAGTCTGAACCCATTGGGTCTCACCGTTCGGATCCACTACAAACTGCCCCAGGAAATCATGCCCCTCGTCGCGAATGAAATTCACGGCATACCAGCCCCGCTCCTCAGGCGTCAATGCGTCACGCGTTTCTGGTTTGGCAGGGGGACCGGCGGGGTCGCCCCTGAGTTCGGCAATATAATCCTTTGCTTTCTGATACTGGTGGGCAGCCTTGTCCATCCATTCAATGGACCTGACCGGTTCACGCAGGAAAAAGTCAATTGGGGGCAAGGCGTGCTCGCCATAGGTGCGCAGTACCTCCTGGAATTCCCCCTCGGAGGCATAAAGCGGCAGAATGGTGCGGGCCATGTCGGGATACGCGAGTAGTGCTGCCTGAGCTTTCAGCAATAGCAGGGGGTCTTCTCCCAGATCCAGAACAGCTGCCTGAACGTCAATCGGCTCATTACCAATACGGTCAAAGCCCGGCAATGCCTCCTGAGCCTGAATAGAAACAAGCTTCTGCTCAATCGGCACCGGTCGGGACGCGTAACTGGCAAGCACCGCCATCAACAACCCCACACCCAGAATCGCCATGAATTTCTTCAAACACCCACCTCAGGTCCTTCCTGTTCAGCTGCTGTTTTATCACAGGTCGGGTTAATAACTAACCAAAGAACCAGTAGCACACGCCAATGGCGGTCACCATGCCTGCCAAATCCGCCAGCAAAGCACAGCCAAGACCGTGGCGGATTTTGTTGACGCCCACTGCCCCGAAATAAACCGCAAGCACATAGAACGTCGTTTCCGTACTGCCCTGCATGGTCGCTGCTGCCAGCGCGGGAAAACTGTCGACACCGAAGTTGTCCATGGTTTCGATCATCATCGCCCTGGCACCGCTGCCGGACAGTGGCTTGATGAACGCTGTTGGCAAGGCATCGATGAAACGGGTGTCCCATCCCAGTCCTTCTGCCACCCAACGAATGCCATCCAGTCCTGCATCCAATACACCGCTGGCCCGCAGAACGCCAACAGCGACCAGCATGGCGATCAAATAAGGTAGCAGGGTGACCGTGAACCCCAGCCCTTCCCTGGCACCCTCAATAAAGGCGTCATACACATTCACTTTGCGCAGAGCACCGATGACCAGGAAGCCAATAACAATACTGAACAGCGTCAGATTACCCACCAGCGTAGAGGTTGCCGCCAGCACCTGAGCCGACATACCTGCCAGTGTGGTCAGCAACAGCCCCAAAGCCGCGGCCCCCGCCACAAGGTATGCCAGCACCACCGGATGCCCGAGCTTCAGCCGCTGCATCAGCGATACACTCAGCAATCCAACCAGGCTGGAAGCGGTCGTCGCCAGCAGAATCGGCAGAAATACCAGCGTCGGGTCTGCGGCTCCCTGCTGGGCGCGGTACATGAAAATAGTCACCGGCAACAGGGTCAGAGAAGATGTGTTCAGCACCAGAAAAAGAATCTGGGCGTTGCTGGCGGTATCCTTGCTGGGATTCAGACTCTGCAGGGAATGCATGGCCTTGATGCCAATGGGTGTGGCGGCGTTGTCCAGACCCAGGATATTGGCGGCGAAGTTCATACTGATCAGCCCCATGGCAGGGTGACCGCTGGGCACTTCTGGCATCAGCCGCCGAAAGAGCGGGTCAAGCACCCTCGCCATCAACCGAATAAGCCCGGCCTTCTCGGCAATACAGAGAAACCCCAGCCATAACGTCATGGTGCCGGCCAGCACCAGTACGATTTCCACACTAAGCTCAGCCATATCGAACAGCGCGGCCACCAGGCGGCTGAATACTTCGGAGTCCCCGACTCCCAACCATTGCCAGAGCGCTGCGACAAACGCGGCGATGAAAAAACTTAGCCAGATACCATTGAGCATGTGTTTCCGGGCAACCTCAGGTTTCCTTGGGTACTGGCGCAACAAAAAACCCCGAAGCTCTCACCCCGGGGTCTTTGTGTGGCCGGCCTGGCCAGCAGTATAGGCGGGCTGTTACTGCTCCACAAACGCCCGTTCAATCACGTAGTGGCCCATATCACCGCCACGGGCTTCCTTGAAGCCCATGTTGTTGAGGATACTGCAGGTATCCTTGAGCATGCTGGGGCTGCCGCAGATCATGAAGCGGTCATTCTCCAGATCGAAATCCGGCAGGCCCAGTTCGCGGGTGATCTTACCGCTTTCCATGGCGTCGGTCAGACGGCCCTGGTTGCGGAAGTCTTCCCGGGTAACCGTGGGGTAGTACAGCAGCTTGCCATCCACCATTTCGCCGAAGAACTCGTTTTCCGGCAGTGCTTCGATCTCCTGCTGATAGGCCAGTTCAGAAACATAACGCACGCCGTGAGTCACGATCACCTTGTCATAGGCCTCATAGACTTCCGGATCCTTGATGATGCTCATAAACGGTGCCAGGCCAGTACCGGTACTGATCAGCCACAGGTTCTTACCCGGCAGCAGGTTATCCATGATCAGGGTGCCGGTCGGCTTACGGCTGACCAGAATCTCGTCTCCAACCTGGATTTTCTGCAGGCGCGAGGTCAGAGGGCCGTCCTGTACCTTGATAGAGAAAAACTCCAGTTCTTCCTCATAGTTTGCACTGGCAATGCTGTAGGCCCGCATCAGGGGCTTGCCGTCAGTTTCCAGACCAATCATGGTGAAATGGCCATTCTTGAAACGAAACCCGGGATCACGGCTGGTAGTGAAGCTGAACAGGGTGTCGTTCCAGTGGCGTACGCTGGTGACTTTCTCTTTGATCAGGTTGCTCATGGTTAACTCTCGCCTGTTCTGTTTGCTCGAACGCAATAAGTTGAAGATCCGAATTGAATAAATTCTAACCCGCAGCTAACCTATCGACAAAATGGGATATTTTCATAACCTTATTCGGAATAATCGATTATAGTGGCTCACTTATGAAATACAGTTTCCGGCAGCTGGAAGTTTTCCTCGCCGCTGCGCATTTCCAGAATATTACCCGCGCGGCGGAATCCCTTGCCATGTCGCAATCAGCGGCCAGCAGTGCGCTGAAAGAACTGGAAAACCAGTTCGATATCCAACTCTTCGACCGTGTCGGAAAACGTCTTCAGCTGAATGAACTTGGCCGCCTTTACCGTCCGAAAGTGGAAGCATTGCTTGCCCAGGCGGGCGAGCTTGAGCAGGCATTCAGCAAACATACGGAAGTCGGCGCGCTGAAAGTCGGCGCCACGCTCACCATTGGTAACTATCTGGCCGTCGGGGTGATGGCCCAATACATGAATACCCCTACCCATCCCAGGGTTTCCCTGGAGGTAGCCAATACCCGCACCATCGCCAGGCGTGTCAGTGACTTTGAACTGGATATCGGATTGATAGAAGGGGAACTACAGGCACCTGAACTGGAAGTGATTCCCTGGCGGGAGGACGAGCTGGTGGTATTCTGCTCCCCCGGCCACCCACTCGCGAAGAAAAAGAGCCTGGATGACGACGACCTCCGTAACGCCACCTGGGTCATGCGGGAACAGGGTTCCGGTACACGCCAAAGTTTCGAAAGGGGCGTGCACGGTCTGTTACCGGATCTGAATATCCTGTTGGAGCTGGAGCACACTGAAGCGATCAAACGGGCGGTGGAAGCTGGATTGGGTATCGGCTGCCTGTCACTGGTCTGCCTGTCGGATGCCTTTCGGCGAGGCAGCCTGGTGCCGTTGAAGGTCCCGGAGTATCGACGTTTCGACCGGCAGTTCTACTTTATTCTACACAAGCAGAAATACCGCAGTGCCGGCATCGACGCCTGGATGGAACTGTGCCGGCAATTGTAACCCGGTATCAGGCCATTACCGGCCCACTGTGAAATCGGAACTCCTGGTCCGGCTCTTCGATCAGTTTTTGCTCCAGGGCCAGAAACACACTGACCCGATCATCCACCGGACCATTATTGGCCTGCTCCGCCAGGGTCAGGTAGTCCTGGTAATGGCGGGCTTCAGACTTTAAAAGGCCGGTATAGAAATCGGCCAGCTTCTCATCGAGATGCAGCGCCAGCGCGGCAAAGCGCTCGCAGGAGCGGGCCTCGATAATGGCACCGACAATCAGGACATCCACCAGTCGGCCGGGGTCTTCGGTCCGCACTTCCTGCCTTAATCCTGCGGCATAGCGGGCCGGGCTCAGGTGACCGTATTCCACTCCCCGCCTGTTCATAATAGCCAGCACCTGCTCGAAATGACGCAACTCTTCCCGCGCCAGTCGCGACATCCTGTTCAGCAGATCGGAATTGTCCACGTACCGGTACATCAGACTTAACGCAGTCGACGCGGCTTTTTTCTCACAATGGGCGTGATCAATCAGCATCAGGTCCTGATTGGCCAGGGCGTTCTCAATCCAGCGCTGAGGCGTGCGGCAGGGCAAAAAATCATGAATGTCTTGCAGGGCTTCAATCATGGCAAACATCGGGTCGGAACAACGGGCCGGGGAGTATACACCACATAACAGAGCACTCCGAGCTCTGTCCATCTTAACTTTGTAAGGGGTTTCCTATAGAATGCAGCGCCAGTTTAAAACCTTTTCCGTATAAAACTTCCGCCAGGCAATGATGCCGACCGCGCGGGACATTCCAACTGATGAGGGTCCATATCGTGTTAGAAGCCTATCGTGAACACGTTGCAGAACGTGAAGCTCTGGGTATTCCCCCAAAGCCTCTGAATGCAGAGCAGACCGCCGCACTGGTCGAGCTCCTTAAAAATCCTCCTGCCGGTGAAGAAGAAACTCTCGTTTATCTTCTGGAAAACCGCATTCCGCCAGGTGTCGACGAAGCCGCTTATGTAAAAGCCGCTTTCCTGACTGCCATTGTTAAAGGCGAAGCCAGCTCTCCCCTGCTGGACAAAGAGAAAGCCGTCAAACTGCTGGGTATGATGCAGGGTGGCTACAACATCGCCACTCTGGTTGACCTGCTGGATGATTCCGAACTGGCCGAACTGGCCGGTGAACAGCTCAAGCGCACCCTGCTGATGTTTGACGCGTTCAACGACGTCAAGGAAAAGATGGACGCCGGCAACGCCGTTGCCAAGGCTGTGGTTGAATCCTGGGCCAACGCCGAGTGGTTCACCAACAAGAAGAAGGTTCCCGAGAGCACCAAGATGGTGGTGTTCAAGGTCACTGGCGAAACCAACACTGACGACCTGTCTCCGGCTCCGGATGCCTGGTCCCGCCCGGACATCCCGCTGCACGCCCGCGCTGCCTACAAAATGGAACGCGATGGCCTGAAGCCGGAAGAGCCCGGCGTCACTGGACCGATGAGCCAGATCGACGAAATCAAGGCCAAGGGCCTGCCTGTCGCCTTCGTGGGTGACGTTGTCGGTACCGGCTCCTCACGTAAATCTGCCACCAACTCCGTGCTGTGGTTCTTCGGTGAAGACATCCCGGGTGTACCGAACAAGCGTGCCGGCGGTGTCTGTATCGGTAACAAGGTTGCCCCGATCTTCTTCAACACCATGGAAGACGCGGGCGCTCTGGTATTCGAAGCCCCGGTAGACGATCTGAACATGGGCGACGTCATCGAGATCCGTCCGTACGAAGGCAAGATTCTGAACGAAGCCGGCGAAACCCTCTCCGAGTTCAACTTCAAGTCCGACGTGATCCTGGACGAAGTTCAGGCCGGCGGCCGGATTCCGCTGATCATCGGCCGTGGCCTGACCGCCAAGGCGCGCGCTGCTCTGGGCCTGGGCGCGACTGACATTTTCCGTCTGCCAACAGATCCGGAAGCCGGCACCAAGGGCTTCACCCTGGGCCAGAAGATGGTTGGCAAGGCCTGCGGCCTGGAAGAAGGCAAAGGCGTTCGTCCTGGCACCTACTGCGAGCCACACATGACTACCGTCGGTTCCCAGGACACCACTGGCCCGATGACCCGTGACGAGCTGAAAGACCTGGCGTGTCTGGGCTTCCAGGCCGACCTGGTGATGCAGTCGTTCTGTCACACCGCCGCGTATCCGAAGCCGGTTGACGTTGAAATGCAGCACACCATGCCGGACTTCATCCAGACCCGTGGCGGTGTTGCCCTGCGTCCGGGTGACGGTATCATCCACTCCTGGCTGAACCGCATGCTGCTGCCGGACACCGTCGGTACCGGTGGTGACTCCCACACCCGCTTCCCGATGGGCATCTCCTTCCCGGCCGGTTCCGGCCTGGTGGCGTTTGCTGCTGCTACCGGCGTTATGCCTCTGGATATGCCGGAATCCGTTCTGGTTCGCTTCAAAGGCGAAATGCAGCCGGGTATCACCCTGCGTGACCTGGTACACGCGATTCCGCTGTACGGCATCAAGCAAGGCATGCTGACCGTTGAGAAGAAAGGCAAGATCAACGAATTCTCCGGTCGCATCCTGGAAATCGAAGGCCTTGAGCACCTGACCGTTGAGCAGGCGTTCGAGCTGTCCGACGCCTCCGCCGAGCGTTCCGCAGCCGGTTGTACCATCAACCTGTCTGAAGAGTCTGTGGCCGAGTACCTGCGTTCGAACATCACCATGCTGCGCTGGATGATTGCCGAAGGTTACGGCGATCCGCGTACCCTGGAGCGTCGCGCCAAGCAGATGGAAGAGTGGATTGCCGATCCGAAGCTGATGCGTGCTGACAAAGACGCCGAATACGCTCACGTGGTGGAAATCGATCTGGCCGACATCAAAGAGCCGATCGTATGCTGCCCGAACGACCCGGACGACGCCAAGTTCCTGTCCGAAGTCGCTGGCGACAAGGTGGACGAAGTGTTCATCGGCTCCTGCATGACCAACATCGGTCACTTCCGCGCAGCCGGAAAACTGCTGGAGATGAACAAGGAACCGCTGAAGACCCGCCTGTGGATGTCTCCGCCGACCAAGATGGACCAGGCCCAGTTGATGGAAGAAGGCTACTTCAACACCTACGGCACCGCCGGTGTACGCACCGAGATGCCGGGCTGCTCCCTGTGCATGGGTAACCAGGCACGTGTAGCTGCCAAGTCCACGGTGCTGTCCACCTCCACCCGTAACTTCCCGAACCGTCTGGGCGATGGTGCCAACGTGTACCTGACCTCTGCGGAACTGGCGGCTGTAGGTGCAGTACTCGGCAAACTCCCCTCCCCGGCGGAGTACATGGAGTACGCCAAGGACCTGAACAGCATGTCGAAAGAGATCTACAAGTATCTCAACTTCGACCAGATGGAGAACTACACCAAGAAGGCATCTGAAGCGAACGTTGCTTAAGACCTGACCTTCAAGGTTCAACTCCACAAAAACGCCAGCCCTCGGGCTGGCGTTTTTATTAGTGTTAGATAAACCTGTGTACCCCCGAGCCACCCCAGGCAAAGAAAAGGGCCCCCGAAGGAGCCCCTATCATTACTCTGAGCCTTGTAAGCGCTCTCTTACCGGGTGATGTGCTGATACTCGCCGGCATCTTCTGTTGCAAGACTAACCACCATGATGGCAACCCAGGCAGCGATGAAGCCAGGAATGATCTCGTATACGCCCGGACCACCCATAAATTCGCCATTCCAGCCCAGTGAGATCCAAATGATAACGGTAGCCGCACCGGCAACCATTCCTGCAATAGCGCCTGCGCCGTTAGTGCGCGACCACATCAGTGACAGGATGATCAGCGGGCCGAAGGCTGCACCGAAGCCTGCCCAGGCGTTACTGACCAGCGCCAGAACCTGAGAGTTCGGATCAGATGCAATCACTGCCGCAACCAGACCAACCAGTATGACGCAGACCCGGCCTACATTGACACATTCCTTGTCTCCCGCTTCCTTACGCAGGAACAGGCGATAGAAGTCCTCCGTCAGCGAAGAAGATGACACCAGCAACTGACTGGAGATGGTACTCATAACCGCAGCGAGCAAAGCAGCGTATAGGAAACCAGTGATCAGAGGGTGGAACAGCAAGTCCGACAGGATGATAAAAATGGTTTCAGGGTCCTGGATATCCAGACCGTTGCGGATCGCGTAAGCCCGACCGAACACACCCAGAGAGACAGCGCCAATCAAGGAGATAGTCATCCAGCCCATGCCGATGTTACGGGCAATCGGAACGTCTTTCAGAGTGCGAATAGCCATGAATCGCACAATGATGTGCGGCTGACCGAAATAACCGAGGCCCCAGGTAACTGCTGACAGCCAACCTATAAAGGTTAGTCCCTCTGTCCACGATAGTAGTGTGGGATCGACTTCATTCAGGGTTTGTGACGCCTGGGCAAAGCCGCCGCCGCCTTCGCCAAAGAGCACAACCGCCGGCATAATCACCAGAGCCAGCATCATAATGCAGCCTTGCACGAAGTCCGTCATGCTAACCGCCAGGAAGCCGCCAACCACTGTATAGGCAAGTACCACGCCCAGCGTGATCACGATACCAACGGCATAGTCACTCAGGCCACCGAAATTGAAAATTCCGGAAAACGCACTTTCGAATAGCTTACCACCGGCAACCAGCCCGGACGCAGTGTAAACCGCGAAGAAGATAACGATCACGACAGCGGATACCGTTCTCAACGACAGTGCCTGCGTCGGAAACCGGTTTGCCAAGAAGGACGGAATGGTAATCGCATTGCCATAGTGAACCGTCTGTTCACGAAGGCGTGGCGCTACCAGAGTCCAGTTAAAGAACGCACCCACGAGCAGGCCGATGCCGATCCAGGCCGAACCCAGCCCCGATACAAACAGCGCCCCGGGCAAGCCCAGGAGCAACCAACCGCTCATATCCGAAGCACCAGCCGACAAAGCGGCCACTTTTGGACTGAGGGCTCGCCCACCCAACATATAATCTTCGGATGACGACGTAGCTCTGCGCATGGCATAAACGCCGATGGCGATCATGAGCGCAAAATAAAGAAAGAGACTAATCCAAATACCAATAGCCATGAAACTCCTCCAGTTCAAATGGGACGGAACCCGTTCCGCCCGTGTGGTGCGCTTACCATGTTGATTGCGGTAGTCGCACCCTTTGTTGTTTTATCGCTTTTTCCTGATCCCGTGATAGTGCGCTGCTGTCTTTAACGCCGGCCTCTGAATCTCGATACTTACCTCCGTTTCGTTCGGTTTTTATTATGCTCCACTCTGAGAGCATAGCGCTCTTCAAACCCTTTCGATTCCAAGGGACAGTAGCGACGCATTGCCGCCTACCGCCGTGGTATTAATGGTGCGGGTACGCTCGGTGGCGAACCTCAGCAGGTAATGCGGGCCACCTGCTTTCGGGCCGGTGCCGGAAAGGCCACGCCCGCCGAATGGCTGCACACCAACCACAGCACCGACCTGGTTGCGGTTGATGTAGCAGTTGCCCACCTTTACCCGTTGTTCAATATAGGCCGCCGTGCTTTCACTGCGACTGTGAATGCCCAGCGTCAGGCCGTAACCGGCGCTGTTGATCTCATCGATGACCTCGTCGAGCTTCTCGGCTTTGTAACGCACAACATGAAGGATAGGACCAAAATGCTCAGTCTTCAGCTCATGGATGCCGGAAATGCCGTAGGCCGAAGGGGCAATAAAGTAACCAGCCTGACAGGCAGGGGGAACTGGCGCCCTGGCAATGAATCTGGCACTGCTTTCCAGTTCCTGAAGATGTTGTTGCAGAGCGGACTGTGCCTCTTCATCAATAACCGGGCCGACATCCGTGCTGTAAAGTTCCGGGTTACCAACAGACAATTCCCGCATCGCCCCTGCCAGTAACGTTTCCATTCGCTCTGCCACGTCCTGTTGCAGATACAGCACCCGAAGCGCTGAACACCGTTGGCCGGCACTGGCAAAGGCTGACTGCAGCACATCCTGCACCACCTGCTCAGGCAGTGCGCTGCTGTCCACAATCATGGCATTCTGACCGCCGGTTTCCGCGATCAGGGGTACAATCGGCCCCTCACGCAAGGCCAGAGTACGGTTGAGAATGTGAGCAACCTGGGTAGATCCGGTGAAGGCGATGCCGGCAATCCTGGGGTCCGGGGTCAGTTTGCCGCCAATCGTTCCGCCATCACCGGGTAACAGTTGAATAACATCCGGCGGGAATCCAGCTTCCAGCATCAGCTCCGTTGCCCGGTGGGCCAACAGGCTTGTTTTCTCCGCCGGTTTGGCAATCACAGTATTACCAGCAACCAGCGCCGCCATGATTTGGCCCGTGAATATGGCCAGAGGAAAATTCCAGGGGCTGATACAGAGAAACACGCCCCGCCCCTCCATATACAGTTCATTGCTCTCACCGGTCGGCCCTGGCAGAGCGATGGCTTTGCCAAATCGGGCGCGCCCCTGGATGGCGTAATAGCGACAGAAGTCTACAGCTTCACGAACTTCGTCAATGCCATCCTGCATGGTTTTACCCGCTTCACGGCAACAGATAGCCATGAGCTCTTCCATGTGGGCTTCCATCAGATCGGCGTACTTTTCGAGGCAGCGTGCGCGATCCTCTACCGGGCGTTCGCTCCACTTCCGGAAGCCTGATGCAGCAACCTCCACAGCTTCTGCTGCATGAGATTCATTGGCCCACACCACATACCCTACGGACTGAGTCTGATCGTAAGGCGACCGAACTTCCGAGCGTTCTCCATCCCGACGGCGAGTACCGTTGATAACCGGACCGGCGTCCCAACTGGTGTTACGCCACTCCGCCAGATGACTCATCAGTGGATTCAGGTGGGCGGCGATGTGAATGTTCAGTCCTTTTGAATTCCTGCGCTCTCCACCGTAGATTTCCGTCGGCAAGGGGATGCGATCGTTTGGCAGCGAATCGTACTTCTGTAGCTCCTGAACCGGGTCCTGCACCAGGGCTTCGATCGGTGTAGCGGCATCCACCAGGCGATGTACGAACGATGAGTTGGCACCATTTTCCAGTAAGCGGCGCACCAGATAGGGCAGCAGGTCCTTGTGGGCACCGACGGGGGCATAGATACGAACCGGAATGTCATGCTTCTGGAGAATGCCGTTGTAAAGGGCGTCCCCCATGCCATGCAGGCGCTGGAACTCGATTTTCCGCCCTTTGTTCTTTGACATTGCCAATACCGAAGCCACGGTATGGGCATTGTGACTGGCCAGTTGGGGGTACAGGGCACCGTCGGTGTAATCGCTCAAAAGATAGCGAAGGCACGCCAGATAGGATGTGTCCGTGGCTTCCTTACGGGTAAAAACCGGATAGCTGTCGAGGCCCAGCTGTTGGCAGATCTTGATCTCGGTGTCCCAGTAAGCACCCTTGACCAGTCGAATCGGAATTTCGTCACCCTGCTCTTTTGCCAGCCTGGTCAGCCAACACAGCACAGGCAATGCACGTTTGGAGTAGGCCTGAATAACCAGACCAAACCCACCCCAACCTTTTGTAATCCTTGATGTATATACTTTCTCGAACAGCTTGAGGGAGAGCTCAAGTCGATCCATCTCTTCTGCATCGATGGTGATGGACACTCCCTTTTCCCGCGCCACTTCCAACAATCCACCAACGGTTTGCGCCAACTCCTTGAGGACCCTTTCTTCCTGGGCCACTTCATAACGTGGATGCAATGCAGACAACTTGATGGAAATGGACGGCGCCGGTGCCCCGTCCCGGGGATAGGTATCGTTGCCTACAGACTCAATGGCACGCAGGTAATCCTGCAAATAGCGCTCAGCATCCGCCTTGGTCAAGGCTGCTTCGCCAAGCATGTCGAAGGAGTAGGTATAGCCCATGTCACGATATTCACAGGCATTCTTCAGGGCTTCGTCAATATCCCGCCCCAACACGAATTGCTTCCCCATAATTGCCATGGCGCGGTACATGGCACTGCGGATGACAGGTTCGCCGCTACGTTTGACCAGCCGCTTCCAGATGCTGGAAGGGGATCCATCCAGGCGCTTGTCCATCTTGACCACATGCCCGGTGAGCAGTAACCCCCAGGTGGAGGCATTGACCAGTGTGGATTCACTGCGACCGACATGTTTCTGCCAGTCAGCCACTGACATTTTGTCTTCAATCAGAGCGTCCGCAGTGTACTTGTCAGGGATTCGCATCAGGGCTTCAGCCAGACACATCAACAGGATGCCTTCCTCAGTGTCCAGGCTGTATTCCTGTAGCAACGCATCCACCATATGGACGGCGTCATCCTGATCACGCACCTGTTTGATGAGTGCAGTGGCCGTTTCGGTAACCGCACGTTGTTCAGCGGCATCACTCTGGGCCAGGGGGATTAACTCGTTCAGGTAGCAGGTTTCATCAACCGCATAGTTTCCGGTAATGCCCTCCCAGAAACAGGATCGCGACTGCTCCTGGAATGCCGGCTCAAGAACCTTGCTTGCACTGAACATAGGCATACCCCTTACAGATTCCGGAACGGTCCTCCGGTATCCCACATGATGTTTTCAGGTCTGGAAGCGGCTCCTTGATTCCGGCAGCGCCCTGACGATAGTCAACTCATCGTGTAAGTTAGTATTACTACGGATCTCAGGCTTACAAAATCCTACGATTCTTTTGTAAATTCGTCCGAAACTGCTGATTTTTAGTAAAATCAGGCGACTTTTTCACCTAATCGTAACTTGGTGGGAGTAGTGCCCTTATATTTTCTCAGCGCATTGGTCAGGGCACCCTGGGATGAAAATCCGGTCCGGTAACTGATTTCAGACACCGAAAGTCCGGAGGAAAGGAGTAGCTGCGCCGCCTGATCAAGACGGGTCTGCAACAGGAATTGGTGAGGGGTAATCCCGGTCACTTCCCGGAACATTTCATGGAACCTGCTGACACTCAGGCATGCCACGCCCGCCAGGTCGGTGACCGTTATCTTGCGATGCAGATTTTCCATGATATAGCGGCGGATGGTGTCCGGCCGGATAGTATGACGATTAGCCTTTACCGGCCGCCCATCGTTCAGTCGTTCCGCCATGCAATGCAGGATACTGGCCGCCAGATGCTGCTTGAGACCTTCGTTTTCCGGCGCCCGGTCAAACTCACCTGCGGTGAACTGGACCAGCCCTTGCAGTTTATTGTCCATATCCAGGGTTCTTGGTCGTTCAAACAGGGGCGCCAGCCGCTCGTATTCTGCGTGAGCGGGGGTGTTTATGGCGGGCATGTAAGGGTCAAGATTGATGACCAGAACATGGTTCTGGTTATCACCGCAATAGTCGTGACGGGCTTCCGTGGGCACCAGGCAAGCTCGCCAGGTATCCAGGTGGGAACCGGTGCCGTCCACGCTCAGGTCTGCCTCTCCCCTCACACCCACGACGATCTGATGATGCTCATGGCGATGCTGGTGTGACGCTATGGGGAGTTTCAACAAGCGTGCGTTTAACATACCCGGTTTCCGGACTTCTTTTGAGAATGTAACTCAATTAAAGCAGATCAGGTCAAAACTTGCACGAAATTGACCGAAACGTCGATATTACACCGACAACGGAGCCATCAGGATGCCTCTGCCACCATTGCCGTAATACGACTTACAACGTCCTCAGTGACCACCTCCAATGGTCTGGCGGCATCCACGATCTGATAGCGCTCCGGGTCCGCCGAGGCACGCTGGAGATAAGTCGCGCGGATGCGCTCAAAAAAGGCGAGGGCCTCCTGTTCAAAACGATCCAGGTCGCCGCGGTGGCGGGCACGGGTCATTCCGGTTTCGACCGGCGCATCCAGCAGGATCACCCGATCCGGTCGGACATCCCCCTGAACCAAATCTTCCAGTAACGCGATGCGTTCGGCCGGCACGCCACGACCACCGCCCTGATAGGCGAATGTGGCATCGGTAAAGCGGTCACACAGCACCCACCGCCCTGCCTTCAGCTCTGGCAGGATACGGGTGTGCAGGTGTTGGGCGCGAGCTGCAAACATCAGCAGGAGTTCTGTGGTGTCGTTAACCGCCTCTTCCCGTGGCGCCAGCAATAACTCCCGTATGGCCTCGGCCATCGGTGTACCGCCGGGCTCCCGGGTGACAATAAATTCCACCCCAAGCGCAGTCAGCGTGTTCGCCGCGATCTGCAACTGGGTCGATTTTCCCACACCCTCGGTGCCCTCAAATGTGATGAATCGGCCACGCTGAGTCATGGGGTCTCCTCATTAACGGCGGGAGCCGGAGAGGATCGGTAATCCGAACGGCGATTGAGCTGGAATTCCCTGACCGCCTTCTGGTGCTCGCTCAAGGTCCTGGAAAACTTGTGGGTGCCATCGCCCCGGGCAACAAAGTAAAGCGACTCCCCCTCTTCGGGGTTCAATGCCGCGTGTATCGCTTCCCTGCCCGGCAGCGCAATGGGGGTAGGCGGCAATCCGCCAATTCGGTATGTATTGTAGGGCGTATGACGCTGTAGATCCTTACGGGTAATACGACCTGCATAGCGCTCGCCCATGCCGTAGATCACGGTGGGGTCCGTCTGTAACCGCATGCCTTTCTGCAACCGTCGCACAAAGACTCCGGCCACCTCGCCCCGTTCCCCGGGAGCCCCGGTCTCTCTCTCGACAATGGACGCCATGATCAGGGCCTCGTAGGGGGTATCGTACGGCAGGTTTTCTGCGCGCCCCTCCCATTCCTCTGCGAGGACTTGCTCCATACGTTCGAAAGATCGGCGCAGGAGATCCAGATCGGTCTCACCGCGGGTGAACGCGTAGGTGTCCGGGAAGAAGCGACCTTCGGGATGCTCCCCTTCAGCCCCGACAGCTTTCATGATGTCGTCATCACTCCAGTCAGCGGTTTCGCTCACGAGGTGTTCGCTGTTTGCCAATGCCTGTCGCATGTCGCGGAATGTCCAGCCTTCTATAAACTGGATCGACCATTGCTTGGTATCACCGGCCACCATTTTCGACAGAATGTCGCGGGGACTCATTCCCGTGGTGATCTCATACTCCCCCGCCTTCACCTGGATTGCCTCCGGATTAAGGCGGCCATGCAGTCGCATCCACAGTGAATCTGCCAGAAATCCCTCGGCTTCCAGTTTCCGGGCAACCTGGCCAAAACTGGTACCCAAAGGCACATTGAACAGCACCGGCTCATCGAGTGTCACCGGGATATCCAGGGTTTTCATTCCCTGCCACACCCAAAGCGCACCGCCAGAACCGGCCAGGATCAGGATACAAACAACGGCTATCAGTAACTTCCGGAGCAAACTAGATTTCCACTAAATCAAGAGGGTTGAAGATTGTCGCAAGAGCGTCATTAACAGGCAAATCCAGATCATCAAATTTGCGGACCGGCACTATACCCATCACGCTGTTCATCAGATAGAGGCCCTGGCAACCGGCGTCACGGAGCATCGACAGAGGGATCGTTGTATATTCTACTGCTTCCCCCTGATGTACCAGGTAATCCATCACATGGCCAAGCATCACGCCCGCAACTGCCAGTTGCTCACGAGGCGGTGTTACCCAGCGATCGGAAAGTTTCATCAACACGTTGGTGCGTGTGCCCTCAACCAGTCGGCCATCGGCGCCACACATCACCAGCTCATACAACTCATCGGTCAGCTCACGACTCGCCATAACCTGCTCCAGCCGATTGAGCGTCTTGATACCGGCGAGGCGCGGATTTACCGTTAGCGGGAAATCCGACAGACCTGCCGCAACGCCTTCTGGACCGGGGAGCGGCGGCATGGCAGTGGCGGAAACAATCAGGTTCGGCACTCCTTCGGCCGCGGGCCGGTAGCCACGACCACCACTTCCACGAGTGAGTACCAACTTGAGAACCCAGCTGCCGGAGCTGAAAGTGCCGCCATGAGTTGCAACGGCAATGCGTACAGCGTCACGCAACTCAGCTTCCGTGACAACAATACCCAGCACCGCCGCGTCGGCCTCCATTCGCTGAAGGTGGCGGGACAGCAGGACCGCCCCGTCACCTTCCATGCGAATGGTTTCAAACAGCCCGTCACCATAAGACAGGCCACGGTCAGTTGCCGAAACGCACTCAGCGCTTGAAGAAATCACATTCACCAAACGGCTTAATCCTCGAAACGGCGGAAAATCAATGTGCCGTTGGTGCCACCAAAACCGAAGGAGTTGGACAGGGCAACACGAACATCCGCTTTCCGACTTTTATTGGCCACAAAGTCCAGATCACAACCTTCGTCCGGGTTGTCCAGATTAATCGTGGGCGGCAATACGCCATCGCGAATCGCCAAAACAGAGAAGATTGCCTCAACTGCACCGGCAGCCCCCAGCAAATGCCCAGTCATGGACTTGGTACTGCTCATGGACAGATTACTGGCGTGATCGGCAAACACACTCTTTACCGCAGCGACTTCTGCCACATCCCCCACCTGGGTCGAGGTACCATGGGCATTGATGTAACCGATCTCGGAAGGCTCGATGCCGGCATCCCGAATGGCATTCTTCATGGAACGCGCTGCACCTTCGCCGGACGCAGGCGGAGCGGTGATGTGATGGGCATCATCACTCATGCCAAACCCGATCACTTCACCGTAAATCGTGGCACCACGGCGCTGAGCATGTTCCAGATCTTCCAGCACCAGCACCCCGGCACCGTCACTCAGCACAAATCCGTCCCGCTCCTTGTCCCAGGGGCGACTCGCCCTTTCCGGCTCGTCATTGCGGGTAGACAGTGCCCGGGCGGCAGAAAAAGCCGCAACACCGGTGCGCGTAGTGGCCATTTCGGAGCCACCGGCCAGCATCACGTCAGCATCACCGTAGGCAATCGTCCGTGCGGCGTACCCGATATTGTGGGTACCGGTCGTACAGGCTGTGGTGATTGCAATGTTGGGACCGCGATAGCCAAAGCGAATCGCCACATTCCCTGAGATCATATTGATAACAGAAGCGGGCACAAAGAACGGCGACACCTTGCGCGGACCGGACTTATCCATGGCCAGCACACTTTTCTCGATGAACTCCAGCCCTCCGATACCCGAGCCGATGGCAACGCCGACACGCTCACTGTCCAGATCGGCGTATTGCTCAAGGCCGCTTGCCTCAACAGCCTGTTGAGCAGCAATCAGACCATAATGGATAAAAGCGTCCAGCTTACGGGCATCCTTGGCGGACAGGTAGGGTTCGATGTCCAGATCCTTGATGGCACCGCCTATCCGGGTGTTGTAGCCGGAAGCATCAAAGCGATCAATCGTCCCTATTCCGCTCCGTCCCGCCTGGATTCCTTCCCACGAGGACTCGACACTGTTGCCCAATGGCGACAACATGCCCATGCCTGTAATCACAACACGTCGTTTAGTCATAACCCCTTTCACCTGAATTGAACCGTGTGAAACCGAAATCCGAATTTCAGCCAATAAAAAAGCCGTCCTTAGATTTTACACTAGGACGGCTTCTGGCCTGGCTTAAAAAACGTGCAGAGTATCAGGTGTGCGCGACAATGTAGTCGATCGCGTCCTGAACACTTGCCAGCTTTTCGGCCTCTTCATCAGGAATCTCGGTTTCAAACTCCTCTTCCAGGGCCATAACCAGCTCAACAGTGTCCAGTGAGTCAGCGCCAAGATCCTCTACAAAAGAAGATGAGTTCTGAACCTCGGACTCTTTAACGCCCAACTGTTCACAAACGATCTTCTTCACGCGCTCTTCAACTGTACTCATAATGTCCTCACTTTTGTGTCAACCAAGCAACTTAAGTGCTGCCAGTTTAGTTTAAACCCTACCTGCAAACAAGCAGGGATTCTGTCAAACATGTTGTGCGACAATGAGTTGCGCACACACCCTGAAAAGGGCTTATCCCATGTACATGCCGCCGTTTACGTGAATGGTCTCACCCGTCACGTAACCGGCCGGTTCCGAAGCCAGGAAAGCAACGACTGCCGCCACTTCTTCCGGCTCACCCAGACGACCCGCGGGTATGACTTCCAGCATAGCCTCACGTTGCTTATCGTCCAGTTTTCGAGTCATATCCGTGTCGATAAATCCGGGCGCCACGCAGTTAGCAGTAATGCCACGATTCGACATTTCTTTGGCCAGGCTCCGGGTAAAGCCTTCCACGCCTGCTTTTGCGGCGCAATAATTGCCTTGCCCGGGATTGCCCATACCCGCCACCACGGAGCTGATATTAATGATCCGGCCCCAACGAGCTTTTGCCATGCCCCGTAGCACCGCTTTGCTGGTGCGATAGACGCTGGACAGGTTGGTTTCAAGCACTGACGTCCAGTCATCATCTTTCAGGCGCATCAGGAGGTTATCACGAGTGATGCCGGCGTTGTTGACCAGGATCACCGGGGCGCCGGATTTCTCCGTCATCGCCTTCAGACCTGCCTCAATGCTTTCAGGATCGGCCACGTTCATCACGATGCCGTAGCCCTTCAGACCCGCTTCTTTCAATGCGGCAGAAATGGACTCTGCACCATCGGCAGTGGTGGCGGTGCCAACAACTTCTGCACCTTGTTCTGCCAGTGCCCGCGCAATGGCTTTACCAATACCGCGGGTTGCACCGGTAACCAGTGCGGTTTTGCCTTCAAGAGACATGTAACGCTCCCTATGTCCAGGACAGCTCAAGACTGTTTGTTCAGGACTATTCAAGATAGTTCAGGACTGTCCGAATGCATCCATTGCTTTCGCGAGGGCATCCGGCTCTTCAATTCCAACGACCGACAGATTGCGATCGATACGCTTGATCAGGCCGGCAAGAACCTTTCCAGAGCCACACTCAACGGCGACCTGTACGTCACTGGCAACCAGGGCGCGCACGGAATCGGTCCAGAGTACGGGTGAATACAACTGTTTGACCAGGTTGGTCTTCAGTGTATCGGAATCTGTCTCCGCCGAAGCGTTAACATTCTGTATAACGGGGATGACAGCATCATTAAAGCTGACTTCATCCAGCGCAGTTGCCAACTCCTCGGATGCACCCTTCATCAGTGCGCAGTGAGAAGGCACACTAACCGGTAGCGGCATGGCCTTACGGGCTCCCTTCGCTTTACACGCTTCAATGGCGCGCTCCACTGCTACCGCAGAACCGGCAATAACCACCTGTCCCGGAGCGTTGAAGTTAACAGCGGATACCACATCACCGTTGGCCGCCTCTTCACACGCGGCAACCACGTCAGCATCCTCAAGCCCGAGAATAGCCGCCATTTTGCCCTCACCGGCGGGGACAGCATTCTGCATCAACTCACCACGCAGGCGTACCAGCTCGATAGCATCCAGAAAGTCCAGGCTTTCCGCAGCCACCAACGCACTGTACTCACCCAGGCTGTGACCTGCCAGGAAGTCAGGCCTTTTGCCTCCAGCGACAAACCACTGCCGCCACAGTGCGACACTTGCAGCCAGCAGCGCGGGTTGGGTTACCGTGGTTTGGTTTAGCTCTTCAGCGGGACCTTTCTGGCACAAGTGCCACAGGTCATAACCAAGATGTTGAGACGCTTCGGAGAAGGTCTGCTCGATAATGGGCCAGTGCTCAGCAGCTGTCGCCAGCATGCCTACTGACTGAGACCCTTGTCCGGGAAAAATAAAGGCTGATTTCATAATTGGAATCTTACCGTCATTGGAGGGTTGCGGGAGATTAGCCAATAGTACAATTTAAGGCATGATCGGACCAATGTACCGGTTCCGAGGGGCAGACTTTAGTCTCAGGCAGGTCAGATCATCAGATCATCAAGGCGCTCATTGATCCGTTGAGGCACTTCCAGCTCAACTTCCTTGACGGCCTGACGAATAGCCGAGAGCATGGCACGCTCATTGGCATTGCCATGACTTTTGATCACCACACCCTGCAATCCAAGCAAGCTGGCGCCATTGTGCCGAGAGGGATCCATCAACCGCAGCAGCCGACCAATAATCGGACGCGCCAACAAACCCACAAACCGTCCATACAGGGTTCGGGTAAAGGTCTGTTCCATCAACTCAATCAGCAGGCCTGCCACACCCTCTCCGGTTTTGAGGGCAATATTCCCGACAAAGCCATCGCAAACCACGACGTCAGCAACATCACGGAACAGATCACTGCCTTCCACGTACCCGATATAATTAATGGTATCGCACTGGGCCAGCATGTGAGAGGCAAGGCGTACCTGCTCATTACCCTTGATCTCTTCCTCACCCACGTTAAGTAACGCCACCCGGGGTTCCGGCTGAGCACATATCGCGGATGCCATCAACGACCCCATCAAGGCGTATTGATACAGATTTTCCGCAGTGGAATCGACATTGGCGCCCAGGTCCAGAACATGGCACCGGCCGCGAAGGGAGGGAATAAGCTTGGAAATCGCCGGGCGCTCAATACCCGGGTACATACGGATAATGGATCGACCAAACGCCATCAGGGCGCCAGTGTTACCCGCACTGACACAACCCTGGGCCTCGCCGTCGCGCACCAGACCGAGCGCCACCGCCATGGAGGAATTGCGTTTGTGCCTGAGCGCGTGAGACGGGCGCTCGTTCATCCGAACCACATCCGCCGCCTCGACGATGCGAATCCGGGAGTGCCCCGGATCCAAAAAAGCCTCGAGCTCGCTCCGGATACCAACCAGAACAAGACTCAAGGCTTCATTTTCGCGCACCGCATCCAGTGCCGCGGAGGCTACCACCGCAGCTCCGCGATCGCCGCTCATCGCATCAATCGCAATGGTGACAGACGTCACCCTCTTTGCATCCGGCACTGGATTACGGCCTGCTTGCAACGATTTACTCGTCGCGCGCTTCGATTACCTGCTTACCACGGTAAAAGCCATCCGGAGACACGTGATGACGACGATGAACTTCGCCAGTGGTGGTGTCAGTGGACAGAGTTGCGGCGCTCAGGGCGTCGTGTGAACGGCGCATGCCACGCTTTGAGCGGGTCTTTCGATTTTTCTGTACAGCCATGATTATGCTCCTGACCTGTTAACGTGAACTAAAACAGTAACGTGAGTTCGTTAGTATCGCGCCGGTTTCCCGCAGGACTCCGCGCCCGGTTAATGCTTCTTCGTCTTGAGATCCGCCAATACACTGAACGGGTTCTCACCTGATGATTTCTCCGGACCAGCCGGCTCCCCATCAGGTTCGTATGCTTCCAGATCTTCCCGCGCCGGACAGTCGTTCCGGTCGTGAAGCGGGAATGGCGGCAGCACCAGCAGCAGTTCGTCTTCGCACATGGACCAGAGGTCCGCGCTGAAATCGTCCGTCAGGAACGGCTCCAGTTCCTTCGGTAACTGCTGCGCCTGTTCATCACTGGTAACGAGCCCCAGCGTAAATTCTGAATCCAGTGTCTGCAGCATGGCATTCATACAACGCTGACATTCCAGATCGACCGGCGCCTGCAACTTTCCCGACACGATGCGACGACGCTGGCTGTCCATGGAGAATGACAGACGAACCCGGCACACCGCTCCCTCGTCAAAACCCTTTATCGCTTCCCCGAAACGTGACAATCCAGCCAGAGGAATCTCTCCCTCCAACAGACTGTTCTGCTCCGCCAACCGATAGGGATCGACAGATCTGGGTAACTCGGCGTTTGACGCTTTTGACATAGGCGCGCAATTTTAGGGACCTGACCGGCCGCTGTCAAAGACTTCATTGCCTTTTAAGCAACGGTTCCGGTATGAATAGGTGTATTCTACGACAAATTCCGGTATGGCCGGCAAAAAACAGGCAACTTCATGAAGTCGCAACCATTACTGCTCGCCTCATCCTCCCCTTACCGCAGGGAGCTGCTTCAACGACTGGGCCTGCCCTTCACCTGCGCCAGCCCCAACATCGACGAATCCATCCAACCGCGCGAAACCGCGGAGGCGCTGGCCATCAGACTGGCCGCGCAAAAGGCCCGGGCATTGGCGCCCAGCCACCCGGGATACTGGATTATCGGCTCGGACCAGGTTGCCTGCCTGCCCGATGGCAGCATTCTAAACAAGCCGGGCAACCACGAACAAGCCGTTCGCCAACTCACCAGAAGCAGTGGCCAGCGGGTTTCCTTTCTGACAGGTCTTGCACTGATGGACACCGACACCGGTGCCATCCAGACTCACTGCGAACCGTTTCAGGTTCAATTCCGGACTCTGGAGACCATGGAAATAGAAACCTACCTGCAACGGGAACAACCCTACGACTGCGCCGGCAGCTTCAAAATGGAGGGGCTGGGCATCGCGCTGTTCGAATCCCTGGAAGGCCGGGACCCGAACAGCCTGGTCGGTCTGCCACTGATTGCGCTGACTGACATGCTGCGAGCATGGGGAATGAACCCACTACTGCGCTAGCGAAGCTCGAACCGGGCTTCCATCATACGATTGGCCAGGGCACTACCAACAGACACCCCAAACTGATCAACGATATCCTGTAGCGGGGACTTGCGACGACTGTAGTCGACCAGCTTCTCCTCTCCAACAACCTGGCGGGCCACATGAGAGGCACTCCCCAGACCGTCAACCAACCCCAGCTCCAGCGCCTGCTCGCCACTCCAGATCAGGCCGGTAAACAGGCGCTCGTCATCCGCAAGGCGGTCACCGCGCCCTTCCCTGACCTTGTCGATAAACTGGCTGTGAGTGGTTTCCAGCACACCCTGCCAGAACGCCACCTCCTCTTCATTTTCGGGAGAGAACGGATCCAGGAACGCCTTATTTTCACCTGCGGTGTACAGACGGCGCTCAACCCCGACCTTCTCCATCACCTCGGCAAACCCGAAACCACCCGCCACAACGCCGATGGACCCCACCAGGCTGGCCTTGTCGGCATAGATTTCATCCGCCGCTGCGGCAATGTAGTAAGCCCCGGAGGCACCGATATCGGAAATGACAGCGTACACCTTTTTGTCCGGGTGCTCGCCACGAAGGCGCTGGATCTCATCATAGACATAACCGGACTGGACCGGACTGCCGCCACCACTATTAATGCGCAGCACGACAGCTACCGAGTTATCGGCCTCGAAAGCCTCACGCAGGGAACCGACAATGTTGTCCGCGCTGGCGAGCTCATCAGCGGCAATCATTCCGCTTATCTCAACCAGGGCTGTATGCGAACCAGTGGCCGCATCCAGACTGTCACCCAACGGAAACTTGATGATCAACAGAAGGGCAAACAGATAGACGAACGTCAGCAGCTTGAAAAAGATCCCCCAGCGACGACTTTTTCTCTGCTCGGACTGAAGGGACAGCACCAGCTTTTCAATCAACTTCCAGTCACGGCCACTCTCAGGCGGAAGGATCGGCTTCTTACCACCCTTTGACGATTGATTCTCCACGGGGGCATCACCCCACTCGGGTTTGTTGTCTGAATCCCAATCACTCATACCCAGCTTCCTTAGTTACTGATACTACTCACAAACCCAACACTTCCCGCAAATCCTGCACGGAATCAACAATGGCACGAGGCTCATACTGTCCGAGAACATCCCGCTTGTGGACACCCCACTCAACACCGATGGAGGGCATTCCGATGCGCTGCGCCATGTCCAGATCGTAGCGGGTATCGCCAATCATCACCGCCTCTGAGGGCTTGATACCATAAAACGTAATTATTTCCTTCAACATGGCCGGATCCGGTTTGGACCGGGTTTCATCAGCACATCGGGTAATATCAAAGTGGGGACCCAATCCGCTTGATAGCAGGGCACCATCCAGCCCACGACGACTCTTACCGGTCGCCACCGAGCACCCCCTGCCCCCGAGGCGAATGTCCGTCACCACATCCGCCATACCCTCAAACACGTTCTGGGGTGTGGTCACCTTGGCAAAGAAATACCGGGCGTACCCTTCGCGGATCGCACTCATCTCTTCACGAGTGATGCCCGGGTAGAGCTTCTCCAGCGCCTCCACCATACCCAGCCCGATAATGTCCCGATAGGCCTCGCGGGCCAGTGCCGGGTAACCCAAATCGGTGGCCGCCTGATGCAGACTGTCCGCAATATGCTCCACGGAATCCACCAAGGTGCCATCCCAGTCAAAAATTACGACCTTAACGTCCATAAACCTGTTCCTGCTCTCCGATATCCTTGCACTACGGGCCAGGATTATCGGCTTGAATTGCGACGCGACGCCAGCCTGTCCAGAAACTGTTGAAACGCATCATCATAAGGAGCTTCCAGCCGCACTGCCTCGCCGGTCACCGGCAGGGAAAACTCCAGCGCACGAGCATGCAGCATCAGCCTCTGCCCGCCGGCCGCGCGAAATGCCTTCATACTGACATCATCCATATACTTGTCATCCCCGGCAATTGGATGACCTGCCCACAAAGCATGCACGCGAATCTGGTGTGTCCGACCCGTCACCGGTGAAGCCTCGACCAGACTATAACCACTGAACGCCGAGAGACACCTGAACGTCGTCAGCGACTCCTTGCCGGCCTCATCCACCCTGACACGGCGCTCGCCATTGGGCATCTCATAACGCAGCAGGGGCTGCTCCACCCTTCTTAGCCCATCAGGCCAGTCACCCGCGACCAGAGCGTGATAGTGCTTGCGAATACGCTTATGACGAAGCTCATCCTGCAGATACCGCAGGGCAGATCGCTTCTTGGCCACCATCACCAGCCCCGAGGTATCCCGATCCAGGCGATGCACCAGCTCAAGGAAGCGGGCGTCCGGACGAGCGGAACGCAACACTTCGATCAACCCGAAACTGAGGCCACTTCCTCCATGAACTGCAATGCCGGCAGGCTTGTTCACCACCAGCATTTGCTCGTTCTCGAAGACAATGGCGCCCTCCATCACACCCTGCACCCGCGACCCTGGCGCTACCTGTTCCGGCTTTTCCTTGCGTGTCACCGGAGGAATACGCACCTCATCACCGGACTTGAGGCGGGTATCCGGCTTGACCCTGCCCTTGTTAACCCTGACTTCGCCTTTGCGAATAACCCGGTAAATGATGCTTTTGGGCACACCCCGGAGCTGCGCCAACAGAAAATTATCCAGCCGCTGCCCCTCGTTATCCTCATCCACGGTAACCCGACGGACGCCCTGACGAACCTCGCCAGTTTTCGCCTCCGATTGCGCTGATGCCTGTTGCGGCCGAGTTCCCGTTGCCGGCTTCCTGTGCTGGACAACCTGACCTCGCCGAGGACCGGAGCGCTGTGTCTGCCTGTTTCTGGGAGCTTTGGACATGGATACCTTATCGGTGATGCGAATGCGGGATTGAACGCCCGAAAGAATACTGTTATATTCCGGCGTGCTTTGCCGTTTGTCTACGGCCTGACCAAATGAGTCAGAAGCCGGAGCGGCAGAAGTATACCGACACTATTTGAGAGTTTGAACGCCGTAAGCCCAATCATTACCGGGTACGGCGATTAAAATGCTCCCGAGCCATCACGGCAAGCCACATGACGGCCTCTGACCGGATCCCGGGAGAGTGGAAACAACCGTACGGAAAACCGTCGGGCGACATCGCGAAGAATCATTACCAGCACGCAGGGCCGGGCCGTCCAGCTTACGAATACGACGTGAGACCCAGGCACCAGTGTGAACCTGAAAACGGATAACATGCGTCAACAGACACTTACCTTACACGACTTCTCCCTGCCCCATGGCAGACGGACCGTCGGCGGTGGTCTAAGGCTCACGGGACAGTATCCCTTAAGGGCCTGATCCGTCTGGCCGCCGGTTCGCTTCAGAAGTAGGAAGCCCGCGGCACGCACGTTCTGCTTCGCAGATGCATCTCCCCCGGTTTTCTGTCAAAACCAAACGACAGGAACCCTTTCTTTCCATGAAAAGAATGCTAATCAATGCAACTCATCCTGAAGAGTTGCGCGTCGCTCTCGTTGACGGCCAGCGTCTGTTTGATCTTGATATCGAATCCAGCTCCCGTGAACAGAAAAAAGCCAACATCTACAAGGGTCGTATCACCCGCGTAGAGCCCAGCCTGGAAGCCGCCTTCGTCGATTTCGGCGCGGAACGGCACGGCTTTCTGCCGCTGAAGGAAATCTCCAAGGAGTACTTCAAGAAGTCCCCGGGACAAATCGAAGGCAAGATCAACATCAAGGACGTGGTCTCCGAAGGCCAGGAAGTCATTATCCAGGTCGACAAGGAAGAGCGTGGTAACAAGGGTGCAGCCCTGACCACCTTCATTTCACTGGCAGGCCGTTACCTGGTCCTGATGCCCAACAATCCCCGTGCCGGTGGCATTTCACGCCGTATCGAAGGCGAAGAACGCGCTCAGCTGAAAGAAGCCATGAACGACGTTCAAGTGCCAAAATCCATGGGCATTATCGTTCGTACTGCCGGCATCGGCCGCACCACGGAAGAGCTCCAGTGGGACCTCGACTACCTGGTGCAGTTCTGGGAAGCCATTACCCAGGCCGCCAGCGAGCGCAAGGCGCCATTCCTGATCCATCAGGAAAGCAACGTCATCATCCGTGCGGTACGGGACTACCTTCGCCAGGACATCGGCGAAGTACTGATCGACGCCCCGACCGTGCACGAAGACGTACTGAACTTTGTGCGCGCGGTCATGCCCACCTTTGAGAACAAGATCAAGCTGTACAAGGATGAAATCCCCCTGTTCAGCCGCTACCAGATCGAAGGGCAGATCGAGACTGCATTCCAGCGTGAAGTGAAGCTGCCTTCCGGCGGCTCCATCGTTATCGACCCGACCGAGGCGCTGGTGTCCATCGACATCAACTCCTCCCGCGCCACCAAGGGCCATGACATCGAGGAAACCGCGCTGCAGACGAACCTGGAAGCCGCGGAAGAGATCGCCCGCCAGCTCCGTCTTCGTGACATGGGCGGCCTGATCGTGATCGACTTCATCGACATGACCCCAGCCAAACACCAGCGGGAAGTCGAACAGAAAATGCGCGAAGCGCTGGAAATTGACCGCGCACGGGTTCAGGTTGGCAAGATCTCTCGCTTTGGCCTGCTGGAGATGTCTCGCCAGCGTCTGCGCCCCTCCCTGGGCGAAACCCGTAGTGAGGTCTGCCCCCGCTGTGAAGGTCAGGGCACCATCCGCGGCATCGAATCCCTGGCCTTGAGCATCATGCGCCTGATTTACGAGGAGTCTTCGAAAGAGAAGACCGGCGAAGTACGGGCCATCGTCCCTGTCGCCGTTGCCACTTTCCTGCTCAACGAGAAACGCAAGCAGCTCGCTGACATTGAAGCGCGCCAGGAAGTCAGTCTCGTTGTTGTACCTGCGCCTCATATGGAAACCCCGCATTTCGAAATCGTCCGTATGCGCGATGACGAAACCGGCCCAGAGCATGTTTCCAGCTACCAGGTTGCCGAAGAATATAGCCAGCGTGATGAAGAAGTATTTGAAGCCCCCGCTGCACAGCAACCGGTGCGTGAACAGGCAGCAGTGAAAGCGATCCGACCCACTGCCGCCCCGGCCCCTACTCCGGCCAAGGCAGCCGTTAACGCAGCAAACGATCAGGAAGAAGGCCTGTTCCGCAAACTGGGCCGCAAGATTGCCTGCTTCTTCAGGGGCGAAAGCCCCGCTACCGACAAAGAGCAGCAACAAACCACTCGCACCGTGCGCGATGATCGTCGCAACCAGGGGCGTCAGGATCGCCGTAAATCCCGCGTGGCAAGGGATGATAGCCGTCAGGGTAACCGCAGCGGCAGTGATCGCAGGCAGTCGTCCGGTCAGCAGCCACGCGGTGACGACAACCGTAATCGCAACCGCAATCGCGGTGACGACCAGAGCCGTGGCGGCCAACCGGCTCGCCAGGGTGCTGATGGCAAAGGTGGTGACAACCGTCGCGGTGGTCAGGGTCGCGGTCAGGGGCGCAACCGCCCTCAGCGCGATCAGAAAGATCAGCGCGACCAGAAGGACAACCGCGAGCAGCAAGACGCCACCACCAAGGGTGCTCCTGAAAAAAGCGGCAGTGACGAAAAGCGCCGCAAGCCACGCCGCGCCCGTAATCGTGATGGATCGCCGACCGAATCCCCGGCATCCACACCCGCAGAGCGCAAGGCATCTCGCAGCGAGCGGCACCAAAAAGATACTCAGCCGGAAGAGCGTCAGGATACGCCCAAACCGGAGGTAAAAGCTGACGCCAAGCCCAAGACTGCAGAAGCTCAGGCACCGAAGGCAGAGGATAAGTCTTCTGAGAAAGCCACCAAGGCAGAAAGCCAGACTCCGGCAAGGACAGAGAAAAAGCCGGAACAGCCTGAACAGAAGAGCGAACCAAAGGCTGCCGAGAAAGCGCAGAACGAAACAGCTCCAACCTCTGACACCAAGTCGGAAACGAAGTCCGAAAATAAGCCTGCACGGAAGCAGCAAGCGAAAAAGTCTGAGAGCAAGGCCGAGGACAAAGCTCCGAAAGAGCCCAAGACTGAAAACAAAACCGCTGATAGCAAGCCGGTAGCCCCCAGCGAGGCTCCGAAAGCGCCGGAAGCCACTACAAAGTCTACGGACCAGGACAAGCAAGCTGCCGAGAACAAAGCGCAGGCACCGAAAGCTGATGCCGCCAAGCCAGAGGCACCGACGGCGGAACCCAAGGCGGAGCCAAAAGCCGAGCCCGCTGCCGAGCAGCCGGCGCCCAAGGCAGAAAAACCTGCGGAAAAACCGGAAGCCAAGGCACAGCCCGCTCCTGCGGAAAAGCCTGTGGAGAAGCCGACGGAGGCAGCAAAACAGCCCGAACCTGAGACCAAAAAGCCTGAGCCTGAGGCCAAAAAACCTGAGCCCGAGACCAAGCAGCCTGAACCAGAGACCAAGCAGCCGGAGAAAACCGAGCAACCGAGCGCCGACAAGGCACCGGAAGTACCGGTAACGCCCGGACGTGCCTACAATGATCCGAGAGAAGTTCGCAAACGTCAGCGAGCTGCGGAAGAGGCCAAAAAGGCCGGGAGTAACTAAGGCATGCTATCCAATTCGGATATTGAAGCACTAGAAGATATTCTGTTCGCGGAACCCTGGGGAGACGACGCCCTGGATTTCTTCGGGCTTCACGGAGTGGTTTGCGCCAGCGTTGTCGGACCGGTTGAACTGTCGGCGGAAGAAATCTTCCGTCTGGCCACGGGAAGCGATCAGCTTCCCGGCGGTCAGGTACCGGAGATATTCAGCCACTGCGTTCACCAGCTGACAAAGGACATGGCCCACTCCCTGGACATGGGCCAGCCCCTTGAGCTTCCTGAGCCGGAGGATGGAGACCCGATGAACGCACTGGAGAATTGGTGTGCCGGGTTTGTGGATACCTTCCTGGAGCGTGAAGACGAATGGCTGCAGGCCGGAGGCGAAGATGAAACCGCCGACCTGTTGGTGCCGATGCTGACCCTCTCGGGCCTTTTCGAGGATGAAGACTTCCAGAACGTCCGTAACAGCGAAAAGCTGTCCCGACAAATGGCGGATGCTATCCCCGAGTCACTGACCGACCTGTACCTGCTCTTTCACGCGCCCGATTAAACGGTCGCACCCTGCCCTGCAGGTTGCCCGAAATGATGCCAGACAGGCTCCAGTCCGTCTGGCATTTTCATGATTTTACCCAGCTCACACCAGGGCGCCCCCGGGAAATGGAAATCGCTTCCCTGGGAGGCCAGCATTTCCTGCCGGCGGCACAGTTCCGCCAGAAACCCGAGGTCACCGCTGGACTGACCGGAGGTTGATACTTCAATCGAACGCCCCCCGGCCCTGATGAAATCATGAACCAGATTGCGCAGTTTGGTGGCCGTCATGCGGTATTTTCGCGGATGTGCCAGTACCGCCACACCACCCGCATCAGTAATCCACTGGACAACTTCCGACAGTTCCGGCCAAAAAGCCTTTACATCCCCAGGCTTGCCAGCTCCCAGATAACGCTTGAACGCCTGCGCTGAGTCCTTCACCTTTCCTTCTGCCACCAACACCCGCGCAAAGTGGGGCCGCCCTGGTACGTCACCGGCAGCTTCGTCCGTGGCTTTAGCCAGCAAATCAGTGACTCCGACTTTTCGGAGGCGCTCATCAATCATCCGCGCCCGGGCCCAGCGATTTTCATGCTGACGCGCCAGTGCCTCCACAAACGCCGGACTGTCACGATCAAAATCAAGGCCAACCACATGGATCGTCTGGGCTTTCCAGAGACAGGACAACTCAGTGCCGCTGATCAGCGTTATCCCGGAGGCATCCGCCGCCCTTTGCGCTTCCGGCAAACCTTCAATGGTGTCATGGTCGGTCAATGCCAGGTGGGTGACCCCCTGTTCGACGGCCCTTTGCACAAGCTCAGTCGGCGCCAGGGCTCCGTCCGATGCGGTGCTATGGCAGTGCAGGTCAATGCAGAACGCGGATTCTTGGGGTATAGTCACAAAAATTCCTGAAGCTTATATGAAATACTGACAGGCAGTGTACCAGTCATGTTATTGCCTGTATCACACAATGTTCCGGAGACTTTCATGTACTACGCCATTATCAGCGAGGACGTTGAGAACAGCCTGCCACTGAGACAAACCGCCCGCCCCGCGCATATTGAACGTCTTCAGGCGCTTAAGGCTGAAGGTCGGTTGTTGGTGGCCGGCCCTCACCCAGCCTTGGACACGCCGGAGCCCGGCGAAGCCGGCTTTACCGGCAGCCTCGTAATTGCTGAATTCGACTCTCTGGAGGCTGCTCAGGGCTGGGCTGACTCAGACCCATACGTCGACGCCGGTGTTTACCAGAAAGTTACCGTCAAGCCGTTCAAGGCCGTCCTGCCCTGAGCCGCGGACTGCGGTCCATGAGCGTATTGTAATAATACGTAGCTTGAACACCGGGAAAGCTGTGACAAAATTGCGTCTTTAATCGCTGACTGTCCGACCACCGCAAAACTCAGGAAATATAACCAGTGACGTTCATCCGCTTTATTCTCAGTATTCTTGTTGTCGTGTCCTCCGTGGCGGTAGCCCAGGCGAGAACCGTGTATGTGGACGACCAGCTATACCTGCCTGTTCGCTCAGGCCCTGGCACCCAATACAGAATCATCGAAAATGCCCTGCCCAGCGGTACGCCGCTGGAAGTGCTTGATACCGCCAACGAGAACTTCACCAAGGTAAGGACACCCAAAGGCAGTGAGGGTTGGGTATCCAAGCAGTATCTCAGCGACACCCCTATCGCCCGGGACCTTCTGGAGCGTGCCACCCGCCAACTGGAGGCCGCCCGCAGCGAACTGAATGAAACCAAGGAACAGCTCAGCACCGTTACCGCTGAACGCAACGAGCTGCGCGATTCCGAAACCTCTCTGTCCAGTCGCTCTCAAGAGCTTCAACAGGAACTCAGAAGAGTCAAGGAAGTCTCCGCCGATGCACTGAACATCCAACGGCGGAACCGCGAACTGCTGGAGGAGAACCAGAAACTTCGCAATGACCTGGAAGTGTTGACGGCCGAAAACGAAAGACTGGAAGCCAGCAAAGAGTCCGACTTCATGCTGCTTGGCGCTGCACTTGTACTGGGCGGCGTCCTTCTGGCCCTGATTATTCCGATGCTCAAACCCACAAGAAAAACAGACAACTGGGCGTAAACCTATGAAGGATTACTCGGAAAAGCGCGATTTCCATCGCATGCAAGTGAACTCAGAGATAAAAATTACAGACAGCAACGGCGAGACATTCACAGGCGTTTGCCGGGACCTGAGTGCAGCCGGCATGCAGCTGTATGTTGAGCGGGCCATTGCTGTTGGTGAGGAGCTGCAGACCGTCCTTCACCCCTCCAGCGACCAGTTCCCTCCCCTGGAAACCGTGTGCGAAGTCGTCCGGTGTGAACCTGAGGGCGAGGGGTTTCTCCTCGGGGCAAACATCAGCGAAGTCACTCGCTGAAACCAAAAACGGGGGGCCCCCC
>NZ_KE007306.1:76812-229313 GCF_000397065.2 Marinobacter lipolyticus SM19
TCTCCGATACGATAATGCCGTTATTATCGGCATAGACATAATGCCCAGGCTGAAAAGTCACGCCGTGAAAGGTGACCGGCACATTCAAATCGCCCAGGCCACGCTTCTCACTCTTGCGCGGATAGGTATCCAGAGCCTGAACACCCAGTTCGGTGTTGCCGATCTCATCGACGTCACGGACGCACCCGTAGATAATCAGGCCAGCCCAGCCGTTGCTTGCGGCTTTCTCCGCCAGCATGTCGCCCAGCAACGCATGGCGCTTTGACCCGCCACCATCGACAACCATCACCCGGCCTTCACCAGGCAGCCCAACCTGCTCCTTGACCACGGAGTTATCCTCAAAGCACTTTACGGTCACAATCTCACCGCCAAAAGCCTTGATGCCTCCATAATTATTGAAGCCAGGCTCCGCGACCTTCACTTCCGGAAACTCGTCACACAGGTCGGGGGTAATAATGTTTGCCACGTTGTCGCTCTCCTTATCCTGGAAATGAATTCAGTCGATCTTTTCGTCGGCCAGGAAGAACCAGGTATCCAGTACGGAATCCGGGTTCAGGGACACTGTGTCAATTCCCTCGTCCATCAGCCACTTGGCCAGATCCGGGTGATCCGATGGGCCCTGACCGCAAATACCAATATACTTGTTGGCTTTTTTGCAGGCCTGAATCGCATTGGACAGCAACGCCTTGACCGCATCATTCCGTTCATCGAACAGGTGCGCAATGATGCCGGAATCCCGGTCCAGCCCCAAGGTGAGCTGAGTCAGGTCATTGGAACCAATGGAAAATCCGTCGAAATGCTCAAGGAACTGCTCTGCCAGAATGGCGTTCGCCGGGAGCTCACACATCATGATCACTCGCAGGCCGTTGTCGCCACGCTTCAGCCCGTTCTCGGCTAACAGGTTCACTACCTGCTCGGCTTCACCCACGGTACGCACGAACGGCACCATGACCTCAACGTTGGTCAGCCCCATCTCATTACGTACTTTCTGCAAAGCACGGCATTCCAGCTCGAAACAGTCCCGGAAGGTTTCGGAAATGTAGCGGGAGGCGCCGCGGAAGCCCAGCATCGGGTTTTCTTCATCCGGTTCATACAGCGTGCCACCAATCAGGTTCGCGTACTCGTTGGACTTGAAGTCCGAAAGCCGCACGATCACCTTCTTGGGCGCAAACGCCGCTGCCAGGGTTGAGATGCCCTCAACCAGCTTGTCGATGTAGAAGTCGACCGGGGACGGATAGCCAGAAATGCGCTTTTCAACTGTTTGCTTGATATCCCGCGGCAAGCTGTCAAAGTTGAGCAATGCCTTGGGATGAACACCGATCATGCGGTTGATAATGAATTCCAGGCGGGCCAGGCCGACACCCTCGTTTGGCAAAGCCTGGAAATCAAACGCACGGTCCGGGTTGCCTACGTTCATCATGATCTTGAACGGAATATTGGGCATGGAGTCGACTGTGTTCTCCCGCAGCTCAAAGTCCAGGGCACCCTCATAGATCATGCCGGTATCGCCCTCGGCACAGGAAACTGTCACTTGCTGGCCATCTTTCAGCAGTTCGGTGGCGTCACCACAACCAACCACAGCCGGGATACCCAGTTCACGGGCAATGATGGCTGCGTGACAGGTCCGGCCGCCACGATCGGTGACGATGGCTGAAGCGCGCTTCATCACCGGCTCCCAATCCGGATCGGTCATGTCCGTGACCAGGACATCGCCCGGCTGAACCCGATCCATCTCGTTAATACTTTCAACAATTTTGACAGGACCGCTGCCAATTTTGTGACCAATGCTCCGGCCTTCCACCAGCACCTTACCGGTCTCATTCAACAGGTAACGTTCCATGACGTTGGCGGCCGCACGGCTCTTGACGGTTTCAGGACGAGCCTGAACGATGTAGATCCGGCCGTCGTCACCGTCCTTGGCCCATTCAATATCCATCGGGCGCTGGTAATGCTTTTCGATGATCATGGCCTGTTTGGCCAATTCTTCCACTTCCGCATCGTTGATACAGAAACGGTTTCGATCTTCCTGCTCAACCTTAACGGTCTCGACAAACTCGCCTTCGCCAGGGCTGGAATGGTAGACCATTTTGATGGCCTTGCTTCCCAGATTGCGACGCAGGACCGCCGGGCGGCCTGCCTGTAGTGTCGGCTTGTGAACGTAGAATTCGTCCGGGTTAACAGCCCCCTGAACCACGGTTTCACCCAGGCCATAGGAAGCGGTGACAAAAACCACATCGCGGAAGCCAGATTCCGTGTCCAGGGTAAACATCACGCCACTGGCGGCAGTTTCACTGCGCACCATCTTCTGGATACCGGCGGACAATGCCACCAGCTTGTGATCGAACCCGTGATGAACCCGGTAGGAAATAGCGCGATCATTAAACAGCGAGGCAAATACTTCCTTGACCGAAGTTCGTACCTGTTCCAGGCCCACGACATTCAGGAAAGTCTCCTGCTGGCCGGCAAACGAAGCGTCCGGCAGATCTTCTGCGGTGGCGGAAGAACGCACGGCAACGGCCATCTTGTCATTGCCGTCGCGCAGTTGGGCATAGGCCTCTTTCAGGGCATTATCGAGCACGTCCGGGAATGGTGTATCGATCACCCACTGGCGTATGCGGGAACCCACCCTCGCCAGCTCATTCACATCGTTGACATCCAGCTCATCAAGAGCCTGGTCAATCTTGTCCTTCAATCCGTCGGTCGCCAAAAACTCACGGTAAGCGTGGGCTGTGGTCGCAAAGCCACCCGGAACGGTAACACCTGCATTGGCAAGATTACTGATCATTTCTCCGAGAGAGGCATTCTTTCCCCCTACCCGGTCAACATCGGACATTCCCAGGTGATCAAACCAGATAATGTAATCTTCCAAAGCACGTCTCCCTTGATTCATTAGAGCATTCTGCGCTGCGCAGTCTCGAACTGGGCGTGTATGATACTGTAACCTGCGGCAATTACCTAGGGAACCCGTCGAATCCGGAGTTGGACTATACACCATGAAACGAACCGCTTTCTTTATTTCCGACGGTACCGGCCTCACCGCCGAAGCCCTCGGCAACAGCCTTCTGGCCCAATTTGAAAAGATTGATTTCGAAAAAGTAACCGTGCCCTACATTGACGATGCGGACAAGGCCCGGGACATGGTCAAACGCATTAATAAGGCTTCAGAAACCGACCAGAGCCGACCTCTGGTGTTCGACACCATTGTCAACAGTGATATCCGCGGCATCATTTCCAACGCAGACTGTTTCATGGTGGATATCTTTGGCACCTTCCTCAACCCCCTGGAGCAGGAATTGCAGGCGTCCTCGTCCTATTCGGTGGGCAAGTCCCACTCGATTAACAACGCGGGCAATTACGAGCGCCGCATCGAGGCGGTCAATTTCGCCCTCGACAACGATGACGGTGCCCGCACACGCTACTACGACGAGGCCGACCTGATCCTGGTCGGAGCCTCCCGCAGCGGCAAGACGCCTACCTGTCTCTACCTGGCCCTGCAATACGGCGTCAAAGCCGCAAACTACCCGATCACTGAGGAAGATCTGAACGATCAGCAGATGCCGTCGGCGCTGAAGCCACACAAGGAGAAGATTTTCGGGCTCACCATTGAGCCTGAGAGACTGGCCACGATACGTAACGAACGGCGGCCGAATTCGCGGTACTCGTCAATAAAACAATGCATGCACGAAATCGAAGAGATCGAGTTGATGTATCGGAGGGAGCGAATTCCTTACCTGAACACCACGGCTTACTCTGTCGAGGAAATTTCCACCCGAATCATGGTGGCCACCGGACTGAAACGAAACCGGTAGACCCGTCCGGGTGAACACCGGGACAGCCCCCTGACGAGCGCTGTCCCGGTTCCCACAACTTACAACTCCTGAATTTCCAGCCCTAGCTGTTCCACCACCTTGCGGTTTTCCGGACTGGTCACCACAGCGGTACTGGCGTTTTCCGCTATCAGCCACTGACGTGCAACCCGTTTCAGGTCATCCAGGGTCACCGCCAGCACACGCTCCCGGAATCTGGCGCGCTGCTCAGGTGTGCGGCCAAACATCTGGTTATGATAGGCGTGTCTTGCCGCCCCAGCCGGAGAGCGGGGGCGGTCCAACTGACCAATGACGCCGAGGATGGATTCTTCCAACTCCTGCGGATCATGGTCCGCTTCCTGCAACCAGGTCAGAGCGCTGTCAAAATCCTCCAGGGTTTCTGTCAGCCTCGGGTCGCGGTAGGAGAAAAACCGGAAGGTACCGTTGACGCTGTCCTGGCCTGCCCCACCACCGTAGGCTCCACCTTTCTCGCGGATCACCCGGTGCAGATAACCGTTACGCAGGAAACCGCCCAGCACGGTCAACGCCGCAGCATCTTCATGATCAACTGCCACAGTGCTGTATGCCTTGGCGCAGAAGTTTACCTGGGTAGAGGTGAGCCAGGCCTGGCGAGTGGTGTAATTCACCGGAGCCATCTTCCAGTCACTGGATTCTGTCGCCTCAGCCGCCGGCCAGCACGCCTTCAGGTCATCCAGCATTGGACTGAGCTGGTCGTCCTCGCCAATAACCAGGAACTGTCGGGATTGCTGCCGGATCTTGCGGTGCAAGTCCGCCAACCTGTTGCAGAAGGCATCCAGTTCTGCGGAATCGTTAAGCGCCTTGTCCAGCGCCTTGGTGCCACGTATCGCTTCCAGACCACCGATACGGAACGACAGCCAGGCTCCCGGACTCATTCCCTGGGAGGCTGCTCCCATAGCAAGGGCATGGCCACTGCCGGTCACCGCCTGTTCTCGACGGGCACGGATCTGAGCAATCAGCTCGCGCACTCGCTCGGTCTCGTCAAAGCGGGCACCATGGAACACATCGCTCAGCAAACGGGTCAGCTCGGTGCGATTGCGGGCCAGGGCCTTACCACTGAATATCAGGTACCCGGACAGATCCTGTACATCGTCGATGCGGCCCTTCGCGGAGAACGAGGCGCTGATTCCGCCGGATTCCGCCGAAATACGATCCTGCATTTGCAGGTAATCCAGCTCACCACAGCCCACCTCCGGGATCAGCGTGGTGTAGTAAGGCAGCAGCAACAGCTCATCTTCGGTCAATTCTGGCACCGGCAGGACAATCTGCTCGTAGACCAGGCCATTGGTGCCACGCGCAAAGACCGTTGCCCCGATTTCGCCCTCATATCGGCTTTCCGGTTCCGGCATCTGAAGGGGTACGTCGGTCAGATCCACTTTCGGCAGAATGGAATCGTCATCCTTGCGCTGCTGGCGCTCTTCCAGCGCCTGGGCACGATCCACAATCTGTTTGACTTCCTCATCCGTCAGCGCAGCCTTGCGGCTAGCCAAAGCCTCACGAATCGCCTGCTGGCGGCGGTTCTCCAACCTGTCATCCGGGCGCAGCGTCAACGTCACCCGATGCGGATTTTCCAGCAGTTTCCTGCGGATCAGGTCCGGTACGTACTGGGGATCGCGTATTTTCTCCCGCATATCCGCCAGCACCGGCTCCAGGTCCAGCAGCTCGACCGGGTCACCGCCATGAACCATGGGGGCAATGGCCTGCATGATCAGCTGCAAGCCGTAGGGGAACTGATCACCGGCAATCTCACGCTGATGCAATTCCAGTTGGTGGAGAATGGCTTCAAGGCGCTCTTCACTGACGCCCTCCTCTACCACTTTGTGCAGGGTGCCCTCCACCAATTCTTCCAGCGCTTTCTGCTGTTCCGGCTCGCTGCCCTCGATACCGCAGACAAACGTCATTTCGCGATTGGAGTCCTCCAATCCGCACATGGGGGATGGCGCATGACCGATGTCCGTGGTTTCCAGCGCCCGCATCAGTGGCGAGGCACTGTTCTCCAGCAACACCGCCGACAGCAGCTGACCTTCCAGGTTCTCCTGCAAGTCAAAGCTGTGGCCCAACAACCAGCCCATGACGATGTGGGTCTTGTTGTCGGTTTCTTCCCCTTCGTTGATGGCGTACCCCTGCTCGACCCGGACGGGGGCATACATCCGCTTTTCATCCCTGACCGGCAGTTCGATGTCCTGACGATCAAATCGATTCAACGCCAGGCTCTCGAACCGCTCATGATGCTCATGGACCGGAATATTACCGTAGGTGGCGAAAATCGCGTTGCTGGGGTGATAGTGATGACGGTAGAACTTCACCAGATCGTCGTAACTCAGATCGACGATGTGATCCGGCTCGCCACCACTGTTGTAATGATAGGTCGTGGTCTGGAACAGATGACTGGACAGGTTCTGCCACAACTGGGAGGTCGGCGCACTCATGGCCCCTTTCATTTCGTTGTAGACCACGCCGCGATAGACCAGATCCGTACTGGGGTCCTCTGGTTTTTCGAATTCCAGTCGATGCCCTTCCTGGGCGAAGTCCAGCGGATCCAGCTTGGAGAAGAACACGGAATCCAGGTACACCGACAGCAGGTTGTCAAAATCCTTGCGATTCATGCTGGCGAACGGATAGGCCGTCCAGTCACTGCTGGTGAACGCATTCATGAAGGTGTTGAGGGATCGGCGGATCATCATGAAGAACGGATCCCGCACGGGGTAGCGTTCGCTGCCACACAACGCGGTATGTTCGAGAATGTGGGCCACACCGGTGGAATCCATCGGGAATGTGCGCAAAGCCACGAAAAAAACATTCTCGTCGTTGTCGGCGGCCATGTGAAGGTGCCGCGCGCCGGTCTTGCGATGACGATACTCTTCAACCGTCAGGTTGAGAGTATCGATCCGGTGACTGCGAAGCTTCTCAAAAGCCGGATGGGTTGCGTTGTCGATCACTGCAGCCATTCAATCTATCCTGTCTTTAACGATTTGAGACTTGTAGGGTAACACGTACTATCGATTATCATGCACCAGTCCTGTAGCCAACAAGGCAGCCCTATAGCCAATGAAGGGAATACCTGAACCCATGACCACAGAAACCACGAACGACGCCGGCCAGGCGGCCCCCAATCACAACGACATCACCGCCAGCCCGAGTGCGAGTTCAGGCAAGGAATCCTTACAGGCGCCAGAAGTCGCCGCGTACTGGGCGGAGCGTCGCCGCTATATTGAGCGGATCCGCAAGGTGCCAGAGGTCAGACAGCGTTACTGGCGAGAGGCCGGCGTATACCTGCTGCGCAGAATCCTCTGGTCATTCGGTTTTTTCCCTATTTTCCTGGCTTTCTGGGTGCCGTTTGTCCTGTCGAGCTTCAACCCGGTCGTCATGGCGAGCGACCTGATTCCCATGCTGCAGAGCTTTGTGGACTCCAATCCGGAAGTTCAGGCCACCACAATAAGCACCCTCGCCATTGCCTGGGCGTCCGTGGGATTCTTCTTCCTGGTGTTCGATTTCGTGCTGACTCCCTTCCGCTCACCCTATGAGTACGAAGCGGATGTCTATATGCGCTCATGGGAACAGCTCAACCATGACCGACTTCCGAACAAAGTGTGATTTGTCCGACATTCTCGTCAAGTTCAGATACTTTCTGTTACATAACCTCGCATTCGCTGGTTAAGATGGAGCGGTCCGGAATGCTGGAATGCGAGGTTTCCCATGGTCGATGCCAGACCACTGCTGTTCGTCAATGCACTGGCCCTGATGCTGATGGTCACGGCGGGGTTTGCCTCAATTCGTCAGGATGCACCATCGGTTGAAGCGCTTGTAGCCGAACCGGAAGCCCCGAAAACCATCCTTGCTGACACCGACGCAGAGCCTGAAAATACCCCTCCGCCACCTGATACCCCGCACATTGAGACGGCGAATATGACGCCGCCGCCCGTCGAGGTCGAGGTCGAGGTGCGCAATCTTCCAGACGTGGAGCCGTTCACCATCGACTCCACGCCAGAACCCTCTGACACCGTGGCACTGGCCGAACCAACAGCCGCCCCGGAACCACAGCCTGACCCGCAACCGACACCCACAACCGCCACTTTGGTCCTGCGCTCTAACGTTGTGGGCGATAACGTCACCATTAACGGTCGTGACTATGGTTCTACCCGCCTCGACCTGGAGCTGGAGCCGGGCAAATACGACGTCACCATCAGCAAGACCGGCTTCAAACCCTGGAGCCAAAGCGTCGCCATGAAAGCGGGGCAGGAAAAAACCCTGACCGGCAGACTGAAAGCCTATACCACAGTGAACTTCCGCGAAGGTACCTGGATTGGCGGTGTGAAAACCGGCGACGGCACCTATCAGAACCGCGACGGGCTACATTACGAGGGTCACTTCATCGATGGTGAATTTCACGGCCAGGGGACGCTGACGCGCGCCAATGGCGACATCCTGACGGGCGAATGGTCAGAAGGCAGACTGAATGGCCATGGCTCCCTTACCACGGCAAACGGGACACTCTACGTTGGCGGCTTCCGCGATGGCGAATTCCACGGTCAGGGCAGCCTGACCTACGCAGACGGCCGCCACTATGAAGGCGAATTCTCCAATGGCGACTTCCACGGCTCCGGTGCCGAAGTGTTTGCCGACGGGAAGAAATATGAAGGTGGATACATCGACGGCAAGTTTCACGGCAAGGGGCTGCTTCGCAACCCCAATGGCAGCTCCATTGAAGCCACCTTCAAACATGGCGAACCCTATGGACAGGTTCGCCTGACAACCGCGGCCGGCGAAGTTTTCACCGCCCGTACCACGGAACCCGGTGTTTGTTATCGGGACAAGAGCTACCGGGCTACTCAGTGCCCGCAACTGGAAGGCTGGTAATTCATCAGCCCGATAATGAACACATAGCTGTAACAGGTTGAGGTTGTGACATGGCGATCAAGAACGCACTCCTGGTAGACGACTCAAAGGTGGCGAGATTTGCTCTGAGCAAGTTACTGGAAAGCCACAACATGGAAGTCAATATGGCCGGCTCCGCAGAAGAGGCACTGGATTTCCTCAGCAGCCACCGCAGACCGGATGTGATCTTTATGGATCACCTGATGCCCGGCATGAATGGCGTGGAAGCCACCAAAGCCATCAAAGCCAATCCTGAGACCGCCAACATTCCCATCATTATGTGCACCTCCAGGAAGTCGCCCTCGTTCATGGAAGAGGCTCAGAATTTTGGCGTCTACAACATCCTCACCAAACCACCTCATACAGAGGGTCTCAGCGTCGTCCTGAATCAACTCACAAGCGATGTTTCCAAAGGAACCCTGCCCGAACCACCAGAGGTGCTGAACGGCACGCCCCAGGCATCAGCGGAGGAGGGAGAAGGAGAGGTCGAACAGATCGCCCGCTCAGCAGTTAAAACCCACATCAACAACCGTCTGCACGAGCTACTGAGCGATCTGTTCGATGAACAATTCGATCACCTGAAGCGGGCGCTGGACGAATCCGGGCGAAAGCAGGAAGCGTTGGTTGAGGAAAAGCTAAAGGGGCTGGAAGAGCGGGTCCGCAAACAGACTCACAACTTGCGGGACGAAGTGGCTGCGGAGGTCAATCTCCATCTGGGCAGGGAATTGGCTGAATTACGTCAGACCCTGACACAGAGCAACGGCTTCACCAGTGAACATATGGCCGACCTGAAAGACCACATCACCAGCGTCCAGACCATTGATACAGAGTTCTGGCAAACCCTGCAGTCCGAAGCAATCCAGCAGGCCCACGAGATTTCCAGGCAAACGGCAGAAGACATTGCCCATCGCACAGTAGAACTGTATCTGGCCCGACAGCGTTCATCCACCTCGAAATTCTACGCCGTCGGCCTGACCATCAGCCTCAGTATTTTTACTGCCGGAATTGCCTGGCTGTCGGGCCTGTTTGGCTGAGGCGCTCCCGGACCGCTCGCCAGTCCCCCGCGGTATCGACGTCATCGAATACTCCGGTAATGTCTACCCGGGTTGCCCCGGCCCACTGAAGAACCGCGGCCGCTCCCCGGTCCCCTTCAAGCGCCATCACCTGCGGCCAGAGCCGGCGCGGCAAATAGGCCGGTACGCCCGGACGATTGCCATAGTCCGCTGCAACTGCCTGATCCGGCACACACCGCGCTGCCGCTCCCATCGCCACCAGAGCGTTGGGATCCAGCAGCGGCTGGTCCGCCAGCAACACGAAGACCCCTTTCGCTTCCGGCCCCAGACTCAGGAGCCCAGCCCGCAGGGAGGCCGACATACCTTCCATCCAATCATCGACCGGCAGCCAGCGGGAGGGCTGCACGCGGCCACGAAACCGGACCAGCGGATACCAGGCACCGGTTGCAACCGTCACTGAAGCACTGAGCTGTCTGGCCTGCAGAATCGCCCGGTCCAACAAAGTGCCCTGCCCGGTTTCCAATAACGCTTTCGGGCGCCCCATCCGGCTGGATGCCCCCGCCGCCAGCACCAGTGCGGGGAATTGCTCATGGAAGCCGTCATTTGAATTCTTTATGGTGTTTTCCCCTCACGCCAATACGAATTGCCGTCTGCCAAATTAACAGACTGCTAGCTACCGGGGATTTTTGCTAGAATTCGCACATCAATCAACCTCATCCTGTTCGGACTTCCCGATGAATCACCTGTTTGTGGACAACCTCACCGTTATTGATTTCGCTTACCTGGACCCGAATCGCGGTCTGGTGGGGGAAAGCTGGATTGCCGATGTGGTCCTTGGCGGCGAGCTGGACGAACAGGGCATGGTGTTCGACTTCAGTAACGTAAAGCGCACCATCAAACGGGTCATCGACGAGCGCGTGGATCATCGCCTGGTGGTTCCCCGTGGGTATTCGGGCGCGGCCTGGACCGAAGAGGAGCCCGACAGCTTTACCTGGACGCTGACGGACGGCTCCCGGATTGTACATCGATCCCCGGACGAAGCCGTGGTCTGGCTTTCCGCCGAGCGGGTGGTACCGTCAGCCGTGGCCGCTCTGCTGGAGCGGGAATTAATGGCGGTGCTGCCCGGCAATGTGACTGATGTTGAGGTTAACCTGCGCGAAGAAGTGATTGAAGGCGCCTACTACCATTATGTCCACGGACTGAAAAAGCATTTGGGCAATTGTCAGCGCATTGCCCATGGGCATCGCTCCCCTATCCGCATTGATCGCAATGATCACCGCGACTACGAGCTGGAAAAGCGCTGGGCCAAGCTGTGGCAGGATATCTACGTGGGCTCGGAAGAGGATGTGACCCAGCGCTGGGTGGCCGAGGATGGCGTTGCCTATGTAACGTTTGAATATGAAGCAAACCAGGGTGAGTTTGCGCTGACGCTGCCGGAGAACCGGGTTTACATGATGGAGACAGACACCACCGTGGAATTGATTGCGGCGCATATGGCCGATCAGCTCAAGACGGAGTTTCCGGCGGACGCTATTCGGGTTAAGGCTTATGAGGGGGTTGGCAAGGGGGCCATTGCATCTCGCTAAGCTCTTTAGCCCCAGTCTGCACACGGCGGGAAGAAACCTCCCAAAACACGCCGTGAACCCATCCATGGGGGCTTGGTGTTGCCATCCCTGGCAACACACAGTTTTGGGAGGTTTCTTCCCGCCGCCCGCTCCAGCTTCGGAGACTGCTTTTCAACTTTCTGCAGACACAAAAAAACCGCCCGAAGGCGGTTTTTTTGATGGCTTTCCGGTGGACTAAACCGTCAAGCCGTATTGGCGTCCCCTAGGGGGTTCGAACCCCTGTTGCCGCCGTGAAAGGGCGGAGTCCTAGGCCACTAGACGAAGGGGACTAGAAATTGGTGGAGCCAAGCGGGATCGAACCGCTGACCTCAACACTGCCAGTGTTGCGCTCTCCCAGCTGAGCTATGGCCCCTCAACGGCTGCGTATATTAAGGATCCGCCCTATGGGCGTCAACCTCTTTTCTTCAATTTTTTCAGTTTTCTGAACATCCCTGTCCATTCCGTTCACTTATTCACCAAAGCGGTTATTCCGCGAGCAATGCGGCGTATTCTTTTTCCACTCGCTTGGTTTCTTTCTTGGAGAAACCACCCAGAACCTCCAGGGCATGACGCAACCGCGAACGGGTCATGTCCGGCCCGAGCAGTGCCATGGAGTCCATCACCGACCAGGAATTGGGCGTACCGGCGATGGCCACGAAAACGGAAAACATGAAATCGCCCATTTTCAGCTCCATAGCCTTAGCCAGGGTCTTGATATCGGCAAAGATGTTGTCCTTGCTCCAATGGCGCTGGGCTTCCAGCTTCCACAGGGTGAACTGGAGTACCCGTTTGATCTCGGCTTCTTCCAGTTTGTTGTGGGCAAAATCTTCCGGCTTGAGATTGAGCATGCCGGAGAACATGAACGCCGCCATCGGTGCCACATCGGAGAACACTTCCGCCCTGCCCTTGATGTGCGGGATCAAGGCACGCAGGGCATCTTCGTTAAACCACCAGTTGCGCATTTTCTCCACAAACTGATCGTCATTCAGATCCTCACGCAGCCACATTCCGTTCAGCCAGCGCAGTTTTTCCACATCGAACACCGGGCCACCCAGCGATACCCGCTGGATGTCGAAGTTCTCGATCATCTCGCTCAGAGTGAACTTCTCCCGCTCATCGGGCATGGACCAGCCCATACGACCCAGATAGTTGGTTACGGCCTCCGGCAGGAAGCCCATGCGCTCGTAGAAATTGATGCTGGTGGGGTTCTTGCGCTTGGACAGCTTGCTCTTGTCCGGGTTACGCAGCAGCGGCAGGTGACACAGCTCCGGCATGTCCCAGCCGAAGTACTGGTAAAGCAGCTTGTGCTTGGGCGCGGAGTTGATCCACTCTTCACCGCGCAATACGTGGGTAATACCCATGAGGTGGTCGTCCACCACGTTGGCCAGGTGGTAGGTAGGCATGCCGTCGGATTTCAGCAGGATCTGGCAATCTACCTGCGACCAATCGATCTCGATAGTGCCACGCAGCATGTCGCGGATCTCGCACACGCCCTCATCCGGCACTTTCATACGAATGACATAAGGCTCGCCAGCGTCCAGGCGGCGCTTCACTTCCTCGTCAGACAGTTCCAGATCGCCCTTGATGCCGGGGTTCAGCCCCTGGGCCTTGCGCTCTTCGCGAATGGCTTCCAGTTCTTCCGGGGTGCGGAAACAATAAAAGGCGTGGCCAGCGGTAACCAGGTCCAGCGCATACTGGCGATAGGAGTCCTTGCGCTCGGACTGGCGATACGGCCCGTGCGGCCCACCAACGTCCGGGCCTTCATCCCACTCCAGCCCCAGCCAGCGCAAGGCACGCAGAATGTCCTGCTCGGACTCATCGGTGCTACGGGCCTGGTCGGTGTCTTCAATACGTAAAATGAACTGGCCGCCGTGCTGACGGGCAAAGCACAGGTTGAACAGGGCCACGAAGGCGGTACCAACGTGTGGATCACCGGTGGGTGACGGAGCAATTCGGGTACGTACGGTCATGTAACGATCCTGATAGATAAGTGGCCGACTGGAAAGCCACGCATTATAACGGCCCAGAACGAATTTCGCATGATTGTGGAGCGCCCCGACCTTTAATCAGCAATAAGATTGTTATATTATAACGTTTCAATCCTGTTTCAGAGCACGACACCATCATGCCCGACACCTCACGAGCCAGCATTGCCATGCTGGGCCTGGCCGCGTTATTAAGCCCGCTTTCCGCACTGGCCGGCACCAACGTTGTTACCTCCATCAAGCCAGTGGAACTTCTGGTGAAAGCCGTTGCAACCGACGATATCGAAGTCACCAGCCTGGTGCCTGCAGGCTCCAGCCCTCACAACTACACTATGCGCCCGTCACAGCGCCAGGCACTGGAAAAGTCCGACGTTATCTTCTGGGTAGGCCCGGAAATGGAAACGTTCCTGTCCCGCCTGCTGGGCGGAGATGAATTCAGGGAGCGCACCGTATCACTGATGCACGGTGATGAGGTGCCCAAAACCAATGACATCGATGAGCATGGACATGAGAATGATCACGGCCATGACCATGGCGCAGGTGAAGACCCTCACATCTGGCTGGATCCGGTACTTGCACTGGAGATGGCAACAGACATCCACCAGGCGCTGTCGCAACTGAAAAATGTCGACACTCAGGCCCTGGACGCCAACCTGGCGCGATTCAAGAAGACACTGTTAGAGGCTGAAGAAGATATTCAACACCGCCTTGAGCCACTGGCCAACATCAGCCTGTTCGCCTATCACGACGCCTTCACACGCTATGCTGGCCACTTCAACCTGACACTGGACGGCATCCTTACCCTGAACCCGGAACTGTCCCCGGGTGCCCGGCATATTGCCGAGGTACAGGACAAACTGCGCAAGGCCAATCAGCCCTGCCTGCTGACCGAGCCCCAGTTCAACCGTCAGTGGTGGCGCTCCATCACCGAGGGGCTGGACATCACCTTCAGCACCTGGGACCCGCTGGCGACAGACATTGAATCCGACCAGGACGGCTACGTGAACTTCCTTCAGGGTATCGCCGATAACGCACTGGCCTGCTTACCAGAGAAAGCCCAGTAACAGTGGAATCGTGATCATGGCCAGCAATGTCTGGCCACTGATAATGCCGGCCATCAGAGGCGCGTCACCACCGAGCTGGCGCGCCAGTATGTAGGATGAGGTTGCGGTGGGCAGGGCTGCCAGCAACACCGCCACTTGCACCAGCATGCCGTCCAGCCCCAGCAACAGCGCCAGCCCGGCGGTAATCAGCGGAAATGCCACCAGCTTGGCCACTGACGACACCAGGAACGGCGTCGAGGCGCCCCGCAACGCCTTCAGCTGCAAGCCAGCCCCGACCGTCATCAACCCCATGGGCAATGCCAGGTCACTTAACGGCATCAGGATACCGGCAATCAGGGGATGGAAGCCGATCTGGAAATAACTCCAGATCACCCCGATCACCGACCCCACAATCAGCGGGTTGGTGACAATCGCTTTCAGAACAGGCCGGAATCGAAGTGGCCCTTGCCCCGCCGCCAGCGAAAACATCAGGATGCAAAGCAAATTGAGCAGCGGCACCTTGACGGCTACGGCAATAGCAATCAGCGATAACCCGTCATCACCCAACAGCATACCGGCCGCCGCCAGGCCCACGTAGGAGTTGAAACGGATACCGCCCTGGTAAACGGAGGAGAACACCGGCCCGGGCCAGCGCCAGATCCACTGCAGCAGCGCCAGTACCAGCGTCATCACCAGTAGCATGGCCACAATCAACAGCAGAATTTCACCATAAGCGGAGGCGGGCAAGCGGGCCTGGCCCAGCTTGTAGACCAGCATGGCGGGAAACAGTACGTAATAGGTGAAGCGCTCTGCCTGCACCCAGAAGCCTTCACCGGGAAAGTTCCAGCGACGGAACAGGTGTCCCATCACAATCAGCGCAAACACAGGCACCAGCGCCTGAACCATCACCGGCATATCGACTTACTCCCGAACCCCACTCTCACAAGGCCGGAAAGGATAACAAAGTTAGCAGGCTAGCGTCTTGATCCGACGTGCCCTATTGGCGCCAGAGCTTTCTCAACACACCGCGGGTGACGGCAGCAGGCGCCGACTTGGCGATGGGCCACAAGGCTTTGAACTGCATGGAGATCGGCCTGTGCAGACGCGGCTGCTCTACCTGCGCCCACACTTGGGCGGCCACCACATCCGGAGTCAGATTCACGCCCAGACGCTCGAACAGCCGCGAGCCCTGCTCATTCTGTTGCACCATCCCGGTGTTCACAAACGGCGGCATCAGATCGCCCACACGGATACCGTGGGGCTCCCACTCAATATCCAGCGCCTCTGTCATCGCCCGTACCGCATGCTTACTGGCGGAGTAGGAAGCAAAATCCGGAATCCCGTAGGCGGCAGACGCCGAACTCATGTTCACCACCTGGGCATTGGGCGTCGCTTTCAGGTACGGAAAAGCCGCATGCAACACCGTCATCAGCCCGATCACGTTGACTTCAACCACTGCCCGATGGGCCGACAGACTGATCTCCTCGAACGGCCCCACTTTCAGGATACCCGCGTTGTTGTGCAACAAACGCAGCTGGCCACCGGTGCGCTCGGCGAAATCCGCCAGCCCTTTCTTCACTGACACCTCATCCACCACATCCATCACATGAGTACTGCAGCGACCTTCACCCAGTTCGTCCTGAAGCGCGGCCAGCGCCTCCTCATCCCGGTCAGCAGCACCGACAAACCAGCCTCTGGAAGCAAACAGACGCGCGGTTTCACGACCAATACCGGCAGCTGCGCCGGTGATAAAGATGCATTCTTTCACGGGTAGTCCTTGGATTTATTGTGCGTTGGATGGGCATGATCTCAGGAACCGACTCATTTATCCTTTGTCGATCAGGGCCAATCGCGGTGAGCGTCCCCGATTGACCGTACAACCCGGGCGGACAAGACGGCGTATTTCTCCAACAATGCTGACACGGTGGCCGACACCTGGCCACTCAACTGATCGTCCACTGCAGTTCTTGCCTCAGCCAGGGTGCTGCCGCGCTTCAACTCCTGCACGGTCAGTGCCATACGACGATCAGACTCGAGAATGTGGAACGCCAGCCAGCGGGCAAGGTAATCGTAAATGTCCGCAAGCACGCGCTCTCGAGGGGTCTGACTGCCCCTGAAAATCTGAATCTGGGCGAAAAAGAGCTGGTGGCTGTCATGGTGATTACGAACCGCCTCTTCCACACCCAACCCTTCACGCCAGATAGATTCTTCTGACTTGAAATGAAACGCCGCGTAAGAAAGCAGCTCCTCAAGAATGTCATTGCAGTCAACCCGGGCGTCGCCGGATACGAAATGCCGGGCCAGACGATTCAGTATGTCCACCAGCACCTTGTGCTGGCGATCAATACTCTCAATCCCGGTCTCAAAATTCCGATCCCAGGGAAACGGTTCGAACTCAGCGGTACCTTGCTTATTATCCGGCAATGGTAAAGCCCTCCCCACCCGGGCGCATCTATGCTACCAGTATACCAGTCAGGTCAGATGCGGACCTTGTCCAAGGTCAAGATGGGGAGCCACTCTCAGCTGAACAACAGGCCGTAAACCATCATCAGAACCAGCACGATCTGGATCAGGAAGAACGTCGCCCGCAGCAATATCTGCACAAAAGACGTACCGCTGATGTGCACCAGGCTTTGAGCAATTCGTGCATACAGAACAAACGCTGCCAGAGTGTTCACCACGTCCAGACGATCCATCAGGCCGGCAACGACGACAACGGATGCAAACACCGCGAAATTTTCGATGCAGTTGAGATGCGCAGACTTGGCACGCTGGAGAACCGGTGCATCGATCGGTTGCTTGTTGCGCTCCCAGCTGTCGATCGGTTTTGCACCGGTCAACGCCTGGGGTACCCGGGGACTGGCGTATATCAGCGCCAGGATCAACATCCATCCGGCATAAAGCAACACTGCAGTATAAGCGGTCATCTATCCTTCCTTTTTTATCGGTTTTAATCGGGCATTGCCCAGTCGTGGTTCGGACTCATCACGGCACGAATGACCAGCGGATCAGCTGAGCTCTCCAAGCCATTTCGCCTTTGCTTTTTCAACAAGAGTACGAGCATCGTGATTCCAGGGATGAAAATTCGGGCTATAAAACTTGAAATAGGATGGCAGGAGTTTGCGAAATACACCGGGCTTGCCCCACATATAGCTCACGGCACCCGCCCAGGACTTCAAATTGCCCAGCTGGCCGTCTTCTTTCATCAACTGCACCAGGTGAATGCTGGTAAATACCGGGAAGATCACACTCACCACCAACATTTCCTGCAGCCGCACGCTTTCACGGCCACCCACGGCCTTGTAGACGTCAAACGCCACCGCCTTGTGCTCAGACTCCTCAATAGCATGCCATGCCCAAATCTTGGCCATGCGGGGGTCCATCTCGTCCAGCGCGTCATACTTCAGCAAGAACTCTTCCGCCATCAGTGCGGTGAAATGCTCAACGGCGACGGTGTGGGCCAGTTGCCGCTCGGGGCTGAAGTTCTTGCGCATCCAGTCCATGAACGCCTGAATTTCGGTTTCCAGGCGACCAAGACCAATACCCCGCTCCTCCAGGAAGCCATTCAGCAGTTTGTGTTCCCGCGAGTGGTGCGCCTCCTGCCCGATAAACCCACGCACCGCTTTCTTCAGTTCCGGATCGGTAATACGATCCTGATAGTGACGCACGGTATCAATGAAGAAGGTCTCGCCCGGTGGAAACGACGAAGACAGCGCCGCCAGCAGCAGGGTTTTGACCGGATCGTTGTCCCACCAATATTTCGGCACATCCTCCGCCAGATCGATACTCGGGCGACGCACCTGGGGAATCACATTCAGGGGCGGTTTGGCGAACTTACGCTTCTGTGAACGGATAGCTTTGACGTTAACGGCTGAAGTCATGGACAGTCTCCGGTATTCGGGATTTCTTGTAATATGGCCCACAGAGTACTGGTCAAGTCACCGCCCCCGTGAGATGTTTGGCGGACAAAGCACTTGTCATAGGTGGCCAACCTTGAGCAACACCCAGCCTGCAACCGTTCCGACTGACCTGCCAACCTGGACGCGGCAGCCGAACCAGCCCGTGACCTACCCCCGCATGTTTGTGGAGGTGTCCCGGGAAATGGGTGCGGACCCCGCTGACATACTGCAGCAGGCCGGCCTGCCACCCGGCGCCCTGGATGACCCCGCCGGCCGTATTTCGTACTTGCAGACCCTGCAGGTGTTCGCCGCAGTGCATGCCGCCATTGGCGACACCGCACTGGGGTTCGACAACGGCTTACGCCTACCCCTGACCGCCCACGGCAGCCTGGGCTACGCCTTAATGTGTGCCCCCACCTCACGGAAAGCCATCGCGATTCTGGAGCGGTTCTGGAACCTGCGGGGGCGCGGCGTGTTGATGACCGTACGGCAGACCGAAAACCACCTGTTCTTCGAAATCGAACCGGAAGTGCCCCTACCCGAGCCGCTACGGGAAATGATGTTCAGCTCCATCCTGACCAGCATCGTTCGGGGCATGGAGTTCGTGCAGCCGATTCAGCCCAGCGAACGGGAAATCTGGCTGCGGGGGCCAGAACCACCGGGATACCAGCGTCGCCAGCAGCAGGTGCCCGGGGTAAGGTTCAACATGCCCAGCGCCGGTGTGCTCCTGGGCGGCGATCCATCGTGGCTGGACGAGCCCCTGCCCACCGCCAACCCCGAAGGCCTGGCCCAGGCGCTGGCCCAGTGTGAGCGGGAAAGCGCACTGACCGAAACCGACAACGACATTGCCCGCCAGATCCGCGCACACCTGGTGCTGGACCAGAACGGCTACCCCACCCCGGAGCAGCTGGCCGCCAACCTGTGCCTGACACCCAGAACCCTACGCCGGCGTCTGCACGAACAAGGCTTGAGCTACCAACAAATCCTGAATGACGTGCGCCGGCGTGATAGCTGCCACCTGCTCGCCACCTCCGACCTGGAGATCCAGAGCATCAGTGAACTGCTAGGCTACGCGGACCCGGCGAACTTTACGCGGGCGTTCAAGAGTTGGACGGGGAAGGCGCCACGGGTGTGGCGGCGGGATAATGGTCAGACGCCCAGCCATTCGGCCAGTTGAAGGTTGGCTTGATCAGGCCCGCAATGCGTCGTCATCTAACCGCAGATAAGCTACCGTTTCCCACCATACATCCGGGCGATTGAGCTGATCGGTTCGCGGCATCTTCGGTAACGGAACCGGCATTACCGCCCGCTGACGGGCAAACCTGTCCAGCTCGGCTCTTGAAACCTCATGGAACTCGCGCTCACCATCCCCCGGCCCATGCCGCAGAGTTATGACCAGCAAACCCGCTGGCCCAAGCAATTCCGTCAGTATTCGGAACGCCCTTTCCCGTACGGTTGGGGGCAGGTGCATCCAGACCGCGGATACCAAAATCAGATCGAACCGGTAACTCAGCTTGCGGATCTGACCAAGGTCGGGCAGCGAGTCGCTGACCCACTGGATACTCCGGTGAGCAGTAGCTGACGCACCCAGCCTCAGAAGCTCGGCCGCTGGCTCAACTGCAACCACATCCCAACCCCGTTCCGAGAGAGCCAGTGCATCCCGCCCACTGCCGGCACCGACATCGAGAGCCAGTCCGGTTTTGTTGTCCAGTTGGGGGATCCAATCGTTATGGACCTGTTCGAAGGACAGGGACTGATACTGAGCAAAAAAGTCTTTGGCCCGGAGGTTGTAGGGATTCAATGGCATTCCCGTTTTCCCTTCACTGAAACGCTTTGGGGTGAAGTTTTGCTTTATTTGCGCATAGCCAAATCAAATTGGTACAGCCCGTCAACAGTCTCACTATTGTTCAGAAAAGTGAACAATTGCCATGCATTGTATACTGGGGCAATGTGCCCTCAGCTCGCCCATTTCAGATAAGTGAGAGATCAGCTCCCATGGCCACTGGACAGCATTGGACCGACCGAGAAATTGCCTTAACGGTCGCGGATTACATGAAGATGCTAACGCTGGAGCTAGCGGGACAGAGCTACAACAAAACTGCGCATCGGAGAGCTCTCCTGGAGCAGCTGGACGGACGCAGCAAAGGCGCGGTTGAGCTTAAACATCAGAATATAAGTGCCGTTCTCCGCGATTTGAACTGTTTCTGGATTCCCGGCTACAAGCCGAGGGGCAATTATCAAGAGGCCTTGGCACATTACCTCGAGGCTTGGATCAATACACACCCGGAGTTCGATCGCGCTTCACAGTTTGCAGTGGAGCAGCCCGCCTTTATGCCCAGCGGCATCGAGCTTTCGAAACTTCTGGTCGATGCACCTACGCCCTCGAACGAAGTTAAAGAAACTCACCCGACATACGCCGTAAAGAGATCGCCCTCAAAACGCGACTACGTTGCCCAGGAAGCCCGCAACTCTGCACTTGGTGCCGCTGGCGAGTTACTAGTAATGGAGTATGAGGAATTCAGGCTCAGATCCGCAGGAAAAAAAGCTCTCGCGGACCGCATCGAACACGTGTCCCAATCACAGGGAGATGGCCTGGGTTATGACATTCTCTCTTATGAAATCTCAGGGAAAGAACGTTTTCTCGAAGTAAAAACCACGGCCTTCGCTAAAGAAACACCCTTTTACGCCTCAAGAAATGAAGTCTCGTTCTCAGAAGAATTCCAAGAACAATTCCATCTCTACCGTCTTTTTGAGTTTCGAAAATCACCGAAGCTGTTTTCATTGCCAGGAGCCATAGGCAACCATTGTTCAATGGACCCTGTCAGCTTTATCTGTAAACTCCGATGAGTTGTGGCGCATCCTCAAAGGGTTCCCCCCCCCCCCAATCTGTCTGATTTTTCGCCAAATCCCTACGGAATCACTCCCTCAATTCCTGATAGAATGCTCACCACGAAAATGTTTTCCGAAGTGGACACCCAATGATTTCAGAGAGTAAAGCCGAACATCGTGCCGATTCGGCTGGCGCCGCCAATCATTCCGTGACTGAACTTTCTCGGAAGTTCTGCGTCGCCCCCATGATGGACTGGACCACCACCCACTATCGCTACCTGGCGCGCCAACTCAGCCGCCACACCCTGCTCTACACGGAAATGGTGACCACCGGTGCGCTGATTCATGGCGATACCGCCCGCTTTCTGCGCCATGACGAGGCGGAATATCCGCTGGCGCTGCAGCTGGGCGGCAGTGATGCCGGTGAGCTGGCGCATTGCGCGAAGTTGGCGGAGCAGTATGGGTTTGATGAGGTAAACCTGAATGTGGGCTGCCCCAGCGACCGGGTGCAGAACAACATGATCGGCGCCTGCCTGATGGGGCACCCGGACAAGGTGGCCGAGGGAGTGCGGGCGATGATCGACGCCACCGGCCTGCCGGTGACGGTCAAGCACCGTATCGGCATTGACGGCCGGGAGTCCTGGGAGGATCTGTGCGAGTTTGTGGAGAAGGTCGCGGCCGCCGGTTGCCGTACGTTTATTGTCCATGCCCGCATTGCCATTCTTGAGGGCCTGAGCCCCAAGGAGAACCGGGACATTCCGCCGCTGAAATACGACTGGGTGTATCGTCTGAAAGCGAAATATCCGGAGCTGGAGATCATCATCAACGGCGGCATCAAGACCTTTGAGGAGTGCCACCAGCACCTGGAACACACGGACGGCGTGATGCTCGGCCGGGAGGCCTACCACAATCCCTGGCTGCTTGCGGGGGTCGATCCGGTGTTCTTCGGGCAGCCCGCACCGGTACAGAGCCGCCATGAGGCGTTGCGGGCGACGCTACCGTTTATTCAGCGCGAACTGGAACGGGGCGTGTTCCTTACACACATGTCACGTCACCTCTTGGGACTGTTCCATGGACAACCCGGTGGCCGTCAGTTCCGCCGCTACATCAGCGAGAATGCCCATAAATCCGGGGCGGGACTGGAGGTTATCGAAGAGGCCCTGGCCAGGGTTCGGGAACCCGCGGAAGCAGCAATCGCGCCGGCTTAATCAGATCTATACGTTTTGTTGTCTTGTTCCTGTCAGAGCAGCCCGTTATTGTAGGGAAAACAACTGAGACACGACGACAGGACAACGAATGACCAGCAAGCTTGAACAACTGAAATCCATGACCACGGTAGTAGCTGATACCGGTGATCTGGATGCCATCGCCCAGTGGCGCCCCGAGGATGCCACCACCAACCCTTCCCTGCTGCTGAAAGCCGCTGCGTCAGACGCCTATCGCCCCATGCTGGACAAGGCCGTTGCCATGGCCAGCCAGCAAGGCGGGTCTGATGCCGAGCAGCTGGCCTACGCTACGGATGCGCTGGCCGTACTGGCCGGGCGCGAGATTCTGGAACTGATTCCCGGCGTTGTCTCCACTGAGGTGGACGCGCGCCTGTCTTTCGATACCGACGCCACTCTGGCCCGCGCCCGCAGGCTGATCGATCTGTACCGGCAGCAAGGCGTGGATACCAGCCGGGTGTTGATCAAGGTTGCCTCTACCTGGGAGGGCATTCGCGCGGCAGAGCAGCTGGAAAAAGAAGACATTCATTGCAACCTGACACTGCTGTTCTCGTTTGTGCAGGCTGCAGCCTGTGCCGATGCCGGCGCTTTCCTGATCTCGCCGTTCGTGGGCCGTATCCTCGACTGGCACCTGGCCCACAGTGATCGGGACAGCTTCCCGGCGGCGGAAGATCCCGGCGTCCAGTCTGTCTCCCGCATCTATAATTACTACAAGGCCAATGGGTTCAAGACCGTGGTGATGGGCGCCAGTTTCCGCAACCTCGGTGAGATCGAGATGCTGGCCGGCTGTGACCGCCTGACCATCAGCCCTGCCCTGTTGCAGGAACTGAAGGATGATACCGCACCGCTGAAGCGCCAGTTGTCAGCAAACACCGCCAGCAGTTCCGATGGATTCGGCGCGATGGACGAACGCCTGTTCCGCTGGGAATCCAATGAAGATGCGATGGCCACCGAGAAGCTGGCCGAAGGCATTCGTCGCTTTGCCGCCGACCAGATCGAGCTGGAAGGTCGTGTCAGGCAATTGGCCAAAGCCGCGTAACCGCCGTGCATTAAGAGGAGTATTCTTCAGGTCATGATCGAACGTCTGAAGCAGTTATTTGCCCCTACTGAGGAAACCCGGGAAGAGCCGGATCGGCATTCGCTGGCGGTGGCCGCCACCGCGTTGATGGTCCAGCTCTCGCGCATTGATAACAACGAGGATGAGCGGGAACTGCAAACCATTGTGGATTGCGCCGTCAACGCCCACGAGGTCACCCGGGAAGAAGCCGAGGAGATCCTTCAGGATGCCCTCAACCACGCGGATGACGCCACATCACTGTACGAATTTACTGGCCAGATCAATGAGCATCTGGACCAGACCGCAAAGCAAACCCTGCTGGAGAGCATCTGGCGGGTAGCGTTTGCCGATGGCCGCATCGACAAATACGAGGAACACCTGATTCGCCGTATGGCCGATTTGCTGCATCTTAATCATCGCGAATACATGCAGGCTCGCCATCGTGCGGAAGGCGCGGACTGACTGTTAAAGGAGTCAACATGCTTGCCATTCTCCACCCCGATACACCACTGGATAGCGACGCCTACCGGCAAACCATGCACTTCCTGGAAAACCTGCCCGGCGTCTCGGTTCGGGTTCATGAGGTTCAGGGCGCCAGCCAGCGGCTGACAGAAATCTACCTGCTGGGTGATACCAAATCGCTCGACAAAGAGGAAATTGAAGCCCTGCCGGCGGTGGAGCGGGCTATCCGCATCTCCGATGACTACCGTATTCTGGGTCGCCACCGGGACGACAAGCGCCAAAGCGGTTTTAACTACAACGGGGTGGAGTTCAGCCAATCCAACCTGAACATATTCGCCGGGCTGTGCGCCGTCGACGTGCCCGAGCACGTGGAAATGATGATGCAGGCCCTGGAGGAGCACGGTGAGGTCTGCACCCGCATGGGCGCCTACAAGCCGCGCACCAACCCCTATTCCTTCCAGGGCCATGGCAAGGGCTGCCTGCCCTGGGTGTTCGAAAAGGCGGGCAAACATGGCATCAAGGTGATTGCCATGGAAATCACCCATGAAAGCCACATTGAGGAAATCGACACCTGCCTGGAGAAACTGGGTCGCCCCACCGGCGTGATGCTTCAGGTGGGTACCCGCAACACTCAGAACTTTGAGTTGCTGAAAGCCATTGGTCGCCAGAGTACCTACCCGGTACTGCTGAAACGGGGCTTCGGCATCACTCTGAACGAATCTCTGAATGCTGCGGAATACCTGGCCAGTGAGGGCAATGCCAATGTCATTTTCTGCCTGCGGGGCATGAAAACCGAGGCCGGCCAGCCCCATCGCAACATGGTGGATTTTGCCCATGTACCCGCGGTGAAGCGTCTGACCCGTATGCCGGTGTGTGTGGATCCGTCCCACTCTGTAGGGAGCCGTGAGAAATCTCCCGACGGCATTCTCGATGTCATGCACGCCACCGCTCAGGGCGTGATAGCCGGCGCTAACATGGTACTCGTGGACTTCCACCCGAAACCGGAGAAAGCCCTGGTGGATGGCCCACAAGCGCTGCTGATGAACGAACTACCGGCCTACCTGGAAGACATTCGTTTGTGTCACGACACCTGGAAAAAACGCCAGGCCATTTATCAACGCTTAAAGGAATCAGCAACAGAATGATTGTCTACGGACACCGTGGGGCCAAGGGAGAAGCCCCGGAAAATACACTAGCCGGATTTACCCATGCCTACCGGCACGGCATCCGCCACTTCGAACTGGATCTGGTGTTGTCGAAAGACGGTAAGCCAGTGATCGTCCATGACCTGACGGTGGATCGCACCACCGGTCAGGAAGGCGCCGTCGCCAACTACACTGCCGACGAACTGGCAGCAATGGATGCGAGAGGAAGCGCGACGCCATGGTCGACCAAAATCGGCATACCCAGCCTGGAAGTCCTGCTGGATGAGTTTGCCGACCTCGAACACCTGCAGCTTGAGGTCAAGAAGGACAATCGGCAACGGTTGAACATCCTCTGTAACCGCCTGACGGAAATCATTCAGCGCCGGAGTCTGCATTTCCGGGTCACGGTGACCTCGTCGGATGTGTGGTTCCTGCAACAGATTCGGCGACGGGACAAGAACATCTCTATTGGCCTGGTCGCCGAGCGCAAGTTTCCCCGGCCGATCAATGTGGCCTCGCGACTGCATTGCCAGTATCTTTGCGTGAACTGGAAAATCTGCTCAAAAGCCATGGTGGATGATGCGCATCGCCGAGGCATGCACGTATCGGCGTGGACCGTAAACCGAATTCACGACATGCTGGAACTGGAGAAGTTCGGCGTCGACAGTATCATCTCCGACTACCCCACCAGTACCCGCATGTATTTCGACAACCGTGCGAATTCGGTCCTCAGCCTTCCCCACAACGGGACACTTGAGAGCGCGACCGAAGGCACGGCAGTTTCCACGGATTAGAAGATCCGATTCAACCCATTCAACGCCGCTACCCGATAGGCTTCAGCCATGGTCGGGTAGTTGAAGGTGGTGTTGATAAAATAGTTCAGGGAATTGGCTTCCCCTTCCTGGTTCATGATGGCCTGCCCGATATGGACGATCTCGGCCGCCTGGTCACCGAAACAATGGATGCCCAGGATTTCACGAGTCTCGCGGTGGAACAGGATTTTCAACATACCCACGGCTTCACGAGTGATCTGAGCACGGGCCAGATCCTTGAAGAAGGCCTGGCCGACCTCGTAAGGCACCTTGGCTTCGGTCAGCTCACGCTCGGTCTTACCCACCGAACTGATCTCGGGAATGGTATAGATACCGGTCGGCACATCCGATACATAGCGGAAGTATTCATCATGCAGGATGTCAGAAGACGCTGAGCGACCCTGATCGTAGGCGGCACTGGCCAGGCTTGGCCAGCCAATCACGTCGCCAGCAGCGTAGATGGTATCCACTTCGGTGCGGTAGTGTTCGTTCACGGCCAGTTGGCCACGGCCGTTGGGTACCAGGCCAACGTTATCGAGACCCAGCTTTTCCGTATTACCGCTGCGACCGTTGCACCAGAGAAACGCATCGGCACGGATTTTCTTGCCAGACTTCAACGACAGCACCACGCCATGATCATCGCCATCAACCGACTCGTATTCCTCATTGTGACGAACCAGAACGCCGTTATTACGCAGGTGATAGCTCAGCGCGTCTGAAATCTCATCATCCAGGAACGTTAGCAGGCGGCTGCCCGGGTTAATCAGGTCAACCTTCACGCCCAGACCGGCAAAGATAGACGCATATTCCGAACCGATCACACCGGCACCGTAGATAATCAGTGTACGAGGGGTGTGAGACAGGTTCAGGATAGTATCGGAATTATAAATCCTGTGGTGACGAAAATTCACATCCGGCGGAAGGTAAGGCCTGGAACCGGTGGCAATAATCGCCTGTTTGAAGTGCAGCGTCTCGACAGACTTGCTACCGCGAACTTCTATGCGGTGCTCGTCCAGAAAGGACGCGCGTCCGTTAATCAGGTCCACCCGGTTACGGGCATAAAACTGGGTTCTCAGCTTGACCTGCTTATCAATCACCTTTTGTGCGTTCTGAAGCACACGCGGAAAAGAAAACCAGCGGGGTTCGCCAATGTCCCGGAACATCTGGTTGGTGTTGAAGGTGATGATCTGCTTTACAGAGTGACGCAGCGCCTTGGAAGGAATGGTCCCCCAGTGGGTGCAGTTTCCGCCAACGGTGGGTTTGTCTTCGATGATCGCGACACGCTTACCGTGTTTCGTCGCATTCATCGCTGCGCCTTCTCCAGAAGGACCAGCGCCGATAACGACGACGTCGTAATGATGCTCTGCCATGCGTGCAGTGACTCCTTATGTACGCCGTTTAAATGTGCTTGTAGTTATGGAAACGAAGTTAGCGATCCTCAACCTTGGTGGCATCGTAACTCAACGCTTCAGCAGACTTGCCTTCGTTGGCAAGGCGCTCGTTTTCTTCTTCACACTTTTGCGTGTTACCGCCACAAATATCACAGGACTTGCTGATACCCAGAGCGCCGATACCGCCGCAGGTGCCGCTGATTGGCTTGCGACCGAAAATGACACCGATCGACATGGCAGCCACCAGCAAGGAAACAATCAGTAAAACCAACAGAAAGGTACCCATAAGCCCTCCCCTAATCTGTAAGGTACGCCGTGAACGCAGGTGTGTAATGAGTCTCAAACCCGTTATCACTGCGTACGATGAAATAAGCCGCTATGTTTTCACGGGTAGCCAGTGCCTGTGCCCGCTCATACCCCATAACGTTGAATCCGGTCGCCAGTGCATCGGCCAGCATAGTGTTGTCAGCGATCACGGTCACGGAAGCAAGGTTGTGCCGAATCGGCTTACCTGTCTCAGGGTTAATTGTATGTGAATAACGACGGCCTTCCGATTCGTAATAGTTACGATAATCCCCGGACGTCGCCATGGCCTGGTGATCCAGCGCCACGACACGGTTAATCTGACGACGCTCGGATACCGGCTGCTCAATGGCCAGACGCCAGGCATCACCATTGGGCTTTCGGCCGTTAACACGAACTTCCCCACCAATTTCCACGAGATACGCTTCTACGCCCGCCTCTTCCAGGTAGCGTGCAACAGCATCTACGCCGTAACCCTTGGCTATCGCCGACAGATCAATGTACTGGGGGCGATCACTTCTGAATGCAGACGGCTCTGGCCTAAGCTCGATGTTCTCATAGCCTGTGGCATCAAGCCTTGATTTAAGTTCCCCTTCTTCGGGGACCTTGTCCGGCCTGGCCTCGGGTCCGAACCCCCAAAGGTTAACCACCGGACCGATAGTGACATCAAAGGCACCCTCGGTAAGACTAGACACCTGGGTCGCCACGGCGAGTACTTCGTAGAGAGCCTCCGAGAGCTCAATCCATTGCGATTGATCCTCCCGACGGTTGAGCCGTGAAAGCTCCGAATCCTCACGCCACGTTGACATGGACGCATCCACATCTTCAAGAACCTGCTCTATACCACTCCCCAGAGTCTCAAGGCGGGCCTCGTTATCAGTCAATACGACATTGATATGGTACTGGGTGCCAAACACCGGGCCGGCAATTTCCCAGATTTTTTTCTCTGACTCAAACGAACAGCCCGCCAGCGCGGCAACCCCCAGCGCCATAAAGACGCTGAGCATTACCCCCCTGGCGGGCCAGAACATGCGGGATGTCATCTTGGTAGATTACCCTCCGAAGTCATCCAGCATGATGTTCTCGTCCTCAACACCAAGATCCTTCAGCATCTTGATCACGGACGCGTTCATGATTGGGGGCCCACACATGTAGTATTCACAGTCCTCAGGCGCGGGATGGTCCTTCAGATAGTTTTCATACAGCACGTTGTGGATGAACCCTGTGGGTCCTTCCCAGTTATCCTCGGGTAGCGCATCGGACAGTGCCACGTGCCACTCGAAGTTGTCGTTTTCCTCGGCCAGGCCGTCAAAGTCTTCCACGTAGAACATCTCGCGGACACTTCGCGCACCGTACCAGAAGCTGATCTTGCGCTTGGAGTTCAGTCGCTTGAGCTGATCAAAGATATGGGAGCGCATCGGTGCCATACCTGCACCACCACCAATGAACACCATTTCAGCGTCGGTCTTCTTGGCGAAGAACTCACCAAACGGCCCCATCACGGTCACCTTGTCACCCGGCTTCAGGTCGAATACGTAGCTCGACATGATGCCCGGCGGATAATCCGTTCCAGGAGGTGGCGTGGCAATACGGATGTTGAACTTGAGCACACCGCGCTCTTCCGGATAGTTCGCCATGGAGTAGGCGCGGATGGTCTCTTCCTTGTTGATCGCCTTGTAACGCCAGATGTTGTGCTTGTCCCAGTCCTCGTGGAACTCCTCTTCAATCGCGAAATCCTTGAAATCGATCTCGTAGGGAGGACACTCGAGCTGGACGTAACCACCGGCACGGAAATCAACTTCCTCGCCTTCGGGCAGCTTCAACACCAGTTCCTTGATGAAGGTCGCTACGTTGTGGTTCGAGATAACCTCGCATTCCCACTTCTTCACGCCGAAAAATTCCTCCGGCACTTCGACCTTCATGTCCTGCTTGACAGGGACCTGACAGGACAGGCGCCAGCCTTCCTTTTCTTCACGATTGGTGAAGTGGGTCTTTTCGGTCGGCAACATCGCGCCGCCGCCTTCCAGAACCTTACACTTACACTGGGCACAGGTACCGCCACCGCCACAGGCTGATGACAGGAAAATGCCGCTGTTTGCCAACGTACCCAGCAGTTTGCCCCCCGCTTCCGTCGTCAGGGTGTGTTCCGGGTCGTCATTGATTTCGATAGTCACATCACCGGTGCTTACCAGCTTGGAACGGGCCGCGAGGATAATCGCGACCAACGCCAGTACGATAACGGTGAACATGACCACGCCGAGAATAATTTCTGTACTCATGGTCTCGCCTTTTCGTTAAACCGAATCACCGGGTTGATTACAGTGAAATGCCAGAGAATGACATGAAGCCCAGGGACATCAGACCAACAGTAATGAAGGTGATACCCAGGCCACGCAAACCGTGCGGCACGTCGCTGTATTTCAGTTTCTCACGGATGCCGGCCAGGGCAACAATGGCCAGCGCCCAGCCCAAACCGGCACCGAAGCCGTACACCACACTCTCACCAAAGGTGTAGTCCCGCTCAACCATGAACAGCGACGCACCAAGGATGGCGCAGTTCACCGTAATCAGCGGCAGGAACACACCCAGCGCGGCGTATAGCGCGGGGATGTACTTGTCCAGCACCATTTCCATGATCTGGACAATCGCGGCGATAACACCGATGTAGGTCAACAGGCCGAGAAAGCTCAGGTCAACATTGGAGAGACCGGCCCACTCAAGCGCGCCTTCACGGAGAATGCTGTTATACAGCAGGTTGTTCACCGGCACGGTTACGGTGAGCACGACTACCACGGCAATACCGAGACCAACAGCCGCCTCAATCTTCTTGGAGATCGCCAGGAAGGTACACATCCCCAGGAAGAAGGCCAGCGCCATGTTCTCAACAAAAACGGCCTTCAGAATCAAGCTGATATAATGTTCCATCAGAAGGCCTCCTTGGCGGTGTGGCGAGACATCTTGTAGTCGGGCTCTTCAACCTGCTCCGGCTTCCAGGTACGCAGGCCCCAGATCGCCAGACCGATGATGAAGAATGCGCTTGGCGGCAGCAGCAAGAGACCGTTCGGCACGTACCAGCCGCCTTCGTTCACTACCGGCATCAGGGACACACCAAACAGTGACCCGGCACCCAGAAGTTCACGGAAGAACGCAACGAAAATCAGCAGGACAGAGTAACCCAGACCGTTACCGATGCCGTCCAGGAAGCTCAGCCAGGGGCCGTTCTTCATGGCAAAACCTTCCGCGCGGCCCATCACGATACAGTTGGTGATGATCAGACCAACAAATACCGAAAGCTGCTTGGAGATCTCGTAGGCGTAGGCCTTGAGTATCTGATCGACCACGATAACCAGTGACGCAATGATGGTCATCTGTACGATGATCCGGATACTACCCGGAATCTGGGCACGTACCAGAGACACTGCCAGGTTGGAAAACGCAGTTACAGAAATAACCGCCATGCACATAACCAGCGTAACGTTCATGCTGGTCGTGACAGCCAGGGCGGAACAGATACCAAGAATCTGCAACGCGATCGGGTTGTTACTGAAAATCGGTTCGAAGAGAACCTGTTTGGCTGAAGCGTCTGCCATGATCAGACCTCCCCTTCACGAAGTTTTTTCAGGAACGGTGCGTAGCCACGGTCACTCATCCAGTAGTTAACAAGCTGTTGCACACCGCGGCTCGTCAGGGTCGCACCGGAGAGCGCGTCGACCTTATGCTCCCTGTCAGCGGCATCAGCGCTCACACCACCTTTAACAAGGCGGATCTGAGGCTCTTCCAGATCTTCACCATAGACTTCCTTACCGACCCACTGACTTTTCCAGCGCGGGTTGTCCACCTCACCACCAAGACCGGGGGTCTCCGCGTGAGCATAGAAGCCGAGCCCTTCGACGGTGTTGGCATCGCCTTCCAGGGATACGAAGCCGTACAGAGTGGACCACAGGCCGTACCCGTGCACTGGCAGTACCACCCGCACCAGTTCGCCGTTTTCAGAGAGCGTGAAAATCTTGGCCACGTTCGGACGGCGCTTGATACCTGCCTTGTCTTCCGACGACGGAATGTTGGTGGACATGGCAGGATCAGAGGCCGCTTTGTACATATCGTACTTCATCGGGTCCTCTACGCCGACCTCGGATGGCTCCACGTACTCACCACTGTCCAGGTCCAGCAAACGCACGTCAAAACGGGAGAATTCCTCCTCGATTTCTGCGGCGCTCGCACCTTGCTTCAACATGCCGGCAGCCGCCAGGATGTTGGTTTTGATATCCAGATTCTGGTTCTTGATCTGTGCTGGTCTGAGAGACACCGCGGCAGTGGAAACCACAACCGAGAAGACGATACTCAGTACCAGGGCAACAATCAGCGTTCTGGAGACGGTTTCTTTAGCTTTAGCCACGAGCGAGCCTCCGTTTGATGTTGGCCTGAACCACGTAGTGATCCATCAGCGGTGCGAACAGGTTGGCGAACAGGATGGCCAGCATGATGCCTTCCGGGAACGCCGGGTTTACAACACGAATCAGCACCGTCATCACGCCCACCAGGATACCGAAACACCAGCGACCGGTGTTGGTCATGGCAGCGGACACAGGATCGGTCGCCATGAACATCATGCCAAAGGCAAAACCGCCCATGACCAGGTGCCAGTGTGCCGGTACATTGAACATCGGGTTGGTGTCGGAACCAATAATGTTCAACAGCAGGGTCATAGCGATCATGCCAATCATGACGCCGCCGACGATACGGTAGGACGCGATCTTCATCACCAGAAGGATGAGACCACCGATCAGAATTGCCAGCGTGGACGTTTCACCCACGGAGCCCTGAATCGTGCCCATAAATGCGGACATCCAGCCGATCTGCGCTTCAAGCGCTTCCAGGCCACCGCTGGCGGCCCAGCTCAGTGCGGTTGCACCGCTAAAGCCATCGACCGCCGTCCACACGGCATCGCCGGAGATCTGTGCGGGGTAGGCAAAGTACAGGAAGGCACGACCGGTGAGTGCCGGGTTGAGGAAGTTCTTGCCGGTACCGCCAAATACTTCCTTACCAATAACCACACCGAAGGTGATCCCCAAAGCCACCTGCCACAGCGGAAGATCCGGTGGGCAGATCAGGGCAAACAGCACCGAGGTCACGAAGAAACCTTCGTTGACTTCGTGGCGACGAACGGTGGCAAACAGCACCTCCCAGAAACCACCGACGACAAACGTCACGAGGTAAATGGGCAGGAAGTAGGCCATGCCGTAGACGAAATTATCCCAGATACTGGCGGCATTGTTACCCGCCAACGCGCTGATAAACGCCGTGCGCAGACCGCCGTCACCCATCAGGGCATCCGGATTTTCAGCCAGGAAGCTGTTGGCCTGGAAGCCGATGTTCCACATACCGAAGAACATGGCCGGGAAGGTGCACAACCACACCGTGATCATGATGCGCTTCAGGTCAACCCCGTCACGAACGTGAGCTGTGGTGGAGGTCACACTGCCCGGCGAGTAGAAAATGGTATCGACGGCTTCGTACAGCGCGTACCAGCGCTCGTACTTGCCACCTTTTTCAAAGTGATGCTCGATGCCATCGAGAAACTGTCGGATTGCCATCGTATTAGCCCTCGATCTCGATTCGGGTCAGATTCTCGCGGAGAATCGGACCGTATTCGTATTTACCCGGGCACACGAAGGTACACAGTGCCAGATCTTCTTCATCCAGCTCCAGTGCACCCAACTTCTGTGCCGCTTCCGTATCACCAACGATCAGCGAGCGCAGCAGCTGAGTCGGCAGGATATCCAGGGGCATGACCTCTTCATACGTACCCACCGGCACCATGGCGCGTTCACTGCCGTTGGTGGTGGTGGTGAAGTTGAACAGCTTGCCACTGACCAGCTTGGACAGGTAGATGTTCAGCACCGAGAACTTGTTCGGGCCCGGAGACAACCAGCCCATGAACTCGCGCTTATAGCCCTCTTCCAGAACGGATATCTGGTTGGCAAAGCGACCAAGGTATGCGCAGGGACCGTCACCACGACGACCGCCAAACACCGAGCCGGAGATCATGCGTACATCGCAGTCAGTGGCCACTTCGTCTTTCAACAGCTCGTTCAGGTTGGCGCCTACGCGGGTGCGGATGAGGCGTGGCTTAAGGGCCTTGGGACCACCAACTGCAACCACTCGCTCAACAGGCAGTTCACCTGTCTCGAACAGCTTGGCAATGTCGATGACATCCTGATAGCCGATTGACCAGACCACCTTGTGGCCGGCGATCGGATCAAGGTAATGGATGTGTGTACCCACGTTACCGGCTGGATGAACACCATCAAACTGGTGCACTTCCACGCTGTCGGACTTGGGAACAGGCACGTCAGAGCCAGGCTTGCCGCTGACAAAGACTTTGCCAGTGGTCAGCTTGCTCAGGATTTTCAGGCCTTTTTCGAACGCGGCGCCGTTTTCACGGATGATAACGGTGGGGTCCGCAGCCAGCGGGTTGGTGTCCATTACCGACACAAAGATGGAATGAGGCGCTGTATCGATGGCAGGCACTTTGCTGTAGGGACGTGTCCTCAGCGTGGTCCACAAACCGGACTCTACCAGGTTATCAACGACCTGCTGACGCTCCAGGCCGGCCAAGTCTGCCTCGTTGTAGCGGGCAAAGGTCTCGGCATCGTCGCCATCGATTTCGATGACAATCGACTGGAAAACACGACGCTCACCACGATTGATTTCTTTTACCACACCGGCAGCCGGGGAGGTATAACGCACGCCTTCGGTCTTCTTGTCCGTGAACAGCAGCGTACCGCGCTTGACACGGTCTCCCTCTTTTACAGCCATCGTCGGCTTCATGCCGTTGTAGTCAAAACCGATCAATGCCACGTGGCGAACGGGTTTGCCGTCAGTAATGGTCTGTTCAGGAGCGCCGCTGATGGGAAGATCCAGGCCTTTTTTGATCTTAATCATTAGCCTCGTCCAATCATCAGAAACTATTCGATGGATTTGCAACGTCGGTCCCTATGGCCCAGATCCCCTTTACCGGGATGCACCAGGATGGCTGCACCGACGCAGCGAAAGCTATGAGGTTGAGGTTCACCTTGCTTTCGACAAAAGGGAAAGATGAGAAACGGGTGCCAGACGTACCCAAAATCGCGCCAATTATAAAGATTAAGTCATCCTATTTCCACCAGAAACCCGGCGGAGTTTGTGCCCTAACGTAACACAACCATGGTGAATTTCGGGCCAAAAAGAAACCCCGGCAGCATAGGCTGGCGGGGGTTCTGATCAATTTGCCATTGTTACAGCAACGTCACACGCTCGGTAACGATGGCCGCGCTACGACCAAGGTATCAGTCGCGGGCGCGCTTCGGGAAGATCGGGTAAGTCACGCCGGCCATCTGGTTGACGCAACGAACCACCTGGGCGCTATAGCCGAATTCGTTGTCGTACCAAACGTACAGGATCACACGCTTACCACCGGCGATCGTCGCCTGGGCATCAACAATACCAGCGTGACGCGATCCCACGAAGTCAGTGGATACAACCTCCGGAGAGTTCACGAAATCGATCTGCTTCTGCAGCTCGGAGTGCAGCGCCATCTCACGCAGGTAGTCGTTAACAATATCTACGTCCACTTCCTTCTTCAGGTTGAGATTCAGGATTGCCATGGACACATTCGGCGTCGGAACACGGATAGCGTTCCCGCTCAGCTTACCTTTCAGTTCCGGCAATGCCTTGGCCACTGCCTTGGCAGCGCCAGTCTCGGTGATAACCATGTTCAGCGCCGCACTGCGACCACGACGACTGCCCTTGTGGTAGTTATCAATCAGGTTCTGGTCGTTGGTGTAGGAGTGGACTGTCTCGACATGGCCATCCTCGATACCAAACTCGTCATTGATTGCCTTCAGAACCGGCGTAATGGCGTTAGTGGTACAGGAAGCTGCCGACAGAATCTTGTCTTCGTCGGTGATCCAATCGCTGTTGATGCCATAAACGATGTTCTTGATATCACCCTTGCCCGGAGCGGTCAGGATGACACGACTGACACCCTTGGACTTCAGGTGAAGACCGAGGCCGTCCTCGTCACGCCAGATACCGGTATTATCGACAACAATGGCGTTTTCGATTCCATACTGGGTGTAGTCCACCTGGTCCGGACCCTTCGAGTAAATCACCTTGATGTAGTTGCCGTTAGCGATCAGCGCCGAATTTTCCTCATCCACGGTGATGGTGCCATCAAAGGGACCATGCACGGAGTCACGGCGCAGCAGACTGGCACGCTTCTCCAGATCGTTCTCGGCACCGCCCTGGCGAACCACAATGGCGCGCAGGCGCAGGTTGTTACCACCACCGGCTTTCTCGATCAGGATACGGGCCAGCAGACGGCCGATGCGACCGAAACCGTACAGGACCACGTCCTTGGTGCCATTTCCGGCATCTTCCTCGGACTGGGCCGCGTACTGCCCCACAACCGGACCAATCTCGCGGTTCAGGAATTCTTCCAGTGAGCCACCCTCGGCCTTGAATTTAACTGCCAGCTTGCCGATATCCACGTGGGCACGCCCCAGGTCCATCTTGTCCATGGCCTGCAGGATAGGCAGTGTATCGTGCACTGACAGCTCGCTGTCCTCTACCTGGCGGACAAAACGGTGAGCACGAATAATACCGATAACCGACTGGTTGATGATGGCGCGACCGTATACGGAAGTAACCACATTATTCTTGCGGTAAAGGCGGCCGATCAGCGGAATCATGGCTTCCGCAGTGGATTCTCTCTCGGTCCAGTTAGACAGGTGCTGGTTAATCTGTTCGTGACTCACGCTTGAACCTCTGCAGTTGGCACTTGGAAATATGGGCGCATATTATCCAATTTAAAATGCCAGACCGCAAATACTGCCGACATCCCTACCATGACAGTGACCCTTACGACCGGTAGAATACGGCGCCTTGCCGCCCCGGACTTCAATTGCAGGAGAAGACAAACGCCCATGACTGACGGTGCATCCTCACTACGCTCCCGCCCTGCCCTGGTGGCACCGGATTTCCCGGAAAAATCAGCCGATCATCGCACATGGGGCCAATTACACGGCAGTAGCGATGCACTGGCCATTTGTGAGAGCGCGAATCGGCATCAGGGCCTGACCCTGGTCATTACCCGCAGCACCGACGAAGCCATCCGGCTGGAACAGTCCATGCGCTTTTACCTCGGCCTGCCCGCGGAAGAAGACGGCAGTACCGTCACCCGTAGCGGGCTTGAGCTGCTATCGCTGCCGGACTGGGAAACCCTCCCGTACGACCTGTTTTCGCCGCACCAGGATATTACCTCCCGTCGGATCCGCACCCTGCACCGCCTGCCATCGACCCGGCACGGTGTGCTGGTCGTCCCGGCACGCACCCTGATGCATCGCCTGCCTCCGGCTCATTACCTGCAGGGCAACACCTTGCTGCTTGAGGTAGGGCAAACACTGGACATTGACGACTGGCGGCTGCAACTGGAATCCGCTGGTTATCGCCACACCGAAAACGTCTACGAACACGGCGAGTATGCGGTTCGCGGCGCGATTCTGGATATCTTTCCGATGGGCGCGACGCAACCTTACCGTATCGACCTTTTTGATGACGAAATCGAAACCTTACGGACCTTTGATCCGGAAACCCAGCGCTCCATCGATCGCATCGACAGGATCGAACTGCTGCCGGCCAACGAATTCCCATGGAATAAGGAAGCACGATCCGGCTTTCGCAACCGCTGGTTTGAGCACTTCCCCAACGCCGACAAGGACGCACCGATATACCAGGATGTCACCCACGGCATTACACCTCCGGGCATCGAGTACTACCTGCCGTTATTCTTTGATGAAACTGCGACCCTGTTTGACTATCTGCCCGACAGCACCCATGTCTTCACCGCCGACGGCCTGAACGATGCCATTGCCCACTTTGACACGGAAACACGGGCGCGACATGAAGACCGACGCCACGACCGGCTGCGTCCGATCCTGCCGCCCACCGAACTGTTCCTGCAGCAGGAAGAGCTGTTCGGGCAACTCAAGCGGTTCCCCCGAGTCACCGTCACAACAAACACCGCAATTAACGCCGGCGCTGAAAACTGCAGCACTGACGAATTACCCGATGTCGCTATGGACGGTCGCGCAGCGGAGCCCGCCGCCCGCCTGAAGCGGTTTATCCAGGAATTTGGCGGTCGCGTGCTGCTGTGCGCTGAGTCCTCCGGTCGCCGGGAGGCGCTGATCGACCATCTCGCCGATCACAACGTGAAACCAACCACCCTGGAGAGCTGGCAGGCATTCCTGGAGGACAGGGATTGCACTCTGGGCATTACCATTGCCCCCATGGAGCAAGGCCTGGTGCTGCCAGACAAGCAGCTGGCACTGATCACCGAAACCGCGCTGTTCGGCGAACGGGTGTTACAACGCCGACGCCGTGAAAAACCCACGGAAGTCGACGATTCCGGATACCGCGACCTGTCGGAGCTTCGCATCGGTGCGCCCGTGGTTCACATTGACCATGGCGTTGGCCGCTACCAGGGCCTTGAAACCATCACGGTTGAAGGTGACGCCAGCGAATTCCTGATGCTTGAATACGCCGGCGGTTCAAAACTGTACGTTCCGGTTTCCAGTCTCCACCTGATTTCCCGCTACACCGGCTCAGATACTGAACACGCGCCTCTGCACAAGCTGGGCACCGAGCGCTGGAGTAACGCCAAGCAGAAAGCCCTGGAGAAAATCCGCGACACCGCCGCCGAGTTGCTGGATGTCTACGCCCGTCGCGAGGCCCGCAAGGGCTTCTCTTTCGAAGACCCCAAAGAAGCCTACCGTGCTTTCGCCGCCGGCTTCCCATTCGAGGAAACTCCGGATCAGCAGGTGGCGATTGAGTCCGTCTTCGAGGACATGACCGGAGAACGGCCGATGGACCGGCTGGTCTGCGGCGACGTCGGCTTCGGTAAAACCGAAGTGGCCATGCGAGCTGCGTTCATGGCGACTTTCTCCGGCAAGCAGGTAGCCGTGCTGGTACCAACCACCCTGCTGGCACAGCAACATTACGAGTCTTTCCGCGACCGCTTCTCGGACACCGCAGTCAACGTGGAACTGCTCAGCCGTTTCCGCAGCGGCGCCCAGACCAGCAAGGCCATGGAAGCCATTGAAAGCGGCAAGGCGGACATTGTGATCGGCACCCATAAACTGCTCCAGGGGGACATGAAGTTCAAAAACCTGGGTCTGGTGATCATCGATGAAGAACATCGCTTCGGGGTTCAGCAGAAGGAAAAGTTCAAGGCGCTGCGGGCAGAGGTGGACATGTTGACGCTCACCGCCACACCCATTCCCCGTACATTGAATATGGCCATGGGCCACTTGCGAGACCTGTCTATCATTGCAACGCCCCCGGCGCGGCGCCTGTCGGTGAAAACTTTCGTACGCCAGCGGGACGATGCCATGGTCAAGGAAGCCATTCTGCGGGAAATCCTGCGGGGTGGTCAGGTGTACTTCCTCCACAACGATGTGGCTACCATCCAGAAAACCGCCGAAGACCTGCGCGCATTGATTCCGGAAGCGCGGGTGGGTGTGGCCCATGGTCAAATGCGGGAGCGGGAACTTGAACAGATCATGTCGGACTTCTATCACAAACGTTTCAATGTGCTGGTGTGCACAACCATTGTGGAAACCGGCATCGACATTCCCAGCGCCAACACCATCATCATCGAACGTGCTGACAAGTTCGGCCTCGCCCAGTTGCACCAGCTGCGCGGCCGGGTTGGGCGATCGCATCACCAGGCCTACGCCTACCTGCTGACACCGCCGCCCCGCTCCATCACCAGCGACGCAAAAAAGCGCCTGGAAGCCATCTCCGAGGCCCAGGATCTGGGTGCCGGGTTCATGCTGGCCACCCACGACCTGGAAATCCGGGGTGCCGGCGAGCTGTTGGGTGAGGAACAGAGTGGTCAGATCGAAACCATTGGCTTCAGCCTGTACATGCAGTTGCTGGACGAGGCAGTGACCGCGATTCGCGAAGGACGCACCCCGAATGCTGAACTTCCCCTGAGCCACGGCACGGAGATGAACCTGCGCATCCCGGCGCTGATCCCGGATGACTACCTGCCGGATGTGCACAACCGACTGATGCTGTACAAGCGGATTGCGAGTGTCAGTAAAAAAGACGAATTAAAAGAACTTCAGGTTGAGATGATTGATCGCTTCGGATTATTACCGGATCCGGCCAAAAACCTGATGCGTCAGACTGAACTGAGGCTCAGGGCAGAAGCCCTCGGCATTGTGAAAATCGACGCCGGCAAGGAATGGGCCAGACTGGAATTCGGCGCCTCGACACCGGTTGATCCTCTCGTGCTGGTTAAGAAAGTGCAATCCGCTCCGGACCAGTACCGGCTCGAAGGGGCCAACAGTTTCCGGTTCCGGCTGAAGGATGCCTCAACCAGTGGTAAACTCGACAGCATTTCCGACATGCTCGGGCAGTTGACTCCCTGAAACCCAGGTACTGCCCACCAAACGACAGCAACTGATATTGTGGAGTACAGCCCTTGCGAACGCCCGGTTATACCCTGCCCGGAAAGGCACTGATCACCTTCACCGCAGCCCTGCTGGCAATGGCTCCTTTGTTTGCCAGCGCCCAGGAGAGTCGGGACAACCTCTATCGCGCGGAAATTGTCATTATTGAACGCCTTGTAGATCCCCAGAACGTTGAGGAACGCATGGCCAGCCGGATGCCCGAGCCTGTCGGCAATATGGCCAAACAGATGAAGGTTATTCGTGCGGATGGCAGTGTTGGGACGTCACTCAGACTGGCGCCGGAGACTGACCTGAGGTTACGCTCCGCCGCGCAACGGCTTGAAAACAGTGGGCGCTACCGCGTGCTGATGACTGCCGGCTGGTATCAGTCATTCCCGCCGAACTACGACGGTGAGCCAATGCAGATTGCTGTGGGGGATTGGCTGGCAGACGCCGGTCACCGAGAGGTCGAGGGCCACATCACAATCGACCGCCAGCGCTACCTCCATGTAGGCGTGCACCTCAACCACTGGACAGCCGGCAGCTCATCCGCTTACCCGGTCCAGGGCGACACTGGCGGCAACGAACTGCAACCCGCCAGCACGACGGCCAGAGCTGAGCTTCTTACCTGGATTCGGGAAACCCGGCGGATGCGTAGTGAGGAAATCCATTTTCTCGACTCCCCCACCATCGGAGTACTGGTATTCTTCAGACCGGTGGAGGGCTGAGCGCTCCAAGCCCGTCCATGGATTCCTCAAGAATCCGCTTTACTCCGGACATCCCCTGCGCAATGGCGGCCTCGATCTCATCCATCGTAATGATGTGATCGGATTTCCCGGCCGCCCAGTTTACCACCAGTCCCAGGCACACATAATTCATCTTGAGTTCCGCTGCCAGGGCGGCTTCGGGCATCCCCGTCATTCCCACCAGATCACAGCCATCCCGTTCCAGGCGGACAATCTCCGCCGCCGTTTCCAGACGGGGGCCCTGTGTTGCTCCATAGACGCCGAAATCCGAGAAAGGCAGGCCCAGTGAATTCGCTGCGTCGATCATTACAGATCTGGCTTCTTCCGCGTATGGGTATGTGAAGTCTATGTGGGTCACTTCCTCGAGATCGCCCTCGAAAAACGTGCTCCCCCGCCCCCAGGTGTAATCAATGATCTGATCGGGGATAACGATATGCGCGGGCCCCATGGCCTCATGGATACCCCCTACTGCATTGACACCAACCACGGTCCTGACACCAGCCTGATGCAACGCCCAAAGATTCGCCCGATAGTTCACCTGATGGGGAGGGATACGATGGGGATTACCGTGACGGGACAGGAAGATCACCGGCTGATTGCCCAGGCGCCCCTCAACCAGGGCAGCTGACGGCTCCCCCCAGGGTGTGCTCACTTCGCGCTGCCCGGTAATTTCAATACCCGACAGAGTCGTGAGCCCAGTGCCACCGATGATACCTACGGGTGCTGGTGCATTCGACTGACTCATGATGAACTCTCTCCTCCGCCGGTCGCTTCTGCAGCAGAGCCGGAATACGTGCGCTGGGCCGGGCGTGACTTGTCGGACCCCAGATCCTCATTCTCAATGGGACCACGGCCATCATCACTCGGAGCTGCTTTCGCACTTTCCAGCCTCAAGCTGTCTGGCACATGCAAGGTTCGCGTCGGGAAGGCAACCTCGGCACCGTGGCTTTCAATGATTTGACTGATCTTCAACAACACATCCTGCTTCACCTCGTGGAATTTCACCCACTGGGTGGTCTTGGTGAAGGTGTACACCATGATGTCGAGCGAAGATGCGTTGAATGCCAGGAAATTCACGATCAGAGTCTCTTCACTCGCTATCTCATCGTGATTTTCCAGCATGGTGCGAATTTCAGAAACGATAGTGGCCATCTCACGGACATCCGCGTAACGGATCCCGATGGTTTCCGAGATTCGACGATGACTCATGCGGGAGGGATTCTCTACCGCAATGGTGGTAAAGGCTGCATTTGGCACGTAGAGCGGGCGCTTATCGAACGTCCGGATGGTCGTCAGCCTCCAGCCGATATGGACGACCGTACCCTCAATGTTGCGATCCGGCGAACGCACCCAGTCACCCACCTTGAACGGCCGGTCCAGATGAATAATGACTCCGCCAAAAAAATTGGCGAGCAGATCCTTGGCGGCAAAGCCAACGGCAATACCACCCACACCACCAAACGCCAGCACACCGGAAAGACTGTAACCCAGGGACTGCATCACGATCAGTACCGCTGTAATGATCACCACTGCGCGGGCCAGCTTGCTGATCGCATTCACCGTGGTGTAGTCCATCGGTTTCTTCATTTTCATCGGAGAGGTAAGAATGCTCTCACCTTCCTTCACGAAACGAAGGATGGCCCAGACCAGTACCCAAACGAACCCGATCTTGAGCAGATGTTCGTTGAGCGAAAAAATCTCTGCGTCGGAGTATTGATAGGCGACTTCTGCTGCCCAGTAAACGCCCTGGATCCAGACGAACGCCACCACCGGTTTACGTGCCGCGTGGAGAAAAGCGTCGTCCCACAGATTCCGGGTTTTACTGAAACGCCGTTCAAGTGCGACCACAACATGGCTGGCAATATAGGCCACCGCAGCAGTGCCGAACACCAGGGCAAAAACAACAATACCCACTCGCCAGCTTTCGGAAAGCAACTCCCAATTCGCGATCCAACCATCTATGGTTGCTTGCAGTTCCCTGATCATGGACGTCCTCAATCGTAAATAATCAATGCCAGCAGCGTCGCAACCATACGCGACGCTCAGGATTCTTCGATGGTAACGGCAATGCCTGGGCTCACCAGGTCAAAAAGCCTAATTACATCGGTATTGCGCATGCGGATGCATCCATGGGATCTAGGCTTCCCCATGGGTTCGGTATCCGGTGTGCCGTGAATGTATATAAAGCGCCGGAAACTGTCGACGCCGGGGCCACGATTTATACCCGATTCACAACCGCACAACCAGAGTATTCTGGAGAGAATCCAGTCCCGCTCGGGATAGCGCGCTGCCAACTCCGGGGTGTAGATTTCACCCGTTGGCCGCCGACCAACAAACACAGTGCCCTGCGGCTGACCACCGCCCACCATGGCACGGACATAATGCCTGCCTCTCGGCGTACAGCCGCTGCTGTTTTGCTCCCCCGGACCATTCAGGGCCGTGGACACTGGAAACTGGCACAGCGATTCGCCGCCAGCGCCAATCAGCGTCAGTGACTGGGAGGCGATACTGATGTGGAGATGGGGAAAAGACCCTTTTGGCGAGTTCATCTGCAGTTAAGCTCCCGACTGACAACGTCAGTGCGGAAGCCTAACCGAGAGAGGACAACTCAGGCAACCGGAGCCTGACTAAATGCTGGCACCAGCATGGTGTCCTCAGCTTGCATGCCAGCAGCCAGGAACGGTACCAGGCGAGCGGCAATTTCCTGGACCGTGGTTTCCACGCCCAGTTTGTTTTGCAGGATATCCCGTAACGCGTCGCTACTGGACATGGTGAATGCCGTGGCCCCGAGCATGAACTGTATCCGCCAGTAACGATCCACCGCAGACAACTGCGGTGTAGCCTCTTTCAACAGCCTCATAAAGCGACTGAAAGGCTCGCTGTATTCCTGCTCAAGAAATTTGCGCAAATGCCCCTGAGACTGGGTATACGCTAGCCCGAGCAATCGCATGAAGATGGAAATACCCTTATCTGTGCGCTGCGGCATTCGCACGGCGCTTTCCGTCAATGCCCACAAAGTCTGGTTCAGAGTGGGCGGCTCTCCATCGCAACGCTCCTCCAGCTCGTCAAACGCGGTTTCCAGGGTGGCGGAAAACGGTGTCAGAAACCGGGCAAACACGGCGTGGATCAAAGCGTTCTTTGAACCAAAGTGGTAATTGACAGCGGCCAGATTTACTTTAGCCTTACTGGTAATCATCCGCAGGGATGTTTCGGAGAATCCCCGATCCGCAAACAATTCTTCAGCGGCATCCAGGATGCGGTCAACGGTATCAGACTGAGCCATATTGTTATCAGTGCCTCTAGCAAACGTCTGTTTGAAACATACGTTTGAGACACTACCATGTCAAGCTCTCTGCTCGGGAGAAGCCGCCACGGACGCCCATCCCCGATCAAGAGCCTCCTGATTGCCATCAAAAAACGCTTTCTGAGCCCGATCATAGGCTTTTTCCGCTTCCAACAGATAGATCAGATACAAGCGAATGTATTCACGGCGGGTCATGCTCCGGGCGAGCGTCCGATGTTCCGATAGAGCCAGTAACTCACTGAAGCGTGCAGCCCTGAGCGCAGGATTGAACTCCACCATACGGGCACACTGCCAGATTAGCCCTTCTTTACCTTCCAGGTGCTCGATATGCTTTCGCGCATCCCTCAGCATCCGCTTCCGCATGACAATAAGGTCAAGGTAGGACGGGCGAGAAGTATAGATACGGCGAATGGCTGGCATCCCCATCAACAGAATGATCACGAACGCGCCGAAACCACCACCGGCAATCCAGGCGGGAATAAATCCCGTGAGACCGCTGAGAAAGATCACCGCAGCTAGCAGAGCACTGAATAACCACAAGTCCCGACTCCGCCTGGCCGTAGCCAGGGAATAATTATCCGGCCATTCAGACATTGCAAGAATATCAAAGTCCATCAACAGAACACGGTCGCATTGCTTCAGCATCAACCTCAACTTACGCTGCTGGGACTCCGCGAGGGCTTGCTCAATAGCCGCCGGATTCTCAGCGTCCGGGGCACTATTGTCGGGGGTCTCATCTGTGAGAGACGCATCGGCACTGCCGGCCCCGCCGTCCGTCTTGGGAACGGAACCAGCCGCGCTGCCTGGCCCGGGCGCTCGATCTCCAGACGTGCGAGTCAAGGCCGGTGACCGGGCAGGGACATTCAAGGCTCCGGCCGCCGGCACAGGGTCCGCCGCACGCCCTTGCCGCAGAACCGGCTCACCCGGAGCCAGATTCCCTTGTGCCTGCGCTGTTTGTCTGTTTTCCGCCATGTGCCCTCTACCAAAGACTCGTGAGTCTACTGCCCGCCTGGCAGGCGTTGCTGGATCACCCATAACTTGTGTATCGACTGCTTTCCAGGAACTTTAACCCCTTGGCATCATGAGAACAGCTCGCTATGCTTTGCCGGTATTTCGCCGGCCAGGTCCTGGCCGGCCCCACTATGAGGGTAGTCCATGTTCACAGGCATTGTTCAAGGCGTTGCCACCATTCAGGAAGTGTCCACGGCCCCCGGCCTGAACACCTACGCTATCCGACTCCCGGCGGAGCGGCTTGAAGGCGTGACTATTGGCGCTTCCGTCTCCATAAACGGAGCCTGCCTCACCGTCACCCGCCAGGAAGGTGATTGCCTGTATTTTGATGCCATGCAGGAAACCCTGAGACTGACCACACTGGGAAAGCTGAACCAGGGTGACCGAGTGAACTTTGAGCGGGCAGCACGCATTGGCGACGAAATCGGCGGCCACCTGCTTTCAGGCCACGTCCACACCACTGCAACCGTAACGTCCATTAAGCGGCCCGAGAACAACGTCACCATTGAGTTTGAGGTACCAGAGGCTTGGGCCAGGTACATCTTTCCCAAGGGCTATATCGCCATTAACGGCGCCAGCCTGACCATTGGAGAGGTAACCGGCAACCGCTTTAACGTCCACCTGATCCCGGAGACCCTGAGAGCCACCACGTTCGGCGATATTCAGGAAAGCGATGTGGTCAATATCGAGATCGATAGCCAGACGCAAACCATTGTGGACACCCTGGATAGGCTGGGTTACGACCGCCCTGCCCCCAATCATTGATGGCGAGCTGAAAACACCACGAATCTGGGGTCCGCCTGCAACTGGGTAACCACCGGAAAGTACCGTTTCAGACTGCGGTGATAACCAAGGTGCCGGTTACCCACCATCAGCAGCTGCCCATTGTTTTCCAGATGCCGGGCAGCCTGCTGGAACAAACGTAACGCGATGTGGTCACCCACCACGCCACCCTCGTGGAATGGTGGGTTAAGCAGGATAAGATCAAATTTTCCTGCGCCCTCCGGCACCCCGTCCCCATGACAGAAACGCGCATCAGCGGCCGACACAGCCCTGTCTGCATTGTGTTTCGCACTAATGACCGCCTGACTGGACACATCAGTGAATACCACATTGAGTGTCGGTTGCGCGCGCAATGCTGTCAGACCCAGCACCCCGTTACCGCAGGCGAGATCCAGCACCCGTGCTCCAGGTGCCAACGCGGCCGCCGCCTGGCGAACGTCGGGCAATAACAATCGGGTTCCGATATCCAGGCGCTCTCGTGCAAATACGGCCGGGAGGCCACTGACAAGGCAGTCACCATCATCCAGCGAGTACCCCTTCCATTGTTCCTGCCAGCCATCCAGCCCCTGGTCACCCGATCGACACACCACCACACGAGCTTTTTTACGGGCGGGACAGACCTGTTCCGTGCGGACAAGGTCATTGAACACTTCAACACTGCGGTCCGGCAAATGTTTGATCATACCGCCAGCAATCAGGATACCGTCCGAAGCAAGTACATCGTTTGACCAGCGCAGCAGCCAGCTCAGGTAATCCAGTTGTCGGGGAATCCGCATGACAATGACATCAAATGGCCCCTGCGGCGGTGCCAGCCAGCTCTGCGGGTCAGCCGCAGGACTCTCGCCATTAGCGCGCCCGTTCAGAGCCAGGGCTCCGGCCAGGCTGGCGCTGTCAGCCAGGGATACCGGGTGGAATCGACGGAGCGCCAATGTCAAAGCTCCAAACTGATCATCCACCACCAACACCCTCATGCCTGTGTTCTCTGGCATGTGGACAAACGCCTGCTCCAGCAACAACTCATCGGCAGCATCCCAGGCTCTCAAGGTGCGATCGGTGTTGCCCGGACGTTTAAGGGTCAGCTCGTCTTCGGGCGTTCGCAGGGTGTCACTTGTCATTTAAGGCACCAAATCAGACATGTTGATAATCCGGGCCCATTCTAGGCTGATTACTCTAGAAATTAACCCTAAAGTGGTTTCCAAGTTGAATTGAAACCGATCCAGATGAGAGACCCAATATGATCCGCGATTCCATCAAGAGCCGCTTTGAGTCCGTTCAGGCCGCAGGCAAGCGCCTTGAAGATCAGCTTCGCCCCCAGCTCGACAAAGCGTCCGCCGAACTGAAAAAGGTTCTGGCTAACATGGGCGCTGACGTATCTGAGCCGCGCAGCCTGTCTGAAGTGGTCAGCCAGATTCGCAGCAAAAACCCAACGTTCCGCGAACTCACATTGCGCCTCGACGTTGCGACCTACGACCTGCGTAAAAAACTGTGGTGGGACGCCAACATGATGACTGCCTATTTTACCGACAAGGCGGGCAAAACCTACCAGGCCGAGGTCAGACCCAAGCTGACCGAAGCCCGTAACCGCGCCGAATCTGAGGCCCGCCGCCTGATTGAGCAGGTACGTGACCTGGCTCCGAGCCGCACTGGCGGTGAGCAGGAATAAGCCTCCGAGCAAGATTGATTTCAGGTTGTCTCCCGTTCACTTGGACACAGCCTTTTTGCCCCTCACCCCAGGGGCTTTTTTTCGTCTGGAGAAAAGTGGTGTCGGTTAGCGGCGTTTCGCGGAATAAACGGTGAAACGTTTGTCTGACGCCAATCGGGTCACGGGCCCGATATATTTTGCAATCAGCGACTCGTATGGCAGAAAGCTGTTGGCCACCAGTCGTAACTCACCTCCCGGCTGCAAATGAACAGCCGCCTGCTGTAAAAAGCGCTCCGTCATAGAGGTATCTGTTCGCACACCGGCGTGAAATGGGGGATTGGTCACAATGGCACGATACTTCCGGGTGACACCAGCCAAACCGTCGGATGCCATAACATCCCCCAAAGCCCCGGCCTGGGCGTAAGTCGCCCTGGTACAAATCACCGCCTGGGATTGGACGTCCACTGCATCAATCGGGGACGGCTCAAGGCCTTGCGACCGTTGCCAACACTGAATCCAACTGCCAATCACACCGGCACCGCAGGCAAAATCCAGTGCATAGCCGCGGGTAAGTGGTTGCTCAACAAGGCTTTGCAGCAACATCGACGTGCCGTCATCCAGCTGCCCATCACTGAAAATGCCCGGCAAGCCAGCGACATCGACCCTCACACCCGCACACTCGACCGGGTGCCACTGCATCCAGGTGTCCAGATCAAAGCTCGTCACCGGCACGAATGACTCCGCCAGCCATACCTGACAATGACGGGCACTATCCACCTTGGCGGCATCCGGAGCCACAAGCTTCAATTGCTTGACCGCGCCGGCGATACCTTCGCGTTTCTCCCCAATCAGCACCAGCCTTGCGTCTTCGGCAGCCAGCCAGCGCGCCAGTTCCAGCCGGAATGTCAGCTCGGCGCGAGCTTTGGGCAGGAAAACCACCAGGGTATCTGCTCCGCCAGCTTCCAGGTTATCGTCGTCGTACCCATAAGCCAGTTGCCAGCCTTTGATCGCGGGCATCCGGGAAAACACGCCGGCATGGTCCGTCATCGCAACGCCACCACTGGGCAATTGAGATAACAAGGCGGCATCGGAGAGACCAATCAGGGTCAGGCGCCCCTTGATCAGGTCGCGATTTCTAAGCAGGGCCTCATGGGCGTTAGGTAATGCAGACATTGGTTTGGAACATCCCGAGCAGGTATACAGGCGGGATACTCTAACCGGAATCAGGTCCGGAGTCTCGGTTCACAGACTCCGGGTCCGGAGATATACGAGAAGTGGGGTCCTACTTGTACCGGGCAACAGTGCCAACTCGCAGGGCATCTTCTGGAGACATCCCCCAGTCTTCACGCTGTGCGGGCTTGCGGGGTTGTTCGCCTCTTCGATTAAAATCGACAGCAACCTCAGCGCTTTTTAGCTGGCTCAATGCTTCCAGAGCTTTTTGCATCAATTCTCGCATTGTTCACCTCCTGACTGACTACGGTACGAGTGTACCGAAACGTCCGCAGGCTATCTGTGATGACACCGAGGGTCAACAAGTGACCCCCGTCACGATTTTTTGACACAATTTGACGGTTTTCAGGCCATTTTTCGAGCGGCCAGTAAAAACCGAGAGCCTTGATGCAAAACTCAGCTGGTCACAGCGTCGCCATCCCCCTGGGAACTGTGCATGGTCGCCTGCGCCAGGTCGAGCAACTCCCGCAAGGCCACAGAGAACATAGCGTACTCCGGTTCACGGACCCCTTTCAGTTCCGTCAGCATGGTCTTCCAGCGACTGATCATGGCATCGTGGCGAGCCATCCAGTTGTCAACACAAACCGGCACATCATCCGGCTTGCCAGCCAGCTTGAGCACCCCGGTCGTCAACGCACGTTGCTGCCAGTCCAGGTCCTCCCGGAAACTCTCCCGCGCCAGGGCCTGCCAGTGAGATACCGGAACCAGCGCCGCAATCGCATTGGCAAACCAGCCCAGATCCAGTTTTTCGCCCAGATCATAGTAAAGTTTGGCAACGGTTTTCAGGGACATGCCTGTGGCTTCCCGACCCTCGATTATGCCTAAAGCGGAATACAGGTAACTGGTGCCGGACAGTACCGATGCCAACTCCTTCGGTAATCCCGCCTCCTTCAACTGGTTGAAGCGCTTGTCCCAATTGGCCCGCGCTTGCTCTCCCAGGTAATCCGGCAGGTCGGAGGTAATCTTCCAGACACCGTCGGCAAAACGCTCCATATGACTCTGGATACTGAGCTCGGCACGGCGGTTTCGCAGCAACCAACGTACCGAGCGGCGAATCAAACGCATCAGGTCATTCATCAGCTCCATCTGCAACGATGCGGGAATATGGAAGTCCAGGGATTCAATCTTGTCCCACCAGGTGTCCAGCCGGAACACGTCACGTGCAATGATCCATGCCAGGGCAATGGACGCGGGGTCGGCACCGGTTGACTGCGACAGGCGCTCCACAAACGTGATCCCCATGTGGTTGACCATGTCGTTGGCAATCTGGGTCGCAATGATTTCCCGCCGCAGCTGATGCTCACCCAACTCCTTTGAGAATTTCCGGGTCATCGCCTGGGGGAATACCTTGTACATCTCGCCCGCCAGCAATGGTTCATCCGGCAGGGAGCTATCAATCAACGCCTGTTTCAGGTCCCCCTTGACGTAGGATATCAGCACCGATAACTCGGGACGGGTCAGCCCCTTCTTGTCGAGTTTTCGCTCAGACAGCGTTTCATCGTCCGGAAGGAATTCAAGAGATCGATTGAGTTTGCCCTCACTTTCAAAGGTATTCATCAACCGACGGTACTCTTCCATCCGGGTACTGGCTTCCTCGCTGGCAATACTGATGGCCTGGGTCTGACGGTAGTTGTTCTTCAACACCAGGGCAGACACATCGTCAGTCATGTCCTCCAGCATGATGTTGCGTTGCTTGGACGTGAGATCGCCCATGGCCACGGCCTGGTTGAGCAGGATTTTCATGTTGACTTCGTGGTCAGAGCAATCGACACCACCGGAGTTGTCGATGAAATCCGTATTAAGGCGTCCGCCATTAAGAGCAAATTCAATGCGCCCAAGCTGGGTCATCCCCAGGTTGCCGCCTTCACCGACGACCTTGCAGCGAAGCTCGGTGCCGTTGATCCGCAATCCATCGTTGGCCTTGTCGCCCACATCGCCGTGGGATTCGCTTTTGCCTTTCACATAGGTGCCAATACCACCGATCCACAACAGATCCACTTGTGCCTTGAGGATATGCGTAATCAGCATGTTGGGAGGCACCCGGTCCGATTTGATACCCAACAGCTTCTTCATTTCCGGGCTCACCGGAATCGACTTGGCGCTGCGACTGAACACACCGCCGCCCTCTGAGATCAGCTTGCTGTCGTAGTCCATCCAGGAAGAACGGGGTAGTGCGAACAGCCGTTTGCGTTCGAGATAGCTCTTTTCAGTATCGGGCGTCGGATCGATAAAGATATGAACGTGGTTGAAAGCCGCCACCAGCCGGGTTTTCTCGGAGCACAGCAGCCCGTTACCGAACACGTCTCCACCCATATCACCGATACCAATGGCGGTAAATTCGTCCAGCGCCGGGTTAATGCCCATTTCTCGGAAATGGCGTTCAACGGAGACCCAGGCACCACGGGCGGTAATTCCCATTTTCTTGTGGTCGTATCCGTTGCTGCCGCCAGAGGCGAAGGCATCCCCCATCCAGAAACCATATTCATCGGACAACTCATTGGCGATGTCCGAGAACGTAGCAGTGCCTTTGTCGGCTGCAACGACCAGATAGTGGTCGTCATCATCGTGGCGGATAACCCGGTCAGGTGAATGAATTTCCCCTTCCAGCAAATTATCAGTGATGTCCAGCAGCCCCCGGACAAAGGTCTTGTAGGCTTCAATGCCTTCTGCCTGGAAGGCTTCCCGATCAGACGGATCCGGCAAACGCTTGGCGACGAAGCCCCCCTTCGCCCCCACAGGAACGATTACCGCATTCTTGACCTGCTGGGCTTTCACCAGGCCCAGGATCTCCGTGCGATAATCCTCGAACCGGTCCGACCAGCGCAGCCCACCGCGAGCCACCTTGCCGCCCCGCAAATGCACACCTTCCACCCGCGGGGAGTAAACGAAAATCTCAAACATCGGCAGCGGCAGCGGCATGTCCGGGATCCAGGTGGGATCAAACTTGACGCTGATGTAGGGCTTGTTCTTACCTTCGCCATCATGCTGGAAATAGTTGGTCCGCAGGGTTGCTTGCATCAGCTCCAGGTACAGCCGCAGCACGCGGTCTTCACTGAGGTTTTCAACGGAGTCCAGACCGGCATTGAACTCGATCTCGAGCTTTTGCTGGGCCGCCTTGCTCTTGCCCACGCTCTGATAGCGATCAGGATTGAAACGAACCTCGAAAAACTCCAGCAACGCCTGGGCCAGGTCCACATGATTGACCAGCGTATTCGAGATGAAGGTCTGACTATTGGAGAACCGGATCTGCCGCATATAACGCGCATAGGTCCGCAACAACGCAATCTGCCGCCAGCTCATGTACGACGCCAACAGCAACCGGTTAAAGGCATCGTTCTCCGCGTCGCCATACCAGACCCTGCGGAACAGGTCCTCGAAGATCGGACGGATCCGATGAATATCCACCACCTTGCCGCTGTACGCTTGCAAGGTGAAATCGTGAATCCACACCACCTTGCCATGCCGGTCATTGACTTCGAAGGGATGCTCCCCGATCACCCGAAAGCCCAGGTTGTCAAAAATAGGCATCACATCGGACAGGGGCAACGGCTCACCCGCATGGAACAGCTTGAAGTGGAGCGTATTTTCTTCCTCTTCCAGGGCCCGGTAGAAACTCATGCTCAACTGGCCGCCGGTGGCATCAGTGATATGTTCCAGGTCAATCGCCGCACGCCGCGGCGAAAACATATCCGTGTAGCTGGGCGGGAATCCGCCGGAATACAACCGGTACAGCTCATTGCCCTGCTCTTCGCCATACACTTCGTTGACCGCTTCCGCGAGCCCATCACGCCAGGACTGAGCCAGTTCAATTACCTTTTCGCGAATTTCGTTAATTGGAAGCTGGCGATTCTCAACCTGGGGAACTCGAATGGTGAACTGTACCCGCGCCAATACCGACTCGGAGAAATGCGTCACGAACTCTATGTCTTCGGCTTCCAGCCTGTCCAACAACACCTGCTCCACTTTCAGGCGCAGCTCCGTGTTGTAGATATCCCTCGGGAAGAAGGACAGGCAGGTCACGAACTGACCGTACACATCTTCCCGCATAAACAACTCGATGCGACGCCGCTCCTGGATGTAGAGGATGTTTTTGGCAACACCTACCAACTCCTGAGGCTCAATCTGGAACAGCTCATCCCGTGGATAGAGGGTAAGAATCTGCTCCAACTCCTTACCCGCGTAATCGTCCGCAAGGAAACCGGACTTTTTCATCACAGTATGGAACTTGCGCCGCAGCAGCGGGATTTCATCCGGGCGCTCGTTGTAGGCCCGGGACGTGTACAACCCCAGAAAACGACGCTCGCCGACGACCTCGCCCTTACTGTTGAATTTCTTGACGGCAATGTAGTCAGGGTAAGCCGGGCGATGGACACGGGATCGCTGCGCCGATTTGGCAAAAATGAAAATGTCATCGGTGCGGGTCATCTCGTGACGCGTCCGCTGGGGCAACTCGTTCAGCCGGACCTTGTCGGGGCGTTCGTTATTGACCCGTAGTATCCCCAGTTCCGAGTTCTCCACACGGCGAACCACCATTCCGCTTTTGTCTTTCGCAAAGTCGTATTCATCATATCCCAGGAAGGTGAATCGGTCGGACACCAGCCAGTTGAGAAAGGCCCGGGCTTCCTCCTTGTCCTCGTCACTGATACCCGCAGTTGTAGCATCCAGCTCGGATATAATTTCGTTCACCTTGCCGATCACCACCGGAAAATCTTCCACCGCTATCCTCACTTCATGGAGAATGGTCTGAAGGACATTTTCCAGCTCCCGCAAATCGGCCGGGTCGCTGTGACGATCAATTTCCAGAACGATGAATGCCTCATAATCCGAACCGGCGCTCGACTTCTTGGTGGAATGCAGTTTCCTCAGTTTGCCGTTTTCGTCACGATCCACACGCAGAATGGAATGCTGAATGGAATGGGTTCCAATTTCCCGCTGATTAATCGCAATGCGCAGCGAATCAATCAGAAATGGCATATTCGGGTGCAAAATGAATATGACGGTATGGGTAGACTGCCAGCCGTCACTCTCCAGGTCCGGATTGAACACCGCGACCGGCGTTTCCTCGGCCGAGCGCTTTTGCAGGAATTGCCAGGCTGCCAATATCGCGCCGTAGGTGTCGGAGAATCGTCGACTCACCAGTTCTTCCAAAGGGATATGAGCGTAATGCTGCCTGGCGAATTCACTTATTTTCTTTGCTTCCGTCTTCGCAATTTTTTGTATGAAAGCCTCAGCCAGCTGTTCAAAAAACTGTTCCTTGCTGGCAACCGTCAGCGCATTCATAGTCGACCTCAGATAGTGTGAAATAAACGTAATCAGGGTATCGTCACATAAGCATAGTCAAGCCCTTGATTTTTGCCGCTCAGATGCGAAAACTGCGGCAAATACCTAGGTTAAGAGCCGTCATACAGGAATCATCACTGCTCATGTCACTACAGCATACTTTCGGAGAGCTCCGGACTCAGTTAGCGAAAAGGATCATAGGCCAGGAAAAACTGGTGGATCGGTTACTGATTGCCTTGCTTGCCGACGGCCACTTGTTGGTGGAGGGTGCTCCGGGCCTTGCCAAGACGACTGCCATCAAGGCCCTGGCGGACCACCTTGAAGGGGACTTTCATCGCATCCAGTTCACCCCGGACCTGTTACCATCTGATGTGACCGGCAGTGAGATCTATCGTGCCGAAACCGGCCAGTTTGAATTTCAGAAGGGCCCGATTTTCCACAACCTGGTGCTTGCCGATGAAATCAATCGGGCGCCGGCCAAGGTACAGTCCGCCTTGCTGGAAGCCATGGGCGAACGGCAAGTCAGCGTCGGCATGCGGACCTTCCCCCTCGATCCGCTGTTCATGGTGATGGCCACCCAGAACCCCATTGAGCAGGAAGGCACCTACCCGCTCCCGGAAGCCCAGCTCGACCGTTTCCTGATGCACGTGGTGATTGACTACCCATCCGCCGATGCCGAAAAAGCTATCCTCCACCTGGCCCGCAACGACTATCGCCAGGGCCAGCCGGCTGCCACCATCCGCCTGAGCGCAGACCAGGTGTTTGAGGCGCGTCGGGATATAGCGGATATCTATATGGCGGAACCCGTAGAACAATATTTGCTGGCCCTGGTCCTGGCCACCCGCGACCCACAACAGCTTGACCCTGAGTTGGCGCGCTGGACCGCCTTCGGCGCCAGCCCCCGGGGCACCATCGCCCTGGACCGGTGCGCCCGCGCCCTGGCATGGCTTGAGGGCCGTGACTATGTCAGCCCGGATGATGTCCGCAACATCGCATTCGATGTACTCCGCCACCGGATTCTGCTGACCTTCGAGGCGGAAGCCGAAGGCATGACCGCCGATGCCGTGATTCAAAGACTGATTGATCATGTCCCTGTTGTTGCCTGATTCCTTCCAATGATACGAGCGCAAGACGCCACCCATATCGACCTTCCCGGTCTGATCCGTCTCCAGGCCGATGCCCGGGCTCTGAAACTACCGGCTGCCCGCCCTGTACGGAGTAAGCAGGCCGGAGTGCAACGATCCCCCAGACGGGGCCGGGGCATGGCGTTTGCCGAGGTTCGGCAATACCAGCCCGGAGACGATATCCGCAGTATCGACTGGCGGGTTACTGCACGACGCCAGTCCCCGCACACCAAGCTCTACGAGGAAGAGCGCGAACGTCCGGTGTTGCTGTTGTGCGACCTGAGCCCAAGCCTGTTCTTTGCCAGTATCGGCGCCTACAAACAGGTGCGTAGCGCCCAGCTTGCCGGCATCCTTTCCTGGCTGGCACTTTGGTCTGGTGACCAGGTAGGGGGGATTGTATTCAACGGCCGGGAACTGACCGTTCAACGCCCTGCACGACGTAAGAAATCAGTGCTTCAGTTGCTCGACACTCTGGCAAAATTACAGAAGAAGCCAGAAGCGATCAAAACAGCGGATCTTCAGGAATCTTCGTTGACAGCCAATCTCGATACAGCACTACGGGAAGCCCGACGAGTAGCCCATACCGGCAGCCGAATCTTCGTGCTCAGTGATTTCCTGTCGATCAGCACGGAAACCTCGCGGCTGCTTGGCGCCCTTGCCAGGCACAATTCCGTCAGTGCGCTGCGTATCGCCGACCCTCTGGAACTTCATTTGCCGGAAAGTGGGCGCTTCGCTGTCGCCAGTGAGGAGGGCCCGGTGTGGTTCGACGCCGGTAACCCGCAATTCCAGAAAGCCTGGCACGAAAAAGTGGAGCGTCATGAAAACGAACTGGCTGAGTGTTTTCGTACCTCCGGCATTGTCCCTGCCACGGTGATGACCAGTGACGAGCCAGCGGTTATCCTCCAGTCCCAATTGGGCCCGCGGGGGCGAATCGGATGATGGAACAGGATCCGTTAAGCCAACTCAGGGACATTCACTTGCCTGAAACCGGGGGCTTCTGGCCACCAGCTCCGGGATGGTGGATCCTCCTTGTGCTGCTTGTCATGCTGCTCATCGCTGGCCTTCTTGTTATCCGTCACAAACAAAAGAAAAACCGCTGGCTCAAGCTCGCCCGTCGGGAATTGAACCGGCTGGCCCAACAGGCCTCTCAGGAACCACGATGGTTCGCACAGCTCAACACTTTGCTGAAACAGTGCGCCCGGGAACGCTACCCGGGAGAACATCCAGAGGCGATGAGTGGTTCGAGTTGGGCGGGCTTCCTGGTGAAAACCAGCCCCGATCAACGGGTGGCGTCGCGCTCCCTTGTTGAAGCCATGATTAACAGCTGCTGGCGGCCGGAAGCAGAAACCACTCCGGAACAGGCGCTGACGTTTGCCCGTTCCTGGCTGGAGGGGCAAAAATGCTGAGCCTCGCCTATCCGTGGGTACTGATTCTGGTACTGGCACCGTTGCTGGTACGACTTGGGAAACGTGGCGGACAATCCGTTGAAGCGCCGGTCCTTCCCGTTGGTCACTGGTTGTCCGATCTTCCGGGGGTCAGCCGAAGCGGTAACCGTCTGCCCTGGTGGCAACTGGTAATGCTCGTGCTCATGTGGGTACTGTTGATCATTGCGGCCGCCAGGCCCCAGCACGTGGGCGATCCCCTCCAGCTACCGGTCAGCGGGCGAGATCTGTTGCTGGCCGTGGATATTTCTCCCAGCATGGATGAACAGGACATGATCATCCAGGGACGTGGTATTAATCGCCTGCAGGCAGTGAAGCGGGTCGTAGACGACTTTATCCAACGTCGCGAAGGCGACCGTCTGGGGCTTTTACTCTTTGGTACTGAGCCTTATATCCAGGCCCCTCTGACTTTTGATCTGGCGACCGTGAGCACGCTGCTGCACGAATCCGGCATCGGCATGGCTGGCCGCGCCACCGCAATCGGTGATGCCATCGGGTTGGCCGTTAAACGCCTGAGAGACCGTCCACAGGAACAGCGCGTGGTCATCCTGTTAACCGATGGTGCGAATACTGCCGGGGAAATTACGCCAGACAAGGCCACGGAAATTGCCAAAGCCACCGGTGTGCGTATTTACACCATTGGCATTGGGGCCGAATCGATGATCCAGCGCGGCTTGTTGGGCTCCCGCCAGGTCAACCCGTCCCGGGACCTGGATGAACAACTGCTGCAGCAAATGGCTGATCAGACCGGGGGCAAATACTTCCGCGCTCGCAGCCTGCCGGAACTGGAACTGATCTACGAAAATATTGACCAACTGGAACCCATCGAACTGGAAGGCAAACACTACCGACCTGTCACCGATTTGTTTGTGTGGCCGGCCGCTCTGTCGGTGCTGCTGTGGCTCTTGCTGCAACTGCTCAAGCTGTTGAATTCCACCCGCCACGAAAAGGGGAACCACCATGGGTGATTTCCATTTTCTCCGCCCGCTGTGGCTGTTACTGCTTCTGGTTATCCCGATAATACCCCTGCTCTATCGCAAGGCGCGTCAAAGCGACAGCGGCTGGACCCGCATCATTCCAGAGCCACTGTTGCGCCCGGTCATCAGTCGGTTTGGCCATTCGGGGCTCCATCGCCGGTCGCCCTTATTGCCAGCCACTCTGGCCGTGCTTGTTCTCTCTATCGCCCTGGCTGGTCCCGCATGGCGCCAGGCACCCACCCCGTTGCAACAACAGAACGACAGCCTGGTAATTATTCTGGATCTGTCACTGTCCATGCTGGCGACCGATGTAGAGCCGGATCGTCTGACCCTGGCGAAGCGAAAGATTCGCGATATCCTCAGGCAACGGGAAGGCAGCCTCACAGGGCTGGTGGTCTATGCTGCCGACGCCCATGCAGTCAGCCCCCTGACCGATGATCGCAATACCATTACCGGCATGCTGGGGGTGCTGGAACCGGTAATTATGCCAGCGACGGGTAATCGTGCTGATCTTGGGGTCGCAAGGGGCCTGGAACTGCTGGAACAGGGAGCGCCCGGCAAGGGCCGGATGCTATTGATTACCGATGATGTCAGTGATCGATATCAGGATCGCATCACCCAGGCTCTCGGGGGCAGCCGCTTTGCACTGAATACCCTGGTTGTCGGTACCGCGGAAGGTGGGCCGATCCCACTACCGAAAAGGGGATTCATTCGCGACAATGGTGATATTGTCATGGCCAAGGCCAGCCCCTCGGCCCTGCAACATCTGGCTCAGAGCAATGGTGGGAGAAGTCATCATCTGACCATCGACGATACCGACATCAACAACCTCGGGCTGCTTGGCGAAAACGCTGAGGACTGGCAGGAAAGCGAACGCGACCTGACGGTGGATCGCTGGCAGGACGACGGCTATTGGCTGCTTTGGCTAGCGTTACCCCTGGTTCTCATAGGCTGGCGCCGGGGAACGCTTGCGCTGGTACTGTTTACACTGCTGCCCCTTACACCCCGACCGGCCATGGCACTGGAATGGTCCGAACTCTGGTTGCGGGAAGACCAGCGGGCGCCCGAGATGATTGCCGCCGATGCCGAAACGGCTGCCCAGCGACTGAGGGATCCACAGTGGCGCGGCAGTGCCCAATACCATGCCGGTGATTATGAAGCAGCGGCCGATTCCTTTGCGACTGGTGACAGCCCCCGTGCCCACTATAACCGGGGCAATGCACTGGCAAGGGCGGGACAACTCGAAGAGGCAATCAATGCATACGATCAGGCCCTGGCGGCTCAACCGGACATGGAAGATGCCCGCTTCAACCGCGACATCGTTCAGCAATTGCTGGAGCAACAGCAGAAAAACGATTCCGGGGAAAACGGCGACTCTGATCAACAGAGCAGTGACCAGCAGAACCAACAACAACAGAAACCCGGTGATGGCTCCGGCCAACAGAACCAGAACAGTCAGCAGGGCAAGCAATCCGGAGATCGGGACAGCGAACAACAGAGCCAACAAGGCGAGCAGCGTGGCGAACAGAACCCGGAGCAACCCTCTCAACAGCCACAGCAGCAACAGGCCGGGAACCCTTCCGGGCAAGACTCTGCCACACCAAACGGGGAGGCACCCGCAGACATCTCGGAACAGCCCCTCACCCAAGGCCAGGAACAATGGTTGAGGCGAATCCCCGATGACCCCGGCGGTCTTCTGAGACGCAAGTTCCTCCAACAGTACCAGCAACGAGATACACAACCCGATGAGGGCGACACGCCATGGTAAAGCGGCTCGCAATTCCCTTTATTCTGATCACCCTGCTCTTCTCCCTGGGGTGGCCGGCGCACGCCGAGAGCAAGCTGGTGGTAGAGCCAGATCGGACCAGGCTCTATGAGGGCGAAGTGCTGACACTGACCGTCCGGGGCAGTATGGAAATCGACATCAATCTCGGCAACCTGTTTGATCTGGACATCTCCACCTTACCGTCACCGGATATAGGGAAAGTGGAGGATGATTTCGAGATTATCGGTCGTAACCAGCGCTACAGTATCCGTACCGTAAATAACAACATGATGGGTGAAATCACCTGGACCTACCAGTTAGCGCCCAAAAAGACCGGCGAGCTGACTATTCCCCCGCTCAAATTCCAGGATGCCAGTTCCGACCCCGTCAAAATCAACGTCGTGGCGGGCACATCACCGGATCAGCAACCCGAATCCCGGGACAGTTTTATCGAGTTGTCGACCGACAAGGACGAAGTCTATGTACAGGAACAGTTGGTTCTGACCATCAAGCTGTTCTTCAGTGGCAACCTGATTCGCGGCGAGTTATCAGAACCCGAGCACCCCAACGCCATCATCGAAAACCTTGGCAAACAAAGGGAATACAGCCGCTACCGCAACGGTATTCGCTTCAGGGTGGTCGAGAGGCGCTACGCCATTTACCCCCAACAACCGGGTGAATTCAGCTTGAATGCCATTCGCTTCGAGGGTCGTGCCCGGACTCCGGAGGGGCAACTGAAATTCCTCCGCGATAGCGAGAAGCTGTTCGACATCCCGGTGAAAGGCATTCCCGACAGCTTCACCGGTGACACCTGGCTACCCGCCAGCGAACTGGAGCTTTCGGATTCAGGACTGCCGGACAATCTAAACCTGTCCACCGGGCTTAACCTGACCCGAACCCTGTCACTCAGTGCTCAGGGACTGCCATCAGAAGCCCTGCCACCGTTCCCGGAGCAGGCCGTCCCGGGTATTCGAACCTATCCGGAGCAACCTGAACGTTCAGCTAACAGCGACCGAGACGGGATATCATCCACCCTTACGCAAACCACCGCACTGGTTCCCATAGAGCCTGGCAACCTGGTGTTACCGGAAATCCGGATTCCATGGTGGGACACCGACGCGGATGAAGAGAAGATCGCTGTGATTCCGGCGAGAACCCTGTCAGTGAGTGCATCGCCAGACCTGACAACAACCTCAGGACAAAGCGCAGCCTCATCGGAACAGAGCATGGAAGCAGCCAACCTCGACACTGGTGATAGCGCTGGGCAAGCATCTTCCTCCTGGTTCTGGCCCATGGTGAGCCTGATACTGGCCCTTGGCTGGCTGGTGACAGTCGCAGCCTGGTGGTTCAGCCGAAGAAACTCGCCCTCTCCTGCCAGACAGGCGGCTCCGGATAACGGTGAAAAAGCGCTGTTCCGGGAATTGTGTAAGGTTGCGGAGGAAGGCGACCCACGAACCCTGGAGCTGTTACCCAGATGGGCCACCCGGTATTTCCACAATCAGAAGTTTGACAGTGTTGCCGACGTCTGCCGCTACGTCGCAGACGAGCATCTGGACCGTGAGCTGGAGGCCCTACAGAGATGGCTGTTTGGCAAACACGATGAGGCCGGAAACTGGGATGGCAAGCCTCTGGTTGCAGTCCTGAAAGCGTTGCGGGGAAAGGAAACCCACCAGCAGGCACAGGATCGTCTGCCTCCCCTGTACCCGGAGGGACTGGCCAGCCGCTGACAGGACAGGTCCTGCCGGGAGCCTCCCTCAATTTCGCAGCTGGTGATCAATAATCAGGGTAGCCGCCACACTTTGATCATTACTGACGGTAACGGGCTCTTTCAGTTCACCCTGCCAGTCGCCCGCCTGGGGCATGGCGTTACCGGTCCGGGACAGCCGCGCCACCAGTAACACTTCCGAGGCGTCAGACAACCGATTGTCCGGTGACATGGCATTACGGTCATCGAGTCGAATGTCCGCAGGCAAATCACCGGCGCTCAGCCGTGCTACAGCCAGAGGTGCCGAACCCTGACTACCGCTTCTACGGGCAAACACAAACAGGGTTGTATCCGTGGGCACCTCGCCCGCAAACGCCTCCGACAATTCAACTCGCACGGTCACTCCGGGGCCGGAGACTGACGCTGTCGCACTCTCCGGCACTTCCTGCCCCAGGCGTTGATAAGCCTCGCTTATGCCTTGACGAATGGAGCCAAGCTGAGGGTGATCCGGAGCAGCCGCAACAATACGTTCCCAGTAGTCAATCGCATCCTCATAGTTCTGCTGGCTGAATGCGGATATACCTAACAGACCGAGGGCATTCACTTCATCAGGGTTCAGTGCCCGCGCTTTCTCAATGGCACGTGTTACCCCCGCGTCCAGGGCGCCCTGACTGTTAAAAAACAGGGCTTGGGCAGACAGTCCCCATGCCGTGGCTTCGGCCTGATCATTCCCCTTAACCTGTTCCGCCAACCGTTCAAAGGCCCAGGCGGCGTCTTTGTACCGTTCCAGGCGCATATAACTGCGCCCCAGCATAGCCCAGCCGTCGGCATTGTCCGGATTGGCTTCCAGGCGCTCCCGTAGCTGAGTTGTCAGTTGGTTCATTTGCTGGACACGATCGCCGTCCGAAGCGATCATTTCCTGCATCGCGAGGTATTGTTCCAGATCATCCATCGCGCCCCATTGCTGGTACAGGAAAACCGCGGCGGCAGGGATCAGGGCAAAGCTCACAATGGCAATGGCCATGGAACTTTTGCGACCTCGCACCCTGGTGGCTGACTTGCCCTCCTGCTCAGTGGCATCGGGCACATCATCAAGCATGCTGCCCGCCAGTTCGTCCCGGAGCTGCTGGTAGTTTTCCTGATCGAGGATACCGGCCTGGTACTCACTCTCCAGCTCCGCCATCCGTGATCTGTAGGCCATCAGGTTCTGATTCCTCAGGTCGGTCTGCTGTTGCCGTCCTGCCCGGTGAGAAAACAGCGGCCAGATGATAAATGCCAGGGCCAGAATGATGAGCGCGGCGGCGAAAAGCCAGAAAGTATCAGTCATAAGAAGGTCGTGGTTTTTCCATGGGGAGTTGGAGAATCAATTCAGGAGACATTATTCCCGGTCTTTATCGGCCAGCAGCCTGTTAACCCGGGCCTGCTCATCGGCGGTCAGACTTGGCGCCTGGTCATTGCGGCGACGCGACCGGATAACAATGCCGGCAACTGCCAGCAAACCAACACCGACAGCTATGGCCGGCGTTGCCCACAGCAGTATGGTACGGCGATCAACCTCGGGCTTGTAACGGACAAATTCGCCAAAGCGATCCACCAGATCCCCGACAATCTCATCATTACTCGCGCCATCCTGCATCATCCGGTACACACGGTCGCGCATGTCTTTTGCTATGGGGGCGTTGGAGTCAGCAATGTTCTGGTTCTGGCACTTCGGGCAACGCAGCTCCGCCGTGAGATCCCGGTATCGCTGCTCTTCCTTTAGTGACTCAAAGCCTTGAGCATTGGCTTCATCAGCACTCGCCTGAAACGCCAGCGACATCGCGAGCAGTATCAGGACAACCAGTCGTGTCACGATGCATCCTCCCGATACTGCTTGACCAGAGGCTCCAGATCCTCTTTCCAGACCTTCTCATTAACCACGCCCACATGCCGGTAACGAACCACCCCGTCTGTATCAATGACGTAGGTTTCCGGGGCTCCGTATACTCCCAGGTCAAATCCCAGGGTGCCTTTCGGGTCATAGATGGTCCGTTCGTATGGGTTGCCAAGACGCTCCAGCCATCCCAGGGCCTCCTCACGATTGTCCTTGTAGTTGAGGCCGATGATGCGGACGCCCTGCTCCTGTGCCAGCCACAGCAGATCGTCATGCTCATCCCGACAGGCCGGGCACCAGGTACCCCAGACATTCAGCAACGAAACCTGCCCCAGGAATACCCCGGCATCCAGTTTCGTTCCGGGTTGCTCCAGGTCATCCAGGGTGAAGGCCGGAACCGTTTTACCGATCAGCGCCGACTCCAGCCGGGTCGGGTCCTTCCCGATCCCCGCAAACAACACGATACCCAGAACAACAACCAGAATTAATGGAACAAACAGAAACACACGCTTCATGACATCGCCTCTGCTACATCGCCACGACGGCCAGATTCTATGCCCTGCCTGTCAGACACCCGCTCACGAATACGGTAACGGCGATCGGCAATGGCGAGGAAACCACCGGCAGCCATGAACAATGCTCCCAGCCACAACCAGCGCACCAGCGGTTTGTACTGTATGCGGATGGCCCAGGCGTCATCGGTGATACGTTCGCCAATCGCGACAAACACATCCCGGAACAGTCCTGCATCTATGGCTGCTTCGGTCATTACGTTGCGCTGAACCTGGTACTGACGCTTTTCAGGGTGCAGTGTTGCCACATACTGACCATCAAGAGAGAGGTCAAACGAGCCATACTGCGCCGTGAAGTTCTGACCACGACGCTCGCCAATATCCGTGAACTGGATCTGGTAATCTCCAATCATCGCAGTGTCTCCGGGAGTCATTCGCACATCCCGTTCAACTCCATAATTCGATACCACCGTTGCGCCCGCCATGGTGATCGCCAACCCGAGGTGCCCAAGCACCATGCCGTAGTAACTGCGAGACTGACGTTTCAGCCCCTGCAACCGCCCCTTTCTGGACGCCGACTTGTCCCAGAGATCCCAGAACGTGGCGACCGTCACCCAGATGGCGACAAAACAGCCAGCAAACGCCCAGGGCTTGAATGTGCCGTAGGTCACCATCACTGCCGCTGTTGCCACAACGCTGATGGCCAATGGCCACAGCAGCTTGCGGCCGAGCCAGCCGCCATCGGTTTTCTTCCAGCGCGAGAAGATCCCGGCGCCCAACAACAAACCGGCAGCCAGCGCCAGCGGACTGAAGGTCAGATTAAAGAATGGTTCACCAATGGACAGGCGCCCCATATCAAGATAATCCAGCACCAATGGATACAGCGTACCCACCATGACCAGCAACGTTGCGGCCACCAGAAGCACATTGTTGAGAAGCAGGAAGATCTCACGGGACAGAGAGCCATAACGGGCCCGCACGTGTACCACTGGCGCCCGGAAGGCGTACAGGGCCAGACTGGAAACGATGGTGATAGCCAACAGTGCCAGCAGGAAAGTGCCCCGTTCAGGATCGGAAGCAAAGGCGTGGACCGATGTCAGCACGCCTGAGCGCACCAGGAAGGTGCCCAGCAGGCTGAGGGAAAAGGTGACAATAGCCAGCAATACCGTCCAGCTCTTGAACACACCCCGCTTCTCAGTAACTGCCAGGGAGTGCATCAGCGCCGTGCCGGATAACCAGGGCAACAGCGAGGCATTCTCAACCGGGTCCCAGAACCACCAACCGCCCCAGCCAAGTTCGTAGTACGCCCACCAACTCCCCAGGGCAATACCCAACGACAGGAAGGCCCAGGCTACGGTCGTCCACGGACGTGACCAGCGCGCCCATGCCGCATCCAGACGGCCGTTGATCAGTGCGGCAATAGCAAAAGCAAATGCCACAGAGAAACCTACATACCCCATGTACAGCATGGGCGGGTGAACGATCAGACCAAAATCCTGCAATAACGGGTTGAGGTCAGCTCCGTCCGCCGGCACGTTTGGCAGCATCCGGTCGAACGGATTCGAGGTCATAATGATGAAGAGCAGAAAACCCACGCTGACGATCCCCATCACTGACAGCACCTGGGCGATCATTACCGATGGCAGCCGGCGGCTGAATATCGCGACCGCCAGGGTCCACCCCGCCAACATCAGGATCCACAGTAGCAGTGATCCCTCATGACCGCCCCACACGGCACTGAACTTGTAATACCAGGGCAGCATGCTGTTGCTGTTATTGGCGACATACGCCACAGAGAAGTCATCGGTCACAAAGGCATGGGTAAGAATCCCGAAAGCAATGGCGATGAACACGAACAGTCCGGCGGACAACGGGCGCGCATACGCCTGTAAGGTATCACGACCGGTTACCGAGCCCACCAGCGGGACCACGGAAAGGAGCACTGCAAGCAGCAGCGCCAGTATCAGTGAAAACTGTCCGAGTTCCGGATACATCAAACCTCTCCAAACATCAAAAATGTGTCGTCGTGTCAGTAGGCCGTTTCAGGACCACTGCTGTCGCCGGCTTTATGTGTTCCGGCGGACGCCCGCTCAAGAGCCTCGGCCACTTCAGGCGGCATGTAGTTCTCATCGTGCTTGGCCAGCACCTGATCCGCCACAAACCGCCCGCTCGCATTCAGCCGCCCCATGGCGACCACGCCCTGCCCTTCGGCAAACAGGTCCGGCAGGATGCCGGTGTACTCAACCAGCACCGACGAATTGAAGTCGGTCACCCTGAACTCCACCTTCAGGCTTTCCGGGTCCCGCTGCACTGAGCCTTCTTCCACCATCCCACCGGCACGTATTCTCACGTCCAGCGGGGCATCACCGGCGGCAATCTGGCTGGGGGCGTAGAACAGATTAATATTCTGGCGCAGGGCATAGGTGGTCAGCCCCACAGCCACGGCAATCCCTGCCAGCAAGAAGAGCACTATGGTCAGTCGTTTTTTTCGGATCGGATGCATCGTTATCCTGCCATTCAGTCTTGAGAAACTTTTACACGGGTAAAGCTGGCGGCCGGGGCATTCTGGCCTGCAGCCGTCCCGCTGGCCGTTGCCCGGCTCAGCTCCCTACGCTGTGCAGCGATCACCTGGCGCCGCTGGCGAAGTGACCAGAACACCAGGCCGCCCAGGAGCAGGACGAACACCCCGTAACAGGTCCAGACATAGGGACCATGCCCGTCCATGGCAATAAATGCGGCCAGTGAATCAAATGCCATGTCGTCAGCTCCTTCCTGCCAGCACCAGCTCTTTTACCCAGCGGGTGCGGCGTTCACGAATCAGAATTTCCGTCTGCATGCGCAAGCATGCGAACCAGCCAAAGATCAGGTAAAGACCCAATACCGATAACAATAAAGGCACCCACATTTCGGCGGGCATCGAGGGCTTTTCCGTGAGCTTGAAAGTGGCGGGCTGATGAAGCGTATTCCACCATTCCACCGAGTACTTGATAATGGGTATATTCACCACCCCGACCAGAACCAGCACAGCGACGGCCCGCGCCGATGACTTCTCGTCGGAAATCGCCGCGCCCAGGGCAATCACACCAAAATACAGGAATAACAATATCAGCATGGAGGTCAGGCGAGCGTCCCAGATCCACCAGGTGCCCCAGGTGGGTTTACCCCATACCGCACCGGTAAACAGCGCCAAAAACGTTAACACGGCACCCACCGGCGCCACCGATTTGACGAAGACATCTGCCAGCTTCATGCGCCAGACCAGAGTCACCGCCGCAGCCACCGCCATCATGATATACACGGACTGAGCCAGGAAGGCCGAGGGCACGTGAATAAAGATGATCCGGTAACTGTTGCCCTGAAGGTAGTCCTGAGGGGCGAACGCCAGGCCCCAGATCAGGCCAGCAAACAGCAGGGCTACCCCGCCCAACAACAGCCAGGGCATCAGCCGGTTGGCCATGCCGAAGAACCATTTCGGAGAGCCCAGCTTATGAAAGAGTTGCCACATCAGGTTGTTACCTTTTACCTTTGCTTTTACGTTGTTACGCGTTTGACAGACTGATTCGCAGTGCTGCCGCTGACGCAAACGGTGCCAGTGTTACCGCCAACACCAGGAATGCGCTCATTAACGCCACATAACCACTCACCGGGGCACCCTCCCCCGCAGCAGCCACAGTGCCGGTACCAAAAATCAGCACCGGAATGTACAGCGGAATAATCAACAGAGACAACAGCACTCCCGCCGACCTCAGCCCGAGGGTCAATGCCGCACCGATGGCTCCGATCAGACTGAGCACGGGCGTTCCAATCAGCAGCGTTAGACACAAAACCCCGATAGAGTTCCCGTCCAGATGCACCATAATGCCCAAAATCGGTGCCAGCAGAACCAGGGGTAACCCTGTCAGCACCCAGTGGGCCGCTACTTTCGCCAGCACCAGCAGAAACAGGGGCTGGGGCTGAAGCACCAATTGTTCCAGGGTGCCGTCATCGTAGTCATGCCGGAACAGGTGATCCAGAGATAACAACACGGACAGCAACGCCGCCACCCACAGGATACCGCTACCGGCCTGCTGTAGAAATGACACTTCCGGGCTAACACCAAGGGGGAATAGAGTCACTACCATGATAAAGAACAACAGGGGATTCAGCAGGTCCTGCCTTTGCCGAAAAGCAGCCTTGAGATCCCTCAGGAAAAGCGCTTTCATGGCCCTGACACTGCCAACGGATTCTGTGACAGGACGCCAGCCGGCCCGGGTATCAGAAGTCATCGCCGGCTCCCAAAGTAATACGCTGCATTGATGGTAGCTGCAGATCGTGGTGTGTTGTCACGACGATAGCACCACCATCCCGGGCCCTCTGAACCAGCAGGGTTTCCAGCGCAGCCACACCATCGATGTCAATCGCGGTGAACACTTCATCAAGAATCCACAGAGGCTCATCGGCGATCAGCAACCGCGCCAACGCTACCCGACGTTGTTGGCCCGCAGACAGACGGCGACAGGGTACATCTTCGAATCCGGCCAGCCCTGTGCCGGTCAATGCCTGCCTCAGCAGGTCGTCGCTCACCGCCTTCCTGCCCGCCATCAGGGCGCGCAGATTCTCCATCGGCGTCAGCAGCGGTTTGATCCCGGGTCGATGTCCGATATACAGCATATTGCGCACGAATTCGTCACGCTGGTATGAGCGGGATTCCCCTAACCACAACAGGTCGCCGGACCAGGCATCGTTCAGGCCAGCCAGGATCCTGAGCAGCGTTGTCTTACCGGAGCCATTGGGCCCCTCGACACGGGTCAGAGTACCGGGCAGTATGGAGAAAGAGAGATCCCGGAACAGCATCCGGTCGTCGCGCTCACACTGCAGATTGACAGCCTGTAGTAACGGCTCAGACATCAGGGCCCCAGATCTGGAACAACGCGGGGGGTAGACCGGCGTTGTGGACATTCAATTCTGCCCCCGCCAGATACAAAGTATTAACGGGAGTTCAGAGATTTCAGACAGGCAATAGTTACCAGCGCGGCGTATTATAACGAAACCGTGTCATGATTACTCTTGCCGAGAATCAAATCAGCGCCGATGAAATTACCAAACGGTAACCCAACACCGCCGCCTTCTGGCGAACAAACCAGATTGCCCGCAAGCGGAGCCGCCAGAGACCCGCAACTGCCGGCTTCCACTGCGGTTTCGGCCAGGCAGCAGCTGGACCAGTTACAGCTTGCCAACCGGGAAGTTGCCCTAGCCCGCGTCGCAGAAGTACTCAACCGGCAACAGGGCGCCGCACAGCAATTAATGCTGGACGTGCGGGGGCGCAGCCTGACCGTTCAAGCCGCCATCGGGGACACCACTCTGGAGACCGGGGACTGGGTCAAGGTCATGCGCGCCGGTAATGAGCTGCAACTGATGGGAAAACTGGCGCAGACGCAAGAAGCCGGCATTGCCCGTGCGTTGGCACAGCGGCTGCCATGGCAACAAAGCATTGAGGGTGGGCTGGCACGGATGCTCTCGGCGCTCGCCCAAGGCACTCGGCAGGAGCCAGCAGGGACGACCTTACCGTCCGCCCAGACACCGCAACCGTTGGCACCGTCGGTGCGCCAGGCGATTGAGCAGCTGGTTAATCGCCTACCGGGCACGACCAGCCTTGCCACATCCGGCAGTGCGACCGAGGCGGGACTACAGGTGCGCCAGTGGATCGCTGAAAGCGGCCTGTTTGCCGAAGCACGACTCGCCCAGAGTCGGGAGCCCACGCTACCAGACCTGAAACTGGCCCTCGGGCGAATCATAACCGCCCTGCTCAGCCAGCAGGGAAGCGGCCCGGAACAGTTCAACCGACTGACCCCTCTTGCCACCCCGGAGCTGGTCCAGGCCCCCCTGCAATTTCCCAACATATTAACACCCCCGGCACCACAGAGCTCTGCGGAACCTCCCACCGTGGGCCAGATGCTACGACTGCTGGCGGGAATGCTGAACCGGATTACCGTCAACCAGCTTCACAGTCAGGTGCTGTCGACTCGCACCACGGCAGACACCCCGGCGCCGGTCTCCACCCTACTCCTGGAGTTGCCCTGGGTGACACCCCAGAACGAACCCAGGATTGCCCAGCTACGCATCGAACACGAGAATCCCGAAGGCGACCCTGCCGGCAAAAAAAGGGCCGCGAGTATCGCCGAGTGGCGGCTTTCTCTGGCGATGGATCTGGATGACGCCGGCCCGGTGCACTTTGACGTGGCCCTGCGACAAGAACAGATATCCGCGCGAGTCTGGGCGGAAAAGCAAAGCACACTCAGGCAGGTCCAACAGGAACTACCTACGCTGCGTCAGAGCCTGTCCGAGCTGGGGCTTGAGGTGACCGATCTGGACTGCCGTCGTGGCAGCCCCCAGGGCTCAACCACACGACTGGAACATCGACTGGTGGATACCAAGGCATGAAACAGGGCGATCAACATTCATCTCCAGCCGCGGTGGCGCTGAAGTACGATGGCAAAAAAGCGCCCACCATTGCGGCGACCGGCACCCATGAGCTGGCCGAAGAGATCATTCGCATTGCCCGGGAGCATAATGTTCCGCTCTACGAGAACCCGGAACTGGCCAGCATACTGGCACGACTGGAGCTGAACGAGGAAATTCCGGAAACGCTCTATCAGATCATTGCGGAAATCCTCGCCTTCGCGTTCAACCTGCAAGGCAAAACCCCCGAAGATGCCGGAAAACCAGACACGAGAGGTCAGGACACCCCTTACTCCTGAATCAGGGATCGAAGTGACCAGGCCTCCCGCCAGTTTTCCCCTTCTCGCGGAGACACAGCGGTTTCAAAGTAATGGCGCAGGCGCCGTCGGTCGTCCGGCTGATCCTTGAGCGCAGAACCGACAATATGGTGCATCAGGTGTTCCATCGTTATGGTGCCACCACCGAAGTACCAGGCATTCAGACTGGCCGCATGGGCGACCGAGACCGCCTCCGCCGTAGACAGGGCTGAGCCGGCAAGGCGATCAGTGCTGCGCCCGTCCACCGATTGCCCATTGCGCAGCTCATGGAACATGGCCACCAGAACCTCGATGACCCGCCTGTCCACTTCCACCGTGATGCCGGCCTTGAGATTGTGTTTCTGAACTTCCCGCAGCACCACCTCCATTTCATCCTCAACACGACGGATGGGTCGGATCTCTTCAAAGTCCATACGCCTTTTCAGAGCGGCACTCATCACGTGGACACCCTCGTCTACGCTGTTTGAGGTGGCCAGAACGTTAAAGCCCTCACGGGCAAACACTACACCCTCTTCGCCGTTCAGTTCCGGAATAACCACCACTCGGTCCGACAGCACGGACAGCAATGCATCCTGCAACCCCTGTGGACACCGGGCGATTTCCTCAAATCGAACCAGCCGCCCCTCCATCATGCCCCGCAACAATGGACTGGGCACCAGGGCTTTAATACACGGACCTTCACTACGCAGGATGGCCTCATTCCAGCTGTACAACAGCTGCCCCACCTGGTTCACGGCGCCACCCTGCAATGTCAGGGTCGAGCTACCGGAAGCCGCCGCCGCAATCAGCTCGGACAACCAGGATTTGGCCGTACCCGGCTCTCCCACCAGGAGGCAACCACGATCAGTGCACAATGAAACCACGATTCGTCGGACAATGGCCCGGTCGGCCACAAACTTACGCTCAATACCCAGCGACTCGTCCCCAAGCACAAACGCCTCCACAGCCCGGGGGGACATGCGCCAGCCTGGCGGCACGGGGCCACGATCCTGCCCGATCAACCGGTTCAGTTCATCGGCATAACTGACCTCGGCCGGATCCCGCTGGGCTCTGCGGGTCGATTGCGGACGTTCAGCCATCAGACGCTCCTCCTGCCGCCCCGGATTTCCGGAGCCATGCGTTCACGGGGCAAAATACGGGGCACTTCGGACAAGGGGATAATACCCTCGATAACATGATCCAGAGCACTGTCACGCATGGTAATCAACCCGGCATCCAGCGCCCGCCAGCGTAACTCGCCGATGGGGGGCTGGCTGGAAATAGCATTGCGGATATCCGCATCCACCTCCATGTACTCAACAACGGCCACCCGGCCATGGGTACCGCTGCCATTGCAATTGTCACAACCCTGCCCCGCATAACAGCGGAAGTTCGCCGGCGCCCCCTCCGGAAACAGCTCCGCCAGAATGGTTGGGTCCGGTTCCGCGGGCTGGCGGCAATGGGTACAGATGCGCTTGGCCAGGCGCTGGGCAATCACCGCCATCAGTTCACCCGCGATAGAATTCGGATGCACACCCAGATCGTAGAGCCGCTGAAGTGAGTCCACTGCGTCGTTACAGTGCAGGGTCGACAGCACCACATGCCCGGTTTGGGAGGCCCGAATGGCCTCCAGCGCAGTCTCATGGTCGCGGATCTCACCGACCAGGATTACGTCCGGATCCTCCCTCACAAACGCCCGCATGGCGTCCGCAAAACCAAAACCAATCTCTGATCGCACCCGGGTTTGCTGGACATTATCTATGGCGTACTCAATGGGATCTTCAACGGTAATCACTTTGCGCCGGCCATCGTCGGCCAGGTTCTGCAAACCAGCATACAGCGTGGTGGACTTACCCGACCCCGTTGGCCCGACCACTAGCAGCAGACCGGCCGGATTGTTCAGCAAGCGCTGATAACGGGCGCCGATGACCTGTGATATTCCCAGGTCCGCGATAGACATCGCCCTCCCGGTCTGGGGCAGCAGACGAATGATCGCATGCTCACCATGGAGAGACGGCTGGGTCTGGATTCGCAGATCGTACTTCACCTTTCCGAGCTGTAAACGGGAGCGCCCCCCTTGAGGCAAACGATGCTCGGCGATATTGAGCTCAGCGCGCAGTTTGATGACGTTTATAACGCCCTTTATCTCCCGCGGGGATAGCTGGTATTGAGGCAGTTCGTGAAGATCGCCGTCGACCCTCAACCGAATGCGGACCCGATCACCGTATTGCTCGATATGGATGTCACTGGCTCTCTCGCTGACTGCGTCCAGCAAAATAGCTTCATAGACGGAGACCAGGTAGGGGCTGATAGAGTCGTCCCCTTTACCCAGAACATCGTTCCGCGCACTGCCATCATTCAAGTGCGATCCAGCTTCCGTAGAGGCGTGGTCTGCGACAAACCGGCTCCCCTTGACGGTCAGATCCAGAGACGACCAGATACGACGAAAATCCGTCGGCGTCGCCAGCAGGCATTCGATCTCCTGGTCAGGACTCATGCGCTCGAGCTGGTCAGTACGGGCATCCGGATCGTCAGTCACAAGAGTCAACACCCCGTCGTGAGACGCAACAGGGATCAGTCGGGAAAGGTCCAGGAAGGTGCGGGAAAAGCGTCGGAACAGTTCCGGTTCGAGTTTCGGCAGCAACTGATCCGCATCGATCAGTGTCATCCCCCGCTGCTTCGCCAGAGACCGGTACAGTTCGGTCTCCTCCAGGTTCAGCTTTTGTCTCAGCACGTCCAGCAAACGCCGATTCTCAGCGGCAGCTTCAATCTTCGCCGATGCGAGGGTCTTCTCATCCACCATCCCGAGATCGATAAGCACCTGCTCAGAGTTACGATTAAAGTCAACCCAACCCAGTGTTCGCACACGTTCGAGCTTACCCGCCTCGCGCACGAACATGGCCAGGCTTGGCACTGGACCGGCACGGCCCTCCAGACAGATCAGGTGACCGCCCTCCACCAGGTACTGCCCCACACTGTCGCGGTTTACCGTGAACGTGGTGCAAACGATGGTGTCGCAGGGGGTGTCCAGCTCAAATCCGCCCTCCAGTGACGATGCGATCACCTCAATGTTATGCAGACCGAGGTGCTGAAAACGGTCTCTTGCAGCGTCCGCGACTGGCACATCCTTGTCCACGTAGATGACCTGATGGGCCAACTTCGCAAACACGGCTGTCAGATACCCGGAACCACCCCCAACATGCATGACCCGCTGGTCGGGCTCCACTTCTGGCATGACCGCCAGGATGTGGCGAACCGTCTCTTCTCTGGGAATGGAATGACCGGTAATGGAATGAACCAGATCCGCTCCGGCAACAAAATCATGGCGGGGAACTGCAGCGAGGGCCTCACGGGCCCTCTGGTAGACATACTTCATGCAACAGCATCCATAACATCACAGGGTTATGCGGCCTGCCGTTTTCTCAATGCGGAAACCAATTCGGCTTCAGGACGGGAAATGCCACAAGTGTTCATAAGATCGTCGATATCCGCACCGAGATCAACCAGTCTTGAGGCTTCATCGTATGAAATTCGCAGGGGATCGTTCTGACGCATCTCGTCCAGGGTGCCACGAAGCTCGTGCAGCTGGCGCTCGCACGTCACGAGACGCTGACCAACCCCCATGCTGCCGCTGGCCGTGGCATGTAGTTCACGCCCGAGGATGTCACACCGTTCTTTAAGACGAGCGTTGAGTTGGCGAATCTCGCGACCTTGCAATATCGCATGCACAGCCACCAGAACGAAGGCGACCGTCGTCAGCAACCACGGGATCAGGGAAGAGTATTCTGCAAACATGATGAACGTCCTCAGCTCGGTTGAACCACCGGGGCGTCCATCATGTCAACTTGCACCGGCAACTGTGTCCGGGATTACAGTGACGCGATTTCTGCCCACTCGTGGTCAGACAACATCTTGTCGAACTCGACCAGAATGATCAGTTCGCCATCCTTATTGCACACGCCCTGGATAAACTTGGCACTTTCTTCGTTACCCACGTTCGGTGCGGTTTCAATTTCGCTGGCTTTCAGGTACACCACCTCGGCAACCGAGTCCACCAGAATACCCATCACCTGGTTCGCCGACTCCATCACCACGATCCGCGTTGCATCGGTCACTTCTGACTCTGCCAGACCGAAGCGGCGCCGGGTATCGATCACCGTAACCACATTGCCCCGCAGGTTAATGATGCCGAGAACATAGTCCGGCGCACCCGGGACCGGCGCAATTTCGGTGTATCTCAACACTTCCTGGATCTGCATGACATTCAGACCGTAGGTCTCATCATCCAGTCGGAAGGTCACGTACTGCAGTACCTGATCGTCCTGGGCCTGATTTTGTTGTCCGCTTGGGGCTGCCATAGCGTTGAATCTCCTATTGGGCTGCCCGGCGGGCAACCTGATCGTCAAAAAATCATCATCAGTGCCCAATACTATAGTTAAGGGCACAAACCGTGCCAGCACAGCACGGTTTCATTCAGTAACCGCTTATTAACTCAGATCCAGGTGATGCTCGCGCTCTGCCCGAACCAACAGATTGGCCATGGTGCGCACGTCAATCAGGGCGCACATATGGTTAACCACGGTCCCCGCCAACCAGGGACGTTTGCTGCGAGCCGTGCGCCAACGCACCTCATCCGGCTTCAGGGTGAAGGATTGGGCAACGTCATCACAAGCCAGCCCCCAGTCACTGTTATCCAGCCGAATGACAAAGCGGTAGTTGTCACGGGCATTGGCAGGCGCACGCCCGGCCATGATCCATTCCGCGGTATCCACCACCCGCAGGTTGTGATCGCGATCCACGCGAATGCCCATGTACCACCGCGGACTGCCGGGAATGGGCTTGATGCCCTCCTCAATCCGGTGTATCGCACCCAGCAATATCAACGGGACCGCCAGTTGCAGGCCCGCCACGGTAAAAATCAGACACTCGAACGGTTGCTCGGACCACTCCGGGCGAGATGGCGGCGATGCTGACTCGGGTTCCGGTTCGGGTTGACTTACTTCAACCTTCGGCGTCGGTTTCCTGACAACAGGTCTCGGTGCCGGGTCCGGGGCGCGAGTCGGTTGCCGCTCAACGATCGGCTCCGTTACCGGTTGCGGTTCGGAACTCACGTCGACAGCAGCCACCTCTTCCTTCTGCGCGGTATCAGTCGCAGTATGCAAAAGATCGTCAAGATAACTGGCAATCGCGCTGGCGGGATCCGCCAGCTTTGTCAATTTATCGTCAGCCATGCTTACGCTCCCGATCCGCACCGGTGCGTGCCAACAAGTCATTCAACAGGTGAGTGTAAGCCCTGACGCCGTGGGTACCGGAATCCAGCGAGGACGGCACCACCCCACCCTGACTGGCATCCCGGAACTTGGTGTCCACCGGTATGGCAAACCGCCACAGCGTGTCCGGATAGGTTTTACGCAGAAGATTAAGACTCTTGGTGGATGCCTGGGTACGCCGATCGAACATCGTCGGAACGATGGTGTAGGCGAGTTCGTTTTTCTGGGACTTCATGATCATTTGCAGGGTATGCAGCATCCGTTCAAGCCCCTTGATCGCCAGGAACTCGGTTTGCACCGGAATAATCAGGTGCTGGGCAGCCGCCAGTGCATTCACCATCAATACGCCCAGAGACGGGGTGTTGTCGAGAATGACGTAATCGAAATCATCCCAGAGCTGCGCCAGCGCCCGGGAAATAATCAATCCCATGCCTTCCACGCCAACCATGCGGCGCTCCAACGTCGCCAGGGCCGTACTGGCGGGCAGCAACGAAACGCCCTTACAGCTGGTTTCTGTAATCAGCTGGGCCGCCAGGCCGTCTGGTACCTTGCCCTGATGCTGAAACAGGTTAAAGACACTCACGGCGATAGTATCGGGATCGTAACCGAACCAACTGGTCAGCGACCCATGAGGGTCCAGATCCACCACGAGAACCCGCTTGCCACGCTCGGCCAACAGCCCGGCCAGTGTCACCACCGAGGTGGTTTTTCCGACACCGCCTTTTTGATTGGCTACGGCCCAGATTCGCACGTTATGCTCTCCACTTGTCTATCCCCAGATTACCGACACCACACCAGATAATATCGGCAGCGCCCTCCTTAACTTGAACGTCATCGGTCACCTCATCGCACCGCGAACACTCGCATCACGGGAAATCAGGAGCACCACTCGCCGGTTGCGGCGCCGGCCTTCCTCGGTATCGTTGCGGGCGACAGGCTGGTGCGACCCGTAACCTACCGCGGCCAGGCGCTCGGGCTCCACACCTTCCATGGTGAGCATACGCACCACCGCCGCCGCCCTGGCAGCCGATAATTCCCAGTTGGAAGGATAGGCGTTGGTCCGGATAGGACGGTTATCGGTGAAACCTTCAACCTTGACGGCGTTATCCCGGTCACGCAGAACGCCCGCAATCTTCTCCACCACAGCAAAACCATCATAGTGGGGTTCTGCGGAACCACTGCTGAACAACAGACTGTCCGGAAGATTCAGTTCCAGCCAGCGCTCACTACTCTCCAGCGTAACGACGCCCTGGTTGATCAACTCATCGAACTCGAGGGCCAGCTGATCAGCCATAGCCCGCAGGGCTTCGGTTCTGCCTTCTTCGCTGATGTCCGGATTGCGAGGTGCTTCGGTAACGGCTGGCGCAATAATATCATCGGACTGCGCGGCGCCAGACCGCAGGGGCTGGTCGCCTACCTCGATGGGCTGGAAGGAACGTTGCGGTGCATTGAAAACGCCTGTCAGGGTTTCCGACAGTACTTTGTACTTGCCTTCATTGACTGACGAAACCGAATACATCACCACAAAAAAAGCGAACAGCAGGGTAATGAAATCGGCATAGGACACCAGCCAGCGTTCCTTATTATGAAGGTCGTCCTGAGGCTGCCTACGACGCCGCATATAACCGCCTGAATATCACTGCAGGAAGCCCCGCAGCCGTAATTCAATGGATTTCGGGTTCTCCCCTTCGGCGACGGCAATGATGCCGTCGATCATCATGTCTTCATAACGGGTGCGCTCCCGGACAATGCCACGCAACTTGTTGGCAACAGGGAAAAACAGCAGGTTTGCCAGTGCCACACCGTAGATGGTGGCTACGAACGCTGTCGCGATACCGCTACCGAGAGACTGGGGGTCTTCCAGATTGGTCATCACCTGAATCAGCCCCATCACAGCCCCAATGATACCAATGGTCGGTGAATAGCCGCCCATGGCTTCGTAAACCCGTGCCGATTCCAGGTCTCGCTGTTCACGGGAATCCAGGTCCACTTCCATGATGCTGCGGATTGTTTCCGTTTCGGCACCATCAACCAACAACTGGAGCCCCTTGCGGGCGAATCGTTCCGGCTCCTTTTCAGCCAGCCCTTCGAGCCCGAGAAGACCCTGTTTCCGGGCCTTGACGCTCCAGTCGATGACCTTGCCAATGCCATCTTCCAGGCTGACATAAGGCGGCACAAATACCCAGCGAGCCTGAATAAAAGCTCTTTTAAGCAGCGGCCAGGACGTTTGCAGGATGGTCGCCGCCAGCGTGCCGCCAATAACAATCAGGGCCGCCGGGCCATTAAACAATGAACTGAGGGCCCCACCTTCCAGCAGATTCCCTCCCAGAATGGCGGCAAACGCGAGGATGATACCCAGCAGGCTGAGAATATCCATCAGCTCACACCCTCGACCAACCTGGGGCCAATGTCGTTGAGCGGCAATACCTCATCGGGCAGGCCCGCCTTGGCCACGGCCATCGGCATGCCATATATCACCGACGATTTTTCGTCCTGAGACCAGATAACAGACCCGCTCTGCTTCATCAGACGGCAACCTTCCTTGCCATCCGACCCCATGCCCGTAAGGATAATGCCCAGAGTCTTGCCGGGAAAACTGCGGGCCAGTGAGCCAAACGTCACGTCCACACATGGCTTGTAATTGAGACGGTCATCCCCCGGCAGAATTCGCACACGGGCCTGGCCGCTACGGTTCTCGATCATCATCTGCTGCCCCCCCGGTGCCAACAGTGCCAGACCGGGCCGGAGTACGTCCCCTTCTTCCGCCTGCCGCACGTCTATGCTGCACAACCGGTTAAGACGCTCGGCGAACGCAGGTGTAAAACTGGCCGGCATGTGCTGAACCAATACGATCGGCGCTGGGAAGTCAGCCGGTAATGCTGTGAGTACCCGCTGCAGCGCAACCGGCCCACCTGTGGAAGTGCCGATTGCCACCACACTGTAATGCCTGGCTGGTGACCGACGGGATGGCGGCCTGGGCGCCGCCGTATCGGGAGCCGGCTCCACCGGAGAGCGGCGCGATGACGCCGACTGTACATCCGGGCGGGGACGAACTGGCGGTGATTGCCGCTCCTGGCGCGGAGCGGGTTTTGCTGTTGCCGCAGGCTGAGGACGTGTCGCGCCCAAGGGTTTGGCACCCGGGCGGCTACCAGCAACATCCAGGACCCGGCCAACCAGAATTTTCTGCAGCTGACTGGAATCCCGGGCAATTTCTTCAAAGTTCTTGGGCAGGAAATCGACGGCACCGGCTTCCAGCGCATCGAGGGTGACCCGGGCGCCTTCGTAAGTCAGTGACGAGAACATCAATACAGGCACCGGGTGACGCTTCATGATTTCCCGCACCGCGGAAATACCGTCCATTACCGGCATTTCGTAGTCCATGGTGATAACGTCGGGGCGCAGCTTCTCAGCCAGTTCCACTCCTTCCCGTCCGTTGGTGGCCACGCCAACAACGTTGATCTGACCGGATGCAGTCAGGATTTCCGTCAGGCGCTTTCGGAAAAACCCTGAATCATCAACAACCAGGACAGAAACTGTCATCCAATTCTCCTAAACCGAGGCTGCCCGTAGGCCTCAACCGTATTGTTGAAGCAGGCTGGGAACGTCAATAATCAGGGCAATTCGCCCGTCGCCGGTAATGGTGGCGCCCGCCATACCTGGCGTCCCCTGAAGCGCACGTCCCAAAGGCTTGATAACGACTTCTTCCTGACCGATGAGCTGGTCCACCACAAACCCCACCTGCCTTGTTCCCATTGCCACAATCACAACATGGGCATTGTCCGATTCGGGTTCACTGGCGCCTCTCACCAACCAGCGTTTTATATGGAACAACGGGAAAACCTTGTCCCTCACCACGATGCATTCACGTCCGTCCACAACATTGGTTTTGGAGAGGTCCAAATGGAAGATTTCCACAACGTTGACCAGAGGCAGTGCAAATGACTGATCCCCCAACATGATCATCAATGTCGGCATGATGGCCAGGGTCAGCGGTACCTTGATCACGATTCGCGAGCCCTTGCCCAGCTCTGACTCCACATTGAGCTGACCATTCAGCTGACCAATCTTGGTCTTCACTACGTCCATACCCACACCACGACCAGACACATCCGAGATCTGATCCTTGGTCGAAAATCCGGCGGCAAAGATGAGGTTGTAGCACTCATTTTCTGTCAGCCTGTCTGCCGCGTCCTGGTCGTAGAGCCCTTTCTCGACCGCCTTGCGACGCAACACTTCGGGATCCATACCGGCACCATCGTCCTCAATGGACAACAGGATATGATCGCCCTCCTGTTCCGCATTGAGGGTGACTGTGCCGGTGCGGGGCTTACCGGCTTTTTCACGGACATCCGGCGCCTCGATACCGTGATCCACAGAGTTACGAACCAGATGCACCAGCGGGTCTGAAAGAGCTTCCACCAGATTCTTATCCAGGTCGGTGTCTTCCCCGTGCATGACCAGACTGACTTCTTTTTTGAGACTGCGGGCAAGATCCCGCACTACCCTGGGGAAACGGCCAAAGACTTTCTTGATCGGTTGCATCCGCGTCTGCATAACAGCCGACTGCAAGTCAGTGGTGACCACATCCAGATTGGAAACCGCCTTTTGCATGTGCTCGTCGTCGCTTTGCGCACCAAGTCGCTGAAGGCGGTTACGAACCAGCACCAGTTCCCCCACCATATTCATGATGTCATCCAGGCGTTTGGTGTCGACCCGGACAGTAGTCTCGGCAGCAGGCCCCTGCTCTTTTGCTGCTGTCGCAGGCTGTTTCGTCTCGGCCTTCTCGGGCTGTTCAGGCTTGTCCGAAGGCTTCGGGGCCTCAGGCCCGGGTTTCGGCTCTCTGGCCACCGCCTCCTGGCCACTGCCAGTTGTTGGGCTGCCACCCTTGCCATGGAGGTCATCCAACAGCTTTTCAAATTCATCATCCGTGATCAGGTCGCCACTACTTTTTTCTGTCTGATCGCCGGTATCCGCATCTGGCTCAGCACCGTCCTCTTCCGCAGGCGCGCCCGCAAACTGCCCCTTGCCATGAAGTTGATCCAGCAGGGCTTCAAATTCGTCATCGGTAATCTCGTCCCCGGAGACACTGTTTTCTCCCTGCGATCCGGAGTCTGCTTCCTGATCGGGAACCGAACCGGATTGCTCACTGCCGTTACCCAACGCATCCAGAAGTTGCTCGAACTCGTCGTCGGTGATGTCACCATGATCCTCACCATGCCCTACGCCGATCTGTTCCGGCTGTTGAGGCTCTGGCACCGCCGCCGGGACACTGCCAGCTGGCTCCGCCAGGGCATCAAGGGCTTTGATCAGCTGACCAGGAGCCGGCGTCAGTTCTTCATGATTACGCACCTGCTCGAACATCGCATTGACGTTGTCCAGCGCTTCCAGCACCACGTCCATCAACTCCGAATCCACCTTGCGCTTGTGATTGCGAAGGGTGTCGAAGACGTTCTCAGCAGAGTGACAACAGTTGACCAGAGCGTCGAGCTGAAGGAAGCCCGCGCCCCCTTTTACCGTATGGAAACCACGGAAAATGGCGTTGAGGAGATCACTGTCGTCCGGATTCTGCTCAAGATCCACCAACTGCTCGGACAGTTTTTCGAGTATCTCGCCTGCTTCAACCAGGAAGTCCTGCAGGATCTCTTCATCGGCATCAAACGCCATGGGTTACCCTCTTCATTCAGAAACCGAGACTGGACAAAAGATCATCAACATCGTCCTGACCCGATACGACATCTTCACGCTCTTCAGCGTTCATCTGGGGGCCGACACCCTGTTCGGCGGACACTTCCGCTGACTCAATTTCATGCACGGTGCCTGTCAGCTGATCGACATGGCTGGCCATGACCACCAGGCTCAACAGATGCTCTTCAACTTCCTTCACCAGATTAGTGACCTTCTGAATCACCTGACCGGTCAGATCCTGGAAGTCCTGCGCCAACAGGATTTCAGACAGGTTGTTATAAATCGTGTCGGCATCCTCGGTCAGCGTGACAAAGAACCGGTCTATCCGACCATAGAGATCACGAAATTCCGCTGGTTGCATTTCCCGACGACGAAGACGCTGCCATTCGTCTCGCAGGGCCGCAGCCTCATCCCGAATCACATGCGCCCTGGGCATGGTTTCCTCGACCAGGTCCATGGTGCGGTTGGCCGCCTGACCGGTCATCTGTACAACGTATTCCAGCCGGTCGGAAGCATCGGTCATTTTCGACAGGGCTTCCTGCTGCTCCGCATTACGCGGGTCGATCTGGAAATTACGGATCGCCTCGTGGAGGCTGCGGGTGAGTCGGCCAACTTCCCGGTACAGACTTTGATCCCGAACCTCGCTGAGATCATTGATCAGGGTCATCGCCTGGGCATAGTCACCGGCATTGACGTGCTCAACCAGCTCGTTAGCCTGTGCGCGGAGTTTTTCCGTCACCTCAGGATCAAGGCCTTGCGGGTTCTTGTTGTTGCTATCACTCATGAGAGCCCATCCGACCTTGGGTTACTGGATTCGCTCGAAGATTTTTTCAATCTTCTCCTTGAGTACGGCTGCGGTAAACGGCTTCACCACATAGCCATTCACGCCTGCCTGTGCGGCAGCCACAATTTGATCCCGCTTTGCTTCCGCAGTGACCATGAGAACCGGAAGGGTTTTCAGGTTTTCATCAGCACGAACGGCTTTCAGCAGATCAAACCCGGACATGCCTGGCATATTCCAGTCAGTCACCAGGAAGTCATACTTGCCACTCTGCAACATGGGCAACGCTGTGTTGCCGTCGTCGGCTTCGTCGGTATTGGTGAATCCCAGATCACGCAGAAGGTTCTTGATGATCCGTCGCATTGTGGAAAAATCGTCCACAATGAGGATTTTCATGTTCTTGTCCAAAGGGACCTCCAGTTTGTAACACCCGGAATACGTTTTATCTTTCTGCCAATAATCAGGCAGGCCGGCGGATTTACCGCTTATTGTGTGGGGATTGCCCCAGTTGTAAAGCGTCGGTTACCAAAAGCTACAGATGGCCAACCTCAGTACACGTTGAACCGGCAGATTCCCGGCCTGCTAGTCAGTCGCTTCGCGGTGCCAGCCAGTCAGACGCCCACGAAGTCTCAGTGCGGCCTGACTGTGTATCTGACTGACACGGCTTTCACTCACTCCAAGAACAGCGCCGATTTCCTTGAGATTAAGCTCCTCCTGGTAATACAGGCTGAGCACCAGTTTTTCCCGCTCGGGTAACTCTTCGATGGCTTGCGCCAGACTTCGCTTGAACGCATCGGAGGTAATGTCATCCAGGGGATTATCACTGGCCTCTGCTTCTTCTAACGGCAGATCCCCGGATTCATTGAGCTCATCAAGACTAAAAAGTCTGCCACTGTTGGCATCACTCAGACTGGAATGGTACTCGGCAAGCTCCACTCCCAACTCGTCAGCGACTTCCTGATCCTGAGCTTCACGACCGAAACGATCTTCAACAGCTTTGATGGCCTGGGAAATACGGCGGGCATTGCGATGAACAGAACGGGGTACCCAGTCACCCTTGCGGATTTCATCCACCATGGCGCCACGGATCCGGATACCGGCATAGGTTTCGAAGGTGGCGCCCTTGGTAGAGCTATACCTCTGCGCAGCCTCCAGCAGCCCGATCATGCCGGCCTGCATAAGATCCTCAAGCTGGACCGAAGCCGGCAATCTGGCCATCAGGTGCAGCGCGATCTTCTTGACCAGCGGGGCATGCTCTTCAACAAGTCGGGAAGCGCCCTTGACGCCAGTTTTCTGATAGATTCCCAGGTGTTTCGCCAATGTCATGCATCCGGTTTTTATAGTGACAGGATCAATTTCAGACTTCGACGAGCCGCTCTACAAAAAACTCCAGGTGTCCGCGGGGTGATGACGGTAACGGCCAGTTATCGACTTTATCGGCCAGTGCCCTGATCGCCAGTGATGCTTTTGCCCTGGGGTAAGCTTCCAGAACCGCCTTCTGCCGCTGCACCGCTTTCTTGACGGCTTCGTCGTAAGGCACGATACCCACATATTGTAGTGCTACATCAAGAAACCGCTCAGTGACTCGGGTCAGTTTTTCGAAAAGATGCTTTCCTTCCTGATCATTACGCACCTGGTTGGCAAGAATACGGAAACGGTTCGTCCCATAATCGCGGTTCATCAACTTGATCAGGGCGTAACAGTCGGTAATGGAAGTCGGTTCATCACAAACCACCAGAAGCAGCTCCTGTGATGCTCTCAGGAAACTGACCACCGATTCGGAAATACCCGCCGCTGTATCCACAATGAGCACATCGATCTGGTCGCCGAGTTCGCTAAAGGCATTGATCAAACCAGCGTGCTCCATGGCGCTGAGCTGGGTCATACGCTGGGTGCCCGAAGAGGCCGGGACGATCTTGATCCCCCCCGGGCCGTCAACCAGAACGTCCTTCAGGTCGCAATCTCCTGCCAGCACATCCGACAGGTTACGGTTGGCGGTAATTCCCAGCAGAACATCGATATTGGCCAGGCCAAGATCGGCATCCAGCAACACGACACGACGTCCCTTCTGGGCAAGGGCAATTCCCAGATTGACCGAAACGTTGCTCTTGCCAACGCCGCCCTTTCCGCCGGAAACTGCAATCACCTGTACCGGATGTGGTTTACTCATACTTGGTTTTGTCTCTCGCCACGTTTAACCGAAGGCTCAGTTGTCATTCAACGGCGCCTGTTGCACGCCGGATACTCCGTCATCCGGTACGGTCGGGGATGATGTTCAGGCCCCCTCTGCCACCGCCTGTTGTTGCTGGAGCGCTTTCAGCCGCTCCACCGCCAGTCGAACCAGCGGCACGGCTTCAGCGTGATGCAAATCTTCAGGAATCTTCTGGCCGTCCGTGTAATAGGCCACGGGCAGGCCTGACTCCATAACAAATCCCAAAGACTCGCCCAGGGTAAGGGCCTCATCTATTTTAGTCATCACACAGCCCGCTAGATTAGCCATCTTATAGCAATGCCAAACGGATTTCATGATGCGTGGCTGGCTGGTAGCCGATACAACCAGATGGGGCCGAATCTTGTGATGGCTTCGGGCCAGCTCTGACAATTGCTGCTCGTAGCCCTTGTCAGAGCTGGTGAGACCAGCGGTATCAATCAACACAAGGTGACGATCGGACAATTCGTCCAGAATATCGTCCAGGGAGTGGCTCTCATCAACCACCCTGACCGGCACGTTGAGGATGCGGCCAAACACGAACAACTGCTCATGAGCGGCTACCCGGTAGCGATCGGTGGTGACCAGGGCCAGGGAGTCGGCGCCATGGCGGAGCACATGGCGCGCGGCCAGCTTGCCGATGGTCGTGGTTTTACCAGACCCGGTGGGTCCCACCAAAGCAAAAACACCGCCCTGATCCAGCCATTCGGTGCGGGACGTTTTCACACCGGTAGCCAGCATTTTCAGTGACTGTTTCCAGCCATCTTCCAGGCGCCCGCCATTGTGTCGGCGGGACAGGGAGCTGGCCAGTTCAAACCCTAATCCAAATTCCTGCAGGCGCTCGGAAAGCCGTTGCTGGACAGCGTTGGACGCAGGCTTCTTCGGCTCCTGAGCGCGGGTTCCCATCAGATCCCGCAACGAGCTGATCTCTGCACGCATCTGCGCCAGCTCGTCGGAATACCCCCTCGAGGTTCCACCGGCTGGTGCCGGCACATAACCGGATTCCACCTCGGGGGACTCAAGCCCCAGCGCCGAATCCTCAATGAGAGCCGTATTGTTGGCATAACCGTTGCCAATGCCTGCCCGCTTTTCACGGACTTCACGGATACGATCCCGGGAACGCCCAAGCTCATCTTCCAGGTGGCGATGTTGTTCCGCCTGCATTTCCGCCAAACGGGACCCATTGGTGGCTTCCCGGGCTTTGTCACCCAAGCGCTGACGCGCCATATTTTCGTCGTAGTCCAGTGCCGTCACAATTTCGACGCCACCATCCACCCGGCGATTGGAGAGAATCACGGCGTCCGGGCCCATCTGTTCCCGCACCTGCTTCAATGCCTCTGCCATGCTCTGAGCAAAAAAACGTTTTACTTTCATGATGCCTCATCCTCCACCGGCAACGCCGTGCCTGCGCTGTCCGCTTTGTCATCCGCCGCCGTTACTGGCCGACCGACGCCACAATGGTGATCTGTTTGTTATCCGGAACTTCCTGGTATGACAGTACGTGCAACCGTTCAACTCCATAGCTGGCAAACTTCGCCAGCACCGGTCGCAATGGGCCTGACACCAGTAGAATCGCTGGCTTGCCCAGCATTTCCTGGCGCTGGACACTCTCCTGCAGGGATCGCTGCAGTTTCTCCACCATGTTCGGTTCCAGCACCAGCCCTATGTCTTCCTGACCGCCGGATTGTTGACTCTGTTGAACTGACTTCAGCAATAACTGTTCCAGGTCTGGATCCAGGGTAATAACCGGAATTTCCTGCTCATTGCCACAGATACTCTGAACGATCATACGGCGCAGCGCCTGACGGGCTACCGTCGTCAACAGTTTCGGGTCCTGACTCCTGGGATGGACGTTAACGATAGACTCCGCAATCGAGCGCATATCACGAATAGGCACTTCTTCCTTGAGCAGATTCTGCAGCACCTTCAGCAGCAAGCTGATGGAAATGGTGGTCGGTACCAGCTCTTCAGCCAGCTTGGGAGAAACCTTTTCCAACTGGTCCAGCCACTTCTGGGTTTCTTCGTGGCCGAGCAGTTCATGGGCGTGTTTCTGCAACACCTGATTGAGATGGGTGGCCACCACCGTACTGGCATCTACAACTGTATAGCCGAGGGTCTGTGCCTGGTCCTTCTTTTCCGGCTCAATCCAGCTGGCGTCCAGGCCAAACGCCGGGTCCTTGCCGGCAATCCCCTCGATCTTGCCGAACACCTGGCCCGGGTCGATGGCCAGTTCACGATCGGGATGAATTTCCGCCTCGGCGAGCGTCACCCCCATCAGAGTAATGCGATAGACGTTGGGCATCAGATCCAGGTTGTCACGGATGTGTACCGACGGCATCAGGAATCCGAGATCCTGAGACAGCTTCTTGCGTACCCCCTTGATACGACTCAGCAACTGGCCGCCCTGGGACTTGTCTACCAACGGAATCAGGCGATAACCTACTTCCAGCCCCACAATGTCGACGGTGGCAACGTCATCCCAGCCCAACTCCCGGGTTTCGCCGGGCGCTGGCAAGGCCTGACCATGATCGCCACCATCTCCACCAGGCGGCAGATCACGCCCCGCCGGCTGCATACCACCACGAACGGGGAACACACCTTCCTCTTCGATAGTCTGGCGTTCACGCTTCCAGATAAGATAAGCGGCTACTGCGGCAATGATCCCCAGACCAAGAAATGCCACATGCGGCATCCCGGGAATAAGCCCCAGAATAATCAGGATCGCGGCTGCGATGGACAGCGCCTTGGGCGCACTGAACATCTGCTGCAGGATCTGCCCCCCCATGTCCTGACTGGACGTAACCCGAGTCACCATAATCGCGGCAGACGTCGACAGCAGCAGCGACGGGATCTGTGCCACCAGACCATCACCAATGGTCAGCAAGGCATAGTTCTGTGTGGCGGTCCCGAAATCCAGACCATGCTGCAACATGCCGATGGCGATACCACCAATCAGGTTGATGGCCAGAATCAGCAGACCGGCGACCGCATCGCCTTTGACGAACTTGCTGGCACCGTCCATGGAACCGTAGAAATCCGCCTCCTGGGCAACCTCGGAACGACGGTGCTTGGCCTCCTCCTGATTGATCAGGCCGGCGTTCAGATCGGCATCAATGGCCATCTGCTTGCCGGGCATGGCATCCAGGGTAAAGCGCGCGCTGACCTCCGACACCCGGCCAGCGCCTTTGGTCACCACCAGGAAGTTGATGATCATCAGAATGGCGAACACCACCAGGCCGACGGCGTAATTGCCGCCGATCAACACCGCACCAAAGGACTCAATCACCTTACCGGCGGCATCACCGCCCTCGTGGCCGTTGAGCAACACAATCCGCGTGGAGGCAACGTTCAGCGCCAGGCGCAACAGGGTCGCCACCAGCAGCACCGTCGGAAAGGACGCAAACTCCATTGGCCGCAAGGCGTAGACACACACCAGCAGGATCACAATCGACAAGGTGATGTTGAATGTGAAGAAAACGTCCAGCATGAACGCCGGCATCGGCAGTATCATCATGCCCAGCAAGCCCATCAGCATGATGGGTATACCAAGGTTTCCCCGCGTCAGGGATTTGACGTTGTTCAGGACTAAAGCTCTGTCCATGCCCGGAAACTCTCCACGTGGCTGTGCCTGAAGGCGCTCAATGGGTCGAAAATATGACGCCAATGCGTCGTTTGCAGGGGTATCGCAAGATCCGTACCACCCCTTACGGGATTTCACATCCCAGTGCCTGACGCGACCTTCCAGATACGGTATCCTTGCGCCATTCCGACACAGCCGACAGATGACAGACATAGGTGACCACCATGCCAATCCACGAGGTTAAACACCCCCTGATCCGCCACAAGCTCGGCCTGATGCGCCGCGCGGATATCAGCACCAAGAATTTTCGTGAACTGGCACAGGAAGTTGGTGCCCTGCTGACCTACGAAGCCACCCAGGACTTCTCCCTGCAGGAGAAAACCATCGAGGGCTGGGCCGGCCCGGTCAAAATCGAACAGATCCAGGGTAAAAAAGTCACCATCGTGCCAATTCTCCGCGCTGGCATGGGCATGCTGGACGGCGTCCTCAGCCTCATTCCAGGTGCCCGCGTCAGTGTGGTGGGCCAGATTCGTGACGAAGAAACTCTGGAAGCCAGTACCTACCTGGAAAAACTGGTGGGCGAGCTGGACCAGCGTATGGCCATGATTATCGACCCGATGCTGGCCACTGGCGGCTCACTAATCTCGACCATCGATCTGCTGAAGAAGGCTGGTAGCACCGAGATTCGCGCGCTGATTCTGGTAGCGGCCCCAGAAGGCGTTCAGAAAGTCCTGGAAAAGCACCCGGACGTTTCTATCTATACGGCCTCAATTGACGAGCGCCTCAACGAGAAAGGCTATATTCTGCCCGGACTTGGCGATGCCGGCGATAAAATTTTCGGCACCAAGCAGAAGGACGTCTGAACATGCAGGATCACACCAACGACCCGATCTGGAAGCAGGCTATAGCGGGCTCGCAAATGCTGCTGGTGGCCTTTGGCGCGCTGGTGCTGATGCCACTGATCACCGGCCTCGATCCCAACGTCGCCCTGTTTACTGCCGGCCTCGGCACGCTGATCTTCCACATCGTTACCGGCGGTCAAATTCCCATCTTTCTTGCCTCCTCGTTTGCTTTTATCGCCCCGGTGATAGCTGCCAAGGGCCGTTTCGGCCTGGAAGAAACCATGGGCGGCCTGATGGCTGCAGGTATTCTCTATATCATTCTGAGCGGTGCTGTCCGGCTTCGCGGTACCGGATTCGTTACCCGGCTGCTGCCACCCGTGGTGATCGGCCCAGTCATCATGGTGATCGGCCTGGGGCTTGCGCCGGTGGCTGTGCATATGGCCTCGGGTCGTAGTGGCGACGGCGCCGCTGAACTGGTGCCCTATGACACAGCCATCTGGATTGCGATGATTTCCTTGGTGGTGACCGTCATCATGTCGGTGTGGGCAAAAGGCATTTTCCGCCTGATTCCTATCATGTTTGGCGTGATCGTCGGCTATACCCTCTCCGCTTTTGCCGGCGTCGTGGATCTGACGCCCGTGCGCGAGGCACCCTGGTTCGCCGTTCCGAATTTTGTCGCACCGGCCTTCAGCTGGAGCGCCATCCTGTTCATGATCCCGGTGGCTATTGCACCGGCCATTGAACACATTGGCGACATCCTTGCCATCGGCAACGTGACCCGCAAGAACTACCTGGAAAAGCCTGGCCTGCACCGCACCCTGCTGGGTGACGGCCTGGCCACCAGCGCTGCATCCCTGCTGGGCGGACCACCCAACACCACCTACTCGGAAGTCACAGGCGCCGTGGTACTGACCCGCAATTTCAACCCGAAAGTGATGTGGTGGGCCGCGATCATTGCGATTACCCTGGCCTTCGTCGGCAAATTCGGCGCGGCCCTGCAAACCATCCCGGTACCGGTAATGGGCGGCATCCTCTGCCTGCTGTTCGGCTCCATTGCGGTGGTCGGCCTGAATACCCTGATCCGCCACCAGGTCGACCTGTCCCAGTCGCGCAACCTGGTGATCGTTGCCATCACCCTGGTGTTCGGCATCGGCGGCATGGCCATCGGCCAGTTCGAAGGCATTGCCCTGAGCGCCGTGGTGGCGGTTGCCCTTAACCTGATACTGCCAGGCACACGTGAAGCCTGGGGAAAGGCCATCTATGAGCAAAAAGCCGACTGACAGTTCCGGCATCAGCTTTACCGCCCTCTACACCGGTGCCGTCTGGCACCGGAACGGGCTGTCCGATGACGTCCTGACCACCGAACAGGGTCGTTGGCTCTATCACCTGATGAGCCCCTTCGAAACCGCCAGCAAGGCGGCCATCGGCGGCAACATCCGCACCTTCCTGCTGCAACGGCACCTGATCATCGACCATTTGATCGACCAGGCGATTCAGGAAGACGACGTCGACCAGGTACTGGAAATCGCCTGCGGCATGTCCCCCAGAGGCATCCGATTGCGGGAGAAACACCCAGGCATCAAAATGGTCGAAGCCGATTTGCCCGACATGGCCGCCCGCAAAGCGGCCCGCCTCCTGGCGGCAGGTCACCTCGGCGAGCAACACCAGGTCACCCCCATTGATATCCTGGCCGACAGCGGCGAGAACACCCTGGAAGCCGTAGTCGCCCGCACCTTCAACAACACCAAACCTATAGTGGTCGTCACCGAGGGGCTGACCAGCTACTTCTCCCTGGAAGTCATCACCGAATTCTGGAAACGCCTGGCCAAAATCCTGGCTGACCGCCCCGGTTCGGTGTACCTCTCAGAAAGTTACCTGATGCCAAAGCAACCGCTGCTACGTTCTTCCCTCAAAACCCTCGGAGGCCTCCTGGGCACCATGACACGCAGCCAGGTCAGCTTCCACTTCGACGATGACCAGCAGGCGCGAAACCACTTCCAGGCCAGCGGGTTCCCTTCCGTTCGCGTCTACAACCCCAGCGAGTTCTACGGCCTGCTGCCAATCCCTGAAAGCCGGCATGATCCTATGGTTCGGGTTATTGGTGCTCGGGTCTGAGTTTGGGCTTTTTGATCTTGTAGCCTGACGGTTTCGGTGAAGGGTGGTTGTGGTTGCCCCCTCCCAAAAATTTCGGAGGCCATGGATGGCCGGAGAGAAGCGCACATGGATGTGCTCGTAGCGGTTTTTGGGAGGGGGCAACCACAACCACCCTACCCCACAACCATCAGGCTACGAAAACAAGCTCAAACATCCCGCCGCATATCCGGCGGAATCGGAAAGTCCGGTATACCGGGCCGGTCACCGCGCCCCTTGCGGAACTGCCGCAGCTGGAAGACGTAGGCCAGCACCTGGGCAATGGCCATGTAGAGGCCATCGGGAATCTCTCCCCCGACCTCGGTGTTGTGATACACCGCCCGGGTCAGCGGCGGCGTTCTCAGAATCTCGACTTTGTTCTCGCGGGCAATCTCCATGATCTTGAACGCCATCTCATCAGCGCCCTTGGCCACCACAATCGGCGCCGCCATGGATTTTTGGTCATACTTCAGGGCCACGGCATAATGGGTCGGGTTGGTGATGACCACATCGGCGCCCGGCACGTCCTGCATCATCCGGCGCTGGGCCATTTCACGTTGCAGTTGGCGGATACGGCCCTTCACTTCCGGCTTACCTTCGGTGTCCTTGAACTCGTCTTTCACCTCCTGCTTTGTCATGCGCAGTTTCTTCTGGTGATCGAAGATCTGGAACGGCACATCGATGGCGGCGATGATGATAGTCGCGGCAGACAGGAAGAAGAAGGTCCATCCCAGGGTCCAGAGTACATGCTCCATGGCCGGGATCGCAGGTTCCTCGGCAATGCTCAGCAGATCGTCTGTCCGCAGATTGAGGATCAGGATAGCGAGTGCCAGCACCAGCCCCACTTTCAGGATGGCCTTGACCAGTTCGATCACCGACCGCAGGGAGAACATGCGTTTCAGGCCCTTGATCGGGTCCATGCGGTTGAGCTTGGGCGCTATGGCTTTGCCGCTGAACAACAGGCCGCCGATACCGATGGAGCCGGCGATGGCGGCAACCAGGAGCAGGATCAGGATCGGTGACAGGGCAAGTGCCGCTTCTTTGGCGGAGGCCAGGAGCTGTATGCTCATGTGGCGGGTATCGAAGATGGCGGAGCGTTCCAGGACGAAGCTGTCGCGCATGATGTTTTCGAGGGAGGCGCCCAGGCTGGCGCCAAACATCAGCAGGCCGCCAGCACCGGCCATCAGCACGGCCATGGTGGCCAGCTCTTTCGAACGGGCGGTCTGGCCGTCCTCCTTGGCTTTTTCCAGCCTTCGGGGGGTGGCCTCTTCCGTTTTTTCCTGACTGTTGTCGTTTTCTTCAGCCATCAGGGCTGCCCTTGCAGGTTCCGCATGAACTCAAAGGTTTCTCGAGTGTACTGTTCGAAGTGCGGCAGAAAATTGGCGTGCAGCACCCATATGGAGAACAGTCCAAAAATCAGGCCAATTGGAAAGCCCAGGGCGAAAATATTCATCTGAGGGGCCGCTCGGGTCATCACGCCGAACGCAATACTGACGATCAGAACGGCGGAGACCGCGGGTAATGCGAGCAGCATGGCGGACACGAACATCCAGCTGACGCGGTGTGCCAGTTCCCAGACCCCGACCTGACCCAGGCCTTCAAAGCCGACAGGCAGCGTCCGGAAGCTTTCGATGAAAATTTCGAACATCACCAGATGGCCGTTCATGGCGAGGAACAGCAGGGTGATGGTGATGGTGTAGATCTGGGATAGCACCGGGACGTTGACGCCGTTGGCGGGGTCGACCATGGAGGCGAAGCCCAGGCCCATTTGCATGGCGATCATCTGGCCGGCGACGACGAAGAGTTGCCACAGAGCGGTCATGGCGAATCCCATGCCCACGCCGATGAGAATTTGTTGCAGGGTGATCACCACTGCGTCGGCACTGAATGCTTCCACCTGGGGTGCCGGCGGGAGCAACGGCACGATGAGGATGGTGATGAGCAGGGCCAGCCCCAGGCGTGCTCTGGCCGGTACCAACTGAGTGCCGAAGATGGGGACGACCATCAGGAAACTCGCGATGCGAAACAGGGGCCAAAGGTGCTGTCCAACCCACTGGCCGATCAGGTCAGCGCTGATTTCGGTCGGTATCATCAATCAGCCAATCAGGTAGGGAATGCTGGTTATCAAGCCTTCCGCGTGATCGAGCAGTTTGGTCAACATCCACGGGCCGGCGGCGATGATGACGATCAGGGTAACCATCAGTCGCGGCAGGAAACTGAGGGTCTGTTCGTTGATCTGTGTAGCGGCCTGGAAGGTGCTGACCACCAGACCGATCACCAGGCCAGGGCCGATGATGACGCCAGACAACAACACGATCATCCACAACGCTTCACGGACGATGTCTATGACGGTTTCCGGGGTCATACGCGGCTCCTATATCCCGTAACTGGCGGCCAATGTACCCATGATCAACGCCCAGCCGTCCACCAGGACGAAGAGCATGATCTTGAACGGCAGCGAGATAATGATCGGTGACAGCATCATCATGCCCATGGCCATCAGCACGCTGGCCACGACCATGTCGATGATCAGGAAGGGAATAAACAGTATGAAGCCAATCTGGAAGGCGGTTTTCAGCTCGCTGGTGACAAACGCGGGCAACAGCACCCAGAAGGACACATCCTCCGGCGAATCATACTGTTCGTCCGCAATACGCATAAACAGCCCGAGGTCGCTTTCCCGGGTCTGGCCCAACATGAATTGGCGGAACGGCATGCTGGCGCGTTCGACCGCTTCCAGCGAGGTAATCTCTTCGGTCATATAGGGTTGCAGGCCAACCCGGTTTGCCTCTTCCAGTACTGGTTTCATGATGAAGATACTGAGGAACAGGGCCAGCCCCAAGAGAATCTGGTTGGACGGAGTCGCTTGCAACCCCAGGGCCTGACGCAGGATGGCAAACACGACGATGATGCGGGTGAACGACGTCATCATCATCAACATGGCTGGCAGAAACGTCAGCGCGGTCATCAGCGCCAGGATCTGCAGGGTAACGGAATACTCCTGCACACCCTGCTCCTCGCCCGGAGTCATGGTAAACGCGGGAATGCCGGGAAGGTCCGCGAATACCGCCGGACTCCAGCCCGCCAACAGAATCAGGGGTGTCAGGTAAAGGCATCGCTTCAGGTAAACCGGAATCATCGGGTCAGCCTTCCTTCGATGATGGAGCGTTCCAGGACTTGCCAATCATGCCCTGCAGGCGGCGGGCAAAGTCACTGGAAGAGCCCTGGCCAGGGGTAACGACCGGCTCGTCAAACACGTGCAGGGTGCGGATGGCGGAAGGGGTGATGCCCACCAGTATCTGCGTACCACCCACGTCGATCAGGGCGATACGTTCCCGGGCGCCCAAAGCCATGACGGAAACCACCTTGATGGCCTGGTTGTTCATGCCGGTCATACCATTCATGCGACGAATGATCCAGGCGCAGCCGTATATGATCGCAATGACCGCAAGCAGGCCTCCGCCCAGGCTCAGCATGGTGATCAGAGTGTCCGGAGCCCGATTACTCTCTTCCCGCACGGGGGGTTCTTCTGCCAGTGCCAATACTGGCAGCAATCCAGCCAGGACAACCATGCCGAAGCCGCGCCAGCGCCGGCTGAAGAGTCCGCTCATCTGCGCCATACTACTTCTGCAACCGCTTGATCCGCTCGCCCGGACTGATGACGTCGGTGAGTCGAATGCCGAACTTTTCGTTAACCATGACAACCTCACCATGGGCGATAAGGGTGCCATTAACCAGTACATCCAGAGGTTCACCCGCCAGGCGATCCAGCTCAATAACGGAGCCCTGATTCAACTGCAACAGGTTACGAATCGGAATCTGGGTGTTGCCCACTTCCATCGAAATTGTGACTGGAATGTCCAGAATGACGTCCATATCCGGCGCAGGTCCACTGCCGTGGGTCACACCGGTGGTTTCATCGAACTCCTCCATCGGCGCGGCGCGGACGTTGTCATCGCTACCCTCGCCTTCCTCGGACGGCTCCGCTTCAGCCATGGCCGCGGCCCATTCATCCTCGCGGGAACCGCCGTCGTCACCGGACTCTTCCATGGCGGATTCCCACTCAGCTGCGAGCTTTTCGTCTTCGCTCAGTTCCTGATCGTCTTTTTTGTCGTCGTCAGCCATTGCGTCCCACCTTCAGTTGTTTCTTGACCCTGGGCAGCGTTGCCCGTTCGTGAATTCTCAGTGCCAGTTTTCCGTCACGGGTTCCCATGGTGGCCTTGTAGATCGGAATGCCATTGGCGGTGACCGTCAGAAAATCGGGAACTTCCACCGGTATGATGTCACCGGCCTTCATCTTGGCGATGTCACGCAATGATATCCGTCGGCGACAGACCGTGGAGTTGACCGGCACGTTGACTTCCTTGATGTCTTCCTGCAAGGCGTTGACCCAGCGTTCATCAACATCGTCAATGTCACTCTGAACCCCGGCATCCAGTACATCCCGAATGGGCTCTATCATGGAGTATGGCAGCGCCATATGCAGTTCACCGCCACCACCATCCAGCTCGATGTGGAATGTGCTCACAACCACCACTTCGCTGGGGCTGACGATGTTTGCCATGGCGGGATTCACCTCAGAACTGAGGTACTCAAAATCCACCTTCAGTACGGCATGCCAGGCTTCCTTCATGTCATGGAAAACCTGATCCAATACCATCTGCACTATGCGGGTTTCGGTTGGCGTAAATTCGCGACCTTCGATCTTGGCGTGCCGTCCCTCGCCGCCAAAGAAGTTATCCACCAGTTTGAATACCAGCTTGGCGTCCAGAACAAACAGGGAAGTCCCCCGCAGTGGGCGGATCTTGCACAGGTTGAGACTGGTAGGCACATACAGAGTGTGTATGTACTCCCCGAACTTCATGATCTGTACGCCCCCGGTCGAGACGTCGGCATTCCTGCGCAGCAGGTTGAACAGACTGATTCGGGTGTAACGGGCGAAACGCTCGTTGATCATTTCGAGGGTGGGCATCCGCCCACGGACGATCCGGTCCTGGCTGGCAAGGTCATAGGACTTTATACCGGCTTCATCGGTTTCCTCATAGGTATCGATATCCCCATCATCCACACCGTGGAGAAGGGCATCGATTTCATCCTGTGACAGTAGGTCCTGCATACGTTTTCCTGCCCTGACAAGCCGCCCGTTACCGGGGCCCTATTGCACCACAAAATTCCTGAACAGCACTCGTGTCAGAGGCGCTTCCCCTTCTTCCTCGAGCACCTGATTGACAGTCTGCAGCATGCGGTCGGCCAACGCGGTCCTGCCTTCCGGGGTCTGCAACTCCATAAAGTCGCTGTTTCCAAGCAGCGAAACCAGCTGACTGCGAATCAATGGCCGATGCAGCTCAGCAGCCGCCAGTGTCTGTTCGCTATTGGCTTCCAGCGAAAGATGGACCTGAGCGTAACGCTGACGGCCGCCATCCGCCTGGATGGTTGTTACCAATGCCTTCTCGATATCCAGATAGACACTGGGTTCGAATACGCTGACCGCCTCTTCATCTCCAGACGCACCGTCGTCGCTCATCCCCGGCAGCCCCCCACCGAGGAACCAGAGGGTGCCGACCACAGAAAGCCCTACCGCCAGAATGATCACCAGCACTAGCAAAATTATTAGCTTCAGCTTGCCCTTTTTGGCCGGCGGCGCTGCAGGGGTGTTGTTTTCAGCCATATCCTTCCAATCGCCAAAAATCCGTCATCCGGATGGTTTATCGGTACTTACGGGGTATTCAAGCAAAGGTCGGGCCAAAAGCCCGATCCAGCTGATTCAGAACAGCAGTTTAGCGTTGTGGGGAAGGATGGGCAAAGGAGAATCGAGGATGGGGCCCGAAGGCCCCGCAGAACACTTCAGGCAAAAATATCTACTTCGCCTTTCCAGGTCAGATCAAGGTCGCCGGACTGTGCGCCAGGCTCATCGGAAGAGGCCTCAGCCACATCGTGACCGGAGCGGCTTTCAGGATTATCACTCTCGCCATCGCCCCCCTGTTCCTCGGTTTGTTGCCGGGACGAATCGGCCACATCGAACTGTTCCAGGGACAATCCCTGCTCGTTGAGCATGTCCCGCAAGCGGTGGCTATGCAGTTCCAACTGATCCCGGACCACCGGATTGGCGGAGTGTATCGTAATGTTTGCCTGCTCCTGCTGAACCTTGACCCGGACTTCCATGGGGCCCATATCTGGTGGCGTCAAATGGATTTCGGCAACGGACAATTTATTGGCAGTCAGCCAGGTCAGTTTCCCCACCAGCTTGTCGCCCCACTCGGCATGCCCGACCGGCACATCCACAGAGGTAGCATACCCCTTGAGTCCAGCAGCCTCTGCAGGCGGCCTGGCATTGACCAGCTGTTGAGCGGAGGAATCAGCCAGCGTTTGCAGCCTGCCGGCGGCAAGCAACGTGGTGCTGTCCTGGACGCGCCCGGACTCCGGGGTCAATGCCGTCAACGCTTCGGTTAGCTGAAAGCCGGTGTTCCCCGGCTGCCCGGGAGTCGTCATTTCACCGGGCATGCCCGGCATTTTGCCCACGATACCTGCCAATCCCGGTATCACAGGTGCCTGTCCAATAACGGCTCCAGACTGCGCTGCACCGCCCGATGCACCCGCGGCAGGAGTCAGTAATGCCTGCAAATCAGCAAAGGTCGGGATGACAAGTTCCTCAGGCATACCGGCTTCAAGCGGCTGCCCTTCCGGCACCTGGGTATCTACCGATACCTCACTGTCGGATTCAGACGTCCGCACGGCTGCGCTGTCGTCCGTCCGCGTGCCACGAGCACCGTCTGCCCTGCCCGTGTTATCCACCCGGGCGTCCTTTCGGTCTTCAGGGTTGTTGCGAGCTTCCTGACGGCGTTGCGTCTGGTCGCGCTGATCCGCCTGTTTGCGATCCAATCGCTTTTGCTCGGCGCGGGAAATGGAATCAAACTGGCTATCGCCGGATTTTTCGTGACCCACCGGCGTTTTCTTGCCACCGGTATCGGGCTGCCCTCCCGGGGCTGGGGTTTGTGGTAAAACCATCTGGGACATGGCAACCTCTTGCCGCTCAATCAGGGTTTGAGTTCAGTATTTCCTCGTTACCCGAATTACAGCAAAAGCGATGCCATCCTTTGCAGAGCTGCGAATTAGTCCTTGAGAATCCGCTCCAACATGCTTCGTACCTGATGAAACTCCGAATCAATCTCTTGCAAAAACGGGCCCGCATCGTCCAAGCGCATTTCCCGCCCGGCACTCTCTACTTCCAGGCACAAGGCGCCGAGCCGAGGTGCACCTATATTTATACTGCTTCCTTTGAAACTGTGCGCCGCTTTAACTAACGCATCGGCATCACCCGTTTCAAGCGCATTACGTATGGATGCCAATCGGTCGACGGAATCGCTGATGTAGGTATGAATCAAAACGTCGAACTCATCCTCCATCACATCCTTTAGCTCCGCCAGAGCTTCTTCATCAAGGTGCGGCTTGTCGTTCATGACGGCCCCCCGTGTTGAGTGATGGCCTCCCCCTCAGGGGCTCCGGCCTCAGAAAAGTGCCAATCATATACGATTTCAACGTGATTGCCCCGCTCCCTGAAAGTCAACGACCCAGCCAGTCTCTGCAACAGCATCAGACCTCGGCCGGCATAGCCTCGCCCTATGTCGGCTGGCCCCGGATGGTTTTGGTAGTCGAACCCGCGACCACTGTCTTCGCAAACAATGACCAACTGCCCTCCGGAATCGGTCATCGAGTGGGTCAGGCGAAACGTGATAAAATGATCGCTCACTTTACTCAAGCGTCGCTCCCTTTCAGCGTAATAACGGCCGAAGCCGTCTGCGGTTCTCTTCCATTCTGATGGCAAGCCGAGAACCCCATGCTCCAGAGCATTGGTATACAGCTCCGATAACAGGGTGTAGATCTCGCCACTTCGGCGCCTCAGTGCCGGTACTTCCATGCAAATATGAAGCAACAGAGGCAATGGACTGAATTGTCCCAGGGTTCTGTCCCTGACTTCATAAACGCAGTGCCACTCAGCGGGACCCTCAAGGGCAGATAATGGAACCTCATCCGATAAGCCACCAAGGGCTTCACTTGCCGCCATATCCAGAGTGACCAGGGTCAGATCATCCTGGTCAAGCCGGCCACCGGAAAAAGCCCGTACCCGATCAATAATGGCGTCAAAGATATGAACCCCGTCAGTCAAAGCGTTCAGGGTACTGACCACGCCTCGGTCGCCAAACATATCACCCTGATCACTTGTCGTTTCCAGCACGCCATCGGTCATAAACATCAGGGTATCCCCCGGATGAGCCTGGATGACCGTCATCGAGGCATCAAAGCGGGTAGCATCCAGAACCCCCAGCGGCAGATGAGACGAGGGCAGAGACCGCCGACTACCATCCTGACGGATTAGCCAGCCATCAGGCAACCCGCCGTTCCAGATCTGCACCTGACTGAGCGCGAAATCCGCCTGAATCATGGCCGCACAGCAGAACATGCCCGCAGGTAGAATGCGTTTGAGCTTCTGATTGATTTCCCTCAGCACATCGCTGCCACTGAATCCCTTGGCAGTCATGCCATAAAAAATCTCCGCCACCGGCATAGCCCCTACAGCCGCCGGCAACCCATGCCCGGTGAAGTCTCCAATCAATATCTGGATACCACCGGCAGGGCTCGGCGAGGCAAACAGGATGTCGCCGTTGAAAATCGACAGGGGTGAGGCGTGGTAACGAATGCTGTCGGTATCCAGACAACCGGTATGGGCGATGTTGTCAAAGACCCGCTTGGCAATATGCTGCTCTTCAGTCAGCTTGCGATTGCGTTCGTGAATCAAATCCCGATGTTCGCTGATGGTCTGGTGCATCAGTCGCATACGGTTAAATGCGTTGATTTTCGCCTCAATGATGACCCGGTTGTAGGGTTTGGTCAGGAAGTCATCGCCACCAGCTTCCAGGCAACGGGCCAGTGCATCGGCATTGGTCAGGGAGGTCAGGAAAATCAGCGGTACCAGCCGTTCACCCGCCAGGGCCTTGATCTTCCTGGCCGCTTCCATGCCATCCATCTGCGGCATCATGGCATCCAGAAAAACAAGCTGGGGGGAGGCCTGACGGAACAGCTCTACCGCTTCGACACCATTGGCGGCATCCAGCACATCATGACCAAGGCGGCGTAACAGGGTTTTCAGGATGAGTCGATCGCTGTCACTATCGTCAGCGATCAGTATCAGGAGCGAGCGATTGCCAGTTTGAGAATCATCCACACTGGACCTCCCGAAGGGTTTATGCCCCTCCGTCAGCGGATCGCAAACAGCTGCTCGAAATTGGATATGGCCAGGATTCGGCGAACGTCACTGTTACAGTTCTCAATACTGATGGTGGCCCTGTCGCCTCCGGCGTAATCACGCAGTAACAACAACATACCGAGAGCAGAGCTGTCCAGATACGTTGTATCGGACAAATCCACCACGTAGCCCTTTATTTCCTGGTCACCATGCTCATAGGCGTCACGGAAGGCCTGATGTGTACTGAAATCAAACCGGCCGTCAATCTTTATGATCAGGGTCTGACCATCCTCGCTGCGACGCGTATGAATAGGCATTCCTGGTCCTCCGAGGGAGTTCTCCGAAAAGGTATTACACAGGTAAGGATAGCGCAGTCAGGCAGTTTTGCATCCACAACATCTGTACCCCCGGTCGAACTACCCCCGGCGCCGGGCAAAGGCTCGTCCGGCAGCTTCATCCGCGAGTTTTTGTTCTTTCACGTCTTGCTCCCGCTGCTCCTGGCGACGGCATGTCTCAATATACTTCTCCATGCCACGGCGGCGCTCCCAGGCCAGTTGCCACTGCCGCCGGCATTCTTCCAGGCGCCCTTCGAGGATATCCAGCTGAGTTTGCTGCTGTCGCAGCACCTGATCCAGCTGAGCAATAAAGGCCTGCCATGCCTGAAGACGTGCTACTGGCACCACTCCCTGCTGGTTCTGACGAATCTGGTCCCGGTACTCCTGCTGGTACCGGTTAAGATTATCAATCTGCGCCTGCTGGGCGTCAAACTGCTTGCGAGCCTCGCCCATCTTCTCCAGGGCTTCCTGCTCTTTACGCTCTTCCAGAGTCAGGACCACAGCAAGACGTTGGGACCTGAGCATCACTCAGCACCTCTCGCCGGTACCGGTGCGCCGGATTTTCTTCGCTCCGGGGACCGCCGTTCCGGAACCACCGCCAACAACTGTTCAATGCTCTCCTGCAGCGGCGCACTCTCATTCAGCCCCTGCTTGAGAAACTGGGTCATGTTGCCAATATGTGTAATGGCAAAATCGGTTTCGGAATCAGACCCTTTAACATACGCACCCACACTGATCAGATCCCTGGCCTGCTGGTAGCGGGAATAAACCTGCTTGAAACGTTGTGCTCTGGAAAAGTGCTCTTCATCGGTTACCTGTGGCATCACCCGGCTGATGGATGCTTCCACGTCGATAGCGGGATAATGCCCCTCCTCCGCAAGCCGGCGGGAAAGCACAATGTGACCATCCAGAATAGCCCTGGCTGCATCGGCAATGGGATCCTGTTGATCGTCCCCTTCGGTAAGCACGGTATAGAATGCGGTAATAGAACCGCCACCCTGGCGTCCGTTGCCGGTCCGTTCCACCAGTTGTGGCAATTTGGCAAAGACCGATGGCGGATAACCCTTGGTGGCCGGTGGTTCGCCCACCGCCAAAGCAATTTCACGCTGCGCCTGGGCATAACGGGTCAGGGAATCCATCAGCAACAGCACCCGCTTGCCCTTGTCACGGTAGTATTCCGCAATTCGCGTGGTCAACATGGCTGCCCGCAACCGCATCAGCGGTGAGTCATCCGCTGGGGAGGCCACAACCACGGAACGGGCCAGACCTTCTTCACCCAGAATGTCCTCGATGAATTCCTTGACCTCACGTCCCCGCTCGCCAATCAGCCCAACCACGGTGATGTCTGCATCAGTAAAGCGGGTCATCATGCCCAGCAACATGCTTTTACCCACACCGCTGCCAGCAAACAGACCAAGGCGTTGCCCTTGCCCCACCGTCAGCAGCGAATTGATCGCACGGATGCCGACATCCATCGCTTCACGTACTGGCGCCCGGTCCAGCGGATTGATGATGTCACCAGTCAGAGAAACTCTGGATTCAACCTGCAAGGGCCCCTTGCCATCCAGGGGCTCACCGCTGCCGCCCACCACTCTGCCCAGCATTTCCGGGCCAACCGGCACACGGCTTGCCGCCGCCAGGGGCACCACCCTGGCACCGGGACGCAGACCTTCGATGGCCGTCAACGGCATAAGGTAGACCCGGTCATCCTCAAAACCAACCACTTCGGCTTCAACACTGCCGGATCCCTGCCCCTGAATCACGCAACGATCACCCACCACCATGGGACAACCCACGCACTCAAGGGTCAGGCCCACCATGCGGGTCAGGCGTCCAGACAGCTCCGGGACCGACTCACGCTCAATGCCTCTCTGTAGTCGCTTCAAACGGTCAGCCAGGTTCCCGGTCATCGTCCTCGCTCCCGTTGACGTCGTCACTGCCAGAATCCAGCACGTCCCGGTGGAAATCGGTCAGATCCCCCATCATGGCGTCCAGTTCCTCGCTCTCTCCAGCCTCTTCATTACCAAGCTGCTTATCAAGCATGTCCTGAACCGCTTTCTGGAAACGTTTTTCTACCGTGAAGTCCACGAGGCTGTGGCGGGGTTCCACCTTACACCCACCGCGCAGGATGCTGTCATCCTCCACCACCGAGTTGGTCGCTTCGAAGCGTTCCGCCACCTCCCTGACCCAGTCCGCATCGTCCGGGTGAACCAGGATACGCACATTCTCGGTGGTGGATGGCAGACAGGCCATAGCCTGACGGACCACCTGTTGGATCTGGGAGGAATCAATGGACAATTCGCGGTAAACCACGGTACGGGCGAGAATAGTGGTCAGGTTGACCAGGGCAGTCTCCAGTTCGTCTTCGTGACGACGAATTGGAATCAGCAGCTCTCCGAGCATGTGTTCAAGCCGGTCCATGCGGGATTCCATTTCCTTACGGGTTTCTTCCAGGCCTCGCTCTTCGCCCTGCTTCCGGCCTTCAGCAAAGCCGGCTTCATAACCGTCCTTGTGGCCCTGCTCCCGGCCTTCATTAAAACCAGCCTGGTAGCCTGAGTCACGCCCCTCTGCGTGCCCATCTTCACGCGCAGCCTGACGGATCTCCTCGATATCGGCCGCCGTCAATGGTTTGACGTCCCGCTCTTCTTCCCGAGCCACCTCATTACCCTTCGAATCAAGCAGGGGCAACTCCCAGCGCTCGTAGGCCGTGAGTTGCTCTTTGGGTATGCGGTTGAGACTTTTCTCGGAATCTTTCATCACATCATTTCTTCACCGGCACCACCGAGGGTGATTTCACCGGCTTCAGCCATACGACGGGCAATGGTAATGATGTCTTTCTGGGCGGTTTCCACTTCGCTGACACGAACCGGGCCCTTGGCTTCCAGATCGTCCTGAAGCAGTTCCGCAGCCCGCTTCGACATGTTCTTGAATATTTTGTCCTGCACCGCGTCATCGGCACCTTTCAGGGCCACTACCAATACCTCGGAAGACACTTCACGCAGTAGCGCCTGAATACCCCGGTCGTCGATGTCCTTGAGGTTATCGAAGACAAACATCAGGTCTTCGATGGTAGAAGCAAGGTCCGGATCCATGTCCTTGATGGAATCCATCAGGTTACCCTCTACGCTTCGGTCCATGAAGTTCATGATATCCGCTGCTCGCTTAACACCACCAATGCGGGACGTCTGGGCAGCGGAACCACCGGAGAACTGTTTCTCGAGAATATTGTTCAGTTCCTGGAGTGCCTGCGGCTGGATACTTTCGAGGGAAGCCACCCGCATCATCACATCCAGCCGAACCTTGTCATCCAGTGTGCCAAGAATCTCGGCCGCCTGATCCGGGTCCAGATAGGAAATTACGATGGCCTGAATCTGAGGGTGTTCGTATCGGATGATATCGCCAACCGCTCGGGGCTCCATCCATTTCAGGGTGTCCAGACCCGTGGTATTGCCACCGATCAGGATACGGTCGATCAGACTGGATGCCTTATCGTCCCCCAATGCCTGGGTCAGCATGGTGCGGATGTAATCGTCGTTGCCAACGCCGAGGCCTGTCTGGCCACCGACCGCATCAACAAACTGATTCAGTACGAAGGTCACATCATCTTTACTGACGTCCTTCATCTGCGCCATCGCCACACCAACCCGCTGAACCTCCTTGGGCCCCATGTGTTTCAACACTTCCGCGGCATCGGCCTCACCCAGGGACATCAGCAGAATAGCAGCCTGCTCGACACGGGGAATTTTACGCTGCGGTTTCTGGGGCGCCTGTTGTGCACCCTCTACCTGACGATTGGTTTCTTCAGTCATCGACATTCACCCACTGGCGCATAACCTGGGCAACCCTCGCCGGGTCTTCTGCGATCAGGCCTTTCAGTGCATTCAATTGCCTATCATAACTGTCCGTAGCGCCCGGCAAAAGCAGTTCATCCTGAGACGACATGGCGCGACGTAACTCATCCCCACCTTCGATACCGTCAAGGTCACCATAACCGCCATCGGCATCCCCCCCACGCTCACTCTTGCCTGCGCCGGAAAGACTCTTGAGTGTCGGGCGCAGCAGACCAAGAACCAGTACCAGGATAACCAGACCCGCCAGAACCTGCTTCATCAGATCCCAGAACCAGGGCTGCTCCCAGAATCCCGGCGTCTCAAACTGCACCTGCTCCTCCGCCGCAAAGGCGGTATTCATAACGGTGACACTGTCTCCCCGTACCGCGGAGTAACCCACTGCATCGCGAACCAGCATATTCAGGCGCTGCAATTCCTGCTCTGGCCACGGTTCGTAACTGACCTCACCGGTCTGTGGATCGACTACCTTCATGTCATCCACTGCCAGGGCCACAGTCAGCCGTTTGACCCTACCCTGCTCCTGACGGATATAACTGACGGTACGATCCATTTCATAGTTTCGGGTAGATTCCCGGCGCACATTCACCGGCTGTGGTGCGGGCTCGCCGTCTTCCCCTGCTTCACCCTGACCCGCCTGCTCCGGCACCTGACTCTCGCCCGGAGGCTGGTTTGACAACGCACCAGGTACTCCACCGGTGCTGCCGTTGATGCGCTGCTCACTCATTTCCCGCTCGCTGCGCACGGCCTGCTGCTCAGGGTTGAACAGCTCTTCTGCCTGCTCCACCGAGGAAAAATCCAGGTCTGCTGTCACTTCTGCACGAAAACGGCCGTCTCCAACAATGGGACCCACCAGGGATGCCACGCGGCGGGTCAGGCGATCTTCCACGCGAGCTGTGTAGTCGTACTGATCCTTGATTTGCTGACTGTTATTGTCTGTCTCACGCCCGGTCAGGAGGTTGCCGTTCTGGTCGACGACCGTGACATTCTCCTTACTCATCTCGGGGATGCTGCCAGCCACCAGGTTTACAATAGCCGCGATGTGCTCCTGTTCCGGCTTGCGACCGGCGAATACATCCAGAAAAACGGACGCTGTCGGGGTGCGGGCATCTCTGACAAAAACGGACCGCTCCGGAATCGCCAGGTGCACGCGGGCAGAACGCACACCGCGCATAGCAGCGATCGTGCGAGCGAGCTCGCCTTCCAGGCCCCGACGGAAACTGATGGTTTCCATAAACTGCGAGGTCCCCAAACCACGGTCCTGATCCAGTAGCTCATAACCCATGGTCTGCTCATCGGTCACGCCCTCGGCAGCCAGTTTCAGGCGGGCGTTGTAGACCTCATCGGAGGGCACCAGCAGGGCGCCGGTACGCGGATCCATGCGGTAGTTGATGCCGCTCTGATCGAGAATGGAGGTTATATCCTGAGGGTTGTAGCCGGACATATCACCGACCACCGGCTGATAGTTCGGCTCCTGAGCCCAGAGCACCACGGCAACGCCCAGGGCGACGCTGGCGGCCAGCCCCACCATCAGGCCGATCTGCCGCAATAGGTTTAGCCGATTGAATCCGAACAGCAGGTCGCTGCGATTTTCCGGTTTATCCGCATCCGAGGCTGCCGGTACGTTGGCGCTGGAGGTTTCTGCAGGTACGCTGGCCATGTCTGTGCTCCGCTATTATACCGGCATGTTCATGATATCTTCGTAAGCCTTCACCACCCGGTTACGAACCTGGGTTAATGCTTCGAAGGAAACCGAGGCTTTCTCGGAAGCAATCATCACGCGGGTAATGTCCACGTTGGGATCGCCCATTTCATAAGCTGTCTTGAGTTCACCCGACGTTTGCTGCAGCTCGTTCACACTGCCCACCGCACGACTGAGCATATCCCCGAAGCTTGGTGTTTCACGACCCTGCTCAACCCGTTGTGGGCTATCAATACGGCCACGAACATCATTGTCCTGCTCAACACGCTGGTTCTGCATCATCTGCGAACGCATGTTACGGATTTCCGACAGCACATTATTGATATCTGCACGTTCGACCATAACTCACTCCCCGGGATTGGCTGCTTCGGCAACAACCCATTGAACTCTGAATCTGTTATTCCGTTTCAAGCAAACCACAGGCCAACAACATTTATTTCTTATTTTTCATTAAATTAAGGAAAACATTCGCAGTAGAAACAGGATGAACGACGGGGATTTGACAGAAAAAAAGGGCACCCGAAGGTGCACTGAAGAAGGAGTGGAGACAACACGGATCAGGCCATGGCCAGTTCCGAATCCAGGTCGATGCCTGCATCACGCATCTGGGCCAGCTTGTATCGAAGGGTCCGAGGGCTGATACCCAATTGCTCGGCCGCCCGATTGCGGCGACCTCGCTCTTTTTTCAGCGTGTCGATAATGATACGGAACTCGCGCTGACGCAGATCATCCCCCAGGGCAACAGGACCACTTATTTCCGACGCCTCCGTCAAATAATGGGTATCGGGATCAGCGACAGATTCACTTCCAAACGATGCTGAGGGCAATTCCGGCTCTCTCGCCGGGGCCCGTTCCGCAACCGGTGCGCTGCCGTCGACACGGCCGGTAATGCCCAGTTCCAGGCACAGGTCCGCAGCATGGATAACGTTTCCCTGATGAAGTACCAACGCCCGCTGTATCGCATTATCCAGCTCACGGACATTACCGGGCCACGGGTGGCTCACCAGCGCCTGCTGTGCGTCACTGGCGAAACTGATGCCCGTCAGCTTCATCTTGCGGCAATGCTTCTTCAGCAAGGCAGTCGCCAGCGGCATGATATCAAGCGCTCGGTCCCTCAGAGGTTGCCAGTGCATCGGAAAGACCGTCAGCCGGTAGTAGAGATCCTCGCGGAACTTACCCTCACGAACATACTCACCCAGATCGCGATTGGTGGTAGCCACTACCCGCACATCCAGGGTAATCGGCTTGCGACCGCCAACCCGCTCTACCTCACGCTCCTGCAGCACTCGCAGAAGCTTTGATTGCAGCCCCAGGTCCATTTCTGAAATCTCATCAAGGAGGATGGTGCCGCCATTGGCCTGCTCGAACTTGCCAGGCGAAGAAGCAACCGCACCGGTAAACGCCCCTTTTTCATGGCCGAACAGGATGGCTTCAAGCATATTCTCAGGAATTGCTGCGCAGTTGATGGCCACAAAGGGCTGGTCAGCGCGGGGCGATTGCTGGTGAATATATCGGGCCAGCACCTCTTTACCAGTACCGCTCTCCCCGGAAATCATCACCGTGGATTCACTGGCCGCGACTTTTGCCGCCAGCTGGAACATACGTTTGCTGATCGGGTCCTCAGCCACCGGCTCATCGCCACCGGTTTTCGCGCGAGCCCCGCCCACCACCCTGGTGACTGCATCAACCAACACCTTTGGCTCGAAGGGCTTTACCAGATAGTCGATAGCACCGGACTGCATCGCGGACACCGCGTGACTGATCTGCCCGTAGGCGGTGATCAGCATCATTGGCAGCCCGGGGTACAGCCGCTGCACCTCCCCCAGAAGGTCATGGCCGGACATGCCGGGCATATTGACGTCACTGACCACCATATCCACGGGAGCCTCCGCCAAACGCGTCAAAGCTTCCTCGGCGTTCGCCGCTTCACGCACACGAAACTTTGCCAACTCGAGGGTGGTGACCAGCGCTTCCCGCAGGTCGTGGTCATCTTCAACGATCAGAATCTGGGCCTTGGCCATGGTTGCCTCCGAAAACTCTTCTTTATTGACCAACAAGCGGAAGGGTCAGTGTCGCCACTGCACCCCCCTGTTCCGGCGATTGCATGGCAAACCGCCCCTGATGGGCTTTCACTACCGCCTGAACAACCGCCAACCCAAGCCCGGTACCGTGGGACTTGGTGGTATAAAATGCCTCCATGAGCTGACCCGCCTGCCCGGCTTCAAATCCCGGGCCGTTATCCACCACTCGAATCACAAGTTCACCAGCAACAGGAGCGAGCTGAACCGTCACACGCGTTGCCCCTGCTTCCACACTGTTGTTCACCAGATTGGTACAGGCACCCACCAGGGCATCCCGATTACACATAACACGACAATCCTCGACCTGGCTGTCCAGATGCACTTCCACACCCGCAGCCAACTTCAGTCCGTCCAGTGCGGAACCCAGAGCGGTGATCAATGATTCCGCGGACAACTCCTCAGCCAGCCGGGTTTCCCCTCGGGCAAAGATCAACATGTCACGCACCTGCTGCTCCAGGTGTGTCAGACGCGACATCAGACGTGAGGCACAACGTTGTCGCATCTCCTCGTCCAGGTCTTCCTGGCTGAGGTGGCCACCATAGAGAATGGCGGCGGACAGCGGCGTGCGAATCTGGTGTGCAAGAGAGGCGACCATTTTACCCATGGCCGACAAACGCTGGGCATGGGCAAGCTGCGACTGCAGGTGACGGGTTTCCGTCAGATCCGTCAGCAGAATCAATTGGCCCGGCTGGTTTTCCATGGTCCGGATCTCAATACTGACCCGCCGACCGTCTTTCAGGGACACTTCGTGGCCGTCATCCCGGCGCGGTGCAAAGCAGCGACGAATTACATCCACCCAGCGCTCGCCATCCAGGGGTTCACCCAACAGACTGATCGCCGCGGGGTTGGTCTGGGTCACCACCCCCTGGCTGTCGAGCACGACCACACCAGCCGGTAATGCGGTCAATAATGTGGACAAACGATCCGCCAGCTTTTCTTTTTCTTCCAGCTCTTGCTGGCGCTGGAGAGATTCCGCCGTCAGCTCCCCGGATAACTGATTTACCCGGGACTCGAGTGTGCGATAGGAATCGGTAATTTGCCGCGACATCTGGTTAAACAGTTCCAGCGCCGATCCCACAGCTTCGTCGTCCTGCTCCGGAAACAGGGCGGTAACCTTGTCGTTAGCATCCGCCGCCGCATTGGCTTGTGCCTGTTCTGCGGAAGACTTCACAACAAACTGTAGCTGACTCATAAACTCGTCCCCTGACTCACCCGACCACCGGGTCAAACTCTACGGATGGTTTGTTTTCAGGGAACTAAGCCAGCATCATGCCAACTTAAATTTTTGTTTATAATTCAGCAGGAAAGAAAACTCACCAGATGGGAAACGACGGTTTTACGTCGGCCTGAAATGACTATATCGCTTCGGGTTACAAAGCTTTGACGCCGGTGTTTTTATGCTTTTTTGGTGGTTTGGCTGGGAGTAGAGGGCCAGGGGGGAGGTCTTTTTTGAAATCGCCTTACAACTCGCTGCGCTCAGACAAGCGGCGGTTTCAAAAAAGACCTCCCCCCTGCCCCTCACCGGACTTCAAACGGGCCTGCCATACAACCGATTTTATTCGCGGCGGGCCCGCACAGGGTACAAGCCGGGGTGGTGGGGTATGTTTTTAAAAAGCGCCGCCTGTCTGAGCGCAGCGAGTTGTAAGGCGGTTTTTAAAAACATACCCCACCACCCCGGCCCACTCCGCAGCAGGCCCCCAAAGACAAACCAAACAAAATCAGGTGTCCTCGGACTCCTCCTCCCGAAGACCATATTTGCGAACCTTCTCGACGAGGGTCGTCCGCCGAATCCGCAGCTTCTCCGCCGCACGGGCAACCACGCCACTGGCTTCGTCCAACGCCTGCTGGATCAGCTGCTTTTCGAGGTTCGACAGGTAGTCCTTCAGGTCGATGCCGTTGACCGGCAACAAGGCCGGAGCATCAAGACCTACCAGGCCCGGTACGCCGGACGGCATGCCTGAATCCTCGACGGGGCGGTTTTCGTCATAGTCGTCCACGTAGCGGAACTTCTTGGGCAGCTCCTGGACGCCAATGACGCCATAGGGGTGCATGATCGCCAGGCGCTCCACCAGGTTGGCCAACTCGCGAACGTTACCGGGCCAGTCGTGTCGGCACAGGCTCATGATCGCTGCCGAGTTCAACCGTAGGGAGCCGCGCTTTTCTTTTTCCATGCGGGAGATCAGTTCGTTGATCAGCAGGGGGATGTCTTCGACACGCTCTCGCAGCGACGGCATCTCAATCGGGAAAACGTTCAGGCGGTAATACAGATCTTCCCGGAAGTCTCCGGTTTCGATCATGTCCTCGAGATTCTTATGGGTGGCGGCGATGACCCTCACGTCGGCTGACAGGGTGCGGTTGCTACCGACCCGTTCGAACGTGCGCTCCTGCAGGACGCGCAGGATTTTCACCTGCATGTTCAGGGGCATGTCGCCAATTTCGTCCAGGAACAGGGTGCCCCCTTCGGCCATTTCAAAGCGTCCGACCCGTGAGGTAATGGCGCCGGTGAAAGCCCCTTTCTCATGGCCGAAGAGTTCGCTTTCCAGCAACTCTGCCGGGATTGCGCCGCAGTTCACCGGTACAAATGGCTTCTCCCGACGCTCGGAATGGTAGTGCAGGTTTCGTGCGACGACTTCTTTCCCGGTACCGGACTCGCCGGTAATCAGCACGCTGACGTCCTTGTCGGCCACTTGTTGCATCAGCTGACGCACCGACTGGACTTTCCGGCTGGTACCGACGAGGCTGCGGAAAAGCTGCAGGCCGCGCTGCTGGCCACGCTCCTGTGAATGGATAAACTGATCACGATAGATCTGGGCACGGTACAGGGAATCCACGAACTTTGTGTAGTTCAGCGGCCAGGACATTCGCGCGATGATCCGTGACCGGCAGTCCTCAGACACCCCCTTCAGAGCCGGGTCGCCAACCATCAGTATGGGAACACCGCTGGTTTTTTGGCATAGCTCGGAAACAACGTCAACGATGCCATTGCCTTCACCATTCACCAAGGCAATGGCGATTGAAGACAACGTTTCTTCGTCGCCTGACGCCAGCATAGTCTTCGCCTCTTCGCCCGCCAGGATCTGCTCTTCGCCAATGAACTCCAGGATGGTCACTATGTCACGGCGGCGGGACTCGTCCTCGCTCAGCACCAGCACCTTGTTATTTTTGGGCATCCACGTAAATCTCTTGGAAGGATTTGTGCGGTATTTAAGACCGTAATAGCGCAGGAGTCAATTTTATGACGCTATTTGGGGCGGTTTCCTGAGACGTTTTGATACGCACGGGCGGCATTTCGGTTACGGTTCACACCCTTGAGGGCCTGTTCTGCTTCTTTACGGGCTTCTGTCGCCCCCGCACTGGCCTCATCACAAAAGGCCTGAAGACGCTCGAGACGCTCCCTGACCGGCTCAACGGAGAGCTCGCCGGCTTCCAGTTGCGCCATGACGGGAGCAACTGTTGTTTTTACCTGCAGGTTAAGTTCGGACAATCTGTCCCAGTCCTTGTCGGTCAATGCCTGATCGAGACTTTCAATCAACTGGTCAAGGGACTGGAGTCCGTTCGGGGCCTCTGTCATCAATCCTTCTCCTGTAGTCACAACGGCCCCGTCCAGGTTTACCGGCGCGCGGCGCGACGAGCGGCAGAGGCAGTAAACTGGTTGCCACGAAAACCCGGATTGAAATCGTACGCCGGAAATCCGTCGTTGAGGCCGTCGATGTAATAGCGTTCGGATTTGAGATCGTACGTCATCTCCATAGTAGTCCAGAACACCGGCTCGCTGTAATAGCTGATATTGTGGGCTTCGGAAACCCGCCAAAGATTACCTTCCGCGTCATACTCCTCGGACGTCAGGATCTGCCAGCTGTCTTCATCCACGTAGAAAACGCGGCGCGCATATATGTGACTGATGCCCGTTCGCAGGGTAGCCTCGACCACCCATACCCGGTGCAGCTCGTAACGAGTCAGGTCCTGATTGATATGCCTCGGTCGAATCACGTCATCGGGGCGGACCTCAGCGTCATGCAGCTTGTATGCATTGTAGGGTACAAATATCTCCCGCTTGCCTTTCAGCTTCCAGTTGTACTGGTTCGGCGCACCGTTATACATATCCTTCTGGTCAACGGAACGCAGTGAGGAGGCGTTGGGCAAATTGGTTTCATAGGCCAGGTTCGGGGAACGACGCAACCGGCGGGAACCAGCGTCATAACGCCAGGCCAGGCGGGGTGAGCGGATCTGGTCAAGGGTTTCGTGGACCAGTGTGATGGTGCCCGCCAGCCTGGACGGCGCAACAGTATTAGTCTTCAGGTAGAAGATTTTGTTATCAATGTCGTCCAGATCGGCCCCAAGACGGCTGTAGGCGAAAAAGTAGTCATATTCGTTGACCACCTGATTGAACGACCCACTCACCAGTGGTGTCGCGGAGGCGCTACGAAACGAAATTTCCTCGCCGCGATATCTCAGGATGTGGTTCCAGATTACCTCCAGGCCCGATTTCGGAATCGGGAACGGACTGGTCATGATAGTGTTTCTGACGCCGTTGCCATTATCCAGCAGCTCAGCGGAGACAGCGTTCTGCTTATATTTATCGTAAACGTGCTCGGGGAACGCCGCGGTCCGACGGGTCTGGAAAACCGGCATAAAAAAATCCGGGCCGTAGCGCTCCAACATCTGGATATGACCGTCGGTCAGCTTGTCCCGATAGAGATCCAGGTTGTCCCCGGTAATGAAGAACAGCGGCTCATCATCCGGAAACGGGTTTACCTCGATCTGACCTGGCTCCCAACCCGAGGGTGGTTGTGTCAGCCCTCCGGTCCACTCGGGGATGCTTCCCGAGGCATTTGCCTGTTTTTCAGCTCCAACCGGGGTAAGTTCACTGTTCAGCTTCTGAGCCTCTGGCGCATTGACCGCCGCAGCGACATTGCCGGATACAGACAACACCATCATGGCAACGCCTGTGACCAATTGCATACGCATCCCTAACTTACTCCCTTCATATCGGTTACCACCTTGAGGAAAATCACAGAAAACCTCTTCACCGTTTATCAGCCCGTCACACGGCAAGATCGGGCAAATGTCGCTCAACGGGCGGCCCTTTTTGCCAAATTCAAACGACCGTTTCAACCTAATGTTTGTGTTTTCTTGTTAAACCCATAGGTAGCAACACGGGGAGGAAATCCATTCCTGAAAATGGTAGACTGTCAAATTAATCCGAAGCGCACTTTTATCTATATCGCTCAGTTCGACCGACACCCGGTGGCAGGTAACCATGGCATCACAGTGGCATTCACTGGTATCACAAAAGCTGTTTATGGCCAGAACACTGCTGCAACAGGCGGATAGCGATACTGAGGCTGACTCGTACCGGACATTACAGCGGGAAGCAGCCGTTCAGGGCGCCATCGAGCTTGCGCTGCGTGCCCGGAAGTTGTTGCTGGTGATGATAGCGCGGTTATACCAGCAGAAAAACGAAGAACCCGAGTCACTAACCGCTCTGTCAGCCCTGCTGGGCACCGAGCTGCCGGAAGTGAATGAGCTGCTTGCCCTGGCGCATCTGCCAGGTAGCTGGTGGAACCTTCTGGATCAACTGGAGACGTCCCAGAGCAAGCCACCGGCAGCCAGGAAGACGGTTAGCGCTGAGAACATCATTGCAATCTCTGCGGAATCGGGCCCGGATCGATCGACACCGGCGCTCAACACATTGCTCGATGCGCTCAAACAATTCGCTGATACCCTGGAAGACCGCCACAGCGAGTGGTAAACCGCGAGGCACGACAGGGTAGGAATCAACAGAAAGGTTATTTGAATGTCACCATCTTTTTTTGAAATCGTACAGTTGAGTGATGGCGATTACGCTCTGCGTCGCGTCGATGATGATGCGGCACCATTGGTACGCATTTCGTTTTCTTCGGAAGCTCGCGACATGATGGAAGACCGGGACATGGCCGTTGCCAAGGCGATGATTGCTGCAGGTATCGAAGCGGTCGGGAATGTCGCCCATGACATCGACTGGGAAGAGGATGAACTGGAAACCCAAGACGTTCAACCTTCCTATACGCTTCACTGAAACCACCCTGGCCTGGCCAGCGCACCGTCAGCGCTGGCGCAGCACCACCCCGTGACTGTTCCCCTGAGCGGACGCCTTCTGCAGCGTCTCCAGGGCTTCGCGACCCAGCTTCCTTGTCCACATCACCACCGCATGACAGGTGCCAGCACTGAGCGCACGCTCAGCCAACTGCCGCGCTGGATAATCCGGGGTCGATCTCAATACCAGCAACTCTCCAGCGACAATGCCGTGCATTTTTTGCCACTTGCTTACCAGTGCCTGGGGCGGATCAATCCACGCAAGCCAGCGCTTTTCCTGGTTCAGCTGGGTCAACATCGGTAGCAAGAGCTGAAAGTTCTCAACCTGACCTTCCGGCAGGATAATTTCGGTCACATTACCTATCACCGGCGCCGGTACAGACTCAGTTTGCCTGGATCTCGCCGGACCGGTACGAACAACGGGCGTTCCCCCTGATGCATACCTTGCGGGGGCCTGATAGCCCATGGCTGCCTGTGAGTAGGCCAGATTCTGATTAAAGCTGAGTTGTTCCATGATACGCCTCGCCTTCAAGTTGACCGTTCCGGATCAGTGCATATCCGAACGTCGGATGACACCAACGCCAAGCCCTTCAATGAACAGTTCCTCTTCCCGGAGATCCACTTCAATCGGGGCAAACTCCTCATTCTCCGCAATCAGGTATACCCTGTTACCATCCTTGCGGAAGCGCTTGACCGTCACTTCCTCACCTACCCGGGCCACCACAACCTGTCCGTTGTGAACATCCTGGGTGCGATGGACCGCCAGCAGGTCACCGTCGAGAATACCGATGTCCTTCATACTCATTCCGCGAACCCGCAACAGATAGTCCGCGGATGGTGAGAAAAAGTCCGGCTTCAGGGTGCAATGATCTTCGATATGTTCCTGGGCCAGAATTGGACTGCCCGCCGCCACCTGACCAATCACCGGCAAACCGAGATCTTCCTCAACCTCCGGCAAACGAATACCCCGGCTCGCGCCCCGCACCATTTCAATGGCACCCTTGCGCGCCAAAGCCCTGAGGTGTTCCTCTGCGGCATTGGCGGAACGGAAGCCAAGCTCCGCTGCAATTTCCGCCCGGGTCGGTGGGTACCCCGTTTCATCCACGTACCGTCGAATGATATCCAGTACCTGGCTTTGCCTTGCTGTCAGCTTCATGCGGTTGCCCCGTTAGTCCTGTTTTTATATACAGTGATTTGACTATATACAGTGTTTTATCCAGTGTAAAGGTCACTTCCTGTATTTTTTGTCAGATTGCTACAGGATGTACCGGAGATGGTCTGTGATATGGTAAGTCCAACCCATTGAGGAGGCACAGGAATGAGCGAATCCAAGGCATGCAGGCTGCCAGACATCCTCAGGACCCGCGGCGGCAAGGAGCGTCGTGTCGGTGTAGAAATAGAGCTGTCGGGCCTCAGTTACAGCGCCCTGGTTAAGCTGACGGAGCAACTGCTGTCGGGGCAGTCCCGTGAAGCCTCCCGCTATGTGTCGGAGCTGGAAACCGAACTTGGCGTTTTCATCATTGAACTGGATTCCGCTCCTATCAAGGACCTGGACCTGAAGGGAGAAACCGTGCCGGAATCCATGCGGGAGCTTGGAGGCCAGGCAATGGACGTAATCGATGCCGCCGCAGAGAAGATTGTCCCTCTGGAGATCATCAGCCCACCCTTGCCTTTCTCAACTCTCGAGCGTATTGAAATCCTCTGCGATGAACTCCGCAAGGCCGGCGCCCTCGGCAGCCGCGAAGCACTCTACTATGCGTTCGGGCTGCAACTCAATCCGGAACTGCCCGACCTGCGGGCTGACACCCTGGTGCGCTACCTTCAGGCTTTCGCAGTGCTGTATGACTGGCTGAAGTCTCGGCACCAGATCGACATCAGCCGCAAATTCACCAGTTACATCGAGCCGTGGCACAGCACTTACATCGACCTGTTGGTGGCCGATGACTATTCGCCGGATAACGAACAACTGATGCGGGACTATCTGAAGTACAATCCCACCCGTAACAAGGCACTGGACCTTTTGCCGCTGTTTGCCCACCTCAATAAATCCGTGTTGGCAGAATACGTGGTGGATGAACGCATCAAAAGCAGGCCCACCCTGCACTACCGCCTGCCGGATTGCGACATCGACAACCCCGAGTGGCATTTTTCCTCGGTCTGGAACGACTGGGTAGTACTTGAACAGCTTGCCAACAACGCTGAGGATCTGGCGGAGCTGAGGCAACAGTTCCGCATGAGTCGCAAACTGAGCCTTCGCAACCTCACCCAGAGTTGGTTTGATACCTGTGAGCAGTGGCTACGTAACAGGCGTTATGTCTGACATTTCCCCACAAGTGCCCGAACAGCCAGGGCTGACCATCGGCATCAGTGGTCCCGCACGACGAGGCACCGCACAACGTTTGATCAGCCTTGCCCTACGTATCCATGGCGCAAGAACCCACTACATCCGCCCCGGCGCCAGGGTGGACGTAGCGCTTCTTGACGGCCTGGTACTGTCGGGGGGCACCCACGTTCACCCGGAACTTTACGGCCAACAACCAACCGTCACCGCACACTACGACCATCGGCGCGATCAGACTGACCAGCAATTGCTGACACGGGCCGAACAGCTGAACATTCCGGTTCTGGGCATTTGCAGGGGCGCCCAGTTTATCAACGTGTTCCACGGAGGCTCACTGTGTCAGAACGTCACGCCCCTCCGGGTTCATACCCGGCACCGTCCACTACTGCTCCCCATGCAAACGGTGCGGCTGGTGAGGAACACACGACTCGGGCGCCTCATGCACAGCACCCTAATTGGCGCTAACCGTATTCACAGCCAGGCCATCAAGCGCCTTGGGCGCAACCTGAGAGTAGTCGCACTGGACAACGATCAGTTTGTACAGGCTATCGAAAACACTGGAGAACAGTGGTTGATGGGAGTCCAATGGCATCCTGAATACCTGCTTTACCACGGCGGACACCGTCGTATCTTCAGCCACTTTGTCCATGCCGCCAGAGCGCGAAAACTTGAGCGGCTGGAAGAGACGGAAGCCAACGATCCGACAACCAACCCATAGCACTGAAAATAGTCATGTAAACAGAACGGAGATCTGACCATGCTGAACACGATGAAAAAACACTTTCTACCAGGCCTTGCCGCAACATTGATTCCGTTGGCCGCCCATGCTGGCGAAGTCAGCCTGAGCGGCGAAGGCAGCGTCAAGTACACACCTGACAGCGCCCGCCTGCAGTTCACGGCCAGCGCCGAACACAATTTGCCTGCCCGCGCATCGGACAAGGTCAATGACATGATGGCCCAGTGGCGCGACAACATCAGCACATACCGGGACCAACTCAACGACTACAGTGACGCCAACGTCAATCTTTATACCCGTACGCTGCCGGTTCAGGAACGGGGCCAGGAACCACAGAAAATGGCGGTGGCCTCGCAAACCGTGAGTTTTACCATTAATGACCTGGCACTGCTTAATCCCCTGCTGGAACAGGCCCAGAAACTTGGGTTGGACTACCACCTCGGTTCCGGCAGTTTTTACCATTCCAATGAGTCGGGACTGGAAAAAGAGGCCCTGGCCAGGGCGATTGCCGATGCCAGATCCCGGTGCGAGTTTGTTGCCCTCCAGCTGGACCAATCCTGCGGTGACGTCATTAACATCAACGTCAATGGCGGCCACCGCCCCATGCCGATGATGATGGCGGAAGCCAAATCCGGAGTGGATGTGGTGTCCAGCGTCGGCGACCGGGAGCTACAGGCGAGCGTCAGCGCAACGTTCGAGCTTGACTAGAAATCCCGGGTATAGAAGATGTCGAGGGAAGCAGCCAGGCCACTGGCTGCTTCCAGATAGAAGTAACGCCCCAGATCGTAGCGCAACGCTACGGTGGTAATCGGCTCGAAGATCCCCACGCCATAGCGCAGGCTCAGCTCATCGGTGATATAACCACTGGCGACAACAGACGCCTGGTCTCCCGTCCCTTCAGCTTCCAGGATGAGGTTGCGAATACCAAGCTCGTCTCCCAATCCCTGAGTGACCTTGCTGGCCTGGGTAAGTCCCAGTGACAACGCCGCGCGACTCATCTGTCCTTCATCCCCCCGGCTTTGGGGAGCACGCCCGAGTATCACGTAGGACAAAGCATCACTCTGGGGCATCGATGGCTCAGAGAAAACTTCCGTTTGCGGCTCACTGACCGGGCCGCTGAGTCGAATGCCTGCAACCACAGTGTCCACCCGGCGAATTGCCTCGATGTCCAGATACGGTTCTGTGAGTGGCCCCACAAAGACAATCCGGGCCCGGCGCAGCTCCAGTTCCTGCCCATAGGCTTCATACTGACCATTCTCCAATTGGAGGGCGCCACGAGTGTCCATGTCGTTGCCAATCCGAAGCGTCCCCTTGAGCTCCCCGGTTACCCCGAAAGCATCAAAAGTGACCTCGTCCTCCCCCACCACAACGGTGACATCCATGTTCAATGACCGGAACGCCGACTCTTCCCGCTCTACCCCTACGATCACTTCGTCCTCGGAAACCGACACCGCCTGCTCCGGCAGAGTACGCACCTCAATCTCACCACGAGGCACATCCACTTGCCCGGTCACCGACAATTCCCCGTTACGGAATGCCAGAGTGATATCCGGTGCGACCTCTACCCTGGCATAGGGATCGTAGGTCACCGGCAGCCGCTTGCCGGTGACAGTGACTTCCACCGCAGGCGAGCCCTCCCAATCAAGCTCACCAGCCAGTTTCCCCTCGCTACGATCATTACTCTTCCAATGCCCGGTCAGATCGGCGGAATAGCCATTCAGTTTCAACGCCACCACGACGTCTTCCAGAGGTATAGGCAGGGAAGGATCGACGAATCGGCCCCCCGTCAGGGCAATGTCGCCGTGCACTGCCGGTTTCATCAGGGGACCGGACAACTGCCCTTGTCCATTCAGTTCGCCCTGCACCTCCTCCAGGCCAGCCACGACGCCAGCCAGGGCAATATCCAGACCTTCGAGCGAGAAGTCTCCACTTACCGTGCGCTGCTCTGCAGTCGGATCAACTGACAGGTCCAGGGAAAATTGTCCCAATTCCGGCCCCGTCAGCTGAACAGCAACGTCTGCCATTTGTGGCTTCATATCAACGCTCACGGTCAGACTATCGTGACGCAGAGATTCCCAGTCTTCCTGAACCAGCACCTCAAATTCCCCGGCCCCCGCATCCAGGGAAATTTTGCCATCCGGGCCTTCATCAATCATCGCCACGTTAATGTCGGCGTTAATCCGCGCATGCCATCGCAGTGTTTCCGGCATCAGCGACGCCAGGGCTTCGGAGGGGAAGTTATCCACCCGATAGGCGAGCTGTGGATTTGGCAACAGGGTCTGGTCCCCGGCACAGATGGAACTTTCCTGCCAGCGCCAGCAATGTGCTCCAAAGGTCAGCGTACCGTCCTTGCTGTAATCGAGGTCCGCGGGCTGATCCAGGGTCCAGGCCTGGGACTGACCCGGAAGGTCAAGCTCCCCGCTGTCCAGAGCACCACGCCAGCTGTCCCACGCATTACCCGCGCCTCCCGCCAGGGCAAGGGTGAGATTGGCTTCCTCGTGGATCGCGCGGATAGTCAGCCGGTGTACCTGCTGTGTACCTGACAAACCCAATTCCAGACGTTCCAGGCGCTCATCTCCTGCGCGGATGTCCTTTGCCTCTGCCTTGGCGTCCAGCGCCAGACCACTGCCGAGCCTGGCTTCAAGCTCAGCCTGCGCTATCGCCACACCGTCCTGCCAGACCAGATCATTTGCGGTCACGCTCAAGTCTCCCTGGGGATCCTTCGGGTTACCGCGCATCACCAATGACGCGACCAACTCACCCGACAGCCCGGGCAGCAGGATCTCTGGCTGGGGTATCTGGATGTCGAGGTTACCGGCAATCTCGGCCCCCCAGCGGCCGCTGCCATTAATACGGTTCTCACCCACCTCAAGGTTCAGGGTGGAGACATCCCAGGTGCCGGCAGAGACTTGCAATTCACCATTACTCCGGGCCGGCTCCTGCTGCCAGGTGCCGGAAATATCCCAACCAGCGGTCATGTCGGGCAGCCCCTCATCGGTCAGCCTGCCCTGGCTGTTGATATCACCACTCAGTCGCGCTTCAAGGATGGGTACCCAATAACCGGGGTTGAATTGATCCAGTGTCAGGCCGGCGTCCCACGCCAGCTGCCCGGCAAAATCAATATCGGCATCGCCACGAAGGGATCCCGCGCCGGTGCTGACCACCAGGTCGCTCAGCGACACCGATTCCAGATTGCCTTCCAGGGCCGTTTGCAGATCGGCATCCCCCAGAGGACCGGATACCGCCGCTTCCAGTCGCGCGTTGTAACTGTTATCACGGAAAGACACCTCACCATTCACACTCCGCAGGGTAACTGGCGGTGCCTTAAAATCCGGGATCAGGCTGTACCAGGGGAATGATTCCATCCCGATCTCGGCATTTGCCGTCAGGACCTCATCCCAGCTCACATTCCCTTCAACCCTGAGCGTGCCCTGCTCCGAGTCGCCCCCGGGGCCAGCCATGTCCAACGCCAGGTCCGAAACACCCGCAGTGGTCAGCAACCCCTTAAGCGACGTCGCTATGGCCCCTTTTGTGCCCGGTAACGTCATCGTGGAGCGGGTAACAAACCCCTGCTCCAGACTGCCGTTGAGAGAGAACTGCCAGTTTGTCAGGGTCAGGGTGGATGGCAGAGTATCCAGCGGCAGGAAAGACTCCGACTGAAGAGACAGGCGAACGGGCAATCGCTTGTCCAGTGGCGCCCCCTTCCCTTCGATGACTGCATTCAGGTAACCACTGCTGCGACCGGACAACCTGAGATCCTTCGCGCTACCCGTCAGGTTGAGGGCCAACAGCCAATCCTCGCCATGTGGAGGTGGCAGCGCAACATCTACATCCAGGTCAAGAGGCCAGTCACCACGGGTTCCCAGCCGCCCCGAGGCGTTTACGACAATCTCATCCAGCCGATAGTTCACCCGCTCGATCAACCAGTCGGTTCCGGAGCCACCCGCCTCTATTTCCAACGAATCCCAAACCTTGCCGTCGTTGACGGTAAACGGGCCCAGGCGCACATCGCCGATTTTCAGACCGACCGGCAGATTGACCAGGGGCAGGCTGATATCGCCTCGGGGCTCCTCTGGCTCATCGGAAGGTTGCAGATGAAGGTCAATGGCGTCCGCGTGGAGCGTATCCAGGCACAATTCCTTGCTCAGAAGGCAGCCAGGGGACCAGTCCACCACCACGGCCTCGATATTGAGCCCAACACCATAGCCCTGCCACCGTAGGGAATCGGCCCGCCAATAGCCGAACAGGGAGCCCTTATCCCCTTCCGTCTGCAAGCCCGGAATCTGGTCGATAACCCAGGCAGTGCCGGTCTCGGAACGCAAGATCAGTAGCAGGACGGCAACCAGTACAATGGGCAGCAATACCAGAATTCCCAGCGCCAGCAACAGCCAGAACCGCCAGCTGCGCCGCTTCCGCTTCTCGTCCGTCACAGTTCGGGCCCCATGGAAAAGTGTACGCGCCATTCACCGCCGAATTCGTCATCCAACCCCTTGGCAATATCCAGGCGCAAGGGCCCCACCGGGCTCACCCAGCGAATGCCCACGCCCGCCCCCGTGGCCAATGGATCAAATACATCATCGATAGCGTTACCCTCATCCACAAAGGCCGCCACCCGCCAGTTCTGGATGAATTCGTACTGATATTCAACACTGCCCACCATCAGGTAACGCCCGCCAACGGCCACGCCGTCCTCATCTTCCGGCGACAGGGTTTCGTAGCCGTAACCACGAACGCTCTGGTCACCACCGGCGAAGAAACGCAGTGATGGTGGCACGTCATCGAACCGGTTGGTGGCTACGCCACCCGCCTGGAAACGTGCGAGAAAGCGGTGGTTATCGGCCAGCGTATACAAACCACGAACCAGAAAATTCACATGGAGAACATCCACATCGGACAAGACTTCACGGTGACCGCCCTTTACATCGAATTGAACCCGATACCCCCTGGATGGATCCAGTGGTGAGTTGGCATGCAACTTCGAATAGCTTACCCCCGGCAGCAAAAGGCTGCTCTGCCCCCTTTCGTCATCACCAATGCGGAAGCGCTCACCTTCCCAGCTCAGGGACGCCACCTGCATCCACCCCGAGTCCAATTGGTGCTGCCACTGCTGGCCCAGAGTGAGGCGTTCGGATTCCACATCCTCAATATCCTCACGCTGATACCCGGCACCGAGACGGATGGAGTCCGTCATTGGTGGATCCAGTGGCAGCTCATACCAGGTGCTGATGTTTTGACGCGGGCCGGACAATTCCGTTTCCACTCCGCGCCGGTGGCCCATGGGGTTGATCCAGTGTTCGCGCCAGTTGCCCCGGAACCGCGGACCAACGTCCGTGGAAAAACCCACACCGGCGGCGACGGATCTGGGCGGACGCGTCGTCAGGTTAACCGTCACAGGAATCACCCGATCCCGTGCGCTGCCAGGCGATGCATCCACATCCACCCCAGAAAAGTAACCACTGTTGGACAGGTGCCCACTGAGCCTGGCGATTTCATCCGCGTGATAGGGCTGCCCCGGGTCAAAGGTCACAAACTGCTCCAACAGACTGTCCTCGAACCCATGGCCTTCCGTGAAAGTGACGTCTCCCAAGCGATAACGTTCGCCGCTGCGAAAGCGAATGGTGATAGCTGCGGTCCTTTTCTCAGGATCCACTTCCAGCTTGCGACTGACAAACTCCCCATCAAAATAGCCCAGTACACGAGCTCGATTCTGGATGGATTGTCTCAGGGTGGTGTATTCACCATGATTGAGCACGTCCCCCTTCGACGGAGACTTTGGTATGCCCCCCTGAAAACTGTCGTCTTCTGCCGCCGGGCCCTCAATCACGACCTCCCGTGAGGCAATGCGAACCGGCTCGCCGGGGATCACTGTTATCGTCAGTTGAGCAAGTCCGTCTTCTCCCTCACCTTCCGCAACTTCCCACTCAATAAGAGGACTGTAGTATCCAAGGGCCTTCAGGGCCTCCTGAACCTGTTTTTTTGCAGTACCAACATAACGGCGCAGGTTGTCGGCGCTTCGTCCCTCGACCTCCCCGATAAAGACTTCCGCATTGTCCTCCAGGGCAGGATAGTCGCCCTCGACATTCACCACCACCTGACTGGCGTGCCCAGGCAAAACCCACAACAAACACCACAACAGGGCGCCTGGAAATCGAACTTGTCTGGTAAGGGAGAACATCCGTTTATGAATCGTCTTTTGATGAAGTAAAGAAGATGCCGAGTCTAGCGGATTGACCAGACCGACCACCAGCGACGCGCCTTTTGCCAATGGCTACCGAAGCCGACACGCCCATGATCAGACCAGACTCTATCCAATAACAACTGTCTGATAGTAACAGGAGCGCCGGGTTCCCGCGCGCCTCCAAAGGAGACTGACGATGACCAGGGATCCCATCGGACTCGCCCTGTCCATGATGAACCGCCTTGCGGCGAACCCCTTGCTGGACCGTTTTGGTCTGCGCACAGCGACCGAAAGAACCGCCTACCACGGAACCCGGGTTGGTTTTCGGACCATTGCCCTGGCAGGCCGCGAATTCAAACGGGTCGCCAACTGGTTGCCGCAAAAACGCCTGCCGGGAAAATCCGCACCAGCACTGTTCGATCTTACGCTGGACGACGACCAACAGATGATTGTCGATAGCTTGCACCGGCTGGCGCGGGACACCCTGAGACCAGCCGCGGCGGAAGCAGATGAAGCTGGCGCCCTGCCCGCCGATGTTTTCGACGCCACTGCAGAACTGGGATTGACTCTCTACGCCGTGCCCGCGGAATTTGGCGGTGTCGCTGAGACCCGATCCCCGGTTACCAGCGTGCTGATTGCCGAGCAACTGGCGTGGGGCGACATGGGGCTGGCGATCGCCCTGCTGGCGCCCTTCAGCGTTGCTCAGGCAATCACCCAATGGGGAACGGGTGAACAACAATCCAGGTATCTTCCGGCCTTTTGCGAAGAACACCCGCCAGTCGCGACCATTGCGATTGATGAACCAAGGGCATTGTTCGATCCCCTCAACCTGAGCACCATCGCCGAATCCACCGCCAACGGATACCGACTGAATGGCAGGAAGAACGGCGTCGTCCTCGGAGCTCAGAGTGATCTACTCCTCGTTGCCGCAACACTGAACGGGCGACCACGACTGTTTATTGTCGAGTCCGGCACCGATGGCATGGACCACACCGCCGATCCCACCATGGGCTTGCGGGCCGCGCAGCCGGTCACCCTGACCCTGAGTAATGTTGAGGTATCCGCTGATGCCCTGCTGGGCGACGACGACTTCGATTACCAGGCGTTCCTGAACCTCGGCGCCTTGCTACGCTGCGGCCTCGCTATTGGTACCTCCCAAGCCGTGCTGGATTACGTCATTCCCTACTGCAACGAACGGGTCGCATTCGGTGAACCGATCAGCAACCGCCAGTCCGTGGCGTTCATGATCAGCAACCTGGCCATCGAAGCCGACAGCATGCGCATGCTCGCCTGGCGCGCTGCCAGCCGCGCAGAGACCGAGCAGTCGTTCCATCGGGAGGCCAGCCTGGCCAGGCTCTTGTGCAGCGAGAAGGCCATGGAAATTGGCACCAACGGTGTCCAGCTGCTTGGCGGTCATGGCTTCGTGAAAGAACACCCGGTTGAGCGTTGGTATCGCGACCTGCGCTCTGTCGCCACCCACACCGGCGGCGTCCACGCCTGAGTCCGAACAGTACTGGAGTAACATCATGAACCTGGAAATACCGAAGAAATTCTCCCCGATTGTTCACCAGGCCCGGCAGGTCGCCCAGGAAGTCTTCCGCCCCATTTCCCGTAAATACGACCGGGCGGAACACGCTTACCCCAAGGAACTGGACATGTTTGCCTCGATTATGGACGGCATGAACGAAGGCGCCCCGGATGGGGGTGCCGGCGCCGGCAAACTGGCCCGTTCAGGTGGTAACGGCAACGACGGTAACCGCAACGGCACCAATATGAAAACCGTGCTGGGGCTGACCGAGCTGTGTTGGGGCGATGTCGGCCTGGCGCTGTCCATTCCCCGTCAGGGCCTCGGAAACTCTGCCATTGCCGCCGTTGCAAACGAAGAGCAACTGAACCGACTGGGCGATACCTGGGCCGCCATGGCTATCACTGAACCCGGGGCAGGCTCGGATTCTGCCGCCATTCGCACCACGGCAACAGAAAGCGGCGACCACTACATTATTAATGGCGAAAAAATCTACGTGACGGCTGGTGAACGGGCGAACGCCGTGGTGGTCTGGGCCAGCCTTGACCGCAACAAGGGGCGTGCCGCCATCAAATCCTTTGTGGTGGAAAAAGGCACACCCGGTATGACGGTGGAGCGCCTGGAAAAGAAGCTGGGCATTCGGGCTTCGGATACGGCTGCCATCCGTTTCGAAAACTGTCGTGTACCGAAAGAAAACCTGCTGGGGGATCCGGAAATCAGCGTCGACAAGGGGTTTGCCGGCGCTATGCAAACCTTTGACAACACCCGCCCGGTGGTGGCGGGCATGGCCATCGGCGTGGCCCGTGCCGCGCTTGAGCGCACCCGCGAAATCGTGGAACGAGCCGGGATTGATCTCAGTTACCAGCCCCAGACCTGGACCCAGTCAGCGGTAACCCGCGAACTTCACCTGCTCGAAGCAGAGCTGGAAGCCGCCCGGTTGCTCACTCTTCGTGCCGCCTGGATGGCCGATAACGGCCTGCCCAATTCAAAGGAGGCTTCGATGGCCAAGGCCAAGGCCGGACGAGTCGGCAACGCCATCACCCTGCGCTGCGTGGAACTGTGCGGCAGCCTCGGCTATGGAGAGACGGAGCTGCTGGAGAAATGGGCCCGCGACTCGAAAATTCTCGATATTTTCGAGGGCACCCAACAAATTCAGTTGCTGATCATCGCCCGCCGGCTGCTCGGGAAGTCGTCCGCTGAGTTGAAATAGGCTAACCTGTGGGAAAATTCACAGGAATTCAGGCACCTGAATGCTGAAAATCAACCGCGAAAATCTCAAGTCCAGTCATCAGACGATCTGGCTCATCATCGACTTCCTGATGCTGGGCCTGCTCATCGCCAACCTGGCCCTGATCATATTTGATTCCGTGTATGCCTTCAGTGCCATCGAAGGCTTCTTCGCGGAACATACGCCGGGGTTTCATGGCCTTTACGACCCCATCCATGAAAACTTCCTGTTCTACGACCTGGTCTTCGTCAGCATCTTCCTCACCGAATTCTTCGTTCGCTGGGGATACGCGGTGAAGGCCAGTGTCTACGACCGCTGGTACTTCTACCCATTTATCCACTGGTATGACCTGGTGGGCTGTATCCCGGTGGGAAGCTTCCGCTTCCTCCGGGTTCTGCGGGTGATCTCCATTATTTACCGGTTACACCAGTACAAGATCATTGACGTCACCAGCATGCGCGCCTATCAGTTCGTCAATTTCTACTATGAAGCCTTCATGGAAGAACTGTCGGACCGTATCGTGCTCAAAGTGCTGTCTGGCGTACAGCAGGAGGTTAAGCGAGGCTCCCCCCTGTTTGAACGCATCCAGCATGACATCGTCTATCCACGCAAGGACATGCTGACGGACTGGATTTCCCAGCGTGTGGCTCAGGCCGCCCAGGAAGGTTATGTGCCTAACCGGGGAGCCCTGCGGAGTTATCTTGAGGACCGGGTGGACAGCGCGCTCAAGCAGAACCTTGAGCTGTCTCGACTGAAATATCTGCCGGTGGTCGGGCCCACGATCCAGGAAACCCTGGAGGAAGCGGTTGGCGACATCGTCGCCAACGTCATCCACCAGATCCTTGAGGACCTCGCATCGGCATCCAACCACGCCTTCATTGAAGACATTATTAACGTATTCATGCCTGATCCTGCCGACGCACGGGCAGAGTCCGCCGCAAACGAAGCATTGATCAATCTGATCCTGGAAATTCTGGATGCGGTCAAGGCCCAGGTACGAGTCAAACACTGGCGCGAAGAGTTGCCATAACCCTTACCTAACAACATCAAGAGTCGATGCCATGCCATCATCACAACAGGCCCTGCATTACCGGCCCGCCCACGAGCTTATAAAGGAACTCAGTGATGGCACGCTTTCCAGCGAAGCCGTGACACAACATTTTCTGGACCAGATCCGGAAACACAATGACACCATCAATGCCGTGGTGACCCTGGACGAACAGCAGGCTCTGAAGAAAGCCCGGGCGGCGGATGAAAAACGCGCCTCCGGTTCCCCGCTTGGCCCTCTGCACGGCCTGCCCTTAACCGTGAAGGACACCTGGGAAGTCGCGGGTATGACCTGCACCGCAGGAGCCCCTGCACTGAGGGAGCATCGCCCGCAACACCACGCCGATGTGGTCCAGCGCCTGGAAGATGCCGGCGCCATCATCCTCGGCAAGACGAACGTACCCCTCTACGCCACGGACCTGCAGAGCTACAACAAACTGTTTGGTGTGACCAACAACCCCTACAACCACGATCACACCCCCGGCGGTTCGTCCGGCGGTGCTGCAGCCGCACTGGCCGCGGGCATGACGCCGCTGGAAGTGGGCAGCGACCTGGCGGGCTCCATCCGTACTCCGGCCCACTTTTGTGGCGTGTTCGGCCACAAGCCGACCCGAGCGTTGGTGTCCTTCCGGGGCCATATTCCGGGACCGCCCGGTACACAGTCCCGACCGGATCTGGCCGAAGGTGGCCCTCTGGCCCGCACCGCCCGGGACCTGACTCTGCTGTTGAACGTGATTGCCGGCCCCACGCCCCTGGAAGCCCGCAGCTGGTCCGTAGACATGGAGCCTTCGACGCTCACATCCCTGGACCAGGCCCGCGTGGGTCTCTGGTTGGAAGATCCGTTATGCCCGGTGGAGGAGGAGCTTACCAATGGCTACCGCAGTCTGGGGCAGGAACTGGAGAAACGGGGCACCCTGGTCGCCGAAGCCAGGCACCCGTTACTCAACCTGGAACATATCCTGCCGCCCTATTTCAACCTTCTGGGAAGCCTGCTGAGCACCTCTCTCAAGCCGGCCCAACGCCGGCAAATGCTCTGGGTGGCACGACTGGAAAGGTGGCTGAAATTACTGGGCCCACTCACGCCCTTTATTGGTGAATACGGACGCGGTGTGAACCAACCGATTCACCAGTGGATTGCCGTGAGTGAAACGCGGGAAAAAATGCGCGCCGAAATCGACGGCCTGTTCGAAGAATTCGATGTGCTGCTCACGCCGGTCACACCCACCACTGCCATACGCCACGACCACAGTCATCCGGTCTTCAAGCGCCGAATCTCTGTCGCAGGTCAGCCCAGGGCCTATATGGACCAGTTTTGCTGGATTGCCTTTGCCACACTGCTCGGCCTGCCCGCCACATCGGTGCCGGTAGGGCGCAGCAAGGACGGACTGCCGTTCAATGTGCAGGTGATTGGCGCCCCCGGGAAGGATCTGACCACTATCCGATTTGCAGAACTGCTGGAAAAAGAGGGACTGGCGGGTTTTAGCCCGCCATCGGGATTCTGATCAACTCAGATTCGCGGCCTCCATCAGGATTTTGACAGGCGCGCCAACCGCTCCCGGATTTCTTCCCTGCGGCCCTGGTCTGCAAGCTCCCGCCCAACACGGGCCGGGGCAGCCAGGGCCCGCTCCAGGTATTGCCGGGCGCGGGCCTTTTCCCCCTGCTCAAGCAAGTAGTCACCAAAGAAAAAGTTCGGATCGATCCCATCGGGATTGAGCGATAGTGCTTTCTGCAGATAACGACGTGCCTTGTCATCATCCCCAAAGGCCAGCGGCCATCCCGGTACCTGATAATACAGTGAACCCAGCGAGGTGTAGGCCGACCCCTCCAGCGCCGAATCATCAATTTCAAGTGCTTCCTCAAGCTGGCTTCGGGCATCCTTGACCAACCTGAGCGCACCGAGGCCGCCCTTCTCTCCGGCCCAGGTGCTCAGCACAATGGCTCGCCAGATGCGGGGTTCTGCGCGATCGGGGTAGTCGGCCATGAACCCTTCCGCCTCTTTCGCCAGCGCTTCGAAAGCGTCGGCTTTATCATCCCCGGGCACCTGATATTGAATCTCGGCCCAGCGTTGCTGAATACGTGCAAGATCAGACTCCAGGCTACCCGCCCAAACCGGCGTCGCCAGCAGTAAAATCAGTAACAGACTGAAGGTTCTCATTGGGATACTCCTGACTCAAGAAATCGCCGGATCACCGGCAGTTGTTTGAACAGCGCCCGGTCCACCAGTCGCGGCAGCACACCGTTGATCACCACAAACAGACGTTCCGGCCAGCCCATGAAGCAACGGCGCTGGTCACGGGTCATGGCCTTAACAATGCGTTGGGCGACCATCTCCGGTGAATCCACCGCGTTACCGAGTGCCTGATTGAGCTGATTGACCACCTGAGGGTTCATCGCTGTGGCCGTGGCGCGGGGGGCGACGTAAACCACCTGCACGGATGAATCCGCCAGCTCCCTTCGTAGCGCTTCGGTAAAGCCCCGCAGACCGAATTTGGTCGCGCAGTAGGCGGTATAACCGGGGAAGCCAATGCTGCCGAAGGTCGAGCCAACAAACACCAGAGCCCCCTCACCCGCTGCCGCAAAACGGGGGGCAAAATGGCGCGCCACCAGCATCGGGCTGCGCAGGTTGACCGCCAGTTGGCCGTCAATGGCAGACACCGGCGTACGAGAGAGTCCGGCAAACTGGTTCTGCCCGGCGCAATGGATAACGCCGTAGATATCTGACCAGGTGTCGGTAATAGCCTGAAGCTGCTGATCCAGATCCTCTGCCGCCAGATCCAGCTTCACCCCGGATGCACCTTCCGGCAGCTGCAAGCTCTCAGGCTGTCGTGAAGCCACCAACAACACAACACCCTCCGCCAGCAAGGCCTGAAGCAGCGACTGGCCGATGCCTCCGGTTCCGCCCAACAACAGGAAGCGACGATTACGCAATTGCATGATTGGAAACCTCCTGCCTTGGTGCGGTCGCCGATGTCAGCGGAATACGGTGCAACATATCCCCGTACAATCGATACACCACTCGTGCAGAGTCGATGATTGCCTGCTGATCGGCCGGGTCGGTGATGTTGTTCATCAGATCGCTGAAGAATTCGAAATGATCCTGATCCAGCTCGCCGTGGGAGTATAGGTAACTGAACGCCTGATCCGGCAGCTGCAGCTGTTCCTGGATCTGGCGCGCCAACGGTGTTGCCAGCTCGATGGACGTACCTTCAAGTACCTGGACCATACCGAAAAAGGCCGCAGGATTGCCCCGGTCAATCTGGTGATAGAGATAAGCCACCATAAGTTCAATGGACAAATCCGGCTGACTGGCACGGCGCTCCTCACGGTCCTCTCCACAGGCCTGCAGATCATTGAGAATCCATTCGTGGTGGCCGTATTCCTCTTCAATGTATTCCACCAGGGCCTTGCGAACGTCTTCCAGTCGCTCTGGCAGCCGGCCACCGCAGGCCATCATCAGCGGAACCGTGTGTTTTACATGGTGGAATGCCTGAGTCAGGAACCAGGTGTAACCTTCGAGGGACATCCGCCCTTGTTGCACCGCCTGAATGACAGGGGCGCTGGTCACGTGGGTCCGCGCTTGTGCGGTTTCGGCCTGAAGCCGGTCAAAAAATGCCATGGTACTTCCTCCTGGCTGGGTTAGTTCGATCAAGTCGCTGTTGGCGATCAGATGGGGTAAGTCTGATTGGATGTGATGCCTGATGAGCCTGCCATTGGTCGTCAAATGGCCGCGACTGGCAGACAATGGAGAATGCAGCCGGTACAGAGACGACAACCGGGCGTAATCCGGCAGTCGCTGGTTCAGCTCGCGACACGCGGCTGCTATCTGTTCCGATGATTGTCCGGGGGACGCAACAATCAGCGCGCTGGGCTGGGGGTCACCGTCACCAACCGCCACGGCCTGATATAAGCCCAGGGCCTCAACCAATTCACTTTCAAGCCACTCGGGGCTGATATTGCGACCAAAACTGGTAATCAACAGATTCTTCGAACGACCGTCTACCGTCAGGAATCCGTCCACCGACAGGCTTCCCAGGTCCCCGGTGTCCAGCCACTCGTCCTGCGAGGCCGTTTCGCCAAGATAGCCAAGATGGGTGTTGCCCCGAATCAGGATGCGACGCCGTGAATCCACACAAACGTCAATATGGTCCAGAGGACGGCCCGCAGACCCCGGCCGATCATCGCCGGGAGTATTCAAGGCAACCACGGAGCCGCATTCGGACAGACCGTACCCCTCAAACAGAGGCAAACGAAGTGCCCGCGCCCGGTCGAGCAGATCGGGCGCGACTTTCCCGCCGCCAACCGCCAGGAAGCGAAAACCGCCCGTGGCAATCACACCATGTTCAGCCAGTCCGGCAAACAGTCTGGCCAACTCCGGCACCAAAATCAGTGACTCGGGCTGCCAGCGATTCAACGCTGCTGCCAGGCGCTGGGCGTCTACCCCGCTGCTACCTGCCATGCCCAGTGAGGACAGCGGCTCAACACGTACCACGGACCCCATCAGCAGCGGCAGGTAAAGCCCCGCTACGTTTTCCAGCAAGGTCGCCAGCGGCAGGATACACAGGTGATATTGGCCGCAGCTTGCTTCCAGCCTCTGTTTGAGTGCAAGCACCGTTGCTGACAGGTGAGCCTGGGACAGGCACACGCCTTTCGGGGTGCCGGTACTGCCTGATGTGAAGGTGATTTTTGCCGTGTTTTCAGGAAAATCAACAGGATCTGTAGTATCACTCAGCCTGGTTATACCGACCCCATGGCCAAGCGATTCCAGCCCTGCCGTCTCTTCCGACCACAACAATGCCTGCAGACCCGCCTGACGAATCAGGTGTTCCCGCTGCTGCGAGGAGAAAAAAGTCGGCACGGGCACACAGACCACACCGGCCTCCAGGCACGCCAGATCCGCTATAACCCACGCCGCCGTGTTATCGTCACTCAATCCGGCTCGAGTGACACCGTGCTGACGCAACCTGTCAGCGACGGTCTCCACTGCCGCGAACAGAGAATGATAGGTATACCTATGGGAGCCGGACACCAGCGCAGTTGCTTCCGGGCGATTCGCGACCACGTCGCGAAACAGATCAGGCAAGTTTGCCATAGCTACGCCCCGCTGCCCGGCAGGATAGCGGCATTCCCGCCCCACCGGACTCAATGAAACGGACCTGACCGAGCAAGCCGCAAGCCTTCAGGCTCTCAACGCCCTGGCTGACATTGATGACCAGAACCCTTGGTTGATTGTCATAGTAGGTGCCCCAATCCCGCCCCGCCCCGGCCAGACGATCGGGATCGGCAACGCCGAGGTCAGACACCTTGATTCCGATATGACTGAAACCGTTTCGCAACTGCGCGGTTCCCGTGCAAGCCACCCACTGCAAGCCCGCCCGCTGCAGCCAGACCGCCAGCGCAGCAAATAGCGGGCGACTGATACCGCTCTCAACACCGGCAAGGTGGGCGATTTCCACTACGGAATTCCGCCCTTTATTACGTTCCGGCAAACAGTTCTGAACCGGTTGATCCAGATAGTTTTCCAAGAACAGCCGCTCGGCGGCGGCACAACGCACGCCAACAGCAGCCAGCATCGTTCCGTGCTCAGAGACCAACGCCAGCAGAGGCGGCATCTGCAGGGTCGGCCTGGCACCATAGGCCTGGTTAAAACGCCGTCGAATAAAATCAGCGGCCAATTGATCGGAATCGGTTCCCGGGGCTAGCTCACACAGATAGTGGCGGCCACAGTGAACCACCGGATTGACATCGGCGGAAGCGAGATCCAGACCCGCGGGCATGGTTAATAATTCGGTCATAAGTTACCTCCCTGACTGCTAACCAGACTAAGGGGCAATACTTAAGACTGGCTTAACCTGGAGGGGGACTTTTCTTAAGCCGGCGTTAAGGTTTCTGTGCCAGAATGACGCAGTATCAGGATGACGGACGAGAATGACCGAATGCGTATTCTGCTTGTGGAAGACGATCACATGCTGGCAAACACCATGCTTGCCATGTTGCGGGATGAGCAGCACACCGTGGACTGGCTGGATGACGGCCAACAGGCGCTCAACGCGCTGTCGGGAGAACACTTTGATCTGGCCATACTCGACCTCACCCTACCCCACCTCGATGGCCTCGAAGTCCTGGAACGTGTCAGAAAGCAAGGCATGCGAACCCCCATCATCATACTGACCGCCCGTTCAGATCTGGACGACAAGCTCAGGGGGCTCGATGCCGGGGCAGACGATTACCTCACCAAGCCCTTTGCGATGGCGGAACTCAAGGCGCGAATCCGGGCGGTTACCCGCCGTGGCACAGCGTTGGACGCTGGCGGTTTGTCTGTCGGCGGTATTACCCTGAACCCGGACTCAGGCCAGCTGACCCTGGGTGAGCAGACCATCAATCTGCCCAGGAGTGAGTTACAGATACTTCACTACCTGATGCGTCATCCGGATCAGGTTGCAACGAGACGCCGGCTGGAAGAACAGCTGTATGGCTGGGACCATGGCGCGGAAAGCAATGCCCTGGAGGTTCATATCCACCATCTGCGGCGACGCCTGGGCAAAACCATGATCCGCACCATACGGGGAGTGGGCTACCTGCTGGACAGCCAGCAAGCCGCTACCTGCGGAGCCCCATCATGTCCCTGACCCGCACGCTGATACTGCTGGTGGCGTCCATTGTCATGCTTATCGCCTCTGCGGCCGCTACCTGGAGCTACATCGAAAGTAATCACGAACTCGAAGAGCTGTTTGATGCTGAACTGGCTCAGAGCACCCGCGTGGTTCAGGGACTGGTGCAACACCTGGCCACTACCCAGTCATCCGAGGCACTGGCCGGCATACTCAGAGAAACCCTGCAGTTGCCGGACGGGGCGCTGGAAGAGGGAGACTACGACGAAATCCTGCCGGACGGCACTGGTCACAAATACGAGAAGAAGCTGGCCTTTGAGGTCTGGACCGCCAAGGGTACACCGGTTCTGGACACCCTTTCCGCGAACGACGACCAGGCATTGACTCCCGGATACGCCTGGTCAGAAGCCACCGGTTTCCAATGGCGTACCTTTACCCTTCAGGATCCCAAAACGGGTTACTGGATACGCACGGCACAACGTGAAGAAATTCGCCAGGAGCTCAGTCAGGAGCTCGCTCTGAGCAACATCCTGCCGTTGCTGGTCGCGCTGCCGCTGCTGGTCATCGCGGTAGCCTTTGCCATCCAGGTGGGCTTCCGCCCCCTGCGCAAACTCGAGCAACCGATTCGCCATATGGACCCGGAAAGCATACACCCGCTGGATACTCAACATGCGCCAAAGGAAGTTACCGGCCTGGTCGGTGCCGTCAATGGTTTGCTGAAACGGCTGGACGATGCACTGGAAAGAGAGCGCAGGTTCTCTGCCGATGCCGCCCACGAGCTGCGCACCCCGCTGACCGCACTGCGTCTGAATCTGGAGATAATCGACGACAAATACCCCGGCGAGTTCAGTGAACTGACTGCGTCAGTAGACCGGATGGTACACCTGGTTGAACAGATGCTGTTGCTGAGCCGGGTCGACTCTGGTGCAGGCTTCAATCCAGGAGACCATAACCTGTCTGACATCGTCACCCAGAGTATCGCCGATGTATCCCCGCTGGCCCTGCAAAAGCAGATCGAGCCATCGCTGGACGATCAAACCGGACATGCCACCATCCGTTGTCAGGCAGCGTTGATCAATACGCTGATGCGATCCGTACTGGCTAATGCCATCCAGTACAGTCCGGCGGGCACCTGCGTAGATACCCGACTTCAGCGTCTCGAAAACGGTTACCGGATCCTGGTCTGTGACCAGGGACCAGGGATACCCGAAGCCAGTCGTGACAAGGCCCTTGGGCGCTTTTCCAGACTGGATCAGCGGCTGGGCTCCGGAGCCGGCCTGGGGCTGGCGATTGCCCGAAGAATTGCCGAGTTACACGGAGGCGCACTCGACCTGCTGGATCGCCAGGACGGTCAGCCCGGCCTGTGCGTCAGTATCTGGCTCCCGCCCCACCCTCCGACCGCCTGAACGGAAAAAGGCCAGCATTACGCTGGCCTTTTTTCAATAATGGTAGCGGGGAGCAGGCGCGAAAGAGCGCCTGCGGCGGCAGCATCTCTGCGCGAAGTGCAAAAAAGAGTGCCGACTCAAAAGCCCCCGCTTGAAAGCAATAAGGCCAGCGTAAGCTGGCCTTATTTCAATAATGGTAGCGGGGGCTGGATTCGAACCAACGACCTTCGGGTTATGAGCCCGACGAGCTACCAGACTGCTCCACCCCGCATCAAACTGGTTGTTTACCGGGGAACCCCCGATCAACGAGGTGCGCATGATAAGGGCCGCACCCTCGCCTGTCAAAGGGAAAGTTCAGTTTTTTTCTAAAGAGCCCCGAAGCTTATCGCTCGAGAATCGCAGTAACGCCCTGACCACCTGCAGCACAGATGGAAATCAGACCACGGCCACTGCCCTTTTGCTCCAGCAGTTTCGCCAGGGTCGCAACAATACGACCACCGGTGGCCGCGAACGGGTGGCCTGTTGCCAGGCTACTGCCCTTGATGTTCATCTTGCTGCGATCAATGCTACCCAGCGGCTTGTCCAGGCCCAGACGGTCCTTGCAGAAAGCGGGGTCTTCCCATGCTTTCAGGGTGGACAGCACCTGTGCAGCGAACGCCTCGTGGATCTCGTAGAAATCGAAATCCTGCAGCGTCAGCCCGGCCTTCTCCAGCATCCGCGGCACGGCGTAAGCCGGTGCCATCAGTAGGCCTTCTTTCTTGTCGACGAAATCCACGGCCGCCACTTCAGAGAAGGTCAGGTAAGCCTGCACTTCCAGGTTATTGGCCTTGGCCCACTCTTCACTGGCCAGCAGCACACAGGAGGCGCCATCGGTCAGCGCGGTGCTGTTGGCGGCGGTCATGGTGCCGTTTTCCCGGTCAAAGCATGGTTTGAGGCTCGCCAGCTTCTCCAGCGAGGTGTCCGGGCGCAGGATGTTGTCCTTGTCGAGTCCCGCCAGCGGGGTGATCAGGTCATCGAAGAACCCCTCTTCGTAGGCCTTGGCCAACTTCTGGTGGCTTTCGAAGGCCAGCTGATCCTGCTCATCGCGGGGAATGTTCCACTCGTGGGCCGTCACCTGGCAGTGATCGCCCATGGACATGCCAGTGCGAGGCTCGCCGTTCTCCGGAATTTCCGGCACCAGATGGCCCGGGCGGAAGCGACCCAGAATCTTCAGACGATCCTTGTTGGTTTTGGCGCGGTTGAGGTCGAGAAGAATCTCTCGCAGACCTTCACCCACGCCGATCGGAGCATCGGAGGTGGTATCAGTGCCACCGGCAATACCACACTCGATCTGCCCAAGAGCAATCTTGTTCGCCACCAGGATGGCAGCCTCCAGCCCCGTGCCACACGCCTGCTGAATGTCGTAGGCGGAGGTTTCCGGTGCCAGGCCGGAGCTGAGCACGGATTCGCGAGTCAGGTTGAAATCACGGGAATGCTTGATCACCGCACCGGCAACCACTTCACCCATACGCTGGCCCTGCAGGCCATAACGATCCACCAGTCCCCGCAGCGCCGAAGTCAGCAGTTCCTGGTTGCTGATTTTGCTGTAGGCGGTATTGGAACGGGCAAACGGAACCCGGTTACCACCGATGATCGCCACCCGGCGAATACCGGCCGGCGCCTTGGCCTTTGGCTTGCGGGTGGTCGAGGTGGTTTTCTTCTGTGCGGTTTTTTGTGCCTGTGCCATGATGTGATCCTGTATTAACAACGAGTGTATCCATTGCGAAGCAGTCTAGCGCTAACGGGGTCTGGCTCATTGGCATGCCTGACAATCCGGTCAGGGCATTGAGTCAATCCAAATGTCGCCTGAATCCTTAACCTGTACAACGACTGAAAACCATTGAACACGGTGCGTACGATTACGTCGCCACCGCTGAACACATACTAAGGAAGCTCGTATGTCTGACCTCTACCTCAAAATCGTCAATACGCCGGTGGGTAAAACGGCCGCCCAATCCCTCGGCCTGCCGTCCCCGGTGCCCCTCAATCGCTGGAAGCGCAGTGACCAGCCATTCATCGAGGGCAATGTCCTGGTCGGTGCGGCCGCCGGCGCCAAGGCCATCGGCGCCATTGGCAGCGTACTGGGAGCCAGCGCCGCCAAGGTACAACATGCAGATGGAAAGGATACTCTGAAGGATTCCGCCAAAGCTGGCAACAAAGCCCAGCCCCTGGACATCAACGGTGAAATTAGCGAGAAGTTTTCAGCCCTGGTATTCGATGCGACCGGCATGAAGTCTCCTGAAGACCTGCGCGCGCTGTATGATTTCTACCACCCGACCATCAAGAAACTCGGCGGCAATGCCCGCGTACTGGTCATTGGCCAGGACCCAGCCACCTGCCGCAAACCAGCCCAGGCAGCCGCACAGCAGGCACTGGAAGGCTTTGTTCGTGCTGTTGGCAAGGAAATCGGCAAGAAAGGTGCTACCGCCAACCTGTTATGGATGGCCCCGAGTGGAGACAAGCAGCTGGATTCCAGCATCCGCTTCTTCCTGTCACCCCGCTCGGCCTATGTGTCTGGCCAGGTAGCCCGCATCGGCAAGCGCACTGAAACAGCGCCTACCAACCCCGTGGCCCCTCTGTCCGGCAAAGTTGCCCTGGTGACTGGTGCTTCCCGCGGTATCGGTGCCTCCATTGCTGAAACCCTGGCGCGTGACGGCGCAACGGTGATTGGCCTGGATATTCCGCCAGCCATGGAAGAACTCCAGAAAGTCACTGACGCCATCAAGGGCAAGGCCCTGGCCTGCGACATCACCGATGCCGGCGCACCAAAACTGATTGCGGACTTTGCGGAAGAACACTTTGGCGGCATCGACCTGGTGATCCACAATGCCGGTATCACCCGCGACAAGACCCTGGGCAATATGCCGGAACACTTCTGGGATATGACTATCGCCGTTAACCTGAGTGCGGAAGAGCTGATCGACGAGGAACTGATGCACCGGGAACTGCTCCGTGAAAACGGCCGCATCGTATGCATCTCCTCCATCAGCGGTATCGCTGGCAACTTCGGCCAGACCAACTACTCCACCGCCAAGTCCGGCGTTATCGGCTATGTCGAAGCCATGGCGAAACAGCTGAAGAATGGCATCACCATCAACGCTATCGCGCCTGGCTTCATCGAGACGCAAATGACAGCGGCCATGCCCCTGACCATCCGCGAAGCAGGCCGGCGCATGAACAGCCTGTCCCAGGGCGGCCAGCCAGTGGACGTGGCTGAGGCGATCGCATGGTATTGCAACCCCGGCTCAAGCGGCGTGAACGGAAACGTTGTGCGGGTGTGTGGACAGTCGTTGATTGGCAAGTAACGCCAACATGCCTGGTGTCGGATTACGGCCCTTTGGGCCTAATCCGACCTACGGAGCGCTGGCCTTGATGTAGGTTGGATTAGGCGAAGCCGTAATCCAACAAGTCAACCGTATAGACACGCAAAAACACCGCTAGCCAACAGGCCCGGTTCATATGCGTATTCAAGGGGGAGAAAATGGTGGGTGGTACTGGGATCGAACCAGTGACCCTCGCCTTGTAAGGGCGATGCTCTCCCAGCTGAGCTAACCACCCGGGAATAAAAATGGCGGAGCGGACGGGACTCGAACCCGCGACCCCCGGCGTGACAGGCCGGTATTCTAACCAGCTGAACTACCGCTCCGCATCAATTTCAGCCTTTCGGCCCTAAGGTCCGTAAAGGTGAAACCTGAAACCGGACGGGGTGGTCCGGTGATGCTGAATGAAAGATGGTGGGTGGTACTGGGATCGAACCAGTGACCCTCGCCTTGTAAGGGCGATGCTCTCCCAGCTGAGCTAACCACCCAACTTTCATCAACCGTTCACTTGCCGCTCTCGCGATTTGTTAAGTCAGCGTTGCTGTCTCAACCAAGTGAGACGCGCATTTTAAGCATTTGCTCAGCGGTGTCAAATATTTTCCGGGAATTTTCCAAAAAAAGTGGCAAGCCATTAAAAAACGGGTGTTTTTTGATCAGAAGTTACCGTGCCCGCTTGTGGCTGCTCTTACCATCGACAACCTTGAGAGCCGGATCCTTCTGCCCCGCGTCCCTGGCTTTTCTCCGCAGTGACAACTCGCTGACCCGCGCCTTGCGATCGCCGGGTAGCGCCCGCTCTGCCAACGTGCGATTAAGATGATCCAGGCGCTGCCTGAATTCTTCGACTTTCTCCCCTGCGGCACGAACAGCCGCAGGTACCAGCTCATTGGAAACCCGGCTCACACCGCGCCGCAGCGAATCCTTCAATGACATATCCCTTCACCCCATGCATTTAACTCACCTAAGTGTAGTAATGCCCCCGGGGTTCTACAATTGTGAAACTGCTCACATTTTATGTCGCCTTGGTCAATCCAGAGCCATCAGAAGATCCACCAGCCCCCGGATGACTCCTCACGTTCTTTTTGCCGCCGCTCGTCTTCCAGTGCGGCATACTCCCGTTCGAGCTCGCGAATTTTGCGATCGCTTTCCAGCGGCACCGTGGGACCACCCCCAAAGGGCCAGAACCAGGACGGAGCGTGATACTTTCCCGCTTCCTTCAGGCGCTCGATTTCAAGCTCCCGTTCCTCTTCCAGCAGCACCATCCGGCGTTCGTAATTAACGTCCTCGGTAGTCTCCACAATAGACGTTGCAGCGTGATTCGGGGCCAGCAAGTCACTGTTGAGGAAACGGGTGGACACCAGCTCCGTCGCCCGCATGGCATATGCCCGGGAAACCAGCTGCAAATCACCCTGCGCCAATGGATGCTCCGGATCCAGGTCCGGGTGTGCTTGCTCTGGCTCCGACAGTTCGTTGTAACGAAGGTAGTAAATGCGCCCTGATTCCACCTCCAGGGTGGCATCGGCAATCAGGCTGAGGCTGAAGGAATTCAGCCCCTCCAGCCCCAGCAAGGGTCGACGCATCGCAATATGTCGCTCGCCAGGGCTGACTTCCAGCCAGGTAAAGCTGTCATTGCGGATATTGAAGTAGTGGGTGTCATCGATATAGACGCTGGGGGCCTCGATTTCATCCGCCGCCCACTGGGAATGGGTACGATAGAAATAGATCAGCGCATTGCCCTGATTCCACTGATCGTTCCCGATATGGACAAAATCGTGCCCGGCCACCGGGTGGAGAAAAGATCCGACGCTTTTGCCAATGGACTGATACACGGTACAGCCGGAAACCAGTACCAGCACTGACAAAAGCATTATAGGTAATCGGGTTTTCATTGTTATTCACTCTTCGTCCTTTGCGAGTGCCCCGATCATAGCAACAGCAAAACGGCAGAACTGAGAGCTACCGCAAGGTCTGGCTCCGCAGCTCATCCACCTGCTCAGACAGACGCACCAGCCTCGACGTCAGTTGAGCGCGGGAGGAATCGATGGAATCGACCGTTCGCTTCAGGGAACCCAGCTCCGAGCGGATAGCTCTCACATCGCGGCCATTGGCGCTGGCTTCCATCTCGTTTTCCAGGGCTCCAATGCGCCCTTCCAGGCCATCGATACCCAGCTTTTGCTCACGCTCAAACCGCTGTATACGACGATCCACCAACTGATCCACACCCTCCAGGGCAGAATTCAGCTCCGTCAGCCGCTTATCAGCCTGCTCTGTAGACTCTTTGAGACTGACAATCTGCTGACCAAGCTCCTTGCGCAGGGCGGCAAGCTCACTGGAAAGTGACGACTCCAAACTGCCCAAAGACGCCGCCAGCTGCTCGCGGGCAGCTACCTCGTCTTCCACCTCAGCAGCCACAGCGTCCAGGCGTTCATCGTGTTCATCCAGGCGTTGCTTGTTGCGCTCATTGGCAATGGCCCAAAGCTTGCGGATTTCACTGTCGGCAGCATCGAGACGCTCTTCCTGATCCGCCAGGGTCTGCTCAAAGGACTGCCCCTTCTCCTCAAGGTTCTCACCGGTTTCGGAAAGGTCCCCCTCAAACCGCGCCAACGCCAGCTTGCTCTGCCGGACCCAGTAATCCGCCTCCTCCAGCTGGCTCTCCAGGGCGTCAATCTGCTGCGCCTGACTGAACCAGCCACCCCCGGCAACCACCGCCAACAAGACCAGCGCCAGCCACAATCCGGCCCGACTGCCACCGCTGTTCCCGCCCCCGTTCGACTTCCGAGTCTTGGGGACGCGCGCGCCCCCCTTGCCGCCACTTGGCCCGCTGCTGCCGGACGCTTTCGGTTTCCTGGCAGGCTCTGACTTTCCCGATGCACTGCCAAAGGGGGATTCAGCTCTCAGTTCATCGTCATCTGGACGGATTGGTTCCATTACAACTCCCGGAAAATGGACGGTTCGAATAATAAGGCCTGATAATACCCGCACTGACGGATTCATTAAAATGAATGCCCATAAACAAAGCTTGGTTTGCATGGTAATTGGTCAAAACATACAATGGCCGGCTTTCCAACATACACAGGACTGTTGCATATGCAGCCGCTTGTAGGTCTCATCATGGGCTCCAAATCGGACTGGCCCACCATGGAACACGCTGCCAACATGCTCGACAAGCTCGGCGTGGCCTATGAAACCCGCGTGGTCTCGGCCCATCGCACACCGGATCTGTTGTTCGACTACGCCAAGACAGCGTCCGAGCGCGGCCTGAAGGTCATCATCGCCGGCGCCGGCGGCGCGGCTCACCTGCCCGGCATGGTTGCTTCCCAGACCTCACTGCCGGTACTTGGGGTTCCAGTTCAGTCCAAAGCCCTCAACGGCCTGGATTCTCTGTTGTCGATTGTCCAGATGCCGGGCGGCATTGCCGTTGGTACACTGGCAATAGGCAAGGCAGGCGCCACCAATGCAGGCCTGCTGGCGGCGCAGATTGTCGGCACGTTTAATGATGACGTACGCAAAGCCGTCGATGAATTCCGCAAGAATCAGACACAGTCGGTCCTGGATAATCCCGATCCCCAGGAGCAGTGAATCGAAGTATCGTGTCGGATTACGCCTGCGGCTAATCCAACACCCCCGACCAACGGACTCAAAAGTTAGTTGAGCGGGGTGGGGAGGTCTTTATAAAAAAACACCGCCTGTCTGAGCAAAGCGAGTTAAAGCGGAGTTTTTTTATAAAGACCTCCCCACCCCGCTCCGCCACCAAGACAAATGGCCAAATGATGCCAGGAGAACACAGATGAGAATTGGTGTATTAGGCGCCGGTCAACTGGGACGCATGCTGGCCCTGGCCGGTTACCCACTGGCCAAGACGTTTGTATTCTACGACATGTCCGGCAGCCCCAGCGCCGGACTGGGCGAAGTCATCATCGACCGCGAAGGCGAGTACCTGGATGACTTCCTCTCCCGCGTCGACCGGGTCACCTACGAATTTGAACACCTACCCGTTGAAGTGGCCGAAAAAATCGCCGCCCACAAGCCGGTACACCCCTGCCCCCGCGCACTCCAGGTTTGCCAGAATCGCGAAGCCGAGAAAACACTCTTCGGTCAACTGGGCATACCCACGCCGGAATGGAAAATCGCAGACAGCGCCGAATCCCTGCAAGCCGCCGCTGAAGAACTCGGCTGCCCCGTCGTCGCCAAATCCAATACCGAAGGGTATGACGGCAAAGGCCAGGCGGTACTCACAAGCCCGGAAGAAGCCGCAGCTGCCTGGGAGGCCATCGGTCATCCCCGCCTGATCGTGGAAAAATTTGTCGACTTTCAGCGGGAAGTCTCCATCATCGCCGTGCGTGGTGAAGACGGAGAGCTTGCCTTCTACCCCATTGCCGAGAACACCCATCACGAAGGCATCCTGCGCTACTCCATCGCCCCGGCACCGGGCCTGGACAAACACATTCAGGATGACGCCGAACGCTATATCAAAGCACTACTGAACGAACTGGACTACGTCGGCGTACTGACCCTGGAACTGTTTGAAACTGCCAACGGCCTGGTTGCCAACGAAATGGCTCCGAGAGTGCATAATTCCGGCCACTGGACCATCGAAGGCGCCATGACCAGCCAGTTCGAAAACCATATCCGGGCGGTCAGTGGGCATCCGCTGGGCAACGTTGCGCCCCGGGGCGTGAGCTGCATGATCAACATCATCGGTGAGCATGGCGACATTGAACGTATCCTGGAACTGCCTTACGCTCATGTTCACCTCTATAATAAAGGTGAACGTCCGGGCCGGAAGCTTGGACACGTCAACATTCTGGCGGACAGTTACGAAGAACTGGTATGGCGGGTCAAGAACTGCGCACAGTTCCTGCCCGGCAGCCCCGAGTTTAAAAGTTCTTTAACACCAAAGGGTTGATATAACTCAAAGCAGCCCTATATTCACATAAGCGTCATTCACATAAACAGAGAGAATCAGGGAGAACGACCTCATGGCATTTGAACTTCCCGCACTACCGTACGAAAAGAACGCACTCGAACCACACATCTCTCAGGAAACACTCGAATACCATTATGGCAAGCACCACAACACCTACGTAACCAAGCTGAACGGCCTGGTTGAAGGTACGGACAACGCCAACAAGTCGCTTGAAGACATCATCAAGAGTGCCAGCGGACCGCTGTTCAACAACGCCGCTCAAGTGTGGAACCACACTTTCTACTGGCACTGCCTGAGCCCGAATGGTGGTGGCGAGCCGACAGGTCCTGCTGCTGATGCCATCAATAAGGCGTTTGGCTCCTTCGAAGACTTCAAGAAAGAGTTCAATGACAAGGCGGCCAACAACTTCGGTTCTGGCTGGACCTGGCTGGTGAAGAAAGCCGACGGCAGCGTTGCCATCGTCAACACCAGCAATGCGGAAACACCGCTGACCGGTGCCGACAAGCCGGTTCTGACAGTTGACGTCTGGGAGCACGCGTACTACATCGATTACCGCAACTCCCGTCCGAACTATCTGGAAGCATTCTGGAAGCTGGTAAACTGGGATTTCGTTAACGAAAACCTCGCGTAATACAGCTCCGAAATCATGCAGGCACTGCTCTGCACAGAAAAGCGCCCGCTCATCAGCGGGCGTTTTTCGTTTAAGTTCTACAAAAACCTTACAAATTGATACACCGGCACCCTGAAAACTTTGAAAGAATCGCCGATACTGGAGGCAGCTGCACAATAATGAACCATACTGAACAACAATAAACCGCAGTCATTCCGGCCTCCCGGCAGGAAACTGGAGTTGATCCTGGCATAACGGATGATAACGAGCTTTCATGCAAAAAAACTTTGAGGTAGAACACCACCTGAGTCACCGCGTACTGCGATGGGTTCTGGGTGTCGCATTGGTCAGCGGCATCATTATCAGCGCCATTCAGGTCGCCCTGGATGTCAACCGCGTGTCCCGCTCCCTCGACGATCACGCGATTCAAACCATCGCCCTGGTTCACGATGCAGCTACACAGGCCGTTTTCAGTATCGACTCAGAGCTGGCCCAACAAGTCGTGGATGGCCTCTTCGAGCAGGAAGCCGTTCACTACGCCAGCATTACACACCCCGACGGAGAGCCACTGGGGTCCGGCAACCGGCCACTGCAACAGAATCTGTTCCGGCCAATGACCGATGTCATATTTAACCCGGAAAGGGCATACCGGCAAAGACTGTCACGCCCCAGTAATCCGGATACCGTTTACGGATACCTGGAGATTCAATACGACACCGCCCATGCAGCACGGACATGGCTTGAACGCGCCGCCGTCACATTCATCTCCGGTATCGCCACGGCCGTTATTCTGGGCATGGCGCTGTTTGTGGTTTTTCACCTGTTACTGACACGACCACTGCTACGAATCGTCCACTCTGTGAAACAGGTCAACCCCGAACACCCGGATGACCGCTTGGTGGAACTTCCCCTGGGCCATCAAACCGATGAGCTTGGCCTTTGGGTCAACGCCACCAATAACCTGCTGGTTTCCATTGGCGACACCCAGAAGCGACATCGTGAAGCGGAAGATCGTGTTAACCGGTTATCGCATTACGACCAGCTGACTGGTCTGCCGAGCCGCGAAACATTCATGGATTTGCTGAAGGCTGACATCGAAGAATCAAAGACCAGGAAAAACTCACTGTCCCTGATGGTCTGCGGTATTGATGACTTCAAGTCCATCAATGAACAATGCGGATTCAGCACCGGGGATCTTATCCTTCAGACCATCGCGGATCGCTTGATGCAGCAGCTCGGTAGCCATCGGTTTACAATCGCACGCCTGGGCAGTGACCAGTTTGTGATCGTCGAGAAAGGCCTGCGGGATGGATACCAGGCTGCGGACACGGCCGAACAGGTTCTGGACTGCATCAATCAACCGATGAACTTTGATAATCAGACCGTCACCATGTCCGCAACCCTGGGCATTGCCATGTTCCCCCATGATGCCGCCATGGCCGATCGCCTGCTGCAATGCGCCGAACAGACCATGGCACTGGCGAAACAGGGTGGCAACAGTCGGTTCCAGTTCTACGTCGCCAGCATTGACCAGGAGATCCGTGAGCGAAAACAGCTGGAGAAAGATCTTTCAAAAGCCCAGGCTAACCGCGAATTTCATCTGGTGTACCAACCACAGATTAATCTGGAAAACCGACGGGTCATTGGTGCTGAAGCCCTGATTCGCTGGGAGCACCCGGTCAGGGGATTGGTACCACCGGATGATTTTATTCCTGTTGCCGAGGTTAACGGCAGCATCGTCGAGATAGGCCAGTGGGTTCTGGACCAGGCATGCTGGCAAGCCGCTCAGTGGGCGGCTGATGGTATGCCACTACGCATTGCCATCAACCTTTCAGCCGTGCAATTACGCCGGGATACCATTGTTGACGATATCCTCGATACGCTGGAACGACACAGCGTTCCAGCGAACCGCCTGGAACTTGAGGTCACGGAAACCAGCTTCATGACCAACCTTGAAGACGCGGTTGAGAAATTGCACCGACTCCACCAGGCAGGCATCAGCATCGCGGTGGACGACTTCGGCACCGGCTACTCCTCACTGACCTACCTCAAACGCATGCCCGTGCAGCATCTGAAAATCGACAAACAATTCATCCGGGATCTGTTGGTAAACGAAGACGACACCCGCATCGCCAACACCATCATTGACCTGGGCCGGAGCCTGAACCTGTCGGTTGTGGCAGAAGGGGTCGAAACGGCCGAACAGGAATACTACCTGACCCAGCGCGGCTGCAAGCTCGCACAGGGATATTTCTTCAGCAAACCGCTGCTACCTGACGATTTTGAGACCTTCGTGGCTGGCTTTCACCAGAAAATAGTTGAAAATAACGTCTGACCACCAGACCCTGAGGTCCGAACTGCCCCCACCCGTTTCAAGGAGTTACCATGGGAACCACCATCATTGGATTAATCGTTATTGCGATTGCTGTATTCTATCTGGTGTACATCTATAACCAGCTGGTATCCCTTCGCAACCAGTTCAAAAACGGGTTCGCCCAGATTGATGTCCAGCTTCAGCGTCGACATGACCTGATCCCCAACCTGGTGGAGTCCACCAAGGCCTACATGGCACACGAGAGCAATACACTGACGGCCGTAATGGAAGCCCGAAACAATGCGGTCAGCGCCCAGAAAGACGCCGCCAGCGACCCCGGCGAAAGTACCAGAATGCAGCGCTTGGGGTCGGCGGAGAACCTGCTGACCAAAGCCCTGGCCAACTTTTACGCTGTCTCCGAGAACTACCCAGAGCTAAAAGCCAACGAAACCGTCCAGCAATTGATGGAAGAACTGTCCAGTACGGAAAATCGCGTGGCGTTTGCCCGCCAGGCCTACAATGACGGTGTGATGGGTTACAACATCTTCCGGGAACAGTTCCCCAATAATGTGATTGCTGGACTGTTCGCCTTCAAGCCAACTGCCCAGCTTGAACTCGAGTCGCCCGAAGCCCGCCAGGCACCTAAAGTGGCCTTCTGAGGCCGCTGCCCATGGCTCACCCCGGTTTTTTCCAGCGCCAGGCCAGTGCCCGGCGCAATACGACCCTGCTTGTTGTCCTGTTCCTCGTCGCCGTGGTTCTGATTACCCTGGCGGTCTGCCTTGTGGGTTACGTTGTCACCCGCAGCGAGTCATCCGGACTGGCTTTCCAGCATTGGTTACTCAGCCGTCATGGCGCCATGACGGCCGGCACCGTGGTCATCCTGATCATCCTGGGTTCACTGGTACGATGGGTGGATCTGGCCGGTGGTGGCGAACGCGTGGCCAAAATGGTCGGCGCTCGCGAAATTGATCCGGACACCAGGGATGCCGGTGAGCGCAAATTGCGTAACATTGTCGAGGAGATGTCCATCGCCAGCGGGGTTAACGTACCCCGGTTATACGTCATGGATCATGAGACGGGCATTAATGCCTTCGTCGCCGGCTACACACCGGGCGAGGCGGTAATGGTCGTAACCCACGGAGCGTTGACCCAGCTCACACGGGATGAACTCCAGGGTGTGGTGGGACACGAGTTCAGCCACATTCTCAACGGCGACATGCGACTGAACGTTAGACTGATAGCCATACTGGCGGGCATCCTGATGTTAGGACAAATCGGTGGCTTTCTGGTCCGCGCTTCGTTCCACCGCTCAACCTACTCCTCAAGGTCCCGGGATGGTCGCGGCCAGGCCGCTATTGGTCTGATCGGCCTTGCCCTGCTGGTGATCGGTTACATCGGGGTATTCTTCGGGCGGTTGATCCAGGCTGCGGTTTCCCGGCAGCGGGAAACCCTCGCGGACGCCTCCGCGGTCCAGTTTACCCGTAATCCGGAAGGCATTGCCGGCGCGCTGTTCAAGATCGGTCTGAAAGGTGGGTACCTGGACACCACCAGTCACGCCAGCGATATGAACCACATGTGTTTCGGTGAGAGCGCCCGCATGAAACTGTCGTCTCTGCTGGCATCGCACCCACCGGTGGAAGACCGAATACAGGCCATCCAGCCCGGCATGCTGGCGCGCCTGCGCAGCCGATTCAGGGATACCGAACCATCAACAGACCTGTCCCACGGCCAGAAAACACCCCACACAGCCAACACCTCCGGCTTCGCTGGCATGCAACTGAGCTCCGGGAAACAGTCAGCCGGATTCTCCGGCAGCGTGGGCACCTTGACCCGCGGCGGCGAGGACTATGCCATCGCCCTGCTGGCTCAGATTCCCCAAACTTTCCGCAATCTGCTCTACACTCGCGCTGGAGCTGTGCAGCTTTGCTACGCCCTGCTGATTCACGCCCTGCCCCGTCACGAGCAGGACGACGTACTGGCGCAGATTACCCGGCACCCGCTTCTCAGCCCCCAACGGGACATACTGGACAAACTCCTTCCCGCCCTCGACAGTCTGGGGGCAGCTATCCATTTCCCTGCGTTGGAACTGGCCATGCCGGCATTACGTAAGCTCGATCCGGAAGAACGGGACGGGCTTCATGCTGCCGTGCGGCAGCTGATTGGCGCCGACCGGAAAGTCACCCTGTTTGAACTTGCCATGAGCAGCTTCCTCAAGCGCCATCTGATGCCTGAGTCTGCACAGGTGGTACCAGTACGGTACCGCAGTTATAAAGCCGTGCTGCCGGCCCTGAAGTGCCTTATAAGCCTGCATGCCAGAGCTGGCGCCAGGATCGGGGACGAAGCGGAAAACCTGTATCAGGAAGCCATGGCCGGCTTTGCCAGCCAAAATGAGACGGGAACCTTGCAAGCAAGGGTATCGCTGAAAGAACTCCAGCAGGCGCTGACAACCCTGAACCAGCTCTCACCCCTGCTTAAGCCGGCTATCATCGATGCCGCTGGCCACTGTTTGACCCACGATGGCAGGGTGGATGTGACGGAATATGAAATGATGAGGCTGGTGGCGGATCAGCTGGATTGCCCAATGCCGCCACTGCCAGCCTGAGCCGGTTACCGGATACGATCCGGGCCGGGGTTGAACAGGGTGTCAATCTCAGGCTGCTGCCCAGCTTCAGGTAAACCCAGCTTCTCTCGCACACCCAGGTTCACTTCCCACAAGCCGTTATACTTCTCGGACGTCATAGCAACCGAATCAGCCTTGTCCAACAGAATCTTCGGGCGCAGGAACACCAGCAGGTTGCGCTTGATACGGCGCTCAGACTCCGAGGAAAACAATCGGCCAAGCAGCGGGATATCACCCAGCAGGGGCACTTTGCTACGGTTGATCAACAGATCATCTTTCATCAGGCCACCGAGCACGATGGTTTCGCCATCATCCGCCAGCACCGTGGTTTTGATCTCACGCTTGCTGGTCACAATATCCGAGGCGTCCTCGACACTTTCCGCAATATTCTCGGTGGTCTGCTCTACCACCAGACGCACCAGACCGTCGGCACTGATGGTCGGCGTGACTTTCAGGGTCAAACCGATATCCCGGCGTTCAATGGTAGTGAAGGGATTCGTGGTGCCATCACCGGTGACGGTGGATTGGCCCGTACGGAATGGCACATTCTGGCCGACAATAATCTCGGATTCCTGATTGTCCAGAGTGATGATACTGGGCGTAGACAACAGGTTCGCCGCCGCGGAAGTAGACAGTGCCTGCAGCAGCACCCCCCAGCTTAAACCATCCTCGTCGCGCTGGCCCGCTCCCACGGTGATACCGCCAGTGGCCGGCGCGATGATAGATTCGTTAATGATTGCGCCCAGCACATCGCCCAGGCTGCGGCCCACGTTGCCAAAATTGGTGCCGGCAATCGGTGTCGACTCGCCAGACTCATCCCCCACGGCAACCTGAACGCCAAGGTCCTGCCCCAGCTCGTCACTGATTTCAACAATGGCCGCCTCAATCAAGACCTGGGCACGGCGGACATCCAGCTGCGCCACAATCTGCTCCGCTTCCTGCATCATGGAAGGTTCACCCCTGACGACCAGGGCGTTCAGCCCCTCATCGGCAAATACGGAAAAACTGGTATTGCGACCACTGCCCGATTTGGAGGACCCGGAACCGTTGCCGGACGCCTCCTGAGCAAGCTCGCCCATAACGCCCTTGAGCAGCTCGCTCAGGCTTTTCGCATCAGCATGCCTCAAACGTATAACTTTCGTGGTGCCGCCACTGGCGGACGGCTGGTCAAGCTTGCGAATCAGGCCCCGCATCTTGTCGCGGAAGGTTTCGTCTCCGCGGAGGATGAGACGGTTGCTACGTTCGTCAGCGGTCACACTGTACTTACGGGCGGCGCGCTCACCGCCGGCCTGGCCCAATTCATCGGGCGCCAGTTCCTGGAGCAGCTCGACCAGGTCACCCACCCAGGCTTCTTCCAACTGGATCACTTCCACTTCGTACTTGGACGGGCTATCGAGCTCCCGGACAATCTGTTCGATACGGCGGATGTTTGCGGAGTGGTCACTGACAATCAGGGCATTGGCAGCCGCCACGCCCGCCAGGTGACCGTATTTTGCGACCAGGGGGCGCAGGATGGGCACCAGTTCCAGGGCGTTGGCGTTATCAATCTGAATGACTCGGGTAATCAGCTGTTCGGAGGGCGTTTCCGTAAAGCGGTCAAGGGACTCGGCCGACTGCTTGGCGTCCACCTGCTGGACCACCTTGATCACCTCTTCCCCCGGGATGGCGGTAAAGCCATGAACCTGAAGTACCGCCAGGAACAGGTCGTAGATTTCGTCCTTGTTCATGGGCGCACTGGACAACACCGTCACCTTGCCCTTGACCCTGGGATCCACCACAAAACTGTAGCCTGTGATGTCTGCCACCTGGGTGACAAACGCCCGGATATCCGCGTCTTTGAGGTTCAGTCGCCAAGTCTCTTCCTGTCCATAGGCAAGAGACATCAGAGGCATCAGGAGGACCAGTAGGATGGCCCGAAACAGATTCGTCTTATGATTATACATCTGGCGATTTCGTCCTGTTATCGATGAACCCGATCAGCGCCACTGCTCGGGTATGGCATAGCTTACGGTCAGGGTGGAACCGTCCCGTTCAATTTCAATTTCCAGCTGGGACTCCGTGCGCCAGCTTTCCAACAACGCTTTGTCCTGCTCGATATCACCCAGGCGCTGTCCGTTGATGGCAGTTATCACGTCGCCGGCTCGCAGGTTGACGGCATTGAGCATGGCACTGGAACCGTCATACACATAGCCTCCAGCGCCGGAATCGTCTGCTGGCGACAGCCCATAGGCAGCCAACGCCGCCGCGCCCTGGCTGTCCAGCTGATCTCGTGCGTTGGCAATAAACTCGTCGGGGGACGATTCTGCCGGTTCCAGTGGTTCCTCCGCAACCAGCGAATCACCACCGCTCTGTTCTTCGAAGGCCAACGACTCATACCGGCCATTTCGGCGGATCAGGATTCGCCCGGCTTCCACTTCTGCCAATTCAGCGTTACCCGGAAGCGCATCCCCCACACGATAGTGTTCTGTTTCTCCGTTACTTCCAGCAACTATAGCACCTGAATCTTCCGGGCGCTCCGCCAGCATCACGCCTTCCAGACGTAATTTCAGGCCGGTTTCCGGCGCTGAACGACGAATCACTTCAGCCACACGACTATCGCCCTGGGGCCTCCCGAACAATTCATAACTGGACACCGGCGCATTCAGGGACGATGAACGACCATTGCGACCCACGCCGTCAACTCCGGCCGTTGCGACCACCGGCTGTTCGTTCCACAGGACCAGCCAGGTGACCCGAGCCAGCGTCATACCGAGATACACCACCAGAGCCAATAGAACCAGGTTGGCCAGCAACCTGGCGACACGTGCCTGCCGCTCAAATGAAATTGCCGCCATCAGAACCCTCCGGGCAGCAAAGGCTGCCGGACACGGAATATCACATCATCAGGCTGGGCTGAACCCGACCATGGCTGATCCGCCAGATCCACCATGCGCTTGTACACGCGCAACTCCATGGTTCCGTTCCACTGTATATTGGCGTCAGCGGCAGGCCCCTGCCCCCCCTGCTCCTGCACGGTCAGGGCTATGCCGTTGCCAGTGGTATCGAGATCCGCTTCCATCGGTGGAAAATTGGCTTGGCCAGTCTGGTTCCCCATCGGCCAGGTTACCGGCCCGCCGCCCCATCGGCCATACCCGCGGGCATCAGCCAGACGATTGTCTTCCCAGGATACCTGCAAGCGGTCAATGATGACGTCCCCTTCGATCATCGCACCGCCACTCTGGCGGATCAGGTCCTCGAATTCCGACACAGCAATAAGGCCCCGCGCATCCAGCAGCATGGACCCCGGCCAGCCAATGGTAACTTCCCCGTTCAGCTCAGATTGAGATGAGGCAATCGAGATCGATACGGGCCATTGCAGCGAGGACACCGACGGCCAGCCGAGCTCCCAACCGGCGCGAACCGGATAGCCCGCAACCACCACAGCTGCAGCACCCTGCCAGACCGTCCCGGAAACGCGTTGCACCTGCACCTGGGGAGGCAGGCTGATGTGGGGCGATGCCTGATGCCAGATCCACCCGGCGGGAACCCAAATAACCAATGCCACCACGTAGACAAGCAGACCGATCAGCAAAAGCAACAGGACTTTGCCGAGGCGAATAAAAGATTTGGATGTGGATTCAGTCATTCAGCGACACGTTAACGATGGACCGGTTGCCGAGTCTAGCAAAGGGAATATGACGGGTCATGATACAAATGAATAAAGGCGAAGATTTTTAACGAAAAAACCCCCCCCCCC
>NZ_KE007306.1:229450-242300 GCF_000397065.2 Marinobacter lipolyticus SM19
GGGGGCTTACATCATGCCGCCCATGCCTCCCATTCCGCCCATGCCACCCATATCCGGCATACCGCCGCCGGCTTTCTCGTCTTCCGGCTCATCCGCTACCATGGCTTCGGTAGTGATGATCAGGGAAGCAACGGAAGCCGCAGCCTGCAGCGCGGAGCGGGTCACCTTGGCAGGATCCAGGATACCCATTTCCAGCATATCGCCATACTCTTCCGTAGCGGCGTTATAGCCGTAGCTGCCTTCGCCCGAACGGATGTTGTTGACGACAACGGATGGCTCGCCACCGGCGTTCTGCACGATCTGACGCAGCGGCGCTTCCATCGCGCGACGCAGGATGTTGACACCAGCCTTCTGCTCTTCGTTGATGGCGTCTACTTTATCCAGTGCGGCAATCGCACGGATCAGGGTCACACCACCACCGGCAACAACACCCTCTTCGACCGCAGCGCGGGTTGAGTGCAGTGCGTCTTCAACGCGAGCCTTCTTCTCTTTCATTTCGACTTCAGAGCCAGCGCCAATCTTGACCACGGCAACACCGCCAGCCAGCTTGGCCACGCGCTCCTGCAGCTTCTCCTTATCGTAATCAGAAGAGCTGTCTTCGATCTGCTTGCGGATCTGCTCAACGCGAGCTTCAATGTCGGCCTCAGCGCCGGCACCGTTGATCACCGTGGTGTTTTCCTTGGTGATGTTCATGCGCTTGGCAGTACCCAGGTCGTCCAGAGTGGTGTTCTCCAGAGTCAGACCCACTTCTTCGGAAATCACAGTACCGCCAGTCAGAATGGCGATGTCCTGCAGCATTTCCTTACGACGATCACCGAAGCCAGGTGCCTTCACAGCGGCAACCTTGACGATACCGCGCATGTTGTTGACTACCAGGGTAGCCAGCGCTTCGCCTTCGATGTCCTCGGCGATGATCATCAGCGGCTTGCCAGCTTTGGCAACGGCTTCCAGTACCGGAAGCAGTTCACGGATGTTGGAAACTTTCTTGTCAACCAGCAGGATGTATGGGTCTTCCAGCTCTACGGACATGTTGTCCTGGTTGTTGATGAAGTACGGGGACAGGTAGCCGCGATCGAACTGCATACCTTCAACCACGTCCAGCTCGTCTTCCAGGCCACGGCCTTCCTCAACGGTGATAACGCCTTCTTTGCCCACGCGCTCCATGGCGTCGGCGATGATCTTGCCGATGCTTTCGTCGCCGTTGGCAGAGATGGTGCCTACCTGGGCAATGTTGCGGTTGTCATCGCACGGCTTGGCCAGATCACGAATCGCCTGAACGGCAGCGATAGTAGCCTTGTCGATGCCACGCTTCAGATCCATCGGGTTCATGCCCGCGGAGACTGCCTTGATACCTTCACGTACAATGGCCTGAGCCAGAACGGTTGCAGTGGTGGTACCGTCACCGGCGTTGTCATTGGTCTGGGAAGCAACTTCCTTGACCATCTGGGCGCCCATGTTCTCGAACTTGTCTTTCAGCTCGATTTCCTTGGCTACGGACACACCATCTTTGGTGACGGTCGGCGCGCCAAAGGATTTTTCCAGAACCACGTTACGGCCTTTCGGACCCAGGGTTACCTTGACCGCGTCCGCCAGGATATTAACGCCTTCAACCATGCGCTTGCGGGCGCTGTCGCCGAATCTAACGTCTTTTGCTGCCATGTCTTCTATTCCTGTTCGTTAAACCGAAGTTGTTGAGTCAATCGGAATAATGAGAGTTCGTGCCGGTCGCTTCCGCGATCACTCAAGCACGCCGTAGATGTCGTTCTCGCTCATGATCAGGAGCTCTTCACCGTCAACCTTTACGGTATTACCGGCGTACTGACCGAAAACCACGGTGTCACCTACATTGACCGCCAGAGCACGGGTTTCGCCATTATCGAGTACCCGGCCATTACCAACGGCAATCACCTCACCCTGGGAGGGTTTCTCTTTGGCATTACCCGGCAGCACGATGCCACCTGCGGTTTTCTCTTCTTCTTCCTTACGGCGCACGACAACACGATCGTGTAGCGGACGAATTTTCATTGCTCGGTTTCTCCAATAGTCAGATTAGTGTGGCAATGACATTTGCTGTTGTAGGTCGGATTAGCAAAGCGTAATCCGACAAATTGCCCGGCTTGATAACCGCCTGTTTTACAGTGGATATCAGCCCGCAGCGAACTTGTGTCTTCTATTTGGGGTAGCCGGTAGGTATTTTCAACACCCGCGATAGAAATTTTTTTACTTTTTTTCGATGCGGTCGTGATCCCGTTCGGTTTCGTCCCGGTATTTACCGTCGATGATGTCACCATTGGCATCACGATCGAACGGACGTTGCTGACCAAAAGGGTTTTCACGGTTGCCGAACGGCCCCTGCCCACCACCGGCCTGGAAATGAAAACTGCGGGTCTGACCGGACACCACCAGCCGTTTCAGAACCTGCGCGACAAACCAGTGCCGGGTACCGGGAATCAGGCAGAGAAACCCGATCGTGTCAGTAATAAAGCCCGGGGTCAGCAGCAGCGCACCACCCACCGCCAGCACCAGCCCCTCAGCCACTTCCTTTGCCGGCAGTTCACCGCTGTTCAGCCGCTGGTTCGCCCGCAATAACGTCGCCAACCCCTGCTGACGCAACAACCAGGCACCCACCACCGCTGTCAGCAGGACCAGCCCTATGGTATTCAACACGCCGATCATGCCGCCGACCTTGATCAGCACCGCCATCTCGGCAATGGGCATGACGATAAAAAGAAACAGAAACACGGACAAAAGGGCCTCCTCAGTATCCGACCACCAGCCAAAACACTCTCTGATATACTCCGCGCACCAATAAGAACCAATCGGACGCACAGAAAACGTAAACCACTGTAGAACTTAGTTAGGGCAAAACATGAAACTTCAAGATTCCGTGATTGCAATTACTGGCGGTGGCCAGGGCCTTGGCCGCGCCATGGCCGAATACCTGGCAGCCAAAGGCGCCAAACTTGCGCTGATCGACCTGATGCCGGAGAAACTGGAAGAAGCCGCTGCAGCCTGCAAAGCTGCCGGTGGCGAGGCGAAAAGCTATGTGTGCAACGTCGCCAAAGAAGACGAGGTGGAGAAGACTTTCGAGACCATCGTCTCTGACTTTGGTCAGCTGAACGGCCTGATCAACAACGCTGGAATCCTCCGCGATGGCCTGATGGTCAAAGCCAAAGACGGTGAAATCACCAAGCGTATGGAGCTGTCCCAGTGGCAGGCGGTTATCGATGTGAACCTGACGGGCGTCTTCCTGTGTGGCCGTGAAGCGGCAACCCAAATGATCAAGAACGGCGATCAGGGCGCGATCATCAATATCGCTTCCATTTCCCGTGCCGGCAATATGGGTCAGAGCAACTACTCCGCCGCCAAGGCCGGCGTGTCTGCGCTGGTTCCGGTTTGGGCGAAAGAGCTGGCCCGCTATGGCATTCGTTGCATGGGCATTGCCCCGGGTTTCATCGAGACCGAGATGACCGCGTCCATGAAGCCGGAAGCCCTGGAGAAAATGACCGCCGGTATCCCGCTCAAGCGCATGGGCAAGCCGGAGGAAATTGCCTCGGCTGCGGCGTTTATCTTTGAGAATGACTACATGTCCGGCCGGATGATCGAGGTGGATGGGGCTTTGCGGCTCTGATTTCCTTTTCCCTTGGGGTAGCCCTCTGGTGAAGGGGGCTGGTCCCGGGGTGGGGGTACCTTTTCTTTCGGAAAAAGAACTCGCTGCGCTCAGACACCTTTGTTCCTGCAGAAAAGGTACCCCCACCCCGTGACCGACTTAACTTCGAGGGAAGGCCCCCATGACTCCAAGCCTGGGTGTTATGGCCGCCACTGGAAACGTTTCATGGACACCCGGCCGTTGAGGACTTCCACGCCTTCCTCGCGCAAGCGGAAAACCTGGGTTTCGTAGGCTTCCGAGCCTTGCGGAAAGGCAATCTGGCCGGAACTACGGATGACCCGGTACCAGGGGATGGAATGACCCGACGGTAGTTTGCCCAATGCACGGCCCACAAACCTTGCCTGTCGCCCCAGACCCGCCATATCCGCTACCTGACCATAACTGGCGACTGACCCCGGCGGTATTAAAGCCACAACCTGCCAGATTTTCTGTTCTTTAGTTGGTTCAGACATGGCCTAACCTTCCGTTAGTCTGATCGGTCCAGGGGTGGGGTACCTTTTCTGCCGGAATAACGATGTCTGAGCGAAGCGAGTTCGTTTTCCAGAAGAAAAGGCACCCCACCCCTGGGCCAGCCCCCAGCCACCAAAGTTCACTGGGACTCAGGAATACCCTCGGCCTCCTCATTACGAGGCGCCAAAGCATCCAGACGCTCACCCTGGCGGATCATGTAGATCGCCAGGAGGATGGCGGGAACGCCCATGAAACCCGCGACCAGGAAGAACTGGGCGTAGCCGAAGTCCGCCACCACGATGCCGGAGAAGCCACCGATGAACTTGCCCGGCAGGGTCATCAGCGAGCTGAACAAGGCGTACTGGGTGGCGGTGAACGAGGCACTGGTCATGCTGGACAGCCAGGCGATGAGTGCCACGTTGGCTATGCCGCCGCTCAGGTTATCGGCACTGACCACCACAGCGAGGGTGATGATATCGGGCGGGTACTGGGCCAGCAGCACGAACAGCAGATTGGTGGCTGCGGTCATCACCGCCCCCAGCAACAGGATGCGGCGTACGCCGTAGCGCACCACCATGACACCGCCAATCAGCGAGCCGGCGATGGTCATGAAAAAGCCGAAGATCTTGGTCACATCCGCCACCTGGGTTTTAGAGAAACCCATGAAATCCAGGTAGAACGGATTGGCCATCACCCCCATGGCGATGTCGGATATGCGGTACACCGCGACCATCAGCAGAATCAGCAGGGCCAGCTCTTTATAGCGGTGGAAGAAGTCGAGGAATGGGCCGGCCACGGCGGCGTAGAACCACCCCACCAGTCGGGCCACCCGGGGATTCAGGTGGGCACGCTTGCTGGCTTCCTCTTCGATCTTGTGGGCAATGTCCTGGGCCGCGGCGAAGTGGTTTACCCTGGGCTCGCGCACGATCAGCACCGTGACTGCACCAACACCCACCAGCAACGCCATGACCTCGTAGGACACCTGCCAGGACCAGAATTCGGCGAGATACAACGCGCCGGCACCGGCCACCAGCAGAGCCAGCCGATACCCGAAAATATAGGTAGCCGCCAGAGCAGCCTGCAGCCGCTCTTCGGCGATCTCGATGCGGTAGGCGTCAATCGCCACATCCTGGGTGGCGGAAGAAAACGCCACCAGCAGACCACACAGCGCCATCATTTCCGGGGCGGCGATGGCATCCACATGGGCCATCAGGTACAGCCCTGTGGCAATGCCGGACTGGGCCAGCAGGATCCAGCTACGGCGCTTGCCCAGCAACCGATCCAACAACGGCAGCTTCAAGCGGTCCACAACCGGTGCCCAGAACACCTTGATGGAATAGGTAATACCCAGCCAACTGAAGAAGCCGATGGTGGCGGTTTCCACGCCCACATCCGCCAGTCGCGCGTTCAGCGTGGAGAATACCAGCAAAAACGGCAGGCCCGCCGAAAACCCCAGGAACAACAGGGCGATGACCTGCCAGCGGGTGTAGGTGTAGAGCGTATCCCTGAGCAACGCCAGGCGGGTACCGGATAGGATGGTGCGGCCTCCTGATCAGTCGCGGAAGTTGTTGAACTGCAGGGGAATATCCAGCTCAGCTTCTTTCAGCATGGCAATTGCGGTTTGCAGGTCATCCCGCTTTTTGCCCGTCACCCGGACCTTGTCACCCTGAATACTGGCCTGCACTTTGAGCTTGGCATCCTTGATCATCTTGACGATCTTCTTTGCCATATCGGTTTCGATGCCCTGCTTCAGCAGCAGGTGTTGCTTGACCAGTTTGCCGGCCTTACTCTCGCCATCCTCGGACAGCGCACGACTGTCTATCTTGCGTTTGGCGAAGGCCATCCTCAACATGTCCAGCAGTTGCTCCAACTGGAACTCCTGTTCGGCACTGATGGTAATGCCCTTATCATCGTGCTCGATATCCGCTTCCACATTCTTGAAGTCCCAGCGGGTGCCCAGGTCTCTCTTGGCCTGGTCCACGGCGTTTGTGACTTCGTGCATATCAATTTCGGAAACAATGTCAAAAGAGGGCATGGTCGTTATTCTCCGCAAAACGTTATGGGTATACTTCGTACCCGGCTGGCCAAAGAAATAAGGGCAGAGCATAGCAAGACCCGCACTTTACCGCACCTGACAATGGACTGATAAGAAGTAGACGACAATGCCAAACCTGGACCTCCCCATCCTCGTAGTAGACGACGCAAAGTTCAGCAGTATGGTGGTTGGACGCACGTTGCGAAATGCCGGATATCGCGACGTACGTATCGCCAACAACGCACCAGATGCACTTGAACTGATGGAACAACGTCAAGTCAGCGTGCTGATTGCGGACTGGCTGATGCCGGAAATGGATGGCCTGGAGCTAACGGACCAGGTTCGCCAGCAAGACGAGCAGAATAACCACTATACCTACGTGATCCTGCTCACCGCCCGTGAAAGTGTTGAAGCCCTGTCCGAAGCATTTGACCGGGGCGTGGACGACTTCATCTACAAATCGGACATGACCAAGCAGCTGATTCCCCGGGTGTTTGCCGCAGATCGCCTGGCGGACCGGCAGAATACCCTGTTGCGCGCCAACTCCCTGCTGATCGAGAATAATCGCGAGCTGGAAGCCACCAATATCATCGACCTGGAAACCGGTCTGTGCAACAACAAGTACGCCCGCGAACGCCTGGCCAAAACCTTGCGTCATGCAGAATCCCGCAATGGCTCAACGGCCTATGTGTTGTGCGGCATCCGCAACTGGCAGGAACTCAAGCGCAAACACCCGCCGTCAGTAATGAGTGAGCTGGCCATTGGTATAGCCCGCCGCCTGAGCCACCTGATACGCCCGATGGACGCTTTGTGCCGGGTGGGCGACAACCAGTACGCCATCGTGGCCTATTTCCCCCGGAGCGAGAACTGCACCACCACGACGTACCGACGAGTGTTCGACGGCATCAACCACAAAGCCCTGAAAACCACCGTGGGGTACATCTCCGTGGAAGCGGGCATGGTGTTGTGCAAGTCCGATGCGCAAAGCGGCACGCCCTCAGTCCCGGAGGTTGAACAGGCAGCGGTTCAAGGATTGGTGGATGCATATGAGACTCGGCGGTTTACGGAGACAATGCCGGAGGTGGCGGAAAAGGTTTAACCCGACAATACACTCGGTAACACGGCATCACACATCACCAACAGACCTGAGAGCACGAAAGCCCTACTATGAAATTGTGGATTCAAGCAGTATCCCCCATGGCGGAGGAGCCGGGTAGTACCTCCGCCGCAGTATGGGGGAAGAATCCCTCGAATTAACGAATTTTTCAGGCACTTTCGTTCTTTCCTTATCTTCGGCCAGCTTCTTAGCTGGCCTTTTTATTGGGCGTAAGTGAACGGATTGCCCACCAGACACAAAAACGCCCGGACAATGCCGGGCGTTTCTGCAACTGCTGATCAAGGGGGAGCCTTACAGCTTACGCCCCTTACCCGCAGCAATACGCAACCGCAACGCGTTCAGCTTGATAAAGCCTTCCGCATCCTTCTGGTCATAGGCACCCTGATCTTCCTCGAAGGTGGCGATCTTCTCGTCAAACAGCGAATCCTCGGACTTACGCCCCACAACATCCACATTGCCCTTGTAGAGTTTCAGGCGCACGGTGCCATTAACGTAGGTCTGGGTCTGATCGATCAACGCCTGCAGCGCCTCACGCTCCGGTGACCACCAGTAACCGTTGTAGATCACTTCCGCATAGCGCGGCATGATGCTGTCCTTCAGGTGGGCCACTTCCCGATCCAGGGTGATGGATTCGATGGCACGATGGGCACGCAGCATGATGGTGCCGCCCGGAGTCTCGTAACAACCGCGGGACTTCATGCCCACGTAGCGGTTCTCAACGATGTCCAGACGACCAATACCGTTCTCGCCCGCCAGCTTGTTCAGGGTCTCCAGCACCACATGGGGCTTCATTTCCTGGCCGTCGATGGCAACGATATCGCCCTGCTTGTAGGTCAGCTCAACGTAGGTTGGCTTGTCCGGGGCTGCTTCCGGAGACACACTCCAGCGCCACATATCTTCCTCGGCTTCCGCCCAGGGATCTTCCAGGTTGATGCCTTCGTAAGAGATGTGCAGCAGGTTCGCATCCATGGAGTAAGGGGACTTGCCCTTCTTCTTCTCCACCGGAATATTGCGCTCGTCGCAGTAGGCCAGCAGCTTCTCGCGGGAATTCAGATCCCATTCACGCCAGGGAGCAATAACCTTAACACCCGGTTTCAGCGCGTAAGCACCCAGCTCGAAACGGACCTGGTCGTTACCCTTACCGGTAGCGCCATGGGAAATGGCGTCAGCGCCGGTTTCATTGGCGATCTCGATCAGACGACGGGAGATCAGCGGACGGGCGATGGAGGTACCCAGCAGGTACTCCCCTTCGTAGATGGTATTGGCGCGGAACATCGGGAATACGTAATCGCGCACGAACTCCTCGCGCAGATCCTCGATGTAGATTTCCTTAACGCCCAACGCCTCGGCTTTCGCCCGCGCCGGCTCCACTTCCTCGCCCTGGCCAATATCGGCGGTGAAGGTCACCACCTCACAGTTATAGGTATCCTGCAACCACCGCACGATAACGGAAGTATCCAGGCCACCGGAATAGGCCAGCACCACCTTTTTGATATCAGACATGCCCTTGCTCCAGACTGAACAGAATGGATGTATTGAAAATAAGGGCAGTATTGTACGGGAGAGCGGGGGGAATGGCTATTGGCAGGAAGGGTTAGGCCCCCTCTCCCCGCTCACGGGAGAGAGGGGGGCATGCACATTTATTCAACCAACAGCCTGAGTCTGCTGAGCAACCACCTCTTCACGAATCCCATCCCAGCCGTCTTTGACCGAGCGGAGCAAGCTAGCCACTTCGTCCAGCTTCTCAACGCTATTCCTGGCACTGGCCTCAAGCAGAGTCCGCTCCATATAGTCGTAGAGAGATTCAAGCTGAATCGCCAACTCACCACCCTGATCAAAATCCAGGAAGCTTCTCAGCCCGCCAATGATCTCGATGGTTTTGGAGATCAGACGTCCTTTACCCTCAATATCTCCAGCCTGCATCCGCGCCTTGGCCATGTTGATACGCTCAAGCGCACCGTTATACAGAAGCTGGATCAGTTTGTGGGGATCAGCATCGGTAATGCTGGTCTGGGTGTTGATGCGCTGGTATTGCTGAAGACCGTTCATAATCTGACCTCGTGGGATGTCAGCGATAGCTGGATTTAACCCTGGTTCTGGTTATTCTGTGGAGCAAGCGCTGCCAACTGCTGGGCAACGAAATTTCCGTTACTCTGAATCTGTGCAATCAGCGAATCAGCTGCCGAAAACTGCCGGATCAGCCGCTCTTCATAGGATGCAATTCTCAGGTCGAGACGATCACGCTGATCCTGAATACTTTCCAGTGTGCGATTGAGCCCATCAGTCCGGTTCGCCAGCGCGCCATCACTGGCAATAAAATCGGAGGCTACATTGACCATACGCTCGGCAATGCCCTCAACGCCATCCTTCTCGGCGAACAACGCTGTCATCGCCTCCGGATATGCCTCAAGCTGCTCCTTGAACACGTCCTGATCAAATTCCAGTTTTCCAGTGCTGGGATCCGTCTTGATACCGACATCAGCCAGCATTCGAATCGGCGAATCCTCCAGGCCCTGAGGAATAGTGGTCAACATCCTGCGCAGCTCACTCTGAATACCGCGCACGGTTGAATCACCACTGAGCACACCACCCTGCCCCGATGCCTCATTGAAGCCGGAAAACTTCTGTATGACATCCTGCAAGGCATTAAATTTGTCGACGAACTCTTGCACCCGTCCGGCGACGGCCTCGGGGTCTTGCTCAACTTTGACGGTGGAGGTGCCGATGGATTTCACATCAAAGGTGACACCTTCAATCACACCTTCCACGGTATTTGATGAGCGGGTAATTTCGATACCGTTAACATCAAGAATCGCGTCTTTGGCCTGGACTGTTTCTTCCATATTCGATGCGGTTCCATCGAACACAAACTGGGACAGCCCGGCCCCATCAGTGTTGTTACCGTCATTATCGGCCACGGAAACCTGGATTGCGTTATCTACGCCAGTGTCTTCGGCTGACATCACCAGGCGAAATCCGGAACCGGTATCCACCACGCTCGCGGAGACCCCGACATTGGCCTCATTAATAGACGCAGCCATTCCTTCAAGCGTGTTATTCGTACCATCCACGGTAATATCAGTCGCGACACCGCCCACGTTGAGCGTGAGCGTACCAGTGCCTACCGTAGTGGTATCCCGATCCGCAAACACCCCTGAGGCAAGAGACTGAGCCTGGGCAAGCTGTTTAACATCCAGGCTGTAGGAGCCACGATTGGCAATGGAAGGATCAATGGATACACCTGCCACGGCTTCGTTAGAAGACGTCCCGGTAAACGCCCGCATGCCTTCAATAGTGCTCAGCTTCTCCATCGGAGTACGCAAAGCTTCAAGTGCACTGCGAATGTTGCCGTAGGCGGAGATCTTTGCCTCGGTCAGCGACTGCTTCTGATTAAGGCGTTGCTCTGTAGGCGCGCGCTCCGCGTTGACCAGCTGATTCACCAGGTCATTGCTGAAGATCCCGGATCCCGCGCCTAACGATGTAATTGATGCCATGATCCCGCCTCCTGAAAGGCTTAATAACGATGTACTAACCCATTTAACGGCCGGAAGCGGCAAAACTTTGCCCCATTTCCCGACAACCGTGTTACAGATTGTAAGTTTCCCGCATACCGAAGCGGAAAAACCGCCGGTCCCGTACGGGCGCGGCGGTGCTGAAAGGCCGTTATCTAACCTGCGCCGGAATGCGGCAAGGTTTTACACCTTGGCGTTAAATAACGTCAGCGGTTCGTCCTGCTGCAAGTTTTCTGCCAACCTCAACGCAACCTCATCCGGAATCTGGCGAATGACTTCCCGGGTCTCCTGATCCACCACACGCACGATGGTCTGGCCCAGATCGTTATTCACTTCAAACTGCAGATCCCGCTGCACCGTCTGAACATAATCATTCAGTTTAGTCACTGCGTCGTCCAATTGCTCCCTCTGATCCACACTGCTTGCCACAAGCTTTTCAGCTTTTGACGAATCCTGGATCTGAGGACTCTGGACTGATACAGAACGGCCAGTAGACGAGGCGGCAAACTGAGCGGAGACATTGCTGCCTTCGTTCTGAGGTGACGCGTTTGCCCGAGCCGGAGCCTGCTCACTGGAGCGAACCAGCTTCAAATCCGGGCTGTTCAGGTTCACGTCATTCATAGCTTACCTCGCTATCCTCTAACGGCGGTAAGCCACCCTTTCACATGGAAAGGGTGGCTGCCGTCACGATGCCCCTGTTACTGCAGGAGGGACAGAACCTGGTTAGGACGGGCGTTGGCCTGGGCCAGTACCGAAATACCCGCCTGTTGCAGTACGTTGGACTTGGCCAGCTTTGCAGATTCGGCCGCAAAGTCGGCGTCCAGAATCCGGCTGTTGGCAGCGCTTTGGTTCTCGATGGCAGTGCCGATGTTAGCAATAGTGGATTCGAACCGGTTCTGAACCGCACCAAGATCGCCACGGGTTCCGTTGACAACACCCAAAGCAGCATCAACCTCGTCAATCACAACCTTGGCAGCAGCGGCAGTGCTTACATCCCCTGTTGCAATACCGAGGGTAGTCGCATCGTGTGCCTGGGCAATGTCTACTGTGATCACGTCGTTGGCAGTGTTATTGGCACCAACCTGGAAGTCCTGAGCGGTGAAGGTACCATCCAGCAAATTGATTCCGTTGAACGAGGTGGAGCCAGCCACTCGGTTGATTTCCTCGATACGCTGATCAACTTCTGCCTGCAGGGCCAGGCGATCATCTGCAGAGTTAGTGGCGTTAGCGGACTGGACCGCCAGTTCACGAATACGCTGCAGGTTATTGGTTACTTCGTCCAGGGCACCTTCGGCGGTCTGGGCCAGGGAGATACCGTCATTCGCGTTACGCTGAGCAACTGTCAGACCACGGATCTGGGCGTCAAAGCGGGTGGAGATTGCCAGACCGGCAGCGTCATCCTTGGCGGAGTTGATGCGCAGGCCAGAAGACAGACGCTGAAGAGCCTGGTCAGAAAGACTCTGAGACCGACCCAGTTGATTCTGTGCGTTGATTGAGGCGATGTTAGTGTTGATACCGAGAGCCATAGTGCTTCCCCTTCGACCGATGTCGTTTCTTCATGGAAAAGGTGTGGCGCCCGTTTTTTGGTTTGAAGCGCCGCCCTGTTATTCCACTTAACGGCGCCCCCAGACGTTCCTTTAGAAAAAAACCCAGTGATTTTGTTAAGGATTGTAAAAGGGCTAAAAAAGCGGCAAGGCAGTTCCGACTATAAACGCCAACAATCCGGCAAAAAACGGAACCCCCAACACAGACCAAGACATTAACTCATTAATTTTAAACGCTTTAGGAAAATGCCAAGACAAAGTGGCACGCCTTTCGCTACACCTCCCTCAAAACGGCAATTCCATGAATATCCGCCGGCAATGCGTCCCAAAGTGATCGGGCACGGGGTTACCGGCACCTCAATGTAGGGAGAAAAACATGCCACAGATCATCAATACCAACATTGCTTCGCTCAACGCGCAGCGCAACCTGAACGCATCCCAGAGTGATGCAAACACCGCGCTGCAGCGCCTGTCCTCCGGCCTGCGCATCAACTCCGCCAAGGATGACGCTGCCGGTCTGGC
>NZ_KE007306.1:242310-323019 GCF_000397065.2 Marinobacter lipolyticus SM19
GAACGTTTCCAGTCACAGATTACCGGTCTGAATATGGCCCAGCGAAATGCCAATGACGGCATCTCCCTGGCCCAGACCGCCGAAGGCGCCCTGGACGAGATTACCGAAAACCTGCAACGGATCCGTGAACTGGCGGTGCAGTCTGCCAACGCTTCAAACAGCACGTCAGACCGGGAAGCCCTGAACGCGGAAGTTCAACAACGCGTCGCCGAGATCAATCGGATTGCCGGCCAGACCTCGTTCAACGGCCTGAAGGTGCTCGACGGCAGCCTGCTGACTCAAACCTTCCAGGTAGGAGCCAACACCGGTGACACCATCAGCGTGAGTGGATTCGACACCCGCGGCAGCCAATTGGGCTCCGTCATCGGCCAATCAACCGGTATCCTGCAGCTGACGGACGGCACCGACACGCTTGAAGACATCTTCGCGGCAGGCGGCACCGCAGACTTTACCGTCACCCTGACCGATGCCGATGGGGTCGATACCGTCGTCAATGTTAGCGAAGCACGCTCACTGCAGGATGCGCTGGGACAGATCAATGCCCAGACTCCGACTACCGGAATCGAAGTCAACATGAACCGCACCAACGACGAACTGATTTTCTCGTCCCAGTTTGGTGTGGATTACGCCGTTGATTTCGCAGTCGACGGCGGCACCAACCAAGTGATCGATCCCGCACCTGCTACAGATACAGTCACTCTCAACGATACTGACATCTCTACACAGGATGGCGCTGACCTGGCGATGATACTGACCGACTTTGCCATCGACAGCATCAACGGCATTCGTGCCGAACTCGGTGCCGTGCAAAACCGGTTCGAGTCCACCATCGCCAACCTGAGCACCACATCCGAGAACCTGTCCGCCTCCAACAGCCGGATTCGGGATGCTGACTTCGCGGCCGAATCCGCAGAGCTGGCCCGTACCCAGGTGCTGCAACAGGCCGGCCTGTCAGTTCTGGCCCAGGCCAACGCGCGGCCACAGCAGGTACTGCAGTTGCTGCAGGGGTAAACGAGTAGGCGGTATTCATAGCAGGTCTTAAGAGGTGTCCCATGCACGCACAGCATAACATTCAGGTTTCGGATTCCCGGCAGGCCCACGTGGCGCGGTTGGTATTACAGGCCAACCTTGCCTACGGCGAGTCCAACAGCCCGTCGGGGTCGTTTGTTCAACGGCTGAAGACGCGACAGGAATGCCGGGCATACCTGGCTGAAGCGCTGGAACTGGAGCCGGAGAATGCGAGCGCGCTGGGCCTGCTGGGGCGGGTCGAGCTGGACGACGGTCAACTGGAAAAAGCCCACGCACTGTTCAACGCCAGCCTGAGCCATCAGCCAGACCAGGCGCAACAGTATTGCAATCTGGGCTACTGGGCCATGAAAAGTGAGCGCCCGGCACTGGCGGAGCAGTATTTCCTGCAGGCCCTCGACCTTGAACGGCAATCCGCCGCCGCTTTCTGTGGTGTGGCCCATGCAAAAAGGCTTCAGGGCCAGTTTGATGTGGCCTACCTGCACTACCGCAAACTGCTGGAAACCGGTGCCGAGTGGGATTCGGTCTACAGCGGCATGCTCACCTGCGCCGGACAACTGGATGTGCAGAAAGCCGACACCGCCCTGGCACAGGACGCCATCGCCCTGCTGCACAAGGATGACCTGCCCCATCAGGAAATCGGCCGGTTCGTAGGAGCCATCATCCATCAACAATACGATCTGGATAATCCTCAGGCACAGATTTTCCTGGATGCCGCCAGCGAAGACGAACTGCTGATTCTGGCCCTGGAAAAAACCCTGATGCCGAATCCCGCCGTGGAAGAACTGGTCACCCTGCTTCGCCGCGCGATTACCGCCGAAGTGGCGCAAACCGTTCAACTGCGGGACGGACTTCAGCCACTCACCCTGGCCATCGCCCGTTACGTGGATCGCACCGGCTACGTCCTGGCAGCGGAAGAAGACGAGGAAAGACTGATCAGCGCCATCAACGCCAGTATCAGCGCACAGTTGGTGATGGGCGAACCTCAGGATGCCATGATGGCGTCACTGATGCTCAGCGCCATGTACGGCGCCCTGTTCCATCAGGATTTCGCCGTGCATCTGGGCCAATGGAACCTGGTGGACTGGCCGCTGGCGCTACAGCCGGTGCTGGCTGCCAGCTACTACGACCGCGCCACGGAAGAAGCCATCAAGCAGAACTTTGATGAGAAAACCGAAGAGCTTTGCCTGGCCAAGACCGATGTGCCCCAGGCCTGGCCCAGTTGGTCCACCCTGGCCTACCGCACCGAAAGCAGCCTGAAGGCGCTGATGGCGGAAGACCTGAAACTGCCGGCAGATCACCTGCCCGCCACCTTACGCATCATGGTTTGTGGTGCCCAGTCCGGCCAGCGTGCCATGGAACTGGCCCACTACCTGGACGATGTAGAAGTCATTGCGGTCGACGAATCCCTGGCCAACATCGCCAAGGCCACCCGTATGGCCGGCGACATGGGCATCAACAACATCGTGTTCTGGCCCTGGTCGATCGCGCAGCGCTTCGTGGCGGATGGTCACAAGGTTCACTGGGTAGAAGTTGGCCGCCTCCCTTCTTCTGCCATGAGCACAGTGTCACTGGCCGCCCTTGTTAGCTCCGCGACCGATAACGGTGCGGTGGTCCACATGCACACTGCTGTGGAAGAACACACCAAAGGCGACCACCACATCCGTAACCTGATCAGCCAACATCAACTGGCACCCACCCGCACCACCCTGCGACAACTCCGCAGTATGGTGCTGACCAACAAACAGGACACCCTCTGGCAATCCCTGTTGAAAGAAGACGACTTCTATTCCCTTGGCGGCTGCCGCGACCGCTGGTTCCAACCGCAGGACGTACATCAGCTCAAGGAACTCATGGGCATGGTCAGCAACGAAGTGGAGTGGAAGCTGGTGAAAGCCCGGGATACCGATGGGCACACTCTTGCGACCGGACCGGTGCAGCAGCAGATTCAGGCCGAGGCGCTGGGGAGTGAGGTGCAGAGCTTGATGGGGCAGGGTTTGAGTGTTTACTTTGTGAAACGCCGTTGACAAGGGTGGTGTCGGATTGGCCGCAGGCGTAATCCGACACCTAATCCGACACCAAAGCTAAATCAAACGTACGGAATCAACGACTCCCCATACAAATGCAGATCCTCCAGGATCTGCTGCTTCTTCGGCGTCAATTCAGGATCAGCAGCCAATCGCTGCAACTCATGTCCATAAGCTTCCAATGACCGCCAGCCCTTCTTGGGCTGCATCAACCGTTCGCTGCGAAACAGTTCCCAGCGCTCCATGTCTTCCCCACTCAGGGCGCTGGGGTAATTCCTGGCACGATAGCGAAACAGCATTTCCTGCAACCGCTCGTCCTCAAAGCGAACATCCAGATCCCCGAGGGACTCCACCGGCTGCTCCAACACCCAATTCAACTTCTCGCGATCGGTTTTGCTGATAAAACCGCCGGCATAAAGCTGCTCGTCCGGATCAGTCAGCTCACTGCCTTCGAATTCCCGGTTGAAGGCCTCGGCAATGCGGGCAGGCAGGTCCGGCGCCTTGCGCAGCAGGGCCAGGTTGGCCCGTAACTGCTCGCCGTCCAGCGCCAGTTCCTCCAGGCGCTCCGGCGAAAGCGTGGACAGCATGTTGGCGGGGGCCAGCACCGGGCACTTGTTCAGTTGGACGCCCTTCAGCGCAAACCGGCTGACGCCCTCCCTCAGCTCGGCCTGGGACGTAAACACCCGCTCACGAATCTGGTCGGCCGTGGCGTTGATCAACTCACCGGGATCTTCCCGCAGGTCATAGACAATCACCAGATTCTTATTGGTCGGGTGATCCGCCACCGGAGCTACCACGGCGCAGCAGCCCCGTGACGCAGGATACTTGGCGGAGACGTGAAACACCGGCTTCATGGACGCGGTATCCAGCATCGCCCGGGCGGAGTGTTTGTCCTTGTTGTTCAGCACAAAATCGAACAGTTTGGGCTGCTTTTCCTTGATCAGCTTCGCCACCGCAATGGTCGCTTCCACGTCGGACATGGCGTCGTGGGCCGCCTCGTGGGCAATGCCGTTAGCAACCGTTAGCTCCTCCAGACGGAAACTCGGGCTACCATCTTCCTTGCGGGGCCAGTTAATGCCTTCCGGGCGCAGGGCGTAGGTCAGCCGCACCATATCGATGATGTCCCAGCGGGAATTGCCGTTTTGCCATTCCCGGGCATAGGGGTCGCGCAGGTTGCGGTACAGCGTGTTGCGGGTCACCTCATCGTCAAACCGCAGACTGTTGTAACCCACAACACAGGTGCCCGGCTGACTGAAGGCTTCATTAATCTGCGCAATGAACTCCGCCTCCGGGTAGCCCTCTGCCATCGCCTTCTGGGGCGTGATGCCGGTAATCAGGCAGGCTTCAGGTGAAGGCAGGTAGTCGTCCGTTGGCTTGCAGTAGATCACCAGCGGGTCTTCGATGACATTCAGTTCCGCATCCGTGCGCACACCGGCAAACTGCGAGGGCCGGTCATGGACCGGGTCCACGCCGAAAGTTTCATAGTCGTGCCAGTAGAAAGAACGGATCACCGAGAAGACTCCTGCGTTGTGTTTATAGACCGAACGCAGTGTAGTGTAATCCGGCAATCAAAACATCCCGTTACCACGATCCACGTAATGCGTACGCTCCCTTGGCACGCCGTTCGCGAACACCTGCTGATTCAGCGTCATACTGGTCGGCAAATTAAGGAACACCCCCTTGGCTGCCTCGATCACATTGCCGCCCTCAGGGCTCTGCCAATTCACACCCTCGCGCTGGAACGACAGAAAGAAATCATTGGTGAACTCTGTCGCGTCCCCTTCCCCGGCTTCGCCAATATCCAGGGAACGCAGGTAGCTCAATGGCGCACACTGCACGCCGGTACTGCAGTCGGTGGTCGCTCCTGCAAGTCCGAAATGGCTTGCCCGATAATTGGTGGCGCTGGTGTTGGAATCAAACAGTGTCGCGGCGGTGGGATTGCCATCGGCGTCTTCAATCTGGAGACCGATATTGCCGCTTAAGGATGTCATATCCGAAGAAAATGTCCCCCGAGCCTGCTTGAAGCCCATACGAAAACCCGCCAGCTCGTCCCCCACTTCCGCCAGCTCGATATAGGGCTTCAGTCCCACAAAGGGCACCACCTCATCCACAGCGTATCGGTTGCCGTCAATCTGAATGCGGGCATCGTCCCGGGAAATATGGCCCAATGCCACATCCGTCGCCTGGAAATCAGCGCCGCTATCAATACTTCCCAGCGTCACATTGTCCGCATTGATCCGGGTTTCAGCATCCATAGTCAGCGACATACGAGTGAACTGGTGAGCTCCATCATCCAGGTTCTCAATTGTCATAAAGCCCTGCCCCTGCACCTCACTCATTTCCTGATCGGAAATGGGCTCAAGTTCGGCCTGGGCAACGGGCGCAATACCCAGGCAAACCAGTGCGAGGACAACGTATCCATACGCATCCTGTCTCATTGTTTTGTGTCTCTGATTAGTGTCTATGAGCCTGCTACTGCATTTCCGACGCCCGGCTCACTGCCCACGGTGTTATTGGAATTTGTACCCGTTTGGACAGGCGGCACTCTTTATAATGCTTCGAATTTATAATGCTTTTTGTCTGTAATGTTTTGTATCTTATTGGCCGCAAACGCACTATAGCCCAGGCATTAAAGCCAATAGAGTGAGCGTGTTCACATTGGGGGATGACGGAAGGTTAAAGAGGGTGGGAGTTTGATGTGGGTCACAGATGAATTACCCCCCTCCCCTGGCCCCTCTCCCGCGAGGAGAGAAGGGGGTGTGGAGAGGCGGTAAAACTAATTCAGTCAGTCCTGCTGCCAGCTCTGCACAGCTTCCTTACCATGCTTCTCACGCCACTCGTTCAGAGTCTTGTGATTACCGCCACGAGTCTTGACCACTTCACCGGTGTGCGGGTTCTTGTAAGTCTTCATCGGGCGCTTGGGACGGGAACCGCCAGCGGAATCGGCCTTGCCACCAGCAACAGACGGATCAATGGCACCCAGAATCTGCAGAACGTCCTTCGGTGACTTGTCATAAGTCTTCATCAGATCACGAACCTTGTTTTCAAACTCCAGTTCGTGCTTCAGAGCCTGATCCTGCTCCAGCTGAGCCAGTTCGGCAGAGAGCTTTTCCATAAGCTGCTTTTTCTGGTAGTAATCGTTGATCTTTGCCATGGATATAAAACCCTTATTTCATCTGGTGGTTTTAATAAAACTCAGAGTTGTCCTAATTAATGCACATTAAAGAGGACGAAAATGACCAAAAGCCAATGAAATATTAATGGATTAATTTCCAAAGGGCAAAGTAATTTATTTACATACTTTTAATGTGTCTTTTAAAGTCGCAGATCTGCTTCGCCCAAAGGCAACACACCTTTCAAATCAAACAAAACACCATTATCTTTCAGATAAGCCCGAAGCCCTGAAGATGAAAGCGATGCATACTCGCGATGGGGAACCGCCAACAATACCGCATCATAATCAGCGGATTTCGGATTATCGAGAAGCGAAATTCCATATTCATGCTGTGCTTCATCGTTGTCAGCCCAGCAATCCGTGATGTCCACTTCACAACCAAACTCACGCAACTCTTTAACCACATCGATAACATGAGTATTGCGAACATCCGGACAGTTTTCCTTGAACGTAAACCCCATAATCAGAATGCGGGACTTGGCGATCATGTGGCCTGTTTTGATCATCGACTTGACCAACTCGGCGGCAGCATAGCGGCCCATATTGTCATTGACTCGCCGGCCCGCCAGAATCACCTCTGGGTGATACCCGATGGCCTGGGCCTTATGGGTCAGATAGTACGGGTCCACCCCAATACAATGGCCGCCGACCAACCCAGGCTGGAATCTCAGGAAATTCCATTTCGTTCCCGCCGCAGCCAACACTTCATGAGTATCAATCCTCAGTCGGGAGAATATCATCGACAGCTCATTCATCAGCGCAATATTCAAATCACGCTGGGTGTTTTCAATCACCTTGGCGGCCTCGGCTACCTTGATGGAACTGGTCTTATGGGTGCCGGCCGTAATAATGCCGGCATAAAGGGCGTCCACTTCATCCGCAATCTCGGGCGTAGAACCAGAAGTGACCTTCATAATCGTTGTTACTCGGTGCTCTTTATCACCAGGATTAATCCGCTCCGGGCTATAACCGGCATAGAAATCCTGGTTGAATTTCAGGCCAGATACTTTTTCCAGAACTGGCACACACACTTCTTCCGTCGCTCCCGGAAAAACCGTGGACTCGTAAATGACAATATCGCCAGCTTTGAGCACCTTTCCCACACTTTCGCTGGCTTTAATCAGCGGTGTTAAATCAGGGGACTTGTACTCATCAATGGGCGTTGGAACCGTAACAATATAAACCTGACAATCACGGATCTCGTCCAGGGAATTGGTAAATGACAAACGGCGGGATGCAGCCAGCTCATCAGAAGACACTTCCCGGGTATAATCCACGCCATCTTTCAGTTCGGCGATACGTTTTGCACTGATATCAAAACCAACCACCTCGCGCTTTTCTCCGAAAGCGGCTGCCAATGGCAACCCGACATATCCAAGGCCGACTACAGCGATCTTTTTCATAATAGAACCAATCCTGTCAGTACTGAGTCTTCGGGAAGTATCAAGGAATCATTATCCCCATTAGTCCAATCCCTTGAAACTTATTTTTCAACGCCAACTTGGCCGCCCTGTCCCCGTGAACAATCCGAATCTCGGACGGCGGTTGCGAAATGCCTTCAACAAATCGAACCAGATCCGATTGTCCCGCATGGGCTGAATACCCGCCCACCTGATGAACCCGGGCACGGATAGTGTAACGCTCACCGTCCAGCTCCACCCAGCCACTGCGGGGGCCATAGGTCAGAATATCCCGCCCTGGCGTGCCCGCAGCCTGGTAGCCGACAAACAGCACATCGTTGCGTTTATCGCCCAGCATCGCCTTGAGGTAATTCACCACCCTGCCCCCGGCGCACATACCCGAACCCGCCAGCACCACACAGGGGCGGTGAGTTTTGGCCAGGTATTCCACCGCCTCCAGGTGGTCCTTGTGATCGTTGATCACCGTTAACTGGTCGAATGACAGCGGGTGGCGGCCCTGTTGAACCAGGTCCTTGGCCTCCTCATCCCAGAAGGGCTTGAGCTGGTCGTAAATGCGAGTGAATTCTGCAGCCAGGGGAGAATCAACGACAATTTCGAGATTGTTCCAGGTTAGCTCACCTTCAATTGACGATTCCCCAAATTCGGTAATCAGGCTTTCAATTTCATACAATAACTCCTGCGTCCGCCCGATACTGAACGAGGGCACCAACACCGTGCCGCCGTCTTCCAGTGCATGCTCCAGCACCGTTTTCAGCCGATACCGCCGGGTTTCCCGGTCTTCGTGATCTTTGTCACCGTAAGTGCTTTCAATCACCAACCGGTCGGTTTTTTCAGGAGGCTGGGGTTCCGGTAACAATGGCGCATGGGGTGCCCCCAAATCACCGCTAAATACAATACGCTCCTGGTTATCACCATCCCGGGCCTCGCACTCCACGTACGCCGAACCCAGAATATGGCCGGCCCGCTGCAGCCTCACCCTCAGGGCATGCGAATCCGCATCAAACACCGTATGCCACTGCCCATAAGGTACCGCCACAATCCGAGAACGAATCAAACCCAACACCCGCTCGATCAACGCCCGGTCACGGGTGAAACCAATCTTCAGAGCATCTTCCAGGATTTCCGGCAGCATGATGGCCGAAGGTTCCGAACAAATAATCGGCCCTTCAAACCCGGCAGCAAGCAAATAGGGAATGCGACCAACGTGGTCGATATGAACGTGGGTGACGATCAACGCACGGATGTGGTCAATCGGGAAATCGATGGTGAGATTGGAGGCATTTGCGCCCTTGCTGGCCTCTTCGCCCTGGAACAGGCCGCAATCAATCAGAACGCCGGCAGGGCCAACGTTGAGTTCGTGGCAGGAGCCTGTGACGCCGGTGGTGGCGCCGTGGTGTTGAATATCGATCATCTAAACATCCTTGTTTAAACACTTGGTGGCGGCTTGACGGTTTTGTCGGATTACGGCTTCGCCTAATCCGACACTGGGCCAGGAGATCAGTCAGACAACTCCCGGTCTACAAAGGAGGCCACCCCCCCCCAAGTTCTCTTCCACAACACCCCAGACAATAACCGGATCCACAGTCGCATACCCGTGAATCAAAATATTTCTGAACGAAATCATTTTCCGGTAATCAGGTATGCGCTCAGCGACTTCCGAGTTGGACTTGTGAAGCTTCCCGACAGCCTCTCCATCAGTGAACCGCCGGATTTTGTCCGCAGCGACCTTGATGTCGTACAAGTACTTTTTTGCTTCACGCTGCATAAAGCGCCTTTTGTTCAGACATTACGGATTCGCGGAAGTACGGATTAGAAAGAGATTTTGCGGTCACCAGATCGACCGGCCTGCCAAGGATGCTTTCTAATTGGAATTTAAGCTCAAAGAAGTCTGCTGCGTATTCTCTGGCAGACAAGCCATCCTCAAATTCAACCAGCAGGTCCACGTCACTTTCTGGGGAAAACCTATCTCCCACTGCTGAGCCAAATACAGCCAGGTATTTTACATGGTGGGCTGAGCACAACGGCTCAATGTGCGGCATTGCCTCAAGTAACAGTTTGATCATGGTTAACCCCCACCAAGGTTCAATACATAGAGTGGATCATTTCTGGTTGAAGTATAAACCACTCACTCAGGGAATTATTGTCTCAAAATCACTTTGAGTGCTAATCGATGCGGATAGGCTCCACCAAACCCTACCCTCAAAACGTCCAGACCATCGGAATCAACGTCACCGAAATGCTGCCCACCAACAAACTCAAAGGTAAGCCTATACGAATATAGTCCGTAAACTGATACCGACCCGGTCCGTAGACCATTAAATTTGTCTGGTATCCCAGCGGTGTTATAAAGCTTGCCGATGCTGCAAACATCACAGCCACGGCGAAGGGCAGAAAACTGACACCAAGCTGCTCCGATAGCGCCAACGCAATAGGAAACATCAGTACCGCGGCGGCGTTATTGGTAATGACCTCAGTGAACACCGCCGTCAGAACGTACACCAGAACCAGCCCCATCCAGGGGGACATCCCCGCACCATTCCCCAGCAACGCACCGGCCACCGTTGCAGCCGCCCCAGTCTCAGACATGGCGTTGCCCAACGCAAACGATGCGGCAATTACCACCAGCACCGGCAAATCAACACTGCGCCGTGCCCTGCTCGCGGTAATGCAGCGGGACACAATCATGCCACCAGCCGCAAGGAAGGCGGCTTCCATAATACTCAGCAGCCCGCCGGCGCTGAGCACCACCATGACCAACAGAATACCCAACGCCAACGGCGCCTTGTGAAAATCCGGCGGGGTGGAATCATTCAGGGCACTGACCAACAGAAAGTCGCGGCGGAACCGGTATTGCTCCGCAAATTCGTGGCTGGCTTCCAGTAACAGGGTATCGCCCATCTTGAACTCGATATCCCCCAGCTTGCCGGACACCCGGCGGCCCTCACGGGATACCGAAAGAATGACGGCATTAAACCGTGTACGGAAGCGACTGTCCCGCACCGTTTTACCCAACGCGGGGAATTCCGGGCCAAGTACCACCTCCACAAGACAGCGTTGGTGATTGGCGATATCCAGCTTATGGACACCCGCGTCGGCTGGCCGCAGCCCATGAATGCGCCTGAGTTCACTGGCACACTCAGGCGCGCCCACAAAGTACAGCTTGTCACCCGGCTGCAGGGTACGGTCAGGCTCGACCGCCGTAATCAGCCGCCCCTTCCGGTCGATTTCGGTCAGGTACCCGTAAGTCAACGCCCGGAGGCCGGCCTCGGCAATCGTCTTGCCAATCAACGGGCCCGGGCTGATCACCTCCACCTCAACGCCGTATTCCCGAACCGCATCCAGCTCCTCAGAAAGCCCACCGCGATCCGGAAGCAAACGAGAGGCAAACAGCACCAGGAACGTGCCCCCGGCAATCAATAACGGCACACCCACCCACGCCAGCTCGAACAGCCCGAGATTAATCCCCAAGCGGCTCTGCAACATGCCATCAATGACCAGGTTGGTACTGGTACCAATCAGCGTGCAGGTACCCCCAAGTATGGCGGCATAACTCAAAGGGAGAAGCAGTTTGGAAGCGGGAATCTCAAGGCGCCGGGCCCAGTCCTGAATCGCGGGGATGAACATGGCGACCACCGCCGTGTTGTTCATAAAGGCACTGAGAATGCCGGTTGGCGCCACCATCCTCATCTGGGCACCCTTTATGGACTTGGGGTGCCCCAGCAAGCGACGGGCTATCCACTGGACCGCACCGGTTTCCTTTAACCCCGCGGCGACCACATACAACGTCGCGATGGTAATCACCCCGGGATTGGCAAAGCCAGCTAACGCCGATACCGGCGACAGCACCCCAAAGATGACCAGAATGGCCAATGCGGCCATCAGAACCAGATCGGCCGACACCCGGGTAAAAACCAGTGTCCCGAGCACCATTGCAAGAATGACCAGGGTAAATACAGCATCCCATGCCATAGGGAACCCTTACTCTTGTCGTTCCAGGATCAGCTTCCGCTCAAGCAAGTACTCAAGGAGTTGCTCCACACACTGATCGACGGTTTGCGAAGATGTGTCCAGAACCACTTCCGGGTGCTCAGGCACCTCGTAAGGGGAGTCTATACCCGTAAAATCCTTGATCTGCCCCGCCCTGGCCTTCTCGTACAACCCCTTGGGATCGCGATCCTCACATGTTTCAATCGGGGTATCCATGAATACCTCAATGAACTCACCGGCCGGCATCAGGTTACGCACCATCCGGCGGTCACTGGTAAAAGGCGAAATAAACGCGCTAAGGACAATCAAACCGGCATCCGCAAACAGCTTGCTCATTTCCCCGATACGGCGAATGTTCTCCACCCGGTCCTCATCCGAGAATCCGAGATCCTTGTTCAGACCATGACGGACATTGTCTCCGTCCAGCAGAAAGGTATGATAGCCACGCTGATACAGCGCTACGTCCAAAGCGTTAGCAATGGTAGACTTACCGGACCCGCTAAGGCCAGTGAACCACAACACGCAGGGGTGCTGGTTCTTGGGGGCAGCGCGCTCGGCGCGAGTAACTTTGTGGTTGTGCCAGACGATGTTATTGCTCAAAACGAATCCCTTTGTAAGGCATAAGATTAGTTCGGTGCGTAATATACCAGAAAAGATTCCCAACGTGCTCGGGGTACTGGAGAGTTTGTATGTTAGTTAATTTCCTCGTGGCGGGCACACAGAAAGGTGGCACGTCTGCCCTTGATGCGTATTTGCGGGAGCATCCCCAAATCTGCATGGCGGACAAGAAAGAGGTACATTTTTTTGACAATGAAGCCGCGTTCGCCAATGGCTCACCTGATTACAACCGCTATCACGCCGCCTTCAATCCAACCAAAGAACATAAGATGATAGGAGAATCCACCCCTATCTACATGTACTGGGATGCTGCTCCCCAGCGTATCTGGGAATACAACCCTGAAATGAAAATCATCGTGAGCCTGCGAAACCCGATCGAGAGAGCCTACTCACACTGGAACATGCAAGCATCTCGGAAAAAGGACACTCTTCCTTTTAGAACAGCAATCCTCAAAGAAAAGGAGCGCTTTCGAGAGACGCTGCCGAATCAAAATCGACTGTACTCGTACACTGACCGAGGATTCTATTCCTATCAATTAAAACGACTGTGGCGCTATTTTTCACAGGAAAACACCCTGATACTTCGACACGACGAGCTTAAAACCAAACCTAATAAAATGTTAAGGAAAGTAACCGACTTCCTTGGCCTGGATCCACTTCAGCCTATCCACCCGAGAGAGGTGCATCAAATTCCTTATGATCGCGAGATGGATTCAGTCGACAAGAAATTTCTTCTCGAAATTTACGATAACGAAATTTCAGAAATCGAGCGCTTATTAAGCTGGGATTGCTCCGACTGGAGAAGCATCTAATTATCGCTGTCCATTACGTTCTTTAACTTTTTATACTGGTCCAACTTTCCCAGTATAAAAGCGCCCTCTGGTCTTAAATAGGCTGCGCGCTCCATCATACTCTGCGCACCCTGCAGGTCACCTTGGTTTTCAAGAAGTATGGCTATCTCTTTGTACAAATCTGTTAGCCGGCTCGAATCTACCTCTCCATAGGCTTTTCTGAACATAACATCAGGAGTAAAGCATTTAATAGCCTTTTTATAGGTAGATTCTTTTATCGAGCCCCTCGAAAATTCTCTATTGAAAAACTCCTTGAACGTATCCTTTATAAAAAACGAAGATTGTATATAAGCAGCTTCCAGTTCAGCAAACTTTACATCAGAATCCAGATTATAGTTCAACTTTTTAACACTGCGATCAGAAACATTAGACAATTTCAGATTAAAAGTTTTAGATAACCACTCCGATTCCTCTTTAAAGTGCTTCCCCAGGACGGCTCGTTTCTCGTTACCAATATCGAAAGTCTTTCCAGTGAGTCGCAACAAAGGTCGAAAATCTTCTTCATACCTTTTAGGATTCAGCTTCCCTTCCAAATACAACGGAACCTGCTCGTTCACGAAGGAAATCATCTCAATGGCTAACTGACTTCCGCTCGAGTTAGCTTTCAGATAGTCTATCGAACCCAAACCTACTTTTGGGAAGCCAATGTCAGAAAGAAAGTGCCCAACAATACCATAATCACTCTTTACCGCTTCAGAGAAACTAAATACACGAAGTTCATCAACATCTGAAACCTCTAAGAACTTTCCAAGTCGCTCTCTAAACACACCTTTACCAGAATTCTCCAAATTCGCATATATATCATCAAGAATCTCGCCACCTTTCACTCTTTGTTGAATTGAGCTAACACACCAATCAACTGGATCCCTCACATACGCCACTAAAACTACGTTATGGCAAGCCTTATCTTTTATATAGCGGACTAAACTCTCAACACCTCTCTTCCTTAAGATTGAAATATCTTCCCCGGAGAGAACTAGATTTTTTAATCCAGATCTATTGAAGTCGGCTAACATCTCGTCAATTACTGCATAAGCATTAGACTTTGCCGTCGCGGCGTCCACTCCCCTTTTTATATTAACATGATAAGAACCGAGATCTTCTCCGAAAGCGTTGAACATCACCACTGAATGGTTTGAAGCAGTGTTAGGAGGATAATAGAAATTATTCGATGCCAAAAGACCTCTGTTAGAGAACAACGTCCTCTGAACACTCGATGTTGCAGTCTTGTGAAGACCAATATGTATATAACAAGTTTTATCTTTTGAAGCTACCATCTAAACACCAATGTATTACGTTGATAAATTCAATTCAATGACACAAATCCTTGGACTCCAGAACGATTGAAGACATCAACCGGATGGCATCGTCAAACCTCTCCATTTCAAAAGACCTGACAATTGCAAAATATAACGCTGCAACTCTATAGTGGCGAAAGTCAAAATTACCAATTTCTTCACGAATGGATGTCAAACTAGGTAAGCAACACTCAAGTTCTTCAACGTCATCAACTGGCCAACCCGCACCCACCGGCAGTAACTTCCACTTGCCCCAATGCAAAACACAATGCCCAGAATCTTCATAAAATTCCATAAGCGCTTGACTGAAAACACCGGGATTCACATACATCGGCAACTTCGAAATCACATCACATATATCCCCGTGGATCTCAAAAAAATCATTTATAACAGATAGATCCGAGTCCCTCGACAGCAACTTTATATGGTCTAATTCCCTACGCCCCAGCCTTTCCCAAATCATACCCCGTGAAGCTTTGTACTGCTCTACAAGCAAGCTATCCGGGCGAAATTTAATGCAAGAAATCAACAACTGCTTTTCCAGAACCTTTGGTCTAACATAAGGTTTTTCGCCGACAACCCCTTCCTCAAATAAGTGACAGTGGCAACCGTCGACAACCTGTGTTGCAATCAACTTTGGTGCAGGAAGTCCGTCTTTTGTATCTACAGAATACAACAAACTCGCCTCATGAAGCGCCAGCGATTTCTGCTTCCTGCCAAAAATTTTAAGAGCAAATGACCTCCCTCCTTCGCTGAAAGCCCTGAACAAATAAATATTCAAAACTCCAGATTGTTTCCATGAAATGCTATTCCGTTGAACTTTTACACCAGCATGTTCATATACAAAGTCGCTAACTAGAGCATAAGGATCATTCTTTGCCAACATACCCCAGACGCCAATTCTCGATTTCTGCGGGTAGTCTAAAGTACTACTTTTCTCGAAGAACGAAGCCTCCACCTTTCCTCTATTCTCCTCATGAAACAATGTCAAAATTAAGAAAGAGGAAAGCTGAGCCATTACCTGTCGAGTTAAAATTAAACAGGCAAGGGTCACTAGAAAATTTGGAGAGAGAAAGTACAGGCTATCAATAACAATAAAAAAGAAAACAAGCACGAAGCCAACTGTCGAGAGAAGAGATATTATGCTGGAATACTCTGTCACAACACCTTCACTGACACCTGGCTTACCTTTCCACCCGTATCTAAAAATCAAAAAGCATGAAAAAAGGAACCCAATAATCACAAAAAATATATCTGGATAAATTATTAAGAATAGACAAAAAGACAGCAGTACAAAAAGAGCATTCGACAATGCTTCTACATATTTCTTATAAGCACTTCTAGAAAAGCTGTCTTGATCCTCAAATGATGTCAGCTTATTATTATAATCAACAACCTTATCCGCACCATAAACAGACGCGTTTACTACTCTTTTGTCAGAGAATATTTTTAACGCATAGAAAACGACAGTTACCAGACTTAAACCCAGAACTAATCGTTCTTTCCCTAATTCCTGAATGCTCAACGGGAGAAAGCCGGGCAACTCTGGAGAAGACAGTAAGAGAATAATCTTAAGAGGAAGAAGAAACGAAACTAACATCAGTGCCTGAGCTGCAAAAGACATTAGAATGCCATAGAGCGTGGCTATCGGCGCAATTCTAAAAAAAATCCTCCCGAGGCGAATATAGAGCACCAGACCGTTTCTAATTTTATCTAACATGCCATACCACACCTACAGAACATAACATCTCCAAGCTCTGCTTTTTCTTTAGCCTATCACGGCATCTACCTGATCACTGTCAAACGATCACCTAGGCAAAGTATTTTGCAATAACACCTTCAATTGATGGATTGGCCATTTCGCTAATTTTTTCAACACGATTACTTACATTTCCGCGAAGAAAGTACTCTGGATCAACCGAATATATTTTTGCCAACTCTTCATTTAAAGCACTTTGTTTAGTGAACTCTTTTATACAAGAAGGAGGAATAGGAAACGCTCTTTTTACCAAGAGTTCCGGCACCTTTTTTCGAACACTATCCACAATCCTTTGATAGTTCTCCCTGCGCAGCTCTGGTTGAATACCAACATTAAGCAATCGAACAAATTCCATTAAATCAATCGACGGCGTAACGTTCTCCCTATTAACTGGCACAGATACCTTGGGCAGTATATCCTCTTGATCGATCGCCTTAAAAAACCGGTCAATTAATTCGCCTTTCGCATCATCGTAGTCAATAACTCGAACTTCAGCTCCGGCATCACGCCAACACTGATACCTACGATAGTAATCATACCTTTGCTGCCTGAGCGTCAAATTAATAAAAGCCTCAAAGTCTTGAGTCCCCCCCCACTTCAAATGCTCAATATATAGGGACTGGCAATAATCCAGCTGATTTCTTAAGCAAATAATAACAATTAATCTTCGACCAGCAAAACATTGACGAAGCCTAGAAGTATTTTCTACACTTACATTAAAATCGAAATGTTCACTACTCAGAAGAAGTCGGCTATTTTGATTATTCTCTACTTCTTTTTTCAAGCTCAGCAAAGCTTGCTTTTCAGTCGCCTCACATATATATCCTGACTTATACTTAAAATCCAGTGCCTTAGCAAGCCAATAGTGATGCCCCGACTCAGTTCCCGACCGAACCCAGTGCATACCAGATTTTTTCAGTAGACGTCTATTTTTCTCGATTGCGCTCTGAAGGAACGTTGATCCCGTTTTCTCTATCCCCACATGGATATAAACTTCATTAGACATCGACTACTCCCAAAACTTTATTGACCCTGGATACGACGCTTGGCGTCTTCATAAGCAGAGTTCAAATCTTTCATTCGTGAATACAGATCCTCAGGTCGTGCTGGAGTCTTATAGAGAGACGTAGTTTTAGGCACATATTCAAAGCCAGCGTTTTGAGTAATCCTGTTCCAAAACACCCAATCCTCCAAGTGATCCATATCCTCGTCGAAACCACCATACTCTTCAAAAAGGGCTCTCTTAAAAAGAACAGATTGGATAGGGAGGTAATTGTATTCCTCAAGTATTTCCTTATCGAACTCTTGAAAAAAAAGTGGCAACGTATTATGTGAGTGCTCCGTATAATGTCCCTTATTCTTATCCTTATACACAACGGGGACATCCCAAGCTAAGCTATACGCACCATCTGAAAGGTTACAAGAAATACCTTGGTACAAAATTTCTATGTGATCAGGAAAAATTAAATCATCATCATCCAGGAGGACCACGTATTCTCCGCGAGCCGCCTTCATACCCTGATTACCCGCGAAAGATCGCCCTTTCTTTTCACAGGCAATATGGCGTGCGAAATAGCCATCACCTGCTTCTGCATTGATTTCACTGACAAATTCTGCGGCCGAATCGCCACCGTCCTCGACAATAATGTGTTCAATCCTTGGGTAGGTCTGATTAATCACAGATGCAACACACTGTTTTAACAGCGCTTTACGTCCTTTAACTGTACGAGTCACAACGGATATAAGGGGACACTCATCGCCCGCGGAGATCGGCTGACTTCTGTGGAAAGCACCATCCCTTACCAGATCATAATCAAACCCCCGGAAAGGAAAAGCCTCATTATCTACCGCTCGCTTGCGACTCAACAGGTAAGGAACAGCATCTTTAATCATACCTGGCAGTGCAGACCGGACAGCTTCTTTACTGCCTTCAAAACCTGCCCCTCGGAATGCCAGAGCGCCTACTTGAGCAAACCCACCGATAATGTCCCCGATACGGCCGTATCTCAATCGGAGCATAAGGTTTGCCCTTACACTTCCAATGAATTGTACGGGTTTTATCTCACCTGCCTCTGAATACGTGTGATGAGAAACAACGGCCGACGGCACATACCTCAAGATGCCACCGCTCCGACGAATCCGGTAAGAGTATTCTACATCCTCGCCATACATGAAAATACGAGAATCATAACCACCAACTCGTCGATACCCCTCAACTGAGAGCAATACGCAAGCATGAGACGACCAGTTAACTCGCAGTGTTACCGGATCGACAAACTTAGGATGCTCATAAGGGACCTGCCTCAACTCCCACGAATCCACCTTTGGCTCTGCCACAGCATGGGCCACCACTATCGTGAGTGCGTCTCTGTGAAATTCCAGATCAATATTCGAAACCAGAACATGATCCGTGTCCGCCTTCTGCAAGACCCAATCGTGACCACATCCAAAACCAAGATTTGGGCGACGATCCACGGTGAAGCTGGCAAAGCGATCACCGTAATGCTGCCTGGCATCACACAACAGTTCGTAAGTGTTGTCCGTAGAAGAGTTATCGACGAAGTATAACTTCACCTTATCCAGAGGGTAATCTTGGGCCAATAGGCTGGAGAGGAAACGATCCAACCAGATTCCATTATTATAAGTAACGACACTAATTGTCAGAAACGGCCACTCGGCAATCTGATTGTGCTTCCCTCTCCTGATGGAATCCAATGGGACTTCACTACGCTCACTCACTCGCTTGTTTAAAGCATGAATGTTTTGTCTTGAGTATGCAGGTTTCAGTTCCTTGCTGTTTAGTTTTCTGACAATCCAAGATTTGGACCAGAAAACAAACATGCGGAAAATGCCAATGAAGCGCGAGATCAACCTCCTCCCACTGCGGAACGGTGCCGTGATCTTCCATGATTTCGAGCCGTACAAGTTAACGATTTGCTCCCTACTATCGTCCAACTCTTTCTCATAACTCCGAAGTTGACGTTTGCACTCCGACACTTTGGTTTTCTCAGCCTCGAGATCTTCAGTAGCTTTAACCGCCTCGCCTTTTAACTGTTGAATATCAGTCTGAAGCTGACTTTCAAATCTCACAAACTCAGCCCGCTCATCCTCAAAATCTTCACGGATACGATCGATAAAGCTAAACTCGCGAACCAATTCATCATAAACCGGCGTGAATTTTTCCAATTCACGACAAGCTTCACCCCGAATAGCGTTGTAGAGCTCGCGACATAGCATGGCCAATCGACCACTGCCCTTCTCCCCTGAAATAGATCCTCGAACAGAATGTCTTAAAGTTTTATCCAGCCCATCGGCAGAAAACTGAGGCTGTCCGAGAAACAATCCAAGTTTTCCAAGTTCGCTTTCACTATCATCCAACAAATCATCATAATCGATAACATGAAAGTCGATCCCGGAGTCAACGAGCGCCCGCAATGCCTCATAGTTATATACATACCAAAGCACCAAAGCCTGGGATTGAGCCATTGAATTCCGGCGCTCCAGTGACTTGGCAACCCCAAAGGGCTGGCGTACAACAAAAACGGCTTTAGGAGAATCCAGCACTTCACCCCAGACATTCAGGAAACGACAAAGTCTAGGGTCCTTGAAAGCAATGCGCTCTCCGTACTCACCTTGAAACTTGTCCAACCATTCTCTGAGCTTGGATTGATCGACGACATCGGGCCGGACTGGAGCTATATTCATCCAGCCGTGCTCACTACCAAGGAACTCGTCGTGCATTGCTACCAGCTCACGGTCTTCCCAAAATCCCTTAGGATTGTCTGGGGCAGCGGCAATCAAGTTGCTACCAAATTCGTAACCACTGTTATGGATAGCGCTACACACGGCACTGGTACCTGACCGGTGCATGCCAACTACAAGAACAATGTTTGGTTCTTTCACGTTGTTGATTCCTGAAAATCCTGTTAGGACCTATCGTCACCGCGACGTACACTAACTCAGAGCTTGTTAAACAAGGCCGCAATATACAGTGAGACAGTACCCAATCTAGTTTGTCGATACAGACCGGCTCTCCGGATAAAGGCTAAACGCCCAACCCATCCCTTTTGACCCAAAGCTGCCATTTCATCACAAAGGCGACAGTTTTCCTCTGTCAACAAAGCTCTGGTCTGGCTCAAAGCTTTAAGATTGACTCGATTCCATTGTCGATGCCTGTCAGCCATTAACATTAGGCCCCGCTTAACCCGGTCAACCCAGCCACCGCCAGAACCGATAAGATTCCGACCGTGTTGACGGTACCCGATCTTAGAATTCGAATCATAGATGACCGTACCTCCCGCTCCCGTAATCAGGAGATAAATCCACCAGTCATGACACACAACCTCAGATTGGTTCGCAGCAATCAGCATATCCCGTGCACTGCGATTGAGAACCATAGTATTGCCACCAGCAATACTCTGAATCAAAGCATTCCTGAAAGAAGGTTGCTTTGAAAACAGGGGCGAGTATCCGATATCGTTACCTGACTCGTCGATCAGGCGCGTTCGCGAGCAATATACCGCAGGTTTTTCATCAGGAACGCTGCTCAGGGCGTCAATGGCGACGGCCACTTTGTCTTTCTCCCAGACATCGTCTTGGTCAGACAAGGCAAAATACTCCGCATCAATGGCGGGATTCATCAACTGACTCATAAAATTAGCCACAAATCCCTTACCGGGCCCCCTTAGAACCCTCATATTCCTGGGGCGGAAATACACCTGGAAGTCACGGAGAATTTCTTGTGTGCCCGAATCCCCCCCGTCATCCGAAACCCATAGCTCAATATTCGGATACGATTGCCGATCAATAGAATCAAGCTGGGCGGGAAGAAATGAGTCTCCGTAATAGGTGCACATAAGTACTGCCACCCGAGGAAGACCAGTTTCAGAATTCTGACGATCAGGCCCCGTCTCCAATCGCCTTGGAGCCGGACTACTCAAAGAGATCCCCCGCAGCCTTCAGTTCTGCCAGGGTGGGTGCGGCCTGATCTTTGCCAGACAACTGAAAGTCACCAGCCTCGGGCCACTCTATCCCTACCTCCGGGTCATCCCAACGCAGACCCCGCTCATGGTCAGGTGACCAATAGGCATCCACCTTGTACTGCACCTCAGCCACATCGCTCGTGACCAGGAAGGCATGCCCGAACCCGGCAGGCACCCATAGCTGCCGTTTGTTCTCAGCACTCAGCACCACACCGGTCCACCGACCAAACGTTGGAGAACTCTCGCGCAGGTCCACCGCTACATCAAACACTTCCCCTACACTCGCCCGCACCAACTTGCCCTGGGCTGCCTCTCCGGTCTGGAAATGGATACCACGCAGTACCCCCTTCGCCGAGCGAGAATGGTTATCCTGTACGAAAGTCACCTCACGGCCTACAGCATCAGCAAACTTGCGGTGATTAAAGCTTTCCGAAAACCAGCCCCGATCATCACCAAAGACCGGGGGTTCAATCACTAGTACGCCTTCAAGGGGAGTTGTCACTACGTTCATTGCGAAGCCTTTAGTTATTTCTGAATTCAACCCAGTCCCGCAGTGTCAACTGCAGGGCATAACGCCAATCAGGCAATTCCAGCCCCAGCGCCTGCTCAACGCGGGTCACGCTCAGGCGTGAATTCAATGGTCGGGGTGCGGGTGCCGGGTATTCCGCCGTGGGAATCGGGCTGACCTGGTCTGCGGACATATTCAATGGTACGCCGAGGTCTCCAGCGCCACTGATAATCGCCCGGGAAAAATCACACCAGGTGGTTTCACCACGACATGTCAGGTGGTACACGCCCGCAAGGGCTTTGGCGTTCCCCAGCTTTTCCCGCAGGGCAATGGCAGTGACTTCCGCGATCATCCAGGCCGGAGTGGGCGTGCCCCACTGATCGGACACCACGCTTAACTGGTCCCGCTCACTGGCCAGCTTGAGCATGGTCAGCATAAAGTTGCGGCCCCGGGCACCGTACACCCACGATGTCCTGAAGATGATGGCACCTATACCCGCAGCCAATACCGCCTCATCACCCGCCAGCTTGGTTTTGCCATAAACCGACAGGGGGCCGGTGGGCGCGTCTTCCTGCCAGGGCTGGTCACCGCTGCCGTCATACACATAGTCTGTCGAGTAGTGAACCAGCAGGGCACCATTTTCTTTTGCCCAGGTAGCCAACTGGGCCGGCAGCTGTGCGTTCAGGGCCTGGGCCGTATCCGGATGCGACTCGGCCTGATCCACCGCAGTATACGCAGCAGCGTTGACAATACAGCGAGGCTGGTACTTATCCAGCAACGCTGCGACCTCCTCTGCATTGGCCAGGTCACCATCCGCTCTGGTCAGACCTTTGACGGCCCCCAGGGGCGCCAATGTTTTGAGCAACGCATAACCCACTTGCCCATCACTACCGGTAACCAGAATCATGGAGCGGATGCCTCCTTACCAAAAGCTGAATTTGCTGACTGTTTAACTGAATGAAGAGATAGCAGTATTTGAGTGGCGGGATTATCCCAGATCACCGGCCCAATGTCACAAGCCGGCCTGACAGCAACACCCTGTTTCTGGTGCCTATACCCGCCAAATTCGCCAGCCGTGGCGGGAAAAGAATGTCCAGGCAGAGCGAACAAACCAGCGACGATGCTGCCAGCTCTTTTGACCGGTGCCTCCTCCGGCATGAAGAATGCGAACGGAAGGATCGTAGACGTGGGTCCAACCCTGCTTAACGCCTCTCAGCGCTACATCAAAGTCCTCGAAGTACATGAAGTAGCCCTCATCAAAGCCATTGAGGGTTTGCCAGTAGTCATAGCGCGCTAACAGAAAACAGCCACTACAAATCTCAACACCTTTGACGATTCTACCAAGGGACGTATCACGGTACTCATAACGTTCATTAAGGTGTCGGAAAGCAGCCAGTCGCATCAACGGCGTTAATAAACGCGCTGTAAGGACCGCAAGGGAGGGATAACGTTTATGGCCAGGCGTATCTTTCTGGCCGGCGGGATCAAGAATGCGTGAGCAGACCAGCCCCGATCGAGGATTACTCCGAATGTGCGCCAGAGCGATCGCAATCGCTTCTGGCTCAGGCCACACATCCGGATTGAGAACCAGAATGGCGGTATCCGCCGGAACCAGGTTCTTATCCGCAAAAACGTGGTTTCTCAGAACAAGATTATTGGTGCCACCGTACCCGAGGTTTGGCTGTTGTGGCAGAAGTCTGTATGGCCAGGAAAATGCGCCTTGAATCAGGGGCTTGCATTCACCTTCGTTCAGGTCAACGGGGCCATTATGGGATAGCCATAACTCAGCGGAAGCCAGCTCACCCCGGGCATCCGCAACGTCCAGACTGGAAGACAACGCTCGCAGGCACGAAAGCAGTACGTCCGGCTCCCAATCATAGACAACAACGGAAATGATCAGTTTCATCACAGCATCAGGAGGTGAGCCTGTGGATGACAGCCCCACCCTTCTGCCCAGAGAGATCGCGGCCATTCTCGTGAGTAACTTCGGAGGTTCTCCGGCACCAGATCAGGTCTTCCAATTCATGGTTTGGCTGGTAGCCCGTCGGCGCTTCCAGCATGAGCTCTACCAGGCGCCCACAATCAAACTGGTCTGCGGCACGCCTCATCTGCTCCAACATCAGTTCCAGTCTGGGCCATTCAAGGGAGGATTCACGCGCCATCATAATACGCGGGTGAGCCGTTCCCTGGGGGTCATTACCGATCAGCAACTCTTCATAGAGCTTCTCACCCGGCCTCAGGCCGGTGTATCGGATGCTGATATCGCCTGAACCATCCTCTTCTTTAAACTCTGTCTGGCCCATCAGGTGGATCATCTTTCTGGCAAGATCCGCAATTTTCACCGGCTCACCCATGTCCAATACGAATACTTCGCCGCCCTGCCCCATTGCTCCGGCTTGCAGCACCAGCTGGCCGGCCTCGGGAATGGTCATGAAATAGCGAATGATATCCGGATGGGTCACGGTCACCGGGCCACCATCGCGGATCTGGTCTCGAAACAGCGGTACCACTGAGCCGGAAGAGCCCAGCACATTGCCAAAGCGAACCATGCTGAAGCAGGTTGCGGACTGGTCAGCGCTCAACCCTTGCAGAACCAGCTCAGCCAGCCGCTTACTGGCGCCCATGACATTCGTCGGGCGTACGGCCTTGTCTGTCGACACCAAAACGTAACGTTCAACACCAGCAGCAATGGCTGCCTGGGCACTGTGCAGCGTGCCAAACACGTTATTGTGAATACCCTCAATCAGATTGTGCTCGACCAATGGCACGTGCTTGTAGGCTGCGGCATGGTAAACAATCTGGACGCCCAGGGTTTTCATAATGGCTTCACAACGTCGGCGATCCGTTACCGACCCCAGCAGCGCGTGGATATCAACCCCCAGATCGTCGATCGCATTGACAGAGCTCAGCTCACGCTCAATGGAGTACAGCCCGTATTCAGACATATCCAGAAGCACCAACGCTTTGGGACGATGGCTCAGAATCTGGCGGCACAACTCGGAGCCAATGGAACCACCAGCACCGGTCACCATAACCACCTTACCGGACAGACACTCCTCTACCAGCTTGCGGCGTGGCGGAACAGGTGCCCGCCCAAGCAGATCCTCAATATCCAGGTCACGGATATCGTTGATACGCGCCTTACCGGTGACAAGCTCGGAAACGGAGGGCACGGTCTGAACGGCCACGGATAACTTTTCCAGTCGTTCAATAAGATTCTTGCGCCGCGGGGCACTGGAATCCTCAAGTGCCAACAACACGCGGCTGGCACCGTGATTCTTTACGGCCTTTTCAACGTGCTTCAGGCTGTATACCGGCAACCCGTTAATCAGGGACCGATGCTTGGCGTCGTCCGTGGAAATGAAAGCGACCGGACGGCACTCTATGCCCTGCCCCAGCGCAGAGGCCAATTGCATGCCACGGGGCCCCGCCCCGACGATAATCACGAACTCTTTGAGCTTCTTGCCCGGGTGTTGAATCAGCGCACGGACACCAAAGCGGGTACCTGCCACAAGGATGAACGCCAGGGCGCCATAGATCACTGGTACTGAGCGGGGAACCATCGCCTGGAAGAGAAACCCGAAGATCATGAGTGCCACGGCGGAAACCGCCACACCACTGATAATCATGAACAGGGCGCGTTCGCTGATATAACGGATAACGGCCCGGTATAACCCTATCCGCACAAACACGGCAAGCGTTATCAGAATGGTGCCGCCAAAAACCCAGAGCTGGCGTGAATCCGGTGCCCACTGCAGATTTTCAAACCGGAGTGCAAAGGAAACCCAAAGGGCAAGCCCGAGAAACACTGTATCGGCTGCCACGGAAATAACCCGCTTGTAAAAGCGGGGCAAATCCAGAAAGGTTTGCAGCGTGCGATTTCGTGTAACGTCCATTTAATTGGTCACAATGTGAGTGTGAAAAGTGGTGCCCGTCCCATGACATAGCCCATACTCCTGAGACCGGGCACGATCATCCAAAACGGCTTAAACTTAGCAAAAAATGGCATGAAACGCCCATTAAATCCCGCTTAGGTCCTGAAAGCGGACATCGCCTGACCGGAACAGCCATGCCAGACAAGCAAGCGGAACATACGCAATAACAAGGCCAATCAAACCAGGCAACCAGTCCAACGACACCAAAACGGCCAAAGGCAGCAACCACATCACGTTAATCACGCCGACCGCCAGGGTGACCACCCGGTGACTCCGAAACCGGCGTGATGCGTACTGATAGCCGTGGCTTCGATGAGCCTGGTGAGGAGGATAACCGGCCAGCATTCGCCTCAACAAGGTCACTGTGGCATCCACAATAAACACACCCAACAGAATCAACCACGCCCAAAACAAGTGCGGCGCCTGAACCATTGCGCACAATGACAACCCACCCAGGACCAGGCCGGCAAATCCACTGCCAACATCGCCCATAAATATCCTGGCCGGGGGCAAGTTCCAGACCAGAAAGCCCGCCATGGCCACGCCAAACAGTAACGGCAGCAGCGCTCCGCCGGCCATACCCGCCAACCAGCTGATCAGCGCACCGCCCAGGCACACGGTCACCGCTTCTACTCCTGCAATGCCGTCAATTCCGTCCATGAAATTGTATAAATTCAGCATCCATACCAGGTAAAGCCAGAAAAACACCCAGGCAATTATACCCGACAGGACGATGGTGTCACCGAACCCGACCGGCGGCAGAGTCCCGAGCGAAAACAGCAACCAGCCACTGGCCAGGAAATGTCCGGCTAACCGCCACTTCGCCGGTATGTGGCCATGGTCGTCCAGAAAACCGAGTAATGCGACGAGGGCGCCAGCACCACCCAGCCCCCACACGAAATCGCCATCAACAAAATCCATACCCCAGCCGGCAAGCAAAGCTGCCTCGAAAGCGATAACGACCGCGAGTCCGCCTCCTCTCGGGGTAGGCACAACATGGGAGCTGCGCGCATTGGGCACATCCATCAGCTCACGGGCCAGCGCGTATCGCCGTAGCCATGCAGTACCAACAAAGGCAAGCACGAATACTGTCAGCAAGAACACCCAGACCATCAACTGCTCACCCATTTAACCGATTTTCCGCCAGGAACCCCGCAGCGGTTTCCCTTAATGCGCTGTCGACTGCCACCGGCGGCCTCCAACCCAAGTGTTTACAGGTATCCGATATGTCCACCTGAAGGGAGCCACACAGTCTGTCAGTCATATCTTTGTGTCCTACAAGCCCCATACCCCATCGCAGTAGTGTCTCCGGTATCGGAAGCAAGCGGGCGGGGGAACCCAGTGCCCGGCCAAGGCGACGCAACAACTCCGGCGTTGACAGATCCTCGCCATCACTGACCATAAACACCCGATTAGCGGCAGCGGGGTGAACCAGACACACACGGACCAGATCCACGAGGTTAGCGACAGCCACCAGACTTCGGCGATTGTTGATTCTACCCAGGGGTAAAGGAATGCCCCGCTCAAGCCACACCATTAACCGGCGGAAGTTTGCCCCTACCCCGGGGCCATAAACCAACACCGGTCGGATGATCGTCACGTCCATGCCGGTATCCCGGGCCAGTTGCAGCAGCCCGTCTTCGGCCTCCTGCTTGGAGATGCCGTAGGGATCGGTAGGGGCTGGCGTATCGGATGCGGTGAACGGTTGCCCGGCCGGCGTGGACTCGCCGTTCACCTTCACCGAACTGAGAAAAATAAAACGTCGGACACCCATTTCGGCGGCCTGCCGCGCGAGCGCCAACGTTCCCTCGGTGTTCACACGGCGGAACTCGGCCAGGGGATCGACCGCGGAATCCTTCATCACGTGGACCCGCGCCGCCGCATGGACCACCACATCAACGCCCGATAATCCACCACGCCAATCGGCACCCGGGGACAGGTCCGGTGACTCGAACACCTCATCAGCGTCAGGGCCAGTGCGCCTCTTCCGGAACGCGGCCCGCACCTTTATGCCGCCGGCGGCCACCAGCTCACTCACCAGTGCCCGCCCGACAAAACCGGAACTTCCGGTGACCAGAACCCGTCGCTCAGACACTCAGTTCCCTCTCAGATTCACAGCCTAAGACTCACAGTCCCCGATCGGCCAGTTGCCGGAGGTATTCCCCATAACTGTTCTTTTTCAGCAACTCTGCCTGTTGCAACAAAGCCTCCCGACCGATGTACCCCATCCGGTAGGCCACTTCTTCCAGGCAGGCCACCTTCAGGCCCTGGCGTTTTTCGAGAGTTTCGATGAAGCCTGCGGCTTCATGCAGGGAGTCATAGGTGCCCGTATCCAGCCAGGCGTAGCCGCGCCCCAACAGTTCGACATTCAGGTCGCCACGCTCCAGGTAGGCCTGGTTGACCGAGGTAATCTCAAGCTCACCTCGGGCCGAAGGCTTCACGGACTTGGCAATATCCACTACATCATTGTCGTAGAAGTACAGGCCCGTCACTGCATAATTCGATTTGGGCTTTTCCGGCTTCTCTTCAATGGAGATCGCCCGCTTCTCGTCGTCAAACTCGACGACACCAAACCGCTCGGGGTCCGTCACCCGATAACCGAACACCGTGGCCCCGGTCTCGCGGGCAGCAGCCGACTGCAACAACTGACTGAAGCCCTGGCCATAATAAATGTTATCGCCAAGGACGAGGCACACATTGTCCTGGCCAATGAATTCCTCACCAATAATGAACGCCTGGGCCAGACCATCCGGGCTGGGTTGGACCGCGTAACTCAGGTTGATACCGAACTGACGGCCATCCTCAAGCAGGCGCTGGAATCCTTCCTGGTCTTCCGGCGTGGTAATGATCAGCACATCGCGGATACCCGCCAGCATCAGCACAGACAGCGGATAATAGATCATCGGCTTGTCATACACCGGCAGCAACTGCTTGGAGATACCCCGGGTAATCGGGTACAGACGGGTGCCGGAACCGCCGGCAAGAATAATCCCTTTCATTTACGCTACTCCCAGTCGCTCACGTTGGTAGCTGCCATCCTGCACACGACGACACCAGTCCAGATTGTCCAGATACCACTGCACGGTCTTGCGGATACCGGACTCAAACGTCTCATCCGGCGCCCAGCCCAACTCCCGCTGGATCTTGCTGGCATCGATGGCGTACCGGAGATCATGCCCCGGGCGATCCGCCACATGGGTAATCAACTCCCGGTAGTTCCGGTCCGCTGGGGCCAGTTCTGTCAGCAGGTCACAGATGGTATGCACCACCTCGATGTTCTGCTTCTCATTATGGCCACCAATATTGTACGTCTCACCGATGACACCTTCGGTGACTACTTTGTAGAGCGCACGGGCGTGGTCATCCACATACAGCCAGTCCCGCACCTGGTCCCCCTTGCCATAGACCGGCAGCGATTTGCCATCCAGGGCGTTCAGGATCATCAACGGAATCAATTTTTCCGGGAAGTGATAGGGCCCGTAATTGTTGGAACAGTTCGTTACCAGCACCGGCAGCCCGTAGGTGCGGTACCAGGCCCGCACCAGATGATCTGAGCTGGCCTTGCTGGCAGAGTATGGCGAGCTGGGCGCATATGAGGTCTGCTCAGTAAACAGATCTTCCGGTCCTTCCAGATCCCCATACACTTCATCGGTGGAGATGTGGTGAAAACGGAAGGCTTCCTTACGCTCACCAGCCAACCCATTCCAATACTGCCGGGCCACTTCCAGCAGGGTGTAAGTACCAACAATGTTGGTTTCGATAAACGCGGCAGGGCCATCGATGGATCGGTCCACATGGCTTTCCGCAGCCAGGTGCATCACCGCATCCGGCTGATGCTCTTCAAACACCCGCTCCAGTTCTGCGCGGTTGCAGATATCCACCTGTTCAAAGGCATAGCGATCGCTGCCACTTTCCTTTGCCAGACTTTCGAGGTTGCCTGCGTAAGTCAGCTTGTCCAGGTTAACCACACTGTCACCGGTGTTGCCGATGATGTGGCGCACAACGGCTGAGCCGATGAAGCCGGCGCCACCGGTTACGAGTAATTTCATATCAAACCGCCTTACAGTCCCATTCCGGATAATTCTCGCGGATAAACTTGTTCAGGTTGCGCTCGGCTTCGGTGTAATCGCGGGCCACTGCGCCGCCGGCATCGTTCAGCTGGCGCTCTACCATACCCGCTGCAACCGTCACGTTGGTCATCCGGTCAATCAGGATAAAACTCCCGGTGCCCGGATGGCGCTGGTAGTCCTCTACCACGACCTGCTCGGACAGCTCCACGTCACAAAGACCGATGGCGTTGAGTTCCAGGCCGCCGGTTACTTCCGTATTGCGGGCCAACGTGTTGACATCCACCTCTTCCATCACCCGGTTCACAAAGCAACTGGTGACCTTGGTGCCGATCTTGATGCCGTACTCACGCCCCGGCTGCAGGGCCTTTTCGTTCATCCACACCATGTGTGCGGCAAAGCGGTTCCCCATCTTCGGACGACTGTTGGCGTGCACCAGCAGGTCCCCACGGGAGATATCCACCTCGTCTTCCAGGGTCAGGGTGACAGCGTCCCCGGGCCAGGCCCGATCGATCTCACCGTCGTAGGTATGAATGCCCTTCACACGGGACGACTTGCCGGATGGCAGTACCGCTACTTCATCACCCTTATGCACCACTCCACTGGCGAGCGTGCCGCAGTAGCCGCGGAAGTCCAGGTTCGGGCGATTCACATACTGTACCGGGAAGCGCAGATCGGTCACGTTCTGGTCTTCCAGAACTTCCACCTGCTCCAGGATGTTCATTAGGGTTTCACCGTGGTACCAGGGCGTCTGTTCGCTGCGGTTCACCACGTTATCGCCGTTTAATGCGGAGATGGGCACGTAATACACATCTTTCAGGCCCAGCTGGCTGGCCAGCTTTTCATACTCTTCGCGGATGTTGTTGAACACATCCTCAGAGAAATCCACCAGGTCCATCTTGTTGATGGCCACCACCACGTGCTTCAACCCCAGCAGGCTGACAATAAAGCTGTGCCGGCGGGACTGGGTCAGCACACCTTTACGGGCATCGATCATCACCACGGCCAGGTCACAGGTGGAGGCACCGGTGGCCATGTTGCGGGTGTACTGCTCGTGGCCCGGGCAGTCGGCAATGATGAACTTGCGCTTGTCCGTGGAGAAATAGCGGTAAGCCACATCAATGGTGATGCCCTGCTCCCGCTCGGAAGCCAGGCCATCCACCAGCAAGGCCAGATCCAGCGCTTCGCCGGCATTGCCCTGGCGTTCGCTGTCTTTGTGCAGGGCCGCCAGGTGATCTTCGAAGATCAGCTTGGAATCAAACAGCAAGCGGCCAATCAGCGTGGATTTGCCGTCATCGACACTGCCGCAGGTCAGGAAGCGCAGCAGGTCCTTGTTTTCGTGTTGATCCAGGTACGCCAGGATATCGGATTCAATTAATTCTGAGGCGTGTGACATTAGAAATACCCTTCGCGTTTTTTCTGTTCCATGGAAGCTGCTGAATCGTGGTCGATAACCCGGCCCTGGCGCTCGGAGGTGGTGGTAAGCAGCATCTCCTGAATGATTTCAGGCAGGGTCGCCGCTTCGGATTCAACGGCACCGGTCAGTGGATAACAGCCAAGGGTACGGAAACGTACGCTCTTCATCATCGGCTTTTCACCCGGCTCCAGCGGCATGCGGTCGTCATCCACCATAATCAGGGTGCCGTCCCGCTCTACCACCGGGCGTTCAGCGGCGTAGTACAGCGGTACAATGTCGATATTTTCCAGATAGATGTACTGCCAGATATCCAGCTCGGTCCAGTTGGACAGCGGGAAAACGCGGATGCTTTCGCCCTTGTTCACCTTGCCGTTGTACAGATTCCACAACTCAGGGCGCTGGTTCTTCGGATCCCAGCGGTGGAACTTGTCCCGGAACGAATATACCCGCTCCTTGGCACGGGACTTTTCCTCATCCCGGCGGGCACCGCCAAAGGCAGCGTCAAAACCGTACTTGTCCAGGGCCTGCTTCAGTGCCTGGGTTTTCATCACATCGGTGTGCTTGGCGCTACCATGGGTGAACGGTCCAACGCCCTGCTCCACCCCTTCCTGATTGGTGTGCACAATCAGCTTCAGGCCAAGCTTTTCCGCCATCTTGTCACGGAACTCGATCATTTCCCGGAACTTCCAGGTAGTGTCCACATGCATCAATGGAAACGGCGGCGTGCCCGGCGCAAAAGCCTTCATGGCCAGATGCAACATGACGGCGGAATCCTTGCCGATGGAATAGAGCATGACCGGGTTATCAAACTCGGCCGCTACTTCGCGGATGATTTGGATAGACTCCGCCTCAAGTTGTTTGAGGTGGGTTTTCTTTGGAGGGGTTAATGTCATGGTATTCCGTTAGCTCCAGAACTTGGCAATTACATTTAGGAATTCTTCCAGCTGTTCCGCCGGCAGCGCGTTAATGCCAGCTGCCGCCTTACGGCCACCACCAGTCGGGAACTGCCGGGCCAGCTCATCCGCACCGGTGCGATTATTCAATGGCGCCCGAATGCTCACCAAATATGTGCCATCGGCTTTTGCCGTGACAATGGCACAGGCATTATCCGGATTGCGGTTGGCCAATTCATTGCCCAACACGCCGCTGACACGACGAGCCCAGGGCTCATCCGGGAGCTGTACAACCAGAGATGACGCATTCTGCGCCAGCACCGGCGCCGCCAGACCACTGGCCATATCCGCCTCATAGCCGTCCCGGAGCTTCTGCCACGCCAGCGGCTGGGAAGCGATCAACTCCAGCGGGTCCTCAAACTTCACGAACTCACGGTACAGATCCGCCGGGTGGAAGTGCAGGTCCTCAACCGTAGCGCCATAACCGTTGTAGTTAATGCAGACACCCAGGGCTTTCAGGGAATCCGCCTGATCTGCGGACAACCCCGCCTTACCGGCAAGATCTTCAGCCACGGCGTTCAGGTTATCCCCGAAGGCAGCGGCGATGGCCCAGTTATGAAACTGGCCACCGAGATGCTGATCGACCAGCAAACTGGTGCAGGTGGTCGGCTGGGTATCAATCAGTGCCGTAAAACGATCATGCTCCGGCAACGAGTCCCCGGGGAAGTGATGATCCACATAGAACACACTGCTGCCGGCTGACAACAACGCGTCCACGGCATCCCGGTTTTTGTCCAGGCTGACATCCAGAATATTCACCTGAGCCGGCTCAGTAACAGGCACCTGCTTCGCCAGCTCGATATCCCGCTTTACGCCGGTAATCAGGGTGCTATCAACGGGATTGGCCAGGCGCAGTTGAATCAGCGCGCAAACGCCATCTGCATCGCCGTTGAAGACGTCATACTTACGCATAAATCATTCCATGGTCTCTACAAATGCGCGCAGTATACACGTCATGAGCGCTAAGACCGACCCTCGGGATATATCTACCCTACTTGCCGGAGGCAATAAAGAAGGGGTTCAGCAGATCTTCCTTACCGTATCGTAACGGCTCACCCTCTAACATTTCCACCGTACCACCGGCAGCCGCCAGGACCGCATGCGCCGCGGCGGTATCCCACTCGCAGGTTGGCCCCAGGCGCGGGTACAGGTCTGCGCGCCCTTCGGCTATCCGACAGAACTTGAGGGAACTGCCAGCCTGTACCAGTTTGTGGTCACCTATCTTTTCAATGAAAGCTCTGGTTTCCGCATTCAGGTGATTTTTACTGGCAACGACTCGTTTTTTGGCCTTTGCCTCGGCCACGCGTATCGGCAACACTTTGCCAGTCCGGTCCCGCCGATGGGCTCCCTCTCCTTTCGCTCCCCAGAACGCCTCTTTCAATGCTGGCGCGGTTACCACGCCCAACACCGGTTCACCATCCTCAATGAGGGCGATGTTGACGGTGAATTCCCCGGTTCTCTGGGTAAAGTCCCGGGTGCCATCAATCGGGTCAATCAACCAGAATCGGTGCCAGTGTTTACGCTCTTCCCAGGGGATGCTGGCACCCTCTTCCGACAGGATGGGCGTGTCCGGAGTGAGACTGCGCAACCCCTGCACGATCACCTCATGGCTGGCCAGGTCCGCTGCGGTTATGGGGGATTGATCGGCTTTGTAGTCCACCTTGAAGTCAGACTGGTAAATGTGGAGCACCCGCTCACTGGCTTGATCGGCAATTTTTACAACATCCGGGAGGATGGAGCTGTAGTGCATGGCGGCGTCCTGCTGGTGGATTTGGTGACAGTTTAACGGAGAGTGGGGGTTGGTGTTAGAGGGGACGTAAAATACCCGCCAAAGGGGATAAAGCTGCACTTATCCCCTACAGGGCATAATGCAGGAGCTTTAAGCCGCTTTTGTCGGATTAGCGCAGCGAAATCCGACACCCAAACCCGGAATCAGAAATCAGGAGTCAAGCCAATCTTCCCGACTATGCCTGACACGTATAATGAAAATCCTTTCTGGCAGCTCTACTCGATAAATGACCAAATGAACACCTACCGGATGGATCCGAACCGCCGGCGAAAACTCCTTACGCTCCGCTGCTGCCATCGGGTTTTCTGCGAGAAACTCGAAGCACGCATTCAGCTTTGAGTGATATTCTTCAGCCTGTATAACACCAAAATTCTGAATCCCTTCCAAAAAGATGCCAACAACATCCTCTTCAGCCTTACGGCTGAGCACATAATCCATTGCGCTAGTTATCCTTTTGCCAACCTTACAGCCTTGTCTCGTAGCTCACTCATTGACGAACTCCCTTCGCCACTTTCAATGCCTTCACTGATTAGCTTCTGCATTTTTGCGATCTTATCTGCGCGATCCTGGTCTTTTCGAATCAGATCACGAACGTAATCACTGGTGTTAGAGTATCTGCCAGACTTGGCCTGACTCTCCACCCACTCTTTCATCGGTTCTGGCAACGAAACATTCATTGTAGCCATAAGCACCTCACGCCATTCTTGATATGGCAATTATTGCCAATTTTTGCCAACAATGAAAGTCAGGAAACCGACACAAATCAACTCCGCACCACCAACTCTGCGCTAAGCTGACAGTCAGCATTCACTGAAAGGAGTCACTCCATGAAACTTCGCTTCCTCGGCGGTGCGGGTACCGTCACTGGCTCCCGCTACCTGCTGTCGGATGACAAGCACCGCCTGCTGGTTGATTGCGGCATGTACCAGGGTGTGAAAACACTGCGCAAACGGAACTGGGCCCCCTTCCCTGTCGATCCTTCCACCATTGAGGCCGTGGTTCTGACCCACGCGCACATCGATCACAGCGGATACCTGCCTGCGTTGGTGAAAAACGGTTTCAAGGGCAAGGTCTACTGCACCAAAGCCACTCACGCATTGTGCAAGGTTCTGCTGCCTGATGCTGGTTTCCTGCAGGAGGAAGATGCCAAATACGCCTTTCGTAAAAAGTTCTCCAAACACGCGAAGCCGGAACCGCTGTTCACCGAAAAGGACGCCTGGGAATCCCTGAAGCATTTTGAATCCCTGCACTACCACGAATCCTTCGAGCCGGTCCGAGGCATGGAGGTCACCTTCACACCCGCCGGCCACATCCTTGGATCATCCTGTGTGCACGTGCATCATAAGAGCAGTCAGCGCACGGTGGTCTTCAGCGGGGATGTGGGCCGCCAGGAAGATGTGATCATGCGCCCACCGGAGCCCCTTCAGAAAGCCGATGTTCTGGTGTGTGAATCCACCTATGGGGATCGCCTACACGCGGACACCGATCCGGAGGAGGAACTTGCCCAGATCATCACTAAAACCGCCGGCCGGGGCGGCATTGTACTGATGCCGGCGTTTGCCGTGGGCCGGGCCCAGATGCTGCTGTATGTGATTCACAAGATCATGGGGCAGAAACGCATTCCCAAACTGCCTGTGTATTTGAACAGCCCCATGGCGATAAAAGCCACGGAGATTTTCTGCAAGCACAATAAGGAACACCGGCTCAGCGCGGCTCAATGCGAAATGATCGATGACCAGACAGAATTCGTGCGCACTGTTGAAGAGTCCATCGAACTGGATTCCGCACGCTACCCCTGCGTGATCATCTCCGCCAGCGGCATGGCCAGCGGTGGGCGTGTGCTGCACCATTTGAAGACCCTGTTACCCAACCCGCGCAACAGCGTGGTGTTTGCTGGATTCCAAGCGCCCGGTACTCGGGGGGATGCGCTGGTGAATGGTGCGGAATCGGTCAAAATCCACGGCGAGTACTGGCCGGTGAAAGCCGAGATTCATAATATGGATTCACTCTCCGCCCACGGTGACTACCAGGAAATCTTGAGCTGGCTGGAACAGGGGCAACTGAAGCCGGAGAAGGTGTATGTCACCCACGGGGAAACGGTGGCCAGCGATGTAATGCGTAAGCGCATTTGCGAGAAGTTCGGGTGGGATGCCGAGGTGCCGGAGTTGTTTGATGAGGTGGAGATTTAATTCTCCACCTTAGACCACTCCCGGCAACAACCCACCCTGCAGACGAGTCACCCGGTTGCTGAGCCGAGCCATCCCCAGGTTGAGCGGAAACAACACCAGGCTTTTCACCGTGTCCCGCACCACCAGGCTGCGGGGCAGGCCTTCGTAGATGTTGATATAGGCCCCCGCCATGGCCACCAGGGAACGGGACAGGTGCAGGTAATCGCTGTGGATTACAATGCCCAGCTGATAGGTATTGGACAGCAACTGCAATGCGGTCTGCATACGGCGATGCAGGCCCGCAGCACCCTCCCGCCACAAGGTACGTAAAGTATCCTCGGTTAACGGCGAGACGTCCCGGCGTTCGAGGGTGTCACTCAGGCGCTCGATGATTTCGTCCCGGCGAAGGCGGTTCTTGTCCGGGTGCGTACTCATTTCAATCAGCATATCGCCCAGGCGCTCGGTATCTGCAAGCAGTACACTGATGATGTAATCCCGCACAAAACTCCACTTGCCGGCCATATGGACCGCGTTGCCCCAGTCGATCAGGTACGGCTCCGCATCCGGTGAGACCATGATATTGCCCGGGTGCAGGTCGCCGTGGAGCTCGTTGTACACAAAGATGTGTTCGAACAGGGTGAACAGGAAGTTCTCCCCCAGGGTGCGCTGGAAACGCTTGCGCTCCGATCCCTGCAGGCTGCCGATGGCTTTTTTGATGGACACGGCATCATCTACATATTCCATTTCCAGGATGCGGTTGGTGGCTACAAACACGTCCGGCACATGCCAGGATCTGGTCACCCGTGCCCGTGCCGCGAAACGACGCTGAATGGCCGCTTCATCCTCAAAATTCAGCTCCTGCTCAAAGCCCCGGGTGAACTCTTTGACCTGATCGGACAGCGCATGGAGGAACGGCAACAGCTTGGAATGAGGCGCCCAGAACTGGCTGCTCACCAACATCAGCTCAATGGCCAGGTTACCCATCTGGAACTCCCGCTCCAGATTATGGCGAGCCACCTTGACGATTACCGGCTGGAGGCGCTCCAGCCCACCGTCATCCTGGATCACTTTCTTGGTGAGGTACACCGAGCCGATCGAGCCGGATTTCAGCGGCTTATTCACATCGAACTGAACGTACATCTCCCCCGGCAGCTTGCCGAAGCAGTCCATGAACGCATCGTTGACTTCGTCCGGCGTCATCGGGTCGACGTCTTCCTGGAACACCGCCAGTTCTGTGGCAATTTCCTCGGGCAGGAAGTCGGCGTTGGCCGCAGCCACCTGGGCCATCTTGATAAACAGCGGACCGAATTCCCGGACCATGCGGGCGACAATCTGAGCCTGGGTGGCGAAATCCTTCGGGTCGGTCTGCAGGAACGGCTTGATGTGGCGAATGGCCTTAATCTGACGACGCAGAATCACCAGATCCCGACGCAGGACACTGACCTTACGGCCCACATCCGCCAGCCCTTCCTGGTTGGCCTTGCGAATATCCTTGAGGCGGTTTACCAGTTCAACAATCAGCGGCTCGTAGGAACGAAGCACCAGGCGGACGATGTCGAGATTGAGCTCAATCAGCCCCTTCAGCTCTGGCGCGTCCAGCAACTCGTGGAAGAAACTCCAGAACTCATCAACGATGCTCTCGGGCACCTCGATTGGACTGCGGGTAACCACCTGCCCCACCACAAAGCGGATCAATCCCTCGGTGGTTTCCTCATTGGGAATCAGTCGATACTTGCGCAACACCTTGGTGAGCGAGCGGGACTGCACATTCAGCGGGTGCTCATACAGCGTGTTAAACAACTCGTCTAGCGCCGAACTGAGCTGCGCCTGGTCAATCGGCTCAAGGTTACCCACCAAACGGGCCACCGGCCAGAATGCCCTGGGCACCTTCAGCGTCATCGACGTGAAATTACCCACACCCCGGATCGCCGAACCGGTGCGTTCTCTCAGGACAGGAATGTTGATCTGAATGATTTTCTGCTGGTCTTGCTCGCCCATGTAACCTCGTAACCCGGCACAGTGCTGGATGGGGTGGTACTATGCCAGATTATTGCGGGGAGGTTTGGGTGTTTTTGGGCCGAATTTTTGTGGGAGAAGAGACTTTCAGGGATTAGACCAAGTAATGTCGTGCCTAACCAACCTTATCCGATTACTAGCCCACCAGATCCCGAATCACGGATTTAAAGCCGTTAGTATTTCTGTAGCCACCTTTTACGAACAGACGCATTGCGGCGAAGAAACGCGGTATAAACCACTTCTCTCGAATCTCGATGCGCTGTTTTAGTGTTGCGATTCTGGATTCAGTCATACTAAGAAGTTGGCCCATCTTCTCTTGATACTGTTCCGGCGCAACTTTTATGGCATCTCGAATACCTTGGGCAAATAGGGTTATTTGTTCAACCTGTATCTGTGCTCTTCGATGACCATTTTTCTCGAACAGTTTCTTAACGGAATGAAGGAATGCCGCAGCCCGGGAAACCCTTACTGTACGATTAGCTATAAACTGTGATTCATTCAATTCGTGACGACGATAATATTGCAGAACCCTACTCTCAATCACTTTGGCATCAAGCCCATCGGCAAACCATACAAGCCAACCATCGTGCGAATTGAAACCTGACGGAATAGGCATGCAAAGATCCAGAAGCTCCCGGCGGATTCCGCAACAACACCCCATCATAAAGTGCTCCAATGTATAGCCCGCCGACCGGATCTGTCCTACCTTGGTCAACCCCACTTCATTTAGGTCACCATCGGTCAAAGCAGCATCATTCATTACTATCAATGCTTCCGGGTGGCTCTCAGCAACATCCATCATGTGCTCGATTTTCTCCGGGAACCAGACATCGTCTTGGTCGCTCAGGAAGACAAGATCACCGGTGGTTTTCATCAGGGCTGCGTTGAAGTTGCCACAGTAGCCGAGATTGCGTTCATTGCGGGAGAACACCACTTTAAAAGGGGCAGTTGCAGCAAACTTACGGATGATAGCTTCAGTCTGGTCGGCTGAGCAGTCGTCTGTGATGACTAGCTCATCTGGCTGGCGGGTTTGATCCACGAAACTTTGGAGCTGGGCTGGGAGGTATTGGGCACCGTTGAAAGTGGCCATGGCGATGGAGATTTTCATTGGTTAAGCAGAAATCTCTTCAGCTTTCTTAATAATTCCGATATAGGCACAAGAAACTTGATCAATTTCTGGCTGATACCATCTGAGCTATATACCTTATTCTTCAGTTTTCCAACAAAATACTGGTATAGCTCATCCTCACCAAGTCGTTTATAGTAGGCCGCCATTGCTGTGTATGTCTGAAAATACATCATGTTCTTTTCCACAGCGGAAGAGCTAGAATGAACGCCTCCGGAATGCACACGGTAGAGTGACGGCTGAATCTCCGCCAAAAATTTACCTTTGCCATACTTGCCGAGCCTCGACCACATAAATTTATCACCATACCTCACCAAAGCAAGCTCTGGCGGGTTATCGAGTACATTCCGGAAGCATACTGTAAGTGTATAAATTGCAGGCCCCTTTTGGAGCTCGGTAGCAGACAGATCACGCCGTGCACCGCCAAAATCCATGTCGACAACAGCCCCATCTGCAAAGGGGGTTGAATCAGTATAGCAAATAACGGTATCTAAATTATCCTCAAGGAATGCAGTCTGTTTTTGAACTTTGTAGCGGTCAATCCAGTAATCATCCCCTTCACAAAAAGCAATATACTTTCCATTCGCGGCGGGGAAACTATACATAGTCGGCCGATGGCCAATTCTGAAGATGTTCGCTTCCTGGAAAATTGGTTTGATGATGCTCGGATATCGCTCCTGATATTGCTTTATAATCTCTTGTGTACCATCAATAGACGCATCATCGTGTATTATGATTTCAAAAGGAAAGGTCGTTTCCTGCATCAAAAAGCCATTAAGGGCGTTCTCTACAAATTCTTTATGGTTATAGGTATGGCACACGATCGAAACTAATGGCATTTCCAGGTCGCCTTCCCACTCTCTCATGATATCGTCCTCAGAGCGTGGTTTCGGGGGTGTGGGAACGCGGTCGCCAGGTTGCAGGCTAAATTTTATTGATTCACTATCACTCATAACTTAACACTAGTCCCAAGTTCATTGGCCATCATACACCTTCCTTTTGAATTTCTTAGCTACAACCCCCTTGGCCTTGAACCAAATCATCCGAGCACCTTCCGCCTGCAGCAGAGTACTAGCTACGAGATAAACGACTAGCCCGACAAGCCCGGCGAAGAAAAATGACAAGATCAACTGCGGGAACCCACATTGGACGGCCAACCATGCAGCCAATCCAGCAATCGCTGCCGATGCCACAGGTTTTATCACGTCAGTCATTTGTTCTTTGAAGCTGTAATTGATGAGCTTGGCGGTGTAGTAACTGTTAGGCATAAGAGCGAGGGCAGAACCGATAACCTGTCCAATTATGATTCCCAAAACACCAAAAGGCACCGAAGCAACAAGAAGGGTGATCTGGATACCTTTCTTTATAAGGTTCAGTTTCAGGTTCAGGTCAGACCTGCCTTTAACCATGAGTATGTTGATATTTAATGAGTGGACTGGAAATAAAAGGCCAACCACACACATTAGCTGAGTATAGAGTACAGCGTCATTCCAGCGCTCGTCGAAAAGCAACTTAAATACGGGGTCGGCAAGAGCCATCAGCATGAGCATTGCAGGTGCCACCACGAACATACTCAGCTGGATAATTTGCCTGTATTTGTGCCGGAGTTGTTCGTTGTCCTCCTGCAAGGTCGCCAACGCGGGAAAGGAAGATTTTTGTAGTGCGCTGGTGAGTTGCTGTGATGCCAAGTTGGTAAGTTTCGTTGCAAAGTAATAAAGCCCGGTGAGTTCGGGGCTGAATAGTTTGGCAATAACCAAAGCATAGGAGTTTTGGAACGCCACATTCAGGACATTGGCAATCACCAGATACTTACCAAAACCGAAAAGCCGCCTGAACGCTGTTCCATCGAAAATGCGTTTTGGTAACCACCGGGTAGAGAACCAGAGAATCACCGTCGCAACGATTTGTGACGTTAACATCTGGGCGACGAGGCTCCAGACGCCATACCCGCGGTACGCCAAAGCAATGGCAACTATCCCAGAGAGGATTGTGCCAGCTGTCGTCGCTACCATCTGCGATCTGAAGTCCATCCTTCGGCTAAGAATGGCCGTTTGTACAATGCGGAACGCATTAACAAGAATCCCTATGCCCAGAACCAAAACCAAGAGCTCCAGAACAGGCTCACCAAAGAATATGGCAATTGGACCAGCGAGAAGGAAAACGACTAAGTAGACGGAGACGGCTATTCCAAGATTCCCCCAGAATGCAGTGCTCAACTCTCTGTCAGTTATTTCCTTTGAGCGAATTAACGCCTGAGTAAGCCCTGCATTCACCAAGACATGCGATAACTCGAACACCACCGCAACGATGGCAATCAAACCAAAATCTTTCGGGGCGAGTAAGGTCGCAAGAAAAATGGTGAAGATGGTCGCGGCACTTTTCGAGATAAACAGCTCCAGAAAATTCCAAAGAGTGCCAATACCAATTTTTCGATTGAGGCTTACCAAGTTTTATTGTCCCATCGGGCAGTGTTTACCAATCTGGCTGAAAACCGAGGTATTCGAACAACTCCTTGTTGGGTTGTTCGAAGAACTTCTGCAAGGTCTCCAGATCACCGGAGTTGATCTTTGACGGGTAAGCCCGTTTGTTCATAATTCCCTTTCCGCGCACTGTTTTAGGCTCTTGGTAGGGAACGCCTAAAAATTCATGGCATTTTCGGATCACAGACTCGCTATCGTTCTTGAGCTCGTTAAAGCCAAGAACTTGCACGTTATCCCAGCCAAACAGACCAACATAGCGTGCAATTTGTTGTTTATACAGCCCCCTGCGAAGAAGACTCGGTTCTTCCTCACCATCACTCTTTTCTATTAAGCCCATTTCAATCTGTACGTACTCCGTAAAGGAGGGGCAACCGTTCTTGAAAAACGTTCGGAATATAGGGCTTTCGTCCCTTCCATGCTGGTCGTTTGCAATGGCCCAAGGTAAAACGCCTTCAACACTCCACTGGCGGTACATGTTCCAGGCTGAATAGGCTCTGGAGATTGGCTCGCGGAGTATGATTATAATTTTCAGCTTGGGGTTGTATGCTTTTAGTCGTGGGGCAACTTTAGCTCGACTCAGGTACTCCGGAGAGGCCTCAAAAATCAAACCTTTTTGACCCGGCCGTTTAATGAAGTGTGAATGATACCAATCATCCCCTTTTGCAAAATTATCCTCTCGGTCAAAAAAGTGTACTTCCTTAGGTTTTGAACCTATGAATCCATTGCGCTCTTCAAGATAGCTAAATAAGGAAGTAGTACCACTTTTCTGGGCACCGACAATCAGAAAGTCGGGTTTATGTCCGCTAAATAATGCGGCATCCACCTTTCTTTTGGCCTTTGAAATAACTCGTTGAACTAGCATTTTATGCTCTGCATTACGTTTAATTAGAGACCAAATACGTTCAGACAATGCTTTGGACCTAGATTAAAACATCTTCGCAATATCCTGCTTTTCGAAAATTTCATAAACCCGTTCCGCATCTCTCTTCGAATATCCCTCCAACCTCCAACGATTGGCATTAGAGAAACTCGTCTCCCCGGAGTATACCGGAACCTTGTCCGCACTTACCCCACCCTGCTCAATCAGCCGGCGGGTGATTTCGTTGTAGTAATATCCAGGTCGCCGGCAGAAGTCTTCGTACTGAACCTCCAGCTTCCTATGGCTCGGCAACGCAGCAATACCCTGCTCTACCGAACAGTTGATGGCAGCGATCTGTCCAGCTACGGATTCCAGCGGGTCCAGGTCTTTAAGGTGCGGGTATTCTTTTATCTTGAACGAATACCAAGTGCTGGCATCGCCGTACTGGCGCTTTCGGGCTTCCAGCGCGGACTGGATGTTAAAAATAGGGTCACGGCGAACCCAGATGAACAGCGCCTTATCGAACTGATCGGCCAACTCGGTGATATTCTGGTTCATGATCATAGCCTTCATGGCGAACGGTTGTTCGAAAATGTTCGCCAAGGCATTGAGCTCATCCCGGAAGCCGGCGAGGTTGGCTTTTTCCCGGAGTTCCTCTGGCCGCATGTAGTCCAGCTCATCGAAAGGGAGGAAGCGGCGCCAGAAGTACCAGAATTCATTGGGGGCCAACGCACCGCTGGTTTTGCCGTTATCCGATCTGAAGTTGATAGCGGAGTTAAAGTCCAGAATCTCGTTGCGGAAATTGTAGCGCGGGTCAGTCAGTAGCTGTTGGATTTTCGCACCAACCAGTGGTGCGCCGAAGAAGCGGGACAAGAGGTTGGTTGGGTATGCTGACAGGCCGCTGTTTGCCAACCACTGAGTAAAAAGCGTGGTACCAGAGCGAAGCGGTCCCATTACGAATATTTTTGAGTATTTTTCCGAAGCATCTCCGAGATATTTCTCGTTTGCACACGCCAGGTTGGTGTTTAGTTCTTTCAGTAATACTTCCAGATCAGACACCCGACTGAACTGTTCGACTCGTATTTCTTCGTCAGCCATAAAAATGTCCATTATAAGAAAATAAATGAAAACACACCTAGCGGTACTTCTTAATTCAGCTCATATTGCCTAAATAACGAGACCACTTGGTCTGGCGAGCAATTCATCAGAGCATCGATAATCGAGAGATTGGGAACGAACTCGGATGCGCCCTGATTGTACTGAACAGGTTGCGACTCAATAAACTTGAGTACAACGCCTTTCTCTGCAAACTCGATATCTGAGTAAAGCGCCCGCCCTCCCGGGGCATTGATGTAGCAATCGGCTTCGAATTGATGACACAATGCAAGCAATCGCTCTCTGGCACTTGCACTCCTTTCATACTCCAAGTCACTTGTTTTCATAAAGTGTCTTGTTACACCTAAGTATGAAAAAATGGCTCCGTAGCTTTCGATGCAAATGGAAGCAATCGAACGATCCTCTTTGGTCAGGATCCGCTCAATCAGAGGGAATATTTTTTCGAAAAATGGCGCCTTTGAGTAGCTCTGGACAATTGTCCTAAGAACTCTGGTAACGTCTTTCGAGAACTCAAGATCCGAGATCAACTTATTCGATGAAGCTCCCGGAACAGGCACCGTAAACCGACAGACGCCATTGGGTGACAGAATACTGTTCCTGTTAATGTAACCCTGTTTTATGTAAGAAACATCGTCGTACACGAGGAATAGATCAGATGCGTATATGAGCTGAAAATAGCCGATGTATGGAAAAAGGTACGGCTGCATGACGGCCAGATTCATGCTGCAAGCTCCGCCTTAATCACATTAATAACAAGTTCTTGGGCTCTTTCACTGAGATCACTGTATATTGGCAGGCACAGAATCCGGCTGGCAATGTCACTCGACACTTCATGACTGTGAGAGTCTCCCAGACAAACAACAGACTCCAGAGACGGGTAGAAATATCTTCTGGTCAGTATGCCCTGATCCTTGAGTGAGGCTGCTATTCGAATGGTCTGTTCTTCGCTGTCAAATACGACCGGAACATAGGCGAAGTTATAACCGAGACCGGGGGATTGAATCTGGCGCTTAACTGTGTGCCCAAGTGCCTGCTCATAACGTTGCCAAACTACTGCCCGCGCGTTAAGGTTCATTTCAATCTCATCCAGTACACACAGCCCCATCGCAGCTTGCAACTCGCTCATCTTGGCATTAATACCTAGCTCCTCAATACATTCTGGCCCAGTGATACCAAAATTGATCATCTTTCTGGCCCGCGCCAAGTCTTCCTTATGCTTAAAAACTATAGCGCCGCCTTCACCGGTGTGGAACAGTTTGGTTGCGTGAAAGCTAAGAGTGGCTGCGTCGCCATATTTGAGTATGCTTTCGCCTTTGTACTGCACGCCAAAGGCGTGGGACGCATCGTAAATGACTTTCAGGTTATTCTTCCGTGCAATAGACCCAATTTCTTCGACGTTGCAAGCATTACCGAATACGTGTACTGGCACAACAGCACGGGTGTTTGGGGTTATAGCCGCTTCGATCTTTGCCGGGTCCAGGCACCAGGTATCCGGGTCTATATCAGCGAATACCGGCTCGACCCCATCCCACTTCAAGGAGCTCGCTGTAGCAATAAAGGTGAACGGCGTGGTGATGGCCTCCGGGTTCTCGTCTGGCTGGGTATCACTAACTCCCAACGCACGATAGGCAATTTGCAGAGCCAAAGTACCATTCGCCACCAGCAACAAGTTTTCTACGCCCAGATATTCTTCCAGACGGCGGGTAAGCTCACGTACCAGCTGCCCGTTGTTAGTAAACCAGTGGCGTTCGTAGATACCATCAATGTATTTATCGAGTTTTTCTCGACTGGGAAGGTAAGGTTTGGTTACAGGTATCATTTAATAGTACTCTTTAAGTTTACGCCCGGCCCCCTGTAAGGCTCTATTCGACAGAGTCTTTTCTGACAACTAACTAAGGAGGACGTCGATAGCCGCACTTTTCTTTGCGTGTCTACCCAATACTCTGCCGATTACATTTGTCACATGCCACATAAAAAATAGCAAATGCTTAAAAGAGATCTACCATCCCAGCATCAATTATTAACCGCTTTACTTGGGGAGCAATCGATTCAGCAAAGGAAGCGGTAAGGTGGCTGGAATCCCGGAAAACCACCTTCTCTCCTCGTTTAGCACTGCAAACACGGTCTGGGCAAATCAGCTCATTAAAATTGAGAACCGTTACTTTTTCGACTTTTTTCTGGTAGAAATCGAGTGCCTGACTTAGCGGTGGCAACGAATCGTTTAGCTGAATACTGCACTTTCGGCTTGCAAAGCCTGGAGCCCATCGGTTTCTTGATAGACATTGAGGCCCAGAGAATCCCAGCTTTGGCGTAGGGGTGATTACCATAACATGCTTCTCAGCAATACCAGCCAGAGAGCGAATCAACGAAACTCCAGACTCCTCCCATTGCTCCTTGGTATACGGATATCCGGAGCTTGAGCCGGTAAAAATGACCGTTGGCTCATACCTACCCAAGGTATTAATAATTTTCTCTTTCCATTCTTCACATTCTGTAAAAACTCGATTTATACGATCATAAAAGAATGGCAAATCTATCATTGGACACGATGATTTTGTTGCAATAATTAAACGCCATCCATTTATGGAAAACAGTTGATATATCGCCGGAAACCACTGTGCAGCAATGCTATCCCCAAGCAGAACTGCAGTTTTCTCAGCATCATCCGGACCAAAGACACAATATTCAACTTCAGAAGAGTGAAACCACTGGTCACACCCCATTTCATATATTACAGGAAGGTTGATTGATTCCCAATTTACAGGCTCCTGATCAGACGATGCCATTAAATCGATCGTCCGCTCTTTCCATACTCCTCCCAGGACTATCACGAATGCGAATATAGACATGGAAAGCAGGAGCACTCGACCAGGACTCTCACCCCTTAAGTTTGAAATTCGGACGGGTAATTCTATATACCTAAAACTTAACCAAGCCATCAAAAAGCTTAATGCAACAAGAACAACAGTAACACCCGGAGAGTCATCGACCAACAACCAACCCAAAAGCAACACTGGCCAGTGCCACAAATACCATGAATAGGATAAACCACCCACAACCACGCCCCCCCTACTTCTCAGAATAAGGTTTAGTGGTGTGTCAATATCAGCGTTAAGCGAGAATAGGACCAGCGCACATCCGACGGATGGTAGTAACGCGAAAAACCCGGGATACGACAACCCCTCCCGCAGAGCAAAAAAAGAAATACAGAGAAAGATGGTCCCCAGAAACTGAATAAAGAGCATAAAGTTTCGTTGAGGCGCCTTCTGAGAAGGCACGCGACCAGCCAGGACGATTAATGCCCCCAAAGCAAACTGCCAAACCCGTGAGATTGGCAGAAAAAATCCCCAGACCGGCTTAACTAGAGTGAGAAATAATGAAAAGAAAAATCCTAAAGTAGTGGTTAGCAAAAGGATATAAAATAGTCTTACGTTACTTTTACACTGGCTTTTATTAAGAAATACACCAGTAGCAAAGAGCAGAAAAAATGGCCAGAAAAAGTAGAATTGCTCCTCTACCCCTAGCGACCAAGTGTGCAAAAAAAGATTATATTCATGACCCGGATCAAAATATCCTCTATCGACAAAACTGAGATAAAGGTTATGAACCCAGGCTAAAGAGGCAATAGCGGAATTTTGTTGTAATTGCTGCTCCATGGGAGAAAGAAACACGAATGCCAAGGAACATACCACAACAACCATAAACAGAAGAGCAGGAAATAAGCGCTTCACTCTACCTGCGTAAAACGAAAAAACGTCAAGTGAACCTGTTTCTTCTAGTTCTGACAACAACTTTCTTGTTATCACGTATCCGGAAATTACAAAGAATACGTCCACACCAGTATAACCACCGGAGAGACTGCTCAGTCCTGCGTGGTAAAGAACAACCGCTAACACAGCGATTGCACGGAGGCCTTCGATTTCAGGAATTTTCGTTGAACAACTATGCTTCAAGACTTCGCGCCCTTTGCCACAAGGAATCCCCTGTCTCTATCAGATTCAAGATCGCCGACTCTCTCTACCTAATTTCAGCCGGGCTTTCTCAACGTACTTCACGATTATCAGAAGTAAACCGATACCTATGACACAGGCTTTTCTTTTTATGCCAGAAATCTCTCTATTTCGTAGAACAAACCCAACCTGCTGAATAAGTCTCACCAGTAGAGGTTCCACATGCGCGCCTTCAACCGGCTGAAACTCTGGCGCGCTAATATCGTGCTGCCCCCCTGCAATACGGCGGGTTTTGGCAACCAATTCTGACAAATTCCTACGCGCGGGATGAGTTACCCTACAAGAAGGCTGATAAACAATCGAGAACCCATGGGAAGCAGCCCTCGTGCACCACTCATAATCTCCCTTGGACTTAAGATTTTCGTCAAATGTGCCAACAGCCTCAAACACTTCCCTCTTGGCAAATAAGTTAGCCGTAACCGTGAATCCTTTCCGCTCAATATTAGTTCTTTGTTGAAACCCATAGGTCAAGTCGAATAATTCCGCAGGGGTTGGCCTTTTCTGATCAAATGGCCGTAGCTCGACCTCTCCACCAATTATCGATGCCCTGTCGCGATAAATCGAATTAACACCATTTTCTATCCAACATGCTTCCGGGATGCAGTCCGCATCAGTGAATGCAAATATCTGGCCTCGAGCCTGAGAGATTCCTTTATTTCTTGCAGCATAAGAGCCAATCTTTTCATTTTCCTCTGAAAGATGGTAGATCACATCGTTTCCGGAGGTTAAAAATGACTTTATTACATCCATAGAATCGTCATTTGAGCCATTATTCACCAGGATCACTTCGAATCTGTCATGTGGATAGGACTGTCGTGACAATGCCTGCAACAAATGCCGAATTTGTCTTCCGGCATTGTAGTAAGGAACAATAACACTTAGGAAAGGAAATGCTGTCAACGTTTCACACCTAAAATTATTATGCAGCTCATTAAATAGAACTTCACTTTACCGCCATTCTTTCGATTAAATTGGCCGAATACTCAACAACATTAATCGTATCGTCCATTAGAGCCTTGTGACGCGACAAAATTTCTTCAGGCGAAACCAACAACCAGGCCATAATACTATCTATCAATGCCTTTTCTGATAAGTCTTTGACATTCTGGAGCAGTCCATAAAGGGACTCCTGTTCATTACAGTAGCCCCGCCCAGTATGTGCCGCATAAATCGCTGGTACACCCAATACCACCGACTCCGAAGCCATTGTTGCGCTTTCTCCAACGTATAGTCGACAGAAGGCCATAACGTGATGCAGTGAGGACGGACTGCCCTTGTAACTGTATGGGAGTAAATCATCAGGCAAAGGAGCTTCAGACGATACGATAACTTTTCCCTTCATACCAAGAAAACTCACTACACTTCGCAACAACTCTATAGACCAACCTTTTTCATTCAGATCATGGTTCGCGTTCCAGGAAACAACACGAACGAGAAAAGTTTCTTCTGACTGAGATAAACCGTTTACCACTGCCTCGGCATACTTTGGCTTGAAGTAGTCGGGGTGCAGGTACGACAACTCATGATAACCGTTATATCTTTCACTCCTTTTTGGCAGCCAACCTTCATAAGATCTAGGCACGCTGACGATTGAAGCGAAGGGGTAAGTTAAAGCATTTTGTAGGGTAGCATTTTCGGTATCATAAAAAACCACAGAAGAAGTATTAGTAATACGCCCCACTTGGGCCACAAAAATTCCACCTATAGCAGACATAACGTCGGGCTTAAACCTACGATTAACTTTATATAGCGCGAAATTTCGGGTTATCAGCTCTTTAAGCATCCCAACTACCCCCCCTTTGCTTGCGGTGGATAGTACATAATGCGGGACATCCATATCTTCCAGTAGTTTTACCGTAACTTCTTTCTCCCGACTGGTAACGAGAATCTCATGCCCCCGCTCTTTCAAAACAGAGATGGTATTCTTGAAAAAATGAACATGAGCAGGGTGACATATATCGATCAGTATTCTACTCATTTGCTCGACTGGTCTCCCTGAGCTTCCTCAACTCTATCATCCCCTGAATCGGACTCTTGATACATCAGCTGAGTGATTTGTTCTGATACGAGGCCCATCAAAAAGATCAATATTGCTGTAGTAAAGAGCAGTGCACTCATATTTGTAAATCTGCCCACACTTATATATGTAAAAATATAATAACCAATGCCCATGAGCAGAGGGAGAAGACTTAGCGGGAAGAAAAGTTTTAGTGGGGAATACAAGGTTCCAATTTTGAAAATGATTAACAGAAAACGAATACCATCTTTCAAAGGACGAATATGGCTCTTACCGTCACGCCGGCCAGCGTGGATCGCCTCATAAGCCACGGAGTAGCCTGCCCTGAAAAAAGCCATAGTACTCGTTGTCGGGTAGGAAAACCCATTAGGCAGAAGCGACAGGAATTCGCGGAACTTCTTTGCTCTCGCCACCCTGAATCCCGAGGTCAAGTCCGCGACTTTATGCCCAGTCATATAGCTGGCCAGCCAGTTATACACTTTATTCGCGACACCTCTCCCGACATTGGCTTGGGAACCCTTCTGGCGAGAACCGACAACCAGGTCAAACCCTTCATTTAATTTCGCCAACAAACGGGGAATATCCTGCGGATCATGCTGGCCGTCAGCATCCATGAACAGTAGTATGTCACCTTTCGCCGCTCTTACCCCTGCCTTAATCGCCGCGCCATTCCCCTTGGAGTAGGGGTGACTGATCACCTTGACTCCATCACGGGCAGCTACTTTGGCTGTCTCATCAGTTGACCCGTCATCAACAACGATTATCTCAAGTGGAGAACAAGAAGAACTAATTCCGTCTAGTACATCAGGCAGTGATAATTGTTCATTCTTTGCTGGAATTATAATACTGAGGGAATCTGTCATCCGTCGGTCGCTCGCGCCAGGTTTAATTGTTGCCTCAACTGTTCTATTTCTTCATTCAATTCAAAACACTGGGTATCCAGAGAATTGCGACACCGAGACTCCATAATGTTATATAGCTCTACCGCATATGACCGGTCATCCTGAGCGAGGGCCACCTGAACTGCTGCAAAGAGAACATCCAGTCTTTTCGTTCCTGTGAGCGCATCAGCCAGATATAGACTGGCCCTATCGAACTCGCCAGCATAGTAATATATCTTGGCAACAGCAACGTTGAGATCGACCGAAGCCTTCGCGAAGTTTTTGTTTCCCAGAAGAATGAGTGACGCACGTAACACCTTCTTTGCAGTGCCTTCAACGCAGCTCCCACTCTCCAACTTTTCCATTATTGACGACAGGGTGTTAATGGCATTTTTGTCATACGCTGCTGCTTGAGCGCTCTGATAAAGCAGGATTTCGGGGACTGAGCTTTCCACGTCACGTCCAAGGCAGCTTATTTCCAGCCACATCAAAGGTTTCGTTACACTATCGGGGAACTCATCAATCGTCTGCGCGTAAAAATCATTAGCCTTGCCATAAAGCCCGTAGGAAACCAACATGGACGCCATATGGCTTTGTGTTCTTGTTGAAGCGGGGTTTGATTCATACCAACGAACAGCCTGCTTTAGAGGATTACCCCAGATTCTGGCTTCCTGATAGGAAATGAGTGAAAACATCAACGAGAAAAGTATTACCCCAACCGTGGCCACTGACAGAACCTTCCGGGGGAGCCCGACAACAACGCCAGCCAAAACAATGAACAACCCGACAGACGGGAGATAGTTACGATGCTCAAAGTACAACTCAAGAGCAAGAACTGAAGACTCAAGCGAGTGACCTATCAAGAATACCAATATTCCGATTGTTATCAGCGGATATTTCTTTCTGACCACAAACGAAAGCACTAACATCGCAATTAGCAGCGCAAGCCCAAAGACTGTGCTGATCGGAGCCAACAGACCTCGTGAGACAGGGAAATTATCCCAGAGCACCACAAAATCCTGCCCCACCGGGTACAAAGTTTTTGCTGCGTACATCGGAATTATTCGAAACTGGCTATACACCCGCTCGAAAAACGAAAAATCCCGATACGTATATGCATCAATGAAGTATTTCTGAAAATCGAAAATGAAAACAGTCAATAATAGGTAGATCGGGCTCAAAACGGCGTTGATTCCAACAAATCGTAACGGCTTACTGACTTGCAGCTCGGGAGGCTTCGCCCAAAACACGACCATGCATAGCAGAGGGAGCAGAATTCCATTCTCTTTCGACAACACTGCCATCACCGTGCACAGCAACACTGCCACGATTGCAAGCAAAAACCGACAATCAGCGCTCCTGAACCTGGAAAAATAGAGTAGATAGACCCATAGATTGATACCTACCAACATCCAAAATGCGGCCAGCATTGCCATCCGCTGGATCACATATTGCACCGTTGTTTGATGGATTGGCGATGCAGCCCAGGCAAATGCAATCACTAAAGCAAAAAACAGAACCAATCCTAGATTCGTGCCAGCCTTTGGGGACGCGATCGCGCGCATGAGATTGCATAACAGAACAAAAACAAGCAGGAAGTTGGCAGCGTGAATCAGGTAATTCACAACTTTGAAATAGTATGGCTCTGGCCAACTGTTATGCTGGAAGGCAAAGGTTACTAAAGACGCCGGGCGACCCAAGCTACCAACGCCCCCTGCGAGGAATGCGTAGTATCTCTCCAAAGAGCCTTCCGATAGGCTTGCCAATCCGGAGAGGTTGCCTGTGTCGTCCAGAATCCAGGCCCCACTTGCTCCCGGCAAGTTCAGAAATAGCAACGCCCCGGCCAGAATTATCGAGGTAGCATAAACGATGATCCGAGCTTTTAAACTTTCCATATAAAAAAGCCCATCGCGATTTTAACCGCGATGGGCCCTGACTCCATTCAGAAATTACTTACAAGCAGTCGGCAGGTAGTTATCGGCAATGGTATTGGTTGCTGCCGCAGCACCAAGATTACCGCACTCCCAAGTGGAGCCACCGTCAGCAGTGGCAATTGCGAATGTCTCGCCAGCGATGTTGTTATTAACATCAGCTGCCTTCATGGTAGCTGAAATCGTCCACGCATTAGTGCCATCGTCAGTGATAGCCATGCTCGCAACATACTTACCAGCAGTAGTAGCTCCGAGATCAGCCAAAGTCGGAACAGTCGCCTTGTTCTGGAAATATTCAGCAGAAGGAGACTTCAGACCGCCAGTCAGGTTAACAGCCTCAGTCACCTGAGAGCGTGCAATGTAGTCTTGATAGGCAGGAATAGCGACAGCTGCCAGAATACCGATGATCGCCACAACGATCATCAGTTCGATCAGTGTGAAACCCTTTTGCGCTTGGTTCATCTGAATGTTTTTCATTATTAAACCTCTGTGTTAGTCGGTTTTTGATTTCGAGATGGCTCCGGGGCCGGTGGAGCTTTGCCCCGCAACCGGTTTGAGCCTAAATGAATCCAAGCAGGGGACGTGCCAACCTTATAGACCATCAATTAAATGGCATTATATCAGTAACATGCACACTCTACGTGAACCGCGTCACACACAACTAAAATGTAAAACAATGTCAACCAGCGTCAGTGTGTGACAAATTTCGTCACCCACCGGGCGCCACTACCCAAACACACACCCGGCCTATCCTTGAGTTGGATCATGCTTTACAGTTCGTGACTTTCCAAAGCATGTCCAGCCATCTAAACTCTTGTACATTCGCTCTTGGCAGAGTTTCAGCAACTTAGGCAGCACTCTTTATACCCTTTATGGCTACTAACAAATCCAACGTAACGCTTACCGGCCTTGCACGTCGTTTTGTGGAGGATGGGTTGCTTGATGAGGCAACCGCGAAGGATGCCTTTATTCAGGCTTCCCAGAACCGCATTCCTCTGATCACCTATCTTGTTCAGAACAAACTGGCAGATAGCAGCGGGCTGGCCTTTTCTGCCGCCATGGAGTTTGGCGTGTCCGTTCTGGACCTCAGCGCCTTCCTTCCTGAAATGCTCCCGGAGAAGGTCGTTGATGAGAAGCTGATCCGGAAACACAACGCGCTGCCTCTATACAAGCGCGGCAATCGCCTTTTTATTGCGGTTTCTGACCCCACCAACATCCAGGCTCTGGATGAGATCAAATTCAACACCGGGCTCAGCACAGACGCCGTACTGGTAGATGACGCCAAGCTACATGAGGCCATCGAAAAGTACCTTGAATCCCAGGACTCCACTATGGGGGATCTTGAGGATGCCGATCTTGAAGATGTCGAGACTGAGGGTGGAGAGCAAGACAACGATAGCGCAGTCAGTGCCAGCGAAGTTGATGACGCGCCAATCGTAAAGTATGTAAATAAGATGCTCCTTGATGCGATTCGCGGGGGGGCATCGGACGTCCATTTTGAGCCATATGAAAAAGTCTACCGCGTCCGCTATCGGACAGATGGCATTCTGAAAGAAATGTCCCGCCCTTCGATCAAACTTGCCCCCAAGATCTCGGCCCGGGTAAAAATCATGGCACAACTGGATATTTCAGAGCGTCGGGTTCCCCAGGATGGCCGGATCAAGATGAAGCTGTCCAAGACCAAAGCCATCGACTTCCGGGTGAACACACTGCCGACCCTCTGGGGCGAGAAAATCGTTCTGCGAATCCTGGACCCCAGCCAGGCCAAACTGGGCATTGACGTATTGGGGTATGAAGAAGAGCAGAAAAAGCTGTATATGGATGCCCTCCAGCAACCGCAGGGCATGATTCTGGTGACCGGTCCCACCGGCTCAGGTAAAACTGTTTCTCTCTACACTGGACTGAACATTCTGAATACGCCGGAACTGAACATTTCAACTGCGGAGGACCCGGCAGAGATCAACCTGGAAGGCATCAACCAGGTTAACGTGAACACCAAAGTCGGCCTGGGCTTTGCTGAAGCCCTTCGGGCGTTTCTGCGGCAGGACCCCGACGTGATCATGGTGGGCGAGATCCGGGATCTGGAAACCGCAAACATTGCTATCAAGGCCGCCCAAACCGGTCACCTTGTGCTATCGACCCTGCACACCAACAGTGCGGCGGAAACGCTGACGCGGATGATGAACATGGGGGTACCCGCGTTCAACATCGCCACCTCGGTAAGCCTGATCATTGCCCAGCGATTGGGCCGAAGATTGTGCAGTAGTTGTAGACAACCCGCTAACGTTCCCCACGATGTGCTTATAGCCGAAGGGTTCACACAGGAACAAATTGATACAGGCTTCACGTTGTACCGCCCCAAGGGCTGTGATAAATGCAATGGAGGATATAAAGGCCGCGTCGGTATTTACGAGGTGGTCAAGATTACCGATGAGCTGGCAAACATGATTATGGAAGAAGCCAGCTCCATTAAAATTGCAAAGCAGGCTCAGGCCGAAGGCTTCCCCAATCTTCGCCAGTCCGCCCTGAAGAAAGTGATTCAGGGTGTGACCAGCCTTGAGGAAGCCAACCGCGTGACGAAGGATTAACCATGGCAGAAAAAGCACAAAAGCTTCAGGCATTTGTCTGGGAAGGCAAAGACCGTAAAGGCAATAAAACCAAGGGCGAGGTCTCCGGCACCAATCTGGCGCTGGTGAAAGCCCAGTTGCGGAAACAAGGTATAAACCCGGACAAGGTCAAGAAGAAGCCCAAGCCTCTTTTTGGTGGCAGTAAGAAAATTACGCCGTTCGATATCGCCATGTTTACCCGCCAGATGGCAACCATGATGAAAGCCGGTGTTCCGCTCGTTCAAAGCTTTGATATTGTAACGGATGGACTGGAAAACCAGGGGCTAAAGGAACTCATTGGAGCTATCAGAAACGAAGTTGCCTCGGGCACAAGCTTTGCTGGCGCCCTCCGCAGGCACCCAAAGCATTTTGACGACCTTTACTGCAACCTTGTGGACTCGGGCGAGAAAGCCGGTGCTCTTGAACAGATGCTTGACCGCATCGCTACCTACCTTGAAAAAACCGAAACATTAAAGAAGAAAGTCAAAAAGGCGATGACGTACCCGATTGCGGTAATTGTTGTCGCCATCGTTGTCACTGCGATTCTGCTAGTTAAAGTGGTACCTCAATTTGAAAGCCTCTTTCAGGGTTTTGGTGCGGACCTCCCGGTGTTTACGCAGTTCATCGTCAATCTCTCTGAGTGGATGCAGCAATGGTGGTTTATTGTACTTCTGGGAATTATTGGCTCGATCTTCCTGTTCAAAGAGGCGAAGCGACGATCGCAGAAATTTTCAGACTTGGTTGATAAATATTTGCTGAAGCTGCCCGTGGTTGGGGAGATTCTCGATAAATCTGCAGTGGCCAAGTTCGGCCGGGTTCTATCAACCACCTTCGCTGCGGGTGTACCGCTCGTTGATGCGCTGGAATCGGTATCCGGGGCCACCGGTAACGCCGTGTATCGGGATGCCGTCAGCAAAATCAAGGATGAGGTTTCCAGCGGCACACAACTTCAGGCGGCCATGAGGCAAACTGACGTTTTCCCGGTTATGGCTGTACAGCTGACCGCCATCGGTGAGGAATCCGGCAATCTTGATGAAATGCTGGAGAAAGTCGCAGACCATTACGAGAATGTTGTTGACGACATGGTTGATAACCTGACAGCACTAATGGAGCCAATGATCATGTCGGTGCTGGGCGTTCTGGTTGGCGGTCTTATCGTCGGCATGTACTTGCCGATTTTCCAGATGGGTCAGGTTGTTGGTTAAAGTCCCCGTTGTGTCGGGTTACGCTTTGCTAACCCGACCTACACTTACCATGCTCGCCCGGTTTCCGGTTTTTACTGATCCAGCTGTTCGGATATTCCATGCAAATTCTTGATTCCCTGCTGGCCACGCCGTGGCTTTTGTACTTGTCGGTCGTTCTTTTCTCCCTGTGTATTGGCAGCTTTCTGAACGTGGTGATTCTTCGCTTACCGAAGATGATGCACCAGGACTGGCGCTGTCAGTGCGAGGAGTTTCTGGAGTTACCGGAGGGACAACGCAAGCCTGAAGCGGCGATTACCCTGTCATCCCCAGCCTCTACCTGCCCTTCCTGCGATCACAGGATCCGGGCCTGGGAGAACATTCCGGTGATCAGCTATCTGGTGCTGGGCGGTAAATGTTCGTCCTGCAAGACGCGGATCTCGCCCCGTTACCCGATCATTGAGGCATTGACGGCAATTTTCTCGGTTGTGACCATCGCCATTCTTGGTCCGTCGGTGTCATCGCTTCTGGCTCTGCTCCTGGTGTGGTCGCTGGTGGCGATGACAATGATCGATTTTGATACCCAGTTGTTGCCAGACAGCATGACCCTGCCGCTGATGTGGTTGGGACTGGTGCTGAATTACTTTGGTGTGCTGACGGACTTTCACAGTGCTTTCTGGGGCGCAGTGGCAGGCTATCTGTCCCTGTGGTCGGTGTACTGGCTGTTCAAACTGGTTACCGGCAAGGAAGGTATGGGGCATGGGGATTTCAAGCTGTTGGCGGCCCTGGGGGCCTGGCTGGGCTGGCAGTTGTTGCCGGCGGTGATTCTGTTGTCGTCGGTGGTTGGGGCCATTGTGGGGATATCCCTGATGGTGTTCCGCAAGCACGGGCGTGAGGTGCCGATTCCGTTTGGGCCCTATCTGGCGGCAGCCGGGTTGTTATGCTTGTGGTTCGGTGCCGAGATTCAGGCTTGGTGGTTTGGATTCCTGGGGGCGTAATGGCGGTTATCGGGTTAACCGGGGGGATTGGCTCCGGCAAGTCTACCGTGGCGCGGATGTTTGGGGCGCTGGGTGTGCACTGGGTGGATGCGGACGATGTGGCCCGGCAGGTGGTTGAACCGGGCACGCCAGCTCTGACCCGGATTGCGGAGCATTTCGGGGCAGACATCCTGCAGGCGGACGGCTCTCTTGACCGAGCCCGGTTGCGAACCATTGTATTTGAGCAGCCGGAGGAGCGGGCCTGGCTCGAGGGACTGCTGCATCCGGTGATCCGGGAGGAGTTGATTCGTCAGCTTCATCCAGCCGACTATTCCCTGCCCTATGTGCTGCTGGTGTCACCGCTGTTGCTGGAAACCGACCAGCACCAGTTGGTGGAAAAAGTCGTGGTGGTGGATGTGCCGGTGGAGGTTCAGCTGTCACGCACCATGGCCCGCGATGATAACGATAAAGCACAGGTGGAGCGTATCATCGCCGCCCAGATGCCCCGCGAAAAGCGTCTGCAAAAAGCAGATGAGGTGGTGGATAATAATGAGGTGTTGAGCAACGTGGAACGGCAGGTTGGTGAGCTGCACAAGAAGTTTATGGTGGCCTTTGGGTAAGAACACTCTGGCAGTCCTGGGAGTCTTGCTTGCGGTATCAGGAACGGTTATTCCGGCCCACGCCGCCGACCCCGTCTTCATCATCAAAGACCCAGCCGTGCGCGATATTCTCTCACCAGAATCGTTGCCGCCCGATTTTTACGATTTCTCTCCCGAGGACTACTGGCTGGAACCCCGGGACACCTACTGGATAATCGCAAGTAACTGGGTGCTGCGCCAGGAACGCACCCAGGGCTCCCGTATTCAGGCTCTTGGTGAATGGGCCGACCGCACGTTTTCCGGTGCCGATGCCGGGCTTCCCAACAATGAAAGTTACTTACGACTAGGCTTCGCTACCGAATCCGAGTACGGCGATCCGGCGCAACTGGATCCTGAGGCGCGGTTTCGTCTGGATATCCCCACCGTTGAAGAAAAGCTGCGACTGGTCATCGAGAGTGAGAGCGATGAACTGATTCCCCTGGCCGAACGACGCCGGAACCGCCAGTTAACCGAGGAAGAACGCTCGGAAACCGAGGCCACCGGTGCGTTGCGTTACCTGTCAGAGGTCGGGGATGCGATCAATCTCAGTAACGATGTCGGTGTCCGGCTACGCTTTCCTACAGACGCCTTCTGGCGGGTAACGGCGGACAAGCGCTGGCAACTGGACGACAGCTGGAACCTGAAAGCAGAACAGCGGCTTTTCTACTTTCACCAGGACGGCTGGGGTACGAGGACGTGGCTGGGAGTTGGCCGGGATCTTGGCAATGGCTGGAAATTCCTGTCAGCCAGTGAGATGGAGTGGGTTCACGAAAAGCGCAAGTTCGAGATGGCGCAAACCCTTAATTTCCATAAACGCCTGAACAACCGCGCCACCCTGAGCCCACGCGTGGGTATGCTGGGCGAGAGTCAGCCGACCTGGCGGCAAACCTCTGTTTTTGCGGACGTGACTTATCGGTACCGGTTACACAGTGACTGGCTGTTTGGCGAGATCATTCCGGCACTGGAGTTCCCCAGGGACGAAAGTTTCAAGGACCGGGGCTCGCTGATTTTGCGGATTGAGCTGTATTTCTCGGGTACCATTGACCGATCATGACCTACACACCTCAAGACGCACTGACGTTAACGCCCATTGCCCATGCCCGCTCCTGCTTCAGGGACAAGTTCGGGGTTCCCCGCCAGCCGGGACTGACCCGCCATGCCCGCGCCGACCTGGTGATCGCCTCGCCGTTTGACCGGGAGGATGCCTTCCGGGGTCTGGAGACCGCCAGCCACCTGTGGCTGACCTTCCAGTTCCATGAGGCCGTCCGCGAGGAGTGGCGGCCAGTGGTTCGCCCTCCACGTCTTGGAGGCAATCGCAAGATGGGCGTGTTTGCCAGCCGATCGCCATTCCGCCCCAACAGTCTGGGATTATCGGTGGTACGTAATGAAGGCTTGCGACGGGAAAAAGGCCGGTTGATCCTGCAGATCAGCGATCACGACCTGATTGAAGGCACGCCCATCCTCGACATCAAACCCTACCTGCCGTTTGCGGACTCAATACCCGATGCCAGCCTGGGCTGGGCAGATTCGCCGCCAACTGAGCGCCTGCCGGTGGTGTTTCTGGACGAGGCGGAGACCCAACTGGCCGCCCTGCCCGCGGAAACTTACCCCGAGCTGCGGTTGCTGATTGAAGATGTGGTGAGCTATGACCCACGACCGTCCTTCCGCAGAGGACGGGAAGAGGAGCGGATTTACGGCGCACACTTGTACGACTTGAACGTGCGCTTCCGTTTTATTCATGATCCCGGCGGGGAACGTGTCGAAGTGCTGACGGTCTGTTAAACTCGACAGAGTTTATGGCGGTTGATCTATTTATAAAAAGGAATCGTCAGTTCACCAGTCACAGGGAATGCGTGCCTTGCCTTTGATCCGGTTATTCAAGCGAATGGGTGTACGGCCACTGGCTGCGAGGCTACTGGTGTACGTGCTGCTATTCGCCATTGTGCTGTCACTGGCAGCCACCGGCCTGCAGATGATCGGCGAATACGAACGTCGTACCGAAGAGCTCCGCAACACCCAGACGAAGGCGGCCGAGCTGATTTCCGGCAGCATGAGCAACAACATCTGGCTGATGAATTTCAGCGAGGTCGCCAATAGCCTGGACGACATGCGGGCGATACCGGTCATCCAGCATGCCCAGGTAACGATCACCGACGGCGAAACATTCAGCACCGGCACTTACCCCGAGGGCCGGGTCATTTCCCAATCGTTTCCACTGGTCTTCAATCGCTCTTCTATCAACACCCCCCAGAACCTCGGCACCCTCACCATTACGTCCTCGGTGGAACAGGTTCACAAGGAACTGATGGATCGGGCCCTGATGACCCTGGGCTTTCAGTCACTGATCCTGCTGCTGGGTTCCCTGGGGCTGTTGCTGATCGTCAGGATGACCATCTCACGGCACCTGGAGACCATGGCGGACTATGCCGCGCGCCTGAATCTGGATGCTCTGATCGAACCGCTGCACCTTCGACGTAAATCGCCGAAACACAATGATGAACTCAGCGAGCTCGAACAGGCACTGAACAAGATGCGGCTTCAGTTGCTGGAAGACACCCGCTCCCTGCGCCAGACCACTATTCAGTCACAGGGTGAACGCGACGAGGCGGTCCGGGCCAATCATGCCAAGAATCAGTTCCTGGCCAATGTCAGCCACGAACTTCGTATTCCGCTGCAGTCTGTACTTGGCTATGCCAACCTGCTGACGGACACGCCCCTGGACCAGGAGCAGCGGGAGTTTGTGCAGACCCTGCTGAGTGCCTCCGAGAGCCTGTCGGCAATCATTAATGACCTGCTGGACATCTCCAGCATGGAAGCCGGCAAGCTGGTACTGGAAGATCTCCCGTTCGATCTGCGGGAAACCCTCAACGACCTGGTGCATATGCTCGGCACCCGCGCCCGTGAGAAGGGGCTGGCACTGGAACTGCGGGTAGACGAAAACCTCCCGTGGGCGCTTCGTGGCGACCCGGTTCGGGTGCGGCAGATTCTGCTGAACCTGACCTCCAATGCCATCAAGTTCACCGATTCCGGGCATGTGCTGATCAGCGTTGAAGTGCTTGGCCGCAAGGATAACCTGGTACGCGTGCGTCTGGCGGTCGAAGATACCGGGGTAGGTATCAGCCCGGAGGATCTCCCGCTGGTGTACGAGCCCTACGTCCAGCTTGGCCAGAGTTTCCAGCGGCAGCTTCCTGGCGCCGGGCTGGGTCTGACCATCTGCCGCCAACTGATCAGTCTGATGGATGGCTCTCTGGATGTGGAAAGTCGCCCTGGCGAAGGCACCACATTCTGGGCGGAACTGTCGATGCCGGTGGCACCGGAAAGTTCAACCCGTATCCGACCGGATACCCGCATGGTCCAGGGGCGGCGCATTCTGGTCGTGGACTCCTACGAATTGTCCCGCAAGATCACTCTGGAGATGCTGTCACGCCACGACCTGCATATTGAGGCGGTCAAATCCGCGGGCGAAGCCCTGACCTCCATACGTCTGGCGTCGGACAACCAGCATCCGTTCGATGCCATCGTACTGGACGGTTTCGTACCGGATATGGACAGTGACCTGCTGTGCCGGCAGATCCGCAGCAATCCCCAGTGGACCGATACCCGCCTGTTGTTGCTGTCATCCAACCCCCAGCGAGGCGACGCTGAGCATTTCCGCCAGGCCGGAGCAGACGCGTTTCTGAGTAAGTCGCTGCGGGAGTCCTGCCTAATTCCGATTCTCCATCAGCTGTTCGCTGACAGGGCTTCCGATGAGCGCCGGTTCCTTACCCGTTTCTCGCTTCAGTCCGTGAGCGAACCATCGCGACGCAAGGAACTGCCCTGTGGCCGAATGAAAGTATTGCTGGTAGAGGACAACCCGGTGAATCGCACGCTGACCCGGCGCTTGCTGGAAAAGCTGGGTTGCGATGTGATGACCGCTAACGACGGAGAAATTGCCGCCAGTCTCTGGCAACTGCATCCTTTCGACCTGGTGTTCATGGATTGCGTTATGCCTCGGGTGGACGGGTTTGAGGCGACCCGACGCCTGCGTCAGTGGGAAATTGACCATGGCCGCGAACGGGTACCGGTCGTCGCGCTGACCGCCAGTGCCATGGAGAAGGATGAGGAACGGTGTCGTGAGGCAGGGATGGATTCTTTTGTTGCCAAGCCTGTCAATATTGAAATGTTGCGGGCAGTACTGGAACAATACTGTCAGGCATCCGCGCCCTCCTGATCCACTGGCTGAAGACACCGAAGGTTTCCCTGGAAATAATGATGAAAGTAGAGTGCCCCAACTGCAAAAAATCCGTCGAATGGAGCGAAAGCAACCCTTTCCGCCCCTTCTGCTGCGAGCGCTGCAAGCTGATTGACCTTGGCGCCTGGGCCAACGAAGAGTACCGGGTTCCTGCCCAGAATGTGTCGCCGGACGATCTCGACCAGCTGGACGACGACACCCGGCACTAATGCTGTATTAACAGGCCCTTACCCCGTTTTAAGTTGAGCCGCCCGCAACGGCCCGTTACCATGCGTGCATTCGAACAATCGCTGGCACCGGCCTGTTCCGGTGCCGGACTTCGTTCATTGACCCATAAAGGTAGTAAAAGAATGAAAGCAACCCGTATCTCTGTGCTTGCTCTGTCACTGGCCGCTGCACCTGTCATGGCAGCCGACTTGGATCTGAGCCTGACCAACGATTCCGCCAAGGGCCAGGTGAACTTCTTCGGCAATAACTCCGAACTGCAACTGGGCACCGGTTACACCTACCACGAAGGCGGTCGCCATATTGGTAACGTGGACTTCCATGCCCAAGGCCGCACCGCCCTTGGTAACCTGCCCACTACCGCCGGCATTGGTCTGCGCGCCATCGGCTGGGATGACGATGACCTGGACGGCGGCGCTGTTGGCCTGGGTGGCTTTGCGACCGTCAACATTCCCGATGTGCCGGGCCTGTCCGTGACCGGCGGCCTGCATTACGCTCCGAGCATTCTGTCTTTCGGTGATTCCGAGGATATGACCAGCTTTGAGCTGCGTGGCAGCTACCGTGTAATCCGCAACGCCGAAGTGTTCGCAGGTTACCGGTACCTGAATACCGATCTGGACTCGCCCCTGCGTGGCGACGTAAATCTGGACGAAGGCGTTATGGCGGGCATGAAGATTTTCTTCTGACCCTGCCCCCTTCCGGGAAGATCCAGACGGGCGCCATTCGGGGCGCCCGTTTTTGTTTCGTGTTCTGCCTCACTCTTTGACATCACCACTCTTGCTAGACTGCCGGCTCATGTTCCGATAATGGATTGTCCCTGGCATGGCATTCGAATCACATTCAACTGATCGCTGTTCGCTATCCCCCCTTATCTCCGCTGTCCGGGCCAGACTCCCCTGGCTGGTTCTGGCATCGGTGGTTGCGGTGTCTGGCTGCGGCGGTGGTGACAGCGCGGTCGACGAAGCCGGTTCCCGTGGCAACAGCTTCCCCCCCAACAAAAATGCCCAGGACGACTTCAATTCCGGCAGCACCGGTGACTCCAATAACACCAGCGGCCTGGCAGCCAACGAAGTCCGTGTCACCGTGGAAGTGCCCACCGCGTTGGCCCCCAACAGTGAACTGACCCGTCGGAATCTGAGAATCGTGACCCCGGACCGGGTCGAGGTCTACCGGACCGACCAAAGCCTTCGCAATCTCGGCTCCGTGGACGTTACTTACCGTACCGAAGATGGTGGCCGGCAAGTCATCGCCTTCAGTGATGGCCTGCCTCTGGGACCGGACGTGGTGATCGAGGCAGTCTATGACAACGCACGAATGCGGGCCCTGGCGGCGGATTCGGATCGCGACGTCAAAGTGAATCCCTTCTCCGAATACCTGGTGAGCAATACCATCAACGGCTATTCCCCCGATCAGTTCAGCCAGATTATGGACTGCGTTAACGATGCCTCTGGCGAGTTGTGCCTGAACAAATACGTCTGGTCGACTCTGGCCGACCAGGTTCACGATTTCGAGATCGATATTCCAGGCAGCGCGGACATGGGCGCCGCTCTGGATCACCTGGACAACCGCGGCGATTTTGCCCGTTATGTAAGCAATATGGCGGATTACGCCGTTCTGGATGAGCAGTCCTCCGGCAAGATCAGCGCCAGTTCCGCGGACTACAACTCGGTGTTTCTCGGCGTTGAACTGGGCCAGACTTTCCGCGAACCAAGCCTCGCCGGCTCCGGCCAGTGGGGCGTGCGTGTCGCCCAGGAAGAGAGCATTACGGACAGCAATGGTACGGGCTACGTCTACCCTGCCCTGACTTTGACGAGCTTCGACGCGTTCAATATCCGGGTGACGTCCCTCGCCTCGGATGTGCCCTACCCCCGTGAGGCGCTGATTCACCAGGCAGGTAACGGATTTTACCCACGGGGGGCCGATCACTGGGACCTGAATACCCACGCGTCCTCACCGGGGGCAGCCACCCTGCAGGACAACATCCGCCTGCTGGCCGGGCGGGCGCTGTACCAGAGTGTGACCGGTCGTGGCAGCTCCCTGACCATCGGCTGGACTCGCAATCCGTACTACCTCGACGCATACGTCAGCACCACTTCAGAGGCCAGCGAGGCACCTGACCGCGTACTGGGTGGCTATTTCAGTGCCGGCAAGGCCATCGAACTGGAAGCCACGGAGGATGCCCTGCAACGCCAGGGTGTGCTGGAAGATCACTACCTGTCCGTGCTGGAACTGAACCTGCTCAGGCAACAAGGTTTCAGCCTTGATCAACTGAACGGCCGTCAGTACAACGCGGTGTTCGTTGCCAGCCGCTTTGCGGACGGAGCGGAACCGCTGGCGATTGAATCCGGCGTGGGCAATTGGGATATCAGTGGCAATGACATCCACCAGTTGATGATGACCACGGCCATTGGCCGGGACGGCGGCTCAGGAGCCGTGACTGGCCCCGTGGCCGGCAACCGCAACGCCGACTGGACCATCAGCGTTCGGCCATCACGACTCAGCGTGGGTGACCGGAACATTGGTCGTCTCAACCTGGACATCAGCAATCCCTCCGGACAGTTCGCCACGCCGGATCTGGGCATTGGCGCAAGTACACCCGACGGCTCACTACTGGCCTTCAACCTGGACAACGCCGATACTGGCGACGGCCTGTTGGTTGCGGCAGCTCAGACCAATGAGTTCCCTCAGAGTGGGCGCTTCCGCCTGCAGGGGTTTGCCATGGGGCTGGCTGATGGCGAAAACCGTCTGCGCCATTTCGACAATGCCGTTCTCGCCATTGATTCAAGCACCACAGCAGCGCTGACCGGACGTGCTCTGGATGTGGTGCATTCGGTGGCTAATGAAACAGTGGCGGGGCCGCTGGCCATCGATGAGGGCGAACTGATGCTGGCTTATTCCCAAGGGGGCAACGGTGAGGTGACTTTCGTGGCCGGAGACCTGACGCTGACCGGTTTTGTGACGCCCGACCAGGACCAGTTCTTTCTGCAACTGCAGAATACTGCAAGCGGGGAGCAGCGACTGGGGTTATTGATCGCAACACGGTTGCCGAACTGAAACTGGTTGTCGGATTACGCTTTGCTAACCCGACAAGGTTCGGCATGGGGAGTAACCCATCCGGGATACACCGACGTATAACCTGTTATAATTCCAGTCATATCGACTGTAACGTGAGGTTTTATGTCTGCAGGTATCCGGGCAACTCTGCTGATTTTCCCGTTAATGGTTTTTGCATTCTGGGGCAGTCTTCATACACCGGGTCCAGACAGTGCATTCGATGATGACCTTGCGCTGTCATCCCTGCCGTCTCTTCCAGCCTGGACCAACAACAACCTGCCGGATTTCAGCAGTTACCGTGATACAACTGAACGCAAATCCGCATTTTTTTCCTTCCTGTACCCGCGGGTCGCTCTCGCCAATTCCCGTATTCTGATCGAACGGGATTATCTGGAGTTCCTTGCCAGCAAAGAGGCATTGAACCAATCCGAACGACGCTGGCTGATCCACCAGGCTGAACGGCTTCGCGTTGACGAAGAGCCTGCCAGCCCAGCCATGTTCAAGCAATTGCACGCGCGTCTGGATGTCATTCCCCCTGCGCTGGTATTGGCCCAGGCCGCCAATGAGTCGGCCTGGGGTACCTCCCGCTTTGCTACCCGCGGAAACAACCTGTTCGGACAATGGTGTTTCTCGCAAGGCTGCGGCCTGGTACCGAAAGCCCGGGTGGAAGGTGCAACCCACGAAGTCGCCAGGTTCTCTTCGCCCTACCGCTCCATCCGCGCCTACATTCAGAACCTGAACAGCCATCCGGCGTATCAGGGACTTCGCGATGTACGGATGGCAGCACGCAAGGACGGCAAGCTGGCTTCCGGAAGTGCATTGGCGGCAGGCCTGATTAGCTATTCAGAACGGGGCGAGGATTATGTAAAAGAGATCCGCAGCATGATTCGGCATAACAATCTCGGCTATTTCGACACCGATTTCCGGGCCACCTTCAGTGGCGCCAATACCGGGATGCTGCAACAAATGGCTTCCGCCAGCAACGAAACTGCGCTCCTGCCCAATGCCGGAGACGACGAAGACGATTCCGGGGACATCCGCTAATGCTCGACTTTTTGCCTGCGCCGCTCAAGGGAACCCTGGCGGCCCTGCTGATATTGCTCAATACCCTGATTCTGTTTCCAGTCCTGATGCTGGTTGCATTGTTCAAGCTCATCATTCCGGTTACGGCGGTTCGTAAACTGTGCACCGTTGCGCTGAACAACATTGCGTTTGTCTGGATCGGCTTCAATAACCGTTTCCTGGATTTGCTCCACCGCATTGAGTGGGATGTGAGGGGGGCAGACAACCTGAGCCGCGAGCACTGGTATTTCGTCACCTGCAACCACCAGAGCTGGGCGGACATCCCCGCCATTCAGTACGTCCTGAACAGCCGTATTCCGCTGCTGAAGTTTTTCCTCAAGAAAGAACTGATCTGGGTGCCCCTGCTGGGCGTCGCCTGGTGGGCACTGGACTTTCCGTTCATGCATCGCCACACCAAAGAACAGATCGCCAAACGTCCGGAGTTGAAAGGAAAGGATATTGCTGCCACCCAGGCTGCCTGCGAGAAATTCCGCTATACGCCGGTAACCATTTTCAATTTCATGGAAGGCACTCGCCTGACCCCGGCCAAGCATACGTCCCAGAAATCCCCCTACAAGCACCTGTTGAAGCCCCGTGCCGGCGGTACCGCCTTTGTTCTGGGTGCCATGGGAGAGATGCTCCACACCATGCTCGATGTGAGTATTGTCTACCCCAACGGTCGCTCCGGATTCTGGGACTTTCTCTGCGGCCGCACCCGCCGGATCATCATTGATATCCGGGTTCGCGAGATTCCGGAACGCTTCCTCGGCATGGACTACGAAGGTAGCCGGGAAACCCGAGTGGATTTTCAGAGTTGGGTCAGCGAAATCTGGGCTGAGAAGGACGCCCGCATTGAGGCGTTGAAAGCCCCCAACCCAGAGCCCAATGAAGAGGTAGGTCGGGTTAGCGAAGCGTAACCCGGCACCCTGGGTTTGCTAAAGCAAACCCAGTTCCCGCGCGCGAACGATCGCCTGGGTGCGGGATTTTACCTCCAGCTTGGCGTTTATGCGGCGGGCGTGGGTTTTCACTGTATGCAGGGATATATGCAACTGGTCAGCAATTTCCTGGTTGGATAACCCCCTGGCGATCAATTCCAGAACGCCCTGCTCCCGCTCACTGATCGGTTCCGCCAGCGGTGCGGCATTGACCTTGGCTACCGACAGACCAAACAGCTGGCCAACCGATCGGGTGAATTCCCCTTCCGGCAAATGCGGGTATGCCTTTTCCATCAGTTCACTCATTTCGATTCGCAGCTCAGCGAACGGGCTGATAAAATGCTCCTGTGCGGCGAGGTAGACCGCCTGGGCCAGCAATTTCTGGGCCGCCGCCACCCCTCTTTCCCGATACGCCAGCAAGCTTTCCAGCAGCCTCAGATGCATTTCAACGGCAAACGGGATCGCCCCACCGTCTTTCAGTCGAATACGCCTCAGGGTGTCCGCAGCCTTGATGTCATCCCCTCGTGCCAGCTCTATCCTGACCTGTAGCAGGTCCAGCAAACCGGGCATCATTGGAATCAGCTCGGGCACACAGCCAGTCTCCCGGTATGGTTGCAGACGCGCCAGGGCGTGGGCAGCGCTATCGACGTTGCCTGACGCCAGCCAGCAACTTGCCTTCAGGGCTTCCAGAACTGGCACAAAGACGGATTCATCCACCTGCCAGGCGTGCATAGTGCGCTCCGCACGCCCAATCCAGACAAATGCGTCCTCCAGACGGCCCTGGGTACGGCAGATCAATACTCTCAGAGCCATGGCCAGAAGCAGCCCCAGATCCCGCGCCTGCTCCGCATGACGGCCACAGGTAACCAGAAGGCGATCAGCCTCAGCCTCACGGCCCTGGTGCCATAGCACCAGAACCAGATTGAGCTGTAAACGGGATTCGCCTACCCGTGTGGACCGGGATGTTTCGTTCATGGCGGTATCAAGCCCGGTCCGGAGCAGTTGCTCGGCGTGCTTCAACGCGCCTTTTCCGAGTTCAATGCGTGCGTGGGTATAGACAGCCAGGAGTTCCGAACCGGAATCCCCCGCTTCCCGGGCCAGGCGGGCTGCGGCACGATTGGCATCCCGCGCGTCCGCGAAGCGCCCGGCGGCACAGAGCGCACTGGAGCGTACCATCTGGGTGACCAGCTGTCCCTGGGTGGACAATACTTCGGCTGCCAGCGCCTGATCGGCCACTTCCAGGGCTTCGTCAACATACCCCTCTCCCCTCAGGATAAAGGCTTTCAGGGCGTTGATTCGCCCGGACAGGGACTCACGCTCGTCATCGGGGAGCCCCTCCAGAAGCGCCCTGGCCTGGGTGAACTGGCCGCCAATGGCATGCACCCAACTGTATACCAGACGCAGCCTGACACTTCGCTCCAACAAACCGGGCGGCAAGGATCGGCGCAGGCGTAACAGCGACGCCGTATCCTGGCCAATCAGCAGGGCTTCGGATCCTTCGGACGCAATTCTCACAGCTTCTTCGGCATTTTCCGAAAGCAAGGCATAACGCAACGCTTCCGGGAGCTGGTGATGCTGGCAAAACCAGCGACTGGCAGCCAGCGCGCGATCAAGCGCACCATCCAGGGCAGAACTTCTCAGCCACTCATGGAACAGCGGATTGAGGCGAAACCAACGCCCCCGGCCAGGCAATGGCCTCATCGGTATGCCGGCTTCCGCCGCGATTGACGGCCTAAAGCTGGTATCACAGGACGAGTCTACCAGGCAGCCGTACAGGTCATCGGAAACAATATCCATCTCGGCCATGACCCGCAGGGCCCTTTGCTGAGGCGGCGTCAATCGTGACAGCACAGAATCGCGCAGGAAGCGTTCGACGCTGACGGTCTCCTGGATAGGCAATCGCGACTCGGCCAGGACAGCCAGCTCTCGCTGATACAGCGCCAGCGGGGTAATCCAGCCCTCTGTCAGGGAATACAGATGATCAATCGCCACCGTGGTCAGTTGACTACTTGCCAATGCAGCTGAATAGAATTCAAAAGTCTCCTGCCGGCTCAACTCCAGCACTTCGGCCCCCAACCGGGTAAATCGTCCTTCCAGCTCCGACTTGTGGGTCTCGAACGGCAGCGGCTTGCGGGAAACCAGAGCCAGGGACAAACCTTTTGGTAATTCAGCAATCAACTGCTCCAGCAATTCGATCACTACCGGATGACTCACCGATGTCAGGTTGTCCAACACCATCACGGCGTTTCGATCTGGCCTTTGCCAATAATCCTGCGCCAGCAATAATGACAACGCTTCACTATGACTCGCGGTGGCATGGGCAAGAGTGGGGGTGTCATGGGAAGGCTGCGGATTGAGGGCGATGCCCAGCAACGTCATCAGTCGGGCGGGTTCGTTATCCTGCGTGGAGAAGGAAATCCATTTGATCATTTCCGGAGAACGTTCAGACTCGTGGAGCGCAGACAACAAGGCATGGGACTTGCCGTATCCACACGGCGCCTCCAGATAAAGGACACTTCCGGCCCCCAGAGCCTCCTGGATTCGTGCTGTCAGCGGCGGCCTTTTGAGGCCATCGGAGGGTGCGGACGGAATCCGAACCCGTTGCCGCAAAAGATCTCTGACGAGCTCGCCCCGATGTGTTCCGGGAGAAACCGACTGGAACTCATCATTGGCGGCACTGCCATCTTCAAATGGTTTCACACTTCGCCCCGCTCAAGTCCGGCACTCGGGCAACCATAAATTAAAGCGCCACGTCTCCGGAATATGCAATGTTTGCACAGTTTATCTGGCTACCATCATCGGGTACGCCTTTAGTATGAGGGAGAGGTTAAACCAAATATGGCGTGGACTGCAAAACTTTGACGTCATCTGGGTCAATAAAATGGCGAGATTTCAACACATTCACAAGCGCAATAAACACCCATAAAAAAAGCGGGCCCGTAAGCCCGCCTTCTATTCACGATATCGACGATGCGTTATCGTACGCCTGAGCGACGCAAAGCCGCGGGCGTGTATTCCCGAGAACTACGCTCCACTCCGAAATCGTAGGGATCGTTTTCCTCGTTGGTCAGACCGAGTGCCAGGTACCGACCGGACAGCAGGTCATACAGCACCTCGATGGCATACCAGGGCACTTCCTGATCGTAAAACTGCATAGCATGCGCCTCAGCCACGCGCCACAGCTCACCACGACCGTCGTAATGATCGATCACACTGGCCTGCCAGGTGTCTTCATCAAAGTAAAAATCCCGCTGTGCATAGATGTGGCGATCACCTTCTTTCAGGGTCGCACGAACATGCCACACACGGTGGAGTTCATAACGGGTATAGTCCTGATTGATGTGTCCGGCCTCGATGAGTTCATCGTAATCCAGGCTACGGTCGACCAGCTTGTAGGAGTTGTAGGGGATGTACATTTCCTTTTTGCCGACGAGCTCCCAGTTATAACGATCGGGTGCACCGTTATACATATCGAAGTTGTCAGTGGTACGCATACCGTCAGCCGCCGTACCCGGCCCGTCGTAGGCCACCTGAGGCGCTCGACGTACGCGGCGTTGGCCGGCGTTATATACCCAGGCACGACGGGCTTCTTTCACCTGATCCAGGGTTTCATGGACCAGCAGCACGTTACCCGCCAGGCGCGCTGGCGCGGTAATAACCTGCTTGAAATAGAAGAGAACGTTGGGATCTTTGTCCGGCTCGAAATCCTCTAAGCTGGTACGCCAGGTAAACTCATCCTGGAATTTGACCACACTGAAGGCACCGTCTGTGGTCGGCGTGACCTGGCCCACGTTACGCGCGACAGAACCGCCACGATAACGGGTGATATGGTTCCAGATCACTTCAACACCATTCGTGGGAATCGGGAATGGAGTAGCATTCTGATAGTTCCCGATTCCGTTACCGTCCTTGATAAGCTGCGCGCTGGTCGCGTTCTCGACAGTCTCATCCATTATCGACTGCGGATAGGTCGCCGTACGACGCGTTTTGTAGACCGGCATTTTATAATCATCGTACCGTTTGATCATCGCTATCTGCCCTGCAGACAGATTTTCTGCGTACTGATCCACATTACTTTGATCAATGGTAAACAGCACCTCGTCATCCGGGAACGGATTAACGTAGATGCCATCATCATTGTAGCCTGCGGGAGCCTGCTTGAGACCACCATCCCAGGCGGGAATCTCATCTCCATTGCCGGCTTTTTCGGCACCGATGGGGGTCAGGCTTTTGCCCAGTTTGGCAGCCTCTTCAGCGGATACTGCACCGACCGCGTTGCCGGCAAACAGAGTTGCTGCCAGTACGCCGGAGGCCAGTAATTTTTTATTCAGTTTCATTTAAATTACCTCGTCAAACATATTCGTGTCTGTTCAGAAGGAGTAAGAAACACTCGCGCTGACAAAATCACGGTCGGTTAACTCGTTGTACGGTTTACCGCCGAAGAAGTTTGTGTAGCCAATGTTACCGGTGATCTTGTTCTGATAGACCGCCTGAACGGACAGGCCAATCGCTTTACTGCCTTCGTTAAAGGCACCACCCGGCTGAGGGCTATAGCCCTCCACATCATGACTCCAGGCCAGTTGCGGGGAGAGGTTGATGCCAGCGAATACGTTGTTGTAATCCCAGACCAGTCGGGCACGGTAGCCCCATGAGAAGTCCGTGGTGAAACCTTCGTTATTACAGTAGTTCGTGTTCAGGTTTGCACCGGCGGCACAGATATCAAACCCACCCAGCGCTTCCAGCGGTATTTCACCCACCCCGAACGTACCAGAGCGACCGTAACGGGCTTCGTCAGTGTCCGGGAAATCGTGAATGTAGGTAGCACCGAATTCCGTAATAAACGACATCCGGCTGGCACCCATTACCTGATCGAAGAACTTGATCAGTGTAAATTGTGCCTGCGAAACCTTGAAGCGGTCATAACCGTCCACCGCGGTACCGGCAAGGTTAGCCCCACCGGCTTCTTCCAGACGCTGGCGTTCGAGCAAGCTGAGCGGTGTCTGATTGCCATCCGCATCAGTCCGGGCCTGAATACCGCCCAGAAGGAGCTCAAAGGCATTCCACTGAATGGGGACGTTATCGCGGAAGCTGTATTCCGCACCCAGAGAGTAGCCACCCGGAATGGTGGTGTTGATGCTGATACCGTAAAGGTTGATGTTCTCCGGATACTCAATGAAGTAGCTCGGGAACGTAGCAGTCGGTTTGGTCGGATCGTTAGTCTGACTACCTTCCGGAGAAGCAGGGTTATTCACCAGACCACTGACATAGGGAAGACGGCTGTTGTACTTGATGTAGTAGAACCCGAGTTCGGAATCGTTCAACGCCGGTACATACCAACGCAGCGCTACACCAAACTGGTCTTTAGAGTCGGCTTCCTGATCACCAAGGCGTGGAGCAATGAAGCCCTGCGCCAGTGCCTGGGAATCCGGTAGCTGACCAGCCAGAAGCACCGGTCCACAGCCATCCGACGCGAAATCATTGGTGGAGAAGAAGGTACCGCAATCATCAGGGCGGACCGGCTCCCAGTCAGCCTGGACAAAGGTTTCCAGGGTGACGTTCTCGGTGACACCCGCTGACATGTAGAACATTTCGACCGGCAGCAGTGCGTCTTTCAGCTCAGAGCCCGGTGCACGGAAAGCAGGCACATCGATCGGGTTGATGACGTTGATGCCACCCTGGATGAAGGTACTCTCACCCCAACTCACTACCTGCTTACCGTAACGAAGACTGAGCGGTACGTTACCCAGGTACCAGTCAGAAAAAACGTACGCATCCAGAAGCTCACCGCCCGACGCATTGTCTTTCGCGTCGTCGTTCAGCTCTCGCTGCTGGCCAACGTCATCAACAGCTCGGTCGCCGTCCTTGAGTTCGAAGTCATACCAGTAACGGCCACGAACCAACGCACCGACGCGATCCAGATAATCTCCCATCACGTTGTAATTCAGGAACAGCTCACTTCGGCCCTTGGCCACGTGAGAGACCACATCCCCTTTCTCGAAATTAAGGTTACCGTCGTCATAGTTATTGGTGGAGGCACCGATGTTTTCCATCGAGCCGCCAGGCGCAAACTCCGGTCCCAGGTTACCTTGTGCGATAAGACGACGATCGCGCTCCTCGGTCCGGAAGGTTGCGCCGTAGGAAAGCGTGGTATTGAACTGGGCTTCAACATCCCCCACGTTAAAAGAATAGGCAGCTGCCTGACCGGACATACCGGCGGCAACGGCCACGGCCAGTGGCAATTTGGCCCACTGATGCCATTGTTGTGTTTTTCTTGTCATTGGAAGGCTACTCCATTGTTGTTCTGAGTCGCTGCTCTGATTATTGGTGTCTACTATGTTGGAGGCTTCACGCACAGTGCTCGTGATGGTGGCACTATAGCTAACGCCTCGAGGCGCTTTGATCAGTCAAAAGTATGATTTTGACTTAACAGCCTTTATCGCCCGGTCCCTTCGCACTAAAACACTATAGACAACAAAACCAGATGCAACCACCGAGGTAGTACGCAGAAAGTGAGGACTTGGATGCACTAAAATTTCGGGAGGAAACAGAAAGGAGTGAAACAAAAAACGGACGCAGGGAGAACGTGACCATCCTCCCTGCCCCGGACCAGATTATCAAATCATTTCGATCGCCATCGCAGTCGCTTCACCACCACCGATACACAGGGCAGCAACGCCTTTCTTCTTGCCATAACGCTGAAGCGCGTACATCAGGGTTACCAGCAGGCGCGAACCGGTTGAGCCGACAGGGTGGCCCTGGGCGCAGGCGCCGCCGTGAACGTTGACCTTCTCAGGATCCAGACCCAGCTCGCGGATCGGCATCATGGCGACCATCGCGAAGGCTTCGTTGATCTCGAAAAGATCAACATCGTCTTTGCTCCAGCCAGTCTTGGCGAACAGAGTTTCGATGGCACCCACTGGAGCGCAGGTAAATTCAGAGGGATGCTGTGACTGAGTGCTGTGGCCTACGATACGGGCCAGTGGCTTCAGGCCACGCTTCTCGGCCTCGGACTCACGCATCAGTACCAGTGCAGACGCACCGTCAGAGATGGAAGACGCGTTGGCGGCAGTGACGGTACCGTCTTTGGCAAACGCCGGGCGAAGACTCGGAATTTTCTCGATATTGGCGTTGTGAGGCTGCTCATCGTCCTCTACAACCACTTCGCCCTTGCGGGTCTTTACGGTGACCGGAATGATCTCGTCCTTCAGAAGCCCCTCATCAATGGCTTTCTTGGCCCGAGTGAGAGAAGTAATGGCGTACTCATCCATTTCTTCCCGGGTATAGCCTTTCTTATCGGCCATTTCCTGGGCGAAGGCGCCCATCAGTCGACCAGTCTCGGCATCTTCCAGGCCGTCCAGGAACATATGATCCTGCGGTGCCTGTCCCGGGCCCATGCGGTAGCCCTTGCGAACGCCCTGGAGAACGTAAGGCGCGTTGGACATACTTTCCATGCCGCCCGCGACCAGGATGTCGTTGCTGCCAGCCTTGATGATGTCGTGGGCGAACATGGCGGCTTTCATGCCAGAGCCGCACAGCTTGTTGATGGTGGTGGCGCCGGCGTGGTCGGGCAGGCCGGCCTTACGCATCGCCTGGCGGGCCGGCCCCTGCTTTAGGCCTGCAGGAAGCACGTTACCCATGACCACTTCCTGAACGTCCGCCGGCTGAAGACCAGCGCGTTTCACGGCCTCGGCGATGGTGATGGCGCCCAACTCCGGAGCGCTGACGTCGGCCAGACAGCCCTGAAAGCCGCCCATGGGAGTGCGAACACCACTGACGATGACTACGTTATCTGTGCTCATAGCTAAATCTCTCTGTTGGTTATTTGGTAGGTTTGTCGGATTACGACTGCGTCTGATCCGACCTACTCTTTGCTCATGGTTACATCGGGTTGTCGGATTACGCTTTGCTAATCCGACCTACTTTAATCCTCGGCTTTATGCTTAACCGTAGGTCGGATTAGCAAAGCGTAATCCGACACCACTTCTTATGGTTTATGCGCTGCTTCCAGGTACTCCCTGGACTGCATCTCCAGCAACCGGGATTCGGTGCGTTCAAACTCAAAGCCCAGGCGACCGCCAGCGTACAAGTCTGTAATGGCCTCCGCGGCGGATATGATGACTTTAACGTTACGGTCGTAGAATTCATCAATCATGTTGATAAACCGGCGTGCCTGGTCGTCCTTTTCACCGCCCAATACCGGGACATTGCTGATGATGATGGCGTGAAACTGCCGTGCCAGTTCGATGTAATCGTTCTGGCTGCGGGGGCCATCACACACGTCCTTGAAATCAAACCAGACCACATCGTCGGCGTGGGCGATGGCAGGGATCTTGCGGCCGTTGATTTCCATGGATTTACTGTGTTTTGCAGCCTCGACTGCGAGGGCATCGTAACTTTTACGGAGACTGACGTCGGCTTCGGCATCCAACGGGAAATGGTAGAGCTCAGCCTGCTCAAGCGTACGCAGGCGATAATCGACTCCACCGTCGACATTCACCACCTCGGTGTGCTTTTTCACAAGATCAATGGCTGGCAAAAAACGGGCACGTTGCAGGCCGTCCTTATAGAGGCCATCCGGAACAATGTTGGACGTACACACCAGGGTCACGCCACGGCTGAACAGCCCACCCATCAGGGTAGCCAGGATCATGGCGTCACCAATGTCGGAGACAAAGAATTCGTCGAAGCAGATCACCCGGGTTTCATCAGCGAACTTTTTCGCCACCAGGTCCAGTGGGTTCTTCTCCCCTTTCAGGAACTTGAGCTCGTTGTGCACCCGCTGCATGAAGCGGTGGAAGTGCACTCGCATTTTGCGATCAAACGGCAGCGATTCGTAGAACGTGTCCATCAGGTAAGTCTTGCCGCGACCAACACCACCCCAGAAATACAGGCCCTTGACCGGATCTTCCTTGCCCTTTTTCAGTTTTCTGCGAAGTTTTGCCAAACCTTTCTGGCGTTCGCTTTCGGCTTCCACGAGTTTATCGTACAGTGACTGCAAACGCTGGACGGCATCATCCTGTGCCGGATCCCGGTGAAAATCCGGGCGTTCGAGATCCTGCTGGTAGCGTTGCCAGGGGGTCATGTGGTCGGTCATCAAGGCTGTTCCCGAAGAGTGGTCATTCATTTACGGCGGCGTATTGTGGCCGATTTTGGGATTTTTCGCCACGTTGGCACCGCCATCATGCATCCGGCTCTTCAGCCAGGGCACGCTTTGACGAAGCAATACGACGATTGGCTCAGACTTTGTGGATGGGCGTGGGCCGCCCGGGACGTTATACTGCCCCCAAAGGGCCGAGCTCTTAAAACGCAAAAGGACGACACATTATATGACGAACCTGATTCTGGCAGCGATTGCCGCTTTGGTTGTTGGCATTGTCATCGGCGTACTGGTCAGCCGCTCCGGGCAGACCACCAATCTGCGTCAGCGCCGTGTCGAGCAACAGATTGAGGAGCTGCGTAGCGAATACACCCGCTACCAGGCCCAGGTGAATGAGCACTTTATGGAGTCTGCTCATTTGCTGCGCCGTTTCAATGATGCGTATCGCGATGTGAATCTGCACATGGCACGGGGTGCGAACCGGCTGTGTAATGATGAGGAATGGATGGATGAGCTGGAGCGGGAGACGGCTCGTGCTCGCCTGGAGGATGTTCGCGAGGACGGCGTGGAGCCGCCGCGGGATTACGCCCCGAAGGCCGGGCCTGAAGACAAGGGCACTCTGGCTGAGGACTTTGGGCTCAAGAAGGGCGACAAATCTTCAACCTCGAAAGCCTGATCGATTTGTTGCCTGCTGCCCGGGCCTGGAGCCTGGGTGAAGTGACCGGTTGAGGGGGCCGTCCCAAAACACGCTCAAGCACATCCATGTGACGCTTGGGCTCCGCCATCCATGGCTCCGCACAGTTTTGGGACGGCCCCCTCAACCAGTCACCCCGACCTTTCGACGCGCCTTCCCGAATACTTTTATACTGGGTTATCGCAATCGATAAACCGGTGATTCACACCAAATTCCTTTTCCAACGCCTTACCGAGCGCCTTCACCCCGTAGCGCTCCGTCGCATGATGTCCTGCCGCGTAATAGTGAATTCCACATTCCCGGGCGGTGTGAGTCGTCGGTTCTGATATTTCACCGCTGATGTAGGCATCCAGGCCGGCTTCGAGGGCGATGTTGATGAAGCCTTGCGCAGCGCCGGTGCACCACCCTACCCGCTTGATTTCCGGTTTGCCCTCGCCGACCCACAGAGGTTCCCGGTGAAGTTTTTCGGCGATTTGTTGGCCGAACTTTTCAGGGCTGAGGGGTTGCGGCAGTTCGCCTTCCCAGACCAGGCCGCCAAGGGGGCGCGGATTCTGGATTCCCAGTACGTCGGCCAACTGGCGGTTGTTGCCGTATTCGGGGTGGTCGTCCAGTGGCAGGTGGTAGGCGACGAGGCTGATGTCATGGTCCAGCAGTTGTTTGATTCTCTGCCGTTTCATGCCCTGGATACGCTGGTCCTCGCCTTTCCAGAAATAGCCGTGGTGGACGAGGATCATATCGGCATTGGCTTCGATGGCGGCGTCAATGAGGGCTTTTGAGGCGGTGACGCCGGTGACGATGGTGTTAACGTCATCTTTGCCTTCAACCTGCAGGCCGTTCGGGCAGTAGTCCTGGAAGTTTTCGGGCTGGAGCCACTGTTCAATCGTGTTGAGAATCTCGTTTCTATCGGCCATAACCAAACTCCTGTTAGCGATATCACCTAAGTTTGAGAAGCGGGGCGGCCAGGGCCTTCCGGGAATGTCGGAGGCCATGGATGGCCGGAGATCAAGCGCACACGGACGTGCTTGTAGCGTTTCCCGGAAGGCCCTGGCCGCCCCGCTTTACCACCAATACAGAAGGCTACAGAGACTTGAGACCAGAAATCAGAGCATCATTCTGCTCTGGCGTTCCAATGGTGATTCTGAGGAAGTCACTGATTCTGGGTTTGTTGAAGTGGCGGACTATGATGCCCTGCTCTCTCAGGCTCTTTGCTAGTGCTTCGCCGGCCTGCGTGTTGTGACGGGCGAAGATGAAGTTGGCTTTTGACGGCAGCACCTCGAAACTCAGATCTTCCAGCGCATTGGTGACTCGCTCACGCTCGAAAATCACACTGTCGCAGCATTTCTGGAACCAGGCTTCGTCTTCGTAGGCGGCTTTTGCGCCGGCGAGGGCCAAGCGGTCCAGGGGGTAGCTGTTGAAGCTGTTTTTGACGCGGTTGAGGGCTTCAATCAGGTCAGGATGTCCTACTGCAAAGCCGACCCGCAAGCCAGCCAGTGAGCGGGCTTTCGATAGCGTCTGGCTGACCAGCAGGTTCGGATACTTATCGACGAGTGCAATAGCACTTTCACCGCCGAAATCGATGTAGGCTTCGTCTACCACCACCACCCTGTCGGGGTTAGCCTGCAAGATTTTTTCTACGTGCTCAAGCCCCAGGTAACGTCCGGTTGGCGCGTTCGGGTTCGGAAAGATCACGCCGCCGTTGGGTTGCTTGTAGTCCGCCGGGTTGATTTCGAAGGTGTCTGTCAGTGGGACAGGCTTGCCTTCGATGTTGTAGAGGCCACAGTACACCGGATAGAAACTGTAGGTGATGTCCGGGAACAAAACCGGTTCGCCGTGCTGGAACAAAGCGTAAAAAATGTGCGCCAGGACTTCGTCGGAGCCGTTGCCGAGGAAGACCTGTTCGGGCCTGACGTTGTGGTAGCCGGCGATGGTCTGTCGCAGGCTTTCGCCTTCCGGGTCCGGGTAGAGGCGCAGGCTGTCGTTCAGTTCGGCCTGGATGGCGTCGATGACTTTCGGTGACGGGCCAAAGGGGTTTTCGTTGGTGTTCAGTTTCACCAGATTCGCCATTTTCGGTTGCTCGCCTGGTACATAAGGCACCAGATCGTTAACCAGCGGGCTCCAGAATTTACTCATTTTTCACCCTTAATCCGATACTCTGCGGAACGGGCATGGGCCGTTAACCCTTCTCCCCGGGCTAACACCGACGCCACACGCCCCATACGATCAGCCCCTTCTGCACTGAAACCAATGATCGACGATCGCTTCTGGAAATCATAAACCCCCAGCGGCGACGAGAATCGTGCCGTGGCGCTGGTCGGCAATACGTGATTCGGGCCAGCACAGTAATCGCCGAGAGCTTCGGCGGTGTAGCGCCCCATGAAGATAGCGCCGGCGTGGCGGATTTCTTCCACCAGGGCCTCGGGATCTTCAACGGACAGCTCCAGGTGTTCCGGCGCAATCCAATTAGAGACCTTCGCGGCCTCGCTGAGGTCGGCAACCTGGATCAGGGCTGCGCGGTCGGTCATGGAGGTGCGAATGATATCCGCGCGCTCCATGGTCGGCAGCAGTTTGTTGATGCTGGCCTCGACCGCGTCCAGAAATGCTGCATCCGGGCTGATCAGGATAGACTGGGCCTGCTCGTCGTGTTCGGCCTGGGAGAACAGGTCCATGGCGATCCAGTCGGGATCGGTTTTACCATCGCAGATGACGAGAATTTCCGACGGCCCGGCGATCATGTCGATGCCCACCGTACCGAAGACTTCGCGCTTGGCGGTGGCCACAAAAATGTTACCCGGGCCGACGATCTTGTCGACGGCAGGAATGGTTTCGGTGCCATAGGCCAAAGCGGCAACTGCCTGCGCACCGCCAACGGTGAAGACGCGGTCAACGCCGGCGATGGCTGCGGAAGCCAGCACCATGTCGTTCACCACTCCGTCCGGTGTCGGAACCACCATGACCACTTCGCCCACACCCGCAACCTTGGCAGGGATAGCGTTCATCAGCACTGAAGACGGGTATGCCGCCTTGCCTCCGGGAACGTATAAGCCTGCACGATCAAGCGGTGTCACCTTCTGGCCAAGCACAGTGCCGTCTTCGTCCTCGTACTGCCAGGACTTCTGATTCTGGTGTTCGTGATAACTGCGCACCCGCTCGGCGGCTTTTTCCAGGGCCACACGCTGATCTTCCGGAATCGCAACCAAAGCCTTTTGCAGTCGGCTCTGATCCATTTCCAGCTCGGCGACGCTGCCAACCTTCAGGCGATCAAACTTCTCGGTAAATTCCAGAACCGCCTGGTCACCGCGAGTTTTCACTTCATGCAGGATATGACGCACCGACTCATTCACCTGATGATCCACGCTGTCATCCCAGGCCAGCAATTTGGCCAGCACGCTGTCAAAGTCACTTTGGGAGGCGTTTAGTCGTTTGATGGTGATATCGGTCATCTTGGGTTCCTGAGTCTGACTTGGTTAAGCCCGATAATTGTGTGCTCAAGCGGGTGAGGCCTGCACTGCCCAGAAGCAGAGCTTTGCGGGCTGGCGGGATCGGGTAAGGCTTTCCAAAACACGCTCAAGCACATCCATGTGGCGCTTGGGCT
>NZ_KE007306.1:323105-354437 GCF_000397065.2 Marinobacter lipolyticus SM19
TTACCCGATCCCTCCGTCCAACAATCGTGAGCTGGACAGCACAGGCATCCCCCGCTTCCTTAGCTTTCTCTACGCTTTTCTACGGCAACGGACATCTTTTCAATTATGGGGTTAATGCGCTCGTGTTTCATCTTCATGGACGCGCGATTAACCACCAGACGACTGCTGATATGTTCGATCAAGTCCCGCGCTTCCAAACCATTGGCCTTGAGGGTATTGCCAGTATCCACGATATCGACAATCTCATCGGCCAGATTCAGGATCGGAGCCAGTTCCATCGCACCATACAGCTTGATGATATCCGCCTGACGCCCCTGGGCCGAGTAGTAGCGGCGGGCCAGGTTAACGAACTTGGTAGCCACACGAATGCGCCCAGCCGGGGCCGGCTTATCCTTCGGGCCGGCGGTCATCAGACGGCAGCGGGAAATGTTCAGGTCCAGCGGTTCGTAGAGACCGTCACCGCCGTGCTCCATCAGGACATCCTTGCCGGTTACCCCGAGATCCGCGCCGCCATATTGCACGTAGGTGGGTACGTCCGTAGCGCGGATAATCAGCACCCGCACGCTGGGATCGGTGGTGGGAAACACCAGCTTGCGGGATTTCTTGATGTCGTCAACCAGTTCAATACCCGCTTCCGCGAGCAATGGCAGGGTTTCATCGAGGATTCGCCCCTTCGACAAAGCGATGGTGATGGAGTCGGTCATGCGTCCTTCCGGTTTCTGATCCGTTTCGATCATGCTGGCAGGCGGCGAATACTGGCGCCCAGCAGCTGCAGCTTCTCTTCAATACACTCGTAGCCGCGGTCAATGTGATAGATGCGATCCACAATGGTGTCGCCATCCGCCATCAGACCGGCAATAACCAGGCTGGCTGACGCCCGCAGGTCGGTCGCCATAACCGGCGCTCCGGTCAGATACTCGACGCCTTTGATAATGGCCGCATTGCCTTCAAGGGTAATATCCGCGCCCATCCGGCTCAGCTCATCAAGGTGCATGAAACGGTTTTCAAACACCGTTTCCACGATGGTACCGGTGCCTTCAGCAACGGCATTCATCGCCGCGAACTGGGCCTGCATGTCCGTAGGGAACGCCGGATAAGGTGCCGTACGCAGGCTCACCGCTTTCGGGCGGTTGCCTTTCATATCCAGCTCGATCCAGTCTTTACCGGTGGTGATGTGCGCCCCGGCCTCTTCCAGCTTGAGCAGTACCGCTTCCAGCAGGTCTTCACGGGTGTCTTTCAGTTTCACCCGTCCGCCGGTGGCAGCAGCGGCTACCAGATAGGTGCCGGTTTCGACACGGTCAGGCAGCACATCGTAGTGACAACCATGCAGGCGCTTCACGCCGTTGATTTCTATGGTCGCGGTGCCGTGACCTTTGATGTCTGCACCCATTGCAATCAGGCATTCCGCCAGATCCACCACTTCCGGTTCGCGGGCAGCATTCTCCAGGATGGTTTTCCCGTCCGCCAGGGCCGCGGCCATCATCAGGTTTTCCGTACCGGTCACGGTCACGGTATCCAGGAAGATGTGGGCGCCCTTCAGGCGACCATTGGTCTTGGCCTTGATGTAGCCATTCTCCACCTTTACTTCCGCGCCCATCATTTCCAGGCCGTGGATGTGCAGGTTTACCGGCCGGCTACCAATGGCACAGCCACCCGGCAGGGACACTTCCGCTTCACCAAAGTGAGCCACCAACGGCCCCAGCACAAGGATGGATGCCCGCATGGTCTTGACCAGTTCGTAGGGCGCGTGGAAATGCTTGATGGTGTTGGCATGAACTTCAACGCTCATTTTTTCATCAATCAGCAATTCCACGCCCATGCGGCCCAGCAGCTCGATCATGGTGGTGATGTCGTTCAGGTGCGGCAAGTTGCCCACTGTGACGGGCTCGTCCGCCAGCAGTGTGGCAGCCAGTATCGGCAGTGCGGCGTTCTTGGCACCGGATATCCGGATTTCACCATTCAGGGGCTTACGGCCTCTGATCAGAAGTTTGTCCACAATAGTCTTCCTGTTATTGGCGGGCAGCTATCAGCCCTGGCGCGCGGCCCACTCAGCCGGGGTAAATGCTTTCGGATGCAAGGCGTGTATGGTGCCGTCCATAATGTGCTGGAATAGCACCTTATTGATCATTTGCTGCCGCTTGATGGTGGGCAGGCCTTCAAAAACTTCTCCTACCACGACAACCATATAATGATTGCCATCGACCTGAACCTGCACCTCACAATCCGGCAGGGCCTGCTTTACCAGTTCGGTAACTTCGGCGGCTTCCATAGTCATTCCTCGGGTGTTAATAGAACAGGGGCGAGATTGTAACCAATTACGCGGCCCGGGTCAGCCAGCAGCGTGTGACAGAATGGAGAGAGTACAGGGAGAATGTACAGAATGCGGGGAATACGGGAATACCGGGAACTATGAAGAGTAGTGGGAAGATTCTTCAGGCAGAGCCGTCGGGCTGGAAACCAGACAATTGCTCTTCCAGATTGCTGAGCGCAGCCAGAGAATAGAGGCGGTCGCTGACGCCAGTGAATAACAGCGAACGCCCCAGCTCGTCAGCACACCGCTGCCAGCATAACAGCAGCGACAGAACAACACTGTGGGCGTTTTCCAACGCGCTCAGATCGACAGTCAGGTTTCCGGACGCTGACTGGATCAGCGCCTCGCCCTGCTTTCTGGTGGACACCACCGTGAGCGGATCGACAGATCCGCTCACTTTCAGGATATCGCCACTTAGCTCAACCCGAGCCACCGAAGTCATGAGTTATCCACTTCCTCATCGAGGTTGAGACTTTCCACAGCGCCATCCCAACTATCGATCACAGCCTGTACTTCACCGCGATTCTGTTCCATTTCCTGGGCAAATCGGTCACGGAAGGCCAGGCCGATATTGATACCTTCGACAATGACATTCTCCATCATCCACCGACCTTCATCATTTTTATACATGGAGTAAGTCACCGGGTAGCGGTTACCACTGGCGGTGAGCACCTCCATCTGCACGGAGGCCCGGCCCGCATTATTGGGGTTGATCTCCGCGCCTTTTACTTCAATGGCGAAGTCGTTTGCACTGACCAGGGCCTGAGCATAACTGTCGAACAGGCTTCGCTTGAATTTCTCAACGAACTCATCCCGCTGCTCCGGGGACGTCTGACGCGCATACCTCCCCATAACGCGAGCGGCGATCCGGCGAAAATCCACAAACTCCCGCAGCTCCTGGTCCATACTGATGTAAAAGGCCTCAGGGTCCCTGTCATACAGGCCCTTTTCCTCGTTCAGCTTGTCCACCAGGCGCTGAGTGTTTTCGTCCACATACTTTACCAGGTCCTCTTCCTGACCCGCCTGGGCCGGAAGCACCAGGGTTGCCATCAGGAATGCCATAAAAAGCATGCCGCGTCTGATCAATACCATGTCTTTCTCCTGTAACGTTTCAGATCCTTTTCTCTCGCGCTATTTACCAGATGCAAAGTTGGTAATCAGGCGCTCAAGATTCATGGCTGACTGGGTTGAATAAAAGCTGTCTCCGGGTTTCAGGGATTCCATGTCGCCACCGATGGAAATATCAATGTACTGATCCCCGAGTATGCCGGATGTACGTATTACCGCGGAGCTGTCCGCCGGAATGTTGTCCACATTCGCGTCAATTGCCAGCTCCACCTTTGCCTGGAAGGTCTCCTTGTCCAGGGTCACACTGCGAATCGAGCCCACCTTGACGCCCGCCATGGCGACTTTGCCCCGGGGCGAAATGCCGCCAACGTCATTAAAGCTGGCATACAGGGTGTACGTGTCACCTGCGCTTTTGGGCGACAATCCGCTCACCTGCAACGCCAGGACCAGCACCGCTGCAAGTCCTGCGATAATAAACAGGCCGGTGATTATTTCCGTGGTTCTCTGTGCCATATCCAGCTCCCGATTAAGTTCTGGTCAATCCTGCTGTATTTACGCCTCAACTCAAGGTCAGAAATCCCCGAACATGACGGCAGTAAGCACAAAATCCAGGCCGAGAACTGCCAATGATGAATACACGACGGTTTTAGTGGTGGCCGAACTGATGCCGGCAGAGGTCGGCACACAATCGTAACCCTGGAAGACGGCAATCCAGGTGCAGACAAACCCGAACACCACCGTTTTCACCATCCCATTCAACACATCGTCCGCAAAGCTGACCGATGACTGCATATTACCCCAGAAAGCACCTTCAAAAACGCCCAGCCAATCGACGCTCACCAGCATACCGCCCCAGATACCAACCACCGAGAAGATCACCGCCAGGATGGGCATCGCGATAAAACCGGCCCATAGCCTCGGGGCAATCACTCGCCTGAGAGGATCCACCCCCATCATCTCCATGCTGGACAGCTGCTCCGTGGCCTTCATCAGACCGATTTCGGCGGTCAATGCCGAGCCCGCCCGCCCCGCGAACAACAGTGCCGTCACGACCGGACCCAGTTCCCTTACCAGGGTCAGGGCGATCATCTGACCTACCGCCGCTTCGGAGCCATAATCACTGAGAATGGTATAGCCCTGCAGCCCCAGCACCATGCCGATAAACAGGCCAGACACCAAAACGATCGCCAGGGACAGCACCCCAACCGAATAGAGTTGGCGAACCAGCAGCGGAAACCCCACCGCAGGTTTCGGAACCCCGGCAAGGGCGCCACCAAGAAAATAGCCGGCACGACCAACCGTGGCCACGATATCAAGGCCCAGCCGGCCGAGTGCGGCGATGCGATCCATCATCTGGCGCCTCCGGTAAGTCCCCAGTCCGACCCCGCATCCGGCGCCGGGTAATTAAATGGCACGGGACCATCCGGCTGCCCCTGCAGGAACTGCTGCACGCGCTCAGACGGGTGCTGCCTTAATTCATCCGGTGTCCCCTCGCCGATAATCTGGCCATCGGCAATGATGCAGGCGTAATGACAGATACTCAGGGACTCCGGCACATCGTGGGACACCAGCACGCTGGTCAGCCCCATGGAACTGTTGAGGTCACGAATCAGTTTGACCAGCACCCCCATGGCAATCGGATCCTGGCCTGCGAAGGGCTCGTCGTACATGATCAGTTCCGGGTCCAGGGCAATACTGCGAGCAAGTGCCACACGACGAGTCATGCCGCCGGACAGTTCTGAGGGCATCAGATCTCGCGCCCCCCGGAGCCCGACAGCCTCCAGTTTCATCAGTACGATATCTCGGATCATGTCTTCCGGCAGGGAAGTATGGACGCGCAGGGGGAAGGCAACATTCTCGAAGGCGCTGAGATCGGTAAACAGGGCACCACTCTGAAACAACATGCCCATCTTTTCACGCAGGGTATACAGAGCCTTACGTCTGAGCCTGGGCACATTCTCACCCGCCACCATGATGGTGCCGGAATCCGGCTTCAACTGACCGCCGATCAACCGTAACAGTGTCGTCTTCCCGGTTCCGCTCGGCCCCATGATGGCGGTAATCTTGCCGCGGGGAATTTCGAGGGTCACACCATCAAATATACGCCGGCCCGAGCGTGAAAAGACCACATCGGTTAATGTTATGTATGCTTCCGAAGCCATAAGCCATCCCTTTCGATCAGGCGCATACATTATGCGAAGCCGGTTGGAAGCTCAATCCGTCCATCACAAAATGTCCTGATGGCAATGATCAGTTTCCCTGAACAAGGCCCCGCAGCCTTGTGAAGTGATATACTCTCGCCAATTCACCCAGAGCCCTAAATGACGACAAGGTGCGAGCCGGAAACACCATGAGTGACAGCAACAAGTCCATAGCCGACATCAAGCAGACTTACCGGGACTCGGCCCTCCGAGCCATCGAAATCGAGAAAGACGCCATTGCCGCACTCTCGGATCGCATTGACGATCACTTTGTCCGTGCCTGCGAAGTCATCATGGCGTGCAAGGGGCGCGTGGTGGTCACTGGCATGGGCAAATCGGGCCATATTGGCAACAAGATTGCTGCCACCCTGGCCAGCACAGGCACGCCGTCTTTCTTTGTACATCCGGGCGAAGCCAGTCATGGCGATCTGGGCATGATCACCGGCCAGGACGTGGTGATTGCACTGTCCAACAGCGGTAACACCAGTGAAGTGGTCACCATCCTGCCATTGATTCGCCGTATGGGCGCGCCACTGATCAGCATGACCGGCAATTCCGACTCCACCCTGGCGAAGGAGGCTGTGGCCAATCTCGACGTCAGTGTTGCCCTGGAAGCCTGCCCCCTGGGCCTGGCACCCACCTCCAGCACTACTGCCACCCTGGTAATGGGGGATGCTCTGGCGGTCGCGTTGCTGGAAGCCCGCGGCTTCAGCGCGGAAGATTTTGCATTTTCCCATCCTGGGGGCAGCCTGGGCCGACGCCTGTTATTGCGGGTCTCCGATATCATGCACACCGGTGACCGCATCCCCCGGGTGACCGGCGACACCCCGCTTAGCGGCGCGTTGCTTGAAATTTCCCGCACGGGCCTGGGCATGACAACCGTGGTAGACGCAGAAGGCAACATGACTGGCGTATTCACTGATGGCGACCTGCGTCGCACGCTGGACAAGTCCATTGACGTCCACACGACACCGATTCATCAGGTCATGACCCAAAACGGCAAGACCATTCAGGCCGACCACCTGGCAGCCGAAGCGTTGAACATCATGGAAGAAATGAAGATCAACGCCCTGCCCGTCACTGATGAAGACGGCCGATTGGTCGGCGCCATCAATATGCACGATCTGCTGCGCGCCGGCGTCATCTGAGGAGCATGCTATGACTGACACTTTACGTCCGCAATGGCCTGCCCGCATCCTCGGCAAAGCCGCCAACATCCGCCTTCTGGCCTTGGATGTGGACGGCATCATGACCGATGGCAAACTGTTTTTCAGCGCCTCGGGCGATGAAATGAAAGGCTTTAATATCCTTGATGGACTGGGCCTGAAACAGGTTATGGCCGCGGGCATTACCGTTGCGGTCATTACCGGGCGCAACTCGCCACTTACCGAGAAACGCATGGGTGACCTGGGCATACCGCATCTCATGCAGGGCCGCGAGGACAAAAAAGTCGCACTGCAGGAACTGGTCGACTCCATTGGCGTCAGTCCCGAGGAGATCGCCTATATGGGGGATGACCTGCCGGATCTTCCTGCCATCCGCTTCGCCGGGCTGGGCATTACCGTCCCCAATGGCTACTGGCTGGTTCGCGAACAGGCGGATGTATGCACCTCAGTTCCCGGTGGCAACGGCGCCGTTCGCGAGGCCTGCGACCTGCTGCTGACGGCTTGTGGTCAGTTTGACACCACTCTGGCCGCCTACACCCAGGCTGACTGAAGGACCCTGTCGCAATGAGAGGCAACCTGCTCCCCACTCTGCTACTGGCCAACCACCCCTGGCTCAGAACCCTGGCGCTGGGGTGTACCATTGTGGCTCTGATCGTGATGATGTGGCAGAGTGACGAACCTCAGGAGCCGGTGGACGCTGCGGCACTGAGGGGACAATCCGAGCCCGACGGCTTTGTCGTCAACGGCCGCTACCTTTCATACGATGACACCGGCAAGCTCAGCGTGCGCTTTGAAAGCCCGCGTATTGAACAGTTTGAAGCCGACAACAAGGCCGTAATGGAGTCACCCAGAGCCCAATTGTTCGGCGAAGGCGAGGAAGAGCCGTGGTATTTAAGCTCGGACTCCGGAACCTTCCGGGAAGGAGAAGGCCTGCTTCACCTGGAAGGTAACGTTAAGGTGATTCGCACATCCGGCGACCGCCAGGGCATTCTGACAACCTCCAGGCTGACGCTGGATAACACCAGCCGTACGGTATACACCGATGCCCAGGTGGAGCTGACGGATTCGTTCAGCGTCACCCGCGCAACCGGAATGAAAGCCTGGATCGATGATCGCATTCTGGAACTCAACTCACAGGTGGAAGGACGCTATGAGCCTGGCCAACAAGCCAATCCGTAACTTTACCGTAGCATTGGCAGCACTCTTGTTCGCAGGTTCTGCCGTTGCTTTCAGCCTGGACTCCGACGTCCCTATCACCGTCAAGGCCAACAGTGCACGACTGGATGATAGCAAAGGGGTTGCCACCTACACCGGCAACGTCCTCCTGACCCAGGGGGCTACCGAGCTGACCGCCGACAGGGTGATCCTTTACCGCGATACAAATGGCCTGCGGCGAATTGAAGCGACCGGCCAGCCCGCCCATTACCGGCAACCCGCCCGGGATGGTCAGGGGGAAACCGATGCCCGCGCCCTCAACATTACATACTCGGCCCCGGAAAGCCGACTGACGTTTGAACGGGAAGCCGTTATTGAGCAGAACGGCAACCTGTTCCGTGGCGACATCATTCATTATGATAGCGTCGACCGAGTGGTCACCGCCGAAGGGTCGGCAAGCAACGACAACGGTAATGGCCGAGTTGAAATGGTCATCCAGCCACGCAGCAGCCAAAACAGACAGGATTCGGATGGCAGTTCTCAGGGCCAGTAATCTGGCAAAAAGCTACAAGCACAAGAAAGTGGTCCTCGACGTATCCCTGGAGATTCGCAGTGGCGAAATCGTTGGCCTGCTGGGCCCCAACGGCGCGGGCAAGACCACCTGCTTCTATATGATCGTAGGTCTGGTACCTGCCGATAATGGCCGGATCACCATCGATAGCAAGGACATTACTCCGCTACCGATGCATGGCCGGGCCCGCAAGGGTATTGGCTACCTGCCGCAGGAAGCGTCAGTGTTCCGCAAACTGACGGTGCGGGACAACATCATGGCGATTCTGGAGACCCGCAAGGAACTCAAGCGGGCGGACCGCGAGGCCAAACTGGAAGAGTTGCTGGAAGAATTCCACATCACGCATATCCGCGACAGCCTGGGCATGGCCCTGTCCGGTGGTGAACGGCGCCGGGTGGAAATTGCCCGGGCACTGGCCATGGAACCGGCATTCATCCTGCTGGATGAGCCCTTTGCCGGTGTCGACCCCATTTCCGTCAGCGACATCAAGCATATTATCCGCCACTTGCGTGACAAGGGCATCGGGGTATTGATTACGGATCACAACGTGCGTGAAACTCTGGATATATGCGAGAACGCCTACATCGTCTCAGGCGGCCACATTATCGCTTCCGGTAATTCAGAGGAAATCCTGGCCAACCAGCAGGTAAAAGAGGTCTATCTTGGCAACGAATTCCGGCTTTGACCGGGGTCATATTTCGCGGCCGGGATACCATGGCCCAATTGTCATGTTGATGACAAGCAAGTACACTCGGCAAAGAACTTGCTTGGTCTGGCAAGTAGCCAGCACACAAAGAATTTTTTTGCAATCACCCGTTAAGCCGGTGCCATTGAGTGACGGATCCTGAACCATGGTTATGAAAGCGTCATTACAGTTAAAACTGGGTCAGAGCCTGACCATGACGCCGCAATTGCAGCAGGCGATAAAGCTTCTGCAGCTCTCCACCCTCGACCTTCAGCAGGAAATCCAGCAGGCACTGGACTCCAACCCCATGCTGGAAACATCGGAAGATGACGACACCCCGGACGCCAATGCGTCCGAGCAGGACAACGAAGAGTCGCCGAAGGCTGAGGAAACAACGTCTGCGACTGAGTCCGCCTCCGACTGGGACGAATCCGAAAACGGCCCCGACTGGGCATCGGAGAATGACATTCCCGATAACATTCCAGACGACTTGCCCGTGGATACTGCCTGGGATGACATCTACCAGTCAGCACCGGCACCGGCGGCCCGCAATGAAGACGAGAACGACAGCGACTTCGAAACACGCAACTCCCCGGCGGAAACCCTTCAGGATCACCTCGAATGGCAGCTGAACCTGACCCCCCTGAGTGAACGGGACCAGGCCATAGCCCACGCCCTGATGGACGCAGTGGATGAGCGCGGATATCTGACATCGTCCATAGAGGAGATACACTCCGGACTGGTGGACGAAACCGAAGACGATCCGCTGGAACTGGATGAAGTGGAAGCCGTGTTGCACCGCCTCCAGCACTTTGATCCACCCGGCGTCTTTGCCTGCGATCTGCAGGAATGCCTGCTGATTCAGCTCAACCAGCTGCCACCGGACACCCCCTGGCTCGCCCAGGCGCGACTGGTTATTACCCATTACATCAACTTGCTGGGCAACCGGGATTACGCACAGCTGTTGCGCCGCAGTCGCCTGAAAGAAGACCAGTTGCGGGAAGTGCTGGCACTGATCACCAGCCTCAACCCGCGGCCGGGCGATTCCGTGGACCGGGCAGAGCCGGACTACGTCATTCCCGATGTGATGGTCCGTAAGCACAACGACCGCTGGCGAGTCGAACTCAATCCGGACATTGCGCCCCGAATCCGGGTCAATGCAAGCTACGCATCCCTGATCAAGCGTGCGGACAGCAGCGCCGACAATACCTACCTGAGGGATCAGCTTCAGGAGGCCAAATGGTTTATCAAGAGCCTGCAAAGCCGTAACGAAACACTGCTCAAGGTAGCAACACGCATTGTCGAGCATCAGCAGGGTTTTCTGGACCACGGCGAAGAAGCCATGAAGCCATTGATTCTCTCGGACATCGCCCAGGCCGTGGAAATGCACGAATCCACCATTTCCCGTGTGACCACCCAGAAATACATGCATACCCCCCGCGGCATCTTTGAATTAAAGTATTTTTTCTCAAGCCACGTCAGTACCGATGAGGGCGGAGAGTGTTCCTCCACCGCAATCCGTGCCATGATCAAGAAGCTGATTGCGGCAGAAACTCCGAAAAAGCCATTGAGCGATAGCAAAATTGCAGCCATGCTAGGAGAACAGGGTATCAAGGTGGCCAGGCGGACCGTAGCCAAATATCGAGAGGCTATGCACATTCCACCATCCAATGAACGGAAACGGCTGGTTTAACCCCACAGTATTCGCCGGCAGGATATAACGCCGGCACACCGTCGGCCCCGGAAGAGGGGTCGGTATGATGACGACAGGAGACGCCTATGCAACTCAATATTTCAGGCCATCACGTAGAACTGACTCCCGCACTGAAAGATTACGTATCAGGCAAGTTTGAAAAGCTCGAGCGCCATTTTGACCACATCAGTAATTGCCAGGTGACGCTCCAGGTGGAGAAGGTGAGGCAAATGGCCGAGGCGACACTCCACGTGATTGGTGGTGAGATTCACGCAAAGGCTGAGAATGACGACATGTATGCAGCAATTGATTCGCTGATTGACAAACTGGACCGTCAGATTCTCAAACTCAAGGAAAAGAACGTCGATCGTATGCATGGAAATGGTGTCCGTTAAGACACCGGTTACCATGCATTCAAAATAATCGAGCTGCGGCATGTACGTGCCGCAGCCTTTTTTTTACGGAATTGCAGTCGATTCATGAGCGACACATCTCTGACTATCGAAAACATTCTGGCACCGGAACTGACCCTGTGTCGGGCACCCGCGTCCAGTAAGAAACGGGTTCTGGAATTTATTGCCGAGCAGGTGAATCAACAGGATGCCTCTCTCAGCGACACCCAGATTTTCAACAACCTGATTTCCCGGGAGCGTCTGGGTAGCACCGGCATTGGCCAGGGTATCGCCATTCCCCACTGCCGCCTTGAAGGGCTTGAACGGGTGGTTGGCGTGCTGCTGACACTGGAGGAAGGGGTTGGCTTTGATGCGATTGATAATCAGCCGGTGGATCTGGTGTTCGCCTTGATCGTTCCCAAAGAAGCCACCAGCGAACACCTGGAACTGCTGAGTCAGTTGGCAGAGAAGTTCAATGATCGTGGATTTTGCAATCAGCTGCGGCAATGTACGGATGCCCAATCTCTCTACAGCCGCATGCTGAACAGCAACAGCTGATCACTTCTGAGCGGAGGCAAAAAAGGCAATGAAACTTATTATTGTCAGTGGCAGGGCAGGCTCGGGAAAAAGTACAGCACTTCACGTGCTGGAAGATCTTGGTTTTTACTGTATCGATAACCTGCCTATCGGCCTGCTGTTCCCGCTAACGACGGAAGCCGCCAATCACAGCAACGCCCCCGATCGCCTGGGGAAAATGGCGGTCAGTATCGACGCCCGCAACCTCGCCGGTGAACTGACCAACTTCGAGACCATTTACCGCCAACTCCAGGGCACCGGCGTGACGGTAGAGATCATCTATCTGGACGCGGACGAACAATCCCTGCTTCAGCGTTTTCACGCAACACGGCGCAAACACCCCCTGAGCGATGACAAAACCTCACTCCGGGAAGCCATTGGCAACGAGAAGCACCTGCTGGAGCCGCTGTCGAAGCTTGCCGACCTCTATATCGATACCACCGGCATGTCCATGTACGAGCTTCGGGACATGGTCAAACAGCGGATCGTCGGACGCAAGGATCAGGAACTGGCCCTGCTGTTCCAGTCGTTCGGGTTCAAACACGGTGTGCCACTCGATTCCGACTACGTCTTTGATGTGCGCTGTCTGCCCAACCCTTATTGGGACACCAGTCTTCGCCAGTATGTCGGTACTGACCAACCGGTCATTGAATTTCTCGAGAAAGAGCCCCTGAGCCGCAAGATGGTCGACGACCTGATCGCGTTTCTGGACCACTGGTTGCCCTCATTCGCCGACAGCAATCGGAGCTACATGACCATCTCCATTGGATGTACCGGCGGCCAGCATCGTTCGGTCTATGTCTGCGAACAGCTTGGCCACCACTTCCGCCAGAAGTACAACAATGTCCAGGTCCGCCACACGGAATTGCCGCACCTGCAAACCCGTGATCAGGTGTGAGCGGATCATGATTCGACGTGACGTTACCATCATCAACAAGCTCGGTTTGCACGCGCGTGCTACCGCAAAACTGGTTGCGACCGCCTCTGCCTTTGAAAGTTCGGTGAAAATCTGTGGCAAGGGCCGCGAAGTTGACGCGAAGAACATCATGCAGGTCATGATGTTGGCTGCCAGCCAGGGAACAGACGTAGAACTGGTCGCGGACGGTGCCGACGAAGAACAGGCAATTCACGCGCTGGTTGAGCTGATTAATGACTACTTTGGCGAAGGCGAGTAAACCCACGGAATTCACCTACAACTCTCTCTCACCTGTACTGCGTAACTCCGCTATAATACGGGGGTTTTCTGACTGTGGGTGAACCATGACCGATATTCTGGAAAAAAGCCAGGCTCGCCAGCGCCTTCGCTCCCTCAGCGAAGCGCTCGACAGTGGTGCGCTGAAACAGGTTGCACGCATCCTGAATGGCGGCCTGAGCCCCAGCGATATCGCCCACCTGCTGGAATCATCCCCGCCCCGTCAGCGGGCTCTGCTGTGGAACCTGGTCGATAAACAGCTGGAAGGTGAAGTCCTCCAGTACCTTGGCGATGACATCCGTGGCTACTTTCTCAGCCAGCTGAATGCCCAGGAACTGGCCGATATCCTCGAGGACTTCGAGTCGGATGACCTGGCCGACCTGCTCCAGCAACTGCCTGACACGGTTATCCAGGAAGTCTTGGACACCATGGACGAGCAGGACCGGCAACGGGTAGAGGAAGTCCTGTCCTACCCGGAGGACACCGCCGGCGGCCTGATGAACACGGACACCATCACGGTGCGTCCCGATATCAGCATCGACGTGGTTCTTCGTTACCTGCGCCGGCACCGTAACCTGCCCCCAATGACCGACAGCCTGATTGTGGTGAGCCGGCGGGATGAGTTCATCGGCATGCTGCCGATCACCAAGATGCTGGTCTCCAATCCGGCGGCGACCGTGCGGGAAGTGATGGACACCGACATTGAACCAATTCCGGTGCTGTTGTCGGACACCAAGGTCGCCACCCTGTTCGAACGTTACGATCTGATCTCAGCTCCGGTGGTCAATGAAGATGGCCGCCTGCTCGGACGGATCACCATCGATGACGTGGTTGACGTTATCCGCGAAGACGCGGACCACTCGCTGATGAGCATGGCGGGTCTGGACGAGGACGAAGACACCTTCGCGCCCATCCTGAAAACCACCCGGCGCCGCGCCATCTGGCTGGGCATCAACCTGATCACCGCTTTTATTGCGTCCGCCGTTATCGGCATTTTTGAGGACACCATTGCCAAAGTGGTTGCACTGGCGGTGCTTATGCCGATTGTCGCCAGCATGGGTGGAATAGCAGGTAGCCAGACGCTGACCCTGGTGATCCGCGGTATGGCGGTGGGCCAGATCAGCGGCGTTAATGTCCGCTGGTTGCTGAACCGGGAGTTTGTGGTGGGCATGCTTAACGGGATGCTATGGGCCGTGGTGGTGGCGTCCGCCGCCACTCTCTGGTTCAAGGACATCCTGATTGGCGCTATCATTGCCGCGGCACTGATCATCAACCTCGTGGCCGCAGCCCTGGTTGGCACGGTCCTGCCGCTGTTTCTCAAATCCCGTAATATTGATCCGGCCCTGGCGGGCAGCGTCATTCTGACAACCGTTACGGATGTGGTGGGCTTCATGGCCTTTCTCGGGCTCGCCACCATATTCTATGCGTAGCTCTCTGTCGGATTACGCTTCGCTAATCCGACCTACGGTGGATTCTAATTTTTATGTAGGTCGGATTAGCGAAGCGTAATCCGACACGAACAGGCAACGTTATGAAAGATCATTACGACGACAACGACGACGCGCCGGAGTACCTTGGTCCTAGCAAATCCCAGCTCAAGCGGGAAATGCACGCCCTCCAGGATCTCGGCAAACGCATGCTGGAGCTGAGCAACGACCAGCTCGACACCCTGACCATCAGTGACACCCTGAGGGCTGCGATCGAGGAATCCCGCCGCATTCGCCAGAATGAAGCGAAACGCCGGCACCTCCAGTTCATTGGCAAGGTCATCCGCCAGGAAGACGATCCGGATGGCCTGAAGCGGGCAATTGATGCGTTCGACGCCGGTAGCGAGGAACACACCCGGCGCCACCATCTGGCGGAGCGCTGGCGTGATCGCATGATCAGCGAAGGTGATTCAGCGGTGGGTGAATTTGTGAGTTACTGCCCCGGTGCGGATATCCAGCACCTGCGCAACCTCGCACGCAACGCCCGCAAGGACGTGGAAAAACAGAAGAATACCGGGCAGGCGAGAAAGCTGTTCCGGTACTTGCGTGAAGCGATTGATGAGGTGGAGTAGGTTTTTATAAGCGACGGTGCTCCCACACGGGCATACGGGCGCGGACGTTGGCCAGATGGTCGGCGTCGATGGTGGCGGTAATCACACCGGGCCCATCTTCTGTTATCTCCGACACCACCTTGCCCCAGGGGTCGCAAATCAGACTGTGGCCGTAGGTACGGCGACGCTGGCTGTTCTGGCCACCCTGCCCCGGCGCCACGACCCAAACCTGATTTTCGATGGCCCTGGCGCGGATCAGCGCGTGCCAGTGGGCATCGCCCGTCTGCCAGGTGAATGCGCTGGGCAGGCAGATCCATTCCGCCCCTTTTTCACGCAGGGCCCGGAACAGTTCAGGAAAACGCAGGTCATAGCAGATCGCCATCCCCAACCTACCGACGGGTGTTTCAACGGTGACGACCGACTCTCCGGGCTCAAAAGTATCGGATTCCCGGTACTGACCGTGGGCGTCTTCCACCATGGCATCGAACAGGTGGATCTTGTCGTAGCGGCCCACTTCATTACCCTGATCGTCATACACCAAAGCGGTTGCGCGGACCCTTCCCTCTATGAGGGTGCCATCCGGGCGTTGGGACAGGGGCAGCGAGCCCCCGACAATCCAGATCCCGAGCCGGCGTGCCTGGTCTGCGAGAAATTGGCGGATAACGGGCGCGTGCGATGCCTCCCGCTGACCACAGTCCACCATCTGGGACGTGGCCAGTACCGCGAAGTTTTCCGGCAACACAGCGACGCGGGCGCCTGCACAGGCAGATTCGGTCAACAACCGCTCGGCTTCCCGCAGATTGGCCTCAATATCATGGGTGCTGACCATCTGGATGGCCGCCACACATGGGGAAGAAAAATTGGTCATGGTCGGTCTCCGTAGTGATGCCCGATTATCTGGAGTCATTCGCCGGTATCGAACACTCTCCGCAAGTCTACCGCCGGATTATCCCAGCTTCCGGTTACACTATAGGTCGCACTGGTCAGTTTACTCAATGGGTCACCCAGTACCTTGTCCAACACAAACAGGGCCCCACCAATGGGCGCCCCCGCTCCCATCAGCAATGCCGCCAATGGCAGATTCTGCGTGAGGGGCAGCACCACCACCAACCGCATATCCAGAGTCTCCTCTGCCATATCCGTTGTACCCGACAGCTTGAAGGCTCCCGACGGCCCTACCACCTGCAACTCCGGATCCCAGCTGAGCAGCCCTTCGGTTATCACAGCCTTACCGGAAATGGCATCAAACGCTACCCCCGCCTCGTACAGATCGGAGAAGTCCAATTGCAGTCGACGCCACAAGGTATCGGCATTCAGCAAGTTGAACACACGGAATAGCTGAGCGGAGTTATTACGCTCCAGGATGACACCGTCATCGAGCCGCATGCTCACTGAACCGCTCAAAGCCTCAAGCCCGAACTCATTGGGACGACCGGGCCAATCAAGGTCAAGCTGGATTGAGGTTTTCTTGTTACGCAGAGGGATTTCGGCATCAAACAGGTTGCCGAGATCCCCGAGGGTGCCGCCCTGGATATCACCCGCGAAGCGCGTCATCTCACGGTCCCCGGCGATGCTCCAGGTCATGTCGCCCGTCAGTTTCAGAGAATCAAGCTGACCTTCGATTTCCTCAACCTTCAGGCGGAAAGGCTCTGGCCGCAAGAGAAAAGACCAGCGGCCAAGATCGTCATCGTTCAGCCGGAGTTGTGAGATGCTTATATCGATATCCGGCCATTTCCCGATCTCCAGGGCACGAAATGCCTCAAGCTGTTCATCAACTGTCAGCAATGCCCTTTGATCATCCGTTTTCTCGCCATCACGAGTCAGATGCAAGCTCTGGAAGTCAGCGATGATCGTCTCATCGTTATCCGGCAAAACCACACGTCCCACTGCCCGCTCTGACCGGGTACCGAGCACCCACTGGTCGCCATGGTCACTGGCCGCCACTTCAATGTTCGTCAGCAACTGCCGGCCCAGCCAGAGGCGATGGATATCCAGGTCAAAACCACCGGATTTTTTGAGCAGGCTGAGTGACAGGCGGTTTTCCCAGTCGAGATCAATTCCAAGCCCGTCTTCTCGGGCCGGATCAATTACGGCCGTTATAACGGTTTCTTCATCCGACGTTTTCGCCAGTGGTTCCGGCCAGTTGACGGACACTCCCTGAAGCGTTGAACGGATCGTGACCGTTGAGGCGATATCCGGAGACACATCCAGAGTCGCGATGTAATCCGTTACCCCATTCATGCCCAGACTCACATCGTTTTCCAGCCCGGCGCGGGCAAAGATCTGCGGCAAGCTGACCTGCCCCCGTTGCTGGATCGTCATGCCACCATCGTTGCCTTTTCGGGATAGCGATACCGTCACCGGATCGTTCAGGAACATCGCTTGCAATGGCTCGCCGGAGAATCCGGATGTCGTACTGAAATCGACCTGCCCGGACACTTGGTCCCAGACCAGATCTGCTTCCGGATATGCAACCTCGCCGTTTTCAGTCGCAACCCGAGCCTCTACCACCGGCTCACCATCGCCATTCAGGGGCATCTCCAGGTCCAGATCCAGGCGATAGTCACCACCAAACCTGACACTCCGTCCGGCTGTACCCGCCATATCACCCAATGGGCTGTTGTCCAGCCAGTAGGCGACCGCCGATCCGGGAACCTCAGCTGAGGCATCCACAGCAAGTCGAACACTGCCGCCGACCGGTTCCACCCAGACCTGGCTCGGCTCGAGCTGCAGCTGTCCGGTGTTACCCTGCTCCAACTCTACCCTCGTCAGACCATTGTGGATGAACACTTCTCCGCGGCCGTTTTCCACCGCCGGCCAGCGCTCATCGTAGCGCACTGCGGCGTTATCGAACCGGTATCGCATGGACGATACAAACGAGCCCTTGGGCGCGCCCCGATTGATCAGTCCATGACCGTAGTAGACTCCTTCGGTTATGTCCGCTTCGGTAATGGCCGTGGTCAACCAATCGTACAGCTTCGGATCAACCACACGCACCGGCACAAAATCGGCAAGCATGTCGGCCCGGCCATTACGGACGCCCGCGCGCAAACTGAGATTGTCTTCGCCCTCGCGGTCCAACCGGAGATCAAACGCTCCGGTCAATTCAGTTTGCTCGCCATAGTCCAGGCGGATGCCGTCAGACCATACCCGCGTAATCGGGCCATCCAGTTTCCAGGCAACCCGAGTATGGAGCGATCTCATTGGCCAGCTGCCTCTGAACAGCAACGGAAAACCTAACGTCAACTGTTCGCTGTCAGCCTCCACATAGCCACCACGGTGGTCAACGACCAGATGGCCATCCAGGCCCTGAATCTCCGGCGCTCCCCGGTATGCCTCAACACTGACATCATCCAGCACACCAGAGAGTTTAAAACCGTCACCGTCCGGACCAGGCACCCGTAATCGCAAATCATTAAGCCTGCCCCCCGGTCGGTAATTATCCAGAGCCCGGTTGGCCACCGCCGGCAACAGTTCGATACTTGCAATTAGCCGACGTAATGGCCGCAAAGGTACTTGATCGGCAATGACATCGATTCCTCCAGAACGCTGTCTCACTCGCAAGTCAAAAGGTGACACCTGGTCACCGTCCCAGGTCCACTGTAGATCGTTGAGGTGGAACTCACCGGCGCCCGCCAGAGTTTCAAGATCGACAGGTTCCTCTTCGGTGAGAACAGTCTCACTACGACGCCAACCGAACCTGGCACGGATGCCCTCCAGGGGCGCCAGGGATTCGCGCCCCACCCCCAGTTGCAGGTAGGGAGTTTCAACCGTGCCAGTTACTTGCTCCAGTCTCCCTTCACGGAAGGTCAGCCAGGCCTGACCACCAAGATCGAAACCTTCAACGCGAATGTTACGCCAGCTGTACTCGTCAATCAGACCATCGAACAGCCGACCGGAATTCACGTCCACATAGAGCTGGCCGTTGAAATCCCCCTGGAAGAAATGCTGGCCCAGCAGGCTGAAGCTGGCCAATTGCACGGTAGTTCCCGCCTGCATGGCCCGTCCGGACGCCATAAAGAGGCCACGGCGGTAGACCATATCCAGTTGCGGAATGTCGAGATATCGAACCTGATCGTTGTTGTCCCTGATGCCCAGGTTCACCCGGGTTATCCTGATTCGAGGTTCGGACAGCCAGGCTCCGGCACGATCCAGCCACAGCTTCAGATCGTTGGTCACCGGCTCCGGCAAATCCGCCCCCTCGACGGTGACTTTACCCCGCGGAGTCTGGTTCAGGGTCAGATCCAGGCTATCGGCCTCGAAGTCAGCAAAGACTAGGCGAAGGCGAAACAGTGAGGACAGGGTATCCAGGCGAATACGGAGTTGTTGCAGGGATGCCGCCACATCGCGGCCATCTTCACTCAAAATAACCAGGTTGCGGGCATCAAGGGAAGGGTCCAGCCAGTTCCAGCTGGCGCTCAGGGAACCGATGGCGATCTCATGCCCCAGCTTTTGCGACAGGCGAGCCTCGATATCGTCTCGAAAGCTGTCTATGTTCTGGGTCAGCTGCCGCCCTATACCCACGAACAACGCCAACAGAACCAACGCCACCAGCAACAGCCACCACACCAGGCTGGCCAGCCTGGAAACCAGCCGGACCGGTGTACTTTCCGGGTCCTGGTCGTCGATCATGGAGGACATCGCTTACCTAATGATTACAGCAGGACCACGTCGTACTGTTCCTGGCTGTAAAAGGGCTCGACCTGGAACCTTATGGTCTTCTCGATGAAGGTTTCCAGGTCAGCAACGTTATCGGACTCCTCATCCAGCAGACGGTCCACGACGCTTTGGGACGCCATCACCAGGTAGCTTTCCGCATCGTAGGCGCGGTTGACCCGGAGAATTTCCCGGAACACCTCGTAACATACCGTTTCGCTGGTTTTCAGGAAGCCTCGTCCATCGCAGATGGGGCAAGGCTCACAGAGGATCTGGCCGAGGCTTTCCGTGGTTCGCTTGCGAGTCATCTCAACCAGCCCCAGTTCCGACACCCCGGTAATCTTGGTCTTGGCGTGATCCCGCTCCAGCATTTTCTCGAGCATCCGATGAACCTGCCGCTGGTGCTCGGTATCTTCCATATCGATAAAGTCGATGATGATAATGCCACCGAGGTTTCGCAGACGGAGCTGGCGACTGATTGCGCGGGCCGCTTCCAGGTTGGTCTTGAAGATGGTTTCTTCCAGGTTCCGGTGCCCGACAAACGCCCCGGTATTGATATCAATGGTGGTCATTGCCTCGGTCTGATCGATGATCACATAACCGCCTGACTTCAGCTGCACCTTGCGACTGAGCGCCTTCTGGATTTCATCCTCAACAGAATACAGGTCGAATATGGGACGCTCCCCGGGGTAATACTCCACCTTTTCGGAGAACTCAGTCACGAATTCCTCAACGAACTCCATCACCCGCTGGTGGCTTTCCCGGCTATCAATGCGCACCTTTTCGGTTTGGGGGCGGATCAGGTCGCGAATGGTACGGATAAACAGAGGCAGATCCTGATACACCACCGCCGGCGCCTGGACCCGGGCAATACGTTCATGGATGGACTGGCTGAGGCGGTGCAGGTATTTCATATCGCCGATCAGATCATCCGCTGCAGCCGCTTCCGCAGCGGTGCGGATAATGTATCCGCCCTGTACGTCAGTTTGTTCGGCCGCAGCCTCCTCCACCAGGGTTTTCAACCGCGTGCGCTCGGCATCGTCCTCGATACGCTGTGAAATACCAACGTGATAAATGCCGGGCATAAACACCAGGTAGCGGGAGGGAATCGACAGCTGGGTGGTCAGTCGGGCGCCCTTGGTGCCAATTGGATCCTTGGTCACCTGCACCACCAGGGATTGCCCCTCGCGCAGGAGCGTACGGATATCCGGCACAACTTTCGGGGAGTCATTGCTGTCGTCGGACGACTGTCCGTTCACCACATCGGAGGCGTGAATAAAGGCAGCACGCTCCAGCCCGATATCGACAAATGCTGCTTCCATGCCGGGCAGCACCCGAACCACCTTACCCTTGTAGATATTGCCGACAATCCCCTTGCGGCTGGTGCGCTCAATGTAGGCTTCCTGCAGCATGCCGTTTTCGACAAGAGCCACCCTTGTCTCGACCGGGGTAACGTTGATCAGTATTTCTTCACTCATTGTGGCTCTCCAGACTACGTTGCCAGACTTTCCAGACCGGGTAACCGGCTTGCGCCAGCAGCGTGGCAGTTTCCTGCAGCGGCAAACCCACGACTGCGCTGTAACTGCCTCGTATTTCCTTCACAAAAATACCACCAAGCCCCTGAATTCCATAACTTCCAGCTTTATCCATCGGTTCTCCGCTCGCAACGTAGGCACGGATTTCCTCCGGACAAAGGTCCCGAAAGGTCACTTCGGTAATCACCAGACGGGTAAGACACTGCCCTCCCGTCGCCAGCGCGATCGCCGTCATGACCTGATGAGTACAACCGGACAGGCGGCCCAACATTGCTTCCGCATCCGCGACATTCATGGGTTTACCCAGAATATCTCCGCCAAGCACCACTGAGGTATCGGAGCCGATAACGATCTCCCCGGGGTCTGCGGCCCCGGCAACGGCTTTTTCCCTGGCCAGGCGTTCGACATAGACGGACGGAGGTTCATTTCCCAGTGGCGTTTCATCAATATCGACGGGCCGGGTATGAAAAGGCACGCCGATCTGAGTTAAAAGCTCGGCGCGTCTTGGGGAGGCCGAAGCCAGAATGATGGACTGCATGGGAGCACCCTATCCCAGTTTTCGATTGAGATTGTCCAGCAGCACACAGACAAACGGCCAGACAATGGCACTGCTCAGGGCTGGCAAGAGATAACTGAACCCCGCATCCTCACCGCCAAGCATTTGCTTGATGAAGTGCACCAGCATCTGGTTAATTCCGATCAACAGAAACACCATCACACACTGCTGAGGTATCGGGTACATACGCAAGCGTTGATGAATGGTCAGGACCAGGAAAGCAATCAATGCCATCCCAAGAGCATTGACGCCCAGAGGCGTGGCCTCCAGTACATCCAGCAACAGGCCCAGACACCAGGCAAACAGGATCCCGAACTGTGCCGGGGCGCGAAAGGTCCAGTAGAACACCATCAGCCCCAGCCACTCGGGTCGGAACTCGAACCAACCCACCGGGAACAGGGAAATACTCAGGACCAGAGACAGGATGACGCTAATCGCAAATACCGGGTAACTGATCACCGACAACATCAGCGTTCTCCCCCGTCGCCAGGCTCAACATTCACCGTGGTGCTGCCCTGGCCCGGTGCGTTACCGTCCTCGTCTTTTTTTCCTTCCGGCGGGAAAACAACCAGCACCAACCGGCTCTGGTTCAGACGGGCTTTTGGCGTTGCCTTAATGTTCACGAAGGGTTCACCCGATTCCTTGGTGATGCTGGCCACCTCGGCCACCGGATAGCCCTTGGGGAAACGGCCGCCCAGGCCGGAGCTGACCAGCAGGTCGCCTTCCCGGATATCCGCGGTGTCTGGTACGTGTACCAGTTCCAGTGCGTTGATGTCGCCGTTGCCCAACAGTATGGCTCGCAAACCGTTTCGAACCACTTCGACCGGAACTGCGTGACTGCTGTCGGAGACCAGCAGAACCCGTGAGGTAAAGCTGCTGGTTTGCTGCACCTGTCCCAGCAGGCCATTGGCATCGAGGATGGCCTGGCCGACAGTCACACCGTCCCGGCTGCCTTTGTTAATGATGACTTCGTGGGAGAACGGATCCGGCGACACACCAACGATTTCGCCTACGATGACCCGGTCATCGAGTACTTCCGAGGAATTCATCAAACGGCGGAGTTCGTTATTTTCGGACGCCAGGGCGGCGTATTTAAGCGCACGGCGCTCCAGGATGAGCAGGCGCGCCCTGAGGTCTTCATTTTCTGCCTGAAGATCTTCCCGGGTGGTAAACAGGCCAGCAACCCAGTGCTCCAACTCCGACGGCGCATTGCCCAGCCAGTGGATCGGGGCCAGGCCTGTACCAATAACGCTGCGGACCGGAGTGAGTCTGTCAAAACGGGCATCCGCCACAATCACTACCACTGATATAACAATCACCAGCAATAGCCTGAATCCGGGAACGGGGCCTTGCACGAAGATGGTCTTAATGGCTGATCCTCCCGCCATTAAATACCGGGCAGATACGACAACCGCCGCAGTGGCAATCCACTTGCGGCGGCCGGGGATACGAGGGTGTCAGGCGTGATGCCAGTACCACGGTTTTACCCCTCCTGGGAGAACATTCCAATGCCACCCCGGTCAATGACTTCCAGAGCCTTGCCGCCACCGCGAGCCACACAGGTCAGCGGGTCTTCGGCAATGATCACCGGCAAGCCGGTCTCTTCGCTGATCAGTTTGTCCAACCCGCGCAGCAAAGCGCCACCACCTGTCAGCACGATTCCGCGCTCGGCGATGTCGGACGCCAGTTCGGGCGGAGACTGTTCCAGCGCACTTTTTACAGTCTGGACAATTTGTGCCAGGGATTCCTGCAGTGCATCAAGAATTTCTTCACTGTTCAGGGTGAAGGCCCTGGGAACGCCTTCGGCCAGGTTACGACCGCGAACGTCAATTTCGCGGATATCCAGGCCTTCGTAGGCGCAGCCAATTTCATGCTTGATGCGCTCGGCGGTGGAGTCGCCGATCAGGCTGCCGTAGTTGCGGCGTACATAGGTAACAATGGCTTCGTCGAATTTGTCACCACCAACCCGGACAGATTCAGCATAGACGATGCCGTTCAGGGAAATGATGGCAATTTCGGTGGTGCCACCACCGATGTCGACGATCATGGAACCGCTGGCTTCCTCCACCGGCAGACCGGCACCGATCGCCGCGGCCATGGGCTCTTCGATCAGGTAGACTTCACGGGCACCCGCACCCAAGGCAGATTCACGGATGGCTTTTCGCTCAACCTGGGTGGACTTACTTGGTACGCAGACCAGTACACGTGGGCTGGGGGTGATGAAGCTGTTCTCATGCACTTTGTGGATGAAGTGCTGCAGCATTTTTTCGGTCACTACGAAGTCTGCGATCACGCCATCTTTCATAGGGCGGATGGCGGTGATGTTCCCGGGGGTACGGCCCAGCATCCGTTTTGCTTCGGAGCCGACTGCTGCAACCATTTTCTGGGAGTTACTGGTGCGAATGGCCACAACGGAGGGCTCATTCAGCACAATTCCGCGCTCACGCACGTATATAAGGGTGTTCGCGGTGCCCAGGTCGATGGACAGGTCGCTTGAGAATAAACCTCGGAGTCTTTTAATCAACATTCGTGTAGTTTCAACCTGAGAGTTGCAGTCGCAGAAAAGATGCGGCAACTTTAGCAGCGAGCACCCCCGCAGGCAAGGCACGATCGGGCCCTGAGCCTATCCATTAACACTTTGCCACAAGTTTGCTACACAAAGTGGCCCCCTCCCGCTTGTGTTCGAATCTGTTACCATACCCGCTTCTTTTTCATCTTGGGTGCAAGGGCGCTTGAGAGGCCGCTTTCCAAAACACGCTCAAGCACATCCATGTGGCGCTTGGGCTGCGCCATCCATGGCTCCGCACAGTTTTGGAAAGCGGCCTCTCAAGCACCCTACGTACTCCGTGCAAATTCCGGCTTCGAAAAAGGCCTGATAAGTTACTGAAACTTCATATTTCTGGGAGGCAATGTGACCATTTCCCGCAAGGACATTGAGAAAGTCGCTGTCCTCGCCCGCATCCGCGTGGACGAGGAGCAGGTCTCGGCACTTGAGAAAGACCTGGGCAATATTCTGGACCTGGTGGATCAGCTGGGCGCGGCGGATACCGCCAATGTAGAGCCCCTGGCCCACCCGCTGGATGCCGTTCAACGCCTGCGTAAAGACGAAGTGACCGAGACCAATCAGCGGGAAGCGTTCCAGGCCATTGCGCCAGCCACTGAAGACGGCCTCTATCTTGTACCACGCGTTATCGAGTGATCGGACGAACAGCGACGTAAACAGGAAGTATCATGCATAACAAATCTGTAGCAGAGCTCTCCCGCGAACTGGAACGTGGTGAGATTTCCAGTGTAGAGCTTACTCAGCAGTTTCTTGACCGTATCAAGCAGGAAGACGGCCGGTTCAACAGCTTTATTACCCTGACCGAAGAGCAGGCTCTGGCGGACGCCAAGGCGGCGGACGAGCAGCGCGCTGCCGGAAATGCGACGCCCTGGACCGGAGTCCCCTTCGCACATAAAGATATTTTCTGCACCAATGGCGTTCGCACCACCTGCGGCTCGAAGATGCTGGAAAATTTTGTCCCCCCCTATGACGCCACGGTAACGGAGAATTTCCGCAAGGCCGGCGCTGTGTGTCTGGGTAAGACCAATATGGATGAGTTCGCCATGGGCTCTTCCACCGAGTCGAGTTATTTTGGCGCCACCACCAACCCGTGGGGGCTTGGCGAAGGTGAGAAGCGGGTTCCGGGCGGATCCTCCGGTGGTTCAGCTGCGGCTGTCGCGGCCCGGCTGGTTCCGGCGGCGACGGCGACGGATACCGGCGGCTCCATCCGTCAGCCGGCGGCGCTGTGTGGCATTACCGGCCTGAAGCCAACCTACGGGCGGGTTTCCCGTTATGGGATGATTGCGTTCGCCTCCAGCCTGGACCAGGGCGGCACCATGGCCCGCACGGCCGAGGATAACGCGCTGATGCTGAATGTGATGGCCGGTTTTGACCCGAAGGACTCTACCTCTATCGACCGGGCAGTGCCGGATTACACCGCCACCCTGAACGAGCCATTGAAGGGCCTGAAGATCGGACTGCCGAAGGAGTACTTCAGCGACCAGCTTAGCCCGACCATGGAAGAGCAGGTTCGCAATGCGGTGAAGGAATACGAAAAGCTGGGTGCCACAGTTAAAGAGGTATCACTGCCGAATGCCAAACTGGCGATTGCCGCCTACTACGTGATTGCCCCGGCAGAAGCATCCGCCAACCTGTCCCGTTTCGATGGGGCGCGTTACGGCTACCGCTGCGACGATCCGAAAGACCTGATGGACATGTACACCCGTACCCGCGCCGAAGGTTTCGGTACCGAGGTTAAGCGTCGGATCCTGGTGGGCACATATGCGTTGTCCGCAGGCTATTTTGATGCTTACTACCTGAAGGCCCAGAAAGTTCGCCGTCTGATCCAGCAGGACTTTATCAATGCGTTCAAGGAAGTGGACGTACTGATGAGCCCGACCTCGCCGTCGCCGGCATTTGTTCAGGGCGAGAAGACCAACGATCCGGTCACCATGTACCTGGAAGATATTTTCACCATCGCAGTGAACCTGGCGGGCGTGCCGGCTATGTCGGTACCCGCGGGTTTTGTCAACGGTCTTCCGGTTGGCCTGCAGATCATCGGGGATTATTTCTCAGAAGCACGGTTGCTGAACGCCGCCCATCAATTCCAGCAGGTGACCGACTGGCACCAGCGTGAACCGCAATAAGCCCGAGACAGGAGAATGAGTATGCAGTGGGACATTGTGATCGGGCTGGAAATTCACGTTCAGCTCGCCACCAAAACCAAGATTTTTTCCGGCTCCAGCACCGCCTACGGTGCCGAGCCCAACACCCAGGCCAACGCGGTTGATCTGGCAATGCCTGGCACCCTGCCGGTACCCAATGAGCAGGCGTTCCGCTACGCGGTCATGTTCGGCCTGGCGGTCAATGCCGAAATCGAGCGCCGCTCGGTGTTTGAACGCAAGAACTATTTCTACCCGGACCTGCCCAAGGGCTACCAGACCACCCAACTGGAGCGGCCTATTGTCGGCCCCGGCTATGTGGACATTGATCTGGCCAGCGGCGAAACCAAGCGTGTGCGCATTCACCACGCCCACCTGGAAGAAGATGCGGGCAAATCCCTGCACGAGGATTTCCACGGCATGACCGGCATCGACCTGAACCGCGCCGGCACACCGCTGATCGAAGTAGTCACCGAGCCAGACATGACCAGCGCCGAGGAAGCGGTGGCGTTCGCCAAGAAACTCCATGGCATCGTGACTTCATTGGGCATCTGCGACGGCGACATGTCCCAGGGCTCCATGCGCTTCGACGTGAACATCTCGCTGAAAGCGAAGGGCTCCGAAACGCTGGGCACCCGTACGGAAACCAAGAACCTGAACTCCTTCCGCTTCATGGAGCAGGCCATCGCCCACGAAGTGGAGCGTCAGATGGACATTCTGGAAGACGGCGGCACCATCGTGCAGGAAACCCGCCTGTACAACGGCGACCGGGACGAGTCCCGCTCCATGCGGACCAAGGAAGAAGCCAACGATTACCGCTACTTCCCCTGCCCGGACCTGCTGCCGGTGGAAATCGATGATTCGTTCATTGAAGAAGCCCGCAACAGCCTCCCGGAACTGCCGGATGCCCGCAAGGCCCGCTTCATGGATCAGTACGGCCTCAATGACTACGATGCCGGCCTGCTCAGCGGCGATTCAAAACTCGCCGCTTTCTTCGAGGAAGCCGTCAGCCACGGCAAAGATGCCAAGCTGACGTCAAACTGGATCCAGGGCGAGTTCTCCGCACGCCTGAATGCCGAGGAAAAAACGGTGGCCGACTCTCCCATCTCCGGTGCCCAGCTGGGCGACCTGGTGGTGAGGATTGCCGACAATACGATTTCTTCTGCAGGCGCCAAGAAGGTGTTTGAAGCACTGTGGAGCGGCGAAAATGACAATGTCGACGCCATCATCGATGCCAAGGGTCTGAAGCAGGTGTCGGACACCGGTGCCCTGGAGGCGATGGTCGATGAGGTCCTGGCCGACATGCCGGATCAGGTGGCCCAGTACCAGAACGAGGAAGATCCCAAGAAGCGCAAGAAGATGCTCGGCGGCTTCATGGGGCCCCTGATGAAGGCCTCCAAGGGTCAGGGCAATCCTAAGCTGTTTAACGAGATTCTTGTTAAGAAGCTTGGGGGCTAAAGGGCTAATCCTGGGTCGTGCCTGTTTGGTGCGGCCCTAGCCTTGATGTTTCGGGGGGAGGCCTTGGTGGGAGGCTTCTCCGAAAAACCGCTACAAGCACGTCCGTGTGCGCTTCTCTCCGGCCGTCCTTGGCCTCCGAAATTTTTCGGAGAAGCCTCCCACCAAGGCTGCCAAACTCCGCGATAACGCCAAAGATTAAAACCTACCGCAGATCGGATCACACTTTGCCAGTCCGAACTACGCTTTAGCTCTTCTGACTATTACTGCATTGATCGAAGGGTGTGTTTGCTGCCCCTTCCCAAAAATTTCGGAGGCCAAGGACGGCCGGAGAGAAGCGCACATGGGTGAGGCCGAGCGCTTATGAAGCAAAGCTTCATGCGACAGCCGAACGAAAGCAATCTGTGATTGCTGGCTGGACCCCGGAGGGGTGCTCGTAGCGGTTTTTGGGAAGGGGCATCAAACACACCCCTCTCCCAACGCTGACAGGCTAGGAGCCCAAGTCAAAAGCCATCAAACGAGCCGCCCCCATAGATCATGCTCATCAGCATGCTCGACGACGGCCTGAACAATCTGCCCGGGTGCCAGGTCGGTTTCGTCGTTGAGATAAACCATGCCGTCGATCTCCGGTGCGTCAGCCTTGGAGCGGCCAATGGCACCTTCTTCGTCGACTTCGTCGATCAGCACATCGATAGTTTGACCGATCTTGGCCTGCAGGCGGGCTGCTGAGATCTCAGCCTGTTTTTCCATGAAGCGGGCCAGGCGCTCTTCTTTCACTTCCTCGGGCACCGCACCCTCGATTTCGTTAGCCTTGGCACCCTCGACGGGGCTGTATTTGAATGCGCCGACGCGGTCCAGTTGGGCCTCGTCGAGCCAGTCCAGGAGGTACTGGAAGTCCTCTTCCGTTTCACCGGGGAAACCAACGATGAAAGTGGAACGGATGGTCAGCTCGGGGCAGATTTCACGCCACTTACGGATGCGCTCCAGAGTCTTGCTGTCGTGGGCCGGGCGTTTCATGGCCTTGAGGACTCGCGGGCTGGCGTGCTGGAACGGGATGTCCAGGTACGGCAGGATCTTGCCTTCAGCCATCAGCGGAATCACGTCGTCCACGTGGGGATAGGGGTACACATAGTGCAACCGCACCCATACGCCCATTTCACCCAGCGCCTCACACAGTGACTGCATTTTGGTTTTCAGGGGCCGGCCCTGCCAGAAGCCGGTACGGTATTTGGTATCGACACCGTAAGCCGAGGTGTCCTGGGAAATCACCAGCAGTTCTTTGACACCGGCATCCACCAGGCGCTTGGCTTCGTCCATGACATCACCGATGGGACGGCTGACCAGATCACCCCGCATGGACGGGATAATGCAGAAAGTGCAGCGGTGGTTACAGCCTTCGGAGATTTTCAGGTAGGCGTAATGCCTGGGGGTCAGTTTCACACCCTGGGGCGGCACCAGGTCGGTAAACGGGTCGTGCTCTTTTTTCGGTGGTACGAACTGATGTACCGCGCCAACCACTTCTTCGTATGCGTGAGGGCCGGACACTGCCAGCACACCGGGATGAGTATCGCGAATTTTGTCCGCTTCCACACCCATGCAACCGGTGACGATCACCTTGCCATTTTCATGGATGGCCTCGCCGATCGCGTCCAGGGATTCCTGTTTGGCCGCGTCGATAAACCCGCAGGTGTTCACCACCACAATATCGGCATCGTCATAAGTTGGCACAACGTCGTACCCATCCAGCCGAAGCTGAGTGAGGATGCGCTCGGAATCGACCAGTGCTTTCGGGCACCCAAGGCTGATAAAGCCAACTTTGCCGCTGCCGGTTACGGGAGTTTGTGGTTTGTCTGTCATATACGCGTCAGGATTCCTGGGGCACATCGCCCACGGGTGAATTTAGGGCGACAGTTTACCTCAGCAAGCTGAAGGCCTGAAGCAATACCGGCGACTACCGCCGGAGAAACAACACAATGACATAACCGCACAATCAGAACTTTCTGACGCCTCGTTCAGAATCACTTCACAAAACTGACACTATTAGCGACAGACGTATTGCTGTTCATCAATTAAACAATTAGACTTTCAGTCAGTTATAAGAATATGTATAGCATTTTCATCAAATGACCAGGCAACTCGACGCAACGGTCGAGTCAATCATTAACCCAGTTTTCAAAGGTCAGTTCCGGGAATTTTGGACGAACGTTATGGGTAAGGCAGCCAACTTTGAAACCAAACACGCCAAAAGAGTCAGAATGAAACCAGTTGCCTTCAAGACAAATCTTCGCAATCAACAGCGGGTGGGCGTCTCTGCCGATGTCACCATTGAACGGAAAGATGGCAGCTGCCTGACCTGCAAGATTGCCAATCTTTCCCGGACTGGCATCATGATTTCCTGCAACCAGGCCCTGGTAAAGGAACTGGTTCCAAGCCAGAAATCGCCAGTGCCAGGCAGTGTTATTCCGGTTACAGCGAAGTTTTCCGTCCCGGTGGTACCAACCCAACCGGTGTCCGTTATTGCCGAAGGCAGCATCGTTCACATGCGCCGGATTGCCAGGGATGAATTCCACATCGGCATTCAGTTTGCGGAATTTGAAGGTAACGGGTATGACTACGTGGATCGCTATGTCAGTAAGCTGCTTTCTTCATCCGACACCTGCTCCTGATATATTCATATAGCACCAAACTCTAGTTACACACCTTCTTATACCCTAATCGCCTCTGGTATAGTTGCCCTATTCACACGCAAAGCCATTTTCGGCACGCAAGGCGGCAACAGATTACGATGACCACATATAACCTGACCCATCTCAAACAGCTGGAAGCTGAAAGCATCCATATCATTCGGGAGGTCGCGGCCGAGTTCGATAACCCGGTCATGCTTTACTCCATCGGCAAGGATTCTGCGGTCATGCTGCATCTTGCACGGAAGGCCTTCTATCCCGGCAAACCGCCTTTTCCCCTGATGCACGTGGACACCACCTGGAAATTCAAGGACATGATTGATTTCCGGGACCGCAAGGTAAAAGAATACGGGCTGGACCTGATCGTTCACAAAAACGAAGACGGCATCAAGCAAGGTATCGGACCTTTCACCCACGGCAGTGCCAAGCACACCGATGTTATGAAAACCCAGGCCCTGAAACAGGCCCTGGACAAGTACAAGTTCGATGCAGCCTTTGGCGGCGCCCGTCGGGATGAAGAAAAATCCCGCGCCAAGGAGCGAGTCTATTCCTTCCGCGACGAGTACCATCGCTGGGACCCCAAGAACCAACGCCCAGAGCTGTGGAATACCTACAACGGCAAGATCAACAAGGGCGAGAGCATCCGCGTATTCCCGCTGTCCAACTGGACCGAGCTGGATATCTGGCAGTACAT
>NZ_KE007306.1:354447-484479 GCF_000397065.2 Marinobacter lipolyticus SM19
CCTGGAAAATATCGAGATTGTTCCGCTGTACTACTCCGCCGTGCGTCCGGTCGTTGAGCGGGACGGCACACTGATCATGGTGGACGACGATCGCATGCCCCTGAAAGAAGGCGAAAAGCCGATGATGAAATCCATCCGCTTCCGCACCCTGGGCTGCTATCCCCTCACTGGTGCCATCGAATCCGAAGCCACCACGCTGCCGGAGATTATTCAGGAAATGCTGCTGGCCACCAGCTCCGAGCGTCAGGGTCGCGTGATCGACCACGATTCAGCCGGCTCCATGGAACAGAAAAAGCGGGAAGGGTACTTCTAAGATGTCACACCAGTCTGATCTGATCGCCGAAGATATTCAGGCCTACCTGAAGCAACACGAGAACAAGGAACTGCTGCGCCTGCTGACCTGCGGCAGTGTCGATGATGGTAAAAGCACCCTGATTGGCCGCCTGCTCCATGACACCAAGATGATCTATGAAGATCACATGGCGAGCCTGAAAACCGACAGCGCCAAAGTGGGCACCACCGGTGAAAAGCTGGACCTGGCATTGCTGGTCGATGGTTTGCAGGCAGAGCGGGAACAGGGCATTACCATTGATGTGGCCTACCGTTATTTTTCCACGGACAAGCGCAAGTTCATCATCGCCGACACGCCAGGCCATGAACAGTACACCCGCAACATGGCCACCGGTGCTTCCACTGCGCAGCTGGCAATCCTGATGATTGACGCCCGTTACGGCGTTCTGACTCAGACCCGCCGGCACTCGTATATCGCTTCCCTGCTGGGCCTCCGCCACATTGTGGTCGCCATCAACAAGATGGATCTGGTGGACTTCAGTGAAGAGCGCTTCAACGAGATCAAAGACGAGTACCTGGCGTTTGCCGCCAAGCTAGGCCTGAAGGATATCCGTTTCGTGCCGATCTCGGCTCTGGAAGGCGACAATGTGGTTAACCGGAGCGAGAACACGCCCTGGTTTACCGGCCAGCCGTTGATGGAAATCCTGGAAACCGTGGAAGTTTCCAGGGACAAGAACCTGGAGCACTTCCGCTTCCCGGTTCAGTATGTCAACCGCCCCAACCTGAACTTCCGAGGCTTCTGCGGCACTATTGCCTCTGGTGTTATCCACCCCGGGGACAAGGTTATGGCCTTACCGTCCCGCCGCACCAGTACGGTCAAGGAGGTCGTCACCTTTGAGGGGAACGTGGAAGAGGCTTACATCGACCAGGCCGTCACCCTCACCCTGAATGATGAGATCGATATCAGCCGTGGTGACATGCTGGTCAAAGCGGAAGATGAGCCGGAAGTGGGCAACCGTTTCAACGCCAACATCGTGTGGATGACTGACGCCCCCCTGGAAACCGGCCGGCTGTATGACATCAAGCTAGGGCCAACGTTTACCTCTGGCACCGTGAAGACAATTCACCACCAGACAGACGTGAACACCCTTGAGCAGAAGAACAACCCAACAGAGCTTCAGCTCAACGAAATTGGGCTTTGCGAGCTGACCCTGAGCCAGCCAATCGCGTTTGACGCATACCCACGCAACCACGCGACTGGCAGCTTTATCGTGATCGACAGGCTGACCAACGTAACGGTGGGCGCTGGCATGATCGCCGGTACCGCGAGTGACGTGGAATCCCTGGAACCGGTCAGCGTGGAAGAACGTGCCCGCCGCCTGGCGCAGAAGCCGGCCATTATTGCCTGCAACGGCAAGCAAGCGCCGGCACTGGCACTGGCTGTAGAGCGCGCACTGTTTGATCAGGGTAAGACCACGGTCGTACTCAGCGAGGATAATGCCGGCACGGCGGAAGATCGCCGCCGTACTGCTCAACTGCTGTCCGCCCATGGGCTGATTGCGGTTGCGGTTAACCTGGGTTCCGATGTCGCGACGGCTACGGCTTCCGCAGACAGCGACCAGGATATCCCTGATGCGGTTTATGAGTTGGTGCAGGATCTGGTTCGTCACAAGCGGATTTGATGCCTGGACTTCGGGCATAAGGTGGCTGGTCCCGGGGCGGGGTACCTTTTTCTTCTGGAAAAAGAACTCGCTTCGCTCAGACACCTTTGTTCCGGCAGAAAAAGGCACCCCACCCCGTGACCGACCGGATTTTGCGGGAGGTTTCCGTCATGCTGGTTGTCGGATTAGCAAAGCGTAATCCGACAATTCACCGGGTCCGGAAAATCGGTACAATGCCAAGCCCTGGGGGTTAGCCCTCAGGGCTTTGTTTTTTTACTAACCAGGGAAAAGCGATTTCATGGCCATCAAGCAGCTTCGTACTCTCTTTGCCAGCCAGTATCAGCCCGGACAACCGGCACGGGTTCGTCCAGGCGAGGCCCTGACCGAACCGGGCGGCGACTACGAGGCCCTTCACAAGCAGATGAAGCGCCTGTTCAACAGCAAACCCGGCAAGAAATACGGCCGCTTCTCCGATGATATCGGCGATAGTCCTTTCAGCAGCTGGCTGAAGGACTACCTGGAAGACAAGCAGTCTTTCACTTCCCTGACCGACCGCCTGTTCGGACAATGGCAGGAACTGCTGAACGGCGCCCAGGAGGAATTCGAGGGGCACCTGATGATTGTGCACGAAGCTCTGGCCGATTCCGAGGTGGTCTATTTGCTGATCCTGGAAAACGACAGCGCCATGCGTTTTGATGCCAAACAGACACTGGATGCTACCGATATTCTCAGCCTTTCCCGCCTGAACCTGGCAGCCCGCATCGAACTGGACGACTGGCGCGGTGACAACCCCGGCGAGAATTACCTGACCCTGGTGCACGCCCGTGGTACCGGTGAAGGCGGTGACCTGTTCATCAAGCTGTGTGGTTTCACCAATCAGGTGGATGTGGAAAAAGAAACCGTTACATTCCTGGATGCGGTGGAGGCTTTCGCAAAAACCTCCGAGCCCGAAGAGGCCGGTAAAGTGCGCGCCCGTGCCTATGAATTCTGCAAGGAGCAGCACGCCCTGGGCGAACCCGTTGCCATTGAAGCCCTGTCTGGTTACCTTGATGAGAATCAGCCGGAGCGCTTTAAAGAGTTTGCCTCTCAGGCCGCCGAACTGCCTGAGAGCGGCGTACTGCACCCGGACCACCGCAAGGTCAAGAAACTGGTGCGCATCGCCGGTTCCGGCGGTGGCATGAGCGTGTCATTCTCATCGGACCTGGTAAACCAGGCGGTCTACTATGACAAGGACAAGGACGCTCTGACCATTACTCGGCTACCAAAGGCGCTACGCGAGCAACTGCAGCGCTACCTTGAAAACCGCGACTAAACCCGAACCTGGAGGTGTCGCCCGACACCTCCCTTCCCTATCTTCCGACCTCATACATCCCTTTCGTTTTCTGGCAAGTGACCTAATATTAATTGAGAACAAACGTTGTTCTCGTCTTACCAGCCGCGGGTACCAAGCACAGCTGGAGGAACTTCCTTCAATGGTAGGCTGCAATGAAAGTGCTCTCGCTGTCTTTATACACTCCAGCTATTTACCATATCTGCAGGATCTTTCTCGCACTGTCTGCTTTGGCGTGGTCAATACCTGCTCCCGCCACAGAACCACCCTGCCTTGTAGTGAATGGCCCAACAAGTGATCAGACTCTTACCAATGCCAACGCAGAATGGACTCAGCACGTTATAGAACGCCTGAAGCTGCGGGATGTCGACTGCGAGGCAGTGAATATTGACCACTGGGCAAGAGCCAACAAGATGTTCCGCGACGGGACGGCCGATGTCCTTTTCCCTGAAATAGTGGGCGACCCGGAGCAACCCGGTATAACCGGTATGCCGATTGCCCTGACTTACGGCTTCGTGATTTTCACCCGGTACGACACAGGCCCACTGAACACGATTGAAAGCCTCGAGGGCCTTAGAGTTGGCACCATTCGGGGACGATTTTATCCAAGTGAGTTCCTGAATCACCCGGGAATCCAGATTCAACGCACCAATTCGCTGGAGCAAAACATGCATATGCTGGCGCTCGAGCGAATTGATGCCACTATCGAGTACCAGTCCGATGGCGTGGCGCTTCTGAGCCGCCTGGGGCTGCGCGCCATGATTCATCACGGCGATGAGTTTGGCGTAAATGAGCTCGCTTATCGGTTTCATCTGTCAGATCGGGGCATCTGGCTAAGGCACCACTTTGATGCCGCAGTCCAGGAACTGATTGAAGACGGCACTTATCAACAAACCTTTGCCGGAACAAGCCAGCGATTGATCACCGACTGACTGAAATGTGACACAAAACGGTTACATTGGTCCGGAATTCGGTATGCTTATCCCGCCGAAAAACAAAACGTCAGCAAGGAGTGGTGACGATGCAAATCAAGCGGTCAATGGATTTGACCCCCTACGATATTCCACGGATAGAAAGCCCGTTCCTGGCAGCTTCCGAGACCCGCCGCAAAATCAACGCAGGACAATTTCGCGAACAGGAGCTGCGCCAACTGCTCAGGTTACAGCCGTACGACCGGGTGGACCTCTGCGAGTTGACCGTGAATCTGGTCGCTGCAGGCGATGCGTTTCTCGTCCACGGACCACTGGACGAAGGCCCCGTCTCCCCGGTGGTCATATGGCGAGAGAACCCCGACCTGGTCAACGGAGGTGAGTGGAAACCCAGTAGCGAACTGCCCTTTGGCCTCGGCTACCCCATGCAGGACCTGAACACGTCTCAGCTGACACCACAGGATATCAAGCGCGGACCGTTCTGCATGGGCTCGCCTGCTCCTGCGCCTCGCCCACGTCCTGAAAGGGACGAGTATCAGCAGCATCGGCCCCAACAGGCGTCCTCCACCCTCGAATCAGCAGCCTCGGTTATGGCTACTACCATTGCCGGCATTAAATCCGGGGAAGACGCGAGCGAGCAGAAAGAAGAGGAGCCGGAGATTCATGTTGAGGTGGGGATTTTTACTGATGGGACGTTGAATAATGCGTTTAATAGCCAGCTTTTAGCACAGGAACTGGAAAAGGAATGTCAGAAATCCGGCGAATACGATGAGATCGAAATAGCCGAGTGTAGACGATGCTTAGGGTTAATGATGGGCAGCAGCTACAGGAATACGCCCAGTAACGTGGCCAAACTTTGGGAGCTGTATCCAGACACAGACTTACAAGACAAAAATTCCCGTAGGTACCAGCTAAAAGTGTACGCAGCAGGTGTAGGCACTGAAACCGGAGATGGGGATTCTTTAATCAGCGCAGCAACCGGCATGGGAGATACAGGAATTGTCCAACAAGTGGTAAAGACCTTCGAAGAACTGGCTTTACAGATTGAGAGTCGGGTTCAGGGGAAACAAATTCATAAATTAGTTTTCGATATATTCGGCTTCAGTAGAGGGGCTGCGGCAGCCCGACATGCAGTTTACGAAATAAACCGAAAAGAGAAAGGTATCTTCGGAAAAGCCCTGCATGCCCGTGGATTAGCTTGGCCTAAAGCGATGGAGATCAGATTTGTAGGATTGTTTGATTCTGTGGCTGCAATACTAAACATCGCTAATGGGGATCTCAGTGCAGCAAATGACAATAACGTGCCAGTCAGACTTTTTCTCGATCCGAAGAAGGTCACAAAGGCTGTTCAGCTGACCGCCGAGCAGGAACATCGGAAGCTATTTGCACTTAATAGCCTCCGCGGCCCGGATACAAAGTTACCTCCAAACTTTCGGGAAATTAAACTGCCTGGAGCACACTCTGACATTGGAGGCGGATATCCTGAACTGCAGCAAGAGGATGTGCTAATCAGCCCTCTCCACCCTATCAGCCGCGACCGATTCCCTTGGCCCCAAGAAACCATGCAGTGGGATACCCTGGAGGTCCTGAAGAAAGACCTCGAATCAGAACGTTGGGTCGGAGAATACAGCCTCCCCGTTGCCCAGCCTACTGCCCGTTCTCCTGGTACAGAAACCCGCAATAATCTGAGTCAGAGAGAGCCGCGACTGGAGATTCTCACAAAAAGATCCGAGCATCCCGCTCCTGATGGTAGGGTCGAACTTGCGCTCCGTATGTACCGCTCCATCAATGGAGGATACTCTCGCGTTGCCCTTGCCCTAATGCATAGATTAGCCAAACAGTCGGGTGTTATTTTTACGCCCATCCCAAAGAGTGGGAACACACAAATACCAGAAGAACTAACCCCCATACATCAAAGCCTGCAGGAGCAAATTGACGCTGGTGAGAACTCTCCAAGATTGAACACTCCGCAGCTCAATCTTTTGATGCAGCGCTACATCCACTACTCAGCTCATTACAACAGCATAAATACAGCAATAAAGGGTGTTCCATTGAGCCTTAGAATTCTACGTAACTTCAATACCAACATGCCCGAAGAAGGGAGACAGCGGACCGTCTACTTCAACACGGAGAACAACTGATGCTTACCATCTTTCTCAGATGCGCGATCTGCATCACATTGATTGCCTGCCAAGGCTGCACGTCCATAACCAGCGATACCGGAGAACACCGCCGAGTCACATTCGCAGCCCCAGAGCATTATGACGTTTGGCTTATGGATGTTCTTCTGGAGAAAAGCGGCGAACGCAGCTGGCGCCAACCCGGAGGCACTGTGAAATGCTGCTGGAAGGGACCAAAAGGCCCCGCTGGGCCGGGGGCGGCGACAGACCCGTTCCCAGAACTAATCTGGATACACTGGTTTTCTTTTGCCGAGCAGGAGCACTACGCACACTTGATCCAAATCCCTGCGGGTTTAAATGAGAGAATGCGTGAGCCAGCGAGGGTTGTAACAAATGTCGACGTTCGAAAGGTGCCACGTCACACCCTAACAATCGGCTTGGCTCCAGGAGGGCAGATTGTTATGTGGATTCAGAGCCAGATCGGCAACGAAGTAGAAGTAATGCGCCTACAAGCCAAACCCGTTGAAGGGGACCCATCGCATTTCCAGGAGAGAACGAAAGCGTACCTGAAGGAACACGGCGACTACCTGAAAACACACGGCCTTCAACTGGACAAATGGTAGCCCGAAAATCACCGGGAAGTCGGATCAGCCCTGATCCGATTCCTCAATAGCCGGTGCGACCGGCGGATCATCCCAGCGGCGACGATTCTTACGTAGTTCACGAACGCCCTGCATCCAGCCGACACCATCAATAAGCTCGCCGGTATCCGGATCAATGGGCGGATACGGCAGGTTGCGGTCATCGCAATATCGTTTGACGGTTGGCTGGCACCAGCAGAAGAGCAGGCGGTTGTATTCGTCGTCCGGCAGACGCCGGTAATCGTATAGCCCTGCGGCTTTTCGCTGGCGCTGGGCTTCGGCGAGAATGATGGCGCAGGCAGCGGAAACGTTCAGGGACTCCACCATGCCCATCATTGGTATCACGATGTGTTCGTCCGCTAATTCGGCCGCACTGGCGCTTACCCCATCGACTTCATTGCCCATGATCACCGTACAGGGCACCGTGAAATCGGCTTCACGGTAATCGATGGCGCGATCGGAAAGCTGGGCGGCGTAAAGTTTGTGACCCTGCCCTTTCAGCGCACCAATGGCGTCTTCCATGGTTCGATGGGTATGGGTGGTCACCCAGCTGTAACTGCCACCGGCGGTTTTACGGAATGCGCGGAAACCTTCTTTTGGCCAGACAGTGTGCATATTGGCCAGGCCGAACGCATCGCAGGAACGGATGATGGCGGACAGGTTTCTGGGCTTATGAACCTGGTCGGTAAGGACGCTGAGATCCGGTTGGCGGGTGTTCAGGGTTTGTTTGATTCGGGCCAGGCGTTCAGGGGTCATAGCGTTGTATGGGTTGGTTATTGGGTTGTCGGAGATCCGACGAAGCGAATAATACCATAACGGAACTAGTAACTAGCCGAGACAATGGTGGTTGCGGATTGATCACCCCGTTATAATACGCAGTTCCTTTTTTGCTAGCGCCTCTGGATACAACCGCAAGCCCGGCGCCACATCCACCAGAATACGTGAGAATCATGGCCAAGAAGCTGTACATCAAGACCCACGGCTGTCAGATGAACGAGTACGATTCTGCCCGAATGGCGGACCTGCTCAAAACCGGTGAAACCGTCGAAATGACGGACACACCCGATGACGCCGACATTCTTCTGCTGAACACCTGCTCCATTCGCGAGAAAGCCCAGGAGAAAGTGTTTCACCAGCTCGGCCGCTGGAAGGGACTCAAAAGCAAAAAACCGGACCTGATCATCGGCGTGGGCGGCTGCGTGGCCAGCCAGGAAGGTCAGGCTATTCTCGACCGCGCCCCGTATGTGGATATGGTGTTCGGTCCACAAACCCTGCACCGCCTGCCGGACATGATTACCGAAGTGCGCTCCAAGGGTAACGGTGTTGGCGTGGTGGACGTCAGCTTTCCGGAAATCGAGAAGTTCGACAACCTGCCCGAGCCCGGCGCTGACGGTCCATCGGCATTTGTGTCCATCATGGAAGGCTGCAGCAAATACTGCACCTTCTGCGTGGTGCCTTACACCCGTGGCGAGGAAGTCAGCCGTCCGGCGGACGACGTGATCGCAGAAGTGGCACACCTGGCGAGCCAGGGCGTGCGTGAGGTGAACCTGCTGGGCCAGAACGTTAACGCCTACCGTGGTGAAACCCACGATGGCGACACCATGGACCTGGCGGAACTGATCACCCTGGTGGCCGCCATCGACGGCATCGACCGCATCCGCTATACCACGTCACACCCGGTGGAGTTCACCGATGCCATGATCGAGGTGTACGAACAGGTCCCGGAACTGGTCAGCCATCTGCACCTGCCGGTTCAAAGCGGTTCGGATCGTATCCTGGCAGCCATGAAGCGTGGTCACACGGCGCTGGAGTACAAATCCAAGCTCCGCCGCCTGCGCAAGATCCGGCCGGACATCAGCTTCTCGTCGGATTTCATTATCGGATTCCCCGGCGAAACCGAGAAAGACTTTGAGGACACCATGAAGCTGATCAATGATATCGGCTTCGATATGTCTTTCAGCTTCGTTTACAGCGCCCGCCCGGGTACTCCGGCGTCGGATCTGCCGGATGACACTCCGATGGAGGTGAAGAAGCAACGCCTGAGCATTCTGCAGGACCGGTTGAATCAGAATGTCATGGATATCAGCCGCAAGATGGTGGGCACGACTCAGCGTATTCTGGTGACTGGCCTGTCCAAGAAAGACCCGGGAGAATTCGCGGGCCGGACGGAGAATAACCGGATTGTGAATTTCCGGCATGAGAATCCGAATGTTGTGGGGCACTTCATCGACGTCGAGATTGTTGAAGCTTATCCCAACTCCTTACGCGGCGTGCCTGTTAACGCGGAGTTGTTTTAGGGTTCGGCTCTTATTGGTTCGAGCTTGGAGCATGGCGAGTGGTGGGGCTTCCCTCCCAAAAACCGCTACAAGCACGTCCGTGTGCGCTTCTCTCCGGCCATCCATGGCCTCCGAAATTTTTGGGAGGGAAGCCCCACCACTCTCCGCTGACTACGAGCGTGCACGCGCTGAGGAAATTCCAATAAGCGGTTTTATCGTAGGTTGGATTAGACGAAATAATAATCCAACAAAAACATGCGACCTCGAATTTTGTCGGATTACGACCTTGTCTAATCCGACCTACTTGTTTTTCAGTTTCGGGCCTGCAAATAGTTAGTTAAGTTGGGGTGTGGGGCACCTTCCACAGACTGTTGAGGGCCATGGACGGCCCGAAACAAGCGCACATGGATGTGCTCGTAGCGTGTCTGTGGAAGGTGCCCCACACCCCGACCTGACTCAAAATTCAGAAAAGCTGACTCCCGGCAAACCACGGGAGTAAAAACGGAGCACCTTTGAAAGCCAACGATTCCAGACAATTTGATCTGCACCCGGTCGATCAGCACCGGCTGACCACTCTCTGTGGCCAGTTCGATGAGCATCTCAAGCACATTGAACGGCGCATGCGGGTCAAGATTGGCCGCCGTAACCACCATTTCCGTGTGGAAGGCGAAACCGAGCATGTGGCTGCGGCCGTCGAGGTTATCCGGCACCTGTATCGGGAAACCGACGCCACTGACGATATTTCCCCCGATACCGTTCACCTGTTCATTCGTGAAACCGGCTTCGAGCGCCTGCCGGAAGATGTTCCCTACGACGGCTCTGTTACCGTCATCAAAACCCCCAAACTGCAGGCCAAGCCCCGCGGCGCCAACCAGCAGAAGTATGTGCACAATATCCGCACCCATGACATCAACTTCGGTATTGGCCCGGCCGGCACCGGAAAGACCTGGTTGGCGGTCGCCTGTGCGGTGGAAGCCTTGAAGGATGAGCAGGTCAAACGCATCCTGCTGGTTCGTCCGGCGGTGGAAGCCGGTGAGAAGCTGGGCTTCCTTCCGGGCGATCTGGCCCAGAAAGTGGACCCTTACCTTCGCCCACTGTACGACGCCCTTTATGAGATGCTGGGCTTTGACCATGTCACCCGGCTGATTGAAAAGAGTGTGATCGAAATTGCGCCCCTTGCCTTTATGCGTGGCCGCACCCTGAATAACTCGTTCATCATCCTGGACGAGAGTCAGAACACCACCCGGGAACAAATGAAGATGTTCCTGACGCGGATTGGCTTTGGCTCCACGGCGGTGATTACCGGCGATACGACTCAGGTTGACCTGCCCCGCGGTGAAAATTCCGGACTGATTCACGCCTCCGGCGTGCTGAGCAAGGTCTCTGGCATTGGCTTTACACGCTTTGAAGCCAGGGACGTGGTTCGCCACCCCCTGGTCCAACGCATCGTGGAAGCCTACGACTCTTTTGACGGCGGGAGTGCCACCGGCAAGTGAACACACTGACAGTAGACCTGCAGCGGGCTCATTCAGCGCACGGCGTACCCGCGGCGGAGAGTTTTGAACGCTGGGCTCAATGTGCCTGGCTGGGGAACACCACGTCCGAAGTCACAATCCGTATTGTCGATACTGACGAAAGCGCGGAACTCAATGGCCAGTACCGGGGCAAAAATGGGCCAACCAATGTCCTGTCCTTCCCATTTGAGGCACCAGCGGGTATAACAGTTCCGTTAGCCGGAGATCTCATCATTTGTGCTCCGGTTGTTGAAAAAGAGGCCAAAGATCAGCATAAAGAACCAGAGGCCCATTGGGCTCACATGGTTGTGCATGGCATGCTGCATCTTCAGGGCTATGATCATATTGAAGATAACGATGCCGAGGTCATGGAAGCCCTCGAAGTCCGGCTGCTGCGGCAGCTCGGGTATGGCAATCCTTACGAATCAGAGGAAGCGGAACAAGACTCATGAGCGACGATCAGTCGAGTCGCAGTCAGGGCAACAAGTCCTGGCTGGAGCGTATATCACAGGCCTTTTCCAGCGGGCCTGAGTCCGTCGAGGACGTGCTGGAAATCCTGCGGGACGCCGAGTCCCAGGACATCATCGATACCGATGCCATGAGCATCATCGAAGGTGCCATGCAGGTGATCGACATGCGGGTGGATGAGATCATGATCCCCCGCTCCCAGATGGTCACCGTCAAGGCAGCCCAGGAACCGAAAGAGTTTCTTGGCGAAATCATCTCCTCTGCCCACAGCCGTTTTCCCGTTATTGGCGACAGCCAGGACGACGTAATTGGCGTACTGCTTGCCAAGGATCTGCTGCCTTTGGCTCTGAACAATGAGGTCAACTGGTCGTGCATTCGTGAAATCCTGCGACCGCCAACTTTCGTGCCGGAAAGCAAGCGCCTGAACCAGCTGTTGAAAGAGTTCAAGGAAAACCGCAACCACATGGCCATCGTGGTGGACGAGTACGGCGGCACGGCTGGCCTGATCACCATCGAAGATGTTCTGGAACAGATCGTTGGTGAAATCGAAGATGAACACGACTTCGATGAAGAAACCCACATCAAGGCCCGCGGGGACGGCACTTATGCCGTCAAGGCCGTCACACCGGTGGATGACTTCAATGAGTTTTTCCAGACGGAGCTGGATGAGGAAGAGTTCGACACCATCGGCGGTGTGGTACTCAAAGAATTCGGCCACCTGCCCAGGCGGGGCGAATCGGTTGCATTTGGCGGGCTGCAATTTACTATTGCGAACGCCGATAACCGAGTCATCCGTCTGCTGCAGGTAACCCGTAGTGAGCAATAACGATACCATCCCCCTGATTCCGGATACGCGCCTGTCAGGCAAAACCTGGCTGAGAACCGTCACCCTTGTGGTGGCGGGCGCCCTGCAAACCCTGACATTGTCACCCTTTCAGTGGTGGTGGCTGGGCCCGGTTTCTCTTGTACTGATCCTGCTGGCGACCGTTCCGCTGGCGTCTCACAAGCTTTTCCGGGCGGGATGGCTTACCGGTCTGGGAATTTTTGGCAGCGGTGCCAGCTGGGTCTACATCAGCATCAGCGAGCATGGCAATACCTCCATCCCCCTGGCGGTCCTCCTGACCGTCTTATTCGTGGCTGGCCTTGCGTTATTTCACGCTATCGCTTTCTGGGGCTGGGGTAAATTGGCAAAAGAGAGCCTCGTGCGCCGGCTACTCCTGTTTCCCGCTATCTGGATTCTCGGTGACTGGGTTCGTGGCTGGCTGCTGACCGGCTTCCCCTGGCTTTACCTCGGAAATGCCCATGTGGACGGGCCCTTGGGAGGTTTTGCGCCACTGGTAGGCGTACATGGCCTAACCTTCTGGATAACCGTTACCGGCGTCGCCATCTACGGTGCATGGTGGCTGGTGCTCAACAAGCGTTCAGTAGGCGCCGGATTCGTCGCTGTAGTGGCACTCTTGCCCTGGGTCACCGGTCCTGCATTATCGAAAATCGAATGGACTAACGTCAGTGACGAAGCCACCTCCTTTGCCTCCATGCAAGGCAACATCCCCCAGCAGATCAAGTGGGACCCGGACTTCCTTCGGGATCAGATCGTTGTATATCTCGGGCTTACAGACGACTACTGGGATACTGATCTCATCCTGTGGCCGGAAACCGCCATCCCCATTCCCCAGGACCAGGCCGGCAAGATCATCGATCATATTGCCGAAGAACTGGGGGACAACAGCACGCTGATCACCGGTATACCCTGGTACGGCTTCAGCGACCGCATTGAGGACTTCACGTTCCACAACAGCATCATGGCTATTGGCAATGGGGAAGGCATGTACCACAAGCAGAAACTGGTGCCGTTCGGCGAGTACGTGCCCCTTCAGCAATGGCTGCGTGGACTGATCGGATTCTTCGATCTGCCCATGTCCAGTTTTAGCCGGGGCCCGGCCAACCAGTCCCCTCTGATCGCCAACGGCACGCGCATCATGCCGTTCATTTGCTATGAAGTGGCTTACCCGGATTTCGTTGCCCGCAATGCCCGGGGCACCGACCTGCTGCTGACCATCAGCAACGACGGCTGGTTTGGCGATTCCATTGGCCCACTGCAGCACTTGCAGATTGCGCGTATGCGGGCGCTGGAAACCGGCCGCTACATGCTTCGGGGCACCAACAACGGCGTCACTGCAATCATCGATCACAAGGGGCAACTGGCTAAAACCATTCCCCAATTCGAACGTGCGGTCCTGACCGGTGACGTATTCACTGCAAAAGGCAGTACGCCCTACATGCAGACAGGCTCCTGGCCCGTGCTGACCCTGGCGCTCATCCTCATTGTCTTCGTGAGGGAGCGGATTATCCCCAAACCGTAGGTTGGATTTACCGGTGAACGGCACAATGAGCAAAGCGTAACCCAACAATCGGCATGAACTTCTGTGTCGGATTACGGCTTCGCCTAATCCGACCTACTTGTTGGGACACGGTGCACCGCTATTCCGACTTACGGGGCCAGCGGCTGGTCACGCGTTCGTAGTAATGGGAACCACAGGCCTCACAGGGTTCCAGATGGCTGGTCGCGGTCAGGCAGCGCATGTGGCCGCAATTCAGACACTGGAACATCCCGGCGGTAGCCACCTCGCCGGAAATGTAATGGCCAGCCTCCTGGTTTTCCAGCTTCTGGCGCAGCTCCAGGTTATCCACCAACGTCTTGTCCGCGACAGAAAGCAGCCGGTCCGCAAGCTGATGCTCAAGCAGCGCAATATCCAGCTGCAACCACTCCGTCAGCCCCTCACCGGTCTCCTCCACAAAGTGCATGAGGTGCTCCAGATCCCGCAACAGATAGGCCCCCAACAGGTCTGCCTCCTCGCGGGTCATTTCCTCCAGCTCGTACTCAAACTCAACCGCCTTCTGGACTTCCTCTTCCAGATTCCGAAGGGACGTTTCCTGCAACTCATTGAGGCGCGACTGCACCCGTTCCAGCATCCGGTCATAGACTTCCAGGGCTTTTCCGGATAGATGTCTGCGTTCAGACTCGGCCATATAGACTCCTCACCAAAGTTCGGGGGCCGGGCAATTGTCCTCTGCCCGGCCCTACCCGCCTGATAACAAGTCTGGCACATGAAACGATTTTTGGCAGACTACCTGTTAACCTCCGTGTGCGTTAGAATGTTCGGCCCGCTCCGGACATCGTTTTGATACAGGGTTCTATTTTTCACACAAGGTAATTTCGGTAATGGCAGGAATGGACGAGCAATACAATCCACGTAATGTAGAACAGAATGCCCGCACTTTCTGGGAAGAGAACAACACCTTCACCGTCAAGGAAGAGCCCGGCAAGCCCAAGTACTACTGCCTGTCCATGTTCCCGTACCCGAGCGGCAAACTGCACATGGGCCACGTCCGCAACTACACCATTGGCGACGTCATTTCCCGCTACCAGCGCATGCAGGGTAAGAATGTGATGCAGCCCATGGGCTGGGATGCCTTCGGCCTGCCTGCAGAAAATGCCGCGATCGCCAACAAGACCGCGCCTGCCAAGTGGACCTACGCCAACATTGAATACATGAAGAACCAGCTCAAGCAGCTGGGTTTCGGATATGACTGGAATCGTGAACTGGCCACCTGCAAGCCGGACTATTACCGCTGGGAACAGTGGTTCTTCGCCCGCCTTTATGAAAAAGGCCTGGTGTACAAGAAGATGTCCACGGTCAACTGGGATCCCGTGGATCAGACCGTACTGGCCAACGAGCAGGTCGTCGATGGTCGCGGCTGGCGCTCCGGCGCCCTCGTTGAACAAAAGAAAATTCCCCAGTGGTTTATCCGCATCACCGATTACGCCGATGAACTGTTGAACGATCTGGACGACCTGGAAGACTGGCCGGAACAGGTCAAGACCATGCAGCGAAACTGGATCGGCAAGTCCATCGGTACCGAACTGACCTTCCCGCTGAAAGATGGCACAGATGGATTGACGGTTTACACCACCCGTCCCGACACCCTGATGGGCGTCAGCTATATGGCCGTTTCCGCGGAGCATTACCTGGCCAAGGCTGCGGCCGAACGCCATCGCGATGTAGCGGAATTCGTAGAAGAATGCCGCAACAGCAAGGTCGCTGAAGCCGATCTGGCCACCATGGAGAAGAAAGGGATCGACACCGGTTTCAAAGCGATCCACCCCCTCACTCAGGAAGAAATTCCCGTCTGGATCGCCAACTTCGTACTGACGGATTACGGCACCGGCGCCCTGATGGCGGTTCCCGGCCACGACGAACGGGATCATGAGTTTGCCCTGAAGTACCGCCTGCCAATCAAACAGGTGATTGCGGCCCGCGATGGTCGTGAGATCGATGTGCAGGAACAGGCCTTCACCGAAAAGGGCACCCTGGTTTCCTCCGGAAAATACACCGGCCTGACCAGCGAAGAAGCCTTTGATGCTATTGCTGACTACCTGGAAGAGAACGGCATCGGCAAGCGCACTGTGAACTATCGCCTGCGTGACTGGGGCGTGTCTCGTCAGCGCTATTGGGGTGCCCCAATTCCGATGATGACCCTGGAGGACGGCACCGAACGCCCGGTCCCCGATGATCAGCTGCCAGTGTCCTTGCCAGAAGACGTTGAAATGAATGGCGTCCAGTCGCCCATCAAGGCGGATCCGGAGTGGGCTAAAACTACCTTTGAGGGTCAAGCCGCGACGCTGGAAACCGACACCTTCGACACTTTCATGGAGTCGTCCTGGTACTACGCCCGTTTCTGCAGCCCGAACTATGACAAGGGCATGCTGGACCCGGCCGCGGCCAACTACTGGCTCCCGGTAGATCAATACATCGGCGGTATCGAACACGCCATACTGCACCTGTTGTATGCACGATTCTTCCACAAACTGTTGCGGGACGTGGGCCTGGTCACCTGCTCAGAGCCTTTCAACCGCCTGCTGTGCCAGGGCATGGTCCTGGCCGAGACCTACTACCGTGAAGACGGCAAAGGCGGCAAGACCTGGATCTCACCAGCCGACGTCACTGTTGAACGGGATAGCAAGGGTCAGGTTGTTGGAGCAGTTCACAAGGAAGACGGCCAGCCGGTTGAGGTTGGTGGTGTCACCAAGATGTCGAAGTCCAAGAACAACGGCATCGATCCTCAGGCGATTATCGATCAGCACGGTGCTGACACAGTGCGACTGTTCATGATGTTCGCGGCACCGCCCGAGCAATCACTGGAATGGTCGGACAGCGGCGTGGAGGGGGCTCACCGGTTCCTCAAGCGCCTGTGGCGCATGGTGGGTGAACTGGCAGCCGGCGGCGAAATGCCAGCGCTGGACGCGGGCAGCCTGACCGATGCCCAGAAGGATCTGCGCCGCAAGACCCATGAAACCATTGCCAAAGTGAGTGATGACATCAGTCGTCGCCTCACCTTCAACACCGCCATCGCGGCGGTGATGGAATTGCTGAACGACGTGGGCAAACTGACCGATGATGCTCCCCAGAGCCGAGCCGTTCGTCACGAGGCGCTGGAGGTGGCAGTGCTGACACTGTCACCCATCGTTCCCCATATTTGTCACAGCCTGTGGCAGGCATTGGGCCATGAGGAACCCGTGGTGGACGCCAAGTGGCCAGAGGCCGACAAAGAGGCCATGGTGCGTAGTCAGATCCAGGTGGTGCTGCAGGTCAACGGTAAGGTCCGCGCCAAGGCGGATGTCCCTGCGGACATCGACAAGGCAAGCCTGGAACAACTGGCACTGGAAAACGAAAACGTTGTCCGCTTTACCGAAGGCCAGACAATTCGCAAGGTCATAGTGGTTCCCGGCAAACTGGTCAACGTGGTGGCCAACTAAGATGGTAGCCTCGCACCCGTTCCACCACGCCAGAATTTTAGTGGCAGGCCTGCTGTCCCTGGTCCTGGCTGGGTGCGGCTTTCAATTGCGGGGGGCACCCCCGGTGCCACCTGGTCTACAACCACTGGCTGTCTCCTGCGTTAAAGAGATACCGGATGACCTTTGTCAGGCTGTCAAAGAGCAACTTGAATTGGGCAAGATTGATGTTCGTGAGCCGGAACAGGCGGATTACATTCTGCGCCTTCGCGGATTCCGGCAAGACCGTCGCGCCAGCGCCATTACGGTTCAGGCCGCAGCGGCGGAATACACGCTCCGACAGACCGTCGACATGGACGTGCTGACCCGCGACGACCTGCCCCTGATAGCGGAAACCCGTCTTAATAGCAGCGAAACCTATCGCTACGACGAGACCAACGTGCTCGCCAAGCAGCGGGAGGAAGAGGAGCTCAGGCAACAGCTTTATGATCGGCTGGCACAACAGATCATTTTCCGGCTGGCACCTTTGACGGACTCCCGGGTTACCCAATTGCGGGAACAGGCCGTCAAAGATCAAGAGCAAGACACGCGCTGATTATGAAGACCCAACCGGCCCAGCTTCCCCAGTTACTGAAGAAATCCCTGGCACCGGTCTATCTGATTTCCGGAGATGAACCCCTGCTGGTCCAGGAATGCTGTGACCAGGTCCGTAGTGCTGCCAGGGATGCCGGCTTCCTGGAGCGCATGACGTTTCACGCCGATCACCAGCTGGACTGGAACACCGTAGGCGAGGAGTTTGGCTCACTGTCCCTGTTTGCCGAAAAACGCCGCATCGAAATCCACTTGCCCACCGGAAAACTCGGAGATGGTCGTGCAGTCCTCGAGAGAGTCCTTCAGGATCCCCCCGAAGACATTGTTCTGCTACTGATCAGTGCCAGACTGGACGCCGCCGAGACGCGCAGGAAGTGGTACAAGGAATTACAGAACAAGGGCGTGCATGTTCCCGTATGGCCGGTAGACGGCGACAAGTTTGCCGGCTGGCTGCAACAGCGTGCCAATTCCCGGGGACTGAAGCTGACCCGGGGCGCCCTGAGTATTCTCACCGAGCGACTTGAAGGCAACCTCCTGGCTGCAAGCCAGGAGCTGGATCGGCTGGCTCTCTTTGGCACCGGTAAAACCATTGATGAAGAAGCCATAGAACAGGCCGTCCAGGACAGCTCCCGCTTTACCGGATTCGAGTTGGTAACGGAGCTTCTGGCCGGACGGGCTCCTCATGCCCGCAAGATGATCGGGGTACTCAGGCAGGAAGGCGAGAACCCTTTGGGGTTGCTGGCGGTACTGGTTCGCGACCTGAACCTGACTATGGAACTGCGGTCAGCAACCGCACAACGTGAGAACCCATCGTCCTTCCTGAAGCAACGCGGCGTCTTCCAGCCACAACGTGCCCGCACCATAGAGCAGGCAGCGCGGCGGCTTTCCCGCCCCCAGCTCCACTCAGCCCTGGAACTGTGCAGCGATATTGATCGCGCCACCAAGGGATTTTCTCCCAGCTCTCCCTGGAGCCATCTGGAAGATATGGCCACCCTGCTGGCAGCCCGCAACACCTGACCCTCCCACTCCCCTCTTGACAGGTTTTCAGTTTCGGGAGCATTGTAAGGTAACGTCTACCAAAGGAGGTGTTTCATATGACGCTTCAGGATGACCTCAAAAAACTGTCAGAGAAAATCAAACAGTACCGTGACGAAGCACGCGTCCAACTTCACCTTGCCCGAGAAGACGTCAAGGATGAGTGGGACGATCTCGAAAAAGACTGGGAAAAGTTCCGTCACAAGTTCGATAAAATTCTGCACGATACCGAAGATACAACTCAGGAAGCTCGTCAGAAAGCCCAGCAATTCGGAGAGGAACTTCGCGCAAGGTACGAGCGCATTCGTGATCGCTTGAAGTAAAGGTCGTTAGGGCCTGATCGGCAAAGGCCCTATCCTTTGTAGCGAGGTATAAGAACGCATGAACCAGACAAGCGCCCTTATCATTACGCTCATACTATTGACCCCATCCCTGACCAATGGTCAGAACACCCGATTCAGTAATCCCGATACGGTTGTCCGCGACCAGTTTTGGGGGAAACTTTACTCCGATGGAGGCACCTCATTCTTCTGCAGAACCCCGTTTAAAAACAAGGGGTTCACCATGACAGAAGGTCATATCTACCCTCTCGCCGCAGTTCGTAGCGCTTTGGGCTGCGGCACGAGCAGCCAGTGCGGCCGGAATGACCGCTATCGCCAGATAGCCTCCGACCTCCACAACATAGTGCCCGTCACCAGCCGTGTCGAAATACGCCGCCGCAACGCTCGCTACGAAGAACTCAGCGCTGGCGCACGAGAAGATGAATGTGGAAACCGGGAAAGCGCCCAGTTTTTTGAACCCCCTGGAGAGGTAAAGGGCGATGTTGCCCGCGCGGTTGCCTACATGGTCGACACCTACGACCTGCCCTGGGTCGGCGCGTCCTCGGTCTTTAAAAGCTGGAACCGGGTCGATCCTCCTGACGACCAGGAACTGACCCGCCACCGTCTGGTCAGTGAACTTCAGGGGAATGAAAACCGATTCATCAGGAATCCGGAACGTCTGGAGAATCTCTAACCCCCTCATACCAGCCGGAGATGTACATCGCTGAATTGTCATAGGCGACAAAAAAGGCAGATCCCTCACAGGATCTGCCTTTTTGTTTTCACTGCTTCGAAATCTGACCGTCGTTGATCAGAATTCCTCGGCTGTCAGCGCCATCATCGAGTCACTACCACTGCGGATACCTTCCGCCAGTGATACCGTCTTCGGCAACAGACGGTCAAAGTAGAACCGCGCTGTCTTCAGCTTGCCGGTGTAGAAACCGGAGGTGTCACTTTCCGCTTTCGGAGCAGCGGCCCTGACGATCTTCGCCCACATGTAGCCCAGAGCCGTCAGACCAAACAGGTCCAGGTAGTCCACGGACGCAGCACCAATGGCATTGGGGTTGTCCCCCGCCTGGTTGATCACGTGCTCTGTTACATCAGACAGACGCTCAAACGCGGCAGCCAGTGGCTCGAGGTATGGACGCAGGTGCTCATCATCGCTGTTTTCCTCGATAAAGGACGCCACATCACTGGCAAACAGCTCGTACAGCTTACCCTGACTGCCAACGACCTTCCGGCCCATCAGGTCCAGCGCCTGGATACCGTTGGTACCCTCGTAGATCTGGGTGATGCGGCAGTCGCGAACCAGCTGCTCCTGGCCCCACTCACGGATGAAGCCGTGACCACCGAATACCTGCTGCCCCATGATGCATGCATCCAGACCGCGATCGGTCAGGAATGCCTTGGCAACCGGTGTCAGCAACGCCACCATGCCTTCAGCATGCTTGCGACGCTCATCATCCTCAGCGTACTTGGAGATATCCAGCCATTGCGCAACGTAGGTAGAGAAGGTGCGACCGCCTTCGATATAGCTCTTCATAGTCAGCAGCATGCGACGCACATCGGGGTGGACGATAATCGGATCAGCCGCTTTCTCTTTTTCCTGGGCACCGGTGGGCGCGCGACTCTGGATACGCTCCAGTGCGTACTCACGAGCGCTTTGCAGGGACGCTTCCGCCGCGCCAATACCCTGGATTCCAACACCCAGACGCTCGTAGTTCATCATGGTGAACATGGCCGCCAGACCCTTGTTTTCTTCACCGACGAGCCAGCCTTTGGCACCGTCGAAGTTCATCACACAGGTGGCGGAGCCCTTGATGCCCATTTTCTTCTCGATAGAGCCACAGCTGAAACTGTTGCGCTCACCCAGGGAGCCGTCTTCGTTCACCATGAACTTCGGCACCAGGAACAGGGAGATCCCCTTCGGCCCTTTCGGCGCGTCCGGCAACTTGGCCAGCACCAGGTGGATGATGTTTTCCGCCATGTCGTGCTCGCCCCAGGTGATGAAGATCTTGGTACCTGTGACATTAAACGAGCCGTCGTCATTCGGTTCGGCCTTGGTGCGGATAATACCCAGATCGGTACCGGCATGGGGCTCGGTCAGATCCATGGCGCCAGACCAGACGCCGGAATACATGTTCGGGAGGTACTTTTCCTTGAGCTCCTGGCTGCCATGGGCATCCAGGGCCAGGCACGCACCAGCGGTGAGCATCGGCGCCAGGCCGAACGCCATGTTGGCACCCTGCATCATTTCCTCGAACTGGGCTACCAGGGTCTTCGGCATACCCATTCCGCCGAACTCGGTATTACCACCCAGGCCGTTCCAGCCACCTTCCACAATCGTCTGGTAAGCTTCCTTGAAGCCTTCCGGAGCGGTGACCTCGCCGTCATTCCACTTACTGCCCTGCTCATCACCTTCGCGGTTCAGCGGGGCCAGTACACCACTGGTGATCTTGCCCGCTTCTTCCAGAATCGCATCAGCGGTTTCCGGGTCTACATTCTCTGCAACTTTTGGCAGAGATGCCCAGAGTGCCGGTGCATCGAATACTTCGTTCAGAACAAAGCGCATGTCACGTAAAGGTGCCTGATAATCAGCCATCTAATAACTCTCCAAAATTCCAGTCAGTCTGTCAGCACGCCCCCAGCTATGTGCTTTGGCGTACCTCTCGGCTATGTGTCCGCTCAAGGTTATTTTTATAGGGGCGTATTCTACCCTATTGGCGAGCCTAACTCATGAAAAAAGCCCGCCTCCGGGGAGAGCGGGCTTTTCTGGGTATGCCTGCCCGCGCCTTAGATGGCGAAGGCTTCTTCCGGCATATCCATCAGGCTGTCAGCGCCGGCCAGCATGCTCTCGGCATGTCCCTTGGCTCGGGGCAGCATACGCTTGAAGTAGAAGCGCGCGGTCTGCACCTTGGCGTTGTAGAACAACTCTTCGCTGGTTCCGTCTGCCATCTTGTCCAGCGCTACCTTGGCCATACGGGCCCAGAGGTAGGCAAACACGGCGTAACCGGAATACATCAGGTAGTCCACGGACGCGGCACCGACCTCTTCGCGGTTCTTCATGGCGGTCATGCCGATCTTCATGGTCAGATCGCCCCATTCCTTGTTCAGGGCCGCCAGCGGCTCCAGGAATTCCTTCAGCTGTTCGTTATCAGCGTTTTCCTTACAGAATACGTGCACCTGCTTGGTGAAGCCCTTCAGGGACTCGCCCTGGGTCATCAGAACCTTGCGGCCCAGCAGATCCAGCGCCTGGATACCGGTGGTGCCCTCGTAGATCATGCCGATACGGGCGTCACGTACGTTCTGCTCCATCCCCCACTCGGAGATGAAACCGTGACCACCGAACACCTGCATGCCCAGGTTGGCTGACTCGTATCCGATTTCGGTCAGGAACGCCTTGGCGATCGGGGTGAGGAAGCCAAGGGCTTCGTCAGCGGCCTTGCGATCTTCTTCGGACTTGCCGCTGTGAACAATATCGGCCTGCTGTGCGGTCAGATAGATCAGCGCGCGAGCACCCTCGGCAACCGCTTTCTGGGTCAGCAGCATGCGACGAACGTCCGGGTGAACGATGATCGGATCAGCAATGCCTTCCGGGTTCTTGGGACCGCTCAGTGAACGCATGGCCAGACGCTCTTTGGCATAAGCCAGTGAGCCCTGGAAGCCCAGCTCGGCCGCACCCAGACCCTGGATGGCGGTACCGATACGCGCCGTGTTCATGAAGGTGAACATGCAGTTCAAGCCGCGGTTCTCGGGTCCGATCAGCCAGCCCTTGGCGCCGTCGAAGTTCATTACACAGGTGGCGTTGCCATGGATACCCATCTTGTGCTCAATGGAGCCGCAGGAGACGGCGTTACGCTCACCGGAAGAACCGTCTTCGTTCGGCAGGTTCTTCGGCACGATGAACAGGGAAATACCCTTGGTGCCTTCCGGAGCGCCCGGCAGACGTGCCAGAACGATGTGAACGATGTTCTCTGCCATGTCGTGCTCACCGGCAGAGATGAAGATCTTGGTACCGGTGATGGCGTAGCTGCCGTCAGCATTCGGCTCGGCCTTGGAACGCAGGGTACCCAGGTCGGAACCACAGTGCGGCTCGGTCAGGCACATGGTGCCGGTCCACTCACCGCTGATCAGTTTGGTGAGGTAAGTCTGCTTCTGCTCTTCGGTGCCGTGAGCTTCAATCGTATTGGTGGCGCCGTGGCTCAGACCCGGGTACATACCCCAGGACCAGTTGGAAGTGCCGACCATTTCGCTCATGACCAGCCCGAGGGAGTGCGGCAGGCCCTGACCACCGTAGTTGGGATCGGCGGTCATGGACGGCCAGCCACCTTCAACGTACTGCTGGTAGGCTTCTTTGAAGCCGGTCGGTGTTTTGACACCGTCTTCGCTCCAGCTACAACCTTCGTTGTCACCCACCTGGTTCAGCGGAGACAGAACCTGCTCACAGAACTTGGCACCTTCCCCGATAATGGCGTCCACCATATCCGGAGTTGCATCCTCGGCACCTTCCAGCTTTGCGTAGTGCTGCTCGCTGTCCAGCAGCTCGTTCATTACGAATTTGATGTCACGCAGGGGCGCTTTGTATTCAGGCATGTAATCCACCTCAGGTTTTCGGTCACATCTGCAACCCAGGTTGCAGTACTTGGCCTTGGGGTTTGCTCAGACACCGTGATGCTATCGCAACACAGCCTTAATTAAACACTTGTTTGAAACATACGTTTAGAGGTACAGAATTGTCAATAGCCCGACTGGAAATTTGTGTTGCAATTTGTGGCCGGAAAAGACTGGAATGGCGCGGATGCAGCGCCACTCCGAGGAGAAAAGGTTGTCCAATCAGGCCATTACAGATTGGAAGGATGAACGCTCTGACTTCGTATCAGAATCGTTCATTTTCGATACCGATTGATAGGTGTCACTGGCCTGCCGATAAAGATCCGTTTGGGCCTGCAGCATAATCTGCGTTGCCTCAGCTGCGACAGCCCGATCCTGGGAGGAAGGCTCCGCGGGAGCCATAGCCGCGGCGCGAACGACCCGCATTTTTTCGATGGTGGCTTCCGGATCACCCTGTACCGGCGAGATATCAATGGATACTTCGCCGCCCACGGCATACCGGGCGCCATCGGGCCCGCGCTGGTAGTCATAGGAAATGGCGCCTGCGTGCTGGCCACCAACCGCCTTGTGCGCGGCTTCGTGGGCCCGCACTTCCCGGTCTCGCGCCTTAAGCTCGGTCAATTCCCTGAGCTGCGCTTCATCCAGGGCCTGGACATTTCGGGGATCTCCGGCCGATTTGCGGACGGAAGAGGACTGATCCTGCTCCGAGGATGGCGCGACCGGTCCCGGCTCCCTTGCACCAGCAACAACAGGCTTACCGGCGGTGACTGCCGACGACGAGTAGACCGAATTAATGGAAGGAATGGCGCCGGAAATCATCAGTTGGCTCGAAAAACCAAGTCAGTGGGGATAAGGGGTTGCAATCAGGCCATGATATCCAGCAGCGTGCCGAGCGTCTCATCCGCAGTTTTAACGACCTGTGCGGACGCTTCAACACTGCGTTCATAAAGGTTCAGCTCGACTATGGGCTCAACCAGGGAACCCGCACCCTCGGCAGTGCCCTGGGGACCATCAGCACCACCACGGGCAATCTTCCGGGCTGCATTCTCCATGCCCGCCATGCCTTCCTGGATGCCCTGAATACCAATACCCAGTGTGTTACTGATCATAACTGCGATACCTGATGACCCGGATTCAGCTTAGTAAGCCACAAAGCTGATTAATTTTCAAACAGCACGTCAATGTTAAGCGATGCCGCCAGCTCCCGGGGATTTGGCTCCTGAAGCCAGGGCAGAACCCCGAGGCAAGGCGCGCCAAGATGCATCAAGAGGTAGTTCAGGGTTTCCTGTTCACAACTCATCGCTTCCTGTTCCGGGCGGTTTGCCACCCAACCCGCCAGAGTCAGGCCATCGTTACGAATGGCTTCCGCGCTCAGCAGGGCATGGTTAATACATCCCAGCTTCAGAGGCACCACCAGGATAACCCCCGCACCTAGCTCCTTCGGCACTTCCGAATAGGTTTCCCGGTCATTCAGGGGAACCCGCCAGCCTCCCGCGCCTTCAATCAGCATCAGGTCCGCCGGCTGCATCTGCAGCCCCCGGCAAAAGCCGACCAGCCGTTGTGCGGTCAGCTGCCGACCGGCCTGTTCTGCCGCCACATGGGGCGCTATTGCCGGTTCCAGAGTCACAGGATTGATGCGGTCATAAGCTAAAGATTCCGTCATCGCTGCTTGCAGCATCAGCGCGTCTTCGTTCCGTAGCCCTTCCGCTGTCCGGTCGCAGCCGGACGCCACCGGTTTCATCCCGATGGTCCGCTTGCCCATCACCCTGGCGGCTTCCAGAATGGCGGACGATACAATGGTCTTACCCACTTCGGTGTCTGTACCTGTGACAAAAAAGCTTTTCCTGGCCATGTGCAACCTGTTCAGCAGTCAAGAGAGGGGGATTGATAGTTAATCCAGCACGCCTGATAGGACGCGAGAACGTTGTCTTCCCGGGTTCGAGGATAATTCGCACACATCGCACGGACACGCCCCGGAGCGGTCACCGTGCGACGACGATCCTGCCCTTTATAACCCGCACCCAGGGATTTGAGCTCACGGGTAAGCGCCAGGGGGGACGAATAGTCCAGCGTCACGGTGCCTGTTGTGACTTCCCCACCTGGCAGTACCTCATCCACCATTCGCTTGATGGCGGATGCGGCCTCAAATCGATTTACATGCCTCCGCCCCGGATCAGCCTTCGCCCAGGCCTGTTCCAGCTCTTTCAGGGTGCCGTCCAGCAACGTTGAGCAAACCAGCACACCCCCGGGGCGCAACAAACGCCTGCATTCTGCCAGAACCGAGAGGGGACGCTCGCACCACTGAATCATCAGATTGCTGAAGACGATATCGACGCTGTTGTCCGGAAACGGTATACACCCCGCGTCTGCCACCAGCCAATCAATGTCAGCCGGACTGTTGGACCTGGCGTGACCAATCATGCCCGGAGACAGATCAACACCGGTAACGTGAGCCTCGGGATAAGCCTGCCGTAATGTGCGCGTATACCAACCGGTACCACAGCCCAGGTCGAGAATCTCTGGTTCATCACTTCCAGGTCGCCATGGGCCAAGCCGATCCAGCATTATATTGCCCATGTGGCGCTGAAGCCGCGACGCGGATTCGTAGGTATCAGACGCCCCGCCAAAATCCCGGGCAATGTCCTGCTTTCGCGGTTGGTCGTTGCGCTGGGCCTCGCCGGGTGATCGCATCAGGACGTCCATTGATCTACCTCCCGCGCGCCAGCCAGGAAAGCTGCCATGGCCTGGTGACAATCACTGGCAGCTTCACCTGTTGGCCAGTGGGCCATGCCCGGTATCACACCAGCGCGGCTTTGCATGGACCGCCCAGACCACTCGCTCCAGGGCCTGACCACAACGTCTTTCTCGCCCATGAGGTGCAACGCCGGCACACCGAGATTACCCCACAGGGATCTGTGATCTTCCTGCCGTAGCCAACCCAGCCCCTTGACAAGATTTGCACTGGACACCGGCGGGCCCTGCTCCAGCCAGAACCTCAGCCTTTTGCGGGCCAGACGTTCCCGCCAGTCACCGTTAATCATCAACAACAGAAAGTGCGTCCAGTAGCGATCCGGATCCCGGATGACACCCTTGGCAAACGCCTCAAACTCGCCTTGTGGCATGCCGGAGGGCCATCCAATAGTTTCGGTGAATCGGGGGAATCCCCCTACAGTGATCACGGCAGTGACAGCACCGGTACGGCGGGCGGCCGCTGCCATAGCTACTTGTGAACCCAGGGACCACCCCAGCCACACCGCAGGCATCGGGAAACGGCCAAGCAGCTCGTCTGCAACTCCACTGACCGAGTCGCAGCCGGTCATCAGCTCGTCATCAAGGCTGACGGGTATCACCTCTCCCGGCCAGAGGTCATAGAGGTCAGACAGCATGTCGCTTCGAACCCCCCAGCCACCGACAACAACCAACGGGCCTGTATAACCAGCGGTCATGCGGACTGTTCCACAACACTACCTGACAATGCGCGGCAGGCAGACAGGCCAGCCAGCAAGCGATCCACATCAGCCCGGGTATGGGCTGCACTCAGTGTCACCCGCAGTCGCGCCTCCCCTTCGGGCACCGTGGGCGGACGAATGGCGGTGACCAGCAATCCTTTTTGCTCCAGCGCCTTACTCAGTGCCAGCGCAGACCAGTTATCACCTACCATGATGGGCTGGATCGGTGTGTCCGAAGGCATCAGCTGATACCCAAGGTTGGCGGCCCCGCGCCGGAAACGCTCGATCAAGTCACGCAGGTGCGCCCGCCGCTCATCATCCCGCTCGATCAAGTCGAGGCTGGCAACCGTTGCCTCAGCAATCGCCGGCGGCATCGCGGTGGTGTAAATGTAGGTTCTGGCCTTCTGCACCAGGTAATCCATCAGAATCTGCGGCCCGGCCACAAAGGCACCGCTGGTCCCCACTGCCTTACCCAGGGTACCGATCAATACCGGAACATCGTCCTCGGACAACCCCAGTTCCGCCACGCTGCCACGCCCCTGGGGACCCAGCACACCAACACCGTGGGCATCGTCCACCACCAGCAAGGCATCATGGGTCTTGCACAATGCCGCCAGCTCCCTTAGCGGTGCGATATCGCCATCCATGCTGAACACCCCATCGGTGACCACCAGTTTGTGACCCGACGTTTCGTCCAGCATCCGCTCCAATGCCGCCATATCACTGTGGGGGTAACGGCGAACTTTGGCCCGACTGAGAATGCAGCCATCAATAATGGACGCGTGATTGAGGCGATCCGAGAAGATCGTATCTCCCCGTCCGGCAAGGGCAGAAATCGCCCCCATGTTGGCCATATAACCGGTGGAGAAGAACAACGCGGCACTGCGCTGGGTAAAGGCCGCCAGACGCTCCTCCAGACGGTGGTGAGCATCGTGGTGGCCACAAATCAGGTGCGACGCCGCGCCACCCAGACCGGTCTCCGGCAGAGCATTAACAAACGCTTCGATGTTCGCGGGATGATTGGCCAGACCGAGGTAATCGTTACTGCAGAACGACAGCAGACTCTGACCATCGGAGGTCAGAGACGGCTGCTGGGGGCCGGAAATCAGTCGGCGGTGTCGGTGCAGGCCGGACTGTTTACGCTGTTCAAGTTCTGCCGCGAAGTCTCGCACTGGTCAATTCCTGAGCATTGGTGACGGCGCTTGTCGGTTTACGGTGTTCGGTGAATACCTAAACCGACCTACAGGACTTCCGGTTACGCGGATTCCCGGGTTGCGTCGTAGAACATGTGGCGAGTGGCTTCGTACTCGACTGCCTCGGCAATCGACTCTTCTTCCTGCTCCTCGGTCGCACATTGCTCCCGCTGCTCAGGACGGATTCCCAGACGGCGGAACAGCGCCATGTCGGCATCGGCCTCCGGATTGGCAGTCGTCAGCAACTTCTCGCCATAGAAAATGGAGTTGGCACCAGCCATGAAGCACAGGGCCTGCATCTGCTCATTCATGTTTTCTCGCCCGGCGGACAGGCGCACGTGGGATTCCGGCATCATGATGCGGGCGACGGCAATAATCCTCACGAAATCAAACGGATCCAGGTCTTCCACATCTTCCATGGGGGTGCCTTTCACCTTTACCAGCATGTTGACCGGTACACTCTCGGGGTGATGGGGCAGGTTCGCCAACTGGACCAGCAGACCGACGCGGTCATCCTCGTCCTCACCCATGCCCATGATGCCGCCACAACAGACTTTCATGCCGGCCTTGCGGACATTGTCGAGAGTATCAAGACGATCCTGGTAGGTGCGGGTGGTGATGATATGGCTGTAATACTTCTCGGAGGTGTCGAGGTTGTGGTTGTAGTAATCCAGTCCCGCATCGGCGAGCTCTTTTGCCTGATCTTCCTGGAGCATACCCAGGGTCATACAGGTTTCCAGTCCCAGGGATTTCACCTGACGTACCATATCCAGAACGTACGGCATGTCCTTCTTGGTGGGGCTTCGCCACGCAGCGCCCATACAGAAACGGGAGGCGCCTTTCTCGCGGGCGGCCTGTGCTTCTGCGACCACCTTCTCAATTTCCAAAAGCTTTTCTTTCTCAAGGCCCGTGTTGTAATGACCGCTCTGGGGACAGTACTTACAATCCTCGGGACACGCACCGGTCTTGATCGACAACAGCGTGCTGACCTGCACTTCGTTGGGATCAAAGAATTCCCGGTGAACGCTCTGGGCGCGGAACAGCAAGTCATTGAAAGGAAGCTGGAACAGTTCACGGGCTTCCTGAAGTGTCCAGTCGTGACGGGGAGTTGTAGCGGTCATAATAGGGCCCTGTTAACCTTTGTAGGGTTACTGGTTTACGGATAGACGAATGATAAAGGGACTGAGATTCCTGTCAACCTTGACAGCACTAAAGGTTAACAGCGAGAAAACAGCAGGAAGCTGTGTCGCCTGCCTGGACTACAGGACAATCAACGGCTTATGCAAAGGCTGCCACGAGGACTTACCGGTTAACCGCTGGCATTGTCAACGTTGCGCCCTGCCCCTGGCTTTCCACTCTGACACGCATACCTGCGGTGAATGCCTGTCCACGCCGCCGCCTTTCAGCCAGACCATCGCGCCCTGGCGATACCAATACCCGGTTGACGGCATGATTAGTCGATACAAATACAACGGCCAGAGGCAATATGCGCGACCACTGATGGCCGGCCTTTCGGAGCACCTGTCCCGACACTTGCAAACCAGGCCTGAGCTCAGACCAGACCTGATCGTGCCCGCTCCCATGCACCGCAAACGCAGGCGCCAGAGGGGATTCAACCAGGCAGAAGATATAGCGGAGCAGCTCTCCCTGGCACTGAACGTGCCCTGGTCTGCCACCCGGATCAGACGCCTCCGACACGCCAGGCCACAGCGGGAGCTTGGCCGCGAAGCACGGCTGCACAACCTGCGCGGCATGTTCGAGGTCTGCGGTTCAGTACCAGCACGGATAGCCCTGGTGGATGATGTGGTCACCACCGGCGCCACCGCCAGAATGCTGGCGACGGCATTGATAGACGCTGGCGCCGAAGATGTGCAGGTGTGGGCACTGGCCCGGACACCCGGCTAACGCCGTTTGCCGGAAATTTGTCGGATTACGGCTTCGCCTAATCCGACCTACGGCTTGGGTCTGAAATTCCTGCCCGTGTAGGTCGGATTAGGCGAAGCCGTAATCCGACAATCAGGTCAGACTCTGGCAGCGACATAATCGGCAATGGCCAGGCAGGACGTCAGGCCCGGTGACTCGATGCCGAACAGGTTTACCATTCCCGGCACCCCATGATCCTCCGGTCCGTCGATCCGGAAATCGGAAAAACCTCCGTCGGGGCCCGTCAGTTTTGGGCGAATACCCGCATAGGCCGGCTGCAGGCGGCTGGCGTCCATTTCCGGCCACCATTGCCTGATACCCTCGACAAACGCTTTGACCCGGGCCGGGTTGACGGTGTAGTCCTCGGCGGAAATCCACTCCACGTCCGGCCCGAAACGGGCCTGTCCGGCAAGATCGAGCGTCAGGTGCACCCCGAGGCCGCCAGGTTCTGGTACCGGGTAGATCAAGGTGCTGAAAGGATGGCGACCGTTGTAACTGAAGTAAACGCCTCGAGCGAACCATTGCTCCGGTCGACCGGCATCCGGCAGCCCCTCCCAGTTTTCCGCCAACGGCACTGCACCAAGCCCCGCCGCATTGATGACGCAACGGGCCAACAACTCACAAGGCATGGATCCGCCGACGGTCAGGCGGTGCGCCGTGTCATCAGAACGGGCGGCTTCCACCGGTGCACGCCTCACCAACTGCCCACCCGCGCATTCCAGGTCGGCCAACAGGGATACCATCAAGCCATGACTGTCGACAATACCCGTTTCCGGAGAATACAGGGCCGCACAGGCGGATACTCCTGGCAGGTATTTCTTCACCGCATCCGCACCCTCCATGGCCAGCGCCACACCATTAAGCCTGGCCTGCACCTGGATGCTTTCAAGCTTAGACATCTGGGACCGGCGGGTGGCCACAATCCACTTACCGGTTTTGCGGTGGCCAATGAGACGTTTCTGGCAGTAGCCATAGAGCTGATCACGCCCCTGCACGCAAAGGCGCGCTTTCAGGGAACCCTGTGGGTAATAGATGCCTGCGTGGATAACTTCACTGTTGCGGGAAGAAATACCTTCACCAAAATGATCGCCCGCCTCCAGCACCAGCACCTCCCTGCCCTGGATTGCCAGAGCCCGGGCAATGGCCAGCCCGACAACACCGGCCCCGATCACCACTGTATCTGCCTGGAGTTTCTCCAGCTGCGCCATTCACACCTGCCTTATCATTGATATCTGTATCATTGCTGCCTGCCAGTGGACTGTATCGCAAATCGCGGATACCGCGAAAAAGCCGGCAGACACACCCGTATTCGCATTACGATACCACGTGGGAAACGTTATACTGTGGGGATCACGTTAATGCAGGAAGCAGGTGTGAGATGTCGGACAGGAAGCAGTTTTTAACGGTCATGGTGGTTGCGGCCCTGTTTGTGGGCTGGCTCGGCTGGCGAGGGTTTGAAGTAATCAGCCTGAACCACAACCTGAAAGCTGACGCCGTAGTAGCGGACTACCCCTACCAGCACCGGGTGCTGAGGGTGGAAGGCAACACGGCCATCATGAGTTCCCTGCGTTCCCACAACATCCCCACCCGCCAGGCACTGACGACCATTTTTCCGAGCATGCAGAACCTGGGTGACAACCATCGGGACTGGCAGCGGGCAGAGCGTGAACTCGCCCAGGTCCAGGCCAGGGCAGGTGATATAATACTGAGCGCTGCCAGTATTGACCGTGTCCGATGGGAACTGGATGAAAACTGGTACCACCTCAGCCACATGCAGGCCAGACAAGACTCAAGGCGCTAATACTGATCCTATGACAGAAACCTCAAGCCATCCTTACGACGCCCTGACTCCCGATACTATTCTGGACGCCATGGAAAGCGCAGGTTTCGTCATAAACGGCCGCCTGTTTGCCCTGAACAGTTACGAAAACCGGGTCTATCAGGTCGGTGTTGAAGACAGTTCACCCATCATTGCCAAGTTCTATCGCCCAGGACGCTGGACCGAGGCTCAGATCCGTGAGGAACACAACTTCACCGCCGAGCTGGCGGCAGCGGATATCCCGGTTGTCGCGCCGATGGCGATGCCCTCTGGTGATACCCTGGGCCAGTGGCAGGAATTCCACTTTGCGGTCTTTCCCCAACGTGGCGGTCAGGCACCGGACACCAGCGTCACGGATACCCTGTACCGGCTAGGCCAATGGCTGGGGCAGCTACACAACATTGGTGCCAGCAAACCGTTCCTGCACCGCCCGGCGTTCAATATTCTTGACGGGATCACCAGCAAGAATCAGATCCTGATAGACGGCGACTGGATCCCGGCAGACCTGCGTCCAGCCTGGGACAGCCTGATTCCCGATCTGTATGATGCTTGCGCCCGCAGAATAGATGAAGCGGGCGAATGTGAAAGCCTGAGACTCCACGGCGATTGCCACGCAGGCAACATACTGTGTCGTGAGGAACAGATGCTGTTCGTCGACCTGGACGATTGCCGCACCGGGCCCGCCATCCAGGACCTGTGGTTGCTGCTCAATGGCGACGATGCCGAACGGAGTGCCCAATTCGGCGAACTGCTGGAAGGTTATGAGATGTTTCGCGATTTCAACCGACGCGAACGCCACCTGATAGAGCCCCTGCGCTGCTACCGGCAAATAGCCCACTGCGCGTGGCTGGCGAATCGGTGGGATGACCCGGCCTTTCCGAGGTTCTTCCCCTGGTTCACCCAGCCCAGATTCTGGTCGGACCAGGTTTTGGCCATGCGAGAACAGCTCGCCGCCTTGCAGGCACCACCCATCAATATTCCCGGTCAGTACTAACGACCGGACAGACGCATTAACCCGGAGATTTTCTGATGAGCGAGAAAGAGGCCAGGTTCACGGTCCGCAATCTGATCGCTACCGCCATCGGCACAGCCATCGCCACCGTGGTGGTCCTTGAAGTCAGTGGTCGGATTGATCACTCCAACAACAAGGACAATGTGCCGGTCGGCGAATTCCAGGCCATTCATGTCACTCCCGGTGACGAGTTCCGCATGTCACCGAAGTCCTCTGAACTGCATGCCGTTTGTGAACAGGGCTACCTGGCGATCGCAGCAGACGTGGACCCGGACTTCCGTGGCATCGTTGTGGACTACAAAAACCGGGGTGTGAGATGCAAACGGGCGCCTACTCAGGAGCCGTCAGAGGACACCGCCGGCAATGAGTAACAAACCACGCCAACCGCTGCAGGAAACCGATCGCCTGTTCGCCACCGAGCGCAATCCCGAGGATTTTCGCTTCGATGCCTCAGTGGCCCGGGTTTTCCCGGATATGATTCGTCGCTCCGTTCCCGGATACACCACCATCATCCCGATGATTGAGGTGATCACCGAACAGTACGTCCAGGCGGGCTCCAATTGCTACGATCTGGGGTGCTCCCTCGGCGCCTCCACCCTGGCTATGAGGCACGGTATTTCCTTTGATGACTGCAGCCTCGTTGGTGTGGACAATTCACAAGCCATGATTGAACGTTGTGAGCACTACATCGCCCTGGATGACAGCTCCCTGCCTGTCAGCCTGCGCTGCGAGGATATTATGGACACCGAGCTCAGTAATGCCTCGGTCACCACTCTGAACTTTACGCTGCAGTTTGTGCCACCGGAGCAGCGAGCGGCACTGCTGGCACGCATTGCGACCGCCACTCGCCCGGGAGGCGTACTGATCCTGTCGGAAAAGATCCGCTTCGAATCAGATGAAGAGCAGGAAACCCAGACCCGCCTGCACCATGAGTTCAAACGGGCCAACGGCTATTCCGACCTGGAAATCAGCCAGAAGCGCTCCGCCATTGAGCAGGTCCTGATTCCGGAAAGTCTGAACGATCACCGCACGCGACTGCAGCAGGCCGGCTTTGACCAGGTCATCGTCTGGTATCAGTGCTTCAACTTTGTCTCCATGCTGGCCATCAAATCTGCTGCCTGAGGAGCTTCCATGGCAACCTTTGACTGGCAGGGCTGCTATCAGGCCCTCCTCAACGAACTCAATAACGAGGGCCAGGAACGCTGGTCCAACCTGCTGACCCAACAACTCCGGCGTCGGTTCGAGGACAATCCGCACGGCGACATCGCCCGCTGGATGGCGGCACTGGCACAGCTTCCCGACGTTTCCGATACCCAAGCCAGACTGGACACGTCCGCCGTTACCCTGCGCGCGGAAACACTGCTCAACGAGTCACAGCTTGAACAGCTGGAATCCGGCTTAAGAGGACTCATGCCCTGGCGCAAGGGGCCCTTTGATTTCTTTGGCACCTACATCGACACTGAATGGCACTCGGACTGGAAATGGGACCGGGTTTCGCCCTACCTGTCTGATTTAACCGGACGACGCATCCTCGACGTGGGCTGCGGCTCAGGTTACCACTGCTGGCGTATGCTGGGGGAAGGCGCCGCACGGGTGATCGGCATCGACCCCGGACTATTGTTCCTGTTTCAGTTCCTCAGCGTAAAAAAATACCTGGGAGATGTGCCAGTTGATCTTGTACCAGTGCGCATGGAAGATCTTCCCGGAAAACTGGAATCGTTTGATACCACGTTCTCCATGGGCGTGCTCTATCACCGACGCTCACCGCTGGATCACCTGCTGGAACTGAAGGACACCCTGCGCCGGGGAGGTGAGCTGGTGCTGGAAACACTGGTTGTAGACGGCCCGGAAGGCTACAGCCTGATGCCGGAGGACCGTTACGGCCAGATGCGCAACGTGTGGTTCCTTCCCAGCTGTGACACCTTGATGCGATGGCTCGACCGCACCGGATTCAGGGACGCGCGGGTGGTGGATGTCACCGAGACCACGATTGAGGAGCAGCGCCAGACCGACTGGATGCGGTTCAATTCTCTCGTGGACTTCCTCGATCCCGATGACCACAGCAAAACCATTGAAGGCTATCCCGGACCGAAGCGCGCAACGATCATTGCCAACAAGCCCTGACTTGCTGACTCCGCTCACAAAAAACCCGCTCGAAAGCGGGTTTTTTGTGAGCTATAACTTATTCGCCGAACGGATGGCGGAGCGTTACCGTCTCCACCCGATCAGGCCCGGTTGAGATGATGTCGATCGGCGCCTCGATCTGTTCTTCCAGGAAGCGGATATACGCTTTCGCGTTTTCCGGCAGCTGCTCCAGACTGGTCAGGCCAAAAGTGCTCTCCTTCCAGCCCGGCAACTCAGCGTATACCGGCTCAATATCTTTGTACGTATCACAACCGATGGGCGGACGGAAAATCTCACCCTGTGGCGTTTTGTAACCCACACACACCTTCACTGTGTCCATGCCATCCAGCACGTCCAGCTTGGTCAGGCAAATACCGGAAACGCTGTTGATCTGGATAGCATGGCGCAGGGCCACCGCATCAAACCAGCCACAACGACGGGAACGCCCGGTAGTGGTGCCAATTTCATTGCCCTTCACCGCCAGGTGCTGCCCCATGTCGTCAAACAGCTCGGTCGGGAACGGACCTGAACCCACACGAGTGGTGTAAGCCTTGGTGATGCCCAGAACGTAATCGAGGAACAACGGGCCAAAACCGGAGCCGGTCGCCGTGCCGCCCGCCGTGGTATTGGATGAGGTCACATACGGGTAGGTACCCAGATCGATGTCCAACAGGGAGCCCTGGGCACCCTCAAACAGGATATTTTCACCGCGTTTGCGGTAATCGTGCAGGATATCGGTGACGTCCGCGGCCATGGGCAGGATTTCCTCGCCCATCTGCTTCAGTTCGGCCAGTGCGGCATCAATATCTTCGGCCTCTTCCTTGAAATACTCGGTCAGCACGAAGTTGTGGTAGGACATAATTTCCCGCAGCTTCTCTTCGAAAGCGATCGGATTGCACAGATCCCCAAGACGAACGCCACGGCGGGAAACTTTGTCTTCGTATGCCGGCCCGATACCACGACCTGTGGTCCCAATCTTCTCGTTACCCTTGGCACGCTCGCGGGCCTGGTCAATACGGACGTGGGTTCGGAGAATAATGGGGCACGCCAGACTGATACGCAGGCGGTCACGCACTGCCACACCGTTAGCTTCCAACTCACGCACCTCCTTGAGGAGGGCTTCCGGTGACAACACAACGCCGTTACCGATCAGACACTGCACATTCTGACGAAGGATGCCGGAGGGGATCAGGTGCAACGCGGTCTTCTTGCCTTCAATAACCAGAGTGTGGCCGGCGTTATGACCGCCCTGGAAACGAACCACGGCTGCCACTTTGTCCGTCAGCAGATCAACAATCTTGCCCTTGCCTTCATCACCCCACTGGGTGCCCAGCACAACTACATTTTTACCCATGATGTTCTCTCAATTCAGCTCAGTTGATCCACGACCCACTGGCCGTCACGCTTTACCAAAATTCTGTCACAACCCTTTGCAGCCGGATCCGCATCCGACTCGTCAGGCAACGCCCTGACCACTATTTCTGTCAGCCGTAACCCGGCAATCACCCCTTCCAGCGCAGGGTCGACATCGGCCGGCGCCCAGACGGCACCGGGCCGGCGCACCACACGCTCGCCGAGCGAGACCAGGGCACGCACATCCAGGCTGAACCCGGTCGCGGGTCTGGCGCGGCCGAAGTCACTGCCAATCGCATCATAACGGCCACCCTTGGCAACCGCGTCGCCATGTCCCGGCGCGTAGGCGGCAAACACCAGACCGGTGTGATAGTTGTAACCGCGCAATTCACAGAAATCGAATCCGAAACTGATTTCCGGAAAATCCCGGGTCAACATGTCCGCCACGCGCCCCAATTGATCGAGGGCTCCCAGCAATGCCTCCGGCGCGCCTTCAAGAATCTTTCTGGCTTCCTGCAGCGCCTCCGCACCACCACTGACCCGTGCCAGTTGACGCAGGCGACCACCCGCAGACAAGGGATCACAGGAACCAAGCAACTTATCCAGCTCAGGGACCGACTTGCGCGCCATGGCATCGAAGATGGCCGCTTCAGTATCCCGGTCGAAGCTGGCTTCCCCCATCAGCGTCTCATAGATCGACACATGGGCCAGATCCAGGTGCACCCTGGGCATGCCGGACACCCTCAGGGTCTCCAGCATCAGGCTGATCACTTCCATATCCGCGGCTTCGGAGGCACTGCCAAACAGCTCACAACCGGCCTGGATCGGAGTACGGCCAGTGAGCATGTGCCGCGGACGGGTATGCAGGACATGGCCGGCGTAACACAACCGGGTAATGCCTTCCTGTCCCAGGGTATGGGCATCGATCCTGGCCGCCTGGGGTGTCATATCCGCGCGAACGCCCATCATCCTGCCGGTCAGCTGATCGGTCAGTTTGAACGTCTGCAATTCAAGATCGTGGCCGGTTCCGGTAAACAGGGATTCCAGGTATTCAATCAGCGGCGGGATTACCAGCTGGTACCCCCAGCGCTGGCAAGTGTCCATTACGTCCCGGCGCAGGGATTCAATCTGTCCTGCAAGAGGCGGGAGAATGTCTTCCACACCATCCGGCAGTAACCAGCGATCAGATACTGTCATGAGATTCCGTTGTCCGTTCTGCCCCGCAGCCATCAAGGTTGGCGGGAATGCACAGGATTTAAGGCGAATTCGGGAGCAGGAGAAAAAACCCGAACCAAAACCGGCAGAATTTTACACTGTTGGCGGGCACAAAAAAACCGGAATACCGAGGTATTCCGGTTTTAGCTAAGGGCAATGCCCCTCAGCGACCGCCCTGCGGATCCTTGAGGAATCGGAGGAAGTCACTGTTGGAATCAATCACCATGATGTCATCCTTGCTTGAGAAGGTGTTCTGGTACGCCTGCAGGCTACGATAGAAGCTGTAGAACTCCTCATTGGCCCCATAAGCATCGGCATAGATTCGCGCCGCCTCACCATCACCTTCACCACGGGTTTCCTCCGCCTCGGCAAATGCTTCTGCCAGGATGACCGTGCGCTGACGATCGGCATCGGCTCGAATACCCTCCGCCAGCTCACGACCGCGCGAACGGAACTCCTGGGCCAGCTTTTCACGCTCAGTCGCCATCCGGCGATAGACGTTCTGACTGACCTCACCGGGGAACTCGATCGCCTTGACCCGGATATCCAGAACTTCGATACCGAACTCTTTCAGAGAGGTTTCGTTAACCCGATCCCGCAGCGTGTGCATCAGCTCATCACGCTGTCCGGAGACCACTTCAACCATGGTCCGCACACCGAACTCGTCACGCAGACCATTGTCCACCCGGGACAGCAGCAGGGACTGGGCGCGGTATTCATCACCACCGGTTGCCCGATAAAACTGGTCCACATCGCGGATTTTCCAGGCGATATAGGAATCCACATCCAGAGGCTTCTTCTCGATGGTCAGGTACTGGCGGGAAGGCAGATCCATGGTCAGCACGCGAATATCGAACTCGCGGATCTGGTCAATCACCGGTACTTTGAAGTGCAGGCCTGCCTGCATATCCGTTTCTACCAGCTCACCAAAGCGAAGCTTCACGCCGCGATGGGTCTCGGGAATGATGTAAACGCTCGACAAAACCAGCAGGACTACAATGAGGGCGCCTGCAAGGCCCACTACACCTTTGGGTCCCATAATTATCTGCTCCTCCGAATGCCGGTATCCTGCCGTCCACGCAGTTCCTGAATCACCTGATCGGTGAGGGTTGAGATATCAGGTTTGCTGCCGGAGCTGGTCGATCCACTGTTGCTGGAAATACGCCCCTGGGTCAGGCGATCCAGCGGCAGATACATCATGTTGCCACTGCTTTGAGTGTCCACCAGAACCTTGCTGGTACTGGACAACACCCCTTCAAGCGCCTGCAGGTACATACGCTCACGGGTCACTTCCGGAGACATCTGGTACACCTCCAGCATGGCCAGGAAGCGAGCGGTTTCACCGTTGGCACGCTCGATAACCTCTTCCTTGTAAGCATTGGCTTCTTCTATCATGCGCTGGGCCTGACCACGGGCCTCCGGCACAACCTTGTTACGATAGGTTTCCGCCTCTTCCTTGACCTGCTGCTCATCTTCACGGGCACGCTGGACTTCACGGAATGCGTCCTGCACGGCGGGTGGCGGCTGAGTACTTTCAACGTTCACACGCACGATTTCCAGGCCAGCGCCATAGTCACGCAGGAAACTCTGCAGGCGCTGCTCAACGCGAACAGCCAGCTCAGCACGACCTTCGGTCAGTACCCCGTCCAGGGTGGAGCTGCCCACTTCATGACGCAACGCACTGTCCGTAGCAAACGCCAGGGCCTGATTGGAGTCCCTGATGTTCAAGACGTACGCCTTGGCATCACCGACACGATACTGGACCTGAAGGTCCACGGTTACCAGGTTCTCGTCCTGGGTCAGCATCTGACCGCTGGACTCGGCGGTCCGAACATTCGTCACACGAACCTTGGTGACATCGTCAATCAGCGGCACCTTAAAGCGGAGACCAGGCTCCTCTGTGCGACTGAACTCACCAAAGCGCAGGACGACTGCCCTCTCCTGCTCATCCACTGTGTAGAAGGACTGGAATACAACGTACCCCAAACCAATGATGGCAATCAGTGCCAGAATGGCACCAAACCCACCACCACCGGATGAAGAACCACCGGAGCCGCCGGAGCGACCGCCCTTCCCACCCAGCATCCTGTTCAGTTTGTCGAGACCTTTTTTCAGCGCCTCATCGAGGTCTGGCGGACCTTGATCATTGCCGCCACGACCACCACCGGTTCCCCAAGGGTCATTGTCGTTGCGGTTACCACCCGGTTCGTTCCAGGCCATAATGCTCTCCGTTCCTGACTGATAGAATGGCTGCAAATACTAGGGATTTATGAGCGCCCCGGCAATAGCGTTGCCGGCTTACGCCTCCCTTGCGTCTAATCTGATATCGCTTTCCTGACTGCCGGCACGGCTCAACAACTGGAGCCAGTCCCGGTACTGCAGGCGAACTTCCAGCACCGTATCACCACTGTCCCGGTGCTCTTCACTCAAAACCGAACCGGCCTGATGCAGCAGTGCCCGGAGCTTGCCGTCCCGTGGGCCCAGCAATACAAACTGATGAATAACATCCTCGGCCAGACGCTCAACGATCGCGTCAAACAGCCCCTGGATCCCCTCACCGGTTACCGCGGACAACCATACCCTGACTGGCAAGCCATCCTCATTACGCTCAATGCGCGGAGTAAAATTATCAAGCAGGTCGATTTTATTAAAGACCTGAAGCACTGGAACCTCATCAGCGCCGATTTCTGCAAGCACTTCCTCCACCTGCTCCATGTTCTCGTCACGACGACTATCATGACAGTCGATAATATGGAGCAACAGGGTTGCTTCTATGGTTTCTTCAAGCGTCGCGCGGAAGGCTTCCACAAGCTTGTGGGGCAAGTGTCGGATAAACCCGACAGTATCTGCCAATACGACTGGACCAATGTCCGGAAGTTCCAGCCGCCTTAACGTCGGATCCAAGGTAGCAAATAACTGGTCCGCAGCGTATACGGACGACGTGGTGATATGGTTGAACAGGGTCGATTTACCCGCGTTGGTGTAACCCACCAGAGAAACGGTGGGAATGTCCGCACGCTTGCGGGCTCGACGCCCCTGATTACGCTGGCGCCGAACTTTCTCCAGCCGCTTGTGAATGGACTTGATGCGCTCACGAAGCAACCGGCGATCCGTTTCCAGCTGGGTTTCACCAGGCCCACGCAGACCGATACCACCTTTCTGGCGCTCAAGGTGAGTCCAGCCACGAACCAGTCGTGTCGACATGTGTTCCAGCTGGGCAAGCTCTACCTGAAGCTTACCTTCATGGGTGCGTGCACGCTGGGCAAAGATATCCAGAATCACACCTGTGCGGTCCAGCACTCGACATTTGAGCTCACGCTCTATGTTACGCTCCTGGGAAGGGCTCAGGGCATGATTGAACAGCACCACGTCGGCCTCATGAGCCGCGACCGCGTCGCGGATCTCTTCCAGCTTGCCCTCGCCAACGAACAGGCGGGGACTTGGTTGCTTTCTGGAGCCGGTCACCAGCCCCACCGATTCTACACCGGCAGATGCCACCAACTCCTGAAACTCATCCGGATCTTCGGTCTCTTCGTGAGAGGAAAAATCAATATGGACGACAATTGCCCTTTCACCAACGTCGGGACGCTCAAACAAGTGGTAACAACTCCGAAACAGTCAAACCGTTAGCCGCATAAAAACAAACACCCGCGCCCCTAGGAACCGCCAGGGGTTCGTCGGAAACGCGGGTGGCAATACAGGGAAACCGGACAACTCAGTCTTCAGCCTCGCCTTCACCGCCGGGCGCCTGCGGCGGAATGCGTACATTCCGGGCCGGTACAACGGTAGAAATGGCGTGTTTGTAGACCATCTGGCTGACAGTGTTTTTCAGCAAAATCACGAATTGGTCAAAAGATTCAATCTGGCCCTGCAGCTTTATGCCGTTGACCAGAAAGATGGAAACCGGAATGCGTTCCTTGCGCAAGGCATTGAGGTAAGGGTCTTGTAAAGAATGCCCTTTTGACATGTGTTTTCTCCTGTTTATAAGTAAGTGCAGATCGTCATTTTTCAGAGTTAAATGTGGTGCGAAGTCTGATAATTTTCAAGGCCGCTTCAGTGATATATCTATCGTCACTGTCGAGCCAGTCCACGTCGGACCACTTGCGCAACCAGGTTAACTGCCGTTTCGCCAACTGGCGGGTCGCAGCCACACCCTTGCTGATCATGGTGTCATAGTCATCATCGCCGGCCAGGTAATGCCAAGCCTGGCGGTAGCCGACACAACGCATGGAAGGCAAACCTGCATCCAGGTCTCCCCGAGCCATCAGTGCCCGGACTTCCTCCAGAAAGCCTGCCGCAAGCATGTTCATGAATCGCAGACGTATCCGCTCATGAAGAACTTTTCTGTCGGACGGAGCAACAGCAAGTTGCACCACAGTATACGGAAGCGATGAGGATTCGTCTGCCTGCCATTGAGTAAAATAGGTGTAATCCTCGACATTTGAGGGTTCACCTTGCTCATCGGCGCCATCCTTACCCGAATGTTGCCAGAGTTCCGAGATCGGTCGCCCCGTCAGACGTATGACTTCCAGGGCTCTTATCAGCCGTTGACGATTGTTCGGATGTATCAGCCCTGCGGCGACCGGATCCCGGTATGCCAGCTCCTCGTGCAGTGCCGCCCAACCCTTTTCTCCAGCTTCCTTTTCCAGCTCGCGACGAAGTTTCGGGTCCGCCGATGGCAGGTTCGACATACCATGGAGCAGCGCCTTGAAATACATCATGGTGCCACCTACCAGCAGCGGAATTCTGCCAGCCCGCGTAATGTCAGCCATCTCCCGCAACGCATCCCGCCGGAAATCGGCAGCCGAATAGCTTTCGGCCGGATCACAGATATCAATCAGACGGTGGGGCGCCCGGGCAAGCTCTTTCGCTGAAGGCTTTGCGGTACCAATATCCATACCCCGGTAAATCATCGCCGAGTCGACGCTGATAATGTCGCATGGCAACTGGTCACACAACGCCATGGCCAGGTCGGTCTTGCCGGAAGCCGTCGGCCCCATCAGGAAAATGGCTGGTGGCAATTGGGACGCCGGGGGCAGATGATCGGTCATGGCGCTCTTATCGTCCCCTGAGGAACAGTTTGTCCAGCTCGGAGAGAGTCACCACCGTCCAGGTGGGACGACCATGATTGCACTGGCCACTGCGTTCGGTTGCTTCCATATCCCGCAACAGCGTGTTCATTTCCGGGATGGTCAGTTGTCGGTTTGCCCGCACTGATCCATGGCAGGCCATGGTACCCAACAATTCGTGAGTCACCGCCTCGACCCGGTCACTCTGACCGTTTTCAATCAGGTCGGCCAGTATGTCCCGCACTAATTGCTCGGTATCCGCTCCCCGTAAAAGCGCTGGAACCTGCCGAATGGCGAGGGTTTCCGGACCGATTCGCTCCACCTGGAGCCCTAACTGCTGGAGCTCATTGCCATGGGTTTCCGCCAGCGCCGCCTCTTTCTGGCTGACCGCCAGTGATACCGGCACAAGCAACGGCTGACTTTTCAGATCCTGGGCTTCCAGCGCCCGCTTCATGCGCTCATAGGTAATACGCTCATGGGCCGCATGCATATCGACGACAATCATGCCTTGCCGGCTCTGGGCCAGGATATAGATACCGTGCAACTGGGCAATCGCGTAGCCCAGTGGCGGTTCAGCTTCACCATCTGCCGGCGGCGTGGGATGCCCAACGGTAATTTCTGGTACTGGCGCGCTCTGCTGGCGCCCCGCCAGGCCGCCCCCCTCGTTCAGGGACTGATAGAACCCCATCTGATCCCGCGCCTGCCACTCATGGTGCGGTTGTTGCTGCTGATGCCCGCCACTTCCCTGGGGCGGAAATACGGACGCGGTTTCTCCCCAACTACGGGAGATCCCCTGGTCGGCAGACGATGGCGCATTGCCACCAGAAAAAGACGATGCACCACCAACAACGCCCGTGCCTCCGACCTCTTCCCGCACCGCCGACTGCGCAACGGCGCCACGCAGATGATCATCGGGGCGAACATCCGCAAGCGCCTTGTGAAGGGTCCGGAAAATGAAATCGTGTACCAGCCTGCCGTCCCGGAATCGCACTTCGTGCTTGGTCGGGTGAACATTCACATCTACCGTGGCCGGGGCCACTTCCAGGTAAAGGACAAACGCCGGATGACGATTGTTGTACAGCACATCCCGGTAGGCCTGCCGCACGGCGTGCGCGACCAGGCGGTCACGAATGACCCGGCCATTAACGAAAAAGTACTGCAGGTCCGCCTGACTGCGTGAAAAAGTCGGCAGGGCGACCCAGCCCCAGAGGCGTAGCCCGGTAGCCTCGGCATCAATCACCACGGCATTATCAATGAACTGCTGCCCGCACAGGGAACCAATACGGCGCTCCCGATCCAGGGGATTCTCCGCCGGACGCAGGCTCTGAACCACTCGCTGGTTGTGGCGCAAGGTAAATCCGGCATCAAACCGGCTCAGTGCCTGCCGCCGAACGCACTCCTCGACGTGATTGAACTCGGTTTTTTCAGTTCGCAGAAATTTGCGTCGGGCAGGCGTATTGAAGAACAGATCCCGCACTTCTACGGTGGTGCCAACCGGGTGGGCAGCGGGTGAAATCCGGGCGTCCATGTCACGACCTTCCACTTCAACACGGGATGCCGCTTCCTGCGCTTCCGTACGGGACGTCAGGGCAAGCCGGGATACGGAACTGATACTGGCCAGGGCCTCACCACGAAATCCCAAGGAGGCGACTGCCTCCAGGTCATCCAGGCTCTCGATCTTGCTGGTCGCGTGGCGACTGAGCGCCAGGGGTAAATCGGCTTCACCGATACCGAATCCATCGTCCCGCACCCGAATCAGCTTCACGCCACCCTGCTCTACATCGATATCAACCCGGTTGGCGCCGGCATCGAGGGCGTTTTCCACCAGTTCCTTGACGACAGAAGCGGGGCGCTCCACCACTTCGCCTGCGGCAATCTGGTTCGCAAGCCGTGGAGACAGCAATCGTATGGCGGGCATGTTTCGGAAAAACCTCTTGTTCAGGAAGCGGGAATACGAATGGTTTGCCCTACCATAACACGGTCGTTGTTCAGGCCGTTAAATCGCATCAACTCGTTAACAGAAATCTGGTTCTCCCGCGCCAGATCTGACAGGGTATCGCCACGCCGAATCCTGTACTGACTCACCGAGTTACCGCCCTGCCTGCTCGATTTCTGCGCGGCCAGTAGCGTTCCCGGCGGAGGCGTGTCTGAGAAATAGTCGTAAATACCGTCGAAAACGGCATTGGCCAGTTTGCGCTGATAGGATGAGCTGGCCAGGTTCCTCTCTTCCTGCGGGTTGGATATAAAACCCGCCTCCACCAGCAGTGACGGGATATCCGGCGACTTCAGCACCACGAAGGCTGCCTGCTCTACGCCACGCTTGTGCAGCTTGGTGACATTCCCGAGCTTACCAAGAATTGAACTACCGATTCCCAGACTGGAGTTAATACTGGCGGTCATGGACAGGTCCAGAAGCACACCCGCCAGCATTTCATCCCGGCCGTTCAACGACACTCCGCCGGCACCACCAATCAGGTCGGAGCGGTTTTCGCTCTGAGCGAGCCAGCGTGCGGATTCACTGGTTGCGCCGCGTTTGGACAACGCAAACACCGAGGCTCCCCGAGGTTGCGGCGTTCTGAAAGCATCAGCATGGACCGATACAAACAGGTCCGCATTGTGCTTCCTGGCGAGCAGGGTCCGGCTGCGAAGGTCGATGTAATAATCGCCCGTGCGTGTCAGCTTGGCCGTGAAGCCGGGTTTCCCGTCAATGATCCGCTGCAGGGTTTTCGCCATGGACAACACAACGTCCTTCTCGCGAGTCCCTCTCGGGCCGATCGCCCCCGGATCCTCACCACCATGGCCTGCATCAATCACCACGATGACATCCCGTTTGCCATTGGCGTTATCGGTAACGGTGGGCTTGGCGGGTTTCTGCACCTTCAGTCCGCCTTCATCGATCAGGTCCACCACCAGACGATGACCATACTGCTGATTGGGCTCCAGCTGGAAACTGCGGGGCTTGATTTCGCTTTTCAGGTCCAGCACGACCCGCAGGTCATTACCGTTGCGGGGGGCGCTCCGAATCCTCTGAATCGGGCTCCCGGACAGGTCCAGCGCAGAAAAATCGGCCTTCAGGGTGACATCCTTCATATCGATCACCAACCTTGAAGGTCCTGACAATGAAAACACGTTGTGCTCCACCTTACCCGCGATATCCAGCACCAGCCTTGTATGGTCAGGTGCCGGCCAGATACGCACACTTTCCACGTCTTTGCCCGCCAGAGCAGCTACCGGCCAGATCACCAGCATGGCAAGCATGCCGGTTGTCATGAAGGTTCTTAGTGTTCTGATGATTGTCATACTGCTCACCTGCGCTTGTCCTGACCCGAAACTGCTTCGGATCGCTTGTTGCCAGCATCCTGTAGCATCGCCAACAGTGACTCACCGTTCTTCGTTCCTGGCACCAGCCTCGCTGAACGCCCCTCGCCATCCCGCTCAAGGGAGATCACAAGGTCTGCTTGAGGCAAAACGCCCCGCCCTCTTTCCGGCCACTCGATCAGGCAGGCATTGCCACCCTCGAAATAATCCCGAATCCCCATGTATTCCAATTCTTCCGGATCACCCAGCCGGTAGAGATCGAAATGGTATGCCGCCGGCTGGAGGTGTTCGTAGGGCTCCACCAGGGTGTATGTCGGGCTCTTGACCGCCCCTTCATGCCCCAGCCCTCTCATGAAACCCCGGCTCAGCGTGGTTTTGCCCATCCCCAGGTTGCCCTTCAGGAATAGGGTCCCTCCATGCCCGGCACCCACGACCGCTTTTGCCAGCTGCCCACCCAGGGCCTCTGTGGCGGCTTCATCAGCCAGAAAGATGTGGAATTCCTGTTGATCAGATTGCATTACGTTCCCGACTCTATCGCTTGCAAGCTGCCACGCTTCCTTTCGGTTTCTGCCAATACCGACGGCACGGCATCAATCACATCGCCCGGCAACAGCCCCATAAAACCCTTACTCCGGGCGGCAAGATTGGCTGCTGCCAAATGCAGGCAGGCCCCAATGCTGGCAGCGTGTAGTGGGTTACCCAGCTGCCCGTACAGAGCGCCAATGATACCTGAAAGCACGTCCCCCATGCCTCCCGTCGCCATGCCCGGATTACTGCCAGAAACGATCCGGGGCACTTCCACTCCTGATGCGATGACGGTACCTGCGCCCTTGAGCAACACCGTCCCACCAAACACCTGACACAATCGGTCGGCAGCCTTGATCCTGTCCACTTCGATTTCAGCTACCTCACAGTTAAGCAACCGCGCGGCTTCACCCGGATGAGGCGTCAGGATATGGTCATCGTCCTTTACCGCAACCCGGGAAGCCATCAGATTCAACGCATCGGCATCCAAAACCCTGGGCCTGCCACTGGCCACCACCTGCTCGAGCATTTGCTGCCCCCAGGCACTCCGGCCAATGCCCGGGCCGCATACGACCACATCAGCAACATCCAGCAAAGCAGGCAGTTCTGAGCCATGGATCAGCCCCTGAACCATAATCGACGGGCAACGTGCCAGGGCCGGTGCAACATACTCAGGACGCGTCGCCAGGGTGACCAGCCCCGCACCAGCACGGGAAGCCGCTTCGGCAGCCAGAATTCCCGCACCCCCAAACCCCCTATCACCAGCTACTATCAACACGTGACCAAAACGCCCCTTATGGGCAGTAACTGGCCGACGCGGCAAGGAAGTCGACACGGAGGCCCAGTCAGCACGGAGCGCCAGGGGCTGCTGTCCACAGCCCTCCAGCCACGGCTCCGTTTCCAGTGACTCGAAACAGATGTCACCGCAGGCTTCCGGTCCGTGCCCGGTAAACAGGCCCGCCTTCAAACCGATAAAGGTGACCGTCATATCCGCCCGGATCACATCCCCTGCTGCCGCGCCTGTTGTCGCGTCCAGCCCCGATGGCAGATCCACCGCAACAACGGGTACGCGGGCAGACTCACAGCGGCGGATCATCTCCGCAAACGGCTCCCGCGGCGCTCCAGTAACGCCGGTACCCAGCATGGCGTCCACAAGCAGATTTGCTGATCCAAACAGGGCATCCAGTTCATCCGGAGCCATACCGGCACACGCGACAATACCAACCCCATCCTGTTTTGCTTTCTGCCAGGCCAGACGGGCATCGCCCGACAGCTTCCTGACCGGAGCTACAGCTACACAGTTCACATCCAGACCGTGTCGTTTGGCAGCGGCAGCCACCAGATAACCATCGCCGCCATTATTTCCAGCACCACACAGCACCAGAATCCGGCCTGGCTCAGGCCACCGTTTCACCAACCGACGAAAAACCGAGGCCGCTGCCGCCTGCATCAGATCGAAACCATTAACCCCTTTTTCATCAATCACATAACGATCGATCTCCCGCACGGCATCTGCGGAATACAGGTCTTCTGGTAGACTGTGTAGATCAGACAGGGGCATGCACCCGCGCTCCAGCTAAAGAAATCAGTTTAAGAAAATTGGCCAGATACCTGTAAAGAATAGCAAAACAGAGAAAAAGGTCATAACTTAATCAGATTAAAATTCCGTACGTTCACCCTGATCCCATGGAAATGACCGCAAAACCAACCACTGTGATTGAAAACCTGCCGGAATCCATTCGCTCCTGGGCACGGGAACTGGGTTTCAGTGACGCGGGCATAACCTTGCCGGATACTGGCATCCATGGTGAGCGTCTCAAGAGCTGGCTGGCAAAAGGCTACCATGGCGAAATGACGTACATGGGAGACCATGGCGACAAGCGCTATACGCCCACATCCCTGGTGCCCGGGACCCTGCGGGTGATTTCCGTACGCCTGGATTACCTGGCATCACCGGACAGCCCGAAAGAAGCGCTTACTAACCGGGAAAAAGCCTACGTCACCCGCTACGCACTGGGTCGGGACTACCATAAATTGATGCGAAAGCGCCTGGCCACCTTGGCCAAACGCATTGACGAGGCGGTCAGCGGCCACGATTACCGCGCGTTCGTGGACAGCGCACCGGTACTGGAAAGGGCCCTGGCCCAACGCGCGGGCCTGGGCTGGATTGGCAAGAACAATATGGTTATTCATCCCAAGGCCGGTTCGTTTTTTTTCCTGGGAGAAATCTTCACCAGCGCCCCGCTGCCGGTGGACGAGCCGTTTGAAGCCGATCACTGCGGCAGCTGCAGCGCCTGCCTGGACCTCTGCCCGACAGACGCTTTCAAGGGCCCTCACCTGCTGGACGCCCGCCGGTGCATCAGTTACCTGACCATCGAACTCAAGGGTAGCATCCCCGAAGAGCTGCGCCCGCTGATGGGCAACCGGGTGTTCGGCTGCGACGACTGTCAGTTGGTCTGCCCCTGGAACAAATTCAGCAAACCCACCCGCGAACCCGACTTCCAGCCGCGGCACGGCCTGAACAACAGCGAACTTGCCGAGCTGTTTATGTGGACGGAGGAACAGTTCCTGAAACGCACCGAGGGTTCGGCCATTCGCCGTACCGGCTACGAAGGCTGGCTCCGCAACCTGGCGGTCGGCCTCGGCAATGCGCCCTCAACCATCCCGGTGATCGAGGCCCTGAAGAAGCGTGCCGACTACCCATCAGACTTGGTGCGGGAACACGTCCAATGGGCCCTGAGGCAGCACGGCTTATAATTTGAAGAAGTTTTCCCGGTAGTGGCGCAGCTCGTTGATGGAGTCCCGAATATCATCCAGCGCCAGATGACTGCCCTTCTTCTGCACACCGGCCAGCACATCCGGCCGCCAGCGCCGCGCCAGTTCCTTGATAGTGCTGACATCCAGATTCCGGTAATGGAAGAAGCCTTCCAGTTCCGGCATGTATTTCACCAGAAAGCGCCGATCCTGGCCGATGCTATTGCCACACAGTGGTGACTTGCCGGGCTCCAGATACTGCTTCAGGAACTCAAGGGTTTCCAGTTCTGCTTCGCGTTCGGAGACCTTGCTGTCTTTCACCCGCTGGGTGAGACCGTTCTCTCCATGAGTTTTGGTGCACCATTCATCCATGGCGTCGAGCAGGCTATCTGACTGATGGATGGCAATCACCGGGCCTTCGGCCACCACGTTCAGCTCCGAGTCGGTGACGATGGTTGCCATCTCGATAATTCGTTCCTTTTCCGGATCCAGACCGGTCATTTCCAGATCAATCCATACCAGGTTATTCACGTCCGCCATGCGTAATTCCTCAAAACTGTCGGTTTGGTGCAGGGTGCTGGCGGGTGTCACGGTCCGGGACTGTCGGAGGCCATGGATGGCCGGAGATCAAGCGCACAGGGATGTGCTTGTAGCGTGTCCCGGAGCGTGGCACCCGCCAGTGCCCGTAAAGTCAGATAAATTCTCAGAGGTTGATGCCAATCGTGCGGGCTGCGATCCTCAGGTTAGCGTATGATGTCACAGCAAATACCACCCTTCATCAAGAATCCAGAAATTACTTCATGGCTAAACGGCGACTGAACAAACAGCAGCAATGGCGCATCAAGAAAATCCAGGCGGAACGGACGGCGCGGGTTTCCCGAAAGGAGAAGGCCATTGAGGAACTGACGGAAGCCGGTGAGCTGGGCCCTGAGCAGCAGGGGCTGATTATTGCTCACTACGGTCAGCAGCTGGATGTGGAAGCGCTGGAAGGCGAACACCAGGGTCAGGTGGTGCGCTGTTTTGTGCGCGCCAACATCGACAGCCTGGTCACCGGTGACAAAGTTATCTGGCGGCCCGGCAAGAGCGAAACCGGAGTCATCGTTGCCCGCTGTGATCGCACCAACCTGCTGCAGCGCCCGGACAACTTCGGTGCTCTGAAACCGGTGGCGGCGAATATCGATCACATTATTCTGGTGATCGCTTCGGAGCCGGAGCCCCATGACAACCTGATTGACCGGTATCTGGTGGCGGCCGAGAGCACCGACATTCCGGTGGTGATCCTGCTGAACAAGACCGATCTTCTGACCGACCAGAACCGTCAGGATATCGATGAACTACTGGCGCGCTACGAGGCACTGGGGTATCAGGTGGTTCGCACGTCCGCAACGGCATCCGGAAGCACGCCGTCACCGCAGGTGGAGGCTCTTGTCCGGGATCAGACCAGCGTTTTTGTGGGTCAGTCAGGCGTTGGAAAGTCGTCCATTATCCAGACCTTGCTGCCGGATGAGTCGCTCAGGGTCGGGGCGCTGTCGGAGAGCACGGGAAAGGGCACCCATACCACGACGACCGCCAAACTGTTCCACCTTGCCATCGGTGGTGACTTGATTGATTCCCCGGGCATCCGGGAGTTTGGGCTCTGGCATATGACGCCGCAGGAGATTGAATACGGGTTTCGGGAAATCCGCGACCTGATCGGACACTGTCGTTTCCGCAACTGCCGCCATCTGGGCGATCCCGGCTGCGCCATTGACGTGGCTGCCGAGGATGGACGCATCAGCTATCCTCGCCTGAAGAGCTTCCATCGCATCCTCAAGGACATGGCGGAACAGCAGTCACGGGGTCTCAAGCTGGACTGACCCGACTTACCCTTACCAGTTGAGTTCGCCCTCGGCGGGCTCTTCCTGCTCACGCATCCAGTCACCCTGCTTGAGGGTTTCCATCGCCTCGTCCTGTTCTGCTTCCGTTGGCCGGGTCAGGTCAATCAGGGGCTCATCACCACTCCCCGCATTGTTCTGGATACCTTGCGCCGCTTTCTTGTTGAGGACAATAATCGAAATGCGGCGATTCACCGGCGCAGTGGGGTCGTCCTTATCAAACAGCACGGAATCACTCAAACCGACCACACGGGCAATCTGACCTGAACCAACCCCACCGGCAACCAGAGCCCGGCGAGCGGTATTGGCGCGATCCGCGGACAATTCCCAGTTGGTGTAGCCCGGGCGCCCATTGAATGGCGTGGCATCGGTATGACCGGTAATACTCAGTTTGTTGCTGACCGCCCCAAGGGGTTTGGCCAGTTCGAACAGAATATCCTGGGAGTAGTACTTGAGCTCGGCCCGACCACTGTCAAACATCGGGCGCTGAGAGCGATCCACAATCTGGATACGCAGACCCTCACTGGTAATATCAATCAGCAGCTGATCCTTGAACTCCTGCAGTGTTTCGCTTTGCTCTATGCGGTCCTGGAGCTCCTGAAACAACTCTTCCATCTTGCGTTGCTCAAGGGTTTCCGCCAGCTCTTCCACCACCTGGTCTTCGATCTGAATATCGCTCCTTTCGATATCCACAGTACTTTCATTGACCACCGAGGCACTGCCTTCGAGATCAACCGGATTTGGTGAGCCACCCTCGGTAAATCCCACCGGATCCTTGAAGTAGCCTTCCACCGCCCGCTTTTGCTCAGGAGAAGCGGTGGCGGTTAACCACAGCACCAGGAAGAACGCCATCATCGCCGTCGCGAAGTCCGCGAAGGCAACCTTCCAGGAGCCACCATGGTGACCACCGGCAACCTTCTTTTTACGCTTTACAATGATCGGTTGTTCTTCCACAAACCTGCTCCAACAGCCCCTGGCTGGCCCTACTTCGACCGAACGTGGTCGTTAAGCTCCTGGAATCCCGGGCGCTTGTCCGTTGGCAACGCTTTGCGGCCAAATTCGATCGCCATTTGCGGCGCCTGACCAGAGACCGTTGCCACAACTGACGCTTTCACACACTCATACGCTTTCAGCTCGTACTTGACGGCGTGCTCAAGGGCGATGGAGGTTGGGCCAACAAAGCCATACCCCATCCAGATCCCGAGGAAGGTACCCACCAGTGCCGCAGCCACGCTGAGACCAATTTTTTCTGGCCCTTCAGACAGGAAGTTCATGGTAATCACGATACCCAGTACCGCCGCCACGATACCCAGGCCGGGCAAGGCATCAGCTATTTTATTGACCGCATGCACCGGCTCTTCCAGTTCGTGCTGACGGCTATCGATCTCATTTTCCATCATGCCTTCGAGTTCATGGGTGGCCATGTTGCCGGAACTGATGATGCGCAGGTAGTCGGTCACAAACGCCAATAAATGGCTGGACTTCATGATCGCCGGGTAGCGGGAAAAGATCTGGCTGGACTCGGGGTTATCGATGTCCTCCTCGATAGCCATGACACCCTGTTTGCGGGACTTGTCGAAGATGTCGTACAAAAGGCTCAGGAGATCCATATAGAACGCCTTATTGTACGGAGAGCCTGTCAACAGGCGCATGACTCCCTGAAACACCTCTTTAACGGTGTGCATCGGATTCGCGATAATAAAGGAGCCGACAGCCGCTCCACCGATAATCAGGATCTCGGTGGGCTGCCACAGCACCATCAGGTTCCCGCCGTGCAGGATGTACCCACCGAGAACACTCGCAACTACTATGACCGCACCGATAATAAGCAACATGGGAAGAGAGAACGCCTTATGTAATAGGTATCGGGAAATTATTATCGTAATCGCACCACCGAATCAGTGCTGATAATAGCAAGGGCCGGCTTGAACCGCGAAGCTGTGAAACAATTTCTATACAAGCCGCTGTATTTGGTAAACTTCGCGCCTTCGAGCGCAAAGGATCCCATTTAATGTTCAACAAGCTCTTCGTTTTAAGCCAGTACATTACACCCCAGCTGGCTGTTTCACGGCTGGCAGGTCGCCTGGCGGACTATGACCGCACGCCGGCGCTCAAGAACCGCGTTGTTCGATGGTTTATCGGCCGCTATGGCGTAAACATGAGCGAAGCGGCGGAATCAAACCCGGAAGCGTATCCAAGCTTTAACGCCTTTTTCACGCGCGCCCTGAAGCCAGGCGTGCGCCCGGTGGACAGCAGGGACTCGGTACTGGTCAGCCCGGTGGACGGCGCCATAAGCCAGCTCGGACAGGTCACCGGTGACCGGGTATTTCAGGCCAAAGGCCAGTCCTTCAGCCTGACGGAACTGCTCGGGGGCGACGAACAGCGGGCTGCAGAGTTTGCAGAAGGCGAATTCGCCACCATCTACCTCTCGCCCAAGGACTACCACCGGATCCACATGCCCCTCGCTGGCAAGCTCCGGGAAATGGTGTACATCCCCGGCAAGTTGTTTTCCGTAAACCCGGTCACTGCCGAAAACGTGCCCAATCTCTTTGCCAGGAACGAACGCGTGGCCTGTATTTTCGACACCGATGCCGGCCCGATGGCGATGGTATTGGTTGGAGCGATGATTGTCGGCAGCGTTGAAACCACCTGGAGCGGTGTCGTGGCGCCCGGAACCGGGCTGATCACATCCACCCGTTACGATGGTGACCAACCGGACATTCAATTCGAGAAAGGTCAGGAAATGGGCCGCTTCCGCTTGGGCTCAACCGTGGTGCTGATGATGCCGAAAGGCTCGGTCACGTGGAATGAAGACGAGGTGCCGGAGAAAACCGTCAGAATGGGGGAAGCCTTCGGCACCATCGCCTGATCAGGCCTCAGACAGCCCCGGCACATCGCCAGGGGCTGTCAGGCCCGCTCAAAAGGGAAGGCGAGAACATCGGCGATATCACTGGTTCCCAGCTTCAGCATCAAGAGTCGATCCAGCCCAAGCGCGACACCGGAACATTCCGGAATCCCCGCCTTTAAAGCCTCCAGGAAAGCCGTATCAATCGCCATCTCGGGTTTCCCCGACTGACGCCGGACCTGATTGTCAACGGCAAACCGTCGGCTCTGCTCAGCCGGCTCGGTCAGCTCCCAATAGCCATTGCACAACTCAATCCCCTGAACATACAGCTCAAAGCGATGCGCCTGGCGCACTCCATCACGCTCACTGACCCTGGCCAGTGCGGCCTGGGATTCCGGGTAGCCGGTGATAAACACCGGACCATGTTCCGCCAGGGCCGGCTCCACCAGATAGCTCATCAACAGATCCAGGCAGCCGTCACGCCCCAGCGTCATGGCTTGCTCCGGCTCCAACCAGGCCTCGCAGCGGCGCGTCAACTCCCGATCGGAAGCCAGGAAGGGGTCCAGTCCGGCATACTGGTATAAAGCATTCCGATAACTCATCACCCCGGGCTGAGCACACCCCAGCCAGCCGCACACCAGATCGCCCACTTCCGCCATCAGCTCGCTGTCCGTATACCCCGGCCGGTACCACTCCAGCATGGAAAATTCCGGATTGTGACGACGTCCGCGCTCACCGTCCCGAAACACTTTGGAGATCTGGAAAATGGCTCCGGAGCCAGCAGCCAGCAAGCGCTTCATGTGATATTCCGGTGAGGTCTGGAGCCACCCCCCGGCGGCACCGCCCGCCAGGGCAGAAGAATTGGCGTAAATACCGTCCAGATTAGGATCCGTCACACCGTGACGACCCAGCACCGGCGTTTCCACTTCCAGCACGCCCCTTTGCGCAAAAAAACCGCGCACCCAGGCAAGCTGGTCTGCGCGGCTTTTGAGGGCGCTTAGCGAAGCCGATGGCTGCCACTCTAACGCGTCGATCACAACAACAGCCGTCAGCTGCTCTTGACGCGGTTGACGTACTCACCGGAGCGGGTATCAACTTTCAGCACTTCACCGATGGTAATGAACAGCGGCACGTTAACTACAGCACCGGTAGACAGGGTAGCCGGCTTGGACCCACCCTGGGCGGTATCGCCTTTCATGCCGGGATCCGTATCCACGACTTCGAGCTCGACAAAGTTTGGTGGTGTAACAGACAGCGGCGCTCCGTTGTACAGGGTGACCGTATACACATCCTGCTCTTTCAGCCACTTCACAGTATCGCCTACAGCCTTGGCATCGGCAGGAAACTGTTCAAAGGAGCCGTCGGTCAGCATGAAATGCCAGAATTCACCGTCGGTGTACAGATACTCCATATCCTGATCCATGACGTCAGCCGCTTCCAGACTTTCGCCGGACTTGAAAGTGCGTTCCCACACCCGGTTGCTCATCAGGTTACGGAGTTTTACCCGGTTAAAGGCCTGACCTTTACCCGGCTTTACGAATTCGTTCTCAAGAATTACGCAGGGGTCACCATCCAGCAAAACCTTAAGACCGCTGCGAAATTCGTTGGTAGAATATGAAGCCATGAAATGTTCACCCGAAAAGATGCAATTAAAAAATCAAGGGTCGCTATGATACAGCGAACCCCCACCCGTATAGAAGCCCGGCTGGCCGATAACGACTCCCGCAGCTGGCAACAACTGCTTTCGGAGTCCATAACCAGCCCGGAGCAACTGCTCGAACGGCTGGATCTGGATCCGGAACAATGGCTGGCTGGCGCCAGACAAGGCCACCGGCTGTTTCCGGTTCGGGTACCGGAACCCTATCTGAGCCGGATAACCCGGGGAAATCCCCACGACCCGCTATTACGTCAGGTGCTTCCGCTAACCGCGGAGAACGAGCCTGTGGAAGGCTACGTTTCCGATCCCCTACAGGAGTCCGGCGCCCTGAAAGCCACGGGGTTGATCCGCAAGTACCGCAGTCGGGCACTGCTGATGGTGACCGGACAATGCGCCATTAACTGCCGCTACTGCTTCCGCCGCCACTTCCCCTATGAAGAACACCGTTTATCGGCTGCGGACCGGGCCCATGTCATCGACACCCTGGCCCGGGACAGCGAAATAAATGAAGTCATCTTCAGTGGCGGGGACCCCCTGGCCGTCAATGACAGGCTACTCGCCGCCTGGGCAGAATCCATCAGCACCATCCCCCACATTCGACGACTGCGCATTCACACCCGGTTACCGGTGGTGATCCCCCAGCGGGTGTGCGACTCCCTGCTGGCCTGGCTTTCGAGGACGCGCTTGCAGGCCGTGATGGTACTCCACGTTAACCACCCCGCGGAACTGGACCTGCAAACCCGCCAGGTGCTTGGCCAATTGCGGTCAGCCGGCGTCACTCTGCTCAACCAGAGCGTCATCCTGAAGGGGGTCAACGACAACGCGGACGTGCTTTGCGAACTCAGCGAACGGCTATTTGACGCAGGCGTGCTACCCTACTACCTTCACGCCTTCGATCCGGTTGCCGGTGCGCACCACTTTGACGTCACCGACGACCGGGCACGAGAGCTTGTGCGAAACCTGCTGGCAATGTTACCCGGATTCCTGGTTCCCAGACTGGTGCGAGAGGTGCCCGGAAAAACGGGAAAAACGCCCATCGACCTGTTCGCATGACACCCGGCTCGGGTGCGCAGTTGGCCTGATATCACTTGTGAAAGTTTGTCAACTCGTGAACTTCTCGCTTTCTGTTCCACCTTTGCTATTTTACAGTTCAAGAACTTGGTATAACTTGGCGCAAAAGAATGGAAGGAACGATTCTGAAACCCGAACTCCGTGTTCCCGAACAAAGAACGGCGAGCCTCTCGTTTTGCGAGACTTCTCCCAAAGCCTTCCGGAACTGGGTCAGCCAGTTACCGATGGCGAATATTGGTGAAGCATCACGCCAGCTGTACCATGCCATCATCGAGTTGAATCATCTCTTTATTGCTCCCCAGCAGCGCCTGCAGTTCCTGGAAATGCTGAGACCAAAGATTCACTTTGTGTGTACCGAACTGTCACGCCACTATCTTGGCCTGTCAGTGGCACTACCAGAAAAGCAGCGCAAGATCGCGAATCTTTCCCAGGCATTGCAGCTCCACTCCGCTGGCGGCTATAAGCTGTGCATACAGGAACTCCTGGACAGCAGCAGCCTGGACAAGAATCGTAAAGCGGTTGCCCTGTCGGTGCATCGTGCAATCTCCGAGTTGGCGGCCACCATCCTTCGCGCCCACCAGCTCTACTGTCCCAGCCCTCCGCACAGCTGGCTGGAATGTCACCGGCTGTTCCGTTTTGCCTATCGCAACAAACTGGCCGGCATCGACATTGACGATAACACTCTGACGCACCGCCATAGCAGTACCGTCGAAGATGCCTACAAACGCGTCCTGCTATTGGGCTGTGCACGTCCGAATCAGCTACGACAAAACGAGTTACTACAGAGCTACGAGTTGTTTGAAACCTGGACGGAGCATGTCCGCTGCGGCCCCGACATCGGCGATGACAGCCTGTTCGCGGTCAACATGGAGCAAGACAGCCCGCCGATCTACCGAAGCCTTCTGGAACAAGGTCCTGATGGTGACACCTTCGGTTTTGACACCGTTGAACTGTCGCAAATGCTGTCAGAGGCACTCCAGGCAGGACTCGCGCGGGGTCAGGACAAAAGCGGTCTGAAATTGCCTCCAAGAACCAACGAAACCATGTTGACTCACCTGAGTCAGGCGTTGGGCATTCTTGCCAAACGCAACTTCAACCGCATCTCCAGCCAAGGTAAGCTGGAGATCAGTGTTGGACTGACTGCCACGCATTATTATGTTGCCGGTGAAAAACAGTTTCATGAATTCGTCAGAGGCAATGACAGCGGACAGCATGACACTTCCAACCCCTTCACCTCGCCATCATCTCGCCCGAATGAGGATGTCTGGGCTCAAGCACACGACGCAGCCCCGTTGGAAGATCGATCCAGCTCCTCCGATACGCCGATCAATTTCCGTAACAGTGCCGGCAAGTTACCTCAATACGATACCGGCAAGAAGCAACGGCCACCGTCACACCAGGCCCTGCTCGTAAACAGCAGTCCCGGGGGGTATTGCGCTGCCTGGGAAAGCAACGTGCCCCCAACGCTGCAGACCGGCGAAATTCTCGGAGTCAGGGAACACGCCAGTCACCCCTGGAGCATAGCCGTGGTACGCTGGATTCGTCAGATCAAGCACAAGGGCACACAGATAGGCATCGAGCTACTGGCGCCGAGCGCCGCCCCCTGCGGTGTTCGCCTCATCCAGAAAGTCGGCGCCAGCAGCGAATACCTCCGAGGATTGTTGTTGCCGGAAATCAGCGTAGTCAATCAGGCTGCGACACTGATTACACCGAAGCTGCCTTTTCAGGCTGGCAGCCGTATATCACTGCTTCACGACGGGCGCGAGGATAATGGCCAGTTGTCGCGAAAGCTGGCCGCCACTGGCAGTATCAGCCAGTTTGAGCTGAAATTGCAGAATAGCAGTGCCTTAAGCACCGGCACGGCGCGGTCTCAGGCTGGCACGAATGAGGATGAATTTGACTCTCTGTGGCCCTCCCTGTAGCTTCAGCACCTCGGGTGCCATCGACGGGGAGGCACCGTACATGCGTATCACGAGACGTCTGACGAATGCAGAAAAAGAACGCCACCGTACACCTTCTGATTCTTGATCCCTCACAAAATGACGCTGAGTCTCTGATCAGCCTGTTGAGGAATTCCGGAAAAGCCACCAGGGCTCACCGAATTACTTCCGAGGAAGACCTGGAAGAAGCACTGAAAAGCGGTAGCTGGGACTTGTTACTGGCCCGTGATATCGATCAGGAGTTCCGCGCAGACGACGCGCTGGCGATGATTCGCCGCATGGACAAGGATATTCCCTTCGTGCTTTTAACCGGCGAATACGACAGGGACCGAACCGTTTCGATGATGCGTGCGGGTGCCCAGGATACCGTGCCGTTTGAATATACTGACCAACTGGTTCTCGTGGTCAACCGGGAACTGGCGGCGCTGGACGAAAGGCGACGCCGGCGGGTTCTGGAATCACACCTCAGAGAAGCCGAACAGCGCTGCCAGCTGTTACTTGAAAGCTCAAAGGATGCCATCGCCTACATCAATGACGGCATGCACATCTACGCCAACCAGTCCTACCTGGAGTTCCTCGGCCACGAAGATATTGATGAACTGATCTGCATTCCCGTTCTCGATACCCTGACCCCGGATAGCCAGGACCGGTACAAAGAGTTCATGAAGTCCTTTGCCGAAAGCGGCAAAGACGGCATGACCCTGACCTGTGTCGCCCGTCGCAGCGATGACCACGAACTGAACGTTGTCATGTCGGTATCGTCGGCCACATACGACGGCGAGGCGTGTACCCAGATCGTACTCCAGCCAGAACACAGCGATGCTGAGCTGGAAGAAAAACTGCGCCAGATAAGCAGTCAGGATTTGCTCACTGGCCTGTATAACCGGCAATACCTGATGGACGCCCTGGGTCAGGCCGTCGCCTTGGCCGGCAAGAACAACGAAAGTGGCGCCCTCGCCTATATTGCGCTGGACAATTTCATGAGCCTGAAGGGCCGGGTTGGCATTGCCGGCGCGGATCTTCTGCTTGGCGACCTGTCCAACATATTGCGGGAGCATGCCCCCGAGGGCGCAACATTGGCCCGTTTGAGTGACGATGCCTTCTGCCTGCTATGCCAGCCCGGCGACGAAAAAGAGCTGGCCAGCCAGTGTGAAGAGCTTTGCAGAACCGTAGAAAATCACTTGTTTGATATCAACGGTCGAACGGTCCCGGTGACACTGAGCATTGGTGTGGCAGCGGTGACCGAGAACTCTCCGAAAGCACCGGACGTCCTTGGGCGCGCCCATACGGCCTCGGCCGAACTCAAGAAGAAAGATGGCCACGAGCAGGGCAACGGTGTACTGATTTACAATCCGACCGACTACGAAGCCCTGGACGACACCAATTCGGCAGAAGCGATTCAGAAGGCTCTGGATGAGAATCGTTTCCGCCTGCTGTTCCAGCCCATCATCAACCTGAGGGGAGAAGGCGAGGAACACTACGAAGCCTTCGTGAGGATGCTGGACAAGGATGGCGAGGAAGTCTCGCCCTACGATTTCCTGCCACCGGTCGGACCTACCGACATGTCGATCAAGATTGACCGGTGGGTGATTCTGCAAACCATCAAGCAGCTTTCCAGCCACCGTTCCCGGGGCCACGATACCCGATTGTTCCTGAACATTACCGCAGAAACCCTGGAAGACAAGACCTTCACTTCCTGGCTGAGTGTTGCCCTCAAGGCTGCCAGGTTGCCCGGCGACTCGCTGATTTTCCAGATCCGCGAGGGAGACGCCAACAATTACATGAAGCAGGCCAAGGACTTCTCCAAGGCCATTCACGAACTGCACTGCAAGCTTTCCATCTGTCAGTTCGGTTGTGCCCTGAACCCGTTCAACACACTGAAACACATCAACGTGGACTACGTGAAGATTGACGGATCCTTCACCGAAGAAATCCAGAAAAGCGATGAGGCCAAGGAAGGGGTCAAGGAGATGGTGAAGAGCCTGCAAAGCGCTGGCAAACTGACCATCATTCCGTTGGTTGAGAATGCCGGTGTACTGGCCACGCTCTGGCAGGCCGGGGTGAACTACATTCAGGGCTACTACCTGCAGGCACCGGTGCCAGAAATGAACTACGACTTCGGGGATCAGTAATCCCCGTTGCCCGTTGAGGGTCACTCCCTGAACTCGGCCTTGTCCAGACCGTGTTTCTTCATTTTATCGTAGAGAGTTTTTCTGGCTAATCCGAGCAGCTCCATGGTGCCCTTGATACTCCCCTGACAGGCATTCAGGGCACTGGCGATCACTGAACGCTCGAAACCGTCCACCATCTCCGCCAAGCTCTGCTGCCCTGGCACATTGGGCATCAGGCCCTCGTCATTGCCCGCCAGGGCCACAGGCCCCATCAGCACGTAACGTTCCGCCAGGTTCCTCAGCTCACGGACATTGCCCGGCCAATCATACTGCATCAGCCGGGCGGCCTGGGCGGCGCCAATGGGAATACTTTCACGGTCATGGCGGGCGGCAGCCACCAGGGCAAAGTGATGAAACAGCACGGGAATATCTTCCTTGCGGTCCCGTAGTGGCGGAATGTCAACCTGAACAACATTAAGACGATAGTACAGATCTGCCCTGAACTGTCCGTCGTTACTAAGCGTCTTTAAGTCCGCCTTGGTAGCCGCGATCACCCGTACATCCACATCCAGTGGCCGGTTACTCCCCAATCGCTCAACCTTGCGCTCCTCAAGCACCCGCAGCAACTTGACCTGCAGGGCCTGTGGCATGCTTTCCACTTCATCCAGGAACAGTGTGCCCTGATGGGCGTACTCGAACTTTCCAATCCGAGCCTTATCAGCACCGGTAAACGCTCCGGCCTCGTGACCAAACAACTCACTCTCGATCAGATTCTCCGGCACTGCACCGCAGTTGATGGCGACGAACTTTTCCTGACTGCGGGGGCTGTTTTCGTGAATGAAGCGTGCAATGGCATCCTTACCAGCGCCGGTTTCTCCCTTCAGCAACACATTGGCAGAGGTCGCCATCACCGGTTCAATCGTGGCCAGCACCCGGCGCATGGCCGTGGAATCACCAAGCAGCCTTGGCCCCGGGCTCGCGAGGTGTCGTAACTGGGCTTTCAGCCGACGATTTTCCAGCGCCAGCTGACGTTTCTCCTGGGCGTGGCGCAGCAGCTCGATCAGCTCATCATGGTCAAACGGCTTTTCGATAAAATCGTAAGCGCCCTGCTGCATGGCGTTGACCGCCGTGCTGATATCCCCCTGCCCGGTCAGAATGATCACCGGAATCGCCTCATCCCTTTGGCGAACCGCCTCAAGCACCGCCAGCCCGTCCATATCGGGCATGTTGTAATCGCACAACACCACGCCGTCGAAGTCACTATCGATATCAGCCAGTCCCGACTCACCATCGGCGTGGCACACCACTTTCATGTCGGCCAGGGCCAGCGTCTGGGCCATCACCTGACGGATGTCAGGGTCATCGTCGATAAACACCACTGCCGGCCTGGTCATTCCACTGCCTCACGCTTGCTCACTGTCAGGATGAATTCCGCTCCCGGTCCATCCTCCCGATTCTGCCCGATCAGGCGGCCGCCCAGGGCCTCCATGATCTGCCTTGAAATGGACAGCCCCAACCCAAGCCCCTGCTTCATGGACTTGGTGGTAAAGAACGGCTCAAAGATCTGCTCGGAGTTGCCGGGAAGCCCCGGACCATTATCCCGGACCCGACATTGCCAATACTCCCCACCATCCTCGATATCAATCAGAATGCCTGGGGCGGAAGTGCCTTCCACAGCATGTAGGGCATTGGTCATCAGATTAACCATCACCTGCTCAATACGAATCAGGTCACCATGGCACAACACCGGAAAATCAGGACGTTGCCATTGCACCGCAACTCCCTCACTGCTTTCCTGCGCCCGGACAATCTTGAGCGCGGCATCCACTGCCTGCCTCAGATCGATACTGGCGGGACGCCCCTCGGATTTACGGGCAAAGACTTTGAACTGCCGGGTCAATTCCGCCATTTTGCCACAAAGAGTCTGGATTTCCGTCAGGTTGGCGTTGACGGTCTCGGTATCGCCACGCTCCAGGAACCGTTGACTGTTACGCGCATAGGACTGAATCGCCGTCAGTGGCTGGTTCATCTCATGGTTGAGACCGGCGGACATCTGCCCCAGTACCGCCAGCTTGGCCGCCTGGATCAGTTCCTGCTGAATTTCCCGTAAATCCCTCTCAGCATCTTCCCGCTGCCGGATTTCCATGAGCAGCTTCTGATTGGATGCCTCCAGGTCGGCCGTGCGTTCCGCAACCCGACGTTCCAGCTGGACACCGCGCTGGGCCAGCTCCCTCTCCCTTCGATAGCGCTCCTTGAGATAAAGCCAGGTCAGCACAATGCCCAGATACAGTACGAGCCCCATCGACAGGAAGCTCAGCTGGCTCCACAACACCTGACGCGTCCCCAACATGACCTCCAGCCCCCAGTCCAATTCCGGCAAGGGTGTGTGAACACTGAGGTATTCCCGCCAGCGATCACCATCGCGAATGCGTACCCGCCGAGACCGTTCGGACACGCCAATCGGGGACCCGAGGTACTCGATGGCCATCGGGCTCAGGGATTGCCCGGGATACCGACTCTGAACTCGCGCCAGATCCGCCTTGCCAACATGGTCCACAGGCTTGAAATCGCGATAGAGCCATTCCTGTCTGCTGGAAAGGAAGCTGAACCCGTTACTGTCCAGCACGACCATTTCCGCATCAGCAAAGGCTGCGGGTCGCTGCCATTGAGATTCCAGTTCGGTCACCGGAACTTTAGCGGCAACCACGCCCAGCACTTCCCTGCTTCGAGACTGGATCGGATAGGAGAAATACAGACCGCGGACGTCAGAGGTAGACCCCAGGGCAAAATACAGGGCCGCCTCGCCGCTGTTAACCGCCTGGTAAAAGTAGGGGCGATAATCGAAGTTGCGACCAATGAAACTGTCGGCCCGATCGTAGTTACTGGCGGAGATGGTCAGTCCATTGCTGTCCATCAGATACACATCCGAACTGCCCACAATCTCCGCCATACGCTTCATCTGTCGATTGGCACGGGCAATCCGCCCAGGGTCCCCGGGGTTATCCAGAGCTTCGCGCAAGGCAGGATGTTCGGCCATCAGCCCCGGGATGGGGCGATAGCGCTTGAGTTCCCGGTCCACCAACTGACCGTAGCGGAACGCTTCCTTGAGACTCTCCCGTTCCAGCAACTGATAACCAGACCAGGTCCCCAGCTGCCAGGACAGGATGGCAGCAATCATGAACAGTCCAATTAACCAGTAACGTGCCATCATCAATCGGGAAAACCAGGTTGTTCGGTCATGGTTGCCATTATGCCGGTCGCTTTCGACAAGAGCCATAAGCGACCGGCCTACCGTTATACCCGGGCCGCAAGACCGGGGCTGGCCTGCTTCTTCTGGAGCAGGAAAGCCGCGACGGCAAAGGCCACACCGCCAAGATCCGTAGCCAGCCCACCGGCAATCATCATCATTGCCGCCACCAGCAGCAACAGACGAACAACGGTCGCCGCCTGACTGCGCAGGAGCCAGCCCTGCACGGCACAGGACAGCAGGTAGACGCCCACCAGGGCGGTCATCAGAGCCCGCGCAATATCCAGCACACCGGCGTCCATCAACAGGGCACCGTTGTAGAAGAACATAAACGGTACGATGAACGCCGCCAGACCGATTCGGAACGACTCCACCGACGTCCCCATGGCGTTGGCCCCGGAGATCCCCGCCGCTGCATAAGACGCCAGAGCTACGGGAGGCGTAATGGCAGACACCACAGCGAAGTAGAACACGAAAAAGTGCGCCGTTAGAGGATCAATGCCCAGTTTCACCAGACCCGGAGCCACCACAGACGCAGCAACAGCATAGGCCGCCGTGGTGGGCATACCCATGCCCAGCAGCACCGAGATGCCCATGGCGAAGATCAGAGCCAGCAACTGACTGGTTTCCGCAACCCCCAACAACAGGGAGGAGAAACGGGCGCCGACACCCGTCAGCGAAATCACCCCGACGATGACGCCCGCACAGGCGCACACCACGATGATCTGCACCGACATAATGCCCGACAACTCCAGTGCCTTGAGGATAGAACGGAAGCCCATTTTGTGAGGTGAAAGCCAGCTCACCACCACCGCGGAAGCCATGGCCAGGGTACCGGCCCGAATCACCGAATAACCCATGAACAGGGAGACGATCAGGATCAGGATGGGAGCAAACAGGTAAGCCTGCCGCGCCAGCCGCTTCAGGGATGGCAGCTCATCGGAGCGCATGCCTCTCATTCCGGTTTTTGCGGCCTCCAGGTCGACCATGAAGTATACCGATGCAAAGTACAGAATGGCCGGAATGATGGCCGCAATGGCGATCTCGGTATAGGGAATACCGGTAATCTCCGCCATGATGAAGGCGCCAGCACCCATGATCGGGGGCATGATCTGCCCGCCGGTGGAGGCGGCGGCTTCAACCGCGCCAGCGGTCTGCTTGCGATACCCCACTTTCTTCATCAACGGAATCGTCAGGGAGCCAGTGGACACCACATTGCCTGCGCTGGTGCCGTTGATCATGCCCATCAGCCCGGACGCAAAGATGGAAACCTTGGCAGGACCACCCCGGGAGCGCCCTGCTGCCGCAAAGGCAAAATTGACGAAATAGTCACCCACTTTCGACGCCTGCAAAAAGGCCGCAAAGATGATGAACAGGATGATGTAGGTGGAGGACACCGCAGTGGTGGGCCCCAACACACCGGCATCGGTGTATACCTGGCTGAAGAAACGCTGAACGGAAAGCCCCGGATAGCTCAGGAAACCCGGCAGGTAGGGCCCGGCGAATACATAACCAAGGAAAATCAGGGCAATGGCCACCAGGGCAAGCCCGGCCACCCGGCGGGTCATCTCCATGATAAGGGCAGTACCGGCGACTGCCGCAAAGGAGATTCCCAGCGGCGCAAAGGACGTACCAGTGGTCATTCGCATGGGCGTGTTGTAGACCACCAGCAGGTAGCTGGCGACTGCAATGGAGCATATCACCAGCACCAGATCCGGAACACTGAATCGGGCACGGTCACGGCGATGAAACCAGCTCACCATAATCCCAAGACCGGTGGCCGCCAGCAGCGGCCACCCGAAGTGCCAGGTCTCGAGTTCCACAGGCAGTCGCATGGCACCACCCTGCACCATCTCATACATCCGCCCAGTCTGTACCAGGGCGTATACAGCAGGCAGCAACAACACACCAGCTGCCAGGGTTGTCCAGCGCCGGCCAGCGGGAGTGCGGCCTTCGCTGAAAGCCGCACCCGAGAACAACAGGTACCCCAGAATCAGAGCGCCACACACATGCACGATACGGAATGACCAGGTTTCCAGTGGCGAAATATTCAGGGTATACAGGTGAAATGCCGAGTATGCGATGGCAAACAGCGTCACCGCCCAGAGTAACCAGTGGCGGTAGAGACGACGGTTCGCCTCTACCGGTTCATCATCCACTCCATGGACAAGCAGTTCATCGTCAGCACCGGTAGTGGGACCCGGCGCCTGGTTTTGTTGAGATGAGGTAGTCATAGCAGATCCCCGGATGAGATTACTTGATCATGTCAGGTTCGATGGCGTAGCCGTTCTCGGTAAACCAACGAGCAGCACCGGGATGCCAGGGCAGTACGGTGTTGTTGACATAGTTTTCCGGGACACTGGTGCGCGCTGCCTTGTGGATCGACACCATCTTGTCGTTGTTTTCCATGGTCAGCCTGGTTATCTCGTACACGAAGCTTTCAGGCAGCTCACAGTTAGCGGTAGCAAAGTTCCACATGGAGACCGCCTGGGAATCGTCCGACAGGGACTGGTAGGTGCTTTCAGGAATGCTGAAAGGCGACACCGGGAAGGCATCGGTAACCGCCTGCAGTTCCTGGTCATTGAATTCGATAATGTTGATGGAGGACTGCACTTCCAGCTGGCTGACTGCGGGAATCGGAATACCGGCAGCGAAGGCCACCACATCGATCAGACCGTCCTGGAGTTGTCCACCCAGGTCGGACCAACTGCCGTTGCGGCGCTCATATTCCACACCCAGGGTGTCCATCATCCGGGGAAAGTAGGAATCCGATGTGGAACCGGCGGGACCAAAACCAATGCGGGCACCATCAGGAATATCAGAGATCGACGTGATACCGGAATCCGCCAGCACGGTGATGGAGAAAGGCGTCTGGTACATGGGGAACATGGCGCAGACATTGTCCATCTTCATCCCCGGCATCAGTGGGCTGTTACCATCGGCAGCTTCCCGGGCAGGCCCCATGGTTACCAGACCAAAGCCCAGGTCACCGGTATGCACCAGTGCCATGTTCTGAACCGGCCCGCCGGTAATCTCGGCCCCGCCGGAGACCCCAAGATTTTCGGCAATGAAGTTCGCCCATCCGGAACCGTAGGCGAAATAGGTGCCACCCTGACTGGCGGTGCCAACGGTAAAGTTTTCCGGCCAGTCGGACCGGTCCTGGGCCAGTACGGAACCGGTCATCAGTGCAGTGGCGGTAAGGGCAATGAAGGTGTGATTCAGACGATTGCTCATGGCGTGCTCCCCAATTGGTCATTGTTGTGAGTATCCCGGAGTCGAGCAGGACTCCGGCAAACCCATCAAAGCAACCGGCAAGCCAACTATTTACAGCATTGTTTTTTAAGGATTTATTTCAGAGTAGAAAGAAGCTTTGGGTGGTTTATCACCCACGGAGGAGAGACCGATGGGTGGAGACCCACCCATCGATTCACTATCAATGCTCTTCGTTTTCCCGATAGCCAATCAAGAAAAGAATGGCGTCCAGCCCCAGGGTGGAGATGGAATGCCGGGCCGACTCCTTGACCAGGGGTTTGGCACGGAACGCAACACCCAGGCCAGCCTGACTGAGCATCGGCAGGTCGTTGGCACCGTCACCCACAGCAATTACCTGTTCCCGGGAAATATGTTCTCTCTCGGCAATCTCCAGCAACAGTTCAGCCTTGCGCTTACCGTCGACGATCTGGCCGGACACTTGGCCAGTGACTTTACCATTCTCGACTTCCAGCTCATTGGCGTAGATATAATCGATGCCGAGCTTGCGCTGGAGATGACGCGCAAAGTAGGTAAAGCCACCGGACAGGATCGCGGTGCGATACCCCAGGGACTTTAGTCGGCTGATCAGATGTTCCGCGCCTTCAGTCAGCCTCAGGCGGCTGGCAATGCCCTCCAGTACGGCTTCATCCAGCCCTTTGAGCAGAGCCAGGCGCTCGGCAAAGCTCTGGCTGAAATCCAGTTCCCCTTGCATGGCGCGTTCAGTGATCTCCGCGACCTGCTTGCCGACACCCGCTTCAAGAGCGAGCTCGTCAATGACCTCGGCTTCAATCAGGGTGGAGTCCATATCGAATACCACCAGGCGCCGGTTGCGACGGAAGATCGAATCTTCCTGGAAGGCGATATCCACGTTCATTTCACCGGCAATATGCAGGAAGTCCGCTCTGAGCTGTTCCAGATCCGACGGTGTTCCCCGCACGGAGAATTCCACGCAGGCAATCCGATTCTCGGCCGGGTTCAGGGAGGGACGGGCCGATAACCGGGTAATGTTATCAATATTCAGGCCATGTCGAGCGGTGATCGCCGAAACCCGGGCGATCTGTTCGGCCTTGATATCACGGGACAGCAAGGTAACGATATAGCAGGCACGGTTCCTGGCGGCTGCCCAGGTCTGGTACTCCGCCTCCGTGATCGGTGCAAAACGCACCTGCAGGTCAAGAGCATGCAGTCGAAACAACAAGTCACGGATAACCGGAGACGATTTGGAGGCGTCGGGGATCTCAATAAGAATGCCCCACGTCAAGTGATCATGGATCACCGCCTGGCCAATATCGAGGATACGGACATCGTACTGCCCCATAATCCCGGTAATTTCCGACGTGAGACCGGGCTTGTCACGCCCGGAAACATTGATCAGGACCAGTTCACTCACTGTCGGAAGACTCCTCTTCTGTGCCGTTACCGGCAGCCGACGTTACCTCAATGGCATCCACCCGTTGCAGACCTCGCGGTAATTTGTGACCACGTCGACCACGCTCGCCCAGGTAGTGCTCAAGGTCACTGAACTGCAAGCCCATCTTGCGCTTGCCGGCGCGAATCTCAAGACTATCATCTTCGGCGAACACCGCCACCGCGACGACGTATTCCTCGCGATTCTGAACTCTTGCGGACGGAATGCTGATGATCTTGTTGCCCTTACCCTTGGCAAGCTCCGGCAGCTCACTCAACGGAAACACCAGCATCCGCCCTTCATTGGAGATCGCCCCAAGATACAGCTGCTTGTCAGTCACCGGCACCTCAACCGGGGGCATGATCCTGGCCCCTTTGGGAACGCTAACCACCGCCTTGCCGTTACGGTTCTTGCTGATCATGTCTTCCAGCGAAGTGACAAAACCATAGCCACCATCCGTGACCAGCAGGACCTTGCGTGCGGGCTCACCCATCAACAGCCCAGAAAAAGTCGCGCCCGATGGCGGGTTGATACGCCCGGTCAGCGGCTCACCCTGACCCCGGGCAGAGGGGAAGCTGTGCGCCATCAGGGCATAGGCCCGCCCGGTGGAATCCAGGAACACCGCCTGCTGGTTTTGCCGGCCCTTTGCCGCCATGGCAAACCGATCACCGGATTTATAGTTCAATCCCTCCGGCTCAATATCGTGGCCCTTGGCCGCACGCACCCAGCCTTTTTCGGAAAGCACCACCGTAACCGGATCATTGGACACCAGATCAATTTCGCTGAAGGCTTTCGCCTCCTCACGCTCAACAATGGGAGACCTCCGGTCATCCCCATAGGTTTCCGCGTCCGCCTGCAATTCGGCCTTGATCAGCTCGCGCAGTCGATCCTCAGAGCCCAGGATGGCCTGCAGCTCATCCCGCTCCGCGGACAACTCGTCCTGCTCACCGCGGATCTTCATTTCCTCGAGTTTTGCCAAATGCCGCAGTTTCAGCTCAAGGATTGCTTCCGCCTGCTCTGCCGACAATCCGAACCGGGACATCAGCTCAGCCTTGGGCTTGTCCTCGGTGCGGATAATTTCGATGACTTCGTCAATGTTCAGGTAGGCAATCAGCAGACCTTCCAGAAGATGCAGTCTTGCCAGGACCTTATCGAGGCGATGCTGGAGACGACGGGTGACCGTGGTGCGACGGAAACTCAACCACTCCGTCAACATCGTCTTCAGGCCTTTCACCGCCGGACGACCGTCATTACCAATAACGTTGATGTTTACCCGGTAAGTTTTCTCCAGATCGGTGCTGGCGAACAGATGGGCCATCAGGCCATCCAGGTCTACCCGGTTGGAGCGCGGCACGATCACCAGGCGGGTCGGGTTTTCATGGTCCGACTCGTCCCTCAGGTCCGCCACCATGGGCAGCTTCTTTGTCTGCATCTGTTGGGCTATCTGCTCCAGTACCCGCGCGCCGGACACATGATGGGGCAGATCAGTCACCACTATCTCACCACTTTCCCGAATCCAGCGGGCCCGCATCCGCAAAGAACCACGACCGGTCTCGTACATCTGGCGGATATCTTTTCTCGGGGTGATGATTTCAGCTTCGGTCGGGAAATCCGGTCCCTTTACGTGTTCACACAGATCGTCAACCGTAGACTCGGGCTGATCCAGCAAACGAATACAGGCTGCTGTCACTTCCCTGACGTTGTGGGGGGGAATGTCTGTGGCCATGCCCACGGCAATGCCCGTGGTGCCGTTAAGCAATACGTGGGGTAACCGAGCCGGTAACACCGAGGGCTCATCCATCGTGCCATCAAAGTTAGGCACCCAGTCCACAGTCCCCTGCCCCAGCTCACTCAGCAGAACATCGGCAAACGATGCCAGTCGGGATTCGGTATAACGCATCGCGGCAAAAGACTTGGGATCATCCGGAGACCCCCAGTTGCCCTGACCATCCACCAGCGGATAGCGATAGGAGAATGGCTGCGCCATCAACACCATGGCTTCATAACAGGCGCTGTCACCGTGAGGATGAAACTTACCCAGCACATCGCCCACGGTACGGGCAGACTTTTTATACTTGGAGGTGGACTTGAGACCGAGCTCTGACATGGCGTACACAATACGCCGCTGAACCGGTTTGAGACCGTCCCCGACGTTTGGGAGTGCGCGATCGAGGATGACGTACATGGAGTAATCGAGATAGGCCTTTTCCGTGTAGTCCCTGAGTGAAACCCGCTCAAAGCCTTCATCCGTTGTCTGGAACTCTGGCATGGATGCCTCTTTTTACCTGTTGTGAATTCTGCTGGCTGTGCCTGCCCTTGACCGGAACTGTCCGGCCCTGAGTTTGAGCGCACATTATATGGACGCAGGCCCCGATACACCAACAACCAAGGCGTAATATCTCCAGACCCGGACATCAGGATGGCAGGAACACCGGTTTCCAATAGCGGAATTCCCGCATGGAGAGTCTTTAATGCTGGCCGTATGCTCCCCGCAGTGAATAGATGACCGTTTTCAACTCTGAACCAGCGGAACACTATGAAACCAAATATGAAAGCCTGTGGGCAGGCCATGGTCACCGCGATGGTGAATGCGGTGCTCGCCCTGGCATTGATGCTGCTCGTTGAATTTGCCATCAGCGGCACCTTTCAGATGGCAGAGCCTTATCTATGGGCCGGACTGCTGATCTGGCTGGTGATTTTCATTGCCCAGTTCTGGCGGCAACGTCATTTATGTCGTAGCGGGGTGGAACGATATGGAGGGAAAAAGCGCATTCAGGTTAAACTGTTTACTGGGGAAAATGGGGGCTGACGAAACGCCAGCCCGACATCAATACCACTATTACTGACGAATACCTTCCACCGAAATCTCGATCTCGACAGTTTCAGAGGCTTTGCCCAAATCCATTGGAATACCGAAATCGGACAGCTTCAGTTCGGTTTCAGCTGCAAACCCCATGCGATAGCCGCCCCAGGGATCGTCCCCATGGCCCACCAACTCGGCTTCCAGGGTGATCTCTTTGGTTACACCACGCAAGGTCAGGTCACCGATGATGTCGGCCTCGTCGCCATCGTCATCCAGAACCACCCGCTTGCTCTTGAAGGTTGCCTGCGGATATTCATCCACATACAGGAAATCCTCGCTGCGCAGGTGCTTGTCACGCTCCGCGTGGTTGGAATCAACGCTGCCGGGGTTGATGGTGACCTCAACTGAGCTGTTCTCCGGATTCTCGGCATCGAAGACAAACTGTCCGTCAAATTCATTGAATCGACCATACAGCCAGCTGTAACCCAAATGTGAAATCTTGAACGTTACGAACTGGTGCTTTCCCTCGGTATCAAAAGCATAGGTGCCGCTATGTTCAGACGCCTGAACGCCCGCAACCATGGCCACGGATACAGCAGAAGCCAGCAACAGTTTTCTCATAATGATCTCCCTTTGTGAAAAAAGCCCGACACGGGCATACGGTAACTTGAATTCCGGGGTCAGCCGTTAGCGGCCAACACCCAACATGCGACGTAGGGTATTGTCCTTTTCCAGAACATGGTGCTTGATCGCAGCCAGAGCGTGCAGGCCGGCAAGAATGACGATGGCCCAGGTACTCCAGTAATGGATATCTCCGGCCACATCCTCCATACCCTTTATCTGTCCGGTTATGGACACCACTTCGAACCAGTTAAACACTTGGATTGGCGATCCGTCCGCGGTCGAGATGAGATAACCACTCACCATGGCGACAAACAACAGGATGTAGAGCAGACCATGGGCAACGTGGGCAGAAATGACCTCCCAACGGGTGTGGGTCGACAGGGGCTCTGGAACAGGGTTGGCAATCCGCCAGACTACCCGAAACAATACGACCATAAACAGCAGGATACCCAGGCTGCGATGAATATGCGGCGCCAGGCGATACCAGTCGTCGTAGTATGACAACCCCACCATGTAATAACCCAACCCGAAAAGCCCGAATACGGTAACGGCCACCAGCCAGTGCACAACGATGCTGACGATTCCAAACTGGCTGGAAGAATTGCGGACTTGCATAACGTGGAGAACCTCATTCCCTGATCAATCTGAATTCCGGAGCACAGTCTAGGAAGACGTGGTACTAAAACCAACCGAAATGTTTTGCTTGCCTGGATCAGTTTTTCTGACCGAGAAGACCTCACTAAGTTTCCGATGCCCCTGAAGACTTTCAGAAATCGGGGTCACTGTAACCCGGGAGCTATGCCTTTGGTCTGATACGGGTTTTACGGATTGCCGGAAATCATGAAAAAGATAGACTTCCTACATACTCAATACCCGGTCTGGGTGAATCATTGATCAAGAGGTGTGACCATGGAACTTGAATTTGACGAAAGTGTTGTAATCCCGAGCAACAATTGATTCCCTGGCGGCCTGCTCCCGGGCCGCCGGAATGTTCCCTTCCAGCTCATAGAGCGCTTAATCAAGCGAGATTAGCTCTTATCTGCATTTTTCAGTAGCAAAGCCCCGACGTTTTTGGCACCCTTTCCGTCAACACAGGGTCGCCCCACCCAGTTTGTAGATGGCGCCTGTATCTGTATTTACAGTTCGATCGGCTTTTGGCCGTGTCGATGCATTCGTCTATAGATTCAGTACCGCCTATGTCACAATCCCTCCCTGAAAAGCTGACAGCGCCTGATATTGATTTGCTGTCCCCCATGCTCAACCAGGAAGGTGATTCGTGGACAGCAGACTACCAGGGCCTGACCCTGAAAACAGCGCTGCAACCGATTTACAGCCTCTCCCATAAACGGATCATCGGCTACGAAGCACTGGTGCGGCCATTCGACACCGACAACGCCGCCGTCTTACCGATACACCTGTTCCAGCTGCCTGCCTCCAATGCAGAAAATCTGTTGCTTGACCGGCTCTGCCGCTACCTCCACATCCGCAACTACACAGGGTTTCACGACCAACTTAACTGGCTGTTCCTGAACGTATCACCACAGGTGGTCACCAGCGGCACCCAGGCCGATTCATTTTTCGGGCAGTTACTGAAGAAAACCGGTCTGCCACCGCATCGCATTGTCATTGAAATCGTGGAACAGCCTACCGATGATGCCGACAAACTGCGGGAGACGGTGGCTTACCACAAGAAACTCGGCTGCCTGACCGCCATTGATGATTTCGGCGCCGGCCACTCCAACTTTGAGCGTATCTGGAACCTTTCTCCGGACATCGTGAAACTGGATCGGAAACTGCTGACTCGGGCCACCGAGGACGACAAGGCGCGGCAAATCCTCAACGGCATCGTTTCACTATTGCACCAGTCCGGCTGCCTGGTACTACTGGAGGGCGTGGAGACACGGGATCAGGCCCTCATGGCCGTTGATGCCGGCGTGGATTTTGTTCAGGGTTTCTACTTCAGGAGGCCCAGCATCCGGCTGGAGGAGATTTCTAGCGGAGCGGCAGACCTTGATGTCCTGCTCAACGAGTACAAAAGCCAGAGCCTGGTCACCCGAGATCCCACCCACCAATTGATTCACACCTTCTCCGACGACTTCCGTGAAGCCATCACAAGGCTGAACAAGGGTGTCGATATGCAACAGGCCTGCCTAAAACTGCTTGCGCACCCTGCCGTTTCCCGGTGCTATCTGGTGGATGACAGGGGTGTCCAGATTGAGGACACCCTGGTCTCTGAAGCCATAGCCGGCAGCCTGGACCCACGATTCCGCCCTCTGGAGAGCACCACCAGCGCGGACTGGTATCGTCAACAGTATCTGAGGAAGGCCATCGCGCAGCCGGAATTGCTGCAGGTCACAACACCCTATCTCTGCATTACCGGCGCCTATATGTGTGTCACCCTGTCGCTGGGCTATTACTGCCAGGGGGGACTGAGGGTGCTCTGTTGCGACCTTATTGCAAACTCGATCAACAACGTCATGCAACAGGGCTGATGCCATAAACCAGAGCAATGACTGCCACCGTCAGAAATCCGATAAAGACGTTCATTGGCAAACCTACCTTCACGAAATCCATAAAGCGATAGTCCCCGGGACCGAACACCATCATATTCGTCTGATAGCCCAGGGGGGTGGCAAAACTTGCCGACGCAGCCATCATCACGGCGATCACAAACGGTTCGGCAGGCACACCGAGCGAACTGGTCATCGATAACACCACCGGAATCACCAGAACCGCTGCCGCATTATTGGTAATAACTTCGGTCAGCACTGAAACAGTGAAGTACACCAGGAAGATGGTCAGCAAGGGATGACCGCTACTCACCCCCAGGATACCCTCGGCCATATATCCGGCAGCACCGGTCTGCTCCAGGGCCGCACCAAGGGCAAAAGAGGCCGCGATGGTCAGCACCACCGGAACATCCACCGCTTTCTGCGCCTGGCCAACAGAACAGCAACCACTGAGAATCATCAGTGCGGCGCCCATCAGGGCGGCGTTTAACATACTCAACAGCCCAAAGGCCGCCGATACGACCAGCACCAGCAGGATACCCCAGGACAGCCAGGCACGGTCATGCCTTGGGGTCTCGGTTTCAAGGTCATTGATCAGCAGGAAGTCCTTGTTGTACCGCTGCCGGGTCACAAACGCCGGTCGTGCTTCCAGCAACAGCACATCGCCGGGCTTCAGGCGGATATTGCCCAGATTCCCTGATACTCGTTCACCGCCACGGGCAACGGCCAGCACCACCGCACCATAACGATCACGAAAACGGGCATCACGAATCGTCAGACCCAGCACTTCAGACTGCGGTGACAGCGCCGCTTCTACCAGACGGCGTTCCGCGCGGTCCTTACTGAGGCTGGGTTCGTCATCGTGTACCGAGGGCACAATGCCATTGATCCGCAGCAGGTCTGAGATCGCCTGGGTATCGCCGGCGAATACCAGGCGGTCACCGCCCTGAAGCCGTTCTTCTGACGGCACAGCGGTCACCACGCTGCCATCACGTTCGATCTCGACCAGGTACAGCCGTTCCAGCTCCCGCAAACCCGCTTCCCCGACACTCCTGCCAACGAGGGGGCCGTCAAAAGCAACCGCCACTTCCAGGGTAAACTCGCGCATGGAGCCAAATTTCTGCTGATCTTTGCGGTCCGGAAGAACCCGAGGCAACACCAGCAACATTAACGAAATGCCAATCACCGCCACTGGCAGGCCCACCGCGGTGATGGAGAAAATCGAGAAGCCCTCTTCACCGGTCAACTCGCGATACTGGCCGTTGACCACCAGATTGGTACTGGTGCCAATCAGTGTCAGGGTACCACCGAGGATCGCTGAATAGCTGAGGGGAATCATCAGCTTGGAGGGGGAAATACCGATTTTCCGGGACCAGGCGTGAACCGCCGGAATCATGGTCGCCACAACGGGTGTGTTGTTGAGGAAACCACTGAGGAGAGACACCGGCAACGCAATCCGTGCCTGAGCAGAACGAACACTCTTGGGTGAGCGCAGAAGATGGTGGACCACGAGGTCAACACCACCGGAATGATGAATGCCGGCCGCAACCACGAACATGGCGACAACCGTAATAAGGCCGCTGTTACTGAACCCCATCAGGGCCTGGTCAGCGGTAACGATACCACTGGCGCTCAGGACAACAAGCACCCCCATCATCACCAGATGAGGGCCAAACCGCCCTACACTCATGAGAATCAGCGCCAAGCCTGCCAGGCTCAACGCAAACCAGCCCTGCCAGTCCATACACCCTGCTTCCCTAAGTTAAAGGACGCAGGATAACGACTTTGCGGAATACAGAGAAAGAATAAAGGATGCTTTTTAAAGCACTCCCAGGAATATCAAACCGCAATATCCGCCATATTGCCGTAGGTTTCCAACCAGGAACGGCGATCCGATGCGCGCTTCTTGCCCAGCAACATATCCATACGGCTGTCGGTATCGTCACCCTCTTCGATGGTCAGCATCACCAGACGGCGGGTATCGGGCGCCATGGTGGTTTCTCTTAACTGGAGCGGATTCATCTCACCCAGGCCCTTGAAGCGGGTCACAGAAATTTTGCCACGACGATTCTCCGCCGCCAGCCGATCCAGGATACCCTGCTTTTCATGCTCATCCAGGGCATAGAAGGTTTCCTTACCCAGATCGACCCTGTAGAGCGGCGGCATGGCGACAAACACGTGACCCGCCGCAACCAAGGGGCGGAAATGCTTGACGAACAGGGCACACAACAAGGTAGCGATGTGCAGCCCGTCGGAGTCCGCATCCGCGAGAATACAGACCTTGTTGTACCGCAACCCCGCCAGATCATCCGATCCAGGATCCACACCGATTGCGACTGCAATGTCATGTACTTCCTGGGAAGCCAGGATTTCTCCCGAATCCACTTCCCAGGTATTGAGGATTTTGCCGCGCAGCGGCATGACCGCCTGGAATTCCCGATCCCGGGCCTGTTTGGCAGACCCGCCGGCGGAGTCACCCTCAACCAGAAACAGTTCGGAGCGGTTGGCATCACTACCGGAGCAGTCCGCCAGCTTCCCGGGTAGCGCCGGGCCGGACGTCACCTTTTTGCGGGCAACCTTTTTTGAGGCACGCAGACGGCGCTGGGCATTGCTGATAAACAGTTCCGCCAGCATCTCGGCAACATCGGTGTGCTGGTTCAGCCACAGGCTGAAGGCATCCTTGACGACACCGGAAATAAACGCCGCGGCTTCCCGGGAAGACAGGCGTTCCTTGGTCTGGCCGGAGAACTGCGGTTCCTGCATCTTGAACGACAGCACGTAGGCACAACGCTCCCAGATGTCTTCCGGGGACAGCTTGACGCCACGGGGCAACAGGCTGCGGAACTCGCAGAACTCCCGCATGGCCTCAAGCAGACCGGTACGCAGCCCGTTCACGTGAGTGCCACCCTGGGCGGTCGGAATCAGGTTGACGTAGCTTTCCATCACAGCCTCGCCACCTTCCGGCAGCCACTGTATGGCCCAGTCCACTGCTTCCTTATTGCCGGAGAAACTGCCGGTAAACGGATCCAGCGGCATCGCCTCGATATCCGCCAGGGCGGTGCGCAGGTAGTCCCGAAGCCCTTCCTCATAACACCACTCGTCTTTCTCGCCGGTCTTTTCCTGAATGAAGGTCACCGTCAGGCCCGGACACAGGACCGCCTTGGCACGCAAATTGTGGCGCAGGCGGCTGACCGAGAAATTGGGGCTGTCGAAATACTTCGAGTCCGGGGTGAACTTCAGGCGGGTACCCGTGTTGCGCTTGCCGACTGTATCAATGGCTTCCAGCTCGGAGGCCTTTTCACCATCGGCAAACGTCATACGATGTAACTGACCATCCCGCTTGATGGTGACTTCCAGGTGGGTCGACAAGGCATTGACCACGGACACCCCTACCCCATGCAGACCACCGGAGAAGTTGTAGTTGCCCTGGGAGAACTTGCCGCCGGCATGCAGACGCGTCAGGATCAGCTCCACACCCGGCAGACCTTCCTCCTTGTGCAGATCCACCGGCATGCCTCGGCCATCGTCCTCGACACTCAGGGAACCGTCGGCGTACAACACTACGTCAATTCGGCGGGCATGGCCGGCCAGGGCTTCATCCACACTGTTATCGATAACTTCCTGCGCCAGATGGTTGGGGCGACTGGTGTCCGTATACATGCCCGGACGCTTGCGAACGGGATCCAGACCACTGAGGACTTCAATAGCGTCGGCGTTATACTGTTGCTGGCTCATAAGCAGGAAGAGGCTCCGCGGATTTGTTATCAAACTGGCCCATAGCTTAGGGATTCACGGAGAAAGATCAACGGTTGTTTTGTGCCCCGATGATGAACCCGGCGCAGGCGCGGGCCGGGCACGGGTCGTCAGAGGAGGGGGATCTAGCGTTTGCGGGTCATCGTCTCCATACCGGCGCCGGACACCCGCACACGGTCCCAGGCATCCGGACTGACCGCGATGACCGCACAGGGCGTGGTCAGGGCCTGCGTCACCATAGTACCGGAGGAAGGCTGCCGGACGTTGACCGCAAGCTCCAGCACACCATCAATGATGGCGGACGAATCCAGGGTAACGCCGTAACCGCCTGTCGGTTTCTGACCCAATCCGACCAGTACCAGATGCTCGCGCTCAAAGTCTACGGTCGCCAGTGACTCCAGTGCCAGATTCTGGGCGGGCAGTCGGGATAACCGCTCAAGCTGTTCGTATCGCTCCACATAGACCACGCCAGGCGCGGTCAATCCACAATGGTCGGACTGCGTCACCTGGCGAGCCAGGGGTGCACCCTCTGACGTCTCGGAACGGCTGACCGTAGCGGCACACCCGGCAAACAACAGAACGCTTACCACGAAACCGACTCTGGAATAACGTAACTTCAACGATTTGTCTCCACTTGACGTACAGGCTCACCCTGTTCATCGGTTCCGGTTTTCAGGCGGTACCCTTCGAAACCGTACCGAGGCAGTCCCATGGCCGCAATGGTCGGGCGCCTGAAGCTGGTGTTCAGTGTGACACCGGAGACGGGCTCACCACCAATGACGATTTTTTCAGGAAGGCCGTTGACCGGGTATTCTGCGCAGGCTTCGCCGTTTTCGCAGATCAGTCCGTTATTGTCCATATCGGTGCCGGCCACCAGGAAATACTCGCCGGGGTCTACTTCGTCAAATGCGAAACTGTACTGCCCCTCCGAGGCATTGACGACCGTTTGAGCAACGGTTTCCCGGCTATCGTCGGTGCTGACCAGTAAAACATAGTGTCGACCGGCATCCAGGTCCTCCGGTGAGTCGCCGAATTGCAATGTCACCGGAATAACCAGCGGACTGACGGTAGGCTGCCCGGAATTGTCGCGGTATCCGATTTCAATCTCAGCGCTGTATGACTGGGATTGATCCAGACCTGAGGTATCCACCAATGCAGTCACCGGGTCGGTTGTACTGACCGGCCCAGCCTCCAGATTCACACTGAGCCAGGTCGCTGAATCAGTCACGCTCTCAATCGTGATGTTGGCATTGGAGGGGTACTTGGCAAAGTTGAATTCCTGCTGATTTACCACTCCATTAAACTGCAGGCTGGAAGGCCTGGCCGCCAGGATAGTTGAAGTATTCCCATCCAGAGCCGCGTCCACTGACTTGAGGGCGTCAATCATGCCAGCGCCATATTCCGTCTGATTGGGCGGGGGATTAGTCAGTTGGCCACCGACCAGAAACGTAAAGAAACGATCCGGTGTCATGGTCGGGTCCACGGATTTCATCAGGGCATAGACCCCAGACACATGGGGAGCGGCCATGGATGTACCCTGCAGGCCAGCATATCCAGGAACAAAAACACCACCGTCATCCGTGCCCCAGGTGCTAATGATCAAATCAGCCTGATTGTCCTGATTGGCATCACGGCTGGCATCACCTCCAGGAGCGACCAAGTCCACAGAAGGACCAATGTTCGAGTAGGAGGAGCGCTTACCCGCGCCATCCACCGCCCCAACACCCACGACGTTAGCAAAGGCCGCCGGGTAGGTCGCCTCATCTGTGCCCTGATTACCCGCCGCTGCAACCACCAGTTTACCGGCTTCAGTCGCATTATTGACCGCCGCTTCCAGGCTCTGACTGGGCCCCAGCCCCCCAAGACTGAGGTTAATCACATCGATTTCACTGCGGGTCGCCGCCCAGTTGATGGCATCAATCAGGTCCGCCGAGTTGCCTTCTCCACCTTCTCCGAGCACACGGACAGGCAGGATACGGGACCTGGGCGCCACACCAATCACGCCTGAGGTGTTATCGACCGCGCCGGCGATTCCGGCCACATGAGTTCCGTGGAAGCTGCTGCTCTGGGCTCTGCCGTCACCGGGATCGGCCGGATTGCTATCCCGACCGCTCGGATCCCCCCAGCGACTGTCAATATCCAGGTCCGCCGAGACATAGTCCATGACAGCCAAACCGAGTGTCGTCACATTGGCATCAACATCCGGGTGCCACGCACCGCTGGACGCCGGCGTATTGCGGAACAATCCGGTATCCATCACCGCAATCCCGACATCCAGTCCGCCCTCGGGGGCGGCCTGCCAGGCCAGTGGCAACTGAATCAACGGATAGTTCCATTGCCGGGAGTACAATGGGTCATTGTCCGGCGTGACCTGTTGGGCGGTGTAAATGTAATTGGGCTCAGCCACCTCAACGTCCGCACGCTCACCCAACTGCTGAATCCAGTTCAGGGTGTCCGCCCGCATGCTTTCCGTAGTTTGTGCCGACAACGCGGTAACCGGTTGCCCCACGTTCCGGCGAACCCGCCATGAATGACCACCAAGATGACGTGCCTCCGCAGCAGACATCGCCTGGGCTACAGCAGGACCACCCTGACCCACTGAGCTTTCTGATTTAAAGGTAACGACCGCTTCATCGACCAGAAAATCCGGTTCGGCGTAACGGGTATTCATTACGCTGGCGGAACTCTCACTGGCCAAGGTCAGCACATACCGGAATGGAGCGCCGCCAGAGGTGCTCAATTCGATGAAATAAGCGCCCTCATCAAAACCAGCCCCATCAGAACCCAAAACCACGGTTATCGGAACAGAGCCAGAAGATTCACTGAGGGTAAACACCGGTTGACCACTATCCGCATCAACCACCCTCAGGGATCGCTGCGGGGGCAAGGTTCCAATCGGAAAATAGGACTGAGGTGACTCGAAGACCTGGAAACTGATCCTGTCTCCTTCAGAGAGTTCGGCAGCGTATATATCAATACGATCAGTAAAATACTCAAAATTATCTGGCGTATTGGTGTTATAGGTACCGCGAGACGAGCTCAGGTAACCACCCACCACGGCGGTATTGGGAAGTGCCTGGGATGTGTTTCTGGAATCGTTATCCCCGGCCAGGCCCACCCGGATATCATCTGCGGTATCCAGATCCACCCTGGTGCGGTTTTCTATGGACACGGCCCCTGCCAGATCCGCCTGTACCTCGCCGGACACGCTGCCGCCCCCACCACCGCCGCCACAACCGGACAACACTCCGGCAATAAGTAAACCACCGATTCGCAACCGCTTTGTCACCATCTGCACCTACCAGACTCCTGTCATTGATACGTGTTCTGTACTTAAGGGTATAGCACAGTGCCACAGGTTATCTGACGATTTCTGTTGTGATTACGTTCCCCAACGATACCCGGATGCAAAAAACCACCGGCAGGTCTCCCCACCGGTGGTTCATTGTGTCTCCCTGGCCCCGGTTTAAAGGGCGTAGAAGAACAGTGGCACGAAAGCTGATATCAGCAATGTCGGTACCATGACCGCCAGAGGCAGCAACAGGCGCTCGTAACGGTGCCAGAAGGAACCTGTACGTTCAGCAGCCAACACTTCAGTTTCACCCACCACCTGACGGGTCAACAGGTGGTTCAGTGCTACCGGCGGACTGAGATAACCCAGCTCAAACGCCACCAGGCAGACAATCCAGAAGTGCAGAGGATCAATACCCATTTGAATGGCTGGCTGGGCAATGGTTGCCGACACCAGGACGACTGCGCCGAATGGATCCATCACCATACCAATGACGGTCAGCATAACCACAATCACCAGCATGGCAATCCACGGACTTGTGAGGTCCTCCGGGAACAGGGCGTGAACAATGTCAGACCGCTCCAGGATGCCCCCCAGGCAAATCGAGAAGCCAATCAGCGCCAGCAATGCACCAATGTGAACCGCCGCATCACTGGCGGCAGCGGTGCTGCGGCTCCAGAACGCGTGGGAGCGGGTTTGTCCGTCGTCCCGGCTATCTTTGTTGGCGTCCAGGAAGACCAGAGCCAGGATCACCAGCGGCATGATCATCGGAGCACTGTACTCGTTGAAGCCCAGTCCCAGAATGATCCAGATGGCCAGAATCACGCCAACAGCCACTGCTGCATAAGGCGCCAGAGGGCGAAGCTGTTTCAGCGCTTCACGGAACGCACCCGGTGCAGGACGCGGCTTCCAGTTACCCTGGGTCTTGCACACAATGATGGAGAACAATGTCGCCGACATCATGAACACCCAGAAGCCCCAACCGTACATCTCGGTCGTTGTGACTTCCTTGTTCAGGGCAGCGACCACAACGATCAGCAGGCATGGATTCAACACCACACCCAGGCTGCCTGACATGGCTGTCGTTGCCAGAGACAACTGGCGACCGGCACCGGCGCGTCGCAGCTCATCGTAGACCACACCACCGACGGCCAGGATGAAGATACCAGACGCCCCGGTGAAGGCCGTGGGGAAGGCCGTGGCAAAGATCATCACGGACGCCAGCATGGGCGCGGGCAGCTGGAACGGCTTGATTATGTTCAGCAACAACTCCGGTATGCGCGTCTGCTTCAGTGCCATACCCACCAACACGTACAGACCGATGTTGATGAACATCGACGACAGGTTGGTCATCATTCCAAAGTAGATGGCAAGACCGGAAGAATACCCGTCCACGAAGAAGAAGTAGCTCATCGCGATCAGGCCCATCGCGCAGTAGAGCGGCAGCACCAGGCCGGAGGACGCTTTCAGGCTCCCCGCCTTCATCCGCTCCGGGACATTGATAAAGCGCGCCAGGTTAATCACCATGAACAACCCGAACACAGCAGCCCAGGCATTCTGTAACACGATATTGTCTTCCGACCCCGGCGAGGTCTCCAGCTTCCCGACGTAGGAAAGCAGCGAGAACACCATGAGCCCGTTAATGCCCAGCTGTACCCCCTGACTCAAGCGCCATTCCGCCCGGTTGCGAGGTAGCCTCAACGCTATGTGATCGGCATCCAGAGCGGAGATCGCGGCGGCCATCGCAAACATTGCAATGAACAGGAACTTGGTCAGTTCAATGTTTTCCAGCAAAAACGAGGCGAATCCCTGCTCTACGGTCTTGAATACCGACAGGGCTGGCGTGGCGTTCCTCTGGTTCTCCGCGTACATCTCGTACTTCTCTTCGCAGAGCGCCAGATTCCGCTCCAGGGACTCCCGGATGGAGGCAGCGTTCGGCGGGGAACTGAATAGATCGTCGGGATCAGGCTCGTAGGCATCAAGCCGCTTCTGCACCTCGGCCTCGACATCCATCGTCCTGTTACACGTGGGTTCGGTCGCGTCCGGATTCAGCAGATAGTAATTGGGCCAGGTCTGCTCCCCCACCCAGAGCATTCTGGAGTGGAGGGAATTCCCCATGCCAAGGAGAAGTGTGAAAAGCAGGAGCAGCAAGAGTATGACCCCGTGCAAACGATGCACGGGGTAAAGGGTCTTGGCACCGGCTGTTGATATCGCTTGCCAGTTCATGAAGGATCCGCCTTGAAGTTATTATTCGCGATCGCTTGCAGTACATTCAGACGCAGACGGATTGCTGGAGCAGCGAATCTTGCTGAGCAGGCTCATCATCTTGGGATGGTAAACCTTTTCTGCACCATGGCTGCCGTCACGAAGCTGGATACGGTTCTCGCGGAACATCTCTTGATACCCCTCGATGTCCGCCTCCTGCAGACGAATCCATTTCTCCTCAGGGATGGCTTCCTCCAGACCGGTAATCAGGCCCATGGCCTGACCATACATACCCCAGGCCACTTCACGAGATTTCTGGGCGGTTTCATCATCCAGCACCCCATCACGGGCAATGACCTGGATAGTGAGCTGAGCAAGCGGGTAATCAACGACGCCACCGTTTTCCCCGACACCCTTGTAAAGCTCCAGCGCTTCGTAAGCGAAGGCAGGGGCATAGGCAGTATCAACAGAACCATTGTTGAACTTGCCGGCAAAATTGGTGATATCGGAGGGAACGACGGTAGCCTTCACATGGTTAACCATGTGGATGGCGTCTTTCTGGTAATCCAGAGTCGCCATGCGTTTGCCTGCCAGTTCGCCTGCGGTATCGATACTGCGATCGTTTACAAACAGGTAACCGGCACCGACAGGTACAATGCCCAACACTTCATAGCCGTTATCCTTCATCAACGGGGCGGCCTTGGGTGTTGCCAGGGTTGCCAGTACTGTCTTCAGATCATCGTAAGTCGGAATCGCGCCAACAGCACTGAGACTGCCGGTGAACCTGTTGAATGGCCTGGTACGAAGGTCTGTTGCCGCAACCGCATCACACTGGCCAGAGTTGAAATCACCGACCGCAACACCTTCGTCGGTGTATGGCTTAAGCTCGAAATCGACGCCATGAGCTTTCATCTCAAGGGCGTAGTCCTTGACCATGTTGAACATGTCACCATTGGCGCCGATGACATCAAACACGCACATTTTGATTGGTTCGGCTGAGGCAAACGGTGCAACAGCGACGAGCGATAAGGCAGCAAGGGATTTACGGATCATAACTGACCTCCGGGTCATTCTTGTGTTTGTAAGGGATTGCATTGACATGTCCGGACGCCTGCTTACAGCAGGTCATCCAGGTTCATGGTTTCAACTTCTTCTTCGCGTTCCGGGCTCATCTTGCCGAAATAGCGTTGTGGCGTCCGATGACCGTAATTGGCCGTCCAGTGTTTATCGGAAGAGAACTGAATTACGTCACGGGCGACTTCATCCAGCAACCGATAGTCATCGTTGATCTCGATGGTGTTGTCTGCCTCTGCAAATCGTGCAATCAGGTCTTCAAGGACGTCTGGCCGACCAAAGGTTTCTGCAGCCACTGCCTCCAGCGCCATGGAAACCCGGAAACCAGCTTCAATTGAGAGTTTGGAGCTGTTTTCCAGAACCTCCCAAGGGTCCGGGGACAACGCAGGGCGAGTATCCGGCAACAGCAACCAGACCAGACTACGCACCGCATTAGGCAATCCACCCCACTTCTCGTTATCCAGGCAGGTTGCGGCACGTTCGGCCTGCGGCGCGATGTTGCGGGGAACGCCCGCCATAGCGCCGGAATTGGCATCGTTGACGATCGCCTGCATACCCGTCAGAAGACCGACCAGGAAGGTCAGCTCGTCCTGATCTTCAAACAGGAACGGGCACTCCAGTTCCTCCGCACCGGGATCAAAATCGTAGGCGGCCATGGCACGCTGAAAGGCAATATAACGGCGCTTGGCTGTTTGCGCGTTCAGGCGCTTCGCCCGCTCACGGGCATCCTTCGCGGCAGGCACATTAGCGGCGTAATCTTCACGCAGGTATTCCAGTTCAGCTTCCCAGGCACGGGCCTCCGAACAGTTACCGGCAAGCAGCATCATGAGAGAGCCGGTGGTATCCGGCGCATCTATGACACGTGAAAATGAGTACACCAAAGGATCAAGGCTTTCGCCAAGGGCACAGGTCATTTCCGGATCGGACATTTGCAATACGTAAGGGACCGCTTCCCCTTCCGCATAGCTGGAAAGCACCACGCCCGTGGTGGAGTAAATCGGGTTTGCCGAGCAACCGGCGAGCAAGGCCAGAGCGGCCAGAATCAGGAGTTTGCTGCGCATGGAAACCATGCGGCCAAGGGATCTTGCCTGTGAAGAGATCATAATTCGCCCTGTGTTCTACGTTGTTTTTATATGTCCGGGATGACGGGACCAGCTTTTTATCAGGTTTAGTCCCCGCTTGATCAGCGTGAGACGGTGCCATCACCCCAAGAACCTGTTGCACCTTCGACGATACAAAGAATGCGGTTAATCTTGTCAGACAAAAATGGCTCGAATGCCGAATTGGTTATGCCGATCAGGCCAATGGCCCCCAGTGAAAGAAAGAATAGAAAGTTATCTTGATGAAAAACAAGTGTTTTGAAGGCCAGTTAATGTAGGCACGCTTGTACCAATGACGAAAGTCCCGGAAAAGGGTTTCAATTTTTTATTCCGCCAGCCCCATCATTGCGATCACCTGATCCGTCAACCCGTCCAGACTCAGCCCACCATCCGGTCGATACCAGGTCACCGTCCAGCTCAGAGCACCAGTCAGCATCCGACGCACAACGAAAGGTTCCGCCTTCAGATCGCCCTGGTGCTTCATCGCGTTCAATACATCCAGCCATAGCTGCTCGTAGATGTCCCTTAGTTCCAACACTTCCACCCTTGAGGCCTCGGAAAGACTGCGCCATTCATACACCAGCACCGCCATGGCTTCCCCGGTCTGACCATTAATGAATTCCAGTTCGGCGCGAATGAGGGCACGGAGTTTTCCATGGCAGGTGCTCTCTGCATCCATGGCTGCCTGCATAAGAGCCGTGTTCAGGCGAATAGTCTCTACCATCACTGCCTTGAGAATTTCTTCTTTGGTGCGGAAATGGTGGAACAGACTGCCGGACTGGATACCGACAGCGGCCGCCAGATCCCGGACCGTGGTGCGTTCATAACCTTTATCACGGAATAGCCGGGCGGCCTCCCGCAGCAATCGCCCACGAGCACCTGCAGGGTCAGAAACAAGGTTTTCAGCAATAAGGGAATGGAGAATGGCGTCTTGGGTCACGGGGCGTATCCAGCAGCAAAAACAGTTCCGCCATTCTACCTGCAATTTCCCTGTTTACAAACCAAGCGCTTGCTTGGTATTGTCATTTCTATCACTGGAGAACCCCGTCCGGTCAGGCAAGCTGATTCCCGACGACGGCCATAAAGAACAAGGCAGATACCATGGCAGATTTCCCGAAAACCATTCGCATCGGCTGTTCCGCCGCTTTCTGGGGCGACACCGAGACCGCCGCCGCACAGCTGGTCAGGCGCGGCGATATCGATTACCTGGTCGCGGACTACCTGGCCGAAATCACCATGTCGATCATGGCAGGCCAGAAAATGAAGGATCCCACCCAGGGCTATGCCCGGGACTTTGTTCAGACCGTCATGGGCCCGCTGCTAGGCGACATCAAGGACAAAGGTATTCGGGTGCTGGCCAATGCCGGAGGCGTCAACCCGGCCGCCTGCCGCGATGCGCTGCAAGCACTGTGTGACAAAGCCGGCGTGGATCTGAAGATTGCCCTGGTGCTGGGCGACGACCTGATGCCCAAGAAGAAACAACTCAGCGAGGCAGGCATCACCGAAATGACCACCGGACAGGCTATGCCACCGATGATGGTCAGCCTGAATGCCTATCTGGGCGCTCCGGGTCTGGTGGCAGCGCTGGCTCAGGGGGCAGACATCGTTATCACTGGGCGCGTGGCAGACAGCGCTTTGGTGCTGGCCCCTTTGGTACACGAATTTGGCTGGCACTGGAGCGATTACGACAAGCTTGCCCAGGGCAGCCTCGCCGGTCATCTTCTTGAGTGTGGCGCACAGTCCACTGGCGGCAACTTCACCGACTGGCAAGATGTGGCCGAAGGTTACGCTGACATGGGCTTTCCTATTGCCGAGGTCAGCGCCAATGGCGACTTCCTGATCACCAAGCCAGAAGGCACGGGAGGAAAAGTCAGCCGAGGCACCGTGGCCGAGCAGCTGGTGTATGAAATCGGTGACCCACGCGCTTACCTGCTGCCGGATGTGACCTGCGACTTCACCGGTGTTGAGCTGTCGGAAACCGGAGCTGACCGGGTCGCGGTTCGCGGCGCCCGGGGAATGCCGCCCACCGACAGCTATAAGGTATCCGGCACCTGGCCGGACGGATTCAAGTGCACAGTGACCTTCCTGCTTGCCGGCATTGAGGCGAAAGCCAAGGCACAGACTGTGGCTGATGCGATCCTGGCCAAAACCTCCCGCATGTTCAGCGAACGCGGCCTGCCCGAATACACCGAAACCAGCGTTGAATTGCTGGGCACAGAAGCCACATACGGCGCCCAAGGCCAGCGACAGGATTGCCGGGAAGTAGTGGTAAAAATCAGCACCGCACACCCCAAGAAAGAAGCCCTGGTGCTGTTTTCCCGCGAGATCGCCCAGGCCGCTACCGGCATGGCACCGGGTATTACCGGCATTGTCGGCGGCCGCCCGACCGTGTGGCCGAAGATACGGCTGTACTCATGCCTGGTACCGAAGTCCGAAGTCACCGTTGCGGTTGATCTGGGCGGCGAGAAACAGCCTGTCACCGTGGACACCACCGGTGGCTTCGATGCCGCCACAATGGCCGAACAAGCTTCCACAAAGAATTCACTGACAACGGATACCACCGTCCGCCTGCTGGATCTGGCCTGGGCCCGCAGTGGCGACAAAGGCGACCACAGCAATATCGGCGTGATTGCCCGCCACCCGGATTTTGTGCCCTTTATAGAAGCAGCGCTGACCGAATCGGCCGTTGCCGAGTGGATGGCACACACTCTGAATCCCGGAACCGGCAAGGTCACCCGTTGGGCCCTGCCCGGTTTCCACGCTTTTAACTTCCTGCTGGAGCACAGCCTTGGCGGCGGCGGCGTCGCCAGCCTGCGCATCGACCCGCAAGGCAAGGCCTTCGCCCAGCAGTTACTGGAATTCCCTGTGCCCGTTGCCCGGGCCGTTCTGGAGAAAGGAAAACGTTCATGAGCTATCAATCCATTTTTCACCCTGACCTGTTCAAGGACCAGACCTTTATCGTCACCGGCGGCGGTTCCGGCATCGGTCGCTGTACCGCCCACGAGTTGGCCGCACTCGGTGCCCGGGTGGCGCTGGTCGGTCGCAAGACGGAAAAGGTGGAAGCGGTGAAAGCTGAAATCATCGAAGACGGCGGTATCGCCTCCGCCCACGCCTGCGATATCCGTGAAGAGGAATCCGTCAAAGCCACAGTGAAGGCCATCATTGCCGAGCATGGCGGGTTGCATGGTGTGGTCAATAACGCCGGTGGCCAGTTCCAGGCCCCGTTGACAGGTATCAGCCAGAAAGGCTGGGAAACGGTGGTGCGCACCAACCTCACCGGCGGCTTCCTGATGGCACGGGAAGCTTACACCCAGGCGCTATCCAAAACCGGTGGCTCCATCGTCAACATTGTTGCTGATATGTGGGGCGGCATGCCCGGCATGGGCCACTCCGGCGCAGCCCGGGCGGGCATGGTCAACTTTACCCAGACCGCCGCCGTTGAATGGGGCGCATCCGGTGTGCGTGTCAACGCCGTGGCCCCGGGCTGGATAGCCTCCAGCGGCATGGACAACTACCCCGAACACATGCGCCAGTGGATTCGCAGCCTGGGCGACAACGTGCCCATCAAGCGCATGGGCACCGAATCGGAAGTCAGCTCCGCCATCTGTTTTCTGCTGAGCCAGGGTGCCGCCTTCATCAGCGGTGACTGCCTGCGCATTGACGGCGGTGCCTCCCAGGGCGGCCGGGTCTGGCCACTGCCGAAAGCCAAAAACAACGAACCCTACAACGGCTTCCACCGCGCCATCACCCCGAAAGTGCTGAGCGAAGACTGAGGAGCGCATAATGCAGGTCATCGAATCCACCGTAAGCCCCCAGTCGGACGACTTCCGCGCCAACGCTGAGGCCATGGAAGCCCATATCACCACCTTTCGCGAAGTCGAACAGAAGGTTCTGGATCTGGCGGAGGCAGCGCGGGAAAAGTTCACCAAGCGGCGCAAACTGCTGCCGCGGGACCGGATCAACCGACTTCTGGACCGGGGTGCACCGTTTCTGGAACTCTGTTCACTGGCCGGCTACAAGATGCACGATGACAAAGACGGCAGCATGGCCGGCGGTGGCATCATCGCCGGCATCGGCTACGTCAGCGGCATTCGCTGCCTGGTGGTGGCCAGCAACAGCGCCATCAAGGGCGGCACCATCACCCCGGCCGGTCTCGACAAAACCCTGCGCCTGCAGCAGATCGCCATGGAGAACAAACTCCCGGTGGTGTCTCTTTCAGAGAGCGGCGGCGCCAACCTGAATTACGCCACCGATATTTTCGTGCTCGGCGCCCGTGGCTTCGCCAACCAGGCGCGCATGTCCGCCGCCGGCATACCCCAGGTCACCGTGGTTCACGGCAACGCCACCGCCGGTGGCGCCTACCAGCCGGGGCTGTCCGACTATGTGGTCGCCGTGCGCAGCCAGGCCAAGATGTTCCTCGCCGGCCCGCCGCTGCTGAAAGCCGCCACCGGAGAAGTGGCCACGGATGAAGAACTGGGCGGCGCGGAAATGCACGCCCAGGTCGCCGGCACCGCCGAATACCTGGCCGAAGACGACGCCGACGGCATCCGCCAGGCCCGCAATATCTTGGAAACCCTGCCCTGGAACGAGCAGTTGCCACCCCAGCGCGAGCTGACCTGGGAGGAGCCGCGATACCCGACGGAAGAGCTGCTGGGCGTGATCCCGGCGGATTCCAAAAAACCCTACGACGTCCGCGAAATTCTGGCCCGCATCGCCGATGGCTCAAAGTTCATGGACTTCAAGAACGAGTTCGACGATCAGACGGTCTGCGGCACCATCCGCATCGAGGGTCACTCCGTCGGCATCATCGGCAACAACGGCCCCATCACCCCGGCTGGTTCCGCCAAAGCCGCCCAATTTATCCAGCTCTGCGACCAGGCTGGCACACCGTTGCTGTTCCTCCATAACACCACCGGTTTCATGGTAGGCACGCACTCGGAACAGAACGGCATCATCAAACACGGCTCAAAAATGATTCAGGCCGTGGCCAATTGCCGGGTGCCAAAGGTCGCAATTGTGATCGGCGGTTCCTATGGTGCAGGTAACTACGCGATGTGCGGTCGCGGTCTGGACCCGAGATTTATCTTCGCCTGGCCTAACAGCCGCACCGCCGTCATGGGCCCGGCCCAGGCTGGCAAGGTGATGCGCATCGTGGCGGAGGACAAGCAGCGCCGGGGTGGCATGGAGCCGGATCCGAAGACGCTGGATTTTCTGGAGCAGGCCACGGCCAAGAAGCTCGAAGACGGCTCCACTGCCCTGTTTGGCACGGCCCGCATGTGGGACGACGGCCTGATCGACCCGCGGGATACGCGGCGGGTGGTGGCTCTCGTTCTGGACGTGTGCCGGGAGGCCGAGGCGCGGCAGTTGCGGCCTAATACGTTTGGTGTTGCTCGGCTGTAATGGAGGAGCCCGCCTCGTGGATTGCTTGTTTGGGTGGGGGCACCGTCTGGGAGGGCGTGTCCAAAAACCGCTACAAGCACGTCCGTGTGCGCTTCTCTCCGGCCATCCATGGCCTCCGAAATTTTTGGACACGCCCTCCCAGACGGTTCGACCAAGCCCAGAGTTAGCGCCTTTAACGAGAAGGCTTCTCTAAAGGCCATAGCAGGGAAAACAAACGTAGGTCGGTTTAAGCCTGTGGCCAATCCGACCTACAAAAGAACTAAGGCTGAACAAAAATTTCAGTAAGCAGCACCACATTTATAGACAAAGCGAGTGTGTGGAACGCCTTCCAGAAAATTTCGGAGGCCATGGATGGCCGGAGAGAAGCGCACATGGATGTGCTCGTAGCGGTTTTCTGGAAGGCGTTCCACACACTCGCATCCAAGCTAAAGGACCTGCACCAACACAAGCAGGCAGGAACTAACCCGAGGAGCACAACAAAATGAAATTCACACCCGAACATAAGGCCCTGAGGAAAACCGTCCGCGATTTCGTTGAGAAAGAGCTCAATCCATACATCGACGAATGGGAAGAAGCCGGTGAATACCCCATCCATGAGGTGTTCAAGAAACTGGGCAACCTCGGCCTGCTGGGTATTCAGAAACCTGAAGAATATGGCGGCATGGGACTGGATTACAGCTATAACCTGGTGGCGGCGGAAGAGTTCGGTCGCACCCTCTGCGGCGGTGTGCCTCTGTCCATCGGGGTGCAGACGGATATGTGTACCCCCGCCATAGCACGATTTGGCTCCGATGAGCTGAAACGGGACTTCCTGGCTCCAGCCATCGCGGGCGACATGGTGGGCTGTATCGGCGTCAGCGAGGTCGGAGCCGGCTCGGACGTTGCAGGGCTCAAGACCACCGCCAAGAAAGATGGGGACGATTACATCATCAACGGCTCCAAGATGTGGATCACCAACTCACCCAAGGCCGACTTCATCTGCCTGCTGGCAAACACATCCGACGACAAACCTCACAAGAACAAGTCCCTGATCGTGGTCCCCATGAACTCTCCGGGCATCAGTTTCAGCAACCACCTGAACAAGCTGGGGATGCGCTCCACAGAAACGGCCCAGGTGTTCTTCGACGATGTCCGCGTGCCCCAGCGCAACCGCATTGGCGCGGAGGGTACCGGCTTCATGATGCAGATGATGCAATTCCAGGAAGAGCGCATGTGGGCCGCCGCCAACATGATTCTGGCGCTGGAAGGTTGCGTCGAGAAGACCATCGAGTATTGCCGCGAGCGCAAGACCTTTGGCCAGCCCCTGATCGACAATCAGGTCATCCACTTCCGCTTCGCCGAGTTACAAACCGAAATCGAAGCCCTGCGCGCCCTAACCTATGAAGCGTGCGAACTCCACGTCAACGGCAAGGACGCGACTCGCCTGGCATCCATGGCCAAGCTCAAGGCCGGCCGACTGGGCCGCGAAGTTACCGACAGCTGCCTTCAGTACTGGGGCGGCATGGGGTACATGTGGGACAACCCGCTGTCCCGCGCCTATCGCGATGTTCGACTGGCGTCCATCGGCGGCGGTGCCGATGAAATCATGCTGGGCATCATCTGCAAGATGATGGGAACCCTGCCAGGTAAACGCAAAGACTGATACAGGGAGGCGATCAATGGACCAGCTACCGCATTGCGAAACGCTGCTACTGGAGATAGAGGGGCCCACCCTGCACATCACCATCAACCGGCCGGACGTGCGCAACGCCATGAGCCTGCAAATGGTGGCGGAACTGTCGGCGGTATTCGCCCAGATCGAAACCGACATCAGCATACGCGCCGCAGTCATCCGCGGCGCCGGCGGCCACTTCTGCGCCGGCGGTGACATCAAAGACATGGCCGGAGCCCGTGGACAGGAAACCGGTGACGGCGAAGCCGACCCGTTCTATCGCCTGAACCGGGCCTTCGGCCAGATGATCCAACAGGTGAACGAATCCTCAAAAGTCGTCATCGCCATCACCGAAGGCGCGGTGATGGGCGGCGGCTTCGGCCTGGCCTGCGTCTCAGACGTCGCCATCGCCGGGCCGACCGCCAAATTCGGCATGCCGGAAACCTCGCTCGGGGTTATCCCCGCGCAGATCGCACCCTTTGTGGTCGAACGCATCGGCCTGACTCAGGCCCGTCGACTAGCGTTGTTGGGCCTGAGAATTGATGCGAAAGAGGCATGCACGCTCGGAATTGTTCACCAGGTAGCGACGTCGGACGAACAGATCGACGACTTACTCGGTCAGGCTCTTGAGCGCGTTCGTCACTGTGCACCAAAGGCGACGGCAGAAACGAAAGCGTTACTGCACCGGGTTGGTCACGAGTCCATGAGCGGGTTGCTGGATAGTGCAGCGGAAAAGTTTGCGGCGGCCATCCGGAGCGACGAAGGCGCCGAAGGAACCATGGCCTTTGTGCAGAAACGCCCCCCGAAATGGGCAGGCGACGTCGAATGATCGCGGGAGCACCTGTGCCGGGGGAGTGCCTCCAGAAAATTTCGAAGGCCAAGGATGGCCTGAGAGAAGCGCACATGGATGTGCTCGTAGCGGTTTTCTGGAGGCACTCCCCCGGCATAGGTGCGGACAGGCACCATCACAAGAGACAAGCACCATGTTGAAGAAGCTCCTAATAGCCAACCGAGGCGAAATTGCCGTCCGGGTCATCCGCACCGCCAAAGCCCTGGGGTATCGGACCGTAGCCATCTACTCCGAAGCCGACGCCCGCGCCCTGCACGTACATGAGGCCGACGAAGCCGTGTGCGTTGGCCCTGCTCAGGTGTCCGCGTCGTACCTGAACGTCGACGCCATCCTCGAAGCAGCCAGGAAAACCGGCGCCGACTGCATCCACCCCGGCTACGGCTTCCTTTCCGAGAACGCCGGCTTCGCCAACGCCTGCAAAGAGGCTGGCCTGATCTTTGTAGGACCTCCAGCGAACGCCATCGAACTCATGGGCAGCAAGCGCCGCTCAAAAATCGCCATGCAGGAAGCCGGCGTACCCGTCGTCCCCGGATACGAAGGTAATAACGCCAGCGACGACGAGCTCATCAGCGCCGCAGGCGACATCGGCTACCCACTGATGATCAAAGCCTCCGCCGGCGGCGGAGGCCGGGGCATGCGACTGGTCAAACAAGAAACCGAATTGGCGGACAACATCAAACGTGCTCGCTCCGAAGCCAAACAAGCCTTCGGTGACGACGAACTGATCCTCGAAAAGGCAGTCATCGAGCCCCGCCACGTGGAAATCCAGGTCTTCGCCGATCGTCACGGTAACGCCGTCTACCTCGGCGAACGGGACTGTTCCGTGCAACGGCGCCACCAGAAAGTCGTGGAAGAAGCTCCCTCACCTTTCGTCACCCCGGAATTGCGACAAGCCATGGGTGAAGCGGCCGTTAAAGCCGCCCTCGCCTGCAATTACGAAGGTGCCGGCACCGTCGAATTCCTGGTAGACAAAGATCGCAACTTCTACTTCCTGGAAATGAACACCCGCCTGCAAGTGGAACACCCGGTCACCGAACTGATCACCGGACAGGATCTCGTGGCCTGGCAGCTGGCCGTTGCCGAAGGTCAGCCCCTGCCTCTCAAGCAGGAAGACATTCAGCTCAACGGCCACGCCATTGAAGTGCGACTGTACGCCGAGGATCCCGCTCACGATTTCACTCCGCAAACCGGCCCGCTGTACGCCTTTGCCCCCGCACAGGGCGAAGGTCTGCGCTTCGATACCGGCGTGCGCTCCGGCGACACCATCACGCCACACTATGACCCCATGCTTGCCAAAGTCATTGCCTGGGGCCAGAATCGGGACGAAGCACGCCGTCGACTGATTCGTGCCCTGGAAGACACCACTGTGTTCGGGGTGACGACCAACCGTTATTTCCTCAGCCGCATCATTGCCGATGAAACCTTCGGTGCAGGCGAAGCGACCACCGCGTTCCTGCAACAGGCCTTTCGCGACGATCCGTCACTGGCACCTTACACTCCAGGTATCCGCGAACTCGCTCTGGCTGCCTGCATTCTCAACCATGGCATTTCAGGCCAGAGCGGCTGGAGCAATGCGCCAGCGACCATGACGCCAATGCGGCTGGACACTGGCGGGGAAACTGTTGAGCTTCTGGTGCGAAAGACCGGAAATACAGTGTCTGTCAGCCATGGCGACAGTCATTATCAACTGCTTCTGGAGAACCTCGGTGATGGCCTGTTATGCATCATCGACAACAACGTACGTCAACGTTGCCAATATCACCGTGAAGGGGATTCCCTATATTTGCAGGCGTTCGGGCAAGCCTGGTCTGTGCGGGACGTAACCCACCAGCCGGCGGCAAGCGCCAACGGTGCCGGTAGTGGCAAAGTACAGGCCTCCATGGACGGTGCCATCATCGATGTGCTGGTAAAACCGGGCCAGACCGTCCAGCAGGGCGACACACTGGTTATACTGGAAGCCATGAAGATGGAACATCCGGTCAAGGCAGATCGGGATGGCGTGGTGGATGAGGTGCTTGTCAGCAATGGCGACCAGGTCAAACGTAGCCAGATGCTGGTCAACATCGCAGCCGCAGAGTCAGAAGATCAGGAGGCCAGCGCATGAACAGCCTGAACAACAGAACAGTGTTTATCACCGGTGGCAGCCGGGGTATCGGCCGGGCCATTGCCCTGGCCTGTGCCAGGCAGGGGGCAAACGTGGTGATCGCAGCCAAGTCCGACACGCCACACCCGAAATTACCGGGCACCATTCACAGTGTGGCGGAGGAAATTCGCGCCGCTGGTGGACAGGCCCTGCCTCTGGTCCTGGATGTCCGGGATGAGAAACTGGTACGTGAGCGTGTGGATGAGGCCGCTGAACATTTTGGCGGCATTGATGTGCTGGTAAACAACGCCGGCGCCATCAGGCTGACCGGGGTGGAAAACCTCAAGGCCAGCCGCTACGACCTGATGCACCAGGTCAACGCCCGCGCGGTGTTTTTGTGCAGTCAGGCCGCGCTGACCTGGCTGAAGGCGTCCGACAATGCTCACATCCTGAGCCTGTCGCCGCCATTGAACCTGAACACAAAATGGTTCGCCCAGTACGGACCCTATACGACAACAAAGTACGCCATGACGATGCTCAGCATGGGAATGGCAGAGGAATTCAAGCGTTACGACATTGCCGTCAACTGTCTGTGGCCGAAAACGCTGATCGCCACGGCGGCCATCGAGTTTGAATTGGGTGGTCCACAAATGATGGCCCAGGGCCGCAAGCCCGAGATCATGGCCGATGCCGCGGTCAGCATCCTGAACCGCCCGGGCACGAGCCTCACCGGCCAGGCCCTGATCGACGAAGACGTCCTCAGGGACGATGGCGTAACCGATTTTGAACAGTACCGGTACGCAGCGGGCGACAGACCGCTGTTACCGGACCTGTTCCTGGATTAGCCCCGACGGCGGATGGTGTCCCGGGGCCGAAAAGATAAAACGACAACTCAACACCCTTACGGATAGCACCATGAGTCAAGATAACGTTTCAGCCCGCGACATCGTCCGCAGCATCCCCGGCATCGTTCGCCGCTTCCCTTCCATTGCCAAGGGCTACTATTACTACTCGGTCAAGAACGAAAAGAAAGAACTGACCCTCGGCACCCTGGTGGAACGCAATGCGGAAAAATACCCGTCTCGTCCGGCGATCGCCTACGAAGATCGCAGCCTGACCTGGTCCGAATTCAACGCCTGGGCCAATCGTATTGCCAATTTCCTGCTGGCCCAGGGACTGGTCAAGGGCGAGTCCATCGCCGTCTTCCTGGAAAATCGCCCGGAAATTCTGGCAGTCGTGGCCGGTGCCGCCAAGATTGGCGTGTCCTGTGCCATGCTCAACACCTCCCAGAAAGGCAAGGTGCTGGAGCACAGCGTCAACCTGATCAAACCCCGCATGGTGGTGGTTGGCGAAGAGCTGGTAGAACCGTTCGACGCGGTCAAGGCAGACCTGCTGACCCGGCACCGCACCCCGTTCCTGTTCCTGGCCGATACCAATACCCTCAACATCTTCGGCGATGCTCCGGAAGGCTACGTCAACATGGCGGAGAAAGTCAGCGCCCACGGTGGCACCAATCCGGTACTGAGCAACCCGCCGAAAATGGGTGACACCGCGATTTACCTGTTTACCTCCGGCACCACCGGCCTGCCCAAGGCCGCGCCCGGCAGCCACCGCAAGTTCGTGAAAGCCTATGGCGGCTTCGGCCTGATGTCCCTGGCCATGGAGCCGGAGGATGTCCTTTACTGCACACTGCCGCTTTATCACGGCACGGCCCTGCTGGTGTGCTGGGGCTCGGTACTGGCCGGCGGCTCGTCCATCGCCCTGCGCCGCAAGTTCTCCGCCAGCGCCTTCTGGGACGATGTGCGCCATTACAACGCCACCACCTTCGGCTATGTCGGTGAGCTCTGCCGCTACCTGCTGAACCAGCCCGCGGGCGAGCAGGACCGCAACCACAGCCTGACCAAGATGATCGGCAACGGCCTGCGTCCGTCGATCTGGAAGGAATTCAAAGACCGCTTCGGCATCGAAACCGTGGCGGAACTTTATGCCTCCAGTGAGGGCAACATCGGCTTCTCCAACTTCTTCAACATGGACAACACCGTGGGCTTCTCCACGGCCCCGTACAAACTGGTGAAATTCCACGAAGGCACCCGGGATCCGATCCGCAACAAGAAGGGCTATATGCAAGCCGTTCGCAAGGGCGAGCCAGGCCTGCTGATTGGCGAGATCACCAAGAAGTGGTCGTTCGAGGGCTACACCCAGAAAGAGGCCACAGAAAAATCCATCCTTCGCGATGCGTTCAAGAAAGGCGATGCCTGGTTCAACACCGGCGACGTGCTCAAGGAAATCGGCTGCGGCCACCTGCAGTTCGTCGACCGCATGGGCGATACCTTCCGCTGGAAGGGCGAAAACGTGTCCACCACGGAAGTGGAGAACATCCTCGACGGCTCGGGCATGGTGGAGGAAGCCATTGTCTACGGCGTGGAAATTCCCAAAACCAACGGCAAGGCCGGTATGGTCACGCTGGTGCCTCAGAACAACGGCAGCGAGTTCGATATCAACAAGCTGTTCGCTTACCTGAAGAAGAACCTGCCCGCTTACGCGATTCCGGTGTTCGTGCGCGTGACCCACGCCATCGAGAAAACCGGCACGTTCAAGTATCGCAAGGTGGATATCCAGAAAGCCGGCTATTCCCTCGGCAAATCTGGCGAGGAAGTTTATGCCTGGCTGCCTCGTACCGACGGGTATACCAAACTTGATGAGAAGCTGGTTTCCGAGATTGATGCTGGGAAGGTTAGTTTCTGACTTTTGGAGGGGCCGGCTTCTTTGGGCCCTAGCCTGATGGTTTGGGGGGACTGCGCTGGTAGGCGCCCCCTCCCAAAAACCGCTACAAGCACCCCTCCGGGGTCCAGCCAGCAATCACAGATTGCTGTCGTTCGGCTGTCGCATGAAGCTTCGCTTCATAAACGCTCAGCCTCACCCATGTGCGCTTCTCTCCGGCCATCCCTGGCCTCCGAAATTTTTGGGAGGGGGCGCCTACCAGCGCGTTCGGCCAACTCAGTTATATCCGTTCAAATTCAAAAGCGTAAGTACGCAGGTCGGATTAGCCACAGGCCTAATCCGACAGTTTTGCGCGCCTCTTCATCTGGATTGTCGGATTACGGCTTCGCCTGATCCGACCTACGTTTCGATGATCGGGACATATCTATGAAGCTGATAAGCCGTGTCGGGCAGGCCTTCCCAAAAATCTTGGAGGCCATGGATGGCCGGAACGAAGCGCACATGGATGTGCTCGTAGCGGTTTTTGGGAAGGCCTGCCCGACACGGCGTCACCACCAAATCAAGCAGGCTACAATAACCTAACTCCCAAGCTGCAGACCTAGCCGACCTTAAGCACCACCTTCCCGGTAGCGCGCCGCTCAGTCAGGGCACCCAGAGCTTTCGCGTAGTCCTCGAATTCGAACACTTCGCTGATCTTCGGATCGATCTTGCCCTCGGCGTAGAGCTTCATCAGCTCCATCATGTTCTGGGCGCTGGCCTCCGGTTCGCGCTGGGTGAAGCTACCCCAGAATACGCCGACCACGGAACAGCCCTTCAGCAGTGTCAGGTTAGCGGGAATCTTGGGGATATCGCCGGCGGCGAAGCCGATGATCAGGTGGCGGCCGTTCCAGGCCATGGCGCGCAGGGCCTGTTCAGTGAAGTCCCCGCCGACCGGATCGTAGATGACATCCACACCTTTGCTCTTGGTCAGCTTCTTCACCGCCTCTTTCAGCGGCTCTTCGGTGTAATTGATCAGTTCATCTGCACCGGCTGCTTTCGCCACCGCCAGCTTCTCGGCGGAACTGGCTGCGGCAATAACGTGGGCGCCCATGGCTTTGCCCAGCTCCACAGTCGCCAGGCCAACACCGCCACTGGCACCCAGTACCAGCAGGGTTTCGCCCGGCTGCAGATTAGCGCGTTGCTTCAGTGCATAGTAAGAGGTGCCATAGACCATGGAAAAAGCCGCGGCCTTTTCGTCGGGCATGGCATCAGGTACCGGCAGCAGGTTCTGTTCCGGCGCCACGATTTCCTCAGCGAAGGCACCGTATCCGGTCAGGCCGGCGACCCGGTCGCCCGGTTTGAAGCGGGTAACTTTTTCACCCACCTCAAGTACTTCACCGGCCATTTCACCGCCAGGTGAAAATGGCAGGGACGGCTTCAACTGGTACTTGTTTTCAATGATAAGGGTATCGGGGAAGTTCAGACCCGCCGCCTTCACGCGGATTTTTACACCGTGACCTTTGACCTCGGGACTCGCAACATCTTCTATCACCAGCTTCTCGGCCGGGCCGTATTCTTTACAGAGGATGGCTTTCATTCTGAGACTCCATTGTTTTTGGGAAAACGTAAGTGCCGTTTTTGATTCCCATCAAGCTAAACAGAGTCACTCCATGAAGCAAATAAAGATATCTTATCCAGCCGCATTAGGCTGGCTTATGACCCTGAGCTCATCAGAGCAGGGTTCCGGCGTAGGCGAGTGCACCAATCAAACCGATAGCAGCAATCACCAAACCGAACGTGATGCCTTTCGAGAAGAATCCTGGCTGGCTCGCTGCAACATTGTGATCCGCATTATGGTTCACCAGCTTATGATCGTGGCTGGAACTGCGGATAAGATCGATCATCTCCTCACACTGTTCCGCGGAGAACTGCACAGGATTGAACGTTTCAAGACCGTGCTTGCTGAGTAGCCTGCGGACGTCGCTTGAAGCCGGTACATACTTCATAGACAAATTGCTGAAGGTGCGCCGCGTCACCGGCGCTTCAATCAGCGTCCTGACATTACGATGGCGTCCATCCGCAATGATGCGTTTGAAGGTGCTTCGTACAGCCTCTTCCTCACCTTCCAGATACTGGAAGAAATGACCGTCACCGTAGTACAGGCCACCGACAATTTCGCGCCGGGCGTTGTTCTTGCGCGACGTCATCAGAATTCTGGCGACATGGGGTTCAACACCCTGCTCTGCCGGTTTGGCTTCAAAGGTCGCTTCACTGGCATACGCAAGGCGAATCAGGGCCATGAAAGAATCTCCATACAATGAATGGACAGATAGTGTGCAACGAATACGTTTCCTATCCCGCTTACAGATCACTTCACAGCCCGCCACGGGGGTGAATCCAGGCCCGTTTTAGGCTATCCTTCGCGCACTCAAACCCGGCTGGTTCGCCGCTGTTTCCTGTCTTTCACGGTCCGTTATGTTCGATATCATCTATTTTCTTGAAATGATTGGCGTTGTTGCGTTCGCCATTTCAGGAATGATTGTTGCGCGATCCAAAAATATGGATCCCGTGGGTGTGTTTACCATTGGTTTCATCACGGCACTGGGCGGCGGAACCCTGCGGGACCTGATGATGGACAACCATCCGCTGTACTGGATCAAGCACCAGGAGCAGCCCATTCTCATTCTCGCCATCGCCATTGTGTTCAGTTACTGGCGTCGGGCGGAAAGAATCCGTGAATCACGAATTGTATTTCCCGATGCCATTGGCCTGGGCATTTTCTCCATTCTCGGCGCTCAGCTTGCGCTGGACCTTGGGCATTCGTGGTTTATTGCATCCCTGCTCGGCGTAATGACCGGCACCTTCGGCGGCGCCCTGCGGGATACCCTGTGTAACGAGGTACCGTTCATTTTCCGCAAGGACCAGATCTACGCCTCTATTTCATTCGCCGGTTGTTGGCTTTATTTTGTGTGCCAATGGACCATGGAGAGCGAAACCATGGCTCTGAGTGTAGGCCTGTTATTTATCGTTCTTGTGCGAATGCTGGCTGTCCGGTTTGATATCAGGTTGCAGCGGGATCCTCACTAGGGGCAATCCGTAACATTGAATCACCGATCATCCCTTGGCCTGACGTCCCTCAGTCGGTAAGATTGCCGTTTTTTCACACAATCCCGGTTTATCGACGCTTTTCAACCCCGAAACCCTACCCAGAACTCAGTGAGGCAGTCCCCCGTCATGCTTGAGCGACTATTCCAGTTAAAGGCCCATGGCACCGATGTTCGTAAAGAGTTGGTGGCCGGCATTACCACCTTCCTGACCATGGCTTACATCATTGTGGTCAATCCCAGCATCCTGTCCTCCACCGGTATGGATTTTGGCGCGGTGTTCGTCGCCACGTGTCTGGCGGCAGTCATCGGCACGCTTATTATGGGGCTGTGGGCCAACTACCCCATCGCCCTGGCTCCGGGCATGGGGCTGAATGCGTTTTTCTCGTTCACCGTGGTCGGCAGCATGGGTTACAGCTGGCAGGTGGCCCTGGGGGCGGTCTTCCTGTCCGGCTTTCTGTTCTTTCTGCTCAGTATTTTCAGGGTGCGGGAATGGATTATTAACAGTATCCCGATGTCACTGCGGTTCGGTATCTCCGCAGGTATCGGCTTTTTCCTGGCCCTGATCGCCCTCAAGAATGCCGGCATTGTTGTGGATCATCCCGCCACTCTGGTCGGCCTGGGCGAACTGAAGGGTGCCGAGAGTCTCCTGTTCTTCGGCGGCTTCTTGTTGATCTGCGCCCTGTCATTCCGGCAGGTCACCGGCGCCGTCATGATCGGGATCATTGCGGTTACCGGCGCTGCCATGGCCCTGGGGATGGTGGAATATAAGGGCTTTATATCGGCACCACCGAGCCTCGCCCCGACCTTTATGCAATTGGATCTCGTTGGTGCACTGAACGTCGGCATGATCAGCGTGGTATTTGCGTTCCTGTTTGTTGATCTGTTCGATACATCCGGCACCCTGATCGGTGCGGCACAGCGCGGTGGCCTGCTGGACAAGGATGGCAAGCTCCCGCGCCTGGGCCGGGCGCTGATGTCAGACTCGGTAGCCACCATGTCGGGCGCGGCGCTGGGTACCTCCACGACGACCAGCTACATTGAGTCCACAGCGGGGATTTCCGCGGGCGGCCGGACCGGGCTGACAGCCGTGGTCGTTGCCGCCCTGTTCCTTGCCTGCCTGCTGCTCTCTCCCATCGCCAGCATTATCCCGCCCTATGCAACGGCGCCCGCGCTGCTCTACGTCGCGGTGCTTATGACCAGTGGCCTCAAACTGATCGACTGGGATGACATCACCGAAGCCGCTCCGGCGGTCGTTACAGCCCTGATGATGCCGCTGACGTTTTCCATTGCAAACGGTATCGCACTGGGCTTTATCACCTACGCTATTCTTAAAGCATTGAGTGGCCGCTGGCCCGACCTTAACGCCAGCGTTGTCATTATTGCCGTTGTCTTTATCCTGAAATTCATCTTCCTGGACGTGGCCTGAGCCACATCCTGATTGATCACCGGAACAGTTATGGACTACTTCTCAGAGAGCATCAAAAGCACCATTCGCACGGTACCAGACTGGCCACAGCCAGGTGTTGCTTTCCGTGACATCACCACCGTGCTTCAGGACAAGACGGCCTTTCGTAAGTTAATTGATGCCTTTGTGCACCGTTACCACGGTAAGGAGATTGATGCTGTCGCCGCCGTGGATGCCCGCGGTTTTATCATTGGTTCGGCTCTGGCCTATGAACTGAACGCATCATTGGTGCTGGTACGCAAGAAAGGCAAACTTCCGTTCGACACCCTGGTGGAAGATTACGAACTGGAGTACGGCACCGCCTCGGTGGAACTGCACAAGGATGCCTTCAAGCCCGGTGACAATGTTGTTCTGGTCGATGACCTGATTGCCACCGGCGGAACCATGCTGGCCGCCACACGACTGATCCGTCGTATCGGGGCTGACATCGTGGAAGTGGCAGCCATGATCGACCTGCCGGATCTCGGCGGCTCACGGAAGCTGCGGGAAGAAGGGTTACAGGTTTATACTGTTTGTTCATTCGAAGGCGATTAGCACAAACCATCAGGAGGCGGCCATGCCCGATTATCAGCACCACTGGAAGGACGGCACCCCCGTTCATTTGCCACTGGGAAAGATTGTCTGTATCGGCCGCAACTATGCGGAGCACGCCAGGGAGCTCAACAATCCGGTACCCGATGAACCGCTGCTGTTTATCAAACCTTCCACTTCAGCGGTTCATATTACCCGCCCCCTGGACTTCCCCCGTGACCGGGGTGATGTTCATTTCGAGACGGAACTGGCGGTTCTCATTGGACGCCCCATCACCAACGCTTCCGCCATTGAAGCGGAGGCTGCCATCCTGGGCTATGGCCTGGCACTGGACCTTACCCTGCGGGACGTTCAAAGCCTGTTGAAAGAAAAACGACAGCCCTGGGAAAGGGCCAAAGCGTTTGACGGTGCCTGCCCGTTGTCGCCTTTCGTCGCCGCAGACAAGCTCAGGAAGGACCACCTCACCTTTACCCTCGACATCGACGGCAAGCGTCAGCAAACCGGCGATACCCGCGATATGCTCAACCCGATCATTCCACTGATTGCCCATATGAGCAGTCAGTTCACGCTGATGCCGGGAGACGTGGTGCTGACGGGCACCCCCAGTGGCGTCGGCGCCCTGGCATCCGGGCAGATCCTGTCCCTGGAACTGGAAGACGTCCTGTTTGTCGAAACCCGGGTCATTTAGCGTAAGATAGGGTCCAAACCTTTCTGCCGCTCAGGACGTATTCAGTACATGGCTAAAAAACCGGTGACCTCCCGCAGTGGACGCTTCTTCAAGCTCGCAGGCATGACCGCCTCCGTGGCAGGGCAATATGCCGGGCAGAGAGCCCGCCGCCTGTTCGGCACCGAGAACGACGAAGGTGCTCAAAGTGAAAGCTACACCCGCATGGCCGGTCAGATCGCCGATACTCTGGGCGAACTGAAAGGAGCGGTCATGAAAGTGGGTCAAATTGCGTCCCAGACCCAGGATTTCCTGCCCAAAGAGTTCTCCGAGGCCCTGGAGAAGCTACAGAAAGAAGCACCGCCGATGCCGTTCGAGGTGATTGTCGCGCAGGTGGAGTCCGAACTCGGAAAGCCGGTACCTGAGCTGTTTGAATACTTGCAGGAGACGCCCTACGCCGCCGCCTCTATCGGGCAGGTCCATCGGGCACGCTTGCACGATGGCACCGATGTGATCGTCAAAGTCCAGTACCCCGGTGTGGATGAATCCTGTGACTCGGATCTGAAACAACTGCGCCTTGCTCTGAAACTCGGTGGTCTGCTGAAGATGCCCAAGGAAACCGTTGACCAGCTGTTCGGCGAGATCCGGGTGCGTCTCAAGGAAGAGCTGGATTACGAAAACGAAGCCCGCAACCTGAAGATGTTCCGGGAGTTCCATGCGGAGGATCCCTGGGTCATCATCCCCACCGTCATCGACAGCCATTCCTCCCGGCGGGTACTCACCCTGGAACTGGTGGAAGGCGACCATGTCAGCCAGGTTACACCGGCCCGCTATGATCAGGACACCATCAATCTGATCGGCCACCGCATTCTCACCACCATGGCTGACCAACTGTTCCGTTTCCAGTGCATCCATGGCGACCCCCATGCGGGCAATTTTGCCTACCGGCCCGACGGTTCGGTGATCATGTACGACTTCGGCTGTGTGAAGAAACTGAAACCGGAGATAGTAGAAGCCTATCGTAAGGTTCTGATTGCCGCCCTGGACGAAGACTACCAGGCCCTGGACCGTCACCTGATCGATCTGGGAGCACGGGTGGGAAGCCAACCCGCCGTGGATGAAGCCTATTACGCCATGTGGCGGGATATCCTGATTGTGCCCTTTGACCAGGACGAACCTTACGACTTCGCCGAATCCGAGCTACACAAGCACGTCGCAGCCAAGACCAGTACGGTCTTCAAATACCTGGACTACTTCAAGCCGCCGGTGGAGAGCATCTTTATTGACCGGATGATTGCTGGGCATTACTGGATGCTAAAGCGGTTGGGGGTTCAGGCTGCTTTTAGAAGTGAACTGGAGAAATATCTCAAGGCCGTGGAGTGAGTGCTGTTGTGGGGCCGGAGCTGGGCGCCGTGGTCGCAGGTATCACCCGGGGCGATGTCCCGGTAACCGATGTCATACACCAGTTCCGGAAAGCGGGAACTGCGGGCTTTGGTCAGTTCACCGTGCAGGTGAATCACGTTGGAGGAACCGCCGCGTTCGTGAAGGTCGTCCACATTCTGGGTGACAATCGTGACGCGATACCTTTTTTCCAGCTCACCCAGCAGGCGGTGAGCCTGACTGGGTCGGGCGGTCTGAAGCTGGCGTCGGCGATCGTTGTAGAACCGCAGCACCAGTTCCTGGTTGCGCTCAAAGGCTTCCGGGGTGGCCACATCGTACACACTGTGCTGCTCCCACAGCCCGCCGTTGTCACGGAAGGTGGAGAGTCCGCTTTCGGCGCTGATACCAGCGCCTGTCAGTACGACGATGTGATCCTGCATCAGTCGAATATCTTGCCCGGGTTGATGATGCCGTTGGGGTCGAAAACCTGCTTGATCCCCTTCAGGTAGGCGATCTCCGCTTCACTGCGGGTGTAATGCAGATAAGGCTTCTTGGTCATGCCAACGCCGTGTTCCGCGGAGACGCTGCCCTGGTAACGCTCAACAATCTCGAACACCCACTTGTTGACCTGCTGGCACTTCTCGAAGAAATCCTCTTTCGCCATATCTTCCGGCTTGAGGATGTTCAGGTGCAGGTTGCCGTCTCCGATATGGCCGAACCAGATGATCTCGAAGTCCGGGTAATGCTCGTTCACCACGGCGTCAATTTCCTGCAGGAAGCCAGGCACCTTGGACACCACCACGGAAATATCGTTCTTGTAGGGCGTACGCGGCGCGATGGATTCGGAGATCCGCTCCCTCAGCTGCCACAGATTGTTGGCCTGGGTTTCGCTCTGGCTGATCACGCCGTCCAGTACCCAGCCGTTCTCCACGCACTGCTCAAACAGGGTCATGGCGTCTTCCATTACCTGATCGGATACCGCTTCGAATTCCAGCAACGCGTAATACGGAGCCTCGGTTTCGAACGGCGCCTGCACCTGGCCGTGGGCCAGCACGTGCCCCATGGCCTCGTGTGAGAAAAACTCGTAGGCGGTCAGGTCGATCTGCTTCTGGAACGTCTGCAGCACATCCATGGTGTTGGTCAGGTCATTGAGACCCAGCACCAGTACGGTCAGGTTGTCCGGTTTGCGGGACAGCTTCATGGTCGCTTCGGTGATAAAGCCCAGCGTGCCTTCGGCACCGATAAACAGATGCCGCAGATCATAACCGGTGTTGTTCTTTTCCAGGTCCTTGTTCAGGTCCAGAATATCGCCCTTGCCGGTTACGACCTTGAGGCCGGCTACCCAGTCACGGCTCATGCCGTAGCGAATCACCTTGATCCCGCCGGCATTGGTGGACAGGTTGCCCCCCAGCTGGCTGGAGCCGGCAGAGGCGAAGTCCACCGGGTAATACAGGCCATTTTCTTCTGCGAATGTCTGCAACTGCTCGGTCACCACACCCGCCTGACAACGCACGGTGCGGTCACTGGCACTGAAATCCAGAATCTGGTTCATGTTATCGAACGCCACCACCACTTCACCGTTGGCGGCAACTGCGCCCGCGCTCAGGCCGGTACGACCACCGGAGGGCACCAGTGCCACCTGGTTCTCATTGGCGAACTTCACCAGTGCCTGCACCTGCTCCGTTGTCTTCGGCAGCACAATGGCCAGCGGCTTCGGGGGATAAATCTTGGTCCAGTCCTTGCCGTAGTTTTCCAGGTCTGCCGGATCGGTCAGCACTTTACCGGGGGCATCCCCTGCGGCAATCAGCTCTCTCAGCGAAGCGATAATCTGTTCGGAATTCATGAAGCTATCAGTCTCGTAAGGGTTGGACGGCGGGCCTGCATTCAGCGAATCACGGGGCAATTGATTCAGGCAATCCGACGCGCTGTGAAAATCTGCGTTTATGGTATCATACCGCCCCTGTTCTGTGAGCCAGCCCGACGATCCTGGCTCCAGGTCATTTCACGTGACGAAAGGTTCGGAAGCAAGCCCATGTCAAATACGTCTCTCGAAAAGAGCAAAATCCGGATCCTGCTGCTGGAAGGCGTGCATCAATCTGCTATTGATACCCTGAATGCCGCAGGCTACACCAACATCGAGTACCTGACTCACTCGCTGGCCGAGGAAGACCTGATTGAGAAGATTGCCGACGCGCACTTCGTCGGGATTCGCTCGCGCACCCAGCTGACCGAGAAAGTATTTGATGCCGCCCAGAAATTGGTGGCAGTGGGTTGTTTCTGTATTGGCACAAACCAGGTAGACCTGCAGGCGGCGACCCGCCGCGGCATTGCCGTATTCAACGCCCCGTTCTCCAACACCCGCAGTGTGGCTGAGCTGGTGCTGGCACAGGCTATCCTGCTGCTGCGCGGCGTTCCCGAGAAAAGCGCGAAGGCCCATCGCGGTGAATGGCTGAAATCCGCCAAGAACAGCTATGAGATTCGCGGCAAGAAGCTGGGAATCATCGGCTATGGCAACATCGGCACCCAATTCAGCGTCCTGGCCGAAGGCCTGGGCATGGACGTGTACTTCTACGATGTGGTTTCCAAGCTGTCAATCGGTAACGCCACCCAGGTGGGCACGCTACAGGAGCTGCTGAATATATCCGATGTGGTCAGCCTGCACGTACCGGAAACCCCCTCGACCAAGTACATGTTCAAGGCCGAGCAGTTCGCACAGATGAAGCCCGGCTCCATCCTGATGAACGCTTCCCGGGGAACCGTCGTGGATATTGACGCCCTGGCGGACGCCCTGCGAAGCGGCAAGCTTCTGGGCGCGGCGATCGACGTATTCCCGGTCGAGCCAAAATCCAACGACGAGGAATTCATTTCTCCGTTGCGGGAGTTCGATAACGCGATCCTGACCCCACACGTCGGCGGTTCAACCATCGAGGCCCAGGAGAACATCGGCCGAGAAGTGGCAGAAAAGCTGGCGATGTACAGCGACAACGGCACCTCGGTGTCTTCCGTGAACTTCCCGGAAGTGGCGCTGCCCTCGCATCCTAACCAGCACCGTCTGCTGCACATTCATGAGAACGTGCCGGGCGTGATGTCAGAGATCAACCAGGTGTTTTCGGAGAATGGCATCAACATTTGCGGCCAGTACCTGCAAACCAAGGAAGACATTGGTTACGTCGTTATTGACGTAGACAAGGAGTATGGCGAGCTGGCGCTGGAGAAACTGATCCACGTCAAAGGCACCATTCGCTGCCGCGTTCTGTTCTGATCTGATCAGATCGACGAATAGTCCATAAAAAACGGGAGCCTCGGGCTCCCGTTTTTTATTCTGCCTGCGGCGACGTTATTGAGGCGCGCGCAGCAACAGGTTCGGCGAACCTGCCTTGATGCCACTCAGAACATTCGCCGTCGCCATCTCCTGAATGGCGGCGCCCACCTGGCCCGGGCTCAAGCTCCCCTGACCACCCAATACCAGGGCTGCAACACCCGCCACATGAGGCGAAGCCATCGAAGTACCGCTGATGGTGTTGGTTTCGGTGTCAGTCTGATACCAGGCCGCCGTAATGTCGGATCCGGGCGCAAACAGATCTACACACTCACCGTGGTTGGAGAAGGACGAACGCTGATCCTCGCGGGTAGTACTGCCCACCGTAATGGCCTCTGCCACGCGGTTGGGGGAACCGGAGCAGGCGTCTGCATCGCTGTTACCTGCGGCGACAACAAAGGTCACACCTTTCTGAATCGCGCCCTTCACTGCAAAGTCCAATGCGTCTGAATTGCCACCCCCGAGGGACATATTGGCAACCGCTGGCGCTTGATGGTTTTCAGCAACCCAGTCCACACCAGCAATCACGTCAGCATTCGAACCGGCACCGGAACAGTCCAGCACCCGCACCGCAGCCACGGAGGCCGCCTTGGCGACACCATACTCGGAACCCACGGCTGTGCTGGCTACATGAGTACCATGGCCATTGCAGTCGGTTGTATCAGCGGGGTCGGTTTCTCCTCCAACGTTCAACAGAGAACCAATCAAAGGCAGGCCGCCCAGTCCCAACAGTCCAGTGTCGTTCGCGGCGAAGTTGCGCCCCTCAATCACACGGCCAGTAAACTCGACATGGCTGTCCCGCAGACCTGTGTCGATGATATAGACGTTGGTGCCCGCGCCGGCGGAGGCTGGATAACGATATAACTCATCCAGAGGCAAAAACTGCTGATCAATGCGGTCCAGCCCCCAGGTTGCGCCCTGTTGAACTTCCGAATTGGCGGCAACCACGCGATCCGGTTCAACAGCCAGTACGCCGGGCAGAGAGGACAGCAGCTCAGCTTGTGCTTCGGTCAACTCGACGGCAGCGCCAGTCAGTGCTGTGCTGTAGAGATGAAGTATCTCCCCGCCGCCAACAGCCAGCAGCAGGGATTCAACACCCGCTTGCAAGTCCGCCAATCCGAGCAGCTCGGGCAACTGGGGATCAAGAGTCAGGATATAACGCCCGGGCAGAACATCACCGGGTTGCAACTCCTGCTGGGTGGTTTCTTCAGTGGAGCCAGCGATGAGCCCCAACAGGCCACCATGGACTACGGGAGAGGAAGCGACCAGTGCCACACCGAGACAAACGGCGGGGAACATTCTGTTGATCATAGTGCTCGTCCTTTTTTTTGGTTTTTCAGGCATTCGAGCGTGACAATCTGTCACAACTGGCGCCTCCCACAACATGGCTGCGAAGGCCAAAGTGTGAACAAGTTACCGATATTTAACGGCCGGGGTTTTTATTTACACTTGAGAAACTGCCAATAACGTCCATGGTTAATAGGGGAAGGGTTCGCTCAGTTCCCATGCTTATCCCATAAGAGGAGCAGACTATGTCATTGAAGGATTCCCTGCTGACCAAGTTGGAAACACAGACCGAACGCTGGAGCAAGCAGATCGACAGTCTCAGGGCAGACGCTGAACACAAAATGGCAAAAGCCAAAGACGACCAGGCCGAGGCGGAAATTCAGAAAGAATTTTCCGAGAAGGTGCAGCAACTGGAAGAAAGGATTGAGGATGCCCGAAAAAAACTGGGGGAAGTGAGGGATTCCGGAGAAGACCGGCTCCAGGACCTGAAAGACCGCATCGATGAGTGGCTTCCCAGCAATACCAACTAACCACAAAAAAGCCCCGGTGTTGTACGACACCGGGGCTTATTCTGTCCGAAACAGATCTTACTGCATCGGTACCAGCGTCAGCTCTACCCGACGGTTCTGCTCCCGTCCGGCAGCCGTGTCATTGGACGCGATCGGGTAACGCGGGCCATAACCCACTGCCCGGGTACGCTTGGGCTCAATGCCCTGATTGAGCAGGAAGTCCCTTACGGAACCGGCACGACGCTCACTCAGCAGCTGGTTGTAGTTCTGGGAACCGGTGCTGTCAGTGTGACCATCGATCTGGATGATGGTCTTGTCGAACTCTTTCAGTACCAGGCCAACGGACTCCAGAGTGTTGCTGAAGGAGGGCTTGATCGTGGACTGATCGGTATCGAAGGTGATGTTGCCAGGCATGACCAGCTCAATCTCATCACCGTTACGGACAACCCGCACGCCTGAACCTTCCAGTTTGCGGCGAAGCTCGGCTTCCTGCTTATCCATGTAGTAGCCGATACCACCACCAATCGCAGCACCACTGGCGGCGCCAATCAGGGCACCCTTGCCACGGTCACTGCTGCTTGATGTCGCAGCGCCCACAGCGGCACCACCGATAGCGCCAATGATACTTCCCTTAGTGGCACTGGAGGTTTTCTCTTCCCCGGTGTACGGGTCATACGTCATACAGCCACCCAAACCAACGGTGGCAACCGCAAATGCGAGAACAGTCTTTTTCACAGCATACTCCTGGCTTTTTTATCCCTAGCAGGCCTCTGACAGAGGACCCGCATGGTCGTTTGAGAAGGTATCAATAATGGTATTGAATACCGTCGATTGCAGATCCTGTGCTTCGTTCACCAAATGATGACGACCATCCGGAATACGAAGTTCCTCCACCGAGGAAAATTTATTACGAATAATCCGCAAATTATGCTGCCAATCGACAGTCAGGTCTTTTTCGCCCTGAACCACCGTGACCGGAAAATTCACCGGTCTGGCAGACTCAATGTGGGGTACCCAACTCCTCAGAGCCGATACCCAATCCACATGAACCGCCCGCGCCTGAAGCGGGTCGTGTTCTTTCAGGAACCGCAGGAACCGCGTATTCCCGCTATTTTCGGCAAACACCCGACGCCACCGCGTCAGGAAGGGTCTGGCCAGGCTATGCAGTAACTTTGCACCAAGCCATCCCATGGGTCTGATCAATGGCGCCAACAACACGATCCGACGAAATTCCGACGTCTGTTGATCGTGCTGGTTCGACAACAGGTAATCGATCAGGATAGCCCCTCCGGTGCTCTGCCCGACTGCATACCAGGGGCCCCTCACTTTACCTTTCATCCGGGCTATCACCTCAGACAGCACCGCCTGGTACTCCAGGAAACTGCCAATGGCCGCCGGTGTGCCACTGGACAGTCCGTGGCCTGGTTGATCATAAGACAGCACATCAAACCCTGCCCCCAGGCAGCGGTCGATCAACTGGCTGTACAACCCCACGTGGTCAAAGTACCCATGAAGGATAAAAACCGTTCCCTTCGATCCGGTGCTCTCCGGTGACCGGAAGTAATGCACCATGACCTGGTGCCGCCCGGCACTGACATAACCCTGATGGTAGCTCACCTCTGGGTGCTCCACCCAGAGATCCAGGCCGTAAAAGCGGCAATAAGCTACCATCTCTTCCCCCAGTTCCCGGGGGGAAGCCGGATCAAACGGTTCAAGCCGGTCCAGCAATGAACTGCGATTCCAGTCCGGAATTTCTATGGTATCTGTTTTCCAGTACACGTAGAGTTACACGCTTGTCATTTAAGGTGATTCAAGATGGCCCTGACGCCCCTTGCCCGCTTCAGCTTCCGCCACTAGGTTAGCACACCACCGTATCAACACGGACAGAACCTGATTATTTCCATGGAGAACCCCATGCTGCAAAACCTGCTCGAAACCAGTTTAAGACAAACCATGAACCGCATGGTTCGTCCCCTGCTGCACCCGGCAGTACCGGTCTCCCTACAGCGCACGTTCACTGCCCAGGCCTATCGAAGCTCCGTTCCTCCCAGGGGCTGCAAGTTCGACACCGTCACCATTGGAGGTATCAAGGGCACCCGCACCCGTCATGGGGCTGCCACGGAGGGGGTTGTTCTATACTTACACGGTGGCGGCTATATTATCGGATCGTCTTCCACCCACCGGGGAATCACCGGCCATCTCGCCAAAGCCAGCGGCCACACCATCATCGCACCGGACTATCGACTGGCGCCGGAACACCCGTTTCCCGCCGCCCTGGATGATGCCGAATCCGCCTACGAAGGGCTGCTGAAGGAAGGACATGCTCCTGCTTCCATAGGCATTGCCGGTGACTCTGCCGGAGGTGGCCTGGCCATCGCCCTGGCCATGCGGCTCCGTGACAAAGGTCGCCCGCTACCGGCTTCGCTTACGGTTTTCTCGCCCTGGGTCGACCTGACGCACCAGCATCTCTATTCTCCAGAACGTGAGCCAGTCCTGCAGCCACGCTGGATTGAAAAAGCAGCCGGGCTTTACGCCGGCAAGGAACCCAGAACGAATCCTCTGATGTCTCCCATCCATGGCGATCTCAGCGGCCTCCCCCCACTACTGATTCAGGTTGGTAGTGAAGAAATCCTCCTGAACGATGCCCAGCGTTTGTCAGAACAGTTCAACCAACAAGGCAGCGATGCCACCCTGGAAATCTATAACAGCCTCTGGCACGTGTTTCATGTCCATGCAGGCCAATTGAGCCGTGCAACCGATGCCCTGGCTGAGGCTGCGGCACACATCAATCGCCACCGGGCAAAGTAATATCTCCCCGCACCAACGCTTCCTTACGGGTGCGGGGCCACTGCTTGAGCTGCCACTCCAACCGGGAAGCGACACTGCGGTCACTGACCTCCGCGGAGAACACCAGCTTCAGCGGCCCTTTCCCTCGCAGACTTCTTGCGCCTTTAGGGCTACCGGCCTGGTGTTCCGAGAACCGGCGTTCCACGTCCGTGGTAATGCCGGTATACAGCGATCCCCTCGCCGTCCTCACCATGTACACGTACCAACAACTCATGCGCCTTCCACCTGTGAAACTCGCTCCCTGACCTTACGTTGCTGCAGCCAGAGTCCGGCCACAATCAATACCAGACCAACGTAGGTCGACGGCAGAATGACTTCCTCCAGGATCAGGGAAATAAACACCAGGGACAGGAACGGGGAAATAAAGATCAGGTTGCTGACCCGCGACGTATTCTCAGCTTTTTTCATGGCATAGGACCACAATACAAAGGCGACCCCCATTTCGAAAACACCAACATAGATAGCGGCGCCAAAGGCCGCCCCCGGCACGATGTCATAGCCGTCGGTAACCCCGCATATCACAGCGATAACCGGCAATCCGCAGAGGAAATTCAGAAACAGCCCCACCACCGGGTCACGGGTATCCCGGGTCGCGATGATCCAATAGGACGCCCAGATCAATGTACTTCCAATGGCCAGCCCGACCCCGAGTGGATCAGAAAATGACAGCGACAGGACATCCCCCCGGGTGGCAATGACCACCACCCCGCCGTAACAGATCAAGCCGGCAATAATATCCAGGCGACGCAGCCGCTGCCCCAGAAAGGGGACAGACATGTAAGCCAGCACCAGCGCCCAGGTATAGTTCAATGGCTGGGCCTCCTGGGCCGGCAGGCGGTCGAAGGCCCCAAACAGCACAAAATAATACAGACATGGGTTAATCAGCCCCAGCCCCATGGACTGCAGGTACTGTTTGCGACTCAATGAGAAAACCAGGTGCCAGCGCCCCTGGACCACCAGGATCGTCGCCATCACGATCACCGATGCCGCACAGGCAATGACCAACATCTGAACGGGGGATAATTCCCGCAGGGAAAGCTTGAACGCGGTAGCAACCGTGGACCAGAGCAGCACCGTCGCCAATCCGTACAACATCGCCTGTTTCTGATTGGTCATTTTTTTTCCCCAACGCCGGCATCCAGCCAGCGATACAGTGTCCTGCGATTTACCCCCAGGATCTGGGCGGCACGGCGTTTGTTCCCAGCCACAGCACGAATGACTTCGCTGACGTAATTCTGCTGGAGGGATTCAAGGGTGGGCCAATCTGCCAGATTATCCGCATTGAGTCGAGTTGGTGAAGCGGGAACGTCAGCCTGGCGCTTACGTATCCTGGCAGGCAGGTGTTCAGGTTGGATCACGTCGCCATCACAAAAAGTCACGGCGCGCTCAATGGCACTGGCAAGCTCCCTTACATTGCCTGGAAACGGATAATCCATCAGCGTCCGGGAAGCCACCTCCCCAAGACGCATAAAGCCACGATTGTGCCGCAGCGCCGCCTCCTTGAGGAAATGCATGGCGAGAATATCAACATCGTCACCTCGCTCCCTTAACGGTGGCACCACCAATGCCAGGGTTTCCAGCCGGTAATAGAGATCTTCGCGAAAGACACCTTCCTCAACCGCCTTCAAAAGATCCACATGGGTCGCCGCAACAATTCGGACATCCACGGTTTCTTCCTGATCGGCCCCCACCGGCTTGATGGTACCCTCCTGTAAAACCCGCAATAACTTGGCCTGCAACGCCAGGGGCATCTCACCGATTTCGTCCAGTAGCAGGGTGCCGCCATCGGCTTCCGCGAACAATCCCTTCCTTGCCTGCCTGGCACCGGTAAACGCGCCCGCTTCATGCCCGAAAAACTCACTCTCCATCAGTTCGTGGGGGATACCCGCACAATTGACCGGCAGGAACGGCTTTTCTTTGCGCTCGCTTTCCTGATGAATAGCCCTCGCCACCAACTCTTTACCAGTGCCGCTCTCGCCATTAATGAGTACGGCGGCATGGCTGCGGGCAACCTGGCGAATTTCGGTGCGCAATCGCCGCATGACCGCACTGTCGCCGACCAGGCCCAGTGCAGCATCCTCGCTGCTTCTGGACTTGTACCGGGCCAACTCACTGGTGATTTCAGCCTGAGCCAGCAGACGTCGAATTTTCAATCGTAGATGATCAGTGGACAACGGCTTGGTAAGGAAATCGTCCGCTCCTGCCTTGAGGGCATCTACGGCCTGATCGACCGTGCCGAACGCTGTGATGATGATAAAGGGTACCGAATGCCCGGCGGCCTGAAGTTCCCGAAGGATAGACAGCCCGTCCGCGTCCGGCAGGCGCAAATCAGAAACAATAAGGCCGGGCATACCTACCAGTGCTTTTTGCTTCCCCTCAGCGGCCGTCGACGCGGTCTCTACACAATAACCGTCCAGTTCCAGTTCTTCCGCCAGCAGCAAACGAAGGCTGGCGTCATCCTCAATCAGCAGGATGGAAGGATGCCTGTCATTCATGCTCACCTCCCGGCCAGAACAGGCTCATACGGCAGCCACCACAGGCGCTTTCACCAATCTCTGCGTAGCCGCCATGCTCCTTGAGAACACTGCTCACCACTGCGAGACCCAGCCCCGTTCCCTCGCCGGCCGGGCGGGTGCTGTAGAAGGGCTCAAAGATACGATCCCGGATGTCGGGTGAAATACCCTCACCGTCATCATCCACGCGGACTTCCCAGAAACCGTTATCGTGCAACAGTGACACCTCGACCCGGGTTTTGCTGGCCTGGCAGGCATTGCGGATTACGTTGACACACGCCAGATCAAGACGGGTCGGTTCGGCCTTGATCCCGGCCTGCTGCTCGAGACCCAGGGTCACGACCGACTTCGCCGAGCATTTGGGATCATCGGAAATGCGGTGGGTCACCTCACGCAGAACCTTCGCCAGATCGGTATTTCTCCGTGAATCCGGCACATGTCGAAAACAATCCAGCAGCTGCTGGATAATTAATGTCATACGCTCCACCTGATGCTCAATGTCGTCCAGGTGCCGCTCCTGCCCCGCCTGCAAACCCGCGCGACGCAGAATATTCGCGCGCCCCTGAATGACGTTCAGCGGAGCCCCAAGCTCGTGAGCCACGCCTCCGGCAACACGGCCAATCATGGCCACCTTTTCCTGGTATTCGAGCTGCTCCGCCAACTCCCTCTCACGCACGACACGCGCACTGATCTCCTCTTCCGCCGCAGTCATCCTTTCGCCCATATCCTGAAGACCTTCATGAATCTGCCGCAGCTCCCGTGGCCCGCCCGGTCGGGAGTCAACACGCCAGTGTCCGGGGGCCAGACCGTACATGATTTCCAATAACCGGCTGACGTGGCGACCCACGGCGCCGTAGTGCCCCAGAACCACCACAAAAATCACCATGAGGGAAAAAGAACACCAGATCACAATCGCCCAAAGACGACTTGAGGCCACGAGTTCATGGAAGTCACTGCGTTTGCGGGTAATCTGCAACAGGCCCTGAATACGGCCATCCTCCGCGACCAGCGGCGTGAACTGAGAAAACACCGACTTTCCATCCACCCGGCGAAAAGCACCCCCCAACTCGCCACTGGTAATGGCATGCTCGGCACTTTTGCTGCTACCGACATCACTGTCCGCAACACCAAGACTGGCAATCTGTTTACCCGCCTCATCAAATACCGAGGCGCCGTACACCCTACCAATCCGGAAGATGGATTCCAGCGACTCCCCCATCACGATTTCATCACCTTCCGACATCGCACGCGAAAGCGGCCCGCTTACAGCCCGCGCAACGAGCTCCAGATCTTCCCTGAGGCGATCATTCAGATTACGCTCAACCGCACCCAGTGCCAGATAAATGGCCAGGCCACTGAATATCATCAGTGGCACCACAAGACTCAACACCAGAGTCAGACGCAGGGAACGAAACATCTTTCCCGCATTCAGAACCGGCCTTTGCATAAGGCACACTCCGACAAAATGTCACACCGTTTTGCCACATGTGGCATATGGTCACAATTACCATTACGTCAAATTAACGCAACGAAACTATAACAATCTGTTTTTATTGAACTTTAAATAAAAACAGATGCTGGCACGCACTTTGATACCCACAGGATACGAACGCAAATGAAGAGAAAGGAGTAACGCTATGAATAAGCTTTTCACCTCACTCGCGGTTTCCGTGGCCCTGCTTGCCGCAGGCCCTGCACTGGCCCAACAGAGTCAGCAACAGGGTCCGGCTCAAACCGAGAAGAGCGGCTATAGCAATCCCGCTGCTTCAGGCACACAGAAAACCACGTACAACGACGCGGAGCTGAAGAAATTCGTCAAAGCTCAAAGCGGCATCAATGACATCCGCGACGAGTACATGAAGAAGATCGAGAATGCGGATTCCCAGGAAAAAGCCCAGAAGCTGCAGATGGATGCCAACGACAAAATGGTCACCGTCATCGAAGACTCTGGCCTGGATATTCCGACCTACAACGCAATCGCCACGGCCTACAACAGTGAGCCGAGCGTCCGCAACCGGGTTGATGCGCTGATGTAATCAGTCTGCCCGCGATCAACGTCAGTTAAAGCCCCGCAGAGCGAGCTGCCTCCCGGCAGCTTCCTCTTCGGGGCTTTCGCATTGGCGGCAATGCCAACCACGAAAACCGCCATCTTGTGGTACCTTGTAACAGGAGACTCGGACCAGAAAATTCATTGGAGACACGCACATGCCACCATTTCGCCCCTCGCTTACCCTGCTCCTCTCAGCAGCACTGATTACGCTGATCGGCTGCTCGGAACCGCAACAGGAGAGGGAGCCAGAGGCAAGTGGCTCGGACAACGGCGTGTCTGACTACCCGGTCACCTGGCGATTCGCACTGGAGGAAATCGAAGGCAGTGTCCAGCATGTGTATGCCAATGAACTGAAGGAGCGGATCGAGAGCATTTCCGATGGCAATATTGAGCTGGATGTATTCCCCTATGGCTCCCTGGGCACATCAGCCCAGCTGACAGAGCTGACACAGGATGGCTCCGTTCACCTGGCCTTCGCTTCCCCCGGTCACCTGGCGGACACCATCCCGGAAGTGGGGGTATTCACCCTGCACTTTGTGCTGTCCGATCACAAAGAGGTGAATCGTGATCTACTGGCCAGCGACCAACTTCTGGATCTGTTCAGCGCCCCCTATGCCGAGCACAATATGAAACTCCTGGGCTTCGTGCCAGAAGGCTGGATGGTGTGGACCGCCAACAAACCCCTGCGTCGCCCCGAGGACTTTCAGGGGCTCAAGATACGTACCATGACTGCCAACCTGGCCGCGGAAGCCTACCGGGCTTATGGTGCCGATCCTCAGCCTACGCCCTACTCCCAGGTTTACAGCGACCTCCAGTTGCAGCGGATTGATGGCCAGGCCAATCCGGTCTTTGCCATTGAGGAAATGGGGTTCTATGAAGTTCAAAGTACCATGACCTTTGCACGCCCGGCACAGTTCATTGCCTCGGTGGTCTCTAATCGCGAATGGTATGAAGCCCTGCCTGGTGAACAGCAGCAATGGCTGGATGATGCCCTCGCAAAGGTTGCCCAGCAGATTTATCGTAAACAGGCTGAGCTGAACGAATCGAGGCTGCTAAAAATCACTGAGGACAGCAATATCTCGCTGGTGAGACTGACCGAGGAGGAGCGCGAGCGCTTCCGGGAAGCCAGCCTCAGTGCCCGCGACACCTATGTTGAACGGGCAGGTGATCGCGCTGAGAACATACTCAATACGATGCTGGACATGATCGCCACACGGGAACAGGAACTGGCCGGCTCAGACAACGGCGACGGGTACTGACACCATCCGGACGCCCTGCGTCGCCAGAGCTTCCGCTCCCCGCGCTGTCAGGTCCGTTATAAACCGGAACTGCTCCCTGGGCGCCAGGGGATAGGCCTTTACCTTGTACTGCATGCCATAGGGGGTATTCCGCACCGTCACTAACACTGGTTGCCAGGTTTTCACCAACGGACTGGTGTAAGCCATATCCCGCAGAAGTGACAGCACGGCGCTGACATCATGATGGGGCTCGACGTGAAACTCTGTCACGCACATCAGATTGTCCGTGCCATCATTAGCGTTGGCGATCAGGGCTGTCCAAAGGGTGCTGTGAGGAATGATCACCACGTCGTCGTCCGGAGTGACAATCTCCGCTGACCGGGTACCGATTGACTTTACTTCCCCGTATTGCCCGTTGACCTCTATCCAGTCTCCAGGACGGTAGGGCATCTCATACAGCGTCACGATTCCGGCAATCAGACTGTTGGCGTAATCCTTGAAGGCAAAACCCAGGGCGAGGCCCAGGGCGCCGAAAATCGCAACCATATTCTCGAACGACGGCTCCACCAGCACCGGAACCACGAGAATGATGGTGACCACAATGACCACCAACCGCAGCAGTGGAACCGAAGCCAACAGGTATAACCGTGGCTTGCCGCCCAGAGTATGCGCCAAACGCGGCAACAAATTCTGCACCAGCATGATCAGGATCGAAGCCAGCACCACCAGAAAGAGTGCTTCCAGCAGCGCGTCGGTCGTGATACCGGAAAATGCGCCGCTTAAATCAAGATCGCCCATACACCACTCCTGTCAAAAAGCATCAACGGGGAAGCCGTCGCTCTGCAGCTGCCGGCGAATGGCGGGATAGCCCAGCGGCGTGACCCGCCATACCCCGTCACTCTCGTGGTATTCGACCAGATCCGCCCTGAGCAGTCGATTCAGCGCCAGGGCTGCCTCATGACCCTTCATCCCTGTCACCAGCTCAAGACGATCGCCGCCCAGTCCATCGTGCAGCAACAAGGCATGGAGAATGAACGCAAGCCCACGACCCGCTGCAGATGGCACGACGGGAAGACTGAGCTTATTCAGAGGAGCAACCCAGCACTGTGCGCGCACCGACTGATGATCGCCCTTCTCCAGCGGCTCCAGCTGCTCTTCTTCGGGTCTCGCCCGCAGCGCCTTTTGCCAGATTCCCAGCGCAATCCCGGGGATTCCCCTGGACAGGGCAGCCAGATCGCGGAGGAAGTTCGCCGTTTTCTGCCCCTCGCCCAGAACATCAGGGTCCGAAGGAAGCACCCATAACCCGGTATCAGCCATTCTCGCCACAACACCAGAGTCGCTGGACGGGACACCCAGACCACCAAGCCAGAGGCCAAGCTTGCCTGCATCCATGGGGGCAGGCGTCAGCGGCTGGAAACGCGCGTCCGGCAGGTAATAACTCCAGAATTGCCAGCACCAGCTGGAGCAACCAATCAAGCCCTCTCCCGCCTCACCGGCGGCAACACGCCGCAACAGCTCCCGCACCAGCGCCAGTCCGGAACGGTGCCGGAGCCAGAAACTCGCCAATTCGGGAATCACCCAGGGTGTCGAGAAATCGCAGGCGTCCCACCACTCTCGGGCATCGCTGTCGGACATCAGCAGGTTATCCGGGGGCATGATCAGGTGTCTGGAGTGACCAGAGTCCTCGTCCGCCAGCACTGTAAGGGCTTTCCGCACGCCAGAGAAAGGCGGTGCCACCAGAAAGCTCACGGGATTATTCACCGGACTTTCCACCACAGATTGCAGCAACAGCCTGGCGATACGGCCGTAATCCGGGTCTGGTGCAAACCGTTCAATCTGGCCCCGCGACAGTACGGGAAGATCATCCAAGCTTTCGAATGCCTCATCATCCGGGGAGAAGCCAGCCCTGACCTGGATCCAGGTATTGCGTAAAGCGCCCTTGATCGAACGATGTACGGATGTTTCCGGAAGCCGCCAGCTCTCCAGTGGAATCAGGCCTCCGGGCAGCTCCGGGTTAATGGTTTCCTTTTCGGCGACGTTGGCCAAGCAACACACTCCCTCACAACCAAAAAATGCGACTTACTCCGGCACCAGCCAGTCCATGGACGCTGACAGCCCCAGACAATCGTCACCCGAGACATCCGCCAGCATGGCCGCAAAACGTTCATCGAAGCCCCAGGGCGGATTAACAATCAGCAGTCCCGACCCGACCATACCTCTGGCCGGAGGGCGATTGAGGCGAATTTCACTACAGAGCACCCGCGATACCGGGCCATCCACGACCGCCTGCTTCAGGGTCCGCTCCAGGGAGGACGTGAGTATCGGATACCAGACAAGATAGACGCCGTGACGGCATTTACGCCAGGCGCTGGCCAGGGTATCCGCCACCGCGACGTAATCGGATTTGACCTCATAGGAAGGATCGATCAGCACGAACAGTCGTGGTAACGGTGGAGGCAATTGACGCAACAGGCCACGAAGGCCATCCTCACGAAAGACCCGAACCTTGCCCCGCCCGGCCCAATCCTCCAGGTGCCGTCCCTCGGTCGGATGAAGTTCAAACGTGGTCAGTGAGTCCTGGGGGCGCCCGAAGCGCCGGAACCACTCTGGTGAACCGGGGTAATGGTCCAGGGTTGGTCTCCCCCGGCTAATATCTTCGAGTGCAGCAATCAAGGGCCGCCAGTCTTCATTCAGTGAAGACGCCTGCTCGCCGGCAAGCATCCAAAGCCTCTGAATGCCCTGCTCCGCTTCCCCTGTTTTCAGCGAACGCTCGCTGCGCAAATCATACAAAGCGCTGCCGGCGTGGGTGTCAAAACAGGCAATGCCGGATGGTTTGGCCTGTAGCATCCGGAGTGCAAGAACCTGGGCCGCGTGTTTCTGGACATCGGCAAAGTTTCCGGCATGAAACCCATGAAGGTAGCTGAGCATGAAGCATCCTGTAGCGGTCGGTCATCGTATGTCCGCATTAAGCCCTAAGATCGGAAGGGGAGCAAGCTAACTGGGGCCCGCTCGCTCGCCCGCCCTGTTATCATTCCTGACGGATCCCCGTTTCCTGAGGAGGCAAGTTTGTCATCGAAGTCCAGTAACACAGCGGAACAGCTCTACGCCCTGATCGCTAATGAGGAAGACGCCAGGGTCTGCAAGGACATTCCCGATGAAGCCTGCCGCGAGGTTCCCCGCAACTTCTTCCTGATACTGGCCAGTAATGTCCTGACCAAGCTCGGAGATTTGCTGATCAGCCCCAAGACCGTACTGGCGTGGCTGCTGAGCGCAATAGGCGCCCCCGCCCTGGTCGCCTGGCTGGTCCCCATTCGGGAGTCGGGGTCCATGGTGCCGCAGATGGTCATTGGGGCCTGGGTGCGACGCAAGCCGATAAGAAAATGGTTCTGGACAATGGGTAGTTTCGGCCAGGCGCTCAGTGTCGTTGCAATGGCAGCCAGCGTTTGGTTTTTGGAGGGATATGCGGCCGGTGGTGGTGTGATTGCCGCCTTGATTGCCTTCTCCCTGGCGCGGGGATTCTGCTCGGTCTCCATGAAAGATGTACAAGGTAAATGCATTCCCAAGACCCGCCGAGGCCGCCTGTCCGGGCTGGCAACGACCATCGGCGGAACAATCACAGTGTTGCTGGCAGCCCTCCTGTTCTGGGATCGGGGTGATCCCGGTATCGCGTTCTACGCCGTCCTTCTGATATTGGCTGCCATGCTGTGGGTCATTGCCGGCTTTCTTTTCGCGGGCATACAGGAACACCAGGGCGAAACGGGCGGTGGCGGCAATGCCATCACGGATGCACTCAAGAGCCTGTCGCTATTGCGGGACGACGCACCTTTTCGCCATTTTGTCATAACCCGAGCGCTATTACTCTGCTCCGCTCTGGCTTCACCGTATTTTGTGGTTCTGGCCCAAAAGGGAGCAGATAACGGCTGGCTGTTGGGAACGTTCGTTCTGGCCAGCAGCCTGGCCAGCTCCGTGAGCGCCAGTATCTGGGGCTGGATGGCGGATACCTCCAGCCGGCGGGTAATGATTCGTGGAGCCGCCATTGCCAGCTCTGTCTGTCTCATGGTTGGCTTAATCGCACTGGTTACCGGAGAGCAATCCGGAAGTGTCTGGTTCTATCCGATCGCCTTTTTCGTTCTGAGCATTGCCCATGCCGGCGTCCGACTTGGCCGAAAAACCTATCTGGTCGATATGGCAGGGGGCAACAAACGCACGGATTATACCGCTGTAAGCAACACCGTAATCGGATTCCTGCTACTGGTGACCGGGGGATTCACAGCCCTGATTTCGATGATTTCCGATGTCGCGGTCATCCTGACGCTTGGCTTGATGGGGATGGCGGGCACGCTCAGCGCCGTACGACTGAAGGAAGTGACTGAAAATTGACCCAAAATACCATAGCCCACGTCACAGTAAGCAATGAATTGTCATGCATAGCCCGTAGTATCCGTGATAGCCGACATGAATCTACTGGCATCGGCATTAGCAGCAAAACAGGGAATGTTGATTCGCGTAGTAGTTCTGAAATCAATATCCGTTGAGGATTGAACATGCGAGCAGATCTGAATATTCCTTCCAGCCATGAAAAGCGGCTGATCCACACAGCGTTTGGTTGGTACGCCCTCACCCGCGAACAGTCCGACCTGGGCCCATTTCCCAGTAAACAGGAAGCTTCCGAAGCGCTGACTCGCCATATCCAGGTTTATAAGGGAGTGAACACCCGTAACGACCATGGCGACAAACCGCACACCGGAATATCACTCCACGATTCCGCGCACTGTCACAAAACCAACTGCGCTCTGTGTGCCGAAGCCTATATTCTCCGCCAGGGAATGATTGCCTCTTGACCACGGATCAACACCGAATGGATGAGGTCGAGCAGGATATGCTCGTTCCTCGTCATCGGCGACATAGGGTGTTCATAGCGTTACTTCAATTCTTCATTGGTCTGACCGCGGCGCACTGGGTAAGCAGTCTCTGAGCGTTACTCTCCATCAACCGAAGTTCACCCCCCCCTTCTGTAAAGCTCCAAGCCTAATGTTTGGACGGTCATGCAAGTTTCTTCAAGCAAAAGCACATAAAAAAGCCCCCTCCCGTAACGGAAGGGGCATTTATTTTGCTCCAGGATTTAAGACTCCCTACGCCAAAATCAGGAGCTCCAGACCTGAGCAGCCATGCACTAGGGCAAGGAGACTTCTGTTTTGCTCGAACACACTGAGAACACATTTACCTCGCTCAACAGAGAGACGAGGGATGGCTGAAACTCTACCTCAACTCCATCGAAGCGCTCAGAGGTCTGGAATACCAGAAAGCTTTGTTCGTTGCCATCAAGCACACCGGAGGCGCCTAACAGGTCCAGATCAAACACTCCGTCGCCGTTGCTCTCCTGCTGAGTAACACCGTTCAACGTTGTGCGAACAATGAGCTCGCCACCAAGCAAATCAGCCTGTAACGCCTGAGCACTTTCGGCAAACGCAACACCGACTACATTGGGCTCCTGGTAGGCAAATCCGGTAGTCGTGGCCACTTTCAAGGTGATCGTGGACAGGCCCAGCAAATCAGTATTCCGCATGGTTGCCGAGTTGCTCAGATCATCATCCACTACGTTGGCTGGGCTCTCAACATCACAGATCAGCCCCAACCCCAGCAGACAACCGGAGGTATCCTTCGAGGCCGTAGCACTAATGTCGGTATCACTGGCCAGCATGGGGGTAAAATCTTCACCCTCAGTACCGCAGGCAAACTCGGCATCATTTACCGCATCACAGGCATCACCGATGCCATCACCATCCGTATCTTCCTGACCCGGGTTCGGTGTAAGCGGGCAATTATCCTGCGGCTCCAGCAAACCACCGTCGTTGCTTACGCCATCACCGTCAATATCGTCGTCACAAGCGTCGCCGGTGCCATCACCATCCAAGTCTTCCTGATCCGGGTTCGTCACTGCCGGGCAGTTGTCAGAGCCGTCGGGAATACCATCGCCGTCGCCGTCCGCTTCACAAGCATCACCAACACCATCCCCATCGGAGTCAACCTGGCCCGCATTTGCAAAAAGAGGACAGTTATCGGTGTCATTCGCAACACCATCGCCATCAGTATCATCATCACAGGCGTTACCAATGTCGTCGCCATCCTGGTCGGCCTGGTTCCGATTGGGCGTCAGGGGGCAGTTGTCACCACCTTCGCTAACAGGAATCGCAGTGAAGCCTCCACTCCCGTCGTCTTCCTTGTCAGCTACACTGTCGCCATCGGCATCAGTATCACAAGCGTCACCCTTCAGGTCTCGATCTTCGTTCTCCTGGCCCGCATTCGCAATGGCTGGACAGTTATCTTCACCATTAAGAACACCGTCACCATCAATATCCGCACTCGCCAGAATGTCCGTATCACAAGCATCGTCAATGCCATCGGCATCCTGATCAACACCAGAATTTACAGTGTCGGGACACGAGTCTTCGTTGTCAGGTATGCCATCACCGTCGGCATCAAACACCTGGGAATCTCCGCCCACTCCTGCACCGGAATCTCCACCGCCATTCGACTTACAGCCAGCCAATGCCAGCAGTGCCGTGAACAGCAACGCCATATACCAGTTAAATCGAGTCATTCTCATTATGAAACTCCTATTACCAAAGCTCAGCGGGAGAGCACGTTGAATTCAACGCGACGATTCCGCTCCCGTCCTTCTTCCGTGTCGTTACTGCGAATCGGACTGGATTCACCGTATCCATTAGCGGTCAACTGATCCGGATCAACACCGAGGTCAATCAGATAGTCGCGCACTGCATCAGCCCGCTGCTGGGACAGCTGCTGGTTGTATGTCTCGGAACCAACGCTGTCGGTGTGTCCGGCCAATTCGACGTCCATATCCAGCTGACCTTTGAGGGCATCAGCGGCACGGATCAGAATGTCTTTGGCATTGGCGGTCAGGCGATTGGAGTTGAACTCGAAGGTAACACCACGCAGAACCACGGACTGCTCCTGATCGGTATCAACACAGCCCACCGAATTCACGTTCAGTCCTTCCAGGGTGTTCGGGCACTGGTCGACACCGTCAACTACGCCGTCACCATCGGAGTCTGCGAAGTCTTTCTCTACCACGACTTCGCGCTCAACAATCGTTGTCTTTTCGACAATCTGTTTACGAGTAGCGCCGATCGGGACTGTGAGCCCCAGGCTGAACTGGATGTCAGACAGACCATCATCAAAGGAGTCGTAAAAATAACGGGCGTCACCGCGAATGCGGAGCCCGGATTGAGTCAAGGGAGACGTCATCAGACCGAGCCCGACGTTGGCAAAGCCGCCGAACTCACTTGAAGTATTATTGGCAACGTCGTTTCGGGAGACGCCACCGCCGATCAGACCGTAAGGGGTAAATTCCTTATCACCAAAGAAACGATAACTCAGATCTACGCCCAGTCCCTGTTGATAGTAGTCAGTAAACGCCGACTGATCGGTTTCAATGACACCAGAGAACCCCTGGGGCTCAACCCACCAATGCTTATCCAAACGAATACCGTAAATAACTCTTACCGCTGAGCCATACTCATCGGTGCGGTCGCTGTCTGGTTCAATGTAGACACCCATGACTGATAGCTCTGTGGTGTGCTGGACACTGTCCGTAGCCTGTGCAACATCCGGTGCCAGCGACACAAGCAAGCTTGCGGCCAACAACGAAGGTATCTGTATCGGCTTCCTCATTCCAAATGATCTCCCTTATTGTCTGAACGGTAGCCACCATGCGATCTGACTCACACGCTAACTGCCCAGAGTATAGGACAAATGCTGGCAAAAAATGGCCAGAATGCCGCTTACAAAAGGCTACAGAAGCCATGACACTTTCGGGTGACTACGAAAGGACTAGATGGAAATCAAAAGAATGATCAGGAATTAAAGAGGGATGACTGACTACAACTTACTGAATAGTAATGACTTTTTAGTAAACTTTGGAGGCAGGGTAAGATGGATGTCAACTTCAGGAACACAGGCCGCCATAAAATGGTCCAACAATAAGGTTTTTTCGCGACCATTTTTTGTCAGAAAATATTCTAAAAAAAAGTAACTTTTTTAATTGAGCAAGGACACCGATCACATAATTGTTGTTTTTTAGTAACCTAAGGCGCCTTTCCGTCATTCAGAGCCAGAGCTCCCTTCACAATCCGAAAGATCAGCCAGATGGAAATACCCAGCAGCACGAACCAACCAATGATGAGTGGCGTGGTAACAATGCCGATTACCGTCCACAGCAAGCCAATCCAGAAAGTACGAATCTGCCAGCGGAAATGGGGCTCAATCCAGGTGCCCCTGACGTCATCCATCTTGACGTAGTTGATGATGACACCGACAAGCCCCGTGATTCCTCCCAGAAAGAAAGACAGCCCCTGCAGGATATACACCAGCACAGCCAGATTGCGGGCCGGCTCGGAACGGCGAGCATTGGAATCTGAATCGGCGGGGGTGAATTCGGGGTCAGTCACGGGTAGCTCCAGTCAGGTCGATGGCCGAAGTCTACCACATGCCCGATAACGCGTAAGGCCCTCAGTCTCCGTGATTATCCGGACGGTAACCGACGCGAAAGCCACCCCAGTGACGACCATTAACATATACCGGCACTGACAGGTCATGCATGATTTCACCGGTATCCCGCCTATACGTCTGCAACAACATATCCTGGGTGTGATTTCCACATCGCGCCCCAGTGCGATCATTGAACAGTCGCTTACTGCGGCTCTTCACCAGGTCAACGTCAGGATCGCCAGTCGGGGCATGGGCAAATTCCCGGTTATGAGTCGGCACGTAACCATCCGGCGCCGCTGCAATGGCAAACACCACAGCACCATGTGAATCCCTGGTTGCCTCCTGAACGGACGGCAAATACTGGTCGGTAAACTGGTCAAAAGCACTGGAATACTTCTGGGGCCGGGTGTTGGGGACCGGCGTCCGGGTTTTATCGAACAAGGCACTTTGGGTAAGCTTGCCATCACGAATGGCCTGTTCGAACAGCTGGCCGATTCTGTCCGCCCCATCCTTTGCCTGCTGATAGAAGAAGCGGTGATAGCTGGCATCACTGTTGAGGGCAAATGCGGCATTCGCTTGCTCAGCCAATTCCATCAGCGTTGCCGCCTGTTCCGCCAGCGACTTCACACTGCTGTCGCTTTCGGAAATCTGATCGCGAACCGTGCCGATGGCCGTGAACACCCGCTCCAGACTCTGCTCGTTGTTCTGATCATTTTCCGCGATTCGAGCCACCTGCTGCTGCAGATGGTCGGACTGATCGCGAATCTGATCCAATTGTTCACCTACGTTTTCAACAGAGACAAGGCCTTCCTCGACACTTCGGGCAAGGTCTTCAATACGGGTAACAATCAGCGAGGTGTCGGTACGAATATCCTGCAAGGTCTCCGCCACCTCGCCGGTAGCCTGAGCCGTTCGACCGGCCAGTTGCCGTACTTCGTCCGCCACCACGGCAAAACCGCGCCCCTGGTCCCCCGCTCTTGCGGCCTCGATGGCGGCGTTCAAGGCCAGCAGATTGGTTTGCTCGGCGATACCCTGGATGGTGGTTGTGACACCCTGAATCTTGTTGGATTTCTCGTTAAGCTCCTGGATCAGCCTGAGGTTCTCGCCGGACTGCTGATGCACCACCCGCACACTTTCAATAGCACCGGTCAACGCCTCGCGGCCCTCGGCGCTGATCTGGCTCGCTTGCTGCGCCATGGTTGCCGCATCCGCTGCCTGACGGGATGACTCCCGGACGGTTTCTGTGATCTGGCCGGTGTAATCCGCCATTTGCGCGGTTTCTTCCACTTGGCGATCCAGCCGAATCTTGAGCTGGTCTGCAGCGTATGACACCTGGGCAGCGGAAATGGCGTTCTTGTCAGCACTACCGGAGAGCGTTTCAACCAGCGCACGGCCCGCCCTGGCATCCGATACCAGACTGCCGCAAAGATCCCGTAGGGGGTTCTCATCGGACAGCTGACCAGAGCCAAGTTCTTTCAGCCCCCGCTCAACCGGCTCCAGAACACGCAGGACAAAATAGACGGAAGCGGCCACCAGGCCAACGATGATCCCGATAAGTAGTGACGGAGCGTCCAGACCGGTCACAGCGGCCACCAGCATGCCGATGCCCCCGATAGCAATCGCCAGGATTGCCCCCATAAAGACCACAGGTCGCGAAAGTAATGCCATGCCAACCTCGAAAATGAGTTTTCTGAATCAGACTTGTTATTGAAGGCCATTTCGGAGCTTACTGAAGTGAGGTGAGTGAAGATCTCATACTTTAGTTGATTTGTTATCGTTTAACGGCACAGGGAGGTGTGACTAAAGCAGCAAAACGAAAACGGGGG
>NZ_KE007306.1:484622-524273 GCF_000397065.2 Marinobacter lipolyticus SM19
CACCTACAACACGGTTGTCATCCCTGGTCACAATGACCGTCGCATCCCGGGGGCGCGGTTCATCGACGTTAGGCCAATTACCCTTTGGGTGCTGGATGTTAACAAACATGGTCTTGCCATCGGGTGTCGTTACGACACCGGTGACCTCACAACCGACCGGGCCAACAAAGAAACGGCGAATGTCCCGTGTCCGCGGATCGGCTGCCAGCATCATGTTGTTGAGGTACGGCGCACTGGAGCTCCCGTCGGTCTGGATCCACAGGCGGCCGTTGTAATCGAACCACAGGCCATCGGGGCTGTTGAAGTGATTGGAGTCATCGAGGGTCACAACAGCCTCGCCATCCACGACCGTCTCGGTGCCCTGCTCGCCGGCAAACACGAAGATGTCCCACTCGAAAGCGGTGGCGGCGTGGTCATTGCCAGCCTCCATCCAGCGAATGATGTGGCCTGTGCGGTTCTCAACTACCGGGTTCGCGGCATTGACGTCGTCATACCCATCCTTGCCCCGGTTGCTGTTGTTGGTCAGGGTGAAATAGACCTCGCCCGTTCTCGGATCCACCGCGCCCCACTCCGGACGGTCCATGGTGGTTGCACCCGCAATATCCGCCGCCAGGCGGGTATTGAGCAGAACATCCTGCTGACTCTCAAAACCGTCAAAGGCAATGTCACCCACGTTGGTACCAACAGCGTTAGCCACCCTGGAAGCAAAGTTCTCATCGTCCAGCGAGAGCGGTAGCCAGTCACCGGTCCCATCTTCGTTGAAACGAGCTACGTACAGGGTACCCTCGTCCAGCAAATAACCTCCGGCAGTTGCCGCATAGTAGGGTTGTGCGGAAACGAACTTGTAGATGTACTCAAAACGGGAGTCATCACCGGAATAACAGACCACCGGCTCCCCCTCTTTCGCCGGGGCAAAAATGACACCTTCGTGCCCAAAACGCCCCAGGGCGGTCCGTTTCTGCGGCTTGCTCTCCGGCGTGAACGGATCAATTTCCACCATGAAACCATAGGTATTAGCTTCATTCCGGTAGTCCAGATCAGCGGATGCTTCCTTTACCGACACGTCGAAGCGCAGATACTGGTCCTCAGCACTGTCGGCCAGTTCCCAATCGTAGCGGGACGCTGACCCCACACCATGACGAACCTGTTCGCGAGGCCGGATCGCATCGCTGTTGGCAAAATAGCCGTGCCAGTTTTCTTCCGCTGCCAGGTAGGTGCCCCAGGGGGTGGGGCCCATCGAGCAGTTATTAAGCGTGCCCCGGGTTTCAGTGGCCGTTGGGCTGTATTTGGTGGCCAGCTTATCGTAGCCACGCAGCGGCCCGCGGACATCCATCGGCGTACCACCGGTGACCCGGCGATTGAACGGACTACCATGAACCACTGCCCAGGCACCATCTGTGGATTGCTTGATATGGATGACGGAGACACCGTGGGCGGCAACTTCCTTGCGAACTTCATCAACCGGGCGAGTACCGTCACCATTCGTGGTGGCACCGGATGGATGCAGCGCGGATTGATTGATGTATTCATGGTTCATCACCAGCAAACCTTCGGTGGAGCTGCTACCGCCGGCTTTCTGATCAATAGGGAAAAAGTGCATACCGTCGTGGTGCATGCCCACCTGGTTTTCCTGATCTGCACCGGTGTTGGTGCCATCCGGTCGATAGTCCGGATAATCGCCGGTCAACGGCGTTCCCCAGGGAACAAAAGGCTTGGCGGTATAACCCTCTGGCACCACAACCCGATTCGCGTCAGAGACTGCAACGGCTTTGAATCCAAGTTTGGTGTGGCCTTTGGCAAGGCCGTTGCCATGAATTTTGTCATGCCCCCTGGCATGGCCATTGCCCTTGAAATTACCATCAATCGCCGCTGCCCCCATTAAACTGGTCAGCGCGGCACCCACGGTTCCTTTCATGACGGTACGTCGTTTTAACCGCGACGCCAGAACAGAAGTGAAAGTGGTGTTACCCGAGTGATTGACCACGGGCTCGTAATCCGGATCAAGGTATTTGGGGTCCAGGTCATGTTTGGCCATTGGTGCCTCTCTCATCAGGTTGTAGGTATGTAGTGCTGAGAGGACAGTGTCAGGCTATTAAATGACAGTCTGCAGTCAAAAAAGAGACAGTATTCTTAACGTTTTTTGACAATTGGATTCGGGTACCCGAACACAGAAAAGCCCGCTCCGTTTACACGAAGCGGGCTTTCAGTATTCGACACTGGCTATTACTTACTCTCGTCGGTGGCTTCCTCGTAGCTCTCTTCCATGGCATCGCCAGCTTCTTCCGCCGCATCGCCCATCTCATCAGCAGCGTTTTCGGCACCCTCTTGCATTTCACCCATGGCACTTTCGCCCTGACCGGTGGCATCTTCATAGGTTTCTTCCATGGAATCGCCGGCCTCTTCCATCATGTCACCAGCGTTGTCCGCAGCCTGCTCAAAATCGGCGCCCTCTTCTTCCTGACTGCAAGCGGCAAGACCCAGAGTCATCATCAGCACCAGTGCACTCAAACTCAGCTTTTTCATATCGTGTCCTTTCGTTGGCGAATGTAAACAACGAAAGCAAGTGTATGGCTGTCGCTGCATGTGAGGCAATTACCGGGGGATTACCCTTCTGTTAACCCTGAAAGCAAAACCGGTACATTTTCCGAGGAATCAGCCAATACCGGCGGAAATTTCCATCCCATCTATCATTACGACGTGATCAAGCCGAAGCATCTGCCCCCGCCCGATCAGCACGAATTCCTGCCCCGCCCGGCTGAACAGATCACGAATAACGTCATGAACAATCTGGACCTGACCGGCGTCGTCCCGATAGACAATCTCCAGAATATGGGAGGAAAACAGGTGTCCCCGTAAAAACTCGTGGATGGACCAATGGACGGACTGCTGGGTGCTGGAGAGATGTTCCGAGGCCATGGCTAATACTTCCCTGTGGGTCGTGACCAATGAAATCAGTGTGGTCCATAAACTTGCGATACGCCAGCTCCATCAGCAAGCGGACAACTGATGACCCATAATGACCGACGATCACTGTTGCATTGCTAGATTGTCCGACATAAAGTTAGATCACATCCTGATCACTGGAGCCCCACAATGAGCACAAAAACCCGCGACACTCTGGATATACAGTCTATTGATGCCAACAATGGCGTCAGCGCCACTGAGACGACCTCCCCATCCAAAGTTGGCCAGGACTGGAAAGACCCCAAACGATATCTTTGGCTGATGGGGCCCGCATTGCCCGGCATCGGCCTTGCCGCCATGGCAGGGTATGCCATCGCCCCGAAAAAACTCCGGGCTCTTGCCTGGACGGGACCAGCACTGGTTCACGGCATTATTCCCGGGCTGGACCGGGCGATCGGAGAAGACAAGAGCAATCCCCCTGAATCGGCGGTCAAGACTCTTGAGCAGGACAAATACTACGACAGGATCGTGAAGGCGTTTATCCCGACCCAATACGCCATGACTTTCATGGGCGCCTGGCTGGCAAGCCGCAAGAAGACGCCATTGTCCGACCGGATAGGTCTCACTTTGACGGTTGGTGCCATTAACGGGGTGGGCATCAACACAGCTCACGAGTTGGGGCACAAGTCCAACAAGATGAACAAGCTGATGGCCATGGCGGCCCTTGCGCCAACCGGCTACACCCACTTTGTAGTGGAGCACAACTTTGGCCACCATAAGCGTGTGGCCACACCCGAAGACCCGGCCAGCAGTCGCATGGGTGAAAGCTTCTGGAAGTTCCTGCCGCGCACGGTGGTGGGTGGAATCAAGTCTGCCGTGAAGATCGAGAAGGCGCGTCTGGCACGCAAGGGCAAAGGTTTCTGGAGCCTCGAAAATGAATTGCTGCAGGGCTGGGCGATGAGCGCCGGGTTCTTCGGTGCCACTACCCTGGTATGCGGGCCCCGCGCCATTCCATTCCTGGCAGCGCAGGCAGCCTACGGTGCGAGCCTGCTGGAGACGGTCAATTATGTGGAGCACTATGGGCTGCTACGCCAGAAAGATGCCAAGGGCAAGTACGAGCGCACCAAGCCGTCTCACAGCTGGAACAGCAATCACATTGTGACCAACCTGTTCCTGTATCAGTTGCAGCGCCATTCTGATCACCATGCGCATCCGACCCGCAGCTTCCAGGCATTGCGTCACTTCGAGGATGCACCACAATTGCCGGGTGGTTATGCGTCGATGCTGTTGCCAGCCTATTTGCCATCCTGGTGGTACGAGATGATGGATAAGCGGGTGATTGAGCACTATGAAGGGGATCTGGATAAGATCAACTGGGATCCTGACCGTAAGGCGGAATTGATGGCCAGGTATGCGGACTATGCCGCCGAGGTAGCTGCCGAGGCCAAGGCACAACGAGAGGCTTCTGAATCCGAAGCCGCTTGACCTGATATCCGGGTGGGGGCGCTTATCATCAGCCCTAACCTTTCAGGTTCGGTGCCGGCAGCCAGCTGGGCTCCCCTTCCGGGAGACGCCGTGAATACATCCCTGTAGGCTTATGTGCAGCTTCCCTGCTGCACATACTCCCGGAAGGGGAGCCCAGCCGGCCGCTTCAACTTTGGATGCAATAGTCCGGAAATGAGCGCCTCATTTGCCCTTAAAAACCGCCTCCCTTCTTTCCAGAAACGACTGAATACCCTCTTTTACATCCTCACTGGCCATGACCGGCCGCAAATCCGGAAACAACCGCTGCTTCGCAGCTTCCTGTCCTTCACTGACAGCGATTTTTGATGATTGAAGACTGCCCTGCACGCCCAGCGGCGCTGCCCTGGCAATCTTTTCTGCGATCTCCATCGCGACACTGAACTGCTCGCCAGGCTCCACCAATTCCTGAATCAGCCCCCACTGGAAAGCCTGCTCGGCGGTCCATTCGTCGCCGGTGAGCAGGTAACGCTGGGCATTGCCCCAGCCGATTTCCCGCTGCAGACGGATGGTCGCACCGCCACAGGCGAAGATGCCGCGTTTGACCTCCAACTGCGCGAAGCGGGTGCCTTTGGCGGCAACACGAACGTCGGTGTTGAGCATCATTTCAACGCCGCAGGTAAAACAGATGCCCTGGGCGGCGAAAACAACCGGTTTGGTGAGGCCTTCTCCCGTGACATGGAAGGGGTCGAGCTCGCTCTCCCCCGGCTCAATGCCTGTGCCATTGGCGAATACTTCAGCCCAGTCATCCAGTTGCAGGCCGCTGGTGAAGTGGTCGCCTTCGGCGTACATCAGTCCGACCCTCAATTCCGGGTCGTTTTCCAGCTGGTGATAAGCCGCAGCGATTTCGTGGTACATCGCCCGGTTCATGGCGTTCATTTTGTCCGGGCGGTTCAGACCGATCAGAAGGATGTGACCTTTCTTCTCTACCTTCACCAGCGACATCAGAACCACTCCGCTTTCATGTTGAGACATGTGTCGTCCTGATTGCGCAGCAGGACCAGATCCTGTGCCACGGTTGGCAGTTCCCAGTGGAAAAAGTACTGAGCAGCCTGGAGCTTGCCCTGGTAGAAGTTGCGCTCGTCATCACTGTTGGCGGAAGCCAAAGCATTGGCGGCGGCGTTGGCCTGGCGGAGCCACATCCAGGCGACGATGATGTGGCCGAACAGGTGCAGGTAGCAGGCAGCGTTGGCCAGGGGTTTGTCCACGTCACCACCCATCAGGGACTTGCCCAGATCCTGGGTGACTTTCACCGCCTGCTGCAGGGTTTCGCTGAGTGATAGCGCCCATTGCTGGCAGCGGTCGGTGGTTGCTGCCTCAAGGTCTACCTGCATTTCCTGCATCAACAGTTGCAGGCCATGGCTCTGATCCTGCCAGATTTTGCGGCCCAGCAAGTCCAGCGCCTGAATGCCGTTGGTGCCTTCGTGAATGGGGTTCAAGCGGTTATCCCGCCAGCACTGCTCCACCGGGTATTCCCGGGTGTAGCCAGCACCGCCGTATACCTGGATCGCCAGGTCGTTGGCTTTGGGGCCGTATTCGGAAGGCCAGGCCTTGATAACCGGGGTGAGCAGGTCGAGCAGCTTGCCGGCTTCCTGGCGCTTCTGCTCGTCAGGATGGGTATGCTGATCATCCATCAGGCGAGCGCCGTACAGGCACAGGGCCAGACCGCCTTCGCTGTAGGCTTTCTGAGCCAGCAGCATGCGCCGTACATCGGCATGGTCAATGATCGGCACCTGCGGGGATTCCGGGTTTTTCTCGCTGGCCTTGCGCCCCTGCAGGCGATCTTTGGCGTATTCCAGGCTGTGCATGTAGCCACGATAGCCGACCACCGCTGCGCCAAAACCCACACCGACCCGTGCTTCGTTCATCATCTGGAACATGTATTTCAGACCCTGATGAGGCTCACCCACCAGGTAACCGTGGCAGGGGGCATCGTCTCCAAAGCTCAGGGCGGTGGATGTTGTGCCACGATAGCCGAGTTTGTGGATCAGGCCGGCGAGGTTGACGCCGTTGCGCTCGGTGGGATTCCCCTCTTCGTCCACCAGGAATTTGGGCACGATGAACAGGGAAATGCCTTTGACACCCGCCGGAGCACCTTTGATTTTCGCCAGCACCATGTGAACGATGTTTTCGGTGAGGGACTGTTCGCCTCCGGAGATGTAGATCTTGGCTCCTTTGATCAGGTAGTCGCCATTGTCGGTGGGAGTTGCGGAGGTGCGAATATCCGCCAGGGAGGAGCCGGCATGGGGTTCGGTGAGGGCCATGGTGCCGGTAAATCGGCCTGAGAGCATGTGCGGCAGGAAGGTGGCCTTCTGCTGCTCATTGCCGAAGACACGAACCAGGTTGGCGGCGGCGGTGGTCAGGAACGGGTAGCCTGCGGTGCCAGGGTTGGCGGCGGTGAAGAAGCCGTTGCAGGCGGCCATGACCGATTCCGGCAGTTGCATGCCGCCTAGGTCATAGTCGTAACGTCCGGCGATGAAGCCGGCTTCGGCGTAGGCGTCGAAGGCTTCTTTGACCTGGGGGAGCATCTCGACTTTGCCGTCGACAAATTTGGGCTCGTCTTTGTCGGCAGCGCTGTTATGGGTCGCAAATTTTTCCCGGGCCACTTTGTCGGCGGTTTCGATAACGGCATCGAAGGTGTCGCGGCTGTGTTCGCTGAAGCGCTCGCGGGTGGTGAGGTTGTCGGTATCGAGGACTTCGTAGAGCTGGAACGCCAGGTCGCGGCGGTCGATCAGGGTGTCGGTCATGCTTGGTCTCCTGTTTGATGCTGACAGCCTCTCATACCTCTGTTTTTCTGGGAACCGGCATTTATGACATAATCTTGGCCGATCCCGCCACTCCGGATGGTTTACTTTACCTGCGACTGGCGCTTGCTTCCCGGGCACCAGTGGGGAATACCCCTCCCGGGACACGCCGTGAATACGTCCCTGTAGGCTTGAGTGCAGCATCCATGCTGCACACAGTCCCGGGAGGGGTATTCCCCACTGGCACCCTTACTTTGGAGCTTGCATGCAGACTGTCTCGGTTATAGGTTTTGATGGAGCTTTGGCCAGTGCCATTACTGGCGTCATTGATCTGTTTCGGCTTGCCGGAGTGACCTGGGCACGGATAAACGGAGAGTCGCCTGAACCACAATTTACTACGCGCTTGCTAACAAAAGACGGGGCGCCCTGCCGCTGCATCAACGGCCTTACAATTCTGCCCGATGGGGCGTGGAACGAGCCCTGGGCCGGTGAAGACGGCACTGATCTGGTGATTATTCCGACCATTGGCGGACCGATAGAACGGGTGCTGGCAGAGAACCCGGAGCTGATTGAGTGGCTTGCCGGTTTTCAGGCGTCGGATTCGGGGCAGGTGCGAGTGGCCAGTAACTGTACCGGCGCCTTCATGCTGGCAGAGGCCGGGGTGTTGAATGGGCGGCAGGCGACGACCCATTGGGGGTTCAGCCACCAGTTCCGGCAACGGTACCCGGAGGTGGATCTGCATCAGGACAAGCTGGTGACGGTGGACGGGCAGATTGCCTGTGCGGGCGGCGGGATGGCCTGGTGGGATCTGGGGATTTATCTGGTGGAGCGATACGCCGGGACTCAGGTGGCGCGGGAGCTGGCGAAGGCGTTTGTGATCGACGCCGGGCGCACCAGCCAGGCGCCTTACAGTGCCCTACAGGCCCGGCGGTACCATTCGGATGTGGCCATCCTGAAATTACAGGACTGGCTGGACGAACATTATGATCGACCGGTGACACTGCAATGTCTTGCCGCCCAGTGCGGCCTGACGGAACGTTCGTTGATTCGACGATTCAGGGCCGCAACTGGCGACACCCCGACCAGCTACCTTCAGGTTCTGAGGATCGAGGCGGCACGACAACACCTGGAAAGTTCGCGAATATCGGTAGAAGAAGTGACCCACAAGGTAGGCTATGAAGACGTCAGTTCGTTCAGCCGGTTATTCCGAAAACACACCGGTCTGACACCGGGGACCTACCGCTCCAGATTTGCACATTAATTCGCCTGAAACACCCGACTGGCCCGGGTTATGCATCAGTTTTAAATGTGAGCCATTACGTGCCGCAGAACGTAAAGAATATCGACGGGTGTAAAAATGGGGAGGTTCGCCATGAACGCACCGATCAGACAAAGCCAGGCAGACATTCTGAGCAAGCTTTATGACATGAAACAGAAGCAACTCGCTCAGGCCTGGCAGCAGGGACACAGCTTACGTTGTCAGGTACTTGAAGCGGAAGCGGAAGCCATATTCAATGCCCTGAAGTCCATCCGGTAACGGATGTTTCATCACACAAAAGAGCCCCGTTCTGCGGATTGAGGCTCAACCTTTTCTTCGCTTGGCAGCGAAGCTCAGAGACATTATCGATTCCATCCGCACATCCAGTCAGTGCCCGAATGTGTCTCTAATGTGCCCTTCAACGTCACCGCCCCTGCGCCCCTTTTTGTCAGATACCTGCCGCAACCTCTGTTCCCTGCCGGATGGCCCGCTTTGCGTCCAGTTCTTCGGCAAGGTCAGCACCGCCAATCAGGTGGGCTTTTACACCGGCATTAACCAATTGATCAAATAGTTCGCGGTAGGATTCCTGACCTGCGCAAATGATTACATTGTCGACACTCAGCACTCTGCTTTCCTTAACCTTGCCGTCTTTATCCCTGATGGATATGTGCAGCCCCTCATCATCGATACGGTCGTAACTGCACCCCCGCAACATATCTACGTCGCGGTGCTTGAGGCTGTTGCGGTGTACCCAGCCAGAGGTTTTACCCAGACCGCCTCCAACCTTTCCGGTTTTACGCTGCATCAGATAGATCTTGCGCGGCGACGGCGTAGGCTTGCGCTCTGCCAGCCCACCGGGACCCTCAAACTCGGGGTTCACGCCCCACTCCGCCTGCCAGTCCGCCACGCTGACCTGCTCACCTTCCGGATGATGACCGAAATCATGGGTCAGGAATTCACTGACGTCGAACCCGATACCGCCAGCGCCAATCACCGCAACACTCTGTCCGACCGGCTTGTTGTGACGCAACACATCCAGATAGCCCAGCACCTTGGGATGGTCGACGCCGTCGATTTCTGGCGTACGTGGCTTCACGCCCGTGGCGATAATGACATCATCAAACCCCTGCTCGGCCAGATCTGTGGCTTCAACCCGGGTATTGAGCTTCAGATCAATCTCCAGCAGCTCTATCTGGCGCTGGAAGTAGCGCAGTGTTTCGTAAAACTCTTCCTTACCGGGGATGCGCTTGGCGTAGTTGAACTGACCGCCAATTTTGTCGTCGGCTTCAAACAGGGTCACCCGATGGCCGCGCTTGGCGGCGGTCGTCGCCGCCGCCAGACCCGCAGGGCCGGCACCTACCACCGCGACACGACGCACGACGGGCGCTACCGTCAATACCAGCTCGGTTTCATGACAGGCCCTGGGGTTTACCAGACAGGAAGCGCGTTTGGCCTTGAATACATGATCCAGGCAGGCCTGATTACAGGCAATGCAGGTGTTGATTTCGTCGGCACGCCCCTGTTCAGCCTTGCGCACGAATTCGCTGTCCGCCAGCAGCGGCCTGGCCATGGAAACCATATCCGCCTTGCCGGCGGCGAGGATTTCTTCGCCTTTCTCCGGGGTATTGATGCGGTTGGTGGTACAGACCGGAATATCCACTTCACCGTAGAACTTGGCCGTCACATCAGCAAAACCGCCACGGGGAACAGATGTTACGATGGTGGGCACTCGCGCCTCGTGCCAGCCGATACCGGTATTAATGATGGTGGCACCCGCCTTCTCGATGGCCTTGCCGAGGGTAACGATTTGATCCCAGGTCTGCCCGCCTTCCACAAGATCCAGCATGGACAGGCGATAGATGATGATGAATTCGGGTCCGACCGCTTCCCGCATCCGACGTACAATTTCCACCGGCAAACGCATGCGGTTCTCGTACGGACCGCCCCACTTGTCCGTGCGCTTATTGGTGCGTTCACACAGGAACTGGTTTATGAAATAGCCTTCAGAACCCATCACCTCGACGCCATCATAGCCACCGAGTTTCGCCAGTTTCGCGGCATTGACGAAATCATTAATTTGCCGTTCTACGCCTTTGGTGGACAGGGCACGAGCCTTGAAAGGGCTGATCGGCGCCTTGGTGGCGGATGCGGAAACAATCAGCGGCTGATAGCCGTAACGACCGGCGTGGAGTAACTGCAGGCATATCTTGCCGCCCGCTTCATGAACCGCACCGGTAACATGCCGGTGCAACAATGCGGTGGCACGGTTGTTCATAGTGGAAGACAGAGGCGCCAGCTGGCCGGCCAGGTTTGGCGAGTACCCGCCGGTCACCATCAGGCCAACACCCCCTTCGGCCCGCTCAGCAAAGTAACGGGCAAACTTGTGTATGTTCCAGAACCGATCTTCCAGGCCGGTATGCATGGAGCCCATCAGTACCCGGTTCTTGAGTTCAGTAAAACCGAGGTCGAGGGGCTTGAGAAGGGTTGGATAGGCTGCAGTCATGGCGATTCTCTTGGGTACCCATATGAAAAGTGTCATGCTATCACAGACTTCTACGACTAACGTATGACTCAAATCCCTCGAAACAGCTTGATTAATCGCAAGCCGACTTGACCTGAGGGACCTTCCACGTATCATCGGCACTCGTATCTGACAATCGGAGCACTTATGACCGCAAGGTCCAACGTGTTACACCAACCCGGATCCCAGCCGGTCACTGCCGATGCGCAGAGACACCGGGGCAGGTTGCCGTATTTTCCGGACCCACCCCATCTGATCTGATTTTCCACGACCTTCCGTCAACGTCGGCGGCATGCACCGGTCGGTGCATAATGACTGGTCGGGGACTAGACTCAGGCACAGACTGCATCTCCATCCATGAAAGAGAAAAACCGATAACGAGGTTGCGATGTCGCTACCGCTGGTCGTTTTACTGCCCTTTCTAGGGGCTTTGGCAGCACCGTTGTTTGCCCAGGGAGGACGCACGGCAATTGCCATTGCCTCGTCTGTTCCCGCCATCATCGCGCTGGCAGCGCTCTATCCACACTGGCCCACCCTTGCCGACGGGGGCGTCGTCCTGCACAGCTACGAGTGGCTGCCGGCGCTTGGCATTTCCTTCAGTTTCCGTCTGGACGGCCTGTCGCTGCTGTTTGCCTTGCTGATCCTGGTTATCGGCCTGCTGATCATTCTGTATGCCCGTTACTACCTGAAAGCCAAAGAGAACGTCGGCAAGTTCTACTCCCTGCTGCTGTGTTTCATGGGCTCGATGCTGGGTATTGTTCTGTCCAGCAACCTGCTGCTGATGCTGGTGTTCTGGGAACTGACCAGCCTGACGTCGTTCCTGCTGATCAGTTTCTGGAACCATAAACAGGACGCCCGTCGCGGCGCCCGCATGGCGCTGGCCGTCACCGGTGGAGGCGGCCTGGCGCTGATGGCGGGCATTCTGATTCTCGGTAACATCGTTGGCAGTTTCGAGTTGGACGACGTCCTGGCCGCTGGTGACCTCATAAAGAGTCATAGCCTGTACCCTGTCGCCCTCACCCTGGTGTTGCTCGGCGCTTTCACCAAGTCGGCCCAGTTCCCGTTCCATTTCTGGCTGCCCCACGCCATGCAGGCGCCCACTCCGGTATCGGCGTACCTGCACTCCGCCACCATGGTAAAGGCCGGCATATTTCTGATGGCCCGCCTTTACCCGGCGCTGGCCGGCACCGAACAGTGGTTCTATATGGTGAGCTTCACCGGCATGGCCACTCTGTTGATTGGTGCGTATGTCGCTATGTTCAAGCACGACCTCAAGGGCCTGCTGGCGCATTCAACGGTCAGTCATCTGGGCTTGATTACGCTGCTGTTTGGCATGGGTACGCAGCTGGCCGCAGTAGCGGCGGTTTTTCATGTCATCAATCACGCCACCTTCAAGGCGTCGCTGTTTATGGCGGCCGGTATCATCGATCACGAAACCGGTACCCGGGACATGCGACGAATCAACGGTCTCTGGCGCTATATGCCCCACACCGCCACCCTGGCCATGGTCGCTGCCGCCTCGATGGCAGGTGTACCGTTGCTCAATGGCTTCCTGAGCAAGGAGATGTTCTTTGCCGAATCCCTGCAGCTGAACCTGCCCGGATTCTGGGCCTGGGTACCACCGCTGGTCGCCACCCTTGCGGGGATCTTTGCCGTCGCTTATTCGGCACGCTTTATCCATGACGTGTTCTTCAACGGCAAACCGGTGGATCTGCCGATTTTTCCGCCCCATGAGCCCCCGCGCTACATGAAGATCCCCGTGGAAATCCTGGTGTTTGCCTGCATCATGGTCGGGGTGTTCCCCGCCATCTCCGTTGGCCCGCTGCTCTACGCCGCTGCCGCTGCCACGCTTGGCGGGAACGTACCGGAATATCATCTGACGATCGCTCACGGTTTCAACCTGCCGTTGGTGATGAGTTTTGCCGCCTTCTTTGGTGGCCTGCTCATGTACAGTCAGCGCCAGCGTTTCTTCGATTTCCATGCCCGCTTCAAGGAAATTGATGAGAAGGCGGTTTTCGAGGCCGTCATTTCCTGGCTGACCACTTCAGCCAATCGGCTGACGTCCCGCATCGAAAACGGCTCTTTGCAGCGGTATGCCACACTGCTGGTTATCAGTGTACTCGCAGTTGCGATCGTACCGCTGACCAGTCTGGGAGTGTTTATTGGCGAGAATGGGCTATCTCCCATTGATTGGCCCACGCTGATAGGCATTGTTGTACTGATCCTCTGTGCCCTGGCAACAGCGGTTCTGCATCGGGAGCGCTTCTATGCCCTGGTCCTGCTGAGTGTTGTTGGCCTTCTGGTGTCTCTCGGCTTTGCCCGTTTCTCCGCACCGGATCTGGCCATGACCCAGCTATCCGTTGAAGTCGTGACCATCGTTCTGCTGATGCTGGCCCTTTTTTACATGCCTTCCTGGACCCCCATAGAAAGCTCAACCAGCCAACGGGTCCGTGATGCAGTGATTGCTCTGGCTGCAGGTACAGGCATGACGCTGGTAACTCTGGCGATGCTTACCGGACCGTTTACGTCCATTTCCGAGTATTTTCTCGAGAACAGTAAGCCGGGCGGCGGCGGCACCAATGTGGTGAACGTCATTCTGGTTGACTTCCGGGGCTTCGATACCCTTGGTGAAATTACCGTGTTGGCGATTGCCGCCCTGGGCATCTACGCCATGCTCAAGAATACCGTGCTGACGCCTCCGCCCGGTGACGGGCAGGGGCACGCCTGGAACCGGGATGCCTATCCGTTGATGTTGCGGCAGATTGCTCGGCCCATGCTACCCCTGGCACTGATGGTGTCTGCTTATATTTTCCTGCGCGGTCACAACATGCCCGGTGGCGGTTTCATCGCCGGGCTGATTACGGCAATAGCCCTTATTCTCCAGTACATCGCCAGCGGCATGATCTGGACCCAGCATCGGGTGCCGTTCCGCTACCACAACGTCATTGGCCTCGGGCTGCTATTTGCGGTAATCGCCGGTGCCGCCAGCTATTCATTTGGCTATCCCTTCCTGACCAGCACGTTCGAATACATCAAGTGGCCGGTTGTCGGCAAATTCGAAGTGGCTTCGGCCCTGGTGTTTGATTTGGGGGTCTACCTCACCGTCATCGGCGCAACACTACTGGCACTGGTCAGCATTGGCCGCCTGTCACCGCATTCCGCCATCAAAAGCAACAAGGAGAGCGCATAATGGAGTTGGCATTCGCTCTGGCCATCGGTGCACTGACCGCCTCCGGTGTATACCTGTTATTAAGGGCCCGGACCTTCCCGGTCGTGATTGGCCTGACGCTGCTGTCCTACGGCGTCAATCTGTTCCTGTTTTCTTCCGGCCGGCTGGCTACCGGCGGGCAGCCCATCATCGGCAGCACCAGTCAGTATTCAGATCCTCTGCCACAGGCGCTGGTTCTGACAGCCATTGTGATTGGTTTTGCCATGACGGCATTTGTGGTGGTGCTGGCACTTCGGAACCTGGCAGACAATGAAGACGATCATGTCGATGGATACCAGTCCGAACCAAAGTCCAGAAAGAAGACAGAAGACGCGGAGGTATCCGGCAAATGAACCACTGGCTTACCGCGCCCATTCTGATTCCACTTCTGGGCGGCATCCTTCAGGTCTTCATGGGGTACGCCCCCATCAGCCTGCGCCGGACCCTGGCCATGACGACGACGGTGCTGATGCTGGTATCCGCGATTGTACTCCTGGTGCTCGCCGACGACGGCAGCTACCGGGCCTATGCCTTTGGCAACTGGCAACCACCGTTCGGCATCGTCCTGGTCCTGGACCGTCTCGCGGCGCTGATGCTGGTATTAACAGCCACACTTGCCCTGTTCTGCCACATTTATTCTATTGGCGGGGCCGATGAGGGTAACCGGCAATTTCACGCCCTGTTTCTGTTTCAGTTGCTGGGGCTGAACATCGCCTTTCTGACCGGTGACCTGTTCAACCTGTTTGTGGCCTTCGAAGTACTGCTGATTGCCTCATACGGACTGCTGATGCATGGCACAGGCACAGCACGCACGGTGCCGGGACTGCACTACGTGGTCCTGAACCTGGCCGGCTCTTCTGTCTTCCTGATCAGCGTGGGAATGATATACAGCGTTACCGGCACCCTGAACATGGCCGACCTTGCGCTGCAGGTCCCCAAGGTCAGCGGTGAGAACCTGCTCATTGTCAAAGCAGCCGGGATGATGTTGCTGGTGGTGTTTGGCCTTAAAGCTGCCATCCTGCCCCTGTGTTTCTGGCTGCCAAAAGCCTATGCCAATGCGACCGCTCCGGTCGCGGCGCTCTTTGCCGTAATGACCAAGGTGGGCATTTACGCCATCCTTCGCGTCTACACACTGATCTTTGGCGACCAGGCAGGCGAACTCGCCGGCCTGGGTATGGACTGGCTGTTCCCACTGGCATTGATCACCCTGGCCATGGGCGTCATCGGCGCGCTTGGCTCAGAAAGCCTGAAAACCCTGGTGGCCTGGCAAGTCATCATTTCCGTGGGCACCCTTCTGGCGGCAATGTCCCTGGGATCCGAGGCGGGTACTTCAGCCGCACTGTTCTACCTGCTCAACACTACCTGGGTGGTGGGCGGCCTGTTCCTGGTGGCAGACCTGATCAGCCGACAACGTGGTACTGCCAGGGACCGGATCGTAACGGCACCCAGAATGCACAACCGCACGTTCCTCAGCACTCTGTTCCTGATCGGCGCCGTTGCAGCGGCCGGTCTGCCGCCATTGGGTGGTTTCTTCGCCAAGCTGCTGATCCTCCAGGCCGCAACGCCAGGCATACAAATGGCATGGTTGTGGTCGGTGGTGCTGGGCGGCGGTTTCTTCACACTCATTGCATACAGTCGTGCCGGCAGCATCGTATTCTGGCGAACCGTCGATGGTCACGTTCAAGATCCGGGAAAACTCAGTGGTACCGTGTCAGTCTCGGCCGGAGCACTGGTCGCCCTGAGCGTGGTGATCGTCATCCTGGCCGGACCTATCACCCGCTATGCCGATGCAACAGCAGCACAGCTGCACAACAGCGATGCCTATATTGAAATACTGAAGACACCCATGGTGGGGGAGGAAAACTGATGTTTGATCGCCTGAACTTCCCACAGCCATGGCTCAGCGTGACCCTTTTTGTGGTCTGGCAGTTTCTAAGTAACGACATTTCCGGTGCCAGCGTAGTGATGGGGCTAATTCTGGCCTGGCTTATACCCCAGCTGACCCAGGGCTTCTGGCCGGAACGCCCGACCCTTTCCAGGCCATGGCGGATGCCGGGTTATCTGTTGCGGGTATTGGTGGATATTGTCGTCGCCAGCATCACAGTTGCCCGCCTGATCTTGAGTGGCCGTACCCCGAAACCGGTTTTCGTCAGCTACCCGCTGGAACTGGAGCAACCCATGGCCATAACAATCCTTGCCAGCACGATTTCCCTCACCCCCGGAACGGTGAGCGCGGATGTCAGTGACGACCAGAGAATACTGTTGATTCACACCCTGGACGCAAGCAACGAACAGGACGTCATTGACGCCATCAAACAACGCTATGAGAAGCCACTGCTGGAGATGTTTCAATGATTGGCATTGCTCTCAACATAACTATCGGGATGGTCGTGCTAGCGACTCTGCTGAATGTCTACCGGCTGATCAAGGGTCCCGATGCCCCTGACCGGGTTCTGGCTCTGGATACCCTTTATATCAACGCCATCGCACTGATCATCCTGCTCGGCATCACCCTCGGAACGCGCCTGTACCTGGAAGCAGCGCTACTTATTGCTGTCATGGGCTTTGTGGGTACCGTTGCCATGGCCAAATATCTGAAGCGGGGCAGTGTCATTGAATAGGTCCCTGAACGTAATGACGGTAAACGGAGGACATCGCCCATGAGCGCACTCACCGAGTACACCATCACTGCACTGCTACTGATCGGGGGAGCCTTTACCCTGGTCGGAGCCATTGGCCTCGCCCGGCTGCCGGACTTTTATACCCGCCTGCACGGGCCAACCAAAGCCACAACGCTCGGTGTGGGCGCCATTATTCTGGCGTCCGTCGTCTATTTCAGCTTCCAGGGAGAAGGCATTGGTATCACCGAGATTCTGATTACCGCGTTCCTGTTCCTGACCGCGCCAATCAGCGCCAACATTATGGCCAAGGCCGCCATGCACCTCGGCGTCGATGTTATGGATGGCACCAGAGGCAGTCCCTGGGAGCAATAACCCGGGCGGCAAAATTGTCATTGGATAGAAAGCAAATTGCCGTATAGTAGGCCCCCACTTTCAATCAAGGAGCCATCCCCATGCTGAATGTAAACGAATACTTTGACGGCAAGGCGAAGTCCATCTCCTTCCAGACCTCCACTCTACCGGCCACCGTTGGTGTGATCAGCCCGGGCGAATACGAGTTTGGAACCAGCAAAAAAGAAACCATGACAGTGATCAGCGGTGCCCTGACGGTTCTGCTTCCGGGCATGGAAGAGTGGATGACCTACGGTTCTGGTGAGAGTTTTGATGTTGCCGGCCAGGCAAGCTTCAAAGCGAAAACCGATATCGATACCGCCTACCTCTGCACCTACGAATAAATCAGATCGGCGCCATTAAATTGCAGAGCGAAACAGTATTTCTGTAACACCTGATTCGTTCTGCAATTTTTCTGCATTTCAAGGTTCCGGTTTCCGCCAAAGTGTGTCAGATTTACTCCTGTTTCTCGCAATAACATCAACAACCGGGAAAGAGGTAACACGTAATGGCACAAACCCGCATTCTTCCACCAGCGGACAACGCCCACCAGTATCCCCTGCTGATCAAGCAACTTCTGCTCTCAGGCCCCAGGTATTCTCCCGACCAGGAAATTGTCTACGCCAACCGCAGCAAGTATACCTACACCGATCTGGTTGAACGCATCCACCGTCTGGCCAATGCTCTTACCGATGCTGGCGTAAAACCCGGGGATACGGTAGCAGTGATGGACTGGGACACGCCACGCTACCTTGAGTGCTTCTTTGCGGTTCCAATGATTGGGGCGGTACTGCACACCATCAACGTACGCCTTTCGCCAGAGCAGATCGTCTACACCATGAACCACGCCGAAGACGATGTGGTGCTGGTGCATGATGACTTCCTGCCCATTATTGAAGGCGTCCGGAATGAGATCAAAACAGTAAAAAGCTATATCCAGCTCACCGACGACAACCAGGCAAAATCCACCGACCTGAACACACTCGGTGAATACGAAGCCCTGCTGGCAAAGGCCGGCACAGAGTTTGACTTCCCGGATTTCGACGAGAACAGTGTCGCAACCACTTTCTATACCACCGGCACAACCGGCAATCCCAAAGGTGTATTTTTCAGTCACCGCCAACTGGTGCTGCACACTCTGGCAATGACCGGCTCTCTGTCAGCGTACGATGAGATGCCACTGCTGCGATCTTCATCGGTCTATATGCCTGTCACCCCCATGTTCCACGTTCACGCCTGGGGTGTCCCCTACGCCGCTACCATGATGGGCATCAAGCAGGTGTATCCCGGCCGCTATGAACCGGAACTGTTGGTGGATCTGCTTAAAGAACACAAGGTGTCCTTCTCCCACTGTGTACCAACCATCATGCAGATGATGATGGGCACCGAGTCCATCAAGACAGCCGACCTGAGCAACTGGCATGTTCTTATCGGCGGTAGTGCCCTGACCAAGGGCCTGTGTGATGCCGGCGCCAAGCTTGGCATTCGCATGTATACAGGTTATGGCATGTCGGAAACCTGCCCTCTGCTGAGCGTTACTCACATGAAACCTGAGGACCTTGAGCTACCACTGGAGCAACAGACCGCCAAGCGAGTCAAAACCGGCATCGCAGTGCCCATGGCAGAACTGGAAATAGTAGACCCGTCTGGCAACCCGGTCCCCCATGATGGTGAAGCGAAGGGTGAGGTCGTCGCACGTTCGCCATGGCTGACTCAAAGCTACTTCAAAGAACCCGAAAAAGGTGAGGAACTGTGGGAAGGTGGCTGGCTTCATACCGGTGACGTCGCGTCCATCGACCCGGACAACACTCTGGTGATCAAGGACCGCATCAAGGACGTGATCAAGACCGGCGGCGAATGGCTGTCCTCCCTGGATCTGGAAAACCTGATCAGCCAGCATCCGTCCGTAGCTGGCGCTGCCGTTGTCGGTGTTCCCGATGAGAAGTGGGGCGAACGCCCCCATGCGCTGGTCACCCTGAAGCCGGGCGAAAAAGCGACACTGGAAGACATTCAGGGTCACCTGAAGCAGTTCGTCGACACCGGTGAAATCAACAAGTGGGCCATTCCCGAGCAAATTGATTTCGTGGAGGATATCCCGAAAACCAGCGTCGGCAAGATCAACAAGAAGCTGATCAGAGACCAACTCAAGTAAACGCTGCGTTTCACCGGTACTATGAAAAATGCCGCCCCTCGGGGCGGCATTTTACTGCGTATCCTGCACAGGCTCAGGAGGTCCCCCCTTGCAACGAGGACCGTTACACACTGTCGGGCAGAATCAACTCGTAAACCATACCGAGACCGTTGGTGAATCCACCCAGACCATTCCTGCCTCCCCGGTCCGAGGTAAAGTACATGCGCTTGCCATCGGGCGAAAACGCAATGCCGGCGATTTCCGAGGCATCCTGACCAACCACCTGAAGTAACGGCTTGAGGGTACGATCCGGAAGAATAACAACCACCTGCATATCACCACCATCCTCCGCCACCAGCACATCGCCCAGCGAGGTCACAAACAGGTTATCAACGCCGGACAATATGTCGTTGGGCGCTTCGGCGGTTGCCCGCTCGTAGATGACCTCAATGGTCTGGGCCGCAACATCCAGAGCCCATATCCGATCATCTCCCTTGGTTGCGAAGTAGACGATACCCTGGAAAAACCAGACGCCCTCTCCCCCATCAAAGATCGTCGATTCTTCCAGACGATTCTCATGCTGCGGCTCATGGGGATTCTGCACATCGACCCAGGTCACGGGTTGAGGCGAATGCAGTGCACCTTCAGCGCCCTCACCTCTAACACTCAACATCTGCAATCGACCTGACTGCAGGGCGGCGCGCTCTGCCCCCTCCGGCCAGTCGGAGGGGTCCGGAATCCAGCGGTAAAAACGCCCGTCCGGCATATCTTCGGTGAGATAGAGCCTTCGTTGCCGGGGATCAATGGCAATGGCCTCGTGGGAGAAATACCCCAGCGTCGGGCGGGCCAGCCCTTCACCCGGCTGGTAGGGGTCGCACTCCCACACCTGACCATTGGGAAACTCCTCGCAGGAGAGCCAGGTATTCCAGGGCGTGACACAACCTGCGCAGTTGAAGGTCGTGCCGGACAGGATGGTGTATGAGTCAACAATTGTGCCATCGGGGTCAAATACCAGCACGCCGACCTGGGCAAGCCCCGGGGTCAATTCCTCCGCGGCGTTGGCCAATGTCGCCAATGCCGGATAGGTAAAACCAATGGTCCCGACTCCGGGTACTTCACTGTTGCTGATATATATCCAACCGCCGTTGTCTCTGGGAACCGCGCCGCCACCATCCGGGAAAATGTGCCAGGGTCGGTTACCCACACCACCCGTCTGGGGCGCCAAAGGCGACATGCCCGCAGGCTGAGGCAGTTCTCCATTGATAGCAACGATCCTCGTCGCGAACCCCTCCGGTGTCCGCACACCATGTATATCCGGAGTCTCCCGCAGAGGGCCGATATTCGCAAAACGACCGACCAGACTCTCTACTGTATCGGGAATGTTTCCGGGTACCGGCTCGACACCCGGCCCGGGAGCAATGGGCGAAGCCGACGATTCCGAGCTACCACCGCACCCGCTCAGCCAGGAGGCAGATCCAACCGCCCCCGCTGTAAAGAAGATGGTGCGCAGCACATCACGACGACTCCATCGCTTGTTGTTGGGGATCATTGGTCCAGACATAAAAGCTTCCTCAACTTACAGCCGTTCGAACAGGCGGGTGAAACATGGCCGTGCGCAGAGCCCGCGGCTCGGAAAGCGCCCGATCCTGATATATGGAGCTGTTTCCATCATCCACGCCAACCACTTTTGTTTTAGCGGGATCGATCTTGCCGATATCATCTTCACTGGTAATGTTACGCACGTAATAGAACTCTGCCTGGGTGCGCTCCAGCGTGACATCCACGAGCATGAATCCTGGTGTTTTCAGCTCAACGTATTTCATGTGTGGGTTTGCGACAGGTACGGCCAATTCCGCCAGCTCGGCCACCCCATCCGGCAATCCGGGCGACGTTACAGAAGGTGTGACAAATTCGGCAGCCAACGGTGTGGTCAGGCTATTTTCCAGAAGATTGCCGGAGTCTGCGTAGACCTCGTTTGCCCAGGAGGTATGAATATCACCGGTAAATATGACTGTGTTGTCGATCCCGTTGTCTGCGAGGGTTTGCAGAATAACCTCGCGATCCGCCACGTAACCGTCCCACTGATCGACATTGAGGGCCGCCAACTGACCGTTGAACTCGGTCTCATCTTCCAGTCCGAGTGTTTTGGCCACATCGACAGTGCGGGCTATGTTAAGTTCGGCGAACATGACCTGCTGCCCGATCATTCGCCACCGGGCTGAGGAATCTGTCAGCCCGGCCACCAACCAGCCTAACTGATCCTCGCTGATCAGCCGGCGATCCGCACTGAAGCGAGCCGGGTCACTGGGCGAGGAAACCTGCTGATCCCTGCCCTCCAAACGTGTGTCCATCATGAACAGATCGATCAGGTTGCCAAAGGCGAAATTACGCCAGATGCGCTCCGGGTCTGTCGGGTGCTCGCGGATCGGCAGCCACTCATGATAGGCCTGTATGGAGGCCGCCTTTCGTTTCGCCCAGTCTCCCTCAGTGGCTTCATCGTGGTTTTCCGCGCCACCAACATAACTGTCGTTCGCCGATTCGTGATCATCCCAGATGCAAATCATCGGAAACTGCTGGTGAACGGCCTGCAAATGGGGGTCCGTCCTGTATTGGGCGTAGCGCTGACGATAATCCGCCAGCTCAATCATTTCGTGGGGTGGCAACGGCTCTCGCCCGGGGAAATCGCCATACTCACCCGGCCCATACTCATAGACGTAATCGCCCAGATGCAACACGAAATCCAGATCGGCGTGGTCACTCACAGCCTTGTAAACCGAGAACAGACCAAACGCATAGTTTGAGCACGAGACGACCGCAAACCGCGCCCGTTCAGTGGCGGCGCTGGAGGTTGGGAAAGTGCGGGTGCGGCCAATGGAAGAGCGCTGACTTCCAACTGAGAACTGGTAGTAGTACCAGGTGTCCGGTTGCAGGCCCACGGCATCAACCTTGACGCAGAAATCGCTGTCCGGGCCAGTAGAGGCATCAAACTTCGCGACGACCTCTCTCATCTCCCGATCCCGCGCAACAGTCACCTGTACAGGTACGCGGTCAATGGTTCGGGGCAATGCATCTGTCGGAGTCACCCGGGTCCAGAGAATTACCCTATCAGCCAGGGAATCCCCAGAGGCCACACCGTGGTTGAAAGCAACGGCCGGAAGCGACAACTCCTCTCCGGGTACAACTCCCGGGGAGGGTGCCTGACCAGCACGAGAAGACTCCGACGAACTACCGCCACAGGCGGTTAAGGCGGTAAACGATGCGGCAGCGAGCCCCTTTACGACAGCACGACGTTGTTTGTTCATGACTTCTCTCCAACGGGCCCGCCTGAAGTCGCCAGACGGTATACCGACAACCGAACACAAAAGGTGATAAAGGCTCACATTTTGCGTCTAGTCTATTACGAAGAAGTGACAGTCATGAGGCTTTGGGGGCCAATAAAGCTCTGGCCCGTGGGCCCTGGCCGGCCTCAGAGCCCGATGAAACTGAAATCGACTTCCGGCCGCCGACCGGAAATGATGTCGGTGATGGCAGCAGCGGAACCACAGGAATGGGTCCAGCCCAGCGTGCCGTGGCCAGTATTCAGGTAGAGGTTGCCGAAGTGGCTTTTTCCGATATAAGGCACATTGGAAGGTGTTGCGGGTCGCAGACCACTCCAGAATTCGGCTTCGTCCCAATAGGCCGCATCCGGCATGATTTCCGCCGTACGCCGGACAATGGACCGGCAGCGAGTATAGTTCAGGGTCCGGCTGTAGCCGCTCAGTTCTGCAGTACCAGCAACCCGGATTCTGTCTCCCAGACGAGAATACACCAGCTTGTATTCGTCATCGATCAGGCTCACCTCAAAAGCCGCGTCTTTGTTCCTGACCGGGACGGTAATGGAGTAGCCTTTGGCAGGATAGATATTCAGGAACAGTCCCAGTTTGCGGGCCAGTACCGCACTGAAGCTTCCCAGACTCAGAACATAGGCATCGGCGCGCAACACTTCGTAGTGGCCTTCTCTCACCACCTGAACCCCGAGAATCCGGCCATGGGTACGATCAAAACCCAGAATTTCCGTGCCATAAAGAAATGTCACACCCGCCTCTTCGGCTTTTCGAGCCAGGCCCTGAGTGAACTTTCTTGCGTCCCCGGATTCATCTGCCGCGGTGTAGGTTGCCCCGGCAATCCGGTTGCGAATCGGAGCCAGAGCTGGCTCCAGCTCAACCGCACGGGCTGCATCAATCACCTGGCGGTCACACCCCAGGTCACGCATTAACCGCGCCGGTGCCAACGCGCCATCAAATTCCTTCGGGTTGGTGTAGAAGTGCAGTATGCCCTTCTCCAACTGGTCGTACTCAATCCCGGTATCCTGACGCACCGCCTGCAGCTGAGCCCTGCTATAGGTGCCCAGGTTAACGATCTGTCGAATGTTATGGGCCGCCCTGGCAGACGTGCATTGCATGAGGAATGACAGTCCCCAGCGCCACTGGGCAGGGTCGAGATTTGGACGGAACAACAGGGGGGCATCCGGCCGGGTCAGCCACTTCAATATCTTGAGCGGTGCCGACGGATTAGCCCACGGCTCTGCGTGGGACACCGAAATCTGCCCACCATTGGCATAACTGGTTTCAAGACCGGCTTTGCTCTGGCGATCAACCACGGTGACCTCATGGCCCTGCTTGCGCAAAAACCATGCAGTGGTGACGCCAACAACACCTGCCCCCAACACCAGTACGTGCATTCCTATCCTCCAGTAAGCGACTGTCCCTGTATGGGCAGTTCAATAGCAGGCACTATTCTAACGCCTGGAGACGGGTTTGCGTGTTATACCATCAGCCACCGGCACGTTTTACGGTCCAACCTTTGGCCTGCAGTATCGGGACAAGGGTGTCCCGTTGATCGCCCTGGATTTCCACCACGCCGTCTTTCACCGTGCCACCGGTGCCACACTTGGCCTTGAGAATCTTGGCGAAGGATTTGAGTTCCTTTTCATCCATGGGGATGCCGGTCACCAGGGTCACACCCTTACCCTTCCGGCCCTTGGTTTCGCGGCTGACACGTACGATGCCGTCCCCCGCGGGACGGGCTGGCTGGCCACAGGTGCAGTCAGCAACCGGGTTGCGACAGTCAGGGCACATGCGCCCCTGCTCGGTTGAAAAGACCAACCCACCCGAGGATTTCGACTTCATGCTTTCTCCGTTTTCGTTGGAAAGAATCAGCTACTTAGTCCAGCCCCGGAGGATACTTGGAAAACATTTCGGCCACCACTTCGTCGATCAGCTCACGGCGATACTCCGGGGACTGATCTTCATTCAGGTAGCGCCGGCTGGCCGCTCGCCAGACCACGCGTTGCGTACTGGTGTCCGCCAACTCAATCACCAATTTGCCTTCCTGGACTTCCCGTACCGGCGGTGCGGATGCGAGTCCCCAGCCAAAGGGACTATGGCCGAATCCCAAGCCAAATCCCACACCGTAACTTTCGAGCCGCTCTTCTTCCACGATCTCCCAGGCCACCAACAGGTCCGCCTCGTCCGCGCTTACCTTTTTCATGGCCTTGCGATTGAGCTCACGTTCCACCGCGTTGCGAATGCGACTACCATCCAGTGACACTACTGACTGCCCCTCACCAGTCTCATCCATAAACGCCCACGAGGAATAGTTCCCGAACACGGCAGCGGAATCATAATCTGTCACCACGTTACTGGCGCAGCCTGCCATCGCCAACATCAGAATCGATGCAATCAACACTCGAATAGCCATAGCGAACCTCCTTACGGTTGCCTTTCAGGTAGTATACGGACACTTGACGCTCGGAGATGTAACAACCGTTCCCTACCTGTCAAAACGGTAATCCAGTTTCTGGGCATCGCAGAAGCCTCCGAATTGCTCACCGCGATCCGCCGGTACCAGTACCCGGGCAGTTACCGTTGAACCATACTCTATGGACTCCAGCACGGCATCATTGGTTTCACACCAGTGCCGCAAGGGCTGCTCGTCGCTGAAGCTCATCGTCACAGTCGCCGCATCCATGGATCGTTGTACCACGCGGTCCACTGCCGAAAGCACACTTTCCGCCGCCCCGGCATAGGCTCTCACCAAACCGCCGGCACCCAGCTTGATGCCGCCAAAATAGCGGATCACCATGACCAGGACATCGCCCATATCCTTGTGCTGAATCACACTCAGGATTGGTTTTCCCGCGGTTCCCGACGGCTCACCGTCGTCGTTCATGGCGGCTTCTGCGGCCGAACCGGGGCGACCTATTTGGTAAGCCCAGCATATGTGACGGGCGTCGGGATGATCCTGGTGCGCCCGTTCAAGCCAGTCTTTGACCTCATTCCTGGAGTTCACCGGGGCCACTCTCGCGATAAAGCGGCTCTTCTTCACTTCTGTTTCCCGCTCCAGGTATCCTGCCGGAACAGGGTAATCTTTATTCATGCGAACCCGACTCCTCACCCTGTTGCAAACACCGGAAGGCGAACCTGTACCCGTAAACCGCCCCGCGCCCCGGGCGCCGCTGAAATTTCACCGTCGTGGGCAGCAACAATGTCCCTCGCGATAGCCAGACCCAACCCCCAACCTTTGCCGCCACGGGATTTATCAGCTCGAAAGAAAGGCTCAAACAGGTGAGGAAGCAGTTCCGCGGGTACACCAGGACCTTCATCTTCAATAGCGAGTTCCAGCCATTCGCCGGAAGCCGTCACATCGATATGTACGTAGCGGCCGGGAGGGGTGTGATCAAGAGCATTCTGCAGAACGTTGTCCAATGCCCGCTGTAACAATCCTTCATCGCCCAGCACGGTTACAGATTCACCGGCGGGTGAGACAACCAGCTTGCAGTCCACCCCCTGGTGCTCTGCGTAATCTGCTGCGTCTTGCAGAACCCGGTTTATGACATTCACTGGCAGCACCGACTCCCGCTCTATGTCACCCCCGCTTTCGCTGACACGATACAGCGTCAGGATCTGCCCCGTCATCGCCTCAAGGCGCTCGTTCTGCCGCAGGATGCTGGCCATGAGTTCTTCATCCGCGCCACTTTCACTCGCCAGCTCAATGGCGATTCGCTGGCGTGTCAGTGGTGTCCGAAGGTCATGGGAGATATCACGAAGCAGGTGCTTCTGCCGCTCCAGTAAACTGCAAAGCTGTTCGGTCATGGCGTTGAATGCCGTTGCCAGCTGCCCCACTTCATCCCGCCGTTTTGTGATAGTGTCGCCGACCCTAAGTGAGTTATTCCCCCGGGCGATAGCCTGAGCGGTCGTTTCCATGTGTAGAAGTGGCCGTGAAACCCGACGGGCAATCCACCAGCAAGCCAGGGAGATCATCACGAATGCCAGCCCCAGCTCTATAGCACGGAAGAATTTCGGATCCAGCCAGCCGGCACCGTGCATCCGTGGCCACGCCACCAGCCGATAACCGCCACCAACATCAAGAACCGCAGGCTTTTGCGGATACCAGCCGGATTTCATTCGGTCACGAATAAACGAGGGGAGTCTACCGCCATTGTCATCCTGCTCAATGAGGATCAGATGCAAGTCAATACGCTCACCCTCCGATCTGAGAAAACGCCAGGCTCCCCCCCGATCACCAGACTCACGAATTCTTATCGCTTCTTCGGCAAGGTCCCTGAGCCCTGCCTGACGTTCGATAGCCTCCCGCTCGCGATCCAGAAGCATTCGGGTCGCCAGGTTGCTGACCACCACAGTCACCGCCATGGCCAGCCAGATCGAGAGGAAGATCCGCCAGAAAAGGGGGAATATTGTTCGACCCTTCATCTGGGCACCCTGTAGCTATACCCGAGGCCGCGAACCGTTTCTATTCGGGGAGGATCATCGTTACCCAGTTTCTTGCGCAGGTTACTGATGTGCATGTCGAGGGTCCGGTCATAGGCTTCCAGGCGACGCCCCAGGGCCCACTGCATAAGATCGGTTTTGCGCACCACACTGCCAGCGTGGGCCAGCAGCACCTGCAATACCTCATACTCGGTGGCGGTCAGTTCCACGGGCTTGTCATTCTGATAGATGCGGCGATGGGAGGGCTCCACTCTCAGATCACCGTATGTCCTGGCAGCATCCACTTCCACTGACTGATCCCATGCGATGCGGCGCAGCAGTGCCTGCAGGCGGGCGACCAGCTCGCGCGGATTGCACGGCTTGGGTATGTAATCGTCGGCACCGACTTCGAATCCGACGATGCGATCAGTCTCGTCTCCCCGGGCAGTGAGCAGCACAACGGGTAAGTGGGTGTCCGCACGCAATGATCTCAGCACATCGAGACCGCTGATATCTGGCAACATGATATCCAGTACCACAATGTCACAGTTCTGACCGAGGGCCAGGGACAGGCCATCGTTGCCATTAGCCGCTTCGCGCACGCTGAATCCCTGATTGGTCAGATAGCGCGCCAGCAGCTGCCGCAATTCATCATCATCTTCAACCAGCAATACCCGGTTCTGCATGGACGTCCTCCCGATTAACGGCCTTCAGTCTAACACGTTGGCCGACGGTGTCTTTTTCCACGTTTTTCCCTTTGCACAACCTTTACATCACGCTGACACCGAATGACAGAGTTCTCCATTAGCATGGATCTCGTCCATTAGCGGACTGCCTCGCTGCAGTCCCACAACCGACTACGAGGTAATGATTATGATGAAACATAAAACTTCCCGGATTATTGCCAGCGCTCTCCTGTCCGCCGCCCTGCTCGCCAGCCCTCTGGCCATGGCCGGCAACCACGGTGACCGGCATGATGGCTACCACGGCAAGCACAGCAAAGCCGAAATGTGTGAACAACTGCGTGAGGGTACCGGCAAATTCAGTCCGGAGAATCGCGAAGCCAGAATGGCAGAACACCGGGCGAAGATGGAGGAACGCCGCGCCGAGATGGCCGACCGTCTTGAACTGACTGACGAACAACGGGAAACCTGGAACGAAATCCATCAGGAAAACATGGCAAAACGCGCCGAGAAGATGGAAAAGCGGCAGGAAAAAATGAAAGAACGTTGTGCAGAAAAAGCCGAAAACAACAACGACCAGTGATCACAAACCGGATTCTGGCGTATGGTATCGGGGTGATACCAAGGAGTACCCCCGACCATGCCCGAATCCGGCTCCCCGTTTCCACACATTCGTGTCTGTTCATCCATCCACGATATTCCCGAGGCTGACTGGAACGCGCTCTGCCCCGGCACCTATCCGTTTCTGAAACATGAGTTCCTGAAGGCACTCGAGGATACAGGCTGCACTACATCAGATACGGGCTGGACACCCTCACACCTGAGCTTCTGGCTGGAGGACCGTCTGGTTGGCGTCGCCCCGGCTTGGCTGAAAAGCCACTCCATGGGTGAGTATGTGTTTGACTGGGCATGGGCCGATGCATATCGGCGCTACCGGGAAAGCTATTACCCAAAGCTTCTGATTGCCGTCCCCTTCACACCTTGCCAGGGGCCCCGACTGTTATTGGAAGATACATTCAGGGCAAGCCTGTCACCAGCAGTGGTTCACCAGTTGCTGGACAACGTTTGTGAATCCATTGACGCTCACTCGTGGCACCTGCTGTTTCCCAACGACGATGACCAGGGCCTGCTGGATCAACCAGGGAGTCTTCACCGTCTGGGCTGCCAGTTCCACTGGCACAACAGGAATTACCGGTCGTTCGATGAGTTTCTTGGCAAACTCACCTCTCGCAAGCGCAAATCCATCCGCAAAGAGCGCCGTCAGATTGCCGAGTTCGGCGTATCATTCCAACATTTTTCGGGAGCGGATATCCCTGCTCCGGTGCTATCGGTGTTCTACACGTTTTATAAGGCCACCTATTTCAAACGCGGCCAGCGGCCATACCTGAACAAACCGTTTTTCCAACGGCTGTGCGCAACCATGCCCGAGCAGTGTCACATCATTATGGCAGTAAAGGATGACACCATGATCGCCGGAGCCCTGTTTCTCACCGGTGATGATACCCTGTACGGTCGCTATTGGGGCTGCCTGGAGGAGTATGACTTCCTGCACTTTGAAACCTGCTACTACCAGGGTATTGACCTGGCGATTGAGCTCGGTCTGTCCACGTTCGATGCTGGCGCCCAGGGCGAACACAAACTGATACGAGGCTTCGAGCCAGTGATCACCCATTCATGGCATGGCATCCGCCATCCCGGCTTCCGCGATGCCATCCATCGTTTCACATTGGAAGAAGCGGACCACGTCCAGCATTACTTTGACGATGCCACCAACGCTCTGCCTTTCAGACAACAGGAAAGCGGTTAACTATACTGTCCTTTAATGACTCCGATCGCGAATTCCTGATACGTTCGGGACTACCCGTTTCAGGAATTGAACCGAGGCACTACCAATGGACACGGATCAGCTGCTCAGCCTCATCAACAATGACGGTGCCGCCGTCTTACTGTCTGTCACAGCCATCGCTGTGGCATTACTGACATTGCTCTATGTGGCCAGGGACCGGCGCAGACAGGACTTTATGGACGACCAACTCAAACAGCGGACGGAAACCCTGTGGCGGGACATGGACGAGTTACGCATCAATCAATTCAACGACACTGTAACGTCGTTGCCAGGTCATGGCAGCCGTGAATCGGACTCGGACCAGTTCGCAACCGAAAAAGCCGCCTACGAGGCGATCTGGCCGCTGGTCTGGCAGCTCCATGATCACCTGGGCATGTTTCTGCGTGCCGTCGAGTCGGGAGAGCCGGCCGGGGACCTGCGTCTGGAAGCCCGTAACGCCGCCCTGGAGGCGCGTCGCGCACTCAATCGAAACCGACCATTCTGCCATGGAGATGTCGACGAGCTGGTCACCAAGGTCATCGACACCGATATCAAGGCGCACCTGGCGGCATGCCAGTATATGGATCTGATGAAGGAATCCGCCACCTCAAACACTGCCCATGACCGAAACGTCCAGCGTGAGAAGTTTCACTTGCTGTACGACGGGGAGGCAAGGGAGACGATCAACCACCTGGTCTCCGCTATACGGGAAAGAACCCTCAGAAAAGGTTAACCGCGGATCCGTTTCAGCGCATCAGCCTGCAAGGCCCGGAGATAGGCGCTGATAACCACGGGAAACGGTTCAGCGGGTTCCAGTGCAAGATATGCGGCCGGCAACGAACGAATTGAGGCAGCGGCATACTCTACCTGTTGATCCAGGGAATCTACGGCGGACACTAGCACCACGCCGTGCTTCATGACCGGTCTCAGCAAAGGGTCACCATCGAACACCTCTTCCCGGCCGCCGATGACATCACCTTTCATCCGGCCATCCCGATCGTACTGGCGGAAAACCTGCTTCCCTCCGGGAAACGACTGCTTGCCCGAAGAGTTTTTCATCCGTGGCAGACCACCATACTCTGTTAACTTGTAAGCCAGCTCCAGGGCGGGTGCGTCGTTCGAGGCACCAATGGCTGTGCCAACACCAAAACCGTCAATTGGGACTCCGGCCGCAACCAGCCGGGAAATCCTGTACTCATCGAGACCACCGCTTGCCATGATACGAACGTCCTGGAGTCCCGCCTCGTCCAGTATCGCACGGCAGTCCCTCGCTTCCGCTTCAAGATCTCCTGAATCCAGCCTGATGGCGCTGACCCGGGCACCAGAGTCACGCTTCAGCCAATCGGCAATGCGCCGGACTGCCCGGCGAGTATCGTAAGTATCAACCAGTAACGTAGTGCCTGGGTACAGCCGTGCATACACTTTGAAGGCGTCCATCTCATCGGGATACGCCTGGACAAAACTGTGAGCCATGGTACCGCTGACCGTCAGGCCATAATCCAGACCGGCCAATACATTGCTGGTACCAGCGAGACCCGCGAGACGAAACGCTCGCACACTCCGGTGGGCCGCATCCACGCCATGCATTCGCCGCATCCCGAAATCAACTACCGGTCGCTCACCGGCAGCGAGTCTCACCCGGACCGCCTTGGACGCAAGCACGGATTCCAGGTGCACATAGTTCATTACCAGGCTTTCCAGGATCTGAGCTTCGGCTATGGGCGCTTCTATTTCCAGCAGTGGTTCCTGAGGGAACAGGGGGGTGCCTTCCGGGACTGCCCTGATGTGCCCGCTAAAACGGAACTTGCCAAGCCATTCGAGAAACTCTGGCTGGAAGCGGTCAAGACCTTCCAGGCGTTTGATATGTTCGCGGGAAAACTTCAGGGTCTCGATGACCGTGGCAACATGCTGCTGACCGCAGGCAAGGACAAAATTCCGGTTTTTTGGCAGCTCCCGGAAAAACAGGCTGAATACCGCCGTATCGTGCATACCTTCAGCCCAGTATGCCTGGGCCATGGCAAGCTCGTAGAGATCCACCAGCAGTGCAAGATCTTTCTCATGCACCATGTTGTCAGGCTCCTGCATCCTGTCAGTGTTACAGAGACACTCCCATCCCTGACAGCTCGTCCAGCACTTTTGGCCCACTGTCGCTATCTACCGCGTAAGTACCGCCAATAATCAGGTTAACATCGAACCCCAGTTGGACTGCATCGATAACCGATGCCCGCACACACACATCAAGCGCCAGACCGGCTACATAAAAGGAACCAATACCGTGACGCCGCAGGTAGCTCTCGAGCTGGGTACCGTCGAACGCCGAGTACGCATCCGTATCAAAAGCCGTACCCTTGCTCACTCGTACTGCGTCGTAAGGCAGGTCCATCGCCGGATGAAATTCTGCTCCCCAGGTATCCTGCACGCAATGCACAGGCCAGGGGCCGCCACGCTGAGCAAAACTGACGTGGTCAACAGGATGCCAGTCACGACTGGCAATAATCGCCCAACCCTCTTGCCGGGCCTTGCTGATCCACTCGTTCACGACCGGAAAGATCGCATCACTTTGAGGTACCGCCAGGCTGCCGCCTTCACAGAAGTCATTCTGTATATCAACAAGCAGCAGGGCGCATTTATCGGAAGACATAATGCCACCCCCTAACAACCCCTGTGTACCGGATCCGGACTTCCGGGCGCGGAAAGCGTTAACTGTCCACGATGCGGAAGCCCACTTTCATCACCACTTGATAATGCCCTACCTTGCCATCCGTAATATGACCGCGGGTTTCGAGAACCTCGAACCACTCCATATTGCGAACGCTCTTGCCGCACTCCGCAAGTGCATTCTCAATGGCATCTTCAATGCTCTTTTTTGACGAACCAACAATTTCCACTTTCTTGTAAACATGATGGTCTGACATACCACCTCCCATTGCATACACTAACTGTTACCTTTGAGCCTAGAAGACGCAACAGTAGCGGGCAAACCCGGGACGGTATTATTATAACTCTCCTACATCCGGACACATGAAATGAAACGACCTTTCCGCTATATCGCCTGGTTTGTTGCCGGACTCTTTCTCCTGATGGCGGGCCCGCTATTGCTAGCCACCAGCGGGTCCCTTCAAAGTGCTGAAAGCTGGCAAACCGCTTCCAGGGAAAGTGCCGGCATCGCTCCGCGTCCAGAAGAAACCGAAGAAGCCATCATTCAGGTATACGGGGCCAGGGCCTGGAGCTGGCGCGGATATTTTGCGGTACATACCTGGATCAGCACCAAGGAGGCCGGAGCCGATCATTACCGGGTCCATGAAGTGACCGGTTGGCGTCGATACGTGGTCAACTCCAGTCCCGGTGATCCTGACCGGCACTGGTATGGAGCCAGACCAACGCTGTACGCAGACATCCGTGGGGAAGAGGCCAAACGACTGATTCCTGCCATCTATGACGCGGTCGCATCCTACCCCTTCCCGGAAGAGTATGAAGCCTGGCCCGGCCCCAACAGCAACACGTTCGTGGCCTGGGTCATCCGCGAAGTGCCCGGACTGGAAGTAGCACTGCCAAACCACGCGATCGGTAAGGACTACCTGGGAGACAGCTTAATTGCCGAAGTTCCGGGCGGCACAGGCTATCAGTTCTCACTGGGTGGTTATTTCGGTGTACTGGCGGGTGTCCGGGAGGGGCTTGAATTAAACGTGATGGGCTTATCACTGGGGGTAAACCCATTGGGCCTGGGCATCAAGTTGCCAGGTATTGGCGAGTTGGGCTTACGCAACACCAACCCTATGACTGAAGCCTTACCCTGATCAAGCCAGCGGGTTGGCGGCGAACTCAAGATACCGGCTCGCCATCTGCTTTTTTTCATCCTGGCTGTTAAGCAGTTCAAGACGCAATTTGTCGATCAGCTTCAGATACTCATGCAGGGGGGACTCGGTTTTGCCAGCTGCTTTGGATTCCTCAATGAACGCTCTCTGTTGCTCCCGTATTTCATTAAGCTTTTCAAGCGCTGCACGGATTGCAGCGACCCGCGCTTCATCCACACCAGTGTCTCTGCCTCGCGGATTCGACCCCGGATTCGATGACAGCACCGTTTCCGACAGCGGATGACCTCCTTCAGACTCATCGACCTCCTGCTCAGCCAGATCCAGCTCTTCCAGTGTTCGAACTTCGCCGCCGGTAGTCAGATAGATACCACTGCCTTTGATCTGCCCCAACGCGACACCCTGACTGTTGGTCAGAGTAAAACTGCCCCCCACGCTATCCACGTACAGTGCCTTAACACCGACCTCTTCCAGGGTCCTCAGGTCCTGCTCCCCCTCTGCTGCCTGCACCCAAACCTTCAATGAGCTGAAGATATCATCATTAGCATCGATCCAGCGGTTGCCATCGTCATCAAACCTGGCAAGTTCCGCGAACCCCTGACCACTTTGCGGCCCGAACAGCTCGCTACCATCGTCGACCTTGCCATTGCCGTTTCGATCAAGAACCAGGTAGCCACTACCGGCCCCCAAGGTAGCGAACGGAGTCGTCGTGCCATCGGAATTGAGGTCAAACTCGAACAAGGCATCGGTGAGCTGAGCCGTTGTACTGCCGAAATTGACCACCAGGGGATCAGTAAGACGGCGCTCGCGAATCTGCACTAATTCCGAGTATTCGTAAGTTTGCGACTGGGATTGTCGGAGAGCCAATGTGAAGTCTACCTGCTCTCCGTTGTCGAGTTTGATGGTTCCGGAGGATGTGAAGTTGCGAGACTCACTCTGAGAATAGAACATGTACCGACCGGCATCGATAGACATTGAAGTGCCTCCCGATATCCCCGCATCTGTTCCCAAAGCCGCACGGCTGACCGTGACCGCCTCCTGGCCGGTCAAGAACAGATCGGTGGTTAATTCTGCCAGTTGAGCGCTGGTGAATACGGTCTGGCGCTGGTCGCCGGATACCGTCGATGTGCTGTCAAACGCCAGCAGGTCATTTGACGAGTACCGGTATGCCGATTCACGAAACAGTGTCACCTCTGTTGACGCGGCTGTCTCAGGCGAGACCTGAGGTTGCCGTGATATCCGGATAAGCGAACTGTCGTGCGCCGAAACCTGACGAGAACTGTCCTGAAACAAGGAAATCTGGCTGGAAGTAATCATGGTTAGGAGTACTCGAACGGATACTACCCGTTTATCGGCACCCCTGATCAAATCTTAAGCAGGTCAGAAAAAATATCGGGCTATTGCGGCAGCGGCAATTCCCGCCGCAATAGATGGCAACGGTTTACGGCTCAGCAACATAGCAGCGGCGGTGGTAACCAATGCGACCCGAGCCCCCACATCGCCACCAAAGGCCATAGGCACCACAATGGCAATCAATACCGAACTGGCCATGGTGTTGATAAAGCTTTCGATGCGGGGACTGATCCGTACAAAGGACATAATGAATACGCCACCGAAACGGGTGGCGAGAGTGACGACTGTCATGATTGCTATCAGCGCCAGGATACCGGTCGTGGTGGTTTCGATCATCATTGGGGCGCACCTTCTTCGGCTGCCACGGGCTCATCGGTTGCCTCTGTGTCCTGATGCTCCAGCCAGAAGAACCCAATAGCGCCACCCGCTAATGCTCCCACGACCACATGGGTATTCGGGGGCAACCACCGCCAGGCAGCCAGCGACGCCAGCCCGGCTATCGTCCAGGCCACCAGCACTCGCGGAGATTTTTTGCCCCCAAGGGCCATCGCCAGCAGGAAGCAGCCGAGGACCATGTCCAGCCCCAGACTCTTGGGATCCTGTAGCAGACCGCCAAAGTAGACGCCCAACCAGGTTCCCAATATCCAGGCCAGCCACAGCACCAGGCCGCCCCCCAGAATCACTTCCAGGTTGTGCTTGCCATTCTGGTAATCCTGAGCCGATACGGCCCAGTTGGCGTCGGTCAGCAAGAGCAGCAGACCGTAACGCCTACCCGGCGAGACATCCTTCAACATTGGATACAGGGAGGCCCCCATCAACAGATGACGGGAATTGATTGCAAACACCACGGCGATCAACGGCAGAACCGACACCTGGTTACCCCACATATCTATCGCCGCAAACTGGGAGGCCCCGGCGAACACCGTGATGCTCATCAATATGGCGTCCAGTGGCGGCAGGCCTTTTTGTGTGGCGGCCAAACCAAAGGCAGCACCAAACGCCACCACAAACAAGGAGATGGGAAGCAGACGGAAAAACTCCAGCCGCACTTTACGCGGCTGGAGTTTATAAGAATAGGAAGCGACAGACATCAGAGGAAACTAAGGCAGATCCCCCAACATGCGTATAGGTAAATGCCGAAGTACTCGTTTGATACCGTGGTTAATGCACCACGTGAATCTTGCCATCGGCCCCGGCCAGCGGGTTGTTAAAACTGCTGCCTTCGCCCTGCAGTTCCGCTTCCGGATGATTCAGAGCCATCAGCTCTTCCATTTGTGACACGTGCTTCTTCGGCACATCGACCATGACCAGATACCGGCCCGCTTCGATATCGCCGTGGAACTTCCGTATCCGGTAATTCTCGGTACTGATACCACCGAAGCCGCCCAACCAGCCGCCAGCGATAATCGCAAATGCCCCCATGGCGACGTAGGCTGCCATCGGCCATTCAAGGCCGCCCCAAAGCGCCAGTGGAACGACAAAAAACAGGGCGAACAATGCCCCAATCAGCATTCCACGCTCGACAAACCTCGGCAGGTCAGTCTTATCCAGCACACTGGCGGAGTGCAGACGATGGGTGTAAAGACCTGCTTCATCCTTACTGACGATGTGAAATCGCCAATCCGTGACGCCACGTTGGTGGAGGTCATCGGAGATATTCTGCACACTGTCGATGGAATCCACCAGATAGAATAGCCGTTTCATAATTCCCCCTTCACTTATCACAGGTGGAAAGAAAGCTACGCCTTGATTATAAAACAACCAACCCGACTTCCTCGGCTTTGCTCAAATCGATTCAGGATAAGCAGATTCCTTATATTGCAAATTCCTCTAACGGCGTTTTTTCCACTCAACACAAAACCTTGTGAAGATCCTTTCGTGATGCATTCCGCTGAAATCAAAATAGAAGTTGACGTTTACGTCAAAAGAAATTAGTTTGTTTTTCGTCCAGCCCCAAAAGGGCCCTCCCAACAGGGAAAACGGACACTTGAAATCAAACCGCCGGCCAAAAGCCGGACGACAAGAACAAGACAGCCACTCATGCCGCGATCCGGCGAGTTGGAAGAGGATTTCAACATGTTCAATTCCGCACTTTCAGCGGACAAACCTCTCCTGCACGCGCAGCCAGAACCTTCCCCGGTTCCCGGCAGTTCCCCCTGTAACGCTCAGCTCAACCCTGTAAACGCTGCCAATCCAAGACATGACCTGGCATCAACAAATCGCAAGCGCTGCTGTCTAACCCATAACAAAACCGGTTGCCGCAGACCCCACAAGGGTAGCGACAGCCTTCAAAGAGAGGTGAAACGCCATGAACGTATTCAGCCATCCCGAGTTCGATAACCACGAACACCTGTCCTTCTTCTGCGACCCGGAAACAGGACTGAAAGCCATTGTTGCCATTCACAACACTTCCCGGGGCCCGGCTCTGGGAGGCTGCCGTATGTTTCCGTATGCCTCCGACGAGGAAGCCGTGTGGGATGTTCTGCGCCTGTCGAAGGGAATGACCTACAAGTCCGCCCTCGCCAACCTCGACCTGGGAGGTGGCAAGTCCGTCATCATCGGTGATCCGCGCAAAGAAAAGACCGAAGCGCTGTTGGAGGCCATGGGCCGCCACCTGGAAAGCCTGGGCGGTCAATACATCGCGGCCGAGGATTCCGGCACCAGTGTGCCCGATCTGAAAATCATGGGCAGGCACACCCGCCACGTGGCAGGGATCTCGCAGCACATTGGGTTCGATGGCAAGCCCAGCAACGGCGATCCTTCACCGGCTACCGCCTACGGCACCTTCATCGGCCTGAAAGCGGCCGTCAGCCACAAGCTTGGTCGCTCCGATCTCAATGGTCTGAAGGTTGCAATCCAGGGCATCGGAAACGTGGGCTTTCGCCTCGCGCGGCACCTGAAGGAGGCCGGCGCCGAGCTGTGGGTCTACGACATCCACGCGGACAACATGCAAAGAGCTATTGACGAGTTGGGGGCCAAGCCAGCTTCCGCAGAGGACATCCTGTTCCTGCCGGTGGATGTCATCGCCCCTTGCGCCATGGGTGCGGTACTGAACGACGAAAGTATTCCACAAATCAAGGCCCCAGTGGTCGCTGGCGCCGCCAACAACCTGCTGGAACGCCCGGACCACGATCAGGCGCTGATGGACCGCGGCATTCTCTATGCCCCGGATTTCGCCATCAATGCCGGCGGCATCATCGATGTGTCCTACGAGCGAACCGGCGCGCCCCCCGAGAAGGTCCGCGCCCACGTGGACACAATCGGCGACACACTGAACGAGATCTTTACCCGCTCCGACCGTAGCGGCAGGCCCACCGGGGCTATTGCCAACGAACTGGCGGAAGAGCGGTTCCACAAGCACACCGCCCGCGTCGACGCGATGCAGGAACGTATGGCCCATGCCGGATAGCAAACCGGGGCCATGTCTTTGAGGCCGCGAACCATTCGCGGCCTCTGCTTCCCCAACAAAAACAAGTACCAAGCAGGAGACAGCTATGTCTGTAACACAATCAGGTTCTGCCACCTATTCCGGTGAGCTCGAAGGTTCCAACGCCAAACGAGGTCTCTGGTCATCGCGCCTTGCCTTTATCCTCGCTGCCACCGGTTCTGCCGTTGGCCTCGGTAATATCTGGAAATTCCCCTATGTAACGGGTGAGAACGGCGGCGGCGCCTTCGTTCTCGTGTATCTTCTCTGTATCGCCATAGTGGGCATCCCCATCATGATGGCAGAAGTCATGATCGGTCGGCGCGGCGGCCACAGCCCGGTAAACAGCCTGCGCGCAATTACCCAACGGGATGGCCTTAAACCCGCCTGGAAACTGATCGGTGCTGTGGGTGTTCTTGCAGGTTTCCTGATTCTCTCGTTCTATTCTGTTATTGGCGGCTGGGCCATTTCCTATGTAGGAACCACTGCCAGCGGCCAGCTCGCCGGGCAATCTGCCGACGCTGTCGGCGCTATCTTCTCCGGCCTGCTCAGTAGTCCGGCAACCTTGCTGGCGTGGCACACCCTGTTCATGGCTCTGGTCATGGTTGTGGTTGCGCGGGGCGTGCGCGCGGGGCTGGAGCGCGCCGTCAGTATCCTGATGCCCGCACTGTTCGTGTTGTTGCTGATTGTGGTGGGCTACGCCATGACCACCGGCTACTTCGGCCAGGCTGCCGCCTTCCTGTTCCAGCCGGATTTCTCCAAACTGACCACCTCCGGCATCCTGGTGGCCCTCGGACACGCGTTCTTCACCCTGAGCCTGGGTATGGCCGTGATGATGGCTTACGGCTCCTATCTGCCCAAGAATATCTCCATCGCAAAGACCTCGATCACCGTATCGGTAATCGACACCGGTGTGGCCCTTCTTGCCGGCCTGGCGATATTCCCGATCGTCTTCGCCAATGGCCTTGAGCCGGGCGCAGGCCCCGGCCTGATCTTCCAGACCCTGCCACTGGCGTTCGGCCAGATGCCCATGGGTTCGCTGTTTGGCACCCTGTTCTTCGTACTGCTGATTTTCGCTGCCTGGACATCCGGCATTTCCCTTCTGGAGCCCATCGTGGAGTGGCTCGAAGAAAAGAAAGGCATGAATCGTGTGGTCAGCACTCTGGGCGCAGGCTTTGTCTGCTGGGCGCTCGGCATTGCTTCGATCCTGTCCCTGAACCTGTGGGCCGACTTCGATCCCCTTGGCTTTGTACCGATGCTGGAAGGCAAGACCATCTTCGACCTTCTGGACTTCTTTACCGCCAATATCCTGCTGCCGCTGGGCGGACTTCTGGTTGCCCTGTTCGCCGGCTGGGTGATGTCGCGCAAGGCCATGGAGAACGAACTGGCACTGTCACCCGCCATGTTCAACCTGTGGTTCGTCATCGTCCGTTTTGTGACCCCGGTCGCGGTCGCGGTGGTATTTATCTACAACCTGCTGTAACCCTGCGAGGGGGGGGGGGGGGGGG
>NZ_KE007306.1:524397-600093 GCF_000397065.2 Marinobacter lipolyticus SM19
AATGACCGGATTCTGTCCCTTTATAACCAGACGTAGCAACCTCAATAGCCGTATTGTTGACCCTATCGAACAATGAATCAGAGAGGTCACACCATGACTGCAGTAACCGCATCGTTTCCAGTACGTCGCCAGGACTTCGGTTTTGATGAAGTGCCACGGCACTGGGTCGACAGTGACCCTTTCATGACACACCTGTTCAACGCCCTGTCCGCCCTGTTTCCGGATGGCGAGCGCTTCTTCGTGGACAGTGTTCGCGCAGTGCGTAATCAGATCAACGACCCGCAACTGCAGAAAGACATTGGCGCCTTCATTGGTCAGGAAGCCATGCACGCCAAAGAGCATGGTCACTTCAACGAAGGTGCAATTGAGCAGGGTTTTGATATCAAGAAGCTGGAAGGCTGGACCCGCGGTTTTCTCTCCGTGAGTAAGCTTCCTCCGCTGAACAACAAGCGAGTTCACCTGGCCGCAACTGTAGCGCTGGAACACTTCACCGGCATCCTGTCCGCACAGCTACTCAAGCGCGAAGATCTGGTCAACGCCATCGATCCCTCAATGCGCACCCTGTGGGCCTGGCACTGCATCGAAGAGAACGAGCATAAAGCCGTCGCCTTCGACACCTACGAGAAGCTGTATGACAAAGGTGTGGTGGATTACGCCATCCGCATGGGCACCATGGCACTGATCACTACCCTGATCATGGTGGCCATCCACTCCTTCATCGTGGAATTGATGCGTGAAGACAAGCAGTTGCTGAACCTGCGCTCCTGGGCCAAGGGTCTGAACCGCGTATGGGGTCCGAAGGGTCTGTTCACTGCGATCGTTCCCGAGTACCTGGACTACTTCAAGCCCAGCTTCCACCCCTGGCAGCACGACACCGAATTCTTGCTGCGGAAGTGGCGCAAGCAGCTCGGTTACGACTGAAACCCGTCTGTTACAGCCGGTCGAGCGAGGCCCTCAGGGTCTCGCCGATTCCGGCATCAAGTTTTAATTGGACCATCTCATCCGCACGGGTACGACCACGCGTCAACGCCGCAATAGGCTTCCCCCACTCTTTGGCATAACGGCAAAAGCGAAACCCGGAATACACCATCAGGGATGAGCCAATCACCAGCAAACCATCGCTGACCCTGAGAGTATCCAACGCTGTTGTTACCCGCTCTCTCGGCACGAAATCCCCGAAGAACACCACATCCGGCTTGAGAATCCCATCGCACCTGGGGCAATTCGCCAGACGAAACTCTGAAAAATCCACCTCCAGGTCCGCATCCCCGTCGGGAGCCGTTTCTGCAGTGAAGCGGAGAAAGCCAGGATTCATGTCCGCGCAGCGATCATGCACCTCATCCCGATCACACCGATACCCACAGCCCATACAAACCACCCGATCCGCACGACCATGCAGATCATTGACCGCTCTCGTGCCCGCCTGCTGATGCAGCCGATCCACGTTCTGGGTCACCACCAGGGTACTGTGATTGAGTAATTCAAGATCGGAAATAGAGTGATGGGCTGGGTTTGGCCGGGCATTACGAATCACCGGCCAACCAATCAGACTGCGCCCCCAGTAACGACGACGCACATCCACGCTGGCCATAAAAGCCTGGTGCTGAACCGGTTGCCTGCGCTTCCAGGCCCCCTCGTGATCGCGATAATCGGGAATACCGGAATCCGTACTGACACCCGCACCCGTGAGAATCATCAGGCGGGGATAGCGATGGATAAACTCAGCCAGTTGCTGGCCGGCCACCTCCGGATTCTCCATCATCACCCTCCTCACGGAAACAGGCGGCCAGCAAAGACCGCATCTTCTCGACACCCAGCTCTTCTACCCGCTGGATATTACGCTCCGGAATCCCGTCCGGATCGGGATACCCGGCAATCGCCCGCTCAAGACTCTCTTCCCGCAGCAGATGCAGCATAGGAAATGGCGATCGATTGGTGTAATTCTCCGCATCATCCGGCTGAGTCCCACCGAACTGATACTGCGGATGGAAACTGGCCACCTGGTAAACGCCTTCCAGCTCCAGATACACCAACAGCCCATCGGCCGCGTCCAGGAATTCATTGTAAATCGCAAAATCCTGCAGCACATCCGGATGGATCAGCAAAGTCGTTTCAACATCCGGCTCGTCCTCCAGACGCTGAAGCTCTGCATGCAGTGCCTGCAGAAGTTCGTCCTCGGTCTGCGCATCCGACACCACAAACCGAACCCGATCCCTGACCAGCTCCCGCTTGGCAAACGGGCACAGATTAAGACCTACAACAACGTCTTCGACCCATTTACGGGTCGCATGAACAATCTCAGCCTCACCCATGCAGTTTTCTCTTTTAAGTTCGAAGACCACTCAAAAGCATGAGCGGGCGAGTGGGCGTGTCTTTCCAAAACTGTACGGAGCCATGGATGGCGGAGCCCAAGCGCCCCATGGATGGGCTTGAGCGTGTTTTGGAAAGACACGCCCACTCGCCCGCCAGCACCAAAGTCAAACGCTTACAGGTACCCCTGACTCCGAAGGTAATCATCATAACTACCACTGAAGTCGGTAATACCATCAGACTTCAACTCAATAATACGGGTCGCCAAGGAGGAAACAAACTCCCGATCGTGGCTGACAAACACCAACGTCCCGGGATAGTTCTCCAGCGCCAGATTCAACGCCTCAATGGACTCCATATCCAGGTGGTTCGTCGGCTCATCCATCAGCATCACATTCGGCTTCTGCAGAATCAGCTTGCCGAACAGCATACGCCCCTGCTCACCACCGGAAATCACACTCACCATCTTGCCGATATCATCCCCGGAAAACAGCATCCGCCCCAACGTACCGCGAACCAGCTGCTCACCACCCGTAGTCCACTGGGCCATCCAGTCGGTCAGGTTCATGTCCTCGGCGAAGTCGGCCGAGTGGTCCTGGGCGTAATAGCCCACCTGCGCACTGTCAGTCCACTTGACGTCGCCACCGTCCGGCACCAGGGCACCGGCCATGCACTGCATCAACGTGGTCTTACCGATGCCATTGGGACCGATAATAGCAACCCGCTCACCCGCCTCAATCTGCAGATTGAGCTTATTGAACAGTGGCTCGCCATCAAACCCTTTGGTCAAATCCTTCAGGGTCACCGCCTGGCGATGCAGCTTCTTGGTTTGCTCAAACCGGATAAACGGACTGACCCGGCTGGAAGGCTTCACTTCTTCCAGCTGAATCTTGTCAATCTGACGGGCGCGAGACGTCGCCTGCTTGGCCTTGGACGCGTTGGCAGAAAAGCGACTGACAAACTGTTGCAGCTCGGCAATCTGCGCCTTCTTCTTGGCGTTATCCGCCATCATACGCTCGCGGGCCTGGGTGGCGGCGGTCATGTACTCGTCGTAGTTACCCGGGAACAGCCGCAGTTCACCGTAGTCCAGATCCGCCATATGGGTACAGACACTGTTCAGGAAGTGGCGGTCGTGGGAAATGATCACCATGGTGCTGTTGCGAGCCACCAGGATATTCTCAAGCCAGCGAATGGTATTGATGTCCAGGTGGTTGGTCGGCTCATCCAGCAGCAACACGTCAGGGTCAGAGAACAGTGCCTGGGCCAGCAGCACGCGTAACTTCCAGCCCGGCGCCAGCGCACTCATTGGCCCCTCGTGCTGCTCCAGGGGAATATCCAGACCCAGCAACAGTTCGCCAGCGCGGGATTCCGCCGTGTAGCCGTCCATCTCGGCGAACTGCACCTCCAGATCCGCCACCGCCATGCCGTCTTCCTCGCTCATTTCCGGCAGGGAATAGATGCGGTCACGCTCCTTCTTGACGTTCCACAGCTCCTCGTGCCCCATGATCACGGTATCCATCACCGAACAGCTTTCATAGGCAAACTGATCCTGGCGCAGCTTACCCAGACGGGTGTTGGGTTCCAGCATGACCTGCCCCCCAGAGGGCTCCAGATCGCCACCGAGAATTTTCATGAAGGTGGACTTGCCACAGCCATTGGCGCCGATCAGGCCATAGCGGTTGCCATTGCCAAACTTGACGGATACGTTTTCAAACAGGGGCTTCGCCCCGAATTGCATGGTGATATTAGCGGTGGAAATCAAGAAACAGACCTGTCTATGTGAGGGCCGGGCACGCCGGCAAAGAAAACCCGGTATTGTACAGGTTTGGCGAGCCAACCGTGAGACAGAAGAAACACGGATAAAAAGCACTTGCCTCCGGCCCGCCGGGCGGGCAGCATTCCAATCCTGAAGTACACATTCATTGAAACCAACAGGACAACATCCATGACACAGGCAACCGCACGCCATATCCTGGTAGACAGCGAAGCGAAATGCGAAGAATTGAAGAAAGCCATCGAAGGCGGCCAGGACTTCGCAGAAGTCGCAAAGCAGCACTCCTCCTGCCCGTCCGGCCGCAACGGTGGTGACCTGGGCTCCTTCGGTCCGGGCCAGATGGTTCCCGAATTCGACAAAGCGGTCTTCAACAGTGACCTGAACACCGTTATTGGTCCCATCAAGACCCAGTTCGGCTACCACCTGCTGGAAGTGACCAGCCGGAGCTAATGGGTCCCGATACCGTATCCATGAATGCCCACGAAGGCCGGCGACTGAGATGGCTGGCCCTTGCGGGCACTCTGGTGATTGCCCCACTGTTTTTCATCGGTGGCCCGGACTGGACCTCTGGCCCGGTGCACAAATCCGTATGGAATCTGGGCCATATCCTGTACTTTGCGCTTCTGACCTTCGCCATCCAACCCTGGCGCTGGCTCAGCGGCCGGCAACTGTGGCTAGCGACAACAACGCTTGTGCTGGCAGTCGGCCTAGTTATCGAGTTTCTGCAATCAGGGCTGGGGCGACAGGACGACTGGCATGACGTGTGGCGGAACCTGGTGGGCACCTGGCTGATTCTGGCCTGCCATCCTGTTTTTACGCCTGCCACGCGCCTCAGCGCACGTCAGCGTATGCGGGCACTGATAGCGGTTGTGCTGGTCGTTTTCGAGCTGGGTTTAACCGGTAGCGTCGCTGTGAAGCAGTTCCAGATCAATCAACAGCTACCATTGCTGTATGACTTCAGTCGTACAGACCCTTTGACATTATGGCGGGGGAATCTGACACCCTCAGATGCCCACAGCGACATCAACGGGCAGAGCCTGAAGATCTCCTTGAGTACCCGCCTGTATTCCGGGGTCACCCTGGACAATCTGCCAGTCGACTGGCGCGGCTATGACCAACTGACGGTCACCCTGTTTAATCCGGACGAGACAGATCTTCCGTTGACACTGAGAGTCAACGACGTGGAGCATGAGCGCGGCAGCAATGTCTATCGAGACCGGTTCAATGCACAACTGCTGCTGGAACCGGGGCTCAATATCTTCACGCTGGCGTTGGGGGATATTGAGAACGCGCCGCACAACCGTACCATGAACATGGACAACATACGGAGACTGGGGATTTTTACGACCCGGCTACCCGCACCGAGAACGATCTACCTGCTGGACCTACGATTGCGCTGACAGCCTCCAGGGGTTATGGGTGAGACGCTCCGATCCCTTGTCCGTCACCACAACGGTCTCACTGCAGCCAATACCCCATTGCCCCGGCACTCTCAGACAAATGGGCAGGTGGAAGACCATGCCGGGCTGGAACGCGGACGACTGCCCCCGGGCAATAAACCCGGAGCCTTCAACCCAGGAAGGCGGAAACTGTGCCCCGACCGTGTAGCCAAATACCCCTGAAAAAAAGACCTCTTTGGCCAGTGGCGCCAATGCCCTTTCCGCCGCCTGCGCCGCAAAGTCGAAGGTGACTCCGGGCCGGATATTCGCAAGCAGAGCATCCACCACCTGCCGGCAACCATCGAAAACCCTCTGCATCTGAGGGGTCGGCTCCCCCACCACCACGGTCTGCATCATAGGTGCGGTATAACGTTGCCAGGCAGCACCGAATTCCAGAAACACAACATCCCCGGCTCCGATAAGGTAACGTTTGTGGTTGGCGTGAATCACCCCACTGCGGGAGCCCACCGTGACGATGGGCTGCATACTCATGAATTCACTGCCAGCCGACAACAGGGCTTCCGCCCCGATTGCCGCGATATTATTGTCAGTCATTCCGGGCTGGATCGCTGAAACAGCCGCCTCCAACCCGATCGCCGTGATTCGGGCACTTTGTCGCAGGTACTCCAGCTCAGCGCCAGATTTCACCTTGCGGATCTTTTTCAGCAGTGCACCACTGTCCACGAAGCGGACATCCGACAGACGCGCCCGAATCCCCTCAATGACACCATGGCGCGGGGAACCGTGCCAGAAATCAACGCCTACCCGATCCTCATAGCCGGTCAGCGCATCGACCAGTGGTATCAGGACCTCACCAATACCCTCCCATCGATATCCGACCACGCGTGTCACTCTCGTGGTCACCATGGCAGGCCCCATCTCAATAGACGGGACCTGGAGCAGTAGATCGGAAGGCGTCACAACCAGTGCAACATGCACCGACACTTCAAAGGTGCTGTAGCCGGTTAGGTAGAAAATATCAGCAGGATCTGTCAGTAACAGCGCACTGATATCATCTTCTGACATGCGAGTGCGTACCCGGGCCAGCCGTTGCTCAAACTCTTCAGGCGGGAACGGGCATTCTTCACCTCTGGCGGTACCGGACAACACTTTCTGGTACGCGTTAAAATCCATCTGGGCACTCCTCCAACCATAGCCCTCTCCTTTGAGGTTGGACCCAAATGGTGAGTTATTCAACTATCTGCGATTATCAGCTCGCCGGGCGGAGCATTCTCACCATTTGACTGCCGATGGACTCAATGGGATCGGTAATTGCCTGCTGAATACTGTTGGTCACCACCCGTGAAAACTGCGATCCCGCGTCACTTTCCAGAAACTGGATATACAGGTCCAGTTCGCCAGTGCTGATATCCCGGTAGGTAAACAGGTAACTGTCGTATACCTGTTGGCTCACCATGCCCTCCAGCACGCCGCGCTGGCCCTCAATCTGACGCTTCATCTGATCATAAGAAGCCGCATTGTCACCTTTTAAAGCCGACAATGCCGACGCCAGGCCCAGCTGTACGGCGATGGAGGTATCCACCGCGCTCTCCGTCGCCCGGGAGGCCTTGTCAAAACGGTCAAACATCCCTGCCCGCTCACTGCCTCGGAACTGACGATTCAGCTCCGGGGCTTTGGCCTGGATCTCCGCCCAGGCTTCCGGACGGGAGGCCGTCACTTCGGCTTTGCCGATCTTTTTCGCAACGGGGGTTTCATACCATTCCATGACCGTCTGCAACTGCTGATCACTCAGAGACGACTCCAGACCGGAGACAATCTGCGCCTGTATCTCCGCCGCATTGTAACTGCTGCTAACCACATGACCGATGGAATCGGCGGCAAAGGGAGGTATCCGACCGCTTTGTTTCAGGCCCTGCCGTATGCCCTGGCTCATCATTGCCGGGTACTGGGCGACGATGTCATCAATGGGCGAGGCCTCCAGTACGGTTTCCGCGGAAGGGGCTGCGTGGGCACTGCCGTACAACAAGGCGATGGATACTAAAATGGGTTTAATTTGGGAAAATGCGTTCATGGCCTATCATCCGGAAAGATTAATGGGCGGTTTATGCCATGACGAACTTGCCGCCTGCAAGCCATAATCGGGGGAGTTTGATGACAAATTGGTATGGTGACAGGAGATCGTGGTTCTCCAGCCCATGAGGAAGCGCAAAAGACGTCTTAATGTTTGGAAGTCGCGGCTCAAGTGGTTTGGGCTGCCAACTCTCGGAGTGGTTGTCGCTACCTGGGCAACGCTGCGATTCAGTCTGCTGGCACCCGATCCGCCAGTGCGTCAGGACAATGTTTGCGAAATCTTCCGTGAACATCCGGTCTGGTATGACTATGCCAGGGCGTCACAAGAAAAGTGGGGCACGCCCATCGCTACCCAGATGGCATTCGTGTACTACGAGTCCTCATTCCGCAGCCACGCCCGACCGCCGCGAACCACCCTCTGGGGTTTCATCCCCTGGACCCGGCCCACAACCGCCTACGGTTATGCCCAGGCACTGGATCCGGCATGGGGAGAGTATCTGGACGCCAACGGAGACGGACTGTTTGTGGTGCGAACCCATATGGAGCACGCGCTCGATTTTGTCGGCTGGTACAACTACCTGACCAACCGGAAGCTCGGCGTTTCGTTCTACAGCCCGCAGAAGCTGTATCTCGCCTACCATGAGGGCAGAACGGGCTACGCACGCCGGAGTTACGATGCCAAACCCGATGTGGTTGACCTGGCTTCCCGGGTGCAGACCCGGGCATTCCGCTACCACAACCAGCTCAAAACCTGTGAGCAGGAATTCCAGTGCTGGCGCTGGTACCAGTTCTGGCCCTTCTGCGGCTAGAACGTCGTACTGATCTCAATCACCGACTCCAGGGATTGGAGGCGGTCCACCAGATACTCCATCACGATACGAACCCGCGCCATTTGCTGGGTGTCCTGATTGACGTGAAGCCACAGGTCCACACTCTCGCCTTCCAGAGGATCAGACAGGCGCCGCAGCTCCCGCGTGCTTTCCCCCAGGTAGCAGGGCAAAACCGCAAGACCGGCACCCGCCCTGGCCAGGGCATGCATGGACTGCAGACTGTTGCAGCGAATAACCGATGACACATTCTTCAGGTGCTTGCGATACCAGCGCCCGGTCGCCAGATGACTGAAGGTTTCATCGGGCAAAATCCAGATACACCCCTCCGGCTGGTTTTCAACATCCATATTGCGATTGCGCCGGCAGTAGCGTGCCGAACCGTAGACGGCTGACTCAATGGCCGCTATTCGTTCCCCTTCCAGGGTTGCCTGGGGTTTATTCTCGGGCCGCAGGGTCAGGTCCGCTTCCCGGTGGCTCAGATTGGCCACATCGTTATCCGTCAGGACCTCCAGCTCAATGTCCGGGAACTCGCGCACCAACTCAGCCAGTATCGGGCTCAGGAGCTCGTTCATCATGGGGTCTTCGGCGGCCAGACGCACCTTCCCCACGGGCGCCGAATCCTGACCTACAAGCTTACGTTCGAGATTTTCCATCTCGGTGGACAGCCGGGCGGCTTCCCGAAACGCCGTCTCCCCCACCGGGGTAAGCTGCAAACCGTCTCTGTTACGTTCAAAAAATTGCACACCCAGCGACTCTTCCATCTGATCAAGTCGTCTTAAAACAGTGGTTTGGTGTACACCCAGTATTTCTCCGGCTTTGGCGAGCGTTCCGCCTATTGCCAGTGCGTGTATGTATCGAAGATAATCCCAGTCCATAGTTACTGCATATTTGCAACGTGAGTACGGATTTTAACGTATTCAAACTGCAAAAAAGAATCCTTAGAATTGAATGTAAATTAAAGATAGATAACTAACTAACCCACCAATGCAAGAAGGAGGAAGGCGCTATGACTCAAAAGCATATCGCAACCGTTCAACCGCTGCCGTCCAGTATCCTCCACAACAGTGTTGAGGTCAGGCGCCAGTATACTCGTGCTGCAGCAAAGCAGGCGGTTCAACTGATTAGCAGGAAGATGCGCATTATGGGCAGGAAAGCCCGGACTGCAACTCCGGACATGCCGCAGATGGTTCAACGCGGTCACTAACGCGGCCAGCGATGGCCCGTATGCTCGGGGTGAAGTCAACAGGGACGTAGACTGGGATATAGCACAGGAACTTGCAAACACCGGTGGCAACGCAAACGCGGGCCACCGGTGTTTTACGTCAGGGGATCAGGATTCCCAGACCACCTTGGCCTTCTGGCGGAACCACTCATCCATTTTCTGGTTGTAGTAGTTTTCGATTACGTTGCGTTTAATCTTCATGGTGGGGGTCAGCATACCGTTTTCCATGGTCCACGGCTCCTTCACCACCACCACAAAGGCCAGCTTCTCGTGGCCTTCGCATAGTGCATTCACCGCATCCAGCTCATGCGCCAGCTCCTGTTCGAGCTCGCCACGACTGCCACCGGTTTCCAGCTCGGCCCTTGCCTCATCCGACAGCAACACCATCAGACACGGCTGTGGCTGGTTCGCACCCGCGACACACACCACTTCCGCCTTCGGGTGATTGAAACGGTTCTCGATCGGCACGGGCACCACGTACTTGCCCTTCGAGGTCTTGAACAGATCTTTCACCCGACCGGTAATGCGCAGGCAACCGTCGCTATCGATTTCCCCCATGTCACCGGTTTTCAGGAAGCCGTCATCGGTGACGTCTTCCCGGGTTTTCTCTTCGTTCTTGTAATACCCCAGCATCTGCCCGGGGCTCTTGACCTCAATTTCACCGCCGTCTCCCAAACGATGCTCCACACCGGGATTGGCCATGCCAACGGTGCCAACTTTTGCCTGGCCGGGCCGGTTGGCATGGGAGTACCCGAAATTCTCAGACATGCCGTAAACCTCCAGCAACTCCAGGCCAAGGCTCCTATACCAGCCAATAATCTCCGCTGACAGGGGAGCCGCGCCGGTCAGTGCAGCACGGCAGTGATCCAGCCCTAATTGCCTGAGCACCTTTTTCTTCACCACGCCCTTGAGAATGGGAATATTGAACAACAGCCGCTGCTTTTTCGGGGGCAGCTTTGCGTTCACGCCCAGGTAGAACTTCATCCACAGGCGCGGCACCGAGAAGAACAACGTCGGCCGGGCCCGCTGCAGGTCTTCCTGGAACGTATCCAGCGAGTTGGCAAAATACAGATGGAAACCATAGTAGAGCGATTGGGTCTCCACGGCCGCCCGTTCCGCGACGTGAGCCAGCGGCAGGTACGACAGCATGCGCTCGTCCGAACCCACCGAAAATAACTGCTGTAGACCATCAGCCGCCGCAATCATGGTACGGAAACTGTGCATGACGCCCTTCGGGCGGCCGGTGCTGCCGGAGGTGTAGACAATGGTGGCCAGATCATCCGGGTCCGGCAGCCTCGGCTCCCCCGGCTCACATTGGGCCATGATGTCCATCCACTTTGGCGTGTCATCCCGTGGGGATAATGGCAGGGAGATGATCGGCAAATCCTCGGGAATATGCCCCTTGATATCGTTCCAACCGTCCGCCGTGCCATCGAGTTTGCCCAGGAACAACAGCTGCGCTTCACTGTGCTCCAGCACATAGGCAGCGGTATCGCCGTTCAGTGTCGGATAAAGAGGGACGGACACGTGGCCCGCCGCCCAGATTGCCAGATCGGACAGAATCCAGTGCGCGCTGTTCTTCCCCAGAATGGCAATATTGCTGCGTTCAGGCAGGCCAAGGCTGTTCAGGTGGGACACCATGCGTGACACCTGGTCGGCTGCCTGCCCCCAGGTAATATCCTCAACCCGGCCATCGGGGAAAGGTTGAGTCAGGTAAACGCTGTCCGGGGTGTGTCTGGCCCAGTGATACAGGCAATGGAGTGACGTCTGCTTCTCGCTTTCTACAGCCATTTACGGCTCCGTGTTGTTATTGTATGACCATCGGTTCTTATTCTGTTTTCACTGCATACTACCGGTATTTCAGCTTTCCTCAATAGCCGGACGTGCCTTCACAACTGGCTGATTCGTACTTGATTTCGCTTATCCATAAATCATTCGTGACACTTTGTCAGAATGGTCTACATTGAAATGCTGTGCGTAGTACAAAGGTCACTGCAGGAGAAGCCGATGAAAACCACTGCCCGCTCGTCCCTTATCTTTCCAGCCTGGGGGCTTATTCTGATAGGCTCTGCTGCTTTCATTTACTGCGCTTCCACGGGGTTATTAACAGCCTGATGCACGAACTTGTTCTTTACCATTACGCCATGTCTCCGTTCTCGGAGAAAATCCGGGTCATGCTTGGCTACGCCGGCCTTGACTGGCAATCAGTCACGGTCAGGGAAATGCCGCCTCGCCCCACCCTTGAAGCCATCGCTGGCGGCTACCGCAAGATTCCGGTGGCCCAGAACGGCGCCGACATATTCTGTGACAGCCGTAGCATAGCGGCTGAAATTGCTCGCCTGACCGGCCGGAATGAACTGATTCTCGAGCAGCAATCCGCCGACATTCAGGGCTTTGTTCGGGAAACGGATCTCGAACTGTTTCTGGCCTGTGTGATTGCCGCCAGTGACGGCCGCATGCTGAAAAAGCTGATCAAAGAGACCTCATTGCTGAATGCCTTCCGGTTCCTGAAGGATCGCATCAATATGGGCCGTAAAGCCCGGGTGAAAGCCGCCAGAGGGCCAGAAGCCAAGGCGCTGGTCCTTGCCCACATGGCAAACATGGAGTCCATGCTGGAGCAGGACTTCCTGTTTGGAGACTCGCCCTGCATTGCCGATTTTTCCGCCTATCACGGGCTCTGGTTTGTGTGCGACCTGGCTGGTAAGCCCTGGCTCAGGGACTATCCCCGGGTTCGGGGCTGGATGGCTCGGATGAGAGCCTTCGGCCATGGCCGCCCCTCCGACATTACCGAGGATCAGGCCCTGGACATTGCCAGAAACAGGGCGCCCAGAGGACCCGACAAGGATTCCCAGCATCCCCTGACCGGACAGACCGTTGTCGTAAAACCGGACGACTATGGCCGGGAGCCAGTGCAAGGTGTGTTGGTATTCGGCGATGACGACACCATCGTCCTTGAGCGCGAGCACCCGCGCACGGGCCTGCTCCATGTTCACTTCCCCGCGCAGGGCTTTACCATGTCGCCGGTATGAGCCACCAGTTGCCAGCCCACCCCGACACTGTATACATATACAGCTTCAGTGTTGTACACTCTCGCCATACGTAAACAATCACCCACACTCGATTCCTGGGTGTGGATGCCCAATGGAGAGAATCATGGCTGTACAAGCACTGTATTACTCGGAAAGGGATGGACTGGAGATGGCGTTGAAACACCCGGATACCCTGCTGTTCTCATCCAAGGCGGAAGCCGATGCCAGAGACAAGGTGCTGGAACTGGCAGAGGAGATTACCCAGTTCCTGCAGGCGCGGGTTGAAGGAATGGATGAAAACCTGGCGGAGAAAGCAGCGCTGGCCATCGCTGAAGAGAAGGAGCTGTTTGGCAAGGCCCTGAAGAAACCGTCACTGCTGAACCAGAGCACGCTGCCGGATTAAAGTGCCGCGCCAGAATAAAGCCAGATAACATCATGCTCAGGGACGAGCCTGGATATCGGCTACCGGCGAAACCGGGTTTCCAGAACCACCGCCGAATTGGTTCGCTCAACCCCTTCCAGATTGCCGATTTCATCCAGGACCGTACTCAGTTCCTCCAGGGACTGCGCCTGCACTATCGCAATCAGATCATACTCCCCGCTCACTGAGAAAAGCTGGGATACCTGACTGATACTTTCCAGCGACGCGTTGGTTCGGGCTGTCAGTTTTTGATAGACCTTGATCGACACATGAGCCTCGACCTGATTGGCAACGTAGGCATCCCCCAACTGTACGGAATAGCCCTTAATCACCCCACTGTTCTCCAGACGCTCCAGTCGGTTCTGGACCGTTGACCGTGACAAGTGGAGCGCCCGCGCCAAATCCGAAATGCTCGTTCGAGCGTTCTGCCGTAACAATAACAGTAGCCTTTGATCCTGCTTATTCAGCATATTGAAAACTCATCCCAGCATTTTGCTAAATCTTTCCATTAATTCGATCAATTTGCCACTACAACTTACCTCATTCCGCTTACATACTGATTCGCAAGAGATTTAGACAACAGACATACAACCCACATGCGGGGACTGGCCATGATTATCCGCCCAATCCAGCACAACGATCTACAAGCACTGCACGAGATTGCACGGGAATCCGGCCCCGGGTTCACGTCGCTGGTTGATGACCGTGACTACCTGGAAAAAAAGGTTCGGCACGCTATCGACAGCTTCCAGCGGGAGCTACACCGGCCAGGCGATGAACACTATCTCTTTGTCCTGGAAGATGAAGCAACCGGCGATATCATGGGTACAACCGGTATCGAAGCGTCCGCCGGGGATGACAGGCCACTCTGCCACTTCCGGCGGGAAGCCGAACCTGCCTCGCGCTCAGGGAGTGAACGACTCACCCGTTGCACCCATTACACCGGCTGCACCGAAATCTGTAGCCTCTATCTGCGCCCCAGGTATCGCCGGGCCAACGCGGGAAAACTGCTGTCAAAAGTGCGGTTCCTGTTCATGGCCCAGAACCCGCATCGGTTTTCCGCCACCATCATTGCCGAGATGCGGGGTGTCTCCGATGCCAGTGGCCAGTCCCCTTTCTGGAACTGGCTGAAGACCCGTTCGGGCCACCTGGACTTTGCCACCGTCACCCGTTTGGCAGGTACAGCCACGCCCGAGATGCTGGACGCCTTGTTGCCTGCGGAACCACTGTCCACGGCGACGATGCCCACCGAAGCAATCCGGGCCATCGGTCAGGTTCACGAGCAGACACGACCGGCTCTGAAAATGCTGGAAGCGGAGGGTTTCCGGCACAGGGGGTTCGTCGACCTGTTTGACGCAGGCCCCACGGTGGAAGCAAAACTGAACGAGATCACCAGTAGCAGACACTCCACCCGCTGCAGGGTCCAGATTATTGATGACTCCATGCCTGCGATTACCCGTAATCACCCGGGCAACCGCGACAATGTTATGCTGATTGCCAATACCGCTGTATCGGATTTCCGCGCCACCGTCACCACCGCAGCGGCCTGGCTGCCCCATCACAATCTGCTGTCGGTGCCGGAATCCCTGGCCCGCCAGTTGGGCCTGTCGGACGGCGGCATGACGTGCTTCTTGCCGCTGGCGACCACAGGGAAAGCCGAAGCCAACGCCCACACCAACTCATCGGAGGTCCTGTATGCACACTGATCGGAACACACTGTTTCAACAGTTATGGGACAACTACCGCCAGGTAACACCCTCGGCCGAGGAAATACACCGCATCCTTGGAGCGGCGGAGGGACAGAGCATCGTTAACGATCATATCGCCCTGCGTACCTTCAACCTGGCGCCCGTCGGCCTGGAGGCACTGGCGAAACACTTTACCTCTCTCGGTTACTCTCAGGGCGGTGAGTACCATTTCGAGGCCAAAAAACTCTACGCCCGGCATTATGAGCACCCGGATCCTTTGGCTCCCAAGGTCTTTATATCGGAACTCCTGACCGAGCAATGCTCAAAAAAATTGCAGGCTATTGCCCGTGAACTGGTGTCGCAGGTAAAGCCGGAGGACGTGCTCGCGGATAACTTCCTTTATTCCGGACGACACTGGAGCGTGGACTACGCCACCTATGAGGCATTGCTGCAGGAAAGTGAGTATGCCGCATGGCTGGCCGCCTGGGGCTTCCGCGCCAACCACTTTACCGTCAGCATCAATCAGCTCAGCCAGTATCATTCGGTGGCAAAGATTAACCAGTTGCTGAAAGACAACGGCTATCGGGTCAACAGTTCCGGCGGGGAGATCAAAGGGTCGCCGGAGGAACTTCTGGAGCAGTCTTCTACCATGGCCGACAGGGTGCCGGTTCAGTTTACGGACCGCACGGAAGCCATTCCCAGCTGTTTCTATGAATTTGCACTGCGCCATCCCGATGCCAGTGGAAAGCTGTATCCAGGATTCGTTGCTGCCTCCGCGGACAAGATCTTCGAGAGCACCAACGCAACGGGCTGAGGACCAGATGAGACGCTAGGCACTGCCTTCGGGCCAGCCCTGTTCTCCGAGCAGGGGAACGAATCGCACACCGCCCAGGCTCTCGCTCTCGTACTCGGACGTCGACACCCGGGTTATGCGAACGAGGTCCTGTCTGATGTGCTCACCGCCAACAGGCATGACCAGGCGACCACCGACGGTCAGTTGATCCTTCAATGCCTGCGGGACAGACGGGCCGCCAGCGGCGACCACAATGCCATCAAAGGGCGCCACCTCCGGCATCCCCAGGGTGCCATCGCCACAGTACACATGGACGTTGCTGAATCCTTCCGCACGCAATACCTCACGGGCATGCGCTGCCAGTGCCGGCAGTCGTTCAATACCGAAAACCTCATCGGCGATACAGCCCAGCACCGCAGCCCCATAACCGGACCCAGTGCCCACATCAAGAACTTTTTCTCCCCCCTGAAGATTGAGAGCGTCCACCATCAACGCCACCACATAGGGTTGGGAAATGGTCTGTCCTTCCCCGATCCCCAGGGGGCCGTCCTCATAGGCCAATTGTTGCATATCTTCTGATACAAACCGTTCCCGCCGGACACGGCGCATAGCGTCTATCACCAGCGGTGAGGTAATCCCCCTACCCTGGATGTGATACTCCACCATCGCCATCCTGCGAGCGGTAAAATCGGGTTCGTTCATAATCTCCCCCCCCCTGATTCCATCCAGCAATGCCAAGCATCAAGGCGACAGCCGCTGCCTTACTTTAAGTAACAAAACACCTACGTTTTACTATGGACGATTGTCCTCCTCCTGACTACTTTTCAACCAGGGTCTGCGATACAGGAAACGGGCCCACCAATAAAAACAACAAGGCAGCCAACGGCTGCCATTTGTCCATGAGGAGATCGGGAATGTCCGCACCAGTAAATCACCTGGAGCAACGCACACAGGATGCCAATGAACTTCTGGAAGGGATAATGCCTTCCGCTATTACTCTGGCGATGATGCTTCGCCACCGCAAGATGGCAACCTGGTTACGTACTGAGTTTGAAGGCTATAGCGACAGTACACTGACACCGCCCTATCGACGGGAGCTTCCTGGTCATATCGTTGCCCGCTCGCCTCAATACGGCTGGATTCCCGCCCCTGTGGATGACCAACAGAAAGTGGAATACGGTCGCCTGAACCTTAATGACGGCGTCAAAGCACTCGAGAAAATCTGTTTAAGCTGCAAGAAAGGCACGGGTAACAGGGTCGTTCTGCCCTCTGAGGAAATGACGAAACTGCAATCGCGGATCAACCTCAGTGCCGAGTTGGCAATCAACGTCAGCCGTGATACTTACTCCGACGTTCTGAAAACCATTCGGGCAGCGATCTACCTGTGGACCCGGGAACTCGTGGCGCTGGGCGTTGGCGGTGAACACAACTCGTTCAGTCCCGAAGAACGAAACAAAGTCGCTACGCTGGATAACCCTGAACAATTCTGGCGTCGCGCCATGGATGAACTGGACGACCTGCCCATCCCCGACACCAGGGAGGTTGGTTTCTTCGAGCGTGTTTTCGGCCGGACAGGCTGACCCTCAGGGCCCCGACCAGTCGTTGGCCGGGGTCCAGCCCCCTCAATAAGTAACACGATGGCGGTCGAAGATTTCCCGGATTTCCCGTTCTTCCTCTGCGGGAATCATCACCCTGATTACCTGGTTTTCCCTGTCCAGATAGATCGATTCCCGGGGCAGCCCCGTTGCAAGCAAATCCTCTTCGGTATTTTTTGCCTGGTCAATATCCTCGTAATGTCCGTTCAATGTCTTGTTCATTGGGCTTACCTCCTTTTTAATCGCCCAATAAAAGTCTAGGATTAATACCAAGGCCGTTCAATTTTTGCCCGCCCCGGAGAGAAAGGATGTCCTCAGGACTGATTGCTGTGCGAGCCATGCTGTTATTGTTTTGCCTGTGGCCTCTTTACAGCCTGGCGAGTGACGCGATCCGTGATCGCATGGAAGCGATACATCAGAGATTCCCGGTTACCGCGCTCGGAGAACCGCTATTGGCGCTTGACGCCCTGCCTGAATTTTATAGTCACCGGGAGTACACCCTGGCATGGAGTCGGACTGAAGATCGTGACGCATTGCTGGAGGCGATCAGGGCGGCAGAACGTCATGGTCTGATACCTTCAGACTATCACTACAGTCTGCTGGCAACATTCGCGGCGCGCACTCCCGATGACCTGGGTCCAGAAGCACGGGTGGATCTGGATCTGTTACTGACTGACAGTTTATTGCTGCTCACTTCGCATTTACTTCATGGCAAGGTAAACAGAGAATCTCTGGAGGCGGAATGGACAGCGAACCGTCATGCTCAGCGCATAGACGAAATCGCGAGCCAGGCCCTTGAGACTCAGCAGATCCCTACCCTGGTCGATCGATTGGCTCCTCCCCAAAACGGGTACCAGCAGTTACTGAAAGCCCGGGAATTCCTGCAATCCTTGCAACCCATTCCATGGGAGCCAATTGTCGACGGCCCCACGATCCGCCCCGGCATGACCGATCATCGGCTACCACTTATCCGCCAGCGCCTGATTGCCATGGGCGACCTGATGCCCACTATATCGTTGGAAGAGCAGGTCATCGAACGCCACTATAGTGACAGGCTGGTGGCGGCCGTCACCAGGTTCCAGGACCGCCACGGACTGGATACCGACGGGTTGATTGGGCGACGCACCCTGGACAGCCTCAACATCACCCCACAGGAAAAGCTGGCCCAGCTGGACGCCAACCTTGAACGCTGGCGATGGCTGCCCGAGGAACTCGGCGATACCCACATCATCGTGAACATTGCCGGGTTCGAACTGCGCATGATAAGAGCGGGCGAAGAAATCCTGAAAACACGGGTGATCGTCGGGCAACCCTACCGGCAGACACCGCTCTTCAGTGACCGCATCCGTTATCTTGTCTTCAATCCAACCTGGACGGTTCCCCGAACCATCATGACTGAAGACCAGTTACCCACTATACGACGAGACCCGGACTATCTTCAGAAATTGGATTTCACTGTGTACCGGGGGTGGGGGGCAGATCGCGAACGGGTCGATCCGGATACCATTGACTGGTGGCTGTTTTCAGAGAACAACTTCCCGTTCCAGCTCGTCCAGGAACCCGGACCTCACAACGCACTGGGCAGGGTCAAGTTCATGTTTCCGAACGAACATGATATCTACCTGCACGACACCCCGGCCCGTAGTCTGTTCTCTCGCAGCGAACGAACCTTCAGTTCGGGCTGCATTCGTGTTGAGGATTCGTTCAGGCTGGCCAGCCTGTTGCTGGAAGGTCAGGATAATTGGTCAAGAGAACAGATCAACCGAACGATCAGTTCCCGCGAGCTGACCAAGGTGTATTTGAAAGAACCGGTGCCGGTGCACCTGGAATACTGGACCACCTGGGTAGACAGCGACGGGAAACGACACTTCCGCAACGACATCTATGGTCGCAACCCGCGTCTTATTGCAAGGCTCACAGAAAAACCCCGAACACTGGCCCCCGACCAGGCCCGCACTGACTAATGCTCTGCCCCGCGCAACATTGCCTGCATCAACTCGTGGGCATCAAATTTGGTGAGCGCCTCATTCGCACCGACCTGATTGGCATAGCTGAGGCTCATTTCACTATTCAGTGACGTGTGAAGGATTATATAGGGCTGTTCCAGCGCGGAATTGTCACGGATACTGAAAGCCAGTTCGTAGCCATCCAGCCCCGGCATTTCAATGTCACTTACCAGGATATCCACGGGCTCACCGATGGAAGCCGCCTGGAGCAGGATGTCCAGGGCATTCTGGCCATTACTGGTCACCTCGTAGGGAATACCTTTGCTGTCCAACACATCAGAGAGCTGTTTACGGGCGACCCGGGAATCATCCACGAGCAGAATTCGCTGGGCCCTGAGCGTTTCGCTTTCCACATCCGTCAAGGCCGCCCCGTCGATATTGACCGCAGAGGGATAGACTTTCGACAACAGCAATTCAACATCCAGTAACTGGATCAGTTCCCCGTCCAGATCCAGCAGCCCCGTCACAAAGGCCTGGTCACCCAAGGCCGCCGGTGGTGACTGGACCTGAGTCCAGTCCGTCTCAATAATCTTGCTGACACTGCGCACCACGAAACCGATTTCCTGCCGCTGGATATCCGTCACAATGATGGAACCGGCTTTCTGCTCGTCCAGGGTAAGGGGGCGCCCGCCCACAGCGGCAGCCATATCTATGACCGGTACAGCAGCACCTCGAAACGACATGGTGCCGAGTACAGCGGAATGACTGTGAGGCAATCTGGTCAGACGGGTGTACGGCAGGATTTCACGGATTTTCAGCGTTCCGAGCGCGAACTGCTTTCGTCCAGTCAAGCTGAAGAGCAACAGCTTCTGGGAATGTGCGGTTTGTCTGGACATATCAGGCGCAGATCCTGTAGCAAGAAAACAACGTCAATACTTTAGCAGAGCCGCCCCCGACGGGGGATCTGAAAGAATGTATTGATTTCGTTACGCCTGCCCCCTATGTCCTGAAGTCCGGGTCACAGCCCCTGAATATAGCCCGGTCCTGACAGTTGCCGCATCTGCCGTTGCACCCAGGCCGCACGCTCCCATACGTATTGTGAAGGATTATCCGCGCTCAGCACTTTCGGATTGGGCAGCACTGCCGCCAGCCTCGAGGCCTGGGATGGCGAAAGGTAACGGGAACTGGTGCCGAAATAGGCCTGGCTGGCCGCCTCCACGCCATAAATACCCGGCCCGAATTCTGCGATGTTCAGATAGACCTCGAGAATCCGCTGTTTTGGCCAAAGGGATTCAAGCCCCAGCGCCAGGGCTGCCTCAAAGGCCTTGCGGACAAAGCTTCGACCATTCCAGAGAAACAGGTTTTTGGCGGTTTGCTGGGTGATGGTGCTGGCTCCCCGCAACCCCCTGCCCGCCTCATATTCGGCCAGGGCTTTACGGATAGCGGCAAAATCCACCCCCCAATGATCTGGAAAGCGCTGATCCTCACTGGCGACCACCGCCAGGGGCATCCATGGGGATATGTCGGCGTAGTCCACCCACTGCTGCTGAATACTGTCGTCCGGGTGGCTGAAACTATAGGCGAGCATAAACGCTGTGGTGGGCGGATTAATAAACTTCAACACCAACAGGACGGCAAGCAACAGGCCCAGAACGCCGCCCACACACCAGGCCAGCGACCGGACGATACGGCGCGGGAAAGTTTTTTTGGCCAAATGGAAACTCCGATGCACTTGCAACTATGCTGAAAGCAGACAGTATGTCGTGATTCCCATCCCTTTTGAATTACGGCTCTGTCAGGCTGCGGTAATCTACCGGCACCAGTCGCCCTGGTGCATCAGTAGTCAACTCCGTTGCAGGATAAGGGCAATGGTAGAACATCTCGAATGCGAAAAAGGGCTCAGGTTGTTGCTGACCCCCAACCAGTCTCTCAGCTGGCGGGGCAATGTCCAGGTCTGGCTGGCACTGTTTACGGTGTCACTGGTTATTGCTACTGGCATGGCACTGGCTGGTGCCTGGGTTGTGATGCCCTTTGCGGGTCTGGAACTCATCGCCGTGGCGGCAGGTATTTACTACACGGCACAGGCCTGTCAGACACGGGAAATACTGTCCGTAGACACCGACTGCCTCACCCTGGAGAAAGGCCGGCGTGTCAAACAGGCCGAATGGACACTTCCCCGTCGCTACGCCCGGGTCCGCGCCAACATGCCGCGACATCCCTTTACACCCCCCAAGCTGTTTCTCACCTACCGCGAACAGATCATTCCCCTCGGGGCATTTCTCAATGTGGAAGACACCCAGATATTGCTCCGCATTCTGGAGGGCAAGGGTGTGGATATCGATCGTAGGGCGCCGGAATCGAACATAGGGTTCTGGTATTGATTCCGGCCCCTCGTCGTTTCAAATTTATTGGCTGGAGAGAATGGACTGAAGCTTCTGGGTCAACTCCACCGCCTCACTTCCGAGACTGGTCAGATAACCTCCATCCCTCTGGGTGATCAGCCCTTTCCGGTGCAATCGTTCGGCCGCTTTCACGGCTTCCTCCGGCGCGGAGTGCTGGTGTACCTTGATGCCTTCCTGGGTTGAAGAGGAACCGAACTGCGTAAGCAAATTCAGTTCTGCAAGATAATCGGGGGAAAAAGCCATGGACGATCCTCGTAAGAAGTTGGAGCTACCCTACTAGTTCTATACGAGGATCGCTGAATCTACAAAACATTTCTGTACAAAGCACGCAACAGCCGGCATCCCGCAGGCCTTACCGGCACGGTCAACCTATGGCTGGTACTGACCGATCAGGTGATCAAGTTCGCCGGCCTCACGCGCCTGGTCCAGCGCCTTCTGCAAGGCTGACACTATCGCTGGTGACGTTTCATTACTCAGTGCCAGGTACATGGGTGTTTCACGGAATACCAGGACGGGTTTCAGGCCACTGATACCATGTTCCTGTTCCGCTACCAGCGGACCGACAAGCCCGTCGGTTACCCAAAGATCAGCCTCTCCCAGCTCAAGCCGGCGGGGATTAACCTCGCCCGAGACGCTCATGACCACATCAAAACCCTGGCTGACCAGGTAGTCAGACATCACGTCGCCTTTGTAACCCGCGATACGGTATTTCCTGGCATCCTCCAGGGAGTCCAGCGTGATATCCGACTTCGGGGCTGCAAACAACGTCCACTGTATCGGCGCCAACGGCCCGACCCATTGGAACTGGTCTTCACGCTCATCGGTTCGAGCTGTGCAGAACAGTCCATGGTTCTCGCGCCCCTGAACCCAGTCATAGGCATAACTCCAATCCCGCATCTTCATCACGTATTCGTAATCCACACGAGCGAGCATGGCCTTCACCATTCCACTGCAAATACCGGTAATCTCATCCTCGCTATGAGCGAAACCTTTACCGGAGACCGCCTCATTGTATGGTGGATAGTTTTCAGTAAAGATGTACAGACGCTCCGAAGCGTTTGCGCCGGCACTCAGGATGACGGCACTCAGCACAGCAAAGCCCGATGCGGTGCGGTTCAGTATCTTTGAGATGAACGTGGTCATCAGGGTATACATGTTCGTGTCCTTAAAATATTGTGGAGAGCCATGACCAATCGAGTTGATATTCATTATTGCACCGGCTGCCGCTGGCTGATGCGATCGGCCTGGATGGCCCAGGAACTGCTGACCACCTTTGAAGGTGAACTGGATGAACTGACACTGCACCCGGGCACCGGTGGCATTTTCGAGGTCTGGGTAAACGGTACACAAATCTGGTCACGCAAGGAACAGGGGGGATTCCCGGATATCAAGCAGCTCAAGCAACTGGTCCGCGATAAAATCAACCCACAGCGTGACTTAGGGCACTCTGACAGGCAGGTCTGATGAATTAGTCTAAGCCAGGATGTAATTGGTTGCGTAATACGCTACAAAGCCAATAACCACGACAACAAAAACACCCTGGTTAATCGGCATGAACGACAGTACGACATCTGCTTCAGAATACTTCGATTACATCATCGTGGGTGCCGGCACCGCCGGGTGCCTGCTCGCCAATCGTCTCAGCGCCAATCCGGATTACCGGGTACTGCTGATTGAAGCCGGGGGTCGGGACAACTACCACTGGATTCACATTCCCGTGGGTTATCTCTACTGCATCGATAATCCCCGCACCGACTGGCGTTTCAGAACCGAGCCATCGCCCGGCCTCAATGGCCGCACACTGATCTATCCGCGAGGCAAGACCCTGGGCGGCTGCTCCAGCATCAACGGCATGCTCTATATCCGTGGCCAGCGCCGCGACTACAATCACTGGGCAGAGGTGACCGGAGACGACGCCTGGCGCTGGGACAACTGCCTGCCGGACTTCATGCGCCACGAAGATCACTACCGACTCGATGCCGGCGGAGATGCTGACGATCACCATGCGCACTTCCACGGTCACGGCGGTGAATGGCGTGTGGAGCACCAGAGATTGAAATGGCAGGTACTGGAGGATTTCGCCGCGGCCGCAGTGCAGGCGGGTATTCCCCGTACCCGGGATTTCAACCGTGGCGATAACGAGGGCGTTGACTACTTCGAGGTCAACCAGCGTGCCGGCTGGCGCTGGAACACCTCCAAGGCTTTTCTCCGACGAGCCGCCAAACGCCCAAATCTTACGGTATGGCACTCAACCCAGGTACTTGGACTGAAAATAAAACCCAGCGCGGATGTCCAACCTCGATGTTCCGGTGTTCGTATCGCCCGGCCGGGAAAGGGTGAAACCGTCGTGATGGCATCGAAAGAAGTCATCCTGTCAGCCGGCTCCATTGGCTCACCACAACTGTTGCAGCTCTCCGGTATTGGCCCGGCCGACCTGCTCAACCAGCACGATATTCCGGTCGTCGTGGACCTGCCCGGTGTGGGCGAAAACCTTCAGGATCACCTGCAAATTCGCTCGATCTATAAGGTTCACGGTGCCAACACCCTCAACACTATGGCCGCCTCCCTGATCGGCAAGGCGAAGATCGGTCTTGAGTACCTGCTTAAACGCTCGGGGCCCATGAGCATGGCACCGTCCCAGTTGTGCGCCTTCACCCGCAGCTCTGATGACTACGATTACGCCAACATCCAGTACCACGTGCAGCCACTGAGCCTGGATGCCTTCGGGCAGCCCCTGCACGACTTCCCGGCCATCACTGCCAGCGTATGCAACCTAAACCCCACCAGTCGGGGCACGGTGCGTATCCGTAGTCGCGATCCCCGGGATGCGCCGGCCATCGCACCCAACTACCTGAGCACACCGGAAGACCGCAAGGTAGCGGCCGACTCATTGCGTGTCACTCGCCGAATCGCCGAACAGCCGGCCTTTGCCAGGTACCAACCCGAAGAATACAAACCCGGCGTACAGTTCCAGACCGACGACGAACTGGCACGGCTGGCGGGAGACATTGGCACCACCATCTTCCATCCCGTGGGTACCACTCGCATGGGACGGGCCGATGATGACATGGCGGTTGTGGATTCACATCTGAGAGTTCGTGGCGTCAAGGGGCTACGGGTAGTGGATGCCGGCGTCATGCCTGTCATTACCAGTGGCAATACCAACTCACCGACCCTGATGATCGCGGAGAAAGCTGCAGGCTGGATACTGGCGGGCGAATAAACCAGCCAGGAAGCTAAAGAAGTCGAGGGCGGAGCCTAATCTGCCAGGGTCACGATGTCCGGATATTCATGAATTCGGACCACACCGTCACTATCCATGGTCACTGACAATCCACACACCTCGTTCACCATGGCGCGTGCAACGGTGTCAGCCTCAATACCACGGTATTTTTCCAGTGGCCCGAGCAGTGCCCGGTTGACCAGGGGCATGGCCTTCATGCCCAGAGCCTCGGCGGTGCGGTGTTCCTTGCGCTCCCCGAGCAACAGGCTTGGCCGATAAATCGACAGGAAGGGATAACCGAGCCCGCTGATACTGTCTTCCAGCTCCCCTTTAATACGGTTGTAGAACACCGTGGAGGATGACGACGACGCAATCGCGGACATCAGCACAAACGCCCGGGTTCCCCGGGAAAGACCGATTTCCGCCGCTTTCAGGGGATAACTGTAGTCCACCCGACGAAAGGCCCGCTGGGAACCGGCTTTGCGGATGGTAGTGCCGAGACAGCAGACAATGACGTCGACTTCAAACAAATCCGCGTGCTCATCCAGACTGTCAAAATTCACTTCCCGCTGCACCAGTTTTGGATGCTGCCTGTCGGTTTTCCGCCGCACGGGGGTCACCACCGATGCCACCTCATCCCTCGCCAGCAGCCCTTCCACCACCTTGCTGCCGGTGAGACCCGTCGCCCCCAAAACCATAACCGTGATTGCCGTCATTTACCGTAGTCCTCGCATCCATCCTGGCAGAAGGCTAACATTCTACCCCACTCCACACCCAAGAACTTCCGAGGAAAAAGCTGACATGCCCAATGGGGAAACCACCACCGGCCAATCCGAGCTGAGAACCCGACAACAAGCGACCCTTGCCCGGCTCGACACGTTTTCCCGGGTCACTGACACTGCCATCCGGATTCCCTTTACGAGGATTCGTCTCGGTCTGGATCCCATCATCGGGTTGCTGCCGGTGGTGGGTGACCTTATAGGCCTGGTACTGTCCCTGTATGTACTGCTGGAAGCGCACCGGGCCGGCGCCGGCAAGCGCATCAAGGCCCACATGGTCAAGAATATGCTGATCGAGACGTTCGGCGGCATGGTACCTGTGGTGGGAGACGCATTTGATATCGTCTATAAGGCCAACACCCGCAATACACGCCTGCTGCGGGAGTACCTGGAACAGGAGCTTAATCCAGAACCACAACCACGGTTTCCGTGGAGGCAACTGGTTTTTCTGGCTGTCCTGATAGCCATACTGACAGGCCTGATAGCACCGCTGATTCTAGGATGACGATTCCGCTGCCAGCACGGAGGCGCCAATCACCGACAGAGAGTGCGCCCGACACACGACATTCAATGGTGTTTTTCCGGCAACATCACCATCCGCAGTCACCGTCTTTGGTCGACGGGTATCCACTCGGCAATCTTGCCCCTTCAGGTGGACGACCGTGCTCGTGCGTTGGGGCGAGTGTCGATTCAACCGCAGCATAAAAAAAGTCAGCAACAACTGAAGCAGCGGGCGGGGTTTCACAGCAATCACATCCAGACGCCCGCTGTTGACTGCAGCTTCCGGAATTTCATTACCACCACCAAAAAAAGCGCCATTGGCTATCGCAATAGACAACCAGCGGCCACGGACAAACCCCTGATCACATCGAATTTCTGCATGAAACCCGCGTTTTTCGCCCAGTTTTCGCAACAACTCCACTCCATAGCTGAACCGGCCCAACAGTTTCTTCCGAGAGTCGTCAGTCTGACAAACCGGAATCGTGCCCAAACCAATATGCGCCACATTCAGAAACAGCTGATCGTTGAACTCAGCGACATCAACACGCTGGCTTGCACCCTTGCGGATGAGAGCACACAGATCGCCTGGCGCTTCAGGCAGGCCCAGGTTCCTGGCAAAATCATTGGCGGTGCCGGACGGCAGAACTGCCAGCGTGGCGTCATACCTTAGACATAGCCTGGCTCCCACATTCACCGAACCATCTCCGCCGGCGACCATCACCACATCGCCGGGGCGCAATTGCCTGGTCCAGTCGTCACGTTCAAAGTCACAACACGTCGGCTCACGAATACCGGCGTTCGCCAGTTGCGCTAACCAGAAATCACGTCCCCGCTGGCCATTGCCGGCGCTGGAATTCGCTACCAGCCAATAGGTCATTCGAAAGTTCCCTGCCGGAGATTGCCGTACTCCAACGGATATCCGCATGAAGCTTTGCCAAAGATAACTCAGGGTGCCTCTGCCCGCCTCTTTTTCAGGTTACGGTTTGGATAACCGGACCTTAGCACCGGAACTAGGTTGCAGATCGCCGGGTAACTACCAGTGCCACGCCGGTGATGGAAATCGCGCCGCCAACCATGGCCAGAACACCCAAGCGCTCGTCAAACAGTACAAACGCTTCCAGCGCGGTCACAGGCGGCACCAGGTAGAACAGGCTGGCCACCTGCGAAGCCGCCCCCTGGCGGATCAGCCACATCAGCAACAGGATGGCGCCGATGGATACACCAAACACCAGCCAGGCCATGGATAGCTGCAGCTGGAGCGCCCATTCCACCTCCCGGGTTTCCAGAGTGAAAGCCCCGATGGCAAAAAACACTGCCGCGGCGCTGTACTGGATGAGCGTGCCCGCCACCAGATCCGCCTGGGTGCCGTTGCGCTTCTGATACACCGTACCCAGGGATATTCCGGCCAGGGAGAACCCGGCCCAGACCAGCGTCCATAACGGGAAATCCGAGGTATTGCCATCACCGCCGACAAACTTCTCAAGCAATACCAGAGTCACACCCACCAGCCCCAGAGTCAGCCCCAGCCATTGTCGCCCCGAGACACCTTCCTTCAGCACAATCACCGCTGCGGCCGACGTCACCAGCGGTTGCAGGCCGACAATCAGCGACACAATACCTGACGGCATACCGCCCTGAATGGCGTAATACACCCCCCCCAGGTAACAGCCGTGGACCAGCAGCCCGGTCACCGCCAGGTGCCCCGCTCCCCGCCATCCCGGCCAGCGGGTTTTCATCAGCCAGGCCAGCCCTGCCAGCAGCACCAGAGTCAGCAACATGCGGATCAGCAGCAGCGTGAAGGGCTCCGCATACGGAAGCCCGTACTTGGCGCCGATAAAACCCGTGCTCCACAACCACACAAAAAGCGCAGGCACCAGAAAGGTAAAGAAAACTGAACGCATGACCAATTATCCAGACAAAAGTTTTCAGGGTGCAGCCACTTTAAAAGTTAGCAGGCAAACAATACAGATACAGGCAACCGTCTTTTATTCCATTACAGTTACGAGTTCATGACCCTGTCCTGCTCCGGGGCGACCCGTTATCATTCACGCCATGAAACTTTCACGAATCCTCAGCAACCAGAACGGTGTCAGCCGCAAGCATGCGAATGCTCTGGTCGCGGCCGGGCGGGTCACGGTCAACGGCAACGTATGTCGGGAAGGATCCATGGATGTCGACCGCTTCGCCACCGTCGCGGTTGACAACAACATCATCCAGCAGGGCACCGAAGCCCTATACCTGATGTTGCACAAACCCGCAGGCTATCTTAGCGCTACCGAGGATAAGGTACATCCTACGGTACTGGACCTGATTGCCCCGGACCTGCGGGCCGGCCTGCATATCGCTGGACGCCTGGACCGGGCCACCACCGGCCTGCTGATACTGACCAACCACGGTACCTGGTCCCGGGGCCTGACCGAACCCAGGGTCAGGATTCCCAAGGTTTACCGGGTGACCACTGCACACCCGATATCACCGGAAACCGCGGCACGCTTTGCTGAGGGCATCTGGTTTGAATACGAACAACTGACAACCTCACCTGCACACATCGAACCGATCGATGCCACCAACGCCCGACTGACGATTTATGAAGGCCGTTATCATCAGGTGAAAAGAATGTTTCACGCTGTGGGTAACCGTGTTGTCTCCCTGCACCGGGAGCGAATGGGCGCCATAGCCCTTGACCAGACACTGGACCCGGGACAATACCGCACCCTGACCGCTCAGGAGACGCAATCCGTACCGGGGTGATCACGCCGGGTCAGCGGTCCTTGCTCATCTTATGCTTCAGCATGCGGTCCATCTGCCGGAAGGCCGGTTGAGTGAACCGTGTCACAGGGCCTGGCATCGCCGCCAGCGCCAGACTACCCAAGGTACCCACCGGGCTTCCCACCCGCGCAGGGCGTTTGTTCACCGCCTTTACAATCCAGCCGGCAGCCTTGTCCACGTTCATCATTGGCATATGCCGGTAAATGCTGGTTCTTGAAGACATCGGCGTCCGCACCATCGGGAAATACACCACGGTGACGTCAATCCCTTTGTGGCCAAGTTCCGCCAACAGCGACCGGGAAAAAGACTCCAGCGCCGACTTGCTGGCGAGGTAGGCGGAAAACAGCGGGATCGGCACCTGGGACGACAGCGTTGAGATGTTCACCACCTGCCCTTCTCCCTGTTCGAGCATACGGGGCAACAGCTTGAGGGTCAGCCCCACCGCCGCAATGTAGTTGATGTTCATCGTGCGCTGGTAATCGTGCAGGCGGTCCAGGGCCTCGGTGATTGGACGACGTATCGAGTGGGCGGCGTTGTTCACCAGCACATCCACCCGCTGGTGCGCATCAAGAATACGCTCGGCACACTGGTTGAGCGATGCCTCATCGGTCAGGTCCGCCGGGTAGATCCATGCCTGCCCTCCCTCACTGGTGATCTCACGTTGAACACTGGCCAGCTCTTCCTCCCTTCGCGCCACCAGGCACACTCTGGCCCCCTGCTTCGCCAACTGTCTGGCCGCAACCGCACCAATACCACTGGAAGAGCCGGTGATGACCACCGTTTTACCCGCCACGTTCATGATCGTTTTTCCCGCACTTGTGAATGAATCAAAAGCCTATGATCAAAGCCTGTTCAAATACAATGACTGGAGACACCATCACATTTGCGACTATCGACACTTATCGTTACGTTTCTTCCATATCACAACGACGTATACTGGCGATTATCACGCAGATATCCGTTCAGGTTTCTCACGAGTACACAATGACAAGCGGTAATCTTCTCTCCACATCATTACTGACAACCCTGTTGTTGGTATTTCTGTCTCAACCGGTTGCGGGTGGCAGTGTGCAACGTATTGTCCACCCCGACGGCACGGTGGAATATACCAATGTCAAAAACAGCGAACAGCGGCGCGCTTCCAGCAAGAATGAGGTGGTCTATCGCTACCGGGATGAAAATGGCGTGGTCGCCTACAGCAGCAACCAACCGGCAGGGGCTGATTTCGATGTCATCCGCTTTCACTGCTATGCCTGCGATCCGAACTCCAAGGTAAACTGGCGGACCACACCGCTTTACCGCGAGCCCTACCGTGACGAAATCCAGGCCGCTGCGCGGCAATTCCAGATTGATCCGGCCCTGGTTCGCGCAGTCATCCACGCGGAATCTGCATTCAATGCTCGAGCCATCTCTCCCAAGGGCGCCCAGGGGCTAATGCAGTTGATGCCGGCAACGGCCCGGGACCTGGCCGTCAGCAATGCCATGAACGCGGCCGAGAACATCCATGGCGGGGTCAATTATCTGGCGCAGATGCTTAAACGATTCGGCGGCGATACCAGGCTGGCCACTGCTGCCTACAACGCCGGCCCCGGTGCGGTGGGCCGCCATGGCGGCATCCCGCCGTACGCAGAAACCCGAGCCTATGTAGAGCGGGTGGGTATTCTCCATGAACGTTACGCGCGCAACTAAAGTTCTCGCCAGCCTTACCTTACTGCTGACCATCAATCCCGTGATGGCCGCTTTCCGCTGCGGCAGTGCTCTGGTGAGCCAGGGTGACTGGCCGCTGGAAGTGGAAGAACGCTGTGGTGAGCCGGACTACGTTGCGACCTATCCCCAAACCGTTGTACCGGGACTTGGCGTAGTCCAAACCGAGGAACACTGGTACTACAACCGCGGCCCCCAGAGTTTTATTCGTCGATTGGTTTTTCGTAATGGCAAGCTACACCGGGAAGACAGCCTGGGTTACGGCTTTTACCCGGATAACGCTGGCCCCTGCACTACCGGTGCCCTGCAGGAAGGTATCAGCGAGTTCGAAGTCGTCGCCCGTTGTGGTCAGCCCCTGTCAAGGCAAGTGACCTGGCAGGTCGTTACTCCCGGTCGCGCCGGGCTGGCACACCGGAGCTACCCGGTCCCCGTGGAAGAATGGCTGTACGAACTGAGCAATACCCAATTCCGCCGGGTGATCACCCTTCGCAATGGCCGCGTGGTGGATGTGGAGTCCACCAAAAAACCCTACTGACCAGTGCGGCTGGATAATTTTTCCCGTGTCTGCAATCGCCCTTCCCGCCGAATTTCCGCGTTCTCGAACCTGCGCTTCTGTTCGTCGGTTTCAGGAATCGCTTCAGGGACGTCCACCGGCTTATCCTCCTCATCCAGAGCCACAAATGTGAAGAACGCCGACAGGATATGTCTCACTTCTCCGGTGTAACTGTTTTCGGCCTCAACCCTGGCGCCGATTTCCATGGACGACCCCCAGCTTCGGTTCAGTGACAGGCTGAACAGCAGAGTATCGTTCCCTTTCGCCGGCGCGCGGAAGTGAATGGAGTCCACCGCAGCCGTCACACAGACATGCGCCGAATGGCGCTCGGCCACCACCAGTGCCAGTCGATCACACTTGGCCATTATCATGCCGCCGAACACCGTGTTATGTGAGTTCATGTCATTGGGAAACACTTTATAGACATGCTGGTCTATGGCGGACGCGGAAACGGGTCTGGATTTAGGGCTGGGCATGATTCCCTCCTGATGAGCCAAGTTGACAAGCGTACTGAAACAACCCGGTAGATAACAGTGCAAATCAGCTGTGGCCCACTATCGGCACTTTCGAAGTATTTACATCAACAATATGTCTCTGGAACATTAACCCGAGCCCCAATAATAACGGTAAATATGGAAACGTTTTGTATCCACGCAATGGAGGGAGAGCATTATGAGCCAGCATCAAGGCAGCTGTTTCTGTGGTGAAGTGAAATTTCAGGTCAGTGGTGAGCCAGCGGCCATGGGCTACTGTCACTGCGATTCCTGCCGACGATGGTCGGCCGGTCCCGTGAACGCGTTTTCGCTATGGCCACCCGAGAGTTTCAAAGTTCTTGCCGGCGAAGACCAGATCGGCACCTTCCACCTGACGGAACAAAGCTACCGCAAGTGGTGCAAGAAGTGCGGCGGGCATGTCTTTACCGACCACCCGACAATGGGGCTGGTGGATGTGTACGTAGCCAATCTGCCCGACCTGGATTTCAAGCCCGCACTGCATGTGCACTACCAGGAATCCGTACTGCCCATCCACGACGGCCTGCCCAAAATGAAGGATGTGCCTGCGGAAATGGGTGGCTCAGGCGAAACCTTACCCGAATAAGCATCATCCCGGACCAGCCCCTGATCCGGGATGTCATTCTCCCAACAGCTAGCCGGCTTCAGCTTCAGTCGCACTGGCCGATTTCAAAGTAGCCCTCCGCCGTTTCCTTTACCCAACTGTATGTGCCCGAGACCGCCCCCAGGTAGTCGTCTCCACCGGTGGTGTAGTAGCCGCCCGCGTAATAGGCACGACCGGCGGTATCGTGGTTCAGATGGGTATCGTTCCAGTCCTGGCAGGTAAACTCACCACCGGAACCGCCGTCGTCGCCACCGCCGGTACCGCTACAGGCGCTGGGTTCTACGCTGTACCAGAGGCCCGGATCGCCCTCGTACAGGGTGACGCTGCTCCAGGTGTCAAAGGAGCCGCCAATGTCCACATCATCACCCGAGGAGAACGCCCGCAGGTCGGAATTACCACCAGCGTAGGCGCGGCCTTCGGAAATGTGAATATTGGGTGATGAGGTCGCCTGTTCACAGGTTTCCGTGGGCGCGCTGGGATCGTGGACTACTACCTGACGTTCCTTGGTGGTGGTATTGCTATCGCTGTCGTTCGCACTGTAGCTACAGGCGTAGGTCCCCACGGTAGAGGTGTCGACTTCACTGCAATCCGCCGTCACCGAAACCGATCCGTCCTCCGCATCGTCCGCGGTCGCCCCCGGGTCCGTGAAGGCGGTATTAATCGCCACGTACATCGGATTATCCCCGATCAGGGTAATCACCGGGAATCCTTCCGGCTCGGTACCATCCCTGCTGTGACGGTTAAAGAAGTCCCAGATGATGTCCGGGTAACTGGGCCCGACCCGGACCGACCACTTGCCGTTGTTACCGTTTTCACCCCCGACCCAGTAGTGACCGTGGTCGGTGTCCTGGGTGTTGGGCGTGGACAACGGTCCATCCAGATACACGGTTTCAACCACTGAGCGGGTTCCGCTGGTGCCATCGCGGGTATACCGGATGTGTTCACAGCTATAGTTGCTCTGGTAAGACGGTGAACAGGCTGTTGAGGAAGCGTAGGTTTCTCCGGTGGTGTCGAAGGCTGGTTCACCAAACACTTGCAGGTGGGCGTCCCGGGTATTGTCCGCCGCGGTTTTCAGCACCGTGCAATCGTTCTCGTTCTGCAACACCATCAATGGTATCGGGTAGTCGTCGTTGATTTCCGACTCCATGTCGGATGCCACCCGGGACACGCTATGGAATGTCGCACTTCCCGGACACTGTCCGGACAACGAGACAGATGACGAATCCTCGCCATAGGGTAATCCCGATGCTGGTGCAGCGGCTGCCCAGTATTCGTTATGGGCCACTGCCGCAACAGTGGCCATGGCGCCACCGGAAGACAGGCCGGTGATGAAGCGGCGGTTGGCGTCTATGGTGTAATTGGCCTCAACCGCCTGGGCGATCTGGTGCAGGTCCTCCACCTCGCCGGCGCCCTCATGACGATGATGATCAAACCAGAAACCCCAGCAATTCTCATTGCGCAGGCCGTCGTAACTGGTGATGAACGGGGCGACCAGAATAAAGCCGTACTCGTCCGCCGCAGCCTTCAGTCCCCAGTCAGCGAGCACATCGCTGTTGGACTGCTTGCAGCCATGCAACGCCATCACCATGGGCGCGGGTGTCTGGACATTATCAGGTACGTACACCTTGTAATCCCGGGCCCGGGACTGGTTGTAGGATTGTTGTGGCAATGTATAGGAATCGGTCTGACCGGCACTGGCCGGCACGGCAGATAACACCAGGGGAATGCACCCCAGAAGAATGGATATCACACCCCGACGCATCGAACGAGCGATGGAAATCGACATCTGGAACTCCTTTTATTGGATTTATTGTTCGGCAGCCGATTTGAAGAAAGAATTGTGCCAGGACGCCAAGATGTTGTTTTAAAAAGAAGTAGGAAGGGAGAAAGATACTTCAGGTAGCCACAAGTGCCCGGAACTCCGAACAGCTTGTCCGGAACCCAGGACAGACATCATCAACTACTGACTGGTGCTGAGACGCTTGGCCACCCATCGATGATACAGCCACGCGAGAGTGGGCCGAATCACCGGCAAGCCGATCAGCCACGCCAGGGGTTTCAGTGCAGGCACGCGGGACATCAGCAGGATATAGGCGTCCATTTCCCGGTGTACCCTGCCCTGGTCGTCCTTGACGTGCAGCTCCCGGAGAGCCTTGTCAGGATCAATACCCTGACGGCGCAACTCTTCATCACGCCCGGTGATATCCAGCCACTCAACGGACTCCCCGGTCTTCCCCGCCAGCTTTTCGTACCACCGGCGGTCCTTGATGCAGGCGGAGCAAGAGCCATCGTAGAACACCACCAGTTTGCTGGCTGAGGTAGCCATAATCGCCTCCTTCAAGAATCCTGGCGTTACGCCCATTATCAATTCCGAAGGGCGCCCCTTTCAAATCAGGTCAGGCACGTCCCAGGAACCGGCGCTCCTCCACATTCACCTTGATTCTGTCACCTGTGGAAATGTGCTCGGGCACCTGAATCACCAGCCCGGTCGACAGTGTCGCAGGCTTGGTCCGCGCCGTTGCCGAACCGCCCTTGATGGATGGATCAGTTTCCACAATCTCCAGATCTACCGTCGGCGGCAGATCCAGCGCAACCGGGGCGTCGCTCACCAGGATCACCATCAGTCCCTGGGTATCCTCACTGATGAACAGCAGCTCGTCTGCGATGGACTCCCGGTTCAGGCTGTACTGCGTGAAATCCTCGCTGTCCATGAAAACGAACTCGTCGCCATCCGAATAGGAAAAGGTCGCCGGTCTGCGAACCAGATCGGCCAGGTTCAGCATGTCCGAGTCCTTGAAGGTCTCGTCGATCTTGTTACCTGTAACCACGTCATACATCCGCATGCGGTAGAGGCTGCCACCGGCTCGCCCCTGGGGAACGGAGCGCTCGATGTCCTTGACGAAGTAGGCCCTGCCTTCATATTCAACCGCGGAGTTCTTCTTGATTTCACTGGCTTTTGGCATGTCTTCAGATTCCGGAACAATGAATGGAAAATCAAAGTTGCTGATATACCACGAAGGCGGGCGACATGCGATAGCGATCTGTCGGGAACTGCGAGTGGCCCCTTCCCTGGGGCGACTCACTACTGGCGGGAAGGGCTTACTCGGAGGCAGCGATCAGACTGGCGTTACCACCGGCGGCGGTGGGATCCACGCACAGGTGGCGCTCAATCACAAACCGCTCGTCAAGAGTATGTTCCGTGATCAGCGGCAACAGCGCGCCGTCACGTTTCGCCAGTGCCTGACGGTATTCCCCCAGCAGGCACGGCTCGGCACAACTCACCACCGCCTGGAAACCACGCGCCATTGCCAGGGCTTCGGGTTCCAACAGTCCCTCAACACCCACGATCGGCAGGCCGGCCTGGACGGCACGGTTTACGGTGTCCTCCACTCCAGGTGCGATTACGACAACTTTGTTACCCTGGGAAAGCGCCATCGCCGCCTGCTCCAACGCGGTTTGCTTGTCCGGGCCGAGACAGAGAACAATGCCACGGGCGTGGTTTGACAGGCGGTTCAGCTCGCCGGTTGGACCAGGCAACTCTTCGACATGGGCATCCAGCGGCTCCGGAGCCTCCCCGAAAACCGGCTTCATGGCCTCGATTCTGGCCTCCGGAGCCTGCGTATTCATATCGCGCAGCTTACCAATCAGCCCCTCAAGTTTCTTGATATCAACAGGCCGGGCACCAGCGTCCGCCGGACGTTCAACCGTTACCCCTTTCAGGAAACGACGAACGTACTGCGGACCACCTGCCTTGGGACCGGTCCCCGACAGGCCCTCGCCACCAAACGGCTGGGAGCCCACAATGGCACCAATCTGATTGCGGTTGACGTAAGTGTTGCCCACCTTGATCCGGCTTGAAATCCGCTCAACACGGCGATCAACCCGGCTGTGAATACCAAACGTCAGGCCATAGCCCCTGGCGTTGACGGCATCCACCACTTTGTCGATATCCTTCGCAGCAAAGGTGGCCACATGCAGTACCGGGCCAAAGATCTCTTCTTCCATTTCCTCAATGCCGCTGACCTGGAGCACTGCCGGAGAGACGAACAGCCCCTTGTCGGGAACCGGGAGCTTCTTCAGCAAGCGACCATTACGCTCGAACTTCTTGCAGTGATCGACAATTTTATTCCTGGCGGTTTCATCAATAACCGGGCCCACATCCGTGGACAACAACCAGGGATCACCGATACCCAGTTCTTCCATGGCACCGTAGAGCATCGCCAGCAGGTGGTCGGCGATGTCTTTCTGCACGTAGAGCATACGCAGCGCCGAACAACGTTGACCCGCACTCTGGAAGGAGGAGGCCAGCACATCCCGCACCACCTGTTCCGGCAGTGCTGTGGAATCCACGATCATGGCGTTAAGACCACCGGTCTCGGCTACCAGTGGCGCATCCGGGGCCATGGTTTCGGTCATCATCTTGTTGATGCTCTGGGCCGTTGCGGTGGAACCGGTGAAGCACACCCCGGCCACCCGGGAATCGGCGGTCAGCGCAGCCCCAACGGTCGCGCCCGTGCCGGGCAGCAACTGAATGGCATCGCGGGGTATACCGGCTTCATGCATCAGTTCTACCGCCCGTGCGGCCAGCAGAGACGTCTGCTCGGCGGGCTTGGCAACCACGGTGTTACCCGCAGCGAGATTGGCCAGAATCTGGCCAGTAAAGATGGCCAGTGGGAAGTTCCACGGCGAGATACAACACATCACGCCACGGGCATCACCGCTGTCTTTATTACGGATGGCCTCATTGGCGTAGTACTGGGCGAAATCCACTGCTTCGCGGATCTCGGCAACTGCATCCAGCAGGGACTTGCCGGCCTCACGGGTAGTCAGCGCGAACAGCTCGTAGGCATGCTCTTCATAAAGGTCACCCACCTTACGCACTAACGCCGCCCGCTCTTCAACGGGTGTTTTGGACCAGCGGCTGAAAGCAGATGTAGCAGCGGTAATAGCGGTATCCACGTCCGCATCGGAAGCATAGGTCACATGTCCGACCAGATCGTCCGGATTGGCGGGATTACGCACCACCTGAACCTCGGTACTGACCACTTCGCCAGCAATCACCGGGCCGCCCTTCCAGCGATAATCCCGGTAGGCATCGCGACCTTGATCAATCTCTTTCACCGTGACCGGATCAGTGATGTCCCAGCCCTTGGAGTTACGGCGGTGCTCTCCAAACAGCTTGAACGGATGCACGATCGCCTTGCTGGAAATGTTGCTGCCCATTTCTTCCACGCTGAGGATCGGGTCCTTGGCGATTTCTTCCGGGGTGATGCGGGTATCGACAATCTGGTTCACGAACGAACTGTTAGCGCCGTTCTCAAGCAGACGGCGAACCAGATACGCCAGCAGATCCTTGTGGGGGCCAACCGGTGCATAAATTCGACACGGAACACCGCTCACTTTCAGCACCTCGTCGTGCAGGGATTCACCCATGCCATGCAAGCGCTGGAATTCATAGCTGTCCACGCCTTTGACTTTTGCCAGTTCAAGAATCGAGGAAACTGAGTGGGCGTTATGGGTGGCGAACTGCGGATAGATCCGATCCGCCATGTTCAGTAGTTTGGTGGCACAGGAAACAAACGATACATCGCTGCATGCCTTGCGGGTGAACACCGGAAAACCACTCAGACCCATTACCTGGGCACGCTTGATCTCGGCGTCCCAGTAAGCCCCCTTGACCAGACGAACCATGAAACGGCGATTGTATTTTTCGGCCAAGCCATAGAGCCAGTCCAGCGTGTATGACGCCCGCTTGCCGTAGGCCTGGACCACCACGCCGAAACCATCCCAGCCGGCCAGTTCGGGATCGGACACCAGGGCTTCGATCACATCCAGAGACAAATCCAGACGATCCTGTTCCTCGGCGTCAATGTTAAAGCCCATGTTGGCCGCCGCTGCCTTCCTGACCAGCGTGCGGGCGCGGGGCAGTAACTCGTTCATCACCCGTTCCTTGTTGCCGTACTCGTAACGGGCCAGCAACGCGGAGAGCTTGACGGAAATCCCCGGATTCTTGCGCACATCCCCTTCGCAGGCCTTGGCAATGCTGCCGATAGCGTTGGAGTAGGATGCAAAATAACGCTTGGCGTCGTCATCGGTGCGGGCGGCTTCGCCCAGCATGTCATAGGAATAGGTGTAGCCCTTGGCCATATACTCTTTGGCTTCGTCCTGGGCTTCATCGATGTCGCGGCCCAGCACGAACTGGCGCCCCATTTCCTTCATCGCCTGACCGGCTACGGTACGGATCACTGGTTCACCGAAACGCTTGAGCAGCTTGCGCAGGGTATCGCCCACTGTGTTGCGCTCCGAATCCCTGAGCAGATTGCTGGTCATCAACAGGGCAACCGTGGCGGTATTGATCAGCGGCGAAGAGGCCCTACCAACATGGGCGCCCCAAGCGCCGGAAGTGATTTTGTCTTCAATAAGCTCGTGGATGGTGGTGTTGTCAGGTACACGCAGCAGTGCCTCCGCCAGGCACATCAACGCAACGCCCTCTTTGGTTGTGAGGCCGTATTCCGCCAGGAACTTTTCCATAATGGTGGATTTGGCGTTCTTGCGGACGCTGCGTACCAGGTCGGCAGCGCGGGCGGAGATAGCCTCCCGCTCTGGCTCGGACAATTGAGCGCCAGCAATCAACTCACGAATCACTTGGTATTCGTCAGCCAGGTAGTAATCACGAATGGCCTGCCGGCTATCGACAAGTGCGGGAGTCACTGACTGCTGCGGTCTCATAGTTGTACCCTCTTAGTTGTTTATCTGTCTCGCATTCTACCGAGATCAACAAAGACTGTTTCTCTATTAGAACCGCACCTGCTTACCATTTTGTCTTTTTTGTCACTTAAATTTTATTTAATTCCCCACCAAAAAATTAATGCTTAGACATTTTTCCTGCAAGAGCTTCATCGCTCGGTGTTGGAAGCCAACTCCCGAAGTACGCCGTGAGCAACCGAGAAAACTGCACAATCAACCTCGTTGGAAGCCTGCATATCACCCAGCATTTGTTTCCAGCGCCCCAATAGGGGCTGTTTGTCCTCACGCCAGACCTCCAGCAACTGCTCCGGAGAAAGCTTCCCGGGGGCCTCGTCAGGCCCTACGGAAAACACGCTGGAGGTGAGATACCGCAGTTTCTGATCGAGCTCATCCCGATAGTGTATTGTAGCCAGCACTTGCCAATGGCCCCGCGCCCGGAATACCCGCATCTGCCTGTCCAGCCAGGTCAGATTCAGACTTTCTCCCAACCGGAAGTACACCCATGCCACGGACTCAAGAGGCTGGTCCAACTGCCGGGATATCTCAATCATATCCATCAACCAATAACGGCTCTCAGCAGAAGCACAATAAGCTGCAAGATGCTCCGGCACCTCTTCCTTATGGTACTCCTCATAACGTTCCTGCCAACGACTTTCCGGGATCACCATCGCCAACCGTTCCGTAGATGCCAACACCTCGGCCAGGGGCTCCTGATAACGCCCCACGCAGTTGTCCGGATCCAATCCGTGCCAGCGATTTTGCAACAACCAGCGAGTACTTCGTGTTACCAGACGAATCACATCCGCGAACATTTCGGCCTGAACCCGGGCACTGATCTGACCGTCCAGCGCTTCAATTTCGGTCCATTTGGCATCTACGCCATGGACGCGCAGGGAGATCAGGTAGGCAGCGGCCAAGCGACCGCAGGCGACCCCGGTGGCATTGCGAATCTTGTCCACCCAGGTAATGCCCATGCGGTTGACGATATCGTTGGCGATCTGGGTCGCGGAGATCTCGGCACGCAACGGGTGCGTCTCTACAGCATCGGGGAAAGCCTCCCGCAAAGACGCAGGAAAGGCCGAATGAAGCGCCGATGCAAAGCGATGATCGTGAACGATGGGAGCAGTGAGCAACGCCTGCTTGAGCTCGATCTTGGCGTAGGACACGAGCACCGCAAGCTCCGGACGGGTAAAGCTGGCGGCACGCTCACGCCGGGCCAGTAGCTCATCATCGTCGGGCAGGAATTCGAGCGCCCGATCGAGCTTGCCTTCAGTCTCCAGACGTCGCATAAGGCGTTCATATTCATCTGCCGAAGCCACAACACCACTCTGGGCAAGGCTCAACGTCATGGCCTGCCGGTAATTGTTTGTCAGTACCAGATCGGCCACTTCGGGGGTCATCGCCCGCAGCATCCGGTTGCGTTGGTCCAGGGTCAGCCGCCCCTGCTGAACCAAATCGTTGAGCAGGATTTTGATATTGACCTCATGGTCCGAGCAATCAACCCCACCGGCATTATCGATAAAGTCACTGTTGGCGGCACCGCCAGTTCGGGCAAAACCGATACGACCAAGTTGGGTCACCCCAAGGTTGCCCCCCTCACCCAACACCTTGCAGCGCAACTGGTCGCAATTGATCCTTAACCCGTCATTGGATTTATCACCCACGTCTTCGTGGGATTCTTCCCTGGCCTTCACATATGTGCCGATACCGCCGTTCCACAGCATATCCACCGGGGCCTTGAGCAGGGCGCTGATCAACTCGTTGGGGGATAACCGGTTGTCCTCCAGGTTGAGCAGTGCGCACATCTGCGGCGAAAGCGGAATCGATTTCATGGACCGGGAAAATACCCCACCGCCCTCACTTATCAGCCGGACGTCGTAATCAGCCCAGCTCGAGCCGGGCGTCTGAAACAGTCGCTGGCGTTCAGCAAAGGTAGCACTGGCATCCGGTTCCGGGTCGATAAAAATATGCTGGTGGTTGAACGCACCCACCAGGCGAATACGGTCCGACAGCAGCATGCCGTTACCGAAGACATCGCCGGCCATATCCCCGATGCCAACCACAGTAAATTCATCCTTCTGGGTATCCAGCCCTTTCTCCAGGAAATGGCGTTTCACCGATTCCCAGGCACCGCGCGCGGTAATGCCCATTTTCTTGTGGTCGTAGCCTTCACTGCCACCGGAGGCAAACGCATCGCCCAGCCAGAAACCGTACTCCTCCGACAGCCGGTTGGCGATGTCGGAGAAGGTCGCAGTTCCCTTGTCGGCGGCGACCACCAGGGAGGTATCGTCATCATCATGGCGAACCAGATCTGCCGGGGGGACAACCACGCCACCTTCCAGATTGTCCGTCAGATCCAGCAGCCCCCGGATAAAGGTCTGGTAGCAGGCGATGCCTTCCGCCCGCAGGTCCTCGCGGGAACCGTCGCGAGGCGGCTGCTTGACGATAAAGCCACCTTTGGCTCCAACCGGCACAATAACCGAATTCTTGACCTGCTGGGCCTTGACCAGCCCCAGGATCTCGGTTCGGTAGTCCTCCACACGATCGGACCAGCGCAGACCACCCCGGGCGACCGGGCCAGCCCGAAGGTGAACACCTTCCACGCGTGGTGAATACACAAACACCTCAAAGCGTGGGCAGGGCTTGGGGATATCGGGAATAGCGGCAGGATCGAGTTTGAATGACAGGTAGCCTTTGATCTGGCCACCGTGCTGGTGCTGGTAGTAGTTGGTTCTCAGTGTTGCCTTGATCAGCACATAGAACCGTCTGAGGATGCGGTCGTCATCCAGACTCTCCACGGCTTCCAGAGCGCCAAGGATATCGCTCTCAATCCTCCCGGCCATCACCTCCCGGGTTTCCGCCGGAATGTCCGGATCAAATCGCGCGTTGAAGTAGACCACCAGCATCGAGGTAATGTTCAGGTGACGCGCCAGGGTGTCGGCAATAAACGGTTGGCTGAAACCAAAACGTATCTGCTTGATATACCGGGAATACGCCCTCAACAACGCCACTTCGCGCCAGCCCAGCCCTGCAGCCATGATGAGCTGGTTGAAGTCGTCATTTTCCGCGAAGCCATTCCAGATTTCACGAAACGCTTCCTGCAACAGGGGTTTGGCCTTTTCCAGGTCGGCGCCACGGCAATGGGAGTGGCTCTCCACGGTAAAGTCACTGACGCCGAAATGTTCCCCGTCCCGCCGCTGAACCCGATAGGGATGCTCTCCCAGCACACGCATCCCCAGGTTCTCGAGGATCGGAATGACATCCGAGAGAATCACCGGGTTGCCCTGGCTATAAAGCTTGAAGTTCAGCTCTCCGTCGGACAATGGCTGTTTATCGGCTGATGGCTCCACAAGCCGGTAAAAACGCATGGGCACATCAGAACTGACGGCGATGGACTGGATCTGGTGGATGTCGCCAATGGCCTCCGCCACGGGAAAGCGCGCCCGGTATGCGGAAGGAAAGCCGCCACTGAACATCTGAGCACACAGACCACCGGACGCCTCACCCAGTGACTCAACCAACTGAGCATGCAGATCATCGTCCCAGGACTGAGACTCGGTCATCATCTTCGCGACAACTTCCCTCAGGTTCCTCGTGCTGTGGGGATCCGACTCCTGATCCTGGAGAGCGTCAGCAAGTTGTTCCAGCAAGGTTTGTTGTTGTGATGGGCGGGACTGTGGCATGGAGCGTCTCCGGGTACATTCAACTGGGTATATGGAATGGAGGAAGTTCCAGTATACTCAACTCCCCGAAGTCTCATTGACCATATAGTTTCAAAATACAGGTATTTTGATTATATTTTGGTCTTGGTTCAGCCGTTCATCCAGCCAGGAAACAAAGTTATGGTCGAATTGGATAGAATCGATCACGCCATCATTCGCGAACTTCAGAAGCACGCCCGGATCACCGTGACCGAGCTCGCCTCACGTGTGGGGCTATCAAAGACACCCTGCCAGGTTCGCATGCGTCGGCTCGAAGAACAGGGCTACATCACCGGCTACACCGCACTGGTTAACCAGACCAAACTCGGGCAGAGCCATATCGCTTTCGCACAGGTCACTCTGCACGACACCAGCAGCCAGTCCCTGACCGCTTTCAACACAGCCGTGAAGCAGATTTCCGCCGTCGAGCAATGCCATATGATCGCCGGCAACTTCGACTACCTGCTCAAGGTAAGGACGCGAAACATGGCAGAGTATCGACAGGTACTGGGGGAACAGATCTCGGCCCTGCCCCATGTGTTGCAAACCAGCACGTTTGTGGTGATGGAGAGCGTCAAGGATGCGGGGCTGTAAGCGAAAACAACAGCCCCCCATTCACCTATCGATAAACGCCACTCGGCCCGATATCCAGATGGGACAGATGGCAGTGGCTGGCATCCAGATCCATGGGAACGCCAGCTTGGGCACTTGTGCTGCCCCTGGCCACTTCCGCCACCGCATATTCAAAACCACCAGGCAAATCGATACGCGCCTGATGCTCCTCACCTGAAACCGGATTGATAATAGGCTCCCCGGACGCGTTGATCATGTCGGCCACCCGGACACTGGCGCGACGCCCCTCAACATCACAGTCCAGCTGAATCGAACAGAACACCGGATCGTGCATTTTAGTCAACGTACTGGCAAATACATTGAAAAACGTGGCCCCGGGCTCTGACGTTTCGCCGGACAGTATCGACATCAGAGCTTCGCGCTGCTCAGGCGTTGCCCGTTCATCGACAAAAGCCTGGCCCTGCCCGTTACCCTCATGGATGGCTCCCGGCCATTGCAGTGTCATTGCAAATGACAAGCCGTCCAGACGAGTATCGCCAAAATACCCGTCTTCAATCCGCACTGCAGCAAATGCCTTGCAGTCCCCATGGGTCGGCCGACCCATGAACTGGCAGGGGCAACCTACCTCACAATTACAGTTTACGAATTCCAATCCCTTGATGCGCCAATCAACCGTGTTCATCTCCGTCACTCCTGTAAGCAACGCAGTGTATGTGGATAAAGGGTAGTTCAGATCAAGGGGCGTCATTAGACGAATACGAACCCAGAAATGTCCGGATATAATTATCAGCATTACCTGGATCATTCCGCTACATGACAGATTTCGGGACAGAACAATTTTGTGCAATACCCGCTTTCATTAAGGCGCCAGACTCCTTCGGTCTACCCTCACTGAAAGGAGCTTGTCCATGACCCTGTCCCTGATATTGCCCATGTCCGCATTTGCACTGGCCGCCTCTATATCGCCGGGCCCGGTCAATCTTGTGTGCCTGAGCAGCGGCACCCGCTATCGCCTGCGCAAAGGATTGTGGTTTGTCACCGGCGCCACCCTGGGATTCATTGCTCTCTTCCTCGCCATAGGATTCGGGCTGCATTCGGCACTTGCCTGGATTCCGGGATTTGAACGGTTGCTGACCTGGGCCGGTATCGCGTTTCTGCTTTACCTGAGCTATCGCCTGGCCGTGGATGATGGACAAATCTCTGAAGAAGCTCCCGACGGGGCACCCGGGTTCTGGACTGGTGCACTTATGCAGTGGCTCAATCCGAAGGCGTGGCTGGCTTCTGTCTCAGGCATCGGGGCGTACACTTCCGGTGGCGATCTGACCCAACTGACGATCTTTGCCGCCCTGTATCTACCGATCTGCTGGCTATCCCTGTCCACCTGGGTGCTGACCGGGCGCTTTCTCCGCCAGCATATCCAGCGCCCTTCACTCTTGCGTGCGGTTAATCGCGCCTTGGCCGCCTTACTTGCGGCGAGTTGTCTGTACCTGATCCTTGATTAACGGTCGACCGTACTGACCCGGTGTGGCGGCAACCAGGCGCTTGAACACCCGCTGGAAGTGAGGTTGATCAAAGAACCCCGCGGCCAGGGCGGCGTCGGCGATCGGAGCGCCTTGCTTCAGAGCGCGCTGCCCAAGCTGAATACGGCGGTTGATCTGATAGGCGTAGGGCGTCATCCCGAAGTGTTTGCGGAACACCCGCACCAGATGCGAGGGAGACAACGCCACGCGATCCGCCATCCACGTCAGGGACAACTCGTCCACGCAGTGATCATCCAGGTACCGGGCAAGCTCCTGAATCGGGCCGGGCGCAGGTGGGAACGGCCCGCCAGACCGCATCGATGGTGCCGAAACCGACACCATTACCTCAGACAGAAACGTTTCCGTCCGGTCCCGTTTTTGCTGTATCGACACCTGCTCATCCAACAGGCAATCTGCCAGATCCCGGAACCCCAAAAACAACGGTTCCGACCGGCTGACATCGCAATCCAGGTCCTGCCAGACCGGCTCATCGATCAACCCCAGTCGGAACCGAAGCCTTGCCAGCCATTCGGCATTCACATACAGCATCAGGTAGGCCCATGGCTGATTTTCAATGGGGTTGCAGTTGTGCACCCATTCCGGGTTCATGAATACCGATGACCCGGCACCGACCCGATAGCGCCTATCCACATAGATAAACGTACTCTGACCAGCCGTAATGGCACCCATCGACCACTGGGTGTGGGTATGCGGTGCGTAACACACCTTGCGACCATCCTCGACGACCCGAAGTTCGACATGAGGCAGCCGACTGTCGCGCCAGAATATCGGTTGGGGGGTGGATGACCTGCTCATACCGTCACTCATGTCGGATTTGTGGAGATTGGCTCTTGGAGGAATTTCCTACTGCACAGTGCTAGAGTTTAATTGGAACGCCCACAGACACAAGGGAGGTCTCCATGAAACGTCCCGTCAGAATTGCAATCACCGGTGCTGCCGGTAGCGTCTGTTACTCCCTGCTGTTCAAGATCGCCACCGGCGAAATGATCGACCAGGATCAGCCCGTTATCCTGCAGCTCATCGAAGTGCCCGAGGCCATGGGGGCGTTGCGCGGCATAGCCATGGAACTGGAAGACTGTGCCTTCCCGTTACTGCACAGCATCAGCCTGCATGACAAATTTGAAGAAGGTGTAGTCGGTGCCCACTTTGTATTGCTACTGGGCGCCAAACCCCGTGGACCAGGTATGGAGCGCAGCGAACTGATTGCCGTGAACGCCCCGGCCTTTGCCGACCAGGGCCGCGCCATCAATCAGTTCGCCAACCGGGACGTAAAAGTACTGGTAGTGGGCAATCCCGCCAATACCAACGCGCTGTGCGCCAGCCGTAACGCCCCGGACCTTTCGCCGGCGCAGTTTACCGCCCTCACCCGACTGGATCACAACCGTGCGCGGGGCATTCTGGCCAACCACACCGGAGCCAACCCCAAGGACATTCGGCGCGTCACGATTTGGGGCAACCACTCCAACACCCAGTTCCCCGACCTGGGCCACGCCACCATCTACGGTGAGCCGGCGATGTCCCAGGTGGATGAGAACTGGTACCGCGATCACTTTATCCAGAAGATCCAGAAACGTGGAGCGGCTGTTATTGAAGCCCGCGGGCGCTCCAGCGCGGCTTCCGCAGCCCAGGCCGTGATCAACCACATGCACGACTGGATCAATGGTACGGACGAGAATGACTGGGTCAGTATGGCCATCGTCAGCGATGGCAGTTACGGCATCGCAAAAGGCATCGTCTATTCCTTCCCGGTGCGTTGCGACTACGGTCGCTTTCAAATTGTACGGGGGCTGAAGATCAGTGACTTTGCGCGAAAAAAAATGACCGCGACCGAGCAGGAGTTACTCACGGAAATGAAGACCGTCGCCGACTTGCTCCCCAAAGAAACGGAAGCGTCACACCAGAATCTCTCGGTGGGCCTGCGGTCGGGGCAGTACCTGCGGACCGACCGGGTGCGTTAATCATTACCCGACAGGCTGGCAGCCGCGGACCGCAAGCGCGATGTTGGCGCTGGCCTTGATTTGCTCGTAGTAACTCTCAGCGGAGCTCGCGCCCGTCTGGACCATGGAACCGGCGGTCGGGGTCACCAGGGCAGCCAACTGCTGCAATGACTGGGCGGACTGCTTGTCCTGTTGGTAGGTATCAAAGGCCTGGTAGATTTCGCTGCAGGTCACACCGTCACCGTCAGTGGCGGCGGACGTCATGTAGCCGGATGTCTGGCAACCAGCCAAAGCGGTTGTCAGGAAAAGTGGAAACAGAAATACCTTCTTCAATGGATGCTCCTCCAGATTATTGAAAGCGGGTGGGGTTTTACCCCAACCCCGTCGTGCGGGCAACGTCAATACACGCCAAAGTCAGGTCTCCGGTTCCCGTCTGAACGAGTTTCCCGCAGACAAACTCAACATTATGGATCAGCGTGAACCATCCGGACCTGCATCGCCATTTCGTTCCAGCCACTCCCGAAACCATTGATCCCGCAGCCGGACCGTTTGGGAGTACCAACGGTGGTCACGGATAACGGCATTGTCCATATGGTCAGGCGCTGTTGGCATATGAGGGAGCATCGGCACGCGGGTTTCGACGTGTAGCCCGATACGCTGGCGTGCCGAGCGACGAGTGGGGCCATAGCTGATCCGGTTCGCCTGAGAAGCCATATTCTCAGTGCGGGTGGCAAATCCGATGAATTGCTCCGCCATGGCCTTCTGGTCCGTCCCTCGGGGAATGGCCCAGCTATTGAAGCCAATCAGTTGCCCGTCCCAGATCACTGAAATCGGCACGCCTTCCCTGACCTGTGCATCGAAAAACCGACCGTTGTACCCCGTTGCCATGGCCACCTGGCCACTGGTCAGCAACGCCACCGATTCGTCACCGCCGGTCCACCAGACAATCTCGTCGCGGATTTCATCCAGGCGCCGAAACGCCAGCTCCAGCCCGCGTCGAGTGCTGAGTAAGTCATAGAGTTGCTCTCTCGGCACCGACAACGACAGCAAAGCCCACTCGAGCATGCCCACCGGCGCCCGTCGTAATGCGCGCTTGCCTGGAAAGGTTTCCAGATCAAAAAAATCCGCCACCGTGCGGGGCTTGACGCCGGGAAAGGCTCGATCGTCATAGGCAATCACAGTGGAAAATACGATCTGGGTGATAAAACATGGATCAATAGCGCCGGCCATAAAATCTTCTTCCGGTGGTGTACCGTCAGGGGCCGTAGCCAGAATGGCCGGGGAGATGGTCTCCAGCAGTCCTTCGTCACAGGCGGCACTGGCATCCGACTGAATCATGTCGATCACGTCCCACTCCACCTCTCCAGTGGCCAGATGCTCACGAAGTACCTGCAGGCCACCGTTGTAGACCACCGTGCGCACTTCAATACCCGTCTGTTCGGTGAACGGCTCAAAATAGGCCGCTCTCTGGCTCGCCTCATAGGCGCCGCCCCAGGTCGCCACCGTCAGCACCCGCTCATCCGCAAACAACGCACCAGGAAGAACCAGCACAGCGCCCACCAGAATCATCCAAACGCTAAGCCGCTTCATTTTCTTCCTCGCGCAGGTCATGGACGATTTCCAGATAGGCCCGGATCACTGCTTCCTCGGGCACCACGCCAATCAGGCGACCATCACCACCAATAAGCGGCACGGCTTCGCCCAGGAATCCTCGCAGCATCTCCATGGATTGCCAAACGGTGGTGTCATCACCAAACTGTGTTGCTCCGGCCACTATCATGGCATCCAGCGGTGCATCGGCGCGGCCATCGACCAGCTTCTGCAGCCGCACGACACCCCGGAATTTTCCCTCACGAGTGAGCACCATGGCCTCGGCCCTGTCATCGTCCACCAGGCGCTGGCGTACGGTTCCCAGATCTTCATCCAAGTAGGCTGTGGTGTAGGCCTGGCTGCAATAATCACGGACCGGATGGGTCTCCAGGATCGCCTTGTCCCGCCCCAGGGACAGATCAAATCCGCGGGCACGGAGTTGAAGATCGAACAGCGAGCGCCCTATCACCCGGTAGGAAATAAGGTTCGAGAACACTACGGCCACCATGGCGGCAATGGTCAGGTCGTAACTGCGGGTCAGCTCGAATACGATCAGGATCGTGGTCAGGGGGGCACCGATAACGGAGCTGGCCAGTGCCATCATGCCGCAGATCGCATACACCTCCAGCCCGGAGTATGGCAGCGGCAGCAGGTAAGGCAGAACCAGGCCGTAGAAGGCACCGAACAGAATTCCCACCAGCAGGGCCGGGCTGAATACGCCGCCCACAAAACCGAAGCCGATACACAGTGCCGTCAACACCAGTTTGGCAATAATAATCAGCGCCAACTCGCCAATGCCGAAGGCGCCCTCAATGGTGGCGAAACGCAGGGTTTCCTGGCCGATCCCCAGCACTTCCGGAATCCACAATGCAACCAGCCCCAACACCAGCCCCGCCGAGGCCGGCTTCAACCACTGCGGCACCGGAAACCGACCAGCAGCGGTAGTACTGGCTCGCAGCAGCCACATGAAACCGCAAGCCAGGCCGGCACTCAGCACCCCCTCCAGGGCAAAGAACACAAACTCGTAACTGTGCTCCACATGACCGAAACTCACCAGGAACAGCGCCGGACGGTCGAAGATCACGTTGGCGATGATATAACCGGTGGCGGACGCCACGGTGACCGGCGCAAACGCGCGCAGCGAATAGTGGCGCAGGATCACTTCGTGAGCGAAGACCAGCCCGGCAATGGGCGCGTTGAATGCTGTGGCAATCGCGGCGGCTACGCCACAGGCAATGGCGATGGAGCGCTGGTGACGAAGCTTGAGTTTGAGGTGACCGGCCAGGTTGCCGAACATGGCCCCAAGGTAGACCAGGGGGCCGTACTGCCCCACCGAAGCCCCGCTGCCCAGAGAGACCAATGCTGCCAGCGTGGACGCCAGACCACTACGAAAACCGGGCCCCGATCGCTGGGTCTGGGCCGCAAGGATGACATCCGGAGGAGCCAGGGCGCGCCGCTCCCGCACAAACCATCGGACAATCAGCCCGACGATCAAGCCACCGGACGCGGGCACCGCGATGGTTGCGGCCACCACCAGAAGGTGCCGGTCCTCTGCCTGGATCCGGGCATAAGGCGATACCAGCAGATAATCGTTCATCAGCAGGACTGCCTCAACAAAGGCAATCGCCGCCAGAGACGCCACGGCACCCACGACAACAGCCACCACCGTCACCATGATGACCTGGTACACCGTCTGCCGAACGTCCAGTCTGTCCATGATCCCAGTGCCGTTTTTGGACTTATGTATGTCGTATTCAATGTAGCAACCTCCCGGAATCGGGGCCACATTGAAGCAAAGCCGTGTGCGGAAGGGGCAATCGATATGGCACAACTACCGAAAAGCGCAAAAGTGGTGATCATTGGGCAAGGGGGAATTGTTGGCGCCTCGGTAGCCCACCACCTGATCGAACGGGGATGGGATAATATCGTCGGGCTGGAGAAATCCGCGATTCCCACGGATATCGGCTCCACCTCCCACGCCTCGGATTTCTGCTTCACCACGTCCCACGACAAGCTCAACGTCTACACCACCAAATACAGCCAGGCGTTTTATGAAAAACGCGGTAACTACGAGAAATGCGGCGGTATGGAAGTGGCACGCATCGATGACGACGAACGCATGGACGAGCTTCGCCGCAAGGTCGGCTCCGGCAAGGCTTTCGGCACCAACGCCAGCATGATTTCGCCGAAAGAGGCCAAGGAACTGTTCCCGCTGCTGAATGAGAATTGCATCCAGGGCGCCATGTGGGACCCGGATGCCGGGTTGGTGGTGCCCCGCTCCCAGAAAGTGGCCGGCGACCTCGTAGAAGAAGCTGTTGCCACCGGCAAATTACAGGTGTTCCCTTACACCCCTGCGATCCGCATTGATGTCCAGGACGGCCAGGTGCGCGGCGTGGAAACCCATAAGGGCTACATCGAAACCGAATACGTGGTGCTCTCCATGGGTATCTGGGGCCCGTTAATGGCCGACACGGCTTCCTCCCCCCTACCATTGATGCCACTGGAGCACCCGCTGCTGTTCTTCGGGCCCTATGAGGCGCTGAACGGTACTGGCAAGCAGATTGTCTATCCGCTGTTCCGCGACCAGGGCAATTCCGCCTATGTGCGGGACACCGGAGACCCGACCACGACCGAAGGTGGTCACATCGAGTGGGGTTACTACGAAGCGGAAAATCCGCGCCTGGTGTATCCCGGTGCTATCGCCGAACCCGGAGAGGCACGGATGTCTCCGTCCATGCGGGACCTGTCGCTGGAGCAAGTCCTGGAACCCTACGAAAAAGCCATCGAGATGACCCCGATCCTGGGCGAACTGGGCTGGGAGGAGAAACATTCCTTTAACGGCCTGCTGTCCGTCACACCGGACGGTGGCTCGCTGATGGGTGAATCGCCGGAAGTGCGTAACCTGTGGTTCTGCGAGGCCGTCTGGGTCAAGGACGGCCCCGGAGCTGGCAAGATCCTGGCGGACTGGATGACTGATGGCCGACCGGACATGGATCCCCACAGCGTCGATATCGCACGGCACTATCCGCTACAGAAAACACCGGACTATGTGTACAACCGCTGCTACGAAATCGCGAAGAAAATCTACAACCCGGCGGTCCACCCCCGGGAACCCTATCTGACCGGGCGACAGATGCGAACCAGCCCCTTCTACCTGCGGGAAGTGGAACTGGGCGGCTATTTCATGGAAGCAGCCGGCTGGGAACGGGCGCATGGCTACGCCGCCAACGAAGCAACGCTGCTGGAGAAGTATCGGGACCGTATACCGGTACGGGAACATGAATGGGACGCTCGGCATTTCTGGGAAGTCTCCAACGCCGAGCAACTGGAGATGAGTGAATCCGTGGGTATGATCAATCTGTCCCACTTCGCCATTTTCGACATCTCCGGCGACGATGCCGAGGCCTTGCTGGAGTATCTTTCCGTTGCCAAAGTGGGAGGCACCACACCTCACGGTAAAGGCGTATACACTCACTTCCTCGATGACCGGGGCGGCATCCGCTCCGATCTCACCATCATCCGCCGGAGCGATAACGACTACCGGGTGATCTGTGGCGGTGACACCGGCCACCGGGATTATTGCTGGATCACCCGTATGGCCCGGGCAAAAGACCTGGACAACGTGCGTGTACAGGACCGCACCGATGAACTTGCCACCCTGGGGCTTTGGGGCCCAAAAGCGCGGGAGACCCTGGCAAAACTGGTCAGCAACCCCGACGAGCTGTCCCACGAAAACTTCCCCTTTGCCACCACCCGGGAACTGAATATCCAGGGCGTACCGGTCTGGGCCTTCCGGATTTCCTATGTGGGAGAACAGGGCTGGGAACTCTACTTCCCGTTCAGCTATGGCCTGAGGATCTGGGACCTGCTCTACGACGCAGGCGTCACGCCGGTTGGCATTGAAACCTACGCCAATACCCGCCGACTGGAGAAGAGCTTGCGTCTGCAGAACGTGGATCTGGAGGTGGAATACAACCTGTATGAGGCCGGGCTGGCACGCCCCAAAGTCAAGGAAGCAGACTTCCACGGCAAGGCTGCCTACCTTGAGCAGCGGGCCCTGCCACAGCAGAGCGCCTACCTGTGCACCATGACAATGCTGGAACACCGTGATGCCAACGGTGTACTGCGCTATCCGGTGGGCCAGTGGCCAATTCTGGACCCGCAAACCGGCGAGGTGCTGGTGGACAGTGAAGGACGCCGCTCCTACAACACCAGCGCGGTTTGGGGGCCGTCAGTCGGCAAGATCATCCTGCTGGGTTACATCCCGGCCGACTATGCCCAGGAGGGCCGGGAACTGATATTGGAGTACTTCCAGGAACACTACCCCATTCGGATTGAGGCGGTGGGTTATCGAGCGCTGTTTGATCCCGAAAATGAACGGGTGAAATCCTGACGAAAAATCCGAACCAGAACCCGGCGGTCAGCATTCAATGATGTTGACCGCCAGCCCGCCCCTCGCGGTTTCCTTGTACTTGTCCAGCATATCGCGACCGGTCTCCCTCATGGTGTGGAGCACTTTGTCCAGCGATACGTAGTGCTTGCCATCGCCGCGCAAGGCCATTATTGCGGCATCGATGGCTTTAACCGACGCCATGGCGTTGCGCTCGATACAGGGGATCTGCACCAGGCCGCCTATCGGGTCACAGGTCATGCCCAGGTGATGCTCCATACCAATCTCCGCGGCATTCTCCACCTGTTCAGGTGAACCACCAGTGGCCGCAGCAAGCCCGGCAGCCGCCATGGCACAGGCAGAACCGACCTCTCCCTGACATCCCACTTCGGCGCCGGAAATCGAAGCATTTTCCTTGAACAGGACACCAATGGCCGCCGCAGTCAGCATGAACCGGACGACGCCGTCGTCATTCGCCTGTGGACAGAACTCCACAAAGTAGTGAAGCACCGCCGGGATGATACCTGCGGCACCGTTGGTGGGCGCCGTCACAATCCGACCGCCGGCAGCGTTCTCCTCGTTCACTGCCAGGGCGTAGAGGTTCACCCAGTCCAGCGCGCTGAGGCAGGGGGAGATCAGGTCCACCCGCTGCTTGTCCATCAGCGACCGATACAGCGCCGCCGCCCGCCGCCGGACCTTCAGGCCTCCCGGCAGCTCGCCCTCATGGGCAATACCATTCTGTACGCAGGCGCGCATCACCTGCCAGAGCTCAAGAATACCGTCGCGGATCTGCTCTGGTGAGCGCCACACCTGTTCGTTGGCAAACATGATTTCGGCGATGGTCATGTCGTGTTCATGGCACAACGCCAGCAACTCACGGCCACTACCGAAAGGATAAGGCAGCCGGGTGGTATCCTCCCGGATCGTCAGCTTACCGCTGGCGTTACCATCCACTACAAAGCCACCCCCCACCGAGTAATAGGTTTTCTCGAGCAGGCTCCGGCCGTTTTCGTCAAAGGCTATACAGATCATGCCATTGGGATGTTCGGGAAGGGATTTACGGCGGAAATAGACAAGATCCGTCTTTTCCCGGAATCTTACGGGCCACCGCTGACCGAGGGACAAAGTCCCGCTATGGCGGATACGTTCAAGGCGGTCCTGCATGGTGTCCGGATCAATTCCGTCCGGCCGCTCGCCTTCAAGTCCCATTAGTACAGCGGGACCCGTGCCATGCCCCTTGCCAGTAGCGCCCAGCGAACCGTACAGAGAGACTTTCAGCCGCCAGACCATCGGTGCCAGCTGTTCGGTTTCCAGAGTGCTGGCAAACCGACGCGCCGCCTCCATGGGCCCGACCGTGTGGGAACTGGAAGGGCCAATACCGATCTTGAACAGCTCGAACAGACTGATAGCCAATGGACTGACTCCTGACGCTGTACGTCCCTTGACGGTAACGCTGCCCGGACTCCGCCGCGTGCTTGCAGGCGACACACGAAGGCTGATTTACGACACACACTCACCCCGGATAACGTCGCATTTGGAACATTCCGGAACGAACTATGTCGGTTGCGGACCATTCGTCGCAGGGGCCCCATTTTAGAATGGAAAAAGACCGGAACTGATCACAGATTGCACGATCGAACAGTAACAACTAGTGTTCAGTGGAAGGCGAGGAGGTTATACAGTGACCACAGCTACGGACTCGCACACAGTCCAGTCGGCTCATACACCCTATAGGGTGGGCTTTTTGCTGATCGATAACTTTACCCTGATCGCCCTGGCCACGGCCGTTGAACCCCTGAGAATGGCCAATCAGCTGGCTGGCGCCGAACTCTACTCATGGAAGCTGTTGACAGTGGAAGGCGAAGCCGCCCGCGCCAGTGACGGCATCACCATGTTGCCGGATGCGTCAATACGCGACGAGCACGATTTCGACCTGGTTATTGTGGTTGCCGGCATTGATGTCACCCGTAGCTTCTCGCCGAAAGAAGTCAGCTGGCTAAAGCAATTGTCACGCCGCCATGTGTTGCTGGGAGCGGTATGCACCGGCGCTTACGTCCTTGCCAGTGCCGGACTGCTGGATGGCTATTCCTGCAGTGCCCACTGGGAATGCCTCGAAGCCATCCAGGAAAGATTCCCCCGGGTGCAAACCAACAATCACCTTTTTACCGTCCAGCGTGAACGCATTACCTGTACCGGCGGAACCGTGCCCATGCATATGATGCTCAGTTTCCTGGCACGCCGCCATGGCCAGGAACTCAGCAATGCCGTATCCCATATGTTCGTCTGCGACCGGGTGCGAGAAGAGCGGGAACAACAGCCCATGCCGATGCTACCCAAACTGGCTTGCGCGCAGCCCAAACTTGCAGAAGCCGCCCAACTGATGGAAGCCAATATCGAAGAGCCCATCGAATTACAGGAACTGGCAACCCTGGCAGGCATATCACGTCGCCAACTCGAAAGACTCTTCCTGAAACATCTGGGCTGTACGCCCTCACGATACTACCTGAGGATTCGACTCAACCGGGCCCGCCGACTGCTGAAACAGACCTCGTGTTCCATCGTCGAAATTGCCGCCATGTGCGGGTTTGTCTCCGCAACCCATTTCAGCCGCTGCTACCGAAAATTCATGGGCCGTGCCCCGAAGCACGAACGAATGGACGTTACTACCCCGGAAACCACAGACAATGTCATAACCGATACCATGCAGAGTCTGCCGTCGTCGTCGATGATGGCGCTTCACCGAGCCCGGGTTGAGCCGACTTACGGCATTTTTGGCCCGGAGAATCCACCGCCGAGGTCATCCGGGACCATGAACTGACCGTTCCTATGTACGCTGTCCAGGCAGCGGGAGGCGTCGAATGCAGGAACCGAACATCAACGATCAGGATAACCGGATGACCCAACTGATCGAGCAGCACCAGCACCTGCCAGGCGCGCTTCTGCCACTGTTGCACGCGGTGCAACTGACCTTCGGCTACATCCCCCACACCACTGTGCCAGCCATTGCCGAAGCCCTGGCGTTAAGCCGGGCTGAAGTTCATGGAGTCATCAGTTTCTACCACGGTTTCCGCTCCCAACCCTGCGGTCGTCACCTGCTGCAAATCTGCTGTGCGGAAGCCTGCCAGGCCCGGGGCAGCCGGCAACTTGTCGAGCATACCCGGCAAAAGCTGGGGGTGGATTTTCATCAGACCACGGCTGATGGCGAGATCACACTGGAGCCGGTGTATTGTCTCGGTAATTGTGCCACTGGCCCAAGCGTCCGCATTGGCGACCGGATTCTGGGCCGGGTAGACCCGGCAGCCATGGACCGCTTGCTAGACGACCTGACCCGAGTACCCCTGCGGTTCCAGTCCCCGCCTCCCGAAACCAGTGACACTAAGCGGGGCCCCCAATGATCAACGTTTATGTGCCCCGGGACACCACCGCCCTGTCACTGGGCGCCGACGCTGTAGCGGATTGTCTCGCACGGGAAATCCAACAACGCGGTCTGTCCGCCCGACTGGTGCGCAACGGCTCCCGGGGCCTGTTCTGGCTGGAACCGCTGATCGAGGTGGACACATCCCGGGGCCGTGTGGCCTATGGCCCGGTGACACAGGACGACATCCCCGCCCTGCTGGACCAGGGAATGCTTGAGGGCAGCGAAAGCCATCACCTGTATCAGGGCTACACAGAAGCCATTCCCTATCTCCAGAATCAACAACGCCTGACCTTCTCCCGCGTGGGCATCACCGACCCGCTATCAATCACCGACTATCGCAACCATGGCGGGTTCCGGGGCCTGGAACAGGCGTTGGGACTTAAGGCCGCACAGATCGTGGATGAAGTAGAACGCTCGGGATTGCGTGGCCGGGGAGGCGCGGCCTTCCCTGCCGGGCGAAAGTGGCGCACGGTTCTGGAAACCGACCCGGAACGGCCGGGACAACCCTGGAGCGGCCGCAAGTTCATTGTCTGCAATGCAGATGAAGGCGATTCCGGCACCTTCGCCGACCGACTACTGATGGAAGGCGATCCCTACGTGCTGATTGAAGGCATGGTGATTGCCGGACTGGCCGTGGGTGCTGAGACCGGTTTTATCTACCTGCGCTCGGAATACCCGAATGCCCACCGGATACTCACCGAAGCCATCACCCGGGCAGAAGCCGAAGGCTATCTTGGCAGCAACCTGCTGAGCAGTGGCCGGATCTTTCACCTGTACATCCGCCTGGGCGCCGAGGCCTATATCTGTGGCGAGGAGACCGCCATGCTCGACAGCCTGGAAGGCAAGCGGGGCATGGTGCGTGCCAAACCACCACTGCCGGCTCACCACGGCGCCTTCGGGCAACCCACGGTGGTCAACAACGTACTAACCCTCGCCGCCGTGCCCTACATACTGGCCGAAGGTGGACAGTCCTATGCTGACTTCGGCATGGGACGTTCCCGGGGTACACAACCGTTCCAACTGGCGGGCAACCTGGCCCGGGGCGGACTGGTGGAACTGGCGTTTGGCGTCACCCTGCGCAGCCTGCTGTACGATTTTGGCGGTGGCACCGAGTCGGGTCGCCCGTTACGGGCCGTGCAGGTCGGCGGACCACTCGGCGCCTACCTGCCGGAGAGTCACTGGGATACGCCAATGGATTACGAGGCAATGGCCGATGCCGGCGGCATGGTCGGCCACGGCGGTATCGTTGCCTTTGATGACAGCGTGGACATGGCACAGCAGGCCCGCTTCGCCATGGAGTTCTGCCGCGTGGAATCCTGCGGCAAATGCACCCCTTGCCGCATCGGCGCAGTGCGCGGTGTGGAAGTAATTGACCGTATCATCGCCGATCAGGACCGCACTGATAACCTCGCCCTGCTGCAGGATCTCTGTCATACCATGGAAATGGGCTCGCTATGCGCCATGGGCGGCATGACCCCCAATCCGGTACGTAGCGCGCTGCAATTTTTCCCGGACGATTTCACCCGGCCAGCGGGCAATGAGGGAGGCTGACCATGCTGCAATACTACGATCCCGCACAAGCAGCCGATATTGATCTCGGCACTCCGCCAGCCACTTCCGACACCGCGGTACAGCTGACCATCGATGGTGTCTCGGTGACCGTGCCCGCCGGCACTTCCGTGATGCGGGCAGCGGCGCTGGCCGGGCACCGTATTCCCAAACTCTGCGCCAGCGATAACCTGGAAGCCTTCGGTTCCTGCCGCCTGTGCATGGTGGCCATCGAGGGCCGGCGAGGCTATCCCGCTGCCTGCACCACGCCGGTGGAAAATGGCATGGAAGTCCAGACCCAGACTCCGGAACTGGCCCACCTGCGCCGTAACGTGATGGAACTGTATATATCGGATCATCCCCTGGACTGCCTGACCTGCTCCGCCAACGGCAACTGTGAATTGCAGGACATGGCCGGCGCGGTGGGCCTGCGGGAGGTTCGATACGGCTACGACGGCGATAACCACCTGGACGCACCAACGGATACATCCAATCCCTATTTCAGCTTTGATCCGGGCAAATGCATTGTCTGTTCCCGTTGCGTCAGGGCCTGCGAGGAGGTCCAGGGTACCTTTGCATTGACCATCCAGGGACGTGGATTCGATTCCACCGTGGCCGCCAGCCAGGACGATCCCTTTGTCGATTCCGAATGCGTTTCCTGCGGCGCCTGCGTTCAGGCCTGCCCCACGGCGACGCTGATGGAAAACAGCGTCATCGAGATCGGCCAGCCCGACCGTAGCGTGGTCACCACCTGCGCCTACTGCGGTGTAGGCTGCTCGTTCCGGGCCGAGATGAAAGGTAACGAGCTGGTGCGCATGGTGCCCCACAAGGACGGCCACGCCAACCACGGCCACTCCTGCGTCAAGGGGCGCTTTGCCTTTGGCTACGCCACCCACCCGGACCGCATCACCACTCCGATGATTCGTGACAGCATTCACGAGCCCTGGCGCGCCGTGGACTGGGACGAGGCCATCAACTTCGCTGCCAGTCGGCTGCGGGATATCCAGGCCCGCCACGGCCGTGACAGCATTGGCGGCATCACCTCCTCCCGCTGCACCAACGAGGAAACCTACCTGGTGCAGAAACTGGTGCGCACGGCCTTCGGCAATAACAACACCGACACCTGCGCCCGTGTCTGCCACTCCCCCACCGGTTATGGTCTGAAGATGACCCTGGGCGAGTCTGCCGGCACCCAGACCTTCGACTCGGTGATGCACGCCGACGTGATCCTTGTGATTGGCGCCAACCCCACCGATGCCCACCCGGTGTTTGCCTCCCAGTTACGTCGCCGCCTGCGCCAGGGCGCCCGTTTAATCGTTGCCGATCCTCGGTCCATCGATCTGCTGCGAACGGTTCATGCCGACGAAGGGCTTCACCTGCCTCTACGGCCCGGCACCAATGTGGCACTGGTCAACGCACTTGCCCATTTAGTGGTCGCCGAGGGACTGGAAGATCAGGACTTCATCAAACGACGCTGCGAGCCAGATACCTACGCTGCATGGCGGGCCTTCATCACCGATCCGCGACATGCCCCGGAAGCAACCGAAGCGGTCACCGGCGTTCCCGCCGAGCAGGTACGGGAAGCGGCGCGACTCTTTGGCAACGCCAGCAATGCTGCCATCTACTACGGCCTGGGGGTCTCGGAACACAGCCAGGGGTCCACCATGGTCATGGGCATTGCCAATCTGGCCATGGCCACCGGCAACCTCGGCCGGGAAGGTGTCGGCGTGAATCCCCTGCGAGGCCAGAATAACGTCCAGGGCTCCTGTGATATGGGTTCCTTCCCCCACGAACTGCCGGGCTATCAACATGTCGCGGTGGACGAACTGCGCGAGCCCTTCGAACAGGCTTGGGGTGTGACCATCGATCGCGAGGCCGGGCTGCGCATTCCCAACATGCTCGATGCCGCAGTCGATGGCAGCTTCAAGGGGCTGTATGTCCAGGGCGAGGACATCGCCCAGTCCGACCCCAACACCCGTCACGTGGAGCAGGCGCTGGAGTCACTGGAATGTCTTATCGTCCAGGACCTGTTCCTGAATGAGACCGCCAAGTTCGCCCATGTGTTACTGCCGGGTTCGTCCTTCCTGGAGAAAGACGGCACCTTCACCAACGCCGAGCGACGAATCAACCGGGTACGCCGGGTGATACCGCCGCTGGCCGGCAAAGCCGACTGGGAAGTCACTCAGGATCTTTCCAATGCCCTGGGCTACCCCATGAATTACAGCCACCCCAGTGAAATCATGGACGAAATCGCCCGGCTCACGCCGACGTTCCGGGGCGTCAGTTTCGAGAAGATCGACCGTCTCGGCAGCATCCAGTGGCCCTGTAATGACGAATTCCCGGAAGGCACCCCGATCATGCACGTGGCGGAGTTCCCGATTGGCCTGGGTCGGTTCATGCAGACCGAGTACGTCCCCACGGACGAGAAATCCAACAGCCGCTACCCGTTGCTGCTGACCACCGGACGCATTCTCAGTCAATACAATGTGGGCGCCCAAACCCGGCGCACCAGAAACAGCTTCTGGCACCATGAGGACGTACTGGACATACACCCTCAGGATGCCGAGGACCGGGGCATCGCCGATGGCGACTGGACCGGCATCACCAGCCGCGCGGGCAACACCGTACTGCGCGCGCGCATCAGCACCAGGGTTCAGCCCGGTGTGGTCTACACCACCTTCCACCACCCGGTCAGTGGCGCCAACGTGATCACCACGGACAATTCTGACTGGGCCACCAACTGCCCGGAATACAAGGTGACCGCTGTTCAGGTCGAAAAAGTACACCAACCGTCGAACTGGCAGAAACGCCATCAGGCAGACAACCGTGAACAGCTGGGTTATCTGGCTGCACCAGCCAGGCAGCCATGACCATCACATCATCGAAAGAGGAAACGATGACCGTACCAAAGCAGAACAACATGGCCGAGAACGGCTATCAGCCAATACGGATCCGTATACGTGAGCGTCACGGTGACCATTGGATCCAGCGCATCGCCAGCGACTCGGTCTCCGAGGAGTGTCCGGTTGCCCTGGTGTATAACGGTATATCCCACGCCGTTATGATGGCCACTCCGACCGACCTGGAAGACTTTGCGCTGGGCTTCAGCCTGTCCGAGCGTATTATCACTGAGCCCGACCAGATATTTGAAACCGGGATTTTCGATCACGGCGAACAGGGCATCGAACTGCAGATGCATATCCACGGCGCCTGCGCCAACGATCTCAAAATGGCCCACCGCAACCTGGTCGGCCCCACCGGCTGCGGCCTTTGCGGCAAAGCTACCCTGGAGCAGGTTCGCCAGCCGCTGCCAGTACGCCAGCCCCGGCCGCTACCGGGGCCAGAGCCAATCCAGACAGCACTCACCGGCCTCGACCAGCACCAGCGCCTACAACAGCTGACCGGCACCATGCACGCCGCCTGTTGGTGTGATAGCGAGGGACGAATCCAGTTGTTGCGGGAGGACGTCGGACGGCACAACGCCCTGGACAAGCTGATCGGCGCCCTGAAGCGCTCGGGACTCAACCGGTGCGATGGCTTTGCACTGGTATCCAGCCGAGGCAGCTATGAGATGGTGGCCAAGGCGGCGGAGGCGGATCTCGGCACCCTGGTGACCGTATCCGGGGTTACTGCCATGGCGATCCGCGACGCCCGACAGGCCGGACTCAACCTCATCGGTTTTGCCCGCCGTGGCCGGCAGGTGGTCTACACCTCGGGAGACAGCTCAAATGCCTAAGGAATCCACCGCTCACCTGGTAAAAATGATCAACCAGATTGCCGCCAATTGCCCCTATCAGGACGATCCGGCAGCGATCACCCAGGCAACCACCAACCATATCCACAAGTTCTGGGCCCATTCCATGAAGGAGGATATCGTCACGTACCTGGAGGCCGGAGGTGAAGGGCTCAGCCCTGCGGCCGTGGAGGCCATCAGGGCTCTTGAATCCAGGCTCAGGCCAGCCCGGTAACCTGGTCGTTCTCATCCAGCGAAATATCCAGGGCCGCCGGTCGTCGTGGCAGGCCTGGCATGGTCATGATGTCGCCACAGACGGCCACCACAAATCCGGCGCCGGCAGACAGGCGCACTTCCCGCACCGGCAGCACATGGCCGCTGGGGGCACCCCGCAAGGACGGATCCGCCGAGAAGCTGTACTGGGTTTTGGCAATGCACACCGGCAGGTGGCCAAAGCCCAGCTGTTCGTACTCTTCGAGCTGGCGCTTCGCCGCCGGGGTGAAATCGACACTGGCCGCATCGTAGATCCGGGTTGCAATGGTCTCGATCTTCTCTGCCAGGGGAATGTCGTCTTCGTAGAGCAGCTGTACCTCCGGAGTGCCTTCGTCCATCTGATCCAATACCGCCTGGGCCAGCTCTGTTGCGCCCTCTCCCCCCATCGCCCAATGGGTAGCCGTCACCGCACGGACACCCCATTCGGCACTAATGGACTGGATCAGGGCGAGCTCTTCGTCACTGTCTGTTGGAAAGCGATTGATACAGACTACCGGCACCAGCCCGAACCGCCGCAGGTTGCGAATGTGACGTTCCAGATTCACTGCACCGGCTCTCAGCGAGTGCAGATCCGGCGTCGCCAGGTCCTTGCGGGATACACCCCCCTGCATCTTCAGGGCGCGAACAGTGCACACCAGTACTGCCGCATCCGGACGCAAGCCGGTCTGGCGGCATTTGATGTCAATGAACTTCTCTGCGCCCAGATCGGCGCCGAAGCCCGCCTCGGTGACCACCACATCGTTCAGTGCCAGGGCGGCACGGGTAGCCGTCACCGAGTTGCAGCCATGGGCGATATTCGCGAACGGGCCGCCATGGATGAACACCGGGTTATGCTCCAGGCTCTGGACCAGATTGGGCAACAACGCCTCTTTCAGTAAGACCGTCAACGCCCCTTCTACACCCAGGTCCCGCGCCGTCACCGGTGACATATCCGGACGCCGGCCGACAATGATATTGCCCAGACGCTGGCGCAGGTCGGGCAGACCATCCGCCAGGCACAGGATCGCCATAATCTCTGAAGCCACGGTGATATCGAACCCGGTCTCCCGAGGGGTACCATGGGCGGTTCCACCCAAACCACTCACCATGTATCGCAGGGACCGGTCGGTCAGGTCCATCACCCGCCGCCAATAGACATGTCGCGGGTCCAGGCCAACCTCGTTGCCCCAGTGCATGTGATTATCCAGAATCGATGCCAGCAGGTTGTGGGCAGTGGTGATGGCATGGAAGTCGCCGTTGAAGTGCAGGTTGATGTCCTCCATGGGAATCACCTGGGCGCGGCCACCGCCCGCGGCCCCACCCTTCATGCCGAAGCAGGGCCCCAGCGAGGGCTCCCTGAGACACACCGAAGACTGCACACCCAGACAGTTGAAGCCATCGTTCAGCCCCACACTGGTGGTGGTCTTGCCCTCGCCGGCGGGGGTAGGCGTGATGGCAGTCACCATCACCAGCTTGCCCCGGGCGGCCCGTGCGGAGGTATCCACATGGGCCATGTTCAGCTTGGCCTTGTAGTGGCCAAAAGGAATCAGACTGTCCCCTGGCAGACCGAATCGCTGCTGGGCCAGCAGCAGGATGGACTGTGGCTGCACGGAACGGGCAATCACGATATCGGGGGTGCCTGGCGGCAGTCTCTCCGGAGTCGGGGTGGTTTCGTTGTACTCACTGTATTGAAGACTCACGTTTCTATTCCCCTTATTGGCTGAAGCTCCTCCCCTATTTGGCTGAAGCTCTTCCCCTTAATCCGCGATCCGCACATCACACACTGTCGGACACGGGGTCTGACAGGCTGCCTCGGGCCTCTTCGGGCTCATCAGGTTCGCCACACTGGCGAATCCAGCGGGCAGACCGTTGCAGGCCACCAAACGGAAACAGGTGTATGCCCGCAAGCAGAGTGTCCGGGAAGTCCTGTCGGTGACGCGCCAGGGCATGTACCAGGCCGTCGGGGGTCCAGGACCGCAACAGCCGGGCACTGCCAGGTTTACGCCACATCGTCCGCGCTGATACGCCCACGCCGCATTGCGCAGCATAAGTAATCAATGTCTTCAGGTTGGTAGGCCCGGCCACACCCATATAGACCGGCACCTCCGGCAGGATATCTCCTACGGCCTGCAGCCATCCGGTATAGCGCTCTGCCTCGAAGGCGAACTGGGTGACCACCCACAACCGGGAGCCGGTGACTCTGGCGTAATCGCGCTTGAGAGACAGGGCTCTACGCAGGCTCTCCTGGTCGGCCACAGGGTGGCCATCCGGGTGGCCTGCAACGCCAAGGTGCAGAAATTGCTGTTGCTCTAACAGACCAGATTCCAGCAATGCCAGGGTGTCCGGGAAGGGGCCGGCGACCGAGTCGCTGTCACCGGCAATCAACATCAAGCGGTCAACACCGATTGCTCTCAGCTGCCCCAGCCAGTCCCGCAGCTGGTCGTGACTTTCGACCAGCCGCGCGGGAAGGTGGGGCACCGGCTGCATCCCCGCATCAATCAGTCGCTGACAGGCAGGTAACGTCTCGCTGAACTGGCCGTGGGGCAGGAAAGGAACGTAGACCCAGGTGCCGGCCGGCAACAACTCTGCCAGAGAGTCTGTTTCCAGAATCTGCCGGGGCGTCGCCTCGATCGAAGCGGCGCGAACCAGTTCCTGCACAAGCGCAACGGTCCGCGGATCCTCCGCCTTCCCGGTCTGCCGTTGGTATGCCAGTTTCATGACACATCACCTCCTTCAACCGATGCCCGTAAGTTATTAATCCGCAAAGTCGATCCCCTTGGCCCTTGCACGCTCCCGGGCATTGGGATTGACTGATGGCCGGAAGGGTACTTCCACCACTTCCGCTTCCACCTCGGTTGAACCGTCCGCTGCGGCATACTCCACTGGCAGGTGTACGGTCAGCTGGGTGCCAATGGCGCGCAGGTCAAACGGTACGTAGGCCAGGGCAATATTGGTTTCCAGTTCCGGGGAGTACCAGGGCGAAGTGACATACCCCAGTGGCTCACCACCCTCCTGTTCACTGATCAGCCAGAAGTCGTTAGCATAATCCGTCACTTCGCCACCGCCGAAGCGGATGCCCACCATAATGTGGCTGAAGGGAGGACGACCCGCATCGAGCTGCTCGCGAACCTTCTCGAGCTTCTGCTTGCCGATGTAGTCGGCCTCTTTGTTGCGCGGTACCTGGTAGGCCAGATTGCACTGGAACGGCAGGGTTTCCTGATCGACATCCTGGCCCCAGGAAAGAATGCCTGCGGCAATCCGGCGATGGTGCGCGGGGGCAATAACCCGCAAGTTATGGGGTTCTCCTGCAGACAGCACGGTATACCAGAGATCTTCAGCGTATTTGGTGGCGTCCTTGAGATAGATCTCATAGCCCTTTTCACCAGTAAAACCAGTCTGGGAAACGATCACGTCGTGGCCGGCCACCTGCCCCTCCATGAGCCCATAATAGGGAATATCCCTCACCGCCTCACCGAACAGGTCGGCCATCAGAGCCTCGGACTTGGGTCCCTGAATCTGGACAGGTGACACATCGATTTCCGCAATACTGACGTTAAAGCCCATGCCTATGTTCACGCCACGCAGCCAGAACTCCAGGTCGCTGTCGGAGAGCGAGAACCAGAATTCATCCTCAGCCACTCGCAACAGAACCGGATCATTCAGGATGCCGCCGTCTTCGTTGCACAGGATGACGTACTTGCCACGCATGGGCTTGATTTTGGTGGCATCCCGAGTGATCACATAGTTCACGAAGCGCTCCGCATCCGGACCCTTGACCTGGATCTGGCGCTCCACCGCTACGTTCCACATAGTGACGTCGTGTATCAGGGACTCGTATTCCACCATGGCACCGCCGTCTTCCGGACGGACGTAGCCACGGGGGTGATACATGCGGTTGTATACCGTAGCCCGCCAGCAGCCTGCTTCATAAGCCAGGTGCCAGTATGGGGACTTGCGGACCCGGGTGGAGATCAGCATTTCCACCGGCGTGGGGCCGGATTGGCGCAGGTTGATCGGCACCTTTCGATCCGACTGGTCGACACTTCCGGGCTGCCGCGCAGCGCCGGCTCGTTGCTGTGGATAATCCAATAAGGCCTTCTCAAATTTAACCGCCATGGCTATTTCCCCTTTTCTCGGGTTTCCGATAGCTTTAATGTGACCGTGTTTGTTCAATGAGGAATGAACCAATACGACACTGAAAAGTCCAAAAGCGGCAAAACGGCCGACCAGCCCCCTGCCGATGTGCTTGTGGCCCTCCGCTTGCCACTGACAAGACAAGGCCCATTGTATGGAAACGCATGACCAATCCCGCCTGGACACCGTCAGCCGCTACGGCTTGATTGTATTGGCAGTGGTGCAGGGCTTTGCCCTGTATCTGTTACACCTGTCCATCGACCACGAGGCCTGGCCCGCAACCGATCCACGTTGGCTGATGGCTTTTTACGCCCTGGCGGGCGGATTGCCCGTGTTTTTCTATCTCGGTCTGGAACGGGCGAAGGAAAGGCGCAACATCTGGGCAGTCGCCATGATCGGGCCGCTGCTGTTCGGACTGGGTTGGCATCTGGGGTGGCTCAGGTGGGGCGCCGGGCTGGAATTGCCGGACCGACCGTACTTTACATTCATCTTCTTCGTCAGTGTCGGGGTCTCACTGTTCATCCTGGCGTTGTTCTTCCGTGTATGGTGTATCAATCACACGCCCCGTTTCGACTATCGACAATTGCTGGAACACTCCTGGCAGCATGCCCTGACCCTCGCCCTGCTCGGACTTTTCCTCGGGACGTTCTGGCTATTGCTGATCCTGTGGGGTGCGCTTTTTGACATCATCGGTATCTCCTTCTTCGAGGAATTATTTGAGGAGCCCATCTTCCTCTACCCCGCCAGCGCGTTTGTCGGCGGTTGGGGCCTGGTGCTGATCCGCGAACGCATCCGACTGGTTGCCACCGTGCAGTCCATGTGCGAAGTATTGATCAAGGCACTACTGCCCCTGGCCGCACTGATCGGCATATTGTTCCTGGGTGCATTGCCATTCACCGGTGTAGCCAAAATCTGGGAAACCGGTCATGCCGCCCTGCTGATGATGTCCCTCGCGATCGTACTGCTGTTCTTCTTCAACTCGGTGCTGAGCGAGAATCCAGAGCATCCCCCTTACCCACGGTGGATGCACAGCCTGGTGATGTTTGGCGTGTTACTGCTCCCTCTCAATTCGCTGTTGGCGGCATGGGCGCTGGGGTTGCGTATCGAGCAATACGGCCTGACCGTCGACCGTCTCTGGGCGGCTACCATCCAACTGCTGATCGCTGGCTTCACCTTCAGCTATTCCGTGTTGATCCTGATGAAACGCGCCCGTGCCCTGGGGGCCATCCAGAGCGCCAACAAGGTTCTGGCCTTCGTGGTCGCCGGGGTACTGATCCTGGTGAACACCCCCGCCGCGGACATGCGGGCCTGGGCCGCCGAAAGCCAGGCCAACCGACTGTTGAATGGTGAGGTCGAGGCAGACGCATTTGACTACAACTACCTTCGCTTCAAGCTGGGCGCTTACGGGGTCATGGAGTTAACAAAGCTGCAGGACTCGGAATTTGCCAGACAGACTCCATTGGTCGCCGATCGTATCGACGCCGTTCTTAAGCAGGACAACCGTTGGCAACACAAGTCCGTGGTGGACAGGAACGATCACCAGGCGGTGGCGGACATGTTCATGGTCATACCCCGGGAAGCAGCCATACCGGAGCCACTGCTCGACATACTGACAAACGACAACGACTACTGCCTGAGCTCTCCCAAACAATGCCAACTGGTCAGGACACTATCCCGGGACGGTGAAGTCTACTGGCTGCTGTTCACAAACCGGCACGGCTCTTACATCTCCGGAACCGCCTACAGTGATGACTCAGGGACCATGAGGGCCATCGGACGCCTATCCAGCCCCGGCTGTCATGAGTCCAACAAAGCCGAGCTCAACGAGAACACGAAACTGGCGCAGGTGGAAAGTCCGTTTGTGGCGTTCACTGACGGACAGTGTTTTTACCTCATTCAACCGGATATCGACTATTTCAGAGGGTTGACGGGCCAGCCGTAAGCTCCGTCCGTAATCCGACAAACGACGGGATCACGTGCTAGACTGGTAAATGTACACATCATGGAACTTTCACTGAGGTGAAGGAGGGTAACGCCATGATTAACCAGAAACTTCGGGAATTTCTCGACAGTAATGCGGTGAGCTACCGGACGGAAGCCCACGAGCCCACCGTTGACGCATCAAGAACCGCACAGGCCGCCCATGTTCGGGGCCGCGAATTCGCCAAGACCGTTATAGTCAAAGCAGACGGCCGCCTGTTCATGACGGTTCTACCATCCACAGACCGCGTACACGTAGACCAGCTGAAACAGGCGCTGGGTGCCAGGGATCTGGAACTGGCGGATGAGGATGATATCAATGCCGCATTCCCCGATTGTGAGATCGGTGCCATGCCGCCTTTCGGCAACCTGTACAACATGGACGTATTCGTCAGTGAGCATCTGCGGGAGGACGAGCACATTGTCTTCAACGCCGGCAGCCACAGCGAGGTCATGCGGATGAGCTACCAGGATTACGACCGTCTGGTTCACCCGCAAGTGCTTCACTTCTGAGGACTATAGGACTGGTACGATAGCCCGTGCCGGTCCTACTTTCCCAAAGCCTCGACCACCGCTTCGCAGACCGCATCCTGATCCCGACCGACACCGGAAACCGTGATGTCCGCGTGACGGCTATAAAGTTCAAAGCGCTCCTCAAACAGTTCTTTCAGGGACTGATCCGGCCGGCGCGAGATGCCGCGCAGGCTGTAATCCCCGATCCGCTTGATGACAAGGTCCAGGGGTATATCCAGAAACACCACCACGCCATTACCCTTGAGATGTTTCATCGCCTTTTCACTGTAGACGGCACTCCCCCCCGTGGAAATCACCTGCTGCTCCACATTCAGCAGGAGCAACACGTCTTCCTCGACAGCTCGCAACGCCTGGTATCCCTGGTTGTCCACTATGTCCTGCAGTGTGCAACCGGCGTGTTGCTGAATCAGCAGGTCGGTATCCACGAAGCCAAGCCCGAGGCGTTTGGCCAGCAAGACGCCCACGGTACTTTTACCGCTACCCGGCATGCCGGTCATGATGATATTTGTGGCGGGTATTCTGTTACTCATTATCGTCCTCCTGAAACTTCCACGCAGCCCCGGGGTCAATAGCGCTAGAGACACCCGAGGCAGCCAGGCAAATGCTCAAACTCTGTAGGCCGCACCAGGCGTTCAACTGCAACCTCCTGCCCCTGATACTTGTGGCCTGGGCACTTGGTGGCTGTGCCGGTCAACCAGCAACACCACCAGTGGCGCCCCTGACCAGCGAAGCCTGCACCACGGCCTGGCAGGATGTTGAGCGGCAACTGCAACAGGCCGGTATTCAGGATGCCCAGGGAGCCCAGATCCCCAATCGTCCTTATCTGCGGGTTAACCGGACGCTGGCCGACTTTAACCTCGCAGACCTTACACGTGCAGAACGCCACGACTGGTTACATCATGCACTAATCAACGGAGAGCGGGCGTTGCATGTCCGACTCGCCCGGCTAGAAAAACGTCATATGTTCGACCCCGGTTGGTTGATGCACTGCGCCAGACAACAGGTGGCAGTGCTGGCAACCGATTCGCGCCAGTGGGCAGACCTTGTTTCCAATGTGAAGGTGCCGGATGCCTATCTGGACTGGCGCCGCACCCTTGGCGCCTACCCTTTGATCCGTCCGGTACTGGCTTATCAGGTCCGCAGACTCCAGGCGTCACAGTTACGAATGTTTGGCGCACAGACTGACAAACCCGGGGTCCGTCAGTTTTCGCCAAAGCCACCGGAACCTGATCCGGCAGTTGTAACGTCCATTCTAATCCATGAACGCTCCCGGGACCGGCTGGGATTACCAGTGTTTTCACAGGACGGAACCGAAAAAATACTGGCGACTCATGCTCCCCATCTGGTCATGGCAACGGAAAAACCCTATGACCGGCCGGGAACGCCCCGATGGAAAGACGGCCGTTGGGTAATCGAACCACCCGCCCGGGCGTATACTCTGGTCACTCAGGTGCGCTGGCAGAACCAATGGCTACCGCAACTGGTCTATGTGTTCTGGTTCGATGAGCGTCCCAAGCCGCATCCCCTGGATATCTACGGTGGTCGGCTGGATGGGCTTATCTGGCGCGTCACGCTGGATGAAAACGGACAGGTCCTGATGTATGACAGCGTTCACCCCTGTGGCTGCTATCACCAATGGTATCCCCTGTCGGACCGTCTCCGGCTCAACCCCGACGCGGTGGGGGACGAAATCATGACAGTATTGCCTCTCAAAGCACCTGACAACCAGCAGGCCATGTCCCGCCCGATTGTTCACCTGGCCAGCGGTACCCATTACGTCGCCAATGTGAGTTTTTCGGCTTCACCGGATCCGAAAACAGATTCAACACCCTACGAACTGATTCACTATGACCGGCTCAGGGCGTTACCCGACAGTAAGGGCGTGTACCGCAGCCTGTTCCTGCCTAATGGCCTGGTCGCCGGCACAGAACGCCTGGAGCGATTCCTGCTCTGGGGCACCGGTGTACTCTCACCCGGAGCCATGCGCCAATGGGGGCACCACGCCACCGCGTTTATCGGCAAGCGTCATTTCGATGATCCGGACCTGCTCAACCGCTACTTCGAGCCTGTTCAAGTATCAGAACAAATACCAGGAGCCAGGCAAAGCAACTAGGCACATCACTCTCGTCCATATCAATTCACGCCACAACGGCCATTTCTCACCAGTAACTGGCCTTTTTTTGATCTGACGCAAACCCATCACCTCATCCCTCCCTCGTGTCCCAACGGGCATGCCCCATGGCCGTTTCTGAACCGAGAAACGCCACGATCCCCCCATACACTCGACCTCACACATGACAACATCAGCAAGAGGAGACCGGGTTATGGGTCAACAAAAAACACCCCACACCCCCAGCATCAAAAAGACCGAGGTCGTGATCGTCGGGGCCGGCTTCGGCGGCCTGTGCATGGCGATTAAACTCAAGGAAGCTGGCATCCACGATTTTGTGATGCTGGAAAAGGCGGACGACGTCGGCGGTACCTGGCGCGACAACACTTACCCGGGCTGTGCGTGCGATGTGCAATCACACCTGTACTCCTACTCCTTCGAGGGAAAACCCGACTGGAGCCAACGTTACGCGCCCTGGAATGAAATTCAGGGCTACATCCTGCATACCACCGACAAATACCAGATTCGCCCGCATGTCAGCTTCAACCAGGAGGTCATCGCCGCCGAATATGACGAAGACCGCGCGCGCTGGACGTTGACCACGGAAACCGGGGACAAGTTCGACTGCCATCACTGGGTACTGGCTTCCGGACCATTGCATGTACCTCAGTATCCGGACATCCCGGGCCTGGGCAGCTTCAAGGGCAAACTCTTTCATTCCGCCCGCTGGGACCATGACTACGATCTGAAGGGTAAAAAAGTGGTATCCATCGGCACCGGTGGCAGCGCGATCCAGTACTGTCCGGAGATCGCTCCGGAGGTGGAACACCTGACGGTCATGCAGCGCTCACCTGCCTGGATCATCCCCCGGGATGAGCGCAGCTACAACGGCCTTGAAAAGACGGTGTTCAAGCACGTCCCGGCTCTGAGGAAGCTGCACCGGGCCCGCCTTTACTGGTCCAACGAATCCCGGGTCTGGCCCATCTTCAACCCGGCGCTGGCCCGCAGCCTGCAGCATCTCACCAGGCTGTTTATTCGCTTGCAAGTCCGCGACCGGGACACCGCCCGCAAGCTTACCCCGGACTACACCATTGGCTGCAAGCGGGTGCTGATTTCCAACAAGTTCTACCCGATGTTCAACCGCAAAAACGTGTCACTGGTGACCGAACGCATCGACCAGGTTACCCCGAATGGCATTGTGACCAGCGACGGCGTCGAGCACCCGGCCGACTGCATCATTCTGGGGACCGGGTTCCAGGTGGACCCGCGCCTGTACATGAAAGACTTCACCCTCAAGGGCCGCAAAGGCCACACCCTCGGCAAGGACTGGAAAGACGGAGTGGAGGGCTACATGGGCACCATGGTCAGCGGCTACCCCAACATGTATCAGCTGGTTGGCCCCAACGCCGGTCTGGGCCACAACAGCATCATTTTCATGATCGAGGCCCAGGTGGATTACATCCTCAAATGCATGGAAGGCACCCGCCTGCGCTACGCGGACTACCTCGACGTCAAACCGGAAGCCCAGCAACGCTTCAACGAAAACGCCCAGAAGGCACTCAAAGGCACGGTCTGGGCCACTGGCTGTTCCAGCTGGTACCAGCAGGCCGATGGTAAAAACTTCGCTGTCTGGCCCTATTCCACCTGGAAGTTCTGGCTCTGGACCCGGCGGGTTCACGAGACCGACTTCGAGTTCGGCGTCGGCCGCAAAGTCCTGCCTTCCGAGCGGGTCCGGGAAGTCGCCGAAACCGAATAACCCCGAACCTTTAGGGCCGGCTCTGCTTCTGCGACCGGTCCTCTTTTTCTCTTCACGCATCACCGAACAGACGGAGACATCACCATGCAATCACCCGAAACCAGGAAAAGCCAGCTCCGCCCTACCCCCGAAAACGTCAGTATCAAGCCCCAACGCATGGGCTTCACGTTCAACAACAAGGTGCCCCGCTATTGGCTAGGGGGGAATCGCCTGATGAGCCACACCATGAATGCCATGTCGCTGCTTTTCCCCCAGGGCGAAACCTTCTTTGTTGATGCCGTCCGGCACTTCCGTGCATCGGTACAGGACCCCGTCCTGCAGAAGGAAATCTCCGGCTTTATCGGCCAGGAGGCCATGCACTCCCTGGAACACGTGGCCATGAACCAGCACGTCCACGACCAGGGCATGCCCACCGAGGAGATCGAAGCACACCTGAAGATTCTGCTGGATGCGGTTCGGGTGCTGCCAAAACGTCACCATCTGGCGATCACCTGCGCCCTGGAACACCTCACTGCCATGCTCGCCGACCTGCTGCTGGCACGGGATGATATCCGTGAAGATATGCACGAAACCATGCGTCCACTGTGGGTCTGGCACGCTGTGGAGGAGACCGAACACAAGGGTGTGGCGTTCAATGTTTACAAGGCGGTTGATGGCAGCAACTACATCGAGCGAACAGGGTGGCTGGTGATGAGTACCGCCATGCTGGCGGTGTTCACCACCTATGGCACCCTTCGCATGATGGCCCGCGACGGTCGCCCATCACTGACCGATACTGTTCAGGGGCTTTGGCGAATGTGGGGTATCAATGGGGCGTTCTCGAGTCTGACGGGCGAGTGGTTGCGCTATTTCAAGCCAGGGTTCCACCCCTGGGACCATGACAACAGTGAGCTTATTGACCAGTTCAAGCGCGCCGTGCAGGACAGCATCGCCCCGGAATTCCGTGACGGGAATCGGCGTAAAGCCACGATAAAGACAACAACCGCCCACTGATGGGTGGGTGCTCCGGTTCGAGAGGGCCGGAGCACCGAAAGTTGCCCACAGAATCTGTGGATAACTGTGTTAGCAACGCAAGGATAGGTACCTCAAAGCGCTTTAGAACGGGCGTTTCAGAAATATGACCGTAAATTGACCGCCCGCCACTCCCGAGCCCCTAACTGCGCTCGGGAGTACCCTGAGCTTTCCGGTAGAGCCACGCCAATCCCAGCAGGGCAAGCCCCAATCCCATAAAGGCAGCAACCCGCCACAGGCCTTGCAGTCCGGCCATGTCGATCAGGAAGATCTTGGCAATCACCAGCCCCAACAAAGCCATACCGGCCTTATACAGCGTCGTATGATTGCGTCCGGTGGCATAAATGATGGCAGCGATGGCGTACAGCATGCCCACAACGGAATAACTGTAAAGTTCACCCTCGGTGACGCCGAAGGACAATGCCATCTCGCTGCCCTGCCACAGTTGCCGGATCTCCAGGGCTGTGAATAACAGAAAGCTCGCTGCCGCCACGCACAGTGACCAGAACCTTGGCACCAGAGTCGGGAACCGGCTGGCAATCAGGGCCAGCAGCACCGGTCCACCGTAGGCAGGCAACAGGATATTGAAGATCGCCGTATCGCCAATGGCACTGCCACCCCACCAGGGATTGTGCACAGTGATCAGAGTGAGATAACTGAGACAGGAAAGGCCGAGCAGAATCCATGCAAACAGCCGGTAGAGCCAGGCCAGGGATTCACTGGCTTTGGCGCGAACCGTATAGGTCAGGCTGAGCCCACCCCAGAGCAGCGTGTTGATCGTCGCCTCGGTGAGGCTGTATTCATGGGCGAAGATATTGCCATCGTAGAGCCAGTAGCGCATTTCCGAGCCCAGGAATAACACCAGCAGGTGTAACGTCGCGCCTTCCAGCCAGGGACGGATACGGTGGTTCCGGCTTGCGATCCAGGTGGCCGCCGCCGCACAAAGTGTTGCGCCACCATAGGTCCACAGTGACCAGTGCACACTGGCATCGTAACTTTGCAACCACGGATTGAAGGTCAGCCGCGCCACCACCAGCGCCAGCGCTATCTTGAGCAGCAGGTACAGCTCCGGCATCTCATAGCGGCGCGCCAACCAGGTAAGACTGATGAACTGAACGGACAGCGCCAATGTGAGTGAGGCTTCGCGAAACACCATCACCGCCGCCAGCGAGTAACTGACGTGCGCGGCCAGGATGGCCCAGACCACCCCCGTACGATAGCGCTCACGACCTTCCATCAGCCAGGCCAGAGCACCGTACAAACCGCCAAGCAACAGTGTGCCAACGGCCCACATGGAGGAAGGGCCGTACCCATGCAACAGCAACCAGCCCAGAGTCAGCCACACCAACGGTGACAGCAGCGTGAGCGACGCCCAGCGGCGGCGATCCGGGTCACGCACCCAGTGCCACAGACCAAGCCCCATAGTCAGTATTGCGGCGACAATCAGGTAAGAGAGAAACCCGTCCTGATGCGCTACCGGCATCTGTTCCAGATACACACCATCGGCCACCTCACGAATCATATAGACCAACCACCCGGCGGCAGTGATCATCAACGCTCCCCAGGGCAGGTACCAGAATGCCCCGCGACTCTGGGGCACCAGTGCGGCTACCGGCAGGATAAGCAACCAACTCCAGAACAACGGACTGTCGGCGGGCTGATCAGCGATCGACAAGCCCCAGATGGCCAACAGCGCGAGCAACGTTTCCCGCAGGCGCGGCACGCCTGCCTGCAGGCTCCCCGCAAGGATTGCAAAGACCACGAAAAGGCCGGCGATATACCAGGCCGTCGGCGCTCCAACCGGCGCCGAGGACAGAGTGACCAGCCACCACAACAGCGCACCGGCCAGCGTGGCGAACCACAGCCAGTCACGAAAGACGTAACACATTAATAGCAGCGAACTGAGGGTAATCAGGAAACTGTACGACAGCACAAAGGCCACACTGCCGTCCTCACCCCCGAGCAGCAGAGGCACAAGATAGGCACCACTCAGCCCCATGATGGCCAGCAACGGGCCATGAACCAGGGCCAACACCATGGTGCCAAGGGAGACCGCTGCTAGCCCCACCAACCCGGCCAATGGGCTGATCAGCTCATAATGATGAACACCGGCAAGCAACGCGGCATACAGCGTAATACTGCCGCCGCCCGCCAGCGCGGCAAACACTTGATCCGCTCCCCGGTTGCGACGACGCAGGAACTCCGCGCCAACATGCAAGGCAAGACCGGTGAACACAGCGAGCAACAATTGCTGTACCGGCCCGATCAGCCCGGCACTGATGGAATGGCTGACCATGAAAATTCCGGCCAGGCCAACGCTCAGGCCACCAAGCCAGACCATCCAGTTATCTTTCAGGGCGGTGGTGATGCGGGAAACGCGGTCCGGCTCCGACTGTTCATGGTGCACCGCCGGCGAAGCTTGTTCGGTCCAATCACTGGATGTGGAATCAGCGGCCGCGATGTCTTGTGGGAATAGTGTTTGTTCAACGGGAATCGGCTCTTCGGGAGTATCGCGTTGTGACGCCGGTAACTCCTCCTCACGGGCCAGCTGGCGCTTCAGATGTGCCACCTCCTCCCGCAGACCGGATACCTCCCGCCATAGGAGGTCGAGCCGGG
>NZ_KE007306.1:600103-690743 GCF_000397065.2 Marinobacter lipolyticus SM19
GACTGATCACCGCGCTGCCTATAGGCCAGAAATCCAAGGAGCGAGCCGACAGGAATGAGCAAAACAATGCCGGCAACCAGAACAATGAATAATGCTTCCAAGTCCTTCTCCCTGTCTCTCCACCATAAACAATCCTCAAGCCGCCACTATATCAGTCATTTGTCCTTTTGCCTGACGCTGGCTTTCCTCTCGCCGATTCTCATCCAGGCGTTGGAATGCCCTGGGTAACACCCGCCGGGCGACATGATTCACCGGGCGCTCCAGCCAGCCTGGCAGGTTCATTCCCAAAGGATTCGACTCAGCGATTTCAGGATCTCCAATAATACGCGTTCCCATAATGTAGTCGAACCAGGGTCGGGTGACGCACCAATTGACGTTCTGATTGGAATTCATGTGGTGGTCGTAATGCCACGGCAGGTTCTGCTTTGCCCACTCGGGATCCAGGTGGGCCTTACTGTGCTTGTTCCAGTACTGCCAGGCACTGTAATAGGCACCCAGAGTAAAAAACGGCGCTACGGGCAACACGGAGGTAGAGACAACACACAAACCTATCAGTGCAACTTTCTCGTTGAACATCTCCTGATCCCGCCACATGGACTCGCGATAGCCCTCATCCTCAAACTGGTTCAGTCGTGCCCGCTTGTGGTGGCGGATATGGGTAAAAAATGGCGCATTACGATGCTTTGACGGGTACTCATGCAACCAGACCTTGTGTGCGTACCACTCAAAGGCGTTGGCGCCCAGAATCGCAATCGGAAACCCCAGCATGATCAATCCTCATTTGTTGCTTCGTTGGATCAATCATGCCGCAGGCTGCCCCAGTTTCTTTGATCCTGGGTAGTCTGCGACGCGTCACCTCGATCAAATATCGGGATTCTGTTGTTGCTTGCGCGATCGGTAAGCCGTTGGCGTTTCCCCAGTCCAGCGCTTGAACGCCCGGGAAAAGGCAGCGGGTTCGGAAAACCCGGTCAGGTAGATAATCTGATCAATGGGTTCCTGTGTTCGGGCCAGCAGCCGTCGGGTAAGCTTCTCCCGGAATCCCGCCAGCACCGCCTTGTAACTGGTGCCCGCTTTACTGAGCTCCGAACGCAGGCTCCTGGGGGACATGCCCATCTGCTGCGCGAGAGTATCCAGGGAGACCGTGCCCCGCTCCAGCAAGTTACCGAGTTCGTTCTCCATCCGAAAGAAAAAGTCCCGTCGGGAAAGGTCCGCCATTTTGGCGTTCGCCAGATCCTCATGAATCGCCAACAGTTCCGGTTCGGCCGTCAGGGAACTTCTGGACAGCACGTCGGGCTCAAAGCGAATCACGCCCTCTGGCATGCCGAGTCGCACCGGACACTGGTAAACCCGTTCATAGGTTTCCGCCACAGCGCCATCCTGATGGGTGAACCAGATTTCCCGGGGCTGGAAATGGCCCTCCGACACGTGCCGCAGAAAACGAAGAACCACGCTGGTAGCACACTCCAGATAGTGACGCACCGGGTGCTCCAGACCAGCGAGCACGGCCACATCGTCCTCCATCCGCAGGCTGAACTGCAAGGCATCTGTCAGCAAACGGTGATAGCGAATGCAGCGTTCAAGGCCATCGCCAAAGGTAGGACTGCTCAGGAACAGGTATTCAATCACTTGTCCTCGAAACGGCGGCATCAAGTCGCCAATGCGAAGACCAATGTCCGGGTCACCACTGATCTTCTCCGCGGCGGACCAGAACTGATGCTGGGGCGAGTTTTTCCGACGCAACTGCTGGTCAGGTGGCTCGTCAGGCATGCCAACACTGGCGAAAATAGCGGCACAATCCAGCCCGGCCCGGCTCATCGCCTGGTAGGTCATCAGCAGAAAAATGCCGTTATCGCTTTTCTCAGCCATCAGAAACTCGACATTTCATCCTGCAGGTCACGCTTCAGTTCTTCTGGCTCTGTTATCCACAGGGTTTCATCCAGCCCGGGAAACACCCCGATATCCAGACCATCTTTCGTCAATCCCGGCACCCATTTCCGGAAGAAATCCGGCAGGGAAATGCTTTTCGGGGTGAGATCATCAGCCCCCTTGCCATACGCTGCCGCGAAGGCCTCACTGGGCCAGACTGGCAAGTGCTCCACATCGCCGTCTTCAGACACGATTTTCAGGAAGCGATTCTCTGCGTTCACCAGAATCCAGATCTCACGCTCTTCGAGCACCTGGCTCAGGAAGTAGTCGTACCGTTCTTCGCCGTCTGATTCAAGAACACTTTGTAATTCATTTTTGTTCATTAACTTGCTCACTTGTACATTTCCGCCCCTAGAGGCTTTAGGTTTTTTTTACCACGTGCCCGCAAGGCAGCCTCATATGAGCGACGGGCCCAGATGGCCGCCTGCTCGGGATCTTCCAGGACATCGTCCGGGGCCAGGTAGTAGGACATTTTGACCACCTTGCCGCCCTTGTCGTACTCGAATGGCCCCAGGCCCTCGCGCTCGAAGTCGCCCACGTTCACCCTGTCGGTTTTCAGGTAAAGGGCCTCATCGGCCACCAGCGCGAACATCAGGCCGTCATGGTAGATGCCGTAGCCACCGAACATCCTGCGGATGGTGATGGGCCCGAAGTGCTGAAAGACTTCGTGGAGGTGATCCGTGTATTCGCTCATCAATTTTTCCGGTTGTGTATCCTGACAGGCCGGGACAGCGCATTGCTGGGACTTTCCATCAGGTTCGAGGCATTCACTGTACTAAACCGGCCAGCCTCCCACCATGTCTCCAAAAAGCAGTAGCAAAATCGGCAAGGGGGAGATGGCCACCGCAATTGAAAGGATGAATTGAGGGATGGAGAACAAACGGCTTATTCCCGCAACCATCGCCAGACCGCCGCCGCCACCGATTATCATATTTCCCGGAAAGTTGATCACAACCATCAAGGTGAGAAAACGATGCCGCAAAAGCAGGGGCACCAGCCTGCGAGGCGATTTTTCAAGCATTAAACTCAGCCTCTGTTGGCTGTCCAGCCCCTGCAGTCTTTCAATGAATCGCCCTGCCCTGAAAAGATGCAAATCCATCAGGAACCGGCTGATCATAGCCTCCGGAAGGAAGCGCCCTACCATAAACCCCAGACACAGAGAAACCAGAGTACAGCCGTAGACCAGCGGAACAATCTTGGGCCCCAGAAGCATCATCAAGGCCAGCCCGATTTCTACGCCAGGAACAAACGGAATCGCCATCAGGAAAACGTAAGCAATCATCGAGGTAACGATGATTCGGTGCAGCATTGGCTCGTTAGAGGGCCGAATCGAAACCTCCATGCCCTCCAGGACACCCCGGGTGAAAAGATTACCAACGACGATCAGCGCGATCAGAATGAGGAGCTTCAGGATGCCAGCCAGTCTTCTTTTAGCCTGCGTGTCCATGAATCAGCCTGTTGCTGTAAAGATCAGTTATTGGTTGCAGTAGAGACATCCACCAACCGACCTTTGAACTCGAATTCCTTCTCGAACGTCCAGTACCAACGTTTATTAATCCAGGTATATGTCCCTTCTATCTCTTCGCCCTTGACCGTCCCCTCCCAGATAATAATTGCGTCGGATCTCAAGCAGGGCGACTCCGCGAACATCTCAATGGTGTCTCCCTCAGCCCGCACCCAGTATTCGGCCTCCGCGTAACCGCAACGCGCCTCGCACTCTTTAGACACAAACAGACCATCCTTGAAGACCAGAAAATCGTCGATCGGCGCATCATCCCCCCTCCCCAGCGTGGCCTTAAAGGTCTTACCATCCAGAACCGACATGGGCGCATTGTCCGCTGGCTGCACCAGGACCTCTTCGCCTCCAGCTGTCGAGGTTATCATCAAACAGAGGAAGGCAGCAGACAACCACAGGGAAAACGTACGAACTGCACGCAGGCTTATGGAAGATTCAAAACAAGCGCCTGAGGAGATCATGAGATTCGTACTCCAAGCAGAGCGATGATTAAATTTTAGTCAATCAACATGATTTCCTCAATCAATGGTGACAAGGCCGAAGTGCTGGAAGATTTCGTGGAGGTGATCGGTGTATTCGCTCATCAGCTTTTCCGGTTCTGCATCCTTATAATCCGGAACAGCGCATTCGGGGAAATCCGCTTGATCCAGAGCGCAGCCATTTCTTTGCCCTTGCCTACCGGGATCTCCCGCTTCTTTGCTTGAAGACCCTTGAAGATCACTTCGGCGCATTCGTTCACATCCATACCACCGGCGATATCGTCATCCTCCTGCCCAAAGGCCTTGCCATCACCGGCCAGCGCATTGCGCGAAATATCCGTCCGGATGAAGCCCGGCGTGATCGTTGAAACGTGAATGCCCTGATCTTCCACTTCCGCCCGCAAGGCATCAAAGAAGCCCATGACGGCGTGCTTGGCGGCACAATACCCCGTGCGGTGAGGCACGCCCACCTTGCCAGCCACGCTGGCCGTCACTGCCAGGTGGCCGGTACCACGCTCAAGCATGTGTGGCAGTACCGCTTTGGTGAGCGCGATCTGGCCCATCACGTCGACATCCATCAACTTCTGATAGACCGACATATCGGTATCTTTGCATAACGAACGCTGGGACACGCCGGCATTATTGACCAGCAGATCAATGCCCCCAAAGGTATCAAGCACGCGCTGAACCGACCCCGACAAGCCTTCCCAGTCCGTCACATCCAGCGGCAGCACCAGTACCTGGTCAGCCTCAAGGCCGGCTTCCCGGCATCGCTCCGCAACCCGCTCCAGTTCACTTTCCCGCCGGGCGGAGAGCACGAGACGGGCCCCATCCCGGGAAAAGCGGACAGCCAATGCTTCACCAATACCCGAGGATGCCCCAGTAATCCAGATGGTTTGAGTCGGCATGAGTATTCCTCTCAGATTGTTATTGTTACGGGTTTATTAACCCGGATTGCGGTACCAGACAATTCATCATCGTGATCGACACATCCCGAAAAAGCGACTCGGAAGCGATAACCCCCGGAAACGCGTCGTAGATCTCGCGCCGACATGTAGAGGTTCGGGACTCACCACGCTTAACGCATTCAGAATAGGCTGTGCTCTCCTTTTCCCCGCCAGAGGACTGTTCGCAAAGAGCGGGGATCTGAGCGACCACCCAGTCAACCACGTCACTACGCTCTGCCGGGTTGGATGACAGATCGGTGAAACGGGCGGAGTTAACGGGAGCTGGCCGGTCACGGAACTGTTCCCATACGACGAAAACCAACGCGGCTGAAACCAGTATGACGGTCGCTTTGGGGAACTGCATAGAAAGGTTTCCACTGTGGTGATATGAGCCCCGGATCATAAAGGTCTTCCACCGTCGAGCCAAGTCAGTGTGCCCGGGACTCCACATTCTCCATCAGTGGCGTTCAGCGCCTGCTTCCAACGGTTGGCGGCTGAAGATGCCCACGATCGGTGTGCCATGGGCACGCAAAATGGGTTCAATATCACGATGCAAGGCATGATATCGGTAAAACGGCACACGCGGGAACAGGTGATGAATCGAGTGCAGGTTCTGGCCGAGCCAGAACCACTCCAGCGGCTTCATCCACTTCGGCATAATCAGGCTGTTTGTGTTGCGATACCGTTTCGCGTCCTGGTAGGGAATGTGTGGGCGATAGGCAAACCAGTAAGCCGTGAAGAAGCCGCCCAGCAGGTAGCCCAACAGGATAACGCTGAGGGTCCCGGGCTGATCCACCGCCACAACAAAAGCCACTCGCCAGCCCACAGACGCCAGCACTTCCAGGCAATAGATGGCGCGATCTTTAAACGATGCCGTACCCCAGTGCTGTTTGACGAAAAAGCTGTTCTGAACCCAGAGGAATCTGATCACCGTGACCACCGCAGAAACCAGCCCCTTTCCCATGCCGCTGACCATATAATCCGGGTCCTTGTCCGGCTGATTGGTGTAGCGGTGATGGGTAAAGTGTTCAACCCGGTGTGATGCGTAGGGTATCGCAATCATCGGCGCGACCAGGTAGCCGCAGAGATCGTTCAGCCACTTCAACGACTCCTGCCCGCCATGAATATTACCATGCACTGCTTCATGCAGGGGGGTGTAGGACATGTAGGTCAGGGCTCCCAGGACAGGCAAAGCCACCCAGGCTGATATCACCCCGAGAGCGAACAGCGCCAGATTCAGCACGAATCCGACAGACACCGCAGCCACCAGAACGACAGTGGGCCAGGACACATGCCCCATGTAGCGTTTGGCGGATGCAATCGCCTGTTTATTGAGTACAGCAAGATCCTGTGACATTGAACAACCTCCGAATTGGACGTGGGTACGAATGCCAGTCTAATCAGGGCCAGAACAGCCAGACAGGACCGCAATGGCCATTCGGAAGGCATTTATGGCCAGGGCGTCAGACTACTGTCCAAGATGACGGTGCCGGGGTAGACTTTCCACCATGTCGAACTTTGAAAACACATTGCATCCCGTCGCGATCAGCCAGGTCATGATCAACTTTTCCGCCAGCCACGGGGTGGACCGGGATACTTGCTTGCTGGGAACCGGCATTAGCGACCAGGACTTGTTGGATGGCGAGGCGCTGATTACCCGGGGTCAGGAAATGCGCCTGATCGAGAACCTGATACTTGCCCTGCCTGAAACGCCAGCACTGGGCTTCCAGCTTGGCCTTCAATACAGTCTTGCGACCTTCGGGATCTGGGGGTTTGCCATGCGTACCAGCCGGACCCTGCGCGAGGCGATCGCCAGGGCCATGCGATACCTGCCGCTGAGCACCGCCTATTGCAGAATATCGAGAATTGATGAGGGCAACTGTTTCGGCGTCGCGATGGACGCGCAACCAATCCCTCATCACCTGCGCCCGTTTCTCCTGGAGCGTGATCTTGCCACGGGGCTCAATCTCCTCAAGGAACTCAGCCTGTCCAGTGTCGATATTGTTGCCCTGGAGTTTCAGGGAGCTCCGCCGGAGCATGCTCAGTGCCTCGGGCAGTTGTGTGGCATCACGCCGACATACCACAGTGCAAGAAACGCCATTGTGGTCCATAGCGATATTGCCGATCAGCCGCTGTCCACTTACGACTCGCACCTTGTCCGCATGTTGGACGACCAGTGTCGCCGACGCCTGGAGCGTTTGCAGACCAGCGGCCTGGCGGGTCAGGTGCGTCAGAAACTGCACGGCCCATTGGGCCTGGTCGCCTCACTTGACGAAATTGCCCAGGCACTGGCTCTGTCACCACGCAGCCTGCGCCGGAAACTGGATCAGGAAGGCACCAGCTTTCGCACCCTGGTTGAGGAAGAGCGCCGGCAAATTGCCCTGCAGTTTCTCGAAGGCAGCGACATGAAACAGGAAGAACTGGCCATCCATCTCGGATACACAGATACCGCCAGTTTTACCCGTGCGTTTCGACGCTGGATGGGCTGCTCTCCAGGGGAGTATCGAGCAATGCACAGTCCCAGATAGAACGATTCTGGACAGGTCGATAGAGAACCAACTATTTATATAATTTGTGCAGCTCACTGTCCTGGTCTGCCAGGACAGTAGCAATACGGATGATCGCCCTGGCCATACCGCGAACCAGGTTCAACAGGATCACCCCGAAAGCGTCCGGATCCTGCTGATGCAGCTCGAGAAACTGGCCACAGGTGATCTCGAGGACCACTGAGTCGATTGCTGCCTCCGTGCTTGCAGGGTGGTCCTGGAGAGCAATCATCGGCACGAATCCCATATCGTCACCCGGCTGATGGCAACGTGCGAGCGTGCAACCACCGTCACTCCGCGGCATATAGGTATTAACAGTGCCGATGAGAACGATATAGAAGGCGGTGCTACGTTCACCAACAGTATAAAGCCCCTCCCCCGCATCGATTCTAAGCACTCGCCCTCCCTGCAACAGACTCAGTATCACATCATCCGTGAGAGCACCAAAGGTCGAAAGCTCACGAAAATAAGCGGAACCCTGCGCCTGCCAGAATTCCAGAGCATCAATCTCACGCATACATCTACCACTTGGTTATTACTCCACTGAGTATAGCTTCGCCCCCAACAGGGCTCCAGCGGCGTTTGCCTGTAACAAATCACGGCCGTCGCTGTCCTAATAAGTAGATCCCATCTGGAGGGCAACCGCATGATTAAAATTCTCATTCTCCTGACTATAGGCCTGCTTTCAGCGGGCAATGCCCTGGCTGACAAGGATCCCGTCTACACCGGCTTTCTGAGCAATACTGGTGCCGGCGGCTACGACACCGTTAGTTATTTCCAGGCAGGGGAACCAATCAGAGGCTCCACGAAATATATAACGGAATACATGGGCGCCACCTGGCGTTTCTCAACGGCGGAAAACCTGGCCCTTTTCGAGGAAACCCCCGAGCGCTACGCCCCGGCTTATGGCGGCTATTGTGCCTGGGCGGTCAGTCAGGGGTATCTGGCTAAAGGCGATCCACAACACTGGGCCATCAGGTATGGGCGCCTGTTCCTGAACTACGACGAATCGGTGCAAAACCGCTGGCTGAAAGATACCGAGGCCTTTATACGTCAAGCGGATGCGAACTGGCCGAAGGTGTTGGAGTAAGCCAGACAAGAATCAAGATCTGAGCACCTCAGCTCAGCCGAAGTAATCCTGCATCCAGTCAAACAGCGTATCCACAGCCACATCGGACAAGGGCATCTGTTTAAAGTCGTTACCCACTTCAACATCCATGGTCACGAACTGGTAGAGCATCATACCCGGTTGTCCGTCATGCAGGATAAGCGTGATGCGTCGGCGGGTGCGCAGGCAGTCAATGGTCATGACATCGGCTGGTATACCGGCATCGCGCATGCCACGGCGTACTTCCACCACAGGATTTATGTGCTGATGGGCAGCCTGGATGCGGGCGTGTGCATCGCTGGCCATGTCGGACAGAGCTTTGAGGGGATCTTCAGACATTAGCCGTGACTCTCCTTTGACTTAAAGACTTGCAACAAGAGCCGGGTATTCTGCTAGAAGCGGGTCCTTCCCCGCAACAGCACCTGCATCTCGTCAATGCTGTCATCACCATCCAGCGGGAAAGCAAAATCCAGGTGTAGCATTCGCTGTACCTCGATCCGGCTGGATGCCAGCCTCAGCCCGAAGCCAACATCTTTCAGCACGCCCTGATCCGGACCGTTGTTCCGGCCGTCACTGAACCAGGCCCGTCCCACGTCCGTGAACAGCACTCCGCCCAAGCGGAACAGCTTGAAGGGGTGCCAGTCAGGGAAGTAGCGTCGTTCCAGTGTCCACAGCGCCCGCCGGTTGCCCTGCTGATACTCGCTTGGGTAGCCCCGCAGGCCATTGTCACCGCCGATCAGGAGCTGCTGATCTACAGTCAGATTGTGGGCCGCAGTGAAGGACAGATTGGTATACCAGCTATTCCAGCGTACCGAACCGCCGTGGAAATACTCCACGCTGAGCGTTCCCAACAGATTCTCGACACGGTTCTCATCGAACCGCCAGGTTCCGCTCTGGATGATCCCGTAGCGGGCGAAATTGGTCTCAGTGGCCAACAGTGCGTCCTGAAAATCCATGTTCAACACAACACGGTCCTCAGTGGCGCCGAGGCCGGGGGAGGAGTAGCCCAGTTCCGTGCGCCACACGAACCCATCCCGCACGTCCTCCACCCGCTGCAACTGGGTCAGATTTGTCATCTCCCGGAACCGGTTTTCGCGGTAATCAAAACCAATCCACGGATAACTCAACGTCCGGTCTGTCGGCAGCACGTCCAGTCCAGGCTCATCCGGTAGGCGTTCAAACTCAAAAGCATCGTAGCGATAACCGGCCAGCAACCGCAGTTGCCGATCATTACGTTCCGCCAGCCGCCAACCTACGTCGACACTAGCGAATTCACGACTACGGCGGTATTCGGCGATGTCTACCGCCCCCACGAAACGGGACTCCTCGCGAATATCGTCCACACCGCTGATCCCGAAACGCCAGTCTGCCTGCTCGCTGTAGAACGGGCGTTCCAGGTAAACGCTGCGACCTCGACCATCGCTGCGCCTATCGTAGGAAAAGCCACTCTGCCAGTGGGAACCGAGGACATTCGGATCATCGAAATACACACCGGTCTCTGTGCGATCGGGATTCCTTGTGTAGGACACACCCACACTCTTGCCAGAGCCCAGGAAATTCGGGTCCGACAGTCCGGTGTTGGTGGTACTCTCACCGCCAGCCCGCGAAGCCCCAACAGTAGGAAACAGCGTCCAGGTATCCCGGGCCAGAACGCTCACCTCTACCTCGCTCCCACAGACATGAGTCACGCCGATCCAGGCAGCGGTCAGGTATTCTCGCTGACGGAGGAGACGTTCAGATTCAGAGATCAACCCCGGTTCGTACAGATCCCCCTCTTCGAATACCAACTGGGCACGCAGAGCCGATTCCCAGGTGGGAATATTGAGAGTGTTCAGCATCCGATAAAGAACATTGTCCTGTTCAGGATCACTGATATCAAAAATCGGCCGCCGAACAATACGAATCCGGCCGATGCGGGCACCCTCCGGAATGACCAAATCGCTCTGGCGTGCAAGCAGCTCCCGGGGCTGATCAAGATCAATTGCCTCCGGCTGAATCTCGCTGGCGACGCAGTCTTCTGCATGGGGCTGGGCCCAGGCACACAAACTGAAAAGTGATATCCAGGAAACCAGCAGGGGGCGGCACGTTCTAAGCATCATCCAACTATAGCGCCTGTTCCGGTCTGCGTCAGTGCGAAGGATTGCCTGAAGTTCACAGCCAATGGAAGCCATGTTTTTCTATCACTGTCGCCGAACCACGCTAGCTTTTAAAGCCTGTCCGACATCAGCTCCAGCGCATACTGGGCCACCACAGAGTTGCCATTATCGTCGAGCGCCGGCGACCAGGCACAGACAGAGAACTGGCCCGGCACTATCGCCACAATGCCACCACCAACCCCACTCTTGGCCGGCAGACCGACGCGGTAGGCGAACTCGCCAGCCGCGTCATACATGCCGGAAGTGAACAGTAGCGAGTTGATTCTGCGTGCCAACTCCGCTTCCACGAACTGCTCGTCCGTCTTGCGGGAATACCCCTCTGCGGCAAGATAGTTCAGTGCCACCGCCAGATCGACACAATTCATACTCAACGAACAACAGGCGAAATAGGCGTAGAGCACATCATCGACCTCGTTATTGATGTTGCCAAACGCCTTCGTTAAATAAGCCATCGCCGCATTCCGCGAACGGTGCTTCCATTCCGACGCCAGAACGTCACGATCAATCAGTATGGATGCATTACCAGACAGACGCCGCGCCGCATCCTGGATGACTTGTACCGGTGTCGCGAAAGCGCTGACCAGAGAGTCCGCGACAACAATCGCTCCGGCATTGATGAAAGGATTGCGCGGTTTGCCGCGTTCCGCCTCAAGCTGTGCCAGAGAATTGAACGGCATGCCGGAAGGGTTGAGCCCGACCCGCTCCCAGAGTGCGTTACCAAAGGCTCGCAGCGACAGTGTCAGCAGGAATACCTTCGATATACTCTGGACCGAGAACGGCTCCCGGGCATCGCCAGCGGTGTATACGCGGCCGTCGTTGGTGCAAATCGCGATACCGAAGCGATTTGCATCCTGCGTTGACAGCGCCGGAATGTAGCTCGCAACATGCCCCTGGCCGAGCCGGGTACGTGCCTGTTGATGGATATCCTCCAGCCACGCCTGTATATCTTCAGTTCCGTCAGTCAGCGATGAAGTACCCGGGCGCGAGGACATCCTCACGCCCGGGGATTGCGCTAACAGATTCATCGTGTGGTTGCGACGCTTTCTGCGACAAATCGGTCAGTCCTTTGACGGTCTTCAGGTTCGATTTTCCAGGCGGTCGCGTCGATATTGAGATCGGCAAAGTTGGCGGCATCGAACACTGGCCGCTGGATACCGGCTTCGACCTGGTCATCAAAGTCGCGCAGGATCCTCAACCCGGGTCTCATCAACATAATCAACGCAAGCAGGTTCGCCAGCGCCAGCAAGCCCATCGTCACGTCTGCAAATCCGAAGACAGTACTGAGATCGGTCGTCGCACCCCAGCCACACAGCACGATGACCGCAATGCGGAAGGCGTTGAACAGCATATGATTCCCTTCGCTAAAGAAGTTGAGGCTGTTCTCCCCCAGGTAGTAGTTGTAAAGAATGGTGCTGAAACCAAAAAGCATCAGCGCAACGCTGACGAATTCTCGGCCCCATTCACCGATATGAGTGGCCAGCGATGCCTGGGTAAGGGCCACCCCGCCGATATCGGTACCCAGCGCCGGGTCATAGGCGGTGCCCAGCAGGATAATCAGTGCGGTGCAGGTGCACAGCACAAGGGTATCAATGAACACCGAGAGCGCCTGCACGCCACCCTGGTTTACCGGGTGCGGCACATAGGCTACGGCGGCGACATTTGGTGCGCTGCCAAGCCCGGCTTCGTTAGAGAACAGGCCCCGCTTCACGCCCATCAGTATGGCGGCGCCAATACCACCACCAACAGCAGGCTCCAGGCCGAACGCACTCTTGACGATCAGCGCCAGCATCGTTGGTACCTGTTCGACATTCATCGCCAGTACCACCACCGCAATTGCCAGATAACCAAATGCCATAACTGGCACCAGCACCTCAGCCGTTCTGGCGATACGCTTGACACCGCCGAAGATGATGACCCCGACGATGATCGCCAATGCGATGCCGGTGTATAGCACGGGGATGTCAAAGGCATCCTCGAACGATGTAGCGACGGAGTAGGACTGCAAGGCCGTGAAGCCGAAGCCAAAGGTCACCAGCAGCAGGATTGAATAGACAACCGCCAGCCAGTTCCACTTCTGTCCCAGCCCGCGTGAGATGTAATAGGCAGGGCCGCCACGGTAGGTGCCATCGGGTTCGGCCCTTTTGTAGGCCTGAGAGAGCGTGCACTCCAGGAAACTGGTCGCCATGCCCATCAGGCCGACGACCCACATCCAGAATATGGCTCCAGGCCCACCCAGGGTGATGGCAACCGCAACGCCGGCGATATTGCCACCACCGACGCGACCGGCGACAGACAGCAGCAGCGCCTGGAACGAACTCAGGTGGCCGTGTTTATCACGACGGAACATCTGGCCTGCGCCAAAAATACGGAACATTCGACCGAAGTAACGAAACTGCACAAAGCGCGATGCGGCGGTAAAACCGATACCGACCGCGATCAGCATTGCGATGAGGACATACCCCCAGAGGATGTCGTTGAACAGTTCCAGCATCAGGAACCTCCACGTTTGTTGTTGTGAGTGTATGGCGCCCATCTAACGACAGTGCCACCGGGGATAAGGCAAGCACTGAGCCAACCTTGAAAAACTTTCTTAAATCTATGTTTTAAATAGATATATTAAGATTCAAAAGGGGGAGCCACACATCAGGAAGGGGTATAACCTGAAACATTACAATTCGGTCGAGATGGAAATTAACAGCTAAATATCAGCATGTTACCGACAATCGGCGAGGTTATAGCAGATCGGAAGGTTATAGGGGTTCGACCTTCGCTCAGGCGATCAGGACTGCAGCTTTTTCATTCGCTTACTCAACGCCGGCTGGGAGATATCCAACAGCCGCGATGCAATGGACTGATTGCCCTCGGCACGCCTCATCGCCTCCTGCACCAGCAAATCCGCCACATCACGCAGCGCCGGTAACGGCTCGTCGGCGACGAAAACAGAGCGCTGCTCGACAGGGGCGCGAGTGGCCTCTGAATCATTGAACTCGATGGCTCGCTTGAACACAGCCATCGACAACATGCGGGAACGATGGACGCCCACGGCGTCATACACCATCGCCCGCAACTCCCGCACGTTCCCGGGAAAATCGTAGTTGGACAAGAGCACCGGCAGCTCCGCAGGCGCGACCGGTTTGGCTTTTCCCATCTCCTCGGCGGCCCTGGCGAGAAAATGTTCCAGCAGCAACGGTATATCCTGTTTGCGATGCCTTAACGCAGGAATCTGCACATGGTGGGTACGCAGGCGGTAGTAGAGATCCTTGCGGAATTCCCCCTCCGCCTGCTTCTTTGCCAGGTCCTGATGGGTCGCGACCAGCACCCTGGCCCGCAGCTTTTTCGGCCGGTCACTACCGAGGGGGTAGTATTCTCCCTCCTGCAGCAACCGCAGCAGCTTGACCTGGGATGCCATGCTAAGGTCACCGATCTCGTCGAGGAACAGAGTCCCTTCCGCTGCCTGCTCGATCATGCCGGCCCGCGCCGTATCGGCCCCGGTAAATGCACCACGCTGGTGGCCGAACAGCGTATCGGCAAACATGTTGTCATCCAGCCCGGCGACATTGACACAAACCAACGATCCCGGGCGTTTGCTCAGGGTGTGTGTAGCGCGGGCGATGAGCTCCTTGCCAGTCCCGCTTTCGCCGCAGACCAGGATTGGCTCGCGACTCACCGCGACCGATTCCAGGTACTGGAACACTGATCGCATGCCCTTATCGGCAGTGACGATAGGCGCGAAAGCCTCGGGGTGGTCCAGCGTATCGTTGAGGACATGTCGGCGCAGCGCCTGGTTTTCCTGCCGTAACTCCTGCAGCCGGATAGCCCGCTTGATACCTTCGATCAATCGGTCCTGCTCGTCAGTTTTGACGAAATAATCGAAAGCGCCAATCTTGATACAGTTGACGGCTGTTTCTACCTGATTCAACCCGCTGATGACGATCACCCCCACATCCGGGTGCTCCTCTACAATCTGATGCAGCAGCGTCTCACCACCAATGTGCGGCATGGTCAGATCAAGCGTGACCAGCCCGATATTCTCCCGCGCCAATATACCCATCACGTCGCGGCTATCCTGACAGCGGCGGATATGAGTGATACCGCCACTGCGTTCCAGTGCGATCCCCAGACTTCGCAGAAACGAGGGCTCGTCGTCCACCAGCAACACGCCAAACGTGGGGTACAGACTCTTCGTCATTGAACGTGGCTCCAGTCTCATCTGCGCATATTCATCGGGGTTTTGTCGGCACTCTCAATCAGTCTGTCGTGCAGGCTTTAGTGCTGGCAGGGCCAGTCGGACCGTGGTTCCCTCTCCCACCCTGGAATCAAAGGTCAGCTGCCCCTGGTGTTCATGCACGATACCGGCCGACACCGACAACCCGAGACCGGTACCGCCACTCTCGCGTTTGGTGGTAAAAAACGGATCGGTCAGACGGCCCATGACGTCAGGATCCATACCACAGCCCTGATCCCTGACCTCCAGAATTACCTGAGGCTGACCCATTTTATCAGTGTCGGAATAGGTCCGGAGAAATATACCCTGCTGTTGATTTTCCAGTGCCTGGCAGGCATTCACAATAAGGTTGATCACCACCTGCTCGATCCGCTGGGCGTTGCCCCTGAGGGCTGGAAGGTCGGCACCGTAGTCAACCTCAAAATGCCAGGTCGCATTGCGAATTGAGTTGTCTACCAAACGAATTGCCGTCACAACGACGGCGTTGAAATCCGGAATCTCGGTCAGATCCGTACTGCCGTGGCGGGAAAAGTCCTTGAGGTCGCCAACAATTCGTTTGATGCGGTGACTGCCTTCCAGCATTTCATCCAGCATCAGGGGAATCTCATCCCGCATACGCGAGTACTCGAGCCCGCCGAGCATGAAATCTCCATGCTCGCGATAGTGAGCATCAAGTATATCCAGGCAATCCGCGTAGGCCTCCTGCAACACCGGCAGGTTCAGCAGCAGGAGGCTGCTGGGATTGTTGATCTCATGGGCCACGCCGGAGACCAGGACACCCAGTGACGCCATCTTGTCGGCCTGAATCAACTGCTGCTGATGTTCACGCAGAGCCTTGGAACGGCTGTCCACTTCCCGCTGCAACGTCCGGTTCCAGATCACAATACTGCCCAACACCAACAGCAGCGTACCGGACACCGCGGCGCCGACCTGCCCGATCAGCTTCCACGCAATGCCGCCATCCTCTTTGAGCGGCCCCAGCCACTCATCGTAAATCTCCTGATAACGGCCTGTATTCTTGAGAATCGCCAAGCCCTCGGAAAACTGGGCCAGCAGGTCCGACTGGCCGTTCCTGACAGCATAGCTGTACGACAGCGAGAAGGGTCTCGCCACCGGCACAATGTTGGTCAACCCCAACTGCCGGGTCAGGTAGAGCGCCGGCAGGTTGGCTACCAGCGCATAGTCTCCCTTTCCGGAAGCCAGCAAGCGCAGCGCGTCGGCATGGGTATCGACGGGCATCAGCCTGGCACCGACCTGATGCTCAATCAGGTAATCCTCCATGATGTCACCACTCTGGACGATGACTTCCTTGTCCTTCAGGCCGCTCACATCAACTGTCGGATCGCCGCGCCGGGCAAAGATTGATTGATGCACAATCGCATGGGGTGGCGAGAAATCGAAGACCTTGGCGCGCTCGTCAGAATACGACATCCCCTGAAGCACATCGATCTGGCCATCGACAAACCTTTTGCGCATCTCGGACCACTCGCCCAGCTCGATCCTGACGTTGATCCCCATAACTTCGGCAATCGCCCGGGTCAGCTCAACGTTGTAGCCTGCGGGTTCGCCATTCTCGTCGATAAACTCGTAGGGAGGATGGTAGTGGTCTCCGCCCACAATAATCTGCTGCTTACTACGCTCGAGTGGAGCCGCCTCAGTCGACAGCGAGATCACCACACACAACAGTAGTGCAAACAGCTGAAGCCAACGTATGGCGGCCTGGTCGGTCGAGAAAAACTGCACTGGATTCATTGCCTGCGTTATGGAGATAGCCGGAGACGCAGACTAGCACCGGGCCGGGCTCACGGAAAGCGCAAACCATCCGACCTTCCATCGAGTTTGACTATCAGCTTTATTAAACAGCATATTCAATTGAGATCTATGCATAGAACCAAAAGTGTGGTTTAGTGTCTGCTATTAATGACCGATGCTCCACACGGAGGAACGACTATGCAAAAACCAGTAGTCAGACAATTCTTTGATGAACCGACCAACACCTTCAGTTACGTCGTAAAAGACCCCGACAGTCATGCCTGCGCAATTATCGATTCGGTACTGGACTTCGACTATGCGGCCGGCCGGACGGACGTTCGTTCGGCGAACGAGATCATCCGCTATATCGAAGATGGCGACTTGACGGTCGAATGGATCCTCGAAACCCACGTTCATGCCGATCATCTGTCCGCAGCGCCGTACCTACATGAAACGCTGGGCGGTAAGACCGCCATTGGCAAAAAGATCGTTGACGTTCAGGAAATTTTTGGCAAAGCCTTCAATGCCGGCACTGAGTTTGCCCGAGACGGTAGTCAGTTCGATCGGTTGTTTGAGGAAGGGGATACCTTCCGTATCGGCAATCTGGAAGGCCGCGTCCTGCATACGCCCGGACATACCCCGGCCTGCCTGACTTACGTCATTGGTGATGCGGCGTTTGTGGGAGACACCCTGTTTGCCCCGGATGCCGGAACCGCGCGCTGCGACTTCCCCGGCGGTGATGCCCATACACTTTACCTTTCCGTTCAGAAGGTGCTGGCACTTCCCGGGGAAACCCGGATCTTCTTATGTCACGACTACAAGGCGCCCGGCCGGGATGAATTTCAATATCAAACAACGGTGGCCGAACAACGCGCCAACAATGTCCATGTTCGCGAAGGCATGAGCGAAGCCGAGTTCATCAAACTCAGGACTGAGCGGGACGCAACACTCGACATGCCGCGGCTGATCCTGCCATCGGTACAGGTCAACATGAGAGCGGGCCATATGCCCCCGACTGAGGATAACGGGCAGGTATACCTGAAAGTCCCCATCAACCTTTTCTGACAGGGGAAGTAATGTATGGCGAATCGTCTTATCCGGTTCCTGCCCATTCTGAGCTGGCTCAAGGACTACAGGGGTGACACGTTTGTCAGCGACGCGCTGGCAGCGGTCATCGTCACCCTCATGCTGGTCCCCCAGGCTCTGGCATATGCATTGCTCGCTGGCCTGCCCCCGGAAGTTGGCCTGTACGCCAGCATGATCCCTCTGGTGGCCTATGCGATGTTTGGGACCAGTGCCACGTTAGCGGTTGGCCCGGTGGCCGTAGCATCGCTGATGACAGCCTCTGCGCTGGGCGGAATTGCAGACTCAGGCACACCGGAATACGTCGGTGCCGCCCTGGTCCTGGCCACACTCTCGGGCCTGGTGCTTTTTGCCATGGGCCTTCTGCGCCTGGGCTTTCTCGCCAATTTCCTCAGCCACCCTGTCATCTCGGGGTTTATCACTGCATCCGGCATCCTTATTGCCGGAAGCCAGCTTGGCCATATTCTGGGCATCCAGGGTGGTGGCCATAACCTTCTGGAGATGATTCACAGACTCTGGAATCAGTTGGGTGAGCTTAATCCGGTGACCCTGCAGATCGGAGTTGGCGCCCTGCTCTTCCTCTATATCTGCCGCAAATTCTTGAAGCGTGCACTCATTGCCGCCGGACTTCCGGAACGGCTGGCAGATCTTTCCACCAAGGCTGCTCCGGTCACTGCGGTAATAGTCACCACGGCACTGGCCTGGTATTTCAATCTTGGCGCGGCAGGCGTCAACCTCGTGGGTGAGGTGCCCAGCGGCCTTCCCGATATCAGCCTTCCGTCAATGGATCCTGACATCTGGGCCACTCTGGCACCTGCAGCCATCCTGATCAGTCTGGTGGGCTTTGTGGAGTCCGTTTCCGTAGCACAGACCCTTGCAGCAAAAAGGCGCCAGAGAATTGAGCCGGACTCCGAACTGATTGCCCTTGGCCTGGCCAACATGGCCTCAGGTGTCAGTGGCGGCTCCCCGGTATCCGGCGGCTTTTCAAGGTCCGTGGTCAACTTCGAGGCAGGAGCCCAGACGCCCATTGCCGGCATTCTGACGGCCGTGGGAATTGCGGTTGCTACTCTGACTCTTACCGGTCTTCTGGCCTTTCTGCCCAAAGCAACCCTGGCAGCGACCATCATTATTGCCGTCAGCACTCTGATTGACCTGCCTGCTATCGGAAGGACTCTGGCCTACTCGAAGGCGGACGGTGCAGCCATGCTGGCAACGATCATCCTGCCCCTTGTGCACGGCGTTGAGGCCGGCATAACCGTTGGCGTCGCTCTTTCGATCGGTCTGCATCTTTACCGCACGAGTCGTCCTCACAGCGCCATCGTCGGTCGGATCCCCGGCACTGAGCACTTCCGTAACGTACTGCGCCACAAGGTGGAGACCGATGAGAATACAGTCATTGTCCGCGTGGATGAGAGCCTGTATTTCGCCAACGCCCGCTACCTTGAAGACACCGTTATGGCGCTGGTCTCCGATCATCCGAAGATGAAAAATCTGGTTTTGGCCTGCCAGGCGACCAATGACATAGACGCCTCCGCCCTGGAAAGCCTCGAAGCAATCAACCGCCGACTGGACGATGCCGGTATCCGCCTGCATCTGGCAGAAGTGAAGGGCCCGGTCATGGATCGCCTTAGACGGACACCTTTTTGTGAAGAGCTAACCGGCCAGATCTTTCTCAGCACTTACGACGCATGGAAGGCGCTTGCGAAAAAACCAACAACCCTGTGCACTCCAGACTGACAGTCCAGACGGTGCGCCCGGCGCGGCCTTTCCTGACCGAGCCGGGCGTTTCAGCATAGGATCACATACTGCCTGACAACTTACCCTGCAACACCGGCACCTGTACCGTGCCCTCAAGGTTAACGTAAGGCACCAGTGCATCCCTTGACCAGCTAGCCGGGTACTGTGGATGGAATCCGTAAACCAGCAGAGCAAGCTCATCACCGGGTGCCAGCGCCTCTGCCACGCCGACCAGCTCGATGACCTCCTGGTCCTTCAGGCCTCTCACCGGCTTGATCTGATCGTCAATCAGCTGCCAGCGACTCTCACCCGCAACACGCTTGCCGAGGCCGACAAACACAATGGGATCACAACCAGCTGCATAGGGGTCGAGCTCTACTTCACAGGATGAGCGACCAGTCAGATCCGAGACCGTGAGCCTGGCCGTAGCAATGCCGCCCAGTGTCGCGCCGTTCTCACCCGCCTGCCCCAGCAAGAGTGCCGCAGGCGGTTGGGGGGCGGTTGCCACGGCTTCGTATCCGGAGGCGACCGGCATGTCTGTCACTACGGTCCGCTCGACCACCGACTCCCCCTGGAGCTCTCCACCCTCAAGGGCAGGCGCAGGGAATGAGTCCATGGGCACTGAGATGGATTGGCCATCACCCAGGGAAAGGCAGACCTCCGAATCGGTGCCATCAAAATAGCCGGCCAGCGGTTTACCCTGCAAATGGTGCTCAAGCCAGTTCAACGTTGCGTCTGATATTGAGATATCGCCACAGGCAAACTGCCCCGCCGCACCCTGAAACCCGGGAATTTCCAGCAATCCTGCCGTCGGATCCACGTATTCAGCTGGTTGCGCCTCGTCCGGCGCTTCCACCGGCAGGATGTGACCGGTCTGATGGGTCAGCAAACGAACATCACCACCCAGAGACTGCAGGCATTCAAAATTACGCCAGGCGTCATTGAAGTTGAACAGCGTGTCTTTCATGCCCTGAGTCAGCAGCACGTCCACCTTCGGATAAGGTGTGGGGGCAACATCAAAGGCGGGCGGATTGATCTGGTAGTTCAGCAAATCAGGAGTGTCAGATACCGACACCGGCTCGCCCGTGCAACGATAGGCCGGGCTGTGGTAGTAAAAGAAATCGAGACCGGCTTCCGGGAAGCGGTTCAAGGTTGCCCCCTGAACAAGAATCTCGCGGATGATCGGGTCCAGACCGCCATTCCCGATGGCAGTAGAACCAGCTTCGCCCCCTGCCACCAGCACAAGATCCCATCCGGTCTTGATCACATTGCCGGGATTCAGGCTATAACGCAGATCGTACCAGGTGATGTCCGGCACAAGGGCATCGAGCCGCTGGCGCGGATCCTGGCCATGCAATAAGAGCTGAAAGCCACCACCATAACTGCCGCCTATCGCACCGGCCACCAGATTGGGGTTCAACTCCTCTGGCAGATCCGGCTCATTCCGGCGTTGCAGATAGTCCAGATTGTCTTCGGCCCAATCCAGAATCTGTATCAGGTCACGGCCTTCGAACTCGGGGTCCATCACCCGGACGGTACCGGTGCTTTCACCGAAGCCCCGCTGGTCGATAGAGATGACGGTAAAGCCGGCTTCGCGATAGTTCTCGAAACCTTCGGTAGTGCGTGAGCCGCCGAAACCATGACCATGCAGCACCAATGGGTGTCCTACCTCGCAGTCGATACCACCAATCGGCTCGAGTACCTGGAAGGCAATGGTTTCACCGCTGGCTGAATCCAGCATGACCGGGTAACTACGCCCTCCCTCGGTCGGCGTGTCCTCAGAACAGGTCACGGGGACCACATCAGGCAATTCGCACTGGGGAGCGGTGCCGTTCCCCGGATTGTCACAGGCCCGTTGCTCCGATTCCCCGGCAACAGCAGGGGGTTGTTCCGAAGCGGCATCATCAGATCCAGATCCGCCGCAACCGGCAACGGTCAGGGTCAGCAATAGTGGAACAAAGGGTGTCAGACGCACACAGCGGCGTAAGGAATAAGACATGATTAGTTGTCCTTGTTTTTGTAATTAGGGCGCTCAACGAGAACAACGACGAAACATCACATTGTGTTCCGTTTCGTCGCGAGAAAGGCCCGATAAGACAAAATGAGCCTTTCATCGGGATGATGCCCCTGATGGACAGACTTCAAGACAATGCAGACCATCCATTAACCAGTGTCTCTTCGTGACGATCAGCAGTGACGCAACACGCTGTCAGGCCGGAACAGTTCCGTGCCAGACTGGCAACGTCATATCTTCAGGTTCTTCACTGGGACCTCCGGTACGGCTCTTGAAAGCGCCCTCCTCAATGGCCACCCGGAAAAGCGCCGTGGCCTTCCGTTCTTTCGCGTTGGGTGAACGCACCTGATCCCAGCGGCCTGGCTCCAGCTGATCAATAATCGCCCGAAATGCTGCGTCGAATTCCCGATCATCCGTCACTCGCAAAGGCCGGCCAAACAGGACGGCGGACTCATAGTTGGCACTGTGATTGAAGGCGGACTTGGTCAATACCCACTCGTTCGTAACCGCAAAGGAAATGCACAGCAATGTTCCTGATGACAGGCGCTGTGACATCCGGCCACCGTTGAGGGCATGGAGGTAAAGGTCGTCGCCCAGACGCCAGACCGTCAGCGGGACAATACGGGGCTCTCCGTCCTCCACAAACGCTACATGGCCAGTTTTCAAACGATCGATAAGAGCGTAAACCGGTGCCCGTTCATAACTGGCGCGCTTGGCTGTCCGCTTCACCTGACTGCGCGGGCAGCAGGCCAGAGGGGATGTGATGCTCGAAGTCCTGTCCGTGATTGCCATCGGGTACTCCTTCAATAAACAGTGAATCCATAAAACGTACGCGTCTATTGAAGGGCATATCTGATACCATCAAAAGATCCAGATTATGAACTTTTGTAGGACCAGTTTGCATGATTAACGATATCCGGCTCGATGGCACCGCATCACTGCAGTATCAGTTGTATCAGCAACTGGCTCAGCGCATCGTTCAGCAGCGATACCTGCCAGGCAGCCCGCTACCTTCCAGCCGCCAGCTGGCCAGAGACCTGGGGGTCAGCCGGAATACGGTGAATGCCGTCTACGATCAGCTTAAAGCGGAGGGATTCCTGCAAAGCCAGGCAGGTAAAGGCGTGTTTGTTCATGAAGACATCACAACCATTGTAAGGCCTGTCGTCCCCGGACCTGAACGCCCCATTCCCACCGTTAATGCCCTGCCACCATTGCCGGTACCTCCCCACAACAACCTGATGATGGGCGAAGACACAAACCTGCCCTTCCAGCCCGGACTACCAGACCTGGATGCGTTTCCCATCCGCAGCTGGAACCGGATTCTTCACCATCAGGAAAGCCGTTGGTCACTGCGGGGTTATGACAGCATAAAGGGCTACCAGCCATTGCGACGGGCCATAGCCAGCTACTTGCGATCATCCCGCGGGGTGCATTGCACTGAGCATCAGGTGATTATCACCAACGGTGCCCAGCAGGCCCTGTCGCTTGTTGCCGATGTTTTCCTGCAACCGGAGGACCGGATCCTCTGTGAGAACCCCGGCTACCGTGGTGCACGCCACGCCCTGGGGCGTTTCAACAACCCGTTGGTGCCTGTGCCCCTGAAAAACCGGGTGTTGGATATCGAAGCACTGGCCAACCTGGGTCCGGCCAAACTGCTGTTCTGCACGCCCACCCACCAGTATCCGATGGGAGGTATCCTCAACCTATCCGAACGCATGGCTCTGGTGAACTGGGCCCAGCGTAATGACTGTTGGATTATTGAGGATGACTACGACAGCGAGTTTCACTTTTTCAACAAGCCCTTTGCCGCCATTCAGGGCATGTTCGACAACGCCCCGGTGCTGTACGTCGGCAGCTTCAGTAAAACCCTGATGCCATCGCTGCGGGTGGGGTACCTGGTCGTCCCTGAGCAAGTCGTGGACGCAGTCCTTTGGGCCAAGCAACTCAGCGGAGGGGAAACGCCCCTGCTCACCCAGGCAACCATCGCCGAGTTCATCGACAGCGGTCAGTTCACCCGCCACCTGCGCCGCATGCGCCAGCTCTACCGGGATAAATGGACACTGTTCCAGCGACGGGTAACCGAAGACCTCGACGGCCTGGTGCGGCCTGTGGCAGAGAGCGCTGGCATGCACCTGGTGCTGGAAGGAAAGTTCGATGATCGGGTTCTGCACCAACAACTGAAAACCCACGGTTTTGGCAGCACACCGCTCAGCGCCCACTACCTGCGAGAACCGGGTCAGACAGGCCTGGTCATGGGATTCGCCAGTGCCAGCGAGAAACAGATGGAAGGTTGTGTGAGAGCACTCACCCATCTGCTCCATGATCCTGGTCGCTCCACCCCGGGACTCATTCCCCCCGACTCTCGGTGAGGGGGAGCTGGCAGCGGCCCGGAAAGCGTACTGTTCAGTATTCAGACCGAATAACCCTGCCAGGGAGATCAGCCAGATGGAACAAACAATAAAACCGGTATTTGTCGTGGGTGGTGCCTCCCTCGACACCATTGTGCATGTCGATGCGTTTCCCGAAGCGGTCGCCCAGACCGTTTGGCCAAACCGAAGCTACAAGGCCGTTGGCAGCACCGGTGTTGGCAAGGCCCTGAACCTCATGGCCCTGGAAGTCCCGGTTGCCCTTCATGCGGTGGTGGGAAACGACCAGGAGGGACAGATGATTCGCCAGACTCTGGAACAGGCGGGGATCGGGACTCTCATCAGCGAAACCGCTGCGCCGACGGAGCAGCATGTCAATCTCATGGCGCCGAACGGTGAGCGTCTCTCAATCTTCGTCCAGCCGCCAGCTCGCGAGGTAACGCTCGACTGGTTCGCCATCAATCACGCTCTGAAAACCTGCAGCATCGCAGTTATCAACATTCTGGACTATACCCGTCCTATACTGCATGAAGCAGTCAGGCTCGGTGTGCCGATCTGGACCGATTTGCACGACTATGATGGCGCCAATCCCCACCATCAGGCCTTTATCGATGCCGCTGACGTTGTGTTCCTGGCCAGCGACAACCTACCGGACTATCGTCAGGTTATGGGGCAATTACTGCCGCAGGGAAAGCAGTTGGTGGTCTGTACTCATGGGGCGGCGGGCGCCACCCTGGCAAATGCGGCAGGCGAGTGGCTGGAGCAGCCGGTTTACCCGGTCGACCGGATTGAGGACAGCAACGGCGCGGGCGATGCCTTTTTCAGTGGCTTCCTGTATGGCCACCTGAGGGGCCTGCCGGAACGTGAATGCTTGCAACTCGCCGCTGCAAGTGGTGCCCTGTGTGTATCGTCCACAAGCCTCGCCGCGAAAAGCGCCTCCAGGCACGCGCTGGAAGACATTGTCCGGAGAAGATAAATCGGTCCCGTATTTCGCGTGGATTAGTGGATAACAAGGAGCGACACATGAGCCAGACATTGCCTCCGGCCAGACTCGGATTCCTGTACCCAGGCCATGCAGCCGAGGATGACTACCCTCTGCTGGGGACCATGGTTGAACCGCCGGCCCAGGTCACGCTTATCCACACAGACTTTTTCGAAGACGCCCATACCGTTGAAGCACTCAGTGAAATGGGCAGTATTGGCCGACTGTCAAAAGGCGCGGAAGCCCTTGCCGGCTCACAGATTGAATCGGTCATGTGGACCTCCACCAGCGCCAGCTTCGTGCTCGGCCTGGATGGCATCAGCAAACAGATAGATGCGCTGGAGAAAATGCTCTGTGTACCCGCCTCCACAACAGCCATGGCATTTGCCCGGGCAGTCAAAGCCATTGGCGCAGAAACGGTAGCCATTGCTGCCACCTATCCGGAAGAGGTTGCGCAGCGATTCCGCCAGTTCCTCAATCACTTCGATATCAGCGTGGTACACCATGCAAACCGGGGCATTGTAACGGCGGCCGAAGTTGGCACCCTGGGAAAACACGACGTGATCAACTTTGCACTGGATAACACCCGAAAGGATGCTGATGTGTTGCTTATTCCTGACACCGCTCTGCACACTGCCGCCTGGCTGACCGATCTTGAAAAAGCCACGGGCAAGCCCGTGCTGACAGCGAATCAGGTCAGCTTCTGGGAAGCCCTGCGTTTATGTGGGAAACTGACTCACCAGTCTGGGCTGGGCAGACTGTTCGAGGACGTTCCCACACAATAATGAACAACAAGGCACAGGTTATGGATTTTGTAAGAACCCCGGATGCACGCTTTGATCGACTGCTCGACTACCCCTTTGATCCACATTATGTCGAGCTGGACGGCCTGCGGATGCATTACGTGGATGAAGGGCCGAGCGATGCCAACCCCGTTCTCATGATGCATGGGGAACCTTCCTGGTCCTATCTCTATCGCCACATGATTCCCGTCTGTGCTGCGGCTGGCCATCGGGTGATTGCTCCGGACCTGATCGGTTTCGGCAAATCCGACAAACCCACGTCGATCGGTGATTACAGCTATCAACGGCATATGGAATGGATGCAGCTGTTCATTGATAAGCTCGAACTGAACAACATCACTTTGGTGTGCCAGGATTGGGGATCGCTGCTGGGGTTGCGGCTCGCCGCCGAAAACCCTGACCGCTTCCGGGCCATTGTGGTAGGCAACGGGATGCTGCCCACGGGAGACCAGAAAACGCCACCGGCGTTCAACCTCTGGAAGAACTTCGCACTGCACAGCCCCTGGTTTCCGATTGGCCGAATCATCAATGTGGGTTCATTCCGGAAATTGAGCCCGGATGAATTACGGGCGTATGACGCGCCCTTCCCCAGCAAGAAATACAAAGCAGGCGCCCGTGCGTTTCCGCGCCTGGTTCCGGTACGCCCGGATGACCCGGCGAGTGAAGCCAACCGCAAAGCATGGCACGTTCTGGAATGCTGGGAGAAACCTTTTCTCACCACCTTCAGCAACGGCGACCCGATTACCCGCGGAGGGGATGCGTACATGCAAAAGCGGATTCCCGGGGCAAAGGATCAGCCCCATGTCACTCTCAAAGGCGGCCACTTCCTCCAGGAAGATTCACCGGTGCCCTTTGCCCGGGCGATTAACACTCTGATTTCGACCCTACCCTGACCGCCGCCACTCTTATTGATCTGGCTCAGACTTTTCTGGGCCAGATGCACTATGCTTTCTGTTGGGGAGATTCTGGAACCCCGGAGAGTCCGCAGCTATGTCTAACCATGCGTGCAATCCTTATCCCTGCCCCTTCGCCACCTGGGCAGCTATCTTCCCTGCACGAGAACTGAAAGATAAGAAGATTGCTTTTGCGCCTTAACCCCGGGAGTGCCCGATGTCGGAAGATCTAGGCAACAATGATGGATTTTTTAAATCGATTCTTGATTCCATCACCGAACATATTGTTGTTATCGATAATCAGGGCCGAATTCTCTTTGTCAACAAAAGCTGGGAAATATTTGGGCAGGACAACGGCTGTGTCATCAATAATGATTGGCTGCACCAGAACTACCTTGAAAATTGTGACCGGGCGGCCCGCCAGGGAGACGAATCCGCCCAGGAGGCTGCCAAGGGCATTCGCTCGGTCATTGAGGAGCGTGTATCTTTTTTTAATCATGAATACCCCTGCCACAGTCCGCAGAAAGAACGCTGGTTCACCATGAGGGTCACGCCCTTTAACCTCGCAACCAGTCTGTTCTATGTCATTACCCATCATGACATCACTGACCGGAAACTTGCCGAGCAGGAAGTCCTCAGGTTATCCGGCGTCGATACCGTTACCGGACTGGAAAACCGTCGTAGCTTCGACCAAAAACTCCACAATGAATGGCAACTGGCGATGCGGGAGAGGCGGCCATTATCTTTAGCCATGGTGGATATTGATCACTTCAAGCTGGTTAACGATACCTATGGGCACCCCATAGGCGACGAATGTCTGAAAAGAGTCGGGCAGACACTCAGGGAATTTACCAATCGACCGGGAGACAGTTGTGCACGCATTGGTGGTGAGGAATTCGCACTGGTTTGGAGCAATACCCCGGAAAGGCAAGCTACTGAGTTGGCAGACCGATTGCGCCAAAAGATTGCCAGCCTGAGGATTCCCAACGAAATGTCATCGACCGAACCTTGGCTAACCGTCAGCGTCGGCGTTGCCACGGTGATACCAACCATGGAAATGGATAAAGAGCACTTCATCAACCAGGCAGACCGCTCGCTCTACCGGGCTAAGGAAAACGGGAGAAATAGGATTGAACTTGGTTAGCGGGCCCGGAGAACAGCATCCAGCCCCCCAACCTACGCTGCAATCTCTACCCATTTTCCACCAGCCGAGCCCTCAGGCGCGGCAGCTGAGCGGGATAGTGCTCCTGGATAAAGGTGACCAGCCCTTCACGGACAGCGCACCTCAAGTCCCAGTTATTGCTGGAGCTTGAGGCGCTCATCAGAAACCGCACCTGCATGGCCTGGTCACTGGTGTCCGTGACCTGCACCGTCGCCAATTTACCGTCCCAAAGATTCGACTCACCTAATAAACGGTTGAACTCCTGTCGAAGTGGCTCTACCGGCATGGTGTAATCCACCCAGACAAACACCGTGCCCAGCAAATCCGAACTGTTTCTGGACCAGTTCTGGAACGGGTTCTCAATAAACCATTGTAACGGGACAACCAGCCGGCGCAGGTCCCAGACCCTTAACACGACATAGGTGGCAGTCACCTCCTCCACCCAGCACCACTCGCCCTGTACATGCAGCACATCGTCTATACGAAATGGCTGTGTGAGTGCAATCTGCATCCCGGCCAGCAGGTTGCTCAGCACCGGCCGAGCGGCAAAGCCGAGAATAAGGCCGCCAACACCGGCGGAAGCGAGCAGGCTCGCCCCCATATGCTGAACCGACTCAAAGGTCATCAGGGCCGCGCCCAAACCAATAATCACGATGAGGATGTTCAGTGCCCGGACCAGGAATCGGGTTTGGGTTTCCACTTTGCGGGCCCGCTTCCACTGGCCCTCCAGTGCCGGGTTCAGTACAACAATGACATCGCCAATGGCGGAGGTCAGCCGAACCGCCGCCCAAGTCAACGCAAGAATGAGCAATAAAGTCGTGACTTGCTGAATCCCGGCCAACCATGGCAAATCGTCCGGCGCTGCCTTTAACGACCCCGTCAGTGCCAGGAGACAGACCACCACCCCAAGGGCCCTGGCCGCAGCATCGAGAAACAACCTCGGCACCGCTCTCGACTCAGAGAAATGACGAACCAGTACCAGAGCCAGCCGGTAGATTACAAACGTAACGACCACGGCAAGAACTGCCGATAACCCAGGCCATAACCATGCTTTGAACACGAGCTCAAATACTTCCAATAACACGCCTCCGTGAGCCCACGGTTATCTATCCTGAAAAGATATCCGCAAATTGACTACCATAGCGCTCAATCCATTCACGCGCCGCAGTCTCAATGTCCATTTCACAGCCATCCCGGCAGAGCTCCCGGCGGAAGTGCTCTATCTGACACACCTGCTCTACCATTTTGCTTTTAAAGGCCTCGGTTTCATCGCTGAACTGGATGCCGACCCGGTAGCCCTTACTGCAGCGTCTGCATCTCACAATCTGGCCGGAGATCCGGTAATCCTGTTGTAATGATGGAATCCCCAGCGCAACCGACTCCCCAAGCCGGAACTTTCTTTGGAGACTGCAGGCCAGACCACCTTGGCTGATGTCACACAAGCTGGCCTCGTCGCCATGGGAGCCATCCTTTGAGAACACAAGGATCGGGAAATCCGTGGGGTGACGTATAAAGCGCCGCATATTCATTCCCCCTTGCCGCTATTCTCCCATGGAGAGCGAAAGCCCGGGACGGGTCTATGGCCCTACCACGGTAACGGGGCCGGTGGCGTGCCTGACTATTTTTTCGCTTACGCTGCCAAGGGTAAGACTGCGCACCGCCGAGTAACCGCGTCGACCCAGCACCAGGTGAGTGCCTGAATTGCTGTGTATGTACTCGATGATTTCATGCGCCGGATCTCCGCTAAGTAGAATCTCTTCCGCAGAGTCAGCCCGACCACCCAGGGCCTTCTTCGTAGCATCGAATACTTTGCGGCCATATTGTTCCTTGGCAGCATCAACCTTGGTTTGCTCGTAGCCGGCAATCACCAGTGTCTCGGTCTGTGAATAAGGTGACACCGCTAACAGTTTCAGTGGGTGGCCCGTGGCATCAGCCAGGTCAGCGGCCATTTTTGCCGCGCTTAGTGATTGATCCGAACCATCACAGGCAACAACAATGCTTTGGGAACCTTTGTCCATGACGAGGCCTCTTTCCTATGTATGTGTTATCAGAGTAGCACTGATCTGGATATCGCAAGGTTGATCGGAGTCAACGCGAGGGCAACGGCACGGATCGGTTTGGCCTGCCGTACAGGTAACCCTGCATCTGGTCACAGCGTAACAGGCGCAGAAGCCGGGCCTGCTCCTCGGTTTCCACACCTTCGGCAATCACCATCAGGTTCATAGAATGAGCCAAAGAGATGATGCTGGTAACGATCGCCAGGTCATTCGGCCCCTTGGTCATGCTGAAGACAAAGGATTGGTCGATCTTCAGCGCGGTAACGGGCATTCGGCTAAGGTAACTCAGCGACGAGTACCCCGTACCAAAGTCATCGATCGCAACTTTGGCACCAAGTTCGCGCAGGATACCGAGGGTCTTGATGCTACCCTCGGTATCCTCCATGAGGACACTCTCGGTGATTTCCAGTTCCAGGTGACCTTCCCCAACCTCATCCACGGCGTGCCCGATGAGGTCGACGAAATGTTTGTCCCGTAATTGCCTGGGGGACACATTCACCGCCACCATGGGTATACCAATGCCCCTCGCCCGCCAGTCCCGGTAATCGGCCACGGCCCTACCGATGACCCAGTTGCCTACCTCAACGATCAACCCGGTTTCTTCCAGCAACGGAATGAACTCGCCGGGCGCTACCAACCCCCGTTCCGGGTCCTCCCAGCGCAACAGCGCTTCTACCCCAGTCAGCTCTCCGGTTTTCGAATCAACCTTCGGCTGGTAGAACAGGACGAACTGATCCTTCTCCAGGGCAACTCGGAGTCGGTTTTCCAGGTTCAGCTTACGGCTCATGCGCTGATGTATTTCCTGGGAATAAAACGAATAGTGCTCCTGGGAATCACGGCACTTGATCAGGGCAGCTTCGGCATTGTGCAACAGGATCTCGGCCTCCAGCCCATCCCCCGGAGCCACAGCAATCCCGACGCGAACGGACAGCCGCAGTTCCTTGCCATGTAGCTCGAACGGCTCCGACAGCGGGTCCATGATACTGGCCTCGATAGCGTGCCCCAGTGCCGCACCCGCTATTTGTCCGGGAAACATCACCGCAAACACACCGGCCCCGAAATGGGCAAGCACTTTTCGCGTACCCAGGGTGTGCTCCAGCCGCTTGGCAATCGACCGGCAGAGATCATCAACCACAGACTGCCCAAAGGTCTCGATCATACTCGACAACTGATCAAATCCGACCACGGCCACCGCGGACGCCGACTTTTCGATCGACATCTGCATGGCCTGCTCCAGACGTTCGCTCAACAGGCGCCGGTTGGGGAGTCCGGTAACCGGGTCGTAATATGCCAGGCAGTCAAGACGAGAGGCCTTGTCGATGTAGTCCAGGGCGAAGGCGAGGTCCGCAGCCACCTCCACCAGCATCGACAGCTCCTCGTTGTCCAGATCGCGATTAGCGCTCAGGCCAAGGACGCCAATCCACTTGTCCAGGTGCTCCATCGGCAGCACGGCGACGGCATGCCCCTCCGCCCCGTCCTCATGATCGCTGCGGAACACCGGTCGCCCCCGATCCAGCGCCAGCGTTGCCAGCTGCTCAAGGGGCGGCGGGGGAGCGGCATTGGGCACATCGCTTCCCTCCGGGTCGATCCAGTACAGGTCAACCCCCGAAGGTTCACACAATCCGATCCACACATGCTCAAACTCACCACGGGTACGCACAATCTCGCAGCCCTGGGCCAGGAGCTGGCTGCGGTCACGCACACGGACAATCGTGGCATTGATACCACTGAGCACGGCGCGAATACGGTTCATCCGCAGAATAGCCTGCTCGGCCCGTCTTTTTTCCACTCGCTGCCGGTGCGCATCCAGCGCCTGACCGACAGCCACGCCCAGGCGGGCCAGGCGATCCTTCAGCAGATAATCAGCAGCCCCTTCCTTGATGAGCCGCACCGCCATCTCCTCCCCAATGGTGCCGGACACGATAATAACCGGCACGTCCAGATTCCGCGTCCGCACATGGTGCAGGGCTTCCAGGCCGTTAAACTGGGGCAGTTGGAAGTCCGCGATTATCAGGTCAAGGTCCGGATCCAGGCGCTGGACAAATGCCTGTTCCGTGTCCACCCGCACCCAGTCCGGCTCAAAACCGGCCCGCTGAAGCTCATGAATCGTAAGCTCCGCGTCACCGGTGTTATCTTCCAGCATCAATACTCGAATTGGGCGAGTCATAGGCCCTCTGTGCTCCTGCGAGGATTTATTCCTTTAAACGGGTTGGTTCAGTAGCAACCAGTACATGCCCAGTTGTTTGACGGTGTTGCAAAACTGCCCGAAATCCACGGGCTTAACGATGTAACTGTTGACCCCCAAGCGATAGGCCCGGTCAATATCCGGTCCCTCACTGGACGAGGTCAGAACCACAACCGGGATGGTCCGCGTACGAGCATCGCCCTTGATACGCTCAAGCACCTCCAGCCCATCCACTTTGGGTAGCTTCAGGTCCAGCAGAATCAGCTGGGGTGGCTCCGGCGGCGTTGCCTGACCCTCCTTGCCAAACAGCTGCTCCAATGCCTCGGCTCCATCGCGGGCCACCACTACGGGATTGCTGAGTTTGCTGGCGCTGAGGGCGTGCATGGTCAGCTCCAGATCGTTCGGGTTATCTTCCACCAACAGGATACGTAAAGGCTGTGTGCTCATTGTGAGGCCCCCAGAGAAAAGTAGAAGGTGGCGCCATGATCGGGCCTGGCTTCGGCCCAGATCCGGCCGCCGTGCCGGTCGACAATACGGTGAACAATGGCCAGCCCCACCCCGGTTCCGGGAAAATCCTCCGCGCGATGAAGCCTCTGGAATACCCCGAAAAGCTTGTGCGCATAAGCCATGTCAAAGCCCACGCCATTGTCCATGACGTAGTAAACAACCTCATCACCTTCGGTCTCACAGCCGATGGTGATTTTCGGGTGCTCACTCTTGCGGCTGTATTTGAGTGCATTGCTGATCAGGTTACTGAATACCTGTCTCAACAGGCTGGCATCGGCACGACACGCCTCCAGATCCTGGCGCTGGATCTCACTGTTTTGATCCTCCTCAGTGACGATCTCTTCAAGCACCGCACTGACAATCGGATTAGGATCTACTGACTGGATCTTAAGGCTGTGACGACCCAGCCGGGAAAAGGCCAGCAAGTCATCCACCAATTGCCCCATATGGACGGCATTTTCACGTACCAGGCCAACATAGCGGCGGGCTTTTTCAGGTAACTCTGCCCGATATTCCTCGGCAAGTATCCGGGAGAAGCCATCCATGGCACGCAAGGGCGACCTCAGGTCATGGGACACTGAATAGGTGAACGACTCCAGTTCCTTATTCGCGGCCTGGAGCTTCTCTGCATAGTCGTTGACCACCTCATTCCTGACCTCCAGTGAACGCTGGTACTGCATGAGAGTACGCAGCCAGAAATAGCCCATCACCCCTATGATCAAAAGGGCCAGCAGGGCAAAGCCAACAATATGCCAGCCCAACTCGCGGGCGGTAGCAAAGATCGCAATCCATGGCCGGCTGACCACGACCGCCCAACCAAACGGCTCCACCGGCCCATAACTGATCAGGCTTTCCTCTCCATTCTCTGGATCAACCCCATGGCCCGTGCCTGTGCCGCCAGCCAGTGCAAGGTGTACCAGTTCATGCTCCGCCCACAGATGACTTGGGGCGTCTGCGTGGATCTGTGCCGTTGTACCCTGCCGATCAATCATCCGGATGGCCCCTGGTCGAGGGCGGTAACGGGCGATCCAGGCGGCGAGGCCCTGAACCGTTCGCTGGTAGACCAGATAACCAAGGGTGTCGCCGTCGCTACTGATGGGCGTCGCCAGGGCCACTACGTAGGGGGCATCCAGGGCAACACGTTGATAGATCAGCGACAGGTAGGGGCGCTGGTCCTCAGACACTCCCCGGTACCAGTCCCGGTATGAGAAATCCTGTCCCAGGACGCTGGTATCCACCGGGTAGTCATAGCGCAACACACCGTCAGCATCGGCAATGAATGCCCGACTGTTGTCGGGATGGCTTGCTACCAGGGCCCGCAGGTGTGCCCGCACCCGCTCCACGTCGCGCTCACGAACGGCATCAATCAGGTCTGGACGCTCTGATACCAGTACCCCCATGTCTGAAAACGAGGAAAAGTACTCAGCGACCACTTGCTGGACCAGCCCTACCATTGAGGCATTGTTCCTGGTCAGCTCCTGCTCTATGGATCGATGGGCAAAGGTAATAATCAGGAAAATCAGCAGTGCGAACAACAGGGCAGCAAACACCAGTACACCCAGAGTAATCCTGCGTGCAACATCGGATGGCACCGCTTCAACGTTGCCTCCGCCTGACGTCGAACTGGCAAAGAATAACCGGCGGGCGAGTGCCATAAATCGGGGTAAACCGGACGTCTCTGACTCCATGGCTGAGCATTCTCCCTTGCATGCCTATGCCCTAGGGTAGACCTCATATAGAGAGTTCGCCAATTTTTGGATATTTTCCAGTCAGTTGCGTAGCTTTTCTATCCACATCACGAGCACTGGGGCTCACCCACCACCGACCAGGTTCAATGAAATAAGTGACCGGAGGTTATTTACACCGAATGAAGGCTGTCGTATATTAAGTGACCATCGTTCACTTAATGAGGCAGAAACCATGAACTATGTCCTGATCACTGGCGCCAGCGCCGGCATTGGCGAAGTGTTTGCCCGCGAACTTGCTGCGGAAAAACAGAACCTGATTCTCGTGGCCCGACGTGAAGATCGCCTGACCGCTCTGGCCAGTGAGTTGTCTGTACAGCATGGTGTGTCCGTTGAAGTTCTGGCCGCAGACCTGGCCGCAGCGGACGGCGCCGAAAAGGTTGCCGCAGCGGTCGCATCCTCCGGCTGGAAGCTTGGCGGCCTGGTAAACAACGCCGGTTTTGGTGACCGGGGTGCCTTTACAGAGCTTTCTCTGGAACGTCAGCTCAACATGATCCAGGTGAACGTGGCTTCACTGGTATCACTCACCTGGAAGCTCTTGCCCAACCTGAAGAAAAACCAGGGCAGCTTCATTATCAATGTCGCGTCTACCGCCGCGTTCCAGGCCGGCCCCAACATGGCAATCTACTACGCCACCAAGGCTTTTGTGCTGTCCTTCTCCGAAGCTCTGCATGAGGAGTTGCGGGATTCAGGCGTGGCAGTCAATGCCCTGTGCCCCGGAGCGACCGAATCAGAGTTCGCGGCTGAAGCCAACATGACCAACACCAAGCTGTTCAAGGCCGGCGCCATGTCGGCTGAAGCCGTCGTGAAACAGGCGCTCGCCAAGCGCCGCAGCGCCATTGTCATTCCGGGACTGCGTAACCGGTTAATGGTATGGTTGGGCAAAATTTCTCCCCGACTCATTAACCGGCGCATTGCAGGCTGGTTACAGGCATAGAGACACTATGAAGAGCAGGCTTTGCGGTGGTAAAAAACGAGCACGCACGGAAGCGGAAAAGATCACCCGGGAACAGCAGATTCTTGATGCGGCGGCAGAGCTATTCGTCAGCCGCCGCTACGACCAACTGACACTGGCGGACGTTGCTGCGGCCAGCGGACTGACCAAGGCTGCGCTGTACCGTTATTTCAGAAGCAAGGAGCTGCTGTTCATTGCCGTATACCAGCGCGCCTTTAACGCCCTGGTGCAGGACGCACAATCCAGGGAAGCCATCAACCTGCCGGATGACCTGGCCGATCTGTTGATCGCACACCCGCTCTTCTGCAGCCTGAACGCCATCTTGCACATCGCCCTGGAAACCGGGCTGACCGAGCAGGAGGCCCGTAATTTCAAACTGTTCCTTCTGGAACAGTCACGGCTACTGGCAGAACCCATCAAGTCCGCCAGCGGTCGCGATGAGGCCGCCTGCTTTCAGTTCCTGATGCAGTGCCAGCAGGCGCTGATCGGGTGCTGGCATATGACCCACCCGCCGGAAGCCGCGCGCAAGGCCATGGAGCAACCACCGTTGACGGTCTTCAAAATGGCGTTCGAGCCAACCTTGCGGAACCACCTGCAGGCTCTGAACGATGCCTTTCAGAAGGGATAATCAACAGCCGGGTAACTAGCCACCCGGCAACCGGGACAGGACTCTCAGCCGTTCAACCCCAGACTCTCGGCGTCCTGCTGGATACAACGGTCCAGCAACGCCAGGTAGTCCGCCTTGGCTTTTACTTTGGTCTCGCGGTGCGCACGCATGTTGAGCTGCTTGAACTGGGTGGCCAGTGCCCCTGCCCGCTCAAGCAGTGCATCCTGGGGTACCACCTCATCCAGAAAACCGGCCTCGACGGCGCCTTCCGGGTTGTAGATTTCCGCATTCACCACGGAGCGGTAGAAGTGCGCCGGCGCCAGACGATGACGGGCAATCTCGATGCCTGCGTGGTGCATGGTCATGCCGATGGCCACCTCATTCAGGCCCAGCTTGAACGGCCCTTCAACCCCGATGCGGTGATCCACAGACAACAGGATGAACGCGCCTTTAGCGATCGCGTGACCACTGCAGGCGCCAATCACCGGAAGGGGGAAGGCTGCCAGGCGGCGCGTCAATGTGGAACCGACCTTCACCAGTGTGGCGGCTTCCTTGGGACCCTTTTGCATCTCTTTCAGGTCGTAGCCAGCGGAAAATATACCGGGCTGACCGGTCAGGATAACGACGGCCTTGTCCTGTTCCGCCTGATCCAGTGCGCTATTCAGGCCCTCGAATACCTCATGGCTCAAGACGTTGGCCTTACCATTGGCTATCGTAATCGTGGCAATTCCGTCATTCAGTTCATAACTAACAAGATCGGTCACAGGCCTGTTCTCCTGAAAAGCTGGCATTAAAGTGAGTGTTTGGAAACGCAATAGGCACAAAGATCCCAGCACGCCCCTTTCCCGTCAAGTTGTTTACTCGCTACCTCAACGGCCAGGGGCGCGATGTGTCACGGGATGTCGGCCTAACAGATACGGGGCAGTTGCTCTCCGGAAAGTCGGTCAATCACCCGGCTGGCACCGATCATGCTGGATGCTGTTACCAATCCGGCGGCTCCTTGCACGAAATGGCCGATCTCAACCGCCCCCTGGCTCACCGGATACCGCCTGAGAATGTCAGTTGCCCTAGCCACATCCTGCTCGGCCACGATGGCGATAAAGCGGCCCTCGTTGGCCACATGCAGGGGATCCAGCCCCAGCAGGTCGCAAAACGCCGATACGTCCTCCCGCACCGGAATATCCACTTCCCGGATCTCTGCTGCCAGACCGGCACTTTCCGCTACTTCCACCAGTGCACTGGCGAGTCCTCCGCGAGTGAGGTCACGGAGACAGCGAACGTCTATCCCTTCTTCCAGCAATGCCAGGACCGGCTGTACAACTGAAGCGCAATCGCTCTCAATCGCTGATTCCAGCTCCAGTTTCTCCCGTGCCGTCATCACCGCGACGCCGTGACGTCCAAGATCGCCACTGAGCAGAATCCGGTCACCGGGCTGTATCCGGGTGGGTTCCACAGGTTTAGGGGCTACCACTTTCCCGACCCCAGCGGTGTTGATGTACACGCCATCTGCCTTGCCCCGTTCCACTACCTTCAAATCGCCGGTCACTATCTGCACGCCTGCTTCGACAGCTGCGGCCGCCATGGAATCCACGACTCGGCGCAACGTGGCCAGAGGAAGACCTTCTTCGAGAATAAAACCGGCGCTCAGGTATTGCGGCCTGGCTCCGCACATGGCGAGGTCGTTGACTGTGCCATGTACCGCCATGGTTCCGATATCAGAGCCCGGAAAGAACAGCGGCCGTACCACGTATGAGTCCGTCGTGAACGCCATGGCTCCGGGCATCTCCACCACCGCGCCGTCGTGCTGTTTTGCCAGCCAGGGGTTATCAAATGCCGGGCGAAAAACATCATCAAGCAACTGCGCCATCGCCCGACCGCCACCACCGTGGGCCATCTTTACCACATCATGATCATCGTTCAACGGTGGGCATCGATTGTTGCAGCTGTCAGTCACTCGCTTGATCTCCCACCGGTCGGCGATAACGGTAATAGGCGGCACAGGCGCCCTCCTCGGACACCATCGTCACCCCAAGCGGACGCTCCGGAGTACAGCGGGTGCCGAAGGCGGGGCATTGGTCAGGGCGGATTTCGCCCCGCAACACGGCCCCACTGAGGCATTCGCCCTGCGCCTCAGCCTCGCCGTTCACGGTGCCGAAACGGGCTTCTGCATCGAAGGATCTGTAGGCCGGCGACACCCCCAGCCCACTCTCCGGGATGCCTCCCATGCCCCGCCATTGCCTGGGCACCACCTGGAAGACTGCCTGCATCACATGCCGGGCCATGGCATTACCCGGGCGGCGGACGGCGCGGCTGTACTGGTTTTCAACACAGCTCTCACCTCGCTCCAGCTGGCGCACGCAGCGGTACACCCCCTCCAGGATATCCAGGGGTTCGAAGCCGGTCACGACAATGGGAACACCGTGCTCAAGGGCAATGGGCTCGTAAGCTTCATACCCGGTAATGGTGCAGACGTGGCCCGCGGCCAGAAATCCCTGAACCTGATTGCCCGGGCGTTCCAGCAAGGCGCGAATGGCCGGTGGCACCAGCACCTGGGAGACCAGCACCGAGAAATTCTCAAGCCCTGCCCGCTCGGCCTGATACACCGCCATGGCATTGGCCGGGGCCGTGGTTTCAAATCCGACCGCAAAGAAAACCACCTCATGGCCAGGGTTCTCTCTGGCCACCGTCAGTGCTTCCAGAGGCGAATACACCACCCGGACATCCGCCCCCCGCGCCCGGGCAGCAGACAGATCCGAATGCGTCCCGGGCACCCGCAGCATATCGCCGAAGGTGCAGAGAATGACCCCGGGGAGTCCGGCAATTTCCAAAGCCTTGTCAATGTAGGCGATGGGGGTCACACACACCGGGCATCCGGGGCCATGGATCAGGGAGATTGTGTCCGGCAGCAGCTGATCGATCCCGAAGCGCACGATGGCGTGGGTCTGCCCCCCACAGACTTCCATGAGGGTCCAGGGCCTTGTGGTGATGCGGGCGATGGCATCCGCATACCCGCGGGCGGCATCTGCAGTGCGGTATTCGTCACGGTACTTCATTGCGGCTCGTCCGCCTCCTGTTCCAGGGTGCGGAGGTACTCGAATACACGCTCGGCCTCGCGCGGGTCGACGATGGTAATGGCAAATCCCACATGCACCAGCACATAGTCCTGCTCTTGCACCTCGGGCACGTAGGCCAGATTGACTGACTTGATAACACCGCCAAAATCGACGCGCCCCTGACGGGTAAGCGGATCCTCGCCATCAATACTGATCAGGCGTCCCGGTACGGCCAAACACATGCCCCCTCCCTGCCCCAAAGCGCTCTGCTTGCCCAGGCCAACTGACCCAGCGCCAGCCCGCCATCATTAGGCGGTATCCGGCACGGCCAGAACACCTGGAATCCGGCGCCCTCAAGGGCTGTTATGGTCGACTCCAGCAGGCAGGCGTTCTGGAAACACCCGCCAGCCAGCACAACTCTCGACAGTTTAGCCTGTCTGGCCACCGCCACAATGACGTTGACCAGCCCCTGGTGAAAGGCGGCAGATATCCCGGACACTGGTCGGCCACGCCGGACGTCGTCCAACAGCGCATGAATCGCCGGCGCCCAATCCACCTGCCAGGGGCGGCCTGCCTCCGGTGCCGACAGCTCGAACGGATAGGGCGATGCCCAGTAATTGCGACCACGGGCCGCCTCCAGCTCGCCCGCCGCCTGCCCCTCGTAACTCGCCTGCTGGCAAATGCCAGACAAGGCCGCCACCGCGTCAAACAGTCGCCCCACACTTGAGGTTTCCGGCGCGTTCAGGCCGGCACTGAGCGACTGGATCAAGAGCTTTCGTTCCGTCAGGGTAAAACTGCTTACCGGCGCCAGTTCCTCACATTCCATGACCTGATCACCCAGTAACGCGTATAACAGCCCCAGGGCCGAACGCCGGGGTTCTCCCATGGCCGCCTCGCCACCCGGCAGGCGGAACTGCCGCAGATGTGCCACGCGCTCGTATCCCTGTGAGTCCAGGCGCAGGAACTCCCCGCCCCACAGAGTGTTATCGTCGCCAAGCCCACTGCCGTCCCACGCCACTCCAAGCACCGGCTCACTGATCCCATGTTCAGCCATCACCGCGGCAATGTGCCCAACATGGTGCTGGACCGCACACGGCACATTACCTCGGTCCTGTGCGTAGCGTGTTGTGAAGTAATCCGGATGGGCATCGTGGACCCAGCACTGGGGCTCAGTTGCGAACAGTGTCTGCAGGCCGTCCACCGTAAGGACAAAACCATCACGCCCCAGGGCACTGTTCATATCACCCAGATGCTGGCTCAGTACCACCCCGGAGCCGGTACTCAGGGCCACGGTGGATTTGAGATGGCCACCGGTCGCCGCCCACCCGACTGGTACAGGCCGGGGGAGGCTCAGATTCGGCGAATAGCCGCGGGCCCGCCGGAGTATCTGGGGCTGCCCTGCCAACACGCGAATGACGGAATCATCCAGCGGTCGCAGAATCGGGCGGTCGTGTACCAGAAATCCATCGGCAATCGCGCCCAGGCGGGCATAGGCTTCCTGGTTATCGATGGCAATCGGTTCGCCACTCAGGTTGCCACTGGTCGCGACCACCGGAAACCCCAGATCGCCGAGCAGTAGCTCATGTAGCGGCGTGCAGGGTAGCATCACACCGAGATCCGCCCTGCCTGGCGCCAGGTTGGCGGCCAGATGATAGTCAGGCGTACGGAGCAGCACTATGGGCCGCTCCGGACCCGTGAGCAGCTGGCTTTCCGATGCAGAGACCGGGCACACCTGCTGCAATGACGCCAACGAATCGAACATGACCGCCAGGGGCTTTCGTGGCCGGTGCTTTCGTTCGCGCAGGGTCTGAACCACGCGAGTGCTGCGAGCATCAGCCAACAGCTGGAACCCGCCCAGCCCCTTGAGCGCGATGATGTCACCCTTTGCCAGACGGCGGACCGCTTCGGACACGGCGGCCTCATCCTCTGCCAGCACCGTGCCATCAGGCTGACAAAAGGCGACACGGGGACCGCAGTCCGGGCAGGCATTGGGCTCGGCATGAAAGCGCCGACTGGCTGGATCGTGATACTCCGCCAGACAATGGGAACACATTTGAAAATACCTCATCGCCGTTCGGGCACGGTCATAAGGCAACCCCTCGATCAGACTGTAGCGGGGACCGCAATCCGTGCAATTGATAAAGGGGTATCGGTAACGCCGGTTGCCGGGATCGTGCAGTTCCTCGATGCACTGACGACAGGGAGCGAGATCCACAGGTAACCGTGTAGCAGCAGTGCCCTGCTCCTGACTCTCGCACACGCGGAACTCTCTACCCGCTTCCAACCCCGTGGACCGGGCTATCGGTTCCGCGCACACTGCCTCCACGCGAGCATTGACCGGGGCTTGCTGTTTCAGCCCGGACACCAGATTCTGCAGCGCCTCCGGGTGTCCCTCAGCCTCTACAACCACGCCCTCCGGGGTGTTACTCACCCACCCGGACAGCCCCAGCCCCGTCGCCAGTCGATAGACAAACGGTCGAAATCCCACACCCTGTACCAGGCCATGAATCTGGACACGCCAACGCACTGGCGCGGCTTCGACCCGGCAGCCGTCAGTCATGGGCCGGCCTCATCCTCCGTCTCCAGCTCCAGCTCCAGACTCTGTAACAGGACATCCTGGGCCTGGGGATGGTTGATGTCGTCGGACGTTTCAATCCTGAGATGGGCCTGCTCAGCGCAGGTTCCCGCTGCCTCCTGACGGAAGTGATCGGTGAAATGCTCCGGGGACATATGACACAGCGCACCCAGCCATACTGCCACTTCCACGACCCGTTCGGCGTTCTCGTCCGCGCACACCGTTTCGACCCGGTGAATCAGATTCTTGACCAGTGCCGTTTCATGCATGACCACTCTCCTGTCTGATCCTGTCAATCACTGCCTGAGTCACCCGGGGCAGCGTGTCCGCCACCGGTGGTGACAGCCCTTCACCGGCTTCGAAGCTGGTTGCCTCCACTGCAAACACCCGGCATACCGAAGGCAGCGCATCAAGCGCTCGGGCCAACTCAATTGCTTCCGATAGCCCCAGCGCATGGGACGAAAACGCGCCCCCCAAAGCTGGCAACGGTGAAGTGCTGGCGTCGAATTCCCGAGAGCTGCCCGGATCAAGCCCCATGACGGCGGCGTCGACCAGGTACACCGCGTCAGCGCCACTGATCAGGTCCACGAGCCCGGCCACTTCGCCACTGTGCTCAACCGCGCTGACGGTTGCCGGCAATCGATCACGAAGGGCGTCCACCACCAGCGGGCCAAGAGCATCGTCCCCCCGGTCCCGGTTGCCGATACCGATAACCCTGATGGGACCAGAGACATCACTCATGGCGGACATCCAGCTTGAGAAAATGCGTTGCACAGGAGATGCAGGGATCGTAGTTGCGGATGGTCTGCTCACAACGTTCGCGGAGGGTGTCGGCCGGCAAATCGAGCCAGCCACCCACCAGGTCTTTCAGGTCGGCCTCGATGCTCGGCTGGTTCTGCGCCGTGGGTGGCACAATCTGCGCCTCAAGGATGCCGCCGTTCTCATCGAGCCGGTAACGGTGAAACAGCAGTCCCCGCGGGGCCTCGGTGCACCCGCCCCCCTCCGAGGCCTTCGGCTCGGCCGTCTCGAACGGCCGTTCCGGTTCCTGGTATTCGTCGATGATGCGCAGGGCCTCATCGCAGGCATACACCACCTCGACGCTGCGCACCACAATGCTCTGAAACGGGTTGGTGCAGGTCACACCCAGACCGGCTTCTTTGGCCGCCTCCCGGGCCAGGTATGAGAGCTGGTCGTAATTAAGGCTGTAGCGCGCCAGGGGGCCGACCAGATAGCAATCATGCTCGCGCAGGTGCGAGTGCAGCGCCGTGGAGCGTAGCACGTGGGACTCCACAAAGTGGCGATTGTAGTCCTCGACAGCGATATCCAGCCCACGATTGGAAATAATACGCCCGGTATTCATGGCGTACTCATCCGGATGGTGCAGCGCAACCAGATGGTAGTCCCGCTCGGCTTCCGGCATGTACAGCCCGGCGGTCCAGCGCACAGTTGCCAGCGCGTCCTCTCGGGCCTGTTTCAGGGTTTCTGCCAGCGGTTCCAGTTCCTTGCGGGTCGGCGTTCGGTAGAATCCCCCCACCCGCACATTGATGGGATGAATTTCCCGACCGCCCAACAGGCTCATGATGGCATTACCCGCTTTTTTCAGGGACAGCCCCCGTTTGACGATGTCGGGGTGATCCCTCGCCATATCCACCGCCCCGGCGTACCCCAGGAAATCGGGGGCATGCAGCATGTAAATGTGGAGAGCGTGGCTTTCGATCCATTCGCCACAGTACAACAATCGCCGCAATGCCCGCAGCTGGCCTTCCACCTCAATGCCGAGCGCGTTCTCCATCGCATGAACAGCGCTCATCTGGTAGGCCACCGGACAGATACCACAGATGCGGGCAGTTACATCGGGCGCCTCCGCATAGTCGCGCCCGCGCAGAAACGCCTCGAAAAAGCGCGGCGGCTCGAAAATACGCAACTCCGCCTTGCTGACCTGGCCGTTCCGGATCGTCACGTTTAAGGCGCCCTCGCCCTCGACCCGCGCCAGGTAATCCACCTTGATGGTTTTACGGCTCATGACGTTCGCTCTCCTCACGGAACGGCCCGGCCCAGGCGTTGAACGTCCGGTAAAAGCGCAACCGTTCCGCCCGGCCCATGCCCAGTTGATCCAGGCGCTCACTCAGAGCAGGCGCGTTGGGGTTTTCCTTGGGCCCATAACAACCGTAGCACCCCCGATTATAGGACGGACACAGGGCGTTGCAGCCGCTGTGGGTCATCGGCCCCAGGCAGGGCGTTCCATGAGCCACCATGACGCAGACGTTGCCCCTGAGCTTACAATCCAGACAGACGCTATGGGCCGGCGTGACCGGTCGCCGTCCGCACAGGTACGCCGACACCACCTCCAGTAACTGCTGTTTGCTGATGGGGCAGCCTCGCAGTTCGAAATCCACCGGCACATGATCGGCAATGGGTGTGGAGGTGGACAATGTCTCAATGTACTCGGGGTGCGCATAGACAGCCGCCATAAAATCGTCAATATCGGCGAAATTACGCAACGCCTGAATACCGCCGGCGGTGGCACAGGCCCCGATGGTCACCAGCGTTCGCGAGCGTCGACGCACATCCTGAATACGCTCGGCGTCGTGGAGCGTGGTGATGGAGCCTTCCACCAGGGACAGATCGTACGTGCCACGGACACTGCCACGGGTGGCTTCCGGGAAATAGGCAATATCGACCGCCCCGGCGACCTGAAGCAATTCATCCTCACAATCCAGCAACGTCAGCTGGCAGCCATCGCACGAAGCAAACTTCCAGACACCGAGGCGTGGCTTGTGATCGGAGCGCGCCATATCAAAACTCCTTGAGGCTCAGTAATCCGCGGAGCCGGTCAAACGACAGCACCGGACCGTCTTTACAGACAAAGGTCGATCCGAACTGGCAATGACCACAATGTCCGAGCGCGCATTTCATATTTCGTTCCATGGACAGGTAAATGGACTCGTCCTCAACACCGGCATCCCGCAATGCATTGACCGTGAAACGCATCATGACTTCCGGCCCGCACACCATGGCCACGGTGTCTTCAGGGTCAAAATCCAGCGATGGCACCAGCGAAGGAACCACGCCAATCTTGCCCAGCCAGTCACCACCGGCATGGTCCACCGTAATATGAACTTCAACGTCCGGACGTTTGTTCCATTCCTCCAGTTGCCCGGCATAGAGGATATCCTCGGGACTGCGTGTGCCGTATAGCAGGATCACCCGGCCGTACCTCTCCCGATGGCGCAACACGTGATAGATAGCCGGTCGCAAGGGGGCCAGCCCTAACCCACCAGCCACGATCAGCAGATCCGCGCCCTCGCCTGCCGTCATCGGCCAGCCGACACCAAATGGACCACGCAGGCCAACCGCATCCATCGGTTTCAAAGCCGCCAGCTTGTTGGAGACCGGCCCCACCGCCCGCACTGTATGGATCAGAGTCTCTGTCTGTCCGGCATCACCGCTCAGACTGATGGGCACTTCCCCCACACCGAACATATAGAGCATGTTGAACTGCCCCGGTAAAAAGGGGCGACGACCGGCCCCACCGGGCTCCAGCTCCAACGTCCAGGTAGTCTCCAGTTCTTGCTGTTTACGCAGAACACGAACCGGCTCGGGCACCATGAAGTCATCTGAAATCACTCGGGCTGCTCCGGCGTACCATAAACGTCCAGAATCTGCATTTGTGTCGCGTGCAGCCGGCTGGTCAGAATCGGCAGCAGGCGCTTCATAACGTCGTAGCCCAGAACCGGGTCGTCATCACACTTCTTCCTCAGACAGTGCGCGTCCATAGCAATGGCACGGGTCAGCGTGATGGCGCGGGCATCGTAGGCCCAATGATAGGGTGGCAGAACCCAGGATACTCCCACCAGATCACCGTCATGGAGAGTCTGAAAACGCACCGACGGTTTTCCCGGCACCGCGATTTCCAGCGCCACCTGGCCAAAGCGGATCAGATAGAGGTAATCGGCGTCTCCGCCTTCGTGAAACAGGTATTCACCCGGGTTGAACCGGACATTGCGGGCGCAGCCGCAGACCAGATCACAGAACTCGCCGTCCAAACCGTGAAAGAACGGATGCTCGCAGACGATCTGGGCAATGTTTTTCATTCTTTGTCCCTCGATGACACATCATCGTGAATGGCATGAACTTCCTCCGTGATATCGATACCCACCGGGCACCAGGTAATGCAGCGGCCGCAACCGACACAACCCGAAGTACCAAACTGGTCCACCCAGGTGGCCAGCTTATGGGTCATCCACTGACGATAGCGGGACCGGGTTGAATTGCGCACACTACCACCATGGATATAGGAAAAGTCCGACGTAAAGCAGGAGTCCCAACGCCGGCTGCGCTCCGCGGTGCCCCCCTCCAGATCTGAGGTATCTTCCACGGTGGTGCAGAAGCAGGTGGGACAAACCATGGTGCAGTTAGAGCAGCTCAGACACCGGTCGGCAACCTCATCCCAGCGCGGATGCTCCAGGTTATCCATCAGCAAGGCAGGAATGGCGGTTTGCGGCATGCTCCGGCCCATCTGGCCGCGGGTTTTCTCCACCACGGCAGTGGCCGCTGTCTGATGGGCCTCTGTTGCAGGCTCCCGGGGCAATTCGGCCAGAACTTCCGCCCCCTCCTCTGAGCCTGACCGAATCAGGAACAGGTGGTTGTCACCATCAAGAAGCTCAGTGAGGACCAGGTCGTAGCCTTCTTTGACGTCGGGCCCGGTATTCATGGAATCGCAAAAGCAGGTGCCGCCCGCCTCGGAGCAGTTGAGCGCCACGAGGAAAGCCTGCTCACGACGTGAGCGATAATGGGGGTCGGCATACTCGTCCCCCATCAGTACGCGATCCTGAATCCCGATGGCCGCCAGTTCGCAGGCACGCACTCCGATGAAGGCGTATCGGGGCGGCTCATCCCGGGCGGGAACAAAACGCAGTTCATCCCCGTTGCGGGTCGCCTGCCATAGGGACACTTTGGGTGGGTGAAGAAAGCGTTTCCAGCTGTGGGGACCCACAGCATACCCGAACAATGCGTCATCCGAACGCCGTTTCAGTCGGTAGAGGCCGCCGTCCTGTTCATCCGTCCAGCCTGCGGGAAGCGCTTCGATGCGGGCGAGCTCTTCGTACACAATGGCCTGGTCCCGAACGGTCGGCCCTACAACCGTATACCCGCGCTGTGCCAATGCATCCAGCAAGCACTGCAAGCCTTGCCGCGTGATAACAGAGCCATCGTCGACGTTGTCCATGAGGAGACCTTCCATGATTGGCAATCAGACAATCACGAACCCGCTAATTGCCCTCTACAAGCTTTGGCAAGGCGGGGGGTTTTGTCAAAGATGGGGAGGGTGACAGGCGCCATTCAGACGCCCGCAAAGTGATCAAGCGGACTGAAACGCCTGACCAAGCGCCCGGATACAGGCCATCGGTTGATCGATTAACGGGACATGGCCGCTGTTTTCAAGCGTCACCAGCCTGACGTCGGGGATCAGGTCTGCCATGACAGCCTGACCTGGCCAGGGGTACATTTCCGAGCGACGACCAGCGAGCACAGTGGTGGGCACGAGCAGCTCAGGCAGGAATGAACGGAAATCGTATTCCCGTTCGGCGTAGGCCCGCATGTGCTGGTACAGGGTGTACCAGTTCTCGACCGGCACCAGCTGTTGGGCTACACCGGGGATTCGCATCAAACGCCCGGCGGCCCATTTCATCCAGCGACGGCTGAGGGCAATTTCCATGAATTCTGCCAGATCGTCATGAAATTGCTTTCGCAGGTTCTTTGGCAACGCGGCATATGGCGTCTCGGGATCAATCCGCTCCAGTTGCTCCAGCAAGGGCCACCAACCACGGATTCGCTGGGGTCCCTGCTCGCCAAAAATACCCCAGGGCCAGCCCGGACCGTGAGCAATCCGTGGCGCCTGATCAATGTGGACATAGTGACGGACCGCGCGTGAGCCGAACAGTTCCATATAGCGCAATGACGTGCTCGCGCCCATGGAAATTCCGCCCAACCCGACCGGCTCGCCAACGCTGTATTCGCGAATCACCGCGTCAAGATCCCTGGCATGACTGGTCAGTACACAGGGTTCACTGCAGGTCAGACGGGAAGACCCACCAAATCCTCGCAAGTCGGGAAGCACGAAGCGGAACCGGTGGGCCAGGGGCAAGATGATCGGCAACCAGTGGCGGCTGTCCATGCCAAAACCGTGAAGCAGGATCACCACCGGGCCACGCCCGATTTCCCGCACCTTCAGCCTGGCGCCATCGTGTGCTGTTACTCTTGCCATGTCTGTGTGGACTCCGCCGGAATGAAGGCGCTATTGTCCACATGGGGATGATGCCCGCTATGGGTTGCAGGGCCAATGACACTCCAGATACAAATTTGAGGCACAATGGAATTCACTTTTCTCGGTACATCCGCCGGAACACCGACTAGGGCACGCAACGTGACCGGCCTGGCCTTGTGCCACTCCGGTCCCAAGCCCTGGTACCTGGTGGACTGCGGTGAAGGCACCCAGCACCAGCTGCTGCGCACCCGCTACTCCGTCATGCAGTTACGGGCCATATTCATTACACATATCCACGGTGACCACACCTTCGGCCTGCCGGGCCTACTCACCAGTGCCTCCATGCTTGGCCGCACGGAACCGCTGGACATCATCGCGCCGGTCCAGGTACAGCGTTTCATCAATGCGGTAATCGAAAACAGCGACTCCAGCCTCAGTTATCCCCTGAACTTCATCGATTCCGAAGCATCGGACTTCCACTGGCAGGATCAACACTTCAAAGTTACCAACGTGGCGCTGTCCCATCGCGTGCCCTGCCGCGCCTATGTATTCACTGAGCGCAACCTGGAGCGACAGCTGCTGCAGGACAAGCTCCGGGGCGATGGCGTGGAACCCGGGCCCGGCTGGGGCGAATTGCAGAAAGGACAGGACGTACAGCTGGAGGATGGTCGTCTGCTCAGGAGTGAAGAGTATACCCACATTCCCCGCACCGCTCGCCGCCTGATCGTCGCCGGCGACAACGACAACCCGGAGCTGCTGAGCGGTGCCAGCAACGGCAGCCATGTGTTGATCCACGAGGCCACCTACACTCAGGATGTGGCGGATCGGGTCGGCCCCTGGCCACAACACAGCTCCGCCGAACAGGTAGCCCGGTTTGCCCAACAGGCCCGCCTGCCCAACCTGGTATTGACCCACTTCAGCTCCCGCTACCAGTCCGGACCGGGCGGCGCACCCCACATCAACCAATTGGCGGCCGAAGCCCTGCAGTACTACCAAGGCCAGCTGTTTCTGGCCCGGGATTTCGATACCTACCGGCTGGAAAAGGACTTGTCGCTGAGTTGCCTGACCACCAACACCACACACTCATGATCAGTTGATCTGCAGCTATTTCGCCATGTGCCCCACGTACTCGGCAGTAAAGGCGGTTTCCTGAAAGATCTTCAAACCGGTCTCTGCGAAAGGAATCGGCAGCGGATTGGCTGCCAGCGTGGACTTGATCAGCGCTGGCGAGAGCAACCTGACATCCAGATCGTTACCGTCAATCAGCTGAATAGCCGCCTCGAGCTTGAAGCTAATGGCGCCTCCGGCAAATTTGCCTTTTGGCATCCGCTCCTTGATCGCAACGCTGGTCACATGGTGCTCAGCCATCAATGCAGCAAAAGCCGCCTGGAACTGCTTCAGATCTTCCCGGGTGTGATGCTTGTTCAGCGACAGCTTACGGACCTTGCACTCCGGCAAGCTGAACTGTCCCCGGTCCAGGTTCAGTAAACACACCACCGCATCACTGCCGGTCAGCTCCACTCCGCAAACAATCATAGAATTCCCCTCAGCCACAGCGCTTTGTATAAAAATTTATCCGACATGCAGACATCCCGATGAATGGAAGAGAACCAGTCGCTCCATAGTGTCCGCCGGGGGAGACGTTTTAGCATGCTTAAGGAATTGGTTATACAGCCGGAAGTGGAAACTTAATACGCCGTTCTATGCGCTATCAGCGGCACGGGGCCGCAGTGAATCAATCAAGGTACCGGTGCAGGTCTAAACGATAACCTGACCGAAGGAAACAGACGAGAAGATCCCGCTGCCCGACACACCGGTTCCGATATTCCCCAATCATGCCACCAAAATGAAACACTGATCGCAAAAATGACACACCATTCATTTCTATTCCACTGAGCGTCTGCTACGTTTCAATTCGGGTTAGCAACCCGATCATATACAACAACAAAACAGGTTTAATAAAACTATGTTCAGAGCATTCCAATGCACCTTCCTGATGCTATTGGCATCTATTCTGTTTCTCCCACTGTCCGCCCACGCGGTAGAAGATACGCTCGACTACGGTCTGTACTGGTTTGACGGCAACAACAATTCTGTCAAAGCCGTTGAAGCTGACGGGACCGTCAACAACGTACCACGCAAATACTACGATCCGTCAAAACCGACGATCATTCACTTTCACGGCTGGCAGCCAGGATCGGCCACCCGCGGTGACGGCTACGATCGGGAAGATTTCCGCTTCGTCTGGGGTAATGAAGACGTCATCACGTCGAGCTCCTGGAAAAACAATGGCTGGAACATTGCCTACTTCTACTGGGACCAGTTTGCCGACGAAAGTGAAGTGAAAGATGCCGAAGCCAAGATGTGGACCGTCAACGGTCCCCGCGGCATGCGCTATCGCCTCAGTGACGGCAGCTACAGCACTCAGCATTCGCCCAGCAAATCCGTGGGCCAGATCGCTTTTGATCAGGTAAGTGCAGCGTTGGCCGAAAATACGTCTCACTATGTGCGTCTATCGGGCCATTCACTGGGCAACCAATTGGCTACCATCGTCGCCGGCAAAAACAGCGATGCAATCTATGCCGGTGACGCTGGCATAAACGTCATGGTTGACCGTCTGGAACTGCTGGATCCCTTCTGGTCAAAGGATGGCAAGGAATACCTGGGCGATGCCAATGGTGATGGCAACCTGGACTGGAATGGCGAGCGGACGTTCTGGACTGTCCAGGATCTGATCGCGCGTCACAACATCCCGGTAACAACCTACCTATCAAGCAATATCAATAACCTGTGGATCGGTGACAAGAACCTGCCATTGCGCGCAATCGTGACGGAGATGTGGAACCGTTTCTGGTACCTGGCCGATGAAGTGAACAAGCACAATCACGTGGTGCCGTTCTACTTCCGCTCGATGGCCTCGGCGCCTCCGGAAGAAGTGACCATCAACTGGGCAGGCGTACGGAGCGAAACCGGCAAGGATGCCGCAAGTGCCGCTACCGACGACAATCGGGTCCTGGAAATGATGGATGACACGAACTATTGGGATCAGGTGGAAGGCCGTTACACCGCTGATCCGGAAGACGACCAGTTCGAAATCAAGAACCACTAAGCCGGTTCCCCAATAAGCCGCGGGTTATTCCCGCGGTTTCGGCAAACACACTACCGCAAGTAATCTTGCCATTCCTGTCGTTAGTGCCATCGCCCTCAGCCACAGCACTTCTTGAATTTAACACCACTACCACAACTGCACGGGTCATTACGGGATGGCATTTGCGCCGTGGTAACCGTCACGTCTTTGTTCAAAAGTGCAGTCAGTTCGGCTATAGAAAAATGTGTTTGACATGCTGATATCCTGATGAACGGAAGAGTGCCCGGGCCGCTCCTGAAAATTCCCGGGCTATTCAGCGTTAATCACTCAGCTCAGCAGGCACTCTTTGGCTTCATTGATACGAGCGGCCAGATAATTGCTTCCGCCATGGTCCGGGTGAACTTTCTGCATCATCCCGCGGTGGGCCTGGATGATCTCTTCCCGGCTGGCACCGGGCTCCAGCCCCAGGATGTCCAGGGCTTCGCTTTCGGTCAGAGGGCCGCTGGTGTTGCCGGACTGGCCACGGTCGCCGGATTGCCTGCCGTCAGCCTCATCATCAGCACGCCAGGAGTCTCCGAACCGGCGGTCGAGGTAGGTTTCCAGCAGCCGGGCAGAGTCCTCGTCATGCGCCCGGCAGTGCTGTAGCAACTCGATAAATTCGCTTTCACCCAGGTCCGCCAGCTCCCGCCCGGCCATGGGGCCCTTCAGGATCTTGCCGCTCATGGCTCCGGAATCATGGTCCAGACTCATCTCGAGAATGTCGCTGGACACATGGGATTGGTTGCCCGCCCTGGCATTTGCCGACCCTGCCATGCCGCCCTTCAACAGAGATGGCAACAACCGGCGCAGCAACGGATAAAGAAACGCTAACAACACAAACAAAAAGTGCAACCGGCCGGTAACGGCGAGCACAACCACAATCGCGATACCGACAATCAACGCCAGCTTGAGAATGGCCGGATTGCGTTGGCTGGGCGGCAGACTGCGCAGCCAGAGCCAGGCGACAATCGACAACAGAATAACCAGTAGCGTTAGTGGCACTCAGATACCCCGGGCTCACCGGCCCATCGATGGATGGAAGATGGATGGAAACAAGCGCTATCGGATCTGCCGGGTCAGGCGCCTGACTTCCGGGGAACTGCGGCTGGAAAAATCCTGCAGGGCCTTGGCTCCCCCGGAAGCATAGACCGCAACAGCGGCCATAAGATCCTTTAGAACCTGCGGGCTGTTGCGATCAAAGGGGGCATAAGCGCCTCCGGACAACTTGCTCACCTGCTGGAATACCGCCCTGGCATGGGCATCGGCCCCCTCATGGAACATGAACACCGGGGTTCGCAGCATACCCAGTTCGCCAGCGGTGTGGCAGAGATCGTCCACCGACTCCTCGCAACAGTCCCCGATAAACACCACAGCCTTAACAGCCTCTGCACGGGTTTCTTTCACGGCGTGTGCCAACACCCGACTGATCTGGGTGCGGCCACCCAGGCAGGAGACGCCGTTCATCAGGTTCAGCAGCAGACCGGTCTCGGTGACAAATTTCGTGGCCTTGAACTCGCCAAAGCCCCGGTAGTAACAAAGCTGAATGGCCAGGCCACCCAAATCCCGGGTCGCCAGGAACAGCTCACTCTGCAAATGACAGGCCTGGTCCCAGGTCGCCTCCCGGCTCGCGGTCGCATCCAGTGCGAAAATCAGCCGGCCCTGCCCTCTACCTTGATCAGGCAGTTTGCGGACCTGGTGGATAAACTCGTCGATAGACTTTTTATCGGATTTGGTGCGTAGTTCTTTGTCGGACATAGGCTCCTGAAAACCGCCTGGGCTGGCCAAACATCTCTCTAAAAGCTTAGGGCAAAGACAGCGCAATTCACAGGCCCGACTCAGCAATACAGCAGGGCCTGGCAGCCCTTACAGAGTTGCCAGTGCCTCACCCACCGGCGTGTCGCCGGACACCACATCGAAGACGCAGTTAGCAGTATTGTCCGCATCCAGCACCGCCAGCAGCACACGGGCAACATCCTGGCGTGGAATCATACCGAATTCCTCTAGCCTCGCACTTACCGCAACCCTGCCGGAACCGTCATCATCGGTCAGCCGCCCCGGACGAACAATGGTGTAATTCAGGCCGCTGTTCTTCAGGTGCTCATCAGCATTGTGTTTCGCCCAGAGGTAATGGCGGATTTTTTCCGGCCCTTTTTCCGGCTCCTCAGCTCGCATACTGCTCACCATGATAAAACGCTTTATACCCATGGCCCTGGCTGTATCCACCAGTCGGATAGCGCCGTCCTGATCCACATCGATGGTTTTATCCGGCCCGGTATGGGGGCCAGAGCCAGCGGTAAAAATGACTGCATCGCAGCCTCTCATGGCCTCACTGCAGTCATGCTCCAGGTCACCCAGCACGGTTTCCGTGGCGCCCAGCTGTTGCAATTCCGGGCCCTGCCCCGGGTGGCGGATCAGGGCCCGAGCCTCATGACCGCTGTCAGCCATTTCCCGCAACAGGTGTTGCCCGATTTGCCCGTTGGCTCCTGCAATAAACACATGCATGTCGGATCTCCTGATTGTGTCCACCTCCGGATCAGGGACGACTAGTCCGGAGGTGGGACTTGTGACCCTGTTACTCTACCTCTTCTGCCTCTTCATTAGGAGCGCCAATGCCCGGTCCCCTGGGAGGAAGGTTCTCGGCAATCGCAATATCGGCGTCGAACAATGTTCCGTCGGCCATGGCCGCCACGACAGCTTTGGCAGCACTGTACGCGGTCTTGGTGATGTAGCCGTTGCCCTTGGTTCCAATGCCACCACGCATCTCGAATAACACCGAGCCGGCCCCCAACAGTCCATAGGCGTTACGGGCGATTCCAGGCGTCGTTGTTCCAGGATAGAGCGTGAGATTGGCATAACCATACTGATCAAGCTCTGTGGCCATAACACTGACCACTTTTTTTGCCAGTTCAACTCCATCCTCAAACTGATCGACCACTCCAAGTGCCTCAGCCGCCGAGGTGGCATTGGGCCACATGGTCGATCCGGTAATCAGTTTGCCCTCGGCATCAACGTAGGAGCCCTGGTGGTGAAAATCGATAACCACCGAAGGCTGAAACTCGTCAAACAACAAACGCATGGCAACCGACTCAGGAACAGGGTTGGGCCCTCCGACATAGGGATCGACCTCCGGGCTATCCTCAATAAACGAATGGTACCGGTTAATGTCATACCCCCGACCGCGCTGATAAAAGGCGGGACAAGGGCCAGTAACACAGAATGGGTCGTAGTTCTGGCGCCACGGCGGCGTATTTCCGAAAGCGTCTTCGACACTGGCATCAAATCCGTCAACATTGACTCTGGGCACAATGGTAAGCGTCAGGGCATCCCGTATGGCACTGGATTCTTTCGAGTTGCTGGAAAGGTCTCTGGCCAACTCAATCATCGCCTCACTCACAACGTACTCGTTGCCGTGTTGCTGCGCTATGACCATGATCCGCCGAGGGCCACTCCCAATGGTAACCACGGGGATTTCACGGCCTGTGTTACTGACGCGCGGAGCACTTGAAAGAACGAACTCGCCTTTGGCTGACCGATCCAGTTGCTCAAGCGTATGCCAAAGCTGCTCATAACTGCGTAATGCGGCCAAAGACATATTCTGTTCGTCGGTGAGCGAGGGGCCGTTGGGTTTACTCTGGGGAGCGGCAGACACCAACCCCGTCAAAATCAGACTACCGATGGCAATAATCGATAAACACGTTTTCATGAGAAATCCTTCCTCTACCTATGTTTAATTGAGTCATTACCTAACTAACAGGACACCAACTTGCATCCAGTGCAGATGCGCCTCGCAGTTTTATTGTTTGCCCATTATCTAGTTTGAAAACCTGGCCGGCGCAAGAGTAGTCATCGGGTACCCAAAAGCAAAAGCCCCGCGATCAGCGATACTGTAAAACATTGACGGGGTTATTCGCCAAGCGGAGTTGAACTGGCCGAAAGATTTGGAGATGAAATGCGAAACCACTCCCGGCTGCCTTTCTGGCACGCTCAAACCAGTGCTCGCGCGGAATCGTGTACTTTTCCTCTGGTGGTTCTTCTTACAGTCGCCCTGGCCTTGCCGCGCGACGTTCAGGCCTCAAGTAACTTCTACCTGCTGTACCGCCAGTGGCAGGCCTACGACTGGCCGGAAGATGTGTCATCGGCCTCCGATGTACCCCGTGCTCAGCGCGGGCTGGGCTGGGGGCGACGGGGTGCTGCGGGCGATTTCGGCATTGACTACGATTATCAGCCTCTGCGCATTCGCACTGGCGAACCGGCGCACAACGGCCATTTGCACCGATTGACCTTCGGCGGCCAATGGCAGTACCGGCTTTACCGCGTGGAAGCGCGGGCTGGCTTGGCCGGTACATCCAATATGTTCAAGGATCAAACCTTTCATAGTGATGTGCTGAACGGCCGTGTGGCGATGTTCCGAGCAGTGGGTGAAGGCTCGCCCCTGAGCCTGGGCGTCGGCGGCGATCATCGCTTCGGTTCTTTCCGCTGGCTTCCCAGGATGCGCTGGGAGCACGCAAATGCAAACGGCCACTGGCTGATGGACCTGCCTGTCATGCTGCGTTGGCAAAGTCCCGGTGACCGCTGGGAGCTGCGACTGGAACGCGTGGGGGATCGCTGGGCCACTCTTGATGAAGCCCGGGAAGTCGAAAGCGCGCTTTATCTGCGCGAGTGGAGAGCGGAGCTGACATACCGGATCAACTCAGGTAAAGCATTGTGGCCCGCGGTGGTTCTGGGACTTGGCGCGAGTGTGGATACCCGCGTCCGATATCGGGATCTGGACGCAGGAACCCTGGATCTACGGTTGGGCGATGCTGTTCTGGGAAGCATAAGGCTCAACTGGTAAATCGATTGGATGATGTAGGGGAGAATGCTGGCTTTAGTTCGCCAGCGCAGCCCGCACTTTCCTGCTCAAATGCCCCATATCCTGCATTCCCTGGGCATCGGTCGAGCTGATGGACATGCGAATCAAACCATCCAGATCATCCTCGGTCAGGGCGGCGCTCATCAATCTCGATCTTCTTGACCGCGGCCTGGGCCAGGTCTGTTAACATCTACTCGACGCTCTCCCTCCATAACACCAACTGGCACTAATGCATGAAACTCAACCCCTTTAATACCCGTATCGGCCTGGCCCTGGGAGGCGGTGCCGCCAAGGGCATTGCGCACATTGGTGCACTGAAGGCTTTCGAAGAAGAGCACATCCGGATTCACTGTATTTCGGGCACCAGTGTGGGCGCACTGGTCGCGAGTTATTACGCCTTCGGCCGCCGGGCAGAATCCATACTTTCCATTGGTTCAACCCTGAACCTGTCCAAGATTCTCAACTTCACCCTGGAGCGCGGCGGTCTGTTCAGCACCAATGCCATTCGGGAGATGATCCATCGGGATCTGGGGGATTGCCGGATTGAAGATGCCGACATCCCCCTCGCCATTTGCGCAACGGATATTGAAACCGGCGAACAGCTGATATTCAGGGAAGGCAACCTCGCGGACGCCGTTTGTGCCTCCATGGCCGTGCCCGGCCTGTTTGTGCCGGTGGAGGTGGATGGCCGCATTCTGGTCGACGGCGGGCTGGTTGAGAATGTCCCGATCTCGCCGTTGGCGGGCATGGGCGCGGGCATAATCGTCGCCGTCGATCTCAGCCATGTCGGCCGATATCCGAAACCGGAAGATACGTTTGATGTGATCAGCAACGCCATTAACATTGGTATTGACTTCAATACCCGCAAGCAACTGAAAAAAGCAGACATAGCGGTACCGCTGGATCTGAGCCGTTACAGCCTGACCAACAACGCCGACTGTGTGGAAGAGCTTTACCTCGAAGGCTACCGTCCCATGAAGAAAAAGATTCGCCGGGTGCTCTGGTACAAGCGGTTGAATCTCTTCATTTACCTTTTAAAAGCGGCCCTCAGAGTGTTGCCCCTCAAAGTCCCCGAGATCATTACAGACCTCAAACGTCATGCCGCAGCAGTCCGAAACCGAAGTTAGTGAATCAGCGCACAGTGGTGGTGAACCAAAAGGCCATTTGCGGAGTACTCTGCTAGCCTGCCAATTCTATTAATGCAAACGGAGCTTCCGCATGATTACAGTTCACCACCTCAATAATTCCCGCTCACAGCGCGTTCTCTGGATGCTGGAAGAGCTGGGCGTGCCCTATGAGATCCAGCGTTACGAACGCGATCCAAAAACCATGCTGGCACCGGAAGGCCTCAAAAAGATACACCCATTGGGTAAATCACCGGTGATCACCGACGGAGATCTGGTGGTGGCCGAATCCGGGGCCATTATTGAATACCTTGCCCACACCTACGGCAAAGACACCCTGCTACCGGAGACTGGCGGCCAGGCGTGGCTTGATTACACCTACTGGCTGCATTACGCCGAAGGCTCGTTGATGCCCCCGCTGGTGATGCGTCTGGTATTTCAAAAGGTAAAAACCAGCCCGATGCCGTTCTTTATCAAACCGGTGGCAAAAGGCATTGCCGACAAAACCACGGCAACGTTCATCGGCCCGATGATCAAAACGCACCTGGATTTTGTCGAATCCCACCTGGCGAAAAACACCTGGTTTCTGGGGGATAACCTCAGCGCGGCGGATATTCAGATGAGCTTTCCGTTGGAAGCGTCAGTCGCTCGGGGTATCGTTGGTAAGAACCGACCACATATCACCGCCTGGGTGGATCAAGTGCATGCCAGACCGGCTTACCAGAAAGCGCTCGAAAAGGGCGGAAAATACGACTTTGCCTGAGTTGTTGTCTACCCTGCGCCCCCAAAAGCTGCCTTTCCGGCGTCGTCTGACCCGGGCCGCCGTCGCTTTGATCTATCGGCGCACGAAGGATGGCGGAGTGGAGTTGCTGTTTATCCAGCGGGCCCGTCGGGAAGGCGATCCCTGGTCCGGGGACATGGCCTTTCCCGGCGGGCGCATGCAACCGGAGGATGCCACTCCCCGGGCGGCGGCCGAACGGGAAACCCTCGAGGAAACCGGCGTCGACCTGATGCGCCATGGCCGTTTCCACGCCCGGCTCTCTGACCTGATTACCCGCCATCACAGCCGCTGGCGACCGATGGTCGTCACGCCCTACGTTTACGAATGGCAGGGAAAACAGCCTGTCACGCTGAACCATGAAGTCGAGCGAGTGGTGTGGGTTCCCCTCGACTACCTCGCAGCCAAAGAGAACCAAAGCAGACTGCCCTGGCGCACGCCCATCGGCACCTTGCAATTCCCCTGTTGCCGATATCAGGAGTACTGCATCTGGGGGCTGAGTTATAGCATGTTGCAGGAACTGCTGGCGCTGGACATGATCAGCCAATAACCGTGATGCCCGCGCCTGATGTTCTTTATGCCTCGTAGACGTCGCGCAGGGTCAGCATGCTGAAATCCGGAGTCACACCCAGCCCGGGGCGATCACTCAACGTCATTCGGCCACCAGACACTTCGGGGGCTCCGGTGGCAAGCTGAGCCGTGTTGTAATTGTGAAGATCCGTTGTATTCAGCAAAGCCCTGGCCGGTGTACTCGCCGCCAGATGGGCATAGGCTGCCGTGGCTATACCGCTGCCCCACGCATCTTCGATTGTCATGGGTATTCCGGCATCCACGCACACATCCCTTATGATTCGGGAGGGGGTCAGGCCACCAAACTTGCTGACCTTCAGAGCCATCGCATCCATGGCATCGTCGCAGAGAGCCCGCTGTACATCGGCCAGGGAGTTGAGGCTCTCATCCAGCTTGACTGGATGCCCTATCCGACGCCGGACCGACAGGCATTCCTCATAACCCCGGCAGGGCTGCTCCAGATAAAGGTCCACCCCGCCGATCGCCTGTGAAAAGCGCACAGCCTGATCCCGCCGCCAGGCTGCATTAATGTCTCCAACCCAGAGCTCATCGGAGTGTTTGAACTTGCTCAGAGCCCGGATAAGATCGATGTCCTCCTCAACCCGATGCCCCAGCTTGATCTGAATGTGCCGGAACCCTTCAGAACGATAGCGTTGCAAAGACGCTTCCATCTCATCCGGCTCACCCAGAGAAACAATCCGGTGCAAAGGCATGGAGGGCATCTGGAGCCCGCCCAGTAGAGTGTAGACGGGCAATCCGGCCGCTTTGCCCAGTATGTCCCAGCAGGCGATATCAATGGCAGCCTTGGCAACAGCGTGTCCGGTCAGCGCCTGATCCATGCGCTCATAGATGAAAGAGGTCTGGCGTGGATCTTCTCCGATGACAACAGGCGCCAGCAATGACAGGCACGAGGGGAGCCCCTCGGCGAACGCGGCCATGTAGTTGGGACCACAGGGACAAACCTCGCCATAACCAGTAACGCCCATATCCGTGGTCAGCACGACCACGGTACTGGTAAACCTTTTATGCGATCGCCCACCCGCAAAGGCATACGCCTTGCCAGCGTATTCCAAGTCTGCGGTATACACTTCCACACTCGTGATACGCATGATAAGCCTCCCGATGCAGGCCGATTCTGATCCGAGGCACTTCTCCCTCGAACAAAGCCCCCGACTTCTGGAATAATGCGACTAAACGCTTCACAAGAGCAACTCCATGCCCTATCAGTTTGAAGACCTCAAAAAGCACTGCCCGACCGAATGGCGTGACTACATCGAACACAGCTTTGTTCGCCAGCTGGGCAATGCCTCACTGGCAGCGGAGGCATTCCAGCATTACCTCAAGCAGGACTACCTGTTCCTGATCCAGTTCGCCCGCGCCTTTGCTCTGGCCGCATACAAAAGCCCGACCCTGTCGGACCTGCGGCAGGCCAAAGACGGGTTGCAGGCCATTCTGGACACCGAGTTGGACCTGCACATCCAATACTGCAACGAGTGGGGGATTTCAGAGGATGAACTGGCCAACCTGCCGGAAGCCCGTGCCACCCTTGCCTACACCCGCTATGTGCTCGACACCGGCAACCGTGGCGACCTGCTGGACCTGCATGTCGCCCTGTCCCCCTGCATAGTGGGCTATGGCGAGATTGCCAACTGGCTGAACGACCGCGCGGACACCATTCGGGGCGAAGCTAACCCCTACGATGCCTGGATCTCCATGTACGAAAGCGACGAATTCCAGGACGCCATGCAGGCGGAGATTCGCTGGCTGGATGAACGACTGGCCGACGTGTCCCCTGCCCGCTTCGAGCAACTGACCCGAATCTTCCGGGACGCCACCCGGCTGGAAATCGATTTCTGGGACATGGGATTGAACCTGAGCGACTGAGCAGCCTATGACACAGCCAAAACAGATCTACCTCGCCGGCCCCGAAGTCTTCTTCCCGGCGGGGCAACACGTCTCCGACGTCGAGATAGAGCAGGCAATCCGGGCCGGTATCGAGCGGTACTTTGACGATTGCCGGGCGCGGGTACCGGCGTTTATTGATCGTCATTTCCATTACCCCGGTGCCATCGCGACCAACCGGATGGCACTGGGATGGGACATGTTGCGGGCGCCCCTCAATCTACTCTGGGCACCGGTGTACGCCCTGGCCTGCCTAGTGAAGATCCTGGCTCCAAAACGCGCAGGTCTGATCTGGCTGCACGGATTAGCCAACCGTGTACCCGCCGGTTTTACCACCCGGGTACAACAGCACATCTCGCACCTGATCCTGGTGGACTTGCTGAACAACGGCCAGGAAGGCCCTCTGCTGGAGAGTTATCTGATTGAGGCGCTGGAGACGGTTTATGAGCGCCATACCTGTGAGCCGGTCGATCACCAGCGGTTTAGCAGACTGATCGAGCCGCTGGTCGCGGAGGCTCTCAGCCAATACAGGGTGACCCGGACCGCCTCTGCCGATATCACCAACAGCATTTCCTGCACGGTGTTGGGCGCGTTTGCGTTCCAGAAGTTTACCCCGGGTGGTATCGGGCTCGGAGTGGTGCTCGCGTCCATGCTCGCGAAGGCCCTGGCTGCGAGGGACTTTATCCTGGGAGAAACCATCGGCGGGTGGTACTACAGCGTATTTCCACCGGAACCTTCGCTGGCGACGACAGCCAGCGTTATGGTCGCTGTCATGGCCGCATTGGCGGCGTTTGCGGCCTTGTCCGGTGTGATCTTCGATCCCGTTCAGGCGGCGGTCGGCTTGCACCGCCGGCGCCTGCTCAAGCTACTGGATCACCTGCAGAGGGACGTATCACTCAGTACCCAAAGCAGCTTCCGCCCGAAAGACCAGTTTGTGGCACGGATTCTGGACACGTTCGACATGATCAGAACGGGTCTAATGTAGTTTACAAGCGTGCAGATAACGGCCGCAGGCATCTGCTCCGAAAAGCTGTTTAGCCGATCTTCTCAGCTAGCTTTCACGGTAACCTGCTTTGAACCTGAAGAGGCGAATTGCCCACTTTTACCCTTGCCCACATACTCAACCGTCCCGCCGGACTTTAAAAAAGCAGCCGTCTGCTCCTCAATCATGGCAGTCGTTAATGTCGCTTTCTCGGGTTTCTTGCTCATTATGCTCTCCAGGTTAACGATTGGTTTATTCACCAACTGCAAACCCCCATCATATCCGAAACAGGAAATAATTGTTTGAAGCAAAAGGCGCACGCTGAGGGATGAGCGTAAGGCTCACAAGGCTCACCCGGAGCCGCCCGGCTCGGGCTTCTCCTCATCAAGCCAGGTACCGCAGTATTTACAGTAGTTAGCGTCGATTTCATGTCGATGTTTACCGCATCCCGGACAGGCTTCATCCGAGTAACGTTCCGCACGCAGGGCGCGAATAACTTCCGCGGAGAAAACGCCCACGGGAAGCGCAATAATCGAATAGCCCGTCAACATGATCATCATGGAAATAAACTGCCCCCAGGGTGTAACCGGCGTTATGTCCCCATAGCCGACCGTCGTCAGTGTCACGATTCCCCAGTAAATAGCTGTGGGAATACTGGTAAAGCCCGCCTCGGCCGGCTCGATGAGATAGAGCAAAGAAGAGAAGATGGTCACGAGCATCAGCACTGCAAACAGAAAAAGCAGGATCTGGTGTCGGCTGCGAAGCAACGCATCCAGCAGTAGGCGGCCTTCACCCACCACCGTCATCATTTCCAGTACCCGGAACAGGCGCAAGGTACGCAGCAGGCGCAATACGACAAGGGTCTGCGCGCCCGGGAACAGAAGTGCCAGCCAGGTCGGCATGACCGCCAAAACGTCAACAACCCCGTAAAAGCTTTTCAGATAGAGCTTAGGCTTCTCCAGGCAATAAATACGCAGGCCGAGTTCCAGGGTGAACAGCAGCGTTACCCCCCATTCCAGTACATAAAAGAGCTCACCAAAGCGGGCATGATATTCCGGAACACTGTCCAGGAGAATAATCCCGACGCTGAGGAATATCAGCAACGCCAAAACAATATCAAAGCCCTTGCCCAGGCGAGTATCTGATTCGAAAATGACCTGAAACAGACGCATTTTGAGTCCCAGGCCACCGGGTTTTTCTGTCGCCATCTAAGCTGCCTCTTTACCTGACATTCAACTTCCCGGGATTCCAATGGGCCTACAGATACCGGCCGCCAGCACCGACTGCCACCACGATCAGCCCAAATATCAGGTTGATACCTACCAGCTTGCGGATCTGCCCCACCTGGCGCCCGCCTTCCTGGGGATCCTGGTTGGCAACGGCCTGCTTCAGCCGCCGGAAAGGGGCAAAATAGACGTGAAAATAGATCAGCATCATCACAATCCCCAGCCCCTGCATGAAGTGGATATGCCAGCCGGCACCCGCCATGCCACCGAACACGCTAAAGATCATCCAGTATCCGGTCACCAGCAACAGGATAACGGCGGCCCATACCCACCGGAAAAACCGGGACAGGGTGTGACACCAGAGCAGGCCCCGCTGTGACGCATCAATCACTTCGACCACCGCAGGCCGCATGGCCATATAGGCGAAAAACATACCACCAACCCAAATCACGGCAGAGAGAACATGCAGTGCGATAGCCAGACTCATAAAGCGATTCCCGAATGTATAATGTGTGTGATGAGCGTAAGCCTTATCCTGTTTCAGAACCAGTGCGACACCACGGCGGCGATATCGTTGAAAACCCCGGCGCCGAGCGCCTTGGCCCGGTCGCGGTCGGATTCCCGATACTTACCGGTTTTCACCAGCGCCGCCTCAAGCCCCGCCTTCCGGGCGCCGCCAATATCCGCTTCCACATCGTCACCGATCATCAGGCAATCCCCCGGCGCCAACCCCATGCTGTCACAGGCCTCATGGAACATGGCCTCGCCCGGCTTGCCAATGATAGTGGCCTCCACCCCGGCCGCATACTCCAGGGCGCGAATGAAGGGGCCGGCATCCAGGTGCAGGCCGTCGGATTGCTTGAAGTAACGGTTCATGCCCACCGCCAGCAGAGGGGCGCCCTCCATCAGCAGACGGAAGGCCTGATCCAGCCGGCGATAATCGAAGCGTTCACCCGCGTCACAGACCACGACCGCATCGGCGTCCGAGGACGGGGCCGGTTCGAATTCATCTTCGATGGAAGGATGCACCAACAGCCAGGGTTTCAGATTCCGGAACTTCAGATAGCGTGCAACAGCGGCCGGAGCCGTGAGCACCTCCTCGTCAGCGGCTTCGAAACCCAACCCCCGGAGCTCGTCCAGCACAGCCAGGGAAGGCTTGCGGGACGTGTTGGTGAGAAAACGAAAGGGCGCGCCGGCCTTGCGGAGCCGCGCAATGGCTTCCCGCGCACCAGTCACCGTCTCACCCTCTACGTCGAGCACACCGGAAATATCGATACAGAGTCCCTTGGGCTGTGCCATGGCGTTCTGGCCTCCTCCGGTCGACTGATGATGCCGGCAGCAATGCGATGGCAGCCGGCCACGCCAGTTGGCTGAGATTTGTGCTTTCTGTCAGTCTAGCACCGGAAACTGCTGGAACTCAGGTCTGCGCTGGCAGCTGGCCCCCGGCCGCCGTTTCCCGCAGGGTAAACGCTACACGCTGCTGCGCCCGGATGGCCACTTGCTGATGAACCCGCCGACAGAGCCGCAGCTGAGCTGGCTGGGGCATGCGTCTTTCCTGTTCCAGTACCGGGGCCTGAACGTGCTGACCGACCCGGTGCTGTCGGAGCGTGCCAGCCCCTTCCAATTGGTCGGGCCGAAGCGGTTCACGCCACCCGCCCTGACGGTGGCGGATATGCCGCCGATCCACCAGGTACTGATTTCCCACAATCACTACGACCACCTCGACGAAGCAACGGTGCGCCAGTTACATCGGCGTTTTGGGGCCAGCCTGTGCTTCTGTATTCCCATGGGCCTGCGACGTTGGTTTGAAAAGCGTGGCATCCACAATCTGGTGGAACTGGACTGGTGGCAATCGAAGCCCATGGCTGCCGGAAACGAAGTGTTCTGCCTGCCGGCCCAGCACTTCAGTGGACGAACCGCCACCGACACCAACACCTCGCTGTGGTGTAGCTGGCTTCTGGAAATGGATGGCTTTCGGTTCTATTTCGGCGGTGATACCGGCTATGGTCGGGTCTTTCGGGACATTGGCAAGCTGTTTGCGCCCATTGATCTGGCGCTAGAGAGGCAAGGCATAAGTGAAGCGGCCTTCCGGGTAATGCAACACGGGGAAGTGTGGTTGCTCCCAGATTAGAGACGCGTGTAAAAAGCATATGCTTCCCATAGCCACATGTTATCTTATATGATAACAAGCAAAGTAAAAGGAGCCCCCATGGATTGGGATATAGAATTCTACGGGAAGGTAGAAGAAGAACTGGCCAGGATGCCGCCCAAGATTCAGGCGAGAATGATTCGGCTGATGGAATTGATGGAGAAGCATCTTCTGCTACATGCAGGGCAAGCAAATTATCATTCTGCATGCGTTTATAAAGAAGGATCAGAAAATACCGAAGAAAGACCTGGAGCTCGCGAAAGAGCGGTTGAAGGAGGTCAAAAAATCATGAGTTTCAAACAGTTTAAGCAGAAGGCACTGAAAAATCCCGAGGTTCGTCAGGAATACGATGCCCTCGAGGAAGAATTCAGCCTGATTGACCAGCTGATTTCCATGAGGACACAAGCAGGCCTCACCCAGGAAGACGTTGCAAAGAAACTCGGAACGAACAAAAGCAACATTTCCAGGCTTGAGCGTGGCCGCAGCAATCCAAGCTGGGAAACGCTCAACAAATATGCCGCAGCCTGCGGTTTTCGGGTAAAGCTGGAAGCGGTGGAAGACGACCGGACTTCAGCCTGATAGCCGAGAAAACAATTGACACCCGGTAACGCCGGCTTCTTGCAGTGTCAGCCGGGAAAATTTTCAGAGAATAGATTAAGAGAAATTAAACCTATCCCGGTTTTCGGAAACGGCGGGCCGAATTAATCAAACCGGCAGTTCGATGATTTCACCCGACACACCGTCTTCGTTCACCTCCAGCCGCCCTACCGTAATCGGCAGAGTAAACCGCCGGGGCCCGGCGCCACCAGGATTGAAGTAAAGCACGTCACCGACCCACTCGTTACGGGGTTTGTGGGAATGGCCGGCGATCACCACGCGATAACGGCCTTGCGGATCGATGTCGAGGGTTTTGACGTCGTGGAGCATGTAGAAAGCGTGGCCGAGGAATTCCAGATCCTGAACATCGGGAAGATTCGCTGCACGGCCTGTTTTGTCGATATTGCCGCGAATCGCAACCACGGGCGCGATCGCCTCCAGCGCTTCCAGAACTTCGTCCCGCCCAACATCACCGGCGTGAAGGATCAAGTCCGAGCCTTTCAATGCCTCCAGGGCTTCCGGACGCATTTTGCTGTGGGTGTCAGCGATAACGCCGATTTGCATGCTTTAGCCTCGCCAAAAAGCCTTACTGTACTCATCCATCGGAAAGAAATGCTCGATCCGCAAATTCTGAGCGGTGACATCCAGCGGCGTGCCGATGGTTGCGATGGTGGAAAAGATTCTGAGCTGCTGATCCCCCAGATTCAGGGTAAAAGGAATCGCCGGGTAGTCCAGGTGCTCCACCACGTGGCTTTTCCAGTTTTGCGGGACGCCGGGCAAAGTCAGGGCCTGTTCCAGCAATCGGTTGGGCTGATCCCGAAAGGGGCCTGCAAGATGCTCATGGTAAACACGTTGCAGCATGTGGCAGGCGATATTCTCCCAATCCCCCACGAAGGGTTTCATGCCCTGGTCATCCAGCAGCGACAGCAGAAAGTTTGGCCGGGCCGGAAACTGAGCGCCCAGTTCCACCATTTTTACCATCAGCTCCTGCATGGCCTGGTTGGCCATCACCAGATAATATTCGTGGTCGAACACCACCGCCGGGTATGGCAGGTGCCCCTGCAACAGATGCTCAAGCGCCTCCTTGATCATGGCCATGCCGGGCGCGTTCAAATCCTGATCGGAGTAGACCTGGCTGTAACCCGCCGCCGACAAGAGGCGGTTGGTTCCGGCGAGGTCCGCTTGCAGCATCTGAGCTAAATGCAGAACCATGCCCTTACTGGGCTTGCTGCGGCCGGTTTCCAGGAAGCTGATGTGTTTTGACGACACCTCGCATTCAAGGGCGAAATCCATCTGGCTCAGGCGCTTACCCTGCCGCATTTCTCTGAACAGCGTACCGAAGGCGCTCATTGGGTTTCCTGTCAATTCCGAGTGTTCAGCCATTATCGTAGCCGAGGGTCGGCTGCACCATTACCTCACAGGTAATTGAGCTTATCACCACTCGGGTAGAAGCTTTGTAGCGTAGTCAAACACATTGCGAAACCCGATTGAGGTGATCCCATGAAAAACCTGGTCCGTCGATTCAGCGTGAAGCAAATCATCCTGAGCGATGTCTTCCTCTCCACGCCCCTGGCCTTGGCTCTCATCCTGGCCGCTGGGCCGATTGCCCAGTGGTCGGGCGGCCCCGGCGCAACCTTCTACATGGTCGCCGGCATTGTGATGCTGCTTTGGTGTGTGGATATGGTCGCCATGGCCATCAATGAACGTTGGCAGGAGAAGTACTTGAACGTGATGATTGCTGCCGATGTGACCTGGGCCCTGCTGGCCCTTGCCCTGATGGTATGGTTTGCGGCGAGCCTGCAGCCCCTGGGCTGGGTGCTGTTCGCCCTGAACGTACTGGTTCCGCTGGATATGGCCTGGATGAAACGAGTTGCTGGCAGCAAGGCTTTTGCGCCTGAGTTCAGCTAATCCCCACAACTCCGGGTAGCGGCAGCTCATGTCGCTACCCGACAGAACTGTCCCGGTTTTTTCCCGCTAAATTTACAGAGAAGCGGGCCCCCTGATTCTGATGTGTGGTAATTCAGAAAAACAGCGCCGGAGAAAGGCCAAACCGCTTGCAGAGGGCTTCAATATGTTTGCGGGACAGTTTTTTACCATCAGCGCCGTTGAGAATCTTGCTCACGTTGCCCTTTGAACCCAGCTCTGGCAGATCAGCAACTCCAAGACCATGTTGAGCCATCAGGGTTTTAAGCACAGCAATACCCCGATCTGTTCCAGCAACCACCGCATTAAAATCGGAGAACTCTTCAGCGTGGTCCTCCCAGCGCTCAATGCTGACGGCCAGAATCTCAATTAGCGGTTTATTGGAGTCATAGTCGTCTACCAACTGATCCATTAACTCCAGCGCTTGCTCATAGTCATCTGGCGTCTCTATATGAGCCAGGAAAGGCAATTGGGCCAACGCATCTCTGATTTGGACAACAGCAGGCGATACCATAGGCCTTACTCCCGATTGCGACGGTATTTCTCAGTCAGCCGATCATACTCGGCATGGCTGCAAATATGTTTCACGTACATGCGATTGTCACGAAATTCGATGAAGGCGATCAGCCGCAAGTTGTTTCCGCCAATGTCGATAACCCACCATTTGTCTCTGTACTTGAAGTTGTCCAGGGACGGAAATACCCGGCGAAGTTCTTCCGGCGTATCGAACTGTTCATTCCGCAACGTTATATAAGTATTGACCAATGCCTCTCTGTCGTTGGGAAACTTTTTGGCTGCATCGTTGAACGGCTTCCTTGAAATTACGTGCACCAAACATCCTTGTTTCTTTTTTGGAAACCATACCACAGGGTTTCCAAAATGGAAACCACACTAACTACAGTCATCCTCGTCGGCAGTTCAATGACTTAACCTACACACGGTCTTCGCGCATCCACCGCCCCCAACAGTCTTCCAATGATGCACAATACTCTTCGACGACATCCCCAATGCTCGCTTCAGCTTCGCACCATCGTCCAGTGACATGCCCTTGCGGGCCAAACTCCCCAGAGTAAAATCCAGCTTCTTGAAAAGTGCCCGCCGTTTCTCGAAAAACTCCGGATGGTTGAGATGACCATGCTTCGAGTCCGGTTAGTGGGTATCACCAATCACAACGCTGCCACTGCCGACGGTGACACCACCGCAGGAAATCGCTCCACCGGTCACGGCAGCGGGAATACCATTGATCAACACAGTTGAAGATCCGGCTGCTATGGCGCGCGGATGGGGAGGATGCTTGGGTTTGGAGTGTGGCGCGAGAGGATCGCCAACGCGGGCAACGGGCTTGCCATCAATCAGTACATCCGGGGAGCCGGCAATCACCGGCGTGGGCGGGAACCCCTGGTGATCAGTTCCCAAATCACCCAACAGCACAACCTTCTTGCTCATTCCTTTGCCCCTTCTGTCCTTGAAGAATCATCCGTATTGTCGAGGGGTACCGTCACTGGCACCGGACCCAATGATAAACAAAGCTGCCGTAATACCCAAGTTACATCCACACATGTGCCCCGCCATGCTTATACATTTACCCTGATAACTGGCATTATTCCGACAGTTCCAAAAGCTCTCGCGTCTTAACCCCCGGTATTTTCGGCATGTTAGCTTCACTCGTCGCCATTGAGGTGATAGCCGCTGATATATACAATTCATTTATCTCAACATTATCGGATCGAGGGATCAGGTGAGCAACAAGCCGCGCTATCAACAGATAAAGAGCTACATTCTCGACGGCATCGAGCAACAGAAATACACACCGGGCAGTCGCATCCCCACCGAGCACCAGCTTGCAGAGCAGTTCGGGGTCAGCCGCATGACCGTCAACAAGGCGATACGTGATCTGGTTCAGGAACATTTGCTGGTACGCTACCCCGGCCTGGGCACCTTTATTACCGATGCCAAGGCGGAATCGCCGCTGGCCGAAATCCGCAACATCGCCGAAGAAGTGCGTCAGCGCGGCCACGATTACAGTTGCCACGTCATGAAACTTGAAGAGACAGCAGCCAATGAGACGGTGGCGATGCAGATGGGGATGCCGATCGGCACCAGGGTGTACCATTCTGTGATCGTACATCTGGAGAATAACCTGCCGATTCAACTGGAAGACCGCTTTGTGGCGGCGGCACTGGTGCCGGGATATATCGGTCAGGACTTCACACAAGCTACGCCCAATGAATACCTGTCAAAGAACTGCCCGATCTCCAGCATTGAACATATCGTCGAAGCGGTCCTGCCCGATGCGCGGGTGCAGAAGCTGCTGGAGATCGACTCCAGCACCCCCTGTATTCAGGTGGGCCGGCGAACCTGGTCGGATGGTCGCCTGATCAGTTTTGCCTGTCTCACACATCCGGGGCCACGTTACAAGTTGCGCTCCATTACCACACTAAACGTCTAAACAGTGAAAAAAGACGGAGCCCTCAACAGGCTCCGCCTCGACGTGAATCTACCCCAGCATCGGCAAGTCGAGCCCTTGCTCTTCCGCACAGTTGATCGCGATCTCATAACCGGCATCGGCATGACGCATGACACCGGTACCCGGGTCGTTGCGGAGCACGCGGCCAAGGCGCTTCTCTGCAGCATCGGTACCGTCGGCGACGATGACAACGCCGGCGTGCTGGCTGAAGCCCATGCCCACGCCACCGCCGTGGTGCAGCGATACCCAAGTCGCGCCGCCGGCAGTGTTGAGCAGCGCGTTCAGCAGCGACCAGTCGGAGATGGCGTCTGAGCCGTCCTTCATCGCTTCGGTTTCACGGTTCGGACTGGTGACGGAACCGGAGTCCAGGTGGTCACGACCGATGACCACCGGCGCTTTCAGTTCGCCGTTACGGACCATGTCGTTGAACGCCTGCGCCAGTCGGACGCGGTCCTTCAGGCCGACCCAGCAGATACGCGCCGGCAGCCCCTGGAAGGCGATACGTTCGCGCGCCATATCCAGCCAGTTGTGCAGGTGCGGATCATCCGGGATCAGCTCCTTGACCTTCTGGTCAGTCTTGTAGATATCCTCCGGATCGCCGGACAGCGCCACCCAGCGGAACGGTCCGATGCCTTCGCAGAACAGCGGACGGATGTACGCCGGTACGAAGCCCGGGAAGTCGAAGGCATTCTCGACGCCCTTCTCTTTAGCCATCTGGCGGATGTTGTTGCCATAGTCAGTGGTGGCGGAGCCGCGCTTCTGCAGCTCGAGCATGGCGCGGACCTGGATCGCCATGGACTCCTTGGCGGCGTCGACGACGGTCGCCTCGTCTTTCTGACGCATCTCGGCGGCGTATTCCATCGTCCAGCCCTTCGGCAGATAGCCGTTCAACGGGTCGTGGGCGCTGGTCTGATCGGTGACGACGTCCGGCACGATGCCGCGCTCGACAATCTCTGGGAACACGTCGGCACAGTTGCCAAGCAGGCCGACGGAGATGGCTTCGCCGTTCGCCTTGGCGGTCTCGATCATGTCCAGTGCTTCGTTGAGGCTGTAGGCCTTCTTGTCGACGTAACGCGTACGCAGACGGAAGTCGATGCGGGTTTCATCGCACTCGACAGTGATGCAGCTGAAGCCTGCCATGGTGGCGGCCAGCGGCTGGGCGCCACCCATGCCACCAAGACCGCCGGTCAGTACCCAGCGTCCCTTGGCGTCGCCACCGAAGTGCTGTTTGGCCATCGCGGCGAAGGTTTCGTAGGTGCCCTGGACAATGCCCTGGGAACCGATGTAAACCCAAGAGCCGGCGGTCATCTGGCCGTACATCATCAAGCCTTTCTTATCCAACTCGTTAAAGTGCTCCCAGGTCGCCCAGTGCGGTACCAGGTTGGAGTTGGCGATCAGCACGCGCGGCGCGTCCGGGTGAGTCTTGAAGACGCCGACCGGTTTGCCGGACTGGATCAGCAGGGATTCGTCGTCCTCGAGACGCTGCAGCACCTCAATGATCTTGTCGTAGCAGGGCCAGTTGCGCGCCGCACGGCCGATGCCGCCGTACACCACAAGGTCTTCCGGGCGTTCGGCGACGTCCGGGTGCAAGTTGTTCATCAGCATGCGCATCGCGGCTTCGGTGAGCCAGCTCTTGCAGGTTTTCTCGGAGCCGGTCGGCGCTTTGATGACTCGGCTGGGATCGTGACGAAGATCGGTCATTGTTATTAGCCTCAGTTGACGATGGTATTGAACAGACGCGCCGCGACGCGAGCGGTCCAGGAGTCGATATCGTAGGTCGGGTTGTATTCCGCGATATCGGCAAGTTTCAGTTTTCCGGTCCGCCGGATCGCGTCGATCAGCGGCTCGAGGATGTCCAGACCCACGCCTCGCGGCGCCGGCGCACTGACGCCGGGCGCCACGCCCGCCGGCAGTACGTCCAGGTCGATGGTCAGGTACAGCAGGTCGCAGTCCGCCATGAAGCGCTCGAGCTGCTGCAGGGTCTCGCCCAATCGGTCAATCCCCATGTCCTTGTCCCTTCGGTAGCTCACCGCCAAGTCGTCGGCGCGGCGGAACAGCGCCGCGGTGTTCGAGACTTCGCTCACGCCCAGGCAGCAGTAGCGGAAATCCCATCCCCTCTCCTGACAGCCTTGGGCGATCTGGTAGAAGGGCGTACCGCTGCTGCGGCCGTTGCTATCCAGGCGCAGGTCAAAATGGGCGTCGAAGTTGATGATGCCGACGCGCGGCGCGCAGCTCTGGGCGTCTAGCTGCTGCGCCAGGCCCAGCCAGCTGCCGTAAGCGACTTCGTGGCCGCCGCCGAGAATCACCGGAAAGTGGCCGGCGTCGAGACAGTCCGTGACCCGGTCCGCCAAAGCCTGCTGCGCTTGCTCCAGGGCTTCGCCGTCGCAGACCACGTTACCGGCGTCCCAGGCCGGCCGTTGCGGCGCCCAGGGCAGGTTCGCCAACGCGCGGCGGATGACGTCCGGTGCCTGGCGGGCACCAACGCGCCCCTTGTTGCGGCGCACCCCCTCATCAGAGCAGAAGCCGACCAGCGCAACGCCCTCCGCGCCCTCGGAAAGCGGCTTGATCACCTGGTGCAGCCGGGTCGCCAGCGCCGCCTCTTCCTCGGCGTCTACACGGCCTGCCCAAATGCCAGCAAAGTCGAAATCAGACATTGCAAACCTCCCCTGACAGGATTCGCTGACGGATCGGGTTGACGCCGAACTGGTACGCCAGCTCCGCCGGCTGCTCGATGTCCCAGAGCACCATATCCGCCTGCATGCCAAGGCGCAGCTGACCGACACTGTCTGCCAGCCCCAGCGCCTTCGCGCCGTTGCGGGTCGCGCCGGCCAGTGCCTCTTCCGGAGTCAGCCGGAACAGGGTGCAGGCCATGTTTAGCGCCAGCCGGATCGATGCCAACGGCGACGAACCCGGGTTCAGGTCGGTTGCGACCGCCATTGGCACCCGGTGCTTGCGCAGCAGCTCGATCGGCGGCACCTTGGTGTCGCGCAGGAAATAGAAAGCGCCCGGCAGCAGCGTCGCGACGGTGCCCGTTTCGGCCATTGCCTCAATACCGGCTTCGTCGAGCCACTCCAGGTGGTCGACGGACCAGGCACCGTACCGCGCCGCCAGCGCCGCGCCGTGTAGATTGGACAGCTGCTCGACGTGGGCTCGGATACCAAGCCCGTGCGCCTGCGCTGCCCGGAAGACGCGCTCGCACTGGGCCGGCGAGAAGGCGATCGTTTCGCAGAAGACGTCCACCGCATCAGCCAGTCGCTCCTCGGCCGCGGTCGGGATAATCTCGTTGCAAATCAGGTCGATGTAACCGTCGGCGTCGTCCGCGAACTCCGGAGGTAGCGCGTGAGCCGCCAGCAGCGATGTGGACACCCGCACCGGATTGCGTTCGCCGAGGATGCGCGCGGCGCGCAGCATCTTCAGCTCGTCCTCGAGGCTGAGACCGTACCCGGATTTGATCTCGACCGAGGTGACCCCCTCCTTCATCAGCGCCTGCAGGCGCGGCTCGGATAACTCGACCAGCTCCTCGACGCTCGCAGCGCGGGTGGCTCGGACGGTGGAAATAATGCCGCCGCCGTTGCGGGCAATTTCTTCATAGCTCGCACCTTCCAGGCGCTGCTCGAACTCGCGCGCCCGACTTCCGGCGAACACCAGGTGGCTGTGGGCGTCGACCAGACCCGGCGTCATCCAGTTGCCACAGGCATCGATCACGTCCGCGGAAACGACGTCCGAAGCAAAGCGTTCCATCGGCGCAATCGCGACGATCCGGCCGTCACGCACGCCAATCGCCTGATTCGACAAAGCGCCGTAAGGCTGTTCGACGTGGCTGTCGAAGGTCGCAAGGTTCGCGTTGATCCAGATTCGGTCACAGGTCTTGAACACTGCATCCACCTTTTCTATCCGACTCATTTGTATATACCAATGTATATCACAACATTTTCAGAAAGCAATAGCTTTTGGCGTATTTTTTTTCAGGCGGGGGGGGACCCTGACTTTGCTGCACAGTCGATAAGCCATGCAAAAAGAACACATATCTGATTGTTTATTGGAGCGTGCTCTCAAGGGGCCCTGAATCCGATCACCGCGCACATATGTATATACCGTTAGTCGGGGCGACATCAGCTCCGGAACGGCACCATACGCCAAGGCACCGCTCCTGCGATCAAAGATCCAACGCAGGAACGGTACCGCGAATGGCAGTGTGGCCCGGTAACAGCCAACGCTGCCGGTCGTTAATCAGAAGATCAGGTGAGCCGCCGCGGCCACCAGTGGGATCGCCAGTACTGTGCGAATCAGGAAGATGACGACCAGGTCTTTCACTGACAGCGGAATATCCGATTCCAGCATCGCGTTGGCGCTTTCGGTGAAGAAGATGATCTGGACGGTCGACAGCGTGCAGACGAAGAATACGCTGATTGGTGCGACCTCACCGCCGGAAATCATGATGGCCGGCAGGGCGACTTCAGCGATCGAGATCAGCACCGTCGGCGCGATCTTATCGGCATCGGGCAGGTTGAGCAGACTGATCAGTGGCTCGATAGCGACACCCAGGTAATCGAACACTGGCGTATAGGTGCCGATGATCAGCGAGACGGTCGCAATCGACAGGATGTAGGCAACGATCTTCTGGGCAAAGGTGGTCGACTCCCAAAGATATTTCTGGAAGACATCACCCCCGGTCTGGGAGGCACGCTGGGATGCGGCATGACAGGCACGCATCACTATGTTGCCCGCCTGCGGCCGATCCTCTTCAATATTCTGCACCGGACGGCCGTCGAAGAAGGTATCCGGCTTGTTGTTCAGCGGAGGAATACGGGTGACGACCGCGGCCAACAGAAAATTGATAATAAAAGAGGAGATGATCATGTGCGGCAGGTATTCCATTATGCCGCCAATCGATGCCAGCAGCGCGAAAAAGCCCAGACTGCAGATGCTGAAGTTGGTGGCGATGGACGCCGCTTCGCGTTGGGTATAGTTACCGCTCTTATACAGCTTGTTGGTGATGAATATACCGACTGCCGGGGCCGCCACAAACGACGCCACCGCATCAACCGCCGACCGGCCCGGCAACCGATACAGAGGGCGCATCAACGGCTCCATCAGGGTACCGACAAATTCGAGGAAGCCGAACTCGGTAAGAAACAACACGAAGAAGCCGGCCACGGTCACGGTGAGAAAGACGCTGCCGCCCAGATAGAGCGCCAGACCTCCGACATCCTTGTGCAGGAACCAATCGGGCCCGACCTTGAATACCAGCAGCGCCGCGAACACCGCCCCGAGCAGGAACAGGAATCCGACAACGGTGTTGTCCTTGCGGTGATAGTCTTTCAGTGCCTTGTTCGCCGAGAATCTGGATGCAATCCAGGTCACCGATAACAGCAGCGTAACCCCCAGGGTGATGTACTCAAGACCGCCACCGAGGAAGCCTTTGATCGCGTCAATGATGCTGACCAGCGGAATCTTCGATTGGTCGCCGTCGACAGCAAAGGGAATGAAGAATATCGACAGGCCGATCAGGCTGCCGGTCAGCGCCTTTAAGGCGCCGGTATTGCTACTTTTGGGTATCACTTCAGCGTTATGCATCGTTTTATCTCCAGTATTATGATTATTGTCGGTAGCCTGCGGAATCCCCATAGACGCCTCCGGCCGGCGGCCGGAGCGATCAATCCGCTGCAGGTTTCACGCTTTGATTAACTCCAGGTTCTCCACCTCCCCTCCTTCATTGCCAACCTCGGCTTTCCGCGTTCAGCCGTTAAGGGCGGTGCGGGCGATGATATTGCGCTGCACTTCCGAGGAGCCTTCGTAGATGCGCATGATGCGCACGTCACGAACATAGCGCTCCAGCGGCATTTCGCGGGTGTAGCCATAGCCCCCATGAATCTGCAGTGCCTTGTCCGTAATACGACCGGCCGCTTCGGAGGCATAAAGCTTCGCCATGGCAGACTCGACTGAGAAACGCTCGCCCGCCTCGCGCTTGGTCGCCGCTTTGAGGCCAAACATGCGCGCCGCTTCCAGGTCAGTGGCCATATCGGCGATCATCCACTGCAGACCCTGAAACTCGCCAATCGGGTGATTGTTAACCTCGCGGGTATTGGCCCAGAACAACGCGGCCTCGTAGGCGGCACGGGCAATACCAGTGCAACTGGCGGCAATTTCGACCCGACCGTTGTCGAGCACCTGCATCGCAGTACGGAAACCGGTGCCCTCGACACCGCCCAGCAGGTTTTCGGCCGGTACTTCGCAATCCAGCGCCACTTCGAAAACGTGCCCTCCCTTCAGGCCCATGGTGCGCTCCGGCGACGCCACCGTGACGCCCGCCGAGTGGCGATCGACAATAAAGGCGCTGATGCCGCGATGACCGGCACTCTTGTCGGTCTTGGCATACACGATCAGGAAATCCGCCTCGGCGGCATTGGAGATGAAGTGTTTGACGCCCCGCAGGCGGTAGCCGGCGGCCGTCTTCTCGGCGAAGGTACGCATCGCTGCCGGATTGGAGCCGGCAGAAGGCTCGGTCAGCGCAAAGGCGCCAAGCGTTCGGCCGGAGGCCGCATCCGGCAACCAGGCCTGTTTTTGCTCTTCGGTACCGCCAAGCAGAATGGAGTCGGTAGCGAGAAAATGGGCGGTGACCATCGATGCCGTCGAACCACAAGCGCCAGCCAGGTTTTCCACGGCCAGATAAAGAGCAACGGCCGAGGCTCCAGTACCGCTATAGGCTCCCGGCAGGTTCATGCCCATGATGCCGATATCGGACAGCGCCTGGCGGTGACAGGTCGCAGACAGGCTGCCTTCGTCGATGTCTGCGGCTTTTGGCGCAATAACGTCCTGACAAAATCGATTGAGGGCGTCGGATAGCCCGCGATCGTCTTCGGTGATGGTGATATTCATCGTATTCTCTCCTTTCAGTCCCGATTCGACGCAACCGGAGGCGACGCCCCGACGCTCAGCGCGCACGGGTTTCCACCGGTCGGAACCGGGTATTTCGTTCTTGGTGTCATGAAGTGAGTGCCCCCGCAACCGGGGCCGATATACAGGACTAACCGAACAGTTCGTCGTTGTGCTCTCCGAGCTGCGGCGCGATCTTCGGCGCCGACGTCGCCCAGGCACTGGCGCGCACGGGTTGCACCATCATCGGAATATCGCCCAGACGCGGATGACATTGGGTCAGCAGTAACTGGCGCTCACCGGTTCTGGCGCGGATCAGCGCATCGCCCATTTCCAGCACCGGCGACGCCGGTATCCGGGCATCGGACAGGGCCTTGATGGCGGACTCGACGGTATGATCCGCCAGCCAGGATTCGATCAGATCACGCAGTTCCGGCTCGTGACGAGTTCGCTCCTCATCGGAGCGGAAACGGGGGTCCGCGGCGATTTCGGGACGCCCCATGGCATCGCAGAGGGCGCCGAACTGACGGTTGTTCAAGATGGCGATAATCACCCGGCCATCCGGTGCAGTGAAGGAACCGAACGGCGTTGACAGCGGATGACGATTGCCGACACGTCCCGGTGCCTTACCACTAAACATCCACTGCGCCACCGGCGTTGGCATCATCGAGAACAGGCAATCCAGCATGGCGATATCCAGATACACGCCCTGACCGGTACGGTGACGATCGAACAGTGCGGCAAGAATGGCCCAGGAACCATAAAGACCTGCCACCAGGTCGGCAATGGACTCGCCCACCATGGTTGGCTCGCCACCGGGCTCGCCGGTGATCCCCATCATCCCGGACATTGCCTGCACCACCAGGTCATACGCCGGCAACTGACTGCTCTCGCCGGTCTGGCCGAACCCGGAGATACTGGCATAGACAATATCGGGGTTGATCGCGCGAACAGCGTCGTAACCAACACCGAGACGATCGGCAACACCCGGCTTGAAGTTTTCGACGAACACATCGGCATCACGGGCCATCTCCAGCACCCGGGACAGGTCGACTTCATTTTTGAGATCCGCCACGGCACCCTTTTTGTTGCGATTGACCAGCGTAAAGAGTGCACTTTCCCCCGCCTTGAAGGGGCCAACATGACGGTATTCGTCGCCCGCCGGCGGCTCGATCTTAATGATCTCGGCGCCTAGATCCGACAACAACGCTGTGCAGAAGGGGCCGGACAGGACTCTGGTCAGGTCGACGACCTTAATACCTTCGAGAGGAAGGCGTTTCTTATTTTGTTCCATGGGCTGAGACTCTCTTGTTCATTTTTTAACCTCAACAACGAGTTTGCCAGCCACCATATATTGCGTAAAATACTAGTTACATATACTCACTATAGAATTTTCTAGTAATGATAACTATCCACCAGCTCAAGGTATTTGTCGCGGTAGCCGAATGTGGCAGCACCTCCGCCGCCGCTCGCGCACTACACCTCTCGCAGCCTGCGATTTCCTTGATTGTCCGCAACCTGGAATCGGAACTCGGCGCCGAACTCTTCATCCGCAACCCGCCGCGGGGACTCGCGATCACGCCGTTCGGGCGCGGCAAGCTCGAGGAAGCCCGGACGCTGCTGTCCCAGGCGGAGATGTTCGGCGAACCCCAGGACGCCGGAAATCAGCTACGCGGCCAGCTCACCCTGGGCTACTTCACCACCCTCGGCCCCTTCTACGTGCCGCGCCTGATCCGACGCCTGCGGGAGCGCATGCCCAAAGTAGAGGTGCAACTACGCGAAGGGGATCTCGGAGCGGTCGGCCGCATGCTCGACACCGGCCAGGTCGAGCTGGCTATCACCTATGACCTGGGCATGGGTGACCAGCCGCGAACCCAGTTGCTGCGGAAGTGCCGCTTCTACGCCGCGCTGCCGCTGGAACACCCGCTGGCCCGGCAGGAATCGGTCTCGCTAGCAGAGCTGGCGCAGGAGCCTTTCATCCAGATCGATCTGCCGATGAGCCGGGAATTCCTGATGTCGCCCTTCTGGCACCACCAGCTCGAACCACGCATCGCTTATCGCACCACCTCGCTGGAGATGGTCAGGGGCATGGTGGCACACGGCCTAGGGGTGTCTATCCTGATCACGCGTCCCGCCTCGGAGCTAACCTATGACGGCGAGCGCATCGTGTGCCGGCCGATCTCGGACGAGATGCCGGTGCAGAATCTAGTACTGGCGCAGTCGCATCATTTTGCGCTGACGCCGGTGGCGGCAGCGGTGATGGCGGAAATACGGGACCTGTTCTCCCAGGAAGACCTAGTGCCCTGAAGCGGTTCCGGCAGGCAATAAAAAACGGAGACAGCCTGACAGCTGCCTCCGTTCATGATGGGTAGGTCAGGGCCAGGTTCAGCCCATCAAGCGCTCGGCATAGAAGGCCACCGGCGCCGACAAGAGAATGGTCAATGCCACGCGCTGGTACCAAATGATCAGCATCTGACGGATCGTCAACGGAATTTCGGTGGATAGAATGCAGGGAATCGAGGCCGAGAAGAACAGGATCGATGAGATTGCCACACAGCCGGTAACAAACTTGGCGGCAACCGCGCCTTCGGCCATCAGCAGCGCTGGCAGAAACATCTCAGCCAATCCGGTTGCCGAAGCTTTTGCCACCGCCAGCGGATCCGGCAATTGGGCCAACGCCGTGAAGGGATAAAACAGATACCCCATCCAGTCGAATAGCGGCGTGTACTTGGCCAGCAGCAGCCCGAGCAGGCCTACGGACATGATCGACGGCAGAATACTCATTGCCATCAGAAGTCCGTCGACAAAGTTGCGCCGGATGTTGACCAGCAACGAATCCGCCCGCTCATTGGCCTGTAACCCTTCAATCAGCGCCTGCTTGATACGGGAATACTCCAGTACCTCGTGCTCTGGCGATTCCGCTTGGTCATTCATGCGCGACAGCGGAAACAGGCGCACGGTTATCGCGGTAACGGTGAAGGTGATCAACAGGGCCGACCAGAAAAACAGGTTCCAGATCGCCATCAGTCCCAATGTCTTGGCCACAATCACCATGAACGTTGCCGATACGGTCGAGAAACCGGTGGCTATGATCGCCGCCTCTTTTGCCGAATACTGGCCCGCTTTATAAACCCGGTTGGTGATCAACAAACCGATGGAATAGCTGCCAACGAACGAGGCGACCGCGTCGATCGCCGATTTACCGGGCGTCTTGAACAGCGGCCGCATGATGGGCTGAAACAGCACACCAATCAGCTCGAGCAGGCCGTAGCTGATAAGAAAGGCCAGAAAAATGGCACCCAGCGGCACAATCAAGCCAACCGGAATTACCAGCTTGTTGAACAGGAACGGCAGCATGTCCTTCTCGAACAACGCGGCAGGGCCAAGTTCAAAAAAAGCCATCAGGGAGGCCACGACACCCGCCAACTTCAATACCGAGAAAATTTGGTGACTCAGGTCCTTCCGCCAGGTGCCCCGCACAAACGGATAGCACGCGCCGGCGATGATGACCAGCAAGGCATAGACAGCAGCGCCATCGGCCTGGTTGGTACGAATCCAGGACACAAGATGGTCCAGCGGGATGGTGTTCGTTCCGGCCAGCTCCACCGGAATAAAGAAGAAGAAAATACCGACGGCACTGAAAAGGATCAGCCGAACCGTCGACAAAGGGTTAGCGGACGGGGCAGTTGCAGTTGCAGTTTCTTTGTCGCTCATAGAGATACCTGCTCTTGTTTTCTGGAGCCTAGCCACGACAGCGTTCGCCGCCAGCACAGGCTTCCACCGGTTTTAGGTATTTTTCCGCCGCCGAAATGACAAACCAATGCAGCAATCGGCAATACCAAGGGTTCGCATCCTGCTCAAACTCCTGATCCGAAAACCAGCCTGACACACACAGGAGCCGGGCCGGAATCATTGAGCACACTATATGTGTACACATATGTATATACCACTATGACCAAAATGTAAACACCAACACCCTCTGGCAACTACCAGGGCAGGCCGCCCATTGCAGCCGGTGCCCTACAGTGAGGAAGGATCCGGTTGGGAAATACGCTATAACGAAGGGAACTCAAGGGTACGCTGGCCAAAAACACCGATCGGGCTCAGAGACTAGCGATCAATCTGTCGGACAACCTGCTCGCCGGCGGGGCTGAAATGATCAATTCAATTCGCCTCACACCTCATTCGCTTTCCGGTAATGCCCCTGATAATCAAAGATACGATTCTGCACCTGCCAATAGTGCTTCTGCTTGCGGGCAATGACAAAATCCGGCGCAGGCAACAAGGCCTGTATCTCCACCACCTCATCCGCTCTGCTGAACGTTTTCGGGGCCTGGCTATTGGCGAAACGACGCCCGAACAGCCTGTTAAAGACGGTACGCTGTGCCGGCTTGCTGAAATCAAACGACTCGCTGAGCTCCTCCCCATCTTCACCGTGGTAAGTGATCCTCAGTTTGCTCTCACCAACACTTAATGTGATCCCGGCGCAGCGGATCACCATGGCATCCTTGAGTTTCAGCGCATCCCTCAACTGATCATCCGGGTCGATAATGGCCTTCCGACACTGCTGACAATTGCGGGCCGCAATATCATTCTCGCCGCCACAGTGAGGGCACTCCTTGAAACGAAAACGGTAATCGCACTGCTGAGGGGGCCCGGGTTCCGCCTCTTCCGCAGGCTCCAGAAGCCCCTGACAACGGCGCCCGTAGTGCTCGATAACACGGCCGTCATCGTCGGTTTTTCCCCAGAAGATATTGGCAAACCCACAGCCTGGGCAGAACACCTGCACCGGCTCACTGTCGGGGTTCGGTTTCGCCTCCCCCACCTCCGGGTGATGCAGATTCACACTGTTGCCTGCGTAATCAATCACCAGGCAGTCCTGCTTGCCCTCGTCCAGACGAAGACCGCGGCCCACAATCTGCTGGTACAGGCTGACCGACTGGGTCGGCCGAAGAATGGCGATTAAGTCCACGTGTGGCGCATCAAAGCCGGTGGTGAGCACGGAAACATTCACCAGATACTTCAACTGCCGCTGTTTGAAGCGCTGGATCAGCAGATCCCGATCCTTCCATTCGGTCGCGCCGGTCACCAGGGCGGTCTGGTGTTTCGGCAGATAGCCGGTGATCTCCCGCGCATGGTCCACCGTTGCCGCAAAGATCATCACTCCTTTGCGCTCAGTTGCCAGCTCCATCACCTGCTCAGTGATGGCGCGAGTCACACGCTTATGTTTGCTCAGCAGCTGGTTGACGTCCTTCTCGGCGTATTCGCCAAAGCGATCCTGAGACAGCGCGGAGAAATCGTATTGCGCCACCGCTGCGTTCACCAATTCAGGCCGGGTTAGGTACCCCCGATTGATCATGTAACTCAACGGCAGTTCATAAATGCAGTGCTGAAAGGGCTTATCCAGATCACCCCGGACAAAGCCCCGGTAGTGGTAGCGATAGATCCAGCCCATGGCCAGACGATAGGGAGTGGCGGTTAGCCCGAGCACTTTCAGAGAGTCGTTCTGTTGCCGCAGCAGCTCGATGATCCGTTGATACTGGCTGGTTTCCTCACCACTGACCCGATGGCACTCATCGATGATGACCAACGAATATTCATCCCGGAACTGATCCAGATTCGCCGACACCGACTGCACACTGGCAAAGGTTACCTGATGCCGGTTTTCCTTGCGCTTCAGCCCGGCGGAGAAAATGCCGCCCGTTAATCCATAGCTCTGGTATTTGGCGTGGTTCTGCTCCACCAGCTCCTTTACGTGGGTCAGCACCAGAATCTTTCGCCGGGCAAGACGGGCCAACTCGGCGATGACCAGGCTTTTACCCGCACCGGTTGGCAGCACGATGACGGCAGACTCGTCCGATCTTCGGAAATGGTCTAGCGTGGCGTCGACGGCTTCCTGCTGGTAAGGCCGGAGTTTGAAAGGAACATTCATTTTACAGGGCTTGATCATTCTCATGATGAAAGGCGGCCATACTAGCAGTATGGTGTTGCCGTTACAGGCCAGCCCAAACATAAATCTGCGCCGATTGTCGGGAAGACAAGAGACACAGCTATTTTCCCAATATCCAAAACTTTCCTATGCAGGGCCTCTTAATTAGCGTACCGTCGTTCTCGTTGGAAAGATTTAGCAAAGCATTTCACGAATAAGACCTCTAGTGTTGCCACACCTTTAGTCCTGTTTTTGATCCTGCACGTTTTTTTGTTTCCCGCATATCGCTGACCAAAGATCACAACGATCATTTGACGGCACCTTATTGATTAATTTCAGGATAACTATTTATGTCTACAATTACCGGCAACGTTAAGTTCTTCAACGAAGCAAAAGGTTTCGGTTTTATCACTCGTGAAGGCGGCGCAGACGTCTTTGTTCACTACAGCTCTATTCAGGGTAGCGGTTTCAAAACTTTGGCCGAAGGCCAGGAAGTTGAGTTCTCCGTGACCGAGGGCCAGAAAGGCCCGCAGGCAGAAAACGTTATTGGCCTGTAAGTAACAGCCAATACGTGATGAAAAAAGGCAGCCTCAGGCTGCCTTTTTTTATTGGAAAGCCGATAAGCAGCCCCCACCTGAGCATACGTTCTGCACCGTTAGATCCTGATAAGCATGACCGGTTCAATCCCCAAGGCCGGACGCTACCGGGATTGAAGTAAAGCATGAAGGTAATCCTTCAATGATGCCCACCCGGCCCATGGGCGTGGCCGTGTGCTATCTCTTCCGCATCAGCATCGCGCACTTCAATGACTTCGATATCGAAGGTCAGGGTTTTACCGGCCATCGGGTGGTTGGTGTCGACATCGGCAAACTTGTGGCCGACCTTGGCGACAACCACATGACGCGGGCCCTGCTCGGTTTGCACCTGGGCAATCATGCCCGGCTTCCAGCGCTTGGCACCCATCAAATGCTTGATCGGCACGCGCTGTACCGCGTCGGCCTTGCGTGGGCCGTAGGCTTTTTCCGGCGCGACGGTGAGGCTGAACGTATCACCCGCCTCGCGACCTTCCAGGGCTTCTTCCAGGCCCCGGATAATGCCGCCGTGGCCATGCAGGTAGGCGTTGGGCTCGCCGCCATGGGAGTTTTCAACAACGTTGTCTTGTTCATCACGAACGCTGTAGTGAAACAAGACCACTTGGTTCTTTTCGATTGGCATAGGGTTCTCTGCGACGGTTAAAAGTGGGCCATTATAACCAGCTGCGGCATTGGCTGCAGTGCAGGAAAACCGGGACGCCCATTAGCCAGTCGAAAACCATAACAACAAGCAAGCGCCTACCAAGAGAAGCACTGCAAAATGGACAGCCAGGTTCTTCCGGGTGGTTGGGGCGGGCTTTCTGGCGAAACTGAAGTAATCCTCACCGAACAGCCCAACGCCGCACTCCTCACAGTAGTTTTTTGAGTAATGAACCCTCAGCGCCGAGGGCTCGAACTTTTTCCGACAGCTGTAACAACTGGGCTTAATCATTTGCGGCTCCGGGCGATACGACGGCGCATCATGTTTTCATGCATCACATACAGTAAGATTATAATCACGGACCAAGCCAGACCCACTCTACTTTCAAACACCCAGCCTCGGGCCTATTTCTGTGAGCACCCTCCATCGACGTAAAAGAAGCCAAACCAAGCCGGTTCGCAAAGGGCTACACCCGAGGAACCTGCACAACCAGGGCTATGACTTCCCAGCGCTCGTAAAAAGCCACCCAGCACTGGCCCCCCACGTGAAACCGAACGCTCATGGCGACCTTTCCATCGATTTCGCAGATCCATTGGCAGTAAAAGCGCTCAACGCTGCGTTATTGAACCGATACTACAACATTGTCGATTGGGATATTCCAGACGGAGCGCTCTGCCCTCCCATCCCAGGCAGAGCCGACTATATCCATTACATGGCAGACCTGCTTGGGCTTGGTGGGCCTGAGCTGGAACAGCCCAACGTCAAGCTGCTCGATATAGGCACTGGCGCCAACGGCATCTACCCGCTACTGGCCTGCCAGATTTACGGCTGGCAGTGTGTCGGCAGCGACATCAACGCCCAGTCGCTTGAGAACGTAGCCACGATTATCGCCAACAACCCCACCCTCAAAGGCCGCTTCACGCTGCGCACGCAGCCCGATAAACACCACATCTTTGAAGGGATCATCCAAACTGGGGAGTTCTTTGACGTCAGCGTATGCAACCCACCCTTCCATGCCTCGCTCGATGACGCACTTAAAGGTAATCAGCTTAAACGCAATAACCTTGCTCGCAGTCGCGGTGAACAGCGCGGTGAACAGAAAGCAAAAACCGACTCCCCCACCCTGAATTTTGGCGGGCTGGGTGCAGAGCTTTGGTGTAAGGGGGGTGAACAGCTGTTTCTGAAAAAGCTGATCAGAGAAAGCCAAGTGTATTCCACTCAATGCCGCTGGTTTACCAGCCTGGTGTCAAAAGCCGACAATGTGAAGCCTGCAAAGAAGTTAATTCACAAGCTCGGTGCCGTTGATAGTCGGGAAATAGAGATGAAGCAGGGAAACAAGATTACCAGGGTATTGGCCTGGACATTCATCTGAGCCGCGCCCGAGGTGGCGCACGGTTATGAGACTGGAAAACAGATCTGTCCTCGTTTCCATGCAGTTGTCACCTACCAAACAAGCGGCCGCAATGACTTCGACAAATCAAAGCCCAAATGCTTCCGCAAGCTCATCGCCTCCGGAGCCACAATCAGCCACCCCAGAGCGCCAAGATTGGCCAGCACTGCCAGCCAGAAAACAAACTGATAGCTCCCCTTCCGCGTCTTATGCCGAAAAACCTGCTGAGCCATCAGCGCACCGGGCCAGCCACAACAAAGCTCGAAAAGGTGCAGCGTGTTCTCAGCGATGCGTTGGGCGCCCCGCTGCGCCGCCCGCTTATCGATCCAGTACATTACGAACAACACCAGACTCACCCCGCCGTAGGTAGCCAGGATCGAGAGCGGCAGAAAACCTTGATGGAACAGACCAGCCAGTAGGGTGAAAAACACCAGCACGACAACAGCCGCCACCCAGACTCCCGGAGCAAGGCTGGCGCCAACCTTTGCCGCGCCAGCATATTGAAATCGCCCTGCCCGTAACCGGCCCTGAGCATCCTTTGTGATGCTGTACGTCACCTTGCGATTGGAAGCCGGCCGGCCCCGGCCTGCATAACTGCTGATATGAGCAAAGACCCGTTCACCACCGCCCTCCGGCGTAATAAAACCAAAGCCCTTGGCGTCGTTCCATGCGGTGAGTAATCCTTTCTGATTCAATGTACTTCTCCCTTAGAACGGTATATGTCCTGGGCCAAGAAGCGCTGACAGGGGGTCACCAAAGATCCAGCCCTTCATGTTTTTGGTCTCGACAACGAAGACGCGAAACATAGATCACTCTTTCGTTTTACACCTAATGTTTTTTTGTAACGCACTACCCGCAGAGAAGCGCCGCAATAGCTTGTAGTGACGATCACAAAAATCAGCCCTGATTTTTTTACAAATCCCTTGTAACTTTTTCTCGCTTTGGGTTTCTAACTGTTGGTTGTCGCTCGTCAGGGTATGCACCGCGAAGGTGGTGGGCTTGATCAAAAATAACATGCCTAACGCCTTGCGATAGCCCCGATGCAAGCCATCGGGTACGTCATAGGAGGGCAAACCATGAAACATACGTTCATTTATTCCGCATCCCTGTCACTACTGCTGGCCGTTTCTCCTTCATACGGTGATCAGTGGGAACGGCAGCTGAACTACGAGGGGGCAGCGCAGAGCCTATCGGGCACCGCAAGCACCGTCCGCTATGATTGGTCAGAAGTGACAGCCAATCGTCGGATGCAACTGGAGCGAGGCACCTATCAGGAAACAGCTTTTGATATCAATAACCTGCCACCTACGGCCGCCGGACCGCAGGAAAGCAGCGACATGGATGTTGATTGGTTAGAGGTAGAGATCAACCGTCGGAAGCAACTGGAACGCGGCACATATTAAAGCGCGACTTGTATTCCCGTAGTGCGACTCGCCAGGGCCCCGGTCCTGGCGAAAGCATTATCCGCCTCGATCAAAATCCGCAAAATCCGGGACAGAACTATTTTGTAGCCTTACCACTACGCCCGCGACCAATAATTCTGTCCCGGTTTTCTCATTTGCCTATATCCCCGTTTCCGCAAGCGTGCTAAAAGGTTCCTCCCAGCGGTAGCTCGGGTATTCTCTCCATCAGGATGTCAGCATGTCAGATAAATTTTTCTTCAAGGGCCGGCAGGACGCACGCCAGCACCACACCGCTTACGGCGGCTTTCAGACCAACGCCAGCCAGAAGAGTGGCAGCAGAAAGTATCCGCTAACGCTGGTGGTGACCAGTGAAGCGCGCAAGCAGGAGGTTGAGGCACAGGTGGCCAGGGCGAAGCTGCACGCGACTATTTCGATTGATACCCGCGAGGGCGCCGTGGAATCCATCAACGAGCTCACCGCTATCCTGAACAAAGGAGGGACGGTCACCGCCGTAAAATCGCCCTCCCGCAACGACGTCTGCCACTGCGGCAGCGGACTCAAATTCAAGAAGTGCTGTGGCTGACGTCAGCCGGGGCATAGAGGACAATGACTATGGTTGTTTGCGGAGTTGAGCTGACTGGCAGCGATGCGGTGCTGTGTCTACTGAACATGGACAGGGGGCAGTTCAACCTGCCGGAGTGCAAGGTGCGCAAACTGTCACTGCCGAAAAACCATAGCCGTGAAGATCTGAAGCGGTTCCAGGCGGCCTTTGCGGCCTTAATGGCCGAGTACGGGGTCACCGGTGTCGCGATCAAAGAGCGGATGCCCAAAGGCAAATTTGCCGGTGGTGCCATCAGCTTTAAAATGGAAGCGGCCATTCAGCTGATCACCGATATTGAATTGACGGTGACCATGCTGCCCCCGGCATTGATCAAATCCACCCTGGCATCCAACCCGCTGCCCATTGCTCTTGCCGACACGGGTTTGAAGGCCTTTCAGGAAGCGGCTTTTATCAGCGCCTACGTAGGACAGCTGAACGGTCGTTGCAGCTGAAAGCGCCGTGGCCCGGCGCACCTGGGAATCTTCGGAATTATATGAAATCGAACCTTATTCAGAAGATGCCTTCCGCTTCTCCACAAGTCCGAGTCCGTACATCGTAAGGACCGTCTCACCCTGTTCGTTGGTGGTTACAATCTTCACCTTGGTGTGGCCAAATGCCGGATTCCTGCCCGAATCCTTTTCGACAAGTTCGACAGTCACCGACAGTGTTGAACCGGCATAGACCGGTTTGTGCCACCGAATCTCATCCATCCCTCTGCCACCGAGGGTCGCATTCTTATTCATGTACCCTTCCACCAGAAGACGGGTCGTAAGCGCACACGTCAGCCAGCCGCTGGCAATCAGGTCCCCGAACATTGAGTTGCCGGCAGCCTCCTCATTGAGGTGAATCGACTGCGGGTCGTAACGCTCGGCAAATTCCAGCATCTCATCCTTTGTTACCGCGACACTTCCACAGTCGAATGTTTGTCCTTCGACCAAGTCTTCAAAATATCGCTTATCTTGCGGTGGCATGGATCCTCCCAATCATTGGGGTGAAAAGACTCACGAGAATAGATCTGTCCCGGTTTTCTATTTCGCTGGCGCTTCCTTGATGTAAAGGTCTTGTTGCGGGAATGGGATGGTGATGCCTTCTTGCTTGAAGCGGCGCCAGATCTCCAGGTTGATGTCCGAGCTTACGCTACCGAAACCTGCTTGCGGGTCTGCGACCCAGACCCGCGCTTCCAGATGAATGCCGTTGTCGCCGAACTCCGTTAACCGGCACACCGGCTCCGGATCCGAAATCACTCGGGGGTGCTCCCGGGCGATCTCCAACATGATGGCCATGGCACGCTCCACGTCATCACTGTAGCTTACCGAAACCGGAATCTTCAGGCGTACGTTGGGGTCCGAATAAGACCAGTTAATCACCTCAGTGGTAATCAGGTTTTCATTGGGAATGAGCGTCTCCACGCCGTCGCGATTGCGTACCACCACGTAGCGGGCATGCAGTGCGACCACCCAGCCGAACTTCTCACCGACGCTGACCACATCACCGGGGCGAATCGAGCGGTCGAACACAAGAATAAAACCACTGATGAAATTGCTGGCAATACGCTGCAGGCCGAAGCCAAGACCAACACCCAGGGCACCGCCGAACACCGCAAGCGCCGTGAGATCAATACCCACCAGATTAAGAACGGACAGTGCAGCAACGGCGATCAGCACCAGCTTGCTGACTTTGGAAAAGCCCACGGCCGCACCGGGGCTTAGATACGGCAACCGGGACAGTCGCCGATCGATCATGCCCGAGAGCCATATGGCAACCACTAACAAAAGGCCCATCAGCAGGAGTAGTTTGATGACGGCCAACAGGGATATGCGCAGGTCGCCCACGGAGAAGGCCAGGCTATCCATGGCCACAAGCAATCCGGGTAGCAGGCCCACGAGATGCAGGCCCACCACCAGCCAGATGAGGATACCGATTACATTTTCAGAAGCCTTGACCAAGGGGCCACTTCGCATCCCCTTGCGCAACATATAAACCAGGATGCGAATCAGGGCTAACGAGATCAGCAGCGGGACAGCCAGATCCAGCGCCCAGTGGCCCTGATTCAGCGCGGCGAGTGACGCGCGCCCCAGTAAAACCACCAGCAGCATCGAGATGGGAAAGGCAAGGCGCTGGATGGTACGTTGCGTAAAGTGTCGCACGCCCAGGGAATCGGCAGCGGTAAGACGGGCAATGAGACGATGCAGATAGAACGCGGCCATCCCGGCACACACCAGAACCGCGATCTGCGGGATGACATCCAGCAAGCTTATGTCCTGTATGGACACCAGCAAATCCTGCCAGCTTTCCACCATCGACAACTCCCGGGTGACGAGAATTCAGTAACTGGCCACACTTGGCAGCATTCGGCCTATGTACAGTATAGGATCCAAAAATAAAATCTGTCCCGGGTTTCTAGATTCAAGGCTTGTCGCGTTTCAGCAGTTGCCTTTTTTCGCCTGGCCCGGTGGGCAGAAATGGCCACCAGACTTCCGGTAAGACCGGCGATCGTCGTAGTCATGACGACGGCGATCACGGTCGCGATAGTCGTCTCCATGATCTTTGGTGGTAATGGCTGTTCCGGTTGCCGCACCGACGGCACCGCCGAGAATAGCACCATCTCTGCCACCTACCTCGTTGCCGATGGCAGCCCCAATCGCTCCGCCAATACCGCCACCTAGAGCGGCGTCGGCTGTGTCATCCGCAACGGCTCCCAATGAGGTGGCACTCAGAGATAAAAAAATGAGCAGTGATTTCATTTTCATTGATGTAAATCCCATTGTTCAGGTGGTCTGAGCTGACCAGCATGACGGGAAGGAGACGATGTACTCCATCGCCCCCTCAGTCACGTGTCAGTTTTGTGAACCATTCGAGAATATCAGAGATACACGTGATACCACCGTTACCTTTTATTTATCTTTCAATAGGTTACGAAATATTAAGAGATGCGCATTCCTTATGAATCGGACCTGAACAAGACGTTCGCACTCTACCTCCGACTCGGCCGTTATCCGCAAAAATAGATCTGTCCCGGTTTTCCTCATCGAGTTTAGCCGGTTTCTGCCAGCGCATAGTCGATCGCCGCACACACCGCGGCAACCTGCGCGGCGTTGCATTGCTCGGGGGTCACTCGGTCGCTGTCCGGGTATACCTCGGTGGTGGTCCTGTAGCGGGCGTTGGTCATGCTGGTGCATAGGCCAAGCTGCGCCAGCGGATACTGAATAACGCCCCGGGCGGCCGCCGGTGAGCCGAGGATCTCGCCGTTGGCATCCGCCGGCGCGATGTGGGTGATCTTTTCCACCGCCTTGATCAACGCCTGCTGGAATTCCGGGTGCGGGCTCTCGGTGTCATCCACCAGGTAGAAGCCGTCGGGAATGCTCCCCGGCTCAAACGGTTTGCCATCACGGGCCGCAAGCGCCGGGCGGAACTCGGTTTCGTCGGTATCGGTGGTCTCGTGCAGGTCGATGTGCAGCAGTATTGGCTCCTCTGTCGAAGCGACCAGTTGCATGAGCGCCGCTGACTCCCCGGCCTGGCCGTCATCACGAAACGAGCGGTTTGGATCAATCGCGTTCGCGTTCCAGCGATGGATGCGTTCGTAAGCCCAGGGGCTGACGCAAGGCGCGACCAACAGGTTTACTCGACCGGCATAATCCGCTGCCTGCTGCTCAACGAACTTCAGCGCACCGTGAACACCGCTTGTTTCATAGCCATGTACTCCGCCGGTAATCAGCACCACCGGTCGATCGGCACGCCAGTCGCGGCTGCGGATTGCCATCAGCGGATAAACGTCCGGGCCATATTCCAGACGGCCATACTCTTGCACGTTAAAGCGCGAACGCAGCCGCTCGACCACGCTCAACACGTCGGACTCGTAACTGCGTT
>NZ_KE007306.1:690753-694824 GCF_000397065.2 Marinobacter lipolyticus SM19
TGATTGCCATCAGCGGATAAACGTCCGCGCCATATTCCAGCCGGCCATACTCTTGCACGTTGAAGCGCGAACCCAGCCGCTCGACCACGCTCAACACGTCGGACTCGTAACTGCGTTGACGGGTCTGCCGTGACAGCCATTCAGCACGTTCCGCGTCGCCCCAGGGAGTGCCGGGCGTACCGATTGGATAGGCCGCTGAAGCGGAAGTCATATCGTGGAAATACCCTCGATCTCGGTCACCGTTTTGGCATCCGCCCGCTCAATAATTTTCACGAGGGTGGATTGAATCGTTTCATCTTCCCGGGCGTCACCGCCACTTACAAACGTTTGCTTCTGAGGATCGGCGCCCTCTTCCTCAGTAAATGAAACAACGACTTCGGTGGCTGAATCCGGCGTTTTACCAAAGTACTCCAGCGAAACCAACGGATAGCCATGAAAGCCCTTCTTAACCTGCTTTGCAATGCGCTTTTTTGCTTTATCCAAATGCATATTAGGGGCCTGTCGCGGGGCGTGTTGCATGGGTGACTAATCGAACGCTCCCAGATACCAACCTGAAAAGAAAAACAGAAACATAAGAACCCCATAAACAGTGAGAGGTACGATCACCCAAAGCTTCAATGAGAGCGGCAAGGGTTCGTTCTCGTCACCCAGTCTGGATTCGATACGGGGGCCTATTCGCGGGAGGTTCCGAAATACAAAGAATACATAAACATTTGACACACGCATCCATCGTCCGATCGGGCCATTGCCCCAGACTATACGCATATTATCCAAATACTTACCCGGCGTTGCGATCCGTCTCTCGACTTCCTTGGTTTTTCGGAAAAAAAACGTGACCATAAGAAACATCAGAATGATGCCAACTCCCAATGAGGCAACTGTTGTAACTTCCGCTATTACCGTCAACTGATCCTCACTCATGAATCGCCTCTCTCAAGATTTCGCCGGCACCCTCACCGAGTACTCCGCCTCCAAGGCCTCCTCCTGCTGCGCCGAGGCCACCAGCGATAACCGCGCAGGCCACCCCCCCAATGCCTGCGGTGGTGATCGCGAAGACTGTGCAGGTCGCCGATGCGGCTATTGCACCAACGGCGCCCCCAGCAAGCGAACCCGTGAACTTACCTCCCTCACTGTAAGCAACGACCTGACACTCTTTATCGCTTCCAGAGGTGCATGCTTCATGGATTTTTAGCGCAGACATGGACGCATCCAGCGTTATGCCCAGATACCCCACGTTTCGAGCATATTTTGCCCCCGTCGCCAGCCGCTCATAGTGCGTAGCATAGCCGGGTATACCGCCAACCCCGGCAGCCTTCCAATGATGCACAATACTCTTGGACGACAGTCCCAGCGCCCGCTTCAGCTTCGCATCATCATCCAGTGACATCCCTTGGCGTGCGACACTTCCCAGAGAAAAATCCAGCTCTTTAAAAAGCGCCCGCCGCTTCTCGAAGAATTCGGGATGATTGAGATGCCCATGCTTGCGGTAACTGTCCTGATGAAGCCGCTCAATGTTCTTTAGCGTCTTCTCAATGCTGCCAATCTGTTTCGACACCATCACTGCGCCAGCACCCAGACCTGCCGAGCCGGTGGAAGTAACGGCTTCCAACAGAGCATGGTACTTGACGATAAACTGCGCTTCGTCCTGATCCAGCGAACGCACCTGGGCATTTACCTGTGCCGCCACCTCCATCAGGTCCGCTTCTTCCCGGGTGCACACCATGCCCTCTGGGTCGCCCAGCACGATCATCTCACCGGGCAGCACCTGATCACCCAGGCCCGGATTCAAACGGTCAAAGTGATCCGGTTTGGCAGAAGCATCACCGTAGAGGGCAGCCAACAACGCAGTTCTGCTCATAGGGCTTTGAACCACATGAAAGCCCGGTTCTATGTTGGCTTCTTTTTCCTGATCCCCTGGGCTCTGGGCGGCAGTACCAGACGCGACCGGTCCGCCGGCCGCTGCGCTACCCGCTCCCCGAGCGAGCCCTTTAGAGCCTGAGGATTCCGGGACTCCGCTGTCAGCATTACGAGCATATGATGCTTCCGCCGGTGAAGCAGGCTTTGATGGCGCCGGAGAAATACCGGAAAACCGGGCTGGCGTATACGTGTCACCAATAACCACGCTGCCACTGCCAATGGTGACGCCACCACAAGAAATCGCACCGCCTGTCACCGCAGCAGGAATCCCGTTGATCAGAACGGTTGCTGAACCGGCGGCTATAGCTCGGGGGTGGGGTGGATGTTTTGGTTTGGAGTGTGGCGCAAGCGGATCGCCAACGCGGGCGACCGGTTTGCCATCGATCAGTACATCGGGGGAGCCGGCGATCACCGGGGTTGGCGGGAACCCGGAGTGATCAGTACCCAGGTCACCTACTAAAACAATCTTCTTGCTCATTCCCTTGCTCCTTCTGTCCTTGAGGGAGGTCTATCCATATTTCCGCAAGATCGCCTTCACTGGTTCTTGCAGCTGCAATACCTAGTGGAGTCTCCAAAATAACGAGGAAGGAATCAAGCCGCGCGGCCTGTTTTGTCGATATTCCCACGGATCAAAAACCGGGACAGGCGGCGATAAGTAAGTAGCCAAACAATAAATCTGCCCCGTTTTTTCTTCTTAATCTGTGCCGATTTTCTTCCCCTTCGCCAGCAACGACAGTTGCACGTCGTGCCAGCGGGACAAAAACACTACCCCACAGATAGCACCTATCAATGCCATGAACATATCAGACTGTGTATCCCAGACGTATCCCTGGGCTCCGAGGAAAGCGTCCGCGGCGTCGTCCGACAGCAACGCCACCCACCATTCGATCATCTCGTAGAAAGCACTGAAGGCCAGTGCAATGGAAACAACAAACAACACCAGCCAACCACCACGCACCACGTTGCGACGCACAAGAATTTCCCGCGCGATTAACGCTGGTACCAGGCCCTGGAAAAAATGCCCCAGTTTGTCGTAGTTGTTTCGCTCACTACCAAACAGGCCGTCAAACAGTGGCACCTCGGCGTAGGTGTAGTGCCCGCCCACAAACAGAATCACACAGTGGGCCAGGATCAGCGTATACAGCAATGGGGTGAGTGGGAATCGCCTATAAGTGACCAACAGGAGCAGACCGCCGACGATTCCGGGGGATACCTCAAGGAACCATGTCAATTGATCCTTTGGGTCAATGCCCGACCAGATCAGCACACTTCCAAAAATGAACGCCCAACAAAGAATCCATGGATTCATCAAATGGCAAGCCTCCAATACAGTAGACGTCTGATAGCGTTACACTGATTCCAACGGAAAACTACTTACATTATTCTTTGATCGCACAGTCGAAAGGAATGTGTAGCGAAATTCAAGACAGGAAACTAAAACGATCCCGGCTTTCCTACTGCCAGCGCATAGTCGATCGCCGCACACACCGCGGCAACCTGCGCGGCATTGCATTGCCCGGGGGTCACCCGGTCGCTGTCCGGGTAGACCTCGGTGGTGGTCCTGTAGCGGGCGTTGGTCATGCTGGTGCAAAGGCCAAGCTGCGCCAGCGGATACTGAATAACGCCCCGGGTGGCCGCCGGTGAGCCGAAGATCTCGCCGTTGGCATCCGCCGGCGCGATGTGGGTGATCTTTTCCACCGCCTTGATCAACGCCTGCTGGAATTCCGGGTGCGGGCTCTCGGTGTCATCCACCAGGTAGAAGCCGTCGGGAATGCTCCCCGGCTCAAACGGTTTGCCATCACGGGCCGCAAGCGCCGGGCGGAACTCGGTTTCGTCGGTATCGGTGGTCTCGTGCAGGTCGATGTGCAGCAGTATTGGCTCCTCTGTCGAAGCGACCAGTTGCATGAGCGCCGCTGACTCCCCGGCCTGGCCGTCATCACGAAACGAGCGGTTTGGATCAATCGCGTTCGCGTTCCAGCGATGGATGCGTTCGTAAGCCCAGGGGCTGACGCAAGGCGCGACCAACAGGTTTACTCGACCGGCATAATTCGCGGCCTGCTGCTCAACGAACTGCAGTGCACCGTGAACACCGCTCGTTTCATAGCCATGCACTCCGCCGGTAATCAGCACCACCGGTCGATCGGCACGCCAGTC
>NZ_KE007306.1:694834-701055 GCF_000397065.2 Marinobacter lipolyticus SM19
AGTGGATTGAATCGTTTCATCTTCCCGGGCATCACCGCCACTCACAAACGTTTGCTTCTGGGGATCCGCGCCCTCTTCCTCAGTAAATGAAACAACGACTTCGGTGGCTGAATCCGGCGTTTTACCAAAGTACTCCAGCGAAACCAACGGATAGCCATGAAAGCCCTTCTTAACCTGCTTTGCAATGCGCTTTTTTGCTTTATCCAAATGCATAATAAGGCCTGTCGCTGCGCTTGTTATCTGGGTGCCACATGAACATCCAGTTGATACCGTTCGCCAATTCTATGCCGTTTAATCCATCAAAAATAGATCTGTCCCGGTTTCCGAAACCTTGAAAACCGACCATCAGCATGGTGCTACACTGCATTCCCACCCGACAATGGCTCATCCGGAATCAAACATGCGATTTTTTGCTCTACTGACAGTACTCCTGCTAACAGGCTGCACTTCGACCAGCCATGTACCTTCCTCCGGTACCGAGTTCGCTCTTGATGGCTGTACGCCCTTCCTGAACTGTGTATCCAGCACCTCATCAGTGGGCCTCTATTACGTGAAACCCATTCAGCTGTCTGCGCCCCTGGATCAGCCGACATGGGACACAGTTAAAGCTGTCGCTACTGAAATGCCCGGCGCCAGGCTCAATCACTCGCGCTTTGGCTATATGGACATGACCTTTCATAGCGACCTGCTCCGCTTTCCCGACTACTTTGAGGTTCTGGTGAGCCCGGACCGACGCAGTCTGGATGTCCGATCCCAGTCGCTGGTCGGATTTTATGATCTGGGGGTTAACCGGCGGCGCGTGGAGCGCTTCAGGCATAATCTGGTTGAGAGTGGTGTTGCCAGTGGCAACAGCCAGGCTCTAAAAAGTACTGACTGAGAGAAGGCGGAGCTGGGACAGATCTATTTTTTAGAGAGGGTTGGTAGTGACTCAGATTAGCTCTGAGCCTTCAAAAAAGCCGCGACAATAAATCTGTCCCAGTTTTCTCAGATTTGGATCCAACATCACTTCATCAACGGCAATAAAGTTTCAACTTAACCAACGCTTAATCCGCTGCCAGATTTTTTCAAATATTGTCACGTGCACATTCTGTTCATGCTCCCTGAAGTAGCTCCTCCTCCGCAACTGTTCGAACTTTCGACCTTCCTCAATTTCGGCGCTAGTCCACTCGCTAGCCCAGAGAATATTGCCATTGGCTATCCAGTAATGAGACTTGCAGCGTAGCTGCCAGTTACCGATTGAAGGTTTCAGAGATGGTCCCTGCTCAGAATTAGTAAGCTGCCATTCAGTTGGAGTTAAAGGCGTTCTCACCTTCTCACCGCATCCGCACGCGCACAGGTGCGCTGCCGTATTGAATTCCTGGGATACATAGAGCACACCATTCTCTAGGATCTTGGGCATGTAATGCACATATTCAATCTTCATTTTCATTGAATGTATTTTCCCTCACCATCAAGAACGAACCCACATTAAAACGAGTATCAAAAGTGCGGTTTTCTCCCTCATAAAACCCTTTGATTTGCTTGTATTGCAGTATCGCCATACAGGCGTTTAAAGCATTTAGTTCACTGATCTGGATATTTGATTTGTAAAGATTATTAGGATCTTCAGATTCATTTGCGCACTTCTTCTCCCTTACCCTATTAGCGTCTTCGGTGGAAAAGTACGTAGTCCTGAGCATCCCACTTAGATCGCCAACTGAACTTCTCTTTACACCCAACCCCGTATCAATGAACGGTATCTTCATTCGAATCAAAATATCAAAAGTTTCCTTACGCGAATCTCCATTGTCGACGCATACGAAGGCAAAGGTGACATTTCCGAGCAAATGGCTTGATTCCTCATCGAGACATTGGTTTTCTAGGGATAAACCATGGCGGAAATTTTGGTACCGGCGCTTGTAAACTTCAGCTTTCGGAAGGCCTAACTCTTCTTCATCCAGCCGTCCAGGAGAGCGATACGTGTTGTGCACGTGATAGTAATCGTGATCGAATCCGATAATTTCTTTTACCGGGGTTTTGGATAAGAAGTCCAATAGATAGGCACCTGTTCCCCCCAGGCCTATTATTGCAACCACTTCGTTCGAGAGTCTCTCTGAAAGATCTCCTAGATCAGAACGACTGGTAAGAGTATCCCGAAATTTGAACACAGGGTCTTCCAAAACCTCTTCTCGCAAACGGAAAGTGTAGGGGTTGGCGTTGTGCTTATTGATGGCTGGGCCAGAGATCATGCCAACATACGTTTCCAACTTATGAAAATGGTCCTTGTATTTCCCAGTCCCTTTGGGCTTTACCGAGAAGGACCGCTGGACGACGACATCGTTAAAGGTTGGGCTGAGATTAATTGTGCAGGATCCCCCTCCCAGTCCTCGAACCGGATTTCCATCCGCAGCAAATGGGGTATCTCCGGCAAAATAGATTTGGTGGTCATTTTGTTCAAAGCGAAATTTATCAAGAAATTTCAACTTGCAAACAATCGCACCTATCCTCAACTGTCCCTCCCTGTCTAGGTAGGGAATATCATGCACGATTAGGTGGTTTGTGGTGTCAATCGATAGCGCGTAGCCTCTATCGACCAACTGCCCCAAGTCGCTATTAAGATTGACCAGTTTCTGAAACATGGAACACCATACCTTCTTTAACTTTTACTGACGCGTCAGGAAACAGCGAGCCGGCAGGCTTATTACCTTGGCCGCGTTCGTACATAACCGAATAAGTGGTTTGAGATTCAGGGCTGTGACCGGGCACTTCTAGCGCCACCACCTCGTCATACGAAATCTCACCTTTGGGCCACTCGTGAGGAGTTGCTTCGACAATGATAGTGACCAACTTTTTGTCTGGGTTCATGATCAGAATTCCTCTATTACGATCTTGGATTTTCTATTTCATCTATGCAAATTAGTTGCTAGACTGAAACTCGCAAAACAATAATTTCATATGTCGAACACTGTTGCAACTATAAAACTGGAAAAAATTATGCCCAAAGGTCAATTTGATGCTGACGCATTTTTTGAAGCCTTAGATAAAGCCCGTAATAACAAGAAGATAACTTGGAGGAAGGTGGCAGAAGAGGCTGGTGTTAGTGCTTCCACTCTCACTCGTATGGCACAAGGAAAGCGGCCCGACGTGGACACGTTGGCGGCACTAGCGGCATGGTCACAGTTGAAAGTGGACAATTTTATTCAGCGGGATACACACGATTCGAAGCCCGCAGAGAACTCAATAGAGGACGTTGCTGCTCTGTTCAGAGCTGACCCAACCTTATCTTCGGATGCTAAAGTGGCAATAGAGGCGATTGTTCGGACAGCTCACGAAAAGTTGAGAAATCATTAACTTGGAACCGTAGTTCATGGCACTAAGGCGTGGATTTAAAAGTGAAGCCAATAAATACGCCAAAGAGATGCGAGTAGAGCTCGGGAGACAATCCTACGAGCCACTCTGCCCGTGGGAATTGGCGAGATTGTTGGAAATCCCAATTCTTCCGTTGAGTGAATTCTCTGTTAGCGATCCGCAGGCAGTTTCCGTTTTGTCCAACGGTGCTCAAGATAAGTTCTCTGCAGTCTCCGTTTTTAAGGGCAGGAAACGTTTAATCGTCCATAACGACGCTCATCATCCATACCGACAAGCTGCCAATATTGCGCACGAGTTAAGCCACGCAATTTTGTTACATCCTCCTACTCCTCCATTTACAGGCGATGGGGAGCGCAACTTTAATAGCGAAGTCAGGTCCATGGAGGAAGAGGCAAACTGGCTCGGTCCCGCCTTGCTTGTCTCGGAGGAAGCGGCTCTTCATATTGTACGGAACAAGATGTCCTTAAGCTTTGCGAGTGAGCTCTACACGGCCAGCGAACAGCTCATTACCATGAGAATAAACGTCACAGGCGCCCGCAAGCGGGCCAACCGCTTCAGAGGACCGAAATAAAATTTAGATACACCAGCCGAGCTCCAGAGTGGCCGCTATATTCTACTCCGTCCGGCTCTTCCATTTAAAGGCGGTGGACTCCCACCGGCCTGCCAGACATTCCTCACCTATGGGTTTCAGAGAGCAGAGCGAGGCAAAGATCATCCGCGTGACGCTTGTCGTTAAGTTTTGACCCATTCATTCGAATAGTTTCCAATTCCAAACCTCAAACAGTCACTGAGCCCGTTTGGCTAGGAGCCACAATAAATTGACTGGATCAGCATAGACTTGCCGAAGATTCCTTTGAACGTGAATTCAAATTCATGCCCATGCCAGGCAGATCCCATTTGCCCGGCATGCGAGATGAGCGAGCCAACAAACTCTTCAAACGGCGGGTGAGTGCAGACGATGTAGCAATCTTGATCGGTAATGTCAGGCATTTCCGCTTTCCTATGTACCCCAAGAAACTCCCCTCCAACCTCCCCCTGAATCACAAAAAACCATTGCTCGCATCGGGAAACGACGTTGTGTTCTGTCTCCTCCAATTCTCTTGGGAGGCTGCAAGCGAGCTCTGCATTGGGGAAATTTGACTGCGTGTTTTTTATTGAAGGTGAACCATCAAACTCACTGAATATGAAGCGATAGAACAATAGCTTAGCCAAGCATGGCCACCTCTGCCATGTAGCCATTCTGCTCAACTTCGTGCTGCAAAAATGCAAAACAATTGCCCGAAATTTAACCGCAGGTTATAATTGCAACGAATAATTCAATGGCATCTTAACGATCTGTTTATAAATGCATTTTTTTAGGAAATAACCGGCAAATGATAAATGTAACTCGATACATAGATCTCGATAAGATCTCGAGCGAACTTGATGCCAAAGTGGTCAGCATGATGCAGATGGACGCGTCCCTCAATTCGTCTATCCCGCGCTCGCTTCGGGAACCCATTGAGGAACTACTCCGCAATGTAAATGCCTATTATTCATGCAAAATTGAGGGAAACTCAACGGAGCCCGCTGAGCTTATAAGGGCTCAGGAAATGCCAGATATCGTAGAAGATGAAGATCTCAGAGAGGTAAAGCGTCTTTTAGAGGTCGAAGCGAGATTGAGCCAAGGTGACATGAGCGGGAGGGAGGCGAGCCATCCGGAGACGCTCAAGCAGCTACATCATGACTTCTACTCTGGGGCCCCTGAAGAGCTACTGAAGATAAAGGATGAGAAAAGTGGCAAAGAGTACGATCTAGTGCCAGGTCAGCTGCGTCAAAATGATGTGACGGTTGGGCAACATCTTGCGCCGCCTTACGAAGAAGTGCCAAGTATGCTTAATCGGTTTCATGAATACTATCGCCTGGACAAGGTGAGAGCTTCTCAAGCCATGCTCTCAGCTGCAGCTTCACATCATCGGCTGCTTTATATTCATCCGTTCTTAGATGGAAATGGGCGCGTGGCGCGCCTGTTCACTGACCTATATCTACGCCAAGCAGGACTTGGAGGCATTGGGTTGTGGTCTATGAGTCGTGGTTTTGGTCGTGATACCGAAGCTTATTATAAAGCACTCGCGCAAGCTGATATGCCGCGCCAAGGCAGCAGCGATGGCAGAGGTGCTCTCTCTGATCGTGGATTGATGGCGTTTACTGAGTATTTTATCGATACGGCAATTGATCAGTTGAAATACTTTAGTAGCTTGCTGGATCCCCAAGCTCTTGATCAGAGAATTGACGTATTTTTTGATCTTAGGTGCAAGCAGGAGATGATAATTGAGCGAGGAGTGCGCTTACCGAAGCTCCATCCGGGAACGCGTCTTTTGTATAAGGAACTGATTCGAGGCGGGGAACTAACTCGCAGCGATGCGAAAGCTAGATTAGGTGTAGAGGAGAGAACCATGCACACTATTGTCAAACAAATGAAAGAAGCAGCGTTGATCCAAGCACCTCCTCGCAAGCCTCTAAAACTGGATCTGTCTCCGAGTTCGATTGAGATCCTTTTCCCGCGCTTGTGGGTGGTTTGAGGCTGAGGTGTGTCATGTGGACCGGAGTGTGAAAGTCCAGCTTGAAGTCGTTTTAAACCGGAATCGATGCTTCGGCCTAAATCTCGATCACAGCCAGGCGGGCGAGTGTCCGCTTTTGTTTAAATTCTCGCGGATGACTGCGAGGGTCGCCAAGCGAACTGAGCCGCAACACCTAGACGATAATTCCGCATGGGATTCATTGACGATTACCATGCCATGATCGATCTTGCGGATACCATTGCAGCTTTGGACGACTGAGCCACTGAAACCGCCACGCAGGGAACCTGCTGGCGGGGTTTTTTTTTTTTTTTT
>NZ_KE007306.1:701163-1134872 GCF_000397065.2 Marinobacter lipolyticus SM19
TATGCCGCAGCCTGGTTACATAAATGGCTACGAAACATTCATGTGAGCAATATCATCGATTTCATTAAATGACTGGACGCACTTCCTATTCCAAAGCCTACTCTCCAGATTCTCGATAATTTCTTTGCGCTTCATTTTTGCAGGACTGTAATCTTCGAAAGGATTCATTGTCGCCGGCTTAAGGAATGAAGTGGTTACACTGATTTCCCAGCCTTTCGAGCCTCTGTTGATCTTGTTTTCTGAGGTATTAGAAGCCCCAATCAGCCATCGATGACTGTTTCCAACGTTTCTTATAAAGCGTCGACCGTGGTTAGCAACTTCCATGTTGAGGTATTCTTGATCTTCAAGAAGGCCTGGCTTAGGTTCGATTGCCACTTGTGGCCTCATGGTTAATTCGTCGGGTTCAAGTTGAGTTATGTTGAGTTGGTCGACCCACTCCAGGAATCTCTCTCTGTCGTCATAGGGTTGCTCAAAGTCAGCCAGCAACATTTGTGTCCACTCGGCGTAGTTCTCGTGTTGCTTTGCAACGCAGTCAAGTCTGAAAATGATGCGCCGCTTGTCATCATCCCAGAAAAGCTCCTCTTTACCACAACCTCGTAGCAAACGGGAAAGAAGATGTGGTACTTCATGTTTCGCTAGATACGAATCACCTTGGTACTTTTTGAAGCCTTTAGTTGGCGGTATTTTTGATCCCGAGCGCTCCTTAACGTAGGGGCCATCACGATAAAATTCTTTATCAGGATACTTGGCGTTCAAGATGTCAACGCGCTTCTCAAGGTCAGCGATTTGGTCCGCCTTGCGTTTATTGTTGGCCGTTACTGTATGAAGGTCGTTGGGAGTGAGGCTCTCCGCCTTTTTGTCTGGTTGACTCCAATCGACATACCAGATGATCGCCATCACAATCAGGACGATTATTCCCAGAATTGGTCCCATTTTTAATCCTTACAGGGTCTGTACCGTGTTTGTCTTGCGTATGGTGAATAGAGAAATCTAGCGCTGCCTGGAGTTCCCCCGATACGCATGATACACCCCAGCCTCTTTGGGAATGTCCGCTGTAACGGGATAGAACCCAGCTGGGTAAATTCCATTCGATCTCCAATGGCTTGAGTGGGAGGCTCTGATGGTTGTCGCGACGGTACTTGAAGGCATAGGGAAACGCCAGCGAGAGCTCCAACTGTGGCAATTACTTCATTTTTGGCATGGTACGTAGTCGGAAGGGATAACTTTCATAGTATTCAGTCGAGAGTTCTTTGCTCTGAACTGCGTGGCTACCGCATTCAACGCACTTCATCGCGTCCAGTTGTTCCATGAGCACGTGACAGCGATTACAGATATAACCCTTGGAGACACCGCGTCGGTAAAGCCCCTCGGCAATCTCCAAATTTCTGTTAAATCTCCGAGCTTCCGCCTCTGCCTCGCGTTGTTCGGCCTCAAGCTTATCAAGTATTGCCTTAGCGTCCTGCGTCTCGATCATTTCGGCTTCACGCTTAATTGCCCGTCGCCGGGCCTCGCGCTGCTGCTCGGCTCTGGCTTCTGCACCCTGGTATTCGAGATACCGGGCATGGGGCCTGTTTGAGATTATGGTGAACCGATACCCCTCACCGGTCTCAGTCAGAAGGCTATATGGCCAGTCACAAAGCCGACGAAGGTACTGCAGCATTAGAAAATAGGGCGTTTTGATGGCCTGATTCTCTGATTCGCTCAAGAACCAGACGCCAGTATCCGCGTACCAGGTGCCACGCTTCCGACCCTTTTTCTTCCCTTCCAGCTTCATGGTTGCAAGTCGATCCATCCACTTGATGTAACCGAATCGGGATCTCACTGCGTCAACAACGGCCCGTACCGTCAGATGATGGCCAACCGGCACGTTGATGATGAAATGCTCCAGGACGAACATTTGCCAGAGCGAGTAATGACACCTAACGATCCAATCCCCTTTGAGGCGAACTCCCGTGCCGAAGGGCAATCGGTCCGGTAAAGCGTGGCCTGCGGCATGCAGCCGCGCAAGCTCTTGCCTGATGGCTGGGGCGCATTTCTCTTCCATTTGCTGGTGGAGCTTTGTCTGAGCCTCCTCACTTTGCATTCGGAACGCCTTCTCCACGTCAGGGGCATAGAGCTCTCGTTGGCGCTCTTTGTTTTCTTCGTAGCGAAACTTTTCCAGTTCACGCTTCTCTGTAGCTTCACGTTCGGCCACGAACTTGGCCTTGGCTGCAGGTAGCCGGTCTTCGAGGCGTTTCCGTGCGGCGCGCACTCGCGGCAGGTCGTCGTAAAGCGAGCAGCGGTACCAGTGTCGGGGTGCGGCGCGAAGAACGATTTCTCGCAGCGCATCCAGATCCCGAACCTCTTCTGGGGATACCGTGGCCAGGTCAATCTCCATAAGGTTGTCGAGCGCTCCGGCCTTAGGCTCGTCAACTTCGTGGGACACCTTAATTTCGATGTAGACCGTTGAGCCGTTTTTGAGGTTGGCGGTGAGGTCCGGACGCCAGATCTCGGCCATCTGCTCCGAAACCACATCAAGCAATTCCGTTCTGTGGGGTTCGAACACAACTTTTTCCGAGATGTATACGTCCTCGGCCACATGGGCTCGGAAATGGAAGGATTTCGAAGGAAGCCAGACGTAGCCGGCGTCTTCAATGATTTGCTTACCCATTCGGTGAAGCGCGGTTTCGTAGCCACCGGGGCACTCCTTCGCTCGATGGTGAGAGAAGTAGTTTCGCTTCACTTTGGGTAGATTTGCGATCAGGGGGGACTGGCAAGACGGGCAATGGCAGCCGCAGGCCTTGCCTTGGTCAACTTCGTCCGGTGTGTACAGGCGACCGTTCTTCTCACCAAACGGAACTCTGAGATCTCCATATCCCGCCATTGTTCCTCCATCCGGAGAACGTTTCTAATTAGAGGTGAGCGCTGCATTCAGCCGTTTCATCAGCGCTTCGCCTTTATCATTCACAGGCCGTAGTTTAGCTTTGTAGTCCACCGAGTCCAGTTCAACTTTGAACAAGTCCAGTCCTGGTGGCGTGCCAGCTCTGACCAATCGATCGAAGTACCGCAGCTGTCTTGCGGCAGTTGCGTGCGGGAAATTAAGAGCAGTCTCCAGGTCCCGACCGGTAACGCCGTTACCCTTACCTTGTTTGTAAACATCCCTATTTCAGTGGCACCGCTGATCAGAGATTTCTACACGTTGGTGCTTCGCAAGGTATTCCCAGGGTGACAAGCCCTCTATTGGATCTTGGGCGCGCGAAAGTTCGCTTTTGTTTAATAGCCAATCGCCGATGGTTTGTCGAGCTGCCCGCAAATTTGCGTAGTTCGCCTCAATTAGTTCGAAAACAAAAACTCCGTGCCAAGCATTACTCGGCACGGAGTCATTATAGTCAGGGCTTTTAGGACTCTCGAAGCGAGAGAATACCCAGGTGGCTAGACCGTCAGGTGCTTCTTGATGAGTTCATCCGTCAGCCCCGCAATCTCATCCTCAGCAACCCGCCGCCCCCGATCCAAAATCGCAAACCGATCCGCATACTTCCTCGCAAACGGCAACTTCTGCTCAACCAGCAGCACCGTCAGTCCGTCTTCTTCGATTAATCGGCGAATAACCTCCCCAATCTGCGCCACAATATTCGGCTGAATCCCCTCCCCCGGTTCATCCAGAATCAGCAGTCTGGGCTCAATCACCAGCGCTCTTCCAATCGCCAATTGCTGTTGCTGCCCACCCGAAAGGTCGCCCCCTCTGCGGTGTTTCATTTCCTTCAGCACCGGAAACAGCTCATACACCCGCTCCGGTATCTGCTTGCTGCCGTCCTTGCGCACAGCGAGGCCAGTACGCAGGTTTTCTTCCACAGTCAGCAGCGGGAAGATCTGCCGGCCCTGGGGCACGTAGCCAATGCCCAGTCTTGAGCGGTCTTCGATTTTCTTTTTGGTCAGTTCCACGTCACCGGCGAATTCAATGCTGCCGCTTTTGGTGGTTTCCTCGCCCATGATGCATTTCATCAGGGTGGTTTTGCCTACGCCGTTGCGGCCCATCACGCAGGTGCACTGGCCCTGGGGTACGTCCAGGTCCAGATCCCAGAGGGTGTGGCTTTCGCCGTAGTATTGGTTGAGCTGTTGGATCTTGAGCATTACGCCTCCTCCCCGAGGTATACCTTGATCACTTCCGGGTCGTTGGAGACCTGGTCCATGGTGCCTTCGGCCAGCACGCTGCCCTGGTGCAGCACGGTGACCTGGCGGGCGATGGAGCGCACGAAGCCCATGTCGTGTTCCACCACCACGACGGACTGTTTGCCGGCGAGGCTGGTGAGCAGTTCGGCGGTGCGTTCCATTTCCTGTTCGGTCATGCCGGCGACGGGTTCGTCCACCAGCAGCAGCCGGGGTTTCTGCATCAGCAGCATGCCGATTTCCAGCCACTGTTTCTGGCCGTGGGAGAGGATGCCGGCGGGTTTGTCCCGCAGCTGTTTCAGGCCGATCATCTCCAGCACTTCGTCGATGCGGTCGCGGAATTCCGGTTTCATGATGGCGGTCAGCGTGGGCAGGATGCGCTTGTCGGTGGCCATGGCCAGTTCCAGGTTTTCGAACACGGTGAGGGCTTCGAATACCGTGGGTTTCTGGAACTTGCGGCCGATGCCCAGGCTGGCGATGTCCGGCTCACTCTTGGTGAGCAGGTTGTGGCGGCTGCCGAACCATACGGAGCCGGTGTCCGGGCGGGTTTTGCCGGTGATGATGTCCATCATGGTGGTTTTGCCCGCGCCGTTGGGGCCGATGATGCAGCGCAGCTCGCCGTCGTCGATGGTGAGGTTGAGGTTGTTGATGGCCTTGAAGCCGTCAAAGCTCACGTTCACGTCTTCCAGGTACAGGATCGGGCCGTGGCGCACGTCCACCGGGGAGGCTTCGGGCGCGAGGAATTCGAACACGCGCTCGCGGTTGGTGAGTTGCTCGAACATGCTCATGCGGTGGCCTCCTGTGGTTTGGGTTTGGATGGATCGGCGTTGCTGTCCTCATCTGGCTTCTGGCGCTTCTGCAGCAGGCCGGCGATGCCTTTGGGCAGGAACACGGTGACCAGCACAAACAGACCGCCGAGGGCGAACAGCCAGGCGTCCGGCATCACGCCGGTGAACACGGTTTTGGCGTAGTTCACCAGAATGGCGCCAATCACTGCGCCGTAGAGGGTGGCACGGCCACCCAGCGCAACCCACACCACGACTTCGATGGAGAACAGGGGTGAGAATTCACTGGGGTTGATGATGCCCACTTGCGGCACATACAGCGCGCCGGCCACGCCCGCCAGCATGGCGGAGACCACGAACACAAACAGCTGCACCCGTTCCACCCGGTAACCCAGAAAACGGGTGCGGGCTTCGGCGTCGCGGCAGGCCACACTGACCCGGCCCAGTTTGCTGGTGACAATGCCGCGGCAGATCACGTAGCCGATGGCCAGCGCGATGCCGGTGGCGATGAACAGCCCCAGCCGTGTGGAATCGGTGCGCAGGTTGAAGCCGAGGATGTCGCGGAAGTCGGTCAGGCCGTTGTTGCCGCCAAAGCCCATCTCGTTGCGGAAGAAGGCCAGCATCAGCGCAAAGGTCAGTGCCTGGGTGATGATCGACAGGTACACCCCGGTCACCCGGGAGCGGAACGCCAGGAAGCCGAACACCAGCGCCAGCAGGCCCGGGGCCAGCAGCACCATGATGAAGGCGAACCAGGCCATGTCGAAGCCCTGCCAGTACCAGGGCAGCGAGTCCCAGTTCAGGAACACCATGAAGTCCGGCAGCACCGGGTCGCCGTACACGCCGCGATCACCGATCTGGCGCATCAGGTACATGCCCATGGCGTAGCCGCCGATGGCAAAGAAGGCGCCGTGGCCCAGGCTGAGAATGCCCAGGTAACCCCACACCAGATCCACCGCCACCGCCAGCAGCGCGTAGCACAGGTATTTACCCAGCAGGGTGACGGTGTAGGCGCTGACGTGCAGCGCATGGCCTTCCGGCATGATCAGGTGCAGCAGGGTGACCAGCGCCACCGCGGCAAACAGCACCCCGAGGAATATCTGTGTGGAACGCTCCTGTAATGGCCGGAGCAGCCAGGTTTGTGATGTCGGCATAGCTCAGCCCTCCGCGGCCCGGCCCTTCTGGGGAAAGAGTCCCTTGGGGCGTTTTTGAATGAACAGGATGATCAGCACCAGCACCATGATCTTGGCCAGTACCGAACCGGCCCAGGGTTCCAGGATCTGGTTGATGGTGCCCAGTGACAGACCCGCCAGCAGGGTGCCCCAGAGGTTACCCACGCCACCGAACACCACCACCATGAACGAGTCGATGATGTAGTTCTGGCCCAGGTTGGGGCCGACATTGGTGATCTGCGACAGCGCAACGCCCGCCAGTCCGGCCACGCCGGAACCCAGGCCGAAGGTGAGGATGTCCACCCGGGTGGCGCGAATGCCCATGGACCGGGCCATGGCACGGTTCTGGGTCACCGCCCGCACTTCCAGGCCGAGGCGGGTCTTGCGCATGATCAGCATCAGCCCAGCGAACACCACCAGGGCAAAACCGATAACGTACATGCGGTTCAGGGTCAGCGACAGGGCGCCGTTGATCACCAGCGAGCCGCTCATCCATTCCGGGGTGGTCACCGAGCGGTTGAGGGGGGAAATCACCGTGCGTACCAGTTGCTGCAGGATCAGGCTGACACCAAAGGTGGCCAGCAGGGTTTCCAGCGGGCGGCCTTTGAGGTGCTGGATCACGCTGCGCTCGATGGCGATGCCCGCCAGCGCCGCCACCAGGAACCCGGCGGGGATGGACAGGATCAGCGCCAGCCCGGGCTGGCCGGGTAACAGTTGCTGCATGCCCCAGGTGGTGTAGGCCCCCAGCATGATCAGTTCGCCGTGGGCCATGTTGATCACACCCATCACGCCAAAGGTGATGGCCAGGCCGATGGCCGCCAGCACCAGTACCGAGCCGAGGGACAACCCGAAATACAGGGTCTCAGCGGCGCGGTTCATTTTCAGTTTCTGTTCGATGGAGACCAGCGCTTCCTGGGCGCGGGCCGCCAGGGCCGGATCGTCTCCGACTGCCGCGTTGTTGAGGGCGGCGCGGGCGTTGCTGTGCAGGCTGCCGGTCAGTACGGTGATGGCCTGGGCCTGAGCTTCGGCATCGCCCTGCTCCAGCTGGTAGATGGCAACGGATTCTTCAATGCGATTGCGAACCGGACCCGGCAGGTCCCGTTCCAGTAATTTGGTCAGTGGTTTCACCACGCTGGCGTTCACTTTGCCCATCATGGCTTCGGCGGCTTTTTCCTGCACCTCGGGGTCGTCCGAGTACAGGTCCAGCATGGCCAGCACGCCTTCCAGTTTGCCGCGGATGGCGTTGTTGATGTTGACCCGGTCCAGCTCCCGGCGGGACATCTCGCCCAGGTTCTCACCGGTGAGCGGGTCGGCGATGGTCCAGTTGCGGCCCACGTTGCGGAGCACTTCCACCACCTGCCCGGTGTCTTTGATACGGCTCAGGCGATTGTTGCCAAAGGCGTCCAGCCAGTCTCTGGCGCGGGGATCACCGCTGTCTACGATGGCTTCAATGGCGGCGTCTATCTCTCTGGATGAGGCGTCTGCCAGGTTGGTGAGAAGCGCCTGCCCCGGATCGGCTTCGGTCTGGCTGTGAGCCGGCAGGCTCAGCACCAGCAGCAAGACAAGGCCCAGCGGTTTAAGGTAGAGGGCTTTGAGGCAGAGGGCGTTGAGACAAAGAGGCGTGAGCCATCGGAAGATGCCCATGTGTCCGTCCTGTTGTTGGAAATAAAAGGTTGGCAATGAATCGTTGGTTCCGGGGTCCGGAACACCCGGGGCGATCACGCCGCCCCGGGGTTCTCTTTACAGGTTTGCCGCGTGATTATTCAGCGTCAGCCAGGGCCTGTTCGCCGGCAGAAGCACCACAGGTGCCGGACTTGACGTTGAAGTTGCCGCACTTCAGCGGGGCGCGCCAATCGGAAATCAGGTCACGGGAACCCGGCAGGAAGTCAGACCAGGCATCGCCGGCCACGGTGGAGGAGGTTTCCCAGACTACGGAGAACTGGCCGTTGTCCTGGATCTCACCAATCAGCACCGGCTTGGTGATGTGGTGGTTGGGCATCATGGTGGCGTAGCCGCCAGTCAGGTTGGGTACGCTCACGCCGATGATGGCGTCTTTCACCGCGTCGACATCGGTGGTGCCGGCCTTCTCGACCGCTTCCACGTACATGTTGAAGCCGATGTAGTGGGCTTCCATCGGATCGTTGGTAACGGCTTTCTCGTCGCCCTTGTAGTCGATCCAGGCGTCGATGAAGTCGTAGTTGGCGTCGCTGTCCACGCTCATGAAGTAGTTCCAGGCCGCCAGGTGACCGACCAGCGGGCCGGTGTCGATGCCGGCCAGTTCCTGCTCGCCCACGGAGAAGGCCACAACAGGGATATCTGAAGAGGCAATGCCCTGGTTACCCAGTTCGCGGTAGAATGGTACGTTGGCGTCACCGTTGATGGTGGAGACCACGGCGGTCTTCTTGCCGGCGCTGCCGAACTTCTTGATGTCGGAGACGATGGACTGCCAGTCGGAGTAACCGAAAGGCGTGTAGTTGATCATGATGTCGCCTTCGGCCACACCCATGTCTTTCAGGTAGGTTTCCAGGATCTTGTTGGTGGTGCGGGGATACACATAATCAGTGCCCGCCAGAACCCAGCGCTCAACGCCCAGTTCGTTCTTCAGGTAGTCCACCGCCGGAATCGCCTGCTGGTTGGGCGCCGCACCGGTGTAGAACACGTTCTCGGACGACTCTTCGCCTTCATACTGTACCGGGTAGAACAGCAGGCCGTTGAGCTCTTCCACCACCGGCAGTACGGATTTGCGGGAGACCGAGGTCCAGTTACCGAAGATCACGTCCACTTTTTCTTTTTCCAGCAGCTCGCGGGCTTTTTCTGCGAACAGCGGCCAGTTGGAGGCGGGGTCGACCACCACGGCTTCCAGCTGACGGCCGTCGATGCCGCCTTTGGCGTTCTGCTGTTCGATCAGCATTTCCATGGTGTCTTTCAGGGCGGTTTCACTGATCGCCATGGTGCCGGACAGGGAGTGCAGGATACCGACCTTAATGGGATCTTCCGCCGCCATGGCGTGGAAGGATACCGACAGCGCCAGTGCAGAGAGGCCCAGCTTCACGTGTTTTTTGATGCTCATGTTGTGAGTCCTTTTATCTTCGTTGGGTTATGCCGTTCGTCGTAAACGCACTTCCCTCTCTGCATCTGCCGTTCCACATTGCCTGTATATTCAGTAAAAACAGCACGTTATCTAGTATACAAGCCACCACTCCCGCCACAGAGCAGGGCTAAACCCCTCCCAACCCCCTGTTTTCCGGTTCAGTTTTGGTGCGATCGCACCGTACTTGGGCATTCCGTTTCGCACCAACTTTGAACGCTATTTTACTAAGCAATTGTTTTATATGTATTTTAAATAAAATTCGCCAAATGGCACGGGCATTGCCAATCAGGATGTATACAAGATGACAACCTGCACGAGGACAACCCATGCCTTCAACACGTGGATGGACACTTCAGGACTGGCGCGCCGCCTATGAACAGGGCCAGTCACCGAAGACACTGCTGGGCGATTTGCTCGCCAGCCTGGATACTGCCAATAAAAAGGACGTTGCCTGGATCTCGCTGATCGACCAGGCCGGTTTAAAGAAGGCCCTGGCCGAGCTGGAGCAGCGTCGGGAGCAAGCCGGCGGCGATCTGGCAGCGCTGCCTTTATACGGTGTGCCATTCGCGGTGAAGGACAACATCGATGCCGTGGGCTTCGAGACCACCGCCGCCTGCCCCGCCTACGCCTATGCACCAGGGCAGGACGCCGCCACCGTCGCCCGCCTGAAAGCCGCCGGTGCGGTACTGATCGGTAAAACCAACCTGGACCAGTTCGCCACCGGGCTGGTGGGTACCCGTTCCCCTTATGGTGCGGTGCCCAATACCTTCAAACCGGAGGTGGTCAGCGGTGGTTCCAGTTCGGGCTCTGCTTCTTTGGTGGCGCGCGGGTTAGTGCCGTTTGCCCTGGGAACCGACACCGCCGGCTCCGGTCGGGTACCGGCAGGGCTGAACAATCTGGTGGGTCTGAAACCCACCAAGGGCCTATTCAGCATTGAAGGCGTGGTGCCGGCGTGCAAATCCCTGGATTGCGTGTCCATCTTTGCGCTGACGGTGGGCGATGCCGGTGCGCTGCAGGACATCATGGCCGGTTATCAGTCCAGCGATGCGTTTTCCCGTAAGACGCCAACCAGCTTGCCCACCGATGGCCCCGCGATTCGCCGTGGCGGGCCGATCAAACGCCTGGCGATTCCCGAGCACCCGCAATGGTTTGGTGACCAGCAATCGGAAGCGGCCTGGAACACCGCCGTCAGCAACTGGCGCCAGCAGGATGTGGAACTGGTGCCGATGGATTTTGCCCCCATGCTGGAGCTGGCCGCGCTGTTGTACGAAGGCCCCTGGGTGGCTGAGCGCCAGGCTGCCGTGGAAGCGTTTATGGCGGATCACGCCAGTGACATGAACCCGGTGGTCAAAGGCATTATTGAGAAAGCGGGCAACTTCAGCGCCACCGACACCTTCAAGGCCCAGTACCGCAAGGAAGAGCTGGTGCGCGCCATTGATGAACGGTTGCAGGCTGTCGACGCCCTGCTGGTGCCCACCGCACCGACCGCGCCCACCATAGCGGCAGTGAATGCGGACCCGGTGACGCTCAATAGCCAGTTGGGCACCTACACGAATTTCGTCAATCTGGCGGACTTCTGCGCCCTGGCGGTGCCGGCCGGTTTCCGGGATGACGGCCTGCCCTTCGGCATCACCCTGATCAGCGGCGCCTGGAAAGACGCGGAATTGCAAAGACTGGCCTGTCAGTGGCTGAACGCCCACCCGACACCCCTGGGTGCAACCGACTGCAAGCGACCGCAGGAACTCCCGGTCAGCCCGGCTTCGGCGGACACCATCACTGTGGCCGTGGTAGGCGCCCATCTCACCGGCATGCCCCTGAATACTCAACTTACCGAGCGCAACGCGGTGCTGCTGGAACAAACCACCACCTCGGCCAACTACCGGCTTTACGCCCTGCCCAACACCACGCCTCCAAAACCCGGCCTCAAGCGCGTCGGCCCGGAGGACGGCTGCGAAATGATTGTGGAGGTATGGCAGATGGCCAGTTCCGAATTCGGCTCCTTTGTCGATCTTATCCCCGCGCCTCTGGGCATCGGCAATGTCGAGCTGGCCGATGGCCGCTGGGTCAACGGCTTTATCTGCGAAGGCTACGGCCTTGAAGGCGCCCGCGATGTGACCGAATTCGGTGGCTGGCGCGCCTACATCACTGCACTCAAATCCGGCCAGGCTTAAGGAGATCTGCCCCATGTTTAACAAAGTTCTGATCGCCAACCGTGGCGAAATCGCTGTACGCACCATTCGTACCCTCAAGGCCATGGGCGTGGGCAGCGTCGCGGTCTATTCCCATCAGGATCGCCACAGCCTGCACGTCACCCTCGCGGACGAAGCCGTGGCGCTGACCGGTAACGGCGCCAGCGAAACCTACCTCGACAAGGCCCAGATTCTGGCCGCCGCCAAAGCAACCGGCGCGACCGCCATTATTCCCGGCTACGGCTTCCTGTCAGAGAACGCGGAATTCGCCGAAGCCTGCGAAGCCGACGGCATTGCCTTCATCGGCCCCACACCCACGCAGATGCGGGAGTTCGGCCTGAAACACCGGGCACGGGAACTGGCGGAAGCCGCCGGCGTGCCCCTGGCGCCGGGCAGCGGCCTGTTGGAAACGCTGGACGAAGCGCTGGGCGTGGCGAACCAGCTGGGCTACCCGGTGATGCTGAAAAGCACCGCCGGCGGTGGCGGCATCGGCCTGACCCGCTGCAACGGCGAAAGCGAACTGCGGGACGCGTTTGAAACCGTGCGCCGCCAGGGCCAGAGCTTCTTTAATGACAGCGGCGTGTTCCTGGAGCGCTTCATCGCCCGCGCCCGCCACGTGGAAGTGCAGATGTTCGGGGATGGCGAAGGCAATGTCGTCGCCCTCGGCGAGCGGGACTGTTCCCTGCAGCGCCGCAATCAGAAGGTGGTGGAAGAAACCCCGGCCCCGAACCTGCCGGCGACCACCCGCCAGAAGATGCTGGACGCCGCCGTGTCCCTCGGCCAGTCGGTGAATTACCGTTCCGCCGGTACCGTGGAATACATTTACGACGAGGAACGGGACGAATTCTACTTCCTGGAAGTAAACACTCGCTTACAGGTAGAGCACCCGGTGACCGAGTCCGTCACCGGTCTGGACCTGATCGAGTGGATGCTTAAAATTGCCGCCGGTGAAAGCCCGGATCTGGCGAACGTCCAGCCGGAACTGAATGGCGCCTCCATGGAAGTGCGCATCTACGCCGAAGACCCGCTGAAGGATTTCCAGCCCTCCCCGGGCGAGCTGACCGACGTGCACTGGCCGGAAGACGGCGTGCGTGTGGACACCTGGGTGGAAAACGGTAGCGAAGTCTCTGCCCACTATGACCCGATGATCGCCAAGCTGATCGTACACGGCAAAGACCGCGACGACGCCCTGGCCAAACTGAAAGCCGCCCTCGCTGAAACCCGGCTGATGGGTATCGCCACCAACCTGGATTACCTGCGCCAGGTGGTGGCCCAGCAGAGCTTTGCCGATGGGGTTGTCTCCACCCGCGCGCTGGAAAGCTTCGAGTTCAAACCGTCGGTGGCGGAGGTAGTGAAACCCGGCACCTACACCACCGTGCAGGATTACCCCGGCCGAATGGGCTACTGGAACATCGGCGTGCCGCCCAGTGGTCCGATGGACGACTACGCCTTCCGCATCGCCAACCGTATCGTCGGCAACCACCACGAGGCGGCGGGGCTGGAAGCCACCCTGATCGGCCCCAGCCTGAAGTTCCACAAGGATTCGGTCGTGGCGCTGACTGGTGCGCTGACGGAAGCGACGCTGGACGACAAGCCGGTGGAGTTCTGGAAACCCATCACCGTAAAAGCCGGCCAGGTGCTGGCCGTTGGCAAGGCCATCAAGGGCTGCCGCACGTACCTGGCTGTGCGAGGCGGGTTTGATGTGCCGGTGTATCTGGGCAGCCGTTCCACCTTTGCCCTCGGCCAGTTCGGCGGCCACGGCGGCCGGCCCTTACGCCCCGGTGACATGCTGGGCATCAGCCAGATCGACCTGCCGGCCTGCACCACCACGGCACCCACGCACGATCCCGCGCCGGCAGACCCGGACCTGATCCCCGACTACCCGGACCACTGGGAAATCGGGGTGCTCTATGGCCCCCATGGTGCCCCGGATTTCTTCACCGAAAAGTCCATCGAGAAGTTCTTCGAGCAGGACTGGGAAGTGCACTACAACTCCAACCGCCTGGGCATCCGCCTGAACGGCCCGAAACCGGAGTTCACCCGGGAAGACGGCGGCGAAGCCGGCCTGCACCCGTCCAACATCCACGACTGCGAATACGCCATCGGCTCCATCAACTTCACCGGCGACATGCCCGTGATCCTCACCAAGGACGGCCCCAGCCTGGGCGGCTTCGTGTGCCCGGTGACCATCGCCAAGGCCGAGCTGTGGAAAGTCGGCCAGGTGAAACCCGGCGACACCATCCGTTTCGTCGCCATCGACAACGACACCGCCGTGAAACTGTCCGAACGCCAGGAACTGGCCATCAACAGTTTAATGGCCCCGCCGGCGGTGGCCCTGATCGCCCCGGACCTGGCGCCGCTGAACGACCTGTCCGCCACCATCCTGGCGTACCTGCCCGAGAAAGAAGGCCGCCCGGAAGTCACCTACCGCCAGGCCGGCGACCAGTACATCCTGCTGGAATACGGCCCTAATGTGATGGACCTGGGTGTGCGCATGCGCATTCACGCCCTGATGGAAGCCATCGCCGACGTGCAACCCTCCGGCTTGCTGGAACTGTCCCCGGGCGTACGCTCCCTGCAACTACGTTATGACGCGCGGCTTCTGCCGCAACAGGCACTGATGGAATACCTGCTGGACCTGGAAGGCACCCTGCCGCCCACGGACGAACTGAAAGTCCGCAGCCGCGTCATCCACCTGCCCATGGCCTTCGAAGACAGCGCCACCCTCGAAGCCGTCGACAAATACCGCCAGTCCGTGCGCGACACCGCGCCCTGGCTGCCCAACAACGTCGACTTCATGCAGCGCATCAACGGCCTGCAGACGCGGGAAGAGGTTCGGGATGTACTGTTCTCGGCCCGTTATCTGGTTTTGGGCCTGGGTGACGTTTACCTCGGCGCTCCGTGTGCCGTGCCCCTCGATCCAAGGCACCGCCTGTTAACGTCCAAATACAACCCGGCCCGGACTTACACGGCGGAAGGCACCGTCGGTATCGGCGGCGTCTACATGTGCATCTACGGCATGGACTCCCCCGGTGGTTACCAGTTGGTAGGCCGCACACTGCCCATCTGGAACAAATACCTGAAGAACCCCCAGTTCGCCGAAGGCGCTCCCTGGCTGTTACGATTCTTCGATCAGGTGTGCTATTACCCGGTCACCGAGGCTGAGCTGGACGAAATGCGTGACGAGTTCCGCGCTGGCCAACTGGAAGTGAAGATTGAAGAAGAGACTTTCGATCTGAAATCTCACCAGGCGTTTCTGGATGCAAACGCCGACTCCATTGCTGAATTCAGGAAGATGCAGCAAGCCGCTTATGCAAAAGAAGTCGCACTCTGGAAAGACAGCGAAGCAGAAGAGCTTGATAAACTGGCCAAGGCACCTCCGAAACCAGATGCATCCGATCTGGAAAAATTCGGGGAGTTGGTCAGTGCCGAAATCGCAGGCAATATCTGGAAATGTTTGGTTAAACCCGGTGATACGGTCAATGAGGGTGATCCATTGGTCATCGTAGAGGCCATGAAAATGGAGTTCGAAATAAACGCCACTCTATCCGGTGAGATCAGCGCATTACATACCTCACCAGGCAAAGCCGTAACCCCCGGAGAACCTATACTAAGCATTAAAATCTAAGGGACTCCAACACTAGAGTATGTAGCGGTGGTGGGGGGAGTCTTTTTTAAAAACGTCGCCTGTCTGAGCAAAGCGAGTTCAAGCGACGTTTTTAAAAAAGACTCCCCCCATCGCCGCCGCCCCCAAAGTTCAGTGCAATGGTCACTAAAGAGCTATGTTATGACTCGCAAGACTGCGGTTAAACGTAAAGAGAGTATGGCCGACCGGGTGTACGAAGCCCTTAAAGATGACATCTTTGAGTTTCGTTTAATTCCTGGTGACAAGTTCAGTGAAGGTGATGTTGGAACCAGATTGAGCGCTAGCCGAACGCCGGTGAGAGAAGCGCTCTATCGATTGCAGAGAGAAGGCTACGTCGAAGTCCTGTTCCGTAGTGGCTGGCAGGTCAAGCCGTTTGATTTTCAGCAAGTCGAAGAACTTTACGATCTTCGTATAACGCTGGAACGGGCTGCAATGCACAAGATCTGCGCCCTCGACGAGCCACCACAAGCGTTGAGGACTTTAACGGCTATCTGGAACCCGGATCACCCGTCAGAGCGGGCAGTGGGAAGCACCGTTCGTGCTCTGGACGAAAGCTTCCATTGCGATTTGGTTGCCGCTGCTGGCAACAGGGAGATGACCCGCATTCATCGGGAAATAACTGACCGACTACGGATTATCCGCCGGCTGGACTTCACCCGGGATGATCGGGTGGATGCGACCTACAAAGAACACTCCGAGATCCTGGCAGCAATTCGGGCTGGCGAGGCAACCGTTGCCGCGGACAAACTGACCCAGCACATTCGTACCTCACAAAAAGCCGTTCGCGAAATCACCATGGAACGAATTCGCGAGGCCGCAGAAGCTCATCGTGGCGGGCGAAAAATTGCTCCGGAGAGCGCATAAACACTGAACTCAGGTTCATTTTACGCCTACTCCACGGGCTCACAGATCTGTAGGAGATATCGCACACCATCGGGAGCGAATCTCCGATTTGTACAACCCCAACCCCCTGTAGAATGACAACTGTCAGGGATGACAAGCCAGCAGGGAAGTTGGTTCAGGGATGATAACTCCACGGATCAGGAGTTGCCCACGGAAATGGGCTGACAGGGACGACCACCAGGGATGAAGCGCACAGGACGTGTGCAGCCTGAAGGATCAGGCGGGGGTCAGCCACGGATTTGGGGCCACATGGAATGTGGTCCTGTTCCGTGCACTTATACCTTCCAGTTTTGCTCACTTGCGGCAATCACTCTCAAAGCGAACTTCCAGCTGACTGCGTTCTGGCACTTAACCATAACGATCGTTTTCAGACTCAGGAGTTCGAATCCATGAAACGCACCCCAATGATTGCCACACTGGTACTGCTGTTCAGCCTGTTCACAGGCTTTGCCCACGCTGAACCGGCTGCAATCAACATCAACACCGCCGACATCGAAACCCTGGCCGGCCTCAACGGCATTGGTCAGAGCAAGGCAGAAGCCATTGTTGCTTACCGCGAAGCCAACGGCCCATTCCAGGCACCGCAAGATCTGGCCAATGTGAAAGGCATTGGTGAGCGTACGATTGAGAAGAACGCTGACAGCCTTACCGTAAAGTAACGCTGTCCTGGCGGAGCCATCCGGGTTCCGCCCCTCTTCTCTGGTGTCGCCGCCAACGCGCTGTTAACCTCTCGCCCTGCTGACAAGGGATTGAGGTAGAGAACGTGGTGGTTACCCGATGATTCATGGTGCAATACTGATCGCCCTGGCAGCCCTGTTATGGGCGACTACCGGCATCGTGGCAAAATTCCTGTTCACCGGAACAGAGCTACAGGCCATCACTCTGGGCTTCCTGCGCCTGGTGGTCGCGCTACCCTTCTTCTATGTTCTGATGCGCCGTGAACAACGTGACCTGGCGGGCACTGCATCGGCCATTTCTCTCCGAGACCTGACTCTGAAAGCCCTGATCCCTCTGACGGCACTGGGGTTATTCCAGGCGTTCTACCAGGGCAGTTACCTGCTGGCCGTTGATCTGACCGGCGCCGGCATTGCCACGTTGATTGCGCTCTGCCTGCCACCGGTGCTGGTGGCCATCATGGCGGCACCACTGCTGGGCGAGCGACCTGGGCTGGTGACGTTGCTGGCGCTGATCGCGGCGATCATGGGGACCGGTATGCTGGTGATCAGCGATATGGACACCACGGGCCAACTGCGCCTGGCGGGCATCCTGATGGCCCTGCTCGCTGCGGTGGTGTATACCGGGTTCACTCTGACCAGCCGCTACAATTCCGCCGGCACGCCGGTGTTCACCACGGCCTTTATCTGTTTCCTGACCGCCGCGCTGATCCTGTTGCCTGTGGTGGCACTGACAGGCGGTATTGACGGGCTGACCACTCTCGCCCCCCGGCACTGGCTGATGGTGGTCTACATCGGCGTGGTGCCAACCTGCATCGGTTATGTCTGCTTCTTTACCGGCATGAAAACCACACCAGCGTCGCTATCCAGCATCATCGTGACCCTGGAGCCGCTGTTTGTGGCGCTGTTGGCCTGGGTGATTCTCGGGGAGGTACTCGGGGTGACTGGTATCGCAGGGGCACTGATCCTCACCACGGCGGTCATCGTGGCGTCCAGGAGCAGTGCCGGGAGGGCTCCCGGCACTGCCAACACTGACTGATCAGCTGTCCTTGCGCTGCTTTTCCAGCATGTTCGGCTGCAGGATCTCGATCCAGTAGCCGTCCGGATCCATGATAAAGGCCAGGCCTTTCATCTTGCCGTCGTCAGGCTTTTTCACAAACTCCACACCCAGCTGCTCAAACCGATCGCAGGCTGCGTAGACGTCCGGCACCGCGATACCAATGTGGCCAAATCCCTGGGGCTGGTCATTGCCATTGTGATAAGCAAAGCCTTCTTCGTCTTCGGTACCCCAGTTATGGGTCAACTCGAGCATCGCTTCGCGGCCAAAGGTAAAGGTGGTTCTGTGGGCATCGTCGGTGGGCACGGTGTTGGCCTGGCGGTCGTCCAGATAGGCCAGGAAATACAGGGTGAATTTCATTTCCGGGAAATCGAGTTTTCTGACGAGGCGCATGCCCATTACCCGGGTGTAGAAGTCCATGGAGCGCTCGGGGTCCTTGATACGCAGCATGGTCTGGTTGAAGACATAGCCTTCGGTTTCGGGCACGGGTGCTTCGTGCAGGCCTGGGGCTTGTTCGAAGTGCTTGGGCATGGGGTGCTCCCTTTTATGCATTCAGGATTCAAATATTAAACAGGTCGCCTTAAGGCGGTGACTGAACCCGATGATAAAGTGTTCGGTGCAGGCTTCCAATCACGGATCGGCACTACCCGGCAGGATGACCGCCGGCGACGGTTCGAGGACTCAGCTATCCTCTGTTAATAGTCGACGACGTTTTCAGCCTCCTGCTTTCTGGACCCTTGCCATGAAAATCGCCCGCCGGACCCAGAGGTCCCCATCTGCAACCGATTTCGGTCACCTGCAAGGCGTTTGGCGATCCCTCGGCTATGGCAAGGTGCTGCTGATCGAGGAAGACCAGTACACCTTTTTTGAGGAAACCTCGATCAGTTGCCTGCCGCTGTTTTCCGGGTCGCTCGACGAGTTGAGCGAGCGTTACGATACCCTGACGGTATCACCCGGCGGACAGGCCTTCAGCGCGCACCGGGCAACGGGGGTCACCCGCATCGGTTTTCGCCGCCTCAAGACTCTGCCCGCAACCATCGCCGATACCCGCGGCCGGAAACCACAAGATCCGGAGTACAATTTCGAGGTGTTCTGGCACACCTTTGCGGAGCAATACGCGCTGTTCGACCTCAAGGGCGTGGACTGGCATCAGGCGTATCGGGATTTCCGCCCCAGGATCACACCGGACTGTCACCCGGAGGTACTTTACGCCACCGTGGTCGCCATGCTTCACCTATTACGGGACGGCCACGTCCACCTGCACTCGCCTTGGGGCCAGTACAACTCCGCCCCCCTGCCCGCCATCTACAAGCGCCTTGACGACGAATTGGAGGCGGCCGACACCACCGAGGATATCGCCAGCTACCTGGGCGGGCTGCGTGCGTGGCTCCGTGAGGTGATTCACGACGACTACCTGGGTGGCCGCGTCCACCAGGGTGGCAATCACCTGGTTGAGTGGGGCCGCCTGAGCGACGACACCGGTTACCTCAACATCCGGGCCATGGCGGGCCAAAGCGGCAGGATCGGTTATCCGGCGGACGACCTGGCCGCCGTCCACGCCCTGATGCAACAGGTGATGGCAGAGGTGGGCGGCCTGCCCAACCTGGTGGTGGATATACGGGGTAACGGTGGCGGCTACGACGGCGTGGCGCTCCGCTTCGCCTCCTACCTGATGGACCGGAAACGCCTGGCCTTCACCAAGTCCGCCCGGCAGGGCAACGGTTACACCGGCCGGCAGGCGATCCATGTCGCGCCCGCCAGCACCGGGACCTATCGTGGGAACCTGTTCGTGCTGACCAGCGAGCTCACCGCCAGCGCCGCTGAAATTTTCGTGCTTGCGTTGCTGCAACATCCCCGCGTGACGCTGATAGGCGAGCCCACCCAGGGCATCCTTTCAGACACGCTGGAACGCCACCTGACCAACGGCTGGGAACTGACCCTATCGAACGAGATCTACCGGGCGTTTGATGGAGAGATCTACGAGGATGCGGGCATCCCGCCCCACATTCGCCTGAGGTTCCTGGGTCGCCGTGGCCGGGAAGCCGGCCGGGACCCGATGTTGGACCACGTGTTGAGGCAGGATCGCCATGGTGGCCTAGCCGGCAGGAAGTTGTGAGGCTGTGATAAACTCGGCCTTTACGTCCCGTTCAGAGAGCCCTTATGGATTTTCAGGTTCCCAATACCCTTGCCGAGCAAATAGCCAACTATCTCGCCGAACGCATCATGACTGGCCAGATCCGGCCCGGTGAACGGATTCATGAAGCTACCACTGCCACGGAACTTAAGGTCAGCCGGGCGTCGGTCAAGGAGGCGCTATATACCCTTGAGCGCTGGCACCTGGTGGACATCACACCACGCAAAGGGGCGTCAGCGAGTCGTCTGGATGCAGAGCATGCGTCTGAGCTGTATGACGTCTACATGCACCTGTTGTTAATGCTGGCAGACAGGCTCTGTGACCGTTGGCAGGAAGAGGACAAGCCGCGGATGCTGAATGTCGTCGGGGCGGTGATTGAGCAAATGAAAAAACCATCGGCCGACATTACGGCGGTGGTGGAAGCGAGCTTCGAGGTGATGGAAGTCTGCTGTGAATTGGTCGGGAACCCCTACCTCACTGAAGCTCTCTCGAATTTCAAGCCTGCGGTCAGCCGCGCCTACTATCTGAGCGCGGAACGGTATCGTCAGGGATTGGCGCAGACCAGTCAGTTCTTTACCCAATTGCCACAGGCGGTTCTGGCACGGGATGCCGACAAGGCCCGGGCTCTGATACAGGACTTTGCCGAGCACCAGAAAGCCCTGATCCAGCAGGCACTTGCCCCCGAGAATGGAGAACGAGCAGGCGCCAGATGACCGATGAAACCGACGTCGACTATTCGAAGCGCACCTCCTGGCGGAGACTGACCGCGTTCAGCCTGACGTTTATCGTACTGACTGCTGTCGGTCTGTATGTCGTTTACGATCTGTTTGCCGAACGCAGCTTCAGTTTCGATTCCGACCTGTTGTCTCCGAAAATACTGGCTGCCGTCGCCGGACTGTTGTTTGTCTATTTCCTGTCCGATGGCTTGCGGTTGTACTTTACCCTGAGGGCACTCGGGCATCGGATGCCAATGGGAACGATGTTCCGCCTGGTATTCCTTAACCTGTTCTTTTCCAATGTTACGCCCATGGCCACGGGGGGTGGATTTGCGCAGATCTGGTATCTCCACCATCACGGCGTGCCGGTGGGGCGGGCAACGGCGGCCACCACCATCCGGACGGTTCTGGCGGTCTTTTTCATATTCTCCCTGACACCGGTTTTCCTGGTCACTCTGGATGCCCTTGATAGCGGCACCCTTATCGGTGATATCAGTATGGCGCTGGTCATATTTGTGCTCATTTACCTGAGCTTTTTCACCGTTCTTTTGATCCGTAGCCATTGGCTGATCCGGCCACTCAGTTTTTTTCTGGAGAAACTCCATCATTTCCACCTGCTCGGTGATGCCCGGCACCGGCGCTGGCAATTCAAGGCAAGACGGGAAATGCTGAGGTTCTCATACAGCTTCCGGGACTACCTCGGCGGCCGCCCTCTCTACATCAGTTTGTCGATCCTGTTCACTGCCATTTTCCTCCTCAGCCTGTTCAGCTTTCCCGCACTGCTGATTCATGGGCTGGGCTACGACGTGGACTATCTGATTTCCCTGGGACTGCTGGTGGTAACCACGTTTATCATGTATTTCGCACCAACCCCCGGTGCATCCGGTATTTCCGAGGGTGTCTTTGGCAGCTTCTTCCGGGATATCCTGTCGGGCAACCACCTGATTCTGGTGATCGTGAGCTGGCGCCTGCTGACCATTTATCTGGGCATGCTTATCGGCCTGGTGGTACTCCAGAGGGAACTTATCAAGAACCGCAGGAAATCAGGATGATTTTCCGAAACCCGTTAAAATGGCTCTTTTACCTCTGCCTCACCATCGTGCTCTTGCTGGTTGGCTATAAGGCCTACCTGAACCTCTTCATGGAGGACTTTGACGGCATACACACCGAACAGGTGGAGCGAATTCATCGGGAAATCCAGAAAGACACGCCCTTCAGCTTCGCCGTTGTTGGCAATATCAACAACTCTGTGGGCATTTTCGAGGACCGGATGATCCCGGAACTCAACCACTCGGGCATCGATTTCCTGGTGTCTGCGGGCAATGCCGTCAGCGGTGGCGGTGAGGACAAGTATCGTGCGCTTTATGGTTCCCTCAGCCACCTTGCTATCCCCTACCTGCTCACCTTTGGCGCTCATGAGTACGAGGAGTTTGGCAGTTTCCGGTTCTACGACCACTTCGGTCCGCACTTCTACAGCATTCAGGCGGGCAACAGCCGGCTGATTTTCCTGGACAGCACCGGGAAAACCTCCTGGCAATGGCAGATGCGCTGGCTGGACGACCTGCTGAGCCAGGATACCTCTGCTGCCAGGATCCTGTTCATCGGGCATCCGCCGGTTGAACCGGAAGTCGATGCGCCGTTTGACGAGCAGGCCGACTATCTGGCCCCGGAGGCATTTCGGAAAGCGCTGCTGCACACCGTGGAAAAACACAACATTGACCTGGTGTTCTCCGCCAACGTTTCCCTGTATTCCGACCGTCAGGTGGGAGATGCCCGGTTTATCACCACCGGTGGCGCAGGCGGCCTGGTTCTGAACAACGACACCAGCTTCTACCATTTCGTGCAGGTGGACGTGAGCCCGAATGGCGAAGTCAGTCACTCGCTCCGGCGCCTGGAGGTTGGCCAGCACCCCATCCTCAAACGCCTCGAAGGTCTCTGGTTTTTTATCTACGCCCTGCTCTACACCGGCTACGTCAACTTTATCCTTATCGTCACGATTTTTGCCGCCATTACCATCAAGCTCTATGTCGCCATATTTGTCGGCAAGGATTACTACCCGGATTACGATCTGGACCCGACGCCCTGGCAGGAGAAATCGCTGAAAGTGGCGATGTTTACCAACAACTACCTGCCGTTTATTGGTGGCGTTCCGCTCTCAATCGAGCGGCTGCGGAGGGGGCTTGAGCACCTGGGCGACAAGTTGCTGGTGGTTGCGCCCAGCTACAAGGATCAGCCCGAGGCGGAAGAACAGGTAGTGCGGGTGCCTTCATTGCTCGCCATGGGGCAGAAACGGGAATTCCGGCTGGCGAATATTTTCCTGGCACGCATTCGCAGGAGGGTGCGGTCTTTCCGTCCGGATATTATCCATCTGCACCACCCGTTCTGGCTGGGATCCCTCGGGCTCTTCATGGCGCGGCGGCTAAGGGTGCCTGCTATCTATACCTACCATACTCGCCTGGAACATTACGCCCACTTCGTGCCCCTGCCCGGCATGCTGTTTCGTAACCTGATTTCCCATGCACTGATCAAGCATTTTGCCAACAAGTGCGATGGGGTCATCGTGCCGACCTACTCTACGGAGGAGTATCTGCGGATGATCGGGGTGAAGACCCCGACATTTGTTCAGCCGACCGGCATCGAATACCAACAGTTTCAGCAAGTAAGCCAGGACGACATAGACCAGCTGCGCCAGTCACTGAATCTGAAAGAAGAGAAAGTCTTTATCAGCGTGTCCAGACTGTCCAACGAGAAAAACATCGACTTCATGATCGAGGCGATTGACTCATTGCGGCAGCAGACGAACGTGCCTTTCCGTTTCCTGATGATCGGGGATGGTCATCAACGGGACCGTCTGCAGGCGAAGATACGGGATCTCAACCTCGAGCAGCACGTCACTCTGGTGGGCTCTGTACCACCGGAGGACATGGCAATCTGGTATCGGCTCGGCGATGCATTTCTGTTTGCCTCCAAATCCGAGACCCAGGGCATGGTGATCCTGGAAGCCATGGCAGCCGGGTTACCCGTTGTCGCGGTGCGCTCCAGCGGCATCGAAGACGTGGTCCGCGATGGATTAAACGGCTTCAAGACCCCGGAGCGACAGGACCAGTGGTGCGCCCAGGTAAAGCGCCTGCTTGAGGACGATGAGCTGAGACAGACTTTGGCGGAACAGGCACTCGCCTTTGCCGGAGATTTCTCCGTGGAACAGTTTGCCCGGGATGTCCACGACATATACGCAACCACCCTGGCGCTGACAGCCAAGAAACGACGCCGATCGCCTGTTACCTCCGGAGGTGAGTAGAAATACGTTTCCCCAGAGCCCTCTGATCGATTTACACTGCAATCACGTATTTCCTGTGAACAGTCACCACCGGGAGGCAACACGTGAGCGGTATACCAGTTGGGATCAGCACCTGTCTGCTGGGCAAGGAGGTTCGCCACGATGGCGGCCACAAGCATTCCCGTTATTGCACCCAGGTGCTCTCGAAGCATTTTGAGTTCCGTTCCATATGCCCGGAGCTGGAGGCTGGCCTGGGCGTGCCACGTCCGGCCATTCACCTGCGGGAACACTCGGAAGGACTGCGCCTGATTGAAACCAAAGGGACGGCGGACCACACCGATGCCATGCAGTCCTTCATTGACGAGGTGATGCCCTCACTGGCCAACCTTCGTGGTTACATCCTGATGGCGAAGTCCCCCAGCTGTGGCATGGAACGTATCAAGATCCATAACGAGGAAGGCCGGGTCATGCATCGTGATGGTCGCGGTATGTTTGCCGAGGCACTGATCAAAGCGTTTCCACTGATGCCCGTCGAGGAAGAAGGCCGGCTGAACGATGACATGCTGCGGGAGAATTTCATTGAGCGGGTGTTCGCCTATGACGACTGGATGCAGAACGTGGTGGGCGACAAACTCTCACCGCAGGCGCTGATCGAGTTCCACACCCGCCACAAGTTCCAGTTGCTGGCGCATTCGGAACGCATTTACCGCCAGCTTGGTCCGATGCTGGGCGATCTCAAGTCCGAACCTTTGCCGGAACTGGCCGATCGCTATATCCATCGTTTCATGGAAGCCATGAGTCAGAAAGTCAGCCGCGGTTCCCATGTCAATGCCATGCAACACCTGATGGGTTACCTGCGGGATTCCATGGCCGACGAGGATCGCAAGGTGTTGATGGAACAGATTGAAGCCTATCACCGTGGGGAGATTCCCCTGGTGGTACCGATGACACTGCTGCGAATGGCACAACGACGGGAACCGGTGGATTACCTCCACACCCAGCAATATCTCACGCCTTACCCGGATGAGCTGGGTTTACGCAACAAGGTATAGCCGTTCACAAAAAACGGGCCTCTTGAGGCCCGTTTTTAATTCCCGGCTTTCAGAAACCGTACAACAGAGTCAGGGACGTCTCGGTATCGGTGTCATCAGAATCTGGTGGGGCATCGGACACGTGCTTGACCCGGTAAGCCACTTTCAGGGACAGATTACCGACGACACTGGCCTGCAGCGATGTTTCTGACTCGGTGATGACGTTGTTCTCGTCCAGACCGATTTCCGAGCTCAGCTTCTGACGGAACAGGGAGGTTTCGGACAGTGCGAAATCAAACTGCGCCGCCAGTCGGGCAATCGCCTCTTCTTCATCCCGGTTACCGTCTTCGTCCGGCTCTTCCAGCTTGTTGAACCGGTAACCGAGACCGGCGGACAGATCGAGAAACGAGCGCTCTCCCCAGTTCATGAGGCGATGACCGTAACCGGTCGTCGCGGACGACTGAAAGTCATAACCCGAGAAACGATCGTCCTCATAGCCACCACGCAGGAACCAGTAGCGGTTTTCGTCGAACTTGTAGTTGGTTTCCAGGTCGGCCCGATAGCGTTCGGTCGTGGTTTCGTCTTCGGCCTCGGAATAGGCTGACCGGAAGTCACCGATGTTTCGCCATTCGGTTACCTCGTGCACCAGACCCAGGCGGCCATTGACATTGGTTTCCTCGGTGTTACCCGTGGTCTTGAGCACACCCAGCTCCGCCTCACCCGACCAGTCTTTCGATTCAGCCATCGCCAGGGGCGACATCAGAATCGCGGTGATGGCCGTTACCTGCTTCAGTCCCATGAAATCTCCCTGCTATGCTTTTGCGGATTTCCCGGTCTGCTCCCCCGCCAGACTCTTGCGGGCCTGATGCTCGCGCTCCGCTTTCTTGCGGGCCTTGCGCTCGGCAATGATGCGGGCCGCCTCGCCGCCCACATGGGCTTCGCCACGTTCTTCCGCCAGACGCATCTGCCGCTCACGCTCTGCAAACCGTGCTTTCTGTTCTTCCGTCAGTGACTCAATGCACCGATGGCAACTCACACCCTGTTCATACTCGGGGCGCTGCTTGTCTTCCTCGGTAATCGGCCGCCGGCAGGCGTGGCACTGGTCATACTCGCCGCGCTCAAGCTTGTGGTTGACGGTGACACGATCATCGAAAACAAAGCACTCGCCCTGCCACAGGCTTTTTTCTTCCGGGACTTCTTCCAGATACTTCAGGATGCCACCCTGCAGGTGGTAGACCTCTTCAAAGCCCTGTTCTTTCAGAAACGCCGTGGACTTTTCGCAGCGGATTCCACCGGTGCAGAACATGGCGACCTTCTTGTGTCTGGAAGGGTCCAGATTCTGCTGCACATACTCGGGGAACTCACGAAAGGTTTCAGTGGCCGGATTGACGGCATTTTTGAACGTTCCGATCTCCACCTCGTACTGGTTGCGGGTGTCCACCAGAACTACGTCCGGATCGGAAATCAGATCATTCCAGTCTTTCGGCTGCACGTAGGTGCCGACGATGCGCTTGGGATCGATGCCGTCAACGCCCATGGTGACGATCTCTTTCTTGAGTTTCACCTTGGTGCGCTTGAACGGCTGGATATCCACGAAGGATTCCTTGTAATCAATGCCGTCAAAACGCTCGTCGCTGCCAAGCCATCCCTTGATGGCATCAATGCCTTCGCGGCTGCCGGCGATGGTGCCGTTGATGCCTTCCCGGGCCAGCAACAGGGTGCCGTGCACGTCTTTCTCCAGCATCAGGTCCAGCAACGGCTGGCGAAGGGTCTTGTAATCATTCAACACTGCGAACTTGTATAGCGCGCAGACGACAACGTCATTGCTCATGGTTTTCTCCTGCGGGCCGGATCGTAAATCCGGAGCATGTATTTGCGTCAGCCTCCCGCAGAACCAGGATTGCGGGAGGGCGCAGATTTTAACCAACTGAACGGTCTGATCAAGTTAATCCTGGTTACTGTCCGCCAATTCACGCTCAACCACAGCGGATAACTGCCCCCAGCCCGGCCGGGTCAGGCGGATGTTGTCGACCAGTACCGTCGGCGTGCTGGTCACCTTCAGTTGCATGGCCACTTCCCGGCTCTGCTCTATCGCTTCCCGGTGCAGTTCGGTGTTCATACAGCGGCGGAAGCGGCGCTCTTCCAGCCCCAGTTCGTTGGCGTACCGGCTAAAGGTTGCCACCGGATCACCCGAATCACTCCACTCACTCTGCTTGTCAAACAACTGATCGTGCATGGCCCAGTATGCGCTCTGGTCGCCAGCACATCGGGCCGCCTGGGCCGCAGGCATGGCATTCTGGTGTTGCTGCAATGGCAGGTCGAAATAGACAAAGCGTACCTGTCCGGACTCCACATACTTCTCTTTCAGCTGCTGGCTGGCATCGGAAAACCGACCGCAGGCCGGACACTGGTAGTCCGCAAACTCCCGGACAACGACCGGAGCTTCGGCATCACCCACTGAAACGCCATAACGATCCAGTTCCGCCGGAAATGCATCGGCGTTCGGAGCTGCCACCGGCAATTCGTTGGACGTCGGATCCGGAGCGGCTGTCAGGAAAAACACGCCAATAACGGCCAGTACAATGACCAGGATCGACGCCCCTATAATCAGAGGCTTGCGATTGTCGCCTCTCCTGGGGGGAGGGGCACCAGTTTCCTTGCGTCGCTTGGCTTCACCCATGAGTACTCCTTTTTATTCGTTGGTGTGTTATTGATTGTCAAAGCCTGTGTTCAGGGATTGGTGAGCACGCTAAGATCCTTTATATCCTACAAAAGTTCCAACAAAAATTAAGGAATACTCATGGCATTGCCCGAATCTCTCAGGAATACATTATCCCTGCCCCTGGTTGCCGCGCCCATGTTTCTGATCTCCGGCCCGGAACTGGCGCTGGCCTGCTGCAAACAGGGCATTGTCGGAAGCTTTCCGGCACTGAACCAGCGCACCAGTGAGGGATGCGAGGAATGGCTGATCCAGATGAACCGGGAACTGTCTACGTACAGGGAGCAGAACCCCGATCAGCAGGTCGCGCCGTACGCGGTAAACCTGATCGTTCACAAAACCAATCCCCGCTGGCAGGCCGACCTGGAGTTGTGCGTCAAACATCAGGTGCCCATCGTCATTACATCACTTGGGGCGGCAAGTCAGGTGGTGGAAGCGGTACACAGTTATGGCGGCCTGGTTTTTCATGATGTGACCAACCAGAAGCATGCACGCAAGGCGGCCGAAGCCGGCGTGGACGGCATTATTGCTGTCGCGGCTGGAGCCGGCGGCCATGCGGGCACCATCAACCCGTTTGTGCTGGTGCACGAAATCCGCGAGGTGTTCGATGGCGCCATTATTCTGGCTGGCGGGTTATCCCACGGTGAAGATCTCCTGGCGGCACAGGCTATGGGCGCCGACCTCGCGTACATGGGCACCCGTTTTATCAATACAACGGAGTCCCAGGCGGAAGACGCCTACCGCAACATGATCATCGAAGCGGTTTCGGCGGACATCATCCATACCCCGGCGGTATCCGGCATTCCGGCGAGTTTCATGCGCCAGAGTCTGGAAGCGGCGGGGTTCCCGATGGATAAACTGCATCAGGCCGGCGATATCAACTATGGAGAGAAGCTCAAACCCATCGATGACGAAGCGAAAGCCTGGAAAACCGTCTGGTCTGCTGGCCAGGGCGTGAGCCAGATTCATGATGTGGTGTCGGTGGAAGCACTGGTAGCCCGGCTAAGTGACGAGTATCACTTAGGCAGATCGGCCCTGTGCGGTTGACACCTGCAGCATGAAACCGGGGCCCGCTGGCCCCGGTTTCATGCCAGCATTCCGGCAATGCTGCCGGAGTTTTAGTCCTCCAGCTCGACCTCGTCAGCAACAAAGTTGCTGCTGCCCGAAGGTTGTTCAACGTAATCCACTTCGATGAGCGGACGCTCCCCACTCTCAAAGTCAGCCATCAGCTGATCGCGCTGAATGCCATCAAATTCGGTTTCTCCTTCCACCGCCCGTATCCGGACACCCAATACGGTGACCGTGGTGTCATCAATGGCGCCCAGACGTCCGGTGACCTCGAATTCATTACCCGCTTCATCTTCGATTTCACGCTCAACCTTAGTCGCTTCCAGAATCACGCCGCCACCGTTCGTAGACCGCTCAATGCCCTCCACTTCCACATCAAACGCGCCGCTCAGATCTGCCAGACCGATCCTCTGGTCATCGTCATCATCAGTGATGATGGTTAATGGCGTGACTCGAACCAGAACGCCTCCCACCAGAAATGTGCGGTTACTGAAATCGATAGACGCCTGGTTGATAGGCCCTTCGACTTGCGCGTTGGCGTCCCGGATGTCGATTTCTTCCGCTTCAACGCGTCCATCTGCCAGGAAGTTCCCCTCAACCTGGATCAACAGGCCCGGTTGCAGGTCCGCGCTGGTCAGGCCATCCTCAAACACCGCATCATCGGGGACCAGCACTGTCAGCCCATTGATGGTGAAGGTGCTGTCAGCGTCGTCAAATGCTGTTGCCACCGGCCCGGCAAACTCGATGTCGTCATCATCCCCGCGTTGGTAACGCCGGCTTTCATCCTGCTCAATGTTATTGGCGATCAATCCGGAGGCGCCATCAACGGAACCGATACGGCCCTCCACTTCAACCACAAGCCCAGGAGCATTCAGATCACTTTCTGTCAGGCCATCACCGAAATTGGTGGTATTGTCATACTCAACCGGAAATCCGTTGATCGAGAACCGGTTCAGGTCGACGTCCACGGAGCTATCGTCGATTCGTCCCTCGATCTCGACGTCATCCAAAGACACTTCCAGTGAGCCGACATAGCTGGCCCGATAACGGCCATCCGGCAGACGCCAGCCACTGACACGGACAAATGCGCCGCTATCAATAGTCTGCAACGACATCCCCTTGAACACCGTCTGTTTGTCCGCAACGATGGTCTGGCCATAGACGGTGAACGTGACACTCTCACGAATGCTGCTATCGTCCGGATCGAATGTCTCGGAGACAATCACCACCTCGCCGCGGAAGGTGTCGTCGTACTCCACCTGCTCGGCAGTACCCTCACCATCGGCGCGCCATTGCCCGTCGATCCTCAGGATCATACCTTCGTCAAGCTGATCCTCGCGGCTAATGCCATCGTCACTGGTGACCGAGCCGTCGGTCTCAAAGCGAATACCATTGACGAACACGCTGCCAAAGCCGGATACCGGCCCCACACTGGCACCAGTACCCCGAATGCCACCCTCGGCAACATCCACTGAACCGCCGCCACCGCCCCCACAACCAGAGATCAACACAACCACGAGCGCACCCGCAGAGACGGAACGGTAGCGGTACATTGTGTTCGGCTTCATGGGTTACTCTCCCTCACCGGCTTTTCGGGCCGGGTTAATGGTCATCGGGTCTTCGAAATAGAAGATACTGACGCCGGTTCTCACCGGCTGTGCGTTGCTTCCGACATCCTTTTTCCCAGAAATATCGCGGTCGTGGGGCCCCAACCATCGGTCCAGCTGCTCAAGCAGTTGCTGCGATTGCTCAGCTGCGTGTCGACGCCAGCGGTCCATTATCTCAGGCGGAATATTGTTGTACGTCAGTGTTCTCTGGAACAGGGGCTGATGGCCAGATTCACCACTGACCAGGTTATAGTCGATGGTTGCCACCAGATCAGATACGTCCTCGCCAAAAATCTGAAGCATTTCCTCACTATCACCAGCCGGGATGTAGGCACGCTGCTCCAGGACGAGGTCACCCGACGATCCATCCACAGAGACCACGCCCACCCGCAGAAGTTCATCCAGTACCGCACGGGGCGGCATATCCCCGCTGTATCGCTTCACCAGCTCACTGAAACTGAGCGGCCCATCGAAGCTCAGCAACGCAGGCTCGCCTTTGCGATTCTGGAATGCCGTATCGTGAACCCAGCCAGACACCACGCGTGAAGCCCGATTAGCATGGAGCACTTTGGACGTGCCGGAATGCTCGCCCGTCAGTATCTCGCGCTGCCGTTTGACCTCTTTGCGTGTCAGCCCCGTCATCACAGCGGCCCTGGAGTCCGTTGTTTTTCTGCGGTCATCGCTGAAATCCTCAAGAGCCGCTTCCACGTAGGCTCGCTTGACCAGGTCCGCAAACTCCCCGAAGGGGACGCCATTGCGAAGCAGGAGCCGGGCAAGCGGTCGAAGAATGCGATACAGCGCCTGATGCAGGGCATTGGTGTTGGAATGTTTCATATTTGGGATTGTATTCCCATGGCGCCATCAAGACCAGAATTGCCCGGCCGCAGGTAAAAACCCGGCCGGGCTCCGGTACGATCAGTCGTCTTCCTCGATCTCATTGACGACATAATCACCGCCGCTATTGCGGAAGTAGTCCACTTCCACCTCACTGCCGACCTCAATACCGGTGAAATCCGCACTGCCCCGCAACATTTCCAGGCCCAGGACGGTGATGGTGGTACTGGACAGCCCCGTCACCCGACCGTCCATTTCATAGCTATCGTCACTATCGTCTTCCCGTTCGACCGTGATAGCTTCCAGAAAGCCGCCGTCATCCGGACGCTGACGGCCCTCGATTTCCAGGAAGTCACCCACGTTCAGGCTTTCTATATCCTGGGTACGCATGGTGATGCGGTCGTCATCATCGTCGTCTTCAATCAGCGTACCGCTGGTTATTACCACACGCACTCCACTGACGATCAGGGTTTCACTGTCAGGCTTTGACTCAATAACACCCTCGAGTTCGGCATCCCCATCCCGGGGTTCGATTTCATCAGCGATCAAAACGCCATTGCGGTACTCGCCTTCCACTTTTACAAGCAGGCCATTGACCACGCTTCCCTCACTGAGCCCGTCATCAAATTCGGTACTGCCGTCAATCTGAACCTGGACGCCATTGACAAAGAACGTGCGATTAGCCGCGTCAAAATCGTAGACCGCGCCGACGATCTCCACGTCGTCATCGTCGTCGAACAGATCGTCCTCATCATCAATCTTCCGGGCAATCAGCACGCCCCCTTCCAGGCTGCCCTCAACCTCAATTGCCAGGCCATCGCGAAGGTCGTCCCTGATCATGTCATCGTCAAAGACCGCGCTGGTGTAGTCCACCGGAAAGCCATTAATAGTGAAGGTCTGGGCGTCGGTATCCAGATTCTCGACGACGCCTTCAATTTCCACTTCGTTGTCATCATCGAAATCCACGCTGAAAGCCTTTACGCCTACGAAGCTGGCGCGGAAAGAACCATCATTCAGTTGCCAGCCGCTGACGCGCACACGATAGGTGTCGGCAGACACGCCGTTAAGCTCCACCGGACCCAGGCCTTTGAAGACAGTCTGACCATCCAGATGTATCGTCTGACCTGCAACGCTCAGTGTCCCGGTTTTTGCAACATCGTCCCATGTGGCAGATGTCAGAGGCCCACGGATCGTGTCATCGTAGTCAACACTTTGCGCTTCACCCTCTCCACTATCGTCCCAACTGCCGCGAACTTTGAGGATCATTCCTTTTTCCAGTTGGGTCTCCCGCTCCACCCCGTCGTCACTGTTTACAGCACCATCGGTATGAAAACGGGTGCCGTTGACGTAGACACTGCCGAATCCGGACACCGGACCCACGCTGGAACCGCTGGATGTGTCGGCACTGTCCGAGCTGCCGGAACTGCTGCCCCCACCACCACAGGCTGCCAACATACCCGCGAGTGCGCCGCCAATGGCGAACTTGATTGCTTTAGACAAGGCATTACGTTTCATCTCGATTCTCCAGGCTTGCTTTTCCGCTTTCCCACAAGGCTTTTGGGGCCCGCTCTCTTTCACATACTTTGGGATAATTTTCCCAACTGTTATTTTGGGAATTTATTCCCACATTTTCGAAATGTCCAGCTTCTCATCATTAAGAATTTATGAACTTTTGACTCCCGAGTGCGTAAGCTGTCTACACACAACCGAAAACAGGTGCGGAACCATGCTGGGATTTCTGAAAGGCGATCCGAAGAAAAAGCTGCAAAAAGCTTACGAAGACAAGCTCGCCAAAGCGCTCCACGCGCAGCGTAACGGCGATCTGCGCACCCATGGCACGCTCATGGAAGAGGCGGAAAAGATTTACGCGGAAATACAGGCCCTGGAAAAGCGGGAGTAAAGAAAAGGGGAGCTACCACTCCCCCATCAGTTGCCGGAGCTGCTGGTTGAGGCGATCCACCTCACGACGCATATCCTGAACTTCATCGAGCAGTTCCAGAGACATCGCCAGTCCAGGCAGATTCATCTTGAGGTCGCGTTGCAGCCGCAACGCCTTTCGCAATCTTGCCAGTGCCGCCAGGTCAAACTGCCAGTAGCGTTCCTCCGGGATATCTTCCACTGGCGAAATGACACCGTAGCTGACCAGTTTGATAACAAACTCGGCGTGGCACTCACCGCGCTCGCAAATTTCGGTCAGTGTCAGCGTCATTTGCGGCTCGGCCACCTCCACAGTATGAATCGGATCTTTGCTGGTCATGCCCTGCTCCCCCGCTTACACATGAAGTTTGCTGCGCGGATTGAAGTGTTTCTCCGCCTCGGCCAGCTGCTGATAGAGCTTGTCGGCCGCTTCAGTGTGCTGCTCCGGCATCACGATCTGCAGCACCACGATCTGGTCACCGGGATGCTTGCCCGGCAACCCTTTACCCTTGAGGCGGAGTTTGCGCCCGCTGGAGGAACCCTTGGGCACTTTCACGCTCACTTTGGAGCCTACCGTCGGCACCGTGACGGATGCGCCCAACGCCGCTTCCCAGGGAGAAATGGGGACAGTCACCACCACGTCGCGACCCTCAACACTGAATAGGGGGTGAGGTGCCAGTTCGACTTCGATCAGCAGATCACCAGGATCCGCTCCGCCAATACCGGGAGAGCCCTGGCCTTTCAGGCGCAGATGCTGCCCTTCCCGCATACCAGCGGGAATCTTGACCTTCAGGTTCTTCTGACGGGCAATAATCCGGCCATGGTCGTCGGCTTCATGGACTGTAAAAGACACCTGCTTCTCGCAGCCGTGAAAAATCTCTTCCAGAAACAGTGCCAGCCTGGCATGCACATCTTCGCCACGCATGCGGGCACTCTGGCGGAATCCGCCGCCGCCAAATCCCTGGCTGGAAAACCCACCACGGCCGCCACCGAATATCTCCTCGAAGAAGTCACTGAACTGCCGCGCATCAGCTTCAGTGTAGCCGCCACGGCCAAATCCGGACGCGCTCTGCCATCCGGGTGGCGGCTCAAAGGAACCATCCGGACGAGCACCGTACTTGCGCAGCTCATCGTACTCAGCCCGCTTCTCCGGATCTTTCAGGACTTCATAGGCCTCGCCCAGGTCCTTGAATTTGGTGTCGGCATCTTCTTCCTTGCTGACATCCGGGTGATACTTCCGCGCCAGCTTGCGGTAGGCCTTTTTGATCTCCTCGGGGGAGGCAGACTCGCTCACACCGAGGACGGTGTAATAGTCTTTGAAGTCCATGGATCTCCTCACAGCTGACCAAAGATGGATCTCTAAGTACTTATAGTTGACGCTGACAGCAAAAATACAAGGATCAGGTGCTGGCAGACACACGCCTGGGCCTGGAGGCAGCAACCGCACTAAGAAACGGTCATTATCATTCCCCCTGAATAGCCATTAGTATAGGCACCCGCCGACTATCGGCAATGTACGCTCCCCGTGATAACGGCAAACGGTGCACCAACCCCATGACTCAAGCACGACCCCGACAAACCGGCCATCCCCGGTCACGGCTGTTACAGTTGGCGACGCCTGCAGAAGGCAAGGTGGATAATGACAGTCTGCCTTGTCTTTCCGAGCGCCTGGGCCGGTTATTCGGGCTTGGGGACACCATGAACCTGGATTCGGCGCTGGCATTCCGCGGCGGTCAGCCGGCCATGGCTCAGGGTTTCGTCATCGAGCAACTGTCGCGGGAACTGGCCACCACGCGCCGGGCTCTGATTCAGCGGATTCAAAGCTACGGGGATGAGATTGAGCAGGCAGACCCGATTGCACATGAGCCCTACCTGAACGCCTGGCTTACACTGCAACGTAAAATCGCCGCCACCTCCCGCCAACTGCGGGACAAGGTACGCAAGACCATGAAAGATCAGGGCCAGGACCTGGCCCGGCTGGCCGAACTGGACTCGGTGTTTGATCACACCATGGCCGGTTATACCAGCCAGTGTTTTTCCCAAATTTCAAAGGTACTGGAGCAGCGGTTCCAGACCCTGAAGACAGCCTCTGAGCAATCCCCGGAACCGGGCACCCAACCCGGTGACTGGCTCCACCGTTACTGCGAGGAAGCGCAGACTCTGTTACTCGCTGAACTGGACGTTCGGCTGGAGCCGGTGCTGGGGTTACTGGAGGCCTGCCACAATGAGGTTAGTGATTCACCATGACCAGACTTTTCTTTTTTCTCGCGTTCGCCGTCGGCCTGGCTGTAGTGGCCTGGATTGGCCGGGGTTTTCTCGGTTCCGATCTGCTGGCCCTGACCGTGACCGCCATTATCGCAGCGGTGTATGGGCTGGGCTTCGCCGAGCTGATCGGGTTTCGACGTACCACCCAACAGCTTGCCGCACGCCTGAATACAGCTCCGGATAGCCGCGAACACGTCGACAGCTGGCTGTCAGGCCTGCCGGAACCGGTTCAGTTTGCGGTGCAGAGACGCCTCGACGGCCACTCCGCTGCGCTGCCCAGCCCGCAGCTCACGCCTTATCTGGTTGGATTGCTGGTAATGCTGGGCCTGCTCGGTACCTTTGCTGGCATGATTGTGACCCTCAATGGTGCCGCCTCAGCACTCGACGGCAGTACCGAGCTGAGCGTGATTCGCAGTGCCCTGGCCGCACCCATTGCCGGACTCAGCCTGGCGTTCGGAACCTCCATTGCCGGTGTAGCAGCTTCGGCCATGCTGGGCCTGGCCTCCACCCTCAGCCGGCGCGAACGGTTACTGGTCTCCCGCCAGCTGGACAAAACCCTGCGCCAGCGGCTGCATCATCTGTCGGCCGATTACCAGCAACAGCGGGCGTTCCAGGCTTTGGAAACCCAGGCGCAGGCCCTGCCGGAGCTGACGTCTGCCATGGAAGCCATGACCACGCGCATGGAACAGCTCGGCCAGACCCTTGAGCAATCCCTGACTCGCAATCAGCAGGATTTCCACAGCACCGTCGGAAACCATTACCAGACACTGGCGGATTCCGTGGCGCAGTCGCTGGAGTCGGCTCTGGATGCCAGCACCCGCCTTGCGGCAGAGCGCGTAGAACCGATTGTAGAGAAGGCGATGACCCAACTGCGCGACGATGCCGGGGAACTTCATCAGAGCTGGACCGATGCCACCAGACAGCAACTGACCGACATCGCCGAAGCCTTCCAGAAAACCACAATTGACGCCGGAGAGCGCTGGCAGCAGAACCTCGTGACCCAGCAGGAGGCTTCAGAACAGAGCACTCAGCGCTGGCAAACGAGCCTGGAACAACAGCAGCGGACCGCAGAATCCTTCATGGCCGATCTGCGTGACCAGCTTCAGCAGTATCAGTCTCTCTTCCGCGAGGAAAGCCGTCAGATGGCGAGTAACCAGCAGCAAGGCCTGGATACGCTGGTCGGCAGAATCAGCGAGCAGCTCACAGTACTTCGGGACCAGGAAGCCGCCAGAGGCGAAGCAGCCACTAAACGACTGGCGCAATTGGAAGCGACGGCAGAAAACCACCTGTCCCGCCTGGGCACGGGTCTGGAAGCGCCGATGACCCGTCTGATTGAAACGGCTTCGGAAACCCCGAAAGCCGCCGCCGAAGTGATCAACCAGCTGCAACGTGAAATGGCCCGCAACAGCGAACGGGAAAACGAGTTGCTGGAGGAACGCCAAAGACTGGTTGAAGAACTGGACAGCCTGCTGGAATCCCAGCGCAGCAATGCCGACAGTCAGCGCCACGCAGTGGATTCCCTGATCAGCGGCGCCGGTGACACCCTTACCGGGATCAGCGAGCGTTTCAACACCCTGATTGAGGAGCAAAGCCAACAGCTTGGTAAACTGGGTGACGACATTACCGGCAGCAGCCAGGAAGTGGGCGCCCTCAGCGAAGCCTTCCATCAGGCGGTAGAGCTGTTCAGCACTTCCAATAGCAGCTTGCAGGAAAGCCTCGCGAACATTCAGAAGGCGATGGAAAACGCCAGCAGCCGACACGATGAACAACTGGCCTACTACGTGGCACAGGCCCGCGAGGTCATTGATCTGTCTGTCAGCTCCCAGAAAGACGTCATCGATGCCGTCACCGCCCTGCGCAAGGGACAGCCAGAGACTGCTGGAGCCAATTGATGGAGCACCTGGAAGGCGGCGAACAGCAGTCCACACCGATCTGGGCAATTTTCTCTGACCTGATGGCGGCGCTGGTGGGTATTCTGGTGCTGATTCTGGTGTGGGTGATCGGCGTTCAGCTGGAACTCAGCCAATCCCTGGCGGAGGAGAAGGAGCGCCGGGTGGCCGAGGAAGAGCGCCGCATGGCGCTAGAGCAGGCACTGGAAGACCCCCTCACCAAAGGCCTGGTGACGTTCCGGGACGGCCGTATCGGCATCAGCGGTAACGTGCTGTTTGAGCTGAACTCGGATCAGCTACAGGCGGACGGTGTGGCCGTGCTGCAATCCCTGGTCGTCCCCCTGCAAACCTACCTGACCCAACACGATGAGCTGCTGATGGTCAGCGGCTTCACCGACGACCTGCCCATGCACCGTGGCAACCGGTATCAGGATAACTGGGGACTATCCGCCCAGCGGGCATTGACGGTCACCCGTACCCTGATGGAACTGGGCCTGCCCGAAGACCGGGTCTTTGCCGCGGCCTTTGGCCCCCACCACCCGGCGGTGCCTAATGTGGATCCGGAATCCCGGGCGCAGAACCGAAGAGTGGAGATCAGCACGGTGCCACGGGCGCCGGCTATGGCGGCCGAGACCGATAACGGAGCCGGGAACTGATGTCTGCCGCTGCGGAAGCGACCACCATGGAGCAACAACTTGCCGAGCTAAAGCACTCCGGCGCGGATCGGCTGGATTCGGTCCGTTTCCGTTATCTGGAAGCTCTGGAGCAAAGGCTGCGGGCAAAAGGACTGCAGGGCACCCGCCATTGGCAGAAGCTGGAGAAGGCTGTGGCGGAGTTTCAGGCAAGATCCGGACAGCAGGCTGGGGCCGAACAACCGGAACAACCTGCCCAGACAGGACACCCCTCCCCGTTGCAGCTTCTGCTGGATACCCTGAATCAGGCGCCGGATACACAGGTACTAACCTCGCCCTCACCCGTGGAAAAGCTTATCTTCGGCGAACAGGATGGGCCGGCACCCACTGCGGTAACCAATGGTTCGCCACGCCCACTCAAGGCCATGGCCAGGGTGCAGGCGGATCAGGGTACTCAGGCTCTTCAGGATCGCATTCGCCAGGCCATCGAACAGACCCCGGAAAACGCCGGTCCGATGAACGCCCACCGGCTGGTCAGCCGTGCGATTGCGACCATGGAGAAGCTGTCGCCAGAGTATCTGAACCGGTTTGTGAATTACGCGGATACGCTGTTGGCGCTGGAACGACTGGGAAGGAAGGGATAAAAAAGCCCCCGGAGACTCCGGAGGCTTTTCGGGCAGAACGCGAATGCTTACTTGACCTTCGGGTCCAGTTCGCCAGCCGCATAACGCTCGAACATGCGCTCGAGGTTGATCGGTTTGATCTTGCTGGCGTTGCCGGCACAACCGAAGGCTTCGTAGCGTGCGACGCACACGTCGGTCATGGCCTTCATGGTTTCCTTGAGGAATTTGCGCGGGTCAAACTCGGCCGGGTTTTCGGCCAGGAAGCGACGGACCGCGCCGGTGCTGGCCAGACGCAGGTCGGTGTCGATGTTGACCTTGCGAACGCCGTGCTTGATACCTTCAACGATTTCCTCAACCGGTACACCGTAGGTTTCCGGGATCTCGCCACCGTACTGATTGATGATTTCCAGCCAGTCCTGGGGAACGGAGCTGGAGCCGTGCATGACCAGGTGGGTGTCCGGGATGCGGGCGTGGATGGCTTTGATCTGGTCGATGGCCAGGATGTCACCGGTCGGTGGACGGGTGAACTTGTAGGCACCGTGGCTGGTGCCGATGGCGATGGCCAGGGCGTCCACGTGGGTTTTCTTGACGAAGTCGGCGGCTTCTTCCGGATCGGTCAGCATCTGGCTGTGGTCCAGGGTGCCTTCGGCGCCGATACCGTCTTCTTCGCCGGCCTGGCCGGTTTCGAGAGAGCCCAGGCAACCCAGTTCGCCTTCGACGGAGACGCCACAGGCGTGGGCCATTTCGACGGTGCGGCGGGTGACGTCGACGTTGTATTCGTAGTCGGTCGGGGTTTTGCCATCTTCACCCAGGGAGCCGTCCATCATGACGGAGCTGAAGCCAAGCTGGATGGAGCGCTGGCACACGGACGGGCTGGTGCCGTGGTCCTGGTGCATGACGACCGGGATGTGGGGGAATTCTTCGATGGCCGCGAGGATCAGGTGGCGCAGAAAGGGGGCACCGGCGTATTTACGGGCACCGGCGGAGGCCTGGACAATTACCGGGGAGTCGGTTTTGTCGGCGGCTTCCATGATGGCGCGCATCTGCTCCAGGTTGTTGACGTTAAAGGCTGGCACACCGTAACCATGCTCGGCGGCGTGATCCAGCATTTGCCGCATCGAAATCAGGGCCATGGGTTTTCTCCTTCGTTGGTCTTTCGAGTAGTTTAATTCTGGTTTATTGCAGACTTGGGAGTCTGCTTCGGAGGGCGGGGTAAGTCTTTCGCGGAACCGCTACAAGCACTTCCCTGTGCGCTTCTCTCCGGCCATCCATGGCCTCCGAAATTCCGCGAAAGACTTACCCCACCCTCCTTGCGATTCTGACTTTTTGCTTAAAACCCGGGCTTTGGCTCAGGCCCATACAAAACTTTATTCGCCGCGCTCTTCCAGTACTGCTACAGCCGGCAGGGTTTTGCCTTCCACGAATTCCAGGAACGCGCCGCCGCCGGTGGAGATGTAGGAGATTTTGTCAGCAACGCCGTACTTGTCAACGGCCGCCACGGTATCACCGCCACCTGCCAGGGAGAAAGCGTCGCTTTCGGCGATAGCTTTCGCCAAAGCCTTGGTACCGTTGCCGAACTGGTCGAATTCGAAGACGCCGACCGGGCCGTTCCAGAGGATGGTTTTGGCGTTTTTCAGTACGTCAGCGAATTTGCCGGCGGTTTCGGGGCCGACGTCTAGGATCATGTCGTCGTCGCTGACGTCAGCAATGTTTTTGGTGGTGGCGGTGGCGGTTTCGGCGAATTCGCTGGCCACAACCACGTCTACCGGCAGCGGGATTTCCACGCGGGAGGCGATTTCCTTGGCTGTGTCGAGCAGGTCGTGTTCGCACAGGGATTTACCGACCGGGTGACCGGCTGCGGCAAGGAAGGTGTTGGCGATGCCGCCGCCGACGATGATCTGGTCGCAGACTTTTTCCAGGGCGTTGAGGACGTCCAGTTTGGTGGAGACCTTGGAGCCGCCGACGATGGCAACGACCGGTTTGGCTGGGTTATCCAGGGCTTTGCCGAGGGCATCCAGTTCAGCCGCCAGCAGTGGGCCGGCGCAGGCTTCGGGGGCGAATTTTGCGACACCGTGGGTGGAGGCCTGGGCGCGGTGAGCCGTGCCGAAGGCATCCATTACGTAGACGTCGCACAGGGCGGCGTACTGTTTCGCGAGGTCTTCGTTGTCTTTCTTTTCGCCTTTGTTGAAGCGGACGTTTTCGAACAGGACGACTTCGCCGTCAGCCACTTCAACGCCGTTCAGGTAGTCTTTGATCAGGCGTACTTCCTGGCCCAGCACTTTGGTGAGGTGGTCAGCGACGGGCTTCATGGAGGAGGCTTCGTCGTAGACACCTTCTTCCGGGCGACCCAGGTGTGACATCAGCATGACCTTGGCGCCAGCGTCTCTGGCTGCCTTGATGGTGGGCAGTGACGCGCGGATGCGGGCGTCGCTGGAGACCTGGCCGTCTTTTACCGGCACGTTGAGGTCTTCGCGGATCAGGACCCGCTTGCCGGCTAGGTCCAGGTCGGTCATTTTTTTGATGGCCATTGGCTTCTTCCCTTGATCTGATCTTGATTTAGTTGCCTGTTTTCTTGAGCCAGCATTCGCTGACATCCAGCATTCGGTTGGCGAAGCCCCATTCGTTATCGAACCAACAAAGCACTTTCACCATGGTTTCCCCGGTCACCCGGGTCTGGCCGCCATCAACCACGCCGGAATGGGCGTCGTGGTTGAAATCGGAACTGGCCAGGAGTTCGTCTGTGTATCCGAGGATGTTTTTCAGCGGTCCTCTGGCCGCGCTTTTCAGCAATTCGTTCACCGCATCAATCGTGGTTGGCTTGCGGACATTTACCACCATGTCGATGGCGGATACGTTCATGGTCGGTACCCGCATGGCAACCGAGCTGAATTTGCCTTCCATGTGGGGCAACAAGCGCTCAATGCCTTTGGCCAGTCCGGTATCCACCGGTACGATGTTGTGCAGCGCACTGCGGGTGCGACGCAAATCCTGATGATGATAGGCATCGATAACCGGCTGATCATTCATCGCCGCGTGGATGGTGGTCGTGCTGCCCTGCTCCACGCCCAATGCATCGTCCAGCACCTGGATAACGGGCACCAGGCAATTGGTCGTGCACGAGGCCGCCGCGACGATCACGTCCTCGTTGGTCAGCTCGCCTTCGTTAACGCCGAACACTACCGTTCGGTCGACATCGGGCTCCCCGGGCTGGGAGAACAGCAGGCGCCGGGCACCTGCGTCCACCTGCTTTTGAGCAGTCGCGCGGTCGGAATAAGCTCCGGAGCACTCCAGCACCAGATCCACATCCAGCAGACGCCAGGGCAGGTCTGAGGGTTCCGGATGCCGCAACACGCGGATGCGATCGCCGTTCACCACCAGATTGTCACCGTCCACCGCAATCTCACCCTGGAATCGGCCATGGGTTGAATCATAACGGGTCAGGTGAGCGATGGTGTCAATGTCTGACAGCTCGTTGATCGCGACCACCTGAAGGTGATCGCGATAGCCATTTTCATACAGCGCGCGCAAAACGCACTGGCCAATCCGGCCATATCCGTTGATCGCGATACGAAAAGGCTTTGCGTTGCTCATCAGGCGTCCAGCAGTTCCGCGGCGACTTCCAGGATATTGTCGACGGTGAAGCCGAATTCCTTGAACAGCTCGCCAGCCGGCGCAGACTCACCAAAGGTGGTCATGCCAACCACGCGGCCGTCGAGGCCCACATATTTGTACCAGTAGTCAGCAATGGCGGCTTCGATGGCGATGCGATTGGTGACTTCCAGCGGCAGCACCTTCTGCTTGTACTCGGCGCTCTGGGCGTCAAAGGTGTCGGTGGACGGCATCGAGACCACACGCACCTGCTTGCCCTGCTCCCGCAGCTTGGCGGCAGTGTCCTGAGCCAGGGCCACTTCGGAGCCGGTGGCGATCAGGATCAGGTCCGGCGTGCCTTCGCTGTCGGACAGGATGTAGGCGCCTTTGGCCACATCGGCCAGTTGCTGGGCATCGCGTTCCTGGTGTGGCAGCCCCTGACGGGAGAACACCATGGCAGTCGGGCCGTCTTTGCGCTCGAGAGCGGCTTTCCAGGCCACCGCGGATTCCACGGTATCAGCCGGGCGCCAGGTGCTCATGTTCGGCGTAGTGCGCAGGCTGGCCAGTTGCTCGATGGGCTGGTGGGTGGGGCCGTCTTCACCGAGGCCGATGGAGTCGTGGGTGAACACGTAGATGGAACGCTGCTTCATCAGCGCCGCCATGCGGACGGCGTTGCGGCAGTATTCCATGAAGATCAGGAAGGTGGCACCGTAAGGGACGTAACCACCGTGCAGGGCGATGCCGTTCATGATGGCGGCCATGCCGAACTCGCGCACACCGTAGTAGATGTAGTTGCCGCTGGCGTCTTCTTTGGTCACGCCTTTGGAGCCACCCCAGATGGTGAGGTTGGAGCCGGCCAGGTCAGCGGAGCCACCCAACAGTTCCGGCAGCAGCGGGCCGTAGGCATTCAGGGTATTCTGGGAGGCCTTGCGGCTGGCGACGGTTTCGCCCTTGTCCTGACACTCCTGGATGTACGCCTGAGCCTTTTCAGAGAAATCGGCCGGCAGATCGCCGGCCATGCGGCGCTTGAATTCAGCAGCCAGTTCCGGCTCGGCCTTTTCGTAGGCAGCGAATTTCTCGTCCCACGCCTGCTGTGCGGCGGCGCCTTTCTCTTTGGCATCCCACTCGGCGTAGATTTCTGACGGCACCTCGAACGAACCGTGAGCCCAGCCCAGCTGTTCGCGGGTCAGGGCGATCTCGTCGTCACCCAGCGGGGCGCCGTGGCAATCTTCCTTGCCCTGCTTGTTGGGAGAGCCGAAGCCGATGATGGTCTTGCAGCAGATCATGGTGGGCTGATCGGCGTTGGCGCGGGCGGCTTCGATCGCAGCGCGGACGGCGTCGGCATCGTGGCCGTCTACCGCCGGAATTACCTGCCAGCCATAGGCTTCGAAACGCTTGGGCGTGTCGTCGGTGAACCAGCCTTCCACTTCACCATCGATGGAGATGCCGTTGTCGTCGTAAAAGCAGATGAGTTTGCCCAGTCCCAAGGTGCCGGCCAGGGAAGCCACTTCGTGGGAGATACCTTCCATCAGACAGCCGTCGCCCAGGAAGGTATAGGTGTAGTGATCAACGATCTCGTGACCGGGACGGTTGAACTGAGCCGCCAAAGCCTTTTCCGCCAGGGCAAAACCCACGGAGTTGGCAAAACCCTGCCCCAGGGGGCCAGTGGTGGTTTCAACGCCCGGGGTGTAACCGTATTCCGGGTGGCCCGGCGTTTTGGAGTGCAGCTGGCGGAAGTTCTTCAGGTCGTCAATGGAAACGTCGTACCCGCTCAGGTGCAGCAGCGAGTACTGCAGCATGGAGCCATGACCGTTGGACAGCACGAAGCGGTCACGGTTGGCCCACTGCGGGTTGGCCGGGTTGTGGCTCAGGTAATCGTTCCACAGAACCTCGGCGATATCCGCCATACCCATGGGCGCACCCGGGTGGCCGGACTTGGCTTTCTGAACCGCATCCATGCTCAGCGCGCGAATGGCGTTGGCGAGATCTTTACGAGACGGCATTGACGTTTCTCCAGTGTTTATCGGGACAAATAGAGCTGCTCAAAAATAAGGCGCGTATTTTCGCCGATTAGTGTGTGCCGGGGCAAATCGGGATTGCCGAAACAGGTGGATTTCGACGAACCGAAAACTATATCAATATTTTTTGATATGGCTATTGATTGACCAACCAAACACCCCTAAACTTGCCAACCATGACTTCCATGACCACACACGCTGTCGATTTGTCCTCCCTGGACGCCCTGGCCCCGATCTATAAAGCGAGCGGGGATCCATTGCGCCTGGAGATCTTGCGTGTGTTGCGTCGCGATACCTTCGGGGTGCTCGAGCTGAGCCATCTGTTCGATATGCGCCAGTCCGGCATGAGCCACCACCTGAAGGTGATGCACAAGGCCGGGCTACTGGAGCCCCAGCGGGAAGGCAACGCGATTTTCTATCGCCGCCCGCTAAGCCTGGACAGTGACAAACTCGCGGACCAGACCATCCGCCAGGTATTCGAGACAGTGGACCAGGTTCCCCTGCCTTCACACCTGGAGGAAAAAATTGAAGCAATCCGCACCCAGCGGGCGAACCAGTCGCAGGTTTTTTTCTCGCGCCACGCCGAGCAGTTTCGCGAACAACAGGAGCTGATTGCCGCCTTTGACCTTTACGCCGAGCCCGTGGCAGAGCTGATTCGCAAGCGGGCCGACAAACACCCATGGCAAACGGCCCTGGAAATCGGCCCCGGTGAAGGCGCATTTTTGCCAACACTGGCCGGGCTGTGCGACCACGTGGTTGCCCTGGACAACAGCCGCGACATGCTGGCCAAGGCCACGCGAACCTGCATTGATGAACGACTGAACAACGTTGACCTGATTGAGGGAGACACCGACAACCTGCTGGCCCGGGGCGACGCTTTTGACCTGGTAGTCGCCAACATGGTGCTCCACCACGTGCCCAGCCCGGCGGACATTTTTCTTGACGCCGCCGCGCTGATGAATGGCAGCGGCTGCTTTGTCGTCAGCGACCTGTGCAGTCACGACCAGGACTGGGCCAAGGACAACTGCGGTGACCTGTGGCTGGGCTTCGAACCCGAGGAACTGACCGCCTGGGCGGCGGACGCCGGACTGACGGCTGGCGAGCAGCTATTTATAGGACTGCGCAACGGCTTTCAGGTGCAGGTGCGTGAATTCTGGAAAACCACGACCCCCGGCTGAGCCGGACAAAAGCAATATCAACATATTTTGATATACAGATACGTAGTTTTACGTATCCTTACAGAAACCAACAAACCCGGTAACCGGAATGTGTCACGACAGTCACTTGCCGGTACGAATTTGAAACGCTCACAGAGGAGCAAACGCTATGGCTGATTACAGCATCTTTACTTCCGAATCGGTCTCTGAAGGCCACCCGGACAAACTGGCCGACCAGATTTCGGACGCCGTTCTGGATGCCATCCTGACAGAAGATCCCCATGCCCGTGTGGCCTGTGAAACCATGGTTAAAACCGGCGTCGCCATCGTTGGCGGTGAAATCACCACCAGCGCCTGGGTCGATCTGGAAGATCTTGTGCGCGGCGTGATCAAGGACATTGGTTACACCTCCTCTACCGTGGGCTACGACGGTGACACCTGTGGCGTCATCAACATCATCGGCAAACAGTCCGTCGACATCGCCCAGGGCGTCGACCGCCAGAAGCCGGAAGACCAGGGTGCCGGCGACCAGGGCCTGATGTTCGGCTACGCCAGCAACGAAACCGACGTGCTGATGCCTGCACCGATCACCTTCTCGCACCGTCTGGTCCAGCGCCAGGCCGAAGCCCGCAAGAGCGGCCTGCTACCGTGGCTGCGCCCCGATGCGAAAAGCCAGGTCACCTGCCGCTATGAAAACGGCAAGGTTTCCGGCATCGACGCCGTGGTTCTGTCCACCCAGCACGACGAAGACGTCTCCCAGGAAGACCTGAAAGAAGCGGTGATGGAACTGATCGTCAAGCACGCCCTGCCGGCAGAGCTGCTGCACAAAGACACCCAGTTCCACATCAACCCGACCGGCAAGTTCGTGATTGGCGGCCCGGTAGGTGACTGCGGCCTGACCGGTCGCAAGATCATCGTTGACACCTACGGTGGCATGGCACGCCACGGTGGCGGCGCCTTCTCCGGCAAAGACCCGTCCAAGGTTGACCGTTCCGCCGCCTACGCTGGCCGTTACGTCGCCAAGAACATCGTCGCCGCCGGCCTGGCCGACCAGTGTGAGATCCAGGTGTCCTACGCCATCGGCGTGGCACAGCCGACATCCATATCCGTGAACACCTTCGGCACCGGCAAGATCGGCGACGACAAGATCATCGAACTGATCCGTCAGAACTTCGACCTGCGTCCATACGCAATCACCAACATGCTCGACCTGCTGCACCCGATGTACCGGGCCACCGCAGCCTACGGCCACTTCGGCCGCGAGCCGTATGAGATGACCGTTGGCGGCAAGACGTTCACCGCTTTCCCATGGGAAAAGACGGACCGTGCGGCAGCCCTGAAAGACGCTGCAGGCATCTGAGTTGTTATTCAGCCCGTCACTTTCGGGGGCGGCGGCGCTGAGGTCCAGCCTTCGGGGACACGCTCAAGCCATCCCTGGGCGCTTAGCTTCGGCCATCCATGGCCGAAGATAGTCCCCGAAGGCTGGACCTCACCACCGCTTTGAACAGTTGGCGAAGGCTGATCAAGCAAAGAAATCCGGAAGGTCCGGAAGGTGGTGGGGGAAGGTCTTTTTAAAAACATCGCCTGTCTGAGCAAAGCGAGTTAAAGCGAAGTTTTTAAAAAAGACCTTCCCCCACCGCCCAACCACCAAATTCAAAGGCCAAGGGCCCCCATACCCCAAGGCTAAAAAGAGCTGACAGGAGAACACAAATGAGCACTCCGGCAGAACAACTGAACAGTTTCAACGACTACAAAGTCCGCGATATCTCCCTGGCCGATTGGGGCCGTAAAGAGATCAAAATTGCTGAAGGCGAAATGCCTGCCCTGATGAAGCTCCGCGAGAAGTACAAAGCCGAGCAGCCGCTGAAAGGCGCCAACATCATGGGCTGTATTCACATGACCATCCAGACCGCCGTACTGATCGAAACGCTGGTCGAGCTGGGCGCCGATGTGCGCTGGTCATCGTGCAACATCTTCTCCACCCAGGACCAGGCCGCTGCCGCCATCGCCGCGCAAAGCATTCCCGTGTTCGCGTGGAAAGGCGAAACCGACGAAGAATACGACTGGTGCCTCGAGCGCACCGTCGGTGCTGACGTGGACGGCTGGGAACCCAACATGATCCTGGACGACGGCGGCGACCTCACCGCCCTGCTCCATGAAAAGTACCCGGAAATCCTGGCCAACTGCCACGGTGTCACCGAAGAAACCACCACCGGCGTTCACCGCCTGCAGGAGATGCTACGCGAAGGCACCCTCAAGGTACCGGCCATCAACGTCAACGACGCCGTTACCAAATCCAAGAACGACAACAAGTACGGTTGCCGTCACAGCCTGAACGACGCCATCAAGCGTGCTACCGACCACCTGCTGGCCGGCAAGAAAGCCCTGGTGATCGGTTACGGTGACGTGGGTAAGGGCTCTGCCGCCTCCCTGCGCCAGGAAGGCATGATCGTGAAGGTCACCGAAGCCGACCCGATCTGTGCCATGCAGGCGTGCATGGACGGTTTCGAAGTGGTGTCCCCGTACATTAACGGCGTCAACACTGGCACCGAGGCCGGCATCAATCGTGACCTGCTACAAAACACCGATCTGCTGGTCACCACCACCGGCAACATGAACGTGTGTGACGCTCACATGCTCAAGGCCCTGAAGAGCGGCGCCGTAGTATGCAACATCGGTCACTTCGACAACGAAATCGACACCGCCTACATGCGCAAGAACTGGGAGTGGGACGAGGTCAAACCGCAGGTGCACGTGGTGTATCGCGATAAGGCGGTCAACGACCACCTGATTCTGCTGTCCGAAGGTCGCCTGGTGAACCTGGGCAATGCCACCGGCCATCCGTCACGGATCATGGACGGTTCTTTCGCCAACCAGGTGCTGGCGCAGATGTACCTGTTCGAGCGCAGGTTCGCCGACCTGCCGGAAGACGCCCGCGCCAAAGGTGTATACGTTCAGGTACTGCCGAAGCAGCTGGACGAGGAAGTCGCCCGCGCGATGGTAGAAGGCTTTGATGGCGTGATCACCAAGATGACCCCGGAGCAGGCCAAATACATCGGTGTACCGGTCGAAGGCCCGTACAAGCCGGAAAGCTACAAATACTGATCGGATATCAAGATGGAATCCCAGAAACAGTTCAAGCGCCGTTTCAGCTTTGAATTTTTCCCGCCCAAGACTGATCAGGGCAAGGAAAAGCTGCAGAACGTGCGAAACCAGCTCGCCGAGGAGAATCCGGATTTCTTTTCGGTCACCTTCGGCGCTGGTGGTTCCACCCGGGACCGCACCATTGAAACCGTACTGAGTCTGCACAAGCAGGGCATTTCCACGGCTCCGCATCTGTCTTGTGTGGGTGGCACCCGCAAGGACATCGCCGAGTTGCTGGATCTGTACAAAGAAAACGGGATCAACCGGATTGTCGCCCTCCGGGGCGACATGCCCTCCGGTATGGGAGCCGCGGGTGAACTTCGTTACGCCAACGAGCTGGTGGCGTTTATCCGCGAGCACAGCGGCGACCACTTCAACCTGGAAGTGGCGGCCTACCCGGAGTTTCACCCCCAGGCCCGCAGTGCCGAGGAAGACCTGAAGAATTTTGCCCGCAAGGTGGATGCCGGCGCCAACAGCGCCATCACCCAATATTTCTTCAATGCGGACAGCTACTTCTACTTCATCGACCGCCTGGAGAAAATGGGCATCACCATACCGGTGGTACCGGGCATTATGCCGATCGTCAATTTCTCCAACCTGGTGCGCTTCTCCGACATGTGCGGCGCGGAAATTCCGCGCTGGATCCGCAAGCAGCTCGAAGCCTACGGCGACGACAGCGATTCGATCCGCAAGTTCGGCGAGGAAGTGGTGACCGAGATGTGTGAGAAGCTGCTCAGGGCCGGCGCGCCCGGATTGCATTTCTACACCCTGAACCAGGCTCAGCCCAGCATCCGTATATGGGAGAACCTGGGAATTGGTGAGCGGGAGAAGATTGCTTTCTGATTGCCCTTCCAATGTCGGATTACGGCCCGCTGGGCCTAATCCGACCTACGGAGTTCCGCCTCAACCGTAGGTTGGATTAGGTCCGCAGGACCGTAATCCAACAATCCTTCCTTCGCAGCACCTCCGCCCCAAGCATTTGATTTCCTGCATTTCTCCCGTTAATGGTCTAAGGTTAATTTGATGCAGTTCCATTAACGCTCCCCGAAAGACACTGTCACCAACCGTGCCTTTTGGCTTGCCTTACCGGGCAATTGGAGCTCCATAAGAAGACAAGGAGAAAGCATGAGCACGAAATGGCTGAAAACCCTCGGTGCCACACTGGCTATGACCGTGGCTGCGGGAACCGTTAGCGCTGAAACGCTGAAAGTCGTGACCGACCCCAGTTTTGTTCCCTTTGAAATGATGGACCAGGAAACCGGTGAGATGATTGGTTTCGACATGGAGATCATCCGCGAGGTGGCTGACCGGGCGGGGTTCGAGATTGACCTCAACACCATGGATTTCAATGGCATCATTCCGGCCCTTCAAACCGGCAACGTGGACATTGCGATTGCCGGTATCACGATTACCGAAGAGCGCCAGCAGATCGTTGATTTCTCCGATCCGTATTACGATTCCGGTTTGCGCATTCTGGTACGCGAAGACAATGACTCCGTGGAAGCCATGGAGGACCTGAACGGTCAGAAAATCGGCACAAAGATCGGCAGCACCAGCTATGACTACCTGACCAGGACGCTGGATCAAAACGATGGGGTTACCCCCTACCCGGGCAGCTCCGACATGTACATGGCGCTGATGTCCCGTGCGGTGGACGCGGTTTTCTACGACGCGCCCAACGTCGGTTATTTCGCCAGCACCAAGGGTAAGGGGAAGGTCAAAACCGTTGGTCCCCTGTATGAAGGCCAGCAGTATGGCATCGCTCTGAAGAAAGGCAGCGAATGGCTTGACGAGGTTAACGCAGCACTGGCCTCCATCAAAGAGGACGGCACCTACAAGGAAATTTACGAGAAGTGGTTCGGCCCGATGCCGGAAGACATGTAACCCACTGGCGCCATAGCCGGGGCGCCAGGCGCCCCGGCAGGTAACTCCCCATCCAACGGAGACAACCACTGTGGAATTCCAGTTTCAGTTTGACTGGCAAGCGGCCATCAATTCCATCCCCTACCTGCTAAAAGGGGTTCCCTACACTCTGCTGATATCGTTTGGCGGTCTCGCCATCGGCTTTGTTCTGGGCATTATTTTCGGTCTGCTGAGCATTAACAAAAAATGGTTCCTGCGCTGGCCGGCAACCATCTACATCGAAATATTCCGCGGCACCCCTATCCTGGTTCAGGTGCTGTTTATCTTCTACGGCCTGCCCGACCTGATTGGCAATCCGATTGACCCGCTGGCTGCGGGCATTGCGGCCATCGCCCTCAATTCCGGCGCCTATATCTCGGAAGTAGTGCGCGGCGGCGTTCAGTCAATCGACAGGGGCCAGACCGAGGCAGGCCTGTCACTGGGTCTCTCCCGATCCCAGACATTCTGGTCCATCATCTGGCCCCAGGCTTTCCGTCGCATGATCCCGCCACTTGGCAACCAGGGGATTGTCAGCATCAAGGACACCTCCCTGTTCTCAGTCATCGGTGTCGGTGAACTGGTCCGCCAGGGTCAGGTTTATATTGCCAACACCTTTACCGCCTTTGAGGTCTACTTTGTGGTGGCCTGCCTGTACCTGATGATCACCCTCTCCCTCTCACTACTGCTGCGACTCCTTGAGCGTCGCGGGCTGGCTTCTGTCTGAAGGAAAGGTACCCATGACACAAATTGTGCAAATGAAGAACATGAACAAGTACTTCGGCAAACTTCATGTTCTGAAGGACATCAATCTCACTGTGGAAGCCGGCGAGGTTGTCGTCATCATCGGGGCCAGTGGCTCCGGCAAGTCCACATTGATTCGCTGCGTGAATGGCCTCGAGGAGTATGAATCCGGCAAGCTTGTGGTCGATGGCAATGAACTCGCACCGAAAGGAGGCAACCAGAAATCCCTGGCGGCGATCCGCAAGGAAGTAGGCATGGTGTTCCAGCAGTTCAACCTGTTCCCTCACCTGACGGTGAAAAGAAACATTATGCTGGCGCCGATGAAAGTGAAGAACGCCTCTCAGGTAATCGCCAACGCCACCGCCGAGCGACTGCTTAACCGCGTGGGCATCGGCAACCAGGCGAACAAGTACCCCAGCCAGCTGTCCGGTGGCCAGCAACAGCGGGTAGCCATTGCCCGGGCGCTCGCTATGGAACCACGATTGATGTTATTCGACGAGCCAACGTCAGCGCTCGATCCGGAAATGATCGGGGAGGTGCTGGATGTGATGCGCGAGCTGGCCAAAGAAGGCATGACCATGATGGTGGTCACCCACGAAATGGGCTTCGCCAGGGAAGTGGCGGATCGGGTTATCTACATACACGAAGGCCAGATCGTCGAGGAAGGAAAGCCTCAGGACGTGTTCGACAACCCGCAAAACGAGAGGACCCAGGCGTTCCTGTCACGGGTGCTGGCGCACTGAAGTGAGCCGAGTTGAAAAAGCCCCCGCTCCTGGGGGCTTTTTTCTTGAATGCCTCTCTCCAAACCGCAACAATGCCCTCCAAATAGATTAACCATCCGGCAGCCTTCAACTTCATCGCCGGCACAGGATGCAGTAAATTCCATGGCAAAAGCACCAAGCAAGAAAACCACCAAAAGCTTCGAACAAACCCTCTGGGACACCGCCGACAAACTCCGCGGCACGGTAGAATCCTCAGAGTACAAGCACGTGGTACTCAGCCTGATCTTCCTGAAATTTGTCAGCGACAAGTTCGAGGAGCGCAAAAAGGCACTGGTTAATGAAGGCCAGGGCGACTACGTGGACATGGTGGAATTCTACGCCATGAAAAACGTGTTCTACCTGCCGCCGGAGGCCCGCTGGAGCTTTATCCGCAAACACGCCAAGCAGGACGACATCGCCCTGAAGATCGACACCGCGCTCTCCACCATCGAGAAAACCAACAAGTCCCTGCGCGGCGCCCTGCCGGACAACTACTTCTCCCGTCTGGGCATTGATGTCAGCAAACTGGCGGCCCTGATAGACTCCATCGACAACATCGACACGGTGGAAGACCGCGAGCAGGACGTGGTGGGCCGGGTGTACGAATACTTCCTCGGCAAATTCGCCGCCACTGAAGGCAAGGGCGGTGGCGAGTTCTACACGCCGAAGTGCGTGGTCAACCTGCTGGCCGAAATGATCGAGCCGTTCCAGGGCAAAATCTACGACCCGTGTTGTGGGTCTGGCGGCATGTTCGTGCAGTCCATCAAGTTCGTGGAGAGCCACCAGGGCAACCAGAAAGACATCTCCATCTACGGCCAGGAATACACCGCCACCACCTACAAGCTGGCCAAGATGAACCTGGCCATTCGCGGCATTGCCGGCAACCTGGGGGATGTACCGGCCGACAGCTTCTTCAAAGACCAGCACCCGGACCTGAAGGCGGACTTCATCATGGCCAACCCGCCCTTCAACATGGATCAATGGCGCGCCCCGGACGAACTCACCGACGACCCTCGCTGGGCAGGCTACGATGTGCCGCCCACCGGCAACGCCAACTATGCCTGGATTCTGCACATGATCGCCAAGCTGTCCGAACATGGCACCGCCGGGTTCGTGATGGCCAATGGGTCCATGTCCACCAACACCAAGGGTGAGGGCGCAATCCGCCAGACAATGGTCGAGAACGACCTAGTGGACTGCATGATCGCCCTGCCCGGCCAGTTGTTCTACACCACCCAGATTCCCGTGTGCCTGTGGTTCCTCACCAAGAACAAAAAGGCACAGACCATCTCCGGTCACAGCGACAGCAACCACCGCAACCGGGAAGGCGAAACCCTGTTCATCGACGCCCGCAACATGGGCAGCATGATCAGCCGCGTACACAAGGAACTCACCTCCGACGACATCGCCCACATCGCTCGCACGTACCACGCCTGGCGCGGTGAGGCTAAGGACGGCGAGTACGAGGACGTACCTGGCTTCTGCAAAGCCGTCACCCTCGATAACATCAAGGCCAACGACTACGTGCTCACCCCCCGGCCGCTACGTGGGCGCTGCTGAAATTGAAGATGATAGCGTGCCGTTTGAGGTGAAGATGGCGGAGCTGAGTCAGACGCTGTATCGGCAGATGGCTGAGGGGAAGAAACTGGATACGGTGATTCGGCGGAATTTGGAGGGACTGGGTTATGGGGAGTGAGTGGCCGCTCAGCACGCTGGGAGGAATTGCGTCAAAGGTTAAGAATGGACTCGTGGATGGTCCCTTTGGCTCAAATCTGCCAGCCTCGTCATACACTAAAGATGGCGTGCCAGTTATTCGAGGCAGTAATTTAACGCTCGGCTTGGGCCGCTTCGTTGATAGTGCTTTCGTCTTTGTCTCCGAAGACACCGCGAATAGATTATCAAGGAGTTTATGTGGTCCTAACGATATTGTTTTCACAAAAAAGGGCACGATTGGGCAAACGGGGATAATCCCAGAAGGCAAGTTCGAGAAGTATCTGATTTCATCTAATCAAATGAAACTGACCGTCGACTCAACGATTGCTGACCCTTTATTTGTCTATTACTACGTATCTTCCAAAGCTAGCGTTGATAAAATTTTACGAGACTCGGAGGCAACCGGAGTCCCGAAAATCAACTTGCAGTACATCAAAAATTTTCCGATAAGGCTGCCCTCATTGGGGGTACAAAAGTCAGTAGCCACGATTCTTGGTTCTTTTGACGACAAAATCGCCCTAAACCACCAAATCAACACCACACTCGAGTCCATGGCCCAGGCCCTTTTCAAAAGCTGGTTCGTGGATTTCGACCCGGTGATCGACAACGCCCTGGCCGCCGGCAACCCCATCCCCGAGGAACTGAAAGCCCGCGCCGAGACCAGAGCCGCCCTCGGCGACCAGCGCAAACTCCTGCCCGATCATATCCGCCAGCAGTTCCCGGATCGGTTTGTGAAGACGGCGGAAATGGGATGGGTGCCGGAGGGGTGGCCTGTCAAATCGCTTGAGTCAATCATTGAACTGATCGGAGGCGGCACTCCGAAGACTTCAATTGCTGATTACTGGGATGGTGATATTCCGTGGTTCTCGGTCGTAGACGCTCCTTCCGCGTCTGGTGTCTTCGTATCGCGAACGGAAAAGTCGATCACTCAGTCCGGGCTCGACAACTCTTCCGCGAAGCTGCTGCCCAAAGGAACGACAATAATCAGTGCTCGGGGCACCGTTGGCAAATGCGCTATCGTGGGACGACCAATGGCGATGAATCAGTCCTGCTACGGGGTCAAAGGGAAAGACTGTTACTCTGACTACTTCACTTACTACACAGTATTTCTCAGGGTTGCAGACCTCCAACAACGGAGCCATGGATCAGTGTTCAGCACGATCACCCGAAATACTTTCAAGACAATAAAAGTTCCAGCTTGTCCACCAACCCTCGCGAAGGAGTTCGACGCGATTGCTGGAGATTTAATGGCAAGAATTCTCAAAAACAATCTTCAGTCGGAAACTCTTAGTCGCCTCCGCAACACCCTGCTCCCCAAACTCCTCTCCGGCGAACTTCGGATTCCGGAGGCGGAGAAACAAGTGGAGGAGGCCATCTAGCCTGTCTAGATGGTCAGGCTTCACATCACCGACAAATGCGAATCCGGTCTGGGTCCAACCTGTAAGAATTACTTACAAGTTCATCAGGATGGGCAGACAACGGATGCTTTCAGGCCAGCCGAAGAACCCGAAATCGCTAATGGGCGCGCCATCCCGCAAACTCGAGAATTCTGTCCTTTTCAGTGTGGAGCGCTATCTCGATGCCGTCTCCCGCCAAGTTAGCAAGGGCTTCTTCGAACGCTTCAAAACGCACGCCATTAACCTGACTAGGCTCCGGACCTTTCACCGGAAATAGCACAGGGCCTCTCAGCAGATCGCGCTCGCGGAGCTGATCCACTCTCAGCTTCCACTTGCCGCCATGCTCAATGATAGCGGTGGATTCGTTCTGCCCCAGGAACAGGGGTTTGATCACCCGGATGGCCTCGTTGTCTTTTTGTTCAACGAAGGGGAAGGTGACTCGGTAAAGCTGATCTTCAATCCGACGCTTGGTAAAACGCTTTGCCAGATCCCGCTGTTCCAGAAGTTTTTTGATGCCCCTCTCGAGAACAGTCTCCTGATATTCCGGGGTGACGAAGTTCCTGCCAACGTAATGTTCGTAAAGCTCAGTCAGTGCTCGCTCAGGGTTCTCCGCCAGCACTGCCCGCTGCTCGCTGAACCGAACGATGGTTTCTCGGGGCCGAATCAATTCCTGAAAAAGTCCTTTATGAAATCCATACTCCCGGTCTTTATCACCAAACTCGGCGATCTGGTCCTTGAGCATGCCCTGCACTCTGCACAACTCTGCATCCAGGTTCGCCATCGTTTTGAGGTACACCCCCCGGTCCAGCTCTTCAAAAAACTGGGTGATACGGGCATGTTTTTTCCGAAGCAGTTTAAAGCCCAGGTAGCGGTTTTTTGGCGCCCACAGCAAAATACCGACGTTGGCGAACTCGCCCGTCTCGATATAAGGCATAAACCGCACGATGGCGTATTGGCAGGCTAGCCTGGTCATTTCCGGTTCCAAAAGTTGTCGCTACGAAAACGTTGCAAGTGTTTCAGGAATGAATCCGGATCAAAGTCCAGTTTCAACGTCATTTCGGGGTCTATGTAAAACCACTCCTCGGGAATGGCCTGAATAATGCCGTCCCACTCCCTCAAAGCCTGTTCCATCCGATCAGTATAGTGCTGACGCTCAATCAAGTCATCGAACACATCTGGCACGCTGTCTTTGAAGGCGTGGTACCGGAAAAAATGATCTGGATCGAAATCCGGGTCGAACGCCTGGTTGTGGTCGATAACCACAAGGCGCTGCTCTTCCGCATCCCAGAACAGATTGGCGTTCCCGCCGTTTCTCGTCAATTGACGGTCGACATTGGATATCCACCAATCGAAAACGAGTAGAGAGCCACGTATTTCAGGCGGGACATCAGGAATCTGGGAGAAAGCCAACTCCGTTATCCTCTGTTCCACCGATCCAAAAGCCGAGCCCCGGCCCAACTCAAGCGCATCTTCTGCTGATAACACTTCGGCTAACTCTTCGGGAACATCAACAAGGCTGAATGGAGCTACGGGAATTCCCATGGCCAGAGCGAGGTTGCCAGATATCCATTCGTTGATCTGACTCTGCCTGCCCGCCCCGCTGCCTTTGACGAAATAGATCTCTCCATCATTGCCTCTGCAGATAAAGGGCAGAGTCATGCCGTGTTCCGAGCGGCGCAACACTTCGATGATCTCGACTTCATGGTGAGGCAAACTCGGCACAGGTATGAAATTCCCTTTTACACAGCGATTACTTCGACACATCCTAATAAAGGTAAACGTGGAACGGCTCAACCGTATCCCATATTCTGTTCTTGTGAAAGCGCACATATGCCAGAAAGTTTATTTCATCACTAATCGTTTCTCGGCACACCGTGACTGGTAACTGATTGGAATTCCATGCATTTCTCATTTCACCGCAAATCAAAGTCGGCCGAAACAAAGCTTTAATAGAGTGTATAACCAGAAACCCATGATCCGCCTCCACTGCACAAAGAAGATTCTGGCAAAACTGCCTCTGGATTCATCCGATCGACTCAAACGCAAGCTTCCACTCCCGCACGCCGCCAATGACGGGCCTGAGAGCCCGCTGAGCGGTTGGCACGCCAACCTGCTCACCATCCAGCGACGCAGTTGCGTGTTGTTCGTCCATGACAGCACCTGCTTTCCGGTGCTGGCCACCTGCCTCACAAAACCGGACTTCGCAGAGCTGGACTGGTGGTTTCAGGATGCACTGATGAACACCCTGCTCAAATCCGGCGCGAATGAGGCGCAGATGGACGCCGCCGCAGGCGCCCTCTCCTACCTGACATGCGATTCAGAATGTGACCGTTCCGTGCAGGCAACCATGAACCGGATGGGGCAGGATCTTGAGCATCAGATCTCGTATGACCGGCTCTCGATCAGCGACCTGGCACCCTACAGAACCGGAGCGTGGTTGGCAGACAGGCCCTACACCGTGAAGGGTGTCAAAGGCGCGATCTGGCCTCAGCGGGAGATGCTGGCATTGTTGGATACCATTAAACGATAGCACTATGTTGGCTTAGCTGCGCCTGTAATTGCTGATCGATCCGCCCTGCTTCCCGCGTCAGGTTCACGCCCATGCTTACGTGAGCCACGTCCATTAAATCCGTCGGAATCGCCCGTTTCTGTACCTCGGAGAACCAGGCCAGGACATCAAATAAATGCCAGATTGCTGACGCGCCCTCATGGACCGGCAGTGGAAAACTGGCCAGATGGGTTTGAATGAGTTTTCGCATGTTCTGGCGGGAAAACTTCAGCAGGCTCGCCATGTCGGAAATACCCACAAAATCCGGCCCGGCCTCCACCAGACGGGCCTCAGGAACCGCCCGTTGCACATCTTGTATCGCGCTCAGGATGGCTTGTTCTGCTGATTCAGCCTCGCGGGTGAAGTTTAGAGCAAGCCGGCCTTTTTGGCCGAGGCCGATGATGGCGTCCTCGCACCCCGCTTGAAACAATGAGCTCTCAATCTGGTCCTGTGCAAGATCTGGCGGAACTGAAAATTTAAGCGTGAAGTCGTATTCACGATTCATGGTCTTCACCTCCGTCAGCTCGGTTCTCCGTGCAGTTATCAACGATGCGGCGAATCTGCCTGGCATGGTTCTGTGGATTCCTGGGGGTGCTCCAGATACTGGCAACACAGAACTCTCCACACCGGCAATCCCTCGTATTGAATGGACAATACATTCGCGCCCACGCATGGCCGTTCCTGTTTTCGATCCGCCAGCCATTCAGTTCCGCGAAGGCCAGCGCCGCTTCAATATCTTTGTTCGCGTGTCTCTTGCGGGGCATTCTCGCCATTCCTTGGGCAAATAATACACAGCAACGTTGTCATAAGACAACCTTGCTGTGTCGAAAAGTTAGGCCGGATTCAGCTTCGCGAGATAACGGCGCGCCACCCTGCCAAAAATCAGCAAGCACACAAGGGTCTGCACCAGTACTGCAACCGCAAAGCCGATCATCAGAATGCCCAGCGGAAATTCTGAGATAACCATCATGACTTCATCAATCGCAGGGGCATCGGCTGATACGAATAGCAGGACGATAAGGAAAATGAACGAGACAACCAGCGCAATGATGTTCACAGAAATCGACATTATCCAGTTCTCCCGGAACGTCGGTGCACGACCGAACGCCGAAACCGAAGCGACCATTGCGCCATAGGCGGCACCAATCATCGCCCCGATCTGCGCGCCGGAATTCATCTCAATGTTGAATACCTCACCGATGGTAATAATGCAGAGCTGCAGGGCTGCGTAGAGGCCGGTAAAGTTGAGGATGGTCTTTGTGATCATGTTTAAGCTTCCGTGCTTTTTCAATGGATATTTTGGGACACCACCAAGTTGGTAAGGAGTGTGGTTAGAACAGCCAGATACATAAGTAGCACAGGAACAATGACCCAGGCCTGCCAGCTTCTCGGCAAGGGCACGGCCGGATCGCCCAGCAGAGATGCGCGCTGTTGGAAGAACGGAAATGGGATCGCCCGGAAAATCAGATAAGCAAACACATTGCTGCTTCTCATCAACCGTCCAATGATCTTTCCTTGCCAAATGTGCCTTGCTGTTGAAATACCCCCTCGTTTAGTCGCCACGCGATCTTCGATTAGAGACACATAGCGGAACCCAAACGTAATGATGACAAACAATGGTAGAAGACCAACAAAAAGACTCAGATATCCTATGTGCGCTAGCGCATAAACCAGTTGGTTACTCATCGCTCCGAACCTCGTAAACCAATTGGCCTGCATCGGCCCCTGCATCACCCATGATTTTTCCGCCTGCCGCACCACCGATGCCGGCAGCGATGATTCCGCAGGCCACCCCACCTATCCCGCCCGTACCAATGCCGACGACTGTACACAATACCGGCGCTAATGAAGCTCCAACAGCACCACCCATGGCGGAACCAGCAAATCGCCCAGACTCGACGTAGGCCACTTGCTCACATTCATTGGTGCGCCCAGTCGAACACGCCTCGTAAATCTTGTACCCAGCCAGCCCAGCATCCAGCGCCACAACCAATCGCCCGCCATGCTCCACAAACCGTGCAGCGCCCGCAGCTCTTGAATAGTGCGCTCCATAGCCCGGAATCGGTCCGACACCCGCTTCTTTCCAATGGTGAGCTGTACCTTTCGTTGAAAGCCCAAGAGCCCTCTTCAACTTGGGGTTGTCATCGAGCGAAAGGCCTTTTCGCGCCATCTTTCCGAGGGCGAAATCCAGTTTGGTGAATAACGACTGGCGTTGCTCATAAAATTCCGGCACATTCAGCCTGCCGTGTTTTCTGAAGGTATTCTGATACAGCGCCTCAATGTCTTTCAGTGTCGCGTCAATGCTCTTTATCTGTTGGCCAATCATCGCCGCGCCTGCACCCATGCCGGTTGCGGCATTCGCCGTCATCAGTTCCAGAAGGTCGTAATGATCAACGATAAACTGAGCCTCCTGCTCGCTCAGTTGTCGCACCTCCTGATTTACTTGGGCCGCCACGGTCATCAGGTCATTTTCTTCGACCGTGCATTCCAAACTTTCAGGGTCTGCAATAACGATCATTTCCCCGGGTAGAACCCGGTTACCCAGCCCTGGATTCAAACGCTCAAAATTATCAGGTTTCGCAGATGCATCACCATAAAGCTGAGACAACAGCTCATTGCGGCTCATTGGTTCGCGAACAACATGGAATCCGGGTTCACTCAGGTCACGAGTGTCGCTAGCATCAGGATGCATTGCGCTTGCCGTACTGTTCGTTCCGGGCGCAGTTGCTGATGATGAGTTAGCCGGAGAAGCAATAGACTCAGCCCGGCTTGTGGAGTTCACCCTCTCAGGTGCTGCCTGAACAGCCTCACCGGCGGTCGTTGAAGACACTGCTGCTCTTGCGGCGGCTGGGGATACTCCCGAAAATGGCGCAGGCGTGTGAGTGTCACCAATCACCACAGACCCCGACCCAATCGTCACACCACCACAGGAAATAGCACCGCCGGTCACAGCGGCCGGCTTGCCATTGATCATGACCGTTGCAGAACCACCGGCGATGGTTCGGGGATGGGGTGGATGCTTCGGTTTGGAGTGGGGTGCCAGCGGATCGCCCACGCGGGCAGCGGGCTTGCCGTCAATCAGTACATCCGGGGAGCCAGCAATCACTGGCGTGGGCGGGAAACCTTCGTGGTCGGAGCCGAGGTCTCCGAGCAGGACGATTGCTTTACTCATGTAGCATCCTTTGCGTTTTGCTGAGCCATCCTGGCTCTGTGAGTTGACAGACGCAGTTTATACGTAAGTGCTCGCCCGGCCAAATTCTGCGATTTCAGAGTGTGATGCCGTCGGGCGGGCAAAAAATGGCTACAATCAGGTAACATGCTAATAAACCATGCGGATTCAGCCGGTCCGGGACGCCAGTTCACGCAGTAAGGATAGGGAATGCCGAAGTTCACCGAGGACAAACTGGAACAGGCCATTATCACTTTGTTGGGTGAACAGGGATTTCCACATACGCCTGGCCCTTCCCTTTCACGCTCACCAGACGACGTTCTTATCTTCGACGACCTGCGGTCTTTCCTGGCCAGTCGCTACGCCAACGATGGCATCACGGAGCATGAGATCAGCATCATCATCAACCAGCTGGATGCCCTCTCCGCCTCGGATCTTTACGCCTCCAACAAGACCATCCACAGGTGGGTGGCCGACGGTTTCCTGCTAAAGCGGGAAGATCACACCCGGAAAGACCTTTACATTCAACTGGTGGGCTATAACGGGCTTCCGGAGCAGCGTGAGCCAGGGCCTGGCGACGTTGATACGTTCATTGCGGATGACGGCGAAGATTATAACGCCGGCGGCAATATCTACCGCGTGGTCAACCAGTTGGAGGTTGAAGGGCTGGAGAAGCGCATCCCGGATGCTATTCTCTACATCAACGGCCTGCCGTTGGTGGTGTTCGAGTTCAAAAGCGCCACCCGTGAGAACGCCACCATTTACGATGCCTGGAAGCAACTTACCGTTCGCTACGCCCGGGATATTCCGGAGTTGATGAAGTACAACGCCCTGTGCGTGATCAGCGATGGAGTCAACTCCCGCCTCGGCTCCCTGTTCGCGCCCTATGAGTATTTCTATACCTGGCGCAAGGTGACGGGTAACGAAACCATCGAACAGGACGGCATCAAAGCGCTGCACACGATGATTCAGGGATTGTTTAATCACACCCGGTTGCGGGAAGTCATTCGGCATTTCATCTATTTCCCGGACAAATCCCACCGGGAGGAAAAGATTGTTTGCCGGTATCCGCAGTTTTACGCCGCCGGTAAGCTGTTCCGGAACATTCTGGAACACCGCAAACCGGGAGGTGACGGCAAGGGCGGCACCTACTTCGGGGCCACCGGCTGCGGCAAGAGCTTTACCATGCTGTTTCTCACCCGGCTGCTGATGAAAAGCGTGGACTTTGAAAGCCCCACTATTGTGCTGATTACCGACAGAACCGATCTGGACGACCAATTATCCGGCCAGTTCACCAACGCCAAGGAATACATCGGCGACCAGACCGTGATCAGCGTGGAGAGCCGCAGCCATCTGCGGGAGCTGTTGAAAGGTCGTACCAGTGGCGGGGTTTTTCTGACCACGATCCACAAATTCACCGAAGACACCGAACTGCTGACGGATCGGTACAACGTAATCTGTATTTCCGACGAAGCGCACCGCAGCCAGGTCAACCTGGACCAGAAAGTCCGGGTAACCGAGAACGGCGTCCGGCGCAGTTACGGGTTTGCCAAGTACCTGCACGACTCGCTGCCCAACGCCACCTACGTCGGCTTCACCGGCACCCCCATCGACGCCACGCTGGATGTGTTTGGCGAGGTGGTGGACAGCTACACCATGACCGAATCGGTCAAGGACGAGATCACCGTTCCGATCGTCTACGAGGGTCGGGCGGCCAAGGTGATTCTGGACAACGAAAAACTGCAGGAAATCGAGGCCTACTACGACCAGTGCGCGGAGGACGGCGCCAGCGAGTACCAGATTGAGGAGAGCAAGAAAGCCAGCGCCAACATGAGCATCATCCTGGGCGACCCGGACCGGTTGCGGACGCTGGCGAAGGACTTTGTCCATCACTACGAGCAGCGGGTCGAGGAAGGCGCCACCGTCAAAGGCAAGGCCATGTTCGTGTGCAGCAATCGCGCCATTGCCTACCGTTTCTGGCAGGAGCTGATTGCACTTCGCCCACAGTGGAACGAAGTACTGGTGTGTGAACCCGGCGCCCGGCTTTCTGACAAAGACCGGCGGGAGATCAAACCAATGGAGCGGGTGAAACTGATCATGACCCGGGGCAAGGACGACCCCAAGCCGCTCTGGGACATGCTGGGCACCCAGGAATTCCGCAAGGAGCTGGACCGTCAGTTCAAGAACCCGAAATCCAACTTCAAGATCGCCATCGTGGTGGACATGTGGCTCACCGGTTTCGATGTGCCGTTTCTGGATACCCTCTACATCGACAAGCCTATTCAACGCCACAACCTGATTCAGACCATTTCACGGGTCAACCGAAAATTCGAGGGCAAACGCAAAGGGCTAGTGGTCGACTATATCGGCATCAAAAAGCAGATGAACCTTGCCTTGGCCCACTACAACAAGGCCGACCAGCAGAATATCGAAGAAATCGAGCAGTCGATCATTGTGGTTAAAGACCACCTGGACCTTTTGAACAAACTCTTTCACAAGTTTGACGCACGCGCGTACTTCAAGGGCAGCCCGCTGGAACAACTGAATTGCCTGAACCAGGCCGCCGAATATGCCCAGCTTACCGACAAGATTGAAAAGCGCTTTATGGCACTGGTGAAGCGCCTAAAGGCGGCCTATGACATCTGCAGCGGTTCGGAAGGCGTGACGCAGCCCGAGCGGGATCGCATTCACTTTTATCTGGCCGTTCGCTCCATCGTTTTCAAACTGACCCGCGGCCATGCCCCGGACACTGCCCAGATGAATGCTCGAGTGCGGGAGATGATGACGGAGGCCCTGAAAGCCGACGGCGTTGAAGAGGTTTTCAAACTGGGTGAGGCCGGCGCCGAGGCGCGCAACATTTTCGACGATGACTATCTGGCGAAGATCGAGAAAATCAAACTTCCAAACACGAAGATCAAACTTCTCCAACAACTTCTTACCAAAGCGATTGAGGACTTCAAGCGAGTGAATAAAGCTCGCGGTGTCGATTTCTCCAAGCAACTCCAGGCACTGGTAGAAAAATACAATGAACGAAAAGAAGCGGACGTTCTGCGAGGCGAAGTAGTTGAAGATTTCACGGACGAGATTATTGACCGCTACATGGGCATGATCCACTCACTGAAACATGAAGTTGGCTCCTTTGAGGAGTTGGGGATCGATCTGGAAGTCAAAGCCTTTTATGACATCCTGAAAGACTTGGCGACCAAGTATGACTTTACTTATCCCGAAGAGAAGCTCCTCCCGCTTTCTGAGGCGGTGAAAGCCGTGGTGGACGATAAGATGAAGTATACCGACTGGAACCGGCGCGAGGACATCAAGGCAGAACTGAAGGTGGACCTCATCCTGCTGCTGGGGAAGCATGGTTATCCCCCCATTGACCGGGATGAGGTGTACAAGGAAATCTTCGAGCAAGCCGAGAATTTCAAGAAGTATCAACCGTCCCGCTTACAATAACTGGCGGAGAACTTCGTATTCCTGCTCGATTTTGACGCGGGAGTCTTCCGCCAGGAAGCTGGCCACTTTTTTCCCCAGCAACGGCACGTCACACCGCACGTTCAGGCTGACGTGGTTGGTGCAATTCTCAGACGATCCCTGGAGTTTCATAATGCCCTGAATCTTCGCCGGCACATTTTCAATGCGCACCCGGAATTCACAGTGCCACTCGGAATCGTCCTTGCGAAACCAGTGTTCCTCCTGACGCACCTGGTTCCACTCACGGTGAAAGCTGGCCAGGATGCCCGGCACTTCTGCGGACGTCATCATTTCGCGCTCTATCACAAGCTTTGCTGAAAGGTCATCGCGTTTCAGTTCCACAACACGCACATTTCGGGAACCCAGCTTGCGGTTTTTCTCGATGATGCGGCTCTCGTCGAAGAAGGCGCCCAGCACATGCTCAAGGCCCGCCTCGTAGGGATGTTTCAGCTCCAGTTTCATAACGGCCTCCAAAAAGTATAAGGAGATTGTTACGGGGGCAGTGCCGGCAAACATTGGCCGTCAGGTCAGCTGCTGATGGCTGCGTAGCCAGAGTGATTCAGGTCACACTCTTGCCGGCCACTAGCCGGCCACACCTCTGCCAAGTATCATGGTGCACCTTTTGATTTATCAGCTACCCAAACCCTCACCGGGCCGAGAGGAGACTTACAGATGCGCAACGCCGATCTCGTCGCACGGGACCTTAAATCCGTCTGGCATCCCTGCACTCAGATGAAAGATCACGAAACCCTGCCACTGATTCCCGTGAAACGGGGTGAAGGGGTCTGGCTGGAAGATTTCGAGAATAACCGATATATCGATGCCGTCAGCTCCTGGTGGGTCAACCTGTTCGGCCACGCCAACCCGCGTATTAATGCGGCCATCCAGGAACAGATCGGGAAGCTCGAACACGTGATCCTGGCCGGTTTCAGCCATGAGCCCGTGGTCAACCTTTCAGAACGCCTGATCGAGGTCACCCCTCCGGGCCTCAATAAATGCTTTTATGCCGATAACGGTTCGTCCGCCATCGAAGCTGCGCTGAAGATGAGCTACCACTACTGGAAGAATCAGGGCAAACCCGGCAAGAAGAACTTCGTCAACCTCGGCAACAGCTACCATGGCGAGACCCTGGGTGCCCTGGCACTTGGCGATGTTGCGCTGTACAAGGACACCTATCAGCCGCTGCTGATGGAGGTGCTCACCGCACCTTCTCCGGACGCCTGGAACAAGGAGGCCGGTGAAACCGACGAGGAATACGCCCTGCGTCAGTTTGAGGCCATGGAAAAGTTGCTCGCCGAAAAGCACGAGGAAATCTGTGCTGTCGTGGTGGAACCGCTCATCCAGTGCGCCGGGGGCATGCGCATGCACCATCCGGTGTATCACACCAAATTGCGGGAAGCCTGCACTCGTTATGGTGTGCACCTGATCGCCGACGAGATTGCCGTTGGCTTTGGCCGTACTGGCACCCTATTCGCCTGCGAACAGGCAGACATCACCCCGGACTTCATGTGCCTGTCAAAAGGACTGACGGCCGGCTACCTGCCGCTGTCCGTGGTGTTGACCACCGATGACGTCTACCAGGCTTTCTACGACGATTATGAGACGCTGCGGGCGTTTCTCCATTCCCACAGTTACACCGGCAACCCCATTGGCTGTGCCGTCGCCCTGGCCACCCTGGATATCTTCCGGGATGACAACGTTATTGAGAATAACAAGCGCCTGTCCGCATGCATGGCCGACTCGGTAGCCCACCTGGCGGATCACCCGAACGTCGGCGGCATCCGCCAGCACGGCATGACGCTGGCCGTGGAGATGGTCAAGAACAAGGCCGACAAGACGCCATTCCCCTGGCAGGAACGACGCGGCATCAAGGTCTACCAACACGCCCTCACACGCCAGGCCCTGCTTCGTCCGCTGGGTAACGTGGTGTATTTCATGCCGCCGTACATCATCACCGAGGAGCAGATCCGCCATCTCGGTCAGGTAGCTACCGAAGGCATTGAGATTGCCGTCAGGGACTGAGCATGCGCGTTCCCAGAATCTACACCAGCTCCCCCCTGAGTGAGGGCTGCACAACCGCGCTGGACGAAAACGCAGCGCAGCACGTCGGCCGGGTACTGCGCATGCAGCCCGGCCAGGAGCTGCGGCTTTTCAACGGTGACGGGCACGACTACCCCGCCACCATTACCAACGCCAGCAAGAAACAGGTCGACGTTCAGGTGGGAACGCCGGTCGCGAACGCCACTGAATCCTCCCTGGATATCGTCCTTGGTCAGACCCTCTCCAAAGGCGACCGCATGGACTACGCTGTGCAGAAAGCCGTGGAAATGGGGGTGACCCGCATCGTCCCACTCACCACCGAACGCTGCGATGTAAAGCTCAAGGGTGACCGTGAGGACAAACGCCTGCGCCACTGGCAATCCGTCGCCATCAGCGCCGCCGAACAATGCGGCCGGGCTCGCGTGCCGGAGATTCTCCCGGTCATGACCCTGGTGGAATGGTTTGAACACACCACGGACTGCGACCTGAGGCTGGTCCTGCACCACCGCACCGAACAGTCCCTGGATTCCATGAACAAACCGGCTCGCGTCGCCCTGATGATCGGTCCGGAAGGAGGGCTGAGCCCTGAAGAAATAGCGGCAGCTGAAAACAGCGGCTTCCTGCCGGTCGCTCTCGGGCCGCGGGTTCTGCGAACAGAAACTGCCCCGATCGCCGCCATGTCGCTGTGCCAATGGCTTTGGGGCGATATCGGAAGCTGACAAAACCGACTGTGCAGCCGCCTTTGTCTGGCGTATCAGTCATTGACAGGACGCAGGCTGGCAAACATTATCGCTGTCGAGCAGAAGAGTAGCGGGAACCAAAACACCAACAACGAACAAACGCGAGTACCGGATGACAAGTCTGTTTACCAATCCCGAATTCTGGCAGTACCTAAGCATCCCAGTCATTGCTGCATTGATCGGTTGGAGCACCAACTGGCTTGCCATCAAAATGACCTTCTACCCCCTGGAATTTATCGGCAAACCGCCATTGCTCGGCTGGCAGGGCATCATCCCGTCCAAAGCACGGAAGATGGCCGCCATCAGCGTGGACGCAACCATCTCGAAGATCGGAACAGTCGACGAAATCTTCCAGCAGATCGACCCCAAAGTGCTGGCTGCACACATCGTGCATTCCGCCAACCCCCGCATCGAGGAATACGTTGACGAAATGATGCTGCGGGAATACCCGACCTTCTGGGAAAACCTTCCTAATTCCGCCCGCAACATGGTCTACGACAGGGTTCGCAAGGCGACGCCCCAGTTGGTGGACAACCTGGTCGATGATATTTCCGACAATATTGAGGATCTGCTGGACATCAAGGGCATGGTCATCGACCGTCTTGCCAAGGACAAGCAACTGCTTAACCGCATCTTTCTGGAATGTGGCGATGCCGAGTTTCGTTTCATCGTCAATTCCGGTCTCTACTTCGGCTTCCTGTTCGGCCTGGTGCAAATGGCGGTGTGGTATTTCTACCAGAGCTGGTGGGTACTTCCGTTTTTTGGCTTATTGGTGGGCTACGCCACCAACTGGATTGCGCTGAACGTGATTTTCCGCCCCCTGTACGAGAAGAAATTCGGACCAATACGATTGCAGGGCCTGTTCCTCAAACGCCAGAACGAAGTAGCTGAGTCCTTCTGCCACATCGTGACCCACGAAATCCTGACGGTTGGCAACATCATCAACGCCATCATTGAGGGGCCCAAGGGAGAACGTGCCCGCAATATGGTCAAGAAGCACATCAAACCGCTGGTGGATGAAACCGCCGGCATGGGCAAGGCGTTGACTCAGATGGCATTTGGGCCAACCGGCTTCGCCACCCTGAAGAACAAGGTGGGACTGAAAGCCATCGAAATTTCGCAGTCATCGTTCAACAACCCGATGTTTGAAAAAGACCGGGCCCGGGCAGTTAAATCCATCATGGTTGAGCGCATGATCGCGTTGTCGTCGGAGGAATTCCAGGACCTGCTGCGTCCCTGCTTCCAGGAGGATGAGATCAAACTCATTCTGGTCGGGGCGTTTTTGGGTATGGTGGCAGGCGTCGGCCAATTGATCTTCGTATTTGGTGGTGCCCTGGGATAACCGGGGCCCTTTTTCTGTGCATAGAACAATGACGCCTCTATACTGGCAGGTAGCGGGTACGTATTAATTGACGACTCACCTACCTGGAGGCATTGGATGCCAGGCATTTTCTCCTGGATATCAGGTTTCTTTGCGGCCACCGGGCCTGAGCTTCAGGCCCAAGAACCAAGACTGTTCAATCCGGTAAGTGGCGACTCCCCGACCACAGAGCAGAATGCAGCTCTGGTTCAGAATCTGGAAGGCCATCTGTTCTGTTGGCTGCTGGACTCACCACCTGCTGCACTCAAAACATGCACACACAAGATCAGCCCGGTACTTGAGCAGCTGGAACAACGCCTGCACGACCAGACCATCGAAGAATTGCCACGCCGTCCGCTGACACTACCCATGCTGATGCAGGTCCTGTCGGACGAATCATCGGACCGTCATGAGGTGACGGACATCATTCTCAGTGATCCGTCACTCACCGACCAGCTCCTGCAGATCGCAAACAGCCCCTATTTCAAACCCGGCGACCAGATCATAGAATCCGTGGACCACGCAGTGTTTGTCCTGGGTCTCGATGGTATCCGCAGTGTCATTTCGGCTGCGATCATGCGACCGATGATGGCCGCCCGCAACAGTCGCGAGGCGCTCTTTGCCCAGCGTGTCTGGCGATGGGGGCTTGCCTGTGCCCGCGCAGCGGAGATGATCGCCAGAATCCAGGGCCAGGACACCAGCGCGCATTTTATGGTGGGCCTGCTTCCGGCGCTGTCCTATATCACCTTGCGAAGAGAGGTTCACCGAATCCACCTGGCCAGCGGGGACAGGCAAGAACCCGCGCCAGCGGTTATGCGGCAAGCTCTGGCACGCTATCACTGGACGACGACCCAACTGCTGGCCAATGAGTGGAACCTGCCCCCGAAATACCATGCTTACTTGCTGGCCGCCGAGCGGCCTGCGCCAGATCAGGAACATACTCCATTGAATGACGGGATGATCATTGGAACCCGTGAAGCGCTCCGTCACGCCCACCAGCGTAATATGGCGGAGGAGAAACTGCTGTACCTGGTTCGCCTGGATGAAAACCAGTTGGCACGGGTTCGCAAAGCGCTGTTGCGGATGCTTGAAGACTGAGGCCGCTCCCACGCCAGACCGATGGCTACAACGGATCAGGCATTGCTGCTGCCCTGCTCGTCGCTCAGCAGTTCAGCAAAGGTAACGGACTCATCGGCCGCCGAGCGCATCCTCAGGCTCTCCGGTATGACGGCCGGCAGGCGATCCACCACCCGATCCTCATCTTTTCGAACTGCGGCCAGCAAGCCTCCCACAGAAATCAGGTTGAGCGCGCGCCCGGGAATCAACTTGTCCCCCTGACTACCGGCCAGCGTCAGAAAACCCGCCCGGATGAGCTTGTCACTGACCCCCCGGGTGACTTCTCCGGGAACTCGCAGTTGGTGCTCCAGCCATTCCTGCTGAGGCGCCGGATCGCCCTTACTGAACGGTTTGGCGACCATCCACATCAACGCAAGAGCCACCTTTTCCTGAAGTTCGGGAGACAGTTGAACCTGGTGACGCTTCGCCACCGAACCGGGATTCTGGAGATAGAACGACAGACTGGCACCCAGCAGCAGGATCATCCAGTTGAGATACGTCCAGATCAGCAGAATGATGCCGATGGCGAAACTGGAATAAATGGCCTCGTACTTGGCAGACCCCGCCACAAAGGAAGCAAACAGCATTCCTGCCGCCTGCCAGGATACCCCTGCCACAAGGCCGCCGATAAAGGCGTAACGCAGCTTGACCCTGGTATTGGGAATGAACACATAAACGAAGGTGAATGCCCCCACCACCAGGAGGAATGGTGTAAACCGACTGACGGCAATGATCAACATGCCAAAAGGCTCAATCTCCACCAATGTCTGCACGAATTTTGAGGAGAAGATGGTGGCGGTGGCGCCAATGGCGGACACCATCAACAGGGGGCCAACCATGATCACGCTCAGGTAGTTACTGAACCTTTGCGCCATGGACCTCATGTCCGGGACACGCCAGATCATGTTGAAAGAACGCTCGATTTTCTGGACCAGCGAAATCACCGTATACACCAGCAACGCCAGTCCCACGGAACCAAGCACCCCGACTTTCATGTTGTCGACAAAACTCAGGATCTGCTCAGCAATCTCCAGCCCTTGGGGCCCCATGGGCTGGAAAAACTGAAATAGAAACGGCTCCATTTTCTGGTGGACACCGAGAGCTTTGAGCACCGAAAAACTCAGGGCCAGCAGCGGCACAATACTGAGCAGCGTGGTGTACACCAGGCTCATGGAGTGCAGTGTCAGGTTGCCACTGACCACATCCCGGATCAGCGCGTACAGGCTGCGCCCGGTCTTATATAGCCAGGTCCACGGCCAGTTCTGAGGTGGATTGGGATTGGCGAGGATCCAGTTTTCCGCCGCCTGAAGCCGGTCTTTCAGTTGAAAAGAAGCCACACAACGTCCTGTTTGCCAGTGTTTTGTACAGATTATCAGTCAGATACCAAATCACAACAAAGTATGGCCGATTGCGTGGCTTTTACTAGTGGTTTCGAGCCAGTAGCGGAAACGCTCTCAGTTTGTAACGTAGTGTCGACGCGTCCAGCCTCGCATGTCATCAAGGCGCTTGAGTCGGTCGGCGGCCTCGTTCAGCGTGGACTTGATCGGATATTCACCTGCCAGCATGCCGGCAAAGCGGATGGTCATCAGGTCCCAGAAACGTTTCATTTCAGGGATGTTAGGCATGATTTCGCCACGACTGGCGGAGCGGAATGTATGATCGATGAACGGGTCCTCACTGAGGGTTTCCACCACACCCAGATGGGCTACCGCTCCCAGAGGTTTGTCGTCATTTACCGCGTGCAGCCCCTCGCCCGTCAGCAAGTATCCTTCCAGGAACTGCCTGGCCAACTCGTGATTGGTGGAGACAGCACTGATTCCAGCCGCCAGTACCCCCACGAACGGTTTTCCAGGCTCACCGGTGGCCGTGGGCACATTGGCGATGCCCACATTGATGCCGGCTTCCCGTATTTCACTCCACGCCCAAGGGCCATTAATGATCATGGCCGTCTCACCGGCTTTGAAGCCATCCATCATGGAGCCGTAATCCGCATCTTTCGCTAACACTCCGGAATCCAGAAGATTCTTGATTCCCTTCACCGCACTGATGGCGCCACCAGTAGCGACACCCACATCAGAAAGGTCATAAACCTGGTTCTCCACGCCAAAACTGTACCCACCCGATCCGGCAAATACCGGCCAGGAAAAATACACATTCTTGTAGTCCCAGGAGATAGCCTCGATACCCTGGGCACTCAATCGACGGTGCTCGGTTTTCAGTTCTTCCAGAGTGGCAGGCGGCTTTGCCACGAGATCCTTGTTGTAGAGCAGGCTGACCACCTCCAGGGCGATCGGATAACCATACACCCGCTCACCCACGGAAACGGCCTGCCAGGCGAAGGGGGCTACAGCATCACGTACGTTAACCGAAGGTTCGATAGGCCGCAGGTGCCCCTCATTGATCCAGCTACCGAAACGATCGTGGGGCCAGATCACAATATCCGGCGCCCTTGAGGAATAGCCGTAATGATCGTACTCGGACGTGAGATCATCCGGGGTTTCCACGGTGACCGGAATGCCGGTTTCCGCCTCGAAGCGCCGGCCGACTTCGGCCAGGCCCTGATGCCCCTTGTCGGAGTTGATCCAGATAAGCAGTTCATCGCGTTCAAAGGCGAGAACCGGTACAGAAAAGAGAAGAGCGTAAAGCGCAAGAGCCAGGATGGGTCTGATCATAGGTATCGCCCTGTTGTTATTGTTGGAGCGTTAGTGAAACTTATGCCCTCACTTGGGGCATTTCGCAGGCAGTGTAAGCAACAGGGAACGGCAGCCGCGTCATACGGCTGCGGTTTTTTCGGGGGTGAGTATGGGGGGAGTACCCTGATTCAGACTGAAGACAGATTACGTGCCGTAATCTCAACGATCCTCTGCCTTGCCTCCCTGCTCGCCCACGCGGAATGTGGCGTCACAATCAGGTTGGGTATATCGTCCGCCAGCAGCGGATTGCCATGGCGCGGAGGCTCCTCGGTCAGCACATCAAAACCGGCACCACCAATCGTTTCGGCGCGCAGGGCATCCGCCAGCGCCTGCTCGTCCACCAGACCGCCCCGGCTGGTATTGATCAGCAGTGCATGCCTCTTCATCATCTTCAGCTCCCGGGCGCCGATCATATTCCGGGTATCATCAGTCAGCAGGCAGTGAAGCGACAACACGTCCACCTGCGACAGCAACTCGTCCAGCGGTATCCGGGGATAACCATCCACTTCGCCCCGCTCCTGTCCGGGGCGTGCGCCGAGCAGAATCTTCATACCAAAAGCCCGGGCCCGCTCCGCAACACCCTGGCCCAGATCGCCATAGCCGACAATACCCAGGGTCCGACCTTCCAGCTCCATGATCGGATGATCCATCAGGCAAAACATCGGACTTTGCCCCCAACGCCCGGCCCGCACATCCCGATCGTAGTCCAGCAATCTCGTTGCCAATGCCAGCATCAGCGCCATGGTGTGCTGAGCCACGGTGGAGCGGCCATAATTGGTGACATTCATCACCCGGATACCACGCTCTTTGGCAGCGGCTTGGTCGATATTATTGAGTCCCGTCGCCACCACGGCTATGGTTTTAAGGTCCGGGCAGGCCTCGAAGTGTTCACGGTTGAGCACAACCTTATTCACTACCACGGTGTCGAAACCACGAATCCGTTCAAGCACCTGTTCCGGTGCTGTTCGTTCGTGCTTTACGAGGCCCCCGGCGACGGTTTCAATGGGTGTCAGGTCGACGTCATTTCCGAGCGTATCAGCATCGAGGAAAACCGCTTTCATTCGTTTCTCCTTAACCAAGAAAGGCACAGATTAGGATAGACTGAGAAAAACCTCCAATTGTAAGGATGGGTAGACGATGGAACATGCATTCTGGCACGAGCGCTGGGCAAAGAAGGAAATAGGCTTCCACGAAGGGACCATCAACAGCTATCTTCACGACCACTGGCCTGAACTGGCGGGCGAAGGCACACCAGCGGTGCTCGTTCCGCTCTGCGGCAAGGCCCACGATATGTGGTGGCTGCACGATCGCGGCCATCCGATCATCGGTGTGGAGCTCAGCGACATCGCCTGCAAGGACTTTTTTGAGGAAGCCGGCGAGAAAGCCATGGTACGGCCGGGTGAGCCGTTCACCCGCTTCAAGCACGACAATCTGGAGCTCTGGTGCGGCGACTTTTTCCAGCTGGTCCCCGATGACCTGAAACACATCCGTCTGGTCTACGACCGCGCCGCACTGATCGCCCTGCCTCCGAAAATGCGCAAGCAGTATGTAGAGCACCTGACGGCCGTCATCCCTGACGGTACCCGAATTCTGCTGATCACCCTGGACTACGACACCGAGATCAAGGGACCGCCGTTCAACGTCAGCGACGAGGAGGTTCGGGAGCTCTATTCCGATGACTACGACATCGAACATATCTTGACCAACACGCTGGCCAAGGATCATCCTTTTACCAAACGGAAGGGGTTGGCTGGGGCTACTGAGAGTGTGTTTCGGCTTGTTAAAAAGTAGCCTTCTGGTATCGGGGATCGGCGGCTACGTTTACCCAGTGTAACTGACACTTTACGACTGCATGTTGTCGCGGAGCCACCCACACCATTTCCAGCAACTCCAACTCTCATTATGTTTCTTCTTCCGGTCTCCCCATTGGGTTTGTGGGAGTGTGGGGGAGGTCCTTTTTTCAAAACACCGCCTGTCTGAGCGAAGCGAGTTAAAGCGGAGTTTTTAAAAAAGGACCTCCCCCATGCTCCCTCCCCCCCAACCCCAGAACAAAAACCAAAACACAACACAAATTAATGAACCGATACCATAAACAGGCTGTCCAAGTTTCCGAGCGTGGACTAAGCTCTAGGTAACCAAACCGAATTCGGCCGCGAACCGTAAATCGGTTTGTAGTATCCATTTCTTCCACTAATAACCAGACACACCGCCCAGATTGGCGGCGCCAACTGCAATGGGGATATTGCGTGAACTGAAAGCTGAAGAACAGCGAGCGAGGGGCCATCTATGAGCATTGTGCAGCACTTCAAAGACCGGTATGAATCAACTCAGGAGGAGGAATACTCCCTTGAGGAATACCTGGAGATCTGCAAAAAGGACCCAACGGCATACGCCACTGCCGCGGAGAGGATGTTACTGGCCATTGGCGAGCCAGAATTGGTAGACACGTCCCGTGACTCCCGGCTGTCACGCATTTTTTCCAACAAGGTTATCAAACGTTACCCCGAATTTTCCGACTTCTACGGCATGGAAGACGCAGTCGAGAACATTGTGTCCTTCTTCCGGCATGCCGCCCAGGGATTGGAGGAAAAGAAACAGATTCTTTATTTGCTCGGTCCGGTCGGTGGCGGTAAGTCGTCACTGGCGGAGAAGCTCAAGTTCCTGATGCAGAAAGTGCCCTTCTATGCCATCAAGGACTCGCCCGTGAACGAATCCCCACTGGGCCTGTTTGATCCGGACGAGGATGGACCAATTCTGGAGGAAGAGTACGGCATCCCCCTGCGGTACCTGCAGAACATCATGTCACCGTGGGCAGTGAAACGCCTTCACGAATTTGGTGGTGATATCAGTCAGTTCAAGGTGGTGAAAAAATACCCTTCGGTGCTCGACCAGATCGGGGTCTCCAAGACCGAGCCCGGTGATGATAATAACCAGGATATTTCCGCTCTGGTGGGCAAGGTGAATATCCGTATGCTGGAGGATTTCTCCCAGGACGATCCGGATGCCTACAGCTTCAGTGGGGGGCTGTGCAGGGCCAACCAGGGGTTGTTGGAGTTTGTGGAGATGTTCAAGGCACCGATCAAGGTACTGCATCCGCTGCTGACCGCAACACAGGAAGGTAACTACAACACCACCGAGGGCATGGGCTCGGTGCCGTTTGACGGCATTATCCTGGCCCATTCCAACGAATCCGAATGGCAGACCTTCCGTAACAACAAGCACAACGAGGCGTTCCTCGACCGGGTTTACATCGTCAAGGTGCCCTATTGCGTGCGGGTATCGGAAGAGATCGAGATCTACAAAAAGTTGCTCAAGAACAGTTCACTCGCTGGTGCGCCCTGCGCCCCGGATACACTGGATATGCTGGCCCAGTTTTCGGTGCTGTCGCGGGTCAAGGAACCGGAAAATTCCAGCATCTTCTCCAAGATGCGGGTGTACGACGGCCAGAACATCAAGGACACAGATCCAAAAGCAAAATCCATTCAGGAGTACCGGGATGCTGCGGGGGTCAATGAGGGCATGGACGGTCTCTCTACCCGCTTTGCCTTCAAGATCCTGTCCAAGGTGTTCAACTTCGACACCTCGGAAGTGGCGGCCAACCCGGTCCATCTGCTGTATGTCCTGGAGAAACAGATCGAGCAGGAACAATTCCAGCCGGAAACCCAGGAGCGCTACCTGCGCTTCATCAAGGAATTCCTGGCGCCACACTACGTCCAGTTCATCGGCAAGGAAATCCAGACCGCGTACCTGGAAAGCTACAGCGAATACGGTCAGAACCTTTTCGATCGCTATGTAACCTACGCCGACTTCTGGATTCAGGACCAGGAATACCGGGATCCTGAAACGGGCGAAATTCTTGATCGTTCCGCTATCAACGACGAGTTGGAGAAAATCGAGAAACCGGCTGGTATCAGCAACCCGAAGGACTTTCGCAACGAAGTGGTCAACTTCGTGTTGCGGGCACGGGCAAACAATCAGGGCCGCAACCCCTCCTGGCTCAGCTATGAAAAGCTGCGCAGCGTGATTGAGAAGAAAATGTTCTCCAACACCGAGGATCTGCTGCCGGTTATTTCCTTCAACCCGAAAGCCAGCCAGGAAGATCAGAAGAAGCACAAGCAGTTCGTCGAGCGTATGGTCGATCGAGGCTACACGGAGAAACAGGTACGGCTTTTGGCCGAATGGTATCTGCGCGTCCGCAAGTCTCACTAAGTCAGTGAAAGCTCACTGAACTGGAGTAACACTATGGGTATGACCCACATAGTCGACCGCCGCCTGAACGGTAAAAACAAGAGCGCAGTGAACCGGGAGCGGTTTCTGCGCCGCTACCGGCACCACATCAAGAAAGCGGTGGCCGATGCAGTACAACGTCGCTCAATTACGGATATTGAGCGCGGCGAAAAAGTCAGCATTCCCTCCCGGGATATCGAGGAGCCCATTTTCCACCACGGCCAGGGTGGAAAGCGGGAGATCGTTCACCCCGGCAATAAGGAGTTCGTTGCTGGCGACACCCTGCCGAAACCTAAGGGGGGCGGCCAAGGCCAGGGGCAAGGACAAGCCAGCCCGGATGGCGAAGGCATGGACGAATTTGCTTTCCAGATCACCCAGGAGGAATTCCTCGACTTCCTGTTTGATGATCTGGAACTGCCCAACCTCGCCCGCAAGAAACTCAAGGACACCGAAGCCTTCAAATATGTCCGCTCGGGGTTCACCAGCCAGGGCATACCCGCCAAGCTTGATGTCGTGCGCTCCCTCCGGGGCGCTCATGCCCGTCGACTTGGTTTGGGCGGTGCTCGCAAGAAGAAAATTCGTGACCTGGAAGAGCAGCTCGCCGCATTGAAGTCCGCCCCGGAAGACCTGGATGCGGCGTTCAGCCATGATGATCAGGTCCAGGCGCTTGAGGAGGAAATTGCGCGACTCAAAGCCAATGTAAAGCGCATTCCCTTTATTGATGAAATCGACCTGCGATACCGGCAGCACGTCAAGCAACCCAAGCCGGCCACCAGTGCGGTGATGTTCTGCCTGATGGATGTGTCCGGTTCGATGACGCAGATGCACAAAGACATTGCCAAGCGTTTCTTCATTCTCTTGTATCTGTTCCTCAAGAAGAACTACAAGAAGATTGAAGTGGTCTTCATTCGCCACCACACCAGTGCCAAAGAAGTGGATGAGGAGGAATTTTTCTACTCCAGGGAAACCGGTGGCACGATTGTATCCAGCGCGCTGAAACTGATGCACAAGATCATTGAATCCCGTTATTCTCCGAGTGAGTGGAACATCTACGCCGCCCAGGCGTCGGATGGGGATAACTGGAACGACGACTCCCCTGTGTGCAGCAAGATCCTGTCGGAGAGCCTACTGCCACTGGTGCAATATTTTGCCTACGTGGAGATCACCCCGCAGGACCACCAGATGCTCTGGTATGAGTACGAAAAAATCCAAGAGCAATATCCCCAGAGCTTCGCCCTGCAACAAATCGCCGATCCTGGCGAGATCTACCCCGTGTTCCGCCAGTTGTTCGAGAGGAAAGCCGCATGAGTGACATCATCGACCGCCCGAACATTCCGGACAACGATCAGTCAAAGGCCAGGGAACCCATCTCCAACAGCTCCGAATGGACCTTCGACCTGATCCGGCAATACGATGAGGAAATCGCCAAATGCGCCGAAGAATTCGGCCTGGACACTTACCCCAACCAGATTGAAGTCATCAGTGCCGAGCAGATGATGGACGCGTACAGCTCCGTGGGTATGCCCGTGGGCTATCATCACTGGTCTTTTGGCAAGCAGTTCCTGAGCACGTCCAAAGGCTATCAACGTGGACAGATGGGGTTGGCCTACGAGATCGTCATCAACTCCAACCCCTGCATCGCGTACCTGATGGAAGAGAACACCCTGCCCATGCAGGCTCTGGTGATTGCCCACGCCTCCTACGGGCATAACTCGTTTTTCAAGGGCAATTACCTGTTCCGCACCTGGACCGATGCCAGTGCGATCATCGATTACCTGGTATTTGCCCGCCATTATGTCGCCGAGTGCGAGGAGCGCTACGGGGTGGATGCGGTGGAGGAAATTCTCGACTCCTGCCATGCGCTGATGAATTACGGTGTCGATCGCTATAAACGGCCCGCACCCATCTCGGCAGCAGAGGAATCAAGGCGCCAGAAGGAACGGGAGGAGTACCAGCAACGCCGCATCAATGACCTGTGGCGCACCATTCCCAAAATGGACGATGACGACGATCCGGTCCGGCGCAAAAAACGCTTCCCGGAGGATCCGCAGGAAAACATCCTATATTTTATTGAGAAAAATGCCCCGTTGCTGGAAACCTGGCAACGGGAAATCATTCGTATCGTGCGCAAGCTGGCGCAGTACTTCTACCCCCAGCGCCAGACCCAGGTGATGAACGAAGGCTGGGCTTCTTTCTGGCATTACACCCTGCTGCACAGCCTGTATGAAAAAGGCCTGGTTAATGACGGCTTCATGCTGGAATTTTTGCAGAGCCATACGGCAGTGGTTTATCAACCTCCCTTTGACAGCCCGTGGTACTCCGGTATCAACCCCTACACCCTTGGCTTTTCGATCTATTCGGACCTGAGACGGATCTGTGAAAACCCCACGGAAGAAGACCGTCACTGGTTCCCGGATATTGCCGGCAGTGACTGGGTGGAAACACTGCACTTCGCCATGAAAAACTTCAAGGATGAAAGCTTCATCCAGCAGTTCCTGTCGCCGAAGGTCATGCGTGATCTCAAACTGTTCTCGATCCAGAACGATGATCAGGAAGATGTGTACCGAATCACCGCCATTCACGACGAGGACGGTTACCGCGCACTTCGGGAAAAACTGGCGCGCCAGTATAACCTCAGTTACCGCGAGCCGAATATCCAGGTGTGGAATGTGGACGTCCGGGGTGACCGCTCTCTGACACTGCGACATATCCCCGTCGATAGGGTTCCGCTCAGCAAGGAAACCGAGGAAGTACTGCGGCATGCCCATCGCCTGTGGGGGTTTGATGTACACCTGGAAAGTGTCGACGAGGGCACGGTGGTGGAAGATTACCACTGTCCGCCGAAGGATCAGGACGAAGAAGACTGACTGACCAGAAATTGCATCAAGTCCACCAGCCAGGGCACCAACAACGCGGTGGCAAAAGCGGATAATGCCATCGCCAGCCCCGAGAACGCGCCCATCTGCGGGCTGACCTGAAAGGCCCGCGCCGTTCCGATACCGTGGGCAGCAACCCCCATGGCAATCCCCCTGGCGGTATCGTCGGTCACCCGAATCCACTCGAACAGTTTGGTTCCAAGCACCGCACCGGTGATACCGGTGATCACCACCAGCACCGCTGTCAGGGATGGCAGACCGCCGATCTTTTCGGAAATACCCATGGCCACCGGAGCCGTCGCCGATTTCGGAGCCAGGGACATCTGTATTTCGGTGGAACCGCCGAGTAGCCAAGCCAGACCAATGGAACTGCCAGCAGCAATCGTTACGCCACACACCAGCGAGATAGTCACCGGTAACCATAGTTGTCGCAGTCTGGTGAACTGCTGGTATAACGGTACCGCAAGGGCAACAGTGGCGGGGCCCAGCAGGAAGTGCACGAACTGCCCGCCCTCGAAATAATCGTTATAGGGGGTTCCGGTCAACACCAGCACCCCGATCAGCATCACAACCGAGGTGACGACAGGGTTCGCCAGCGGGTTGGATCGCGTCCGCAGATACAGGCGGTAAGCCAGACCGTAGGCTACCAGGGTCATGGTCAGGCCCAGCAGCGGAGACGCCGAAAGATAAACCCAGATATCCTTGAGACCGGGATCAGTCACCGTCCGGCTCCTTGCCCTGACGGGCCCCGACCAGCCAGCGGCTGGTCAACTGCATGATCAGGGCGGTAGCCACCATGGTGATGATGGTACTCAATAGCAGTGCCAGTGTAATCGGCACCCATTCCTCAGCAATGCGATCGAAATGCACCATCATGCCCACCCCTGCCGGAACGAACAGCAGCGACAGGTGGCTGAGCAGCGCCGAGGAAGCCTGGTCAACCGATTCAGGTGCCTGGCCCCGGATCAGCAGCGTCACGAACAGCATGACCATGCCCAGCACCGGGCCGGGAATTGGCACGTCAAGCAGACGGACTGTGACTTCCCCCACCAGTTGGTACACCAGCAACAGCGTAATGCCATTGAGAAAATTCATACCTGTCACTCCGGGTTTCCGACCGTGCCTGAAACCAGAGCATAACCATTACGGTGACGGCTGAATACCCAACAACAGTCGGAAGCCGGTGTCCCACCCAGCCGGGATATACGTCACGACGAGCAACGCGGTACCCATCACCAGTACCGGGAAAATAAAGCGGAAGTTCCGCTGCCAGAAGGTGCCGTGCAAACTCTCCCACGATGTTGGCAGACCGACCACCTGTCGGGTCAGCAAGTGATTGAGGGCAACCGGCGGCGTCAGATAGCCCATCTCGAAAGCCAGCACGGTCATGACCCAGAAATGCAGGGGATCAATACCATTCTTCAGCGCAATCGGCGCCAGGGTGGCATTGACCAGCAGAACTGCGCCGTAGGGATCCATGATCATGCCGATAAACACCAGCAGGCCCATCAGCAGCGTCAGGGTCAGCCAGACCGAGCCCAATTGCTCCGGGAACAGCTCCAGCAGACCCGAACGTTCGATCAGCCCGCCGACACTCACTGATAACGCCATCAGCATCAACAGGGCGCCAATCAGGGCGCAGGACTCGCGGGTGGCCCGCATCACCGATTGAGAGAATCCACTGGGAGGGAGTATTTCACTCTGAAGATTGGAGTCGTCCGCATCCGGGTCACCGGTTTTCAGTACCAGTCGCTCATAACCGAGCACCAGCAACAGAATCACCGGCAGGATCGCGGGCGCCGAGAACTCATCCAGCCCCCGCCCCAGCAGAACATTCCAAAGCACCACCACAGCCGCAAAAATCGCAATGTACGGGAGTAACGGTAACAGTGCCCGCAGGGTTCCCGGAATGGCATCCCGCAGTGGTGCAATACGGCCAGTGGATGCACCGCCCAACAGGAATACGTAAATTGCATAGACCGAGGCGGTCAGTAACAGTACGCGAGCACCGGCGCTGAACAGTTCATCTGTGGTAACGCTGTTGTTCAGCGTAGCAACAATCACCACCAGCAGGCAGGGACGAAGCATGGTGCCCATGGAGCCGGATATGGCCGTCGTTGCCAGCGCCAACTGTTCGGAAGTACCTGCCCGCCGCAACTCACGGTATAACGTCAGACCGGCGGCGAGAATGAAGATACCGGAAGCACCGCTGTAGGCGGTAGGCAGCGCTGTCAGCAGCAGTACCACGACACCCAGCCATTTGGGCGGCAACTGCCACGGACGGATAAGATCAAACACCTTACGGGGCAAGTGGGTTCTGGCCAGTAGCATGCCGACCCAGACATAGAGCCCGAGGTTCAGGAATAACGCAGACAGCTCCGCCATCATGTTCAGGTAAACAGCGATGCCATGGTAGAAACCATGAAACGCAAACTGAATGGTGGCGCTTATACACATGAAACTGTAAAGCGGCACACTCAGCAGCGAACGGGGCCAGCTGCCGCCAGGCACCAGGTCCGCCCTTGGCTGCCGGAGTTGCCAGAGAGAAATCAGCGTCAGCGCACCAAACCCTGCCACCCAGATATCATGCATGAAGAGATGAGCCAGAGGGATACCGGCCTCAGCCTGGGCCAGTTCCTGCTGGCGATAAAGCCATGCGGACGCTGTGAGCAGGCTGTTTGCAATCAACTGGGCAAGGGTGGCTACCCGGTCGTCCCGCTGGGATTCGACCGGACGCAGCGCAATGTGCTGTCGACCGAGCGTCGCCGCTGCGGCACAGAACAGCAACATTAAGCCCAGCAGGACACGGCGGTTACCAGTGATCAGGACAACCGCCCGGGACAGACCGGTTTCCATCAATGCAAAGGCCCGCACAGCGGGACCATCCAGGGATTGCAGGCGCCCCCATTCGGCGATCCGCTGCTGGCAGGCCTCCGACGTCGCCATGATCGATGAGCGGATTTCATCGCGGTTGAGATTGCCACCAAAGACATCGGCGAACGGATCTGCGGCCATTTCTGCTTTCTTCGACGCCACCGCCAGTTCAACGGCCGCGTCAGGGTCAGCCACGACTTGGCAGTCCGGCGCCCGAATCTGATCAATCACCCGCAGGTTAAAGTAATCCGGCCAGGTCTCTCCGCCAATCTCAAGCAAACGGGAATGCAGTGTTTCCCCTACCGAGGCCAGCAGGGTGAGCACCAGGATAACCAGCATCGGCAAGCTGGCGAGAGTGACAGACAGGGAACGGCCCTGGCTGGCCGGCAGGCTTCGGGCGTCGGTGGTCATCGGTTACTCTACCGGATCAGTGCATTCCTCGCGGGCGCCATTCGCCCGGCATCGGATCTTGCGCTGCAGGGTCAGCATGTCCGCGCTGTAATAGCCCTTATCACGCAACTCCAACCGTGCCTGCTGCATCATTCGGTCGTATTCCAGACGATCCTCAGCAGGAATCTCAATCCACCACTTATCCGGAACCTTCTCTTCTTCCATGCGGACCCGGCTGATGATTTCATCGAACCCCTGGTAAAATGCTTCCCGGACGAACTGTGCCAGTTCATTGGGAACCACTTCCGATCGACCGATCAGCTGCGCGGAGATATGGGTCAGGGGCAGATCGACAATACCGCCATCAGGCTCCAGCCCTTTGTAGAGTTCCATAACCTCATAGGCCGCCAGGGGTGCTGCCAGTACATCCACGACGCCGGTATTGAACATGTTCGGGGCATTAACAATGTCAGCCACCACCGGGGTTGCCCCAATGCCAGAGATCATTTCGGCCTGGACCGGATCATAGTCCAACACTGCCACCCGTTTACCCGCCGCCTTCGCCAGAGTGTTGATTTTACGGTCATCAACGAACACATGAGCCGCCCCGGCCGGTGCAATACCCATCACCACGTAGCCGTTACTGACCATACGGTCGGCACTGCGGGAATCGGCCATCAGCTTCAGCGCCAGACGCATCTGCTCCCTTTCCGGGAACCCGCCGATGGAGTCCAGGGTACCGGTGTAGCGATTGAATATCCGCGCACGAAGCCCGCTCATCAGGGCTGCATCACAAGTCGCGGATTTCAGTTCCTCCACCATCACCGACTCACTGGTATAGGGCACCATTTCAACATTGACACCAAATTCCAGGATCTTCTTGCGTTGCTCCTGAGCTGCCGCAAAAACGGGGCCGGAACGCCCGAAAATGTCCCAGATACACACCCGGTAAACACGATCCGGATCCGGTTCCAGCCCGGTCAGTTCCTGGAATGCAGCAACACGCTCTTTTAAGGGAAGCGACTGGTTATAGATCGTGGACCGCAACTGGTCATCGTCAGACCAGGCAACGGTGGACAGCAGGAACAGCATGCAGGCGGCCATCGCCCGCAGGAAGATCGCGGAATGTTGGGTGGGGTACAAAGTCATTGTTATTGTCCTGAGCTCCAGAGCGAAGCCTAAGGGTACCAGTGAACAGCATCACCCCCTCTGTCCCTCGTGGCAGGGGGGGCATGGCAAAAGTGTCAATAACCCTTTCAGGAAGCGGGTGCCTTGATAGAGGACTGGGGAATAATGCTTCGACCATACATTGCCAGAATAAAACCGATCGGGAACATCAAGACCCCATACACCGCGGCGGGAATCGACATGGCACTGGATTCAAGCAGCGTCAGGGTCACCATCAGTGCGATGGTGCCATTCTTGATGCCCAGCTCCACAGCCACTGCCAGTGATTCCCTTTGGGTGAGCCCCGCGCCCCGGCCAACCAACAACCCCAGGGTGATGCCGGCAATGTTCAGCAGGAAGGTGGCCGGGCCCGCCTGTTTCAGCAAATCCCAGATCTGGTCACGCACACCGTAAATCAACCCGACAATCAAAACCGCCAGGACAATACCACCGAAGATGCTGACCATACCTTCCGCCTTTTTTGCCATCGCCGGGTTCCTGGTCCGCACCACCATGCCAATGGCGACGGGGAATAATACGATGCCAATCAGCATCCCGACGGTCTTCCATACCGGCAACACAACGGCTTCCTGCGTGCCCATATAGAAATCCAGGGCCAGGTTGGTAAACATCGGCAAGGTCAGGATCGTGATCAGGCTGGCGCTGACCGTGAGAACAATGGACAGCGCGATGTTGCCCCTTGCCAGCAATACGAACAGATTAGAGGTCGTCCCCCCGGGGCAGGCGGCAATAATCACCAGCCCCACGGCGATGGTGGGCGACACGGCCAGCAGACTTGCCAGGGCAAAAGCCACCAGCGGCATCACCAAGATCTGCGCCACGGTACCGACGATCATTCCCTTCGGATACACCGCGACCTGACGGAAGTCACGAACCGTAAGGGTCATTCCTATACCGATCATGATAATAAAGAGGGCGATCGGTAACCCCGCTGAAATCAGTGGACTGGACTCCACGTTGCCTCCAGATTCTTGTTTTTATGAAGTTAGTCAGCTATGGAAGTTAGCACAAGCCGGCTGCTCTCCGTGACAGGGATTTCGCAACAACATGTAACGGATGCCCCGCCCAACACAGTTCTTCACAGGGAACCATCGCCCCGGTTATTCGTGTGATTAATTCGTAATATTGCGTATACTTTCGCAAAATAACTAATAATCCGTGCGGGCTAACAGCGAGTAGCCGAAGCACAATAAGGACATAAGGACGAGACACGAATGAAACGCCTGGGAACCCTGGATGCCTCATGGTTAGCCGTTGAATCTGAAGACACCCCGATGCATGTCGGTAACCTGCAGATTTTTTCATTACCCGAAGGAGCCCCCGATACCTTCCTGCGGGATATGGTCAACCGGATGAAAGAAACCGGTGATGTTGCGCCGCCCTGGAACTCAAAGCTGGCCTACTCTGGCTTGTTGGGGCGACTGGTCGCTCCCGCCTGGAAAACCGACAAAGACATCGACCTGGATTATCACGTTCGGCACTCGGCGCTACCAAAGCCCGGTGGAGAGCGTGAGCTGGGTATTCTGGTATCACGCCTGCACTCCAACCCACTGGATTTTTCCCGCCCGCTGTGGGAATGCCATGTAATTGAGGGCCTGGAGAATAACCGCTTCGGCCTTTACACCAAGATGCATCATTCGATGATTGACGGCGTCAGCGGCGTCCGCCTGATGCAGAGGGTGCTTACCACCGACCCTCATAAAACCAACATGCAACCGCCGTGGTGTGTCCGGCCGGAACGTCGCCGCGGTAGTAAAACCGACAAGGAAGCCACCCTTCCCGCAGCGTTTTCCCAGGCCAGGTCCGCCCTGAAACTGCAGGCGGACCTGGCGCCGCGGCTGTGGCAGGCGATGAACCGGCTGGTGCATTCAGCCAGGCATCCGGAGGATGGGCTGACGGCACCGTTCACCGGACCGGTCTCTACCCTCAACCACCGGGTCACCGGCCAGCGCCGGTTTGCCACCCAACACTACCAGTTGGACCGGCTCAAGGAACTGGCCCATGTGTCCGGCGGGTCACTCAACGACATTGTGTTGTACCTCTGTGGCACTGCACTTCGCCGGTTCCTGCTTGAACAGGATAACCTGCCCGATACACCGCTGACCTCCGGAATCCCGGTCAATATCCGCCCAGCAGATGACGAGGGTACCGGCACTCAGATCAGTTTCATGATTGCCTCACTGGCTACCGATACCGACGACCCCCTGGCTCGCCTTCAGGCCATCAAGCAGTCTACCCGACGAGCCAAGGAACACCTGCAGAAACTGCCGAAAAGCGCCTTGAACCAATACACCATGCTGTTGATGTCTCCCTACATCCTGCAATTGATGTCTGGCCTGGGGGGAAGAATGCGGCCGGTATTCAACGTCACCATTTCCAATGTTCCGGGACCTCAGCGCACCCTTTATTACGAAGGTGCAAAGCTGGAAGCCATGTATCCAGTCTCACTTATAGCCCATGGCGGCGCGCTCAACATTACCTGTTTGAGTTATGCGGGCTCACTGAACTTTGGCTTCACGGGATGTCGCGACACGCTGCCAAGCATGCAGAAACTTGCGGTATATACCGGTGAGGCGCTGGACGAACTGGAGAGTCTGCTTCTGCCGGCTAACCAAACCGCCGACAACCCTGCAAAAACGTCCCGTAAAAAAGTCAACGCCAAAGCATGAAGCCGCTCCGGCCCCAAGGGGCCGGACTAATCAACAGTGTTCATATGACGTTGCATCGCGGCCGGGTTAGTCAGCGTGATCCGGCCATAACTCAGCTTCAGTAACCTACGCCGCAACATCTCACAAGAGAGGCACGCCATGTCAGCACAGCTTTCAATTCCGTCGAAAAAGGATTCCGTCAGCGAAGAAGAATGGCAGCTTCGTACTGACCTCGCCGCCGCCTATCGTCTGGTCGCGCTTTACGGCTGGGACGACCTGGTTTTTACCCACATATCCGCGCGGATTCCGGGTGACGAGCATCATTTTCTGATCAACCCCTACGGCATGATGTTCGAGGAGATTACCGCCTCCAGCCTGGTGCGTGTGGATCAGGATGCCAACAAGATTGACCCCGATGATTTCGATATCAACCCCGCCGGCTTTACCATCCACAGCGCCATTCACGCGGTACGGGAAGATGCCGCCTGTGTCATGCATCTGCACACGACTGACGGCATTGCCGTTTCGGCCCAACAGGAAGGCCTGATGCCGCTGTCCCAGCAAAGCCTGTTTGCGTTGGCCAGCCTGTCATACCACGACTACGAGGGTGTTGCACTGAGAGAGGACGAGAAGGCACGACTGCAAAAAGACCTTGGTAATGCCAATTTCATGATTCTGCGCAATCATGGCCTGCTGACCACCGGCACCAGCATTGCTGATGCCTTCCTGGCCATGTACATCCTGCAGAGCTCCTGCGAAATCCAGGTCCGTGCTCTATCGGGCAATCGCCCGCTGACACCAATCCCCGGCGGTATTGTGGACACCATAAAACAGCAGGCTGAACAGGTCACCAAGGGGCTCGGAGGCAAGCTGGCATGGCCGGGCCTGCTGCGCAAGTTGGACCGCATTGACGCGAGCTTCCGGGACTGAGGGAGATCAGCTTGAACTGATCAAGTGCCCTCACTCTTCCAGTGAGCAGCGCCGACAAAGATCAGTTGAAGGAAGCGGGTTGTCCGCTTCCGGATCTGGTCAATCTGGTAGTCATCATCCGGTGACACGCCCAACAGGTCAGTAAGACTGAAGGCTACCGTGCGCACGATCAGGTCACAGGTCATTTCCAGTTCGGCGTCACTCAGGTGATCCGCCAGTCGTAAACGCCTCAGGTCGTTAGCCAGTTCGCTGGCGAAAAACCGCAATTCACTTCGAATTCCTTCCTGCACGGCCCGGCTCTCTCCCGCCAACCCCTGAGCCATAAAGAAGAAGAAACTCCGGTTCGCCTGCACGTGGCTGATGAAAATGCCAACGGATTCGTCCATCAGCTTGTCCGCCTGCAACACGTTCTCGCGCGCTTCCCGCATCATTCGACGGAGCACAAGCCCCAGCTCATCAACGAGCTGCAATCCCAAGTCGTCCATGTTACGGAAATGGCGATAGAAGGAGGTAGGTACCACTCCCGCTTGCCGGGTCACCTCACGGATACCGAGACTGGCAAAATGGCGCCCCTTACCAACCAGGGTCAACGCCGCATTCATCAGTTTGTCCCGGGTCTCCCCAGGTTTTCGCCGCTGTCGTTCTGCCATGCCGTCACCGTACCGCCTGTCTCAGTCATACAAGGCACACAAGTGTACACATTCCGGAAAAATAAAGTACACGATGCTTGTCATTTTATGCCAACAACAAAAGACCGATTGCCGACACCTCATTCCGTGTGTACAGTCGTACACATTAGTGAACAACTGTACACAACGGTGCAGACGGAGAGACCAATTATGTTATCCAAAACCGAAAGAACATCCGCACTTCAGTGGCTGGGAAAGCAGCTTTTTAACCGGGAAGACCCGGCTGCCTTTTTCGACCCACTGCTGGAGCGCATCAATCCGATGTGGGTACAACAGTACACACCAGCCCGGGTTGAACGCATTGAAGACGAGACCGCCGACACCAAAACCTTCGTTCTGAAGCCGGCGAAACGCTGGGACGGATTCAAGGCCGGCCAACATGTGAACATCTGTGTTGATGTTGACGGCATTCGCCGCAACCGGACCTTCAGTCTGTCCAGTGCTCCAGCACAATGGCACGACAACGGAACCGTTACTCTGACCATCAAGCGCCTGCCGGGTGGACTGGTTACCAACTGGATGCACGACAACCTGAAACCGGGCGCCACCATTGGTCTGGGCGAGGCATTCGGCGAATTCCTGATTCCCGAAGCCGGCGAGCCTTTGCTCTACATCGCGGGCGGCAGCGGTATCACACCGGTACTGAGCCAACTGGAAACCCTGGCTGCAGCCAACTACGAAGCGCCGGTTACACTGTTGTACTTCGTACGGACTCAGGCGGACATCATTGCCGCGCAAAAGCTGTACGAGCTTCGCCAGAACTGGGACGCGCTCACTCTCAACATCATTGCCACCAATGAGAGCGAGACACCACGTTTCCTGAAGGACGGCGACCTTGATGAAGTGAACGGTATTGAAACGCGTCGTTGCTACCTCTGCGGCCCGAAGGGTCTGATGGACCTGGCCACCGACCTGCTTACCCAACGCGGCATCACCGAAGACCGGATGCACAGCACTTTCTTCGCGACGCCAAAAGCCGCCCTGGATACCGACGCCCTGGGGGGCGAGGTCAGGTTCAGCAACAGTGACATCAGCGTCTCCTCCGAAGGCGATGCACCGTTACTGGACATTGCCGAGGCCGCAAAACTGTCACCCCGCTACGGGTGCCGCATGGGGATTTGCCACCAGTGCAGCTGCAAGAAAACCAGTGGCACCGTCGTTAATCGTTTAACCGGAAAAAGCTCCGGGCCCGGAGAGGAGAACATTCAATTGTGCGTATCCGTTCCCCATGGCCCCGTTACCGTCGAGCTTTAATTTAAAAGAACAGGAGCACTAACAATGAAACAGATGAACGAAGCACAGCTCAATGAGCTTGAACAAGACCTGAATGCCATCCGCGACGAGGTCCTCGCCGACCTGGGTGAGCGTGACGCCAACTACATTCGCCGCGTCGTGCGCCTGCACCGGTCGCTGGAAGTGGCCGGCCGGGTGATGATGCCTTTTGGCTTTATTCCCCCGGTTTTTGTCGCGGCCACGGCAGCGCTGGGCATTTCCAAAATCATCGAGAACATGGAAATTGGCCACAACGTGATGCACGGTCAGTATGACTGGATGAACGATCCATCCCTTCACTCCCAGACCTACGAGTGGGACACTGTGTGTACCGGTGATTCCTGGCGCCTGACCCACAACTACGAGCACCACACCTACACCAACATCATCGGCAAGGACCGGGATTACGGCTATGCCCTGCTCCGCCTCAGCGATGATGACAAGTGGCGCCCGGCCCACAGCCTGCAGTTCATCAACTACATTCTGCTGAGCGTGTTCTTCCAGTGGGGGGTGGGACTGCATGAACTGGAGTTCGAGCGGATCCGCCGTGGTGAAGTCAGCCTGAAAGAGAAGCTGCCGTTCCTGAAGGGATTCGTCCGCAAGGGTGGTCGCCAGGCATTCAAGGACTACGTGTTCTTCCCGCTGGTCACCTTCCCGGTTGCACCGATCGTGTTGGCCGGCAACATTGGCGCCAACCTGATCCGCAACCTGTGGTCATCCACGGTAATTTTCTGCGGCCACTTTACCCAGGATGCAGAAACCTTTACCGAGGAAGAGTGTGAAGGTGAGAGCAAGGGCCACTGGTACCTGCGCCAGCTTACCGGGTCGTCCAACTTCTCCGGCAACCGGTTTGTACACCTGCTCAGCGGTCACTTGAGCTACCAGATGGAACACCATGTGTTCCCGGACCTGCCTGCCCATCGCTATCCGGAAATTTCCGAGAAAGTGCAGGCGGTGTGCAAAAAGCACGGCATTCACTACAACACCGGAAGTTTCGCCAGGCAGTACGGCACGGTGCTCAAGCGCATCCTCAGCTACTCCCTGCCTGATCGCCTCCGCGAGAAGTGGACAGCTCAGCCACAGACCGCCTGATTCAGGCGATCTGCAACAATCTGATTAACTGCGGCCGATGCTGGCTCTGTACCACATCGGCCAACGTGTATTTATCGAGGGTTTCCAGGAATGCTTTCAGGGCCTCGGCAAATATTGATTTCAATCCGCATACCGGTGTAATCCGGCAGGCATTACTCGAGGAAAAACACTCGACAATGTTCATATCCTGTTCCGTTTCCCTGACCAGCACGCCGATATTGATCTCTTCCGGTGCCATATGCAGACGGATGCCACCGTTCTTCCCGCGAATCGTTTCGATGTAACCCTTCTTGTTAAGCTGATGAACCACCTTCATCAGGTGATTCTTCGAGATATCGTAACTGTCGGCAATTTCCTGAATGGTAGCCAGACGATCACCCTGAACCGCCAGATAAATCAGCACGCGCATTGAGTAGTCAGTGTAGCGGGTGATGTGCATTCATTTGCTCCAAGACTGCGAATGGAAAACTCAACACGACGGTCTGGACAATAAAAATGCAGCCAGCCCGCAGAAAAACACGCCAAGCCCGGTCAGCAGGGCTAAAGACGCACCTGACAGGAACAGAATCGACCAGCTAATCCCCAGCATAACGCAGGCTAAAACCTTCCCACGCAGGGGCACTGCCCTCCGTTCCCTCCAGTTCTCGATAGCTGGCCCGAAGGTCCGGTGATTCTCCAGCCATGAAGCAAACTCCGGCGACCCTTTGCTGGCGCAGAAGGCCGCCAGCAGTATGAACGGGGTGGTCGGCAGTAGCGGAAGAGCAACACCCAGCAAACCGAGTCCAGCGAACATATACGCAAGAAATTTGAATACGGTTTTCCCCGGAGCACCGTTCATTTGCAAGAGCTCTGCCGCCTGATTAGATACTCCATAGTCTACCAGCAATCTATGCAAGGGCCTCCCCGTTTGGTTACGGCCAGACTGCCAGGCAATCCATCGGCGGTATGCAGCCGGGTGGCATCTGGGGGCAAGGCACCTACCAGGCGCCGGACTGGAGTGCGGACTATTACAGCAGGTTGTTCAGCGATGCGACCTATACCAACAACTGGCCCCAGGAGACACTGACTGAAAGGAGGTCAAAGGCGTGTTCTTCCCGGATCAGAAACCGGAATCCGCATTGCCCGATTCAGAGCAAGCACTGGCCTGATTCACCCATCCTCGCGGGCCAGGGACGGCCCGCTTTTCGTTTGTGGATGACGCTACTTCACTCCGGTTCCATAAGGCTTACCCCGCGAGAGGTATCGGAATCGTGCCGCTATTCTGCGATACTTGGGTTATATTTAATCAATCTTTCAGACAGGGAAACCTGCCCATGCCCCAAGCCAAGCTGACTGACCGTTTCGGTCGCACTGTAAATTATGTGCGCCTGTCTGTCACAGACCGCTGCGACTTTCGTTGCGTCTACTGCATGGCTGAGGAAATGACCTTCCTGCCCCGCCAGCAGGTGCTTACCCTTGAAGAGATAGCCCGCGTTGCCAGAACCTTCGTATCACTCGGCACTGAGAAAATTCGGCTGACCGGGGGCGAGCCGCTCGTGCGGAAGGGCATTCTGGAACTGGTCAAGGAAATCGGCACATACGGCCTGCGTGATTTTGCCATGACCACCAATGGCAGCCAGTTGGCTACCATGGCAGAGCCTCTTCGGAAAGCCGGCCTTAAGCGGCTCAATATAAGTCTGGACTCTCTGGATGCCGAGAAATTCAGCCGTATTACCCGTACCGGTAAACTCTCCCATGTTCTGGAAGGCATTGAGGCTGCACAAGACGCTGGCTTTGAGGGCATAAAACTCAATACGGTCGTCATGAAAGGTGGCAACGATCAGGAAGTACCCGAGCTGATCGAGTTTGCCCGCAAAAAGCAGGTGGACATTACCTTTATTGAGGAAATGCCCCTGGGCGAGATTTCCGAGCATGATCGTGGTCAGGTGCTATGTACCAGCGATGAAGTCCGCGACATTATTGGCCAGCGGCATGAGCTGATCCCCACACCGGAAGACTCCGGCGGGCCAGCCCGCTATTACCGCATGCCGGACAGCGATGTGCGCGTCGGGTTTATTTCTCCGCACTCCCACAACTTCTGCTCTACCTGCAACCGGGTACGGGTGACGGTAGAGGGCCGCTTGCTGCTCTGTCTTGGCAATGAGCACTCCGTAGACCTGCGCCGTGTTCTGCGTGGGCACCCGGTGACTGACGACAAACTGCGGGAAACCATCATCAACGCCATGGACCTGAAGCCTGAGCGTCATCACTTTTCCTCTGAGGGTGATGTACAGATTCTTCGGTTTATGAATATGACGGGTGGTTGACGCGCTGGCGTGACTCAAGCCCCTGGCCCGTTTCCGCCCAACGCACAGCCTTGTGCCGGCGAGCAAACTCCGCGAGTATTGGGGGTAAGTGTTAATGGCGCAAAACACGCGGCTGCCTTTGGAGTGGGCATACTCAATGCCCTCGCCTGCGCGCTTGGCATTGAGGTTGAGGCCGGCAAACTGGCGGGCAGACGAGTTCCATATCCATCTCCGCTGATCAGATCATGCAACACTACCGCCGATCCGAAACAACCGCCTTGATCATTATCAGCAGGCCAGACCTGTCAGATAATCCGCGAAAACCTCTGACTCGCCCCTTCCTTCCTGTACAGATCGAAGATCTGACAGATGGCCCGAATCAGCAAGCGCCCTGCTGGCAGCACCTGTAGCCTTTGACCGTCATCCACAATCAGTTCGTCACGAATCATCGGCGTCAGTCGGTGCAGTTCATCAGCAAAGTAACGATCCAGATTCTCACCCCACGCATCCGAAAACTGCTGGCGATCCAGACGGAACTGACAAATCAGCTGACCAATGACCCAGCGGCGAATGCGGTCGTCCCGTGTCAGATTCACACCTTTGGTAATCGCCAGGTGACCGGCATCGAGAGCGGCTTCCCAGGACGGCAGGTCGTGATTGTTCTGGAAGTAGGCGTCGTCAGTCTGGCCGATGGCGGACACCCCCAAGGACACCAGGTCGCAATCGGAGTGAGTGGTATAGCCCTGAAAATTCCGGCGCAGCCGGCCTTCCCTCTGGGCCACCGCGAGACTGTCATTCGGCTTGGCAAAATGGTCCATGCCGATGTATTCGTAACCAGCCTCCAGCAACCGGTTGATGGTGTTGTGCAGAATTGCCAGCTTCTGCTGCGGCGTTGGCAGAGTATCCGCCAGAATTCGGGTTTGCGGATAGAACCGATCCGGCAAATGGGCGTAACTGAACACCGACAGACGATCCGGCGACATCTCAATCACCGCCTCGAGGGTTTCGGCAAAGCTTTCCGGGGTCTGGTGTGGCAAACCGTAGATCAGGTCCAGATTAATGGAGCGGAAACCAATGCGGCGGGCCTCGTTCAGCACGGCCTCGGTCATTTCCCGGGGCTGGATACGGTTAACGGCTTTCTGCACCTGGGGATTTACATCCTGCACACCCAGACTGATACGGTTAAAGCCCAACTGCCACAACGTGGCCAGGGTATCCTGGTCCACCTCGCGCGGATCAATCTCTACACTGTAATCACGATCTTCATCGGTCTGCAGATTGAACTGTTCACCATAACCCGCCATCAAATGCGCCATGACATCGTTCGGTAGGAAAGTAGGGGTGCCGCCGCCCCAGTGCAATTGCTTCACCGGCCGGTCCGCTCCGAAAAGCCGGGACTGTATCGCGGCTTCTTTCAGCAATCTTTCCACGTACGGAATGGCCTTGTGGCGCTGCTTGGTGATCACCTTGTTACAGGCGCAGTAGTAGCAAAGATGGGCACAGAACGGCAGGTGCGTGTACAGGGACAGAGGCCGGTCACTGGCCTTACTCCGTGCCGCAGCCTTTTCCATGTCTTCCACCGGGTAGTTCTGGTTGAATTCCACAGCCGTCGGATAGGAGGTGTAGCGCGGACCGCTCAGGTCATAACGCCTGATCAGTGCTTCATCCCAGATAAATTGTGGGAGGGTGGACTCAAATGTGGAGGTGGAAATCATAGCAGAAACTCTGAATGTCAAAATGGGGGCAAGCGGGGAACAGACGCCATGTTATGACAATCCGGACCGCCATATCTTGATGTGGGTCAGCTCACCGATCTCAGGATTTTATCAACCTTCAATCTGAACCACCCTTGTGCCGTTGGCGTACTCTGACTACCCCCTTTGGGGAATGCTCGGTGTCCGCCGTCCGCAAACCAGACAACGGAGCACAATTTTGCCATGCCAAACCTGATCCTGATTCTCGGCGACCAACTGACCACCGACATCAGCGCCCTCGAAAACGCTGACCGGAAACGGGACAGGATCGTGATGGCAGAGGTCCATGATGAGGCCAGCTATACCAACCACCACAAGAAAAAACTGGTTCTGCTGTTCAGCGCCATGCGGCACTTTGCTCAGCGGCTTGAGACGGAGGGCTGGCAAGTTCACTACCAGACCTACCACCCACAGAACGATGCCCAGAGCCTGGAAGCGGTTGTCGCCAGTCAACTCACAGAAACCGGCGCAGATAGAGTGATCACCACCGAATGTGGCGAATGGCGGCTGCATGAGCAGGTCAGCCAATGGCATGAACGGCTGGGTGTGCCGGTGGAGATTCGCCCGGATACCCGATTTATTGCCAGCAAGCAGGCGTTCGCGGATTGGGCAAAAGGTCGAAAACAGCTTCGAATGGAGTTCTTCTATCGGGAAATGCGGCGAAAAACCGGATTATTGATGACGCCTGATGGCAAGCCCGAAGGTGGGCAGTGGAATTTCGATGCGGACAACCGGCGCAAATGGGCCGGCAAGCCACCAGCTCCCGCGCCCTTCCGTGTGGAGCCGGATGAGGTGACGCAGGAGGTGATTGCACTGGTGGAGGAGCATTTTGCTGATCATTTCGGCACCACCGAGGACTTCCATTTTGCCGTGACGCCGGAAGACGCGGAGCAGGCGCTGGACTACTTTATCGATTTCGCACTGCTCTGTTTCGGCGATTTTCAGGACGCCATGTCCGATAATGAAGACTGGCTGTTCCACTCCATTCTGTCTCCCTACATCAACTGCGGTCTGCTTGACCCGTTAGCCGTGTGCGAAGCCGCTGCCCGGGCCTGGTATGCCGGGCGAGCGCCGATTAATGCGGTGGAGGGATTTATCCGGCAGATTCTGGGGTGGCGGGAATTTGTGCGGGGGATCTACTGGCTCAATATGCCGGAGTACGCCAGGGAAAACCGGCTCGGTAATACCCGTGCCCTGCCCTGGTTCTACTGGACCGGGGAAACAAAAATGCGCTGCATGCACAAGGCCCTTGATGCCACTCGCCGCAACGCTTACGCCCACCACATCCAGCGTCTGATGGTCACCGGTAATTTCGCGCTGCTGGCCGGCGTCCAACCGGAGGAGATCTGTGACTGGTACCTGGCGGTGTACGCCGATGCCTATGACTGGGTCGAGCTACCCAACGTGCTCGGCATGGTGATGCACGCCGACGGCGGCTACCTGGGCTCGAAACCCTACGCCGCCAGCGGCAAGTACATCCAGCGCATGTCTGATCATTGCAGCAACTGCCACTACAACGTGAACAAATCCACGGAAGAAGATGCCTGCCCCTTCAACGCCCTGTACTGGCATTTCATCGACCGTCATCGGGACGACTTTGCCAGCAATCCTCGCATGGGCATGATGTACCGGAACTGGGACAAGCAAAAACCGGAGAGGCGGGAGGCGTTGCTCCACCGTGCCAACACATTATTGGCACGTCTGGAGCAACTTTGAGCAGGCGTAATGGAGACGTTTATCAGAATCAAAACCAGACTTCCATCTGGGTACCAAAGGTCCACTGGCTGCTGGCAAAATCTTCTTGGCCGAGGGCGTCATCGCCATCGAAACCATTGAGCTCATCATCCCAAGTGGAGTAACTGGCGAAGACACGGATTTCCGGGCGGTTCCAGAAACCGCCAACCTGTGGTTTGAAGGTTGGTGCAATGGTGACGCGGGCGTAGTCGCCGTCCACGCCCTCGCGCCCTTCGTAGCCTTCCGGGTTCAGGTCCATCACCTGCCAGGAGGCTTCGTACTGCATTTCAAAGTTGGCTCCCAATTCGTTGGCCAGGCGGGTGTTGAAGGTGAGCCACTGGTACTCGTCTCCTTCCACATAACGGTCCTTGCTGGTTTCCGCCAGGATCGCCGGGGCAATCCGCCAACTGTCGGCCAGCCGGGTAGTACCGTAGGCGGCTATTCGGGTGCTGGCCGCGTCTTCATGCAGGTCGCCATCGGCACCGATGTTCTTGACCTCCGCACCCAGGCCCTGGCCGTGCAGCAGCGCCACCTTGAAGTTGCCTTCGGAGACTCCGAAGAAACTGTCGCCGTGGTAGGCCAGCATGGCTTGCACACCGGTGTCGGCCACTTCCATAACGCCTCCGACAACACGCTCATCGTTATCGGCAGCGGACATGCCGTTGATCAGCCACTGGACGTTGCCGAAATAGTTATTGGCGGTGAAAATCAGGTTGTCGGTTTCAGAGGTACCTTCCGTGGTATCGGGATCGGAGGGAAAATCCAGGAAGCTACGACCGTAGATAGAGAAACTCGACGTCACTGACTCGTTGAAAGCTACGTCGTAGATACCGGCACCGGTCCCCGCGAGGAAGACGATGTCGCTGTCGATCCAGTGGATGTCGAAACCAAGGTCTCGGTCGAAGCGCTTACCGGCCCAGATGGAAGAATCCTCGAAAATGCCGGTGAAGCTGATGAGGTTACTGAATTCGACATAGGCCTGCCGCACGTTCAGGGCGCCGTCGCCGGCGGTCCAGTCGTTGCTGGAGGTAGTGGAATCGGCAATCATCAGGCGGTAGTGAGTCTTGGTGCCGTTGTCCGCCACGCTCTTGTAGTTAAGGATAGCTTCCAGATAGGTATCGGGTTCGTTCCCCAGCCGGCCCACGGCACCGCCGACAGATCCTGCGGGGGTCAGGTACGGGCCGCCAGGGGCACTTTTGCCATCGCTGTTGAGCAGCAGTCCGGAGCGGGCGTAGGTGTTGAAGGAAAAGCCCTGGTCACCCCGGGCATGGGGCTCAACCTCCGCCAATTGTTGTTCCAGGGCAGACAGGCGCTCTTCCACGCTTTCCTGTGCGGAAGCCTGGCCGGCAAGCAATCCCAGAATAGCCACACCGGCGGCGACCATTAATCGGCGGTCGGCCCTGACGTTTTCTGTCCAAGCAATACCAGACGAATTACGGGTTTTCATGATGACTCCTTGTTTTTTTTTATTAACAACGTGAGCCTAAGGCACTACCCGGAAAGGGAAAGGATCAAACGAAAAGGCCGATGTGACCAAGTTTCCCAATGGCAATGTTAACGTCCTGACGCAACAGCCCAACTGTTCTCACGGCGGTCCTATTTCACACGCCAGCATCAGTGCCCAGAATTCGGAGAAATCATTCACCACCACATCGGGTTTGTCGGGATGTTTATGGGTTCCGGGAAAGATTTTGTTAAGCCAGGGTTGATCCCACTGCGCCCCGTTAAAGAATACGGAGGTCATGCCTGCCCGTTTGGCTGCGATCACATCCGTGGTGCTGTCCCCGACATACCAGACGCTGGGATCGGGAGGATAATCCAGTTTCTGCACCGCCAGCAATAACTGGTCAGGATGGGGCTTGCGCAGCGGCGTATCATCGCCGCAAACGTCCACTTCAAACAGCTCCGTCCAGCCGGTATCCTCCACCGCCGCCAGTTCGTGCTCGAAGAACTCCCGGTCCCGGTTGGTAATCACACCCACCTGGATATCCAGACGACGCAACCCTTCCAGCACATCCCGCACCTTCGGTTCAAAAGCCTTTACCGTGCCATAGTGCTTCCGGTAGTGATGGTTGAAGACCCGGTGAGCAATCTGCTTGGCATCGTGATCCTCACCAAACAGCACCTCGAAGATATCGGTACGGGAAATCTTCCGGTCCGCCTTCACCTTGGGATGTAACCTCGCAAACTCCCGGACATAGGCCACGAGCTTGACGTCCTCCGGCGTCTTGCTGTCCTCTGGAGCGACCATCCGATCCATCAACTCAAGCTTGTGAAAGTCCGGCAGCATATCGTCCACGGCGTGGTACATCGCGTCCAGGGTATCCACCAGGGTCGCGTGCCAGTCGAACAGCACCACCGAGGGACGAATCAGTCGAACGACCGCCGGGTGCCAGTCCGGCTCAATTCGCGGCGCCGGTCGCTCGGGTGGCGGAAACGGTCGAGGCCGAACTTCTGCGGGGGAACAACTGAATGAGTCCGGAAACCTCCGCTCCAACAATGCCAGCAGGTCTACCAGATCCTCGAAACTGTCGAGAATCGCAACCGGCGCATCGCGGTGGGAGAACCAGCTGTCGATGCGGCCGGCTTCCCAGCATGCGCCGTTATAGAACACTCCAGCCACCCCTGCTTTATGGGCGGTCAGCATGTCCACATAACTGTCACCCACATACCAGGCTCGCTGATCCGCCGGTAACCCGGCCTTTTCCAGAGCCCTGAGAATGACTTCCGGGTCCGGCTTGTATTCGGTGACATCATCGGCACACACGGTTACGTCAAACAGATCCTGCCAGCGGCCCTCGTCCACGGTTTTCAGTTCTTGGTCGAGAAACTCCCGGTTGCGGTTGGTGGACACTGCCAGGCGTATGCCCATTTCCTTCAGGGCGGTGAGATAGTCATAGGCGCCAGGCTGGAAGGGCTTTACCCTGCCGAAGTACTTGCGGTAACAGGCATTATAAGCCTTGTGGGCGATCAGTTTGGCGTCCTTATCGTCACCGAAGATGGCGTTGAAGATATCGGTTCGCGACACCCGCCGTTCCGCCAGTATCCGCGGATGCAACCTGCGAAAAATGCGGATATAGCGCACCAGGCGGGCGTCGTCAGCGGTGCGGCATTTATCTTCCGGCAACAGCCGCTCCACCAGCCCCAGGTCCTCCAGTTGCGGCAGCATCTCCTCCATAGCGCTGAACATGGCATCGTGGGTATCGACCAGGGTGCCGTGCCAGTCAAAGATCAATATGGATGGAGGTTGGATATCGTCACTGAATCGGGCCATCAACAATCCCCCGTGGTGTCGGGCGTTTTTTAAGAGTCTGCTTTCAGTAAAAACCATTTCCATCCGGACTACAAAGAACTGTTGCTCAGCACCCTGCTCGTTACCACGGCCATGGCGTCGATGGCCACATACTCACCCTGACATCAACTACAATGGACGTACGGAGGAATACCCTATGACGGACACTGACCGGGTCATGCTTTCCGGAAGCGCGGCCATGCTGAAAGACCTGTCCGCCATGCTCGACAGTCTTGGGTTCAAAGCCTCGCGCCATCAAGGGGAGCCTGGCGACTACGTCATTGAACGCACGTTCGTGGAACAATAACCTCGGACACCATTCGCTCTTCTAATCGCTGTCTTCACTTGCCTCCGGCTCGGTTTTTCCCAGTGCTGGCAACACCAGTACCGGGCACGGTGCATTCACCGAAACATACTCCACAGTCGCCCGGCGCAGAGGCCAGTGCCCACTGCTGCCACGGGATACCAGTAGCATAAGATCGGCACAAAGCTGGCCCGCAAGGCCCACCAGCCTCTCACCGGCGTTGCCTGCCACCACATGCAGGGTCGCATTGCGGTTCAAAGGCAGATACTTGCGCACGAGGAGATCCAGCGTTTCCCTGACTTTTGCTTCTTTCTCTTCTGGCGCCTGTTCCGCTACATGAGGGAAGAACCCGCCACCACCGGGACTGAAAACACTGGCAAGGTGGAGCTCACCATCCTCGGCTAGCAGATCCATGGACGCTTCCAGGGCCCGCTTGCCCTCACCGTCGTCTTCCGGATCAATGGCGATCAACAGTTTCTGATACATAATCGCTCTCCTGTGTCGTTTCGGAGATGGCTTCCACCTCCGGGAAGGCTCTTCCCTGAACCAGTTCGTTCATGCTGTATCCCCGATAGTCCGCCCTGAGTGCCCGGAAAAGTGCGACCGCCATGAAAATCAGCAAAATACAGAAGGGCAGACCCAGGGAGGTAATGACATTCTGCAGCGCATCCAGCCCACCCGCTAACAGCAAAGTAGCTGCGATAACCCCCTGGGCTGCGGCCCAGAAAATCCGCTGGCGCACGAGCGAAGGCTGATCTTCCCGACGGGTCAACATATCGATCACCAGGGAGGCCGAATCCGAAGAAGTGGTAAAGAAGATGACGATGATGACCACACTCAGGGCCGACGCCACTTCAGCCAGCGGGAAGGCTTCCAGAAAAGCAAAGATCGCCACGGAGGGGTCCTGCTGAACCTGTTCGGCCAGGGCTACCTGTCCATTCATCTCGACCTGGATAGCAGATAACCCGAAGACCCCGAACCACACCAGAGTGAACGCCGTGGGCGCAAACAGAACTCCCGCAACGAACTCACGGATGGTGCGCCCCCGGGAAATCCGGGCGATGAAGATCCCCACATAAGGAGCCCATGAAATGGTCCAGGCCCAGTAGAACAGGGTCCACTGCCGCTGCCAGTCGGATTCCCTGAAAGTTTCGGTCCAGAACGCCAGCCAGGGCAACGCGTCGAAATAGTCGCCCACACTCTGAACCAGACCTTCGGCAATAAACACGGTGGGGCCAACGGAGAGCACAAATGCGAGCAACGCCATGGCCAGTATGATGTTGAGCTGCGATAGCCGACGCACGCCCTTGTCCAGACCAAGGGCAACCGAGGTAGCGGCGATACTGGTAATGATTGTGATCAGAATCACCTGAATCACACCGGTGGAAGGTACACCGAACAGAAAGTTCAGGCCGCTGTTCAACTGCAGCGTCCCCAGGCCCAATGAGGTAGCCACGCCAAACAGGGTTCCCAGGACGGCAATCACGTCGACTGCCCAGCCCCAGGGCCCGAACGCCCTATCCCCGAGAATTGGATAAAACAGACTGCTAATACGCATGGGCAGGTTGTGCCGGTAGGCAAAGTAACCGATGGCCAGCCCTGGCAGGGCAAAGATGGTCCAGGTGTGCAGGCCGAAATGGTATAGCGCCACTGTCATGGCGTCGCTGGCAGCCCTTTCCGACCCCGGCCGCACCCCCTCAAAAGGTGGGTTGGCGAAGTGGGAAATTGGTTCCGCCACCCCCCAGAACATCAGGATGGTTCCAATGCCGGCGGCAAACAACATGGTGAACCAGGTCAGGTTGGAATAATCAGGGCGGCTGTCATCGGATCCCAGACGAATGGCGCCATAGCGGCTGACTGCCAGGCCAAGCAGAAACACCAATAGAGAGGTAACCGCAAGAATGTAGAACCAGCCCAGGTTTCGAGCCACCCAACCCGTGAGCAGGCCAAAACTGTCAGCGACGGTCTGGTCAAAAGGGACAGCCAGAGCAACAAACAGCGTTGCCACCCCGGCAGAGGTGAAAAACACCCCGGGTATGGTCTGCAGCCCCAATCGGCGTTGCAGCCGTTCCAGCACACGCGCCTCCGTTTCTTCAGGAACGATCCACGAAAGACCCTACGCTACCACATGCGCCGAGGGGGTGCGGGACGGAGATCAATTCCGGTTCAGTTGCCGCTGATGCTCCAGCATCTGCTCCATCATAAGCTGCATCTGGTTCATGCGATTCTCCATCATGTTCATACGTTCCTCATAACCCATCCCTGCACCAACAGAGCCTTTGCCCGGGGCGTTACCAGGCTGCTTTTTGCCCTGGTTATTACCCATCATGCCCTGATTGTTCATCATGCCCTGGCCGTTACCCATCATGCCCTGGTTATTCATCATGCCCTGACCCATTATGCCCGGCCCCATCATGCCACCGCGCATCATACCCATGTGATCCTGCATGGATTCCATGTGCTGTTGCAGCAGCCGCTGACGCTCTTCCGGTGAGCCTGCATTGGGCATTTGCTGCATCATCCCCTGCATTTGCGACATGTTTTTCTGCATCTGCTGCATCTGTTCCTGGTTCATCATGCCACCGCGGGGCATCTGCCCGGTATTGCTCTGTGCAAGCACCAAAGCAGGCGCAGCCATCAGAACGGAGCACGCCACCAAAAGCGTAAATCTGTTCATGAGATCCTCCTCAACATTCGAATAAATGTCTGCGTTACTCTCAGTAAAGTTCATGAAACTGAATTCAGGCTGAAAAGTGATCTTGCAGCGAGGTTAAATCAACGCCTCTTGATCTGAATCATGGAGCAGCGCAACAAGGTGCTCCTGGGTATTGCGGTGACCACGAGCGCCACTGCTCCCATGTAAGAATAGCCAGGAGAGCAAACAGGCCGTCAGAGATCTTCCATCCGGCCAATCTGATGGGCCAGACGCATGGATTCGTTTTTCTCCATGGTTAAGAGCGACTCCAACAGCTCTTTTGCTTCGGGAATCACGGCTATTCCAATCAATGTTTTATAGAGATCGATAATCTGATCATGAAAGTCGAAAACCTCATGGCAGATGCATTCAAAATCAAGTTTCTCGTATGGCTTTTCGCAGGTTCTGTGGGTTTTGACAGGGTTGTGTGAGAGGTAGTCGTAAACCCTGGTGTCCATGGCCTTTGCATCTCCCTGATTCTCGAACTCTGTGACAATCTGGGCCAGCTCAGCTTCGTGGGAGGCGAGGTAATCAAGCAAAGCTCTCGCCCTCTCCTCCTCATGCAGTGTTGCGCAATGTCCAAGACACCGCGCAAGATGCTGGTGCAAGTCCCGGGTCCAGTCGATCAGTTCACCGAATGTCTTGATCTCCATACTGTCATTTCCTCTTTCCGCGCCCACGGTGTATGAACACCGGCTTCAATATAGAAGTCTAGTTGTTATCCCCGAGTTTGATCACCCTCAATCTCAGCGCATTCACAATCACGCTGACCGAGGAAAGGGACATGGCGGCCGCCGCAAAAATAGGAGACAGCAGTATGCCGAAAAACGGATACAGGACACCCGCTGCAATGGGAACGCCGGCAGAGTTGTATACAAAGGCAAAAAACAGGTTCTGCCGGATATTGCGCATGGTCCCGAGCGACAACCGCCGTGCTTCCACAATCCCCATCAGATCGCCTCGCAACAGGGTGATACCGGCGCTTTCGATGGCCACATCAGTGCCGGTACCCATGGCCACTCCCACATCGGCGGTCGCCAGGGCGGGCGCATCATTCACGCCGTCGCCGGCCATGACCACAATACGACCCTCGTCTTTCAGGCGTTGAACAATCTTGCCCTTGTCTTCCGGCAGGACTTCCGCCTCAACTTCATCGATATGAAGCTTGCGGGCAACCGCCTCGGCCGAGGTGCGGTTGTCACCGGTCAGCATCACTACCCGGATGCCATCTTTCTGCAGGGCTGAAATGGCAGCTTCGGTGGTTTCCTTCACCGGGTCGGCGATGGCGAGCAAGCCGGCCACTTTGCCGTCGAAGGCTGCAAAAATAACGGTGGCCCCATCCCTTCTGAGCTGGTCGGCCTCAGATTCAAAATCCGAGGTTTCGACGCCTTCGGCTTCCATCAGCAAACGATTGCCAATCAGTACCTGCTGCCCCTCAATCTTGCCCGTCACACCTTTGCCGTTCGGGGAATCGAAGCCTTCGGCGTCCGGCAGTTGCAAGTCCATCGTTTTGGCCTTGTCGAGAATGGCGTGGGCCAGCGGATGCTCACTGCCTTTTTCCAGGCCGCCGGCAAATCGCATCAGATCCTCCTCACTGAACCCCTCGGCGGTAACCAACTGTGTTACCTGGGGCTTGCCTTCGGTCAGTGTGCCGGTTTTGTCCACCACGACCGTGTCCACCTTCTCCATCCGCTCCAGAGCTTCCGCATCGCGGATCAGCACACTGCGCTGGGCACTGGCCACCATCTGCACAATCTGGGACAGCATGGTATCCCGGCCAACCTTATCGGCCCGCATGATAAAGCTACCCTGCTGATTGATGCTGCCACCAATCACCTGGTCGCCAGATTTTTTACTAACCGCCAGGGGCTCGCCGGTCACCATGGACTCATCCACATTGGAGTTGCCTTCAAGCACCTCGCCGTCCAGTGGCACCTTGTCCCCGGGGCGAACCCGCAGGCGGTCGCCAACCTTCACCTGGTCCAGCGACACATCGGACTCGCCGCTCTCATCGTCCAGCTTCCGCGCCGTCGCGGGAGCCAGATCAAGCAAGGCTTTGATGGCACCGGAGGTTTTCTCTCGCGCTCGCAGCTCCAGCACCTGCCCCAGCAACACGAGCACCACAATGATGGCTGCGGCCTCGAAATACACCGCCACCGAGCCATCATCCTGCCGGAAAGCCGTCGGGAAAACCTGCGGCGCCAGAGTCGCCACCAGGCTGTAAACCAACGCCACACCGGTACCGATGGAAATCAGTGTGAACATATTCAGGTTACGACTGACCACGGACTTCCAGCCCCGGACAAAGAAGGGCCAGCCACACCAGAGGACAACCGGCGTTGCCAGCACCAACTGAATCCAGTTGGACATTTGCCGCGCGACAATGTGATCAAGCCCGGTCAGGTGCCCACCCATTTCGAGCACCAGTACCGGCAAGGTCAGAATCAGTCCGATCCAGAATCGGCGGGTCATATCCCTGAGCTCTTCGGAGGGCCCTTCTTCCAGGCTCACTTCCTCTGGCTCCAGGGCCATACCGCAGATAGGACAATCCCCGGGGCCCTGCTGTCGAATTTCCGGATGCATGGGGCACGTGTACATGGTGCCAGGTGCTACCGGTTCTTCCCGTTTCTGGTGGCCGTGATGATCATGGTGGTGGGCGTGTATATGCTCAGCCATTACGGTATCCGGTTTTGTCTGCCGGCCAATCCGTAAAAGCAATAAAGTAGAGTAGAAATAGATTAATGACCGGAATCAGTATCAGGAGGCCCATCCAGCCTGGATACCCGGTACGCTGGCATATGCGCCAGGCCGGAATGACAACGACGATGGCGATCACCAGCATCCACAGCCAGTGCCCTGCCCACATGGTGTTACCAAACATGTTATTTCCCATCATGGTATGAGTCTCCGTTCCGAGGTGAAACTTCAGTGGTGATGGGCCCGGACACAGCCCAGCGCGGCAATCCGGGAAAGATCGAAAAGTGCCGTCAGAATGAGCCCCAGAACCTAAGTGTAGTCCAGCGTATGTTTCTGTTGACTCGCTTCAAATCAAAGAGCAATCACGGGCCCAGGGAGACACCCAGGGCCCGTCAACGAAAGGTCAGAAGGAGATTCTGGCGCCGACCACGGCAAACCAGTCCTCGGTACTGCCACCGGCGTCCCTGGCCAGGTCCGCCGTATCACTGTATTTGCGCTCGTGAACAACGCCAACATACGGGGAGAAGGCGCGATCGATGAGGTCATAGCTCAGACGTACTCCCACCTCGGTGGAGTTCAGCCCTTGCCCGACACCAATCTCTTTGTCCTCGGAGAAGGCCACCAGGGTTTCGAAGGTAGCCGAGACAATCCAGTAATTGGTAATCAGCAATTCGTACTCCGCCTCAAAGTCCACTGACGCATCGCCCTCATCACTGACGTATAGATTGGTATCCACCTCAAACCAGTAAGGAGCCAGACCGGTCAACCCGAGCACCCCGAATACCCGGTCCGGCCCCTCCGGAGTATCGACACGGATACCTGCTTTGGCGTCCCAGAAGTCACTCACCGGTGTCTGGGCAACGAACTGGTTCTCCAGGGTTTCCCAGGCGTTGTGGGCTTCTTCCCATTCGCCCTCGAACAACCAGAGGAATTTGAGTTCATCGGAGCCGTAGTATGCATCACCCTCGATAACCGCCAGTTCCTCATCTGAATCACTGTAGCGGTACTCGAACTTTTCGGCTGACACGCCCCAGAAGGTCCTGGAAGTCTGGGTTTCCTTGCCGGCGTCTTCCTGGGCGATGGCTGGAGTAGCCAGTGCTGTCGCTGTCAGGGCAAGGCCACACATGGATGCCGTCAACCGACTCATGATTCACCTCCCTGTTTGCCGCTCAGCTTGCCTTCGGCCACGGTACTGTCCGGACCACCCTCAACCACAATCTTGCGGAACATGCCGGAAGCCGCGTGGTACGAGAGGTGGCAATGAAAGGCCCATTCACCGGGTGCATCCACTTCGGTCTCCATGTAAACAGTAGTGGCCGGCGCCACACTGATCACATGTTTGAGGGGGTTCCACTTGCCTTCGCCCACCTCGAGGATGGACCACATGCCGTGCAGGTGCATCGGGTGGGTCATCATGGTCTCGTTGACAAACTTGAAGCGGACCCGCTCACCGTATTGCAGCACAATTGGATCGGCATCCTCGTATTTGGTGCCATTGATGCTCCATTCGTAGCGCTCCATATTGCCGGTAAGGCGCAGTTCAATTTCACGGGTGGGTTCCCGGTCTTCATACAATGGTTTCTGGGCTTTCAGGTCCGAGTAGGACAGGAATTTGCCGCCATTGCTGGCAGTGGGAACCAGCCCGCTGCCCTTGGCATAGAAGGGATCTTCCGGAAGGGAGGCATCATCACCGTGGTCCATGCTGCCATGCCCCATGGCGCCGTGGTCCACTTCAGCGCCCATGGCCATATCACCGCTGTCCATGCCGGCCATGTCGTCTTCGTTCATGTCGCCATGATCCATCCCGCCATGATCCATGTGTCCGCCCATATCGGCCATAGTCAGCAGCGGCGCCTGTCTCAGTTCCGGCACCTCTGCTGTCATGCCGTCTTCCGGCGCAAGGGTGCCACGGGCATAGCCGGAGCGGCCCATGGATTCAGCGAAGATGGTGTAGGCTTCTTCATCCTTGATATGAACGATTACATCGTAGGTTTCCGCCACGCCGATGCGGAACTCATCCACATTGACTGGCTGCACGTTGTTGCCATCGGCCTGCACCACCGTCATTTCCAGCCCGGGAATACGAATGTCGAAATAGGTCATGGCGGAGGAATTGATAAAGCGCAGGCGAACCCGCTCACCCGGTTTGAAAAGTCCGAGCCAGTTCTGTTCCGGGCCCTTGCCGTTGATCAGCCCGGTAAAGCCCTGCACATCCTCGATATCCGCTTTCATCATGCGCATATCACCCCACATCATCCGGTCCATCAGCGTCACCATAAAGCCTTTCTCAGCGGATTCGGAAAAGAAGTCGCCTACGGTCTGCTGTTGGCGATTGTAGTAATCCGCGGACATTTTCAGGTTACGCATGATGCGGTCACCAGAGTGGGGATGCTTGTCGGTAAGCTGCACCACATATTCCCGGTCATAGCGGAACGGCTCACGACCTTCGGGCTCAATAACAATCGCACCGTAGGCACCGTTGGGCTCCTGGAAACCGGAATGGCTATGGAACCAGTAGGTACCGTTCTGGACGACAGGGAACTTGTAGGTAAAAGTTTCTCCCGGCTTGATGCCGGGGAAGCTGATACCCGGCACACCATCCTGCTCAAAGGGCAGAATCAGGCCATGCCAGTGGATAGACGTCATTTCGTCCAGGTTATTGGTGACATTGATGGTCACCTCTTCCCCTTCCTGAAACCGCAATACCGGCCCGGGGGAAGCACCGTTGTAGCCAATACCTTCCTTGACGAAATCCCCGGTATCAATCTGGACCCGGTCAACGGAAATATCGTACTCGCCAGCCAACAACGTCAACGGCAGCAGCCCGGCGAGGATGGTAAGAAGAAAACCCTTATTCATTGCACAGACTCACTGTCAGATTCCCCTTCCGCGCCATCTTTGGCCGCAACCGTTGAATCAATCTTGATGTCGCCGTACATGCCCGCCTGGTAGTGGCCAGGCACGTTGCAGGCAAACTCAAGATCGGTGGCGTTGGTGAATTTCCAGATGATCTCCCTGGACTCCCCCGGTTCCATCAATACGCTGTTGGGATCATCGTGCTTCATGGAATGGCCATTGCCCATGTCCATATTCATCATCTCGTGGTCAATGTGATCGCCCTTGAGCACGCCGTGTTCCACCATCATCTGCATTTCGTCCTGGTGGGCCTCGTGCATATCGGCGGTGCCAATGTTGAACTCGTGCACCAACCCGCCTTCATTTGTCACCTTGAAACGGATGGTTTCACCCCGCTGCACATGAATCGACTCCGGCTCGTAATAGTTGTCGCGCATGGTCACTTCAACCGTGCGGGACACGTTACCGGCATTGCCGGGCTCGCCTATGACATTGCCGCCGTGGTGCCCACCACCGTGACTTCCGGCTGCATGGGCACCTGAAGCAAATGCCAGAACCAGGGCTGGAAGCGCTGCAATCTTGAGTGTCGGATTCATCGTTTTCTCCACGGAATAAAGTAATCGTTCAAATGTGAGCCCTACTTTGCCCTCGTAATCTGAATTCTTGCTGAATTTTCCGATGAACACTTTTTCAGGTTACATTCAGCAAAGGGCCTTACACTTCAATCGACTTCAAAAAACAGGAATATTCATGCGATTGCTTCTGGTGGAAGACGATTCCCTCATCGCCGAAAGCCTGAACCGGCAGTTGACCGCTTCGGGCTTTACCGTTGACGAAACTGGTACCGCAAAACAGGCAGAACGTCTTGGGAAGCAGGAAGACTACCGGGCCGTTGTGCTGGACCTGGGGCTACCTGATGGCAGCGGGCTGGATGTCCTCAAGAGCTGGCGCGCCGACAAACTGACCATGCCGGTGCTGATCCTGACTGCCCGGGGTGACTGGCAGGACAAGGTGAACGGTCTCAAGGCTGGCGCGGACGATTATCTTGCCAAGCCATTCCAGACCGAGGAACTGCTGGCACGGCTGAATGCCCTGATTCGTCGCAGTGAAGGCCGGGTTGAAGCGAAGTTGGCTGCGGGCGGCTTCGAGCTGGATGAATACCGCCAGTGCCTGCAAACACCCGACGGCCGGGAGCACTCCCTGACCGGAACCGAGTTCCGTCTGCTGCGTTGCCTGATGAGCCGCCCGGGCCAGCTGTTCTCCAAGGAACAGTTGCTGGAGCAGCTTTACAACCTCAACGACAGCCCAAGCGATAACACCATTGAGGCCTATGTCCGCCGGCTGAGAAAGATCACTGGGGCCGAGGCCATCACTACCCGCCGGGGCCAGGGGTACATCTTCAATGCCATGGATTAACCCCCGGCGCTCCATCCGTAAAAGCCTGCTCACCCTGTTGCTGCCAGCCGCCATTGCTTTAATGATTGCAGCCTGGATCGTTCATGGCTTGCTACTGGAACGCATGGCCCGCGGATTCGTTGAAGACCGGCTGCAGGACGAAGTGTCATTCCTGGAGCACCAGTTGCGGCAGTCCGGCCCGCAGGAAATCCGGGATATCGCCGAGGGCGACTATTTTGAAGAAGTTTTCCACCATGCGTTTGCCCTGCGCACAGGCAGCCAGATTCACAGCTCCCCGGCCCAATGGTCGAGGGCTCTCGAACCCTTGCTGAAGGAAACGGAGACCGGATTTGTCCGCCGAACCACTCCGGAGCCCACTGCATCCGGCGCCGAGTTTCTAGCCTACCGCAAAGCCCTGACCCTGAACGGAGAGCCGGTCGTCATCGTGGTGGCAGAGGATCTGACCAACCTGCAGCAGAGCCAGCAGGAGTTGCATCTTTGGACCGGCATCGTGTCCGCAATACTTCTGACCTTGCTGATACTTGCGATATGGCTGGCTATCCGCTGGTCCCTGCGCTCGGTTTCCCGTCTTCAACAAGGCCTGACAGCGTTGCAAACCGGCACCAGCAACCGACTGGATGTGGACGCCCCTGCGGAGTTCCAGCCTTTGATCAGTCAGTTGAACCAGCTACTGGACACCCTGGACCAAAGGCTTACCCGCTCCCGGGATGCCCTGGCCAACCTCTCCCACAGCGTGAAAACACCGGTGTCCGCCATTCGCCAGGTTCTGGAAGATGACACCCGTGCTCTGGACCCGGACATGCGACAACAGCTGGCCCAACGACTGTCCGACATCGATCGTCAGCTCGAGAGCGAAATGCGCCGCAGCCGGTTCGCCGGCCCCCAGGCGGGCAAAGCCGCGCAACCCGTCAGCCAGGCCCGCGACCTGCTATGGATGCTGGGCCGGCTCTACCCCGACAAAAATTTCGAACTGGAAACGGAACTGGGACCGGAAACCCGCTGGCCTGTCGAAGAGCATGACCTGAACGAGATTCTGGGCAATCTACTGGATAATGCGGGCAAGTGGGCCTCGCACCAAATCTCCCTGAACCTGAGCCGGGAAGACAATCAGTTGATGCTGGAAGTCCGTGACGATGGCCCCGGAGTCGCGCCAGAAAAACTCGATACACTCGGTACGCGGGGGTTGCGACTGGACGAGCAGACACCGGGGCATGGCTTGGGGCTGGCCATCGTAAGGGATATTCTGGCTGGTTATGGTGGCACCCTGCAGTTCACCTCTGCGCCAGCACAGGGGCTGGTTGCCCTTGTGAAACTGCCCCGGGCCGGAGAATAGTGGAGCTCCTATTATGAATACCTCGAGACACTTCCCCCAGGCCCGGCAGGCGGGACGGATACAATTACTGGTGATGCTGGGACTCTTTGCAGCCGTCGTGCTAGCGATTGCCTACCAGGGCAACGAGCGACTGGCGACCGTTCCGCGGGTGACAGACCACATCAATCTGCTGAGTCCGGACGAACGTGACCGGATCGCCCGCTTCCACGATTACCTGTTGTCCGATCACGATATCGACTACCGGATTCTGATCGCCAGGGGCATTGACGACATCAATCAGTTTGCCGTGAATTACTTTCGTGACGGCAACATTGGGGCGGCCAGCAACAGCGCACGCGGCCTTTTATTGGTGATTGATGCCCAGGCCAACCAGGTTCGCCTGGAAGTCAGTTACGCCCTGGAGCCTATCTATACCGACGCATTTGTCTTCTACGTTGAACATAACCAGATGACGGAATTTTTCGCCGCCGACCGGGTCGCAGACGGCATCCTCGCCACCACGGAAATGCTCATCACCCGGGCTAACAACGCGGCTAGCGGCCTGGGTCTCGACACGGAGGGCTGGGCAGCCTCTTCCGGCGGGGGTGGCGCGCGGGTGGACGCCAGAATTGGCGAGGGAACGGCGGCCAGGAGGGAAGATAACGTGGCCATTGGTGGGAGCGCGTCTCCACGGGAAGTCCTGGATCGCTACCGGCGGGCGATGGAAGACCGCAACAACAATCCTCGGCTGTCGATCTATTCAGAGCAAACCCGTGAAATGCTGGGCCAACGGGTAATGACGCCGGCACAGATGGACAACGTGGCGAAAAGCCTCCGAAACTGCCAGCCCGAAAAACTGTTCCACCAGGACAATCGTGCCGTTCTGCGCTACCCCATCAAGGCCCGCACCTGCCCACCGTATTTCTTTCTGCGGGAGGACAACCAGTGGCGCCTGGATTTTACCGTAATGATCAACGCCATCCGTTTCGGACGCAATAACGAATGGCGCCTGGTGCCGGGGTACTCGGGCCCCTATGGTTTTGCCTTCAGGGATCTGCGGTTTGACCGCAATGGCTACCCTTATCCACAATAACCCGATCATCCGCCAGGACCCGTGCCATGAAAATCGGTGAAATCTCCAGGGCGACCGGGATTCCGGTAGAAACCATCCGCTATTACGAGAAGATCGGTTTGGTGCCAGAACCCGATCGGCAGGCCAGCGGTTATCGGCAATACCGGCAAAGCCACCTCGACCGCCTGCTCTTCATCAGACGCTGCCGCAATCTGGACATGGCCCAGGATGAAATCCGCGAACTGATCCGCCTGGCCGATCAGCCGGACGCCGACTGCAGCGAAGTGGACGCCCTGCTGGCCCGCCACCTCAATCATGTACGCGAGCGTCTGCGGGAGCTGGCCAGCCTGGAGGATACCCTCGAACGGCTGCAGAAAGCCTGTTCGGAAGGCCGAACGGTCAGTGAATGCGGTATTCTCGGTGGCCTGACCTCAGAAGCTGACGAGGAACCGCCAGCCAGCAACCACAACCATATTCCCGGCACTCATCACCACACCCCGGGAACTCGTTGAAGTTTTTCCGCAAGCCATCCATTGACTCTGTAGTTACTACAGGGTTTTTAATGAATACATTCTGACAACAGGAGGTATTCATGGCGTGTAATTGCTCTGCTCCCGAACCCAAATCTCCCGCTCCGGGCTTTCGTAAAGCCTTGTGGATTGCACTGTGGGTTAACCTGGCCATGTTCCTGGTGGAGGGCATTGCCAGCCTTCAGTCAGGTTCCGTGTCCCTGATGGCCGATGCCATCGACTTCTTCGGCGACAGCGCTAATTACGTGCTGTCGCTGTCCGTGCTCTCCATGGGCATGCTCTGGCGCGGCCGCGCCGCCATGGTGAAAGGCATAACCATGACGGTGTTCGGCATCGCCGTGCTGGGCCGGGCGATCTGGGTAATGCAAAGCGGCATTACGCCGGAACCCCTGACCATGGGCGCCGTCGGCTTACTCGCACTGGTGGCCAATGTGGGCGTCGCCATCATGCTGTTCAAGTTCCGGGAAGGTGATTCCGACATGCGCTCGGTATGGCTGTGCAGCCGCAACGATGCCATTGGCAATATGGCGGTAATGGTCGCAGCCCTGGGGGTCTTCGGCACTGGAACCGCGTGGCCGGACCTGGCGGTCGCAGCGGTGATGGGCGGCCTGGCCATTACCTCAGGCATCAGCGTGGTGCGCCACGCCCGCGATGATATCCGGGGAGCCCAAAACGCACTGGCCTCCCGGACATTTACGGCAGAACCAACGCCACCATCACAGGAATAAATGCCAACGCAAACAGCGTACTGAGCAGCACGGTGCCCGCCGCCTGTCTCGGTGCGGTATCCAGTAGCGTGGCAATCACCACCGTGTTGGCAGCGATTGGCGTGATGGAAATAAGGAAAATGGCCTGGTAGACCGCCAGGTTGTACACCCCGAAAATGTTGGCGTCCAGCCACCAGAACAGCAGCGCCACCACTGGCCAGGTTACGAACTTGCCCAGGAATGCCAGTCCGGTAAACCGGAGATTACCCGCCAGCCCGCGGAAACTCAGGATGCCCATGCCGATGATCATCATACCGAGGATGCTGTAGGTGCCCCGCAGGTTATCAAACAGGGGGATAAAAACCTGGGGAATGGATACGCCGGACAAGTTCAGCACAACCGCCAGCAGGAACGCGTACACCGACGGCAGCCTGGCTACCCTCACCAGGGCATCTTTAAGGCCATAGCGGCCCCGTGCGGCCAGATAGAAGCCCACGGAATTCTCGAACAGCGTAGTGCCGAGCATGCACACGATATAGAGCGCCAGTCCCTCCTGCCCGAACAGCAACAGAGCCACCGGAATGCCGAAGTAACCGGTGTTGCCTGTCCCCACGGACAAGGGCATTAGACTGGCACTGCCATCGGTAATTAACCGCCTTGCGATCCAGAGGTGCCCCACCCCGATGACCGAACACAAACCAAACGTCAGGAACGGCAGCAGGATGACTTCCGCTGAGAGCGGCGCAGCCATCACGCCGGAAAACACCACCGAGGGGGTGACAATGTAAAGCATAATCCCGGCAATGTGCTTGCCGCTGGCCCCGAGATACCGGCCCGCTACCCACCCGAGCGCAACCGTGACGTAGAGGGGAAGCAGTTTGTAGAAAAGGGCCAGGGCCGCTGCCATGGGAGCTCCGGAGAGTACCTGAAGGATGAGTTCAAGCCGGAAAGTCTATCACTCCCTCTACGCTTTCGGTGTTATTGATTCCGCCTATAATGCTTAATGATTCAAGTCATTTAACATGCGTTTTATTTACTGGAATACTCCAGAATAACTGACCGTAATAGAGCTTACAGGTAACGAGAATGCAAACCGGCTCATCTCTGTCATCCGCTCCCTGCTATCTGAGCGACAACAACCCGGAGATCCTCAATGTGCAGGCGGCCGGAGCCCAGCAGGCACTGGTCAACAGCCTCAGCCGGGTTTTTGGCATACACCTGAGCAACAATCCAACATCGCCGGAGCACCTGTTCCTCAGTGACCTGTCTCGCCTGTTCCATCAACGCAGGGTGGACACGGAACACTCGCTGGAACGGCACGATGCCCCCTGGGAACACGTGTATCTGATCCAGTACGGTATTCTGCGGCTCTTTCGTGAATCGCCAAGTGGCAAGACCGCCGTGCACCATTTTTTCACCGAGGGAGACATGGTCTGGCCAGTATTCGGCCGCAGCCGGACAGCCCGTAATACCCTTTGCCTGACCTCCGTAACACCGGCAACCCTGTGGGTAGCAGATTTCACAGCCTTCCGCTCAACCCTGCAAAAACAGGGGGAAGGCGTATGGAATGGCTTTGCCCTGGCACTGACCGAAGAACTCGCCGAGCTCACCAGCATGCGTGAATTCCGCAAGCAGACCATGTCTGCCCGGGAGCGATACCTGCTGCTACTGGAGGAATACCCGGAACTGGTCAAACGGGTGCCTGATAATCAGCTGGCTTCCTGGCTGGGCGTCGTGCCGGCCACGTTTTCCCGGATCAAGAGTGCACTCAAACCGGAACACAAATAGCCCCGGGGGAGAATTTCCAAGCATTGCCCGGCACTTTTGAATGACTTCACACAACCATCACACTTTAGCCATTGCGTACACCTGTACGCTGAAGTACGGTAGCAGCCATGACAGACTTGGATCCCAAAGCAATGAAAACCCCGGAAACCGTACAGACCATACATCACCGAATTGAGGAGTGGCTGAACAGCGCTACTCACGGACTGGGTGCGATTCTCAGCGTTATCGGCACCGTGGTACTGATTGTCGCCGCCAGCCAGATGGGAGACGTCTGGAAGGTTGTCAGCTTCAGCATTTTTGGTGCGTCGCTGATCTTGCTGTATATGGCCTCAGCGCTGTATCACGGTGTCCGTCACCCGAAATGGCGAGCCGCGTTCAAAACACTGGATCACTGCGCCATCTTTCTCCTTATTGCGGGTACCTACACTCCGTTTCTACTGGTTAACATGCGTGGCACCACCGGCTGGACGCTGTTCGCGATCATCTGGTCCCTGGCCATCACCGGTGTCGTGCTCAAGGTGATTTTCAAGAACCGCTTCAAACTGGCGAGAGTGGGCATCTACGTAGCAATGGGCTGGCTAATCACCTTTGCCTCATCAGATCTGGTGGCCAACCTGAGTGAAACGGCCCTGCACCTGACCATAGCCGGTGGCGTGGCTTATACCGCGGGCGTCATTTTCTACCTGGCCGACCGCGTTCCTTATATGCATGCCGTGTGGCACCTGTTTGTCGTCGGCGGCAGCGCACTGCATTTCAGCGCCATTTACTACGGCGTGCTTCCCCACGCAGCCTGATCTGGCTGCCCGATCACCACCAGGTTAACTCGCAGACAGCAGGGAAGCTGTCGTGCGTTGTCGCAGTCTTCACCGCCGGAAATGATTGGCTACCTCTACTGCGCCGGAAGTCAAACCAACTACTCCATTGGGTGTATTACCGCCATAAAAGATTGTTTTTAAAAGATTATAAAGAGCCTTTTCCCACCTTCTGATCAATCGAAAACACCAGGATCATGTGGTCGATCCTGTCCTTGATATTTATCACGATCCCCTCCCTCCTTCCGTTTGCAAAATGGCCCCATTACCTGACTGCCGCCGTTGTCGTGGCCAGGGGTTTGCAACTCAAGGAGCAGCTATCATGGCAAAAACCAACGCTGACATCGCAACCTGGGATGTCGAGAATGAAGAATTCTGGGAGGAGGAGGGCAGGCAGGTCGCCTCCCGCAATTTGTGGATTTCCATCCCCAGCCTGCTGATCGGCTTCGCTGTCTGGCTGATGTGGGGGATGATCACCACCCAGATGAAAAATCTGGGCTTTCCTTTCACGGTCGAACAACTGTTCACTCTCACTGCTATTGCGGGGCTTTCCGGCGCCACCCTGCGGATTCCCGCCTCCTTCATGATCAAGATTGCCGGCGGTCGGAATACGGTGTTCCTGACCACGGCCCTGTTGATGATCCCTGCCCTTGGCACCGGTATCGCTCTGATGAATCCGGACACACCGTTCATCGTGTTCCAGGCATTGGCGCTGTTATCAGGCATTGGCGGCGGTAATTTTGCCTGCTCCATGAGCAACATCAGTTCGTTCTTTCCGAAGAGCAAACAGGGGTATGGACTGGGCATGAATGCCGGGCTCGGTAACTTTGGCGTCACCACCATGCAAATCCTGATTCCACTGGTGATGACTGTTGGCGTTTTTGGCGCTGTGGCAGGCGGACCAATGGAACTGCAAAGTCCGAGCGGCACCCTGATCGGGCGAATCGAAGCCGGTACCGAGACCTGGATTCAGAATGCGGGCTTTATCTGGTTAATCTTCCTGATCCCACTGGCGCTCGCTGGCTGGTTCGGCATGAACAATCTGCGCACCATTACCCCGAGCCCCGGCAAGCCCGCTTCGGCATTCGGTAAAATTCTCGGTCTTTACGGCGTTGGCCTTGGCACATCACTGGTCGGCGTCTATGCGCTGGGCATCCTGAACATGTGGGTGGCGTTGCCGCTGACCATTATCCTGACACTGGTTCTCCTGCGGCTTATTCCGGGTGACATCAAGCCCAACATCCAGAAACAGTTTGCCATTTTCAGCAACAAGCACACCTGGTCAATGACCGTGCTGTACATTCTCACTTTCGGTTCATTCATCGGTTTCTCCGCTGCCCTGCCCCTGTCCATCAGCGTGATCTTCGGCAACATGATGGAGGTGGCTGCGGATGGCACCGTGACCCGCGTGACCAACCCAGACGCCCCCAGCGCCCTGACCTGGGCCTGGATGGGACCGTTCGTGGGCGCCCTGATCCGCCCGGTAGGTGGCTGGATTTCCGATAAGATGGGCGGCTCCATCGTCACCCAGGTCATCTCTGCGGTCATGGTGGTGGCGTCTGTGGCAACAGGCTATGTGATGATGCTGGCCTACAACTCCACCGATCCCAACGCCTACTTCCCGGTGTTCCTGACTCTGTTCATCGTGCTGTTCGCCGCCAGCGGTATTGGCAACGGCTCTACCTTCCGCAGCATAGGCGTGATTTTCGACCAGCAGCAAAAAGGCCCGGTGCTTGGCTGGACTTCCGCTGTTGCCGCTTATGGCGCGTTCATTGCCCCAAGAGTGATGGGCCAGGAAATCCAGGCTGGCACCCCCGAATTAGCCATGTACGGATTCGCTGTGTTCTATGCCGTGTGCCTGTTGGTGAACTGGTGGTTCTACCTGCGCAAGGGGGCTTACATCAAGAACCCATAACAAGCGACGGGAACACTCAGAGCTTTGGCCGGCTCTCTCTAAAAAGCCGGCTTTTGCAACATTGTCTATCGACTTTTAAGAGGAAAGGTCATGGCCACAACCCCATCAAGACCAGAGCAAAATCGGGCGCTTGGCATATCCACATTTGCCTTCACCCTGTGTTTCGCTGTCTGGACCATCTTTTCCATCATCGGCATCAAGATCAGCCAGGATTTTAGCCTGTCGGATACGCAACTTGGCCTGTTGATGGCCACACCTATCCTCACCGGATCCATCAGCCGGCTGTTCCTGGGAATCTGGACGGACCGCTACGGTGGCCGCTGGGTGTTTGGTGTGTTGATGCTGACGACGTCCCTGTGCGTCTATCTGCTGACCTTCGCTAACAGTTATCTGATGTTGCTGGTTGGAGCCCTGGGAGTGGGCCTGGCGGGCGGCTCTTTCATCGTGGGCGTAACCTACACCGCAGCCTGGTTTGAACGGGAGCGTCAGGGAACAGCACTGGGCATTTTCGGGGCCGGTAACGTGGGCGCCGCGGTCACGAACTTTGGTGCGCCATTCCTGCTGGTGGCTCTCGGTTGGCAGGGTACAGCCCAGGTTTACGCCACGGTGCTTGCCATCATGGGCGTACTGTTCATCATCCTGGCCAAGGAAGATCCCCTCGCCGCCGAGCGCGCCCAAAGTCAATCCCGATCCTTCCTGGAGCAGATGAAGCCCCTGAAAGAGCTGCGGGTGTGGCGCTTCGCGCTCTACTACTTCTTCGTGTTCGGGGCCTTTGTAGCCCTGGCTCTCTGGCTGCCTCACTACCTGATCGGGGTGTACGGCCTGAATGTGAAAACTGCCGGAATGATCGCCGCGCTCTATACGATTCCTGCGTCACTGTTCCGCATCCTTGGCGGCTGGATGTCGGATCACTTCGGTGCCCGTCGCGTCATGTACTGGACATTTATGGCGTCTGTGGTGTGCACGTTCCTGCTCAGCTATCCGCCAACCGAATACGTGGTCCAGGGAATAAACGGCGACATTCGCTTCTTCCTGGAGATCAGTCTGGTGCCGTTTGTAGCACTCATCTTCATACTTGGCTTCTTCATGTCACTGGGCAAGGCCGCTGTTTACAAGCATATTCCGGTCTACTACCCCGGTCATGTCGGCGCAGTTGGAGGCGTTGTCGGGATGATTGGCGGTCTTGGCGGTTTCCTTCTGCCTCTGACCTTCGGCATCCTCAATGACATCACCGGGGTATGGCAAAGCAGCTTCATGCTGATGTTCGTGATCGTGGCGGCAGCGCTGGCCTGGATGCACTACGCCATCCGTTCTGCCGAGCGTGTGGAGTGGGCGGCCCATGAGACCAAAACCGATCTGCCGGAGCTGGCCTCGCCACAACTGTTTTACCCGCTCAACCGGCCGGTCAGACAGGATTCCCATACCGCAAACGGCCACGCGCCGCTGAAGTAACGGCCTCACTTGCGCTATCTTCGCCCCCGCTAGTCGGGGGCTTTTTTCTATATAATGGCAAGCTTCCAAACGTGCGGAGCTGAACATGTCAAAGTGGCTGGTAAAAACCGAACCGTCTGAATGCAGCATTGATGACTTTGCGAAGGCAGAACACCAGACCATCCCCTGGGACGGCGTACGCAATTATCAGGCGCGGAATTTTCTGGCAAAGATGGCAGAGGGAGACGAGGTTTTCATCTACCATTCCAGCTGCAAACACATTGGGATCGCCGGTATCGTCAGGGTGGTTCACAGTGCCTACCCGGATCCAACCCAGTTTGATTCCGACTCCCCTTACTACGATGAAAAAAGTACAAAAGAGAAACCCCGCTGGCAGGCGGTGGATATGACCTATGTACGGAAGCTGAAGCGATTGATCTCCCTCGATGAGATCAAGTCCATGTCCGGACTGGAGGGTTTGCCACTGATCAGGCGCGGTAACCGACTGTCAGTAATGCCCGTTACCGATGAGCAGTGGCAGATCATTCTCTCCAGCGCCTGATTGAACAATGCGCTACCCAACCGGGCCTTTGGCCTTTAGAATTCGGGCTCCGCGAACTATCTGGAGCCGCTGACGTCCATGTCGTCCGAACTGAGTCCGACCAACGGTTTTGAACAACTGCGCCGCATTGAAACCAGCAAGGTTTTTCAGGGCGCAGTCATCGCCATCATTATTCTGTCGGCGCTAACCATTGGCGCCAAAACCTATGATATGCCACCCCTGGTCGAGCAGGTGCTGAGTGTTCTCGATAGTGCCATCACGCTGTTCTTCCTGATCGAGATTCTCTTCCGTTTCAGCGTCTGTGCCGACAAGAAGCGATTCCTCCTTGATGGCTGGAACCTGTTCGACACGCTGGTGGTCATTGGCAGCCTGATCCCGCTGGATAATTCCGAAGCCGTGCTGTTAGGCCGCCTGTTGCGGGTATTCCGGGTACTGCGCCTAGTGTCAGTGGTACCGGAACTTCGGTTCCTGATCAACTCACTGCTTAAGGCCATTCCGCGCATGGGCTACATCGCCCTGCTGATGTTTATCATCTTCTATATCTACGCCGCCATGGGGTCGATGTTCTTCGCCAATGTGGACGAAAATCTCTGGGGAGATGTGGCCATCGCCATGCTCACGCTGTTCCGGGTCGCCACGTTTGAGGACTGGACGGATGTCATGTACGCAACCATGGAGCAGTACCCTCTGAGCTGGATCTACTATCTGACCTTTATCTTCCTGACCGCGTTTGTATTCCTGAACATGATGATCGGAGCGATCCTGGAAGTCATGAGCGAAGAGCAGAATGCCAAGCAGGCTCAGCAAGCCCACGACGAGCGGGATGAAATTACCCGTCAGCTCAGGGCCGTGCAACAGCAGCTACAGGAGCTGACCCGGGAAGTAGCGGAGAATTCGAGGGGCCGATAGTCTCCGCCAGTAATACGCCCGTTCAGAACGGTTTGGTCATGGCCAGGTGGAAGATGGCCATGATCTGAACCAGCGCCAGAACCGATGCCACCCACCGGACCGTGAGGCTTGCGGTCAGCTTCATTGCGAACACCCCCGCCACAATGTAGCCAACCAGTAGGAAAATCTTGGCCGTCAGCCAGCCGTGGACAAACGGCATCCAGGGCGTGACAAACAACAGACTGATAGCGGCCACCAGCAGAATCGTGTCGTTGGCGTGAGGAATCCAGCGTAATGGCGTTTGTCGCCAGTCAGGCTTGCCCACCGCATCCAGCAACAACCGCAAGGCGAACAGGGTAACGGTGAGGTACGCCGTGGTCATGTGAACCTGTTTCAGGATCAGGTAGGCACTCATACTTCATTCCTTTGTCAATCAAAGTGATAGCGGCATTGTACGCAAAGATACCGCCAACTGGGTATATCTTTCCCCAATAACATTCATGCAGAATGATTCTTATAAATGCACCACCAGTGGAGCCATACCCATGCAGGCCACCTCAACGTCCGCACTCGGCGGGATCAACAGGATCAGCCAACTCTTCGGCTACCCTTTCCGCATCTTCTTCCTGTCAATGACGGTGCTGGCACTGTTCGCCATTCCCGTCTGGGTATTGCAGGTCAGCGGATCCATTCAACTCCCACTGGCCATGCCGGGACTGTTCTGGCACCAGCACGAAATGCTGTTTGGTTTCCTGTCTGCAGCGATTGCAGGCTTCCTTCTCACAGCAGTCTGTGTATGGACACAAACAGAACGCACCCATGGCATTCGCCTGGCCCTGCTCTGGAGCGTCTGGCTGGCAGGCCGTTTGTTGCTGGCCCTGGGTGCGGACCTGCCCGACTGGCTGGTACAGGGAGTCAACCTGGCGTTCCTGCCACTGGTTATGGTGGATGCCGGCTGGCGTATCTGGCGGGCCAGGCAGAAACGGCAACTGATGATCCTGGTGGTGCTGGGGTTGTTGTGGCTGATGCAAATCGGTTTCGTCAGTCGGTTGGATGCCGCCTTCAGTTACGGCGCACTGATCGTCGCCATGACGCTGATCAGCATTATCGGAGGCCGCATTACCCCCGCTTTCTCGACCGGATGGCTACGCCAGCGGGGACTGGATAGCTCAGCGGTCAAGACCATCCCTGCCCTGGATATGGCAACCCTGTTCAGCATGGTCCTGTTACTGGTTTCGCTGGTCACAGGCTGGCAGACAGCCACAGCAGTCCTCGCCATACTGGCAGCCACATTGATGCTGGTTCGTCTGGCAGGCTGGAAAGGCTGGCTGGTCCGGAAAGAACCGCTACTCTGGATTCTGCACCTGTCCATACTCTGGGTACCCGTCGCCCTCGTCTTGCTCGCCGGGTCCATAGTCGCTGGCTGGCCGGCGGCGGCCTGGACCCATGCTGCCGGCACCGGCGCAGTTGGCGGCCTGATACTTGGCGTTATCGCGCGGGTCTCTCTGGGGCATACCGGGCGGCCCCTGGTGCTGCCAAAAGGTATGGTGGCGGCGTTCATTGCCATCCATCTGGCTGTGCTGGTGCGCGTCCTGACGGCCTTCGGTGTCATTCCATGGCACCCGGGTATTGGCGGCAGTACCGCCCTGTGGCTATTCGCTTACAGTGTTTTTCTGATCCAGTACACCGGAATACTCACCAGCCCCAGGCCGGACGGTCGTCCCGGCTGATACCCTCGCCCACATAGAATCAAAAAAAAAGGGCCTCTACTGAGGCCCGTTTTTACATGAACGACGAGGCTGGCACCATTCAGGCGACCAGCTTTTGCTTCAACAGCTCTGCAAACACAGCCCTGGCCTCCCGAAAACGGGCGGCCGGGAAATGAATGCTGATGCCTTCCAGCGCTGCCATCAACATTTCCAGATGGGCGTCCCAGCCAGCACAGGAAATGGCCAGAAGGTGGTCATTGGGCAGCAACAGCGTGAGACTCAGCCGCGTGCCTCCCCGATACTCCCTCAGCTCCCAGGTCAGCGGCCTTTCCGGATCCTCTCCGGCACTCCAGGAATAGGAAAGCAACCGATTCGGTTCGAACGCCCTGATTCGACAATCAATAGGGGTTCCACTGTTGCCAAAATCCAGTTTGATTCGGCCACCCACTTCCTGCTCAAGTACCCCGGGAGCCAGCCACTGACTCAGGCATACCGAATCCGTCAACATCTTCCAGACGGATTCCGGAGAGTGACCAAGCTCTCGATGCAACGTCACGCAGATTCGACTGCCATCACACCGGATATCACCGTAAATATCGCGACACTCACCGGACATAGGCATTCACCCCCCAATAGACCGCTTATTTCGTCGTTTCATGCACCATAACAGTGGCCTCCCTACTGGTCATTGATGACGGTCAACACCACCCCCAACAGCTGAACCTTTTCCTGAAATCATCCACTAAAGGTCAATAGCGACTCGCGAAATAACAGCTAAAGTATCAGTAAACCATTCTGTAACAGAGATAACGGCACTATGTACCCGGATCATTTTGATAAAGAAGAGCTGATCAAATGCGGCCACGGCGAACTCTTCCCTGGCTCCATGCGGCTGCCCATTAATGAAATGCTGATGTTCGACCGCGTCACGCATATCGCAGACGATGATGGCCTGTATGGCAAGGGTAGTCTGGTAGCCGAACTCGACATCAACCCGGACCTCTGGTTCTTTAAGGTGCACTTTGTCGACGATCCCGTTATGCCCGGGTGCCTGGGCCTGGACGCCATGTGGCAATTGGTCGGTTTCTTCCTCGCCTGGGGTGGAGGTGAAGGCAAGGGACGCGCTCTAGGTGCTGGTGAAGTGAAATTTACCGGTCAGGTGCTACCCAGCGCCAAAAAGGTAACCTACCGCCTGGATCTCAAACGCGTGATCAGGCGCAAACTGACCATGGCGATTGCCGATGGCCGGATGGAAGTGGACGGCCGGGAAATTTACACTGCCAAGGACCTCCGGGTTGGCATGTTCACCTCGACTGATGATTTTTAGGAGTTAACCAGATGCGTCGCGTTGTAATTACCGGCATGGGCATTGTTTCCAGCCTAGGTACCAATCAGAAAGAAGTGACCCAATCCCTGAAGGAATCCCGTCCCGGCATCGGGTTTAGCGAGGAAGCAAGGGACAACGGCCTGCGCAGTCATGTCTGCGGTCAGATCAACCTGAACCTTCCGGAACTGATCGACCGTAAACTCTGGCGTTTCATGTGTCCGGCCTCCGGTTATACCTACCTGGCCATGCGTGAGGCAATCGAACAGTCTGGCCTGACCGACAAGCACATCAAAGCTGATACCACGGGTATCATTTTTGGCCAGGGTGGTGCCTCTACGGTTGAACTGCTGGATGCCATCGATACCCATCGTGACCGTGGTCTCCGCCGTGTTGGCCCCTATCGGGTGCCGCGCACCATGGGCAGCGCCATCAATGCCTCCATCGCAACGGGCTTTGGCATCCGCGGCATCAACTATGGCATCACCTCCGCCTGCGCCACCAGCGCGCATGCCATTGGCCACGCAGCAGATCTGATTGCCCTGGGCCGCCAGGACGTCATGTTTGCCGGTGGCGGTGAGGATATCCACTGGACCCTGAGCCTGCTGTTTGATGCCATGGGAGCACTGTCCACCAAATACAACGACACACCGGAACTGGCTTCCCGCACCTACGATACGGACCGGGATGGCTTTGTTATCTCCGGTGGTGGCGGAGTATTGGCTCTGGAAGCCCTTGAGCACGCGGAAGCGCGCGGCGCCAACATCCTGGCCGAACTTGTTGGCTTTGGTGCCACATCGGATGGTGCCGACATGGTCGCCCCGAGCGGTGAAGGTGCAGTACGCTGCATGCAGCACGCCATGAAGAACGTGGAAGGCGAAATCAGCTACGTAAATACCCATGGCACCAGCACACCTGCCGGTGACGTGACCGAGTTGAAAGCATTGCGGGAAACCTTCGGCGACAAGATCCCACCACTGAGCTCCACCAAGCCACTATGTGGACATGCCCTGGGTGCCGCTGGCGTACATGAGGCCATTTACAGCCTGATCATGCAACGGGAAGGATTCATCGCCCCGTCCGCCAACATCCAGAATCTGGACCCTGGTGCAGAAGGCTATCCTATCGTGCGGGAACGCATGGATAACCAGAATCTCGACCTGGTCATGAGCAACAGCTTCGGCTTTGGTGGCACCAACGGTACACTGGTGTTCAAGAAAGCCTGATTGAACGGTATTCAGCCGGAGAAGTGCCCATCCAGCGCTTGAATGCCCGGCTGAATGCACTGAGCTCAGAGAAACCAAGCTGCTCGGCAATTTCCACCAGCGGCTTGGTTTTGTCCTGCATGTAGGATAATGCCTGCCTGCGGCGAACGTCCTCCAGCAAGCGCGCGAAGGTCAGCCCCTCCCGCTTCAGTTTCTTGTGCAGGGTATAGCGGCTCATATGCAGCTGCGACGCCACCGCCTCAACCCCCACCTTACCGCGAGTCAGCTGCACACTGATCAGTGAACTCACTCTTGAACTGAGGGTCGCCCGTGCTACCTCTTTCCTCAGAGGCTCTGATGACATTTGTTGCTCCTCCTAACCTGGGCTATGGCCCGATATGCCAATGCAAATAGCGTACACATGTTAGCCGAAAACAATCAATACGACCTTTGAGCAGGATCAAGGGAATGGAATTTCCGATAAGGCAGAATGCCCGGCCAAATCTTCCTTGGAGCTCCCATGAATATCCCGGAACTACTCGCCCCTGCAGGCACTCCCGAGCATCTTGAAATCGCATTTGCCTATGGCGCCGACGCTGTATATGCAGGCCAGCCGCGCTATTCACTGAGAGTACGCAACAACAGTTTCAGGGATATTGCGGCCCTGGGCACCGGAATCGAGCGAGCCCACCAACTGGATAAACAGTTTTACCTGGTGTCCAACATCGCACCACACAACGACAAAGTACGAAGTTACCTGCGAGATCTGGAACCGGTGCTTGAGCATAAGCCGGACGCCCTGATCATGTCCGACCCTGGCCTGATCATGCTGGTACGGGAAAAATGGCCAGAGCAGCCTATTCACCTGTCAGTGCAGGCAAATGCCGTCAACTGGGCCACCGTGGAATTTTGGCGGCGCCAGGGCATCAGCCGCGTGATTCTGTCACGAGAACTGGCCCTCAACGAGATACGCGAAATCCGCGAAAAAGTGCCGCAAATGGAACTGGAGGTATTCGTACACGGCGCACTGTGCATGGCCTACTCAGGCCGCTGCCTGCTATCTGGCTACATGAACCATCGCGACGCCAACCAGGGCGCCTGCACCAACGCCTGCCGCTGGAACTACAAGGAAGTGCAACACACCCATGATCACACCGGCGACCTGATCGCCACCTCCGTCAGCCACGGTGTTCAACAAATGGAGCCAAAAGAGATCCTGCTGGAAGAGCCCAACCGCCCCGGCAGCTTCATCCCCGCCTACGAGGATGAACATGGCACCTACATCATGAACTCCAAGGACCTGCGTGCGGTCCAGCACGTAGCGGAACTGGCCAAGATGGGCGTGCACTCCCTGAAAATCGAAGGCCGCACCAAAAGCACCTACTACGTTGCCCGCACCACCCAGGTGTACCGCCGGACCATCGACGAAGCAGTGAATGGCAAGCCCTTTGATATGAGCCTGATGAACGAACTCGAAGCCCTCTCCAACCGCGGCTACACCGAGGGCTTCCTGCGCCGCCACCTGCCCCGGGAATACCAGACCTATGAACAGGGCTCTTCTTTCCTCGGCACCCAGCAAGTTGTCGGAACCATCGCCGACACGGACGACCGTTGGCTGACCATCGACGTCAAAAACAAATTCGCCCCGGGGGATCAACTGGAACTGATCACACCTGCGGGCAACATTCGTTTCTCTGCTGATGCGATGGAAAACCGAAATGGCGAAGCTATGAGTTATGCGCCCGGCAGCGGCCATATCGTTCGCATTCCCACACCCGGGCAACTCCCGGCATCACTTGATCACAGCTACCTCACCCGAATCCTGCCCACCGGAGAACAGCAATTAGTCTGAAGCGTCGGGCGGGTCTGCCTCCCAAAACCCTGTCTTGCCAAGGATGGCAAGACGGAGCCCCCATGGATGGGTTCACGGCGTGTTTTGGGAGGCAGACCCGCCCGACGCTCTCCCCAACCAATTCAGTTCTGAAAACGACCAGACTATCACCCCGATTGCCAGCCCCTTAGTGCCCCGTGGGTCGATTAAGGTATAATCACCGTGCGTTCAATTTAATACCTGACTATTTTACTATGGTATTGTATAATCGCTCGCCAGAAGAGGTGGATCCGCCCCTTTACCCTGCCCCAGAGCGGCAGGCGGGCGAGGAAAATCCAGCATCCAAAAACCGATTGCAGGGCGCACTCACAGGATGAGCGACCGCTGCAACACCCAAACTGATGACATCCGCCAGTCAGATCCGACAACGCGACTGACGGCGACACCAAGGGCTACAAGCCCACGATGAGAGAATACGGAGCGACGATCATGGCGACCACCGACCAAGAGGTGAACGAGCTGATCAAACGGGAATACGAACACGGTTTCGTAACAGACATCGAATCCGATACGTTCGAGCCCGGACTGAATGAAGACGTTATCGCCCGCCTTTCCGGGATCAAGAAAGAACCGGAATGGATGCTGGCATGGCGCCTGAAAGCTTATCGTCGCTGGCAGGAAATGGATGAGCCAAACTGGGCTCACGTGGGCTATCCGAAGATCGACTACAACTCGATTTCCTATTATTCCGCGCCCAAGCGTAAGGAAGACATGCCCCAGAGTCTGGACGAAGTGGATCCGGAACTGCTGAAAACCTACGAAAAACTGGGCATTCCGCTGCACGAGCGTGAAAAGCTCGCCGGCGTCGCCGTTGATGCCGTGTTCGACTCGGTATCGGTGGCCACCACCTTCAAGGAGCCACTGGCCAAGGCCGGGGTGATTTTCTGCTCCATTTCCGAGGCCATCCGCGACTACCCGGAACTGGTACAGAAGTATCTGGGCTCAGTTGTGCCTCACGGTGACAACTTCTTTGCCGGACTTAACTCTGCCGTATTCTCCGACGGTACCTTCGTCTATGTGCCCAAGGGCGTGCGCTGCCCCATGGAGCTGTCCACCTATTTCCGTATTAACGCGGCTAACACCGGGCAGTTCGAGCGCACCCTGATCATCGCCGACGAAGGCAGCTACGTCAGCTACCTGGAAGGCTGTACTGCGCCCATGCGCGACGAAAACCAGCTGCACGCTGCTGTTGTGGAACTGGTTGCCCTGGATGACGCCCAGATCAAGTACTCCACCGTTCAGAACTGGTATCCCGGTGATGAGAATGGTAAAGGCGGCATCTTCAACTTCGTGACCAAGCGCGGTGCCTGCATTGGCAAGAACTCCAAGATCTCCTGGACCCAGGTCGAAACCGGTTCCGCCGTGACCTGGAAGTACCCGAGCTGCGTGCTGCGTGGTGATAACAGCGTCGGCGAGTTCTACTCGGTGGCACTGACCCACAACCACCAGCAGGCGGATACCGGAACCAAGATGATTCACCTGGGCAAAAACACCTCCAGCACCATCATCTCCAAGGGTATTTCTGCTGGTAAAAGCTCCAACGCCTACCGCGGCCTGGTGAAATTCGGCCCCGGCGCGGAAGGCGCCCGCAATTTTACGCAGTGTGACTCGCTGTTGATCGGTGACCGCTGCGGCGCCCACACGTTCCCGTATATCGAGAGCAAGAACAAATCCGCCATTGTTGAGCACGAGGCCACCACCTCCAAGGTCAGCGACGAGCAGATGTTCCTCTGCCGTCAGCGTGGTATCGATCCGGAGCAGGCGGTATCCATGATCGTGAACGGCTTCTGTAAAGAAGTGTTCAAAGAGCTCCCGATGGAATTTGCGGTTGAAGCCGGCAAGCTGCTGGAAGTGAGCCTTGAAGGCTCCGTTGGTTAACAGCGGTCTGCACACACCGGCAGAAAAACGAACTCATACAGTTTAGAGAAGAGAGAACCCGACAAATGCTCAGTATCAAGAACCTGCACGCCTCCGTTGAGGGCAAGGAAATCCTCAAGGGCATCAACCTGGAAATCAAGGCCGGGGAAGTTCACGCCATCATGGGCCCCAACGGCTCTGGTAAGAGTACCCTGTCCCAGGTGCTGGCAGGCAATGAGGCATTTGAGATTACCGAAGGTGAAATCACCCTGAACGGTGAAAACCTGCTGGAGTTGGAAACCGAGGAGCGTGCCCGTGAAGGCATATTCCTGGCGTTCCAGTACCCGGTGGAGATTCCCGGCGTCAGCAACCTTCAGTTCCTGCGTACCGCTGTGAACGCAATGCGCCATCATAAGGGCGAGGCCGAAATGAACGCCGCTGAGTTCATGAAACTGGCGAAGGAAGTGTCGAAGCAGGTCGATCTGGACCCGGCCTTCCTCAAGCGTGGCGTTAACGAAGGCTTCTCCGGTGGTGAGAAAAAACGCAACGAAATCATGCAGGCCCTGCTGCTGCAACCGAAGCTGGCGATCCTGGACGAAACCGATTCCGGTCTCGACATCGACGCCCTGCAGGTGGTGTCCAATGGCGTCAACGCCCTGCGCGCTGAGGATCGCGCCATCCTGATGGTGACTCACTACCAGCGCCTGCTGAACCACATTGTGCCGGACCACGTTCATGTGCTGGCCGGCGGCAAGATCGTCAAGTCTGGTGGTCGCGAACTGGCCCTGGAACTGGAAGAGCGCGGTTACGGCTGGCTCGGCATCAAAGACGAAGAAGAAGCAGCAGCCAACTCAGCCAATTGAGGGAGAGCGGAATGAAACCAGCACCAACACTTTCTGCCGCGTTCCTTCATCCGGCCGGGCAATCCCTGCCTGAGCCGCTGTTGGCGCTGCGTAAACAAAGGGGTACAGCACTGGTCGACATGCCACTGCCGACTCGCAAAACTGAGAACTGGAAGTACTCCAGCAAGTACCTGAAGCTGACCGACGACATGGCCATCTCGCTGCCCGCCGAGGGTAAAACCGGTAGCGGACTGGCAGTACCTGGTTACAAGGTGGCCTTCCTGAACGGCGTAATGCTGCCGGAAGCCAGTGATTACCCGGACCTGGACGGCATCTCCATTGAACGCTTTGGCGACCTGGATGACGTCGAGGCCGCCAGCCTGGCGGATCGCATGGACAGCACGCTGAACAGCTCTTCAGACAAGGGCGTCGTGCAGATGGCCCGGCTCAACTCCGCCCGTTTCGAGGACGGCCTGCTGATCCGCCTGAAGCCAAATGCCGTGTTGGACCAGCCGTTGTTCATCGTTCATGAAGTCAACGCCGATGCCAGTGGTTCCGCGTATCCCCGCATATTCGTGGATGCCGGTCGTCACAGCCAGATCACCCTGGTGGAGGAGTATATCTCCAGCGGCGGTGAGCCCGTCATGGTGAACACCGTCACGGAGTTCACTTTGGGGGACGGCGCCAATGTCACCAGCGTCCGCCTCAATATGGAAGGCGAAAATGTTCAGCACATCGGAGCAACCGGTGTGAGTCAACAGCGCAATTCGCGCTTTGAAAGCCACTGCGTCGGCTTTGGCGGCCCACTGCGCCGGCACGATCTGCAGGTTCGCCTGGAAGGCGAAGGCGCAGAGTGCAAGCTCAACGGCGTGGTTGTTACCCAGGGCAAACAGCACTACGACAACCACACCACCATCGAGCACGTGGCGGCCCACTGCAACAGCCAAGAAACCTATCGCAACATTGCAGCCGACCAGTCACATGCCGTTTTCAATGGCCGCATCCATATTCATCAGGACGCCCAGAAGTCCAATGCGGACATGAACAACAAGAACCTGCTGCTGTCTAACGGTGCAGAGATAGATACCAAGCCTGAGCTTGAGATCTACGCGGACGACGTCAAGTGTGCTCACGGCGCAACGATAGGGCAACTGGATGAAGTATCGTTGTTCTACCTGGTATCCCGCGGCATAGGCCGGCGGGAAGCCAACGTTTTGCTCACCATGGCCTTCATTAATGAACTGGTTGAGCAGATTCCGGTGGAGCAGGTACGGGATACCGCCCACACCCGACTGAACCAGTTCTTTGATCAGACCTTCGAGGGGGCGTGACCGGTTATGACAGATCTGTCCGTGGCCAACACAGCCAAGAAAACAGCGTTTGACGTTGACGCCATTCGCCGTGACTTTCCGATCCTGTCACAGCAGGTGAACGGCAAGCCGCTGGTGTATCTGGACAATGGTGCCTCAGCCCAGAAGCCGGTGGCCGTGCTGGATGCCATGGACCGTTATTACCGGGAGATGCACTCCAATGTTCACCGTGGCGCCCACACCCTGGGCGACCGCGCCACAGCGGCATTCGAAGGCGCACGGGAAACCGTCCGTAGCTTCCTCAATGCCGAGAGTACCCGGGAAATTATCTGGACCCGTGGCACCACCGAAGCCATTAACGTGGTAGCCAACGGCCTGGCCCCTCGCCTGAAAGCCGGTGATGAGATCCTGGTAAGCCAGATGGAGCACCATGCCAATATCGTGCCCTGGCAGATGGTGGCCGAGAGAACCGGCGCCAAAGTCGTGCCGATTCAGATCACACCTGAAGGCGAACTGGATCTGGATTCATTCAACAGCCTGCTGAATGAACGTACCCGTATATTTGCCATTACTCACGTATCCAACGCGCTTGGCACCGTCAACCCGGTGGCCACGCTGATCAAGGAAGCCAAGGCCCGGGGCATTATCACCCTGGTCGATGGCGCCCAGGCAGTGCCACATTATCAGCCGGATGTTCAGGCACTGGGCTGCGATTTTTACGCGTTCTCTGCCCACAAGCTGTTCGGACCGACCGGCATCGGTGTGCTGTACGGCAAGGCGCAGCTTCTGGAAGAAATGCCCCCTTATCAGGGTGGCGGCGAGATGATTGAGCGTGTGTCGTTTGAGGGCACCACCTGGAACACCCTGCCCTACAAGTTTGAGGCCGGCACACCAGCGGTGGCCGAAGCTGTCGGCCTGGGCGCCGCCATCGACTATGTGGGTCGTCTGGACCGCCGCGCCATGGAAATCGCCGAGAAGGCCCTTCTGGACCGCGCCAATCAGCTGGTGGAAACCGTGCCTGGCATGGAAATCATTGGCACCGCGAAGCATAAGGCACCGGTCATGTCCTTTAAAATCGCCGGGTTACACCCCAGCGATATAGGAACATTGCTGGATCAGCAAGGCATCGCAATCCGCACCGGTCACCATTGCGCCATGCCGCTGATGGCTTTCTACGGAGTTCCCGGTACAGCCCGGGCTTCCTTTGCATTTTACAATACGCTGGATGAGGTGGAACAATTGTTCACAGCCCTGCAGAAAATCCAGCGTCTGTTTGCCTGATGGAGGTGGAATTATGACAGCCGAAGTCTTCACCCCGACCGTTGCCGTCACCATGACGCCAAGTGCGGTCAAACACGTGCGCAAACAACTGGACAAGAAGCCGGACGCCAAGGGTATCCGGCTGGCCATCAAGAAAAGTGGCTGCTCCGGTTTCAAGTACGAGACACATTGGGTGGAAGAAGCCGCCTCCGATGACAAGGTGTTTCACATTGATGGCGTGGACGTGTACGTCAAAGAGGAACACCTGCCGCTGGTGAACGGCATCGAGATTGATTTCGTCACCGAAGGTGTGAACTCCATGTTCCAGTTCCGCAACCCGAATGCGACCGCCGAGTGCGGATGTGGCGAGAGTTTTACCGTAGCATAGGTCGGACTAGCGTAGCGTAATCCGACACCAAAGACAGAAAACAGCGAGGCCAGAACAGGCATGCAAGAACGGGAAGTTGTCCTGACCAAACGCGAGGTGGAAGCCCGCCTTGTTCCTGCCGGAACCGAAATCATGATTCCGTCGGATACCTTTGTGACCATCACACAGTCACTGGGCGGCACCTTTACCGTTGCGGTTAACGGCAACCTTGCCCGCATTGAGGGCCACGACGCCGATGCCCTTGGCAAACAGCCTCTGGAAAGCAGTTTTGATACCCCGGAAGACGGCACCGTTAACGAAAACCAGGTGTGGGAAGCCATGCGTAACTGCTACGACCCGGAAATTCCGGTCAACGTGGTGGACCTCGGCCTGATCTACGAATGCAAGATCGAGAATGGCACCGAAGATGGCAACCACGTCTACATCAAAATGACCCTCACCGCCGCGGGTTGCGGCATGGGTCCGGTGATCACCGATGATGTCCAGCGCAAGGTCGAGTACGTCCCCAACGTCGACAAGGTGACGGTTGAGCTGACCTTTGATCCGCCCTGGAACAACGACATGCTCACCGACGAAGCCAAGCTTGAACTGGGGATGTTGTAAATGACTGCCTGCGAACAAACGTTTCTGAACAATCCGCTCGGAAAAGACACCACCCTGGAAGATGTTCTGGATGGCTTCGAGTTTCTGGACGACTGGGAAGAGCGTTACGCCTTTATCATTGACCTTGGCAAGCAACTGCCGTCATTCCCTGATGAAGCCCGTACCGAGGAAAATTATGTGCACGGCTGCCAGAGCCAGGTCTGGCTGATTCATCACTACGATGAAGAAAGCGGCAAACTGTATCTGCTGATCGACTCGGATGCCATGATCGTGCGCGGCCTGGCCGCCATCATCCTGGTGGCACTGAACGGCAAGACCCCAAGGGACCTGCTGGCCACGGACATTGATGAGCTGTTCGAGCAGCTGGACCTGTTCCGCCACATCTCCCCGACCCGAGGCAACGGCCTGCGTGCCATGGTGGGCAAAATCCGCGATACCGCTGCCAGGGTTGCCACCGCCTGATCACCAGACGATGGCAACATCATCCCGCTGAATATTGATCTCACCGCCGGACAACGGCATCGTGCCGTTACTGAAATCCGGGTGGACGTTGTTCAGGGTTAGCCGGGTTTGGCTGTCAGACAGCTCCGGCGTTCCCCCGAGCGAATCGAAGAAACTCTCACTCCGATACAAATGCAGCTCGTCCCCCGGACGCAGCCCGGCCGTAGCGCCGGATGCCAGCGTCACCTTGCTGCCATCGACACGAGTGATGCGAGTGATGAATGGCTGGCAAGCCAGAGCTTCCTGAACCGCCGCGCCCATGTTCGCCATTACCTTATCCACCGCCTGACCGTACTGGGTTTCCTGGAAGCCCGCCGAGTCGAAACCGGCAGACACACCGGGACCGGCATCCCACTGTGCTTCGGTGGCAAAACGTTGCTGATAGACCGGCGCACCGCTGAATCCGTCAAACACCATCATGTCCGCTACAAAGCGCCGGTTCTGATTAGCCATACCAACACCACGCTGCATCCTGTCCAGAACCGACGTACCCCAGGCCGAAGGATCCGACACACCGAGATCGCGAATCACGCCCGTTACCACGAACTGTACATCCAGCTCGCGGGCCACCTGGATGACATTGGTCAGCCGGTTATCAAATTTCTGCTGAGTAGGTGCATTCAAAAGATCCTGGAACAGACGGGAAGTTGTGGCGCCGTAGACCTGAAGGCGACCGCTCTCTCTCAGGGATGCCTGCAACTGCTGCGGCAAGATTTCGCCGGCGTCACCAATGCGGCCAACTCTCGCCTGATCCGGATACAGAATCGGAAAGCCGGTGACGGCCACCCGTTTTTTCAGGCCAGCTGCGTCTCCGGCACTACACCGGCTGCTTTCAGACACTTCCGCCCTGACTGTTATGCGTAGTAAATCCCCACTACGGTACTCATCGACGATACGGGCATCCCGGGCACGGGCAGAAGACGCCACCCGCAGGCGGGATTCCGTGATGACACCGTTTTCCATCGTGTCGCGGCTGGTGATTTGTGCTTCGTACTGCAACGCGACGTCCCGCAATGCGGCTTCGCGGGCCTTGTCCCGGGCGGCGTCCACGTTACCGCTGTAGATGGTGGCATGCCCCACCCCCTCCAGCACAACGGCATTTGCCATCGGTGTAACCAGCAGGATCAGCACAAGCAGTAAACGGATGGTGTTCATATTCATTCAGTTACCCAATCGGACTTTCAGGCGAGCGGATCAATCAAGCTGGTTAATCAAGATAGTACAGGGAGTCAACGCTGCGGGCTTGCACATCCCCCGTACTGTCACTGTCACGAGGCACGGGAATCGGACACAGGTCCTGAACCTGAATGTCGGACACCTGAGCCACACAGGAACGAAATTCCGTCTCCAGTTTCAGCTCCATCACAGTTTCGAACACACCATCACTGTGTTCATTGACCGCCACCATTTTTGCGCCACGGATATAGCTGTCCACGTAGGTACGGAACATGTCATTGCTCAGCACAAAGTCACTGACGGTAGAGCTACCGAAGATGACGGTCCCGTAGACCCGCTCCGCCAGATTGCGATAGGCATCGAGTTGAGACGCACGACGTGCAAGCAATCTCTTGCGGGTGTTCGAACGGTCCCTGGACGCATCCTCATAGGTTCCGAAACCGCTGACCCGAACCGTTATCGGTTCCAGATCGCGATTGTCGCTACCATTCTGATACTGGCCGACCGGCGCGCACCCAATCATTACAGCAGCCAATACCGATACGAATATCCATCGCAGGGTCATGTTCATTCTCCGCAAACGCTTATTTCCATGACACCATGAAAAAATCACGCCATGTCACATAGGTGCTTGATAATTTTTAAATAAACCGAAAAGCCCCCTTTTCTTTCCATCATAAGCGGCAAAAATCCACCGCCACTTACACCAATAAAACAAACCGTTACCGGTTCACCGATGCGAAATATCAGGAACTTCCTTAATCTGAACCTCGTGTGACGTCTGACCCCCATGAAAACTATAAAGACACAACAGGAAAATACATGACCGAAAACCACCTGACCAAGTTGGCTATTGCTATCGGAATCTCACTGGCCACCACCACTGCCATAGCCAGCCCCCAACAACCCATGTCCTCCCGTTCTTTCGCTATGGGTGGCACCGGTGTGGCCGTGGCACATCCCGCATCCGCAGGGTTATCCAACCCCGCAATGCTGGCTGCCGATCAGCATAACTGGTCCGATGATTTTGGTTTGATTCTGCCTTCCGTCAACGCCCGATTCGCGGATGAAGAAGAGACTATCGATCAGATTGACGATATCCAGGACACCATCGATGACTTTCAGGAGCTGAATCGTGTATCGGAATCCGACGAGGCCCGTCGCATTGCAGGTGACCTGCGCCGCCAACTCAATGAGTTCGATGAAGACACTGTTCGGGTTGATGCCGGATTGACCATTGCTGCTGCCATTCCTACTGACGAGTACTCGATCGGCTTTTTCACCACCGGCAACTTGCGGACAACGGTTCGCGGCGAATTGGATGATCAGGACGATGCGTTTCTCCGGGAGCTGGAAACAGCAGACGAGCTGACATTGGCAACGGCTGATCTGGACCGTGACCTGCAGTCCCGCGGCAGCATTCTGGCCTCGGCAGTGATTGAGGTTGGCGTCTCTCTCGCCCGATCCATGGAACTGTCAGATGGCAATACCTTACAGATCGGTTTTTCGCCAAAGTACGTTCAACTTCGCACCTTCCAGTACACTGAGCGGGTATCCGGCTTCGACGATGATGATTTCGACAGCAGCGAATCCGAAACCACCAAGAGCGGGCTGAACTTCGATCTCGGGATGGCTTATACCTTTGGCGACGACAACGAATGGACCACCGGCGCCGTTGTAAAGAATGTGATCCCGATGGATCTGGAATCGGCAGCCAGCCGTCCTGAGCTGGGTGAAAAAAAGCGAAAGCTAAAGCTCCATCCGATGGTCACCGCCGGTATTGCCCACCGAGGCGACTTCCATGTGTTGACCGCCGAACTGGACCTGACCGAGAAGGAGGCCTTTGGCTACGAGGATGATACCCAGTGGCTGGCCCTCGGTGCGGAATTCGATGTGCTCCGTTATGCCCAGCTGCGTGCCGGCGTTCGACAGAATCTGGCCAGCAACGATGACAACGAGGGCATTGAGGAAGAAACCCAGTTCACCGCTGGTATTGGTTTGTCGCCATTTGGCGCTCGCCTGGATATCGGCGCGCTGTTCAGTGATGCGGATCTGGGCGCCGCCATCGAGTTGGGAGTGGCCTTCTAAAACCAGGAGAATGGTTTGCCTCGACCCGCGCTACCACCGATAATCCCCGGATCAATTTCCGGCATTGGAGAACTTCGGGACCCATGGAAACCTATCTGGTTGGTGGCGCGGTACGAGATGAACTGCTGGGCCTCGAGGTCAAGGACCGTGACTGGGTTGTTGTTGGCGCCACACCTGAAGAAATGCTGAAACAGGGCTTCAAACAGGTCGGCGCTGACTTCCCGGTATTCCTGCACCCCGACACCCGCGAGGAATATGCTCTGGCCCGAACCGAACGCAAGGCTGGCCGGGGCTATCACGGCTTTGCGGTCTACAGCGCACCCGACGTTACCCTGGAAGACGACCTCAAACGTCGCGACCTGACCATCAACGCCATGGCCAGGTCCACGTCAGGGGAACTGATAGACCCTTTCAACGGCAAAGCCGATATTAAGGCACGGCAACTGCGCCACGTTTCAGAAGCCTTTGCGGAAGACCCCCTGAGAATACTCCGTACCGCCCGTTTCGCGGCCCGCCTGGCCCCAATGGGATTCCGCGTCGCCGACAGCACCATGACGCTTATGCGGCAGATGACCGCATCCGGTGAGGTGGACCACCTAGTACCGGAGCGAGTCTGGCAGGAGATACAGCGAGCCCTTCATGAAAACGATCCAGGCACCTTCTTTGAGGTGCTCCAGGCCAGCGACGCCCTTTCGGTGTTGGCCCCAGAACTCTCCGCCCCTCCTACACTGGCATCAGCGTTGAGATCACTGAATTGCGCTTGTGCCAGGGATGCAGATACAGCGACCCGCTTCGCGGTGCTGCTCGCCCACCTGCCCGAAACCCGGGCCAGTCAACGTGCACAAGCACTCAAGGCACCCAACGATTGCCAGGATCTGGCACGCCTTGCCAGCCGTCTCGCACCGCAACTTCACGAACAGTCGGACACAGGAATGACTGAGCAGGGCATCCTGACCCTGCTCGATGAGGCGGATGTCTGGCGGCGCCCTGAACGGTTCGTGCGACTTTTGACTGCACTCACCTGCCTGCAGCCCGGCCAATATGGTACTGCCATTACCCTGCTGCAGGAGTCTGCCAACGCAGCGTCCGAGGTCAATGCGCGGGAGCTGATGGCCCAGGGCCACAAGGGCAAGGCGTTGGGGGAAGCGATCCGGCAGGAACGATTGCGCCGCATCGCCGGACTGATACCAAAACACCCGCACTAAACCCCGGGAACTCACGCCGTGGCTTTGGTGCGCACCCGCTTTCCGCTACAATGTGGTCAGTTTTCATCCTGCCTGCGCGGGACACCAGGTTAGCCCTGCGCCTTTCAGAACCGGAGAGAATCCATGCGTGATGTTGTCATCGTAGCTGCCAAACGTACCGCCGTAGGAAGCTTTGGCGGAGGCCTTTCCAGCTTGCGCGCCGACCAGTTGGGGTCCGCTGTTATCAAGGCACTGCTTGAAGAAACCGGCGTGCCGGCGGAACAGATCAATGAGGTTGTCCTGGGACAGGTTCTGACCGCCGGCTGCGGCCAGAATCCGGCTCGCCAGGCCTCAATCAATGCCGGTATTCCGGCTTCGGTGCCCGCCATGACCATCAACAAGGTCTGCGGCTCCGGCCTCAAGGCCGTTCACATGGCGGTCCAGGCCATCCGCACCGGTGACGCGGAACTGATGATTGCCGGCGGCCAGGAAAGCATGAGCCAGGCGCCCCACGTGCTGCCCAATAGCCGCAACGGTCAACGCATGGGTGACTGGAACATGGTCGACACCATGATCAAGGACGGCCTGTGGGATGCATTCAACGATTACCACATGGGCGTCACTGCCGAGAATATTGTCGGCAAGTACGGCATCAGCCGCGAAGAGCAGGACGCGTTTGCGGCTGCATCCCAGCAGAAAGCGGTTGCAGCCCGTCAGGCCGGCTATTTCGACAGCCAGATTGTTCCGATCAGCATCCCTCAACGCAAAGGCGATCCGATCGTCATCGACACGGACGAAAATCCCCGTGAAGGTGTCACTGCCGAAGGCCTGGGCAAATTGCGCCCTGCCTTCCAGAAGGATGGCACAGTGACAGCCGGCAACGCGTCATCGCTGAACGACGGTGCAGCGGCCGTTATCGTGTGTAGCGCCGAGAAAGCCAAGGAATTGGGCCTGACCCCCCTGGCTACCATCAAGGCACACGCCAACGCGGGCGTTGACCCCACCATTATGGGCACCGGCCCGATTCCCGCCAGCCAGCGCTGCCTGAAACTGGCCGGCTGGAGTGTCGATGATCTGGATCTGGTGGAAGCCAACGAGGCCTTCGCCGCCCAGGCGATCTCCGTTAACCGAGAACTGGGTTGGGATACCAGCACGATCAACGTAAACGGCGGCGCCATTGCCATCGGCCACCCGATTGGTGCCTCCGGCTGCCGCATTCTGGTCACGCTACTGCACGAGATGCAGCGCCGCGACGCGAAGAAGGGGCTGGCCACCCTGTGCATTGGGGGCGGCATGGGTGTTGCCCTGGCGGTCGAGCGCTGATTGCATGCTGCATGTGGTGCTGTACGAGCCGGAGATTCCGCCCAACACCGGGAATATCATCCGGCTCTGCGCTAATACCGGGTGCCAACTGCACCTGATTGAACCCCTGGGCTTTAACCTGGAGGACAAACAGATGCGACGGGCCGGCCTGGATTACAGCGAATACGCCACGGTGAAAGTGCATGAAAACTATCAGGCCTTCCTGGATAGCGAACAGCCAGAAAGGCTGTTCGGGCTCACCACCAAGGGCAGCCAGCACTATCATGAAGCCCGTTTCCAGGATGGCGATTACCTGATGTTCGGCCCGGAAACCCGCGGGCTGCCGGAGGACATTCGGAACGGACTGCCGCCGGAACATCGCCTGCGGGTGCCCATGCGACCACAAAGCCGGAGCCTGAACCTGTCCAACACAGCCGCACTGGTGGTTTACGAAGCCTGGCGACAACTGGGATTTGAAGGTGCGCTCTGACCCCCGACTCACGTCGGCGAGACATAAAAAAACCGGCAAAAGCCGGTTTTTTTATGAAAGCAGATACCTGAACAATAACCTCAGTGAGTCTGCTCTTCTTTTCCTGTTCCTTCGCCCTCTTCCTGCTTACGCTTGAGCGCCTGGGCGTAGATCGCATCAAAGTTCACTGGCGCCAGCATCAGGGCCGGGAAGCTGCCCTTGTTAACGATGCCGTCGATTGACTCACGGGCGTAGGGGAACAGAATCGTCGGGCAGTAGGCACCCAGCATCTGTCCCAACTGAGGGCCCTCAATACCCTGAACCATGAACACACCCGCTTGCTGAATCTCTACGATGTAGGCCACTTTTTCGCCCACCTTCGCAGTCACTGTCAGCGACAGCACTACTTCATACTGATTGTCGCTTACCTTATTGTGAGAGGTATTCAGATCCAGGTTCACCTGCGGCTTCCACTGGTCCTGGAAAACCAGCGGTGAATTCGGCGATTCGAAGGACAGGTCCTTCACATAGATACGCTGAAGCGCGAACTGAGGTTGGTTCTGGTTGTCGCTGCCTGCTGCGCCTTGCTGATTCTCAGCCATGTTCAATCCTTTTCGTTTCTCTGATAGTGACCGCCAGGGGGCCCATTTTTATATTAAGTAATTTACTTCTTGACCAGAGGAAGGTTACTGCCTTTCCAGTCGGCAATGCCACCATTGAGGCGGACGACGTTCTCATATCCTTCCGCTTTCAGCTGTTTCACCGCCATAGCGGAATGCTGGCCCATTTTATCCGCCACAATGATCTGCTTATCCTTGAACTTCTTCAACTCACTGGCGCGACTCTTGATCGCATTGAGCGGAATGTTCACAGAACCGGCAATACGGCCTTCACCAAACTCCTTGCGATCCCGGATATCCACGACAACGGCTTCATCACGGTTGATCAGGCTTACCGCACCCTGGGCTGAGATTTTCTGCCCGCCACGACGGGACTCCAGCACAAGAATCGCTAGCAGGAACGCCACAAACAGCGAAACCAGAACGTAGTGGTTGACGGCAAATTCAATAAACCTGTCCATGAAAACACCCAGTTAATTAGTTTGGCGGGATTATACACACCCTGAACCAGTGACAGAAGGCAGACCTCCGTGGCCTAGCGGAATGAAAACGGTTAGAATCTGCACTCCTGTTTACAAACTTCAAAAACATACCGGATTGAGTGATGACCGCAACGCGTAAGCCGACTGCACTGATTATTCTGGACGGCTGGGGCCACCGCGACCCCGCCGAAGACAATGCCATCAGCAACGCCAACACCCCGTTCTGGGACAAGCTCTGGCAGCAGCAACCCAAAACCCTGATCAACACCTCCGGTATGTTTGTAGGGCTGCCACAGGGCCAGATGGGTAATTCCGAAGTCGGCCACATGAACCTTGGCGCCGGCCGCGTTGTGTATCAGAGCCTGACCCGCATCGACAAGGATCTGGAAGACGGCACCTTCGCCAGCAACCCGACCCTGTGCAATGCCATCGACAAGGCCGTCAGCAGCGGTCGAGCTGTGCACCTGATGGGCCTGTTGTCGCCCGGCGGCGTACACAGCCACGAAGAACACATTCTGGCCGCCGCCGAACTGGCCGCGGCCCGGGGTGCAAAAGAAGTCTACATTCACGCCTTCCTCGATGGCCGCGATATGCCGCCGCGCAGCGCCAAGCCATCCCTGGAGAAAGCCGCTGCCAAGATGAAAAGCCTGGGCGTTGGTCGTGTGGCTTCTATTGTCGGGCGCTATTACGCCATGGACCGCGATAACCGCTGGGACCGCGTGGAAGCCGCCTACAACCTGATGACCACCGGTGATTCCGCGTTTACAGCCACAAACCCAATGTCCGCCCTGGAGTTGGCTTACGAGCGTGGCGAGAACGATGAATTCGTCGCACCGACACGCATCCATGAAGCAGGCGAACCGGAAGGTACCATTAACGATGGTGACGCCGTGCTGTTCATGAACTTCCGCGCTGACCGTGCCCGGGAAATGACCCGCACCTTCGTGGACAAGGACTTCGATGGTTTTGAACGCCGTAAGCACCCGGAGCTGGCTGATTTTGTCATGCTCACCGAGTACGCCGCCGATATCAAAACATCCTGCGCTTATCCGCCCGAGCAGCTGGTCAACGGCCTGGGTGAATACGTATCCAAACTGGGCAAAACCCAACTGCGCATTTCGGAAACCGAGAAATACGCCCACGTTACCTTCTTCTTCAATGGTGGACTTGAAACACCATTTGAGGGAGAAGAGCGCATTCTGGTGCCGTCGCCTAAAGTGGCCACTTATGACCTGCAGCCGGAAATGAGTGCACCGGAAGTCACGGACAAACTGGTGGAAGCCATCAAGAGCGGCAAGTACGACCTGGTGGTATGCAACTACGCCAACGGCGATATGGTTGGCCACACGGGCAAACTCGACGCCGCCATCAAGGCTGCAGAGTGCCTTGACCAGTGCGTGAAGCGCATCGTGGAAGCGCTGGACGAAGTGGGTGGCGAAGCGCTGATCACGGCGGACCATGGCAACTGCGAACAGATGACGGACCCCAGTTCCGGGCAGGTTCACACTGCCCACACCATTGGCCCCGTGCCACTGATCTACACTGGCCCCCGTCAGGTCACCCTGAAGGACGACGGCAGCCTGAGCGACGTAGCGCCCTCCCTGCTGACCCTGATGGGTCTGGAACCGCCAGCGGAAATGACCGGGCACAGCCTGGTAACCATCGATTGAGAGTTCGATTGCTTTCCCCACGGACACTGGCAGCGGCACTGATATTCAGTGCGCTGCCAGTGCTGGCCAACCAGGAAGTCACTCCCGGCCAGATTGAAGAGCTGAAAGAACAGATTGCCGACATTGACCAATGGCTGGCCAAAGCCGAAAAGGACCGATCATCCCTGGAACGGCAACTGACCGGTATCGAGCAAGCTATCAGCCGCCTGACCCGGGAGCGCCGGGAACTGCGCCAACAGACGGAAGTGCAGCAACAGCGCCTGGCGGAATTGCAGCAGCAAGAAAAAGACCTGAATCAGACCCTGGCCAGCCAGCGCGAGAGCCTGAAAAGGCAGATTCGAGCCGCCTGGATGGAAGGCGATGCACCTGCGGTGAAGGTGCTGCTCAATGAAATCGATCCCGACAAGATTGCCCGTACCATGACCTATTACGAATACCTCAGCCAGGACACCGTCCGGCGCCTTGAGGTGTTCAATGCCAATCTGCGCCAGCTGAGAGAAACCCAACAGGAAGCTGAAGCCGCCCGCGTTCGGTTGGCCAAGCTGGAAGCCGATGTGGCAGAGCGCCAGAAAGAACTCACCAGCAACAAGTCTCAACGTAAACAGACACTCGCCGCCCTGGATAATAAAATCAGCGCAAGGAAAGATGAACGCCAGGAACTGGAAGCTGACCGGGAGCGTCTGGAGAAGCTGCTGCGCGAGGTAGAAGAGGCCATTGCCAACATCCCGGTACCCAACGAGTCCGCTCCGTTCAAGTCACTCAGGAACAAACTACCCTGGCCCGCCAAAGGCAAGGTCTTCAGTGGGTTTGGCGCGCCTTATGCCGAGGGCAAACTCCGCCGCAACGGCCTGATGATGAACACGTCCGAAAACGCAGACATAAAGGCCATACACTCTGGCAGGGTCGTCTTTGCCAACTGGCTACGAGGCTTCGGTCTGATGACGATTGTCGACCACGGCGATGGCTACATGTCGCTCTACGGCCACAGCAGCAGCCTATACACCAGCCCCGGTGACTGGGTGTCCCCCGGCCAGGCCATTGCCGCTGCCGGACGCACCGGCGGCACAGAGGATCCGGCACTGTACTTTGAAATTCGCCATAATGGTAAGCCGGTGAATCCCCGTAGCTGGCTGGCAAAATAGACACACTTCCGGTTATCGGGAGCGAGGGCTGACAAACCCGACCAGTGACGCCATACTGTCCCGGTATGCAGGGGACTGCTCAACCATCGGAATAAACACAGGATAAGTGAATGAGACGGGCCAGAAGTACACAAAACGCCAAAACCATCCGCGCATTGACTCTGATTACCTGCTTTATTGCTTTTCCCGGCCTGATTCATGCCCAGGAAACCGATGACCGCACCGGCGAACTTCCGGAGGGCGTCCAGAATGGCGAACGGGTCCAGATCCAGCTCCCCGACCCCGAAAAGCAGCTCCCCCTCGACGACCTTCGCAAGTTCACCGAAGTCTTCAGCCGCATCAAGGACGCGTATGTTGAGGAAGTAGAAGATCGGGAACTGCTGGAAAGCGCGATCAAAGGCATGCTGTCCGAGCTGGACCCCCACTCCACCTACCTTGCTCCCAAAGACTACGAGCAACTGGAAGAAAGTACGTCCGGTGAATTCGGCGGCCTCGGTATTGAAGTCGGTATGGAAGACGGCTTCGTCAAAGTGATTGCACCCATTGACGACACTCCGGCACAAAAAGCAGGCGTGCAGGCTGGCGACCTGATCATCAAACTCGGCGACCAGCCGGTCAAGGGCATGTCCCTGGAAGAAGCGGTCAAGCTGATGCGCGGAAAACCCGGCACCATTCTGACCCTGACCATCATGCGTGAAAGCGAGAGCGCCCCGATCGAAATCGATGTCGAGCGAGACATCATCAAGGTAACCAGCATCAAGTCCCGCATGATCGATAACGGGTATGGCTATCTCCGCATTACCCAGTTCCAGGCTGATACTGGCAGTCAGTTTGTCGATGCGCTCAATAAACTGGAAGAAGAGTACGGCGACGACCTTGACGGCCTGGTAATTGACCTTCGCAACAACCCGGGCGGAGTCCTGCAGGCGGCCGTTGAGGCGGCGGACGCCCTTCTTGACGGTGGCCTGGTTGTCTATACCGAAGGCCGCATCCAGAGCTCCCGCCTGCGATTCAATGCCAAGGCCGGTGATATTATGGAAGGCACACCGATCGTGGTATTGATCAACGGCGGCTCCGCATCCGCTTCGGAAATCCTCGCCGGCGCACTTCAGGATCATGAGCGCGCGGTCGTCATGGGCACCCAATCCTTCGGCAAGGGCAGCGTTCAAACCGTCATTCCCCTGGACGAGACCCATGCCATCAAGATGACCACCGCCCGTTACTACACCCCGAATGGTCGCTCCATCCAGGCCAAAGGCATCAAACCAGACATTGAAGTCAAGCCCGCGGAACTTCAGGAGATTGATGGCCGGCCATTCTTCACCGAAGCGGACCTGAGCGGCCACCTGGAAGGCCAGAATGAGGGAGAGGAAGCCCCGACAACAAAACAGCAACAGGATACGTCCGCGGCAGAACAGGATTTCCAGCTACGCTCAGCGCTGAACCTGCTCAAAGGCCTGAAGATTCTGGATAAGCGCGGTAACAAGGCCCGCGCCGACCAAGCGGAATAATGCCCTTGAGACTGCTGATACCACTGCTGATTGTAACGCTGCTGACATCCGTGGCCCGGGCTGAAGAACCCGGACCAACCCGCGAGGGAGAGATGCCACCGACCATCGCCATCATCATTGATGACATGGGGCATAACCTGCATGAGGGCAAACGCCTGATCAATCTGGAGCAACCGGTCACCCTGGCCTTCCTGCCCTATCGGCGGCACACCGTCGCCCTGGCAAAGCAGGCTCACCGGATGCACAAGGAAATCATGCTTCATGCTCCGATGGCGAATACCCGGAACTTCGGGCTCGGCCCCGGCGGGCTAACGCCGGATATGGACAGGCAAAGCCTGAAAACCACCCTCCGCCGGGCCTTGCAGTCAATTCCTCACGTCAAAGGCGTGAACAATCACATGGGCAGCCTGCTGACCCAGCAGTTACAGCCCATGGACTGGGTGATGTCCGAACTGGACCTTTATCCGGTGTATTTTGTCGATAGCCGCACCATCGCCTCGTCCATCGCCGGCCAGGTGGCTGACGCCTACCGCATTCCAACCCTCACCCGGGATGTCTTTCTGGATCACGAGCAAACCGAAGAGTACGTGGACCGGCAGTTCAAGCTACTGATCAAGCGCGCCAGGGAAAATGGCAGCGCCATCGGTATTGGCCACCCACACAAAGTGACGGTGGACTACCTTGAGAAAAACCTGCCGATGCTGGATGAGCAGGGCATCGCGGTCGCAACGGTGAGTGGTCTGTGGGCGATACGAAATAACAACCAGCAGATGTTTGCGGAAGGTGAGAAACAGCCGATCCGGACAACCTACGCCAAGGGCGAGTAGGTCTACAAAATTAAGCCTGGATTGTCGGATTACGGCTTCGCCTAATCCGACCTACGGTGGGGCCCACCAAACTACAAACCGATTCCGAGAGTAGGTCGGATTAGGCAAAGCCGTAATCCGACAAAACCTTCGGCCTACTCCCTGACCTCAATCCCCTGAGCTTTCATAAACGCCTTGGCCTCAGGAATCGTGTGCTGACCAAAGTGAAAAATCGAGGCCGCCAACACCGCGTCCGCGCCTCCCTCTGTTACCCCGTCCGCCAGATGCTGCAGCTCCCCAACCCCGCCGGATGCAATCACCGGTACCGATACCGCGTCACTAACCGCACGGGTCAAGCCGAGATCAAAGCCAATCTTGGTACCATCCCGATCCATGCTGGTCAGTAGCAGTTCCCCGGCGCCCAGTGCGGTCATTTTGCGGGCCCATTCCACTGCATCCAGTCCGGTCGGTTTGCGACCGCCGTGGGTGAAGATTTCCCAGCGCGGCGCTTCACCCTCGGCCGATACCCGCTTGGCATCAATCGCTACCACAATGCACTGGCTGCCGAAGCGGTCGGCGGCTTCCCGCACGAACTCCGGGTTGAACACGGCAGCGGTATTGATGGATACCTTGTCTGCCCCTGCGTTCAGCAGTTTGCGGATATCTTCGACGGTTCGCACACCACCACCCACGGTCAGCGGGATAAAGACTTCCGCCGCCATACGTTCCACGGTTTCATAGGTAGTGTCACGGCTTTCATGGCTGGCGGTGATGTCCAGGAAGGTGATCTCGTCCGCACCCTGCTCGTTGTACTTGCGAGCCACCTCAACGGGGTCACCCGCGTCGCGGATATCGACAAAGTTCACGCCTTTCACGACGCGGCCCTTATCCACGTCCAGGCAGGGAATGATACGTTTGGCCAGGCCCATAGTCGTGTGTCCTTATGCCTTGAGGCTGTCGCAGTAGGCCTGGGCCTCTGCCACATCCAGGGTACCCTCATAAATGGCGCGACCGGTGATAGCGCCGAGGATGCCTTTGTCTGCCACGGTCGCCAGGCGCTTCAGGTCATCCATGTTGGTGACGCCGCCCGAGGCAATGACCGGGATACCGCCGGCTTCCGCCAGCGCCGCAGTCGCCTCGACGTTCACTCCCTGCATCATGCCGTCACGGCTGATGTCGGTATAGACAATGGAATCGACGCCGTCGTTGGCAAAGCGTTTCGCCAGGTCAGTGGCCATGACTTCGGACACTTCCGCCCAGCCGTCGGTCGCGACACGGCCATCTTTGGCGTCCAGCCCAACAATGATGTGTCCCGGAAATTTCTTGCACATTTCGGTAACGAAGTCCGGCTCTTTCACCGCCTTGGTGCCAATAATCACCCATTGTACGCCAGCTTTCAGGTACGCTTCGATGGTCTCTGCCGAGCGAATGCCGCCGCCAATCTGGATAGGCAGATCCGGGTACTTGCGGGCGATGGCCTGGACGATTTCACCGTTGACCGGCTCACCTGCGAAGGCACCGTTCAGGTCGACCAGGTGCAAGCGACGGGCGCCGGCTTCCACCCAGCGGGTGGCCATATCGACGGGGTCGTCACCGAATACGGTGGAATCGTCCATGCGACCCTGGCGCAGGCGAACACATTTGCCGTCTTTCAGATCAATGGCGGGGATAATCAGCATTTTCCAGTCCAGTCAGTAAAGTTCTTCAGTAACTGCAGCCCCGCCCGGGCACTTTTCTCCGGGTGGAACTGCGCTGCAAAGATATTGTCCTTCGCCACCGCTGCGGCGAGATCAACGCCGTAACGGCTGCGGCCTGCGATGTCAGCGTTGCCTTCGGCTTCGACGTAGTAACTGTGCACAAAATAGAAACGGTCACCGTTCGGAATGTTGTGCCAGAGCGGGTGCTCAATAGTCTGATAGACCTCATTCCAGCCCATGTGTGGCACCTTCAGGCGTTCGCCGTTTTCCGTCAGATTGTCACCAAAGTAACGCACTTGAGACGGGAACAGGTCGATACAGTCGACCCCGCCGTTTTCCTCACTGCGGGACATCAGCGCCTGCATACCAACGCAGATGCCCAGGAACGGGCGATCCTGCGACACTTCGCGCACCAGGGTGTCGACCCCTAAACGGCGGATTTCAGCCATGCAGTCGCGGATGGCACCGACACCGGGCAAAATCACCCGGTCGGCTTCGCGGATCTGATCGGCATTGTCAGTGACCAGTACGGTGGTGTCCGGGGCTACGTGCTCTACCGCTTTTTTAGCAGAGTGAAGGTTGCCCATGCCGTAGTCGATAATGGCAACGGTTTTCATGGTAATGCGGTGTCCTTCGGTGACCGGTTACAGTGAGCCTTTGGTGGACGGGGTGATACCCGCCATACGCTCGTCCATCTCGATAGCCATACGCAGTGCGCGACCGAAGGCCTTGAATACCGTCTCAATCTGGTGGTGGGTATTCTTGCCCTTCAGGTTATCGATGTGGAGGCTCACCATGGAGTGGTTCACGAAGCCATGAAAGAACTCCTCGAACAGGTCCACGTCAAATCCACCCACGGCAGCCCGGGTGTAGGGAACGTCCATCATCAGGCCAGGCCGGCCCGACAGGTCAATAACGACCCGTGAGAGGGCTTCATCAAGTGGCACATAGGCGTGGCCGTAACGACGAATACCTTTCTTGTCGCCAACAGCCTGTTTGAAGGCCTGACCCAGGGTGATGCCGATATCTTCCACAGTGTGGTGGTCATCGATGTGCAGATCACCTTTGGAGACAATATTCAGGTCCACCAGGCCATGGCGGGCGATCTGGTCCATCATGTGCTCAAGGAAGGGCACACCGGTATCAAAGGTGGATTGCCCAGTACCGTCGAGATTGATCTCAACGGTGATCTGCGTTTCAAGGGTATTTCTCTCTACCCGAGCCTTACGTTCGGCCATGGGGACTCCAGGTTATGAATAGGCAAAGTGCCGGAAACTGATTATTTGCGGATTATACCTTTTCTGCATCCCCGAGTCCTACCATGACCTTCAATGGCGTCGATAGCCCAACGGTCAGAAGGCTTTTTTCAGGTTACTCATGTACGTATCCACCAAACTGTTGAACTCGTGTTTGATGACAGGACTGATCGCCAGCTTCAACAGGCTCGGCAGCGGCACGGTGAGCTCGGCATTGGTCTTGAACTTGACTGCAGTAACGTCATCCCCCTTGGAGGTAATGGTCCAGGATCCACGAACCACACCGTTGCCTTCACCTTTCACCGGCTCCCAGGCAATCGTGCCACTGCTCTTGTCCGCGGAATACTTACACGCATAGACGGACTGGATAGCGTGTTTATCGACACCCACCTTCTCCATTTCCCAGCGATAAGTGTTGTCTCCAAGGTCCACCAACTTGTCCACTTTCGGAAAGTGGCTGGCAGAACGGGGCACGTCGGCGAGAAGGTCGAATACATCATCGTAACTGCCCGGTATGTCCAGTTCCCGGTTCAGCTCGATCGATACAGTGATAGCCACAGCCAGCTCCTTTTTTTGTCTCTGTAGAGTTATTAAAGTTATTACACGTTATTGTCAGAAAACAGTTCGCTATTTTGGCCTATCACTAACGTATTGTCATACATACACGCTTTTATTTTGTTAACCCTGCGTTATCCTTAAGGCTGTTCGCCCTGCGCTGCCCGAACGCATAAAATGGAAGGAAGCCTGAATTATGAAAGCTGTTCGCTACATCGCCTTCGCCATCGTCGGCCTGATTATCCTGGCAATTGCTGCTGTTGCGGTCGCCGTAATGGTCATCGACCCCAACGATTACAAACCCCAAATCGAAAAAGCCGCCGAAGACAACACCAACCTCGACCTCATCCTCGAGGGTGACATCGGCTGGTCTTTCATCCCCCTCGGCCTGGAACTCAATGATGTGGAAGCCACGCTTGAGGGCGAACGCTTTGTAAAACTGGACCGACTGGTGGCTCAGTTAGACTTCTGGTCACTGATCGCCATGTCACCCCGAGTAAACACTTTCCTGCTGGATGGCCTGGACGCACGCCTGAATGTGGATAAAGACGGCAACGACAACTGGACCCGCATAATGCCGGAAGGTGAGGCGGATGAAAGCCAGACACCGGCTGAAGAGCAGCAAAGCGAGCAAGCCCAGGAGGATACCGAAGCCGGGGGCAGCGAGCCGCTGAACTTCAACGTGGAGAACGTGGAAATCAGCAACGCCCAGGTTCACTACAACGATGCAAGCACTGGCCAGTCCGTGACCCTGGAAGACTTCACCGTTAATGCGAGCGATATCACCCTGGGTAGCAGCTTTCCGCTGGACATCAGCTTCCGCGTTGAAACCAATCAACCCCAGCTGGAAGTGGATGGCCGCCTGAGCGCCCTTCTCGCCGCAAACGAAGCCCTCAACGAATTTGGCATCTCTGACCTCGAAGCGGTATTCGACATGAAGGGCGAACCGTTTGGCGGAAAGGCAGTGACCGCCAAACTGGCCGGTGCCATCGAAGCCAACCTTGAGAACGAGACAGCCAATATCAATGGTTTTACCGCCAGCCTCGCTGACCTGAAGCTCAACACCGACCTGTCGGTTCAGGGTTTTGGCGACAAGCCAAAGCTGGAGGGCACACTCAGCATTGACGAATTCTCACTCAGGGAACTGCTGGCAGCCCTTGGGCAGCCAGCCATCGAAACCGAGGATCCGGAAGTCCTCAAGGCCATATCCTTTTCCACCAAAATCGGCGGCCCAGCCGGCTCGGTGGCTCTGAGTGACCTATCCATCGGTCTTGATGACACCACCTTCACCGGCGGTGGCAGCTACACCCTGAGCAACAGCGCCGTTGCCCTGAACCTGCAAGGGGACGCCATTAATGCAGACCGCTACCTGCCGCCCACGCCGGAAGAGGACCACAGCGGAGCCGCCAGCGAGGAAGAAAAAGACAGCGGGGAGAAGACCGGCGGCACAGCTCAGGCATCTGCCGAGGAAAGCGACCTGCTGCCCCTGGAAACCCTGCGCACCCTGCTGCTGGATATTGATCTCGGCTTGGGCCAACTGATCATCAGCAATCTCACCATCAACGAGATCAAGTCTTCCATTACCGCCAAAAACGGCGTGCTGAAAGTGGACGAGTTCAGCGGCAAGCTGTACGACGGCAGCTTCGGCGCCAACGTCACCCTGGATGCCCGCACGGATAACCCGAAATGGGCGATTGGCTCCAAGGTAAATAATGTACAAACACTACCGTTGCTGACGGACCTGGCCGAAGTCGACATGCTCGCCGGTGGCGCCAACCTGTCCGTGGACGTGAAAACCACCGGTAACCGGATTTCCGTGCTGCGTGACAACGCCAAAGGCGAAGTCGGCTTCAACCTGGCCAAAGGCGAGTTCCGCAAAATGAACCTGACTCGCATGGCGTGCCAGGGCATTGCACTGGCAAACCAGGACACCCTGAGTACCAGTGACTGGGGCACCACAACCCCCTTCAACGATATGAAGGGCACACTGAAAATCGACGGCAACACCCTTAACAACACCGACCTGGTGGCCGCCCTGGCCGGCATGCGCCTGGAAGGCAACGGCACCGTCGACCTGAAGCAAACCGATCTGGACTATGAACTGGGCCTGAGGGTCGTCGGCGAGATTCACCGCGACGAAGCGTGCCGCGTGACGGAATACGTCAAAAACGCCGTCATCCCGGTTGAGTGCCGCGGTAACTTCTCCGAAGACCCTGCCGGCCTGTGCTCCTTCGACGGTTCCCGCTTCCGCGACACCCTGAAGGACATTGCCGCCAATGCTGCAAAGGCAAAGGTCAAGGAAGAGACCGATCGCGCCAAAGAAAAAGCCAAGGAAAAAGTTCAGGAAAAGATCGACGAACAACTGGGCGAGGAAGGCGACAAGATCAAGGACGCGGTGAAGGGGCTGTTCAACCGATGAGTGACCGTTTCGCCCGGGATTTGCTCGCATGGTACGACGAACACGGCAGGCATGACCTGCCGTGGCACCACAACCGCACCCCTTACCGGGTCTGGGTATCGGAGATCATGCTGCAGCAAACCCAGGTCACCACGGTGATCCCCTACTTTCGGGCCTTCATGCAACGGTTTCCGGATGTTCAAGCCCTGACGGAAGCGCCGGAGGATGACGTACTCAGCCACTGGTCCGGCCTTGGCTACTACGCCCGCGCCCGCAACCTGCAAAAAGCCGCCAGAACCGTGGTGAACGACTTTGGCGGTGAATTCCCGGCTGACCAGGAAAAGCTGGAATCCCTCACCGGTATCGGTCGCTCCACAGCGGCTGCTGTCCTGGCCCAGGCCTTCGGCAAACGGGCGGCCATTCTCGACGGCAACGTCAAACGCGTACTCGCCCGCTACCACGCCGTCCCCGGTTGGCCGGGGCAAACCAGAGTACTCAATACGCTGTGGGAACATGCCGAACAACACACCCCGGATACCCGGGTACGGGACTATACCCAGGCCATCATGGATCTGGGTGCCATGGTGTGTTCACGCTCGCGCCCCGCGTGTGAGTCCTGCCCACTGCAAAGCGGCTGCCTTGCCTACAGGAATAGCGAAGTCAGCCTTTACCCGGGATCCAAGCCCAAAAAGGCCAAACCGGAGAAAACCACCTGGATGGTCATCCTCGAAGACAGCGACGGAAGGATCATGCTGGAACGACGCCCTCCCAGCGGCATCTGGGGTGGCTTGTGGAGCCTGCCCGAGCTTGACCCCGCATTCAGCCCCGATGAGCTTCCTGAGGCCTGTGAGCAGGCCTTTGGCTTTGACTGCAGTGATGCCGAACTGATAGGTGGCTTTCGCCACACCTTCAGCCACTACCACCTGCACATCCAGCCCGCCAGGCTTTCAGTCACAGCCAGCAGCAACATCGCCGACAATGACAGCCAGCGCTGGCTCCACCGGGATCAGGCTCTCACCCTGGGCCTTCCTGCGCCGATACGCACTCTGCTGACCAACCCGGAGCAGACCGCCCTGCTCTGAGTTCACACACTGACCGGCCCCCGCCCCGATCTGTTATCATCGACGCCAGTTATTAACTCGGCCAATTCCAACAGGAGCAGACATGAGCCGCACCGTTTTCTGTCGCAAGTACCAGGAAGAACTGGAAGGACTGGACTTCCCGCCCATGCCCGGCAAGAAAGGCCAGGAAATCTGGGAAACCGTCTCAAAGAAAGCCTGGGAAGAATGGCAGAATCAGCAAACCATGCTGATCAACGAAAAACACCTGAGCCTGATGGACCCCAACACTCGCAAGTACCTGCAGGCCCAGATGGAGCGCTTCTTCAACAACGAGCCGTTCGACAAGGCCGAAGGCTACGTACCGCCGGAAAAATAAGCCTTATTGATCAAAGGCTGAGCAATCCGCAAAAGATCCGGAAATTTTTACCCCTCAGCCTTGACTCAAAACAACGAAACCGGTTTAATAGCGCCCCGTTGCACAGCAGTAGCGCAACACGCCCGGATAGCTCAGTCGGTAGAGCAGGGGATTGAAAATCCCCGTGTCGGTGGTTCGATTCCGCCTCCGGGCACCATTAAGAATTCTGACGAAGCCCGCCTTGTGCGGGCTTTGTTGTTTCTAGCATCCTCGCCGATAACAAAATACCTTATGTTGGATAGAGCCTTAGTTCAGGCCCCGTATACCAAACTTTACTATTTTTATCCGTCAATAAATCACTAATCAAAGCATACAATGGCTTCATCAAGGCCTCTTCGATAAAAACCGCAATTGTCGGATTCATGTTGGAATACGAAAGGTGTAGCTCGGTCTCTTTGTTATGGACTACTGAACACCTAACCTTATAAACAATTTCGCAATATTTTCTTACATTTAGATCGTTACACAGATTCGTATATGAGGAAATCCCTCTTATAGCAAGCCTAGAAAGAAATTGATTGCAATCAACTGTATCCCAGCCTTGAATAGCAGTAAGCCTAGCTATAGAACCATTTACTATATTCTCGAAGGAGTCTCCATTAACAGATCTCTTCCAGAAATTACCATAACTTTCTTTTTTGAATACGTTGGTCAATGCATCTAGCTCCCTCCCTTGAACAGCCTCACTCAGTCGACGAAAGTCCCTTAGAGAGAAGACATCTCCATTATTATCTCTACCCAAATTAGCAAGAGGAACCTTAAACATGAAATTCTCTATAACATGATACAAAGAAATATATTTTCTAAGTAAATCACTAGCACTATTAAACTCACTCAGCACGATTAGAGTTTCTTCAAACTGGGAATAGGGATCACGCGGGGAAATTCTGTCCAAATAAACAGAGGATGAAGTCAATGAGTTTGCGGAAATTTCTGTATGGATTATTTTTCCCTGCAAAGCTGCATGCATTCTAAGAGCTGACTCGGCACACATACTAGACCCTTCGCTCGAGAAAAGAATATATGCTTTTGAAAAGTCCAGCCCCTCATCCTCCTCGATCTTCGACATTACTTTAATCAACAAAGCTATCAATCCGTTAGATAAACCAGAATCCTCCATATTTGAATGAAGATCTCGCGCACTTAGATCAATAAACACCAGAGAATCTTTTAACCTTGCACTGTTATGGTATCCAAATATAGAAAAATTACTGAACGCCCCTCTACACTCAGAGAGAGAAAACGCCGCATCATCAAAAACTATGTCGTCATCTAAATCAATATCACCATCACTCTCGATAAAACCAGATAGCTGAAGAACTTTTTTTAGCCTTATGAAATCCTCTTCAATGGGAAAACCATCAAAGCAAGACTCACCCTCTAACTCATCAAGAACTGCCATCATGCACGGATCACCTAGATCCTCCATATAGACATTATCAATCTTATCTCTGCAGCTATCCAATATATCGTATGAATTTTCTACGAACTCTTCGGGGTCTTCATTAACTTCAAAATACTCGTCAACACTAGCGAGCAGCCTATCAATCCAGCCAATGGCAGCAGGGTAAAGTATATCCTTATATTTCACTTCAACGCACCTCCGAAGTATTCCTCCCAAGATGCAAACCCCCTCCCTGAAACAATATCATAAACAGCCTTATAAACAGCCTTTTTGTTTATAGACCCTACATTTACTTTATTTAACTCAACCCTATTTCTGTGATGCTCAAATTCATCAACTGACAGCTCTCTAACCATTTGATCAACCGATGAAATTAAACCATCAAAAAACTCATAGAGGCCCACTCCTCTCTCTTTCGAAGAAGCTCCTATGGCTCCGAAAACACCGACAAGAACCACTTCCCTCCCAAGCCATCTGAGACCATCTACGCCATAATTTTCATTAAGGGATGCGTCCAACTTATAGACAAATTCGATAAACTTCCGAAGAAACTCTATATTAAACCCTTCAATAAGCTCAACTTCTGGAAGGTTTCCAGACTGCAGACCGCTAATAAAATCCGAGTTTGTATTCACGACTTTACCAGCAGAAAGAGATATGAGTGCAGATATTATATGCGAAAAATGATACTGCCCAAGCCCCCGACTCTTACTGTACTGGGTAGCGCTAACCTCCCTCTCTCTTTTAAATTCAATGTGGTCATTGGATATCTCCTCTAACTTAAAAAGCGTACCCAAAAACAAAAGTTCAAGTTGATGCTTGATGTTTACCGATTTATGCCCAGCATTCAACAAAAGCATTTTTTTAATTTGATTATCACTAGATAACCCACACCAAACCTCAAGCCATAATGAGTTCCCTTCAAAAAATTCAATCGCAGAATCAAGCTTAGAAACCTGAAAATCAAACAACATTTTTACAAGCTTCCGAGTAGCCCCTACCTTCTTGAATTCTGAAGAAAATCTCCTATAATAAGAATTAATATTTTCTTCTGAGAGACCTTCGTTTTTATTGGATATAACAACGTCTATAGCATCGTGTATCACTTTTAGCCGATGCGTTCTCTGAAGCCCATCTAGAATCCTATAGCCCTTTAGCTCAATACTTTCTTCATTGACTGTCTCGCCTCCAGAAACAAGAACTATAGGGGGGATATGCCGCTTCTCTCTGACAGTCTCAACCAAGTTATCTAAATACCTATTACTTACAATCCCTCTCTGGACATCAAATTCCTTATAATCCGTTGGTATCGATCTTATATAATCCGACAAACTCACCCTACAAAGATAACATTTGGCATCATCCTCTGATTTGCAATCTAGTATTTTTAGCCTCATTATTTTCCTTAATTGTGGTAGCTTTATTGCCGGAGATTTAAATTATCTGTACGACAATCTGACACTGTCACTATTAAAATCAGTTACCAATTAAGCGCTAGCGCTATTTCGACCAGAGTGATCCGCCAAGAAGCCGTCGTATTCAGGTGGCAAAATTGACATCAAAGAGTCCGAAGTCACAGTTCCCAAGTCATAGGTCAGATCCAACTGCTGAAGATAGGAAACAAACCTTCGTATATTCCCCCCTCGTGTCTGCGAAGTGGAACCTCTTTTGAATGTTCGCCGATCCGGGTCAAAGTATATTCTGCGGGCAGCTTCAATAACCCCACAACAGGACATAAAATATTGCCTCGCGGCAAGCTGCTCTATCAACTCACCACGATCACTCGGCTTCTTACTGAGCATAAATAGCGCATTCTCTCCATGATTCGCTACAAGCATCCAAGTTGTGTAAAGCGCATGTCTAGGCCTGTGATTCCAGTTCTGGCTCAGTACGTAGTTGTATGGTTTTTTCGGATTTCTTTTGCCTTTTGAATCAAGAGGACAAAGTTGCTCAAACCAGTAAAGTGCGAGCCAAGTCCAGAACCCAACATCTCCCAGCAACTGTTGAGAGCGCACGTTTTTCAACAGCTCTACTAGGTAGATTCCCATGTCATAACGGGTTTCAAATTTCGTGCTCTCATCCAGCCTCAGCTCAACACCCAAAGACTCTGAGGTCCGGTCATCAGTCAAATAACCGACCGGGACGGCAAGGCCGCCATCCCCTGACAATTCCCGAATGTAGTTTTCAAAGGCCTCAATACCCTGCTCATTAAGACGTCTTACTTCAACCATGGGCCTGCTCCTCCATCCGTGTTATCAGATGATGACAAAGGTGATGCTGGTTGCTGAAAGCAGAGACTACATCGTTGACCCAGCCTACAACCCTATCAGGGTCTTCATCATCGAGTAGTTCTTCGGGAGCAATTTTATTTGCGAAACGGACCCAATCACTTTGCCAGCCTTCCTCTTCCTGAAGGTCGTCATTCATGTAAATGAAGAACAGGACTTCACGGAAAGCTGCTGGCAGGATCAGAGCCTGGAAAAAGGGATTCTCAAGTAGCTGTGACTTTGCTTCAGGAATCTTGTTATTGATGCAAAGAACCGGCTTTTGATCCTCAAATGACATCTTCCACGTAAGATTGCCCATATCCGGCGCACTTCTGAATATCATCAGTGATTCGTTATTCTCACCATCTTCAGCTCTTGGAGAGAGTCCTTCCGCAGAAGCAATAAGCCGACCGATATGTTCGGAATTATCCACCACTTTGACTCGAAAAAGCGTAGGCCCGGACAGATCGATCTGGTCCAGCTTAAGATGATCGGGCGGTATCGGGGCCGCAACCGTGCCAAACTCGAACCGTTGAGATGTATTCCGATGGTAGGCTTCTATATAAATGTCAGCGTCTGGAGGCAGCTTAGACCTATCGAGCTTCAGGTTAACCCGAAATTCCGGTGTATCCCTGTCTTCCAAAAGCTCAATCTGAACTTCTGTTCGCTTGATGTGTTGGCGACCAGTATGGTTTATGTGCCTGGATATCTGCATCATTCTTCCTCCAGCGCAACAGCGTTCAGCTTCACTTTCAAATCTCTGTGGGGATCAAATCCAGTAACCTCTACACTGAACTCCGGACCTGTCACTTCAAACTCAATCCTGTTCTCTCTGACGTCCACCAAGCTTACACAATCTGAACCGCTTTCGACCTTGGCGCTGTTTCGCTTGGCAAAGTCAAAATCAAGCCGGTTGTATTTTTTGAAGGGGTTACCTGCTGCAGTGTCATATGCGGCCAAGACTTTAAATGTCATGGGGTACTCAGCTTCCGAAGCTCCGTTAGCTGGCCGGATTGCAAAACCATCAGCAGTAGTCTCGATCCTCGCAACCTTAGGCCTAGGTGCTGGAATATCCTCCGGTGGCTCAGGCGGGTGCACATCGGGTTTCGGGTCTTTTTTCTTGGGGGTCGCAGTTCCCTCGGTGAAAAAGAACTTTGCCAACGCTTTTTCGTCCTCTTCCTCTTCCGCCTGGATCAACATGTCATAGAAATTGATCACCGCATGCTTGATTACTTTGAGCCGATCTCCAGGCGATACATAGTTTTTCCGAAGTTTTTCTGCATTGAATATCCACTTCGTATGAGCTGGATTTTCAGCATCACCAAGAAACGCCGATATGGTTTCGTCATTGGCTATCATCGCTCCAAAAGCTTTGCGATCACCAAACTTGGATTCCGCAGGAAGTGTCAGCCCTCCCCTAACATAGAGATCTACCCCTTTTTCTATGTTTTCCGGGCGCTGAACAAACACATAGAACTGAGTAGGAATGGTCTGCTTTGCCGGCTTGGTTTTAATAGAGAGGGGAAGCCTGACACCAACCACATCCCCGTTTGAGAATCGTTCACGAAGGGATTCCAGCTCCTCTTCTTCGAAGTCATCCTCGTCCAAACGCGTGTCATTGATCCACGACTCTTTCAACGAAACAAAGCTTTCAGAGTTAATGCACCGATTGGCTTCTTCAATGAAATCAAACAGCGCATCGATGTCCTTCAGTTTTTTTCCATCGGCGTGCTTATATGCCAACTCACGAATATTCTCTGCCGTAAGCCTTACGTCTCCAAACTGCAGAATGAGCTGCCCCGTGAGAATTGGGTAAAAATAATTCTCTATTGCCACCCCAATCATGCTTTCAGGGCGAAGCCCCTCATAGGGGAACGGAATTACAATCGACAAACCAGATTCCCGCTGGCGAGAAATTCCAAATTGGTTTACGAAGCTTTCTACAAACTCAGCCCCTTTCAGTGGCACTGGCATCTGCTGAAAGATATCGCCCTCTCCTTCCATGTCACAATAGTAAGCATGGGCGGGGTATTCAGCGCCTTCATGGGTATGGAGGTCCAGAACAGTCTGGCCCATAAGGTAGCGGTCCGGGTCATCATTCCGAACAGTTAATCCAAAAAACACCCCCAGCATGGAAGAGCTCGAATACACCAGCTTTCCCAACCCCCATCGCCCACGACTTGTTCCCGTTTTGTGAGACTTGCCATGGCGTCGCCAGAAGTCACTGAAATTATCGCTATCCTTGGTGTTCGTTTTGCCAGTAAGCCCTTTGGTACCAAAATCTTCAATTACCAAGGCCGAAGGCGCACTAAAGTCCACCTCCTGGATATCACGTCCCGCAGCTTCAGCGTGCTCAAGTTGCCCTTTAAAAATATTCTTAACGAATGAGGGATCCAGCCTGTCTCCATCGACAAAACTGAACCGAACATGCGTGGTTTCTCCGGGAAGAGTCGCATCCAATGAGTTCTGAATCGACTCCCTCACGATGGTGTCGGAAAGCTCAACCTCATCATTTCGGAACTGATCCCGCTGTGTGACGCCGTTTTCAACGTAACAGGCGAGCTGTGGAATGAACTGCCAGGCCATTATTGCCTCCCTTCATCACTGGAGTTAGTCGAGTTTGAACACCGATTCTTCTGACGCGCCGTCTGCTGTAAACCTCGCTTTGGCGCTTTTAAGTTCTCTCTCCAGAGTCCTGAATATTTTTTCTACATCTTTGTCAGTGTAGGTGTAGTTACTTTTATTGGAAAGATTGCCCAGCAACCTCATTGTTTTGACAATATTGTTGACCCTAGACTCCGCTAGCCTTACAAACTTTTCTCTAGATGTCTCCATCATAATCCACCATATGTACGAGTATATTTTGAAAATGTACGAAACATAGACCACCAAGGTCAACCATAATTCGATTTTCTCTAAAATATTTGACAAGCAAGAAAGGGGTTCAGAACGAGGAGCATAAGACAAATTACGATGACTAACGTATCTGACAATAAACGCAGAAACAGGAAAGGGAAACGCTGGGCCAGAGCTGGCCCGGGAAAATCAATTACTTGAGAAGATCGTAAACAACATCAGCAATCTGATTTGCAAGCAGCGGAGGAACCGCGTTGCCGACCTGGACGTACTGCTGAGTTCTGTTGCCTTCGAAAAAGTAGTTATCAGGGAAGGTTTGTATTCGAGCTGCCTCCCGAACCGTTAGACTCCTGCATTGCGAGGGGGCATAGTGAATGAAATAGTGCCCATCCTTAGCGATGTGGCTGGTTACAGTACTAGGCGTTCGATCTCTAGCCTGAACCTTGAATCGGTCCACGAAATGCCCCGATCCCCAATTCTTATGGGCGGGAATCGAATCAGGATGATTATAGTCTCCAGACTTTGGCGAGGCCCCACCTTTGTGTTCTGCAAAACTACTAGCGAAGAGGTACCGAAAAATATCGGAGGGCATGTGACTGCGAGCAAAGTGGTTTAGGCACCCTTCAAGATTCTCATCGAAAAACCAGTTTTTCAGTTCCGTGGGCAGCGAGGAACCGACCTTTCTGCCTCTCTTATCGGGAACATAATTGGCGCCTTGCGAATCGAGAGAGCTCTTCACCGCATTTAAGAGAAAGTCACGAGGCAACTCAATCCCACACTCCTCCAGCCAAGGTTGGACGGCTTTTGCAGCTTGTTGAAGGTTTTGGTGCCAGTTTTCAGAGGTGTTTTCGATCTTCGTCAAACCACTCCTTAGTGGAGGCAGATCTCTAATTACATCCGATGTTCTAAAATACGGAGGCTCCCTACGAGAAAGCATTCGTGGGCTCTCTCCCTCTTTTAAAACATTCTTGCGAACACCCAGCAGAATCACCCGATGACGAGTCTGAGGAATCCCAAACTCTTCAGCCTTGATAAGGTAATCCGTATTTGACTGATAGGTCCTATCCCCCAATGCGTCGGGGTAAGGAAGCGGCATAGATAATGAGTAAATGTCGTACTCTACCCCGAACGACTCGCCCAGACTTTTTGCCGGATTCCTGAGATCCCTGAGAATCGAATCAAATATCCGGCTTCCATGAACTTTGGCAGTCAAAATGCCGCGAACGTTTTCCATGACAAAGACTTCAGGCTCAACCTCTCTCAATACCTTGAGGTATTCCTTGTAGAGAAAATGTCGCGGATCATTTTCCGGCTGGTAACCCTCAACCCCCCTGTTGCGAGCTCGCCCAACCACAGAGTATGCCTGACAGGGAGGACCACCGATAACCACCCAGGGCCCCCGGTGCTGTTGTTTTACGGCCTTGATACGATCAAAGATGGCATAGTGATCTTCGGAGCCCAATGCCCGGGGTGTCCCCAGCGTCTCCTCTATGGCAGCTTCACTTTGAGATTTGAAAGCATCAAACAACTCCTTCCGGAGCTTGGGGTCGCCAGCTTTCACATAGTCGTAGTACGCTTTCGGGACTTCGCCTTTCTCAAATTGACGAAAGAAGGCCCGCAAAGTTAGCGTCCGGTGGGCACTGGCTTCTTTCTCAACCGAAGCGACCAGTTTGAACGGCCTTCTGCCTTCCGCATCTTCGAATGATGAAAAGCCTTCGCCTAAGCCCCCAGGACCGGCAAACAGATCTACGATATGAATCTTGCTACTCATTTCAGGCTGAGCGCCCCTTCAAAAAGGTAGTAGGATACCAGTACTGCCCTATAAAACCAGGTCTTAGAGCTGATCTATGAGTGATATTGTCGATTCTCAGACCCGATCGCGAATGATGTCCGGGATACGAGGAAAAAACACAAAACCGGAGTTGGTCATTCGCTCTGCTTTACACGGGTTGGGATTTCGTTTCAGGCTTCACAGAAAGGACCTTCCGGGTCGTCCGGATATTGTTCTTCCTCGATACCAAGCAGTAATTCAGATAAACGGATGCTTCTGGCATGGTCACATGTGCGCTCTTTTCAAATGGCCCAACACCCGGGAAGAATTCTGGAAGACGAAGATTCATGGAAATATGGAGAGAGACAAACGGAACCTCGCTCTACTCGCTGAGAATAACTGGCGAATCTGCGTAATCTGGGAGTGTGCTCTTCGCTCAAAATCCTCCGAGCAGGTTGCAAACCTTCTAAGCGATCTCGAAGCTTGGATAAAAGGCCCGGCAGAATATGCGGAATTCTCTGGCTCTTTCCCAACCAGATCTCAATAGCCAATGTGTCAAAAAAGCATCTACGCGTTTGCGGCTTTGTGTGCTGACCTGTGGTTGATGACTCTTGTATATTGTTGATTTATATTTGGATATTGTTTTATTTGGCACAAGGAAAGCCTGCGGTATCGGGCTCAATTCCCGCTGCCGCCACAGAACACCGAGAGAAAAGCCCCAAGCCCCAGAGAGTGCCTTTAAAACAGGCACGTATCTATTATAGAGAAGATTGCCCAGACCTCTACATAAAGAGACCACCCCAAAACAAGGGGTGGCCAAACATTATTCAGAATCAGAATTCGTATTCAAACATGACCTCAGAATCGTCCTCGCACCAAGGTCCCAAATCCTTCAATCGGTCAATCGCGGAGCTTAGAAGTATTTCAGGGTATATCCCCGAAAACAGGCTCTTTACCTCTTTTTCGATCGACACCGAGGGATGGGAATAGCCATTTTGACTACCACTAACCGGCGCTGAAAACTCTTCGCACCTCTCGAATTGAGATTTGATGCAGCCTATGACGTCCTTCTCAACGTACTTTGCTGCGGCATTAGGAAAAGTTCTGCCGATATTCCGACCGATCGTAGCGTGAATGTGGTCAAATTCAATCGACGATGCAACCTGGAGCTTTCTGTGCAGCCAGCCCCAGGATTGAAACCCTGCTGAGCGAGCGGCTTTATCGAGATACCAGGAAAGCGCCTTAGAAGCCTGCGAACACCGCTTTTCAGCTTTTGCCGCGCTCTTAAGATTGTTGATGAAGCTTTGACGAGAAATAAAGATACGCATTTCATTTTCTCCTTGCAGCATCTGGTTCGCGAAGACTAGGTGGCTGATCCGCAAGCCGTACCAAGTTCACCAGACGCTGATGAGCAAAATGAAACGGGATAGACAGGAGTTGCTTTTACGCTTTGCGTTTGCGGATCCGCAGGCTCACTCGAAAGCCATTCAAAAAGATAGCAGATCAAAGGAAAACTGCAAAGGCCCATCCGAGAAAAAGCGTTGTGAAAACTACAACGCGTCCATCAGGTGTCCACGCAACTACGTTTTTATGTGGGTTAAAGCGGTTCTAAAATTTCGTAAATTGTTGATTGTTCAGCACTGTGTACAAATAAGGTGTTGCTGCACCGGATTGAAAATCCCCGTGTAGGTGGTTCGATTCCGCCTCCGGGCACCATTAAGAATTCTGACAAAGCCCGCCTTGTGCGGGCTTTGTTGTTTCTGGCGTTCACGAAACGCCAATTCCCACGCCGCCTCCAGGCTCACGCGGTGGCCAGTTGCTCCTGCTCTGCCAGGAAAGCATCGATTTCCTTGAGGTATTCTCGGTTGTCATGATCCCACGGGTGGAAACCCGGACGGAAGTAATCAAGGTAGTTTCCGATCTGCTTTCGCAGCATACCGATATCACCAAAGGTATAACGGAAGAACTGGCGCCACCCCTTCAGGTTCCCCAGATGCCCTTCTGCACGCAGAGCCTCGATGAAAACCGGTATGATCAGTCCCCAGAAGACAAGGGTTGCCAGGACCAAGCCAAAGCTTCGCAGACTATATGCCTTAATGCCGGTCCCCATCACTGCTTCGAAAACATCAAAGGCTACCGCCTTATGTTCGGTTTCTTCCAGGGCATGCCAACGCCAGAGTGCCGCGTATTTTGGGTCAGCGCCATTGGTCAAACGGGGCTCTTTTAGCACACTGTCCGCCAGCAAGGCAGTAAAGTGCTCAAGGGCAATCGTGCCACTCAACGACACGGGCCTGGAATGCTTGGTGAAGCCATCAAGAATCCTCTTGACCCGCTTCTCGAATCGAGCTGCAGCCGGTACTTTGTTAAAGAAGGCCGAGTTGTAGACCTCATGCTCCCTGCCGTGCATGGCCTCTTGCCCGATAAATGCCGAAACGGCCTTCTTCAGTTCCGGATCGGTAATCTGGTCTCGATACGCACGGACGCTGTCAATAAAGAACCGCTCGCCCACAGGGAGTATTGCCGAAAAAGTATTCAGAAACGCAGTGAATACCGGACCACCCGCTGTATTCCAGTCTGAGATTTTGTTCTCATCCAATTTGAAATCCAGGTCTCTGCGCACAGGGATCAGCATGGGGCGGCCAGAACGCTTACGCTTCGCCATTTTCAAGAATGGCTCAATGCTTGTTATTTTGCTCATGATAAGAACCTTCTTCGTTGAGAGGCCAATACTAGCCGAGGCTACAAGTAGGAAACGGGCAATACTTCGCCTTCAGCCTTGGGAGTACTGAGATTCATCATAGAGGCCGACTTGAACTTAAAGGAATGGGAAAAAGCACCAAACGGCTAGCAAAAACGCCCAACACACATAAAATCAACAAGACAAAAATCTTTTAATACAAACAATTACAGACATCTGCCTCAATTGCCCCATCAAGATTGTCCCCCTATGACACGCACTAAAGCTTACGCTGGCCAACAACGCCTGGTGACGCCAACCCATAAAAACAGCGCCAAGCGCTTACTGAACTGAGTTCAAGACAATCAAATAAGATCTACTCGGTTTACCCCAAGCATTTGATACACAGAACTTTTCACCGGCACCAAACTCCTTAAAGGCTTTCAGCTTGGCTGAAAAGGGGTTGTCGCCAATGGGAAATGTAGGGCAGTCAGGGCTAACCTTACCCTGCCAGGGATAGGAGGGTATGGACGGTGGCTGTGTAGGGAGCCTCAATACCAAGGACGCGACAACGCCGGAGAACAGCACCCGATATGCTGTCCAGTTCCAGCGGCCTGCCCTTTTCTCTGTCGACCAGCATTGACGTTTTGATCGCGTTGAAATTGCTGATCAGGTCGAACATCTCATCGAGATCTTTTCGGACAAGATTAACTCCATCGGCTTTGGCGCTCTGCACCGTCTCGGCCATCATGCCATAAACAATCCGGCTTAACTCGGGATGATGAGTCAGTGTTCGGGTATCCAGACCGGTCAGAGCGGACAGCGGGTTAACCCCATTGTTGATCACCAACTTTCGCCATAGCTCCCGGCGAATATCCGCGCTGACGATGGAGGGAATGCCTGCGTCGCAGAACGCCTGTTCCAGACGCTGTAGAAGGGTGGTCCTCGGGTCGTCGTCGGGAGCGACGTAGGGCCACGCCCCCATGACAATCTGCGCCACACCCTCCGCTGTAACCACACCGGGTGCAACAATGTGCCCACCAATACGAACAGCGAGCCCGCCCAGAACCCTTTGCGTTCCGATCACATCAGCAATCAGTAGTTCATTATCTACGCCGTTTTGCAGAGACAGGACAGGCACGGCACCAGTTTCAAGCCAGCCCGCCAGTTCATCCATCACCGATTCCGTAGCAGTCGATTTCAGAGCTATCAGAACCAGGTCAAAATGATCCGGGTAGAAGGCTCTAACCAAGTCTTCATGATTATAGGCCTTCACCGGATGGTGAAACTGGCCGCCTTCGTAATCCACTCTCAGGCCGCGTCCCTGAATAGCCTTCAAGTGTTCCCCCCGTGCTGTCAGCACCACCTCATGGCCAGCGCTCAGCAAGCGAGCAGCGTAGTAACCACCAATACCACCGGCACCGATGATCAGGAGTGTCAGACTCATAACAGCATCTCTAGTTGAAATCGTAGCAACGGCAGCGGCTAAACGAGCATAAGTACCAGTTCGGCGTTCCAGCTGAGCAATACGAGCGTCAACAAGGTTGCTAGCAGAAACGGAATCAGCGCCCGGAAAATAGCCATTGGCGGCGAGCCCGTCATGGTTGAGGCGATAAAGAGTCCAGCCCCCACTGGCGGTGTCAGCAAGCCCAGAACCAGAGTAAGACATACCACCACACCAAACTGATAGGGACTGATCCCGAACTGGGTCTGGGCGATGGGCAGCAGTATCGGAACCACCAGAATCAGCGCGGCAATGCCATCAATAACCATTCCAACCAGCAACAGGATACCAACGACCATCAACAGGAACATGAATGGATCAGCGGTCTGGATAGCGATCCAGGCTGCGGCACTCTGCGGGATTTCTTCAAATATGATCACCCAGCCAAAAACACCCGCTGCAGCAATCAACATAATCACCATGCCGGAGTTGAAGGCCGTACGCTTTAGAATCTCGAAGAGATGTGAAAACTGAAGATCCTTGTAAACGTATCTGCCAATCAGTAGAGCCCCAAGCGAGGCCAGTGCTGCGGATTCAGTGGGGGTTGCCAGCCCGGTGAGTATCCCACCAATAATAATCAACGGAATCAGGCCCGCCGGCAGGCCCATCAGGATATATTCCTTTGCCTGCTGACGGCTCGGCCACTCCCCTTTCGGGTACTGGTATACCAATCCCATCAGGCTGATCGCGAGAAAGAACAGGAAAGCCATGATCAGCCCCGGAATAATACCTGCGATAAACATCTCGGCAATCGGCACCTGAGCCAGCACCCCGAACAGCACAAACAGCATCGATGGCGGAATAATCGGTGACAGCAGCCCCCCTGCCGCCGTGATCGCCGCAGAGTAAGGTTTGTCATATCCCTCTTTTTCCATTGCCGGCACCATCGCGCGCGACATGATAGCAATCTGCGATGCGGCCGATCCCATTATTGCCGCCATCATCATGTTGGCGACCAGATTGATGTAGGCCAGACCGCCCCGGAACCCACCAACCATAATACGAGCCAGGTTTATCAACCGGGCAGTTAATCCGCCTTCGTTCATCAACTCCCCGGCCAACATGAACAAGGGAATGGCGAGCAGGCCGTAACTTTCTATAGCGCCAAACAGTTGTTGGGGATAGGAATCCAGCAATACTGCATTGCCGGAGTCATAGATATACCAGAGTGCGGTCAGTGCCAACACCAATGATATCGGCACTGCCAGGAATAAGAGGCCGAGAAATACGACAAACGTCATTCCGATTCTCCCGCCGGTTTATCTGAAAACCGCTGCTTGTCAAAAAGATTACTGAAGGCATGCAAGGAGAGGGAAAAAGAGAATACAGGCAAGGCAATCCAGACCCAGAATTTTTTCACGCCCAGAGTATTGGTGTTCTCCGCATACATGAAATTGAAGGTTTCAGACTGAAACGTCTGAAAATCAAAGCCGGCCTGATAGAGTGCTACCGGGTCATACCACCGCCAGCACAGCCAGGCCAGCAGCAACGCGAATACCAACACCATCAAATCGCTGAAAACAGCGAGGACATAACGGGTAGTCCCTTTAAACAGATCGGTGAGGATTGTAACAGCGACACTTTGCCGTCTTTTTAACAACACCGATGTTGTAAGAAAGGTCATCCATATCATGCAGTAGATGGCCAGCTCGTCGACCCAGTAAATGGCATAGCCAGCAGAGCGAGTGGCGATATTCAATAGAATCAGCAGCGTGACCGCGCCTGCCATAAAGGCTGCTATAGCAACCTCCACACGAGAAATGAGATCCGAAACGGCTTTCAGCATGAGGTCCCCCTATTACCCCGGCGCCGTTTGGCGCCAGGGCTATTTTCATTTTGACTGAGGCCTCAGCTACCCTTGAGCTCACCCGCAGCCTGGCGAAGCGAGTCCAATGCCGGAGCCTTCTCAGACCAGATACTTTCCCAGCTTTCAATGGCTTCAGAGAACATGCTCCGATCAGCTTCGCTGATATTGATATTCAGCTCACGCAGTTGCCGTTCCTGATCCTTCTCCTGGGCTTGAAAACGATCTATCACGCTATCCAGATGAGTCTTCATCGTCGTCTGAATCAGGCTCTTATCCTCATCACTGAGCTGTCGCCAGACGCGCCCTGAGACGACACCGACCATGGGAAACATCATGTGATTGGAAATCAGCAGGTTGTCGGCACGTTCGTAGAACTTCAGAATCAGGATGGAGTCGAAGTCCATGTCGATGGCGTCGACCTGCCCATTGGCAAGGGCATCGTATACGCCCGGCAGAGGAAGTGGTGTCGGCGCTGCGCCAACGACATTATAAAAATCGCGGATCGGCTCGAACGGCGTAATACGCAGCTTCTTTCCTTCAAGGTCAACAGGCCCGTCGACCGATTCACGACTCAATACTTGCCGCATGCCAGCCATACCGTAGCCAATGCCAACCACTCCCACTCCGCCTGGAAGTTGATCCAATAGTTTACTTGCCGCATCCGATCGCAACAGAGCCGCAGCCTGATCGATATCCTCAACCAGGTAAGGCGTATAAAGAGCACCGAAATCCGGAACTCGATTGGACATTTCCGCGATGGTCAGAAACGCCATATCCAGCGCGCCAGTCTGCAACTGCTGCACCATCTGAGCCTCATTACCCAATTGCTGCGCAGGGAAAACAGATACGCGGTGCTCACCGTCGGATTTCTCGTTCAGTTCAGTAGCAAAATCATTCGCGGCCTGCGTCCAGATGTGGGGCGGTGGTGTGATCAGGCCAAGCCGGAAATCACGAGCCTCAGCAGTGACACCTCCAGCCAGAAGGGCCGCGGATGTGGTCACAGACAGGAACAAACGTTTAATTGGTATCATCGTGAACTCCATTGTTTTTGTTTTCTTACTATGTGACTTTTCAGGAAGAGGACAGCACTGGCCTGGCCAACCGTCTCTTCCCATTAACCATTCGGTGGTTAGCCGACCTTCATTCAAACAGAAGTCTGTGCAGCAGGACTATCCTGATAATCCACTTCCTCTATCCACTTATTCTTTGCCCGGAAAATGCCTTTAACCAGAAGGAAATAGGGCGTTTCAAAGTAGCTTATCCGCGACAGAACAGCGACGCCGGACACAAAAAAGGCCCCGAAAGGGGCCAAGAGAGCACAACTTTCGACTTAACTCGATCGCTATCGCCCAAGCTTCTTTGCTGACTGGCCTGCAATTCCCCAGTTCTGCCTGGGAAGCTCCTGAATTAACACTCGAATGTTCTGTTCAGGCGCATCCAACGCGCGGCTAATTGCTGCAGTAACCTCCACAATCAGCGCTTCCTTTTGTTCGTCGCTGCGGCCCTCCATGATATTGATCTGTGCAATTGGCATAACCGCCACTCCTCTATGAATAAAGCCAAGGTGTATCCCGCTCACACCGTCAGACGAACTTGCCAGAGATGGTCCCCAGGTCCTGGTAACGTACGCAGAAGGAATCCCCCTTGTTCATCTGCACAGCAGCTGTAATTGCACCGATCATGATGAAAGAGCCCGCGGGTAGTTCTTCTCCACGCTCCCCCAGCATGTTCGCCAACATCGCCACAGAGGCGGCCGGGTGCCCCAGAACTGCGGCACCAGCACCAACCTCGACCACTTCCCCATTTACTTCCATCACCACGCCCAGACTCTTCAGGTCCAGGTCGGCGACATCCGCCATGCGGCCGCCGGTGATGAATCGGGAAGAGGAAGAGTTGTCGGCAATCACACTCTTGAGATCAAACTTGAAGTCACGGTAGCGAGAATCGATGACTTCCACCGCCGGCAACACGAAATCGGTGGCACGCAACACATCACCGATATGCACACCCGGCCCCTTCAGCGGCGCCTTGGTGACGAAAGCCAATTCGGCCTCGATTTTCGGGTGAATCAGCTCATCGCGTTTGATCTCGCCACCTTCAGGCACGGAAAAGTAGTCCGCCAGGAAGCCATAGCACGGTTGTTCGACGCCCATCTGGGACATCTTGGCCCAGGAGGTCAGCCCCATCTTCATGCCGACGATCCTGTTACCCCGCTCTTCCTTGCGGCGACGGATCTCCCACTGGATATCAAACGCATCCTCGTAGGTCATCTCCGGGTAGTCGTCGGTAATCTTGGTGACGTCGTGTGCTTCCAGTTCAGCGCTTTCCAGATGCGCCGCCAGTTTTTCGATCTGCTCTTTGTTCAGATTACCCATTACACCAGCCCTTTCTCTTTTGCCATGGTCAACGCCAGGTCTTCGATCATGTCTTCCTGGCCGCCCACCGTGCCTCTGCGGCCCAACTCCACCAGAATGTCACGTGCCTGAATGCCATACTTCGCTTCGGCACGCTGGGCGAACAGCAAGAAGGAGCTGTACACACCGGCGTAGCCCAGCGTCAGCGCGTCACGATCAACCCGGATTGGCTGATCCATCAGCGGCACGACACGGTCCTCTGCCACATCCATGATCTTGTAAAGATCAATACCGTGCTTGGCCCCCATACGCTCAAGAACCGCCACTAAAACTTCCAGAGGAGTGTTACCGGCACCGGCACCCAACCCGGCTACGGAACCGTCGATTCGGACCGCGCCCGCATCAACCGCCGCCAGAGAATTGGCAATCGCCATTCCCATATTGTGGTGGCCATGAAAACCGATGTCCGTTTTTGGATTCAGTTCGGCGCGCAACAGACCGATTTTTTCGCTTACTTCATCCGGCAGCATGTACCCGGCAGAATCCGTGCAGTAAATGCAGTTGGCGCCGTACGACTCCATTAGCCGGGCCTGTTCGAGGATCTTCTCCGGCGTGGCCATGTGCGCCATCATCAGGAACCCCACCGTGTCCATACCCAGCTTGGCGGACAGGCCGATGTGCTGTTCCGATACGTCCGCTTCGGTGCAGTGGGTTGCCACACGAATGGTGTTGACCCCCAGGTCTTTGGCCATGCGCAGATGTTCAACGGTTCCGATACCAGGCAACAGCAACGCAGACACCTTGGCGTTCTTCATTTTCGGAATGACGGCATCCAGATACGCCTCATCCGAATGCGCCGGAAACCCGTAGTTGACGGAAGCGCCACCCAGACCATCACCATGAGTGACTTCGATCAGCGGCATGCCCGCCTCGTCCAAGCCAGTGGCGACATCCACCATCTGCTCCAAAGAAATCTGGTGACGCTTGGCGTGCATACCGTCCCGCAGACTCATATCGTGGAGCGTTACTTTTTTATCCTTCAGGTTCATCGTTTGCTCCTCCACTCAGTTACGCGCTGGTAAAGTAATGACGCCATTCGCCGCTTCTTCCGCGAACATCTCTGCAGTCCGCAGGCCAGCAGCGGTCATAATATCGAGGTTACCGGCGTACTTCGGCAGGAAGTCCCCCAGGCCCTCAACCTCCATGAACATGGATACCCGCTTGCCATCAAATACGGGCCCATTAACCAGGCGGTAGCCAGGTACGTACTTCTGCACTTCCTTCACCATTGCATGGATCGACTCGGTAATTGCCGCCTGATCCGGTTCGCCTTCGACCAGGCAATGGACGGTGTCTCGCATAATCAGTGGCGGCTCGGCCGGATTAATGATGATGATTGCCTTACCCTTCTGGGCGCCCCCCACTTTCTCGACTGCGCCGGCAGTCGTACGAGTAAATTCATCGATGTTTTTACGAGTTCCCGGCCCCACGGAACGGGAAGATACGGTTGCAATGATTTCGCCGTATTCCACTGCCTGAACCTGTGAAACTGCGGCTACCATCGGAATGGTGGCCTGGCCACCACAGGTAACCATATTGACGTTCATTTCCAGGTTCTTGGCGTGGTCCGCCAGATTGACTGGTGGTACACAGAAAGGACCAATTGCGGCGGGGGTCAGGTCAACCATGACCACCCCAAGCTCGTTCAACTTCCGACTGTTTTCGGCATGGACGTATGCGGAGGTAGCGTCGAAGGCGACACGGATATCGTCCTCCAGTACATGCGGTAACAAACCGTCCACACCTTCTGCGGTGGTCTTGATTCCCATTTCCCCGGCGCGTTTGAGACCTTCGGATTCCGGATCGATGCCCACCATCCAGACAGGCTCAATCCACTCAGAGCGCTGCATTTTCATCAACAGATCGGTGCCGATGTTGCCCGGTCCGATGATGGCAGCCTTTAGTTTTTTGCTCATTGTTATTCCCCTGAACCAGTTAAACGAAACGCACGGAGGCAGAACCAATGCCGCCGATATTGACGCTCATATGATCGCCCGCCTTCACAGGCTCCAACGGCACCAGCGAACCGGACAGGATCACCTCTCCGGCTTTTAGCGGAATGCCGAATTCACCCAGAGTGTTAGCCAGCCAGGCCACGCAATTCACCGGGCTGCCCAATGCTGCTGCGCCTGCTCCGGTGGAGATGACGGAACCGTTTTTCTCCACCACCATGCCGCAGGTGGCCAGATCCACCTTGCGCGGGTTGACCGCTTTATCGCCAAGGATGAACAGGCCGCAGGAAGCGTTATCCGCCACAGTGTCCTGAATGCGGATCTGCCAGTTCTCGATACGGGAGTCGACCACTTCAAAGCAGGGAATGACGCAATCGGTGGCAGCCAATACATCGGCGTTAGTCACACCCGGGCCCATCAAATCTTTTTTCAGGATGAAGGCGATCTCACCTTCCGCCTTAGGCTGGATCAGCCGTTCGCTGATCGGCATCTCCTCGCCCTGGTTGAACGCCATCTGATCGGTCAGGTAGCCGAAATCCGGCTGGTGCACGTCCAGCATCCGCTGCACGGCCCTGGAGGTAACACCAATTTTCTTGCCGATGATTTTTTCGCCAGTCTCGACACGACGGTCGATCATCCGCAGGGAAATGTTGTAGGCATCTTTGATGGTGATATCAGCGAACCGCTCGGTGAACGGGCGTAACGTCGTGCGTTCACGCATGGCGTCGAACAACTGGTCACCACACTGGATAATGTCTTCTTTATTCATAGTCGTTATTCCGTCTCTGCCTGCATAGCAGCGTGCTGCTATGGGCTGATGAAATTCGGGGTTTGGGGCCAGGTATGCAACCCATCGCACATAGCTACAGCTTTATGCACACGTTCTTGAGTTCGGTATAAAACTCGAGGCCATGCACGCCCCCCTCCCGCCCGATACCTGACTGCTTGGCGCCGCCGAAGGCAGTCCGCAGGTCTCGCAGGAACCAACTGTTCACCCAGGCCAGACCAACATCCATCGCCTCCGCGACGCGACTGGCACGGGTGGTGTTTTCTGTCCAGATGGTTGCCGCCAGGCCATAATCGGTGTCATTGGCCAGCGCGATCGCTTCTTCTTCGGTGTCAAACGGGCGGATGTGACAACAGGGGCCGAAAATTTCTTCGTTTACGGTGCGGGAGTCGTCGGCCAGACCGGTCCAGATGGTGGGTTCGACCCAGGCGCCGGCATTCAGTGCTTCCCCCATGTCGGGTACGCCCCCACCGGTTACCACGGTGGCGCCTTCCTCAACGGCGAGCCGGTAATAAGACAGCACTTTCTCCTTGTGCTCCTGGCTGACCAGCGGCCCAAAGTCGACCGCTTTGTCTTCGGGACGTCCCATCTTCAGCTTCTCCGCCCCCTCTTTCAGGCGCCGGACAAACTCCTCGAAGATCGGTCGCTCTACATAAACACGCTCGGTGCCCAGACAAACCTGACCACAGTTCACGAATGCAGAGCGCATGGTGCCCTCAATCGCTTTATCCATGTCACAGTCGGCAAACACGATGCCCGGGTTCTTGCCGCCACATTCCATTGAAATATTGCGTAGCCCAACCGATGCGGCACGCATAATGATCTCGCCGGTTCGGGTCTCTCCGGTGAAAGTGATGGCATCCACGCCCTTATGAGACGTGAGGAACTCGCCGGCGGAATCGCCCCCATAGCCGTGAACCACGTTATACACACCTGCGGGTACGCCGCATTCATTCATCACCACCCCCAGAAGGGTCGCAGTGGCCGGTGTTTCTTCCGAGGGTTTGACCACCACCGTATTGCCGCAGGCCAGGGCTGGACCCACTTTGAAGGTCATCAGTAGCAGCGGCAGGTTCCAGGGGCTGACCACAGCGATCACGCCTTTGGGCTTGCGGTGACCGTAGTTCAGGGCACCACGGCCATCCGGCGTGTCCATCTTGAACGCTTCGGTCGGATGATTGGCCAGGGTTTCCGAAAACGCCTTGAAGTTGGCTGCGCCCCGTGGAATATCAATGTGAGAGGCAACCTTGCGGGGCTTACCGGTGTCCTTGCACTCGGCCTCCAGGAACTCTTCGAAGCGCTCGTTAATGCGATCAGCAACCCGGTTCAGCAGGTCGATGCGGGCAGTCTGGGTCATCTTGCCCCAGGGACCTTTCATGGCCGCTCTTGCCGCCGCGACTGCCGCATCGATTTCCGGTTGTCCCGCTTCGTGAACCATACCAATCAGGCTGTTATCAACCGGATTGCGATTCTCGAAGGTCTTGCCACTGGCCGAGCCGACATACTCGCCATTGATGAAGTGCTTAAACTCTTTCATTTCAATCTCTCATGCAGATGGCTAGTTGGTTGAAACCTGCCTGAACCGCAGGGACACAGCCGCTCCCGGTTCAGGCCCGCGCAGACGATCACGTCAGTGCGGTCAGGAATCGCTCATTTAGCTGACGATCGTGGTAGAAGATCGCTTTGCCCAGCTTGTCAGCGTCCCAGGTAATCGGGGCATGGTCTGGATAGAAAGCGTCACCGCCACAGAACACCTCGTTACGGTTCCCGGAGGGGTCGAAGAAGTAGATGGTCTGGCCGTGGGTGATACCGTGGCGGGTAGGGCCAATGTCGATGGAGGTGTCAGTCATCGAGATCAGGTCGCCTGCACGCAGCACGTCTTCCCAGGTTTCCAGGAAGAACGAGGCGTGGTGGAACTTGTTCTTCTCCGGGTGTTTGATAAAGGCAACGTCATGGGCCTTCATCGACACACTCAGGAACTGAGCCAAACGATTACCGTCCGGATCGACGACTTGCTCACAGATGTCGAAGCCAAGAACCTCATGGAACAACTTATAGGTGCCATCGAGGTCATCACCGTACAGCAGGCAGTGATCGAAGCGCTGGGCCTTCATGCCCTTCAAGTCACGCGGCCAGGCCTCCGGATTGTGATTGCCGATACCATAGCGACCGGTTTGCTCTTTCTCGGCAAACAGCTCGAAGGAGTGACCGGTGGGTGCCACAAAACGAATACGGCGGCCACAACCACTGAGTTCTCCTGCGGGAATTTTCTCTACGTCGCAACCATACTCGATCAGCTCCCCTTCCAACTGTTCCAGTATCTGGTTGTTCAGCACCTTGAAGGCCATGAAGTCCATTCCCGGAGCATCCGCTTCGCGCAGCACCACGGAGAACTTGTCCACTTCGGTCCAGCCCTTCAGATAGACACGGCCCTGACTGTCAGTCTCGACCTCAATCAACCCCATCAGATCGCGGTAGTGTTCCAGGGCTTCTTCAATGTCCAGAACGCGAATCTGGACGTGACCAGGTCTCATCACACCTTTTCTCATTGCTTGCACTCCTCATTGTTATTGTTCGGCTCGACGGTTGCTTGCCGTGGATCCTGAAATTGATCGGATTCGATCACCAAGTCACTCCGGGCAAGTATCCTGCATGCCAGGACAAGACCCTGGGCCTCATCGTGCTCGCTGACATGCGCCCTACTCATTCGCTTGCTCTCATATTGACCATGCAGTACCTGTATCCGGCACCGGCCACACCCACCGCAGCGACAACCGACATCAATCGCTTGAGCCCCGGACTGCTCCATGGCAGCCAACAGGCTCTGATCCGAAGTCACGGTGAAACTCTGCTGCCGGTTGGCGACCCAAACCCGGAAACGCTTCAACGGTGCCGGATCAGCTGGCTGAGAATTTTTCGTAATGGACATCGCTGTTGCTCATCTCTCGCTGATCCAGCCAGCCCTTGACCGCATCTACCATCGGAGGCGGGCCACACAAGTAGGCATCGATTTCGCCTCCGTTGAAGTGATGCTCTTCGAACAGATCAGTCACCACACCGACAGGCCCCTGCCAATCATCGTTTTCCTTCATCACAATGCTGTGGTAGCTGAAATTCGGAAGCTTCTCGGCATAGCCCTGAATACGCTCCATCTCGCAAAGGTCAGCAACCTGGGTTACGCCATAGAACAGCGTGACCGGCTGGTTGCTACGTGATGGGGCCGCCGCCATTTCATCAAGCATGCCGAGAAACGCTGCCAGTCCGGTGCCACCTGCGACCAGGATCAACGGGCGAGAAATCTTGTGCAGGTAGAAAGCGCCGAGAGGAGCCTTGAGGCGCATTCTGTCGCCTGGCTTGGCCCGGTCCCGCAGGTAATCACTCATGACACCCTGCGGCAGCAGCCGAATCAGGAACTGGAGTTGATTGCCGTCGTTGGGAGAGCAGGCAAAGGAGTAGGAACGCCATTCTTCTGTGCCGGGTACCTGCACATGGGCATATTGCCCGGGCAGAAAATCCAGTTGCCCGGCCCTGGAGCCGGCGTCGATATGGACCACGGCGGTCGAATCGGAAACAACGTTGACCTCTTTGATGATGGCTTCGATCTCCTCCGGCCCTGCACTGGTGCAGAGGGTGGAATCGAAATCGAACCGGATGGCGCAGTCGGAGTCGACCCGCATCTGACAGGTCAATACCGCCCCCTTATCCAGCTCGGTTTCGCTCAATGCGTCCTCATCGACATATTCAAGGTCGTAGCTGCCGGACTGACAGGTTCCTTTACAGGTGGCGCAGACGCCTTCGCGGCAGTCAACCGGAATAGTGATTCCCTGACGCAGCGCCGCATCGAGTACGGTCTCTCCAAACTTGACGCCGATGAAGTGGGTCCGGCCGTCACTGAAACTCAAGGCTACTTTGTTCATAAGCTTTCTCTGCTATATCACTGGGGATCTGACCGGCTTCCTTGCCGTTACGATCGCTGTCCTCAAAGAACGAGGGCGTTCTGAAAGCGCCCTCTTCCCGTTAAACGTGATAGAAATCCAGAACGTGGCGGATCTTGTCGTTCAGCAGAATTGCCTGCTTGCGACAGATCCTCCAACTGTCCCCATCCGGGCGCAGGCGATATTCGGCGCGACCGAAGAACAGCTCGGACTCGCCGAAACGGAAGTAATGAGTCACCCAGTTCACTTTCGCCAGGTAGGTACCGTCTTCCTGTTCGTCCGCCTGGACGTTGTTAATCAGGTGCAAGGTCCGTGGCATCGGCGTACAGGCCGCCGATTTTCCGGTGCGAATGCGGTAGACACGATCCTCGATGCCGGCGCGACTGGGGTAGTACATCAACGACATTTCCCGCTTCGGGTCGGTGGTGTGGACATGCTCCGAATCCCACTGCGGAATGTGGAACTCGGCGTCCTCGTCGAACATCGCCAAATACTCATCCCACTGTTGCCGGTCGCAGTATTCGGATAGGCGGTAGAGGAACTGCTCGATGCTGGAAATCACGTTGCTCATGGATCAGTCCTCCTTTGCCTGGTTCAGTTTTGCGTCCAGTCCAGCCAGCAGGTAGCGCTGCCAGTTCGAATGCTGATTGACGTACAGACCCTCATGGGTGAACTCGGTCCCGGTCAGTGCAGGACGAATACCGAGGGCTTCAGTATTGGCGGTGGGCTCGCGGGTCCACTTCTCGCACCCCCGAGAAATGTCATTCCACTTTGCCCGACGACCTTCGAAGCCTCGCTGCGCTTCACGGAATTCGACCAGGTCGTCGGGGGTCCCCATCCCGGAGACGTTGAAGAAATCCTCAAACTGACGGATGCGGTTCTCACGATCCGCATCGGACTCCCCCTTCACGCCCAGGCAGAAGCTGTGGACCTCGGTCTTGTTCCAGGCCACTGGACGGACGATGCGAAGCTGAGAACTGATCTGATCCATGAAGAACAGGCTTGGGTAAAGATTGAGGTTGCGCAGGCGGTGCATCATCCATTGGGCACGCTCCTCGCCATGTTCCTCGATCAGGCGGGGCATCACCGATGCATAACCCGGTCGCACCTCAGGGTTGGGCATGTCACTGAACAGGATGGTGTGGCCATTCTCGAAGGCAAACCAGCCATCGTCGGTTTCCTTGTCCCCGGCACCGAGTTTGCTGTAATCCAGAACCTTCTTGCCGGTATTGTTGTTCTCCGCTTCAAGCTGCTGCCGATGCTGAACGGTGGCGACGTAGTTATAGTGAACGGTACTGACGTGGTATCCATCCAGGCCGTTTTCGTTCTGCAGTTTCCAGTTACCGTCATACGTGTAGGAGGAACTGCCCGGCAGCACTTCCAGTTCGCCGGTCTCGGACTGGGCCACCATCATGTCCAGGCCGATGCGTGCATCGCCCAGATAATCTTCCAGACTCTGCTCGCTTTCGACATCCAGATTGATAAAAACGAAACCTTTGTAGCAGCTTATCAACGCCTTACGAAGTCCACGACTGGACTTGTCAAAATCCTCGGGATATTCACTTGGAGCCTTGACCTTTACAAGACGGCCATCGGACTTGTAGCACCAGGCATGGAATGGGCAGGTGAACGTGGACTGGTTGCCGCGGCAAACCCGAGTCAGGGTTGCGCCACGATGCTGACAGGCATTTACCAGGGCATGCAGTTCGCCCTTGCTGTCACGGCTAATGATCATCGGCTGACGACCTGCCTGCATGGTGAAGAAATCGTTCGGATTTGGAATCTGGCTTTCGTGACAGGCGAATATCCAGGTTTTTTCGAAAATCAGCTCCATCTCAAGGTCAAACAATTCACGATCGGTAAACATATCGCGAGCGACCTTGAACACATTCTCTTCCGGGCGAAAGTCCACCCAGCTCTCAATCTTGTCGCGCCAGTTAAGGAGCTCTTGCTTGTTGTTATTACTCATGATTTCAGTCTCCAAACACTCTCATTTTCTGAGGTTGATGCCGTTATTTGTTTACTTCGCGGCACCTATGGATCTATGAAACCAGAGTCTCTGCCATTAGCTCTATCCTGATATTCCTGAAGCTTTATCCCCTTTTCACTGCCACTCCCACAAACTATCCAGGTTATTTTGAGCCACCCGAAGAGCATTTTTAATGTTTGTTGACTTTTGCACTTGACAAGTCGTAGCTTATAAATATGCCTACGCGTGGTTCCGCCACTCAGGGAGGCACAGGACATCATCCAATACCGAAAACAACAATAATTCGGGGATCTTTTTTCATGCTGATTACTCCCAGCTCTGTTAGCGACAGCGCAAAAGGGATTAAAACCGACATCCTCGACACGGATGCGGCACGCTCATGGATGGAGTCTATTTGTGGTCCCCATTTTCTGCGGGTCCGGAACTCGAAGGCGGTGCGCTTCCGTCACATTGGCACCTTTCTTTCGTCAACCACTACAACCGTTGGACGGATCGAATACGGCACTGACGTAGAGATAGAAATCGATGACCTTCAGAACAGCTACAGCATCAGCTTGCCGCTGAAGGGATCTCAGGAATTACAGACTGCAAACGATCAGGCTGCGTCGGACAGGGCAAATGGCATCATCATCTCGCCAGCTCAACCCTGCCTCCTTCAAATGAGCGGCGATTGCAGCAAACTCCTGGTGCGGATTTCCCGTCAGGCAATGGAAGCAGGCTTGGAAAAACTGATCCACCGTCAAGTCACGGCTCCCCTGGTTTTTAGCCCGCATATGGAAGCGGCAATTGGTCGGGCCAGCGCCTGGTGGCGAACCGTCCGCCATATCGAATCGGAACTCAGAAAGGCCGACAGCCTTTATTCGAGCGCCCACTTTATTCGGGACATGGAACAGGCGCTGATCAAAGGGGTCTTGCTGTCGCAGCCGAGCAACTATTCAGAAACCATTAACCAGACTGTCTGTCAGTCACTGCCATGCTATCTGGCGCAAACGGTCAACTTCATACGTGACCAAGCCAGAGAGAACATCAGCATTGAGGACATAGAGAGCACTGCCGGGGTTTCTCGCAATAAACTCTATGCCGACTTCAAGAAGTATTTTGGTGCTCCTCCAACCGCCTACTTGAAACGTATACGCCTGGAAGGTGTCAGGCAGGATATTCTTGAGGACAGGGCTTACGAAAACATTTCAGGTATCGCAATGAATTGGGGCTTCAATCACTTGGGCCGGTTTTCCGCCGACTATAAGAAACAGTTTAACGAATCCCCCTCCGAGACATTGCAAAGAACCAAGCCGAACATATAAGTGCCGACACCGAATGATTTCCGGTCGGCTTCTGGCAAATGAATCTCTGCAACGTTACTGCTTCCGACTCAAAGTCACCCGCCGATTCACTACTCGGCAGGTGACCGTTAACCGCTGAAACACTCGCCGCAACTTACCGCCATCCAACGGTTATTCCCTAACTCACCAAATCTCGACAATTTCCGGATAATCAAGCTGGATAATCCGGATAGATGACAATGCTAACGGTTGGAATACTGAGCCCTGCTTGAGGAACAACATCAAACAAACCGAGGCTCAGTACAGATGACAAAAACAAAGAAACTTCTCCTGGCGTTCGCGATGGCATCCGCATCATCCCATTCACTGGCAGTGGATCTGGGTGAGCTCAATGGCGCAAAGTTCAACATTGGGGGCTACATTAAAGCTGAAGGGATTTTTTCCAATCCTGACGAGGATGACAGCAAATTCCTGGGTTCTATCCGGCAGTCCAGACTCAACTTCAAGGCTTCCAAAGACATCGGAGACCATAAAGTGAGTGGATTCTTCGAAGGCGATTTTTATGGAAGCAATGCCTCTGGCACTACCTATGACTGGCGCGTTCGTCATGCTTTTTTACAGGTGGACGACCTGACAATCGGTCAGACCTGGAGCGGGCAATTCCTTGCTGTTGTGCCATATGACGCACCACACCTCGACTTTTTTAACGCAGGCCGGGGGAATGCCGGCGGCAATGGTGGGGTTGTTCGTCCAGATCTTGTGGTGCGATATAACATGGGCGACTTTAAATTCACGATGCAGGATCCGATAAACGCAGAGGCGGGCTACCCGGATTTCGTCATAAATTATGCCAAAAAGTTTGAAAAAGGCAGCGCAATCAGTGTTGCCGTGACCGGGCGTGATGTCGCCAAAAGTAATGTGACTAACGACTCTTCGGATTCAGAGTTTGGTGGCGCAGTATTACTGGCCGGGAAATACAGTATTGGTAACACCACGCTGCACCTTAACGGCTACACGGGCGAAGGACAGGGCGTATACTCGGGCTTCGGCTTTGGCGGTGCCTGGCATCCAGCCCTCAGGCCGGCTGTCGACGCAAATGCCGATGGCGAGCTCATCAAAACAACCGGACTCGTCGGCGGGATATCCCATAAATTTATGGACAACCTCCGCGGAGCTGTCCGCTATTCCCAAATCAAGGCCGATGAGACCACTCCCGGGACAGAAGATACCCTTGAACTGACTCACGTAAATCTGGTTTATACCTATCTGCCCGGACTGGATTTTGGTGTCGAGTGGCGCGACCAGAATGTTGCAACTCATTCGACCCGTCCTGCCGGACAGCAGGTCGAACTGATGGCAAAATATAGCTTCTGACAAAAGGAAGATACTGGGAACAAAGCCCGCCTTGTGTGGGCTTTGTTGTTTATGGAATCCTCTTACTTCTGACCTATGGGCTTATACGCCCGATACCCCTGCCCGTCAGCGCCCTTCTTGACCGAAAAATACTCGGATCTCGCGACCAACAAATCAGAAAACTTCTTGGCTCCATAGGTCCTGGGATCGAAATCCGGGCGGGTGCGCTTGAGGAATGAGCCGGCTGCGGACAAAGTCGCCCATCCCTGATCGTCCTGGGTTTGTTCCCAGGCTCGTTTGAGCAGCGCCACTTCCTCAGGGAGCTTTTCAGATTTCTTTTTAGGGGTTTCTTTTTCGGTTTTGGCCGTTTCATCTGGCGCCACTTCCTCCGGATACTCCAGGTTTTCCGTAAACAAAAAGTCATCACAGGCACTGCGGAACGAAACCGGGGTCTTCTTCTCGCCAAACCCGAATACATAGATCTCGGACTCCCTCAGCCGGGACGCCAGCTTGGTGAAGTCGCTGTCGCTGGAAACAAGAGCAAAAGCGTCGAACTTGGAGGAATAAAGGAGGTCCATGGCATCAATGATCATGGATGCATCGGTCGCGTTCTTGCCCTTGGTGTAGGCGAACTGCTGGATAGGCTGGATGGCCAGTTCATTGAGCACGGTCTTCCAGTTCTTGAGACTGTCCACCGACCAATCGCCATAAGCCCGTTTCACAACCACATGCCCATGAGAGGACAGCTCCTCAATGATCAACGGCAATTTCGACAACTGGGCGTTGTCAGCATCGATCAATACGGCAATCTTTTTATGCTGTTCAAGATCTTTCAACGGCACCCTTCCTTTGTTGTTGTATTCCAGACATTGAGCATACACGTCTTCAGGGGAAAGACTCTCCCATCCTGCCTCGGAAATTGCCATAATGCCGCCTTTTCAACAGGGGGAGTTCCCATGACAACAGCCTTGAAGGCATTTGCCGCAGTCACCGCAATATTCATCCTGACCGCCTGCAGCCCGGAGGTCGGCAGTGAAGCCTGGTGCGTGGATATGGAAGATAAGCCGAAGGGAGACTGGACGACGAACGAAGCTGGCGATTTTGCCAAGCACTGCATTTTCCGTTAAGAGTTTGTACCGCCCGTGTGACAGCGGGCGTATTCGGACATTACCGCGACAAGGCCAATTCCCGCCGAACTGCCCGCGGCGCGCCTGCTGCAAGAACCGCAGCTCCTGACACACAAACGGCCATGGTCAGCACGATGGGCAGCAGTGAACCGCCGCTGAGCGTGGCTGATATCGCACTGATGGCGCCGGCGATGGTGAATTGCGCAGCGCCCAGCAAGGCAGCTGCCGTGCCGCCCAGGTGCGGGAAGAACTCCAGGGCGTTGGCCATGTTGTTGGGCACGATGGCGCCCATGAAGGCCACGGCAACGATTATGCAGGCTGCGACAGCCCAATAAGGAGCCGCGGCCCAAGCGCAAAGTACCAGTGCGATAATTGCGATGGTCTGCAGAAGAACCGACATCCTGAGAATATCGACGGACTCAAAACGATTCAGAAGCCGGCGGTTCAACAGGTTAACACAGGCCATGGCTCCGATGTTGGCGGCGAACAGGCCTGAGAACATGGCTTTGGATAATCCAAACCACTCCTGGTAAATGAAGGACGCATGGGTAATGAACACCAGCATGGCGCTGAAACACAGCGCCTGCAGGCGCCGGAACAACGCGAAATGCAGGATGACCGCCAGCACCATCGCGTACCCCGTCAGCATCAGGAAGATGGCCGGCCAGTCACTGATGGTCAGCAGCAATGATCCTATGGAGGGCGCAAGCGCCGGGGCGATAAACATGATTAACCCGATGAGCCCGAACAATCGGGCCGCCTCGGAACCCTGGCTCTGATCCCGGACAATCGCCGTAACCGATACTGCGCAGAAAGCACCGCCAATACCCTGGACTACCCGCCAGAACAACATCTGACCAATCGTGTCGGCATGGGCAACCATCAGGGCCGCTGCACCAAATATGGAGAGCCCGCCCAACAGGACCTGCTGGCGACCATAACGATCGGATAACGGCCCGCCAACCAGTTGCGCCAGCCCCAATGCGCCGACGTAGGCACTGAGGGTTAACCCAATCTGTCCGTCGGAGGCGCCCAGGCCATCAGAGATGTCCGGAAAGGCTGGCAGGTAGGCGTCCAGTGCCAACGGTCCCAGTGCGACCGTCATTCCCAATAGAATCGCCAACTGAATCTGGGGCATAAAAACGTGAGCGCTCTGCGGGAAGGAGAATCAAGGATTTCCGTAAAACCACCCATCAGGCAGCTTTGCGGAAATCCTCGATTCTCACCGCCTTGTCACGCTTGCGCTTGTACTTGCTTTTGTCTTCCACCACCCGCATGTGATACTTCGGGGTTCTCAGTTCGCGCTGCACAGCGCTGTGTTGTGTGGGCTTTGCCCGTTTTTTAGCCATGGTGATTTCTCCGGTTGGCGCTATCATAGCTTTGCGGTGCCAAGTTTAGCACCTTCCATTAACACTTCAGCAAAGGGACTATAAGGGATGTCACTCACACTCTGGCTGACTTTTCTGGTGGCGGCGGTTCTTATCAGCATTTCACCGGGTGCTGGCGCAGTAAATACCATGAGCAATGGACTCCGCTATGGCGTGAAGCAATCAATGCCTGCCATACTCGGGCTGCAGCTGGGTTATGGTGCCCAGATCCTACTGGTTGGCGCAGGTCTGGGAGCCCTGGTCGCCTCGTCCGTGTGGGCATTGGCGGTTATCAAGTGGCTGGGAGTAGGCTATTTGGTCTGGCTGGGCATCCAGAAATGGCGCGAGCCGGTGGTCGAGAGTGTGGCAGACGATCAGCCCACAATGAGCGGACAAAAACGTTTCTGGCAATCGGCCCTGGTCAATTTGACCAACCCCAAGGCCACGGTTTTCCTGGTCGCTCTGCTCCCGCAGTTCCTGATTGCCGGGCAACCCCATGGTCCGCAACTGATTACTATGGGGACCACCCTCATTCTGGTGGATTGTCTGGTGATGCTGGGCTACACCCTGCTGGCCAGCCAGCTCTTCCGTTTTATGACCACGCCTTACCGCCAGCGGCAGATGAACCGGGTGTTCGGCGGCCTGTTCGTGACCGCAGCGGTGGCTTTAGCCAGTTTCAAACGCAGCTGATTTACCGGTCGGATGTAGGTAGATTGTGTAATTGCGCTGGTCACGCGCCTGCCGTGAAATACACCATCCTTGATTCAGGAGTTCACCACCGTGCTCATTGCCTTGCTTGCCATTTTTGCCGGTCTCGCCCTGCTGGTCTGGAGCGCGGACCGGTTTGTTGAGGGTTCGGCGATCACTGCAGGGCATTTTGGCATGCCGCCGCTGCTGATCGGGATGGTGGTGGTTGGTTTCGGCACCTCCGCGCCGGAGATGGTGGTTTCGGCTCTGGCCGCCTCTCAAGGCAACCCGGGGCTGGCGCTGGGTAACGCCTATGGATCCAACATCACCAATATTGCGTTGATTCTGGGCATCACCGCGGTGATTTCTCCCATTACCGTGCATTCCCAGGTCATGCGAAAGGAACTGCCCATTCTTATTCTGGTGACGCTTCTGGCGGTATGGCAGCTTCTGGACGGTTCCCTCAGTCGGCTGGATGCCATTGGCCTGCTCCTGACCTTCGCGGTACTGCTTGCCTGGAGCATCTGGTCGGGCATGAAAAAACCGGATGACCCTCTTGCCGGTGAAGTGAGCGCAGAGCTGAACGCGCATGCCATGTCCATTCGCAAGGCGGTGTTCTGGTTGGTGGCCGGGCTGATCCTGCTGATCATCAGCTCCCGCATTCTGGTATGGGGTGCGGTGGACCTGGCCACTGCGTTTGGCGTAAGCGATCTGATCATCGGCCTGACCATTGTCGCCGTTGGAACCTCATTACCCGAACTGGCATCGTCTGTCATTGCTGCCCGCAAGGGTGAGCATGAACTGGCCCTGGGCAACATTCTCGGTTCCAATCTGTTCAACACCCTCGCGGTGGTGGGCATTGCCGGTATGATTGCGCCAATGCCGGTAGCAGGCGAAGTACTGGTGCGGGACCTTCCGGTAATGGCAGGACTTACCTTTGCGCTGTTCGTGATTGGCTATGGCTTTCGTGGTCCGGGCCGGATCAACAGAGCAGAAGGCACTCTGTTAATAGCGTGCTTTATTGGTTACACCGCCTATCTGGTGTCCACGACATTCGGGCAGTAATCTGCCCGAATCCGATAATGAAGCGCATTACCGCAACAGGCATTCACGGCTGAGGGCCTGACTCACTTCCCTGCGCTGACGCCGCAGGCGATTGCCCCTGTCGTTACTGTAACCAGCCCTGAGTTGCTGCTGAATTCTGGCCAGTCGCTTACGGTATCCATCACATGTTTTCTGGTGACGCGCATCCGCTTTCTTTCCAGTGCCCGAAGAACGCCCATCCGAACTTGATCGCTCAAGGCTGCGACTTACCTGTTGGTTAATGGTGGATACCCGCCGGCCCTGTTCGATGTTCTCGGACATGGGCACCACCGAAGGTTCGGTGAGCGTTACGATATCGTGATTACGACTCAGCGGTTGTCTATCACTGAAGTGCACCACACCATCGGCGTCCGTCCAGGTGTAAACACCAGCTGACACCGATGATGCGAACAATGAAACAATAAGAAAAGCGGCCAAACTCCCTGGCATATGATTCCACTCCCTGTGGTTTCAGTTTTAGGCCAGGGACTATAGCAGAGGTTACTGATCCAGTAATTCGATCCAGTGCTGAACTGGTACATCCGCTTTGGTTTCCAGGTGCATCTGGCACCCGATGTTGGCGGTGACAATGCGATCCGGATGATCGATGGTCAGCGCCTTGAGCTTGTTACCCAGCAGCTTCTGGCTCATCTCCGGTTGTAGTATCGAGTAGGTACCGGCTGACCCGCAGCACAGGTGCTTGTCTTTGGTGGCGGCCAGGTTCACGCCCGCTTTGGTCAGGACCTGCTCCACCACACCATTCTGCTTCATGGCATGCTGCAGGGTGCAGGGGCAATGGAATGCCACTTTACCCGGGCTCTGGGTCACTTTGAGCTTTTCCAGATCCTGTTTGAGCAGGAACGCGCCCAGATCGATGGTCAGTTCACTCACTTTTTTCGCCTTGGCGGCGTACACCGGGTCGTCCTTCAGCAGGTGGCCATAGTCCTGCACCATGGCGCCACAGCCGGAAGCGGTCATGATGATGGCTTCGGCGCCGGCTTCAATGGCGGGCCACCAGGCATCGATGTTCTGGCGCATGCGCTCCAGGCCTTTCTCATGTTCGGAAAGGTGATAGTTAACCGCGCCACAGCAGCCAGCTTCCGGCGCTTCCACCATGGTGATACCGAGGCGATCAAGTACACGGGCAGCAGCGGCGTTGGTGTTGGGTGTCGCGGAGGGCTGCACACATCCGGCCAGCGCCAGCACGATGCGGCTATGGCTTGCCGCGGGCCAGGGGCTGGCTTCTTTTCTCGGCGGCACTTTGGTGCGGAGTTTTTCCGGCAACGCCGGACGCAACAGTTGGCCAAGGCGCAGCAGCAAACCGAACAGTTTGCGGTTGGGAAGAACTCGTGCCAGTGCCCAGCGAACCCACTTGTCTTTCGGTGGACGCGGCATTTCCTGATCGATCAGACCGCGGCTGATATCCACCAGGCGACCGTACTGGACGCCGGAGGGACAAGTGGTTTCGCAGCTACGGCAGGTGAGGCAGCGGTCCAGGTGCTCGCGGGTTTTTTCGGTGACTTCCTGGCCTTCGAGGAACATTTTCATGAGGTAGATGCGGCCACGGGGGCCGTCACGCTCGTCATTGAGTTCCTGGTAGGTGGGACAGGTTGCCGTGCAGAATCCGCAGTGGACGCAGGCCCGCAGGATAGATTCGGCCTCCTGTCCTTCTTTGGTGTTGGCAAATTGTTGAACTAAATTGGTTTGCATTTTTTACCTGCTTTTATGTTTTGGAGCACAAGCGCGCGGGTAGATCTTCTCTGAAACACGCTTCAAGCACATCCATGTGTGCTTGGGCTCCGCCATCCATGGCTCCGCACAGTTTCAGAGAAGATCTACCCACCCGCTTCCCGGGCATCGAAGAGGGCTTCCTCTCTCCTTTTCCGGACAGTTCAATTCGTTACAACCAGCTGTAGAGCCGGCCCGGGTTAAAAATGCCATCGGGATCGAACGAGTTTTTCACACGCCGCTGTATGCCTTTCAGGGCATCCGGCTGGTGGTGCATCACTTCACCCTCACGGTCGCCGCCACGGAACAGGCTGACCTGGCCTCCAGCCTCTTTCGCCAGCGCTTCCATCCGTTTCAATTCGGCGTCGCCCCGATACCAGCGTTGGGAACCGGCCCAGTCAATCAGCCAGGGGCCGTCTAGGTTGAAGTTAGCGGCGGTGGAGCCGACGGAGAACCGCCATACTGGGTCGTCACCGGTGAAGAACTCATGGCCCATATCCTGGATCTGGCGCCAGAACTGGTCGCCGTTCTCCATCACGTCGCCGGACCATTTCTGCGCGGTTGCGTCCACCGCCGAGCGGGCGCCGGACAGGCGGAGATAGACTTTGTCATCGAGCCAGCAGGCGGCGGTGATCGGCTTGGGTTCAGCCGCGCGGCTGTTCATATAGTGGATGACCTCGTCCGCGGGCATCTCCTGCACCAGGGTCAGGGTAGCGGCGGGTTTGGGCATGACTTTCATGCTGATTTCGGTCAGCACGCCGAGGGTGCCCATGGCTCCGGCCTGGAGTCGGGACACATCGTAGCCAGCCACGTTTTTCATTACCTGGCCACCGAAGCGCAGATGCTCGCCCTTGCCATTGATCAGCCGTACACCGAGCACCTGATCACGCACGGAACCGGCCCAGGGGCGTGCCGGACCCGACAGGTTGCAGGCCAGGGTGCCGCCGATGGTGGAGTTTTCACCAAAGTGCGGCGGTTCAAAGTGTAATGCCTGCCCCTCTTCGGCCAGGGTTGCTTCAATTTCTTGCAGGGTGGTGCCGGCGCGCACGGTGAGTACCAGTTCCACCGGGTGGTAGTCGACGATTCCGGTGTGCTCTCCCACATTGAGAGTACCGGCATCCGGATCGGCGGCACGGCCCATGAAGGCCTTGGTGCCACCGCCAACAATGTTGAGTTTGTGCCCGCCATCGCGGGCGTGGAGCACTTGCTCCTGTAATATCTGGAGATTATCAGCCATGGGCGGCTTCCGTATGGTCGTGCTTGTGTAATTTGTATTCGAGTGAGCGGTATTCCTGGCAGAACCGCAAAGCCGGGACGCCTTTACCGGGGTTCAGGATGCCCTTCGGGTCGAATGCAGCTTTGAGGTCATGGAACTGCTGCAGCTCTTCATCGTTGAACTGCACAGCCATCTGGCGGACTTTCTCAACACCCACGCCGTGTTCCCCGGTAATACAGCCACCCACTTCCACACACAGGGACAGGATGCTGCTGCCAAAGGCTTCGGTGCGTTCAAACTCGCCGGGCACGTTCGCATCGAACAGGATCAGCGGGTGCAGGTTGCCGTCTCCGGCGTGGAATACATTGGCCACCCGCAGGCCGAACTCTTCCGACATTTTCTCCATCTCGGTCAGAACGCGGGCGATTTCCCGGCGGGGAATGGTGCCGTCCATGCAGTAGTAATCCGGGGAGATGCGGCCCACGGCCGGGAAGGCGGACTTGCGCCCCTTCCACAGCAACGCTCGCTCTTCCTCACTCTGGGAAGTGCGCACCGAGGTAGCGCCCAGCTTGCGAAAGACGTCTTCCGCTTCGGCGATGTGCTCATGGACTTCCTCTTCAGTACCGTCCACTTCGCACAGTAGCAAGGCTTTGGCATCACGGGGATAACCAGCCTGGGCAAAGTCATCGGCGGCGATAATGGCGTGGCCGTCCATCATTTCCAGACCGCCGGGGATGATACCGTGGGCAATGATGCCACCCACCGCATCACCGCCTTTCTGTACGCTGTCGAAACCGGCCATCACCACCTGGGCTACTTCCGGCTTGGGTAGTAACTTAACCTTCACTTCCGTGACCACTCCGAGCAAGCCTTCAGAGCCAGTCATCAGTGCAAGAAGGTCCATGCCGCAACTATCGAGGCCATCGCTGCCGACGGTGACCAGATCCCCTTCGGCGGTAACCATTTCCACACTCAGGATATTGTGCACGGTCAGGCCATACTTCAGGCAATGCACGCCGCCAGAGTTTTCTGCGACATTGCCGCCGATGGTGCAGGCAATCTGCGAGGAGGGATCGGGACCATAATAGAGGCCGTACTGGGCCGCTTCCTCGCTAATCGCGAGGTTACGAACGCCCGGCTGCAGGCTGGCCGTGCGAGCCAGTGGGTCGATGTCGAGGATGCGGTTGAACTTGGCCAGCGACAGCACCACGCCTTCCTTGTTCGGCATGGCCCCGGCACTGAGTCCGGTACCTGCGCCACGAGCCACTACCGGGACGGCGTTTTCATTGCAGATACGCATCACCCGCTGTACCTGTTCCACCGTTTCCGGCAGCACCACCAGTAACGGCATCTCGCAATACATGGACATGCCGTCGCACTCGTAGGGCTTCATGGTTTCGTCATCGGTAATGACGTATTCCGGATCGATAAACGTCCGGAACTGCTCCGCCAGTTCGGCTTTGCTGACTTTCGGATTGATTGTCATATCAGTCTCTGGGTATGCGTTGCTGTAGCTGTGACAGTCATTAACCGCGTTTGGTTTCAAAATGGTCAATACCCGCCTGGGCACAGTCCATGTCCTGCTGCGGGGTACCGGAACTCAGGCCAATACCGCCCACCACTTCGCCGTCGACAATCACTGGCAGTCCGCCCCCGACAGAACTGATGCGGCCACCCACTTCGGTATGAATACCGAACGCCAGACTGCCCGGTACGTTCACCTTGTTGTAGTCGTGGGTGGCTTTCTTTGCAGCGGCCGCTGTAAAAGCCTTGTCCTGCGCGATGGTAACGCTGGTAATCTTGCCGCCATCCATTCGCTCGAAAGCGATCAGGTTTCCGGACTCATCCACGATTGCGATACACATGGGCACGCCAATTTCCCTGGCTTTTTCGGCAGCCCCTGCAATCAGGATTCGAGCGTCAGACAGATCCAATCTATTGACTGTGAGCATAATAGTTACTCCTTGAATTTATTAACCGTAAACCAGCCCCGGCAGCCAGGTCACAATGCCGGGCAGAAGGATGCACATGAACAGCCCGAACGCCTGGATGGCCAGGAACACCAGAGAAGCCTTGAAGATGGTGCCCATGGAAATTTCCGGTGGACAGACCCCGCGAATGTAGAACAGGGCATAACCGAACGGAGGGCTGAGAAACGACATCTGCATATTGACCAGGTAAAGCACGCCAAACCAGAGCACGACGTCCTCGCCCGCCACCGGTGGAAAGCCGAGTAGTCCAGGGAACTCCAGCGCCTCCACAATCGGGATAAAAATCGGCACTGCAAGCAGCAGGATACCGACCCAGTCCAGGAACATACCCAGTATCACCAGCAGCACCATCAACAGGAACAGGATGCCGTAGGCGGAGAGACCTGTCCCAAGGATAGCGTCGGTGACAAACTGCTGGCCGCCCTGCAGGATATAGAATCCCACAAAGACAGACGCACCGAACATAATCCACAACACCATGGCCGAGGCCTTGGCAGTGGTCACTGATGCCTCCCGCAAGCCCCCGATGGAGAACTTGCCATGCATCATGGCTACCACGATGGCTCCGAAGGATCCGATACCTGCAGCCTCAACGGGTGTAGCAATACCACCGAACAGCAGCCCCAAAACCAGCCCCACCAGAATCAATGGCGCAATCAGGCTTTTCAGAAGAATCAGCTTTTCCAACAATGAAATGCGCTCTTCCTCCGGTACTGGAGGACCCAGTTTCGGGTTTATCCAGCTGCGAATCAGCACATAGGCAATATACAGCCCGGACAACAACAGCCCCGGAAGAACTGAACCAAGGTACAGTTCCCCAACAGATTGCTGTGCCACAACGGCATACAGGATTGCGAGGATCGATGGGGGGATCAGGATGCCTAGGGTTCCTCCGGCCATAATCGAACCCAGCGCAATCTTCTGGTCATAACCCCGCTTCAGCATTGCCGGCAGGGCAATGATGCCCATAGTGACCACGGCGGCTCCGATCACACCCACCATCGCAGCAAGGATGGTGGAGGCAAGAATGGTTGCGGTCGCCAGACCACCACTCAGGCCACCCATCCACTTGTAAACCACACTGAACATCTCCTCGATCAGGCCCGCACGTTCGAGCATGGACGCCATGAAAATGAACAGGGGTATCGCGGCCAGATCGGAGTTGGTCATCATCGGGAAGATCCGGCTCGGCACAATGTTCAGCATCAGCGAGTCGCCGACCAGGTAGACGAACATCACCCCGAGGCCACCGGTGACAAACGCCAAAGGCAACCCCATCATCAGCGCCACCGCCAGGGAGCCGAACATCAGATACGTCAGTGGCCCGATCCTGACATCAGAAAGACTGCCCGACAGCTTGAAGAGGAATTTCTCGTCGCTGTACGGATCGTAGAAAAGAATGTTGATCATCTCGACACAGATGACGAATGCCAGTGCCACGGTGGCGATTACCATCACCCATGTACTCAGCTTGCCCACGAGGCTGCTGCCTGGAGCTGATACTGTATTGATACTCATGCAGTGCGCTCCCGGCCAAGACGGACGAACAGAACGATATCCTTGATCAGCTTGGAGATGCCTGCGAGTAGAAGCAGGAACGACCCCAATACCATCATGCCTTTAACTGGCCAGTACTGAATGCCCCAGGTTTCAACTGTAGTCTCGCCCATGGAGTAGGAATTCTGAAAAAAGGTCCAGGAGGTGGTCAGCAGCACCAGGGCGAACATGAAGAAGAACATCGACGTAAAGATGTCCATACCGACCCTTCCTCGCACCGGCAATAAGTTGTACATCACATCGACCCGTACATGGGCACCATGGAGCATGGCGAATGCCCCGGCGAGCAGGTACTGCATCCCCAACAACAGGAAGCTGGATTCGTGCACCCAGATAGTCGGCATGTTGAACAGATAACGCATGACCACTTCGAAGAAATAGAACACGACGGCGTTCACCGTCCAGAAGGACACGAACAAACCGGATTTATCACAAATCCAGTCAACAATCCGGGTAAACCAGTTCCCCTCGAACTGAAGGTATACCAGCGGGTCGTCTTCTTTCGCCTGTATCTCTGCAGGCGTTAACTCGGATTCGGCAGTCTCGTCGCCACGGCGACTGCTCCACTTGTCCCAGGCCATCATGATCAGTGGCATGACGGCAAGCCAGCCCCAGTAAAACCAGTGCGGCAAAACGAAACCGAAGCCTTCAAGATCAGACATGTTGTTACTTCCTCAGCCACAAAACGGGGAAGGTGAGACATCTCCTCTGGAGCAGTCCCGGCCCTTCCCCATGTTTTGTTTTTATTGATGCCATACAGCGTTACTTGCCGGGCACACCTTCAAGGTCTTCCTCGCTGATGTAACCAACGGTTTCGTTCATCATGTACTCAAGCTGCATGTCAAAGATCGCGCGGGCATCGTCGTCTTTGTTGGCCCACTTGTACCAGATCGGGATGGCTTTACGACGGAACTCTTCCAGATCCGCCTGGCTCAGCCGACTGACCGTATCGCCCGCTTCCTTGAACTTTTTCATGGCCTCAATGTTGCGCTTCTGGATGGTCAGGTAGTGTTTCTGTGAGTAGTTACGTACTTCATCCTCAACCAGCTGCTGGAGTTTCGGATCCAGGGAATTCCAGGCCCGCAGGTTGACGGTCAGATCCATCAGATCCACCGGCTGGTAAACGGACATCACACCGGGAGGTCCGAACAGGATGTAGTCGGTTACCTGGGAAAAACCCAGCTCCCAGTTCACCGCCGGCCCCACATAATCGGCCGCATCAATGGTGCCCTTCTCAAGAGCAGGGAAGATGTCGGAACCCGGCAGGCTCACAGTGGAAACACCAAACTGCTGAAACACCTCTGCCACCATGCCGCCCGGCACACGGATTTTCATCCCTTTGAGATCAGCCAGACTATTCACCGGTTTCTTGGAATGAATGATGTTCGCGTCGTGCTGGATCGGTCCCACATAGAAGAGACCAAACTTTTTGTAGATCTCCCGGGTCTTCTCGAGCATACCCATGGAATAGAACATGGTGTCCCACTGGTGCGGCTGATCCGGACCCGCCGGGTAGGACGACAGGAACACCGAAGCCGGGATTTTGCCAGACCAGTACAGGGTGAACGGGTTCATCCCCTGCAGTACGCCATTCCGAACCGCATCAAACAGCGCGTTGTTGTCCGCAGCAACGGCCTTGGCCGGAAACGGCTTGAAAATCAGCTCGCCGCCGGATTTTTCCTCCATGCTGTTACACCATTCCTCGAACAAATCGTATCCGACGGTGCCGGCATCCCACACGGACTGGATTTTCCATGTTGTTGCAGCCTGGGCCTGGCTCGCCCCCATTAGAAGAGCGCCACACAAAGTAGCGCCGACCATTATGCTTTTCAGGAAGCTCCTGCGCGGCAGAAGATTGCCCTCATCACATTCAGATTTCCTGTTCCACTTGATGTTCATTGACACATCTCCGTTGACATTGTTGTTCTCAGAGTGAGGCCAACACCAGCGGGTGCCGGTATTAAAAAGATCTTCGTAGGCGATTCACGTTTAGTCCAGAAAATTACCAACTGGTCTGACCAGTTTTTAAATTGTGAGAAATAGACGTGAACACTCCGATAAGCCATAGTTAAAGGGCTACAAGGCAATCAGGCAGAAGGACCTGGCACACGCATAAAGTCATATCAGTGGTCAGACCAGTGGAAGCTAACGGACAAAAACGATGGGAAGATCTCAGGAAATTTCGTACCGATTGGAGCAACTGATTCTGGATGGCGGTCTCGCTCCGGATCAGAAGATCCCCTCGGAGCGCCAACTGGCCGATCGGCTGGGGGTCTCCAGAGCCATTATCCGGGAGGCACTGCATGAGTTACAGGGACGCGGTGTGATCGATACCTTTCACGGCAAAGGGTCCTTTGTTGCCAGCATCGTTCCGGCAACCAGGGATCTTGATGACAACGGCCCGCTCATGCATCTTTTTGCAGGTCATCCCCGGACAATGTATGACCTCCTCGAAGTCAGAGAACAACTGGAGGGGCAGGCAGCATTCCTGGCCGCCCAGCGCGCAACCGACATAGACCGCCACCGTCTCACGAAAGCGTTCAGGATGCTCGAAGAAACCGATCCGCTGAGCAATGCCAAACCGGATCACGGCTTCCACCAGGCTATTGTCGAGGCATCCCACAATCCCATCCTGGTACACATGCTCAAGGGCCTGAAAAACATGATGCTGTTGTCGGTACAGGCATCGGTCGCCAATCTCAATCCCCGAGAAGCAATGCGGCATTCAATAATGAAGCAGCATCGTCGGATCTATCAGGCTATTTTGGCGGGAAAACCAGCCTCTGCCAGAAAAGCGGCCATAGATCACGTTCGCTTTGTCGCAGACTCCATGAGGGATCTGGAAAGCCAGGGAGCAGAAGTCATTCGGATGCCCATTGATACAGAGCATACAAACTCCGGCGCGACACCGTCAGTCTGAACGGCAAAAACTTGCATTGTGCGGACAGTGCGACACAATGATTTGGCGGTATCTGTCGTGATTCTCGGCAAAACCCTTCGTTAGGGGTATTGATTTCCGATGCCACAGTCCGTAAAACATGCGCCTTTGAATGACAGCCTCAGGAGTCGCCCATGGCGGAACAAGCGCCTTTGATCTGCAGGGATATTCACAAAACCTTTGACCAGCTTGAAGTGCTCAAGGGGATCTCGCTGGAAACTCGTAAAGGTGATGTGGTGTCACTGATTGGCAGTTCCGGCTCCGGGAAAAGCACATTTCTGCGCTGCATCAACATGCTCGAAACCCCGACTTCCGGCGACATCATCGTGCACGGCGACCCAATCCGGTTCACTAAAAACCGCAAGGGCGAGCGCATTCCCGCTGACAACAAGCAGGTTGAATTAATCCGCGCCAAGCTGTCCATGGTCTTCCAGAGCTTCAACCTCTGGTCCCACATGACCGTGCTGGAAAACATCATTGAAGCGCCAATCAATGTCCTCAAGGTTCCGAAAAAGGAAGCCATTGAGCGCGCCGAAGCCTACCTGAACAAAGTCGGAATCTACGAGCGCAAGGATTACTACCCGGCCCAGATGTCGGGCGGTCAGCAACAGCGGGCGGCGATTGCCCGCGCACTGGCCATGGAACCCGAAGTCATGCTGTTTGACGAACCGACGTCAGCGCTGGACCCGGAACTGGTCGGCGAAGTACTGAAGGTTATGCAAAGCCTGGCTGAGGAAGGCCGAACCATGATCGTGGTCACCCACGAAATGGCATTTGCAAGGGATGTGTCAACACAGGTCCTGTTTTTGCATCAGGGCGTGATTGAGGAACAGGGTACGCCCGACAAAGTGTTTGATAATCCGGATTCGGAACGCATGAAACAGTTCCTGGCTCCCAACTTCTGACACTCGGTGCTATCTTGAACCGGTGAAGAAATAAAAAGCTGGAACCACGAACTTCCAGAAAAAATAAAGCCCACAAGGCAAACCACTGGAGAAGTGACACATGAAAAATCTGATTTTTGCAGCAAGCTGTGCCCTGGCGATGATTGCAGGCGGGGTGCAGGCCCAGGAACGCGACCTCCGTATCGCATTTGATGTTCCCTACGAGCCGTTCGAATACAAGGACGACAATGGCGAGCTGACCGGTTTCGAGGTTGAACTGGCCGAAGCCATGTGCGAAGAAATGAACGCCAACTGCGAATTCGTTATCCAGGCATGGGATGGCATGATTCCCGGTCTGCTGGCGCGAAAGTTCGATCTGATCATGTCTTCCATGTCCATCACTCCGGAACGCGCCGAGCGGGTCCTGTTCTCCGAACCATACTACAACACCCCGGGTGGCTGGTTCGGTCCTGAGAGTTTCTCTACCGACGTTACCGATATGGACGCCATGAAAGGCAAGACCGTAGGCGTTCAGCGTGGCACGACCATGGACACCTACGTCACCGAAAACATGGGCGGCATTGTCACTATCAAGCGCTACACCACCGCTGATGACATGGTGCTGGATCTGGAAGGTCAGCGTCTGGACGTTGTCTTCGTGGACTACCCAGTGGGTGAGCAGACCGTCCTGAGCAAAGAAGGTTTCAAGGAAGTGGCGGAGCCGGTCAAGCTCGGTGAGGGCGTCGGTGTTGCCATGCGCAAGCGTGACAAGGACCTGGCTGAGGAAGTGAACGCGGCCCTGGCCACCCTGAAAGAAGATGGTACTTATGACACCATCATGAAGAAGTACTTCGCTTACGACATCAAGATGTAAAATTGCTTCGGGGCGGTCACAATGACCGCCCCTGCTTACCGGACGTTCCCATGCTCGATTTGAAAGGCTATGGCCCGGCCCTGATGGAAGGGGCGGTTGTCACCATTGAACTGGCCTTCCTCTCCCTGGCCCTGGCCGTGGCCCTCGGCCTGATCGGCGCCTCTGCCAAGCTGTCAAACAGTCGGGCGGCCAAAGGTGCGGCCACCACCTACACCACGCTGATCCGCGGCGTACCCGACCTGGTCATGATGCTGCTGTTCTATTACGGCGGTCAGGTTGTCGTGAATATGCTCTCGGATTACCTTTGGGACGCTTACGAAATCGACTTTTTCTTCCAGTTCGATCCGTTCATCTCCGGGGTGATCACGATTGGACTGATTTTCGGCGCCTACATGACCGAAACCTTCCGCGGGGCATTCCTGGCGGTGGAATCCGGGCAGATCGAAGCCGCCCGCGCCTACGGTTTCACACGCTGGCACACATTCCGCCGGATCATGATTCCCCAGATGCTTCGCCATGCCCTGCCCGGCATCGGCAACAACTGGCAGGTGCTGCTCAAAACCACGGCCCTGGTGTCCATTATCGGGTTGACGGATATGGTCCGTGTGGCCGAGGAAGCCGCCAAGGCGGAGCGCATGCCGTTTCACTTTTTCATTCCGGTGGCGTTTGTGTACCTGACCCTGACTGCGGGCTCGGAGTTGTTTATCAAGTGGCTTAACAAGCGTGCCAATGTCGGCGTGGTTCAGGAGAGTTAAGTGATGCCTGATTTTATTGCCCAGTGGCTGAACCAGAACGACATCTTTACTGCCATGACCATCATGGAATACTGGGACGGTCTGGTCACGACGGTTCACCTGGTGTTTTTGTCCCTGGTGATCGGCTTGGTGGTTGCCGTCCCACTGGCAATCATGCGGACGGTCAGAAATCCCCTTGTCTCGGGACCAGTGTGGCTCTACACCTATCTGTTTCGTGGTACACCACTGCTGATTCAGCTTTATATTATCTATTACGGTCTGGCGCAGATTGAGGGCATTCAGGAAACCTTCTGGTGGGAAATTTTCCGCGAGCCTTTCTACCCTGCCCTGCTGGCGTTCACGCTGAATACGGCGGCTTACACGACCGAGATTATCCGCGGTGCCATTGTGTCGACGCCCCATGGTGAGATTGAGGCGGCTAAGGCCTATGGCATGAACTGGTTCCTGCGGATGCGGCGCATTGTGTTGCCGAGTGCGGCGCGGCGGGCAGTGCAGGCTTACTCCAATGAGGTGATTTTCATGCTTCATGCGAGTGCGATTGCCAGTGTGGTAACCATTGTGGATCTGACCGGTGCTGCGCGGAACATTTACTCGCGGTTTTATGCGCCGTTTGATGCTTTCCTGTTTGTGGCTCTGCTCTATATGCTGCTGACGTTTGCACTGGTGTTCGCGTTCCGCAAGCTGGAAAATCATTTGCTGAAGCATCAGCGGCCTTTGAGTTCCTGACAATAACTTTAACGGTCCGCCAATGGTGCATGGCCAGCCGGCAGGAGCGCCTCCCGGGAACCGCTACGAGCACATCCATGTGCGCTTCTTTCAGGCCGTCCCTGGCCTTCAAGATTCCCGGGAGGCGCTCCTGCCGGCTGGCCCCAGACTCTTTGCGGGGATTCTATGAAAGCCAGTGATTGTCTCTTTGATGCTCATGCCGACTGGTTGGTCAATACACTCGCCAACTGCACTAATCCGCTTCCCGAAGTAAAAACCCAATTGCCTGATGGCACTCGCGCCATTCGCCGGGCCGTTGGGGTTCTCGAACTCTGCCCCCCAACCGATCGTCCTAATCCCAATCATGAAGCATTGATCATTTCTGCCGGCGTCCATGGCAATGAAACCGCACCCATTGAGGTGTTGAACGGTCTGGTGACGGAGCTGTTGAACGGGCAATGGACGCTGGCCTGTCCGGTGCTGCTGATTCTGGGGAATCCGCCAGCCATGCTCGCCGGTGATCGCTTTATTGATGCGAATATGAACCGGCTGTTCCATGGTGCTCACGGCAAAGAGGAATACCACGGCTTGCCTGAGGCAGCCCGGGCACAGTTTCTGGAAGAGGCGTGCCGGCAGTTTGCCGCGCAGCACCCGCACAATCTGTGTCACTACGATTTGCATACGGCGATTCGGCCATCCCGTCGGGAGAAGTTTGCGTTGTACCCGTTTGTGGCAGGGCGGGAAGTACCGCGGGCTCAGTGTGACTTTTTGCTGGAGGCCGGGGTCGAAACGTTGCTGTTGCAGCATCGGGAAGGGACGACGTTTTCGTCTTTTTCGTCTTCTGTGTTGAAGGCTGAGAGTTTTACGGTGGAGCTGGGGAAGGTTCGCCCTTTCGGGCAGAACGATCTGAGCCGATTCACCGGGATCAGCACTGCTCTGCGTCGGCGCATGAGCGGGCTGCCGCCGGTTCCGCCCACGCCACCTCGCGACCACCTGGCAGTGTTTGAGGTGGTGCATGAGATCATCAATTCCGGCGACAGTTTCCGCTTTCATGTTCCGGATGATGTGGCCAATTTTACGGAGTATGCGCCCGGTACACTGATCTGGGAGGATGCGGAGATGGAGTATCGGGTGGGGCATTCGCCGGAGTCGATTGTATTTCCCAACCGCAATGTACCGGTGGGTCAGCGGGTCGGGTTGCTGATCAGGCCCCGGCAATCGCTCGGGGCCTGATCCCACCTGCTGCTGTTTAGGCCGGCGCGTTTTCGGGTTCGGCGACCCTGCAGCGGATAACCTTGCTGCAGACCGAGGGAATGACCAGCAAGGTCAGTACGGTGGAGGCCAGCAGGCCGGAGATAATGGCCCAGGCCATGGGCGGCCACAGTGTTGAGCTGGAGAATGCCAAAGGCAGCAGGCCCGCTACGGTGGTGGCGGTGGTCAACAGGATCGGGCGCGTGCGCTGTTCCACTGCGGTGCGTACTGCCTCTCGAATACCCTCACCTTTTTCCAGTTGGCGATCCATCACGTCCAGCAGCACGATGGCGTTGTTCACCACGATGCCCACCAGGGCGATCACCCCAAGTAATGACTGAAACCCGAACGGCGATCCGGACAACACCAGGCCGGGGAAGATGCCTACTGTTGCCAGCGGTACCGTCAGCAGAATGATGCCCACGCGGCGGAAGGAGTTGAACTGGATCAGCAGGAAGAACAGCAACAGCAATATGCCAATCGGAGCGGTTGTCAGCAGCGCATTGTTGGCATCGTCGGAGCCTTCCGCGTCACCGCCCATGGCCAGTCGCGTTCCCGCAGGCAGCGGCTTTTCTTCCAGCGCAGCCTCCAGCCCCTGCAAGGCCTGGCTGAAGGAGTAACCGGCCAGTAGATTGGCGGTGACGGTGTTCATTCGCACCCCGTTTCGCAGGTAGCGCGCTGCCGGTTCCCAGGAGGTTTCCACCGAGGTCACGGCAGACAGGGGAACGGCGTCACCCTGGTCGTTGTAGATGTTTATCGACAACAGGCGTGACAGCGACAGGTTGGTGCCTTCCCGGGATCGCAGCACCAGGGGTATGGGGTCTTCCTCCTGGCGATACTGTTCCGCAACCACACCAAAGCTTTGGCCGTACAGCCCCTGGGCGACATCGGAACGGTTGATGCCGTAACGCGCCGCACTGGCGTCATCCACGTTGATAGAAATACTGGGCACGCCAATATCCAGGTCGTGACGCACGTCCACCGTGCCTTTGACCCGCCGCAAAGCCGAAAATACCTGCTCGACGGCCGCCGCCCTGATGTCATCGTCGGCATGGTAAACCCTGACTTCCACCGGGGCAGCCCGGGGCGGCCCCTGTCCCAGGATACCCACCGACAGGTTCAGTTCCGGCAAATGGATGTTCGCGTAGTCACGGATCCAGGGAATCAGTTCTGTGGTATCGGCCAGTGTCGGTGTCGACACCACAATGCGCCCCCGGTTGGGTGCCTGGGGCGAGCGTTGCAGGTTGTAATAGAAACTCGGTCCGGTGAACCCGGTGAAACGATGAATCTGGACCGCCTCGGGTCGCTCACGGATAGCCCGCTCAAGATCGGCGGCTACGGCTGAGGTACGCTCCTGATCGGTGCCTTCCGGCATATAGAGTTCTACAATAACCTGTGGACGGTCGGCATTGGGGAAGAACTGCTGTTTCATGAAGGGGGTCAACGCCAGGCTGACAAGCACCAGAACCAGGCCCGCCAGCATCAGCTTTCCGGGCATGCGATACACCAGTCCGCCAAGTAAGCGAGCCAACCCCACCAGGCGATCCTGCCCGGTGGCTTTGCGGGGTTTGAGGAACCGCGCAGCCAGCAATGGTACCGCGGAAATGGCCAACAGATAGCTGACTGACAATGTCAGCATGATCATCACCGGGACACCCCGGGTAAAATCTGCGGTCCCACCCTTGGACAATAACAGCGGCGCAAAGGCTGCCAGGGTGGTTCCGGTGGAGGCACCGAGGGGGCCGGCCAGCTCCCGAACCGATTGCTTGAGGGCATCCAGCCGGCGGATGCCATTATCCAGGTGCCCCTGGATGCTCTCTACGATCACAATGGCATTGTCGATCAGGATCCCGAGGGAGATCACCATGCCAATCACCGCGATCTGATGCAGCACACCACCGCCCAGGTCATACAGACCAATACTGATCAATGCCACCATCGGCAGGATGGAAGCCACCAGAATCCCCATGCGAATGCCCATGCCGGTAACTACCACCGCAACAATAATGATCACGGACAACACCAGGCTCCAGGCCAGGTTGTCCAGGCGCTGCTCCACCTTGTCCGGCTGGAAGAACATTTCACGTATCTGGTATGGAGCAAAGTCACCACGGATGGCATCCAGTCTTTTCCTCACCCGCTCTCCAAAGCGAATGGCGTCGGTGGAGTCTTCTTCCATAATGACGGATACCAGCACCACCCGCTCACCGTCAAACCAGGTTTCCGGTTGCCGCGGTTCTTCCGGACCACGCCACACCTCGGCGGCTGCGGCCAGCGGTACCTGTGAACCGTCCGGCAGTTCAATTGGTGTCGCCCGAATGGCATCGATATCCGCAAATTCACTGTTGGGCAATACCGACATGCGACGGCCGTCCACCACCACGAAACCACCGGGAATAGTCTGGTTTCGCCGGGCCAGGGTATCCATCACCCGGGCCGGCGAGATGCCCAGGCGAAACATGGCTGCATCGTCCAGGGCCAGGGTGATCTGCTCATCGGCGTCCCCCTCCAGTTCAATCCTGGAAACACCGGGGATATCCGCCAGGTTCTGCTTCAGGCGTTCCGCCACTTCGCTCAACTCGGTTACCGACGTAGAGCCACCTACCGCCAGTACGATGGCCGGAATGTCGATCAGCCGATCATCCAGCGCCATTTGCCCAACATCGGCAGGGAACTCGAGCCGGGCCCGATCCATGGCCTGGCGCACCCGGTCCCAGGCCGAATCGGTATCGTATATGGTGTCATTAAGACGAACCCGGACGATGGCCACTCCGGTTCGCGCAGTGGCCTGGGTGAAATCGACTTCCTCCACCTGCCGCAACTCGTCAGCCAGTGGATTCAGCACCAGACGTTCAACGGCATCCGCACTGGCGCCGGGATAGTTCACGGTCACCATTCCGGCCCGATAGGGGAACGACGGATCTTCCTGCCTTGGCATTGTGCTGTAGGCGGCGATCCCCAACAGGCAAAGCATGGTCACCACCATGCCCAGAAGACGCTGGTAGTTCAGCAGCCGGGAAGCCATCAGTGCACCTCCACGGCGTCACCATCGGCTATCCGTGTCATGCCCGCGTATATGACCTGATCGCCGGCTTCCAGATCTTGGGCATCGACCACCACACGCTCACCGATCACACGCTGAACCTGGACAGGCACACGGCGCGCAATACCATCCGACACCCGAAACACACTGGCACCGCTGGGGGATTTCATGACTGACAGCAGGGGAACCGTGGTGGCCACCACCTCGGTCGGCGTAATACCAACCTCTACCGGCTCCCCCGGCTCCAGGGTATCAGCGGGCAGGCTCACCAGTACCGGGTGCAACTCCCCTCGCACGCCACCGGCCTGCGCAATCTCGACGACGGAACCGGTCTCCGGCTTGCGGTTCCGATCCTGTACGGACCAAACCGGCAGCAGTTGATCCAGACTGACGTGGCTCAGCATGTAAGCCGGCACCCGGACTTCCACTTCCCGGCCCTTGGGGGAGGACAGCCTTATCACCGGCTGACCGGCAGCAACGAACTCATCCCGCTCAACCAGCACCGCCTCTACACTGCCGTTAAACGGCGCTCTCAACACGCTCTCTTCCAGCAATCGAGACGCCTCCGCCAGCGATGCGCGGGCCGTGGCAACACTGGCTCTCAGGCCATCCCGACGGGCAGCAATCTGTTCCAGAGTCTGCTCGGAAACCACCCCTCGCTCATGCAATCGGCTCGAACGCTCCCACTCCCGTTTTGCCTGATCGTACTGGGTATTCAGTTCGTCCAGCCGGGCACGGGCTGAATCGCGGGCCGGCTCAAGAGCCGGGTTATACACTCGTGCGAGTAAATCGCCCTCAGCGACTTCCTGACCAAGCTCCACATCACGCTCTCGCAGAGTTCCGCTCACCTGGAACGTCAGGGTTGCCCGCTGGGTAGCACGGATAATCCCGGAAAACCTCAGTGGAATACCCTCAGTCTGGCCACCTGCCACTTCTGCCGTTCGAACGGAGACAGCCTGGGCGGCGCCCTCATGCGAAGTTTCCTGGACTTTGCAGCCCGCCATGATCAGCACGACGGCAGCAATCAGAAAAGGTTTGACGACGATTCGATTCGGATTCATGACCGGCCCTTCCTTCCGTGTTAGTGGTGTTTGTCTGCTCCGAAATCCCTGGCAGCAATCGTTGTTAACAGACATAATGTCATTCTTTGACAAATTGTCAATAATCGGTTTTTATCTGTCATAAGGTATGATGAACGAGCAGTTCCCACCGACCGGACACGAGAATGAGCGAGAAGTTGAAAACACGCAGAGAGCGGGAAAAACAGGCCCGCTACGACGCCATCCTGGATGCCGCTGAACTGGTATTCTCGGAGAAGGGTTACGACCGTACTTCCATGGATGACATCGCCCGCACCGCCAGCCTCAGCCGCGCACTGTTGTATGTGTACTTCAAGGACAAGGCGGCGATCCAGCGAGGCATCATGCTGCGTGCGGGCCAGAGCCTGTGCCGCCGTTTCGAGCAAGCGCGGGATACCGCCACCACGGGCCTGGCGCAGATCACTGCCATGGGCGAAGCCTACTACCACTTTTACCTGGAAGAACCTGACTACTTTTCAGCCATGACCAAGGCGTCCACCGCTATGACGGAAGCGGACGAACAACAGGCCATGGATATGCTGTGCTCGAAATCCGAGCTGATGGAGCTGATGGTGGGGGCGATTCGCCTGGGGCTGGAGGATGGCACCATGAATCGCGCGCGGATTCAGGACCCCGAACAAACAGCGCTTTACCTTCGCGGAGCGCTGCACGGTGTGATTCTGTTGTGTCAGAGTGAAATGGTAGAGCAGGACGGCGACGAATCCCGAGGTGCGCCCACGGCTTTCTCCGCAGACGCACTGATTCGTCACACCATGGAGATGCTGACTTCTTCTATTGCTTCTTAAGAATATTGTCGGATTACGCTTCGCTAATCCGACCTACGTGGAGCAATGATTGGGCGGCGTAAGGTAGGTCGGATTAGCCGCAGGCGTAATCCGACAAAGCAACTCAAATCTGAAAATCGTAGATGGAACCCAGCCCCAGAATACCGGTCAGCTCATCCAGGGCCTTGCGAACTTCATCCAGCAGCATTGGGTCCGCCAGATCTTCCGTTGACAGTTCCTCGCGGTAATGGGCCTCAACCCAGGTTGTGAGGCGCTCGTACAGGGCATCATTCAGCAGCACACCATGGTGCATGGCTTTCAGTTCGTCGTCACTCAGTGCCACGCGCAAGCGCAGACATGCCGGACCACCACCGTTGCGCATGGACTGTTTGACGTCAAAGACCTCTACTGAGGTGATTGGGCCATCGCCTTTCACCAGGTCATCCAGATAGCGGCTTACCGAAGACACTTCACGACACTCCCCCGGCACCGCCAGCAACATACCGTCGGCGGTGTTCAGCAACTGGCTGTTGAACAGGTACGATTGCACCGCATCCTCAATAGGCACCTCAGCACTACTGACGCGCACCGCCTGTAACTCAGTACCGGTTAACCGGCTGCGGATGTCAGCCAGTACCTTTTCTTCCTCCAGGAACGCCATGTCGTGGTAAAACAGCGTGTTGGCATTTCCCACGGCAATCACATCGTTATGGAACACGCCGGCATCAATGGCCGCCGGATTCTGCTGGGCGAAGACCACGTGGCTGTCCTTCAAACCGTGCAGGCGGGCGATAGCCTGAGAAGCCTCAAGACTTTGTCGCGCCGGGTATTTCGCCGGAGCCGGCGCCTGTTCATTGAACGCTACCTGGCCGTAGACAAACAACTCTACCCCCGGCTCACCGTAACGACTGCACAAACGGGTATGGTTGGCCGCTCCTTCATCACCAAAATGACTGACCGACGGCAACGCCGGATGATGGGCAAACCAGGCATCATCCGCAAAAATGGATTTCAGCACCCTGCCGGTCACCACATGCTCAATGGAGCGGTGAAATTTGGCACTCAGGTTGGCCGGCGTGAAGTGCACGCGATGATCGGACGTATCGGCGCTGGGTGACACCGTGGCTGCGTTGGCGGTCCACATCGCCGAAGCGGAGGACGCGGCCGCCAGAATTGAGGGATTCTCCCTGGCAACAGCCGCCAGCACGGCCTTGTCCGATCCGGTGAATCCCAGCGCTTTCAGGGTGGGAATATGGGGCCGCTCATGGGGCGGCAAAACGCCCTGAACGTAACCCCGGTCCGCCAGCCGCTTCATCTTCGCCAGCCCCTGAAGCGCGGCTTCCTTGGGGTTGGAGACAGCATTCACATTGGACTTGGATGCCACATTCCCCCAGGACAAGCCAGCGTAATTGTGGGTGGGGCCAACCAGGCCATCGAAATTGGCTTCAACTGCATGTTTAGGCATGTGTCAGTCCATCAATCGAAATTTAACCCGGGCGCCAGGCTGTCCGGCACCTCACTCTTCTTCGCTTCCAGAGAGGCCATCGGCCAGGCGCAGTAATCCGCCGCGTAATAGGCGCTGGGGCGATGGTTGCCACTGGCCCCCACACCACCAAAGGGGGCCGCACTGCTGGCACCGGTCAACGGACGATTCCAGTTGACGATACCGGCCCGCACTTCGTCGGCCAACCGCTCATAGAGCTTGCGGTCATCGGTGAGAATTCCGGCGGACAGGCCGTAACGGGTATTGTTCGCCAACTCCAGCGCTTCATCGAAACTCTTGTAACGATAGACCGTCAACAACGGACCGAAAAATTCCTCGTCACTCACGTCCAGGCCGGTCGCATCCAGAATGCCAGGAGACAACAAACCGGTGTTGGGTCTGAGTTGTTTCATCTCCAGCAGTGAGCGAGCGCCTTTCTCAATCATATTGCCCTGCGCCGCCAACAGTTTTTCCGCCGCTTCGGCAGAGATGACTGACCCCATGAACGGCTGCGGCTCGGCGTCGAATTCTCCTACCTGGATTCGGGCCGCGACTTCCGTCAGGCGATCGATGAAGTGATCCCCTTTTGTACCCTTGGGAACCAACAAGCGACGAGCGCAGGTGCAGCGCTGACCCGCCGACAGAAATGCGGACTGCAGGGCGTGATGGACAGCACCATCAACGTCCGCAACATCCTGAACAATCAGGGGGTTATTGCCACCCATCTCCAGAGCCAGGATTTTCTCCGGCTGACCGCCGAACTGTTCGTGTAGCAAGTGACCAACCGTGGAGCTGCCAGTAAAGAACAGACCATCAATACCCGGGTGACTGGCAAGGGATTTACCTGTAGCAGCCGCACCCTGCACCAGATTGATAACACCGTCCGGCAGGCCAGCGCGTTCCCAGAGTTTCACAGTAAGTTCGGCGACCCCGGGCGTTAACTCACTGGGTTTGAATACCACGGTGTTACCCGCCAGCAACGCCGGCACAATGTGACCGTTGGGCAGGTGGCCGGGAAAGTTATAGGGGCCAAAAACCGCGACCACACCATGGGGACGATGACGCAACACCGCGTGACCACCAGCCACCTCGGACTCCGAATGACCAGTACGCTCATTGTAGGCCTTCACAGAAATACCGATCTTGCCAATCATCGCGGCCACTTCGGTGCGGGACTCCCAAAGCGGTTTGCCGGTCTCCAGCCCAATCTGATGAGCCAGTTCTTCCTTGTGCTCCTCAAGCTTTTCACCGAACGCCTCAACCAGGGCCTTGCGTTCAACAAACGACTTCCTGCGCCAATTCAAAAAGCTTTTGCGGGCTTCACGAACCGCCGCATCCACGTCTTCCAGACTGGCGCTTTCGCCATCCCAAACGGTGTCGCCGGTGACCGGCTGGATCGACTCAAACGGTAAGCCGTGGCCCTGCAGCCACAGACCATCAATGAACAATTCACCTGTCAGGTTTGCCATAACGTGCACCTCCCGGTACGTGAGTCTTGGATATGGTGTCTTTCAAAGGGGCCAGGTGAACCTGATCGCCGGATTCCACCAACAGAATGTCCGCAACCTCTTTACTAAGGGTGACAGTATCGGGCCCTATACATTCCACCGGTATGGTGGTTACCCGAAAGTCCCTGAAGGAGACATTGGAAACCATCACACGCTCCGATGCTGGCAAACTCAGGTCCATCTGTTTGTGACTGATCAGCACATGCCGACTGATACTCTCCCGCACGGTGCGAATATTGTGCACAAAGGCTTCCACCACAGGGCCACCATCAAAAATATCAACCAGTCCGTTGAAGTTGAATCCTTCTGCCTGCAGCATTCTGAGAGCAGGGGCAGTGTTGTCGTGAACCTTGCCGATAACGGCCCGGGCCGCGTCAGGCAGCATCGGCACATAGATGGGGTATTTCGGCATCAACTCAGCAATAAAGGACTTGTTGCCAAGGCCCGACAACATATCGGCCTCACTGAATTCCATATCAAAAAACTGACTACCCAGCGCATCCCATAACGGGCTCCGCCCATGCTTGTCCGACACTCCCCGCATTTCCGCGAAGACCTTCTCCGAAAAATGTTTGCGGAAACTGTCCAGGTACATGAATCGACACCGGGATAGCAGCAGCCCGTTTCCGCCACCGCGATGACTGTCAGACAGTAACAGGGAGCATATTTCCGTCGTGTCGGTCATGTCGTTGGACAGTTGCAGGGTCGGCGTCCGCACATGTACACCAAGCTCTCGCGAAGCATTGACCGTCACGCTTAAGCGGTAGTTATAGAACACTTCATCCAGCCCGACACGGGCCTGGATGCCACTGATACCGACACAGCGTTTGAGCTCAGTATCTTCCAGAGCGAACAGGTACAGGCCAGCTTCCGGTGCACATCGCTGGTTGAAGGTATCCCGGGCATGCTGGATCTTGCGTTCAAGTAACGCCCGATCCGCGGGCAAGGTAGTCAGTCCCTTCCCTGCGTTCTGGGCCATGTCGTACAACGCATCCAGATCGGTCTCCTGCAATGGACGAATTACCAGCATGGCGACCTCCCTGAGTTTGCAGACTTTTTGATGGTCATATTGACGGTCATAGTGGCGCCACCCTTACATCATCACCAGAGCTGCACTCCAGGCATTTCCAGGTACTCACCGGCACCCTGATTTCATTCTTGAGGGTTTCACCCAAGGGTGTCAGGGTGCAGCGGAAATCCTCTCCACTCCCGGCAGAGATCAGGCAGATATCGCCGGTATCGGCAGGACTGCCATGCAGTATGGCACGGCGGCTGGTCACAACGGTTCTCAGGCAGTCGGTACGAGCTTCAAGTACGGGGCCGGCGTCAAAAATGTCCACGTAACACCCGGCGCTGAAGCCTTCGTGCTGAAGCAGCTCATAGGTTGGACTGGCAAGCTCATGGGGATGCCCAAGTGCCTCCCGGGCGGCACTGGATAGCAAAGTAACGTAGATCGGATTAGGCGGCATCAGTTCAGCGATGAAGGTTTTACTCAGCAGGCCCGAATACTGGTCCGCGGTTTCAAAATCCATGTCGAAAAAGTGCCGACCGAGGCTGTCCCAGAATGGCACTTCTCCATGACTGGTCTGGACACCCTGAATTTCCACCACCATGCGGCTACTGAACCATTCCCGGTGCTCGGCAATGAACATCAAGCGGGTACGGGAGAGCAGTTCAAAGGCATCGGTGCCCTTCAGTTCGGGGTCGATGGCGAAGGCACACAAGAGCGAGGTATCGGTCAACGCATGGGACGGATACAGCACCTCAACCCGGCGGGACACGCCCAGCTCATGGGACGCATGTATCAGTGCATCCCGGCGGTAATTATAGAATGGCTGGCCGTTGCCAGCCCGGGCATCGATACCCGCTACGCCATGGATCTTGCCGGTGGCGGTGTCCTGAAGCACAAACAGAAAGCGGGCGGACTCTCCGTTCTTGAGTTTATCGGCGAAAGAACGAGTGGAGTGGCCGATCTTGGCCGCCAGTGCGTCTTCCTGTTTTGGCAGGGTCGATGACAGCTTTGCACCCTGCTCGCCGGAGATGCCCAGTACGCCTTGCAGGTCATCCATTTCAATCGGACGGACCAACCACATAAGGCCTCCCTTGTTGATAGATGCTTTTTGGGGGTGGTGCAGGTGGGGTGACGACTATTTTTTTGTGCCTCGGAACTCGCTGCGCTCAGACAGGCGGCTCAAAAAAATAGTCGTCACCCCACCCGCACTTCTATCCCTGTGCTGGCTTTCTCTGAACCAGCTGCCGTGTTATTTACTGGTTTCAGTTACCTTCTTCACTGCCGCTTCGAAACGCTCGAGAGCATCTTCGATATCAGGTTCCGGAATGATCAGGGACGGCGCCAATCGAACAACATTAGCACCGGCCACCAGGACCATGACACCTTCGTCCAGACCGGCGTTGAGGAAATCCTTGGCCCGCCCCTGCCACTTTTCGGTGAGAACGCAGCCCAACAGCAAACCGGCCCCACGAACCTCGCTGAACACACCGTAACGCTCGCCAATGGCCATCATGCCTTTTTGCAGGCGCTCGGAACGAGCCTTGACGCCCTTAAGAATCTCGGGCTGGCTGACGGTGTCGATGACTTTCTGGGCGACGGCGCAGGCCAGCGCGTTGCCGCCGTAGGTGCTGCCATGGGTGCCGACACCCAGGCTTGCAGCCACTTTGGCCGTGGTCAGCATTGCCGCCACCGGGAATCCGCCACCAAGGCCCTTGGCGCTGGAAAGGATATCCGGGATCACCTCGTACATTTCGTATGCATACAAATGGCCGGTGCGCCCGACACCACTCTGAACTTCGTCAAACACCAGCAACGCATCATTCTCGTCGCAGAGCTGACGCAGGCCTTTCAGGAACTCGGGATCTGCGGGCATTACACCGCCTTCGCCCTGAATGGGCTCAACCACGACAGCGCAGGTTTTCTCCTTTGAGATCAGTTTCCGGACCGACTCCAGATCATTGAACGTTGCATGGTGAATACCACCGGGCGCCGGCTCGAAACCTTCCAGGTATTTGGGCTGGCCACCCACACTGACGGTAAATAGGGTGCGGCCGTGAAAGGAGCTGGTGAAGGAAATGATCTCGTTCTTCTCGGGACCGAAATGTTCCCAGGCATAGCGCCGGGCAAGTTTGAACGCCGCCTCGTTGGCCTCACCACCGGAGTTGGCAAAAAACACACGCTCGGCAAAGGTCAGATCACACAGGGTCTTGGCCAGGCGAAGCGCCGGTTCATTGGTCATGACATTGGACAAGTGCCAGATTTTCTCGGCCTGATCGGTTAACGCGCCCACGAGGCCAGGATGGGAATGACCAAGGCAGGTCACCGCAATACCACCCTGAAGATCCACAAACTCACGGCCATCCTGATCCCAGATGCGGGAGCCTTCTCCACGCACCGGAATGATTGAGCCGGGAGCGTAGTTCGGCACCATGACTTCATCAAAAAGTTCGCGACTGACGGGTTCTCTGTTCATCGGGCTCTCTCGAAAACGGTTCAAAGAATTAAAGCTGTATTTATCATACGCCACTGGGGCCATGAGCACATCCGCCCGGGCAACACCTGACACCTACCACCCTTTTACCTAAGCATCAGCAACGAATATCAGCTCCGGTAATCCGGTCACGATCCGGACTTTCACTGGTAGCTCCGATATCCGGAAAAGCGAGCGTAATAGCTCCTGAATCAGTACTTTTGGAGGGTATTGTTTAATGTTACTCCGAACTGCGAATCGCAGATGACTGTAAAGCAACGAATTACGGACATAGACATTCGTCTAATTAATGAGCAAATTTATTTGAAATGTCACAGATTGGTAACTACTTTGAAGTGGGTCCAACAAAAATAATGTGTGGAGACAACAACGATGCAAAGCAACAAACTGAGAATGGCAATTCGCGCGACGGCAGCAGCAGCAGTATTGGGGGTAGCTGGACAAGCCGGAGCAGTCAGCTTCAACGCTGGCGACTATGAGATGAGCGTGTATGGCTACGCACGCCTAAATGCTTCTTACGACGTAGACAGTGACCAGGCTCTGAGCACGCGCTCTGGTTCTTTCGACGGCCTTGTAAACAACGACGATGCACCTGACGGGCACTTTGGTGCAGATGCCTTCCAGAGCCGTATTGGCGTAACCACCATGACACCTCAAGGTGTAAAGATTAACGTCGAAGGCGACTTCCGTGGCAGCGGTGGCGGCTCACTGCGCCTTCGTCACGCGTATGGTGAATACAATGGTGTTCTGATGGGCCAGACCTGGTCCAACTTCACCAGCTTCGTGGGTAACACTGCAACGCTGGACTTTGACTCCATGCCTGGTGCTGCTGGCTACCAGGCACGTACCGCGCAAGCGCGTTACACCTCAGGTCCCCTGTCCATCGCCCTGGAAGAGCCGAACAGTTCTTTCGTTTCTGATGCGGCCAACCTTGCCCAAAAGGATGCGCTCCCAGCTCTGACCGCTCGCCTTGAGGATTCGGCCGGCGGCATGTCCTACTCTGCTGCGGTTCTCGCTCATCAGGTAGGCTATGACACCGGTAGTGACGACGAAAGCGCCGTTGGTTTTGCTACTTTCGTTGCTGCCAAGATGGCACTGAGTGACATGATCACTGTTCAGGGCTCTCTCAGCTATACCGATGGTGCCAACAGCTACCTGTATCGTTCTGGCGACAACTTCGGCGCTGCAAGTGCCTACGTTGATGGAAGCGGTGATGTTGAAACCATCTCTGGTTACGGCGGCACCATTGGTGCAGGTATCGACCTGGGTGGCGGTCGCAGCGTCAACATCGGTTACGGTCTGGTCGAAGTAGACTGGGACGACGCTGAAGACGATGGCGTTGCTGTTGCAGATCAGAGCGAAACCAACTCTGCCGCCATGGCCAACTACAAGTGGACTCCGGTACAGAACGTCATGATGGGCGTTGAATACCAGTTCCTGAAGCGTGAAAACGTCAGTGGTGACGACGGCGATGCAAGCCGCATTCTGTTCGCTGCCCAGTACAACTTCTAAGCGCCTTTAGAAGTTAACTCAGGAGAAACCCCGGCCGAGTGCCGGGGTTTCTTTTTTTGTACTCCCCACTTTGTACGCCCCATCCAGGATCAAACGCACCAATCCACAGCACCACCGCTACCCTTCTTTCTTCCCTGACAAACCCAATTTCTCGCCTATTCAACAGCCTGCAGGAACTTCTGCCATCTGGCACACCTGATGCAAGAACATCTATTGAACTCAGAGTGACGGACCACACTCCGCCACTGTTTTAACCCAACAGAGGTGACACCATGAAAACATCAACCGATTACAGCCTGCTCTTCGAACTGACCCACCCCTTCGAAGCCGCCGTCATACAGGATCTCCGCGACTACTTCGAAGGAATGTACTTCGCAAATTAAAAGGGCCCCCACACCCAAAGTCCGACAAGGTGTGGGTGGGGGTGTCTGGAAAAAAGGATCGCCTGTCTGAGCGCAGCGAGTTCAAGCGAGTCTTTTTTCCAGACACCCCCACCCGCGCCCTATCCGCCGAAGGAAGGCCTACTCCCCGGCCCGCAACCGAGTCCGAACCCCACGCGAAGCCATCACCCCAATCACCTCCATCAAAGAAAGCACCCCCCGATCATGAGTACGCGGCGCCTTGCCCTTCCCCATACGGCCAAGCTGCCGGGTGTACCAACTCACTTCCATTAACGCCATATCGTCAATCAACCGGATACCGGTTCTAATCGGCTTCACCGCACTGGTAAATGACTCACCGGCCATAATCCGCTTCGGACAATCCGGCTCGACCGCCAGCGGCCGAGCGATACCAACCAGGTCGGTTGCTCCAGAAGCAATAGCATCCGCCATCCCGGTTTCCGTGCGGAAGCCACCGGTGACCATCAAGGGAACATCCACCCGCTCACGCACCTTCTCGGCAAACTCCAGAAAATACGCCTCCCGCGCCAGCGTACTCTGCTTCACTTCACCGCTCTCTTTAGCAACCCCCGCCCCCTTGGCCATCGCCGGATTCTCATAGTTGCCACCGGAGATCTCCACCAGATCAATGCCCTTCTCCGCCAGCGCCTCGATCACCGCCAGGGATTCTTCCTCGGTAAAGCCACCCCGCTGGAAATCCGCCGAATTCAGCTTGATCCCCACATTAAAGCCTTCCCCGGTTGCCTCCCGAATCGCCTGATACACCTCCAGCACAAAGCGCATCCGTTTTTCAGCCGTACCACCCCACTCATCCGTGCGCTGATTATGATGCGGCGACAGGAACTGGCTCACCAGATAACCATGGGCGCCGTGAACCTGCACCCCACTGAAGCCCGCCTTCTCCGCAATCGCCGCACTGGTCGCGAAGCGCCGGACAATGTCCTCAATCTCCGGCCCGGTCAGCGCCCTCGGCGTCGCAAACATACTCCGCATTTCCTTGCGAAATGGCACCGCACTGGGCGACACCGGATCCTTGTTCAACATCTTCGGGCTCTGCTTGCCCGGGTGGTTCAGCTGCATCCAGATCTGGTTCCCCCCGACCTTCCCGGCCTCCGCCCAGGCCTGCAACAACTCCAGATCCCGCTCATCCTCCAACACCACGTTCTGCGGCTCACCAATGTGCCGGCGATCCACCATCACGTTTCCGGTAATCGATAGTCCGGTTCCGCCCTCGGCCCAGGTGCGGTATAGCCTCACCAGATCCTTGGTGACACGGTTATCGATGGTACCCAGGGTCTCGCTCATGGCGGACTTGGCAAAGCGATTGGGAATAATTGCCCCATTCTTCAGTGTCAGGGGTTGCGAGAGCTGTTCAGCGGCGTTCATTGATCGGTCTCCGTAGGATGCATGAGTTTATCCGAAGCAAGCGCCGATCATGGAGAGGAAACAGGTTGGCTGCATTGGCCGTAATACCGTCAGCCCCGACGGTTCTTGCCGCAAGCAAAATGTCCAGACTGCAGCCTATGCCACACAGGCGTAACATAGAAAGGACCTGAATACTGAACGTCAGGGAGGATGTGGAGTGATTGATCCATACCAACCGACAGAGGCAGAACTGCTGGACCGGCTTTGTCACGCCAATCACCGGGTGTTGGTGGTGGGGGAATCCGGTAGCGGCAAAACCACCCTGATCCGCCGGCTGATGATCGAACTCACCACCAGGGGACGCGCCAGCTATTGCCTGAACTGCGATCCCGGCCTGCCCGGCTTTGGGGTGCCAGGCACCCTCGCGCTGGCTCGCCTCGACGGCGATGACTGGTCAATTCTGGCTAGCGAGCCACTGTGTACCCTGGATGCTGGTCGTTTTCGAATGCCCCTGATGATGGCCGTCAACCGGTTGTTGGCGCAGTTACCACAGGCTCAACAAGCACCACAAATTCAAAACGCCACCCTGTTTCTGGACTCCCCCGGGCTGGTTCGTGGCGTCGGAGGCGCCGAATTGCTCCTTGCACTGGCCGCCACGGGTCATATCGACCTGTGCCTGGCATTGGCCCACGAAGGCCATCCACCACCACTGGTTAACGAATTGGAATCCCTACAGGCCAGGGTCATCACCATGACCTCTCCTCCCCAGGCCACCCCCCTGCCACGGACCCAGCGGGTTCTTCAGCGTAGCCAACTCTGGACAGAGCACCTGGGCGAGGGCAACACTGTCACCCTGACACCCGAACCACTCACCCTGTTGGGCACGCCACCGCCCCTGGACAACCCGAAGGCCTGGCGTGGCCGCCAGGTCGCCTTATTCCATCGGCGCCAATTCCAAACCCTGGGCGAAGTACTGGAAGCATCGCCGACACTCATACAGGTAAAGGCCGCCAGCCGGCCCGTCAACGTCGACCAATTGTTGGTGCGTGACACCGTGTATCGGGACAACCGACTGCGCACTGCCCCCAAACGGTCTCCCGCACCCGAGCCTCCACGCCCTTCAACCGCTGGCGCCACAGAAGTGAAAGTGGAACTGGGTGCACTCACCAGCATCACCAGCGAGCCCCAGGTGGCGGTGCGGGTAGGAAATACCGTAGCCACCCTGGTCAACGGTGTTACCGGTGACCCTTTGCTACAGCTGCGGATGCTACACCAGGCCCGCAGCCTGCTATTCGATATTGGCGATACCGGCCGGATGCCGCTGCGGGCCGCCCACCAAATCAGCGATGTGTTTATCAGCCATGCCCACGCTGACCATATTGGCGGCTTACTGTGGCTGATCCGGTGCCGCATCGGACATTATCCGCCTTGCCGCCTATATGGCCCGCCAGGCTTGCATGAGCATGTGTCAGGTATGGTGAATGGCATTCTATAGGACCGGGTGGAGGATCGCGCCCCGAAGTTCATCGTCCACGAATGGTACGAGGACCACCTCAAGCGCTGGCAGATCACCGCTGGCCAAACCCGGGCCATGCCCCTGGAAACCGTGGTCATCCAGGACGGCGTTGTACACCAGGAAGCGGGCTTTGTTGTCCGCGCCACCCAACTTGACCATGGGGTCCCGGTAATGGCCTACGCCTACGAGCCCCGCTGTCGGCCCAAGGTACGTGGAGATCAGATGGATGTCCTGGAGAAGGAACCTGGTGAGAAAGTCGTGTACGCCACTGATTTCCGGGACAGCCCGGACAACATTCGCAAGCTGAGCGAGCTGGCGCGAGATGCCCACACTCTCTTCTGCGAGGCTTCATTCCTGGTCGCCGACAGAGACCAGGCCGAACGCACACAGCACCTGACCACCGAGACCTGTGCCCGTATCGCCAACCTGGCCGACGTCAGGCAGTTGGTTGCCTTTCACTTCTCCCACCGCTATGAAAAACAGAGGGACCGGGTGTACCAGGAACTACAGAAATATACTGACAGGCTGGTGATCCCGAGGAAACGTACACCGCCCCCCGGTTGATCGCTCCGTAGCCCGAAGGCTACTGGAGCAATACCGCCAGGGTTTAGAGAAGCAGGGACCGAATATCCCCAAGAAGCTGACTCAGCAGCGTCGTGAACCTCGCCGCATCCGCCCCGTTCACCGCCCGGTGATCGTAGGACAGCGACAGTGGCAGCATCAGCCGTGGCTGGAAGTCCTTGCCATCCCAGACCGGCTTCATCGCCGCCTTGGACACACCAAGAATCGCCACCTCCGGCGTATTCACAATCGGCGTAAACGCCGTGCCACCGATACCACCCAGACTGGTAATGGTAAAACAGGCACCCTGCATCTCCGCCGGTTTCAGCTGCTTGTCCCGGGCCTTCTGGGCCAGCTCCGCACTTTCCGCAGCCAGTTCCCACAACCCCTTTTTGTCCACATCGCGGATCACCGGCACCATCAGCCCGTGGGGCGTATCCACCGCAATCCCGATGTGAATGTACTGCTTGCGGACCACCTCCTTGCGCTCCATGTCGAGGGACACGTTGAACTGCGGCAATTCCGCCAGCGCCGTGGCGCAGGCCTTCAGCAGGAACGGCAGCGGCGTCATCTTCACGCCCTTCTTCTCACCGGCCGCCTTCTGCGCCTTGCGGAAAGACTCCATGTCGGTGATGTCCGCGTCCTCGAACTGGGTGACATGAGGCACGTTCAGCCAGCTGCGCTGCATGTTGTTGGCCGTCGCGAACATCACGCGCGACATGGATTCGCGCTCAATGTCACCAAACTGGCTGAAGTCCGGCAGCTTCACAACGGGAATGCCGGCACCACCGCCGCCAGCCACTGTGCTGCCCTGCTGCGTCTGCTGCAGCTGGCTCTTCACATAGGCCTGCACGTCATCTTTCAGGATGCGCCCTTTCGGCCCCGAGCCCTTGATGCGAGTCAGGTCCGCGCCGAATTCACGGGCCAGCTTGCGCACCGCCGGACCAGCGTGCACCTTGGCACCCGGGGTTGGCGGCTCGTAGGTCGCAGAAGCCGGTGCTGGCTTTGGCTCCTCAGGCTTGCCTGCAGGCTCGGACTTGCCTTCCTGCCTGGCATCACCCGAAGGCTCCTCAGCTTCAGAAGCCGGCTCTTCACCGCCTTCTTCCACGACAGTCATTTCTACCAGGTCCAGGCCTTCGGAGATCTTGTCACCTTCGGACACCAGGATCTTGCCGATCTTGCCGGCAAACGGAGACGGTATCTCCATCGTGGCCTTGTCGGATTCCACGGTGACCAGCGCGTCATCAACCTCAACCTCGTCGCCTACGCTGACATTGATCTCGATGACCGGCACATTGTCAAAGCCGTCCAGCGGCGGAACTTTCACGGTTTCCTTGCGGGAACCGCCGGACTTCTTCGGCGCCGGCTTTGTTTCCTCAGCCTTGTCTTCCGATTGGGCTTTGGCTTCCTGGTCCTTGTCGGTGCCAGCTTGTTCACCAGTGCCCTTGTCGTCATCCGAACCACCGGCGTCGCCGGCAGCCTCCATCATGCCGACAACGTCGCCTTCCTTGACCTTGTCACCCACCTTGACGGTAATTTTGGTGATCTTGCCGGCACCGGGCGATGGCAATTCAACCGACGCCTTGTCGGACTCAACAGTCAGTATCGGATCTTCTTCCTCAACCGAATCCCCCTGGCTGACGAGAACTTCGATAACCTCGACCTCGTCTGCACCGCCGAGATCCGGAACCTTGATTTCCTGTTCACTCATGGCGGTCTCCTTAGCTCAGCACCGGGTTCGTTTTGTTGCGATCGATTCCGTACTTGCGCATGGCTTCGAGAACCACCTCTTCCTTGATTTCACCATCCCGTGCCAGGGCCGAGAGCGCGGTGACCGCCACGTAGAAGCGATCCACCTCGAAGTGGCTCCGCAGTTTCTCGCGGGTGTCACTGCGACCGAAGCCGTCGGTCCCCAGTGTCAGGTAAGTCTTGGGAATATAGGCACGCACCTGCTCGGACAACAGCTTGATATAGTCGGTGGACGACACCACCGGCCCCTGCTGTTTCTCCAGGCACTGGGTGATGTACGCCTTCTTGGGCGTGTCATCCGGGTGCAGGCGGTTCCAGCGTTCGATGTGCAGACCGTCGCGGGCCAGCTCGTTAAAGCTGGTCACGCTCCAAACATCACTGGCAACGCCGAAATCGTCTTTCAGCAACTGCGCGGCGGCGCGAACCTCATTGAGGATGGCACCGGAGCCCATCAACTGCACCCGCGGCGTCTTTTTACGGCCCTTGGTTTCGACGGACTCAAACAGGTACATGCCCTTGATGATGCCGTCTTCCACCTTCTTGCCTTTCGGCATGGCTGGCTGCTCGTAATTCTCGTTTTCGATGGTCAGGTAATAGAAGACGTTCTGATTGTCTTCAAACATTTCCTTGATGCCATGCTGGATCACCACGGCCATTTCATAGCCATAGGCCGGATCGTAGGCCTTACAGCTGGGAATGGTCTGCGCCAGGATGTGGCTGTGGCCGTCCTGATGCTGCAGGCCCTCACCGTTGAGCGTGGTGCGCCCGGCGGTACCACCGACCAGGAAGCCTCGGGCCTGGATATCACCAGACGCCCAGGCCAGATCGCCCACCCGCTGGAAGCCGAACATGGAATAGAAGATGTAGAACGGCACCAGCGGGAAGTTGTTGGTGCTGTAGGAGGTCGCCGCCGCCATCCAGGCTGCCATGGAACCATCCTCGTTGATCCCTTCCTCAAGGATCTGACCTTTCTTGTCTTCCTTGTAGTACATGATCTGGTCACGATCTTCCGGCACATACTTCTGGCCTTCCGACGTGTAGATACCGAGCTGACGGAACATGCCTTCCATACCGAAGGTACGGGCCTCGTCCGGCACGATTGGCACTATCCGCTTACCAATGCGCTTGTCCTTGGTCAGCGCCGTCAGCAGACGCACGAAGGCCATGGTAGTGGAGATCTCACGGCCATTGGAACCGTCCAGCAATGCCTTGAAGGTGTTCAGCGGCGGTGTCTGCAGCGGCTGACAGTCCTTGCGGCGCTTCGGATAAAAACCACCCAGCTCCTGCCGGCGCTTGTTCATGTAGACAATTTCCGGGCTGTCCGGCGCCGGTCGGTAATAAGGCACGTCCTTGAGCTCTTCGTCCTTCAGCGGCACGGCAAAACGATCGCGGAAGGCCTTGAGCTGCTCGATGTCGAGCTTCTTCAGGGAGTGTGCGGTATTCTGGGCCTCACCGGCGCTACCGAAACCATAACCCTTTATGGTGTGTGCAAGGATTACCGTGGGCCGTCCGCCATTGTTGTGGATGGCATGATGGTAGGCTGCGTATACCTTGTACGGATCGTGGCCACCACGGTTGAGCTTGTTGATGTCCTCGTCGGTGAGGTTTTCCACCAGTTTGGACAACTCCGGATACTTACCGAAGAAGTGCTTGCGGGTATAAGCCGGTCCGTTACTCTTGAAGTTCTGCAGGTCGCCGTCCACGGCTTCGTCCATCACCCGCTGCATGAGCCCGTCCTTGTCCTGCTCGAACAGCGGATCCCACATGCGGCCCCAGACCACTTTCAGTACGTTCCAGCCGGCACCGCGGAACACGCCTTCCAGTTCCTGGATAATTTTGCCATTACCCCGCACCGGGCCGTCCAGACGTTGCAGGTTGCAGTTCACCACAAAGACCAGGTTGCTCAGGTTCTCGCGACCGGCCATGGAGATGGAGCCCAGGGTTTCCGGCTCGTCACACTCGCCGTCACCAATAAAGCACCACACCTTGCGGTCGCCCATGTCGATCAGCTCGCGGCTGTGCAGGTACTTCATGACGTGGGCCTGGTAGATGGCCTGGATCGGGCCCAGCCCCATGGATACCGTGGGGAACTGCCAGTAGTCCGGCATCAGCCAGGGGTGCGGGTAGGAAGACAGGCCATTGCCGTCCACTTCTTCCCGGTATTTGTCCAGCTGTGATTCGTCAAAGCGACCTTCCAGGTAGGACCGGGCGTAAATACCCGGTGCGGAGTGACCCTGGAAATACACCAGGTCCGATTCCCGCTTTTCATCACCACCATGGAAGAAGTAGTTAAAGCCGACATCGTATAGAGTGGCCGCCGAGGAGAACGAGGACACGTGGCCGCCCAGCTCACCCGGGCGCTGATTGGCCCGCAACACCATGGCCATGGCGTTCCAGCGAATCAGCGAGCGAATACGGCGCTCCATAAACAGGTCACCCGGCATGCGGGCTTCCTGGGTCACAGGGATGGAGTTACGGAATGGGGTGGTGATCGAATACGGTAACTCGGTACCGTCGCGACTGGCTCGTTCGGAGAGCCGTTCCAGAATATACTTGGCGCGGTCCACGCCTTCCTGTTCGATAAGAGATTCCAGTGCGTCTAGCCATTCACTGGTCTCGATGGGATCATCGTCCTGGTACATCAAACCCTCCCCTTGGCATTAAAAAGGCCGCTCGGGCCACGATCAGCAGCCTGGCGCCTACGGTGTCATTCGCTGCGGTGAATTGCAGAATCTGTTGTTTTGGATAATTCAGCCTGACTAGTGTCATCAAGCATAGAACAGCTTGGCCATCTTTACTGCCTGGGCACCTTTGTATTCGCGGCTTTTGGCCAAAAGGTGCAAGCCTGGCGTGAAACTGCTTGGATCTCACCCACCATTATGTAGTTTTATTACTACAAAACCAGAGAAACATTCAACTATGAGGGCCAATAAAGGAAAGCCAAAACCTTTTCTTGCGATTACTTACGCAATAATGACGTTTTTTCGAACATCAAACAACCAAGCCTAGACCAATGTCGTAGTATTCCTACGGAGGGCAACCTATCCTTATCACGCTAAACGAATTAGCACCCTGACAATAATTACCTTTCGGCACATTTAGATGATTTTTCAAGAATTTCAGCGAATTTGATTGGTCATTACCACAAAAATACCAGGATTTTTTAATTAGACCTGAAAATAAATATCGATTTATGTATACTTGCCTGCCCGTTTTTTAACCAGAGGAGCGTTGGCAGCGCCCATCCTCCTGACATTGGCATTCAACCAGAGGGCGATCTATGAACTCCATCGTCACGTTCCCGAACCGCATCCCGACTGCCGAGTTCGAAGAGCGGCGCTTCAAGGTCTACACAGACCGCCAGCTCGACAAGATTGAGGTTATCCAGAATCTCCCTGAAGACACCCTGTTCGAAATGAAGGTCGTCGCCAGCGTACTGCCGTTCCGGGTCAACGAGTACGTGATCAACGAACTGATCAACTGGGACAAGGTACCAAACGACCCCATCTACCAGCTTGTCTTCCCTCAAAAAGGCATGTTGAAGGACGAACATTTCGAGCGCATGGCAAAGATGCACCGGGAAGGTGCTGACAAGAAAGAAATCCAGGCCGTTGCCAAGGAAATCCGTGACGAGCTGAACCCCCACCCTGCCGGCCAGATGGAAATGAACATGCCCGAGCTGGACGGCGAGGTTCTGGACGGAGTCCAGCACAAGTATCGGGAAACCGTATTGTTCTTCCCGGCCCAGGGACAAACCTGCCACTCATACTGCACCTTCTGCTTCCGCTGGGCACAGTTTGTCGGTGACAAGGACCTGAAGATGGCCAGCACCGAAGCCGAGAAGCTTCATGGCTACCTGCAGGAACACACCGAGGTTACCGACCTGCTGGTTACCGGCGGTGACCCCATGGTGATGAAAACCAAGAACCTGGTGCAGTATCTGGAACCCTTGCTGCAGCCGGAATTCGATCACATCCAGACCATCCGTATCGGCACCAAAGCCTTGACCTTCTGGCCGTATCGCTTCGTGACTGACAAGGACGCGGACGAGCTGATCGATCTGTTTGCCCGCCTGGTCGATGCCGGCAAGCACGTGGCGATCATGGCGCACTACAACCACTGGCAGGAAATCACCACCGACATCGCCGAAGAAGCAATCCGTCGCATCCGCGCGACCGGTGCCGAAATTCGCGCCCAGGGCCCGCTGATCAAACACGTCAACGACGATGCCGAAGCCTGGGCCAAGCTGTGGAAGAAAGAAGTTCAGCTGGGCATCATCCCCTACTACATGTTTGTAGAGCGGGACACCGGTGCCAAGAATTACTTCGAAGTGCCGCTGGCCGAAGCCTTCCAGATCTACCGCGAAGCCATGAAAAAGGTCTCAGGCCTGGCCCGTACCGCGCGCGGCCCCAGCATGAGCGCTGGCCCCGGCAAGGTAGAGGTGCAGGGCATCACCGAGATCAATGGCGAGAAGGTTTTCGTTCTGCGCTTCCTGCAGGGACGCAATCCGGAATGGGTGCAGCGCCCGTTCTTCGCGAAATACAGCGAGACCGCCACGTGGCTGCACGAGCTGGAGCCGGCACTCGGAGAGGAGAAGTTCTTCTTTGAGGATGAGTACGAACAGATGAAAAAGGGGAATGGCTGAGGCCACCCCCTCCCTCCATTCTGCATTGAAGGCGCCGCTAGTCCGGCGCCTTCATGTAATCCCGCGGTGAACAGCCTGTCCAGCGTCGAAACGCGCGACTGAAATTAGTGACATCGGAATAGCCCAGCAAATCCGACACCTGACCAATACTTTTCTGCCGGACAGCAAGCAGACGTCTGGCATGCTGCTGACGGATCGACTCTACCAATTCCCGGAACACCACACCTTCAGCCTGCAACCGCCGTTGCAGTGTACGGGGAGTGACATTCAGCTTACCCGCCACCTCCTCAATGGAGGCAAAGCCCAATTCTTCATCGAATGCCAGATCCCGCACCTGTTGCGTCAGGGTTCGCCCGCCGCCAAGCCGACCGAGCTCCTCCTTGCACTGCTCCCTCGCAATTCGGGCGGCCACCGGATCGGCCATAACCAGCGGATAGTCCAGGATTGACGCATCAAAAATGAAACCATTGAACTCGCCACCAAACGTCAACCGACCTGCGATCAGATGCTCAAAGCGGTGCATGTAGGGTGGCTTCGGAAATCGCACAACACCCTCACCACTGAGCTTCCGGCCGGTAAGCGCTTCGGCCATGGAGGCAAACCCTGTCAGCAGAAACTGCGCCCCGACCCCACCAAGCTGATAGCGCCCATCCTTCTCGCTCAGACTAAGGCGAGCTTTGCCGCCCTCCCGCTCGAGACACAATTCAAGATCGGATGAAGGCACACTGAAGTAGGCAATGGCAATATCCAGCGCCTCTCCCAAAGTTTTTGCCACCATGGCAGCCTGGCCGACGACCCCATGACACGACACTCGCATCTGCACCCCTAACAGGAAACCGATGCCAGGCTCACCGGTGAGCGAGATTGCCCGCTGGATAAGCCGTGAAAAGCCTTCTCTGGGTAGGCGGAAGCCGCTGCGCAGGAGATCCTCGAGCGCCAGCCCCTCGTCCGACAACAGCTGTTCCACAGTGACATTCCACCGCTCTACAACATCTATCAGCAGCAGAACATAGGTGCCAGGAACAGTCGGCTGACTGGAAACAATGGAAACGGTTGTCATTGTAATTGTCGTCTAATGATCGTTTTTTGTCGTGCAATCATACCCGGATTCGGTATGGACACACTCACAATAGCAGCAGATTACACCAGGTACAGGTGCCTGACTGCCAACCACAACCGTTAAAAAGGTCAAAACCATGTCTGTTGATCCAAGCACCATGACCGATGCGGAGAAAACCGATCACATCCGCAAAAGCATCCTTGAAGAGGGGCGCGCACTTCGTCGTCGTCACCCTTGGCTTGAAAAACACCAGAACCTGATCGGCGCAACGATTATGGCCGTTTCGCTGCTGGGCATGATCGCCAGCGGAACGCTTTACATCATGGGCGTTATTCCCTGGTGGGCGTGCATTCCAGTAACGGCCATTTTTGCCTCCTTCATCCATGAACTGGAGCATGACCTGATCCATCTGATGTACTTCAAGAACCGCCCCTGGGCCAACGACCTGATGCTGGCGCTCGGCTGGCTGGCACGGGCCAGTACCGTCAGCCCGTTTGTGCGACGCAAGCTTCACCTTCACCACCACAAATTCAGCGGCACCGAGAGCGATCTGGAAGAGCGGGGCATTACCAATGGTGAGCGGTGGGGCCTACGGCGCCTGTTGATGACCGGGGACAACATGATGGCGATTTTCCTCCGCCCATTTGCCATGCAGCGCGCCGTGCGCCAGTACATCCGCTCCCAGAAGCCAGCTTCACGCAGCGAAGCCAGAAAGATGAGCATTCAACAACTGCTCGCCTATGCTCCGCTTGGCAACATCTATTACTTCCTGTTCCACGGCTGGGTAATCATCCACGCCGTCCTGTTCACCGCCCAACTCAGCGGCAACCCGCTCACGTTATCCACCGAGCTGTCCACTGCGATGAACGCCCTGAACACGTTTGCGGTGGTGTATATGCTGCCCTCTTTCCTGCGAACATTCTGCCTGCACTTCATCAGCTCCAACATGCACTATTACGGCGATGTCGAAGCCAGAAACGTGATGCAGCAATGCCAGGTCCTCAACCCCTGGTGGCTGATGCCGATGCAGGTTTTCTGCTTCAACTTCGGCAGCACCCATGCGATTCACCACTTTGCGGTACGGGAGCCTTTCTATATCCGGCAGTGGACTGCACCGACCGCCCACAAGGTAATGAGAGAGATGGGGGTTCGTTTCAACGATTACGGGACTTTCCTGAGAGGGAACCGCTTCTACACGGAGACTTCTGAAGAGGAACGCCAGGCAGCCTGAACCCGGAAATGGCTCAGGCTGGCCGAACGGATCAGTGCATCAGGGTGTACAGCTTGCGCCGGTAGGTCCTCACGTCCGGGTTGTTGTTGCCAAGCTTGTCGAACAGTTCGATCAGTGTCGTCTTGGCAACTTCATCCTTGTATTTGCTGTCCGACTGCATCAGGCGGATAAGCAGCTCCATCGCCTGGGCGTTGTTTTCTTTCAGGATATGGTGCAGCGCCAACTGATGCAGGGCGTGGGGATCTTTCGGATCCTGCTCCAGCGCCATTTCCAGATCCTTGATGGGCGGCAATTCCGCGGACTGTTTCAGAAACTTGATGCGAGCGGCCAACTGTTTGGCCTGGTGCTGCATCTTTTCCTCTGGCGGCAGACTTTCGAGCACCTGCTCGGCGGTTTCCAGATCTCCCATCTCCGCTTTCAGCTGAGCCAGGTCGATCAGGACCTTGAGGTCGTCCGGATCTTTCTGGTTCATTTCCGTCAGGATCGCTAACGCACCCTCCACGTCACCACTCTCCCAGAGGCGGTGAGCCTTTTCGTAGGGGTCTTCCTCCGGGGCTTCCACGTGCTTGTCCAGCACCTTGCGGATTTCGCTCTCCGGCAAGGCGCCATTGAAGCCATCCACGGCCTGGCCGTCCTTCACCAGAATGACCGTGGGCAAGCTGCGTACACCTAACGAGGCGGTCAGCTGCTGTTGTTCGTCGGCATTGACCTTGGCCAGCATGAAGCCTCCCTGATACTCCTCCGCCAGTTTTTCCAGCAAAGGCATTAACTGCTTACAGGGTGCGCACCACTCCGCCCAGACATCGACCAGAACGGGGGTGGATGAAGACGCTTCCATCACTTTCTGCTGGAAGTTCTCCATGTTGGCTTCAAAGATAAAAGGCGAATTGCTCATCAGTGGCACCTGAACGGGTTGGGAAAGTTCTTTGGGTTTGCCATGGTATTGGGGGCAAACCGAAGGATTTCAAGGTTCTTGCACATCTTCAGCGGAGGTCCTTGAAATACCCACAACTGACGTTACATAAGCTATTAATGATACGTAGGGACTTGCCTCCCTCACCCAACTTTCCGGATGGATACTGGCGCGGTATGAACGAAGATAACCGTAATGACTCTCTTGAAGAATTCGAGGAAGACGTCACCGAGTACATCGGTAAAGATGAGAACAGCAAGGGCCTGGCCCTGCCCCAGCAACTGATGCAACGGCGCATGTATGTCCTGCCGGTGTCCAACCGTCCATTCTTTCCGGCGCAGGTCCAGCCGGTGGTGGTCAACCAGGATCCCTGGAACGAAACCCTCAAGCGTGTGGGGGAAACCGACCACAAGGTACTCGGTATCTGTTTTGTCGACGGCCCGGATCGTGAACGAAACATCCCCGCCAGCGAAGAGCTGGAAACCATGGGCTGTGCCGTCAGGGTTCACCACGCCCAGCAGGAGAATGGCAAGGTCCAGTTTATTGCCCAGGGCCTGCAACGGTTCCGTATTGTCCAGTGGCTGCGTCGGAAGCCGCCCTACCTGGTGGAGGTGGAGTACCCCAATGAGCCGGAGGAAGAGGCTGACGAACTCAAGGCTTACACCCTCGCCATCATCAGCGCCATCAAGGATCTTCTTCGCACCAACCCGCTGTATGGGGAAGAGGTAAAGCAATACCTGTCCCGCTTCGGTCCGGACGACAGTTCCCCCCTGGCCGATTTCGGCGCCTCCATGACCAGCGCCAAGGGTCAGGAACTCCAGGAAGTACTGGACACCGTTCCCCTGCTCCGCCGCATGGAGAAAGTGTTGCTGCTCATGCGCAAGGAACAGGAGGTTGCACGACTGCAAGCGGAAATCAGTGAGGAAGTAAACGACAAGGTGCAGAAGCACCAGCGCGAGTTCTTCCTGCGCGAGCAGCTGAAAGTGATCCAGCGCGAACTGGGCATGGCCAAGGATGACAAAACCGCCGACGTGGAGCGTTTCCAGGCCCGCATGGAAAAACTGAATCCACCGGAACAGGTCAGCGAACGTTTCAACGACGAGATCGAAAAATTGCAGGTGCTGGAACAGGGCTCGCCGGAATACGGCGTCACCCGAAACTATCTGGACTGGCTGACCCAGGTACCGTGGGGCCTGACATCCGAAGACCACTTCGATCTAACGGAGGCCCGCCGGATACTGGACCGCGACCACGATGGCCTGGATGACGTCAAGGACCGTATTGTCGAGTTCCTGGCCGAGGGCACCTTCAAAGGAGAGGTCAGCGGTTCGATCCTGTTGTTGGTGGGCCCTCCCGGCGTCGGCAAAACCTCCATCGGTCATTCGGTGGCGGATGCCCTTGGCCGCGAGTTCTATCGCTTCAGCGTCGGCGGCATGCGGGACGAAGCCGAGATCAAGGGCCACCGCCGCACCTACATCGGCGCCATGCCCGGCAAGTTCGTGCAGGCACTGAAAGACGCCAAAGTATCCAACCCGGTGATCATGCTGGACGAGATCGACAAAATCGGGGCCTCTTATCAGGGGGATCCGGCCTCCGCCCTGCTGGAGACCCTGGACCCGGAGCAGAACCGGGAATTCCTGGATCACTACCTGGACGTTCGCATGGACCTGTCGAAGGTCCTGTTCATCTGTACCGCCAACCAACTGGACACCATTCCCCGCCCCCTGCTGGACCGGATGGACGTGATCCGGCTGTCCGGTTACATCGCTGAGGAAAAGCTGGCCATTGCCAAGCACTTCCTGATACCACGCCTGCTGAAACGGGTGGGATTGCTGAAAAAACAGCTGAACATCACCGATGCCGCTGTGAAGCAGGTCATTGAGGGCTACGCCCGTGAAGCCGGGGTACGTAACCTGGAAAAGATGCTGCACAAGATCATCCGCAAGGGCATCGTTCGATTGCTGGAAAATCCGGACACGCCGGTGAAGGTGGGTGTGGCAGACCTGGCGACCTATCTTGGCCAACCTTCCTTCCGTAAGGAAAAATCCCTCAAGGGCACCGGCGTGGTCACGGGCCTGGCCTGGACCGCCATGGGTGGCGCCACCCTGAGCATCGAAGCGTCCCGCATTCACAGCTCCCAGCGTGGCTTCAAGCTGACCGGACAACTCGGGGATGTGATGAAAGAGTCAGCGGAAATCGCCTACAGCTACGTGTCGTCGAACCTAAAACGCTTCAAGGGCGACCCCACATTCTTCGACAAATCCTTCGTGCACCTGCACGTGCCGGAAGGGGCAACACCCAAGGATGGCCCAAGTGCCGGCGTCACCATGGCCACCGCCCTGCTGTCCATCGCACGCCGCGAAGCACCGCAGCAAAACATCGCCATGACCGGTGAACTGACACTGACAGGTCAGGTGCTGCCGGTAGGCGGAATTCGCGAAAAAGTAATCGCTGCCCGCCGGCAGAAAATCAACAACCTGATCCTGCCGGAGGCGAACCGGGGGGATTACGAGGAACTGCCAGACTACCTGAAGGAGGGGCTGACGGTGAATTTCGCCAAGCAGTATAGCGATGTGTTCCAGGTGTGTTTTGGCGACAAGCCGAAGAAAGGGGCCTCGGTGCATTGATGGATAGTTTGTCGGATTACGCTTCGCTAATCCGACCTACGTGGCTGAATGTCTGATCGGTGTCAGGGTGGGGTACCTTTTCTGCAGGGACAAAGGTGTCTGAGCGCAGCGAGTTCTTTTCCCGAAAGAAAAGGTACCCCACCCTGACACCAGCCCCCAACCAACGACTCAGGCCTTCTCCTTCCAGCCGTCGTCCTTCAATACCGGCCCGACATCGAGCACCGGCGAGGCATCGATATCGTCGGCGTCCATCATGTTGGCCACCCGCTGAAGCGACGCGATGATCATGGTCTGCTCCCACTCATGCAGGCTCTGGAACTTCTTGATAAAGTCCTCCTGCAGGGGCTGGGGCGCGCGGGCAAGGATATCCGCACCGCCCTCAGTCAGGTGCGCATGCACCTTGCGCTTGTCCCGGGTGCTACGAACCCGATAGACCAGCTGACGGTGCTCCAGGCGATCCAGGATGGTGGTCACCGTCGCCTGGCTGAGACTCACCTTGTCGGCAATCGTGCCAATGGTCACCTCGCCCAGATCACGGATCGTTCGCATGATCAGCAATTGCGGCCCCGTCAGGCCCGCATGCTTGCTCAGGCGCTTGGAATGCAGGTCAGTTGCACGAATAACGCGCCTCAGTGCCACCAGCACCTGTTCATAATTGTTCACGGCACTACTCCGATCCGGGCCCACGGCCACATTCTGTTTGAAATCGGAGGCGTTGAGCGGTTTCGAGTAAAGCGCTTCGCTACTCGCCATCGGCTTCAGCCTCACTGTCCTTGCAGTCAATTTATTTATACCACTAACTATTAGAGGTCTTTACTCCTGCAATTGCAAGTTGGCATTTTACCCAGCTATTCGATCTTCCCGCATTTTTTCATACGGCCACTATGCTAAGGTCACCGTTTTCAGACATTCCGTACATGGACAAGGCTCAATGATCACGCATTTCATCAAACAGGCTCTCCAGGCAAATTCCCGATTGCTGCCATTGCTCGCAGGCTTCTTTCTATCCATGTTCATCGCCACCGGCACCCAGGCACAGCAATCCGCGGAACCACCCGATGACCTGAGCGCAGAGGATGTCGAGCAACGCATTGAGAACCTTGAAAAGCCCATGTATACCCCGTTCGTGGAACTCTACCTGCTTGAGGAGAGCAAAGCCCTGCGCAAGGAGATGCAGAACACACGTGCGGAGCTGATTGAGAAAGTCGTGGACAAGGAACTGTCCGTTGCCGATAAAACCATGTCCTACGCCACCGACACGGTAACTTACTTCTTCTACCTGATCGCCGGTGCAACCTCCATCCTCGTCGTGATCGGCTGGAACTCCATTCGCGACATGCGTAACCAGCTCACCAGCCTGGCCGAGAAACGGGTGAACGAACTGGTCATTGAGTACGAGAAGCGGTTGAAATCCATTGAGGAACAGCTGCAGCAGAAATCCGACATCATCCACCAGAACCAGGCGGAAATTGAGCGCACTAACGAAGTGCACTCCCTGTGGCTCAAAGCCAGCCAGGAAACGTCCCAGCAAAACAAGATTTCCGCCTACGACCAGATTCTGGATTTGCGACCGGACGATGTGGAGGCTCTGAGTTACAAGGCCGATGCGGTGCTTGAAATGCAGGAACCGCTGTGGGCGATCAGCCTGTGTCAACGCGCCCTCAAACTGGCACCGGATAATGGCCACGCGCACTATCAACTGGCATGCGCCTACGCCGAAATAGGGCGATGGGAAGACGCCGTGACAACCCTGCAGAAGGCCATCGATATATCCGAAGCCTACCGTGATGACGCCTCTGTGGACCCTAGTTTCGAGCAACTTCGGGATCACGACAGCTTCAAGGCGCTCATTTTCCCGGACACGGAAGAGAACAATACAGACGCTTAGGGCGGGACCAGGCACAATCTTTGCGTCGGGGCAAAGACTGGCCCAATCAGCTTGACAAGTTGCAGGGCGTGGTGTTTGTTTAACTATCTGAGAACATAAGAATAACCCGGAACACGACAGGACAGACCCAATGACAACGTCAGTAAAGAAACTCGTAACCGCTGTTAGTACTTCCATTGCCCTGATGGGCGCAGGTCATGCCGCCGCTGAAATCAAGATTGGCATTGCCGGCCCGATGACAGGCCCAGTTGCACAGTATGGTGACATGCAGTTCTCCGGTGCTCGTATGGCCATTGAACGCATCAACGCAGATGGCGGAGTCAACGGTGAAATGCTGGAAGCCGTCGAAGTGGATGATGTCTGCGATCCCAAGCAGGCAGTCACCGTAGCAAACCGCCTGGTGAATGATGGCGTTCGCTTTGTGGTTGGTCACCTGTGCTCCAGTTCTACCCAGCCCGCCTCCGATATCTACGAGGATGAAGGCATCCTGATGGTGACCCCGGCCTCCACCAGCCCGGACATCACTGAGCGCGGATATGAACTGGTATTTCGCACCATCGGTCTCGACAGTATGCAGGGACCGGTTGCCGGGGAGTACCTCGCCAGCCTCAACCCCGAACGCGTCGCGATCATTCACGACAAGCAGCAATATGGTGAAGGCATTGCCACAGCAGTCCGCGACACTCTGAAGAACGCTGGTGTTGAAATTGCCATGTTTGAAGGCATCACCGCCGGTGACAAGGACTTCTCATCCCTGATTACCAAGCTCAAGCAAGCGGATGTCGACTATGTCTATTATGGCGGATATCACCCGGAGCTTGGACTGATCCTGCGCCAGGCAGAACAGGCTGACCTTGATACGGTGTTCATGGGCCCGGAAGGGGTCGGCAACAAAGACATCAACACCATTGCCGGTGACGCCTCAGAAGGTCTGCTGGTGACCCTGCCGCCGAGCTTCGATGAAAAAGAAGAGAACAAGAGTCTGGTCCAGGCCTTCGAAGCAAAAGGGGAAGATCCCTCCGGCCCGTTCGTGCTGACATCCTACACAGCCGTCCAACTCATTGCCGAGGGGATTGAGCAGGCGGATTCAACAGATCCCTTCGAGGTCGCAGCAGCCCTGCGCAGCGGCTCTTTCGATACCCCAATCGGCACTGTTGAGTATGACGAGAAGGGTGACATGAAGTCATTTGAGTTCGTTGTGTACGAATGGCATTCAGATGGCAGCAAAACTCCGGTAAACTGAGCCGAAATCGTTAAAAAACGGTAACAATGAGAACACCTTCTCACCGCGATCCGGGAGAAGGTGTTTTTCTAGGCTCCTGTTGATCCTTCCCGCACCCGCGCCGGCACACCGGAGCGTGAGGTGTGGTCAGTGGAGGAGGCAGGCTTTCGGAGTCCCATAACAATGCAAGATCTCCTTTATTTCCTGCAACAGCTTATTAACGGGCTGACGATCGGGAGCACCTATGCCCTGATCGCCATCGGCTACACGATGGTTTACGGCATCATTGGCATGATCAACTTCGCCCATGGTGAGATTTACATGATCGGTGCCTACACCGCACTGATTGCAATAACCGGCCTTGCGGCTCTTGGTATCGCCTGGCTTCCACTGATACTCATCGTAGCCCTTGTGTGCGCCATGATTGTCTCCAGCTCCATGGGTTGGGCCGTGGAACGGGTCGCCTATCGACCGGTCCGTGGACGCCACCGGCTGATTCCACTGATTTCCGCCATTGGCATGTCCATTTTCCTTCAGAACTACGTCCACTTGGCCCAGGGATCCCGCAACATTGGCTTTCCCGCACTGATTGAAGGTGGATTCCGCTTCGGTAGCGCAGATTCATTCCAGACCTCCATTTCCTACATGCAGATTACGATCTTCATCACCACGCTGATCTGCATGTCCTTACTGTCTCTGTTTATATCCCGGTCACGAATTGGCCGTGCCTGCCGCGCCGTTTCCCAGGACCTGGGTATGGCCAGTCTGTTGGGCATTGATACCAACCGCATCATCTCGGCCACCTTTGTGATCGGCGCCGCGCTGGCGGCGGTCGCCGGCCTGCTGCTGGGCATGTACTACGGTTCCATCGACCCACTGTTCGGGTTTATCGCCGGGTTGAAGGCCTTTACCGCAGCAGTGCTTGGTGGCATCGGCAGCATCCCGGGCGCGATGCTGGGCGGCCTGATTCTTGGCGTCGCCGAGAGTATGACCTCCGGGTATCTCAGCGGTGAATACAAGGACGTGGTGTCGTTCGGACTGCTGATACTCATTCTTCTCTTCAAGCCTACCGGCCTACTCGGCAAACCGGAGGTGGAAAAGATCTGATGGCTGCAAATAACCTGAAACACGCGCTGTTCTGCGCCATTGTCACGCTGATTGTGGCGTATCCGATTCTTGGCCTTAATCTGGTCGCCTCGGGAACGGAGATCGTTCTGGAAGGCGCCACTACCCAAACTGTTATTTCGGTGCTGGTGGCTGCGGTGGTTGTCTTTCTATTCCAGCTGTTCCGCGACAACATCATGGCGTTGCTTGGCCAAGCCCCGGCACTGAACTCGCTGGCCAACCGCCAGCCCATGGAGCAGAGCAAACGGTTGAAGCTGGAATCCACTATCCTGACCCTGATCATCATTGGGGCGTTGTTCTGGCCGTTCTTTGTTTCCCGGGGGTCGGTCGATCTGGCCACTCTGGTGCTGATCTACATCATGCTGGCCCTGGGCCTCAACGTGGTCGTCGGACTCGCCGGGCTGCTGGATCTGGGCTACGTGGCCTTCTATGCTGTGGGGGCCTACACCTTCGCCCTGTTGTCCCAGTATTACGGGGTTTCTTTCTGGTTTGCACTTCCCATAGGCGCCCTGCTGGCTGCCACGTTTGGGCTGGTACTGGGCTTTCCCGTGCTCAGGCTTCGAGGTGACTACCTGGCGATTGTGACGCTCGGATTCGGCGAGATTATCCGCATCCTGCTGAACAACATGACCAGCCTCACAGGCGGCCCCAACGGCATCGGCGGCATTCCAGACCCCACCCTGTTTGGCATGGAGTTCGGTCGGCGCGTCAAGGAAGAAGGTAACACATCCTTCCACGAAACCTTCGGGATTGCCTACAGCAGCGAACACAAAATCATCTTCCTGTATCTCATCGCCCTGGTTCTCGCTGTCATCACAGCACTGGTAATCCGGCGCCTGATGCGCATGCCAGTCGGTCGCGCCTGGGAAGCCCTGCGGGAAGACGAAATCGCTGCCCGCTCGCTGGGGCTGAGCCGCACGGCGGTGAAGCTGTCAGCGTTCACCATCGGCGCATTCTTTGCCGGTTTCGCCGGCACTGTGTTTGCGTCCAAGCAGGGCTTTATCAGTCCGGAATCGTTCGTCTTCCTGGAATCCGCCATTGTCCTGGCGATCGTGGTACTCGGGGGCATGGGCTCGCAGCTCGGTGTGATTCTCGCCGCCATCGCGGTCACCATTCTGCCGGAGCTGGCCCGGGAGTTTTCCGAATACCGGATGCTGATCTTCGGTGCCGCCATGGTACTGATGATGGTCTGGCGCCCACAGGGCCTGATGCCCATGCGCCGCATCCATATCGAACTGGAAAAACAGGAGTAACGGACGATGCTTGAAGTACAGAATCTGTCCATGCGCTTTGGCGGGCTCCTGGCGGTCGATCAGGTTTCCCTGGATGTTCAGGAACACGAAATCGTATCCATTATCGGCCCCAACGGCGCGGGGAAAACCACCGTATTCAACTGTATGAGCGGTTTCTACAAACCTACCGGCGGCAAAATCCTGTTCGAGGGACATGAGGTTCAGGGCAAACCGGATTTCCGGATTTCCCGCCTTGGAATGGTGCGCACGTTCCAGCACGTTCGCCTGTTCAATCGCATGACTGTGGTAGAGAATCTGCTGGTCGCCCAGCACCGCCACCTGAATACCAACCTGATCTCTGGCTTGCTGAAAACGCCAGGCTACCGTGAGCGGGAACAGAAATCCCTGGATCGTGCCAGTTATTGGCTCGACCGGGTTGGTTTGCTGGACCTCGCCAACCGGGACGCCGGCAACCTGGCCTATGGTCAGCAGCGGCGATTGGAAATTGCCCGTTGCATGGTCACCGAACCCAAGCTGTTAATGCTGGACGAACCTGCGGCCGGCCTGAACCCGGCAGAAACCCGGGACCTGAATCAGTTGATCGTCAGCCTCAAGGAAGACTACAACGTGTCTGTTGTACTCATTGAACACGACATGAGTCTGGTGATGGATATTTCCGACCGCATCAATGTCATCAACCAGGGCCGCCCCCTGGCCAGCGGAACGCCGGACGAGATCCGCAATAACGATGCTGTCATTAAAGCCTATCTGGGTGAGGCCTGAGGTATGTCCATGCTAGTACTAGAAGATGTCCACACCCACTACGGCAAGATCGAAGCACTGCACGGTGTGTCCGTCGAAGTAAAGAAGGGTGAGATTGTTTCACTGATTGGCGCCAATGGCGCCGGCAAGACAACCCTGTTGATGACCGTTTGCGGCAACCCCCAGGCCACTTCTGGACGGATCATCCTGGAGGGGCGGGATATCACCCGCGAACCTACGGCCACCATCATGCGCTCGGGGATCTCGATTGTGCCCGAAGGTCGGCGTGTCTTCTCCGGTCTGACAGTGGAAGAGAACCTCCATATGGGGGGCTTTTTCAACACAAAGGCCGAAATCCGCAAGAGCCAGGATCACGTCTATGAGCTGTTCCCACGGCTGAAGGAGCGCGAACACCAGCGCGCAGGCACCATGTCCGGCGGGGAGCAACAGATGCTGGCCATTGGCCGGGCGCTGATGAGCAAACCCCATATGATCATTCTGGACGAGCCCTCCCTGGGGCTGGCACCACTGGTCATCAAGCAGATCTTCGAGATCATTGGTCACCTCAGAGAGGAAGGTATCACCGTGTTCCTGGTCGAGCAGAATGCCCACCAGGCTCTGAATCTGGCTGATCGAGGCTATGTCCTGGAAACCGGCAAAATCCGGCTGCACGACACAGGTAAGAACCTGTTGGCCAATCCGGATGTGCAGAACGCCTATCTTGGTGGTTAATCACCACCCCTGAAACCAGAAAAGCCGGAATGTGACAACACACTCCGGCTTTTCTGTATCAAGCGCTCACGGCAGTGCTGATTTCGCACTCCTGCTTATTTCACGCTCTTGATGGTGCCCTTGTAACCTTCAACAGTGACGTCAATGGTGCCATACACCACATAGTCGTTCTTCTTGACGGTGTAGCGGGGAGCCACGATTACATCAGCCCCGGATGCCGAAATGGCATTGTAGGCAGCCGCTGATTTAACAGCCGATACCGGGTCCAGACCACCCAGACCGAAGGCGCTGCCGCCACCGTTACCGTATTCCATTCCATCCGCAAACTCGTTGTCATCACTCATGGTGAAGAACAGAACCTTGGTGGCGGAAGACTGGCCGGTAATTTTCTCGCCAACTTCAATATCGGCCTTGATATCGGTCGCCACGGAACCGTTGAGAGGAACCGGGCTGGAGCTGACGTTCAGGGATGAGCAGCCGGTCATTGCGACGGCCAGCAGCAGGCTGGATGCGATAAGTGCTTTATTCACAGAATGATCTCCATGTGTTGTGTGTAAGCCTTCATGGCCGCGCGCACTATACCCAAAGAACCCACATATAACAAGATTGATCATTTTTTATTTTTTTAATCTCTTTATGGAATATGAACACGTGATCATATTTTTTCTCTTTCCGGGACAAATCAATAACTCACATCGCTTTAAACTTGTTTTCCATGGAATTGGACTATACTCATCGGAACGGTCAACCTGTCTCCATGGGAAATCTGTCAGGGCCGTTACCGTGGGCACGCCACCAAGTGGCCAGCCACGGCAAGCGACAAAAGCTAGACCACAACAAGGAGTGGATAATGAAAAAACTGATTGCAGGTGCAATTCTTCTGGGCGCATCTTCCATGGCTTTTGCTCAGCCTGGTTGCGGCGTCGGCGCCATGATCTGGAAGGGCCAGTCCGGCATTGCCCCCCACGTTCTGGCCGCTACCACCAACGGTACTTTCGGTAACCAGACCTTTGGCATGACCACAGGTACCCTGGGCTGTCAGACCAACCAATCGGTGCAATCCATGGCCATGTACATGGACAGCAACATCGACAAGGTAGCCCGTGACATGTCCCGGGGTTCTGGTGAGAACCTCGATACCATGGCTGTTCTTCTGGGTGTGGATGAAGCAGACCGCGACTCATTCCGCCAGATCCTTCAGGATAACTTTGCAACCATTTTTCCGACCTCTGAAACCACATCCGGTGAAGCGGTTGACGCCATCGTAGCGTTGCTGGAAAAGGATGAGGCGCTCAGCAAGTACGTGGCTGCCTGATCTTTGCACATCAAGGGACCCACTGCGCCAGGGACGGCGCACTCCCGTTACACGACATCCGACCAACCCGGACTTTACTGACAATTCATGCGCACTACGTTCCAGTACGGGCTGGCCTTGATCTGGCTGGCAACAGGCACCCACACTTTCGCCACACCTCTAACAGAAGACCCAGGAAAGCTTCACGAACATCCCGACTGGCTGACGCTGATCCACTATCAGCCTAACCAGTATTCTGACGGCTATACCAGTCAGGCAGACGATGATGCCTTCTTCCTCAGCGAAAACGGCAAACACTCCCCCCGGGTCGAATTACAGGCCACTCTCGAAGCCATCACCGAACCCGGCGAAGGCGATGAACACGCCCGATGCCGCTTCCCTGCCAGGGACAGCTGGCTGAGGCAGCATCTGAACCTGCCGCGCAATGAGATCAACTGTCCCGGATACGATGACTGGAAGAACACCCTGAACACCGAAACCGTCACCCTGGTGTTTGCCGCGTCCTACCTGAACAGTCCGTCTTCCATGTTTGGTCATACCTTTATCCGGCTGGACCCGCCCCAGGACGACGAAGAAGCCGATCTTCTGCTGGCCGACACCATCTCCTACGCAGCGGATGCCGAAGCCCACGACAGTGAAATCCTGTTCGCCTACAAGGGCATTTTTGGTGGCTACCCCGGAATTACGTCCATCAAACCCTATTACGAGATGGTCCGCCTGTATTCCGATATCGAACACCGGGACCTGTGGGAATACCAGCTCAACCTGACCCAGGACGAAGTTGACGTCATGCTTGCCCACGCCTGGGAACTGAAGGACATCAACTTCGACTATTACTTCTTCGACGAAAACTGCGCTTATCGTCTACTGGCGCTGATCGACGTTGCACGGCCGGGAACCGACCTGCTCAATGAAGTCAGCACCCACGCCATCCCCTCGGATACCGTGCGCTGGGTGGTGGACAAGAACCTGGTAGAAGAAGTGATATACCGGCCCTCGGCGGCAACCAGCGTGGCCTACTCACTGGACACCCTGCCCCCCGATCACCAGATACTGGCGGCAGCTATTGCCAACGGCTACGTCGCTGTGGATTCCGGGGAGGTCAAACAGCTGCCCGACCGGGAGCGAGCCCACCTGCTGGATGCAACGTACGATTATGTGCGTTACCAGAGCGAAGCCGAAGCCTGGCCACGAGAGCACGCGGCACCGCTGTCACACGACCTGCTGAGCACTCGCAGCCAGATACGCGATGTATCCGCCCCGGAAAAGCCTCCCGAGCCGAAAGTACGGGACGACCAGGGCCACGACACCTTCCGCTTCAGCCTGGCCGGTGGTCGCCTGGGGGACCGCAACTTCAGCCAGCTGACCCTGCGCCCGGCCTACCACGACGTACTCGACCCACCCGCCGGGTATCGGGGTGGCGCACAGTTACAGTTCCTGAGACTGGATGCCCGTTACTACACCGATAACGACGAACTGCAGCTGGAACAGCTTGTTGGCGTGGAAATCCGCTCGCTGTCGCCCCGCAATCAGTTCTTCTCGCCATTATCCTGGCAAGTCGGCTTCGGCGGGCGCCGCACGGACACCGAAAACCACCGGGTATTCACACCCTACCTGGAAGGCGGCGCCGGTGGCAGCTGGATCCTCGGAGCGAATATCCAGGCCTTTGCCCTGGCCACCGCCGACCTAGAAATCGATGACGACCTCCACAAAGGCTATGACGCGGCCCCCGGGGCTGACCTTGGGTTGCTGCATCAGAACAATCGCTTCAGCCTGATGGCGGGTGTCAAAACCAAAGCCTGGATTGTCGGTAGCCAACACCGTCAGGATCAACTCTATACCAAGGCCGGCTGGCATCTCGGACGGGACTTCAGCCTGTTCGGCGAGTTCAGCCGCGAAGACCACTACGACAGGTATCGCTCCACATGGCAATTGGGACTGCACGCCTACTTCTGAGGGCCTTCGCCGGCACCGGCCTGACCCTGCTTCTACTGCTGCAATCCGGTTGCAGCAGCGTGTTCTTCTACCCGGACAAGGTCACCTACATCACGCCAGACCGGCTCAACCTGGAATACGACGACGTATTCCTGGACACCGCCGACGGTGAAACACTCCATGGCTGGTGGCTGCCCGCAGCCGCCCCTGAGAGCGCCGCAAAAGGCACGGTGTACTTCCTTCATGGCAACGCCCAGAACATCAGCAGCCACCTGATGAACGTCGCCTGGCTGCCGGAGAAAGGCTACAACGTCTTCCTCATCGACTACCGCGGCTACGGCCGCTCAACCGGCGCTCCCGACATAGAAGGCACCCTGCACGACAGCGAAACTGGCCTGCGCTGGCTGGTGGAACAACCGCAAACAGACAATCGCCCGGTCTACCTTCTGGGCCAAAGCCTGGGCGGCGCCCTCGGCATCGCGCTCGCCAGCGAATGGGTACAACGGCAGGAACAACCGCCGCTCTCCGGCGTCATCATTGATGGCACCTTTTCCGGCTTCCGCGGCATTGCCAGGGAGAAACTCGGCAGCTTCTGGCTGACCTGGCCGTTCCAGATTCCGCTTAGCTGGACCATTACCGACGAGTATGAAGGCGTGGACCATATCGGACGCATCAGTCCGGTGCCGGTGATGGTGATTCACAGCCAGCGTGACGGGATTATCCCATTTCATCAAGGGGAGGCGTTGTATGAGGCGGCGAATGAGCCCAAACAGTTTCTGCCGACCGATACGCCCCATGCGGCGACGTTCGTGATCCCCGCTTATAAAGAATCTGTACTAGGGTTTATGAGCAGGCATTGACAAGGTATGGGCAGCGGTTGGGCCTCTCTTTTCAAAAGGCTTGAGGGCCATGGACGGCCCGAAAGAAGCGCACATGGATGTGCTCGTAGCGTCTTTTGAAAAGAGAGGCTCAACCGCTGCATGCACCCAAGTATGAAGCATTAAAAAACCCGCCAATCCAGAGGAAAGGCGGGTTTTTATCAAGCCCGAAAATGATCAGGCAGAGAAATCGGTCGGCTCGTCGCCTTCCTTGATTTCCTTCATGGACAGCTTAACGCGACCACGGTTGTCCACATCCAGCACCTTGACCAGAACTTCCTGACCTTCGCTCAGCTCGTCAGTCACGTTCTCGATACGGCGCTCGGAGATCTGGGAAATGTGTACCAGACCGTCCTTACCCGGCAGGATGTTAACAAAAGCACCGAAGTCTACAATGCGCTCAACACGGCCCTTGTAGATAGCGCCAACCTCGATCTCCGCAGTGATTTCCTTAACCCGGTTAACCGCCGCTTGGGCTGCTTCCTGGTTATCCGCGTAGATCTTCACGTTGCCGTCGTCATCCAGATCGATGGAGGCACCGGTCTCGTCACAGATGGCACGAATGGTGGAGCCACCCTTACCGATAACGTCACGGATCTTGTCAGGATTGATCTTGATTGCGGTGATGCTCGGGGCACGGGCAGACAGCTCGGAGCGCGGCTCGGAGATGACCTTGTTCATCTCACCCAGAATGTGCAGACGCGCTTCGTGAGCCTGCTCCAGGGCGATTTCCATGATCTCGTCGGTGATGCCGTTGATCTTGATATCCATCTGCAGGGCAGTAATACCCTCTTTGGTACCGGCAACCTTGAAATCCATGTCACCCAGGTGATCCTCATCACCCAAAATGTCGGTCAGAACCGCGAACTTGTCGCCTTCCTTGACCAGACCCATCGCAATACCGGCCACCGGAGCCTTGATTGGCACACCGGCATCCATCAGCGCCAGACTGGAACCACAGACAGATGCCATGGAGCTGGAACCATTGGATTCGGTGATTTCGGATACCGCACGGATGGCGTACGGGAACTCATCCAGAGTCGGCATAACCGCCAGAACACCGCGCTTGGCCAGACGCCCGTGACCCACTTCACGACGACCCGGCGTACCCACACGACCGGCTTCACCCACGGAATATGGAGGGAAGTTGTAGTGGAACAGGAACGGATCCTTACGCTCACCTTCCAGCGCATCGATGATCTGCACATCACGGGAGGTACCGAGAGTGGTCGTCACGATGGCCTGGGTTTCACCACGGGTGAACAGCGCAGAACCATGAACGCTGGGCAGGACACCCACTTCGATATCAATCGGGCGGACAGTCTTGGTGTCACGACCGTCGATACGCGGCTTGCCGTCGATCACCTGATTCCGGACGATGGACTTTTCCACCTTGCCGAAATACTTTTTGACTTCACTCTCGGAAGGCTGTCCTTCCTCTTCACCCGCCAGCTTCTCAACCAACGCAGTCTTGATCTCACCCAAACGCGCGTAACGCTCCATCTTGTCACGGATGCTGTAAGCTTCCTCGATGGCAGCGGAAGCCTCGGACTTGACGGCATTCAGCAGCTCGGTGTTCTCAGGCTCTGGCTGCCACTCCCAACGCGGCTTGCCAATCTCGGCAGCGAATTCCTTGATGGCGGCTACGGCAGTCTGCATTTCCTGATGGCCATACAGCACGGCACCGAGCATCTGATCTTCGGTCAGGCCCTTGGCTTCGGATTCCACCATCAGCACCGCGTCTTCAGTACCGGCAACGACCATGTCCAGCAAAGAAGTTTGCAGCTCTTCAAAAGTCGGATTCAGGAAGTAGCCTTTTTCGTTGGTGTAACCCACACGGGAAGCACCAATCGGGCCGTCGAACGGGATGCCGGAAATGGACAGCGCGGCAGAAGCGGCCAGCATGGCGGCAATGTCCGGATCCTGGTTCTTGCTGGAGGACATCACGGTGGTGATGACCTGGACTTCGTTCATGAAACCGTTCGGGAACAGAGGACGGATCGGACGGTCGATCAGACGGGAAGTCAGGGTCTCTTTCTCGGAAGGACGACCTTCACGCTTGAAGAAACCACCCGGAATTTTACCAACCGCGTAGGTCTTCTCGAAGTAGTTAACGGTCAGCGGAAAGAACGGCTGGCCCGGCTTCGCTTCCTTGGCACCAACAACGGTGCCGAGAACGGAAATATCGTCAATGGTGACGAGGACAGAACCGGTTGCCTGACGGGCAATGCGGCCGGTTTCCAGAGTGACGGTCTTGCCACCCAATTCAAAACTTTTCTTTACGGGATTCAGATCCACGGTAACTCCTGAAATTATCTTATCCAAATTGACTCAGCCTAACCGCCCCTGCGGATTGGCCGCTACAGCTACAGGATGTTCGTGAGGTAATCTGAAGGGTAACCCGCCTGAAAGCTAACAGGCTGTTGTAAAACCCCGGGCATCGACAGTCATTCCACAGGGGGAACTCAGAGCCGGGCTTTTCAACAACCTGCTATCAATTTCGGCTTTCCATTACGACAGGGAATCCCCGATCTACCGACAAACTCACTGCAGCATTGCTGAACTGAGAAAAGCACAACTGGCGAGGCACCCAAGGCACCCCGCCAGTTGATGGTCAATGCGCCCCAAACGCGGACGATTGACCTTCAGGTCGCTATAACGACCGGATTAGCGACGCAGACCCAGACGCTGGATGAGATCCAGGTAACGGTCGGCGTTCTTACGCTTGAGGTAGTCCAGCAGCTTACGACGCTGGTTTACCATCCGGATCAGACCACGGCGGGAATGATGATCCTGCTTGTTGGTCTTGAAGTGATCCTGCAGCTTGTTGATGTTGGCGCTCAGCAGAGCCACCTGAACTTCCGGGGAACCGGTATCGCCATCACCTTGCTGAAAATCCTGAACGATCTGTGCTTTCTCATTGGCAGACAGTGCCATAACTCACCTCATGGTTTGCGATGCTATTAAATTCGGCCGAACCACGCATCTCTACAGCCCGGCTAACCAGCCTCCGCGATTAATAACCGCGTCAGCTGCTCTTCACCAGTCGGCGAGGCACCAGTCTGGTGGCCTCCCCTTCCGGGAATGCTTCCGCCAACCCTATGAACCGCTCGTTGCCATACAGGCGAACGAACCCATCAAGGGGCTGACCCGGTATTCTAACTGGTTGCCCGTTAATTATCGACACCAGTGACTGGCCGCTCAATTCCTGTTCCGGGAACATCGACAGGGCCGCATCAGGAGCCACTAACAGGCCATCCAGACTCTCATCACGCTCGCGCATAGCCTCAAGCTTATCAACAGGATAGGCATCTGCCAGAGTAAAACCCGAAGCCATGGTACGGCGCAAGGCAGTCACATGGGCACCACATCCAAGCGCCTCACCAATATCCTCAACCAGTGAGCGAATATACGTACCCTTGGTGCAACTGACCGCAATGTCCATCTCATCATCACGTACATCGAGCAGTGTTAGCTCGTAGATAGTGACGGGGCGGGCAGGACGCTCGACTTCGATGCCTTCCCGGGCGTATTCGTAGAGCGGACGGCCCTTGTGCTTCAAGGCCGAGTACATGGAGGGCACTTGCTGGATATCCCCACGAAACCATTCCAGTACTGGCTCCAGGCTCGCGGAATCCAACTCTGCGGGCACGGGCTTTTCCTCAACCACGGCGCCTTCGCTATCGCCAGTTTCCGTGCGCACACCCAGCTTCGCCGTAGCGATGTAGGACTTGTCACTGTCCAGCATCATCTGGGAGAACTTGGTGGCTTCACCAAAGCAGAGAGGAAGAACACCCGTCGCCAGTGGATCGAGCGCGCCGGTGTGGCCGGCCTTGGCCGCACCAAACAGACGCTTGACCTGCTGCAGGATGCCGTTGGATGTGACATCCAGAGGCTTGTCGATCACCAGGATACCGTTAACGTCACGGCCTTTGCGTCTGCGACTCAAGCGTCTCGCTCCGAATCATCCGAGGACGTATCGTCATCAGAGACTGCAGGTTTGTCGCCCACCGCCTGCCGAATCAGATTATCCATTTTGCGGCTGTAGCCCTGGAGCGTGTCGAAGTGAAACCTCAGCTGCGGCATAACCCGCAGCTTCATGGCCCGACCTACCTGGCCCCGCAGGAATCCCGACGCCTTGTTGAGAACTGACAGAGACTCCTTGACCTCCGGAGACTCTTCCGTCAGTTCTTCAGTGGACAGCAGGGACACGTAGATATCAGCATACCCAAGATCGCGACTTACCTTGACGGCATTGACCGTTACCATGCCGACCCGCGGGTCTTTTACTTCCCGCTGGATCAGCTGGGCCAGCTCACGCTGCATCTGATCGCCGATGCGATCAATACGACTGAACTCTCTTGGCATCAGGCCCCCGTGGACTCGAGCTTACGCTCGACTCTGACACGATCGAAGACTTCGATCTGGTCACCGACTTTTACATCGTAGCCTTTAACACCGATACCACATTCCATGCCGTTACGGACTTCCGGTACGTCATCCTTGAAGCGACGCAGGGATTCCAGCTCGCCTTCAAAGATCACCACGTTGTCACGCAGGACGCGGATCGGCTTGTTACGGTATACGGTACCCTCAGTCACCATACAGCCGGCCACCTGGCCAAACTTCGGTGAACGGAAGACGTCACGTACGTCCGCAATACCCACGATATCTTCGCGGAACTCAGGTGCGAGCATACCAGTCAGGGCGGCTTTCACATCATCAATCAGGTTATAGATGATGCTGTAGTAGCGAAGATCCAGACCTTCCTGCTCAACCAGGCGTTTGGCAGCCGTATCCGCACGGACATTGAAGCCAAAGATTACGGCATTGGTTGCCATCGCCAGACTGATGTCGGTCTCGGCAATACCGCCAACGCCGGACGATACGATCTTGACCTGTACTTCCTCGTTGCCAAGATCCTGCAGGGCCTTGGAAATGGCTTCCAGGGAACCACGGACATCGGTCTTGAGGACAACGTTGAGGGTTTTGACCTCATCCTTGCCCATGTTCTCAAACAGGTTCTCGAGCTTGGCCGCCTGCTGACGCTGGAGACGTTGTTCACGCTCACGGGTCTGACGGAACTCGGCCAGTTCTTTGGCCTTCTTCTCATCGGCTACGGCGAAGAACTCATCGCCGGCGTCCGGGGTGCCGTTCAGGCCAAGGATCTCAACCGGAATGGACGGACCGGCTTCTTTGGTCTGTTTGCCGGCTTCATCGGTCATCGCACGGACCTTACCGAAGTAGGAACCAGCTACAACCATGTCACCCTGACGCAGGGTACCGTTCTGGACCAGAACCGTGGCCACGGAACCGCGACCGCGCTCGAGGCTGGACTCGACAACCACACCCTTGGCTGGCGCATCCGGAGACGCTTCCAGCTCGAGGATCTCGGACTGAAGTATCAAGGCTTCCAGAAGGTCATCTATGCCCTCACCGGTGTGAGCGGAAACCGGAACAAACTGTACGTCGCCGCCCCAGTCTTCCGGAATCACTTCCATACCGGCCAATTCGGTCTTGATACGGTCAGGATCCGCTGCTTCCTTGTCCATCTTGTTGATGGCTACCACAATCGGAACGCCTGCAGAACGGGCGTGATCCACGGCTTCCTTGGTCTGCGGCATAACACCGTCGTCAGCGGCCACTACCAGGACCACAATATCCGTGCACTGGGCACCACGGGCACGCATGGCTGTAAAAGCCGCGTGGCCAGGGGTATCCAGGAAGGACACCATGCCGTGATCGGTTTGCACGTGGTAAGCACCGATGTGCTGGGTAATACCACCAGACTCGCCGGAAGCCACCTTGGTACGGCGGATATAATCCAGCAGTGACGTCTTACCGTGGTCAACGTGCCCCATGACACTGACGACCGGCGCACGCTTGGCCTTTTCCTTGCCTTCGAAGGAGAACTCACTGAGAACCTCTTCCTCGAACGCATCTTCACTGACGGCTTTCGGAGTATGGCCCAGCTCCTCAGTCACCAGGATCGCAGTTTCCTGGTCCAGTGCCTGATTGATGGTTGCCATAACGCCCATACCCATCAGCGTCTTGATTACGTCTGCCGCCTTGACCGCCATACGCTGGGCAAGGTCGCCAACAGTAATGGTCTCGGGAATCTGTACTTCTCTAACCATTGGTTTGGTCGGCCTCTCAAAGCCGTGACGCTTCTCTTTGGGTTTCTTTTTCGCACGCAGTGGTTTGCGCAGCGTGGTGTCTTCCTCGTCCTCATTGATAATCAGAGGCTCTTCAACCGGACGACTGCGAGGTCCGCGGTGACCCGCTGACTTCTTCTTGGGCTTGCCATCATCCGGCTCATCACCGCGCTCACGAACCTTTTCCTTTTTCTTCTTCGGCTTGCGATCTTTGCCTTCGCCTTCTTCAGGCGGCGGAATCGGCATATCCTCAGGTGCAGGAATGGAAACTTCTTCCTCATCCTTCTTCGGCTCTGCCTTCGCCGCTGGCTTATCGTCGGCCGGAGCCGATTCTGCCTGCGCCGCTTCCGCGGTAGTTGCCTTATCGGCCTCCGGCTGGGCGGTCTGATCTGCCGTTACTTGCGGTGCTTCCTGAGCAGCTTCCTGAGCTACAGGAGTTTCTGCTACCGCTTCTTCCGGCTGGGGTGCTTCCGACTCCGGTGCCAGTTCGGCGCGCTTGATGTACGTGCGGCGCTTGCGAACTTCTACATTCACTGTCTTGGCGCGGCCAGCTTTGAGAGTGGTGGTGGTTTTACGCTTCAGAGTGATCTTGTTCGGCTCTGCGTTACTATCACCGTGATTCTTTCTCAGATAAGCCAGCAACTGCTGCTTCTCATCGCTGGAGACAGAGTCGTTCTCGGAGCGGGCTTTCAGCCCCGCCTCAACGATCTGCTTCAGCAAACGATCCACGGGAGCGCCTACGTCTGCGGCCAGTTGTTTTACCGTTACTTCAGCCATACAGGTCCTCCTCCCGAATTAGGCCTGGTCTTCAAACCAGGGTGCGCGTGCAGTCATAATCAGCTGTCCTGCACGCTCTTCATCCATACCTTCAATATCAAGCAGGTCATCGACTGACTGCTCGGCGAGATCTTCCATGGTACGAATCCCCATACCCGCCAACTTGAAGGCCAGGCTACGGTCCATACCATCCATACCGAGAAGATCTTCCGCGGGCTCAGAGCCCTCAAGCGCCTCTTCACTGGCCAGGGCCTGATTCAACAGGACATCCTTGGCACGGCGACGCAGCTCAGTGACGGTCTCTTCATCAAATCCGTCAATGGCCAGCATTTCTTCCATGGGGACGTACGCCACCTCCTCGATGGACGTAAACCCTTCTTCGATCAATACGCCGGCAAACTCCTCATCCACATCCAGATTGCTGGTAAAATGCTCAAGCAGGCGATTGTATTCCTGCTCCTGACGCTCACCCGCTTCCTCTTCCGTCATCACGTTCAGAGTCCAGCCGGTCAGCTCGGTGGCCAGGCGCACATTCTGGCCGTTACGGCCTATGGCCTGGGCCAGATTATCTTCCGCGACCGCCACTTCCATGGTGTGACGATCTTCGTCCATTACAATGGACGCCACTTCCGCCGGTGCCATGGCGTTGATCACCAGCTGCGCAGGGTTGTCGTCCCACAGCACGATATCCACACGCTCACCACCCAGCTCATTGGAAACAGCCTGAACACGGGAACCACGCATACCTACACAGGCCCCGACCGGGTCGATACGGCGATCGTTAGTCTTCACCGCAATCTTGGCCCGGGAACCGGGATCACGGGCAGCGCCGCGAATTTCGATCAGCTCTTCAGCGATCTCCGGAACCTCAATGCGGAACAGCTCGATCAGCATTTGCGGATCGGTGCGGCTCAGAATCAGCTGGGGACCGCGATGATCAGTACGAATTTCCAGCAGCAGCGAGCGAACACGATCGCCCATGCGGAATGTTTCCCGCGGAATCAGGTGTTCACGCGGCAGCAATGCTTCGGCATTCGAACCCAGATCGACAATGACATTGTCACGGGTCACTTTCTTTACGGTACCGGACACCAGTTCGTGGACACGGTCACGGTAACTGTCGACAATCTTGGTGCGCTCAGCTTCGCGAACCTTCTGGAAGATAATCTGCTTGGCCGCCTGGGCACCAATCCGGCCAAAGGCGACCGATTCAATTTTTTCTTCGTGAATATCGCCCGGCCGCAGCGCGGTATCGATCTCTTCCGCTTCCTGCAGGGTCAGCTCGGTACCGAGTGCCGGAACGGCATCGTTGTCCACAACCAACCAGCGACGGAAGGTTTCGTATTCGCCGGTGCGACGATCGATGGAAACCCGGATATCGGCCTCTTCATCTTCGTAACGTTTTTTGGCAGCGGTGGCGAGCGCCAGCTCGATTGCTTCAAAAATGACATCCTTCTCGACACCTTTTTCGTTCGAGACGGATTCAACCACCAGCAAGATCTCTTTACTCATTGGATTGCCCTGCCCTTAAAAATAAACTTTGCGTCCACCGACTTATTCAAAAACCGGAACGATGTTGGCTTTCTCGATACTGTCGAACGGCAACAGATACTCGTGATCGTCGACTACGATCACGACGTCATCACCTTCCACGCCCTTGATCAGGCCCTGAAACTTGCGACGTCCTTCAAAAGCCATTCGCAACTTCAGCTGAACCTGGTGTCCGGCAAATGCCTCATATTGCTCAAGACGAAACAGCGGACGATCCATACCCGGAGACGATACCTCCAGGGTATATTCGGTCTGGATAGGGTCTTCCACGTCCATGACACCGCTGGCTTGCCGGCTGACTTTCTCACAGTCATCTATGCCGATGCCGTTTTCGGCATCGTCAATAAAAATTCTCAACAGGGAATGATGTCCCTGTGAGCGAAATTCAACGCCCCAGAACTCGTACCCCAGGCCTTCAACGATTGGCCGTAAAAGGTCTTCCAGTTGCTTTAGCTTGGCTGACAAGGTTTTACTGTCTCCATCTCTTGATTTCCAGAACCCCTGAATTCCCCGAATCCCGGGATTTTCCGGACCCCGGAAACAAAAAAAGGGCTGTTGATCAGCCCTTTTTATGCACCAGGGCCTGATGCGCCAGGCCCCTTAATCAAAAAGCCCCGAACGAGTGGGGCCTTTTGTTGCAAGAACTCACAGGAAACAAACCCATTCAAACCGTTCCCTGCTGACAGACACCTGGCCTGCCAGGAGCCGGCCGGACCTAGTCCAAAGCCCGCTCCAATATCCGCCGGAGTATAGAGATGCCGGCAAGACTGGTCAAGGACTGACCAAAAAAAACGGCCTGGGAAATCCAAGCCGCTTTTCTTCTATATGGTGCCCAGGGCCGGACTCGAACCGGCACGGCTTTCGCCACTACCCCCTCAAGATAGCGTGTCTACCAGTTCCACCACCTGGGCAACACCTTTACTCGAGCTCGGGGAGTTCGTCTTCACTGGAAGACTCCCCGCTCTCGGCTTCGCTTTCTTCAACATTTACCGGAGCAGATGCTTCTGAAGACTCCTGGACAACCGGGATACCGGCCTCACCAGCAACTTCAGCGCGCTCCTTGGCAAAGATTGCCAGCGAAAAACTTGTTACAAAGAACACGACCGCCAACAGGGTGGTCAAACGTGTCAGGAAGCTACCGCTACCCTGACTACCGAATACGGTCTGTGACGCACCGCCACCAAATGCCGCACCAGCATCCGCACCTTTTCCCTGCTGGATCAGCACCAGACCCACCAGCGCCACGGCGATAACCACGTGCACAACGACAACCAGTGTTTCCAACCAATCCATAACGACTCTCTAATGACTCTTGCTAATGGCTTTCGCGAACCTTTAACTTTCAGAACCTGCTGGCATAGCCTGGCAGATACTCACAAAATCTTTTCCAATCAACGATGCCCCGCCGATCAAACCACCGTCTATATCCGGCTGAGCAAAAAGAGCGGCTGCATTATCCGCTTTTACACTGCCGCCGTAAAGCAGGGAAATCGTATCCGCCGGCGCTCCCAGATTTCTCAAAACACCGCGAATTGACTGATGCATCGCCTGCGCATCATCGGCAGTGGCCGTCTTTCCGGTTCCTATAGCCCACACCGGCTCATAGGCAACCACGACATTCTGCCAATCACCCGCGCTCACACTCGCCAGCCCCTTACGAACCTGCGCGGACACTATCTCTTCCGCCTGTCCGGCTTCACGCTCCGCGAGGGTTTCGCCAACACACACAATGGCAACCAACCCCTGAGACAGCAACTGCGCAACCTTTTCTGCAACGGCTGCATCGGTCTCCGCAAACAGTTGCCTGCGCTCGGAATGACCAACCAGTGCGTAGCGGCAACCGCAATCTTTTGCCATGCCAGCCGACACTTCACCGGTATAAGCCCCGGATTCCCAGCACGCAACGTTCTGCACACCGACCGAAAGCTGATCACTCGCCAGAGACTTAACGTCCCGGATATACAGAGCGGGAGGAATAATAACAGCCTCCACACCATTATCAAGGGATGACACCCCTGACCGGACATAGCCAACCAGCTTTTCCACCAGGTCTGTCGACCCGTTCATTTTCCAGTTTCCGGCTACGATCTTACGGCGCATAACAGCCCCCGTGCTCAAGGGAGGGCGAACTATACAGCAGTCCACCCAACCAGACAACTCTCCCACACACAATCTCAGGCACGAGAGCTCTCGACAACAACTGCAAGCTCTTCCGCTATGCGAGTGATTTCAGAGGCATTCTGCCCTTCCGTCATAACCCGGATCAACGGCTCGGTGCCGGATGCGCGCAACAGTACGCGCCCTGTGTCACCAAGATCAGCCTCGGCCTTACGCACAGCAACCGCGATGTCTTCACGCCCCAGAGGATCAAAACGCTGATCTACCCGGACGTTGATCATCTTCTGCGGCAACTTGCTCATACCCTGACGCAGTTCGGCAAGCGTTTTACCAGAGCGACCGACGGCCAACAGAACCTGCAGCGCCGACACGATACCATCACCGGTGGACGTGCAATCCCTTATCACCAAGTGGCCAGAGCCTTCACCACCCAAGAGCCAATCATGTTGAATCAGGCGCTCCATGACATAACGATCCCCGACCTTGGCTCGCTCAAACTCGATACCCAGCTCTTTCAATGCCAACTCAACACCCAGGTTGGTCATCAGGGTACCAACGACCCCGCCATGAAGGCTTCCCGCCGCGTGCCGCTGGGAGGCGATGACATACAGCAGCTCATCGCCGTCCACTTCAGAGCCATCCCGGTCCACCATCAACACCCGGTCTCCGTCACCGTCAAATGCGATCCCCAAGTCCGCCCCCTTCTCCAGCACCGCCCGCTTCAGGGCCTCCAGGTGGGTAGACCCGACCTCCTTGTTGATATTCAGGCCATCCGGGGAAGCACCAATCACCGACACCGTGGCGCCCAGCTCACGAAACACCTTGGGAGCCACATGATAGGTGGCACCATGGGCGCAATCGAGCACGACGCTCAGACCTTCCAGAGTGAAATCATTCGGCACCGTACTCTTACAGAATTCCACGTAGCGACCGGGCGCATCATCCACCCGGGACGCCTTGCCCAGATCCGCGGCATCGCAGACCTTGATGGGCTCGTCCATCCAGCGTTCAATCTCCGCTTCCAGAGCATCATCGAGCTTGGTGCCGTTGGCAGAGAAAAACTTGATGCCGTTATCCTGATGGGGGTTATGAGAGGCACTGATGACGATCCCGGCAGACGCCCTGAACGTCCGGGTCAGATAAGCGATAGCAGGCGTCGGCATCGGCCCCAGTAACTTGACGTCAACGCCGGCAGCGGACAACCCGGCCTCAAGCGCTGATTCAAACATATACCCGGAAAGCCGGGTATCCTTGCCGATCAAAACGCTATTGCGCTGGCCTGCCCGCTTGAATGCTTGCCCGGCAGCCCACCCGAGGTACAACATAAACTCGGGGGTGATCGGAGACTCCCCGACACAACCACGGATCCCATCCGTGCCAAAATATTTTCTCTCGGTCATCGACCTGCCTCCTTCATGGCCGCCACAACGCTGACGGCATCCACGGTTTCCCGGACGTCGTGGGCGCGAATAATGGATGCACCCTTCATGGCGGATATTGTCGCGGCAGCAAGGCTCGCCGGCAACCGTTCATTGACTTCACGCCCGGTAATATGGCCCAGCATGCTTTTACGGGACACACCCACCAGCAATGGATGCCCGAGAATATGCAGCTGCTCCAGGGAAGCCAATAACTGTAGATTGTGCTCAAGCGTTTTCCCAAACCCGAAACCGGGATCGAGAATGATGCTTTCCGGTTTTACACCTGCCGCCTCGGCCACACGCATACGCTCCGTCAGGAACAAACTGACTTCCCGCCGTACGCTGCGGTATTCGGGATTATCCTGCATGGAATCAGGCTCTCCCTGGATATGCATAATACAAACCGGAACGCCTGCTGTGGCAGCCGTTTCCGGCGCGCCTTTACGCTGCAGTGCCCGCACATCGTTAATCAGGCCCGCGCCCAACTTGACGGCTTCAGCCATGACCTCGGGAGCGGAGGTATCCACCGAGATAACAGTATCCAGCTCCCGGGCAATTGCCTCCACCACGGGACAGACCCGATCCAGCTCCTCCGCGACCGACACTTGAGCGGCCCCGGGTCTGGTCGACTCCCCACCGACGTCGATAAACGCGGCACCATCAGCAACCATCTGGCGAGCACGTGAGAGCGCTGCATCCGGTCGATTGAAGCGCCCGCCATCGGAGAAGGAATCCGGCGTAACATTCAGAATACCCATGACGTGGCAGCGGGACATATCCAATACCCGGCCGGCAAAGTTCATTTCCATAGGCCATCCTTTCAAGCCGCACACAAAAACAAACGCCGCCCGAAAAGGGCGGCGCCGTCAGATAAAACAGACCGTTCTCAGGTTAGCGCCATCAGTGTTCGCCGGCAGGGCGACCGACACCGGGCTGCTTCCCGTCATCCGAGCCGTGCGACGCAGGCGCCGACTCGGGCTCCTCAGACGACACACCGCCGGTCGGACCGCTGTCACCCCAACCTTTCGGCGGACGAGGCACGCGCCCTTCCATGATGTCGTCAATCTGATGCCGGTCGATGGTTTCATACTTCATCAACGCATCGGCCATCAGGTCCAGCTTGTCGCGGTTATCAACCAGCAGCTGCTTCGCCTTCTCATAGCACTCATCAATGATGTTGCGGACTTCCTCATCAATGCGTTGCGCCGTTTCTGGCGAGTAGACCGTCTGGGCCTGGCCTGCGGAACGGCCGAGGAACGGCTCCTCACTGTCAGTATCGTACTGCAGGGGGCCCAGCTTCTCGGACAGACCCCAGCGGGTGACCATGTTACGAGCCAGACTGGTCGCACGCTCAATGTCGTTAGAGGCGCCCGTGGTTACGCCGTCGAAACCAAGTGTCAGCTCTTCCGCAATACGACCACCGAACAGGCTGCAAATAGAGCTGATCAGGAAACGCTTGCTGTGACTGTACTTATCCTCTTCCGGCAGGAACATGGTCACGCCCAGCGCGCGTCCACGAGGAATAATGCTCACCTTGTAGACCGGGTCGTGTTCCGGCATCAGGCGCCCGACAATGGCATGGCCTGACTCATGGTAAGCCGTATTCCGCTTTTCCTTTTCACTCATCACCATGGACTTGCGCTCGGCGCCCATCATGATTTTGTCCTTGGCGAGCTCAAATTCCTCCATGGACACCAGGCGCTGGTTCCGGCGAGCAGCGAACAGGGCTGCCTCGTTTACCAGGTTAGCCAGATCGGCACCGGAGAAACCGGGCGTACCACGGGCAATCAGGACCGGCTCCACGCCGTCGGCCAGAGGCACTTTCTTCATGTGCACCTTAAGGATCTGCTCACGGCCGATAATATCCGGCAGACCAACTACGACCTGACGGTCAAAGCGGCCCGGACGCAACAGCGCAGGGTCAAGCACATCCGGACGGTTGGTGGCGGCAATGACGATTACGCCTTCGTTGCCCTCAAAACCGTCCATTTCAACCAGCAACTGGTTCAGGGTCTGCTCACGCTCGTCGTGACCACCGCCCATGCCGGCACCACGATGACGACCGACGGCGTCGATCTCGTCGATAAAGATAATGCAGGGGCTCTGCTTCTTGGCCTGCTCGAACATGTCACGGACACGGGACGCACCCACACCCACAAACATTTCCACGAAGTCGGAACCGGAAATAGAGAAGAACGGCACCTTGGCTTCACCGGCGATGGCTTTTGCCAACAGGGTCTTACCAGTACCCGGCTGGCCAACCATCAGCACGCCTTTGGGAATACTGCCGCCCAGGCGTTGGAACTTGCTCGGATCCCGCAGGAAGTCCACCAGCTCCTTGACGTCTTCCTTGGCCTCATCAACACCAGCCACGTCACCGAAGGTGGTCTTGATCTGGTCCTCGCTCATCAGCCGAGCCTTGCTCTTGCCGAACGACATGGGGCCTTTGCCACCACCACCGCCCTGCATCTGCCGCATAAAAAACACGAACAGAGCAATGATGATCAGAATGGGGAACGCAGCAACCAGCAGTTGAGTCCAGAGGCTCTGGCGCTCAGGCTCCTTGCCGATGACTTCAACGCGATTTGCCAGCAGGTCATCCATCAGCTTGTTGTCAGCCACCTGAGGGCGGATAGTCTGAAACTGGGAGCCGTCACCACGGGTACCCTGAATCTGCAGACCATCAATGGTGACCTGACGGACCTGTCCGTCCTGCACCATCTCGACAAACTGCGAATAATTGACCTGTTGGCCGCTGGTGGTGGGAGTAAAGTTCTGAAACACCATCAGCAGTACGGCGGCTATGATTAGCCAGAGAACCAGATTTTTTGCCATATCGTTCAAGGATCGTCACCTGTGAATTGAAAGGTTGACCGTCTTCAGGGAAACCTTTTTGAACACCTTACACCAATTGTACGCCGCTCCACCACAATCGGCCCATCCGTATCGGCCACAGAGCTCATCGGATATCCGGACCAGCCAGACGTCGCGATTCAGCCTTTGAAGCCCTTACAGACCTGATAGATCTCCCGGGATCTGGCCCTTGAGGAATCAGGCTTGCGACTTACAACCGTATTAAAGCTTTTCCGCATATCAGCCAACAGCGAATCAAAACCTTCACCCTGAAACACCTTGGCCACAAACACCCCTCCGGGGCGAAGCACCTGCTGGGCCATATCAAGCGCCAACTCCACCAGGCCCATGGCCCTTGGAATATCAACAGCAGCCATACCACTCATATTGGGCGCCATATCGGAAATTACAACGTCTGCCTTTCGATCTCCCAGAATTCCCAACAATTCTTCCAACACCGAATCCTCGGTGAAGTCGCCCTGAACAAAGTCCACACCGGCAATCGGATTCATTGGCAAAATGTCACTGGCCACCACGACACCCTTATCCCCGACACGCTCCATTGCCACCTGGGACCAGCCTCCCGGGGCCGCCCCCAGATCCACAACAACCTGGCCGGGACGAAACAACCGGTCCTTGTCGTCCAGCTCAATCAGCTTGTAGCTGGCGCGGGAACGGTAGCCATCTTCCTGGGATTTTTTGACCCAGACATCATCGAAATGTTCCTTGAGCCAGCGATCACTGGTTTTTGAACGGGCCAAAACAAACCTCCGCAATAAAACAGGAACAGACGCGCAACGAAACGTCTTGATACGTGGTAATGGCCATTTCTCCGCCGTTCCGATCTGTTACAATCCGTCGATTATACGGTTTTGGTGGCCATGGTGCCGCTGACGTTTTGTTAATTGCATCCATTAAGAGATTACATCATGAGTCTTTCACCGGAACAGCGCCGGGAGTACCGGGGCATTGCCCACAACCTGAAGCCCGTCATCATCGTTGGCGACAAAGGTCTGTCCGAAGGACTTCAGGAAGAGCTGGAGCGCGCCCTGAACGACCACGAGCTGATCAAGGTCAAGATCGCCAGTCCGGACCGCGAAGTACGCCAGGAAGCCATTAGCGAGCTGTGCCAGTCCGCCGGCGCCGAGCTGGTCCAGACGATTGGCAAGATCGCGGTCATTCTGCGCCGCGCCAAGAAGCCCAACCCCAAGCTGTCCAACCTGCTTCGCAACAAAAGCTGAACAGGCAGAGACCAATAAAAAAGCCGGCAACGAACACTCGCTGCCGGCTTTTTTAATGGACGGAGCCTCAGAGATGCTCGACCGCCTCAATCTCGTACTCCACCGTGCCGGAAGGCACACGGATGGCCACAATATCGCCTTCGCTCTTACCAATCAGCGCGCGCGCAATCGGTGAGGAGATGGAAATCTTGCCGGCCTTGATGTCGGCTTCATCCTCACCACAGATCTGGTAAACCACCTGCTCATCCGTGTCGACATTCAACAAGTGAGCTGTAACCCCGAAAATCACCTTGCCGGTGTTCTCGATGGTATTGATATCAATCACTTGCGCCGAAGACAGCTTGCCTTCGATTTCCTGAATGCGACCCTCAATAAAGCTCTGCTGTTCGCGGGCAGCGTGGTATTCCGCATTCTCTTTCAGATCGCCGTGCTCACGGGCATCGGCAATCGCAGCAATCACCCGCGGGCGATCTTCCGATTTCAGCTTCTGAAGCTCCTCGCGGAGGCGGGCTTCGCCCGCTTTTGTCATGGGTACTCTGGCAGACATAATCTTACTTTCCTGCGTGTAGATCCTGGAGACGGCGAACGGTGCGCTCGGGGCCAAACTTGATGGCCCGACAGAAGGCTTCGCCACCCGCCAGGGTCGTTGTATAGGTGACCTTGGCCTGCAAGGCGGACTGGCGGATCTGCGCCGAGTCGGAGATGGCCTTGCGCCCTTCGGTCGTGTTAATAATCAATTGAACCTTGCCGTTCTTGATGGCGTCCACAATGTGCGGGCGCCCCTCACGGACCTTGTTCACCCGCTCAACCTCGATACCTGCCTCTTTCAGGGCTTTTGCGGTACCTGTGGTGGCAATCAGCTTGAAACCGGCATCAACCAGATCCCGCGCGACGTCGGCAGCCCCCGGCTTGTCCACATCACGTACGGACATGAAGGCAGTGCCCTGGCCCGGCAACCGCTCACCGGTGGCCAATGCGGCTTTGGCGAACGCTTCATCAAAGCTGTCACCAATCCCCATCACCTCACCGGTCGACTTCATTTCCGGTCCGAGGATCGGATCCACCGCCGGGAACTTGTTGAACGGGAACACAGATTCCTTTACCGCGTAATAGCTCGGCACAATCTCCTGAGTGAAGCCAAGCTCCGCCAGGGACTTGCCGGCCATGACCCGTGCTGCCACTTTCGCCAACGAAACACCGATGGCCTTGGAGACGAACGGCACGGTACGGGATGCCCGCGGGTTTACCTCAATAACGTAGATTTTATCGTCCTGCCAGGCCAGCTGAACATTCATCAGCCCCACCACATCCAGTTCGATCGCCATCTTGCGAACGGCCTCGCGCATTTCATCCTGCACATCTTTGGGCAGCGTGTAGGGCGGCAACGAACAGGCGGAGTCACCAGAGTGAACGCCAGCCTGCTCAATGTGCTGCATGATACCGCCAATCACCACTTCCTTGCCGTCGGAGATGGCATCAATATCCACCTCAATGGCGGCATTCAGGAAGTGATCCAGCAGGACCGGGCTGTCATTGGAAACCAGAACCGCGTTACGCATGTAGCGAACCAGCTCTTCCTCGTCATAGACGATTTCCATCGCCCTGCCACCCAACACGTAGGACGGGCGCACCACCAGCGGATAGCCGATTTCACGGGCCGCCAGGACACCCTCCTCGTGGCTGCGCACCGTGGCGTTCTCGGGCTGCAACAGCCCAAGGCGACCAATCATCTGCTGGAAGCGCTCACGGTCCTCGGCACGGTCGATGGCATCCGGACTGGTGCCAATGATCGGCACACCAGCCGCTTCCAGACCGCGAGCCAGCTTGAGCGGCGTTTGGCCACCGTACTGGACGATCACCCCTTTGGGCTTCTCGACGTTAATGATTTCCAGCACGTCTTCCAGGGTGATCGGCTCGAAGTACAGGCGATCAGAGGTGTCGTAATCCGTGGAGACCGTCTCCGGGTTACAGTTGATCATGATGGTTTCGTAGCCGTCTTCACGCATGGCCAGGGCCGCGTGAACACAACAGTAATCGAACTCGATACCTTGACCAATCCGGTTCGGACCACCGCCAATGACCACGATTTTATCACGATCGGAGACATCCGCTTCGCACTCTTCCTCATAGGTAGAGTACATATAGGCCGTATCCGAGGCGAACTCAGCAGCACAGGTATCAACCCGCTTGTAGACCGGGCGGATATTCAGGTCATGGCGCAGCTTACGAAGGCTCACTTCCGAGATACCCAGCAACTTCGCCAGGCGGGAGTCAGAAAAGCCCTTGCGCTTGAGACGGAACAGGGTATCGCGATCAATGTCAGCCTTGCCGGCGGACTTCAGCGCCTGCTCTTCACGGATCAGATCCTCGACCTGCACCAGGTACCAGGGGTCAACGTGGGTATTATTGAATACCTCTTCAACCGTCATGCCGGCGCGGAATGCATCGCCGATGTACCAGAGACGCTCCGCCCCGGGCACATTCAACTCCTGGGTCAGGGTTTCCTGCCCATCCGTCGTCGCGAGATCCACCTTCTCCTCAAAGCCATCAGAACCCACTTCCAGACCGCGCATGGCTTTCTGCAGGGACTCCTGGAAGGTGCGACCAATGGCCATGACCTCGCCCACGGACTTCATCTGAGTGGTCAGGCGTGCATCGGCCTGGGGAAACTTCTCGAAGGTAAACCGGGGAATCTTGGTAACCACATAGTCGATGCTGGGCTCGAAGGACGCGGGGGTCACACCTCCGGTGATTTCGTTGCGCAACTCGTCCAGGGTGTAACCGATGGCCAGCTTGGCCGCGACCTTGGCGATCGGGAAGCCAGTGGCCTTCGACGCCAGTGCGGACGAACGGGAAACCCGCGGGTTCATCTCGATCACCACCATGCGGCCGGTATCCGGGTTGATACCGAACTGCACGTTGGAACCGCCGGTTTCCACACCAATCTCACGCAGAACCGCCAGCGAGGCGTTCCGCATGATCTGGTATTCCTTGTCGGTCAGCGTCTGGGCCGGCGCCACGGTGATCGAGTCACCGGTATGCACACCCATGGCATCAAAGTTCTCGATAGCGCAGACGATGATGCAGTTGTCGTTCTTGTCGCGAACAACCTCCATCTCGTATTCTTTCCAGCCGATCAGCGATTCGTCGATCAACAGCTCATTGGTCGGGGACAGGTCCAGACCACGGGTACAGATTTCCTCGAACTCGTCGCGATTGTAGGCGATACCGCCGCCGGAACCACCCATGGTGAACGACGGACGGATAATGCACGGGAAACCGATATCATCGGCCACTTCCCAGGCTTCCGCCATAGAGTGGGCGATGGTGGCACGAGGGCACTCCAGACCGATCTTCTTCATGGCCTTGTCGAAGCGGTCGCGATCCTCGGCTTTGTCGATGGTGTCGGCGTTGGCACCGATCATTTCCACGCCGTGCTTCGTCAAAACGCCGTGCTTCTCCAGATCCAGTGCGCAGTTCAGCGCAGTCTGACCGCCCATGGTGGGCAGCAGAGCATCCGGCTTTTCTTTCTCGATGATTTTCTCGACAGTCTTCCAGGTAATCGGCTCAATGTAGGTGGCATCGGCCATCACCGGGTCTGTCATAATGGTTGCCGGGTTGGAGTTAACCAGGATGACCCGGTAACCCTCTTCGCGAAGGGCCTTGCAGGCCTGGGCTCCGGAGTAGTCAAACTCGCACGCCTGACCGATCACAATGGGGCCGGCGCCCAGGATCAGAATGCTTTTAATGTCGGTACGTTTTGGCATCTCTTGGTAAACCTGTCAGCAACTTAAAAATTCTTGCATCGCAATTTGCGGCGCCTGTTTCACTCTGGAACCGTTAACCGGTACAAACCCGGAAGCTTATCGGGCCTCCATCAACCGGATAAACTCGTCAAACAGCGGTGCCACATCGTGGGGACCGGGGCTGGCTTCCGGGTGCCCCTGAAAACTGAAAGCCGGCTTGTCTGTACGGCGAATGCCCTGCAGAGATCCGTCAAACAGGGACTTGTGGGTCGCCTCCAGGTTATCCGGCAGGCTCGCCTCATCCACCGCGAAGCCGTGGTTCTGGCTGGTAATCATCACCGTGCCGTCTTTCAGGTTCTGGACCGGATGGTTGGCGCCGTGGTGACCATGCCCCATCTTGATCGACCGGGCGCCGCTGGCCAGGGCCAGCAACTGGTGACCCAGGCAGATACCGAAGACCGGAATCTCGGTTTCCAGCACTTCGCGGATGGCGGTGATGGCGTAGTCACAAGGCTCCGGATCCCCCGGACCGTTGGACAGGAACACACCATCCGGATTCATTGCCAGCACCTCGGAGGCCGGGGTCTGAGCCGGCACTACGGTGATGTCGCAGCCGCGAGCCGCAAGCATGCGCAGGATGTTCAGCTTGACGCCGTAATCCCATGCCACCACTTTGAAGCGGGATTCGGTGCGCTCACCGTACCCTTCTCCCAGGGTCCATTCGCTCTGACTCCAGGCCCAGGCTTTGTCGGAGGTGACTTCCTTTGCCAGATCCATGCCCTTGAGGCCGGGGAAGGCATTGGCCAACTCCAGCGCCCGCTCAGCAGTCGCACCTTCGCCCGCAATGACGGCGCCGTTCTGGGAGCCCTTGTCACGCAGGATCCGCGTCAGGCGACGGGTATCAATATCTGCAATGCCAACGATGTTATTTGCTCGCAGGTACTCTTCCAGGCTGCCGCTGCTGCGCCAGTTGCTGGCAATCAACGGCAGATCGCGGATGATCAGGCCGGCGGCCTGGACGCGATCCGACTCTACGTCTTCTTCGTTCACACCGGTGTTGCCGATGTGCGGATAGGTCAGTGTGACAATCTGACGGGAATAGGACGGATCGGTCAGGATTTCCTGGTAACCGGTCATGGCGGTGTTGAACACCACTTCGCCGCTGGTTTCTCCCTCAGCGCCAATGGCGGTGCCGTAAAACAGGCTTCCGTCTGCGAGTGCAAGGATTGCAGGTGTGCTCAAGGCTTGTATCCTCATCGAGTGGCGTATAAGTTCGTCACGAACAGGAACGCAAGCGCAAATTCAGGTCGCAAAAAAGCGAGAGGGAGTCTCAACTCCGTCCCGCTTTTTTGTTTCCCCGGGAACGTTTTCGGTTCCCTGGCATTATCAAAGCTACGCTTGGTGCAGTTAAACCGCCTTATTGTAAAAAATATGGCGCTTTATGTCCACGAGAAGCACAGCTTATTTAAGGCTCAAAACGTCCTGCATGTCGTAAAGGCCTGCCGGCCTGCCCTGCAGCCACAGCGCCGCCCGCATGGCACCCTTGGCAAACGTCATGCGACTGCTCGCCTTGTGGGTTACCTCGATGCGCTCACCTTCGGTGGCAAACAGCACCGTGTGGTCACCCACCACATCACCGGCACGGATGGTTTCGAAACCGATTTCCTTACGGGTGCGTTCACCGGTAAAGCCTTCGCGGCCATACACGGCACACTCCTTCAGGTCGCGGCCGAGGGCATCGGCGACCACCTCACCCATGCGCAGCGCCGTGCCCGAGGGCGCATCTTTTTTGTGGCGGTGATGAGCCTCGATGATCTCCACATCGTAGTCGTCGCCCAGGGTCGCCGCAGCAGTGCGCAGCAGGTTGAGCACGACATTCACACCAACACTCATGTTGGGCGCAAATACCACGGGAGTGGATTCGGCAGCCACAGCCAGCTGCTCTTTCTCGGCGTCGGTCATTCCGGTGGTGCCGATAATGATCATCTTGCCATTGGTTTTACAGAACTCGGCGTTTTCCAGGGTCAGGTCCGGGAAAGTGAAGTCGACAAGCACATCAAAATCGTCCTTCACATCTTCCAGACTGCCAGCCAAAGTCACGCCGGTTTTGCCAATGCCACTCAGTTCGCCGGCATCGGCACCAATCAGCGAGCTGCCAGGCTCCACAACAGCAGCGCCGAGCTCCAGGCCTTCGGTGCCGTCAACGGCTTCGATCAGGACCTTACCCATGCGCCCGGCGGCGCCGATGATTGCTACCCTCATGTCATCTGTCCTCAGAATTTCATTTCGTCAAAGAAACTTTTCACACCTTCAAACCAGGAGGTCTTCTTCGGAGCATGATGAGTGCCGTTGGTACCGTCCAGCGTTTCCTGGAACTCTTCCAGCAGCTCTTTCTGGCGCTTGGTCAGGTTGACCGGGGTTTCCACGATCACACGACAGAGCAAATCGCCTGCCGGGCCGCCACGGACGGGGCTGACACCTTTATTGCGCAGACGGAAAAGCTTCCCGGTCTGGGTTTCCGGCGGAATCTTGAGCTTCACACGACCATCCAGCGTCGGCACTTCCAGCTCACCGCCAAGGGTAGCATCCACGATGCTGATGGGCACTTCGCAATACAGGTTACGGCCATCCCGAGTGAAGATGGAATGCTCGCGAACAGCGACCTGCACATACAAATCACCAGGCGGGCCACCATCCACACCCATTTCTCCTTCACCGGAGAGACGGATGCGGTCGCCCGTATCCACACCAGGTGGCACCTTGACGGACAGGGTCTTTTCTTCCTGCACCCGACCCTGACCGTGACAAGCGCCACAGGGGTTCTTGATCACCTGACCGGAACCACGACAGGTCGGACAGGCCTGCTGCACCGTGAAGAACCCCTGCTGCATGCGAACCTGCCCCATACCCTTACAGGTACCGCAGGTTTCCGGGCGCGACCCCTTTTCCGCCCCGCTACCTTCGCAGACATCGCATTCCCGGTGGCCCGGAATCTTGATCTGGACGGTTTTACCCTTTACCGCTTCCTCCAGATCCAGCTCCAGGGTGTAACGCAGGTCGGAGCCACGGGTACTGCGACCGCGGCCGCCACCACCACCGAAGATGTCACCAAATACATCACCAAAGATATCCGAGAAGCTGGCGCCGCCACCTCCGAATCCACCGCCCGCCTGACCATCAACGCCGGCGTGACCAAACTGGTCATAGGCGGCCCGCTTGGACTGGTCCGCCAGTATCTCGTAGGCTTCGCTGGCCTCTTTGAACTTGTTCTCGGAATCCGTGTCGTCCGGGTTACGGTCGGGGTGATACTTCATTGCGAGCTTGCGGTAAGCCCGTTTGATTTCCTTCTCGTCCGCGTCCCGGGAGACCCCGAGAATTTCGTAATAATCGCGCTTGGCCATGCTTTAAAACCCTGTTTTTAAAACGCGGAAAACGCGGGGACTCCCCCGCGTTTTCCAACTGCCTGATGTACGTCAGAAATTACCGCTTGTCGTCGTCTTTGACTTCTTCGAACTCAGCGTCGACTGCATCGTCAGAAGTCTGGGACTGGGCACTTTCTTCCCCGCCAGCCTGCTGCGACTGATCAGCCTGATCTGCGTACATTTTCTGAGCCAGCTCAGAGGACACTTCGGTCAGCTTCTGGGTCTTGGCTTCAATGTCCTCCTTGTCGGAACCAGTCAGCGCTTCCTCCAGCTCCTTGATAGACGCCTCGATGGACTCCTTCTCACTGTCGCTGACCTTGTCACCGGCATCTGTCAGAGTCTTGCGAACGGCGTGAACCATTGCATCACCCTGGTTACGGGCCTGAACCAGCTCCTCGAACTTGCGATCTTCCTCAGCATTGGCCTCGGCATCACGTACCATCTTCTCGATTTCATCATCGTTCAGGCCGGAAGAGGCCTTGATCACGATGGACTGTTCCTTGCCGGTCGCCTTGTCTTTAGCGGACACGTTCAGGATACCGTTGGCGTCGATATCGAAGGTGACCTCAACCTGCGGCACACCGCGCGGCGCCGGCGGAATGTCAGCCAGGTCGAAACGACCCAGAGACTTGTTCTGCTGTGCCTGCTTACGCTCGCCCTGAACCACGTGAATGGTCACGGCAGTCTGATTGTCATCCGCGGTCGAGAACGTTTGCGACTTCTTGGTCGGGATGGTGGTGTTCTTGTCGATCAGCGGTGTCGCGACACCACCCATGGTTTCGATACCCAGGGTCAGCGGCGTAACGTCCAGCAGCAGAACGTCTTTCACATCACCGGACAGTACGGCGGCCTGGATAGCAGCACCCATGGCCACAGCTTCGTCCGGGTTGACGTCCTTGCGAGCTTCCTTGCCGAAGAAGTTCTTCACCTTTTCCTGAACCATCGGCATACGGGTCTGACCACCGACAAGGATCACCTCGTCAATTTCGCCAACCTTGACACCGGAATCTTCCAGTGCGGTGCGGCAAGGCGCGAGACTGCGCTCGATCAACTCTTCCACCAGGGATTCGAGCTTGGCGCGGGTTACTTTCACGTTCATGTGCTTCGGACCGCTGGCATCCGCCGTTACGTACGGCAGGTTCACATCGGTCTGCTGGCTGCTGGACAGCTCGATCTTGGCCTTCTCGGCGGCTTCCTTGAGGCGCTGCATGGCCAGGGAGTCGCCGCGCAGGTCGATACCGCTGTCCTTCTTGAACTGATCAGCAAGGTATTCGATCAGCTTCATGTCGAAGTCTTCACCACCCAGGAAGGTGTCACCGTTGGTGGCCAGCACTTCGAACTGGTGCTCACCGTCCACGTCAGCAATCTCGATGATGGAGATATCGAAGGTACCACCACCCAGGTCGTAAACAGCTACAGTGCGGTCACCGCTCTTCTTGTCCAGACCATAGGCCAGGGCCGCAGCGGTCGGCTCGTTGATGATCCGCTTCACATCCAGACCAGCGATCTTGCCGGCGTCCTTGGTCGCCTGACGCTGGCTGTCGTTGAAGTAGGCCGGTACGGTAATGACCGCTTCGGTCACTTTTTCGCCCAGATAGTCCTCGGCAGTTTTCTTCATCTTCTTGATGACTTCCGCAGAAACCTGCGGGGGCGCCATTTTCTCACCCTTCACCTCAACCCAGGCGTCACCGTTGTCCGCCTTGGCGATCTTGTAGGGCACCATCTTGATATCTTTCTGGACCACGTCGTCTTCAAAACGACGGCCGATCAGACGCTTGATGGCGTACAGGGTGTTATTCGGGTTGGTGACCGCCTGACGTTTGGCTGACTGACCTACCAGGGTCTCACCATCTTCGGTGTACGCGATGATCGACGGAGTGGTGCGATCACCCTCGGCGTTTTCGATAACCTTGACCTTATCGCCATCCATGATGGCAACACAGGAGTTCGTGGTTCCCAGGTCGATACCAATAATCTTGCTCATTGATTCACTCCAATTCGTTTATTCGATCCGGTTGCGACATCGGCAATCCGATGCCTGACAAAACTGTTTCGGGCCATCAGCCCCGGTAACTCATTTCATTCCGGCGCCGTCTATTTACTGCCTATATTGGCGCCTTAATTTACTTTTCAAGCCTGCTCATCGATTTTTGGTGCGTCTTCGGCCTTGGCCACCACCACCATCGCGGGCCGAACCAGGCGCTCGTTCAGGGTGTACCCCTTTTGCACCACCGCCACGACACTGTTCGGCTCGGCATCCGGTGCCGGCACCATGGACATGGCTTCGTGCAGTTGCGGGTCGAACGGCTCGCCGACTGGATTCAGCTGCGCGACATTGAATTTCTTGAGGCTATTCATGAACAGGTTGAGCGTCATCTCCACACCCTCACGAATAGACGCAACCAGGTCACCGGAAGCTTCCTGACCTTCGGTACTTTCAACCGCCTTCTCCAGGCTGTCAGCGACCGGAAGCAACTCCTTCACAAATTTTTCCAGTGCGAACTTGTGCGCCTTCTCTACATCCAGCTCGGCCCGACGACGAACATTCTGCATTTCAGCCTGGGCTCTCAGCGCCTGCTCCTGATATTCCTGAACCTGAGCCTGAAGGGCTTCGGTTTCAGAGGGCTCGCCGGCTGAATCACCTTCAGCGTCTTCCGCCGCTTCGACCTCAGCAGTTTTCAGCTCTTCTTCAACCTGTTCGTTACGATTCTCGTCAGCACTCATGGCTACTCCTGGTCAGTCATCCACGACCGCAAGCACGGCCGGTTATACAAATCATCCAGCCACTCAGGGCCAGATCAAAGAGGGTTGCGAACGGATATGGGGCCCGTTGCTCCGGTTTCAACCTTATCGGGTGCATTTATGCGCAATTTCATACCGGTGAATTTGCAAACTGGTAAAACCCTGTATATATTCACAGTCACTGTATGTAACCACAGTATTTTTTCCAGAGCGGAGGTCACCAGCATGCTCACACAGCTCACCGTTTCCAACTATGCCATTGCAGAAAGGGTCGAACTCCAGTTCAGCAAGGGCATGACCGCCCTCACCGGGGAAACCGGCGCCGGCAAGTCCATTGTGCTGGACGCCCTGGGGCTGGCGATGGGCGGACGCGCCGATGCAGGCGCCGTGCGCCACGGTGCGAAACGGGCCGACATCACCGCCTCCTTCGACGTATCCCGCATCGCCGAGGCCCGGACCTGGCTGGAGCAACACGAACTGGATGACGAGCATGACTGCATCCTGCGCCGGGTGATCAGCAAAGATGGCCGCTCACGGGCCTACATTAATGGCCAGCCCTGCCCGCTCGCACACCTCAAGGATCTGGGCAGCCTGCTGATGGACATTCACAGCCAGCACCAGCATCAGTCCCTGCTTCGCAAGGAAACTCACCGTAAACTGCTGGACGAATACGCGGGCGTGGAATCCCTCGCTGCCGACACCCGCGATGCCTGGAAGACCTGGAGCAAGACCCGCCAGCAGCTGACCGAACGCCAGCAAAACGCCGACGAGGCCGAAGCTCGGCTTCAGTTACTCCGCTATCAGGTGGAGGAACTGGACCGCATGGCGCTGGAAGAAGGCGAGCAGGAAAACCTGGAACAGGTACAGGCACAATTGAGCCACGCCGACACCGTGCTGCAGAACAGCCAGCAGGCCGCCCTGCTCTGCACAGAGGAAGACAACAGCGCCGCAGACCTGGTCCGTCAGGCGCTGCAGCAACTGGAACATCTACCAACTGAGGTTCCTGCGCTGGCGGATACCATCCAGATGCTGAACGAGGCACAAATCCAGATCAGCGAAGCCGGGGACAACCTGCGCCGGTTTGTAGAGGATTACGAGGCCGACCCGGCACGATTGACCGAAGTCGAAGAACGCCTCAGCGCAATTTATCAGATGGCACGTAAACACCGCATTACCCCGGAAGAACTGCCCGAGCTGCACCAGCGCCTCGGCGCCGAACTGGCATCCCTGGATGACGGCGAAGGCAGCGTTGAACAACTGGCAGCTCAGCTGGAAGCCCAGCGACAGTGCTTTGATGAATTGGCCGGTCAGTTGTCGGAGGCCCGCCAGCTGGCGGCTGCCAACCTTGACCAGAGGATCGCCGAGGAACTGGCGCAACTCAGCATGCCATCAGTGCAGTTTGTTACCCACCTGAATCGCACCGGCGGTGAGCCGGCGCCCCACGGCTTTGAAGAAGTGGAATTCCTGGTCAGCGCCAACCCGGGTCAGCCGGCCAGACCACTGGCCAAAGTCGCCTCCGGCGGTGAACTGTCACGCATCAGCCTGGCTATCCAGGTGGTAGTCGCGCAAACCTCAACCACGCCCACTCTGGTCTTTGACGAAGTGGATGTCGGTATCGGCGGCGGCACAGCAGAAGTGGTCGGGCGGTTACTGAGAACCCTCGGCAACGACGGCCAGGTACTGTGTGTAACCCATTTGCCGCAAGTAGCTGCCCAATGCCATCAGCACCTGTTCGTCAGCAAGTTTACCGAACAGGACGCGACCTTCTCGAAAATTGAAACACTGGACGATCACGGACGGATCAGCGAAGTGGCAAGAATGCTCGGGGGCGTCGACATGACCGAACACACCATTGCCCATGCCCGGGAGATGTTCAGCAAGGGGCAAGCAACCCACCACTGAGCAACAGAGCACATTCCCCTCTCGATCCTGAGAGCTGTTAGGGCGGGCTGATACCCGCCCCTTTTTTTATTCTGCAATAGCGTTTGCGGAAGGAAAGTTACTTGCCAATCGGCTTGACGTAGAGAATCAGGCTGTGATCAATGATCTCAAAGCCCCGCTCTTCGGCAATTTTTTTCTGGCGCTCTTCGATAATGGGATCGCAGAACTCAAAGACCTCGCCGGTTTGCGTACAAACCATATGATCGTGGTGATCATCACCGGCCATTTCGAACACCGCATGCCCGCCTTCAAAGTTGTGACGCAGAACCAGCCCAGCCGCCTCAAACTGGGTCAGAACCCGGTATACGGTCGCCAGACCCACGTCATCCCCCTGCTCCAGAAGCTTCTTGTACACATCCTCTGCACTGAGGTGGTGTTCCTCGGAGTTTTCCAGAATGTTGAAAATCTTTACTCTCGGCAGAGTAACTTTCAGACCGACTTTTCGTAATTCGGCGTTTTCAGATGACATGTTACTATTCACTCGTTGGTGTGCCCCACGGCTTCCGGTATGATGAAGCCGCATTTATACGGTTAGACCGTGTCACACCTGCCTTTGGCAGGCGATTTCAAGATAGAGGATTTCCCCCGGCGATGCAAAAGCTCACAGCTCTCATTCTCACTCTCATCCTGTCTGGTTGTGTCTTTCCTGGCGTTTACAAGATCAACGTCCAGCAAGGCAACATCCTGACCGACGAGGAGCTGACATCACTGACCGAGGGCATGTCCCGCAGCCAGGTGCATTCTGTCCTCGGCAACCCCCTGATGGTCAACCCGGTTGATCCCTCCCGGGAATATTACATCTACACCTTCCAACGCCGGGGTGGTGATATCGAAGAGCAACGGGTCATCGTCTATTACAACAACGACCAGTACAGCCACTTCGAAGCACAGCTGCTTGAAGAAACACCGGCCTATTAAGGCCGGCGTCAGGATTTCTTCTTCGCCCGGTTGAGCCTCGCCTGCTTGGGATCAATCTTCAGCGGCCGGTATAGCTCAACCCGATCACCTTCTCGCAGCTCATGCGCGGCGGGCGACTTGATGGCCTTACCAAAAATCCCCATGTCAGTATTATCGGGATCGACTTCAGGAAAAACCGCCATGATGCCGGACTGTTTGACAGCTTCCAGGGCGGTAGTTCCTGCCGGCACCTTGAGACTGATGATTTCCTGCTTGTCCGGACGGGCATAGGCCACTTCCACTCGAATCATTCCACAACTCCTGCATACACCATGTCCGCACGCCGACAAAACGCATCCACCATCGTATTGGCAGCCTGACTGAACACCGGACCAAAGGTCATGCGGGACAGCGACCCGGAGAACTCAAACTCCAGGGTCAGGATAACCTTGCAAGCATTGTCATCCAGCGCACGAAAGTGCCAGCGACCGGTGAGATCACGGAACGGCCCGTCCACCAGGCTCATTTCAATGGTCTCGGGGTGATTCAATTGATTGCGAGTGGTCAGACGGTGACGAATCCCGCCCTTGGCCACATCCAGGGACGCGGTGATCTGCTCCTCGTCCCGGTCATGAATTTCCGCGCCCGCACACCAGGGTAAAAACTCGGGATATCGGGCAATGTCATTAACCAGATGGAACATGCGCTCAGCGGAGTGCATAACCAGAGCTGTCTTGTCGATCTGATGGGGCATTCTTCATCCGGCGGTCGGCTGTATTCAGACACTATGATAAAGGATATCGTCCCGTTTTGGGCCTTTTTCGGGAGCTGGATCGTTACCCGGTCCATCGTCGTGCCTCGCTGGTCGCGCACCCTCTTCAGCCGGGGCCGATGGCGCAGACTCAGACACCTGCTCACCTTCACTTCGCGTGCTGTTGGCAGGCGGAACCTCTGCGGGCGCTGCAACCACCGGGTTAATCTGACGACACCACTTCGACTGGTCCCCGCCGCCACATAAATTGTCCAGCGAGAACAGTGTGTAGGAAATCCCGATCACCGCCACCACAACCGGCAGCACCAGTCGCATCACCCAAAACCAGATACGACCGAACAGCCAGGGTGTATTACCGAGAATACTGAAAGACATCGAGCGAGTCAGACGCCATCCGGTGAACAATGCAATCAGGATCGCCACCAGGGGTATCAGCAACCCACCGGTGACCAGCTCCAGCCAACGGAATATCGTCCCGCCCGCCAGCTGGGCATCGGCCCAGATATTAAATGACAACAACGTACCCAGCCCGGCAAAACACACCAGCGCCCCCATAATGAAGGCCGACCAGCCCCGGGGCGACCCGGTCCACTCCTGAAACCAGCCAACCACCGGCTCCAACAGGGCCAGTGAGGTTGTCCACACAATCAAAACAACCAGCAGGAACGCCGCTGCAATGATGAACTGGCTGCCCGGCAAGGGCGCCAGGGCCACTGGCAGCGAAACGAACAACAGACTGAAACCATGCGCTCCATCAAAACTGCCATCGGTGGTCGCGGTGGCAAAAATCAGCACACCGGCCAGAATGGCGATCAGGGTGTCCATCAACACTACCGCAAGCACCGAGCGCTTCAGTTTAACCCCGACCGGGGTGTAGGCACCGAAGATGGACCACACCCCCATCCCCAGTCCCAGGGTGAAAAAGGCGTGAAAAAGTGCGGCTTTGAGACTGCCCAGGCCCACATCCTCCGGCCGGAATTGCAGAATCGCACCCACTGCCCCCTCAAGTCGACCGTGCCACCCAGCCAGGGCAAACAACCCCAGCAGCAACAACAGCGAAGCCGGCACCAGTGACCGGAAAACGCGCTCCAGCCCCTTGACCACCCCCTGGATAGACACCCAGATCACCAGCACAATAAAGAACAGGTGCCATGCCATGAACATCCGGTAGTCACGAGTATCCGACACCAGGTCCGCCAAAACGGCGGTGGCCTCCGCCTCTCCGGCATTATTGAATACACCCAGAGCGCCGAAGAACACATAAGCCAGTGCGATAGATCCGAACACCGCGGTGTAGGACAGCACCAGAAAAGCCGCAATAATGCTGAGTCTGCCTGCAAACATCCACCAGCGGGAACAGCGGGCACTGCGAATATAACCGTCCATCGCCAGCACAATGCCGTGCCGGGCGTGCCGGCCCATCGCGGACTCCGTCACCATCAGAGGCAGCGTGACCAGCAACAGGCAGGCCAGGTACAGCAGGATAAACCACCCACCACCGTGCTGCCCCGCCAGATAGGGAAACTGCCACAGGTTGGCAAGGCCCACGGTGGCACCGACGGCGGCCCAGAAAAAGGTCGACTTTCGGGTCCAGGACCCGATATGTGTTTGATAAGGTGCAGGCATTCAATATTCCGACAGAGCTGAACCGTCCATTGTAGCGGATGAATCTCCCTCGCTACGACCACCAATAGGGTCTGTCACGCTGATTTCGTGACCGGTCTGGCACTCCTGGGCTACAATGCGCGCTTTCCGGTGCGTAGTATGCCCGGTAAATTTTTTTATCCGAACCCGGATTACCGATTCATGAGCAAAAAGAAACCCGGACCTCAGAGCAATACCATTGCGCTGAACAAGAAGGCAAAACACGAATACCATATCGAGGAGCGCTTCGAGGCTGGCCTTGCCCTTTTGGGCTGGGAAGTGAAATCCCTGCGTGCCGGCAAGGCGCAGCTGACGGATGCCTACGTGCTGCTCAAGGATGGCGAGGCGTGGCTGCTGGGTTCACACTTTACCCCGCTGATCACCGCATCCACTCACGTCATTGCGGATCCCACGCGCACCCGTAAGCTACTGCTGCACGCCAAGGAAATCGCCAAAATCGTCGGCAAGGTCAACCAGAGCGGCTACACCTGCATTCCCCTGGCCCTGTACTGGAAACAGAACAAGGTCAAATGCGAAATTGCGCTGGTGAAAGGCAAGAAGCTGTTCGACAAGCGGGCTACCGAGAAAGAACGTGACTGGAACCGCCAGAAGCAGCGCATCCTCCGCGACGCTAATGCCTGATTCTTGATGCGGCAAATCCATGTCGCATCTGCAACCACTTTCGCCCTCCCCCTGATCGGCCTATACTCTTTGGTCTGATCGCCGATGCGCCACGACTCCGTGTCAATGATGTCCGTTCGGCAACTGGATTGCACACAGAACGGAGGGCCTCATGTCCCTGAGCAAAACCGCCATGTCAGCCGTGGACCGGTCCTGGCTGCGCATGGACAGTCCCACAAACCCGATGATGATTTCAGCGGTCCTGATCTTTGACCAGCCAATCTCCATCAAACGCCTGAAACGCACCCTGAACGAACGCTTCCTGTGCTTTCGTCGCTTTCGCCAGCGCGTCATCCATGAGGGCGAGCGAGTATACTGGCAGGATGACCCGCTGTTCGACATCGACAACCACATTCATCGCATCGCCCTGCCCGGTGAAGGCGATAAAGCCGAACTGCAGGCGCTGACCAGTGATTTGGGCAGCACAGCGCTCGATACTCGCCGTCCCCTCTGGCACATCCATTATATTGATAACTACGATGGCGGCTGCGCCCTGCTGATTCGCATTCACCACTGCATTGCCGATGGCATCTCGCTGGTACGGGTGTTGTTGTCCCTGACCGACAAGACACCGGAGACCAAACTCAGCCACATCGTCAGCACCGCGCCGCCAAGTCAACCGGAGACAGGTGGCAGCCTTCACCGCTTTACCCAACGCGTGCTCGACAGCGGCCAAACCGCCCTCGAACAAGGCCGGTTGTTCCTTGACTCACTGCGCAGGGAGCCGGATTACCCGATCAAGATGGCGACCACAGCCGGCAACATCGCCATGGACGTGATCAAGCTTGGCGCTGCGCGATTTGAACCCAAAACCGGATTGCGCTCGCCCCTCAGCGGCCGCAAACAGGTGGCCTGGGCCGAGCCCCTGAGCCTGGCGGAAGTCAAACTCTGCGCCCGGGCATTGAAAGGCACCGCCAACGACGTGCTGCTGTGTGCGGCGGCAGGAGCACTCCAACGCCATTTCCGGGAAACCGGGGAGCACATCCCCGAATGTGGCATTCGCGTCGCGGTACCCTTTAACCTGCGCCCCCTTAATCAACCCATCGAAACGCTCGGCAACCAGTTCGGGCTGGTATTGGTATGCCTGCCGGTCGAAGTGAATTGTCCGTTGATGCGTTTCCGCCAGGTGCAGGAGAACATGAACCGCCTCAAACGCTCCTACCAGGCCCAGGTGACCTACAGCCTGCTGGATCTGTTTGGCCGTGGCCCCGACATCCTTGAGCGGCGGGCACTGGCACTGCTGAGCAACAAGGCCTCTGCCGTGCTGACCAACGTGCCGGGCCCCAAAGAAGCGGTCTACCTGGCCGGCGCAAAACTGGTTCAGCCCATGTTCTGGGTGCCACAGAGCGGCAATATCGGCATTGGCATGAGCATCTTCAGCTACGCCGGCACCGTGCAGTTTGGGATCACCATCGACAGGGCCATCAAAGCGGACCCGAATGCGGTGATGGGTTATTTCCGTGACAGCTTCGCGGAACTGAGAGACGCCGCCTTACAACGCAATGAGCCAACAACGGTCCAGACCGCCAGTTGAGGTAGGTACAAGTCCCCTGACCGGATACATAAAACTTAACAAGGAAGCCCTTGAAGTTGCGGGAACCGCCCACATATACTGTCGGTGAGGGGACGACATGGCTTCGACGCTGGTGGCAAACCCTTGGGTGCATGTCGAGATGGCAGCCAATCTCGTTAATCCAAAGCTGCAACGCAATAGTCGCAAACGACGAAAACTACGCACTAGCAGCGTAAGCTGCTAGTCGTCCTGACCGGGTCGCCCGTAGCCCGGAAGCAACATCTCAGGACGTCATCGCTTACGGGATGCTCCTTTAACCAGAGTTCACTGGCTAAAGGCTAAGATTTAAAGAACTCGGTTCCTGCACCCTGGCTCTCGGGTCGCTTGAACTTAAATCAATAGAGAGACGCTAAGCATGTAGACCTCAAGGCTGAGTACTGGCGGACGCGGGTTCAATTCCCGCCGTCTCCACCAAACTCTCCGAGAAAAGCCCCTGATTTCAGGGGCTTTTTTTTGGCTCAATTATTGAGCGGCATACAGAACCCACTAAGCCTCCACCGCTATTCATCCGCTTCTATTTCTTCACCCTGCCCGATTGGCTCCAGATCCGCCGGCGTTCGGACGGGCTCTATTACCAAGGGTTGTCTAATCTGCGTTTTTAGCAGGTGCTGCAGAGGATCGGTATTGGTCAGGCACGGATCCAGCCACATATCGAAATCTTCAGGGGTGAGCATCAGGGGAATGCTCTTGGGGTGGATGTGGCTGAACCTGGGGTGTGGGGGCAAGGTGACGATGGTGAACGACGGTACTATCTCGCCCTGAAAGTCCCAGAGTTCATAGAGGCCCGCAAAGGCTATGGCACTGTCCAGTGGATGAATGTTGTAACACTGCTTTCTGCCCTTTTCTCCTGTCCATTCATGGAAGCCGCTAGCCGGGATGATGGCGCGTTGGGAGTGGAATCGTTTTTTCCATAACGGGCTGCTTCCCAGGCTTCCCGATCGGGCGTTGAAGGTGCTGTATTTCGGTGAAGGCCGGTAACCGGTGCCATCCGGCTTACGCTCAATGAGAAGCGACCAGATAGCATCTTCCTGGGTTCTGCCCCGGCTGGTTTCGTAAACTATCTGGCCTTTTGCTCCGGGCGCTATATTGAGCCGGGTTTGAGCGCGGATGTGGATGCCCAGGATATCCAGCAGAAATTGGATCTTTGGGTCGTCAATTACGTTGTAACGCCCACACATGAGGACCTCCCCTCTCCCCGACATTACTCAGAGTGCGAATGTGTTCACGCCTTAGTCTAGTATGCGTACTGTTAGACTCGGTTTTTTTATCAGAACCCGGGGCTCACCAGTTTCCAATTATCAGCTGTAATGCGCACAGGCAATCTCACTATGCGGGATGACAACGATCCCACCACCATGCAACAGCTTCTTGATCAGATTCGGGCATCCAGCGAGGGTTTGGAGCATGTGCCGGTGGCAAACATTCTGGAGGCAGTCGGCGAGCGCTCATTCGGTCCGGTGGTGTTGCTGGCGGGGTTGATTACGATTGCACCACTGATCGGGGACATTCCCGGGGTGCCGACGCTGCTTGGCATGGTGGTCGTACTGACACTCGGACAACTGTTATTCCGTCGCCATTCAATCTGGCTGCCAGGCTGGATTTCCGGGCGGCAGGTACCCAGAGGGAAGCTGGTAAAGGGTGTGGACTGGCTGCAAAGGCCGGCGCGGTTTCTGGATCGTATAACAAAACCCCGACTCACATGCCTGGTGAATGGCCCGGGGCTTTATGTGATGGCACTGATCTGCATAGCGGTGGCACTGGCCATGCCCGCTATGGAATTGGTGCCTTTCAGCGCCAATGGCGGAGGCGCTGCGTTAATGGCCTTCGGATTGGCAATTGTCGTCCGGGACGGATTGGTGGCGTTAATCGCAACGACAATCACCGGGTTGACTCTCTGGTTTATTACCAGCAGTTTGATCCTGTAGGCACACAGAACATTTTGCCGCGATCCATCCGCTACTGGTTAGCCTGAAACCGAAGGACTCCTCCGCGCAAAGAGCCTCTCAAACTGAGAGATATTCTGCTGAATATAATCAATAAACGCCCGCATAGCCGGCGTGGGGTGCTTGGCCTGGGGATAGACCACACACCAACTCCTGCGAAGGGGAAAGCCCGCCAGATCAACGATGCGCAGGCTTCCGAGGGCCAGTTCCGACAGGATACTCAGTTTGGGCAATACCGCGACCCCCAGCCCGGCCAGGACGGCATGCTTCACCGCATCGTTGGAACCGAGTTCCATGCTGGGACTCACTCGCAGGCGGTGGTGCTGGCAGTGCAGCTCCAGGGCCAGGCGGCTGCCGGAGCCTGACTCCCGCACCAGGAGTTCGCTGTCGAGGAATTCCTGGGCACTTACCTCACCCTGATCAAGCAAGGGATGCCCGTAAGGGGCTACCGGGACCAGTTCGTTGTCGAGAAACGGAAGGGACGTCAGCGGTCGCTCGCTGGGCACCATACCCATGATGGCCAGGTCATCACGATTGTCGTTCAAGCGCTGCAGGGCCGTTGCCCGATTCACCACCGTCACCGATACACTGACCTGGGGATTCAGGTTCAGGAAGGCCCTTAACAGGTACGGCACCACATACTGGGCCGTATTGACCGCCACCAGCTTGAGCTCCCCGGCGACCTGGCCCTGCATGGCGGCGAGGTTGGTCTGGATCCGCACCAGTTCGCCAAAGATCGCTTTGACGCAGCGTGCCATTTCTTCCCCGGCAGCGGTGCAATACAGTCGCCGCCCCACATACTCGAACAGGGGCATGCCCAAAGCCTGCTCCAGGTGGCGCACCTGGCTGCTGACCGCCGGCTGGGTCAGGCCTAACAGTTCGCCCGCCTTGCTGTAACTGTGCAGATCGTATACTGCCTTGAATACCTGAAGCTGCCGGAAGGTCAGGCGACTGGCCAGTTTTTGAACACTCAACGGCATAAGTACTAGAGCCCCTCTCATTCCATAAGGTATTACTTATATATAAACAAAATAATATCAATTTTTACTGCTAATACCTATTCGCTACTCTTTCTTCGACCTTCATTCGGGACGACTTAATGAGGAATCTCCCATGTTGAAGAAAGTTCTGATTGCCAACCGGGGCGAGATCGCAGTCCGCATCGTGCGGGCCTGTGCCGAGATGGGCATTCGCTCGGTCGCCATCTACACCGAGCCCGACCGCTATGGGTTGCACGTCAAGCGGGCCGACGAAGCCTACTCCCTGGGCGAAGACCCACTGGCGGGCTACCTGGACCCGGCACGCATCGTCAACCTGGCGGTGGAAACCGGCTGTGACGCCATCCACCCGGGTTATGGCTTCCTGTCCGAGAACGCGGAATTCGCCCGCCTGTGTGAGCAGAAAGGGGTGACTTTTATCGGCCCGAAATCCGGGGTCATCCACAAGATGGGGGACAAGACTCAGGCCCGGGACAGCATGCGCGCCGCAGGCGTTCCCATAACTCCGGGATCGGAAGGCAACCTGGACAGCCTCGAGGAAGCTTTGCAACTGGCCAATGAGATCGGCTATCCGGTGATGGTCAAGGCTACCTCGGGTGGCGGCGGCCGCGGTATCCGTCGCTGCGACACGCCGCAGGAGTTAAAGGCGCAGTACCCCCGGGTTATCTCCGAAGCCACCAAGGCGTTCGGCTCCGCCGAAGTGTTTATGGAAAAGTGCATCGTCAATCCTCGCCACATTGAGGTGCAGGTGCTCGCCGACAGCCAGGGGAACGCCGTACACCTGTTCGAGCGGGATTGCTCGATCCAGCGCCGCAACCAGAAGTTGATTGAGATTGCCCCCAGCCCGCAGTTGACTCCGGAGCTTCGCGACTACATCGGTAGCCTGGCCGTTCGCGCGGCAACGGCGGTGGGCTATGAAAACGCAGGCACCGTGGAATTCCTGCTGTCCGGCAACGAAGTCTACTTTATGGAAATGAACACCCGGGTGCAGGTGGAGCACACCATCACCGAAGCCATCACCGGCGTCGACATTGTCCGCGAACAGCTGCGAATTGCTGCCGGCCATCCGCTGAGCTATCGCCAGGAAGATATCCAGTACCGTGGCTATGCCCTGCAGTTCCGGATCAACGCCGAGGACCCGAAAAACGACTTCCTGCCCAGCTTCGGTCGCATTACTCACTACTACGCGCCGGGCGGGCCGGGCGTGCGGGTGGATACGGCCATCTACACCGGTTATGAGATTCCACCCTACTACGACTCCATGTGTCTGAAGCTGGTGGTCTGGGCGCTGACCTGGGACGAAGTGATCGCCCGCGGCAAACGCGCCCTGGACGATATGCGCCTGCACGGCATCAAGACCACAGCCACCTATTATCAGCAGATCCTGGACCATCCGGACTTCCGGAACGGTACGTTTGACACCAGTTTTGTGCCCAGCCACCCGGAACTGCTGAACTATTCAACCAAGCGCGACCCCGCTGAAATTGCGCTGACCATTGCTGCCACTATCGCCGCCCATGCCGGCTGGTAATCCGCAGGAGGAACGAGATATGAGTAACGCGAAGAAAATCGAAGTCACCGATGTCATCCTGCGCGACGCGCACCAGTCGCTGATCGCCACCCGCATGCGCACCGAAGACATGCTGCCGATCTGCGACAAACTCGATCAGGTGGGCTACTGGTCCCTGGAAGTCTGGGGCGGCGCGACCTTCGATGCCTGCGTGCGCTTCCTCAAGGAAGACCCCTGGCAACGTCTGCGGAAACTGCGCGAGGCCCTGCCCAATACCCGCCTGCAAATGCTGCTGCGGGGGCAGAACCTGCTGGGCTACCGCCATTATGCCGACGATGTGGTGGAAGCGTTTGTGCAGAAAGCGGCGGACAACGGCATCGACGTGTTCCGGGTGTTCGACGCCCTGAATGACCTGCGCAATATCGAAACCGCCATGAAGGCGGTGAAAAAAGCCGGCAAGCACGCCCAGGGCACCATCTGCTACACCACCAGCCCGGTTCACACACCAGCCCTGTTCGTGCAGCAGGCGAAAGACATGCAAGCCATGGGGGCGGACTCCATTGCCATCAAGGACATGGCCGGCCTGCTGACACCCTATGCGACCTACGATCTGGTGAAGGCCATCAAGGCGGAAGTGGATCTGCCACTGGTCGTGCACAGCCACGCCACCTCCGGCCTGGCCCCGCTGTGCCAGCTCAAGGCCGTTGAGGCCGGAGCCGACCGCATCGACACCGCCATCTCGTCCTTTGCCTCTGGCACCAGCCATCCGGCGACCGAGTCACAGGTGGCAGCGCTGAAAGGCACCGACTACGACACCGGCCTGGACCTGGTGCTGTTGAGCGAGATCGCCGATTACTTCCGGGACGTGCGCAAGAAATACCACCAGTTCGAAAGCGAGTTCACCCGCGAGGACGTCTCGGTACAGATTAACCAGGTGCCGGGCGGTATGATGTCCAACCTGGCCAACCAGCTCAAAGAACAGAACGCGCTGGATCGCATTCGCGACGTGTTCGATGAAATCCCACGGGTGCGGGAAGACCTTGGGTTCCCGCCACTGGTCACACCCACTTCGCAGATTGTCGGCACCCAGGCAGTCTACAATGTACTGGCAGGCCAGCGTTACAAGACCATCACCAACGAGGTCAAACGTTACCTGCAAGGCGGCTACGGCCAGCCACCAGCAACGGTGAATGCCGACATCCAGAAGAAAGCGATCGGGAATGAATCCGTCAACGACGGACGCCCGGCTGACCTGCTTAGTCCCGAGCTGAATAAATTGCGAGAGGACATTGGTAGTCTGGCGAAGTGCGAAGAAGATGTGCTTACCTATGCCATGTTCCCGGACCTTGGGCGCGAGTTCCTGCAACAACGTCAGGACGGCACCCTGAAACCGGAAGAATTGCTGCCTGCCGAACAAAAAGGCAAGGACCGCATGGGCACGGCGGTCGCGACTGAGTTCCGCATTGATGTACATGGCGAGACATACGAAGTGGCGGTTACCGGGGTAGGCGCTACCGGTGCCGGCAAGCGCAAGCTGTACCTGTCCCTGGACGGTATGCCCGAGGAGGTGGTATTCGAATCCCTGAACGAATACGTCGCCGAGGGTGGTAGCGGCCGTAAACGGGCAACAGAGCCGGGCCATGTCACCACCACCATGCCCGGCAATGTCGTGGATGTGCTGGTGAAAGAAGGTGATAAAGTCACCGCGGGTCAGGCGGTACTGGTTACTGAAGCCATGAAAATGGAAAGCGAGGTCAACTCCAGCGTCGATGGCACGGTACAGGCAATTCATGTGACCAAGGGTGACCGCGTCACTCCTGGGGAAATTCTGATCGAGATTGGCTGACAGAGGGAATCAATATGGAACATATCGTTCGCGGTGTGCTGGATTTTCGGGAAAACGTCTATCCCGAGCGCAAGGACCTGTTCGGTGCCCTGGCAGACGGCCAGAGCCCGGAGGTACTGTTTTTTACCTGCTCGGATTCACGCATAGACCCTAACTTGCTGACGGGGTCCAATCCGGGAGATCTGTTCATCTGCCGCAACGCCGGCAATATTATCCCACCTCACAGCAATGAGACCGGAGGCATGACCGCCTCCATCGAGTACGCAGTGGCGGTGCTCAAGGTCCGTCACATCATCGTCTGTGGCCATACCGACTGCGGCGCGATCAAGGGCGCATTGGATGTCGGCGCACTGAAGGGCCTGCCCCACGTCAAGGAATGGCTGGGGCATTGCCGCTCAGCCATGGAAATTGTCCGGGAACGCCACAACATTGCCACCGATGCCTGCCTCGACAGCCAGTATCTGAACGAGGCGATCGAGGAGAACGTTCTGCAGCAGGTCCAGCACCTGCGCACGCATCCAGCGGTGGCCGCCAAGCTGGCGACCCACAAAGTACAGATTCACGGCTGGGTGTACGACATCAAATCCGGAGAAATCCGCTGTTGCGGCCAGGACAGCCTGGAGTTCAAGAAGTTCGATGACTTCTATGCCGACATTATCAATCGTGTCAGGAAGTAAGACCAACCGTACAATGACGTGCTACAGAAAAGCCCCTGAAGTCAGGGGCTTTTTTATACCCGGCCCTGAATTTCACGACCATCAAATCCGAAACCAGTTCCGCTTGATCGCTTCATATTCCTCCCTGCTGATTACCCCATCCTCCGATAACCGACGCATTTCTGCTACGGCGACGGGGATTCGCTGCCGGCCCGCAGGCAAGACTCGCTGGGCACTGGCAATACTGGTCGCCAGTTCCTCGATAAAAGCATCCGCTCGCACCTTATCCGGCAGCCCTGCGTCCAGCCGGAACACGACCACATCACTATTGAGCGCAAGGAACTCAAAATAGTGCTCACGCAGCTGTAAAGCGATGACCATCAGCATCAGTGCGGTGGCAATCGGCGGGACCAGCCACAAAGGATCTGTTGGTAGCAATGAGAACAGTGCCAGCGGGATGGTCATCAGACTGGCGGCAGCCAGCCAGAACCGCGGTTTATAATCCCGGACCTCCCTCGGTGACTGCTCCACAAAGGCAAGGTCGATCACCGCCTCGGGCAGCGGCCGTTGCTTGTGGTAAGCCTTGATGGCCAGGAAGTGCCGGTTAAAACGCGTGAATACGGTTCCGGTTTTACGACGCGCATTGACCTGGCGGAACCGGCTGTCTGCTTTCCAGGAATCCCGCTGCGGAACACCCCATCCCGGTCGTTCAAGCTCAAGATCCGGCAGGACCCAGTGGTCAAGGTTGATGGTTTCTGTCTGGTTGCTAGCCACTGTCACGGTTGATTTCCTTTATTATTCTTCCGGGAATTTGAATTCCGCGGGATCGTTGAACAGGTGTGCGCCACTGTCGAGCCACTCGGCAATCAGACGCAGCTCAGCCCTGCTCAGCATGCCCTGATGACTCTGCCGGATAGCGTCGGTGCCCTCCACTTCCACCTCGTACTCGTCATCGTCCGTGTCATTGTCAAAGAGACTGAAGAAGCGGGCACTGGCGATAGCACCGCGGGCACTCATCAGGCGCCGGCTGAAGCAGGTTCCCGGCTCGTGCTCGACACTCAAATCCCCTTCTACGCCGTTGGGGCATGCGCCGTCGACATCCGGATCGGCGATTTCCACCCACTCGCCATTTTCCTGTTTCAGGTAGTAGTCCGGTTTGAATAACTCGACGTAAGATTCCAGCTGCCGCCCATCCCAGGACGCATGGCCGTCTCCAAGCATCAGTCCGGTACCCGGGCCACCGCCGCCACCACCTTCCGGGCAGGACTTGGACTCGGCCGCACGGTGGCAGTTCTGACAGGAAGTGATGGCATTGTTGTCGTTGGGGTTCACCCGGCATGCATTCCAGATCGGCTGGATGTGCTCCTGATAGTTGATGGTGGCCTTGCACTCCGGGGTCCAGTTGGTGAGACAGGACGGATCGTCAGTCGGGACCAGCGTCGTCAGGCCCGCGTACGGAACGTCAAACGCCAGCGAGTCATCGGGCGGATTGTTCCAGAAATCCTCGTAACTCAGGTTGTCTGCCCAGGTCGTGGGCAGGTAGCCCAGCGAATCCGCCAGGGCTTCAGCCATAGTGTCCTTCCAGTTCTGCGCGATAATTGTCGGGTTGGCGTTGGGGAATGGCATGGCATCACCGGGCGCACCCGGGTTGGCGGATGCCAACTCCACATCGGTGCGGGCGTGGGGGATGTCGAGCTCGGGATCATGGCAGCCGTAACACTTGAGTATCTCCCCATCCTCCAGCAGCAACGAATTGGGGTGCTGGGTCAGGTAATTGTAGTTGTACTGGTCAGCGGCAATCAGGTCGACGCGTTTACCGTACTTGTTCACCACTTCGAAGGTGAAGCTGGTCTCCGCCGGCACTTTCACCATGGCCGAGCCATCGGGTTCAACCATAGCGTAAGACAGCACGTCGTACAGACCACGCCCCCCGGAACCCAGAATTGGAGTCAGTCCCAGCGGCGGCCGCGAGCCATCGCTGGGGTTGAGGATTTCATCGGTGAGTATCGCCTGTTCCAGTTCCGGCGGAATGCTGCGTTTTCCCAGTACACGGATAAAGCGTTCGGAGCGGTCATCGGGCCGGGTCAGGGAGAGATCGCGGCGAGTCTCGATACCCCCATCCCAGAGGGCCGCCATGTCGGTGCCGTCCCGGTCATACACACTGCGTATGTGGAACACCGCCGTATTGTCCTCCAGATTCAGGTCATTCCGGTTGCCGGTGTAGGGCTGCGCCAGATCATTCCGGCTGGCAATCACGATGTCGGTATAGAGTGCCCGCTTGTGGCCACGCACCACTGGTAATCGGGTGTTGTCAGAAGGGTCCACCATCCAGATGCCGTATTGCGGTTCGCCCAGATTCTCCACCGTGGACGCCCCTTCGCAGACGGCGCTGATGTTTTCATCCTTCACAAGGCACTGGGCCCAACTGGCCAGCAGTCGGCCACTGCCATCGCCATAAGGAGCGACGGCACTGTACCAACCAGACGGCGATACCTGCTTGGGGTAAAAGTTGACAAGGCCGGGGGTCATGGATTCTTCGGCCTCGCCAATGACACTCTCGTCAATCGGCTGATCCACCGCAAAGAAGTTCTTGCTGTTGATCTTGACCACATCGCCACCGTAGTTGGGGTTGTAGATGTGGCGCATGATGGTGATCAGGTTGCCGTCATCCAGCGGGATCGGGTCCATGTAGTGAATGAAGGAGGCGTCGGAAAACTCCTCGCTGAGGCTGCCAAAATAGCGGTGCACGTTGCCACCGCTGGGGGTGATGCGGTACATGCTGAGCACGTCTTCCACGAATACCCGCTCGCTCTCCACCTCACCGGCCACCGAGGCGCCACATTTGTCCTCTTCGGTCCATTCCTTTGGCTCTTCCAGTCCCGGCGGGAAACCGTTGCCATTACCCTGACCGTATCCGCCGCCGTGGGGGTGGGTATTGAAGTTGGGGTCGTCGATGTTCTCCAGCGTACAGTCCTGAAGGGTCTCGTACAGCCGACCGAAACGGATGAACACGACATGGCCGTCATTCATGGTGTTCGGCTCGATGTCATGGAACTCACCAAAGGTGATCTGGGCAAGGTTGGAACCATCACGGCTGACCAGATGCAGCAACGAGGCCGGTTCATTGAAATCTGCCAGGTACTCGCGCAGGTCCAGCAGGCGCCAGTCCCCCCGGCCGTGCTGCCGCGAAGAGGAAAACACGATGCGCCCTTCGTTGGTGTATGCCGGATTGGTATCCTGACCGGCATTGGCCATATCGTCATCCGCGAAGATGCGGCGCACCCGGCCACTGGCGAAGGTATATTCGTAGATATTCCAGGTATTGTGGGCCGTGTTGTTGGCCGGACCATGGGCGGCGAACACCATGCGTTCACCGTCAGGGGACACGTCCACGTCCTTGACGTCGTAATGGCGGCTACCGAAGTAGCCGGTCAGGATATCCTTCTCCGCCGAACTCAGGGCGATACGATCACGAACCATCAATCGGGCACCCGGATTAAAGGCGTATGGGTCACGGGGGTCCAGCGGCGGTCTGGCATCAATGGAAGAGGCTTCGCCCATGTCCGGGTAGTCCCGCACCACATAGGCAAAAGGCTGGTCAGACATCATGCTCTGCTCATTGTCGCTTAGCTCGCCTTCAAAGCATCCACCGAGCCCCAGGAACGCAATACCAACCAATCCCAGGCCGATAACTCGCTTGCGCAATGTATTCATCACATACCTCTCTATTACCCGGACCGCCGTGCTGGTCAACCGGGCATGAAATCAAACTTGTAGTTAACAGGCGTAGCGGCTACGTCCTCCGGACCGAAGGAAATCATCTGTATCCGCGCCAGCAACTTGGTCTCCAGCGTCTTGTCGCCGAGTTGGCTGTCCACCAGCTTGATGCTGGAGATACTGCCGTTGGGCTGGATCACAATGTGGAATACAAACTTGCCCTTCACGTTCGGGTTGCTTCGCAGTGCACGGTTATACAGGGCATAGATCGCCCCCTTGTGCTGTTCGAAAACCCGCCGGATGGATTCCATGTCCCGACCACCGTCCACCGTGGAACGATGGGAACCGCCGCCGCTGCCCGAGCCGCCGCCAACGCCGGTGCCGCCAGTACCGCCCCCGATGGGACTTTCCACCGCTGTGGAGGAGTGGCTGGCAAGCTGGGTACCGGTTCCGGTGCTGTTCATCTCCGAGCTGTTCACACCACCACTGGTTTTGGTCGCCGACGTTGCACCCAGGATCGAACGGGCCGCCCTGGCAGCTGCACCTGTCGCCACGTTGGTGTTCCGGGCCTGCAACTTCGCCACATCGACGGAGCTGCGAAGCGAGGACAACTCATCGGAGAAGGCCGCAACGCCCATGGTGGAGACCTTTTTCCGGGCCGCCTGCACTTCTTTCCTGGGGGCCGGTTTCGGCGCTGTCTCTTTCTTCGGCTTGGGTTGTTCGCTGACTTCCTCCTTCACCGGTTCCGGTGGTGGAGGCGGCGGCGCAACCTTGCGCTGTTCGACCAGTACTTTCGCCAGGGCCGGTGGAATACGCTCCTTCTCTTCCCGCTCAATTTCCGGCAAAGGCAGCCAGGGAAACACCAGAGCGAACAGCAGAAACAACAAGCCCAGGCGCTTGAGGATGCGCTTGAACCGGCTGTCTTCTTCCGCACTGGCGTCCCAGGGAAGGGCAAAATCGTAGGGTGTCGTTGTTAATGTTGTCATTTAATGCTCCCGGACTAGGCGCCGCCTCCGGCCACTCGTGAAACGGCGAGGGAGAGATCCCGGTAATTGGCCTTGGCGCAGGTCAACATGACGCGCTTGAGAATCTCGTACGGCACTTCCTGGTCGCCCAGGATGGTCACCGAACGACCGAGGACTTTTTCTTCTTCCGTCAACTCTGTGCGCTTGGAAGCCAGGAAACCCAGTTCCTGCTGCAGGCCGGCAATCAGCCCGTTTCCGTTCACCACATCTTCCATGGTGGCGACTGGCCGACCATCCACCAGGATGTCTTCGTCGGTGATCAATACCGTGGTGGTTTCACTGGGCTCCACCTGGGCAGTGGAATCCGGCAGGGTGAGGTCTTTGTTCACCTTGAGGATTTCGTTACTGCCCGAATTCAGCAGCAGGAAGAAAACCAGGATGGTGAAAATGTCCATCAGCGACACCAGGTTCAGCTTGGCCGGTTTCATGAACTGCTTGTGCTGGCCCTGAAGGCTGAATGACGTCAGTTTCTGGTCGATCATGACTTCCCTCCCTTCTTCGGCGCGTCGCCCAGGGAAATTTCCGGGAACAACTCAACGTCCACCTCGTCGGCCACTACCACGGTCTTCGCCGAACGCAGGGCGTCCATGGTGGACACCAGTGACTGGTAGCTGACGCCGGCTTCGGACAACAGCAGTGCGTCGCGCTTGTCGACGTTGCTGGCCGCCAGCTTGCGCTTGATTTCCTGCAGCACGGTGGAGAGGGTCTTGAAGTCGTGACGAGTGTCTTCAGGTTCCTCACCCTCGATGTTGTCGATGGTCTTCACCAGGCGACCGCTGGGGTAGTAGACCTCAATAGCGGACTCCCGCAGCACCACTTCCAGCTGGCGGTTTTTCTCTGCACTGGCGGTCTGCGCACCGGTCAGGTCCGGCAGATTCAGTTCCAGGATGGCAATGTGATTGAACACCATGCTCATCAGCAGCACCGGCACCAGCACGATCATCAAATTCATGAACGCAGTGATATCGATGTCGGCTTCTTCGAGCTCTCTTCGCTTGGAAAACATAGTTTCACACCACTGTTGTTCAGGCGTCTGACTCGCGTGTTGCCACGGATGCACGGTTGCTGCGGACGATGGAGTTGAGGAACTTCACGCCGGCCATCTCGATGCTTTCAACAATCTCCAGTGTCTTGTTCTGCAGCAGCGAGTGGATCAGCAGCAGTGGAATGGCGGCCATCAGGCCGAACGCCGTGGTGTTCATCGCCACCGAGATGGACTGGGACAGCAGGGTGGCCTTGTCGGCAGGATCGGCATTGGCCACCGCAGTAAAGGCGGCAATCAGGCCGATGATGGTACCGAGCAGGCCCAGCAGGGTAGCGATGTTCGCCAGGGTGGACAGGTAATTGGTGCGCTTGGACAGCCGGGGGATGCTCTCCATTACACCTTCCTGCATGGCAGCGTGGATATCGTCACGACGAGGAGACGAACGCTTGGTGTCCAGTGCCACGGACAGCAGACGGCCAATGGCGGAACCGTTGCCTTGAGCCGCTGTCTCGGCCTGATCAAACTGCTTTTTATCCACCAGCGGAAGCAATTCCGAGTAGGCTGCCCGGTTGGCATGATAGGCGCGCTTGAGGAAGAACCAGCGTTCCACTGCAATCGCCAGCCCGACCATCAGTATCAAGGCGATCGGAAGCATAAACGCACCGCCATCCTGGAAAAAAGAAACGATTGTTGAATAAAGGTTCATGGTCTACACCCCACAGCTAGCTATTTGATTGGTTTGTGTGTTTCTGCTTGTTGGCTCACTCATGAGAAGAGCCCAGCGGTTCTTCCAGAGAAAGTTCGTCGTAAAACTGCATGGTTCTTGAGTGAATATCCCGGTCGACCACCTCAAACACCCTGCCTGAGACGGAGGTGATGGAGCGGTACAACTTTTCCGGTCCCTCAGGCGGCTTCCAGGGAATGAAATAACTCACCGAGGGCTGCTCCTTGTCACCGACAAAGGTGCTTTCCAGGTCAATGTCTTCCTGTGCGATCACCGCCTTGGCGAATGTCAGGGTCAAAAGGACTGTGACAGCGACCAGCGGCGAGCCGGGTCGCGCGATGTTTTTCAACATGGTGAACTCCTAGCCTTTGTCTGTCTGACCGTTTTCAGGGCCCTTGTCGGCAGCTACCGGATCCGACGATTCCGCAGGTAACTCCGACGGTGGTGGCGGGTTGTCGATGAAACTGGTTTCAATACCGGTGCGACGGCGCACCTCGACCAGCCAGTTGCCGACTTTGGGGTCGTTACCATTGGTGAGGAAGTCGTAGGCCTCGTAGTGAGGCTGGGCCAGTTCCGGTTGGTTCAGGTAAAGGTCATAGAGGATGGCCAGGTTCAGATGGGCCCCTGGAAAATCCTTCCACAGCTCCAGGGCATCAACATAGGTTTGTCTGGCGCCGTCAAAGTCACCCTGGCGACGCTGGAACAAGGCCAGTGCCATATAGGCGTTGACGTTGCTCCGATTCACCTCGATGGCTTTGCGGTAGGCCGCCTCAGCCCGCTGCGGGTTGTCCCGTTTGTCAGCGATCTCCCCCAGCTTCACCCAGGGCCCCGACAGCGTCGGATAATTCACTGTCATCGCTTTGAATGCCTTGCGGGCTTCACGATACTGTTCATCGGCCATCAGTTTGCTGGCAGATCGGAAGGCAAGCCTCGCCGCCTGGGGAACTTCCGAATCGTCGGTGGTATAGGGATTCGGCTCAGCGATGTACGCAATCCTGTCGCCTTCCGGCGTGTACGCCTGTCGCGGGAGCGGGGCCTGGGCAGGGGACAGCCTGGCCGGTCGATGATCTGCCTCCACCGGCTGGGACACTTCCCTCTCAGTAGCCTCGTTGTTGCCCTGGGGCTGTGGGATCAGCGCGGCACAGCCAGACACGAGAATTATCCCCAGTATGCCAGCGGTACGTACGGAATTAACGGATACCTTCGCCATAAGCCACCTGTACTTCTTGTTTGTCGAATCGCGCCGGATTGAGCCTGGCCATGTCTTCAAAGCTCTTTTGCACCCAGCGGTTGAAGATGCCGTTCCATGAGCGCTCGATATTCGCCTGATGAAGCTCGATGGCGAGCTCCTCAAACGGTATCGCCTGTTCTTCCAGCACCAGTTCGTACTGCATTCTTTCCAGATCGCTCAGCCCCGCCGGTCGGGGAGCATCCATCAGCTCCCGGGCAAACTGGCCATAGAGGTTGGCAATGTTGTAACTGGCGCGGGTGGTCTGTTCGAGCACACCGTATTCCGCCGCTTGCTGGTAACGGTCGAGGGCGTTCTTCAACTTTTCGTTCTTGCGCGGAATGTTTTTGTTGAGTGGCGCGCGCAGCTTCACCCGGTCAAATTCAATGCGCCAGTAATCGCCGTATTCGTTGTTGGCCCACGCCGCCAGCCATTCAGAACGGTCGCTCTGCCAGGAGCCAGGAGCCTTGTTGTGACCATCGATCACCCGGCGCAGCCAGTAAAGATGGCGATTGAGGTCGTTGTGGCGCTTGTACAGATAGGCTACGTGGTAGCGGGCTTCCATGCGGGTGTCGAACGGCTCTTCGTAATCGAAGGCCCACTTTTTGAAGTACGCCAGGGCCTGCTGCTCCTCACCGGCCTGCTCGTAGAGTTCGGCGGCCAGGAACAGCGCATCACGCCGTTCTGCGGCACTGGCATTGCTGTTGTAGATTGCCTCGTATTCCCTGGCGGCACTGGCCCACTGCTCGTCCTGTTCGTAGGCGTAGGCGATTTTCTGTGGCAGCGTCGCGGCCAGCTTGTGGTTAGGGAACAGGCGGCGCAGCTCGTGCATTTCCGTTAACGCCCGCTCCCAGCTTTCCAGCTTCATCAGGTAGGTGGCAGCGTCGAACTGGGCGGCCACTCGTGCGTCGGTATTGGGGGCAACGGCCTTGATGCGCAGGAACTGGTCAATGGCACCGACCATATCCTCGACGGCCAGGGCCTGTTCACCCTGCTTGTAGATGGTGATGGCCATACGCTCGGTTACCTTGCCGGACTCTTCGCTGTCGGCCGGAATGTAATCCAGTTGCTTGCGGTAACCTTGCTCCGCTGCAGCATAGTCGCCCAGCTCATATTGGCTGTGTGCGATCACGCCATAGGCGGTGCGGTTGAGGTCGCGATCCACGGTACCCGCCCCGCTGACTACACTGGTAGCGACTTCCAGCGCCTTCTCGTAGCGTCCCAGCTCGAACAGTTCCTCCGAAGCTTTGGCAAGAACGGCACCGGACCGCTCGTCCGCACGGTATTCCTGAACAAAGCGCAACTGGCTCTCCACCGCCTTGCTACGCCATTGGGTCAGCTCGTCGCTCTGCTTCCCGGCACTGGCAATAACCTGCTCCACCTGTTTCTGATAGGCCACAATGGCGGCATAACCGGCATCCGGACCGTACTCGGGGTGGCGGAACTCGTAGGCACTGCGCTCGTAGTCAACGATGGCCCCCGGGTAGTCTTCGCCGTCAAAGGCGGCTTCGGCACGCATGTACACCATTTCCGGAACACGCGGATCTTTCGGGAAGGTCTGCTCGTATTCGCTGTAGAAATCCGCCGCCTTGAGGAAGCTGGTGCGTTGCTCGCCGGCCATGGCCACGGCTTTTGATGCCTTGACGCTGTCTTCTGCCAACTCCCGCTTCAGGCGTTGGCCGGTGGCGTGGTAATGGCGGGCCAGCTCATCGATATAGGTTTTCAGGTTCGGTATAACCTTGGCCTTGATGTCCGCCGGCTTGGTTTGCCAGAACTCAGAGCGAATGCCGTAGTTGCGCACATAGCGCTCTTTCTCCGGCAATACCTGCTGGGAGAATTCACCATCCACATAAGCCCGGATCATTTCCGAGTGCATTTCCGGCGCACGGTCGGAGTCCGGATTGCTTTCTACGAACGCCCGGAATGACGACGCGGAGTCTTCGTAACGCTCTTTTTCCAGGTAATGCTCGCCCAGGCTGGAATACAGGATCCAGGTGTATTTGGCAGCCTCGGGGCGCCCCGCGAACATGGCGTCGATCTTGCCCGCGCCACCGGCATGGGCGAGCCCCACACTCATGATCCGCAGGGTGTCATCCACCAGGGAGCGGTCCACATTGTCGAGTTTTTCAACCTTGCCATCTTCTGGCATCAAACGGTCGAGTACCCGGGAGAAGGACATCAGGCTGCGGTCGTAATCGCTCAATTTGTAGCGCGCCCAGCCGAGCAGGTAATAGGAATTGTTGAGGAACTCGGACTCCCCGCCGATGGCGACCACAGACTGGTAGGCTCTCTCCGCCTCTTCGTATTGCTCGTGCCGGAAATGGATATCGCCCTTGCGGAAATACACTTCCGACAACCGGCCGGAGTCGGGATGGTCCTCGATGAAACGATCCAGGATTTTCTGGGCTTCACGGTCACGGCCGTCCAGGTCATAGGCCTTGGCCAACTGATACATGGCTTCCGCGTTTTCGTCAGCGCCGGGGTATTTCTCCAGAAGCTGATGGTAGGCGCTGATCGCTTCGGGGAAGTAACCATCGTCACCAGGCAACACGCCCAGAAGCTGGTGGTAGTCCCCTTCCAGCATGTACACGCTGGCAATCCGACGCTCAATCTGTTCCTTGAGTTTGCGCTCTTCCACCACCTCCAGCAGCCGGCGGTATTCCTCCCGCACGTCGGCATGGCGCACACTTGGCAGGGGGATGTCGTTCAGTGCCGGGCCCTGGTCCTGCAACCGGCCGATGGTTTGGCCGCTATCGAAGGTGCCACAGCCACTCAGCAACAATGCCAGCATTACGGCGCTAGATCGCATCGTTACTCTCCCCACTTTCCGCGCGTTCGTCCTGTCGTTCCACACTGGCGTTGTTGACGGTCGCCTCGTTTGTCTCAGTGCCGTCCAACTCCAGGAGAGAGCGATCAAGAATACGGACTTTCGCCAACTGGGCCTCTACCTGATAGTGCTTCAGCCGTTGCTCATGGATATCGAGTTCGGTCGACACCAGGGTGAGCATGACGTCTTCAAGCTTGGCAATCAGCGCTTCGGTCTGTGCCACGTTATCGTCAACCGCAGCCATCATGCGCCGGACTTTGGCTTCGTAGTGGGCACCGCTGCTACTTGAGCCACCACTGCGCAGACCATCCAGCATGGTCTGGCTGTTCTTCACTTCGAAGGCCAGACTGTCCAGCAGCCATTGCACTTGCTGCCGTTGCTCCGGGGCCAGGCCAGCCACGCGGTTGGTCAGGGCGTCGTGATCTGTCTTGATCTGCCCGGCCGTTGCGGCCAGATCACTCAGTTGCCGTGTTCGATGTTCGCTCGCCAGGGATTGACTGCGGGCAGCCAGAATGACGTCGAAGTCGTTTTTGCGGTTTTTCCACGACTCCAGGTTGTTGCGAATGGCGTAGAGATCGCGCAGGTCCTTGAGCACGGACTGGAAACTGTGATCGGACATCAGCTCCACCAGGAACGGCGACAGGTAATTGGCCGAAACCGACGGTGCCCGTCCAAACCAGTCACTCTCCCCCAACACTTTGTCGAGGTTGCGAACAAACAGCTCCATGATGTCTGCTTCCGCCAGGGAACTGCGTGCCTGGTCCAGCCAGGTCAGCGCCGTGCCGAACTGGTTGTCGGCGTCAATGAACCCTTGGGCAGCGCGGCCGTCGAGCCCCATCTGCTCATAGACGTGGGGCTTGAGCAGCAATGCTTCCTGCACCTCCGGCAAGGCTATGGAACGATTGGCCAACACCTCCAGAGGCCCCAGCGCATCCCGGAAGGCGCCGTCATTGACGGACTGCCAGCTGGCCCCCAGAAGACCGCGATTGGAGTAGGCTCCGTGGGTACGGACATGGGAGAACTGCTGGCGAGATTGTTCGTACTCCCCTTCGCGGGCGTGGAGGAAAGACAACGCCATGCGTGCGCGGTCTGCCAATCGGGACAGCTCCTCACTGTCGCCGCCATATGCCACCACACGCTCCAGTGCCTCGTATGCGAGACCGGGCTGCTGCTGATTGCCATAGGCAATGCCCAGGTTGAAGAAAAAATAGGGAGCGTACGGGCTATCGGTATCAATGCTGGCGGTGATGCTGTCGCTGGCTTCGAAGTAACCGAGTTTGACGTTCACCAAAGCGGCCAGGTAGCGGTATTCAGCGTCCAGTGACTCCGGCAACCGGCCCCGCACATTCGACAGATTGCGTGCGGCGCGCTCGGTATCCCCACGCTGGTATTGCATTTTGCCCAGGTAAAACCACGCCCGGTTACGGGCCTGTTCCGAGACGTTACCCTCGGCCACCCGGGTGAAGATATCCTCGGCCTGGACATCCAGCCCGTAGGACAGGCTGACACCACCTTTCAGCAGTTCCGGATAGGTGCCATGTCCGTGGATACCGCCCTTCTCTTCCGCGTAGGCGTACTCAACCAGCGCACCGAAATAGTCCTGCTGGTAGAACTCGTAGAGTATGGCGCCGTACTTCAGATCCTGGACCCGCTCGGTTGCCAGGCTTTGACCAGCACCACCCACCGCCACGACTGCGGCAACGGAGAGCGATAACAACCGGCGGGTTCCTTGCGCGTTTTTCCTCACCCACGTCCGCATCATAGACTCACCATTCCCGGATGCTGAATTCGGGCTGCTGCCGGGCTTCCGAATCTTCGATACTCAACTCGACATACTTGGGACCACTGCCCTTGGTGATGGCGTGGGTAGTACCCCGCTTGTACTCGCGGCCATTGGGGCCGGCGCCAACGAAAAATGCGGACACGGTATGCTCGCCGGGGCTGATATTGCCCAGGTGCAGGCGGTGCATGCCGCCTTTGGCCAGTGCTTCCCGTTCCTGGTCGCTGTAGAGGTAGCTGGTGACGGTTTCACTGTCGACTTTGAGTTTGACGCCCTCAAGACGAAAAAACTCGCCGACGTCCAGAGACAGAAAAACACTGAGTTGAGTATTGGCAGGAAATAACAGGTCCTCTTCAAGTACCCGAAGGTTCTTGTTCAGCGCTACCACTGATTGCTTTAACCCCTGGATATCCCGTGACAATTCATTGACCGCCTGCTGCGCCTGCTGGCGGCTTTTGCGGATCGACATCGGAGTTTCGATGATCTGGTCGAGCGCCGCAGCGGGAACGCTCTTGCTGGTGCCATCCGCCGCCAGCGCCTGACCTGTCATGGGGCACAGCACCGCCAACAGCATCGCCATAACCGCACGACGCCGTACCGGCCTGACCCAACTGGCAAACCCTTGAACAGTAATCTTAGCCATGGTGCTCCTCCGCCAACTCTGATTCGATTCGCTGGCTACGACTGAAAAACGGGGCACTGGCTTTTGAGGTTTCTGACGCTTGCCCGGGGAGCTCTTTTACTGGCCCTTGGTTCCCGATGGTCAGATTTATTGTCCTGAAAGTGTCATTCGTCAAATAACGTAAAATAACCTAGCACATGCTCTCTGCGATTCACCTACGCCTTTTCGCTCATTTTTCATTTCTGTGATTCCCCTCATGTTTCCCGACAGACAGAGTTGCCCTGCTCACATCGACGGTGCAAAGTCCGCCGGAAAGTGAATTTTTTATTCAACAAAAACATATGTTTACATACTTTTACATTTTTTAACAATGAATCAGGGCGGCTACAGAGAACCATGAAAGGATGTACCGGCGAGCGGCATTGCAGGCAGAAAGTTCCCAGAGACAGGTCATTGTCTAATGTGGCATTTGCCATTGTCAGCCTGCTCTGTTCTGCCTGGGCGGGTGCGGCGGATCAGGACAGCGATGGCGTGGTTCTGTACGTTGTCGATCCATTCGTTGAGATGCACACGGCTCCGGGACGCGGATATCCGGTATTCCACGTCATCGAGAAAGGCGAGCCAGTCGAAATCCTCAAACGCAAAACCAACTGGTACAAGGTGCGAACCCCGGCTGGAGAGGAAGGCTGGACCAAGGCCGCCCAGCTTGGCCGTACGCTGGCGCCGACGGGCATTCCCGCAGACCTGCCGGAAGTGGGCCATGGTGAGTATCTGGAGTCCAGCTGGAGGGTCGGTTTTACCGCCGGACAGTTCGAGGACTCCACCAGCTTCAGCCTGACCCTGGGCTACCGCCCCCTGAGCTGGGCCGGAGTGGAAGTGGAGGCAGGCAAAATCTACAACCAGTCCGTCACCAGCGACTACTACAGTGCCAATGTCATCATCGAACCGTTCCAGCAATGGGACATCACACCCTACGCTCTGGCAGGCGTATCCCGATTTTCCTTCGATGCCCGCCAGAAAATCCTGTTGAGCGAGATCGGTGATGCGGACGCTGTTAACTTCGGCGGGGGTGCCAGCTACTACATTGGCCGTAATTTCCTGGTCCGGGCCGAGTACCGCGTCTACTCGGTTTCATCCAATTCAGACACCACAGGTTTAAGCGAATGGAAAATCGGATTGAACACTTTCTTTTGAGCCAGAAGAGCGCTCGCAACGGGTTGACCGCGCTGATGCTCACGGGTATCGGTGCCCTGCCGTTGCAGGCACTGGCTGCGGAATCCGCGGCCGATGACAAGCCGGCGCCAGTCCAGGTCATTGCCCCGGAAGTCCAGCCTCGAACCATCAAGGAGGCAGACATCGATGCCGAATTTTTTGAGGTTGGCGGCTTTGCCGGGCTGCTGTCCATCGACAATTTCAGCACCGAGCCATTGATCGGAGTCAGCGCTGCCTTCCACGCCACCGAGGATTTCTTCATTCAGTTCAACTATGGGATGGCGGAAGCCGGCCTTACGTCCTTTGAAGAGCTTAGTGGCAGCAATGTCCGCCTGCTGAGCAGCTCGGATCGCGACTTCATCTACTACGATTTCCTGCTGGGCTACAATATTTTCCCGGGTGAGATCTTTTTCAGCGACACCCTGGCCTTCAACTCGGCTTTTTATCTGGTGGGGGGTGTTGGCAACACCGAGTTCGGCGGTGAAAACAATTTCACCACTACCTTCGGCACAGGGTTCCGCGTGGTACTGCTGGACTGGCTGACCGTACATGTGGATTTCCGGGACCATATGTTCAAGAGTGACCTGATCCGGGAGTCACAGCTGACTCATAACATCGAACTGTCATCCGGGGTTACCCTGTTCTTCTGATCCGGCTGCCGCCCTGGCCGGGGCGGCGCTTACTCTGACTCGTTTTCAGCCCTCATACTGTCCCGCAGGTCCTGGAAGAACTCTTCAGAGCGCTCCCGAATCTCCTGCAGCGTTGCTGCCCACTCATCACGGTTGCGCTCGAAGGAGTCACTGCCCACTTCCGCCAGCCGCTGGCCAGTTTCGGTCAGAGTGCGAGTCGCACTGGCGAGAGCTTCCAGTGAGGGTTCGGCGAGCTGTTCACTGCCGCTTTCCAGATCCTTCGCGGCCTGCTCCAGGTTTTTGCGGTCGCCTTCCGGTGCCTGTTGATTTTCTTCCAGTGCCCGGTTAACAGATTCTTCCAGCTCCTCCATATAATCCTGAAGTACCTGGCCGTACTCTTTGATGGCCTCGTCTGCGCGGCGGGCTACGTCGTTGGAGTAGGCTTCAAGTTCGCGGGCCATGTCATTCAGGCGCTGCTCCATGTCACTCGAGGAAGACGAGAAATTCGCGGCGATGCGGTCACTGATCTCGCTAAGTTGACCCATCAGGCCGCTGAACGGGGATGGATTCATGATGGCTTCGCCGGTACGTTCGTAATCCACCAGCCATTGCCCTTGCTGTTCAACCAGGTAGGTCATGACTTCGCGACGTTCATTGCCACCGGCACTCTCCGCTGGTAACCGGGTAACGATTGAGGCTTCGGTGCCATCGATCACCACGCGTCCATAAGAGGGCACCACATCGGCCCAGTCACGCTCATAACTGTCGAAGGCGCTATCATTGTCCAGAGTGGACAATTCAACCACGTCGCTGGCGTCGTTTTCAGCCATTGCCTGCCAGAAGGCGGCGGCCACTTCCTGCGGGGTATTGGGTTTGGTGCAAGCGGACACCAGGATCACCAGAGACACCCAGACAAACATTCTCAATACGGAGCGAACCATTCAACCGTTCCTCTGAAGACTGATCGAGTTGCCGATCATACACCGGTTACAGGTTGCAGGTCAGCTCCGCCAGCTCCTCATCAAACACTCGCTTGTTCTCACTATAATCCACCGGCACATCCACCAGATGAACACCACCGGCGGACTGGGCAGACGCCAGGATTGGTCTGAGGTCTTCCGTACGGGTCACCCGATGTCCGGTGGCACCATAAGCTTCCGCGTACTTCACAAAATCCGGATTGTCGTAGTCCAGACCAAAATCCGGAAAGCCCTCCTGTGACTGTTTCCACTTGATCATGCCGTAGGCGCTGTCATTGATAATCAGCACCACCAGGTTCAGCTCCAGTCGCACGGCGGTTTCCAGCTCCTGGCTGTTCATCAGGAAACCGCCATCTCCGCACACCGCCATCACTTTCAGACGGGGATAGAGCATGGCAGCCATCATGGCGCTGGGCAGGCCCGCTCCCATGGAAGCCAGGGCATTGTCCAGCAGGACCGTGTTATTGTCGTAGGCTGGATAATTGCGCGCGAACCACAGCTTGTACATGCCATTATCGAGGGCAATGATGCCGTCCTCAGGCATGACCTGACGAACGTCGTGGACAATGCGCTGGGGGATGATCGGAAAGCGGGAGTCAGACTCGCCTGCGCGCACATGTTCGTCCACGGCTGCCTTTACTTCCATAAAGCGACTGAAGTCATGGCTGTCACAGGGGGGACAGTGTGCAGCGAGGTACTCCACACTGTTCGCAATATCTCCGACTACTTCGTGCTGAGGGAAGTACACCGGATCAACATCTGCACCGCTGAAATTGACGTGAATAACCTGCTTGCCACCGGGTTTCATAAAGAACGGCGGTTTTTCCACCACATCGTGGCCCACATTGATCACCAGATCGGCGTGGTCAATGGCGCAATGCACGAAGTCCCCTGAGGAGAGCGCGGCGTTGCCCAGGTATCTGGGATGCCGTTCATCCACCACGCCCTTACCCATCTGAGTGGTAAAGAACGGAATGTTGCTGCTGTTGACCAGATGAACCAGCGCCTGGGAAACCCGTTTACGATTCGCACCCGCACCGATCATGATCAGTGGGTGCTTTGCACGGTGAATCATCTCACAGGCTATTTCCAGGCTTTTGGTGCTGGCCGTCGGCCTGCGCGCATCGCTGGGCTGAAAAATGTGAATGTCCGGTTCTGTGATCTCGGAAGCAATGTCCTCGGGCAGTTCCAGATGAACCGCACCAGGGCGTTCTTCAGAGGCCAGCCGAAAGGCTTCACGAATTTTGGCGGGAATGGTGTTGGCGTTGCTTATCTGCCGCGTGTACTTGGTCAGCGGGCGCATCAGATCCACCACATCAAGGATCTGGAACAGGCCCTGCTTGGAGGATTTGATCGGTTTTTGCCCGGAGATCATCATCATCGGCATGGCACCCAATTGGGCGTAAGCAGCCGCGGTGACCAGATTGGTCGCCCCCGGACCGAGGGTCGACAGGCACACCCCAACGCGCCCGGTAAGCCTGCCGTAGGTTGCCGCCATAAATCCGGCGGCCTGCTCGTGGCGATTGAGAATCAACTGAATACCCGATTTCCGGAGCGCTTCCAGCAATTCCAGGTTCTCTTCACCAGGAACCGCGAAGATGTACTGCACACCCTCACTTTCCAGCGCACGCACGAAGATTTCGGCACCATTTGCGTTACTACTGGCCGGTCCAGTCATACCGTCTCCTGATTCGCTGGTTCTTACAGGGCCCCCCGCTATCCGGACTGTGGAGGCTCCGCCTGCAGGGAAATATCCGCCGGGACCCGGTCACGCCCCCAGCTGACGTGAACTCGTTCAATCACCCGTTGTAGTTCGTCCAGGGGAATGTCTGCGGAATCACCACGTTCCAGGGGGTCAAAGTGAAAGATGTACAATCTGGACGCAAACTGCTCAAGCGGCAGGGAGGCTTCGCCAAACCGCTCGCCCTTGCGGGCCGTGCTCACCACCACGCCATCGCCCCAATTCTGGCCGCTGTCATTATTGGGATTGAAGAAGTACACCCGCATCACGTCTTCCGGATCCAGGGCCACTCGCAGGATGGTAATGGCGTGCCAACCGATAAATCGCGCGGCGCTGTCAGTGATGGCAATACCGGCCGGCTGCGGATGGATCAATGGCTGGTTACCGTTGTAGTAGGGGTGGTAGCTGGCGTAGAAATGACGAAGAAAACCCTCAAGATCCAGTAGCTTACCGGTCTCCACATCCACATTGATGGCGAAACCGCGGCCCGCCGACCAGCCATGGAATTCCGGATTAACCCACTGGTGAGGATCGCCAGGCCGTCCGACACACAGGCGTCCCATTTCCGCATAGATGCGATCCAGGTGCGGCACCACCACCAGGGATACTGGATCCAGATCCAGGGTGATCTCCGAGGCAACTCCACCCCCGCTTCGAGCGGAGGACACAGGCTGGCCCTCGAAATGCATGATAATTTCATTATCACGGGCCGCCCAGGCCACCATTTGCAGCAGGTAGTCGGGATCGTTATACGCCCACATGGACAAGGCCCGGGCCGACTGGCAGGTGGGGTTATGACCCTGACCAACTCCCAGGGGCTGACCCAGCATGTTCATCACCCCCTGGATCAGCCAGGCTCTGGGTTGCGGCGTGTAACCGTAAGCCAGCTGGATGCGCTCACGAGCCTGAGGGCATATCGATAGCAGCACCTGGCGCCACAGCGCCGGCGCAACCGGAGGCTGGTAAAGGATGCCCCGCTCCAGCATTAACGCCAGGCCATACAACCCCTGGGCAGTTTCCGGAAACACACCTTCTTTGAGTAGCTCGTGTACCAGCTCCCGGTAACACAGCAGGCAATCCCGACCGGTACTGGACAAACCCAGTGCCTCGGTCAGCAAGGCGTCCTGTTTTTCCAGGATATAACGCACAAACGCCGCATGGTAGGGAGACACCAGTCCGGTGTCGTGCATGGAGCGGGCAAAGCCGGTCGCCTCACTCTGCAACGCCACAGTATCCATGGACTGCAAACGTTCTTCGTATACCGGGATGCCCGGGTCTTCGCGACAGGCCTGGGTCGGACCATAAAGGCTGGAGATCAGGCGTTCCGCGCCCTGCCCTGCACCACCAAGATCGATTGCCGGATCAGTCCGGCATAAGGCGATCTGGGTAATCATCCTGCGGACACTGGTAACCTGAATCGGCCGCTGTTGAAGAATTCGCCAGATTTCCTCGATCAGCCGGTCAATTACATGCTCGTAGCCAATCTCCCGGGCCACGTGTTCTATGACGCCACGACTGATCAGAGCCAGTTTGCCCTGCTCGCGCTCAGCCTCGCCACCCTCGCCGAACAGTAAGCTCAGATTCAGTGCCAACACCTGGGTCAGGTAATGATGGGCTTGTTCGGCGGACACCGACGGATGCCAGTAATCCCCGGTTGCCACCGCCAGTAACCGCAATTCACTGAGCGCTTCAATGACAACGGTATCGGCATGGGGGCTTTGCAGGGAGCTGGTGGTCAGGTACGGCAATAAAATGGAAGGCTCAGCCCAGTCGGTGCCCAGGAAGACACCGGCATTCTCCAGCCTTTCCGCGCGCGCAGCCACGGCTGCGCAGCCTTCTGGCTGCAACAGCACCCGGCGTACGATATCAAACAGCCGGGGTAGCTTTGCGGGCTTGGCAAAGGGGCGACTGTCTTCCAGCGCCTCAATCGCATCATCCAGCCGCTGCACCAGCTTTTCAAAATTGACGGCCGGCACAGCGTTGCCAGGGTCGGAGTCGCTCAAACTGTCTTCCTCAGGGCCTGGACCAGGCCCACCGTTGGTAATTCCTGACGGAATTATACATAGAAATCCAGTTCTTCCTGGTGTTTAAGTAGATCCCGCATCACGTAGGGATCATCACCGAAGAAGTAGATCAACCCCCAATGGGTGCCAAACGCGGTCCGCTTGGTGACGGTTTCCTCCATCGGCGGCGTCAGCTCGTGGGACTCGAAATACTCGTGATTTTCGGTTTCCTCGGGCATTTCCAGCTTGCTGACTACCCGACGACGGGGATACACGCCGAAACAGCCAGCATAGCCCTTGGCGTCCACCACTTCTTTCGGGAAAAAGGCCTTCACCTCTTCCTCCGTGGTCTTCGGATCAAACGTCAGAATCAGGCCCTGATAGGCATTAAATCCGTAAGCCCTCTCCAGTAACTCAAAGACCTTGAAGCCCGGTGGGCGGTAGGCCACCTCACCAAAATACATGGTACTGTCGCTGGTGACAAAGTACTCGGGGTGTATAAACCCGAACTCGATGTCGAAGGTCTTGATCAACTTCTCGATCTCCGCGGTAATCTGCGGGCGATACTTTTCCAGGTCCGGTGTGGCCGGCACAAACACCGAATAGCCCAGGGTCACGTATTCCGAAATATTGAGGAATGCGACCTTGCCCTTGTGAATCCAGGCTTCCACGGCAAACTCCCAGCCGTCCAGGTGGGACTCCATCAACACCGGGAATTCCTCGTCCGGAATGGTATCCACTTCATCCGGGGTACGAATCACCCGATGCCCAAGGCAGCCAGCCTTGTCGAAGGCTTTCAGGTGGATCGGGTCGTTGGGGTCACCATCAAGTTTCAACAGTGTCTGGTTGACCCGCTTGAGGAATCGGACGACATCCTCTTTATCATGGGCCTCCTCGAAAATACCGACACGGATGCCGCCGAGCTGGGCACGTCGTTTCATCAACGCCTTGTCACGCAACAACATGGCCTGCCCAAACAGGCGAGGGCTATCCAGCAGCACCGAATTGATGGCACCGGCCCATTCCACGGTTTCCTCAAACAGCGGAATGGCCACATTCACTCCCATTTCCTTGAGAGTCTGTGCAATTTCGAAAGAACGATCGTTCAGGCGCTCGAAGTTCCAGGGCACGTAAGGAATATCGTGCTCCGTGCAGTAGGCTTCGGCCCAGTCGGGGGCAACCACGACATACCGGCGGTCAAATTTGTCTGCTGCCTCTATGGCGTTGAGACTCCACCCCAGCAGAGCGATGTATCCTTTTTCCGGATTGAACTTTTGTTCACTCACAGTGGTACTCCTTTCAGGGGATGTACCTACTAAGCTAGAGGTTTCAACACAAATGGCAAATGTTCTCTCCCCGATAAAACGCAAAAAGCACCACAAACGCTGGTAACTGGGCCAGTATTCGTAGTGCTCTCGCTGTTTTTAGATTAATTGGGTATATCAGCCCAATTGCAGCGTTGTCAGCGTTCTGTCCCGTACTTGCCGGAGCAGGGACTCATCATCGACCAGCGATTGGCCATAGGAAGGCACCATCTCTTTCATGCGGTCCTGCCACTCGGCCGTCCTGATCCTGTCAGCAAAACAGCGCTCAATGACGTCGATCATCGCATGGGCTGCGGTGGAGGCACCGGGAGATGCCCCCAGTAGGGCCGCCAGCGAGCCGTCTTTGGCTGCCACAATTTCCGTGCCGAACTCAAGCTTACCGCCACCGTCGGGGGTCTGCTTGATGATCTGTACCCGTTGACCGGCGCTCTGCAGTTTCCAGTTTTCCTCCCTGGCATTCGGGAAAAAATTGCGCAGCGCCGCCACACGCTCGGCGTGGGACTGGAACACCTCGCCAATCAGGTACCGGGTCAGATCCATGTTGGTCCTGCTGACGGAAAGCATCGGACGCAGGTTGGTGGGCTTCACCGATCCGAACAGATCGAACACCGACCCCTGCTTCAGGAATCGGGTGGTGAACCCGGCAAACGGGCCGAACAGCAATGCCGGCTCGCCGTTGATGATGCGGGTATCCAGGTGTGGCACTGACATCGGCGGCGCACCGATGGGCGCCTTGCCGTAGACCTTGGAGTGGTGCTGCTTGACGACCTCTGGCTCCTGACAGACCAACCACTGGCCACTGACCGGGAAACCACCATAACCGCGTGCCTCGTCGATATTGGACTTCTGCAGCATCGGCAGGGCGCCACCGCCAGCTCCCAGGAACACGAAACCGGCTTCCAGTTTCTTGACCTCACCGGTTTTCTGGTCTTTCACCCGCACTTTCCAGCGACCATTGTCCCGCTTCGCCAGATAGTGAACCGGGCTGCTGAGCATCAGTTCAAAATTGGGTGTACTTTCGAGGTGCTTGACCATACTCCGGGTGAGCGAGCCGAAATCGACGTCCGATCCATGAGTGATCCGCGTGGCCGCCACCGGCTGCTTGGGATCACGGTGCTTGACCACCAGCGGCATCCACTCGGCCAGGTCGTCCGGGGATTCGGTGTACTCCATTTCCCGGAACAGGTGATGAGCGCTGAGTTTTTCGTAGCGGCGCTTGAGGAACGCCACGTCCTTTTCACCCCAGACAAAGCTCTGGTGAGGTGTGCGGTTAATGAACGATGTCGGTTCCGGCAACATGCCCTGCTCAACCAGATAGGACCAGAACTGCAGCGACACTTCAAAGGAGGAGTTGATCTGAAGCGCCCGTTCGATGGCCACATCGCCATCCTCGGTTTCGGGAGTGTAATTCAGTTCGCAGTACCCGGCGTGGCCGGTGCCTGCATTGTTCCACCCATCGGTGCTTTCATGGGCAACGTGATCGAGACGCTCCACCATGACGATGTCCAGTGATGGGTCCAGCTGCCTGAGCATCATGCCGAGGGTAGCGCTCATGACGCCCCCGCCGACCAGCACTACATCCGCCTGTCTTACGGCCATTAGTCTTCACCCTGCTTGATTTTGAGCCTGTCACCTCTCCACGATCAGCAAAGAGGTCTTTGGGAAGCCTGCAGAGCAAGGAGTCTAGGGCCCGGCAACGGCTTCCTGTCCGAATATGTGGCGCAATTATCCCGGTTTTTGCCCCAAGAATAAATTGCGATAGTCAATGGGTACGTTTTACACCCCTGTAAAGATGGCAATCCGACAGTTGTCTTTACTTACGAACGGTAGCCCCCAGCATGTCAAAGGTCTAAAATCCAGCCGCTTGTCTAAAACCAACCGCTTTCAGGATGCCCTATGCTCAGTCTCGAGCCTGTTCTTGTATTACTGGCTATCCTGGCCTTGCTGGGCGTTATTTTTGAAGAAGTCATTCACGTCAACAAGGCCAAGGTTACACTTTTTTTCGGCACGCTGAGCTGGATGCTGCTGTTTGTCTTCAGTAAGGACGCTACGGAAACGTCTGCCATCTCCGCCGGACTCGCCGAAAGCATTGCAGAAATTGCCGGGCTATGGCTATTTCTGGTATCGGCCATGACGTTTGTCGCGTACCTGAACAAGAAGGGTATGATCGAAAATGTGGTGTACCTGATCATGCCGAAACAGGTAAGCGAACGGAAGCTGCTGTTTCTGACTGGCCTTTTCTGTTTTATCTTCTCGTCTTTGGCGGACAATATCACCGCCACTTTAGTCTCATGTTCGCTGATTCTCTCGCTCGACCTTGAGCTGAAAAAACGCATACAGTTCATCACCCTGGTGGTCTTTGCCGTCAACTCCGGTGGCGTCTCACTGATCACCGGGGACGTCACCACACTGATGATTTTCCTGGCGGACAAGGTCGAAATCCTGACCCTGCTGACCCTCGCCATTCCCGCGTCCATCACGGTGTTAATCCTGGCGGTTTTCCTGTCCCGCGGGCTCACCGGCACGGTTACTCTCAACGCCGCCAGCCATCAGGTACGCCCAGTGGATGCGGTGATCAGTGTCCTGTTCCTGTTAACCATCATTGCCACTATCTCAGGCAATGCTCTGTTCAGCATTCCGCCCGTACTGACTTTCCTGTTTGGTCTGTCCATTATGTTTCTGGTTTCCCGCTTTATGAGTACGGACAGTGACCTGGACCCGATCCTGGAATACATCCGCGTGATCGAGTTTGAAACCTTACTGTTCTTCCTTGGAATTCTGCTGCTGGTGGGTATGCTCAAGGAAATCCACGCCCTGCAGTCACTGGTGGCAATCTACGATATCCTGCCCCCGGTCGCGGCCAACTACCTGATGGGTATTTTCTCCGCCATCATCGACAACGTGCCGCTAACCGCTGCCTTGCTGAAGTCCGGCATTGAGATGAGTCCCGGGGAATGGATGGGGCTGACCTACGCTGTCGGTGTTGGCGGCTCGCTGCTGGTCATCGGTTCGGCCGCCGGCATCGTAGCTATGAGCAAGATTTCCGGGCTGACCTTTGCTACCTATATGCGGTATCTTGGCCACCTTTTGCTGGCTTACACCCTTGGCTATGCGGGGGTATTCATGCTGGGTCGTTTCATTCACTGAGGTTTAATTATGTTGTTGGCAATTGGAGCCATTATTGCCGGTCTTATTCTATTGGTCTGGAGTGCCGACCGGTTTGTCGAAGGCGCCGCCGCTACCGCCAAACACTTGGGCATGCCATCGTTGCTGATCGGTATGGTGATCATTGGTTTCGGCACCTCGGCGCCGGAACTGGCCGTTTCCGCCATGGCCGCCGCCGATGGCAACCCCGGCCTGGCATTGGGTAATGGCTACGGCTCCAATATCACCAACATTGCCCTGATCGTAGGCCTGACGGCGGTGATCGCCCCCATCGCGGTCCACTCCCAGGTGATCCGCAAGGAACTGCCACTACTGCTGGTGCTGACCGCCATTGCCGGCGTACAACTGCTGGACGGACAGTTGACCCGGTTGGACGGCTGGGTATTGCTGGGTGTATTCGCCGCTGTCATGGGCTGGTCCATTTACCAGGGGATCAGGGGCAAGGAAGACACCCTGGTCGGTGATACCGACGCGGAACTGATCGCCCATCCAATGCCATTGAAAGTCGCTCTGATATGGCTGGTGGTTGGTCTGGTGTTGTTGATTGTCAGCTCGAGGATGCTGGTCTGGGGCGCGGTGACCATCGCCCAGGCTCTGGGCGTCAGCGATCTGATTATCGGCCTGACCATCGTCGCCATCGGCACCTCTCTGCCGGAACTGGCGTCTGCATTGGCCGCAGTCAAGAAAAACGAGCACGACCTGATTCTCGGCAACATTGTGGGTTCCGGAATTTTCAACACCCTCGCAGTGGTCGGCCTGGCGGCAACCATAAACCCCCTGACCGTTGATCCGGAAGTCCTTTACCGTGACTGGACACTTATGGCCGCGCTCACTTTGGGACTGCTGCTTATGACGGTAGGGCTGACCGGAAAACGCAAGCTGATCAGCCGTTTCGACGGCGCACTGCTGTTACTGGTTTACGTGAGTTACACCGGCTATCTGGCGTCGACTATCATCAGCTGATCAGGAAAGGTGGTGCCGCGGAGATCACGCGGCTTCACCATCTCCCAGCAGGTTTTCCAGGCGCCCGCGCACCTCAGCCATCACTGCCACGAGATCTTCCTTGCCTTTACCCGACATATCGATCGGGGCACCCACCCGGACATCCACGGGCTGCCCCAGATTGATACGCCATGTCCTGGCCGGCAAGACCTTGTGAATGCCGCGAATGGCCACCGGCACGATCACCGCCTGAGTGTCCAGCGCCAGGTGGAAACAGCCCTTTTTGAATGACAGCAAGTGGCCGTCAGGTGAGCGCGTGCCTTCTGGCGCGGCCCAGAGCACGATGCCGCTTTCCATCATCGCCCTGGCCTTTTCAAGGTCCTTTACGGCACGCTGCCGGTGGGCCCGGTCAATAGAGGGAAACTCCGCCGCCTTCATCGCCTGCCCAAGCAACGGAATGCTGAACAGCTCCTTCTTGGCCAGCATCCGCACCGATCCGGGCATGGAGACAAAGGTCACCGGGATGTCGTAATGGCTGGCATGGGTGCACATGATGATGTAGCGCCGGCCATCGCCAAAATCAGGCACCGCGCCCCGTACCGTGAGACTCACCCGCACCAACCGCAACAAAGCCGCCGACCACTCCCGGCAATACTTGTCGACAATCGGTCGATTCAGCTGGCCAAACAGGGCCCGCAACAGCACCAGCAAGGAGTACAACGCCGTCAGCCCCACCGATCCCAGAACAACCCCTGCCCGCCTCAGCAAGGTCGCCGACTCCGTCAGCGGGCTCATATCCAGTCTGATCACGCAGGTTCCTTACTGATCCCGAAACACCATGGCAATAGAGTTCAGGCAATACCGCTGGCCGGTGGGAGGCGGTCCGTCGGGAAATACATGGCCCAGATGACTGTCGCACCGGGGGCACCGGATCTCGGTGCGAGTCATACCCAGGCTGGTGTCCTCAATGTAGCGGATATGCTCCTTGTCATAAGGCTGGAAGAAGCTTGGCCAGCCGGTTCCTGAATCAAACTTGGAATTGGAACTGAACAATGGCAGGTCACACAACCGGCAGTGGTAGACCCCCTCTTTCTTGTTATCCAGCAACGTCCCGCAGAAGGGATGTTCGGTACCGTGGTCAAGCAGCACCCGGCGCTCTTCCGCCGACAGGTCTGCTGACATTTCCTCAACCTGCGACGGGGTCAGGGGGGTCAGCTCGTATCCGGAAGCAGAAACACTCATGACAATCTCCTCAGGCTGTGTCGTCGTTGCGGTAATCGGGTTTCAGATAATCGCTATAGGTCTTCTCCAGCTTTTCCACCTTCGGTGCGGCGACCGCCATGACGTAGGGTTGATAGGGGTTCTGGGCAGCGAAGTTCTGGTGGTATGCCTCGGCCGGATAGAAAGCCTCCAGCGGCTCCAGCCGGGTAACGACGGGCTCCGGATAGACCCCGGCAGCGTCCAGTTGACGGATGTAGGCTTCAACCACACGCTTCTGCTCCAGCGTTTCATAGAACACCGCGGACCGGTATTGGGTGCCCCGATCATGCCCCTGACGATTTAACTGGGTGGGGTCGTGGGCCACGGAAAAGAAGACTTTCAATAGCTGACCAAAGCTGACTTTGGATGGATCATAGTGAACATCCACCACTTCGGCATGGCCAGTCTGGCCACCGCACACGGCTTCGTAATTCGCGGTGTCGGCACTACCGCCAGCATAACCGGACTCCACGAATGTTACACCGTTGATCGCCAGGAAAACCGCTTCAACGCACCAGAAACACCCGCCAGCCAGGACCACATGGGCAGCGCCGGCACTGTCATCGAGATCCTGCTCCGGATCAGGGAACCGGCTGCGCGGCACTTCCAGCCCCGGAATATTGCATGATGTTGTCATAACCGCCTCCGCTTGTTTGGTGAAACATGAACATTGTATCACTGCGGTTGCAACCCTCCCCAAGCCAACCATAATGGAGTTAGGGTTTGCCAATACGTGCAATGCAGGATCTAACATGACCGCCAGGGCCCATACACCAGAAAGTCAGGATGAACTACTGGAGTACCGCTTAAGCCTCCGGCTTGGCCCGGTCCACGCCCGCCAGAGGCTGGGGATCGAACGGGAAGCCGAAGCCAAGGTATTCGGACCGAACCACAAGACATTCCACCTTGAAAACTGGGCATTAGCGCCTGGGTTTATCCGTTTCTGTCTGCAAATGTCCGGCCTGCTTCGGCGCGGGCAAAACAACAGTCGACACCTGACCACCACCAACAACTCGTTTCATGTACCTGATCTGCCGGCATCCTTTGAAGGTTTCCGCATTCTCCATCTGACGGACCTGCATGTCGATATGGACGAGGCCAACCTTCAGTCGGTCATCGACCAGATTACCCCCCTGGAATACGATCTGTGCGTGCTCACCGGTGATTACCGACGCCTGACCTGGGGGCCCGTGGACGAAGCGCTCGATGGCATGGCAAAACTCCGGGATGCGATTCGCGGCGATGCCTACGCGGTGCTTGGCAATCACGACAGTATAAGGATGGTTCCCGGACTGGAAGACATGGGCTACCGGCTGCTGATGAACGAACATTCAGAGATTCATCGCAATGGAGAAATCCTCTACCTCGCCGGGGTGGATGATGCCCATTTCTACAAGGTTCACAATCTGCATCGGGCAGGGGATAACATTCCCCTTGCGGGCATCAGCATTTTGCTTAGCCATACACCGGAGATCTATCGGGAAGCCGCACACGCCGGATACGACATATTTCTGTGTGGCCATACCCACGGTGGTCAGATCTGCCTGCCCGGCGGCTTCCCCGTCACCCTGGATTCTGATTGCCCTAGGGCTCTCGGCCGTGGGCACTGGCGAATGAATGGCATGCAGGGTTACACCTCGCCGGGATCAGGCACCTCGGTGATCAATGTGCGCCTGAACTGCCCACCGGAAGTGACGATCCACACCCTGACCCGGGGCCCCAAATAATGGTCAGTGCGGCTGGTGCCGGATACCCAAACGGTAAAGCAGGGGTGAGAACACTATATTGGACAGGGTAAACAGCACCACAACCGCCAAAGCCTGCCAGAGCCCCACGGGCAACCAGAAAAATGCCAGAATCATGGGCAATAGCGCTTCCGGAACCTGATCCAGCCATAAAGCCCTGGCGCTGGCCGCCAATCCACGGCGACGCTTGATGAAGCTGCTGAGCATATCGCCGAGCAACCCCATAAAACCGAACAGGGAACCAAAGAACAGTCCCAAACCCACTGCCATGGCAAACAGGCCACAACTCAGTGTGCCAGCCACCACACCACGCCATGTTTTACTCTCGCCCAGCAGTGGGCGACCATCGCGCCAGAGTCGGCCACCGTCCACCGGTGCCGACCAATGATGGCCGAACAATCTCCTGGCAACCACCGGGGCTCCGTTAGCCAGCACCAACATCACAAACAACTCCAGTGCCAGGATCAAGTCAATCAGCCTCCGGTTCAGGAAACCCCGCCACGGGTCAGTTTGAGCGGATCCATCAACGTTTCCAGCCGGGCTCTGTCCAGCCCACTTCGTTCCTCTGCCACATCAATCACCGGGCGACCGGTACGATAGGCCTCCTTGGCGATGTCCGCCGCCAGGGCGTAGCCAATTTCCGGATTCAGCGCAGTGACCAGCACCGGATTTCGTCCCACACCGGCGTTCAGGTTATCCACGTTGACCGTGAGACCCTTGATTGCTTTTTCTGCCAGCATGGTGGAAGCGTTACTCAGCAATGAAACCATATCCAACAGATTGGCCCCCACCAGCGGTAGCATCACATTGAGCTGGAAATTACCGGACTGACCCGCCAGCGCAATCGTTGTATCCATCCCCATGACCTGGGCACTGACCATGGCCACCGATTCCGGAATCACCGGATTCACTTTCCCCGGCATAATGCTGCTGCCGGGTTGCAGCGCAGGCAAACTGATTTCTGCCAGCCCATGAATAGGCCCACTGTTCATCCACCGCAGATCATTGGCGATCTTGGTCAGTACGATTGCCACGCCCCGGAGTTGGGCAGACAGCGCCACCGGCGAATCGATCGCACTTTGCCCGACAAATTTGTGCTCCAGGGAACGAAAATGGTAACCGGTGTCGGTCGCCAGGAACTTGACGAATTGTGCGGGAAATTCATCCGGTGCGTTTATCCCGGTGCCTACCGCAGTCCCGCCCTGCGGCAATGCCATCAGATCGTCAGCCGCCGCTTCCACACGCTTTTCCGTCGCCTGCAGTTGCTCCCGCCAGGTGCGAAGTTCCTGCCCCACAGTCACCGGCATGGCATCCATCAGGTGGGTCCGCCCGGTTTTAACCTGTTCCGAGAACAGCGCTTCGCGCTCGTAGATGACACCGCAGAGGTGAGACAACGCGGGCAACAGTTGGGTCTGAACCACCGTAACGGCACTGACGTGGATGGCGGTCGGTATCACGTCATTGGAACTCTGGCTCATATTGACGTGATCGTTGGCGTTTACCTGGACACCGGCACGCGCCGCCAACGCAGCAATCACTTCGTTGACATTCATATTTGTGCTGGTGCCAGAACCGGTCTGATAGCGGTCCACCGGAAACTGGTCTGCAAAATCGCCATTCACCACGTGTTCGCATGCATCGATGATCGCATCCCGCTTTTCATTATCCAGGAAGCCAAGACTGGCATTGGCCTCCGCCGCTGCCTGCTTGACCCGGGCAACAGCGGCAATGAACGCCGACGGCATGGGCTGACCACTGACCGGGAAGTTGTCAACGGCGCGTTGTGTCTGCGCGCCCCAGAGAGCGTCCGCTGGCACACGCACCTCTCCGAGACTGTCTTTTTCCGTTCTGAATTCACTCATGACACCCTCTCCTTATCGGTATCAGGGAATCGTCACCCCCCGTGGTGGGATTTCAGCCTCACATGGTCACAAATTCCCGTAACCTGTTCAAAGTTAACAACTAATGTCTGGACGGTATTGGTGTAGGTATCGTGGAGATGAAACTTGAATCGGTGCTGCTTCTCACCCTGCAAAAAGGCATCGTATTCCTTCACGAGCTCACGGACATCTCCACCATTGTCCTGGGACCACGTGGCATTGAACGGGCCGAGGACAGCACCGCCTGCCAGGCAGATGGTCACTTCGTGATTGGTCAGGGCGTTATCGGTTATTGCCATGATGCACTCTCCTGAAATTCATGGGATCTCAGGAATCAGTGTAGACCCTCGGGCCATGACGGGTTAGTTCGTTATTCCGAAGATGGCCCCAGCAGACTCGTCAACAATGCCCGCAGCCGATTGGGTTTGACGGGTTTGTTGAGGATCGGCAGGTATTGGGCACGCACCAGACTGCGGATATTGTCACTGCTGTCGGCAGTAATAATTGCGGCGGGAATATCACGATCCAGTTTACGGCGGACGCTATAGATGGCTTCACAGCCCGTCAGGTTATTATCCAGATGATAATCCGCCAGTATCACTGATGGGAGCTGCTCCGCCGTTGCCAGCAATTGCAAGGCCTCAATGTCACTGCGAGCGGCCATGACCGAGCACCCCCAGCGTTCCAGCAATACCTGCATGCAATCCAGAACGGCCTGTTCATTATCAATGACCAGTACCCGGGCACCGTTGAAGCCTTCGGCAAAGGATTCGAGCGGATGCGTTTCCCCGGCCTCTGCCTGGCCAGACATGCTTTTCTCCAGGGGAACAGTCAATACGAACCGGGATCCCCTGCCCGGTCGGGAGGCGACGTCAATATCGTACCCCAGAATCCTGACCATGCGTTCCACAATGGCCAGTCCCAAACCCACGCCCTGACGCCCGCCGGTGCCCTGGGGCAGCAATTGGTGGAATTCCCTGAAGATGTCACGGAGCTTACCCTCTTCGATGCCCACCCCGGTGTCCCAGACTTCGATGCGCAGGCAGTCACCGCGCGCGCGCAAAGCCAGCAGAACGCCCCCTTGACGGGTGTAGCGAAAGGCATTGCTTAACAGATTGCGGATAATGCGGGTCATCATACGCTGATCGGTTTTGACCATTGCGGGCGCCGTATGAATCCGGAACTGCAAACCGGCATTAGCCGCCACCGCTTCAAATTCCTCTCCCAGCCCGGTCGCAAGCGCCGCCACGTCAGTAAAGGCCAGATCCGGCCTCATCGCCTGCTGATCCAGCTTGGAGATATCCAGCAGATCCGCCAACAGGTCTTCCGCCCCCTCAAGGGCGCGGTGAACCTGGTGCACCATGCGCTGCTCCTGGTCCGGCAACTGGCTGTCCTGAAGGGCAGAAATCATCAGCCTGGCGGCATTCAGCGGCTGCATCAGGTCGTGGCTGGCGGCAGCCAGGTATTTGTCCTTGCTGCGGTTGGCTTCCCGCGCCGCCTCCATGGCGACCACCAGTTCGCGCTCAACCTTTTCCCGCTCCTCGATCTGGTAGCGCAGCCCGAAGTTGGCGTTCTGCAAGGCTTCGGTGCGCTCTTCCACCCGTCGTTCCAGATCAGCATTGAGCTGTTCCAGCTTTTGCCGGGCCTGAACCCGTTCGGTGATATCCGCCACGAACGCTTCCACCACTTCCGGGCCCAGGTCCGGGCGTCGCAATATGGAGATCGCAACATGCACCGGGGTGTTGTCCACCCGCCGCAAACGGGTCTCCCGAACGCGCAGACTGCCCTCGTCCAGGAGCTCCTGGCGAATCTTGTCAAACTCATTGGAACTGCAGAACAACTGCTCTCGCAGTCGAATCACCCGTTGTTTCAGGTCTTCAGGGCTGGCGTATCCGCAGATACGGGCCATCGCCGGGTTGCAGGCCAGAAAACCACCACGCATGTTGGCCTGAAAGATGCCATGAAGTGCGTTCTCAAACAGCCACTTATAGCGGTTACGCTCCTTCTCCAGTTCCTCTATGCGTTGCTGCAGTGCGGGGTAATAGTTCTTGCGGACCGACTGGCTTCCCAGCCCCAACAGGTCGCCCACTCCATAGCCGCTGTCCTTTTCCTCAGAGGGCTTCTTCATAAACGACCTGGACATCCCGCAAACTGGACTTGCGGGGATTCGTGAGTATGCAGGGGTCCTGCAGGGCGAACCCGGACAGGTACGGAATATCGGACACGGTAACCCCCAACTCGGCGAGCCGCGCCTCCAGCCCGACCTTGCGTTTGAGCTCGACAATACGGTTCATCAACCGCTTCTTGATTTCAGGCTTGCCCATACCGCGGGTATCGATGTCCATCGCCTCCGCCACCCGGCGGAAACGGTCCTCCGCCGAGACGTAGTTATAGGCCACAACATGTTCCAGCAACAACGCATTACACAAACCGTGTGGCAGATCCAGATAGCCACCAAGGCTGTGGGACATGGCGTGAACCGCGCCAAGGATGGCGTTGGAGAAAGCCAGCCCGGCCTGCATAGAGGCCAGCATGATCTGTTCACGCAGGTATGGGTTAGCGGTGTTCTCTACTAACGGTTCAAGGTTTCGGTTAATGAGCCGAATCGCTTCCAGGGCATGGCTATCGGTCAACGGCCCACTGCCGGTGGAAACGAACGCCTCGATCGCATGAACCATGGCATCCACACCCGTGCAGGCCGTCAGATAGGCATCCATAGTTTCCGTGACTTCCGGATCAATCAGGGAGACATCGGGGACCACCGCCTTGCTGATGATGGAAAACTTGAAACGCCGCTGGGGATCGGAAATGATCGCAAATTGCGAGACATCCGCCGATGTACCCGCGGTGGTTGGTATCAATATCAGCGGAGGTGAAGGATGAGTAATGGTATCCACCCCCTCGAACTCCAGAATGCTGCGGCCGTGCGTGGCCACAATACCAATACCCTTGGCGCAATCCATGGGGCTTCCCCCACCAATGGCGACAATGACATCGCACTCGCTGGACTTGTACAACTCGGCGCCCGCCATCACCTCATCCACCTTGGGATTGGGTGACACTCCGGTAAATATCGTGGTGCGAATGCCGGCATCCGTCAGCAGCGTCACAATCTCATTCACCCAGCCAGCAGCCGCCACGCCGGGATCGGAAACCAGCAGTACGTGTTTTGCCCCGAAGTTACTGGCGAAATTGGCCACGGACTTGCGCGCGCCCGCGCCAAAGACAATTTCGGGCGAAACAAATTTCCGTAGGGCCGATATATCGTGGTTCATGACCGCTCTCGATAATTTTATTGTTATCTGTATTACGAGAGTTTACCGCAAGTTCACATCATCAACTATCCGTCACCACAACATATGGACCTGGTGGCATGACCAGATTCAGAGTTCGTGGCCCGGTGGTTCATTTCTCATAGCTGCAGTCCTTTTATTGTATGCCCAAACGGTCGATCCAGCGACTTCAGGGCTCGAGACTCCCAATTGTGAAAGTGCCATCCAGCATGTTGGGCAAGACGTACCTGCCATCATCCAACAGGGCAAAATCGGCGGGACCACTGGCCTCCCGATGAGCGACGGTTACCTTTCCCGAGCGAAGATCCACCGTTTTCAGCTCGCCCGCACCGGGCTCAAACTTGCCCCAATCCGACACCAGGGCGGTGTTCTCATCCACCAGACCAACACCATCAAACAGCCCGTTAACGCCGGCGATGCCTCGATACTCGCCAGTTTCCAACGACAGCACACCGAGCTCCCCTGGAAGCTCATCTGTCCCGAAGCTGGCGACGATCAGCCGCTGACGCGATTCATCGACATACAGGCCATTGGGCCCGGGAAGGGGGGCAATCGGCAGAGGTTGCCCAACCAACTCACCCGAATTGAGGTTGACCTGGAAGATCGCACCGGTATCGGTAGCGCTGACATACAGGGTTCCGGCTTCGCTGATCGCCACATCATTGAGGAAGCCAACTCCCTTAGAAGCAAAGGACAGTTCCTGGACCTGGATTCCCGTCTCCAGGTCGATACCAACCAGGCGATCAATATCAGCCACATAGAGGACCCTTTGGTATATGCCCATGCCCTTTGGCGCATCCAGTCGGACATTGCCGTCGAACATGTCCCTTTTGCGCTCCGCTCCAGGGCCAACAAGGCTTATATAGCCATCGCCATCCTTACCCGTGGGATCAAGCTTCTTACCGACGTTGGCAACCAGGTACTGGTCGCCCATGGCCAAAACGGACTCCGGCGAACTGAAGCCGTCCACTGTTTCCGCTTGTCCCGCTGCAGGCATTGCAGCCGCTAACAGGACCCAAGCCATCCTTTGCTTGAACATGTTCAAAAAGTCCATAGGTTTTTCTCCGTATTCAGTCGGCGCGTATAGTAAGATCCGTTTTGCCGTAAAGCTTTTACATTCGGGTCACTCATTTGTGCTTACAGCTCTGTTTTACCGGTGACCTGATTGTCTGGCCGAGCATCCGGAAGCTCGTCACATTCTTGAAAGGACATCTGCGACCATGACTATCACGGTTCCCGACCACCTCTTTGAAAACGCCACTCCGTTTGCACACTTCAGGACAGAACACCTAGAGATCATCCGCTATCAGCATCGAAAACAGGAGGTGGTGAATGAGGTCGTCCTCAACAAGTCCTTACTGTTGTTTGTCAACAAAGGGGGCAAACGCCTCAAGGTTTCCGATGAGGAAGCGATTCTCTCGGACCACCAGGGGGCCTTCATCCCAAAAGGCTCTTACATCATGACGGAGGTGGCGGACCATCAGTGTCCGAACGGATTCGAGTCCTTGATGGTGCTGATTGAAGATGAATTCCTGGGCAGTTTTTTCAGTGATCAGGCGATCCGGCTGCCCATCCCCGAGCGAGAACCAAGACCGGAACCCTCAATGCTGAAGCCATGGGTCAGTTTCGAGAAAACCCCGTTTTTGGATACTTCCATGCTCTCTTTGCGGGCATTCTTCGATTATCCGGAGAGGGTGAACAGCCTGTTCCTGGAAGAAAAGGTTCGGGAAATCCTGTTCTATCTGCTCGATACAAGCTGTTGTCACCAGTTGCTGAGCCACATGAAATTCACATCGGCCGGGGGCCGTAATGCCCGACTTCGGCAGTTTCTTGAATCCCACTACATGCAGCCATGGAGTGTGGAACAATTTGCGGAAAAGTTCGGCCTGAGTGTCAGTACCTTCAAACGTGAATGCAATAGTTCACTAGGCATGTCCCCAAAGCGCTGGATAAATAAGAGGCGACTGAAATCAGCGCGGCAGAGGCTGCTGTGCGGCCATGAATCGCTCACCGATATCGCCATGGAACTGGGTTTTGTCGACGGCAGCCATTTTTCCAGAATGTTCCGCAAGGAGTTCAAAAGTTCGCCCTCGGCTTACCGCAACAAAAGGGCCTACGAGAAAGACGCTCGCTGATAAAAGTCCAGCAGCCGTTCCAGAAGGGTAATCTGGCTGGTCCGCTGCCGGAAACCATGGCCCTCGTCGTCAAACCAGTGCAGCTCCGGCGATAAGCCGGCGGCTTGCATCATGGCAATCATGGCCCTGGTCTGCTCGGGAACCACCACCTGGTCCTGACCACCCTGGAAGAAAATCATCGGTGTCCGGATGCGGCCGGCCTGGTGCAGCGGCGTCCGTGCGTGCCAGCGCTCCGGATGTTGGTGTGGAGAGCCCAGCAGCCAATCCAGGTATCCGGACTCAAATCGATGGGTTGCCGCCCGCAGGCGTAACGGATCGGTCACACCATACATGCTTGCGCCGGCGGCAAAGCGGCGACTGGCGATCAATGTCATCAATACCGTGTACCCTCCGGAACTTCGGCCCTGTATAAACAGGCGACGGCCGTCAACGAGGCCGCACTCGGCCAGATAATCGGCCGCCCGCTCCATGTCCTCGACATCGGCTTCGCCCCAGCGACCCGCGAGCGCTAACCGGAACTGTCTGCCAAAACCGGAGCTGCCACGATAGTTAACTTCAGCCACGGCAAATCCGCGCTGGCACCAGAACTGTATGTGAGGGTTGAAGACCGGATAGGCTGCCGAGGTCGGGCCACCGTGGGCTACCAGGATCAGGGGCGGCGGATTCTCCGGCTCCGCTGAGGTGGGGCTGTAGAAAAAGCCCTGAATACCCGGCTCGGAGGCGCTTCCAGCCGGCACCACAAAGTTCTGCGGCAAGGCCGGTGAGTTCCCCTTCATGGCCTCTTCGCCACCCGCGACAACTCGCACCTGATCGGTGCCGGGGTTGATTGCCAGCACCGCATCCAGCCGCCTGGAGGATCGGGCAATACAATACAACTCCGCCCCTACTGAACACAGATCACGAAAATCACTGAATGTGGGGGCCAGCCTCCGGCCCTGACGACCGTCCTGGTCGAGCAGCCAGAGTTCACCGGTCCCGTTGCAATAGCGAACCCTGGCCCAGCCACCACCCACCAGGGATACATGGTGAGACTCCCCCAGTTGCCAGGGCGCATTGGCATGATCCAGGTGCGGCACATCGCACGTTACCCAGTCACCGTTAATGCCGTCCGGGTCCAGGCGCCACGGCTGCCACCAGCCGCCGTGATCTGACAGTATCCGCAGGGTGTCGCCGGCAAACACCGGTTGCTGTACCGACGCTTCCGATGGCGTCGGCCAGGTTTCGCAGCCGCGGAGCCAACCACTCTCCGTCACCACCGCTGTCCAGAGCTCGGACCGGAGCCAGGGCATATCCGGCAACTGCCAACTGACCCAGGCAATATGGCATCCGTCATCGGAAAGTGCCGGTGCTCCATAAAAATCCTGGCCACAATGCAGGATCTGGATGCCCTGTTCCGGGCCCACAGCCACCAACTGCTGCTGACCGTCCCTCTCCCTTACCGCGAGCACTCTGTGTCGCGTCGGATCTGCCACCAGCCCACCATAGGCAACTCCCCGCTCTTCGGTCAGTTGCTGGCAGTGGCCATCCATCCGATCAATGAAGTGAATCTGTTGATCCTCGCTCACCACAAACACACCGAGATCCGACGCGGCCAGCGCTCCCCCGCCATACCCATTGACCCGACTGCGAATACTCAAACCTTGTGGCCCCAGCCGTGCCGGGCCCTGGTCTGTCAGGTGCCACAGCGCCGTTATGCCAAGGGCCGGTTCAGTTTGAAGCCAGAACACGCCGGCCCGCGAAACCGACAGTGCCCCGCGCTGGATGTAGGAGGCACAGGCGTCCTCGGCGCTCAGCAGGACAGGCTGCCTGCCGGGGTCTGAATCGCAGGTAGGGGCGCAGGAAACATCAGCCCCTGAAGAACAGTCTGGAGTTATCCGCATTGCGATAGGTCAGCTCGTCAATGCCCGCCGTGGCGTGGTCGGCGGCTCTCCTCGCCGCCAGGATTCGGTCATGGTGCGAGGATTTACTGCACACCGGATCGGCGTTGACGGCGTTGCCGGTCAACAGGTACGCCTGACAGCGACAGCCGCCGAAGTCTTTGCCTTTTTCATCACAGGACCGACAGGGCTCGGGCATCCAGCTATCGCCCCGGTAATGATTGAAACCGGGGCTGTCATACCAGATGGTCTTGAGCTCCATCTCCCGCACACTCGGGAAATCAATGGGCAGCAATTTTGCGCTGTGACACGGCAAGGCCGTACCGTCCGGGGCCACAGTCAGGAACAGGCTGCCCCAGCCATTCATACAGGCCTTGGGGCGTTCCTCGTAGTAGTCCGGGGTGACGAAGATGAGCTTCATCGCCGAGCCACTGACGGCCAACTGTTGTCGATAGGCCTGAACTTCAGCTTCCGCCTTTTCCAGTTGCGCCCGGGACGGCATCAGCCCCTCGCGATTCTTGAACGCCCAGCCGTAATACTGACAGGTGGCCAGCTCGACGTAATCGGCGCCCAGGCGCTCGCACAGCGCCATGATGTCATTCATCTGATGGATGTTGTGACGGTGGATCACGAAATTAAGCACCATCGGGTAGCCGGCTTCCTTCACCGCGCGGGCCATGGCCAGCTTCTGGTCGAAGGCCTTACGGGAACCCGCCACCGCATTGTTGAGCTCCGGGTCAGACGCCTGGAAGCTGACCTGGATATGATCCAGGCCGGCATCCCGGAAAGCGTTCACCTTCGCTTCGCTGAGCCCCAGGCCAGACGTAATCAGGTTGCTGTAATAGCCAAGATGGCGCGCTTCAGCGATCAGATCCGGCAGATCCTGACGAACCAGGGGCTCCCCGCCGGAAAACCCCAGTTGCGCGGCCCCCATGGCACGACCCTGGCGCAACACGCTCACCCATTCGTCCGTGGTCAGTTCCTGCTCGGTGCTGGCGAAATCCAGGGGATTGGAACAGTAGGGACACTGCAGCGGACACCGATAGGTCAACTCCGCCAGCAACCAGAGTGGTGGCCCCGCCTGATGCGGGTTACTGACCGTTTTGGCTGCCTCGGAACTGGTCATGACATCTCGATCCAATGTTGCTGGCAGGCATCCCGGAGAAAGTCGTTCACATCCCCTTCCAGGGCACCGGCATCCGGAAACTGCTGTTCGAGGGTGGCGACAATATCGGCCACACTGCGCTGGCCATCCACTTCGTTCAGGATAGCACCGGCGCTACCATTCAGCTTCACCATGCCTTCCGGGTATAACAGTACATAACAGTCCTGCACCGGCTCCCACTGGAAGCGGAAGCCCGGGCGCAGGCGGGGCACCCTTGCCATGCTGTCGGTCACCACAGCCCCCGGTGCCAGACCGGTTGATCGGTTACGGTGTGGTACGGTGGCGTCCGGTGCAGGTAAGCCATAGTCAGGGCATCCAACATAGACCATAAGATATCCAGCTTGAATTGGAGGATTTCCAGGGCACGGGCCTGTGAGGCAGCCGTGGTGAAACTGTCCAGGGTGATCGTCAGGCCGTGCTCCACATCCCGCCGGGCTTCCGAAAGCCGTTTGCGGAAATAGTGGTAGCCGCTCTCTTCGATCCACGGGTAATGTTGCGGCCAGCTGTCCAGCCGGGACTGGTGGATCTCCGGGGCGAACAGTTCGGTCAGGGAGGAGCAGGCCGCTTCCTGCCAGGTCGCCCGGCGGGCAAAGTTCAGGTAGGCATCCACGGCAAAGCGCACTCCGGGCAGCACATGACGCTGGTCGATGACTTCTTCCCGACTCAACCCCACCGCTTCCGCCAGGCACAACCAGGCTTCGATGCCACCGGCATCACCTTCGTGACCATCGTGGTCCAGTATCCGTTGCAACCACATCCGGCGCACGCTGGCGTCCGGGCAATTGGCCATGATTGCAGCGTCTTTCTGGGGGATATTGATCTGGTAGTAATACCGGTTGGCCACCCAGCCACGAATCTGTTCTGGCGTGCATTGCCCGCCGTACATGGCTTTATGGTACGGGTGGTGGATGTGGTAATACTGTCCCTTGTCCCGCAGAGCCTGTTCAAAGTCCGTACGGTTCATGGCGGAGTTGGCTTTGGCGTTCATGGCTGCCCCGACAGGTCAATATGCATTCCATCCCAGGACACCTCAATCCCATGGCGCGTCAGTTCCGCACGTTCCGGGGAGTCCTCGTTCAGGATCGGGTTGGTGTTATTGATATGAATCAGAATCTTGCGCTTCGCCGGCATGGTGCCGAGCACTTCCATCATGCCTCCGGGGCCGCTCTGGGCCAGATGGCCCATGGCCTGACCAGTTTTGGTGCCGACCTCCTGGCGGATCATTTCGTCATCATGCCAGACGGTGCCATCCACCATCAGTACATCGGCCTTGCGCATCCAGGCCAGGATTCGTGCGTCCGGCTCCCCCAGCCCGGGCGCATAAAGCACCGTCTGCCCGGTGCGGGTGTCTTCCACAAAGACGCCGATATTATCGCCCGGGTGCGGATTGTCCCGACGCGGTGAATAAGGCGGTGCGTTACTCAGCAGCGGAATCGCAGTGAGCCTCAGGGACGGCGCGCGGGGAATCGTGAAAGACTCGTTGTCAGTGGCGGGTATTTCCCGCCAGTTCAGCCCCCCGTTCCAGTGTTCCAGCATCCGGAACAGCGGAAAACCGCCACTCAGGTCTTCATGGACCTGCTCCGTGCACCAGACATCCAGCGGCAGACCCTCGCGCAGGGTCAGCAGGCCGGTGGTGTGATCTACCTGGCTATCAATCAAAAGCACAGCGCTGATGCCGGTGTCCCGTAAAGCCCTGGCGGGCTGCATGGCCGCGAAAGAGGCCAGCTGGGCACGAATATCCGGTGAGGCGTTAAACAGGATCCAGTGTTCGCCATCTTCGCTGACAGCAATGGAGGACTGGGTTCGCGCCCGGGCATTCAGTGTGCCTTTGCGGAAGCCGTCACAGTTGGAGCAATTACAGTTCCACTGGGGAAAACCACCCCCCGCTGCAGAACCAAGTACGTGGATGTGCATGAGTAAGACTCCGGAAGCAAAACGGCCAGCGGCAAAAGGCTGGCCGTTTCAGCTTTCAGCGGTTGGCGAAGTACATGGTGACTTCGAAACCGATGCGCAGATCTTCGTAGGCTGGTTTGGTCCACATAATGCTTACCTCTATTGTCATGATTGTTAGCGCATTCAGGGGTGAATCAGCGGCTGTGCCGATAACTCATGTCTCATCCTAGCGGTGGTGGCAAAAGAGCCATATGGTACTTTGGCACTGTTTTCAGACCTCCCTAAGTTCAAGGCTAATGCTGCAGCAATCAACGCACCTTCCCGCCAAAGCCACCTCTGCACCAAACTGGAATTACCAACTGAAATCCAGAGGCTGATTAAGGTTCACTTAAGGATTTTAGCGGATACTTTTGCAACTGATGTGACGCCTTCCCGGCCAGTCTCCCGACGAACCAGGGGTTCGATCCGAGGGTTTCCTAGCAAAACAGGTCCGATGACATGGAATCAAACCATTTTTTGTCCGTCGTTATTCCAGCCAAGGACGAGCAGGAAAATATCAGTCGCTTGATCGCCGAAATCTATTATGTGCTGAGCAACTACGACCACTTCGAAGTGGTGATAGTGGATGACGGCAGTAGCGGCTGCACACTAAGAACCGCCGCGTCCACCGCCCACGATCTGGGCTGCCCGATTCAGGTAGTTCGTCACGCCACCAGCGTGGGGCAAAGCATGGCTCTGCAGACGGGGATTCGTCAGGCTCGTGGCGATCTCATCATCACCATGGACGGCGATGGACAGAACGATCCTTCGGACATTCCCCTTCTACTGGACCGGGCATCGGCTCATCAGGGTCAGGACTTTTGTATTGCCGGCTACCGCCGCAACCGCAAAGACACTGCCTGGAAGCGGTTCCAGTCCAGAGTCGCCAACCGTGTTCGTGCTGCCTTGCTGCACGATGGCGTACCGGATACCGGCTGTGGCCTGAAATTGTTTCCCAAAACAACATTCCTGAAGCTGCCCTGGTTCAATCACGGCCATCGTTTTATTCCGGCGTTGGTGCGCGGCATCGGTGGCGAGATCGATGTGGTGGAAGTCAATCACCGAAATCGCCTGCAAGGTAACTCCAAGTACAACGCCTGGAACCGTGGCTGGGCGGGTCTGCTCGACTTGGCCGGGGTGATGTGGCTGTTGCACCGCACACGGGTTGCACAGATCGCGGAACTCCCGGAAACGGAGCCAGGCTAACATGATGCGATGGTATCGCTGGCTTCTGTTCGCCATCATCGGAAGCCTAAGTCTGCTAGCAGTCGAGCAGGGCTGGCTGGCATTCCTGTCGGACGAAAACCGGGTAGCTGTCTACCTGTCATCCCATGGTCTCGCCGGATGGTTGGCGGTGACCGCCGCCGGTAGTGTATTTACCGCCGTGGGCGGACCACGGCAAATGCTGGCGTTCGTGCTGGGATTCGCACTGGACTCTATCTACGGCACGATATTATCCACTGTAGCGACTTTGATAGGTGCCACGATGTGCTTCGGGACAGCCCGGCTAGTGTTCCGGCATAGCCTGATCCGGCGCTTTGGCCGTCGGATGGCTCAGTTTGACAGTCTGTTCGAGCACCAGACCGCGAGCAAGATCCTGATGGTGCGTTTACTACCGGTGGGCAGCAACCTGCTGACCAACCTGATCGCTGGTTGCGCCAGCATCCGCTTTTTACCCTTTATCGCCGGCAGTAGCCTGGGCTACCTGCCACAAATGCTGGTTTTCGCACTCGCCGGCGCCGGCATAGGGAACGCCGACCACTATCGGTTCGGCATTAGCCTGGCCCTGTTCATACTCGCGTCGCTGATGGGTGGTTATCTATACCACCAACAACGCAACCATTCCCTGACCTACCCCATGTTCTCCCGAAGTCTTTCTCAAGATATGTACGAGCAACTTCTGGCGCTGTCTCGCGATCGGCTGCTCCTATTGTTGCTGGCCTTTACCGGCGTGATGATTTTCAGTGGTATGGGGCTACGTTCGCCCTGGCCCGCTGATGAACCGAGGTTCGCCGAGGTTGCCCGCGAAATGGTGGATTCAGGACAGTGGCTCATTCCCATGCGCGGCGGCGAGTTTTACCCGGACAAGCCCCCGGTGTTCATGTGGTCCATTGCATTCTTTTACTGGCTCACGGGCAACCTTAAGCTCGCCTTTCTGCTCCCTAACGCCCTGTGTGGCATGATCACTGTGATCGCTGTCTACGACCTTGCTATACGCCTGTGGAACCGGCATATCGCGGCGGTGGCTGTGTTGCTCTTACTGCTCGCACCCCAGTTCCTGATGCAGGCCAAATCGGCCCAGATAGATGGCATGGTTGTCTGCTGGATTACTCTGGCCTGCTATGGTCTGCTGCGCCACTTTTTCTGCGGCCCGGCCTGGGGTTGGTATTTCACTGCGTGGGGATTCATGGGGCTGGGCATCATCACCAAGGGAGTCGGATTTCTTCCAGCGTTGATGATGATGATTCCGCTGCTGATCCTGCACTGGCGCGACCGGACACTGTTCGCTGAACGCATGCACTACCGTGCCGTTTTCGGCCCCTTGGTAATGCTGGCAGTGGCAGGACTCTGGCTGATCCCTATGGTGCTGTATGTGGATGCGATCAATACCACTGAAGCCCTGGCGTATCGGGACAACATCCTGTTCAGGCAAACCGGGGAGCGCTACGCCAATTCCTGGGGACACCTGAAGCCCTGGCATTACTTCCTGACCACCGTGATCCCCGTGCTTTGGTTCCCCTTGCCACTGTTACTGCTGGCTTGCCTGCGGCCATTGAGGGATGCTCTGAAGCACCAACCAGTGATTGTCGTGCTGCTGGTTTGGGTGCTGGTGGTCGTGGGCTTCTTCAGCTTCAGCCCCGGCAAACGTGGAGTCTACATACTACCGGCGCTGCCAATCTTCGCCATCGCCGTTGCGGCGATCACCGCCGGAAAAGCGCAGGCACGCTGGCTTGGACTATTTCTCACGGGACTTCAGGGAGCGCTGTCACTGGCCCTGATCGTGCTCGGCGTCCTGGCCTGGCAAGATCACCCACCCCTGGTTGACAAGATTGCCGACTATAGCCGGAACCCCACAGATCTGCACACGGCAGGCAGCTTCATGCTCACCCTTGGTCTGACCTGGTTGTTTCTGTTGGCTGGCCTGTGGCGACGAGCTGCAATTATGCGATTCTTTACTGCCCTTATGGTGACCTGGCTACTCTACTCCACCTGGGGCTATACCTTGATGGAGCCATTGCGGACACCCAGAAACATACTCTCCGCAGCTGAAACCAGACTGCCTTCCGATGCCACGATCGGTATCATTGACTTCAGTGAACAGCTGATCCTGTTCTCGAAGCTGGACGTTGTCCACTTTAGTTATTTCACCAGCATCCAGGAGCAGGAACGCAACGCCTGGCAATGGATGAACGAGGCCGGGCATCGCTATGTACTGGCGGCGAAAGACCTGGAATTCCGTTGTTTTAACCCTGCTACCGCCATCAATCTCGGCGTCGCCCACCGCGAACGGTGGCTACTGATGGGTCCGGAACAGCAGGCCAGGGCGTGCGATCCACCACAGACCTCGCAACGCTATCTCACTCCCAACCCAGGGCGCTGGCTGGAGTAAAAACGCCTAGCGCTGAAGACCCGCAGGCTTGCCGGCGTCACTACTCATAAAAAAAGGCCCCTACAGGGGCCTAAAGAGAGTGACAAAGAAAAACCCGGCTCTCTCCCGAGAGCCCCCCGGGCAGTCGCCGGGGTATGAAAACGCACGTCCATTGTGCTGGCCCATGCGCGGGCCCGTGTGGGAGGGCCCGCCCGTCGCTTTCCGATCAGAAGAATCCCAGCGGGTTGGTGTCATAGCTCACCAGCATGTTCTTGGTTTGCTGGTAATGATCCAACGCCATCTTGTGGGTTTCACGACCAACACCGGACTTCTTGTAGCCACCGAAGGCAGCGTGTGCCGGGTAAGCGTGGTAGCAGTTCATCCATACCCGACCAGCCTGGATGGCGCGGCCCATGCGGTACGCACGGTTGGTGTCGCGGGTCCAGACGCCGGCACCCAGCCCAAACTCGGTGTCATTGGCGATCGCCAGGGCTTCTTCCTCGGTCTTGAAGGTGGTTACACCCACCACCGGCCCGAAGATTTCTTCCTGGAACACGCGCATCTTGTTGTCGCCCTTGAACAGGGTCGGCTGGATGTAGAAGCCATTGTTGAACTCAACACCGAGATCTTCGCGATCACCGCCGGTCAGAACCTCAGCCCCTTCTTCCTTACCGATGGCGAGGTAGGACATGATCTTATCGAACTGTTCCTTACTCGCCTGCGCGCCCACCTGAACATCGGTATCCAGCGGGTTGCCACGCTTGATGGCCTTGGTACGCTCAACGACCTTGGCCATGAACTCGTCGTACATGTCTTCCTGCACCAGAGCACGGGACGGACAGGTGCAGACTTCGCCCTGGTTGAAGAACGCCAACACCAGACCCTCGACGCATTTGTCGACAAACTCGGGCTCGGCCTTCATCACATCGGAGAAATAGATGTTCGGCGACTTGCCACCCAGCTCGACCGTCGACGGAATGATGTTTTCAGCGGCACACTTGAGGATGTGCGAGCCAACCGGGGTGGAGCCAGTGAAGGCAATTTTGGCGATGCGCTTGCTGGTGGCCAGGGCCTGACCGGCCTCGATGCCGTAGCCGTTGACAACGTTCAGCACGCCCGGCGGCAGCAGGTCACCAATGATTTCCATCAGCACCAGAATGCTGGCTGGCGTCTGCTCCGCAGGCTTGAGCACGGTGCAGTTACCGGCGGCCAGACACGGGCCCAGTTTCCAGGCCGCCATCAGCAGCGGGAAGTTCCAGGGAATGATCTGACCCACAACACCCAGCGGCTCATGGAAATGGTACGCCACGGTATTCTGGTCGATCTCGCCCATATGACCTTCCTGGGCACGGATGCAGCCGGCAAAATAACGGAAATGATCCGCTGCCAGCGGAATATCGGCATTCAGGGTTTCACGAACGGCTTTACCATTATCCCAGGTTTCGGCAACCGCGAGCCGTTCCAGGTTGGCTTCAATTCGATCCGCAATTTTCAGCAGGATGTTGGAACGTTCCTGAGCAGAGGTCTTGCCCCAGGCAGGTGCAGCCTTGTGGGCGGCGTCCAGTGCCAGTTCGATGTCTTCCGCGGTGGAGCGGGGAATTTCACAGATGACGTCACCAGTCACCGGCGTGATGTTCTCGAAATACTGACCTTTCACCGGGGCGACCCACTCGCCGCCGATGAAGTTCTCGTAACGGGGTTTGAAGGAGACGACGGAGCCTTCCTTTCCTGGTTGTGCGTAGATCATGGTGTCGACCTCTTGTTGTGTTTGTCGCTTGGCAACGCGGCCTTTCGCGTTTACCTGTTCAATGTAGACCTCCAAACCGGTTAGGTGAATGATTCGATGGAGGGGAAAAACTCATCCCTTGGTAGTAGGTGACAGGAAGTCCACGGCACCGTGCGCTGGCGCCCATCGGCCGAATTATTAAAGTTTGCACTTCCTCTACCGCAGCCCTCGCCAAAAAATAGTGCAAGCGCCCTATCTCGGAGCAGCATTTTTCGGGTGAAAACAGAAAAACACCCAAGGAACAATCAGTTAACTAATTGGCACAGACTATGCTCTGCTTCTGGTACGCAGCGAAGAGTCGGTTACTGAAACCACCATCAAAGCGCGACAATCTGACAAATAGTTCAACTAGGGTTCCGGCCTGTTGCTCGCAGTGATGCAAATGCGAGGCAACACAGGCGACTGGTCCGAGAGTTGACGACCTTTTCCAAGGTTACACGGCGGGACAAAAGCCCGGGAGGATCGTTCAGTGACTGACGTCTCTCGTTTTTTTGAACCCCGTACCAGAAGGAAAAGGCAATGCTCGACTCGCTCAATAGCGCAGCCCCCCTCTACGACGATCTGATTCCCGGCGGATCCCACTGGTCTTTTATCATGCGCCGTGGCCACGTGCTGCGCCTGATTGATGAAACCGGCGGTGCCAACGTCGGCATGTTGATGTACAACCCCGAGAACCCGCTCGAGCGGTACAACATGCCGGACACCCTGAAAAACCAGCACACCTTCCTGCTGACCAAAGGCCATGTTCTGCTTTCCGATATGGGGCGAGTATTTGCCTCCATTATTCGAGACGACCTGGGCTGGCACGATACCGTCAGCGGCACCTGCAACGCCGATCTGGTGGAGCAACGCTGGGGCAGGAAGACCTACCAGCAGGCCCACAACCATTACCACCGCAACGGCTTCACCAGCTTCCTCAATGAACTGGCCAAGTATGGCCTGGGCAAGAAAGACCTGACCGCCAACCTGAACTGGTTCAGCAAGGTAAAGACCGACGACGAGGGCAACATGACCTTTGCCGCCAACCACTCCCATGCCAGCGCCACCGTGGACCTGCGTTTCGAGATGGACACCATCGTGGTGCTGCACACCTGCCCCCACCCGATGAATCCGGCCAGCGAGTATCCCAGCCACCCCGTGCGCTACCAGCTCTTCAGGGCGGCACCGGTGACCGATGCCGATCCCTGCAGGATCTCGTCGCCGGAGGCCACCCGCGCCTTCGCCAACAACGCCCTTTACCACCTGTTCCAGTAACGGAGGCCGGACATGATCAAGCAAAGCGCATTAGACCCCGAAAACGCCGCCTTCCGTGAAACCGTACCGGCGGGCGAGTATTTCCTGAAAGTGGTGAAGGCCGGCGAGACCGTTCGCATCCTGGACCTGGAAGGCAACCAGGCCGCCGACACCCTGTTCTACAACGCCCATAATCCGACCGAGCGCTACAGCGCCGTGGACACCATCCGTGAGCAGGGCAACGTGTACCTGACCGCCGGCTCGAAGCTGATGTCCTCGGAAAACAACGTGATGCTGGAGATCACCGCCGACACCTGCGGCCGCCACGACACCCTCGGCGGCGCCTGCGCGGCGGAGAGCAACACCACCCGCTACGCCCTTGAGAAGAAGTGCATGCACGCCTGCCGCGACAGCTGGCTGGTGGCGGTTGCCGAGCACGAGGAGTTGGGCATGACCAAACGGGACATCACCCATAACATCAACTTCTTCATGAACGTGCCGGTTACCGCCGATGGCGGCCTGAGCTTTGAGGACGGCATATCCGACGCTGGCAAATACGTGGAGTTGAAGGCGGCAATGGACGTGCTGGTGATGATTTCCAACTGCCCGCAGCTGAACAACCCCTGCAACGGGTGGAACCCGACACCGATTGAGGTGCTGGTATGGAGCTGAGCAGCACCTTCAACACATTCAACAAAGTCCTGATTGCCAACCGGGGCGCCATTGCCTGCCGGGTGATCCGCACCCTGCGGGACATGGGCCTCACCTCGGTGGCGGTCTACAACGAAGCGGATGCGGATTCCCTGCACGTGCGCCAGGCAGACGAAGCCTGGTCCCTGGGCGAAGGCCCGGCCGCAGCCACCTATCTGGACCAGGATAAGCTGTTCGAGGTGATCCGCAAAAGCGGGGCCGGCGCCATTCACCCGGGTTATGGGTTCCTGAGCGAGAACGCCGATTTTGCCCGGCGCTGTGATGCCGAGGGCGTGGTGTTCCTTGGCCCTACCCCGGAACAGATGGAACAGTTCGGCCTCAAGCATACCGCCCGGGCCCTGGCAAAAAACGCCGGCGTACCAATGCTGCCCGGTACGGGATTACTGACCGGCCTGGATGAAGCCCTGGAGGCGGCCGGGAGCATCGGCTACCCGGTGATGCTGAAAAGTACCGCCGGCGGAGGCGGCATTGGTATGTCCCGCTGCTACAGCGCCGAGGATCTGAGTAAAAGCTTTGAATCCGTACAGCGCCTGAGCCAGAACAACTTCAGCAACAGCGGTGTGTTCCTGGAAAAATTCGTGGAACACGCCCGCCACATTGAGGTGCAACTGTTTGGCGATGGCAGGGGCCAGGTACTGGCTCTGGGCGAACGTGACTGTTCCGCCCAACGCCGCAACCAGAAGGTGATCGAGGAAGCACCCGCACCTGGCCTGACCGACGACATCCGTAACCGCATGCACGCCACCGCCCGCCTGCTGGGTGAAAGCATTACCTACCGCAGTGCCGGCACCGTGGAATTCATCTACGACCCGGATACCACCGAGTTCTATTTCCTGGAAGTGAATACCCGCTTACAGGTGGAGCACGGCGTAACCGAGCAGGTTTACGGTGTGGATCTGGTGCGCTGGATGGTGGAACTGGGGGCCGGTGCCCTGCCGGACCTGAAGGAACTGAGCCATAACCTCATCGCCTCCGGCCACGCCATACAGGCGCGGATCTACGCCGAGGACCCCAACAAGGATTTCCAGCCCGGCGCGGGGTTGCTGACCAACGTGGCCTGGCCGGATGACGACGGTCTGCGCATCGACACCTGGATCCAGCCGGGCACGGAAGTCTCACCCCTGTTCGACCCGATGCTGGCCAAGGTGATCGTCCATGAGCCGGACCGGAAAGCGGCACGCCGACGATTGATGCAGGCTCTGGATGACAGCCAGCTCTACGGCATCGAAACCAACCTCAGGTACGTTCGCCAGGTGCTGGAAGATCCGCGTTTCGTGGAAGGCCGCCTGTTTACCCGCACCCTCAACGAATTTGACTATCAGCCAGCCACGGTGGACGTACTCAGCGGCGGCACCCTGACCACGATTCAGGACTACCCGGGCCGCATCGGCTACTGGGAAATCGGCGTGCCGCCCTCCGGCCCGTTCGACAGCTATTCCTTCCGCCTGGGGAATCGCCTGCTGGGCAACCCGGAGGAAACCCCGGGGCTGGAGATCACCCTCAAGGGGCCGGTGCTCAGCTTCAATCGCGCCACACAGATTGCCCTCACCGGGGCTACTCTGGAGGCATCGCTGAACGACGAGCCGGTGGATTTCTGGCAAGTGATTGACGTGCCAGCAGGCGCCACCCTGAAACTGGGCGCCACCACCGGCGACGGCGCACGGGCCTACGTGCTGTTCCGGGGCGGCCTGGAGTGCCCGGAATACCTCACTTCCTGCAGCACGTTCACCCTTGGCCAGTTTGGCGGACACTGCGGCCGCGCCCTGAGGGCCGGGGATGTACTGGCCTTGAGCGGCGCCGAACCCGTGGCTGCCAACACACTCCCCAACGAACTGAAACCGACCATCGGCAAGACCTGGAAACTCTATGTGACCTACGGTCCCCATGGTGCGCCAGACTATTTCACCGGCCAGGACATAGACACCTTCTTCGCCAGCGAATGGGAGATTCACTACAACTCCAGCCGCACTGGCGTGCGCCTGATTGGCCCCAAACCGGAATGGGCCCGCAGCGACGGCGGCGAAGCCGGCATGCACCCCTCCAACATCCACGACAACGCCTACGCCGTGGGTACCGTGGACTTCACCGGGGACATGCCAGTCATCCTTGGGCCCGATGGTCCCAGCCTGGGCGGTTTCGTCTGCCCGGTCACGGTGATCAGCGCCGACCTCTGGAAACTGGGCCAGCTCAAGGCCGGCGACAAGGTTCAGTTTGTACCGGTGAGCCAGGATCAGGCTGTCGCCCTGCGTGAAGCCCTGGACGATTCCGTGGCCACGTTGACGGCGGCCACCACTCACATCACGCCCATCAAGCCGGAAACACCGATCCTGGATTCGCTGGGCACCAGCGACCATGAAACCGGCGTGGTGTACCGGGCTGCCGGTGACAATTACGTGCTGGTGGAATACGGCCCCATGGAGCTGGACATTCGCCTGCGCTTCCGCGCCCACGCGCTAATGCTGTGGCTGCGGGAGCTGAACCACAACGCCATCCTGGAACTGACACCCGGCATCCGCTCCCTGCAGGTGCACTACGACAGCCGCAAACTGAACCAGCGCACCCTGCTGGACCTGCTGATCAGCGCCGAAAAGGAACTGGAAAAGCAGCCGGACTGGGATGTGCCCGCCCGTATCGTGCACCTGCCCCTGTCCTGGGATGACGAAGCCTGCCAAACCGCCATCGCCAAATACATGCAGTCAGTACGCAAGGACGCCCCCTGGTGCCCCAGCAACCTGGAGTTTATCCGCCGCATCAATGGGCTGGACAGCATCGACCAGGTGAAAAAGACGCTCTTTGAGGCGAGCTACCTGGTGATGGGACTGGGCGACGTTTACCTGGGCGCGCCGGTGGCCACGCCGCTGGACCCGCGCCACCGGCTGGTGACCACCAAATACAACCCGGCCCGCACCTGGACGGCGGAAAACTCCGTGGGCATCGGCGGCGCCTATCTGTGCATCTACGGCATGGAAGGCCCCGGCGGCTACCAGTTTGTCGGCCGCACCCTGCAGATGTGGAACCGCTACCGCACCACCGACGTCTTCGAGCCCGGCAAGCCCTGGCTGCTGAGGTTCTTCGACCAGGTGCGCTTCTACGAAGTCAGCGCGGAGGAACTGCAACAGATTCGCCGGGACTTCCCCAATGGCGACTACCCGATCCGCGTCGAGGACACCCGCTTCAACCTGAAGGACTACGAACAGTTCCTCGCCGACAACAACGACGAGATCCAGACCTTCACCGACAAGCGCAAACAGGCCTTCGATGAAGAACTGCAGCGCTGGATCGAATCCGGCCAGATCAATTTCAGTTCCGAGGCGCCCATTGAAGATACCGGCGAGGACGACATCGCCAACCTGCCGGCGGGCCAGCACGCGGTGGAAAGCCATGTGGCCGGCAACCTGTGGGAGTGCCTGGTCAAGCCCGGCGACACCATCGAGGCCCAGCGCCCGGTGGCGGTAATAGAGTCCATGAAGATGGAAATCGAGCTTCTCAGCCCGGTTGCCGGACGCGTGGTGAACGTGCGCCGGGAGGCGGGACAGGCGGTCTCGCCGGGAACGCCGGTGGTAATCGTGGAAGAGTTCAGCCAATGAATGCCAACAATCCTGATACCAATAAAACCAGATCGACCAACGCGGGCACTGCCCGAGGAGAGAGACCATGAAAACATCTGACCTGAGCAAGCGCCTGGCGGCCGGCCTGCTGACCGCCTCCCTGTCCATCGGGGCTTTTGCCGAGGAAAAGAAATCCTTCAGCATCGCCTGGACCATCTACGCCGGCTGGGTGCCCTGGCAGTATGCCGAAGACTACGGAATCATTAAGAAGTGGGCGGACAAGTACGATATCGAGGTGGATATTGTGCAGGTCAACGACTACATCGAGTCCATCAACCAGTACACCGCCGGCCAGTTTGATGGTGTGGTTGCCACCAGCATGGACGGCCTGTCGATTCCGGCTGCCTCTGGCGTCGATACTACCGCACTGATCGTCGGGGATTACTCCAACGCCAATGATGGTCTGGTGTCCAAAGATGCGAAGTCCATTGCCGAACTGGAAGGTGAGACCGTCCACCTGGTTGAGTTGTCCGTTTCCCACTACCTGCTGGTCCGCGCCCTCAATACCGTTGGGCTGGAAGAGCGGGATATCAGCGTGGTCAACATTTCCGATGCCGATCTGGTGTCTGCTTTCCAGACCGATGATGTGCGCCATGTTGCCACCTGGAATCCGCTGCTTTCGGAGATCGAAACCTATCCGGGTGCCACAAAACTGTTCGATTCCAGCCAGATTCCGGGCCACATCAAGGATCTGGCGCTGGTGAACACCGAAACGCTGGCCGACAATCCGGCGCTGGGCAAGGCGCTTGTAGGCGCGTGGTATGAAACCATGAGCATTCTGGCGTCCGACAGCGAAGAGGGCCAGGAGGCCCGTACCTTCCTGGGCGAGCTGTCCGGTACTGATCAGGCAGGGTATGAAGCACAACTGGCCGGCATGAAGATGTTTTGGGAACCTCAAAGCTCGGTGGACTTCATCAACAGTGAGGAAGCGCACGAGGCGATGGACAGTGTCCGTCAGTTCTCCTTCGACAAGGGTCTGCTCGGCCAGAGTGCCATGAGCCCCGACTTCGTCGGCATCGAGTTCCCGAACGGCTCAGTCATGGGAGACGAGGGTAATGTGAAGCTTCGGTTTAACGACGACTACATGCAAATGGCGGCGGACGGGGAGATCTGAGGCCGTTGCCCGCGATGACTTTGCCGTATTTTGTGACCAGAGGAGACAACGTATGCGAATGATCAACCGTCATCCCGGGCGAGTCTCAGCCACCCTGCTTGGCCTGCTTCCCTTCCTGTTGATCATGCTGATATACAGCCTGGCCTCCCAGGAGCGCTTGGCGGACAACCCCAACGACAAACTCCTGCCCGGCCTGGAACAGATGACCGCGGCAGTGGATCGCATGGCATTCCAGGAGGATCGCCGCAGCGGTGATTATCTGATGTGGCAGGACACTACCGCCAGCCTGGAACGTCTCGGCCTGGGCATTGGCATTGCCGCTCTGCTGGCTTTAGTGGTGGGCATACTCAATGGGGTTCTGCCGCTGATCAGGTCCAATCTGGCACCGCTGGTCTCGGCACTTTCCATGGTTCCGCCCCTGGCGATACTGCCCATACTGTTTATCGTGTTCGGACTGGGTGAGCTCTCAAAGGTCATGCTGATTGTCATTGGCACCGCGCCGATTATGATGCGGGATGTGGCACAGCGGGTCCGGGAGCTTCCGGGCGAACAACTGATCAAGATTCAGACCCTTGGCGCCAATTCCTGGCAAGTGATTACCCGCATGGCTCTGCCCCAGGTGTTGCCACGCCTGATTGATGCCGTGCGCCTGAGCCTTGGCCCCGCCTGGTTGTTCCTGATTGCCGCGGAAGCCATCGCGTCCACCGAAGGTCTGGGTTACCGGATCTTTCTGGTACGGCGGTATCTTGCCATGGATGTAATTCTGCCCTACGTCATCTGGATCACTATTCTCGCCATTGTCATCGACCAATGTCTGCGCTTTACCAATCGCAGGCTGTTCCCTTGGTACAACGCAGGAGGTCACTGATGAGTTTTATTACCGTCCGAAATCTCTGGAAAGAGTATGGTGATCAGGTGGTGCTCGAAAACCTGAACCTGAACGTGAAACAGGGAGAGTTCTGTACTCTGGTGGGTGCTTCCGGCTGCGGGAAATCCACCTTCCTGAAAATGCTGTTGGGTCAGGAATCTGCCAGCCGGGGCGAATTGTTGCTGGAAGGCGAAGCCTTTCCGGAAGAGCCAGACCGAAACCGGGGCATCGTGTTCCAGCGCTACTCGGTATTCCCACACCTGACGGTGCGCCAGAATGTGCTGATGGGCCTGGAGCTGGAGCAGAAACCCTGGCTCGGCAAACTGTTCGGAGCTGCGCGACGTGAGGCGCTGGATAAAGTGGACGCCATGCTCGAATCTGTAGGACTTGGCCACTCAGCCGACAAATGGCCCCACGAACTGTCCGGCGGCATGCAGCAAAGGCTGGCCATTGCCCAGTCCCTGATCATGCGCCCGCGGGTGCTACTGCTGGACGAACCCTTTGGCGCATTGGACCCCGGTATTCGCAGCGACATGCACGACCTGTTGCTAAAACTGTGGCAAGAAACAGGCACCACCATCTTCATGGTCACCCATGACCTGAAAGAAGGTTTTTACCTGGGCACCCGCTTGCTGGTTTTCGACAAAGTTCGTAACGATCCCCACGATCCTCAGGCATTCGGCGCCACGATTACCTATGACCTTCCGATCACTCAGACCAATGAGAATCTATTTGACGATATAAACAACTCAGTCAACCAGACGGCAAGGCATCAGGCGGCCTGAACGCAAAAGGGGCTGCCCGGAAGCAGCCCCTTTCAAGCCGGAAGAACACCGGCTCTTTTGCGGATTACTTACTTGCTACACGATCCTTCGGCAACTTGAAGGTCCAGACCGTACCACCCTGGTTGAAGTCCTTGACCACCTTGGCCACTTCACCGCCCCAGAGTGGCACCGCACCACCCCAGCCAGACGCGACGGAGACGTACTGCTCACCGTCCATGGTCCAGGTCACCGGCGTACCGACCACACCGGAACCGGTATTGAAGCGGTAGAGCTCTTCGCCAGTCTTGGCATCAAAAGCCTTCAGGTAGCCCTCAGGCGTTCCGGTAAATACCAGGTTGCCTGCAGTGGTCATCACACCACCCCACAGCGGCGCGGTGTTTTCATAACGCCAGACTTCCTTGCCAGTTTTCGGGTCCATCGCACGCAGCACACCGATGTAGTCGTCGTTAGCTGGTTTGATGGTAAAGCCCGCGCCCAGGAAGGCTGCGCCTTTCTTGTAGGAAACCGGCTCATTCCAGATATCCATGGACCATTCATTGGATGGCACATAGAACAACTCGGTATCCTGACTGTAGGCCATGGGCATCCAGTTCTTGCCGCCCAGGAAGGCCGGCTGGGCTACAACCACTTCACCCTTGCTTCCCTCCATTGCCGCAGGATCACCCGGACGTCCGCCCTTGGTGTAGATGGGGCGACCGGTCTTGGGATCCAGACCCTCGGCCCAGGTGATCTTGTCGACGAACGGGAAGCCACGGATAAAATCACCATTTTCCCGGTTCAGGACGTAGAAGAAGCCGTTACGGTCGGCGGTGGCGGCGGCCTTGATCGTCTTGCCATTCTCGTTCAGATCGAAGGAGATCAGCTCGTTAACGCCATCGTAATCCCAGCCATCGTGCGGTGTGGTCTGGAAGTGCCACTTGATGCTACCGTCGTCCGGGTCGATAGCCAGACGCGAGGAAGAAAACAGGTTATCTCCCGGGCGCAGGTGCGAGTTCCACGGCGCAGGGTTACCGGTACCGAAGAACAACGAGTCGGTGTCCGGATCGTAGGTGCCACCCAGCCAGGTCGCCGCACCGCCGTTTTTCCACATGTCGCCGGGCCAGGTCACGCCGGCTTTGCCACCGGAAATGCCGTTTTCGACTTTCTTGCCGTCCTTGTAGACGTAGCCCATGTGGCCTTCCACCGTGGGACGGGTCCACACTACGTCACCGGTATTGGCGTCATAGGCTTCGACCTTGCCAACGATACCGAATTCGCCGCCAGACACCCCTGTGATTACCTTGCCCTTGACCACAATCGGTGCCGCAGTAATCGCGTAGCCTGCCTGATAATCGGCCACCTTCTTGATCCACATCGGCTTGCCGGTGTCCTTGTTCAGGGCAACCAGCTTGGCGTCGAGAGTACCGAAGATCACCTTGTCGTCATACAGGGCGACACCCCGGTTCACCACGTCACAGCAGGGCATGATGCCATCCGGCAGGCGGGCGTCGTATTGCCAGATTTCCTCGCCGGTGCGCGCATCGATAGCGTAAACACGGGAATAGGACGCCGTGACATACATCACCCCGTCCTTGATCAGCGGCTGGGACTCCTGACCGCGCATTTTCTCGCTGCCGAAAGAGAACGCCCAGGCTGGCTGCAGATGCTGAACGTTGCTGGTGTTAAGGTCTTCCAGGATGCTGTAACGCTGCCCCTGGGTTCCCATGCCGTAACTGACGACATCCTCAGGGGTCTTATGGTCATTCATGATGTCTTTGTCGGTTACTGCATGGGCGCCGTACGACACCGCCAGCGCCAGGGCACTGGTAGCAATGCGAATCCCGAACTTGTTCGTTCTCATGGTTGCGCTCTCCAATTCTCTTGTTTTCGGTTCTCTGGTTTCCGTTTCAGGACGAACCGGGAACTTTTCCCGCCTCTGAAGTGATTCTTCGCTTTGCGGGAAAAACCGACAATTACCCCCCGGAACAGGTTTTCTCATCACTTCGTACTACTACTTCCCAAAAAAAAGCCCGCGAGGATGTCGCGGGCTTCTCACTACAATGTGGAGCTCAAAGTTCGCCTGCGGCCTTTGCCAATGCTTCCTCACTCAGGAACTCCCGATAGTACTGTGGCACGCTGTAGCGAAGATCCAGTTGGGCAAACAGGGACTGCAGATCACCGGACTTGACCAGATCACCGATGATCGCTTCCAGGGCATAGCCCAACTGCCGGTGGGTATGTTTGATGGCCATGCCCACATCCCAGACCTGTTTGCCAATGGCAGGGAAGCCATTGCTGGCGGGCTGGAAATCCCCGTTCTCCGGCCGACTCATCTCATGATCGATCTCCGCACGCATCCCCATAACCGCACTCACTTCCCCGTTACGCATCGCCGCAAACGCCTCTCGCACGTTGGTGTAATGGCGGACCTGACTTCGTAATCGTCCCTGCAGCCCCGAGCTCAGGTAAAAATCCGGCAAGGTATCGATTTCCACGCCAATGGGGTGATACTGGAACACCGCCACGGTATCGACGGCATCCAGCTTTTCCGGATTGAATGCAATCTGCCAGGTTTCCTGCTGGTAAGGCCCGAACAACACCACCTGCTCATTGATGTATTCCCCCGTGGAGTCCTGCATGTAGGCGTACTTCTTGTCGTAAGGAACGCGCATCATCACGTCGGCCAAACGACGCTTGGCCAGGTAGTGCCCCTTCCAGACATTGTTCCGCAAGTCATCGCCCAGGTTTTCATCGGGGACAATCCAGTGCACCCTGAACTCCACCCCCATTTCCTCGGCAATCCGCTTTCCAATCTCAACGTCGATGCCCCGGGGTTCACCGTCCACCTGGTATGAATAGGGCGGGAAGTTTTCATAGACCCCGACCTTGAGGTAACCGGACTCTAGAATAATGTCGTAGGTCCGGTCCGCCGGCCGGTTCAGTAACGGGTCACCGTCATCGACTTCCTGGGCAAACCCCAGCTGGCAAAGCAGCAACAATGCGAGAATACGAGACAGTATTTTCATTGTTTTCCCCCAACGACGTCAGGCCGGCACAAGGCCGGCCCGGAAACAGGCTTCAATACGGAATGGGCGCGACCATTATTCCGGCTTGGGCAGTGACTCCACATAGGTCCGTATGGCCCATATGGCGTTCTGGTCCAGAGTTTTCTTCCAGGAAGGCATGCCACGATCAGTGCCGTTAAGCACGCGGTTGACGTAGTACTCGTCATCCCATTCGGTTAATTCCCGAAGGTCCGGAGTCAACCCCCCGGACATGGCACGGATGCCATGGCATCCGGCACAGTTACCGGCGTAGGCGCTCTCCCCCACTTCTACCGCTTGGGCATTGTAGTCACCATGCTCATTACCCTCGCGGAAGGGGTTTTCCGTCCGCACCTCATCCCCCAGTTCGGGCAAATTACCAGTATCCACCTCCTGAGGTGTTACGTTTCCGTGGGCCATCACCAGACCAGCAACCCCCATCAGAGTGGCCGCCAGAAGTGCATTGAGTGAAAAGGAAGTTGCCATTGTTGCTACCTCTTGTTTTGATTCCCCGTGCGTTGGCTATTGGTGTTATCAGGTGCCAACTTGCTGACTACCAGTCTAGGAATCCCGACATCGAATCCGAATGCCACTTTGGGGGATTTGGCTTAGTTCCTTGGTAGTAGGTGTCAGGTGTTGCGGTGAAAATCTCATCCTTTAGTACCGTCAGATTGCTACTTTCTGAATATTTCAGCTGGTATAGCGCTTCTTTATGCTCGGGTGAAGACAATAAGAATGGAGAGCATTCATGCCACGTTGCAGCGCCAAGGGCTTTATCAGCCTGATCGCCTTCGCCCTGCTGTCTACCAGCGTCCTTGCGGAGCCACTCAAGGTGAGAATTGGCCACGTTCAATGGGTTCCGGACCAGGGGCCGGTGCTGTCAAATGTGATTCCGGAGCCGGAAGACGCCGGACTGCGGGGCGCCGAACTCGCCATTGCCGATAACAGCACCACCGGCAAGTTTCTGGGGCAGACCTATTCGCTGCAGAGCAAAGTTGCGGATTCCGAAGAAGCTGCTGTTGCCGCTTTCGAGGCTATGCACCAGAACGGTATGGAGCTGTTCGTCGTGAACGCTCCCGCACAGACCCTGAAAATCATCATGGATAAGGCCGGTGACAACACCCTGGTTTTCAACGCCGGTACCAAGGACGCCACCCTGCGTACCGGACAGTGCCACTCCAACCTGCTACACACCATGCCCAGCTACGCCATGCTAACCGATGCTCTCGGTCAGTGGCTGAACCAGCGGCGCTGGAATGAGGTGTTTCTGATTACCGGTCCCACTGAGGCCGACAAAGGCTGGGCCGATGCCTTCCGTCGCTCCGCCAAACGCTTCGGCCTGGAGATTGTCGAGGACAAACCGTGGACTTTTGAAGCCGACCTGCGGCGCACCGCCTCGAAGGAATTGCCACTGTTTACCCAGGCCAGTGATTACGATGCCGTGGTGGTGGCCGATGTGCGGGGCGATTTCGGTGAGTACGTACCATTCAACACCTGGTTGCCACGTCCCGTCGTCGGCACCCAGGGCATGTCGCCGGTGACCTGGCACCGGGTGGTGGAAAGCTGGGGCGCGGCGCAGTTGCAGAATCGCTTTCGCGACCTCGCCGACCGCGACATGAACAGTGAGGACTATGCGGCCTGGGCCGCGATTCGTTCAATTGGCACCGCTGTGACGGCACTCGGCAATGCGGCCCCCAACGAGATCCGCAGCTACCTGTTCAGCGACAAGTTCCAGTTGGCAGCGTTCAAGGGCCGCAAGCAAACTTATCGCGACTGGAACGGCCAGCTCCGGCAGCCCATCCCGCTGGTTCACCCACGAGGTCTGGTGGCCCGTGCGCCCTTTGAAGGCTTTCTGCATCCCAATACCGAAATGGACACCCTCGGCTTCGACAAGCCTGAGAGTGAGTGTCGAATTAATAACTGACCGCTTCCAGGGCCGCCCCCTCCCCAACAAGAAGGAGTTACACAATGAAGTCCATGTTCAAGCAAACCGCTCTGGCTGCGATGATCGTCCTGTCGACACCGGCGCTGGCCAGTCTGGCGTATGTATCCAACGAAAAAGACAATACCCTCTCGATTATCAATACCGAGTCCCGGGAAGTTGTCGAAACCATTAGTGTAGGCCAACGGCCCCGGGGCATCCTGCTTTCCATGGACCATACCAAGCTGTACATCTGCGCCAGTGACGACGACACCGTACAGGTGCTGGATCTTGCTACCCGCAAGATCGTCGACACCCTGCCCTCCGGCGAGGACCCCGAGCAGTTCGCCCTGCACCCGAACAACAAGCACCTGTACATCTCTAACGAGGACGACGCCATCGTCACGGTAGTGGACGTGGGCACCAAGGAGGTACTGGCGCAGATTGATGTCGGCATCGAGCCGGAAGGCATGGCCGTCAGCCCCGATGGCAAATGGGCGGTCAACACCTCCGAAACCACCAGCATGCTGCACTGGATCAACACCGACACGTTTGAGATTGAAAAGAACATCGTCATCGGTCAGCGCCCGCGCCATGTGGAGTTCAGCAAGGACAGCAAGATCGCCTGGGCCTCTGCGGAAATCGGCGGCACCGTGCACATCATCGATGTCGACAATCTGGAGCAGATCCACGAGATGTCCTTCAAGGTCCCGGGCGTCAACCAGGATCGCGTGCAGCCAGTAGGCATCGAGCTGACCTCCGACGGCAAATTCGCCTTCGTGGCCCTCGGCCCCTCCAACCATGTAGCTGTGGTGGATGCCCAGACCTACGAGGTGCTCGACTACCTGCTCGTGGGCAGTCGGGTCTGGCAGCTGGATCTCGACAAGGACGAAAAACACCTCTATACCACTAACGGTGTGTCCGGCGATGTGTCGGTCATCGACGTGGAGGACCTGAAGGTGATCAAATCCATCAAGGTAGGCCGCTACCCCTGGGGCGTGGTCATTGATCCCTCTTCATAACACCAGCATGACCATTGAAGCCAGAAACATCAGCTTTCGCTACGGCGACAAGCCAGTGCTCAAAGAGGTCAGCTTTGCGCTGACCTCTGGCCGTTTTCATGCTCTGTTGGGCCCCAACGGTGCTGGCAAATCGACATTGTTCGGCTTGTTAACCCGGCTGCTGGCGCTGCAGCAGGGCGAGCTCCTGCTCGCCAGTCAATCGTTGAAAAAACAACCGTCCGAGGCCATGCGACAGATTGGCGTGGTGTTCCAGCAGAACGCCCTGGATCTGGACCTGACCGTACGCCAGAACCTGCTCTACCACGCAGCGCTCCATGGCCTTTCCCGCAAGGAAGCCCGCACGCGGGGTGACCGGGAACTGGCGCGTTTCGAGTTGTTGGAGCGGGCCAACGACCCGGTGCGGAAGCTCAACGGTGGCCACCGCCGGCGGGTGGAAATTGCCCGCGCCCTGCTCCATGAGCCTTCGCTTCTACTGCTTGACGAACCTACCGTGGGGCTGGATGTTGCCAGCCGCAGGGCTCTGAATGATCACGTCCGCACCCTGTGTGACGAGGCGGGCCTGACGGTGCTGTGGGCCACGCACCTGATCGAGGAGGTCCGCCAGGAGGACCGGGTGCTGATCCTGCACCAGGGGCAACTACTGGCCGACGGTTCCGGCCAGGCCATTTGTGAGGCTGAGGGCACCCGCGACCTGGCGGAAACCTTCCACACCCTGACCGGAGCCGGATATCCATGAAAGCTGCGCATTACTGGCATTGTTTCGTTGGTATTCAGACACGGGAGTGGCTGCGGTTCTGGCAGCAGCGCACCCGCTTTGCCAGTGCCCTTGTGCGGCCCCTACTGTGGCTGGTGGTGTTTGCCGCCGGTTTCCGGGCGGTGCTGGGAATTTCCATTATTCCGCCCTACCAGACCTACATTACCTATGAGACTTACATCGCCCCCGGGCTGTGCGGCATGATCATCCTGTTCAACAGCATGCAGGGTGCACTGTCCATGGTGTACGACCGGGAACTGGGGAGTATGCGGGTGTTGTTGATGAGTCCGTTGCCTCGGCCGTTTCTTCTGGTGACGAAGTTGCTGGCCATGGGGGTGGTGTCGGTGGGGCAGGTGTACGTGTTCCTGCTGCTGGCGTTGCTGGTGGATGTGGAGCCGCCATTGTGGGGCTACCTGGCGGTACTTCCCGCCCTGATCCTGGCCAGCCTGATGCTCGGCGCTCTCGGCCTGCTGATTGCCACCTGGATCAAACAGCTGGAGAACTTTGCCGGGGTGATGAACTTTGTCATCTTTCCGATGTTCTTCATGTCCTCGGCGCTTTACCCCCTGTGGCGTATGAATGAGGCCAGTCCCTGGCTGTACTGGATCTGTCAATTCAACCCCTTCACTCATGCGGTAGAGGCGATCCGGTTTTCGCTGTACCTGGAATGGAATCCTATGGCCTTTGGCATCACCGCGGGCGTGACGGTCGTTCTGTCTCTGCTCGCCACTGCCGGGTTCAGACCTCAGCGGACGAAGATTCTTGGCACTTCCAAGCCTGCCTGATTGGGTGATAGTGGGCTGTGGGGAATAGGTTTCCAAAACACGCTCCTTGCGGCACATCCATGTGACGCTTGGGCTCCGCCATCCATGGCTCCGCACAGTTTTGGAAACCTATTCCCCACAGCCCACCCATACCTCGCGCTAGAAGCCAAACACCACTCGCCATAGGTCGGATTAGCCGTAGGTCGGATTAGGCGAAGCCGTAATCCGACAAACAGGCAAACTCCCATAAACGAGGACTAGGAGTCCGCCAGCTCAAGCCTTCGTAGCCTCCCCAACAACCCATCAATCAAACCTGCCTCACCAACCACATCATCCCACTGCAGCCGCGCCGGCTTGCCATCCAGATACCACAGTCGATTTGCCAGTATCTCGGCGTCACCACCATCATGGGTCACACAAATCATCGCCATGCTCGGATTGGCATCCAGAATGCCGGCAATCAGTGTTTTCAGCTCACCGGCCATCACCGGATCGAGTGATGCAAAGGGTTCATCCAGTAACAACAGGTCGGGCTTCACCGCAAGACAACGGGCAAGCGCCGCTCTTCGAGCCATACCAAGGGAAAGCTGATCCGGCAGATAGTGGCCATATCCTTTCAGACCCACACTGGCGAGGTGGTTTTCTGCTTCCTGCGGAGTTGCGCCCGCCAGCTGGAGATTGGCGCTCAAGGTTCGCCAGGGTAACAGACGATGTTCCTGAAACAGATAGCCGACCCGAAGTTTGTCACGGCCGATGACGGCTTCTTGCGGAATTGTTTTGTCCAGACCAGCGATGGCGTTCAGCAGAGTTGTTTTGCCAATGCCGGAGGGCCCAAGCAGGCAGATGCGGTCGCCCTTCTCCACGGTGGCGAATATCTCTCCCAGCACAGGCTGGCCGAAGTCGCGGCCGGCAATCCGCAGTTCAAGCATTCGCGGCCTCCGGCTGACGCCAGCGGCTGGAGCGGCGTTCCAGGGGCTGCAGGATGGTCAGTTCAATCAGTTGGACCACGGCAATGAACGCCAGGCTGTAGGCCAGGATGGTGGCAACGTCGAAGACCTGGAAGGCCAGGTGGAGCTGGAAGCCAACGCCGCTGGAGCGGCCCAGCAGTTCCACCACCAGGACGATTTTCCAGATCAACGCCAGGCCGCCGCGGGTGGCGGCCATCAGGTAAGGAAACAGTTGTGGCACCCAGACCTCGCGAAATCGCTGCCAGCGGGTGAATTCGTAAACGGTGGCCATTTCCTCCAGCCGGTAATCGAGGCTACGAGCACCTTCGCGGACCGTAACGGCAACATTGGGTACTTTGTTGATGACAACGGCCATGACGGCCGCCACCTCCACCAGACCGAACCAGACGTACATCAGGATGATGGTGACCAGTGCGGGCAGGTTAAGCAGCAGCACCAGCAGCGGATCGAACAGGGCGTTGGTGGTGGCGGATCGGCCCATGCCGACACCAATGACGGTTCCCAGGGACATGGCCAGGACAAAGGCCACCGCCACACGGCCGAAGGTAGCGCCCAGGTGATGCCAGAGTTCTCCGGACGCAGACTCTCGTATCAGTGTATCCAGCACCTGAAGCGGTGTTGGCAACAGCGGTGACTGAACCAACCAGGCGATCAGCGCCCAGATGAGCACGAAGGCCGGAAGCACCACCCAATAACACCAGAAGGGGGGTCGCCCTTTTGCAGCAAGACTTCCGGGGTTAGTCATGGTTCACTCCGATAGAAGAGTGAGGCTGGCATCAGGTTATCTGCAGCCGCTCCGGTGAGCACCAGTAAACGCTGCAGGTCGGCTGTTCGCTGATCAGTTTGCGGTGCCGGTGTACCGGCAACAAATCCATCGCGAAGCGCCCCGAAAATACCTTCTCCCGGATTACCCATCAGTGGCCGGAGTCGCTCCCAGTAGCCGGCATCATCTGCCAGTTCAGCTTTCGCCTCACGCAGTGAGCCGGCAAAGCGCCGGAGCAGAGATCGATGCTCCCGCGCCCAACTTGCCGGAAAGACATAGCCCAGAACAGGAAGGTTGGTATCCAGATTCAGGGCGGCCAGCAGGTCGGCCATGCGGAACGCCGAGCGCCAACCGCCCTCCCCCTTGAGACGAGCAGCAAAATGCCAGTAGGTGACAATCACATCCAGCTGCCCCCGCTTGAGGGCCTGGTTGAGCAATGGTGGTGCCGCGAACTGAACATCTGCGGAATCTGACAGGTTCAGTCCCTGCTGGGCGGCGACTTTCTGCAGCAGTATCCAGCCCTTGCTATCCGGTCCACCGGCGACGCCAATTCGCTTGCCGGCGAGATCCGCCACGGACTGGATGGCGGAACTGTCGGCCACCACGATATCACCAATCTGGCTGGAAAACGGCAGGTACAGGTAAGGGGTGCCCGACTGGTATCGGGCTTGTGCCCATAGCAGGTCCGCTACGGCGCCATTCACCGAACCGCTGGTGACGGCAAGGCGGGAAGCCGGCAGATTGGCCACCGGTGTCAACTCCAGCCGGTAGCCTTGCTTCCGGTCCAGCCCCTGATGAAGAAGGTGGTCGAGCTCCCAGTGCGCGGTGCCAAACTGCAATACGCTGATCGACAGCACTGGCAGGTCGCCCGATTCAGCAGCACGGGCATCGGGCGCCAGTGCCGGTAAGGCCACCAGAAGCATCAGCATCATCACGGCCAGCCGACGGGCGCACCAATGGGTTCCGGATGATCTGAAATGTCGTTCTATTAAAGGCTGCGGGCTCATCTCTCCACGATACGAAGCGGAAAGCCGGGCAAGAATAGTACTTTGGTGCCTGTTTTTTGGTGCGATGGTCGCATTCAACCTGAGACTCAGATGGCGTGTAATGAAATCATCACAATAATAAACAGAGGATCTGCTCCGATTTCGGAGCTTCTCTGCACAGGAGGCCGCCATGCTTAACGAGCTCGATGCCGCACTTTCTTCCGAAAAGCGCTATCATGAGTCAGAAGCAACCCAACCTAATGAAAACAAACAGGTGGAACCACCCATGGAGCCGGCTTACAAAATACTGATCGCCGACGACCACCCGTTATTCCGTGAGGCCATCAGCAGCGTGATCGCGTCCGGATTCGAAGGTAGCGAGATCATTGAAACCGATGATCTCGACAGTGCCCTGGAAATTACCCGCGAGAACGATGATCTGGACCTGATCCTGCTGGATCTGAACATGCCCGGCATGCACGGGCTGAACGGTCTGATCACCCTGCGCAACGAAGCGCCTACCATCCCGGTGGTGATTGTCTCGGCGGAAGAAGACAAGCAGGTCGTGCTGCAGGCCATCACCTATGGCGCCGTCGGTTTTATTACCAAGTCATCCCCTCGGGCCCAGATGACCGAAGCCATCCAGCAGATACTCAACGGCAACGTCTACCTGCCGTCGGACATTATCCGTACCGCTAAGGAAAGCAGCAGCCGCCGCAGTCGCCATGAAGACAATCCGATATCACCGGAGCTGCTGAACTCGCTGACGCGGCGCCAGCTACTGGTGCTCGAGCGCATGTCCAAAGGCGAGTCCAACAAGCAGATTGCCTACAACCTGAACATCGCCGAAACCACGGTAAAGGCCCACGTGTCAGCCATTCTCCGCAAACTGGGCGTGCACAACCGGGTTCAGGCTATCCTCTCCGCCAGTGATGTGGATTTCAGTCAGTATCTGAAGCGTTAACTCGCCTGACTCAATCCTGCTTGTCGGATTACGCTTCGCTAATCCGACCTACGTTCCGCATATTGCTTTGCATTACCTGTAGGTCGGATTAGGCGAAACCGTAATCCGACATCCATCGGCGATCTCAGCTTCTCAGCAGATGACTCAGCACACTGCGTAACTTCAGCGGCTTCACCGGTTTGTTCATCAACAGGTGCCCGAGCTCACGAATATGCTGCTTGAGCTCGTTGGTGTAATTGGCGGTAATCATCACCACCGGGGCCGGGCAACGACGACGGCCATTGATCTCGGCGACCACATCGACGCCATTGTCATCATTGTCCAGATGGTAGTCCGCCAGAATCAGATCCACCGGGCTGTCGGCCGGATCCAGCTGGCGCTCCAGATCCTCCAGCGACACCGCCGTTACCACGCGGCAGTCCCAGCCCTCCAGCAAGGTTTTCATGCCCTGGCAGATAGACTGATCATTATCGATCACCCAGATCCGCGCACCGCCAAGACCGCCGTCGAAAGACTCCGTCCGGTTCTGATCCGCGGCCGGTCGTTTGGGCTGCAATTGCCCCAGGGGAACCTTGACACTGAATACAGACCCCTTGCCTTCAATGGACGACACGCTCACCGCATGACCCAGGATACGCGAGATCTTGTCCACGATGGCCAGCCCCAGGCCAAGCCCCTTGTCAGGCTGAGATCCAGCTGGTCGGATGCGTTTGAATTCCTGGAAGATCTCGGTGAGCTTATCTTCCGGGATGCCCGGGCCGGTATCCCAGACCTGCAGCAGAACGTGATCCTTCCTCCGGCGGCAGCCCAGCAGAATCCGGCCGTTTCCCGTATAACAGATGGCGTTGGTGAGAAAGTTCCGGAGAATCCGGGCCAGAAGTTGGGAGTCGGATTCCACGATTGCGGAACTGGCCACAAAGTCCAGCCGCAGACCTTCGGCCATGGCCATTTGCCGGAATTCCCGGGCGATGTTGTTGAGCAGGTCCCGCAGATCAAACGCTGTCACATCCGGCTTGATCACTCCGGCATCCAGTTTGGATATATCCACCAACGTACCCAGAAGGTTCTCCACATCATCCAGTGACGTGCTCACCGAACGGACCAGACCCTCTGCCTTGGGTCCGAATGACTGTTCCAGAAGCGCACTGGTAAACAGGCGGGCCGCGTTCAGGGGTTGCAGCAGGTCGTGACTAACGGCTGCGAGGAACTTGGTCTTGGACAGGTTAGCCCGCTCTGCCTCCAGCTTGGCATCCCGCAACCTGGCCTCGACCGCGGCCCGCTCGGTGATCTCCTGCCGCAGTTGGTTGTTCAGACCGGTCAACGCCGAGGTACGTTCCTTGACCCGCCGTTCCAGGTTGTCGTAGGCCTGCTCCAGTGCCAGTGCAGTCTTGCGACGATCAGTAATGTCGCGGATCAACACGAAGAACCCGGTAACGCTTCCTTCCTCGTCAATATTGGGCACATAGGAACGCAGCATGTAGCGCACGTCTCCCTGCTCACCGCACTCTTCAAACTCGAAAGTGACGCTGCTTCCCGCCAGCGCCTGTCGCACCTGAGGCAACAGACGCTGGTACAAATCAACGGAGTGCACCTCATCCAACGATTTTCCCAAAGGCGACTCGCCATTGCGGCCATACCAGGATTCGTACACCTTGTTGCAGAACTGCACCGTGAGGTCAGCGCCGACATAGGCAATCAATGCCGGCACATGGTCTGTCACCACCCGGATCCAGCGCTCACTTTCTTCCAGCGCCTTGATGCGGCGGGCCATTTCGCTGTTCTTGACGTCGGTAATATCAGAATACAGCACCACCAGTCCGCCCTCGCGGGTGGGCCTCTCGGTCATCTGTACCCAGCGGTCATTGGCCAGCAGGAAGACAACACCCTCCGAATCCGGATGGCTGTGCTCTTCCACGACCAGCCCCGAACTCACAGCCTGCCTCTTCACATCGGCAATGGTGGTACCGGACTCCGGCACCTCCACACCAGCGTGTCGCCAATAACTGCGAAAACGACTGTTGCTCTGAATCAGGCGGTGCTGGTGATCAAACAGCACAAAGCCGTCGGCAATGCTTTCGATCGCATCGCTGAGGCGCTGGCGGGTGGTTTCAGCTTCGACGCGGGCGCGGCTCAGAGCCTTATTGCTGGCTTTAAGCTCCTCCATGGTCTGGTTGAGGGCCTCGGTACGTTCGCGCACCTGCTCCGCCAGTACCACGGAGTGTTCGAAGGCGGCGTAGGGCTCAGGCTTGTGGGAGGAGCCAGACTCCACCCGAACGATCAGGGCATCACGGATGCGGCGCAGGCGTTCATTCTCCGCTTCCAGTTCGGCGATGCGCCGATCCCTGTCATCGGCGGGAACATCATTCCTGCACGGCACGGGCTTCAGGCTGGCCAATGACCACCCCCGTAAAGGTCTGATTGATATGCATACCGTCGAACTGCTCGCCGTATGTGTTGAAACCGATTACTTTGTGATGGCGCAGGAATTCCGACACCGCTTCCACTTCCCCGGTCAGCTCTGCCTCCAGTCTGCGCAGGAAACAGTCGCATCCGATGGTCACCAGCGGTGGCCCTACCACCCTCTCGGACGCTTCTATCTGGGCCCGCACACTGTCCAGAAGGCCTTCGGGTTCCATGGCGGTCATCACAATGCCGGTTTCCACAGCACAGTAGAATGTGAGGCTCTTGTCCGGATTGACCCGCTGAACCGAACGCACAAAGTAATGCCCGCCAATTTTCACGCCCATGGGCCGCAGGGCGAATACCTTGCGATCCAGGGCATCCACATCTACGCCAACGGCACGGGCATACGCATCGGCTGCAGGCTCGGCATTGAGCTCATACACGGTGCGACTTTCCGCGCAGGCATCGGTAACCACCAGTTTTTCAGTGCGTTCAACCATGTGGTGCGTGGAAAAGACTCGAAAATCCAGTGGCGTATTGACCAGTAGAACCGTCGCCGCGCTGGTATGAAACTGGCCCTCGTAGAAGACATGGGTATTGGCGAGGCGCTCGTCGTCACCCGCTGATCCGCCAAATTGCGGAATGGTCCCTAGAGCGGCATTGAGTGTCGCCAGCACCAGTTCTTCCCGGCTGGAAAGACCGTCCAGCAAGGTAATCGCAAAGGTATTGCCCTTCACCGGCGCAAGCCTGGCATCACGGCATGTGGACAGCAGGCCGTCAATGACGCCCTGGGCGTCTTGCAGGGTGAACCGGTCGAGCTCACGAATCAGCGCGCAATCAATGGCAAAGTAACGATTATCGAAGCCGATCGCGGTAATGCATCCGCGGCCATAGCCTTCTGGCGTAATCTCTCCGGCGGATGTGCACCCGCACACACGCACGCCCTGAAAGGCATGCTCAAGGGCAATGCCGAGACGGCCGAGATCGTATTCCGCGGAACAAAAGAACAGCACGCATCCAAGGTGCTCATGGCTCAACTGACTGGCGAGATTGGTGGCTGCCAGCATCGGGTCGCGAACACTGGAGCTCGCTACCCGGACGGCGGGCAGGGTCGTCGCTGGCTTCATAAATGCGGATCCCGGGAATGGATGACTTTCCACCGATTCTACGGCATCCGCAAACGCAGCCAATGCGACTTCAGTGCTTTTAATGGGCGCGCCAAAATGATCGTAAGCCATTGATTTAAAACCCTCCTGAATCAATGCCTGGCGGCGCGGCCGGTCCGCACGGAGGCAAACCGGCACTTTAGTCTTAGTCAACCTGGTGCTACGGACGACCTCCCGTCTTCCGTAGCAGGCGCTTCTGGTCAGAACATGACGACGGCGCCGAGGGCGATGGTATCGGCATCCACTGCAGTAGCGCCCGAGGATTTAACGTCCTGCTCGAACATGTTGTATTCCGCAACCAACTTGAAGTTGCTGTTTACATCATGGAAAACGGCCAGGGAGGTGTTCTCAGTCTCGAAATCTGCCTGATCCGAATCGGTTTCACCGTACGAGGCCACGAAACGATTGCTACCCAGCGTGTAAGATGCCTGGACCAGATAGCCGTCAGCATCTTCCTCCGAAGGCAGAGCGCCATCCACGATCAGGACGGGTGCATCCCCTTCCGATGTAAAGCCTGACGCCGTCAGTGAAAAGCCGGCCGCAGCTGCTTTAAGGCCGTAACCGATACCCTGGCTATCGATCTCGGTGGTGGCGTTTTCCGAACTCTGGTGACGACCGTTGACCCACCCGGTCAAGGCCAGGCCACTGAGGTCGGCACTGTAGGTGACTTCCGCCTCAAAGCGAGGTGCTGACTGCTCGGATTGGGCACCGGGAGTGGTATCCGCTGGCTCAAAGATACCGGCAGCCACTTTCAGACCACCCATATCCGGAGACCGGTAGGTAATCTGAGCCGACGGATTCGGGTATGGGTAGCCAGTGCGGATGTTACCGAAAGAGACGCCGGTGGCCGCCCCCGGAGAACCAAAGCCCATGAGAATTTCGTCGAGGAAGATATTGGAGCGGGCGTACAACCCGAAGTCCTTACCGATGAGAACCTGCCCGAAAGATCCATCAACTGTGGCATACAGTTGACGAACATCGATCGCCGTGTCAGTTGGTGATTGAAGACTGTCATTGATGGTGCTCCAGAAGGAGGAGCGACCACCCATCGTCAGATCGCCCACTTCCTTGCTGAAGTTAAAACCAATGGTATTCGGCAGGAAACCCATTTTGACATCTGAGTTGCGGGTGTCGGACACCTTGGCGTCACGGTTTACATAGAAAGCGTTGAAATAACCGTCGACAGAAAAGCTGGTGCCGTCCTCGTTGTATAGCTCAACGGCCGCATTGGCGCCGGCACTGGCCCCCATGGCAGCAGCCATCGCAATCGCTAACCCTGACTTTCGAAAATTGTTGTTGTTCATAGTTCCCCCGGTTGTTTTTAGGAAATCTGGGATCGGGGCGCCGAGTAATCCGGCCGCCCCAGGCGTAGGTCTGTCGCCTGAATTCCATGGTCGGTTATGGCTGTAGCGCGGGAAATGCGCCAAGGGGGCAGGTTTACTGATCTTTTAGGAGGCCTGAGAAACAGAACTTTGGGATTAATACCCGCCAGATACGGGCAATGGCAGCGGATTGAACAGGGGACGACCGGTCAGCCGGTGAATGCATCCAGTTCTTCGAGGCAATCGGACAGGAACCGCGAGGGGGACGCCATGACGGCCTCATCAGCCACCACCCCGAACTGGACCTGGCCGGCGTAACTGACAATACTCACGCCCAGGCCGAGATCCCCGGCCTGGGGCACCCAGAACATTTGCTCAGTGATTCGGCAACCAGCCAGGTACCGTTCCTCGCGGGAGCCTGGCACATTGGACACCACGGCACTCGCCTTGCGATAGAACACATCGGCCAGCGGCTGACGCCAGGGTTCAGGCACCAGCGAAGCACTGGCGGTCAGGCCCCAGGCGAGCCCGGGTTGCCAGCTTTTCTTCAATCGCCGGGTTTCGTGCTTGATACGATAGAGCCGTTCCAGCGCACTTTCACCGTCCACCGGGAGGGGGACGAACACCGTGCCGAAACAGTTGCCCAGTGCGCCCGCTTCGGGCGCGATCCCTGCTGGTAGCTGGCCACGGATATCCACTGGCACTGCAGCATGGAGAATGGCTTCGTCGAGGTCGGCCGAACTGGCCTCCAACTGCTTGCGCACGGCGGCCGCCACACAGCTGAGTAAGACGTCATTAATAGTGACCCGGGTTAATCGGGCAACGTCCTGAAACCGAGACAGTGCCACCGGGGTCGACCAGCAGCAATGGCGACGCCCAAGTAACGGGCGCTTCAGTGATGAGGGAGAATCTTCCGGCTCAACCAGAAACTGGCTGATCTCGTTAACCAGTTTCAGGCCGCCCTGGGCCACCCGTTCAAGCACCTTGCCGGCATCCTGCAACGTGCCCGACGAGCCTTCGACACGGCCGGACACATCACCAGAGCGCCCCCCCGATGCGGATGCTATCTCATCACCGATCAATTCTTTAAGCCAGGCGCCTGCCGCTACCGTCCAATTCTGGAGCTGAGCGGTTTCCGGCGAACCATAGATTGCCGGTAATTGCTGCGGAGAAGCCGGACAAATACTTTCAAAAATCCCCAACAGCGACAACCCGTCGGCATAGCAATGATGCATCCGTAACAACAGCGCCGCTCCGCCCTCGGCGTTAGGTGCAAGCCAGAACTTCCACAGTGGTCGGTAGTCCGGCAGGGGCTGGTTCAGACGCGCGGAGACCCATTCCTTGAGTTCCTCCCCGGAAAACGCCTCCGGGGCCACCGCCATATGGTGTTTGAGGTCGAACACCGGGTCAGCCTCCCACCACCAACCCGGCGCCCGCCGCACGGGGATGCACCGGAAACGCTGCCAGGCCAGCCAGTAAGCGTCCAGAAATTCCCACAGCCGTGACGTCGTCAGCCCCTCGACCCGCAGCATGACCGTAATGGTCATCGGGTTTTCAGGTCGCTCCAGGGCCAGCCATGCGGAGTCCACAGGTAACAGGAGATGTGAGTCCTCTTGGTTCAAATCTGGCTGTCCCCGGGTGAATTGACAAACATTGAATTATTGGCGAATCAGGCATTGTGCCAGACAAGGACGGGCGGCTCCATATAAGCCGCGGACTCCACGGAATTACAAAAAATTACGCGTGAATAACTCTTCCCCTCTATACTGGTTATAACGATTAATGGGATGGTTATTAATAAGCTCAGGGCAGCTATTCACTTGCCAACCAAGCAGACTATTGGCCGTGGGCGTTCGTATATTGAGTAACCAGTGCCAATAACTATGGCCCGGGAACGAGTTAAAACAGTCACTATCAGCACACACCAATTCCAAAAAGCAGTCTTTCACGGTGCTGACAGGAGAACGGTTATGAAAGCGAGCCATGTTCGTAAACTGATACAACCGATTGAAAGCGCCTACTCCGAAATGTTCTCGGGGCGAGTCTACCGTGTGGGCAAGGGGGCGGTTTCCGTCCGCAACCATAGCGGCAAGGCGGAACAGACGGTTATTGGTGTGCACGGTTTCCTTGAGAACCACTGTTACTTCACCCAGGCCTACGAAGAGCCGACCACCGAACTTATCCTGCTGACCTGCAGCAACTACCATATCCCGGTCAACGGCGTGACGCCGGAAACCCCGGACTGGGAAGTGCCCATCAAGCACCTTGAGGGCACCATCGAGTACGATGCCTGCATACTGAACCAGGCCGTCGCCAATCTTCCCGGCACTGACAACATTCGCGTTCACGGTCACTCCCGGGGCGGAGCGGTCATCCTGGAGGCCATTCACCAGTGGCCGGAACTCTACGAAAACGTGGAAGTGGTTCTGGAAGCGCCGGTACTGCCCCAGGGCAAGCTCCACGGACTGGTTACCACGATTCTTGAACCGGTCAGCCACGGCATGTGGCCATGGCTGATTCGCCTGATCAACAGTGCCCCGTCTTCCGCCTACGGTCAGACCTTTTTCGGAAAGATGAACCCTCGCAAGAAGCAGCTGCTCAGCAAGCTCTTTTCTTCGACCAAGGATCATCTCACCATTGTTCGCAATATCGAGAACATCATGGACTGGATGGAGCGCACGGATACCAGCGTTTACAACAACGTTCGCCACGGCACGTTCCTGATTCCTGCGGTCGACCGCATTCTTGACCGCAAAGCCATGCTTGCCAGCGCCCGTCAAAGCCCGACGACAATGCGCATTGTGGAAACCGAGGCTCTCAGCCACTTTATTACGCTGGACGACAAGGAATGGGTACCTGGCCTCGAAACCCTGCAAGCGTCCGCTGAGGCCTGAGGCTGCCATCTGATCGCCCGCTCCGGTAAACTTGCAGGTTTCCTGCCACAGGTTTACCGGAGCATCATCCATGTACCGTGAGCGCCTCGTCGCTACCGAAGTCCATTCTGACAGCGCCCACCGGCTGCAACAGTTGCTGATCGAGTATCACGATTTTCGCCAGCACAAGGCCGCCCACCCCCTGCTCGAAGACACCTTCCGGATCGCTGAGTGGCAGGCCGAACGCCTCAAACGCACACATCAGGATCTGTACCAGCATCCGGGTTACCATACCGGCCTCGAATTCCTGCTCACCGACCTTTACGCCCCAGCCAACATGACCCGGCGCGACGACAACATCGACCGTGTGTTTCCCAAAATGGTGAAGTGGCTACCCAACAGCCTGCTGGACACATTTGCCGGACTGATGGAGCTGAACCTGGTCACCCAGCGACTGGATCTCGAACTGACAGAGCGGCTCGCTCAGCTACCGGCTCAGGGTGAAACCATAACTCATGGTCAATACTGCGCTGCCTTTCGCGCCAGTCGCAACCTTGCCCAACGCCGGCGGCAAATAGAGCTGGTGGCAGAGGTGGGGCAACAGCTGGATCACTATGTTCGCAACCGCACCCTGGGCTGGCTGCTCAGCATGACCCGCGGCCCGGCGGAAATGGCAGACCTGAGCGACCTCCACGGCTTCCTGCACCGAGGCTATACCGCCTTCCGTAAAATGGAAGACGTGGATGCACTGATCGAACGGCTGGTCTCGAGAGAGCAACGTGTTCTGGAAAACGTGCTCAATGGGCACCCGGATCCGTTCAGTCTGCCGAACGACCTATAGCGAAAGACGCATGTCAGATCAGGCCTGGATGATCTGATCCAGCTGGGAGTGAATTTCCTGCTCGATCCGAGACTTGAAGGGCCTTAGCAGCATGCCCAGTTCCAGGTGGATGTGCAGGTCATTGTGATCGATGGTCAATTGCCCCCTTACTCCACTTCGCTTGAACCGCAACACATCCCCTTCCCACTGGTAGTTCACATCGAACTGCCTGGACAGATCCTGTGCCAGGGTCTCCGCCGCCTCTCGAGCGTGCGCCTTGTCCAGGGAATGGGCGCGATGAACATCGATAACAGACATGAATCAGGTTTCTCTTCAAAAATGGAAGGTTTTATAGTTTAAGGGGGTAATAAACTTGTAGCCACCCCCCTAACCGTTAGAATACGGGGTTCAGATTCTGACAGGATACCCCCATGAGCGAGCAACAGACGCCAGCCAACGACAATCAGGCCGGCACCCCGCAGGACGATGTCACTCACTTTGGTTTCCGCAATGTGCCGAAAAGCCAGAAGGCCGGCCAGGTGGCCGAGGTTTTCCACAGCGTGGCCGGCAAATACGACCTGATGAACGATCTCATGTCCATGGGCATCCACCGGCTCTGGAAACGTTTCACCATTGAGCTCAGCGGTGTCCGCCCGGGGCATCAGGTGCTCGATATCGCCGGTGGCACCGGCGACCTGACCATGAAATTCTCCGACCTGGTCGGCCCTACCGGCAAAGTCGTACTCGCCGACATCAATGCGTCCATGCTGCAGGTGGGCCGCGGTCGTCTGATGGATCGGGGTTACGCCGGTAACATCGAGTTTGCCCAGGCTGACGCCGAACACCTGCCGTTTCCTGACAACACTTTCAACGCGGTGTCCATCGCCTTCGGCCTGCGCAACGTCACCGACAAGGACCAGGCCCTGCGGGACATGGCACGGGTACTCAAGCCGGGCGGCAAACTGATGGTGCTGGAATTCTCCAAGCCCACCAATCCGCTGCTGAACAAAGCGTACGACATGTATTCCTTCAATGCCCTGCCCCTGATGGGTCAACTGTTTGCCGGTGACAGCGAAAGCTACAAGTACCTGGCCGAGTCCATACGCATGCATCCTGATCAGGACACCCTGAAGGGCATGATGGAACAGGCTGGGCTGGTGAACTGCAAGTATTACAACATGACCGGCGGCATTGTTGCCCTGCATGTGGGGATCAAGCCCTGATGTTTCCCGGCCCTACCCTGCTTGCTGCCGTAACTGCCGTTGTTGAGAGCGCGCTTAACCGCGCCCTGGAACTCGACCCGGCCGGTCGCAAGGCGTTGATGGGCGCCCTGACAGGGCCGGTACAATTTACCCTGACTGCTCCCCTGCACCTGACATTTACGCTGTATCAGACAGGGGATCGGGTACAGGTCGGCAGTCAGCCGGCAGAAACACCGGCATTGCAGCTGGCAGGCAAGCCCATGGCATTCGCCGCGCTGGCAAACGGTGACGACCAGGTGTTCCGCCATGGTCGCATCCAGGTCAGCGGCGACACGGCCCTGGCACACCAGTTCCAACGGGCACTGAACCAACTCGAACCCGACTGGGAAGCCGCCCTCGCCCGCCATATGGGCGATGTGCCCGCGCACTTTATCGGCCAACGCATTCGCGGTGCAGTGAAGTGGAGTCGCCAGGCCTTTGCTGCCCTTAACGCCAATATTGAAGAGTACATCCATGAGGAAAGCCGGACCCTGCCGGGCCGCCGGGAACTGGAAGCCACCTTCGAGGATATCGATCAGTTGAGCCTTCACACTGAACGACTGGAGGCCCGCGTCGGGCTGCTGGAACACCACACCAACGAACAGCCCCCGGAGACACCGTGACCCGCTTGCAACGCCTGTTCCGAATTGCCTGGGTCTTTTGCCGTTACCGGCTGGACACGTTCCTGCCGCTGGCCGAACTGCCGGGACCGCTCAAGGTGTTCTTTCTGCTGGCTCCCTGGCACCTGTTCCCGCAACCGAAACTGAGCCGCGGCGACCGTCTGCGCCTGGCAATGGAAGAACTGGGCCCCGTGTTTGTAAAGTTCGGCCAGATTCTGTCAACACGCCGGGACTTGCTTCCCGATGACATGGCCGAGTCGCTGAAGCATCTCCAGGATCGCGTCCCCACCTTCCCCAGCACCACCGCGCGGGAAATCATCGAGAAATCACTCGGTGCACCGGTCGCCGAGCTGTTCAGCGAGTTTTCTGCCGACCCGATGGCCTCCGCCTCCGTTGCCCAGGTGCACGCGGCCACCCTGCTCAACGGCCAGAAAGTTGTGGTCAAGGTATTGCGACCGGGCATTGAGCGAGTCATTCAGCAGGATCTGGCCCTGATGTACCTGATGGCCGGCCTGCTGGAAAAATACTGGTCCGAAGGCAAACGCCTGCATCCGGTGGAAGTAGTAGCGGATTACGATTCCACCATCCACGACGAACTGGACCTGCAACGGGAAGCGGCCAACGCCAGCCAGTTGCGCCGCAACTTCGATAACTCTTCACTGATCTATATCCCGTTTATTGACTGGGATTACACTCGCAAAACCGTGCTTGTCATGGAGCGTATCCACGGCATACCCATCGCCGATGTGGCGGCGCTGCGGGAAGCCGGTGTCGATATGAAGGTGCTGGCGGAAAAGGGTGTGGAAATCTTCTTCACCCAGGTTTTCCGCGACAGCTTCTTCCACGCCGACATGCACCCGGGCAACATCTTTGTGGATGTCAGCAATCCGGTCGACCCGAAATACATCGCCATCGATTTTGGTATTGTCGGGACCCTGGCACCGGACGATCAGAGCTACCTGGCCCGCAACCTGCTCGCCTTCTTTCGCCGTGATTACCGTCAGGTGGCGCAATTGCATATCCAGTCCGGCTGGGTGCCACCCGACACCCGGGTCAACGAATTCGAAGCCGCCATTCGCACTGTGTGCGAGCCGATTTTCGAGAAACCGTTAAAGGATATCTCATTCGGCCACTTCCTGTTGCGACTGTTCCAGACCGCCCGGCGCTTCAATATGGAAGTACAGCCTCAGCTGGTACTGCTGCAGAAAACCCTGCTGAACGTGGAGGGTCTTGGCCGCCAGCTGTATCCGGACCTGGACCTCTGGAGCACCGCCCAGCCGTTTCTGGAAAGCTGGATGCGCAAGCGTATTGGCCCATCCGGGCTTATCAAGTCCCTGCAATCCCATTTGCCGGCGTGGCTCGAACAGTCCCCGGAAATGCCACAACTGGTACACGATACCTTGGTACAGTTGCGCAGCTCTGGTCCCACGGAGGAGCAAAATCGCGCTACACTAGAGCTCCTGCGGGACAACCAGATACGCTCGGACAGACGCTGGCGACGAACCCTTATCGCCGCTGCCCTGGTGGGCGGCGCCTGGGTCAGTACCCAATACGAACTGCCGAACCTGGCCCAATCGCTGCCGCCGTGGGGCTGGGCCATGCTTGCAGTGGCGGCCGGCCTGGTTGCCAGGGGCAGCCGGTAACATTTTTTCAGGATTCACAGAAATGCAAGAATCATCACCTAAAGTCGACAACCCTGACTGGCTCGACGCCATCCGCTGGAACGCCGACGGACTGGTTCCCGCCATCGCCCAGGACGCCAGCACCGGCGAGATCCTGATGATGGCCTGGATGAACCCTGAATCCCTGAGGTTGACCACCGAGGAAGGCCAGGCGGTTTACTGGTCCCGCTCACGAGGCAAGCTCTGGCGCAAGGGCGAAACCTCGGGCCACCAGCAAGTGGTCCATGAAATACGCCTGGACTGTGATGAAGACGTGATTCTGCTGAAAGTGGAACAAAAAGGCGGTATCGCCTGCCATACCGGAAGGCGCAGCTGCTTTTACCGTAAATTTCAGGACGGCGAATGGGTCACCACCGCCCCCGTGTTGAAAGACCCGAAAAGCATCTACAGACCGGTTAAAGGGAGCGAACAGAGTGAGTGACGTACTGGAACGACTTGCCCAGGTGCTGGAAGCAAGAAAAGAAGCAGATCCTGACAAGTCCTACGTTGCCAGCCTGCACGCCAGGGGACTCAACAAGATTCTGGAGAAAGTGGGCGAAGAGTGCACCGAAACCCTGTTGGCGGCCAAGGATGCAGAGCAATCCGGTGACACCCGGGAAGTGGTTTACGAAACCGCCGATCTCTGGTTTCACAGTATGGTCATGCTATCGAGCCTGGGCCTGGGCCCCAAAGAGGTAATCGATGAGCTGGCCCGCCGCTTCGACCTGTCAGGACTTGAGGAAAAGGCATCCCGGGACAAGTGATGCCATGGGTACCCCTTACGGGGGGTTCCGCAATGCTGTCCCGGTAACGTACAATGGCATGCAACAGCAACATTAGAGTGAGGATCCCGTGATGGGCATCAGTATCTGGCAACTTCTTATTGTACTCGGCATCGTAATCCTGTTGTTCGGAACCAAAAAGCTCCGCAACATTGGCAGCGATCTGGGCGGTGCTATCCGTGGCTTCAAGAAGTCTATGAACGACGAGGACAGCAAGTCCCCCAATCAGGACTCCCTGGAAGACAAGGAAGAACCGGCAGCCCATCAGACCAACCCGGAAGAAAAACCCCGGGACAAAACCACTGGCTGAGACCGGGCTGAATGTTTGATATCGGCTTTGTCGAGCTGTTGATCTGTGGTGTGATCGCACTGCTGGTCCTGGGTCCTGAACGCCTGCCCACGGCAGCGCGGGCGGCTGGACGCTGGATTGGTGGTGCCCGCCGCATGGTTAACCAGTTCACCTCGGAACTGGACCGCCAACTGAAAGCCGAAGAGCTGCGAGAGGAACTGCGGAAGGCGGGTGACGTTGGCCTCGAAGACGTCGAGAAGACGGTTCGTGGCGCCCTGGATGAAGCCAAAAAATACGAACACATGATCCTCCCGGAAAACCGGGTAGACAAACCCAGACCGGCACCAGCAACTCGCCGGACGGCCGACACCAGGCCAACTGCGGAGCCTGCTCAACAGCCGCAGCAAATGCCGGAGCCGACACCCGCGACGGAGCCAACAACCAGCGAACGCCACCCGGAACCCCATCCAGATCAGGAAAGCGCGTCGGATAAACGTTCATGACCAACAAGCCTGACGGCAACCACACCCCGGATTCATCCACTGCTCAGCCCGAAATGCCCCTGATCGAGCATTTGCTGGAACTGCGCAATCGCCTGCTGAAAATGGTGCTGGCGGTCGTTATCTGCTTTGCCGCGATCTACCCGTTTGCCAACGAACTGTACCTGCTGCTGTCACAGCCCCTGCGGGAACTGCTTCCGGTTGGCCAGATGATGATCGCCACCGACATTACCTCACCGTTTTTTGCGCCGCTGAAACTGGCCCTGGTGCTGGCGGTGTTCGCCGCGATTCCGGTGATACTCTATCAACTCTGGAGCTTCGTGGCGCCAGGCTTGTATGCCCACGAAAAGCGACTGGCGTTTCCCCTGCTGTTCACCTCGGTGATCCTGTTTTATCTGGGCGCCGCCTTCGCCTACTTCGTGGTGTTTCCCCTGGTCTTTGGCTTCTTTACCGCCATCGGCCCGGAAGGCATCGTCGAGTTACCGGACATCACCAGCTACCTCAATTTTGTGCTGAAAATGTTCTTTGCCTTCGGCGTTGCGTTCGAGATCCCCATCGCGACCATCCTGCTGGTACTGACAGGCGCCACTACTCCGGATGATCTGGCCGCCAAACGGCCGTACATTGTGGTCGCCTGTTTTGTAATCGGCATGCTGCTGACACCTCCGGATATCATTTCCCAAACGCTGTTGGCGGTTCCCATGTGGCTACTCTTCGAGTTGGGCATCATCTTCAGCAAACTGGCCGTCAGGAAAACGGACGACGCGGAAACCGATGAAGCGACGGACGAATGAATCTGGCACTGCTGTTTGAGGAAGACTTTGTCACCACCGATCGTGCGGTGCTCTCCGGCCGCCGGCTGACACACCTTCACGAGGTCCTGAAAGTCTCTGAGGGTGATCTGATTCCGGTCGGCAGGGTGAATGGCGATATCGGCACCGGTCGAGTAGTGAGCCTTACCGACGCACGGGCAGACATTGTGGTGGACCTTGCAGCCCCACCACCCCCGCCGCTACCCCTGACGCTGTTTCTTGCCATGCCCAGGCCAAAAATGTTCCGCCGTGTACTGCAGACCTGCGCCACCCTTGGGGTGAAAGATATCTGGCTGATCAACAGCTACAAGGTGGAAAAAAGCTTCTGGCAGACGCCGTGGCTGTCTGAGGACAACCTGCGGGAGAACATGACCCTGGGCCTGGAACAGGCGCGGGACACAATTATGCCGGAGGTGCATGTCCGCAAGCTGTTCAAACCGTTTGTGGAGGATGAATTACCCGCGCTGCTGCGGGACAAACGGGCACTGGTGGCTCACCCTGGTACTGCAACCCCCTGCCCCATGCACCTGGACTTGCCTACTGCACTCTGTGTCGGCCCGGAGGGTGGCTTTACACCCTACGAGGTCGGCAAGCTGGAGGAGGCGGGATGCGAAAGCGTCCACCTCGGCCCGCGGATACTGAGGGTGGAAACGGCGGTACCGGTGCTGGTCAGCCGCCTGTTCGACGCCTGCCGGTAACTCAGGCGGAACGCGCCTCCCACCATTTCAGCAACGGCGTGATAATCGCAACAAGCAAAGCACCCGCCAGCACACCAAACAGGCCATCCGCCAACGTCGGAATAAGGGCGCCACTCAAACCGCTAAAGGTCTCGGCAAAGTGATGAATCGCGTCATAGACCGGGGGCAGGCCATGGGTGAGGATACCGCCTCCCACCAGGAACATGGCGATGGTGCCGAGAATGGAGAGGGTTTTCATCATATAGGGCGCAAGCCAGAGAATGCCATTGCCCATCCACTGCGCCATGGCGCTGTCTCTCCGGCTGAGATACAGGCCGCCATCATCCAGCTTCACGATACCTGCCACCAGGCCATACACACCCACTGTGATCATCACCGCCACAACGGTCAGCACCATAAACTGCATGCCAAATGTCTGGGTAGTCACAGTGCCCAGCGTGATCGCAATAATTTCCGCTGACAGGATAAAGTCTGTCCGTATAGCGCCCTTGATCTTGTCCTTCTCGACCGATTTCATATCGACATCAGGATTCTTCAGGGCCTCGTGGAGCTCGGCTTTGTGTTCGTCGTCTTCCTGCTTGTGCAGAAACTTGTGAGCCAGCTTCTCAAAACCTTCGAAACAGAGAAAGGCACCCCCCAGCATCAACAGCGGTGTGACCAGCCAGGGCACGAAAAAGCTGATGGCCAGGGCCGCCGGCACCAGGATGGCCTTGTTGATCATGGAGCCCTTGGCGACCGCCCATACCACCGGCAGTTCCCGCGCCGGTTTCACACCGGTGACCTGCTGGGCATTGAGAGCGAGGTCGTCTCCCAGGACACCGGCGGTTTTCTTGGTCGCGGTTTTGGTCATCAGGGCGACATCATCCAGTACGGTGGCAATGTCGTCGATCAGGACAAGCAGGCTACTTCCGGCCATGACACGTTCCTATGTCGAGTAGTTAAAGGGAAACAATTCAGAGATCCAGCCCCATGGCCTCGGCGGCGACCCGATTCTTCACGGGGCCAAGCTGATTCAGCCAGCGCATGCCGGTGTTACGCAGCCAGCGCAGGGGCAGCTCGTCGCGGGCGAAAAGCTGCTTGAAGCCCTCCATCGCCGCCATCATGGCGAGGTTCTCACCCTTGCGACGTCGCTGATAACGGGCAAGCACCAAATCATTGGATGCACTCAGGCCCGCCTTTCTCGCCCGGGCCAGTTCGTCCAGCATTGCCCGCACGTCGCCATATCCCAGGTTAGCGCCCTGCCCGGCCAGCGGATGGATGGTATGGGCCGCGTCACCCACCAACGCAAAACCGGCTGCGATGTAGTCCTTGGCATGGCGCTGACGCAGGGGGAAGGCATAGCGGCGTGAAACCGATTCGACCACACCCAGTTCCCGTTCAATGGCCCGCTCCAGTTCGCTCGCGAAAGCCTGATCATCCAGCGCCATCAGACGGCGTGCTTCGTCGGTATCCTGGGACCAGACAATCGAACAGAAATGCTCATCGCCGCTTTCCGTCAGTAACGGCAGGAACGCCAGCGGCCCGGTGGGTGAAAATCGCTGCCAGGCAGTGAAACGGTGGTTCTGGCTGGTTTTTACTGTGCACACGATGGCCTGCTGGTCATAATCCCATTCACGGGTCGGCAGACCCACCCACTGGCGCAGCCGGGAATGGGCGCCGTCGGCCGCCACCACCAGATCTGCGCCCAGCCTGGTGCCACTCTCAAGCTCGATGCCACGCTGGCCCTGATCCTGCCACCAGCCGATGACTTTGACCCCGTCAATCAACTCAACATCGCTGTCAGCAAGGGCTGAGAACAACGCCCGCACAATGTGGCGGTTTTCAATGATGGTGCCCAGAGCCCTGGCCTGCAGTTCTGCCGCTTCAAACTGAATACGACCAGTACCATCGCCGTCCCATACGGTCATGGTCTGGTACGGACAATGACGACCGGCGACGATGACGTCCCAGACGCCCAACGCTTCCAGCAGGCGCTGGCTAGCCACTGAAATGGCACTGACCCGGGGCTCAAAATCCTCAACACTGGCCGCCACGGCCGGTGCCTCCAGCAAGGTCTTTCGCTCACTGCCTTCCACCAGAGCCACGCGCCAGCCCTGGCGGGATAAACCCAGCGCCAGTGCGGAGCCCACCATACCGCCGCCGACAACCAGGATGTCGAATACTTTGGGGTCACTCATTCTTCGCAGACTCCCTGTTCGCTGGGGCCGGGTGATCAATTACTGCCCGACGGCCTCCTATCCCCATGGCCTTGCGGGCGAACCAGCGCTTGGCTCCCGGCAACAGATCCAGCCCTACCAATCCGGCGTCCCGAGCGGCTGCCAGTGGTGGCAGGGATTCGCCAAAAAGCCGGATCAGTGAATCCGAGAACCGAACCGTTTGCTGCCAGTCCTGCTGGTGAAGTGCCTGATAGCGCTTGAGCACAGCCAAATCACCGATGGACGCCCCCTGCGCCTCTGCCAGCCGGAACTGCTCCACCAGCGTCATCAGCCCCCGCAGGGCCAGATTGAAGCCCTGGCCAGCCACGGGGTGCAAGGCATGGGCGGCGTTGCCCACCAGGGCGACTCCGGGCATGACGGGTTCATCCACCGTGGTCAGTTTCAACGGATAATGATTGCAGGTGCCGATACGGGTAAACCGCCCCAGCCGCCAGCCAAAACGTTCCTGGAGCCGTCTGCATTTGTCTTCATCGGAGAGGGATAGAATGTCTTCAAGAGCATCATCGGTCAGAGTCCACACCAGAGCCGACTGATGAGCGGCACGGGACGGTGAGCCATGGGGCAACAACGCCATGGGACCTGCGTCAGTGAACCGTTCAAAGGCGGTGAAGCCATGACTCTCAGTGGTCGAGACATTGGCGATCAGGGCGTTCTGACCATAGTCATGGACACGAGTCCGGAACCCGAGTTCTTCCCGCAAGCCGGAGCGACCACCGTCCGCCACCACCAGGCACTGAGCGGTCAGTTCGCGTGTGTGTTCACCGGATTTGACCGACACCCGAACGCCTTCAGGCAATGGCATCATACCCACCACCTCTGCCGGTGCTTCCCAGCGCACCCGTGTATCCAGCAATTCCCGCATCAGGCAGAGGCCCATCCAGCGATTGTCGGCCACATAACCCAAAGCCGCCTGATCATGCTCGGCGGCATGCAGCCGGGTCGCGCCAAAGCGACCGCGGTCGGACACGTGGATGTGCTCTATGGGGGTGGCGTGTGCCGACAGCCGCGACCACAGCCCCAGTTCCTCGAAGATCAGCCGGGAGCCCCAGGCCAGCGCGGTGGAGCGGGCATCGTAGCTGGGCTGGTAGCTCTCGGGCAGAGCATCAAGGGACAGCGGAAAGGCCTCCACTACGGTTACCCGCAATGAAGGCACCATCCGGCTCAGTGCCAGCGCCAGGGTTGCCCCCGCCAGGCCGCCGCCCGCAATAATCAGATCGGTATCGAGTCTGGCCACCGGGTCAGTCCGCCATCAGTGCTTCGATATCGGCGATGGTTTTGGGCACCGTTTCCGTCAACACGCGGCAACCCTCTTTGGTGACCACCACATCGTCCTCAATACGGATGCCAATGCCTCGCCACTTTTCTTCGACGTCGGTGTTGTCCGGCGCAATATACAACCCGGGTTCCACCGTCAGTGCCATGCCCGGTTCCAGCTGACGCCAGGCGTCGCCTACCTTGTAGTCACCGACATCGTGCACATCCAGACCCAGCCAGTGACCGGTGCGATGCATGAAAAACGGCTTGTAGGCCTCCTTTTCGATGGCAGCGTCAAGGGAACCGGACAACAGGCCAAGATCAATCAGACCCTGGGTCAGCACCCGCAGGGCTGCTTCGTGAGGATGATTCCAGTGATTGCCGGGGCGCACAGCTTCAATCGCCGCGTACTGCGCAGACAGAACCACCTCGTACAACGCCTTCTGCTCGGCACTGAAGCGACCACTGACCGGAAAAGTCCGGGTGATATCGGAGGCATAACAATCCACTTCACAGCCCGCGTCGATCAGCACCAGATCACCGTCTTTCAATGGCGCACTGTTTTCGATGTAGTGCAGGATACAGCCGTTGGCACCAGATCCGACGATAGACGGATACGCCGTGGAGCGGGCGCCATGATCCATAAAGGTATGGATCAGCTCCGCCTCCAGGTTGTATTCGTACCCGCCCTTGCGGGCCCGTTTCATGGCTCGGCAATGGGCCTTTGCGCTGATTTCGCCCGCTTTCGCCATTACCTTGATTTCATTCGCGCTCTTGTACAGTCGCAAGTCGTGGAGCAAATGTTCCAGAGCAACAAATTCTCCCGGGGGATGGGCACCGGCGCGCACCTTGCTGCGTATCACCTTGACCCAGTCCATGACCCGGGCGTCGAAATTGTGATCCTTGCCCAGCGGGTAGTAGACCCGGCTGCGGCCTTCGATCATGCCGGGCAGAATGTCGTCAATGTCGGAAATCGGGAAGGCATCGTCCAGCCCGAACCTTTCGATAGCTCCCTCTGGCCCCGCCAGGAAGCCATCCCACAGCTCCTTCTCGGGATGTCGCTCCTTGCAGAACAATACGGATTCGCCATGCTCGCGCCCGGGGATCAGCACCAGTACCGCTTCCGGTTCGCCAAAACCAGACAGGTACTGGAAATCGCTGTCCTGACGAAAAGGATGCAATACATCCCGGTTACGAACAGTTTCCGGCGCCGCCGGCACAATCGCAATGCTGTCCGGAGCCATCAGCTCCATCAGCTTGCGGCGGCGATCGGCGAATTCTTTCAGGGGTATCATTGACGGCATAACCTCTCCCGCAGGCAAGTACCTGCTCAGTGCAGTGTCGGAGTATCCGTGGCCGGTTTTTCAGGCGGGTTGAATTCGGTGAACACCGCCAGTGCTCCCAGACGCACGTATTCAACAATTTCCATCAGTTGTTGCTCACTCTCGTCGTCCGCTTGCTCGTCCTCGGACACCTGGCTGATGGCCACCATGTCTTCGATCAGTTCGCGGATTTCATCCGGCGCCTGACCCAGGGACTCACCGGCTGACAACGCCATGCCCTCAAGGAATCCGCGCACCCAGGAAGTAAGCGCCTCCAGACGCTGGTCAATGGCATAGTCATCGTCCGGCAGCAACGGATGGAAACTCATGTCCGTGGCTTTCAGCAACGTCAGGGTCTGATCGTAGGCTGCCTGCATGAACCCCTTCAGTTCATCAGACTCTTCAGCTGCAGTATCCGGCAGCCCCATATGTTCACAGACCATGGCCAGCCATTCAGATTCATCAATACGAGCACCAGCGGCCAGCCGTCCACAAAGGACGCCATGAAGCTCGGAAGGGTGGCTGAAGGCTTTATGTGCGGTGAAGACGTTGGCCCAACGCTCAAACTCGGCGGCGCGAGCAGCACCTGAGGTGTCGGTTTCTGACATGAAACGGAACTGTCCTGTATGACTGGATTTAAGGATCTATCCTAGCATCCGGGCGCTCCGAAGGCACTCGCCCTCTTGATTCAGGACGCGAGATGATCAATTATGTTATAACATATCAAAATACGAGAGACTCGAAGCCATGCACAGCAACAATCCCCACGCCCTGCCAAAGACGGCCCTATACCTTGGGATAGCTGCCCTGTTGGTGGCTGGTTCGGCCGACGCCGGCGAAAATCCGGGCGCTCATCGCCATGGCTATGGGCATCTGCAAATGGCCGTTCAGGACGACAATATTGATCTGTTTTTTACCTCTCCGGCCTACAATGTCGTCGGGTTCGAACGACAGGCAAAAACCCCGGAAGAAGAAACCAGAATGGCGGAGATTTCAGATTGGCTCGGCAACAATCCGCTGATAGATACCGTCCCTGGCTCCTGCGTTGTCATGGCGGGTGCGGTTCATCATACCGGTCCGGCAAGTCAGCCTGACGATGATCCTCACCGACACGACGAACACCACCATGACTCGGAGGAAGAAGGCCACCGTGAATACGAAGTCTCACAACAACTGGCATGCAAAGCACTAGCAACCGGCCAGACGTTCTCGAGCCCGCTAAAGGTCAGGTTTACAAACCTTGAAGTACTGACGGTGGAATGGGTTGGCGGAGCCGGACAGGGCAGCATCCGCCTTGGCGCGCACGAATCCACATTCCAGTTGGGCCAATAAAAAAAGGGGGAGGCGCACCAGCTTTACTGCTGGTAGCGCTCCACCTTCTCAGCGACCACTGAATAAGACGATTTGGCAATATCGTTTTCGGTACGCTCAACGGTCAATGTACCTTCGACCCAGACCGGATCGTAAAGCGCCTCAAGGGTAAATCCCTCTTTGTACTTTACATGGATGATCTGGTTCGGAGGTGGCGGCGGAACGTGGATACAGGCACCGTAATAGGGCACCAGGAAGAACTCGAGGATACGCATATCCTCGGTGGTTTTCAGAGGCACGACGAAACCGGGAATCTTTCCGGAAACCCCATCCATCTCGGGCACCACACGGCCGGTCATGATCTCGTCCGGCAACATAGGCGGGCCATCTCCCTCATGAACGATTTCTGGCATACTCTCCAGCAAATTCAGGTCTTCTGCCGGCATCAGTTCGAGCCAGTCAATTTCCCGATCGGCTGCGGAGGCCACACTCAGGAATCCTGCCAGGAAAATGGTAACGCCACCCCGAAACGTACAGCGGGCAAACACAGAGAAAACTGAACACATACGTGCAGCCAAGAACATAAAACGCCTACCTATGGATTTGTGGGCAAATCATACACCGAATCAGCGCAAGCGCACATGACCAAGCAGACACCCTCACAGACCATATGTTCCGAAGGCAACCAGTGCGCCGTTACAACCAGTGGCTTGGGCTATCAATGGCCCCACAGCAACGTCGAGCTGCAATTTCCGGATATCACCCTGAAACGCGGTGAGCATCTGTTCATCAAGGGGCCCAGTGGCAGCGGGAAAAGCACACTCCTGAGCCTGCTGGCCGGCATGTTACGCCCCACATCTGGCACGGTTTCACTGCTGGGAGAGGACATCACCCCCTTGACCAATGGACAGCGGGACCGATTTCGCGCCGACCACATGGGCGTTATTTTCCAGCAATTCAACCTGGTGCCCTACCTCACTACGCTGGGCAATGTCACCCTGCCATGTCGCCTGTCGACCAAGCGGCACCAACGTGCCAAACCGGAACCCCCGCAGGAAGCCGAGGGACTGCTGGCCGACCTGGCGATTCCGAAAAGCCACTGGCACCAGCCAGTTACCCGCCTCAGTGTGGGCCAGCAACAACGTGTAGCGGCCGCCCGCGCGCTGATTGGCCACCCCGAGCTGATCCTTGCCGACGAGCCCACCTCGGCACTGGATACCGACAACCGCGACCGGTTTATTGAACTGCTTCTGACTCTGGGGCAAAGAGCAGGCTCCTCGGTCATATTTGTCAGCCACGACCAGAGCCTGGCTACCCACTTTGACCACGAACTCTTTCTGGAGGCGCGGTCATGAAGGCCCATCTTGCGCTTTCCCTGGCCTGGGCCAGTCTGTGGCACCGGCGCTGCGTGCTCGCCCTGGTGACCCTGACCCTGACCCTCAGCGTGACGCTGTTGCTGGGTGTTCAGTACCTGCGCACCGAAGTACGTCAGTCTTTCACCAACACCATCTCGGGCACGGATCTGATCGTCGGTGCCCGTAGCGGGCAACTGAATCTTCTACTCTATACGGTATTCCACATCGGCGATGCCACCAACAATATCCGCTGGTCCACCTATCAGGGGCTGACCGGAGACAGCCGAATTGACTGGACGGTTCCGCTGTCCCTGGGCGACAGCTACCGCGGCCATCGCGTTGTCGGCACGGATACCGGCTTTATCGAACACTTCCGGTACGGTCGCGACCAGGCTCTCTCGCTGAGTCACGGGCGATGGTTTGATGATGTCTTCGATGTTGTACTTGGTGCGGAAGTCGCCCGCAAACACAACCACTCCCTGGATGACAAACTGATCCTGTCCCACGGTGGCGGTCGCACCAGCTTCTCCAACCACAAGGACACGCCTTTCAGTGTCACCGGTGTTCTGGCACCCACAGGGACACCGGTGGATCAGGCTGTCTACATCAGCCTGGAAGGTATGGAAGCCATGCACATCGGCTGGGAGTCCGGGGTGGCAATCCCGGGCAGAACCTTATCGCCGGAGCAGGCCAGGGAGCGCAATCTGACCCCCGATGCCATTACGGCGGCGCTGGTGGGTATCGAACGAAAAGTGATGACGTTTCAGGTGCAGCGCCAGATCAACGAATCCCGGGCGGAGCCGCTGTCTGCCGTGCTGCCCGGTGTGGCCCTGAGTGAACTGTGGCGCATCATGGGACAGTTTGAGCGCGCTCTGCTGGGCATTACCGGCTTTGTGGTGGTCATCAGCCTGATCGGCCTGGTCGCTGTTCTGTTGACGTTACAGGCCCAGCGCAGCCGTGAGATTGCCATTCTCCGCGCCACCGGCGCCTCGCCGGGGCTGGTCGCCGCGCTGCACGTCATCGAATGCATGTTCCTCGCCGTCATTGCCTGCCTGCTGGCGCTATTGCTCGGTAGCGGCGGGCTGACGCTGCTCACCCCCTGGCTGCTGGAGCATTATGGGATACAGATCAGCCTGCGCCCCCTGGCGGCACCGGAATGGATCATTCTTGGCAGTGTACCGGTCACGGCGGCCGTCGTGGGCCTGATCCCGGCACTGCAGGCGTGGCGACAAGGCCGGCGTCAGGGGCTCAGTCACGGCGCCGATGAGTGACAGTTGTCACGCATCCGAGGCCATGACAACCCTGTAAATTGACCGGGTTGCAGTCCACACTTATAGTTACTTGCATCTATAACCACAGGCGTTGACGCAATCATGGAACAGTCCGAACTACAGGCATTGGCGGACAAACTGGACAAGCTCATTGAACGCTGCCGCAAACTGGAAAGGGATAACGCTGCACTCAGGGAACTGCAGGATGACTGGAACCGGGAGCGCGCGCAGTTAATGCACAAGAACGATCTTGCCAAAAACAAGATCGAAGCCATGATCGGCCGCCTACGGGCCCTGGAGCACCACTAATGGCACAACAGCAGCCCACCACGGTTGAAGTTAAGATCCTCGACAAGGAATACCTGGTTGCCTGTCCCGAGGAAGCGCGCGAGGCATTGATTCAGTCCGCCCACCACCTCGACAGCAAAATGCGTGAGATCCGTGCCAGCGGCAAAGTGTTCGGTACCGAGCGTATCGCGGTTATGGCAGCACTGAACATCACCCACGATTTACTTGAGCGCGACACCATGTCCGACACCGCCAGCTCTATTCTGGAGGCTATGGAGAGCAAGCTTGATTCTGCCCTGGGGGAATCCTCCGGCCAATAGATCTTTGTCTCCTGTCCGGATTCAGGTGTTGCAATCGGCCCCGCTGATGCCCGTATAATGTAGTTAACTTCCTGGGCTGTTCGCAGGTCGGATACGTCCTCGAGCCGATGCGCACTACCCAGGTGGCTACTTCAGGGCATTGTGAGCACGTCCCCCGAGGGGGAAAGCCTAATATGTCACAGCGGCCACCGACCTTGAACTTTGGGTTCAAGGGCCACATCCGATAAACGGCAGCTCGGGAAGCTTTATTTTGAGTCAGATTATTGCCCCCCAACCGTTTGAAGCACATCCTGATACACGGTCACGTAGCGCCCTTCGCAAAGCGCTCCGCTACGAACGACGGTCCCTGAATCCCGAACAGCAGCAGCGCGCCGCGGAAAATCTCGCCCTGAACCTGCTGGGCAATCCGGATCTACACCGGGCACGACACATAGCGGTGTACCTGCCCAACGATGGCGAAATTGATCCCCACACCTACATCTCGGCAGCACGCCGCAAAGGCATTCACTTCTATCTGCCAGTTCTACACCCCATCCATCAGGGCAGACTGGTTTTCAGCCCCTATTACGATGGAGTACAACTGGCCGCCAACCGTTTCGGCATTCCTGAACCCCCGTTTCACACAGGCACACGGCGTCCGCCATGGGCACTGGATGCGGTTCTGTTTCCACTGGTGGGGTTTGATGAATCGGGTGGGCGACTGGGAATGGGGGGAGGCTTCTATGACCGGACGTTCGCTTTTACCAGGCTTCGGCCACGACTGGCGCCCAAGCTGATAGGCATTGCCCATGATTTCCAGAAAGTGCCGGAATTACCCGTTGAGCCATGGGATGTGCCGTTGCACAGTGTGGTCACGGACCGGCGCTGTTATCGGGTTCGCTAGCGGTTGTCGCCAAGGGCAACATTTTCCAGGACCGCGCCACTGGCCACGGCACGTGCGCTGGCACTCTGCTTTTCTTCAGAAGCGTGCAGTGAAGTAAAACCGGTGATCACAAGGCCAACTGCAAAAATCAGCACAACGGCCCGGATGGCGTCAGGCTTGCGTTCCATTAGGCGTTTCTCCAACTCCTGAAAAAGTAAAAACTCGAAAAATCAGTGGACTATTATTGCTTTTTAAGAATTAGACGAAAGACTAACACGCATCTCGATATTTACAATTTTTGACAGGTTAAAATTTTGTAAGGCGGGCGACAAAAACGCCTGACGAAATGAACCAAGCTAAAATTTCCCCCGCACACCCCTCACTCCGAAGTCTCAGGTCTGACCGTTCCCGGCCCCCAGAAACAGCTGATAAGCCTCATTATCCGTCATGTCCTCATAACGGAAGCCAACCTTATCCAGCATCAACTCGAAGTCCGCCAGGTCCTCGTCGTCCACCTGAGCACCCAGCAGTACCCGGCTATAGGCCGCACCGTGGTTGCGATAGTGGAACAGGGAGATATTCCAACGCGTACCCAGAGACATCAGGAACTTCAGCAGCGCGCCCGGGCGCTCCGGGAACTGGAACTGGTAGACCTTCTCATTGGTCACTGAGGGTGCGTGGCCACCAACCATATGGCGAATGTGCTGCTTGGCGAATTCGCTGTCGGTCAGGTCTACCACGGAATAGCCAGCCTCCCGCAAGTCCTGCACCAGCTCATCCCGCCCCAGACCACCGGCCTGGATCTGAATGCCCACGAAGATGGTGGCCTTCTTGCTGTCAGCGTAGCGATAGTTGAACTCGGTGATGCTGCGCTTGTGTAGCGCGTTAATAAAAGTCTTGAAGGCACCTGGCTTCTCGGGAATGGTCACCGCCAGAATCGCTTCACGCTTTTCACCGATCTCGGTACGTTCGGAGACATAGCGCAGACGATCAAAATTCATATTGGCGCCACTGAGTGTCACCGCCATGTTTTCCCCTTCGATCTTCTCGCGCTCGATGTACTTCTTCACGCCGGCAACGCCAAGGGCACCCGCCGGTTCGGCGATGGAACGGGTATCCTCAAAGATGTCCTTGATAGCCGCACAGATTTCGTCGGTGGAGACCGTGATCACCTCGTCCACATGGTCCTTGCAGATTTCCCACGGGTACGCACCGATCTGTTTGACCGCAACCCCGTCAGCGAAGATCCCGACTTCATCCAGCACCACCCTTTCACCAGCCTTCATGGCGGCCTGCAGGCAGTTGGAATCCTCCGGCTCCACCCCGATCACCTTGATCTCGGGGCGCAGATACTTGATATAGGCCGCCATACCGGCAATCAGTCCGCCACCGCCCACGCAGATAAAGACTGCATGCAAGGGCTTGGTGAATTGCCACATGAGCTCCATGGCCACCGTACCCTGCCCGGCAATTACGTCCGGATCATCGTAGGGAGGGATGTAGGTGTAGCCATGCTTCTTGATCAGCTCCTGGGCATGGGCCGCCGCTTCGTCAAAGGCATCGCCCTTGAGTACCACCTTCGCGCCATGGTCCCGCACCGAACGCACCTTGATATCCGGAGTGGTCTGCGGCATCACAATGACTGACTTGATGCCCAGGTTCTTGGCCGCCAGGGCCACACCCTGGGCATGGTTACCAGCGGATGCGCAGATCACCCCTTTGGCTTTCTGTTCCTCGGAAAGCTGTGCAATCCGGTTGTACGCGCCGCGAATCTTGAAGGAAAACACCGGCTGGAGATCTTCACGCTTGAGATAAATCTGGTTATTAAAGCGTTTGGAGAGGCTGCGCGCCTCTGTCAGCGGCGTCTCGATAGCCACATCGTACACCCGGGCATCGAGAATTTTCTTGATATAGCGTTGCGGCATGGGTCCGTCCGGAAGTCAGGGAGATTCATGGGAAAAACGTACAGTGTAGAAACTTTGGTCGCCCTCCGTCTATAAGCGGTGACACCAGAAGGCTATAATAGCGCCAAACGTATTCACTTACCCAACCGGAGTCCTTCCATGACCCAGGACGAACTGAAAAAAGCCGTTGCCAGGGCCGCACTGGATTACATTGCCCCCCGCCTTGATAGCGACAGCGTTATTGGTGTGGGCACAGGCAGCACCGCCAATTTCTTTATCGACCTGTTGGCGGACATCCGCAATGAATTCGATGGCGCCGTTGCCAGTTCCGATGCCACCGCTGAGCGCCTGAAAGGCCATGGCATCCCCGTTTACGACCTCAACAGCGTCAGTGAGCTGGAGTTCTATGTGGACGGTGCAGATGAGACCAACGAACACCTGGAACTGATCAAGGGCGGCGGTGGCGCGCTTACTCGTGAAAAGATCGTGGCGGCGGTTGCCAAGACCTTTATCTGCATTGCCGACGAGTCCAAGCTGGTTGGCACCCTCGGGACCTTCCCACTACCGGTCGAAGTTATCCCCATGGCCCGCAGCCATGTCGGCCGTGAAATTGTCCGCCTCGGCGGCGACCCTGTCTATCGGGAAGGCTTCACCACTGACAACGGCAATATCATCCTGGACATACACAACATGGACATTTCCCGCCCCATTCAGGTTGAAGAGAAGCTGAACCAGATTGTCGGGGTCGTCACCAACGGACTGTTCGCCCGTCGTCCGGCGGATCTGTTGTTGCTGGGCACCAGCAGCGGCGTGAAAAGCATCCCACGCCAGGGGAGCTAACCTCCTTCAGCAGAGCTTTCTGGCAATTCAGGCCAGCCAGCCCCGGTCCATACCAAGCGCTTGCTTGGTATCCACAATTGAGCGACACTGCCTCCCAAGGTTTCCGATCATTGGGAGGTTTTCCGTGTCCGATTACTTCAACGATATTCATGAACAGGCCCGCCTGAGCGCCCGCAAGTTTATTGCCACCCACGTCCTTCCCCACATTGACGACTGGGAAGAAACCGGTGAATTTCCTCGCGACCTCTACAGGAAGGCCGGCGACGCCGGGTTGCTCGGCATTGGATTTCCCGAAGCCCTCGGGGGCACTGGAGAGGGCGATGTATTCCTGAAGGTCGCCGTCTCCGAGGAATTGATGCGTTCCACCTCGGGCGGCCTGGTGGCCAGCCTCGGCTCCCTGGACATCGGTCTGCCTCCCGTCGCCAAGTGGGCGAAGCCGGAAGTTCGCGAGCAGGTTGTTCCTCCGGTGCTGCGCGGTGAAAAGATTGCCGCACTCGCCGTCACCGAGCCCGGTGGAGGCTCCGACGTCGCCAACTTAAAGACCCGTGCCGTCCGTGATGGGGACCATTACATCGTCAATGGCAGCAAGACCTTCATCACCAGCGGTATGCGCGCGGACCACTACACCGTTGCCGTTCGCACCGGAGGTGAGGGGCACGGCGGCATCAGTCTGCTGCTGATCGACCGCGACATGCCGGGTTTTTCCACCGGCAAGAAGCTGCGAAAAATGGGCTGGTGGGCCAGCGACACGGCAGAACTGTTCTTCGAGGACTGCCGGGTACCTGCCAACCGCCTGATCGGCGCCGAGAACGCCGGCTTCATTGCCATCATGAGCAACTTTCTCGCCGAACGCCTGATGCTGTCCATCATGGCCTACACGACCGCCGATATTGCTCTGGAGGCCTCCCTGGCTTATGCCAAACAACGCCAGGCTTTCGGCCGCTCCATTGACCGATTCCAGGTAACCCGCCACAAACTGGTGGACATGGCCACCCAGGTGGATATCGCACGGGAGTACACCTATCGCTGTGCCGCCCTGATGCAGGCTGGAAAAAACCCCGTCAAACAGGTGGCCATGGCGAAGAATTTTGCGGTGGAAGTGTGTGAAAAAGTCACCCGCGAGGCGGTCCAGATTCACGGCGGAATGGGCTATATGCGGGAGTCCGTGGTTGAGCGCCTGTACCGGGATGCCAAGATTCTGTCCATCGGCGGCGGCACCGACGAAATCATGAAGGAACTGATCGCCAAGCAAATGCGACTTTGACGAGAGACCAACGTTTAGTTTCGATCCACAACAGAGTCCCGTATAATTGCGCCCACTTTTTAAACGCAGTTAAACGTACCTCAGGAAGGATTGCTCATGAACTTCGACAACATCCCGGCAGGCAAGAACCCGCCAGAAGACATCTACGTCGCCATTGAAATCCCGTGCAATAGCTCGCCGGTCAAGTACGAGCTGGACAAGGACATGGGCGCGCTGCTGGTTGACCGGTTCATGGCCACCCCCATGTTCTACCCGGCCAACTACGGCTTCATCCCCCACACCCTGGCTGACGACGGCGACCCCCTCGATGTACTGGTAGTCACCCCATACCCGATACAGGCCGGCTCGGTCATTCGCTGCCGTCCTGTTGGCGTTTTGAACATGGAAGACGAAGCCGGTGGTGATGCCAAACTGGTCGCGGTGCCTCACGACAAGCTGACGACTTCTTATCATGACGTTAAGGAAATCGACGACCTGCCCGAGCTGTTGCGGGATCAGATCCAGCACTTCTTCGAGAACTACAAGACTCTGGAGCCGGGCAAGTGGGTCAAGGTACAGGGTTGGGGCAATGCTGAAGAAGCCAAAAAGGCTATCGTTGAGTCGGTGAACGCCTACAAAGGCTGAACACCGCACTTCCATAAAAAAACCGGGCCATGACAGCCCGGTTTTTTTATGCCTGAATCATTGCCGGTTACCGGCAAACGTGACATCAGCCACGGGACAGCAGATCCCGCATATCACTGATCGCGGCGCTAGCACGCGACAGATACGCCGCCATGGTCAGAGAGTGATTGGCCAGCACCCCAAAACCACTGCCGTTCAGAATCACCGGACTCCACATGGAGCCCTGGGCACCTTCCAGTTCGATGATGATCTGCTTCACACTGGCCATCGCGTTCTTGTCGTTCAGTACTTTGCGGAAATCGACCTCAATGGCGTGGAAGATGTGCAACAGGGCCCAGGAACTGCCGCGCGCTTCATAAAACACGTTATCTATCTGGGTCCATGGCGTCTTGACTTCCTCCCCGGAAGCTTCTTCGGCCAATGGATCATCAGGGTTAAGGTTTGCTACCGCCTCCGATACAGAGGCCTTGCCCACACTCTCGCCCAGGGTACGTGACAGACTGCCGAGCCGGGTTTCAAGATCCGCCAGCCAGTTATTCAGGTTGTCTGCGCGGGCAAAGAACTGGGCTGAGGGCTGATCCCGGCGCGATAGTCGGTCCAGGTAGCGATACAGCGCTTCGATGCCCCGACGGTATTCCGCCTCGGTGGAGGGAATGGCCCAGCTGCCACTGTCGAAGTGGAACTGGGGTTCAGCGACGATCAGGTCCGGATCTTCCGCCGATTGGCTCTGGGACCGGCTGATGTCCTTACGCATCGCACGGGACAGATCGCGTAGTTGAACCAGCGCGCCGTACTCCCAGCTTGGCATGTTGTCCAGCCACAACCCGGGAGGGAAAATATCATTGGAGATATAGCCACCGGGCTTGTCCAGCAGGGTTTCTGCCACACGGATCATGGTCACAGTGGTGGCAAACCCGGCAACCGGCTCCCGGTCCATTTCAGATGCGACAGTACGGGTATGCTCCCGCACCGAGAAGGTGTCCGGCTCACTGCTCCAGAACATGCCCAGCACCACCGCTACCAGTAGATACACACCCAGTACAATGAGGATGAATTTACCAATCACACCACTTCCATCGGTGTAATCCTGTACATCGTCCTTACGATCCCTGAAATACTGTCTGATTCTACCCGGCATCGGTTATTCAACCCCCTGTCAGTTATCGTTATCCGCCTGGAACGGCCGGCCCAGATGATAGCCCATCGCACCATCCACACCTAATGCACACAACACGTCGTATTCTTTGGCGGTTTCCACACCCGTGGCGAACACTTTCACCCCTCGACTGTGGGCGATGGCCACCACAGACTCCAGATAAAAGCGGTTTTCTTCATGACTATCGATACCATGAATAAAGCTGTTATCAATACGAAGCCCCTGGAACCTCAGATTCCTCAGGTAGCTGAAAGGCACGCCGCCAACCCCGAAGCGGTCCACCAGCACCGCCACATCGAGTCGATTCAGCGCCCGTACCAGCAAGCCAACCGCCGTCCGGTGATGGTGCACGGTTTGCTCCGAAATACCAACCCAGAGGCGTTTCCGCGATGGCCCGGCCGATTCCAGGCACTCGATCAGGTCTTGCCGGAAGGAATCGCTGGCCACGGATGACGCCCCCAGAGTCAACGCCAGACTCGCCTGGGGTTGTCTTTCAAGCAGAACAAGGGCATGACGCACCACCAACTGATCAATTTCCGCGATCATCCCGAAGCGCTCGGCAATCGGCACAAACACAGCAGCCCTGAGCTCCCCTTCATCACTTTCAATGCGCGAGAAAACCTGATGATAGACCAGATGGCCATTGCCGTTGACCACCATGGGCTGAAGCCACAACGATAACTGATCGTGATCAATGGCCCAGCGTATGATGGCACGCCAGGTTTCAAGATTATGGTGGCCATCACGCTCAGGGTCCGCCGCCTGACAATCAGTCTGGGGCCTGGTCTGTGCCTGTCGCAACGCCTCATCGGCGGCAACCATCAGCTCCCTGGCGTTCCGGTCTTCCAGCGCCTGGGCCACACCTCCGTGAACCATCACATCCATGGGCGATGCCCGATCAGCGTATACACCATCCAGCTCTTCCAGAAGTTGATGGCACCAGACAATGCCATCCGCCTGTGTAACGCCCGGTAAAAAAATCGCAAACTCGGCACCACTTCGGCGACCTGCAAATGCCCCTGTATGGTCCCGCACAAACTGGTTGATAACGCCGGCAATGCTCAGCAGTAAACGATCGGCTTCACTGCGACCATAGGTCGTGTTGTACAAAGTAAAGTCGTCCAGCTGTATCAGGAACAACACCCCCGGAGCAGCACGCTCCTCCGACTCCACCTCAACTTTCAGGCGTTGATCGAATGCACTCCGGCTCGCCAGCCCGGTGACAGTGTCCTCATTGCTGACCCGTCGCAAATGCTGAATCAGTTTCGCCTGCCCCTCGAACAGCGCACCGAGGTCATCCGCCATCTGGTTCATCGCACGGGTGACCTGGTTCAGGTCACGGGTGGAATTAACGTCGACACGTTTGCGGAAATCTCTACGGCCCAACGCCTCAGCCTGTTTTTCAAGCGCTTTCAGCGGCTTGAGCAGTCTTCTCACCATCCAGAACAACAGCAACAGGCCGACAGTACCAACCACCATGGTTCCGCCGATCATCCCTATGGTCACATGCCAGAGATCACGATAGGCACGTCCCGGATGACTGACAACTTCGACATACCCCAGGCGGGACCACCCCCGAACCACTTCCGCCCGCCCCACTGGCAAAGGCAAATCCGCCAAGGTTACAAACCAGGATGGCACCCCAGCACCGGACACGGTTGTTTGTCGCCCCGCCACCCATTCGCCCGAGTGGTCGAAGTACACCATCGACAGGTAACGTCCGCTATCGAACACCGAGTCAATCAGGGATTCGGAAGCAACCGGATCACGTCCATCAATAGCATTGGACAGCGACAGCCCCACCGCAGTGGCGCCATCACGGGCATGCCCTTCCAGTTGATCTGACACGTAGTCCCGGAAACGATCAAAGCTGAAGGCAAGACTGGCCAGCAGAATCAGCAATAGCAGGCTGCCGGTATAAAGCAACAGCAGAGAACGAAGGGAAATCAGACCCCTCTGGCGAAAAGGCAAAGCTAGAGACTGCATCCGTGCCATAACTGGCGGCCTCCGGGACCCGTCGGGTCCTGAAAAATGAGGTCCTGCCGGGCCCCTGATGTGATCTGCCCCGCAGAGTTGACAAACATTTACACAGCATGATCTACGCCGACAACATTAAACACTATAGACTCTGTGAAGGACTCGTGTCCCGGAGAGGGGCGACACTATAACGAGAAAAAGACAGGTCGGATTGCAATGAACGACGAAAGCCAGAAAGAGAAACTCAGGCAGCACTTTGCCCGCCGCGTAACAACTCAGGCACGAGTGGTGCTCGACACCTGGCAGAAAATTCATGGTAACAACCAGCAATCTGCCGCCTTTCGTGAAGACTTCGCCACTGCCACGGACAAGCTGGTTCGCTATGCCCTGCGTTTTGAGATGGCCGGCCATTCCGATGCCGGCAAAAAGGTGCTCACGCTCCTTGAGAGCTGGCCGACTGGCGAGAATCTTCCGGACGCTCTCGAGCGGCAACTGCAGGATGCCATCGAACTGCTGTCTCGCAACACGCTCCGCCGTACCGATAAAAACACATCGGACGCGCCCCAACAATTCCGCCGGACGCCGGTTTATATTGCTCTCGCCAATGATGAAATGGCCAGGCGGCTAATCCGGCAGCTGGAATTTTTCGGTTTCCGGGCCTCGGCCTTCAGTGACGCGGACCAGCTCATTGAGGCCTGCGCCCTGCACAAGCCCGAAACCATCCTGATGGATGTCAATTTCGGCGGCAGGGCCAACACCGGAATCGCCACCATCGAGTGCCTGCAGGAACGCCATGACACCCCCATTCCCGTCATATTCAAGAGTGATGAGGATGGCACGATCGAAACCCGCCTGCGGGCCTCCCGTTGCGGGGGTGAAGAGTTCTTCTATCCGGCGGTCGACCCCGGCCAACTGATTGAGAAAATCGAAAGTTACACCCATGGCAACACGGTTGAGCCCTACCGGGTACTGGTACTGGACGATTCCCGCGCCCAGGCCAAGTTCATGGAAACGGTCCTCAAAAAGGCTGGCATGACGGCCCATATCATTACCGACCCGATGCAGATCATTCATGCGCTTGAAGAGTTCTCACCGGAAATCATCGTCCTCGACATGTACATGCCCGGATGCACCGGTATGGAGATCGCCCGGGTGATCCGCCAGCAGGACAAACTGCACAGCGTCCCCATTATCTACCTGTCCGCCGAGGAGGATGTCTCCAAGCAGCTGCACGCTATGAGCCTGGGGGGAGACGACTTCCTGACCAAGCCCATTGACCCCAAACATCTGGTCGCCACCATCCACAACCGCGGACGACGCGCCCGCTCACTGCTGGCCCTGATGATTCGCGACAGCCTCACCGGTCTGTTCAACCATACCCACACTCTCCACCTGCTGGACCAGGAAATTGCTCGCGCAAAGCAGAAGGATCAACCTATGTGCTTTGCGATGATCGACATCGACTACTTCAAGAAAGTGAACGACACCTTTGGCCACCCAATCGGTGACCGGGTGTTACGCAGCCTGTCCATGTTTCTCAAGCAGCGCCTGCGCAAGAGCGACCATATAGGACGCTATGGTGGAGAGGAGTTTGCCATCATTCTGCCCGACACCCGGGAGAGCGATGCCCGCAATGTGCTCAATGAGATCCGTGAACGCTTCTCTGAACTGCAGCAGCCTGCTGGAGATCGGGACTTCAATGTCACTTTCAGTTGCGGTGTTGCAGCCTGGACGGGCGACAGTTCACAGAGTTTGTGTGAGCGGGCTGATCGAGCGCTGTACAAGTCCAAGGAGCTTGGCAGAAACTGCGTAACAGCGGCGACAGACTGACGCCGGGTCAGTCACGCTCCAGAGTCAGATAGACCGCCGTCTGATTCAGCAACTGATAAGCGACCTCACCAAAGGTGATCGGCCCCGTCAATTGCGCAGTGCGCTGCCCTTCCAGGTTCGAGTACAGGTAATTCAGTATGCAGTTGCAGCTGAACAGGATCTCACCGGGATCTTCAGGCATGGCGGCCAGAAAAGCCTCAGGATAATGGGCTACTGGTTTGGCGAACCGATAGCACACACCCTCGAAAACCGGAGCATAGAATCTGACTGCCCGGGCCTGTGCATCCACCGCCTGAATACTGACATTAACCAGTGCCCCGCAGTAATCGGCCACCAGGGGCCAGCGACTGTCGATGCCGGACGCCTGTATGGTATCCGCCAGGTTGCCTGGTCGCCCATCAATCAGGCAATCCTCGGTGGAAAAGTCTGTGGCGGCAAATTCCAGCCCTGGCCCATCGCCCGCTTCAAATAGATTGACCGTGTGCACGGAAACGGATTCACGCTCTGGCAACTGGACGTGCATCACCACGGCCCGGTCAGTGAACAGGTCACCGGTGCGTCCGTCGACCACGGCAGCACCGACCTGTTCCAGTTCGTCCAAGTGAACACCAGCCACCCACCCCACTATGGGCTTGATGAACATATCGAAGTAAGTTGGCGCATACCGCGCATAGTCTTCCAGCACGCGGCTGCCGGCGGGCAGGATAATGAGGGAGTAACCATGCTCCGGGGCATCCTCCAGGACATGGGGAAGGTGGTCACCGTCATAGTTCCCGATCGACGCGTCACTGCCATGAAGACACTGGACGAACACATAATCACGGCTGCACAGGCCACCCTGACTGGCGACAAAGTAGGGTGTAGTGCCGCCAATCCAGTTGCCTGGAGGCAACTTAAGCAACAACTCCCTATCACCAGCGATACAAAGTGCCCTGCCGCTGCTGATCAGCTCCGCAGCCTGGTCCGGCGTCATCAATCCTTCTCGGGAAGCGTCACTCATAACTCACCGCCTCCGCCTGGCTGCGGAATTTGTCCAGCTGGGCAATCTCATCACCGAGCTGATTTTCGTGTCTGATAAAGAAGCGCCTGACCGCATTGACCCGTATGATTTTCGCGTCCTCGCTGGCCAGCCTTGCAAACTCCTGACGCGTCCGTGCCAGCAGCAATTTCAGGCCAAGCATATTGGCGTGGAATGGCTGATCTGACTCCAGCAGATTAAACCAGACCGGATCACCCGTGGCAGGAATGGATTGCCGCGCCTGTTCCGCGTCCTCCTCAGCAGACATCTGTGCCGCCAACTTGTCGCCAGCACCGGAAAACTGTCCCTCGCTGATCGCATGGCGGATCTGCCAGGCAAGGTAAACATCAATGCCCAACAATTCACAAACCTGGCGGTACCCCAGGCCAGCCTGGAGACAATCAATCACACGTCGCGCCAGACCATGGGTGTAATCCTTTCCCACACTGCCCAGAAACGGCAGCGGCTCATTGGCGATGCCCCCTTCATCTGGCAACGTGGCATGGATGTATGTCTTGTAAGCACCCACGTTGACGTGCCGCCAACGCCACTTGTGTTGCTCAAATGGCGATCGACCGAACCAGGGTTTGCCAGTGGTCAGGTAGGCATGCAGCTCCTGACTTTGAACGTCCACCCGCACCCGGGAAATGTCCCAGGGCTCCTGTAACACCAGCAGTCTTTTGCATAGTTCGGTGTCTCGCATGAGTTCTCCCTGCTCCGGTAGTATCGGAAAACCAGAGTCTGGCACCACACAGAAAAGGTAAAAAGAGCACTTCCGCTGCAGATCGACACCACTTCAGTCGTAAACCTATCTTGTTAGACGATGGTCTAAAAGGACTGCCAAACCGTTGGAAATGAAACAAACGTCTTATGGACGTCTGGCCGGCACCCTCCGACAATGATTCGCAATGTGGGACTTATCCGCTGTCACAGTCTGAACGTTGAAATGTATTGATCCGAAAGCCATGAGAACGCACCATGAATGGAAAATGACGCCATTTTCGGCGATCCTGTAGCAAATAATGGAAACAAGGCACGTATCATCATGTCGACTATACTCGTACTCCATGGCCCCAACCTGAACATGTTGGGCACCCGGGAACCGGAGCTGTATGGCCGTGAGACCCTGGCGGATATTGACGACCGGCTTCACCACCAGGCGGCACAACAGGGTCATCACCTGCTCCACCTGCAGTCCAACGCGGAGTATGAGCTGATTGAACGGATCCATGATGCACGTAATGAAGGCGTGGATTTCATTATTATCAACCCGGCGGCGTTTACCCACACCAGTGTGGCCCTGAGGGACGCCTTGCTGGCATCGGGCATTCCCTTTATCGAGGTGCATCTTTCCAATGTGTATGCGCGGGAAGCATTCCGCCATCACTCCTATTTTTCCGATATCGCCGAAGGCGTTATCTGCGGGCTGGGCAGCCAGGGGTACGACCTCGCGCTTCAGGCGGCCCTGCAGCGAATTCACCGATAGATCACAGACAACACGGGACTTAACTGACTATGGACATTCGTAAGATCAAGAAGCTGATTGAGCTCCTGGAGGAATCCGACGTTGAGGAGCTGGAGATTCACGAAGGAGATGACTCTGTTCGCATCTCCCGTCGCGGTGAACAGGCTGTCAGCACACAGTACATGGCCCACTACCCGGCGCCAGCACCTGCACCACAGCCAGCCCCGGCCGCTGAGGCTCCGGCAGCGGCAGCCAGCGAGAGCAGCGCACCTGCCGCGCCCTCCGGTCATACCGTCAACTCACCCATGGTCGGCACCTTCTATCGCTCACCCTCACCAACGGCCAAGGCCTTTGTGGAAGTGGGCCAGCAGGTCAAGGCCGGCGATGTCGTCTGCATCGTTGAAGCAATGAAGATGATGAACCAGATCGAAGCAGACAAGAGCGGCACCGTCACCGAAATTCTGGTGGAGAATGGTCAGCCGGTAGAGTTCGACCAGCCTCTGGTCGCCATTTCCTGAACTCGGTGATTGCACATCATGGCTATGTTAGAAAAAGTTCTGATCGCAAACCGGGGAGAGATTGCACTCCGCATCCTGCGCGCCTGTAAAGAGCTGGGGATCAAAACCGTTGCCATTCACTCCCAGGTGGACCGCGACCTGATGCACGTGCGCCTTGCGGATGAATCCGTGTGCATTGGGCCTAACAGCCCGGTGGACAGCTATCTGAACATCCCGACCATTATCAGTGCGGCGGAAGTGACGGATTCCGTGGGCATTCATCCGGGCTATGGCTTTCTTGCCGAGAATGCCGACTTCGCTGAACAGGTTGAAAAAAGCGGCTTCCGCTTCATAGGGCCGCGCGCCGAGACCATCCGCCTGATGGGCAACAAGGTGTCAGCCATCAACGCCATGATCCGGGCGGGCGTACCCACGGTACCCGGTTCCGATGGTCCGCTGACCGACGACGATGAGCGCACTCTGCGCATTGCCCGTGAGATCGGCTACCCGGTGATGATCAAAGCGGCATCCGGCGGCGGTGGCCGTGGCATGCAGGTAGTCCACTCGGAAGCGGCACTGCTCAAGGGTGTCCAGATTACCCAGAGCGAAGCCCGCAACGCGTTTGGCGACCCGACCGTCTACCTGGAGAAATTCCTGGAAAGACCACGGCACGTGGAAGTGCAGGTGCTGGCCGACATGCACGGCAACTGCATCCACCTGGGAGACCGCGACTGCTCCATGCAGCGCCGCAACCAGAAGGTCATTGAAGAGGCACCGGCTCCGAACATCAATCCGGAATCCCGCGAGCGGACCCTCAAGGCCTGCGTCGACGCCTGTAAGGAAATCGGCTATGTGGGTGCTGGTACATTCGAATTCCTGTACCAGGACGGCGAGTTCTTTTTCATCGAGATGAACACGCGGGTCCAGGTGGAACACCCGGTCTCCGAGATGGTCACCGGTGTGGACATCGTGCGCGAACAGCTCCGTATTGCCAGCGGCCTGCCCCTGCAATACACCCAGGAAGACATCCGCATTTCCGGCCACGCCCTGGAATGCCGGATCAACGCCGAAGATCCCAAGACGTTCGTACCCAGCCCGGGCAAGGTCAAACACTTCCATGCCCCCGGCGGCAACGGCATCCGGGTCGATTCGCACCTGTACAGCGGTTACACGGTGCCCCCGTACTACGATTCCCTGGTAGCAAAGCTCATCACCTGGGGTGATGACCGGGAAATCGCTCGCCGGCGTATGAAGAACGCTCTGGATGAACTGGTTGTCGAAGGCATCAAGACCAATCAACCCCTGCATCGAAAACTGGTACGCGATGGTGGCTTTAAACAGGTAGACTTCACCATCCATTACCTGGAAAAACTGATGCGGGATTGAATCAAACATGCCCTGGATACAACTACAGATCCCGGCTGATCCGGACAACGCGGATCAGCTGGAAGATCTGCTCATGGAGATGGGTGCCGAAGCCGTCTCCATGGAAGACGCAGCCGACCAACCGTTATACGAGCCGGATCCCGGCACCACCCCGCTGTGGCACCAAACCAGTGTCACTGGCCTGTTCGATTCCGAACGGGACATTGAACAGCTGCGTGCGGCGATCACCGATGCCTGGCACCAGCAGACCCAACAGTCCTTGCCAGAGATTGCGGTGACCCTGGTGGAAGACAAGGACTGGGAGCGCGCCTGGATGGACGACTTTCAGCCTTTGCAGTTTGGCGAACGGCTGTGGATTGTTCCCAGCTGGCACGACGCTCCCGACCCTGAAGCCGCCAACCTGATGCTCGACCCCGGTCTGGCATTTGGCACCGGCACCCATCCCACCACCGCAATGTGCCTGCAGTGGCTGGACGGTCAGGACGTGCAGGGCAAACAGGTCATCGATTACGGTTGCGGCTCAGGCATTCTTGGCCTGGCAGCGTTGTTATTGGGCGCCGATCACGTTATCGGTGTCGACACAGATCCCCAGGCACTGGAGGCCAGCCGCGACAATGCCCAGCGCAACGGCGTCGAGAACAGCCGCCTGGACCTGTATCTGCCGGAGAGTGAGCCCGACACCCGGGCGGACATCATGCTGGCCAACATTCTGGCCCAGCCCCTGATCGGACTGGCACCGCATCTGGCTGCGCGGGTCAAACCCGGCGGCGACCTGGTGTTGTCCGGCATTCTGTCCAACCAGGCACGCGAAGTCATGGAGGCCTATGAGCCCTGGTTTGTGATGGATGAACCCGAGCAACAGGAAGAGTGGATCCGGCTCACAGGACGACGCAACGACAGGTGACGAATCCACTGTGAACGACTAAACTCCGTGACTCGTAGCGAAGTCGCTTTCAGGAACAAAGCATGACCCAGAGCAGCCTGCAGACACGATGCCCCAATTGCGATACCCGGTTCCGGGTAACGGATGAGCAACTCAGCATTGCCAAAGGCAAAGTGCGCTGCGGAAACTGCATGGAAGTCTTCAATGCAGTCGATCACCAGGTGAAGCCCACTGCTGCGCCGGCGACGCCATCGCAACCCAGCCCGACCGCTACTCCGGATAAGGAATCCGCCGACTCCGCCAGCGGATTCTCCGCTGATGATGATTTTGTCTTCGCCGACAATCCGGAAGAGGACGCAGAGGAAGGTCGATATGCCGGTTCCCGGATGACGTTCTCCGACGACGAACTCAGTGACAGCTTTCGCTCCGTAGAAAAAAAATCCGCGTCGGAATTCGACGCCGAAGATGATTCTACCAACGACAATATCGATGAAAGCTGGGCCGAAGCCATGCTGGCCGACGATGATATCAGCGGAGGGCATAATGGCTTGTCGGCTACTCGAGAGCCCGAACCCCGGGAAACTCCTGACAACGAGCCACAACCCGAAATCGAACCGTCAGTCTGGTCAGATACAGAGACCGGGAAGTGGAACGATCAGCCCCCACCCGAGGATGCGCTGACCGACAGCCACCTTGCCCTGGAGCCAGGCAGTGGTGACGTTCAAGAGCAAATGACTGCCGCAAAGCCCGAGGCAGCTGAAGCCGAAGCAGAGGAGCCATTGACCACGCACCAATTCTACAGTGACCTTCGGCGGGAACCTGTCTCCGTTCATCGCAGCTCAGGCGGGCGAGTGCGCACGATACTATGGAGCCTGGTCGTGTTGGCACTGATTGGTGTGTTGGTGGCACAGGTCACCTGGTTTCAGTTTGACCGCCTGTCAGCCATCCCTGAACTGAGGCCTTTTTACGAAAAAGGCTGTGAATTGGCAGGCTGTGAACTCACCCCCCTGATCGACGTCGACGCCATCCAGAGTCGCAAACTGGTCGTTCGGACTGACCCGAACAATCGTAGCCAGCTGCTGGTGGAAGCGGTGATCATCAACCGGGCAACCTTTTCCCAACCTTTCCCCGCCATCGCCCTCACCTTCTCCAACCTGAACGGAGACGTGGTTGCCCAGAGCGTATTTACACCGGACGAATACATTGCCGGTGACGGTCAGGAATTGGCAGCCATGCCAATGGACACACCGGTGCGCATCGCGATCAGTATTCGGGATCCCGGCAGGGATGCGGTCAACTACAACATCGCCTTCCGAGCCTACAACCCGCAGTAAGCCAGCATTCACTTATCAATCACGTCGGACCGCCACCGAATAGACTAAAAGTCAACCAGAAAGCACGAAAAATAATCAACTTTTTCACTGCTTTGCCCCTTCAATCGCTGGCGTCCCGGCGGTATCATTACCGCCCTTCGGATCAGGATCGGTTACTTATTGAGCAATCGTTCCACTCCGAGTCTTGCTCAATCCGCTGTGACACGGACTCAGATCATGCTGCCAACGGCAAAAATCGGGCCGTACACGTTGCCCAACCCGCTGATTGTCGCCCCCATGGCGGGTGTGACGGATCGCCCCTTCCGCCTGCTATGCCGGAATATGGGCGCCGGGCTGGCCGTATCGGAAATGGTCATAGCGGACAGCAAGCTCTGGCACACGCGTAAATCCAGAACCCGTATGGACCATGCGGGCGAACCGGAACCCAGATCGGTTCAGATTGCCGGTGGCGATCCCGAAATGCTGGCCCACGCCGCGAAACTGAATGCCGAGTACGGTGCCCAGATCATCGATATCAATATGGGTTGCCCGGCGAAGAAAGTCTGTAACAAAGCGGCGGGTTCCGCGCTGATGAAGGACGAGTGTCTGGTCAGGGAGATACTGGAGGCTGTGGTCGCCGCCGTGGATATCCCGGTCACGCTGAAGATGAGAACTGGCTGGGACCGGGAGCATCGTAACGCACCCTTGATCGCACGCATGGCAGAAGATGCAGGCATTCAGGCGCTGGCGGTTCACGGCCGCACCCGGAAGGACGCCTACAAAGGCGACGCCGAGTACGACACCATCGCGGAAGTAAAATCCCGTGTCAGCATACCGGTGTTTGCCAACGGTGATGTCACTTCCCCGGAGAAGGCAAAACAGGTGCTCCAGTACACCGGTGCCGACGGTCTGTTGATTGGCCGGGCAGCTCAGGGCCGGCCCTGGATCTTTCGGGAAATCCTGCATTTCCTGGAGACCGGAAAACATCTTCCGGTACCTCCGCTGGCTGAGGTGGAACAGATCCTGACACAGCACCTGGATGCCCTGCACCGGTTTTACGGTGAATTTATGGGTGTGCGCATTGCCAGAAAACATGTGGGCTGGTATCTCCAGTCCCACGACGAGAGCAGACAGTTCCGCAAACGCTTCAACGCCCTGGACGAAGCGGCGGAGCAAAGAGACAGTATTCAACAGTACTTTGCAGGCTTACGAAATGGAGAGGTATTCGCAGCATGACCGCTGAGACTTTGGCAAACGACAACCTGAGCACATCGGCCAACGATGACATTCATCAGTTGCAGACGGTAAACGGCAGCGGCAACAGCGTCACCCTGCGTGACAGCGTCGAAGTTGCCCTGACGAACTACTTCGCACAACTGGACGGAGCTCCAGTCACGGAGGTATACCAATTGGTGCTGTCCGAAGTGGAGGCACCCCTGTTGGAGCAGGTGATGAAATACACCCGCAACAACCAGACCAAGGCTTCCACCATGCTTGGCCTGAATCGCGGCACACTGCGCAAAAAGCTTAAGCAATACGGTCTGCTATAATCCAGACACCCTGACTTGAAGAGGGCCTCCCGGAAATCGCGAGGCCCTTATTCGTTCATCTCCAGCGAAGAAAATGACCCATGGAAAACCAGGCTAATACCCCCGTCCGTCGTGCGCTGATCAGCGTCAGCGACAAATCCGGCATCGTCGAATTCGGCCGCGCCCTGACTGAGCGCGGTATTGAACTGCTCTCCACCGGCGGCACTTTTCGCCTTCTGAAGGAAAACAACATCCCGGTCACCGAGGTGTCCGATTACACCGGTTTCCCGGAAATGATGGACGGGCGGGTGAAAACCCTGCATCCGAAGATCCATGGCGGCATTCTCGGCCGCCGCGGCACTGATGACGCCATTATGGGCGAGCACGGCATTAACCCCATTGATATGGTGGTGGTGAACCTCTACCCGTTCGAAGACACTGTCGCCAATCCGGACTGCGACCTGCCTACGGCTATCGAGAACATCGACATCGGCGGTCCAACCATGGTGCGTGCCGCCGCCAAGAATCACAACGATGTGGCCATCGTGGTCAATGCCTCGGATTACAGCCGGGTGCTGGCAGAGCTGAAAGAGAACGATGGCCAGTTGACCTACAACACCCGTTTCGACCTGGCGGTCAAAGCCTTTGAGCACACCACCGGCTACGACGGTGCCATCGCCAACTACCTTGGTGGTCGCACCCCGGATAACGACAACGCAGATTTCCCACGCACCTTCAACACCCAGTTCGTGAAGGTTCAGGACATGCGGTACGGGGAAAACCCGCACCAGCGCGCCGCTTTCTACGCCGAGCGCAATCCGAAGGAAGCCTGCATTGCCACCGCCCGACAGCTTCAGGGCAAGGAACTGTCCTACAACAATGTGGCGGATACCGATGCAGCTCTGGAATGTGTGAAGCCTTTCGCGGATCCCGCTTGTGTGATCGTCAAGCACGCCAATCCCTGCGGTGTCGCCATTGGCTCCGACATTCGCCAGGCCTATGACCTGGCCTTTGCCACCGACCCGACATCCGCGTTTGGCGGCATTATCGCGTTCAACCGCGAACTGGATGCCGATACCGCCAAGGCCATCATTGATCGCCAGTTTGTGGAGGTGATCATTGCCCCGACCATCGCTCCGGAAGCGGTGGAACTGGTTGCTGCCAAGAAAAACGTGCGCCTGCTGGCCTGCGGAGAATTTGATGGCGAACGCGCAAGATCCATGGATTACAAGCGCGTCACCGGCGGGTTACTGGTACAGGATCGTGATCTGGGCATGGTGGCCATGGAAGACGTCAAGGTGGTCACTGAGCGGCAGCCTTCCGAACAGGAACTGAACGACCTGCTGTTCGCCTGGGAAGTGGCCAAGTACGTCAAGTCCAACGCCATTGTCTACGCCAGGGCCGGTCGCACCATCGGTGTCGGAGCGGGCCAGATGAGCCGCGTCTACAGCGCGAAAATTGCCGGCATCAAGGCGGCCGATGAAAACCTGGAAGTGAAAGGTTCCGTTATGGCTTCCGACGCCTTCTTCCCATTCCGGGATGGCATTGATGCCGCCGCGCAAGCTGGCATCACCGCCGTGATCCAGCCCGGTGGCTCCATGCGCGACCAGGAAGTGATCGACGCCGCCAACGAACATGGCATCGCCATGGTATTCACCGGCATGCGCCATTTCCGGCATTGATGAGAAATCGGGTCGTGTCGGATTACGCCTGCGGCTAATCCGACCTACATTTAGCCTCAGATTTGAACCGTAGGTCGGATTAGCCGCAGGCGTAATCCGACAACCAGGAACCGACTATGAACATTCTTGTAATAGGCTCCGGCGGCCGCGAACACGCCCTGGCCTGGAAAGCCGCCCAGTCCCCGGTCGCGGACCGGGTCTTCGTGGCCCCAGGCAACGCCGGCACCGCCCGTGAACCGGGCCTGGAAAACATCAACATCGACGTCATGGACCTCGACGGACTGGCAGATTTTGCTGCCGCCAATAACGTGGGCCTGACCATCGTCGGCCCGGAGGCCCCACTGGTCGCCGGCATCGTCGACAAGTTTGAAGCCCGCAAGCTCCGCGTCTTCGGCCCCAGCGCCGGCGCGGCCCAGCTGGAAGGCTCCAAAGCCTTCACCAAGGACTTCCTGGCCCGCCAGAACATCCCCACGGCTGCCTATGCCAACTTCACCGATGTGGATGAGGCCCTGGCCTATGTACGGGAGCAAGGCGCTCCCATCGTGGTCAAGGCCGATGGCCTGGCAGCAGGCAAGGGCGTGATTGTAGCGATGACCCTGAAAGAAGCCGAAGACGCCATCCGCGACATGCTCGCCGGTAACGCCTTTGGTGATGCAGGCAGCCGGGTGGTCATCGAGGAATTCCTGGACGGCGAGGAAGCCAGCTTCATCGTCATGGTCGACGGCGAACACGTCCTGCCCATGGCCACCTCCCAGGATCACAAGCGGGTTGGTGACGGCGACACCGGCCCCAATACCGGCGGCATGGGCGCCTATTCCCCCGCTCCTGTGGTGACGGCGGATATTCATCAGCGCATCATGGACGAGGTGATCTACCCGACCGTACGCGGCATGGCGGCAGAAGGTCACCCGTACAAGGGCTTCCTGTACGCCGGCCTGATGATCGACAGCACCGGCGCTCCCAAGGTTATTGAGTTCAACTGCCGCTTCGGCGACCCGGAAACCCAGCCGATCATGCTGCGCATGAAGTCCGATCTGGTGGAGCTGTGTGGCGCCGCCATTGATGGCCGACTGGACCAGTGCGATTCCAAATGGGATGACCGGGCTTCCGTCGGCGTCGTGCTGGCCGCCGGCGGCTACCCAGGTAGCTACAACAAAGGGGACGTCATCTCCGGGCTACCGGAATCCGAAACCGCCGGTGAAAAAGTATTCCATGCGGGCACCCGGCTCAATGGCGATCAAGTGGTCACCAACGGTGGCCGCGTCTTATGTGCCACTGCCCTCGGCCAGACCGTCACGGAAGCCCAGCAGCGTGCCTACGAGGTCGCTTCAGGAATCCAATGGGACGGCGTCTTCTATCGCAAGGACATTGCCTATCGGGCCATTGCGCGGGAACAGTCCTGAGGGCATTGTCACCAGAAATCTCATAAAGCCCGGTCCTTGACCGGGCTTTTTTTTAAGTTACTGTAACCCATGCCCTCAATGGACTATCCCACCGGAACTGGAGCCCGATTTCCAATGATGCCTGAAACCCGCTTGCCTGCCCTGCTTCTGCTAACGCTGACCACGCTTCTGTGGGGTTGTTCCCGTCAGGACATCTACGATACCGCCATCGACTGGGAACGCTCATCCGCCGGCCTGGAGGCAGACCGCGTGGTCGTCGGCGAGCTGGATGTTGCCTACCTACACAACAAGGACGCCATCGAGGGAGAAACCATTGTCCTGATCCACGGTTTCGGAGCCAACAAGGAGAACTGGACCCGATTTGCCGGAGAACTGACCGACGAATTCAATGTGTATGCCATCGACCTTCCCGGTCACGGCGACAGCAGTAAGGAACTGGACCTTGGTTACCGGCTCGAGGATCAGGTGCAGTACGTGTCCCGCATTCTAGCCGCACTGGGCATTGACCAGAGCCACATGATGGGCAATTCCATGGGGGGCGCCATCACTGCCCTCTATGCCGCGACCTTTCCCGGGCAGATCCGTTCAGCCGTGTTATTCAACCCGGCCGGCATCTTTGAATACGACAGTGAACTGGTGGAGCTGGTAACAGAAGGGGACAACCCGCTGATTCCGAAACAGCCAGGGGATTTTGAACGTCTCTTGGACTTTGCCCTGGAGAAGAGGCCATTTGCACCCTGGCCGATCCTTGATGTGATGGAAGAGAAAGCCATTGCCAACCAGGAAGTTAATGAAGTGATCTTCGCAGCCATCCGGGACAGCGGATACGAACCGGATTTTCGCAACACCATCGAGCGGATCGAGGCGCCGGTACTGGTGCTTTGGGGCAAAGAAGACCGGGTGATCAACTACCGCAATGCCGATATTTTTGTCGAGCGCATTGCCAATGCCCGAAAGGTCCTATTGGATGGGGTCGGACACGCGCCCATGATAGAGGTGCCGGAAGAATCCGCCAAACTGTTCCGACAGTTCATTCAATCCAGCAACTGATCCGATAAGACGACCACCATGCCTGAAGCAATCTGGATCTCATTTGCCTTTGGCCTGGGCCTGCTGGTCAAAACCGTCGGCTTACCTCCACTCGTCGGTTACCTGGCGGCTGGGTTCCTGTTGAGCGGCCTGGCAGCCCCCCTAAACATTACGGTGGAGGCGACCAATGCACTGGAGCATATTGCTCACCTCGGTGTCCTGTTGTTGTTGTTCACCGTCGGGCTCAAGCTCAAGCTGCGCTCCATCATAAGCCCAGAGGTTATAGGTGGCAGCCTGTTCCACTTTGCCATCACCTGTGTGGTGTTCGCTCCCGGATTGTACTGGCTGATGGACCTGACATGGCAGACTGCCTTGTTACTGGCCATCGCGCTGTCATTTTCCAGTACCGTACTCGCCGCCAAGGTACTGGAAAGTAAACGGGAACTGCGGGCCTTTCATGGCCGTGTCGCCATTGGCATCCTGATCATGCAGGACCTGATCGCCCTGGTCGTCATGAGCCTGGCTGCAGGACAGACACCGTCCCAATGGGCGCTCGTCGTCTTTGGACTCCCCCTGCTCCGACCTCTCCTGTTCCGACTCCTGGACGCCAGTGGTCACGATGAGTTGCTGGTACTGCTCGGACTGTTGCTGGCCCTGGCGCTCGGAGGACTTGGTTTTGAGGCTGTCGGATTAAGCCCGGAACTGGGCGCCCTGGTGTTTGGCGCCATGCTGGCTAACCACCCACGCTCCCAGGAGCTGGCCAAATCCCTCTGGAGCGTCAAGGAAGTCTTCCTGGTCGGATTTTTCCTGCAGATTGGCATTGGAGGATTGCCGGACGGCAGCGCAGTGCTCTTCGCGCTGATCGCATTACTGGTATTGCCCCTGAAAGGCATGCTTTTCTTCTTTTTGCTGCTTGCTTTCCGGCTACGTGCCCGCAGTAGCTTTCTGAGCGCCTTGTCACTCACCAACTACAGTGAGTTTGGCCTGATTGTCGCCAGCGTCGCTCTGCCGGAATGGCTGGTGCCACTGGCTCTCACAGTCGCGATATCCTTTCTTGTTTCGGCACCGGTCAATCGCTTCGCCCACACGCTCTACGAGCGCTTCAATTTCCGCCTTACGCCCTACGAGGGCAAACGGCATCACCCGGACGAACAGCCCATTTCCCTTGGCAGCACCAAGGTCCTGATCATGGGGATGGGACGGACTGGTACCGCCGCCTACGATTACCTCTCGGATTCGGAACCCCGAGCCATGGGGCTGGACTCGGACCCTGCAAAAGTATCCAAGCACCAGAAAGACGGTCGCAACGTGGTCTTCGCAGACGCAGAGGACATTTCTTTTTGGCAGAGTCTCCATATGCCGGCCGTTGAGGCAGTCATCCTCGCCATGGGTGACATAGAAGGCAAACTCATTGCCGCCAGGAATCTCCGGAAAAAAGGGTTTACCGGATACATCGTGGCGCACACCTTGTACGAGGATGAAGCCCAGCAGATTCGCGCAGCAGGCGCCGATCAAGCCTACCTCACCATGAGTGAGACGGGCGTAGCGCTGGCCAGCCAGTTGACGAAACGGCAGACTGAACCAGCGCCCGATGGACGCGACTGACTCAACGGATTCTGCGCCAGGCAGTCAGTTCAGCAACGGTGTGCTGGAATTTCCGCCGGGTTTCTTGAATCACAAACGTCACATCCATAGGAGGCTGAATCAGCTCGAAATGACTGGACAGTATGTCGCGCATACCGTCCAGAACACTCCTCGGCTGCCCATTCAGTTCGAAACCGCCAATCCAGTTGTTGCGGGGCGTGAACTCCTCCAGCAGAGTATAGGGAGAGCTGATAACCAGTGTACCTCCCACCGCCAGATGCTTATGGATACCAGCAAGGAACGAACCGGGGGCGTGGAGGCGATCGATCAGGTTACCAGCAAAGATCAGGTCATAATCCTGATGTTCAGGCCCGAGCTGGCAAGCATCCCCCGTGGCAAACGACACCCGTTCGGCAGCCTTGGCCAGGCCCAGTTCTGCCAGACTAATGCTCACTCTCTCCCCCAGTTCACCTTCATCCCGGCGGAAATAATCGATTTCACCATGCTCCTTGAGGTGATGGGCAGCATCCACAAATCGCTTTGAAAGATCGATGCCCACCACTTCATCAAACACCCGGCCCAGTTCGAAGGCCGTGCGGCCGACGGCACAGCCCAGATCGAGTGCCTTGTGTCTGTTCCGCCCGGCCATCATCTCCTGGCAAATACCGGCACACCGTGCGGGGTAATTGCTCACACCAAAATAGTGATCACCAAAATGGAACCCCAAATACTGGCTAAGCAGTTCGTCGGTTTCGTACACATTCATGGCTGGCCCTCAGCAGTGTTCTGGTCACGCACAACTGCGGAACCCGGTGTAGACGTCGTTTCTCATGGGCAAGTACGCCTGTCGATAGGTGCCCCGAATAAGTGAAGCGGACGTGGCGCAGCTGCCGCCGCGAGTGACCTTGTGGTCACCGAACTGCAGTGTCGACATGAATGGATACATATCGATCCTGAAGCCATCGTAGGGAAAAAACTGGCTACTGGTCCATTCCCAGACCGTACCGATCATCTGGCGACAACCAAACGGGCTCTCTCCTTCAGGGTAATCCCAGACCGGATTTTGTGCCATGGTTCGCCCACTCATATCAGCGCGTGCCAGGCTCACCGGGTCATTCCCCCAGGGGAATCGACGGAATGGCACACCAGGCCGGTTACCCAACGCTGCGACTTCCCACTCGTATTCAGTCGGCAGCCTCCGACCAGCCCAACGACACCAGGCTTCCGCTTCCCAATAGCTTACATGGGTCACCGGAGCGTCCAGGTTCAGCGGTTGCCAGTCATCGAAAAGACGCTCCTGCCATTGGTTATCATGCCAGCGCCAGTATAGCGGTTGCTTCGGCAGGTGCATCAGCGGTCCGGCGCAGTTGTGAACCAGGGAAACATCGATCTCGGTCTGCAGCCACTTGCGCCCCCCGAAGGACCAGAGTTCGGGACGCCGGTATCCGCCACCCTCGACAAAATCGAGAAACTCCCGATTGGACACAGGTAGACGGGAGATCGAGAAGGATTCCAGCTCTACCTCAAACCTTGGCTTCTCATTATCAAACGCAAAATTATTGGTGGCGTATCCCGAGGACTCCCCGGGCATCCCGATCACCCATCGACCTGCCGGAATGGTGACATCGCCGGCAATCCGGTCACCGGGTGCAACGCGTTCAGGATTATGGTCGGGAGGTGCCGGATACCCCACCGTCTGCCGACACCAGATCAATGACTCGATATGCATGTTCTGGTGGAATATGGCGTAACGGTACAGATACAGATCTTCGTCGGTCAGCGACTTACTTTGTATCCGCTCTGCAACACGGTCGTAGATGGTATCGAAATAGGCCAGGGTGTCCTCTCGGCCCGGAAACAGCTCCCGACACCAGCGATCCTTGTGGTCAACATGAAACGAATCCCACAGATCATCCATCGAGGGATTATAGCTTGGGGTTCCATCCTGCAGGTTAAACACAAACACTTCGTAGAAAAAAGCGGCATGCCCCATCTCCCACAATGGGGGATTAACACCAGGGTGATAGGGCACATCGAGCATGTCATCCGGCAACGAGGTAATCAGCGCCCGTGTACGCTGTCGGGTAAGCTCCAATTCTGCCAGCAGGGTTGTCTTGTCCACGCTCTCGCTCTCCAATCACCTGAGTCTGATAGGTACGATAACAAACTGCCTGACGGATGAGTGACCACCGGGTGAATTTTTACCGTTTTTCGTGCCCGTCCGTGACGGCCTATCCCCAGACCAGCATGATCATCGGCACGGCCACAGCCGTCACCAGAATCGACATGGGTAGCCCCAGCCGCCAGTAGTCCCCGAACCGGTAGCCTCCCGGCTCCATGACCAGCGCATTGGACTGGTGTCCGATCGGGGTCAGGAAGGCACAGGAGGCTCCCACGGCAACGGCCATCAGAACCGCATCGGAGGCCATGCCCAGCTCCGCCGACAGGCTGAGCGCAATCGGGGCCACCAGTATTGCGGCGGCGGCATTGTTAACCACGTTGGACAACAGCATGGTTCCCACCAGCACCACCGCAAGCACAATGGCCGGTGACAGCCCTTCGCTCAGCATCAGCATCTGCGCCGCAATCAGTTCGGCGCCGCCAGTGGTTTCCAGCGCCTGTCCAACTGGAATCATCGCGGCAAGCAACACAATGACGGACCAATCGATGGCCTTATAGGCGTCCGGGGCTTTGAGCAGCCCCGTCAGCACCATCGACAAGGCACAGCCCACCAGAGCCACCGGTGGTGCCAGCCAGCCAGCGACAATAGCAATGATGGCGGCAATAAACAGGCCGCCGGCCAGCACCGCATTGCGATCCCGCCCCAATCTGAGCCCACGCTCGGCCAGGGGTAGGCAACCCAGGCGCTGCAAGGTCCCGGTGAGGGAATCCTCATGCCCTTGTACCAACAGGATATCCCCGGCCTGAATATGCACATCCCCGAGGCGACGCTTCAACCGGTGCCCCTGGCGTGCCAGCGCAACGATGTTCAGACCGTGATATTCCCTCAGATTCAGGCGGTTGGCGGTCTGACCTACCAGACTGGACTCAGGGGTGACCACGACCTCCATCAGCCGGACTTCGCCAGCAGACAGTTCCTTGCGTACCCCGGCTGCGGATTCTTCTTCAGGGGATTCGTCGCTGTCGTCTTCACTGGCACTGGCGAGGGTCAGCCCCGTGTGATCGAGAAATTCCTGGAGGCTCTCCGTGTCAGCCTCCACCAACAGGACATCGCCCTCATTGAGCACCTTGTAAGTCGATGGCGCCAGCGACCGGCTATCGCCCCGGATCAGGGCGAGCACGACTACATCCTCCTCACTGTCAGCGTCGGTTAACAGGTTGTGTAGCGTGCCCCCCGCGTAGGATGATGCGTCGGGCACGAGCAGTTCGGTGACATAATCACCAACACTGAACAGCTTGCCACCCTCTTCACTGTCTTGCCGCTGAGGCGTCAGGCGCCAGCCTGCCAGGGTAATGAACGCAATACCGGCGAGCGTGATTGCTGCGCCGACGGGGGCGAAATCGAACAAACCGAAGGAGCCGACCTCGCGGTAACTGGCGATGATGATATTGGGCGGCGTCCCGATCAGCGTCATGGTGCCTCCCAACAGGGAACCAAAGGCCAGGGGCATCAGCAGCAGAGAAGGTGATCGGCCGGCTTCCCGTGACATCCATACCGCCACTGGCATCAACAGCGCAAGGGCACCAACGTTGTTGATAAAACCGGAACAGAGCGCAACCACCCCGGTCAGCATCAGCACCTGCAGGGTTGGACGATGTCCTACCCGACCCAGCAGACGGGCAATGTTATCAACCACCCCCCCATTCACCAGCCCCTGACTGATCACCAGGACAGCCGCAACCGTCACCACTGCCGGGTGACCGAAACCGGTAAACAGTTCACCGGAAGGTACCAGACCTGTTAACGCAATCGCGAGCAGTGCCAGCATCGAGACGACATCAAAGCGGAGCCTGTTCCAGATGAACAACCCCAGAGTGGCTGTCAGGATGCCAAACACCATGCCCTGTTCCGTAGTCACCCAATCCCCCTGTCGGCAAAATTTACAGGTTTTCGCCCCGCGGGCTATCGCCCAATTTCAACTCACTGAAATTACGCGGGCTCTATCATCTGGCACATTACATGAATGCCTTCGCAGTAAGGCCCCTTTTACCCGTTCCCCAGCTGTGACCGGTCACTGGGTAGTGGCCGGGTTTGGCAGTCCCGGCAGCAGCAAACGTGTTACTGAAGGTTGTGGTGTCCATTTTCCAGAACGCCATTTCCAGGAGATCCGCCATGCAGGAAAAACGACCGCTTGTCTGGCTGTCAAGCAGCAGCACCGACAAGCCATCCACTCCCGCGCTTGTATCACAGTGGAACATACATCCTTTCGATCTGACCGAGCCTCCTCCCTTTGGACTCGCCCGTACGGGGAAGGCCCAGGTTGGGGTACTGGATCTGAGCGCTTATCCGGATCAGGGCACACCTTATCTGGACCAGTGGATTGAAGCTTTCCAGATCCCCTATTGGGTCGGCATATTGCCCTCAGCACCTGATCAGAACACACCGCCGGGAACCCTCATTTCCCGGCATTGTTCTGATTATCATACCCTACCCCTGGATCCCGATCGCCTGAATACGGTGCTCGGACACCTGTGGGGCATGGCCCAGCTTCAACGCCAGACCGACAACACGCACCAGGATAGTTATCAGGACGCCGCGCTGGAAGGCGCATCCCAAGCCATTCGCCAGGTACGGGCCATGTTACGGCGATTTGCCAAGACCCAGGAGCCGGTACTGATCTACGGCGAAAACGGCACGGGCAAGGATACGGCTGCCCGTTTCATTCATGCCCACTCGTCCCGCAGCACGCAACCACTGGTCACCGTCAATTGCGCAGCGTTGCCGGTGTCCCTGACCCAAAGCGAACTGTTCGGGTACGAGAAAGGCGCCTTCTCCCATGCGATTGACAGCCGCCGGGGTCGGCTGGAGTCCGCAGATGGGGGCACACTGCTACTCTCGGGGATTGATGAACTGGTGCCCGAGCAGCAATCCGCCATTCTGCGTTTCCTGCAAGAAGGACAGATCGAGAGAATTGGGGGGAACCAGCCCAGGAAGGTGGACGTGAGGGTCATCGCTACCAGCGCGCGCCCCCTGAAGCAGATGGTGGAGACAGAAGAATTCCGGAGCGACGTCTACTACCGATTGGGCAGTCTGGAGGTGAAACTACCTGCATTGCGAGACAGGCCAGAGGACATTCCCATCGTGGCCAACAAAATCCTGGCAAATACACATACAGCATTCGGAGTCCGCAAGCTCAGCAATAAAGCCATGCAAAGCCTTGCGTTGCACGACTGGCCGGGCAATCTTCGCGAACTGCAAAACCGGCTACGTCAGGCAATGCTACTGAGTGAGTCGGCTATGATTGAGTCGGCAGACCTGGGCCTGGCCGAGCTTGCCCTGACAATTCCTGGACAATCCGGCCTCAGCCTTGAAGCCTTTCGTGCAAGGGCCGACAGACAGGCGCTGTCATGCAGTCTCGCATTGTCACATCAGAACGTGTCTGCCGCCGCACGCATTCTGAATATTTCGAGGGTGTCTTTTTATCGCCTGATGGATAAGTACGGGCCTCACCACGCTCATTCCAGCAACGCGAGGGCAGCCAGACATCACCAGTAAACCGGTGATCACCCAACCATAACAACGACAAAACCCCGCACCAGGGCGGGGTTTTGGGGTTCAGCCAGGGGCTTTCACCCCCGGCTGACAGACAACCTGACCGTTCGATTAACCGAACTGGTTCATGGTGTTGTCTTTACCACCAGCTTTCAGCGCCGCTTCACCAGCGAAGAATTCCTTGTGGTCGTCACCGATGTTGGAACCAGCCATGTCCTGGTGCTTAACGGTAGCGATACCCTGACGGATTTCCTTACGCTGTACGCCTGCAACGTAGGCCAGCATGCCTTCGTCGCCGAAGTAGCCCTTGGCCAGGTTGTCGGTAGACAGAGCCGCAGTGTGGTATGTCGGCAGCGTGATCAGGTGGTGGAAGATACCTGCTTCGCGTGAACCGTCACGCTGGAAGTTACGGCACCACTCGTCAGCCAGCTGACCCAGCTCGGTGTTGTCGTACTCTTCGCTCATCAGCTTGGCACGATCGTAGGCAGATACGTCCTTGCCTTCTTCCTGCCATGCGTCAAATACCTGCTGACGGAAGTTCAGGGTCCAGTTGAAGGACGGGCTGTTGTTGTAAACCAGCTTGGCGTCGGGCACCACTTCCTTGATGCGGTTAACCATGGCAGCGATCTGGCCAACGTGCGGCTTTTCGGTCTCGATCCACAGCAGGTCTGCGCCGTTCTGCAGGCTGGTGATACAGTCCAGAACCACACGGTCTTCGCCAGTGCCCGGCTTGAACTGGAACAGGCCAGAAGCCAGACGCTTCGGACGAACCAGCTGACCGTTCTGCTTGATCACAACGTCGCCGTTGTTGATGTCTTCAGCCTTCTCGATCACTTCGCCATCGATGAAGCTGTTGTACTGGTCACCCAGATCGCCCGGCTCGTTGGTTACGGCGATCTTCTGGGTCAGGCCTGCGCCCAGGGAGTCGGTACGGGCAACGATGACACCGTCATCAACACCCAGCTCCAGAAACGCCAGACGAACGGCATTGATCTTGGACAGGAAGTCGGCGTGAGGAACAGTAACCTTGCCGTCCTGGTGACCACACTGCTTCTCGTCAGACACCTGGTTCTCGATCTGGATGCAGCAAGCACCCGCTTCGATCATCTGCTTGGCCAGCAGGTAGGTCGCTTCGGCGTTACCGAAACCGGCGTCGATGTCGGCAATGATCGGCACAACGTGAGTTTCGTGGTTGTCGATCTGCTTGATCAGCTCATCAGCCTTGGCAGTGTCGCCAGCGTTCTCGGCTTCTTCCAGGGCGCGGAACAGGTGGTTCAGTTCCCAGGCATCCGCCTGACGCAGGAAGGTGTACAGCTCTTCGATCAGACCAGATACAGCGGTCTTCTCGTGCATGGACTGGTCAGGCAGCGGACCGAACTCGGAGCGCAGGGCGGCAACCATCCAGCCAGACAGGTACAGGTAACGACGCTTGGTGGTACCGAAGTGCTTCTTGATGGACAGCAGCTTCTGCTGACCGATGAAGCCGTGCCAGCAGCCCAGAGACTGGGTGTACTGGGAAGTGTCGTTGTCGTAGTTCGCCATGTCTTCGCGCATGATTTTGGCGGTGTACTTGGCGATATCCAGACCAGTCTTGAACTTGTTCTGAGCGCGCATACGGGCTGCGTGCTTCGGATTGATGGCGTTCCAGGTCGGGTTTTGCTTCAGGATAGAAGCGATGGCGTCAACGTCTTTTGCGTATGGCATGATCTCAGTCCTGTCGTTTAGGGTTTGAGGTGCTCTTCATCAGAAGCAGAAAACTACTCCGGCGAGCCAGCAACCCGATCAAAAATTGTTCAGGCCACTGACGATGGAAGCTACTTTAGTACCTTTGAATTTATAATTGAAATTTATATTATCTATTTTCGGCATTTTTCTGATGAATGGCCATGACAACCTGAATAAACACACCCATGCTCGCTCCCGCCCCCTCGGCCATCCAACGTCAGGTATTTGCCATCACAACCAATTGGTCATCCGGCTGAAGGTCCAGACAACGTTTACGCGGTGGATTTAATTCCAGACGCCTGCCTCCATCGTCCGTGCGATGCCGAAACACCCCCAACGCCAATTCCCCTCTCTCAGCCAGGATTCTCTCCAGCAGATGGAAATCGACACTCGCGGGCAAAGGGTAGTCCCGGGGATCACGGAACTGGATTTCCGCTCCACCTACGGTAAACAATTCATCCAACACCACCCGCAACTCCCGCCGCAAGGCGACCTGCGCCAGGACGTGGCTGAGAATCATCGGGCTGATCATCATCTCACTCCGATGACCACTTAACAGATGGCGATTGTCCGGGTCACTCAGCTCCATGATCAGCTGGGGTCTGCGGTTGGCCCCGGCGAGGATATCTTCCAGCTGAAGATACCCCACCATGGCCCGGGCATCGGCCTCCTCACCCGACGCCAAACGGTCACTGCTCAGCAGTATAACGGTGTCATAATCGACAGGGCGGACCTTGCGCAATTCATCTTCGACCATATAATCCGCCTCAATATGCCGACAAGAGACTTCGCGGTAATCCTGTAGGTACCTGGCTATATCCCGCTCCCTCTCTGTCGCCGACACCACAGAGACAATATCCACAGTGAACGGCTGCCCCACGTAACTGGCAAACTCGGCAATCAGGCTGGGTACCCGGCGATTCCACCCCAACACGAGGACTTTCCGCGGGCGGTCAGTGGTCTTGCGGAGATACCGGCCTGGCTCTCCCCGAGCGATTGCTGGCAAGGGCGCGAGCTTGGAGTTGGCTTCGGTTTCCGAGTAGTCACGAGCCAGCATGATGACCCGGTCCGCCATCTCAATCGGAGTAACCGAAGGCGCAATCAGGCGCACATCCCAGCGGTTCCCTTTCGGCTTCAGTATCCCCAGGATAATGGCCAGAGGGCGTTGAGCCGCAAGCTCTCCCAGCGTCATGCCAGCAACGGATTCACCGCCCCGCACATAGATTTCATTGCCTTCGCCAGCAGTCAGGAGCTCATTGTAGATTCCGGATAATCCCGGGTGCAGGATATTCTGTACCATTAGCCGGCTGATGGTGGCATCGCCGCCCACCACTTCCACTTCTCCGGGGTAGGCCCGCTCTATCACCGGATGCTTGCGGATATCCTGTATTTCCGCCACCACGTATGGGAGTGGTGCATTCAGATGCCTGGCCTGGGCCGCAATAGACAGCATGGCCTTGACTGTCTCTATATCCGATGTCACCAGGGTTCCCGCTTCATGGGCAATACTGGGAACGATCACCGCCGCGGCATCCAGGCAGGCTACCCGCTGCAACGCATCCGGCTGGATTGCCAGACCGGAACGGAGAATAACCTGACGAGCCTTGCGACCAATACCCGGCTCACTGCGCAGCTCGTGGACCTGCACTGCAGAGGCATTCTGAGACAACACCACCAGATTCAACCGTTGGGTATCATGCTTCTCGAGGAATCGGCGCATGCGACCACTGGATCCCAGAAGTTCCGACAGCAGTGGCAAGGTCTGACTGGACCAACCCAGGACCACGATGTGATTTTTCAGGGTGACAGGCGTCAGTCCGCGCTCCAGATCAGCCATCTTGGCGATCAACCAGCGGGTGAGGATTGCCACCAACGTACCCATGAAAACCACGTAGCCGCTGATGGTCAGCAGTGTGGACACGAACCGCTGCCAGGTGCCGACATCGTCCCCAAGGTACCCCGGGTCGGTCAGACGCAGGAATGCCCACCAGATAGCCGAACCGGTATCGTCAAAGGCACCGTCCTGAGGCACCACCAGCAATCCACCAATCAATGAGATCAGGCCAATGAACACACCCACCACCAGCAGCTGAAATCCCGCCCCCTTTACCAACTGACGTTCTACAATAAATTTAATTCGATCAATAATGCGGAATGGCAGCATGTGGCTTCCTTTTGCCCCTCGATGCAAAACACCCGTAGCATAGCGCAATAAAGCTGAAGAAGGTCCCGAAGAGCATGAAGCGGCCCCTGATCCCCACCGGCATCGTTCTTGGCATCACCCTGATACTCTCGGGCGCCCTGGCTCCCAACGCTTTCCCCAGCAATGCTCACTTTCCCCAGCCCTGGCGGCAGGACGCAGTGGTTCAGGGACGGGATGAGACCTACAACACCGAACGCTTCCTCCATGAACTGACATTTGATCACCTGCAGATACCCCCTGGCGTCACGGATAATGGCATCAGAGGAACCGGGGGCAGTGTCAGCAGCCGGCGCCTGTATCTGGACTTCCGTTTCCGCAACGACTTCGGGTTTAACCACGATCGGCAAGGGTTCCTGCTCGATATCCAGCGCGGCGAGGACCTGGACGGCGCCTATCAACGCCAACTGGTGGGCTTCCGGCATAACCTGACGGACCGCACGGAGCTGTGGATTCAGGGGGACGTGTTCTCCGATAAATCGGAGTCTGACGTCTATTTCAGTGCCCGCCGACACCTGAACGGGAACAGCTGGATCCATGGCAGCTGGATCCTGCCCGACACCTATTTCAATGACAAAACCGATACCGACGACGAGTTCATTCGCAAGCCCCAGAGCTTTTTCCTGCAATGGTATCAGGCACACGAAGCGACACACCCGACCCTAGGCACCACAGCCTCCCTCACGGTGTCACCAACGTCCGAGTTCCTGAGCCGAACCGAAAACCTGCAAGTGGAAAACGAATCCCTCAAGGCGGCGCTGACCCATCGCTTCCGTCAGCAGAGCTGGCACTGGCACTTCGAAATCAGTGGCGAACGTACCCGGCGGCAGTACCGTCTGTTCGGGGTGGATGAGTCGGCTTCATCCGCCTTCTCCCGTGACCAGATCAAGCTGGCTACCCGCGTGACCGACACCGGCAGGCGTTACCATCCCTATCTCGGTCTGTACTACCTGGATCTTGACGAAGAGGGGTACTTTGGCCGGGCGCTGGACGATGTTGGATTCACCCGGCGCCGGGAACACACAATCTATGGCGGTTTATCCCTTCCACTATCGGCCCGGACAACATTAACACCCGGACTCTACCTGAGCCTTCCTGATATTCGTCAGACCTTTGCCGAAAACCGCGACCGCCGACATCACAGTTTCACCGGCAAGCTTGCGTTGCCATTCAAAACCATCATTTCCGAACGGGACCACGCCATACTGACCCTGAACCCGACATTCTACCTGCACAAGTTCGGGTTCGGCGGAGGAAACTTGCAATTGCACTGGCCAATGTAAGAGCGCTCGGGAAGTACTACTGGCTGGCCCGGACCCTGACCTCCGTCAGGGCGGCGTCCAGGGAAGAGTAAAAACTGCTGACCCCCTCAACAGGCTCCACACCTGCCCGCGCCAGGGTTTTCAGCGGCTGGAACTGGAGGTCGGCGATGACAATTCGGGTGCCTTCCGCCCGGCAAATCTCAACCAGCTTGTTCAGGGCCGACAACCCGCCAGCGTCCAGAACCGTTACCCCATCCATGTAGAGAATGAAGCCCCGGGCATTACGGGAGAGTCCGGCCAGTTCGCCAAAGACACGATCAGCCGCAGCGAAGAACAGCGGGCCATTGATCTTGAAGACCTGCCAGCCCTCAGGAAGCCCGGCGCTCACTATGCGCGGGTTACCGGTGATATCCGTGACTCTGGTCATCTGAGCCATTTCCCGCATGAACAGGACAGCCGCCAGCAGGATACCGGTGGTAATGGCGATCACCATATCCAATGCAACCGTCAGGGAAAAACAGGTGAGAAAGACCAGAACATCACTCTTTGGAGCAGTTTTCAGCAGGTGAACCGATTTCGGCGCTTCACTCATGTTCCAGGCCACCATGATCAACAACGACGCCATAGCCGCCATCGGCAGATACGCCAACAACGGGGAAAGATAGACCAGCGCCAGCAACACCACCGCGGCATGAATCATCGCTGCCACCGGCGACTCCGCTCCGGCCTTGTAGTTGGCAGCAGAACGGGCAATGGCAGCCGTTGCCGTAATCCCCCCAAAGAAAGGTGTGACAATGTTGCCTATGCCCTGCCCAAGCAATTCGCTGTTGGCACTGTGGCGTTTTCCGGTCATGCCATCGAGTACCACCGCGCACAACAGGGATTCAATGGCGCCGAGCATGGCGATTGCAAACGCCGCTGGCAGCAGCTCTTGCACCATGGACCAACTGATTCCCAGCGGATTGCCATCAACATCCGGACGTTGCCAGGGCCAGGCAAACTCTGGCAGGAAGGGAGGGATTCCGCTTCCCGCTGCACCATCAGGCATCAGATAGCTGAATCGGGAACCGATCGTGTCAATGTCGGCACCGTTAGCATTCAGGAATACCGCCAGCAGACTGCCAAGCAGAACTGCAGGGAGATGTGGCGGGATAGGCGTTTTCAAGCGCGGCCAAAGCAGCATAATAGCCAGTGTTATGGCGGCTACCAATGTACTCATGACATCCAGGCCCGGCAGCGCCTGGGCGAGCGCAGCGATTTTATCCCAGTAATGCTCGGGCATGGTTTCAATGCTCAGCCCGAAAAAGTCCTTTACCTGCAGGGTTGCGATGACCACGGCGATACCGCCGGTAAATCCCAGCGTAACCGATTCCGGAATGTATTCAATAAACCGTCCCAGGCGCATAAACGCCATGATCACCAGCAGCACACCGGACATCAGGGTCGCCAGCAGCAGACCACCCAGGCCGTGGGATTGCGCAATGGGATAAAGGATGACAACGAACGCGGCGGTCGGACCGGAGATGCTGAACCGGCTACCGCCCAACAGGGCGATCAGAAAACCGGCGATGAACGCGGTATAGAGTCCATATTGGGGCGGAACACCGCTGGCGATGGCCAATGCCATGGCCAGCGGGATTGCGATAATACCCACCGTCAGACCGGCCATCACATCCCGAGAGAAGCGCCGGCCCGTGTATGGTTCATCGAGGCAGGCTTCGCGGAAGCCGTGGGCCAGTCGCAGGGAAAACAGGTGGGCGCGGTGCGGCATAGACGTTCTCAATTATTGAATCAGCACTGCTTGCATTATATTCTCATCAGAACATCATTCAATGTTAACCTGATTAACATATGGTGTGCGCAATTTCAGCCAACAACTGCAAGAGCATGATGAATAACCATGGAAAACCGTACAGCCCGCCTGACCCTGCTGATAGACCCCCAAAAGAAAGCCGCCTTTGAAGCTCTGTGCAAAGAAGAGGATGTCACACCATCACAAAAAGTCCGGCAGTTTATTCGCGATTACGTGGAAGCAAGGCTTGGTGAAAATTGGCGAGAAAACCCACCAAAAAGCTGACAACCGAATGAGTTTCGTGGTCGTATAGTGAATCATGAATGCCTTGTCCCTTACCGCGCTACTGCTTACATACCTGCTCCTCGCGGGATGTACTTCCCTGCCCAACCATCAAACGCAGGTAATGCCACCGAATACGCAATACGATGCCGTCATAGCAGACAATAAAGGATCGCTACTCTCCATCAACCAGCTGGCCAGCCGGTTGCGTTCCGCCGACGTGATTGTCATCGGCGAATACCATGGCCACCATGGCGCTCACCTGCTGCAATCGTTGCTCCAGTCCGCGCTATACCAGCAGCGCCCGCAACAGGTGCTGACCATGGAACAGTTCACCCTGGACCACCAGCAGGAACTGGATCGCTATCTGGCCGGACTGTCCGGAGAGTCCGAGCTGATTGCCGATGCCCAGGCCTGGTCGAACTACCAGGCCTCCTATCGCCCCCTGGTGGAGTTTTCCAGGTCCAGGAACATTCCGGTCATTGCCGCCAACGCTCCCGCCGATACCGTTCGCTGTGTCGGACGCAAAGGAGAGGTTTACCTGGATTCCCTGGAATTAGCTGAGCGCAACCAGTTACCAGAGTCACCGTTCATAGACACCCCTGCTTACCGGAAGAAATTCTTTGACGCCCTGGGGAAAAACCACAGCCCCGGCACCGATGCCCGCTTTGAAAACAGCTACAAGGCCCAGCTCCTGCGGGATAACACCATGGCTAATCAGGCAATCAGGGCAATGCAGGACTACCCCGGTCACCAGGTAATTCACCTGACGGGCACGTTCCACGCTGAGAATCACCTGGGCATGGTGGCCGTACTGGAGAAGAAACGCCCCGATTTGTCCGTGGCCGTTATCAGTCCGGCGTTCTGGCAGCCCGGGGATGACTTCCAGGGCCTGGTCGAAGCCCATCGGCGGAAAGGGGATTTCCTGTACTTCCTGCAACCCCTGCCGCAGGAATACACAGACAACGAACGCCATCGGAATGCCATTATGGAGCAGTTCCGCCAGGCCGCCGATATCGCCTGTGACTGACCCGGCTCAGGCCGGCTTTCTGTTTCCAGCCAGGATCACAATGGCAATACCACCCAAAATGGCCGCTCCGGCCACCACCAGCCGCAGGGTGAGGGGTTCGTTCAACAGCAGTACGCCGCCCAAAGCGGCAATCACCGGTACACTGAGCTGCACGGTGGCTGCCGATGTTGCCCGCAATAACGGCAAAGCCATGTACCAGATGGCATAGCCCATCCCTGACGTAATGGCTCCGGAGGCTACCGCGTAAAGGAATCCGGCGGCATCCATTTCCATACGGGAAAGCATGGCTGTACTCAGAACCAGCGCCAATGGTACCGAGCGGATAAAATTGCCGGTTGTAACTGCCGTCGGTTCCCCCGCCCCCTTCGCCCGAAGGGAATAGATGCCCCAGGAGACACCCGCGAGAATCATCAACACCGCACTGCCAACGGGCGGCGCGGATAACCCCGGAAGCAGCAAGCCAATCAGCCCTGTAAACGCCACGACGAAACCCGCCCATTGCACCCCGTTGGGGCGATTGCCGTGCCAGATACCAATACCAATCATGGTTGCCTGCACCGCGCCAAACAGCAGCAAGGCCCCCATGGCTGCCGACACCCCACCATAGGCAAAGGAAAACGTGGCCGCGTAGGCAAACAGCGCCACAGCGGATCCCCAGGAACCATATCTGAGGGGTTGCCGATTACCACGAAGTGCCAACAGCAGCCAGAGCATCAGGGCTCCGGAAACCAGACGCACCGACGTAAAACTCGCGGCATCGATGTCGGTGTCCCGCAACGCGGCACGACACAGCAGCGAGTTTCCGGCAAAAGCGATCATCGCAAGGGCGGTTAATACAAACACACGAAGCTGGACCACAAGCACAATCCCCAAGTTTCTATATTGTTGTTATGGCAGGAGTGTACGCGCCCCAAGCGGTCCAACGTACCGTTCGATAGTCGCGTCCGGGCTTGAATTTACGTACGATCCAGAATCGCCTGACACACTCGCAGGTCATCGTCGCTGAACAGGACCAGGCGCAACCTGCGCAACCGGGGACAGGCGGGCGATGCTTCACGAAGGGTTTGCACAGCAATGCCCAACGCGTCCTCCAGCGGGTAACCGAACACCCCCGTGGAAATGGCGGGGAACGCCACGGACTCCAGCTCCTCCTGTTTCGCCAGTTTCAGTGCATTCCGGTAGCAACCTGCCAACAACTGGTCTGACGGATTATCCACACCATAAACCGGCCCAAGACAATGAATAATATAGGAATTTGGCATGTCATGGGCGGCTGTGATCACCGCTTCACCGGGTTTGATAGGCGCCTTGGCGCGACACTCTTCCGCCAACCCTGGCCCGGCCGCAGCGTGAATGGCCCCGGCAACGCCACCACCAGGCATAAGCTGGGCATTGGCGGCGTTAACCACCGCATCCATGTCAGGTTGATGGGCAATGTTGCCCTGTATACATTCAATGGTGACATCAGTCATCGTTGCTCTCCTTTCCTGCCATGCTGCCCCCCGCCGTTACTGAGTCTGCACCATTTCATCCGTGACCTGATATTCACCCGATAACCAACGGACAATTTCCTCGGCACCGGCGTGGGAATAGCCCCGGTATTTGTCCAGCAATGACTGTTTTTTATCATCGCTGATCCGATGCAGGCCAGCATCCTGCAGGACCAGCAGATCCGCCATGACCTTGGCAGCGAGGTCGATGCCCAGGACTTCCCGCGCGGCATGATGAAAAGCCTGGCCGTACTGGTAACCCGGCCCCTGCCGATAGCTTTCTGCCAGGGTAATGGCGGGAATAGCGGTCAGCGTTGGCTGCAATGCCGGGTTGATGGCATGCCCTGCCAGATAGGCGGCATTGGCCGCGGGGCGACCGGTAAAGCCCCTGAGGTGCAGATGCCGGGACATACGGTCACCGTCATTGACCGGGTAGTTGTCCCACAACAAAGGCTTACGACCAAGGGCTTTGCTGATTCGCTTGAGATGCCCCGTCGATACCTCCCGCGAGCAGACCTCTTCCCCGGTCCAAAACACCCGGATAGCGGGGTCCAGCCTCTCGCCGAGATTAGTCAGATAATCACTGGGCCGCTCCCCGAACACCCGGTCCAGCACCGGGTCATCGGAATAGTAGCTGGGGCAGATTGTCAGTTGTTCCGCGTGGGTCCGGTCGCGTATCCAGTGCACAATGTCCACCTGCCGGGCAGCCAGGTCCGGGGTGTCACTGCGCATATCATCAAACAGGATCGCCAGCTCCTGCACACCAATTTCATCCAGGAACGCCAGCTTCGTTATCAGTGCCTGCCGCGCAGCATCGTTGAAGTCGTTAAACACTTCAAACGGGCTCAAACCAACGCCGAAGCGTACCCCATGCCGTCGACAGAAACGGGCAAAGTCCGCCAATCCGACCGCCGCGTCGTGTGGATGAGGTTCATCCCAGCGTCGGCGCAGGAAGATATCCGCCTTGGGCGCATAGAGGTAGAACCGATAACCATGGGGCTCCAGGGCCATTACCAGCTCTTTCCGCTCTTCCCAGCTCCACAGGGGGCCGTAAAAGCCTTCGATAATGCCAAGTTCCGTGCTCATGGTTCCCTCCCGATACAAGCAGGTTAATACATCTTAAGCCCGCAGCAAGATAACGGTATATCTAACTAGTACTGCAATGTGCCAAAGCAGGCTACTATAGCCTGAACCTTCACAGAATCGTGATTATGGCGGAATCCTCACAACGACTAGCTGCGCTTGATGCACTCCGGGGTATCGCAGCCCTGGGCGTGGTGCTGTTTCATTATCTGCCTTATTACGATCAATTGTACGGCCATACGTTCACTCCTCCTGCCATACTGGATTTTGGCCGCTATGGCGTGCACCTGTTCTTTATTCTGAGCGGTTTCGTGATCTTTATGACCCTGGAACGGACCCGGTCTGCAGGCTGGTTCGGGCTGGCCCGGGCCTTTCGATTGATGCCCGCGCTGTGGGCCGGTATCGCCATCACCTTCCTGATGGTCCATGCCCTGGGGCCGGAGGATCGCGCGGTCAGCTTCGGCAGCGCCCTGCTGAACGTCACCCTGCTGCATGAATACCTGGAATTCCCTCACGTCGACGGCGCGTACTGGAGCCTGGTGATTGAAGCCACATTCTATTGCTGGATAACCTTGTTGTTCTATGGCCTGAAGGCGTGGAGCCGTATTCGCATCGCCCTGTGGATCTGGGTGGCGATCAGCTACGCCGCGGTCATCTGGTGGAAAGCCATTCCCGATGCCCTGGACTTCCTGATCAAGGACCTCCTGTTTGTAAAATACGCACCGCTGTTTGTCAGCGGCATGCTGATTTATCGTTGGCACCAGCACGGCCGGCCCACAGCCCTGGACGGCCTCCTGCTCGCGCTCGCCATCGGCCATGCGATAGTGGCGTATAAAGCGCCGTTCAACGTCTTTGTGCTGGGTTGTTACGGAGTATTCGTACTGGCGGTGGCGGGCTATCTCAACCTACTGGCTAACCGCACCATGCTCTGGCTCGGCAGCCTGTCCTACGCCCTCTACCTGGTTCACCAGAACATCGGCTACGGCGTGATCGCCTGGAGTTATGACGCCGGTGTTCCCGGCTGGATCGGTGTCTGCCTGGCCCTCTCGCTGGCGCTGGCAATCGCCTCCGCCATCCACTACACCATCGAGAAACCAGCACTGGGGTGGTTCCGGAAAATCCGGAACAAACCCGCGAAACACCTCGAAATCCCCCTACGACCTATGTCTTAGAGAACCGGTATTTTCTTTCCGTTTCCCCACATTTACTGCTACTTTGGACTAGGATAAAGGGTTGTTAATCCCAAACGGATAACGCTCCCGACACACCCACAAAGACAATAATCACATCAGAGGATAGAAGAGCAATGAAGATCCGTTCTGTTCTTTCCGCAACTGTGCTGGCAGTCGCAACTACCCTTGCCTCCGCACAGGCGCTTGCCCAGGAAACCTTCACGCTGAAGATGGCCGAAACGTGGGGTCCCAACTTTCCGATCTTTGGTGAAGCCACCAAGAGCATGGCCGAAATGGCCGAGAAGATGTCCAATGGCCGACTGAAGATTCGCATCGATTCCGCCAACAAGCACAAGGCGCCCTTCGGTGTCTTCGATATGGTCAAGGCCGGCCAGTATGACATGGGTCACTCCGCCTCTTACTACTGGAAAGGCAAAGTACCCAATACCCTGTTCTTTACCAGCATGCCCTTTGGCATGACGGCACTGGAGCAGTACGCCTGGTTCTACTACGGCGACGGCATGGACCTCATGCAGGAAGTGTATGAACCGCACAACATGCTGTCTTTCCCAGGCGGTAACACCGGCGTACAGATGGGCGGCTGGTTCCGTAAGGAAATCAAATCGCTGGAGGATCTGGAAGGCCTGAAAATGCGCATTCCCGGCTTCGCTGGCGAGGTCTTTGCCGAAGTGGGCGTCAACCCGACCAACATTGCACCGGGCGAGCTGTATACGGCGCTTGAGCGCAACACCATTGACGCGACTGAGTGGGTAGGCCCTGCATTGGATCTCCGCCTTGGTTTCCAGCAGATCGCCGACTACTACTATACCGGCTGGCATGAGCCCGCGACCGAATTGCAGTTCCTGGTCAACAAGCGGGTCTGGGAAAAGCTGCCAGCGGATCTCCAGGAGATTCTGCGGGTTTCCATGCGCACCGCCGCGTACGACATGCTGATCCAATCCCAGCATGAAAACGCCAAGGCCTGGGCCAGCATCAAGAAAGAGCATCCGAACGTCCAGATCAAGACCTTCCCGGACGACGTGTTCCAAGCTATGTACGCGGCCAACAAGAAGCTTCTGAAGGAAGCCGCTGGCAACGACGAACTGGCTGGTCGCATTGTGAAATCCCTGGAAAGCTACCAGGAGGATTCCAGGGCATACACCAACATTGCGGATCGCGCCTACCTGAATACAATGGCTGAAGTCGAAGGCGACGAATAAACCATCATGATCTAACGGAGCCGGGATCGCTCATACAAGTGATCCCGGTTTTGTTATTTGTAGCAAACGAAAAATGCCGCTCACAAGGCCGGCAGAGGAAAAGTAATGCGCTGGATTATCAAACTGGATGACGGCTTGGCGAAGCTGTCTACCCTTTGCGGATGGGTTGCCTGTGTCGCGCTTATCCTGATGACGTTGAACGTGTTCTACGACGTCGTCGCACGCTACGTGTTCCGGGATGTTTCCATTGGCATGCAGGAGATGGAGTGGCACCTCTATTCTGTAGTGTTTCTGCTAGGCATCCCATATGCGCTAAGAACCGACGGTCATGTTCGTGTAGACGTTTTCTACACCCATTGGAGCGACCGCACCAAAGCCTGGATCAATCTGCTGGGCGCACTGATATTCGTGATGCCTTTCGCCTACCTGATCGGCACATACGGCTACAGCTTCGCGGTTGATTCATTCCAGATGGGAGAAGGTAGCGGCGATCCCGGAGGATTGCCACACCGATGGATCATCAAATCCCTCATTCCCTTCAGTGCCTTTTTCATCGCCACCTCCGGTCTCGGCATGGCTACCCATGCACTCCGTGTCATGTCCGGTGAGAAAACCTACGAAGAAAAGCACAGCGCGGAGGGCCTGGCATGATCGGTATGGTTATGTTTGGCGTCGCCTTGCTGATGCTGATGCTGGGATTCCCGGTGGCCTTTACCTTTGGCGGGGTTGCTCTGTTCTTCGGTGTCTTTGCTGAAGGCATGGATCTGTTTGCGTTTATGCCTTATCGCATAATGAGCGTGATGCAAAACACCACCCTGATGGCGGTTCCCCTGTTTATCTTTATGGGTGTAGTTCTGCAGCGTACCCGGCTGGCCGAACAACTGCTGACCTCCATGGGACGCCTGTTCGGCGGCCTGCCAGGAGGTCTGGCCATTTCCACCATCCTGGTGGGCGCATTGCTGGCAGCCTCAACAGGCGTTGTCGGCGCCAGCGTGGTCGCCATGGGCCTGATTTCCCTCCCGGTCATGCTCGCCCACAAGTACGACAAACGCCTCGCCACTGGCACTATCTGTGCCGCCGGTACCCTCGGGCAAATCGTGCCCCCCTCGATCATCCTGATCATTCTGGGTGATGTACTTGGCCTACCGGTGGGCGACCTGTTCAAGGCCGCAGTGATTCCGGGCGTGGTGCTTATTGGCCTGTACATTGTGTACATCCTGATCATGACCCGGCTCAAACCCGAAACTGCCCCGGCCATGCCGGACGACAGCGGCCTTTCCCGTAAACAGGAAATCGTGACGGCCTTGCTGGCAATCATTCCACCACTGGCCCTGATCGTGGTCGTTCTGGGTTCCATCTTCAGTGGTATCGCGACACCGACCGAGTCGTCAGCGCTGGGTGGTGTCGGCGCTGTTGTCCTGGCGCTGATCTATCGACAATTCTCGTTCCAGATGGTCTGGGATGCCGCCCGGGATACCGTCAAGGTGACCGCCATGGTGTTCGCCATCCTGATCGGCGCGACGGCCTTCTCCATGGTATTCAGCTACACCGGTGGCGATTACCTGCTGGAAGAGTGGATGTTGCAGCTGCCCGGTGAGAAATGGGGCTTTATCATCCTCGCCATGCTGGTGATCCTGGTACTGGGCTTCTTCATCGACTTTGTGGAGATTTCCTTCATTATCGTGCCGATCCTGGCGCCGGTGGCGGAGGCCATGGGCATCAACATGCTGTGGTTTGCCATCCTGATCGCCATGAACCTGCAAACCAGTTTCCTGACGCCCCCGTTCGGTTTCTCATTGTTCTACCTGAAGGGGGTCGCTCCACCCAACGTGCAGACAACAGATATCTACAAAGGGGTTCTTCCTTTTATTCTGCTGCAGATGCTGGTGCTTGCACTCATTGTGATTTTCCCGGAATGGTTCGGGATGAGCTCTTCCTACTGACCCCAACCAGGGCCGGAGCCACTCTCCGGCCCTGCCCTCTTTTCCTCCCAAGCACCCGAATCACCCGCCCTGTTCACATGAGAATGTTCTTTAGATCGTTTCCACATGACAAAGTCTGATCATTTTCTATACTGAAATTAGACGGTAGCCCAAGGGAGACGAGAATTCATGACTCAGAGCACTGCCCGGAAAACGGACGATTCCAGACCCCAGAACGACCAGAAAGCACACGTTCTGAAGCTCCCCCTGGAGAACCTCCAGGTTGATCGTGAACCTCATTCCTACGAAATCTGGCTGGTTTCCAAACTGATGCGGATGGCCGGCTCGCCCCCGGTCCGCTTCAGACTCTGGAATGACGAGGTCATTGAACCTGACAGCGGCGAGGCCCGCTTTACGATTCATCTGACCGACCCCAAGGCCCTGGTTTCCCTGGTAACCAATCCCAACCTGGCGTTTGGCGACCTGTACAGTTCCGGCCGTCTTGTCGTTGAGGGCGACCTCCCGGATCTTATGGAAGCACTCTATCGCTCGGTACACCAGGCCCGTCAGCGTTGGCCAAAATGGCTGGACGCCCTGTGGCGCAACCATAACCCCCGCCCAACCGGCATTTCAGACGCCAAGGAAAATATCCACCACCACTATGACCTGGGCAATGAGTTCTACCGATTGTGGCTGGACGAAGCCGAGATGCAGTACACCTGCGCCTATTATGAACGTCCGGACCTTACCCTGGAGCAGGCACAACTGGCCAAGCTCGAGCACGTCTGTCGCAAGCTCCGACTCAAGCCCGGCATGAAGGTCGTGGAAGCCGGCTGCGGCTGGGGCGGTCTCGCCCGCTATATGGCCAGGCACTATGGCGTAGAAGTACACGCCTACAATATTTCAAAAGAACAGCTCGCCTATGCTCGAGCCGAAGCTGAACGCCAGCAACTGGACCACCTGATTGAGTATGTGGAAGACGATTACCGCAACATTCAGGGTCAATACGACGCCTTCGTATCCATTGGCATGTTGGAACACGTTGGAAAGGACAACTACCCGGCACTGTCGGAGCTGATCAAGCGCTCCCTGAAACCGGACGGCATTGCCCTGCTCCACAGCATTGGCCGCAACCGTCCGATGCTAATGAACGCCTGGATCGAAAAAAGAATCTTCCCCGGCGCCTACCCCCCTAGCATTGGCGAATTCATGACCATCTGCGAACAGGGTGATTTCTCCGTTCTGGATGTGGAAAACCTGCGCCTGCACTACGCCCAGACCCTGACCCATTGGATGGAACGGTTTACTGCCTGCGAAGATCCGGTATCCGACATGTACGACGAGCACTTCGTCCGCGCCTGGCGCATGTACCTGGCCGGCTCCATCGCCGCCTTCCGTGCCGGCTCGCTGCAACTCTTTCAGGTTGTATTTACCCACGGCGACAATAACCGCTTGCCACAATGCCGCCAGGACCTTTATACCTCGCCCGCAGCACCGGAGGCCCGTTAATGGATTATTACGACCTGATCATCGTCGGTGCCGGCCCGGCTGGCGCCACCCTCGCTCATTCGCTTCGTGACAGCGGCAAGCGTATTCTTGTTATCGACAAGAAAACCTTTCCGCGTGACAAGACCTGCGCCGGTTGGGTAACCCCGGCGGTGATGGCGAGTCTCGACATTGATGTATCAGACTACGCCAGGGAGCATACCCTGCAGCCCATCCGTCGCTTTCGAATCGGCATGATGGGGCAGCCCGCTGTAGAGAACAATCACGGTGACGTGGTCAGCTACGGCATTCGCCGCTGCGAGTTCGACCATTACCTGCTCAGCCGGGTAACCGCTTCGCGGGAGCTGGGGACTCCGGTCAAATCCATAACCAGAAAAAACGGCAACTGGGTGGTCAATGACACCTGGGAAGCCCCCCTTATTGTTGGCGCAGGTGGCCATTTTTGCCCGGTGGCCAAACTCCTCGGCGATGGCCCCGGTAGCCACGAAACCGTAGTGGCCGCCAAGGAAGTCGAGTTTGAAATGACTCCGGAACAATCCGAGGCTTGCGAGGCCCGGGGAGACACGCCGGAACTCTGGTTCTGCAAAGACCTGAAAGGCTATGCCTGGGTGTTCCGCAAGGGCAATTTCCTGAATATTGGCCTGGGCCGGGAAGACAACCACAAGCTCACCGAACACCTCGAACGGTTTGTGGAGGAAATGAAAGCCAGCGGGCGTATCCCAGCGGATCTGCCAGGACGCTTCAAGGGGCATGCCTATTTGCTGTACGATCACGCGGAGCGCGCCTTGGTGGACGATGGCGTGATGTTGATTGGGGATTCCGCCGGCCTGGCTTACACCCAGAGCGGGGAAGGCATCCGCCCGGCCATCGAATCCGCACTGATCGCAGCCCAGGTGATCCGCGAGGCGGAGGATTATTCCGCCCAGTCGCTGCAGACCTATGGTGAAACCATCGCCCAACGGTTTGGCAACCGTGCTGCAGAGACGGAAAACGGTTGGCATTTACCGGAGTGGATCAAAGCACCACTGGCCAGCACGCTGATGCGCTCACACTGGTTTACCCGCAAGGTTGTGACCGAGAAGTGGTTCCTGCATCAGGAGGTGCCACCACTGGGGTTAACAGGCAGCGCTGTTCACTTTTGAGGCAGGCAACCTGCTGTTTTGCAACAAAAATGCCCACACCATCCTGAGCCAATCTGGATCCATCTAAAAATATCGTGTCCGAACAATTAGTTATCGCAATTATTGAGATGTGGCACGTTCCGTGCGTTGGTCATTACGCCAGTCGGATACTATTCACTGCATAGCTCCGCCACTGGCCCAACGTGCAAAAAGAGCAAAGACGCTTATCACACCGGACAACCCTCCGGCGTGATAGGCGTTTTTTTTGCCCGAAATAACAACAACAGCTGGCGAAAAGATCGACTCATTTGACTCTTGGACCGCGTTAACGATGTGCGACGGCAATTCCATAATGACTCAGGAGTAACACGAAATGACACGCAAGATAATACGACAGACCAGCCTGTTATTAGGCGCCGCCCTGCTCTGTGGCAACGCCCTGGCGGAAAATACCAGTTTCACCAGCGCCTTGAGCGATGGATCCGTCTACGGTGATTTCCGCCTGCGATACGAAAACGTGGATCAGGATAACGCCCTGCAGGATGCGAACGCCCTCACCCTACGTTCACGCCTCGGCTATAAAACTGGCAATTACCATGGACTGTCCGGCGTTCTGGAATTTGAAGATTCACGCGCGATCGCCGGGGTCGACGACTACAACGACACCCAGGGTCGGACACCTGATCATTCCGTGGTCGCCGACCCGGAAACCACCGAAGTCGATCAGGCCTTCGCGCAGTACACCAACGCCGGATTCAGTGGCAGGATCGGTCGCCAGGTCATTACCCTGGATAACCAACGTTTCGTTGGCGCGGTAGGTTGGCGCCAGGACCGGCAGACCTTTGATGCCACCCGCCTCACGTACGCGATCTCAGACCTGACCCTGGACTACGCCTACGTCACCAAGCATAACCGGATATTCGCACAAGGCAGCGACCAGGACGCCAAAGACCACCTGGTGAACGCCAGCTATCAGTCGTCCCTTGGTGTTCTGACAGGTTACGCCTACCTGCTGGAACTGGACAACGTTCCCGACAATAGCCTCGACACCTACGGTTTGCGCTACACCGGCAAGACCGACCTTGACGGGATCGGCGTGCTGTACGAACTGGAGTATGCGACCCAGGAAGCGGACAGCGCCGGCACCGATGCGGACGCTGACTACTATAAGGCGCTCGCCGGGGTACAGGCTGCAGGTGTAACGGTGTCACTGGCTTATGAAGTACTGGGCTCTGACGACGGTAACTACGGTTTCTCCACCCCGCTGGCGACACTCCACGCCTTTAACGGCTGGGCCGATCAATTCCTGGCCACACCCAACAGCGGCCTGAACGATCTGATACTGACCGTCACAGGTACCCTGGCAGGTGGTAAGTGGGTACTTGCCTACCATGACTTCAGCGCCGATGACGATGCCGCCGGAACCGATGATTTCGGCAGCGAAGTCGACGTCGCCTACCATCGCGGTTTTGGCCAGAACTACAGTGCGGGCATCAAGTACGCCGCTTACATGGCAGGCGATGATGCGGCCGGCAAGGTTGACACCAACAAGCTCTGGTTGACCCTGGGCGCCAAGTTCTGAACCCTCCGCCATGGGTTTGCGAGGTGGGTTTGCGTCTCCCGCCTCGCTTTTTTATTTGCGTACGGTTTACCTGTCCAGGCCGGCCCCAACAAAAAAGCCGGGGCAAATGCCCCGGCAATCAATGACGCCAACACGATACTGCATTTCTTTACTTCAGCACTTCCGTATTACATAGAGAACTTGTGTTCAAAACCCACGCCGAAGGTGGTGTCTTCCTGATCACCCAGATCCTGCTCAACCTGGGCGAAATAGGCGTAGACCTTGCTCGACTTTGCCAGTTTGTAATCGGCACCAACGCCGATCAGGGTCAGCTCTTCATCTGAGAGGTCTGCTTTGGTCAGGCCGTACTGGGCTTTCAGTTTCACACGGTCGAACTTGACAGCACCGCTGATCAGATAGCTGTCTTCCTCGCCTTCACCATCTTCTTCTTCCGCCAACTGGTATAGGGCGCCAAACTCAAACATGTCGAGGCGAACCAGGCCAGTGGCACGAAGAATGTTCAACCTGCCATCCATGGTCGAATCTGCGACGAGCTCATCCTCAATCTCCGAATCATAGGCGAGGGCACCGTAAAACATGCCTTTATCGAATACGATGGAGCTGGATACGGCGTCGGCAACACCGTTCTCGTCGGTACCTTCTTCCTGGTCTTCACCCGGAATCAGAGCCACGTTCACGGACAACGCATCGGCAAAGCTGGGAGTACTGTATTGCACCATGTTGCTGGTGCGGTTCTCACCGGCCATGATGTTCTTGATGTCGCCCTGCAAGTCATTGAACTGGTCGACCTTGCCTTGAGAGACTTTAAGCGGTGTATCAAACTTACCTGCAATCAGTGTACCCATGGCGTCATGGGCAAAGCCGCCATAGATGTTGCGCTGGCTGAAGGTCTCACCGTCCTTGTCGCCATCATCAATCGAGATTTCGAATTCTGCCTTGTAGATCGCCTTGATCTGATTGAAATCAAGGTCCAGGTCACCTTTGACACCCAGGCGCGAAGCATTGCTCTGAAGCTTCCAGGTATCTTCTACATCATTGTCCTGATTTTCGTAAGACACGTTGGCCTTGCCATAAACGATAGGTCCTTTGTCAGCCATCGCAACGGAGGGCGCAACAACCATAGAACCAATAGCCAGAGCCAGCAATTGCTTTTTCATTCGTTTATTCTCCATCAGTGATCAGATTGATCGGTGTTGAATTTCGTGATCACACTATGGAGACGCTTCATTAACTATTTGTTAATAAAATATGGCAGTTTGGTGACTGTTACTGCACAGGAAGGGAAGGCGTACGAACCGGCAAAAAAATGGCGACCTCAGGGGCCGCCACCTTTTCAATGTACCGACAGCTGATTATTGACCGAGATAGCTGCGATACATCCAGACCGTTTTTTCCTGCTGAGAGATGTAATCGCTCATCAGCGCTACAGTCCCTTCATCATCGGCATCACCGGCAAGACTCAGCAGTTCACGTTGCTTGCGGATAAGCTTGGCGAAGCTTTCTACGATATTCTCCATGGCAACTTTGCCGTCCGAGACATCCTTACGCTCAGGCACTTCGGATTTCTCAATGTATGTGCTGTAGGCGTGTGACGGACGATGACCGAGTGTCAACACACGCTCGGCAATCTCGTCGATCTTCAACAGCAGGTCGTTGTACAACTCCTCAAACTTGACGTGAAGCTCAAAGAAATTGTCGCCCTTGATGTTCCAATGATACCCGCGAACATTCATATAGAAGATCTGGTAGTTCGACAACAGATCGTTCAGGGCGTTGGCGAGCTGCTCGGTTTTTTCCGTGTCCAGACCAATGAAATTCTTGCCCATAACATGCCTCCTTGACAGTTAATGAAGTAAATCTGGCTGGTAATGTAAGCCAAAAGACTGAAATCAGTGAAGTTTAGTCTCCCAATGTCTTCGATAGACATAGATTATCGACAAAGACATATTAAATCCCAAAAACTATTTATAGTCAGGCCCTATCAATAATTAATTAACAATTTATTTAACATTGATTCTCATTTGTCTTCAAATGGACTCATAAACACCTCACAAGCGGAGTTGATCATGAGTGCGCTCAAACTGTTTGTCCACGAGCACGGATCAAATGGCGACCATTCGCTGTTAAAGACGATCACCTTTGCCATCACCCATTTCATTGTGGCGTTCAGTGTGGCTTTTCTGCTGACCGGCGACCTTATCATCGGCAGTTTGATTGCCATGGTAGAGCCGGCTATCAACACCGTCGCCTACTTCTTTCATGAGAAGATCTGGGCGAGCCGCACCCAACACGCGCAACCAGTGGCTAGCCCCCGGGACCGCAGTCCATGCAGCGTGTAATAACCTCCGGGCCGATATTCAGGTTGCGGTTGAGTGCCCTCAACGCCGTTCTCACTCCCTCCTCGATAACCGGATGATAGAACGGCATATCCAGCATCTCATTCACCGTCATCCGGCGTTGGGCTGACCACGCCAGCAGGTGGCTGATGTGCTCAGCCGCGGGGCCAAACATTTCCGCACCAAGGAACTGGCCACTGCCCTGCTCACCATAGACCCGCAACAACCCTCGATTCCTGGCAATCACCCGGCTGCGTCCCTGATCCTCAAAAGATACCTCGCCAACGGCAAAACAGCCCTTGCAACGCTCGTCCACCTGATCGATGGTCAGCCCCACCGTTGCAATCTGCGGGTCAGTGAAAACCACCGCCAGCGGCGTGCGCCGCAGTCCCGCGCGGACATCCGGATAACGCCCGGCATTATCACCGGCAATTCGGCCCTCATCCGCGGCTTCATGGAGCAGCGGGGTGTCATTATTGGCGTCACCGGCAATAAAGATATGACTGTCGCCACACCTCATGGTGTACTGATTGAATAACGGCGCACCGCGCTCATCCAGCCCCAGCCCGGCGTTCTGGATATCCATTTGGTCCAGATTCGGTTTGCGCCCGGTGGCTGCCAGTATGAAATCAAAAGTTTCAGTCGCCTCGTCTTTGTGCTGATCCGCGAAGGTGATAGCAACCCCGTTGTCGGTGCAGACCACGGCTTTAACGTCTGCATCCGGGTCCAGCGGAAATTCCCGGTTGAAGGTTGTCAGGGCATAATCGCGGATTCGCTTATCGCGAATCGGGCCCACGGCGCCGCCAACACCGAACATGCGCACGCGAACACCCAGCCGGCTCAGCGCCTGCCCCAGCTCAAGACCGATGACCCCCGGCCCGAACACCGCAACCGACGCTGGCAATTCCGCCCACTCAAAGATGTCATCGTTAACGATCAGGCGGTCCTTGGCCTCTTTCAGGAAACCCGGAATATTGGGGCGGGATCCCGTCGCCAGAACAACCCGGTCCGCAACAACTTCAACCTTTTCATCGACGACCAGGCAATGAGCATCCACAAACCGGGCATGTCCCCAAAGCCGATGGGCCTCGGGCATCTCGTCGATGGTTTCCTGGACAAACCCGACAAAACGGTCACGCTCGCGGCGCACCCGCTCCAGAACGGCCTTGCCATCAATACGCACTTCTCCGGGATCAACACCAAAAACCGGTCCCTGAGTCATCCCGTAGGCGCTGTCCGCTGCGGCAATCAGCAACTTGCTGGGCATACAGCCGACACGGGCGCACGTAGTGCCATAGTGGGCACCCTCAATCAGTACCAGGTTGTCGGTGTGCTTTCGCGCCGCGCGATAGGCTCCCATACCGGCAGTGCCTGCCCCGATAATCGCGACGTCTACCTTGCGCCTATCCATCACTGACTCTCCCGCTCATTGTGATTCACGTGAGTATAGCCGCCAGAATTAGTTGCGTTTGACACAGGATATTTTCCTCGATCACTTATATCCTTGCGTCACCCGACATGCCTTTTCGATAACACCATGAGGTGGCGAGGAGAATAGAATATGCAGACCTATTGGGCCGAATTCCTGACTGTTGCTGTGGTTCACCTGCTGGCGGTCGCCAGCCCGGGACCAGACTTTGCGGTCATGCTCCGCCAGGCATTGTGTCAGAGTCGTCGCAACGCACTGCTCACCGCTTCCGGCATAGGCATTGGAATTCTTGTACACGTCACCTATTCACTGCTGGGGATTGGCCTTCTCATTCAACAGTCGTTGCTGTTGTTCACTATTCTCAAGATTATTGGCGCGCTGTATCTGACTTGGATAGCAGTGCAGTGCCTGAGATCCCGGGCAGGCGGCATTCATGTTGAAGCGGGCAATGCGACACCACAGGGCGGATTCTACGCGTTCAGACTCGGTTTCCTGACCAATGTATTGAACCCCAAGGCCACCCTGTTCTTCGTCTCGCTGTTTTCCGTGGTAATCAGTCCGGACACCCCCATCGCGCTGCAAACCACCTACGGCATTTATATGGCCGTAGCCACGGGCCTGTGGTTCGCGCTGGTCGCCAGCTTCTTCACCCTGACGAGGGTGCGACGCGGCTTTAACCGGTTCGGCCACTGGCTCGACCGGATGATGGGCGGTGTGCTGTTGCTTCTGGCCGGGCAACTGCTGTTTTCTACAGTGAGCGGATCAGAGCCTCCGTCTGGGCCCAGCCAATACACGGATCGGTAATGGAGCATCCGTATATGAGATCGGTGCCGTCGTTCTGGCGGCCCGGCTCCAGGAAGCTTTCCAGCATCAGGCCCCGAATGCAGTTGTTGCCGGCGGCTCGCTGGGCCACGACCTCCCGCGCAATATCCAGCTGACGATCCGCCTGCTTGCAGGCATTATCGTGACTGCAGTCCACCATGACAGCAGTGGACACGCCGGCGCCGGACAGTGACTCAATGGCCTGGCCAATGCTGTCGGCATCGTAGTTGGTAATGCCTCGCCCGCCCCTCAGGACCAGATGGGTATCCGGGTTGCCCTCGGTGGTGATCATGGCCGGGGCCCCCGTGCTGGCAATACCCATGTGGTGGTGCGGATGAGCGGCGGATTTCATGGCGTTGATCGCCACCGTTACGCCCCCGTCCGTGCCGTTCTTGAAGCCCACCGGCATCGGCAGACCGCTGACCAGCTCCCGGTGCACCTGGGATTCCGTGGTTCGCGCGCCAATCGCGCTCCAGCTGATCAGATCGCCGAGGTAATCCATCGCGAATGGACTGAGGGCTTCAGTCGCCAGCGGCAGACCGGATTCCGCCAGGTTCAATAGCAGCCGGCGTGACCGCACCAGCCCCTCGTTGAGGTTACCGGTTCCGGTGCGATCCGGGTCGTACAACAGTCCTTTCCAGCCCACGGTGGTTCTGGGCTTTTCCAGGTAGGCGCGCATCACGATCAGGAAGCGGTCACTGACAGACGCTGCGAGTTCCTGAAGCTTGTCTGCGTATTCCAGCGCGGCCACCTCATCGTGAATTGAGCACGGCCCGATCACAATCAGCGTGCGCGGGTCGTCACCGTTAAGCACCCGGCGGATATCGTCGCGATGGCGAAGTATCTGCTGTTCGATGTCTGGCGCCAGTGGCAGACGGGTCCTCAGCTCTGACGCTGTCGGAAGAATCTCTTCCCTGCGCTTGGGGGCAGTGGCACTCCCGGCGCTGGCCCGGTCACTCAGGGCGTCGATATTCAGAGGCATGTTCATGTCAGTTTTCCGTTTCCCTGTGTCAGAATCAAAAAAGCCCCGGCTGGGCTACCAGTCGGGGCTTTTTGAGTCCGGTGGCAGCCTGGGTTTTGCCGGGCTGCCTTCCTCGTAATTCAGTCGATGAAGATCTTATGGGCGGCCCTGGCTCTGGCTAAAATAAAAGCCATAACCAAACCACCAGAAAAACACAGCAGCGACCGAAGCTGTCGGTTTCGCACCGAAAGCTTTCAGAACATTCAATTGACAGATCGCGTGTGTAGTCTTCATGCTTTTCAATATATACCTCCGGTTTTCGGCTTTGCAACCCGCAAACCCGATTTTTATGGAAACTTTTGCCGTGACTGCGATAAAAACCGAACAGACGATCACCCGGAGTGTGCTGGCAATCGTGACCCTGTGGGTATCGGTCATCATTCCTCCATCCGCACTGGCGGCAGCTGAGGCCCGCACCTACCAGCTCAATAACCGCTCCTCTGAGCAAATTGCTGAGCAAATCAGAGCGTTGTACCCGGATGACCAGGTCGCCATTACCGCCAGGGGACAGCAGATGATCGTGCGCGGGGAGCCCGAGGTGTTGGACGAAATTGGTTCCCTGGTGCAAACCATGGACGTTGCCCCGGTACAGATGCGGATCACCGTGCGGTCCAGTAGCAACCTGGACGCCAAAAGTGGCGGTGGCGGCATTGCCGTGAACAATGGTCAGGCCCGCGCCACTATTGAACGCAAGGTCACTACCACGCGCCGCAACCAGGAACGCACCCTGGTGGTTCAGGATGGTCAGTCAGCCCATATCCATTCCGGACAGGTTCGAACCGTCCCCATCGCCATCCAGGGAGGGCGCAACCCTGCAGCGATCCTTGGGCAGATAGAGACACGCAGTGGCTTCCTGGTCAGCCCACAGGTTATTTCCGATCAGACCATTGAACTCAACATTGTCTCATTCGAGGAAGATCCGGCGGATGACATCCCCGGCTATGAAACCGAGGCCTTGATAACCATTCGCCGGGTGGAACCCGGGCAATGGGTCGAACTTGGCAGTACTCGAAGCAACCAGGCCAGCAACCACTCGGGCATTACCTATCAGGTTGGCGGCGACCAAAGGGAAAACCAGACCATTGAAGTTCGCGTAGAGCTGCTCTGACTCTTACGCAGCCCCTTTGCGCGATGCCAGTAAGGTCGCTTTTGCTTCATTGACCTGGGCAGCCAGGTAATCATTACCACCACGGTCGGGATGAATTTTCTGCATCAGTCGCCGGTGCGCCATGATCACCTCGTCGTCGGAACAGTCAGGAGCCACGCCGAGGATATCGCAGGCTTCACGCACGGACATCTCCCCTGTACCGCGCCGTTGCCCGGCACCGCCAGACCGGGCACCCCCAGCGCCGGCGCCATCATTGCCCGACGGTTGCTGTTGACGGTACATCCGGTTCATCATAGGCGCGAATTTCAACAACGCTGGCAGTTTTCGCAATAAAGGCACCAGCGCCGCCACGGCTGCCGTCAATACATGGACGCGTCCGGTCAGCACCATAAAGAGAAGCACAGCACCACCGACCACCAACACCATCTTCCAGGTGGCCGCCTTTTTCTTCTCCGCTGACAACGCTCCCCACTGCTTCAGTATGACAAATACTGCAGCCGCCAAGGCAATACCCAATATCCAATGCATAGTGTAATCCCTTACGGTTTACTACCGTAAAACTGGCACTCTACCGATGACAAAACACCCTGATTTTGTATAGGATGCTACGTTATTCTTTGCGATTAAGAGTCAATTACAAACTCTCCATTAAAGATAAGCAGGGACAATCGCCAACAGGCCTGACCGGCCACATTTGGCGATTTCCAAATGGACACTGATACCCAGGACCTGAATTATGCGCACGGCTTCCCGTTTCCTGATCGTCATTATCTTCCTTGGCGTAGTGCTTGGTGGCATTTTCGGCTACAAATTTTACCAGTTCGGTCAGCTTAAAGAGCAATTGTCACAGCCACAACCACCGGCACAGATTTCCACTACCCAGGCAAAAAGTGTCCGCTGGACACCCGCAGTCAAGGCCGTGGGGAGTGTTGAAGCCATTAATGGCATTGAAGTAGCCAATGAGGTTCCGGGTGTCATTGAACAAATTGGCTTTGAATCCGGCGATACCGTCTCCAAAGGCGATATCCTGATCCGCCTGGATGCCGCCATCGACGAAGCGGCGTTGCGGACTCGTCGTGCCGAAGCCCAACTGGCGGAACAGGAGTTCAAGCGGATATCCGACCTGCTTCCGAAACGCGCGGTATCACAATCCCAGTTCGACGAAGCCAAAGCGAATGTTGATGCTGCCCGCGCCCGGGTCAATGAAGCGGAAGCCCAGCTGAACAAGAAAGTGATTCGAGCTCCCTTCGATGGCACCCTCGGCCTTCGCATGGTGGACCAGGGCGAGTATATCCCCACCGGTACGCCGATTGTCGAAATCAACATGCTGAATCCCATCTATGTGGATTATACGTTGTCCGAGAAGGACCTTCCGAAGATCGCAACCGGCTATGACGTGACGGCTACGGTCGCCGCGATTCCGGGACAAACGTTCGACGGAAAGGTCAGCGCCATCAACACCTCGGTCAACCCTGAAACCCGGACCGTGCGAATTCGTGCCACGCTGGCGAATCCTGAAAATGCCCTGCGGCCCGGCATGTTCACCACCATCCTGACCAACCAACCGGAGGATCGCGACATTGTCACTGTGCCCCGGACCGCGATCTCCTATAACACGTACGGTGACTTTGTCTTCGTGGTGGAAGAGAACGAGGAAGGTGACTTGATCGTCAACCGCCGGACGGTTCAGACCGGCGAAATTCGTGACGGCCGTGTTGCTGTGGAAGCTGGCCTGAAAGTGGGCGAAGAAGTGGTCGCCAAGGGCCTGCTGAGACTCCGCGCCGGACAACGGGTGGAAGTGCAGAAAAGCGATAACAAGCCGGCGGAGGCGTCAGAATAATGCGTTTCACCGACATATTCATCCACCGCCCCGTCCTGGCGACGGTGGTCAGCCTGCTGATCCTGCTGCTCGGTGCCAGGGCGGCCATGGAAATGGAAATTCGCCAGTATCCCGAACTGGAGAGCACCACCGTTACCGTGACCACCGCCTATCCTGGTGCCAGTTCGGACCTGGTTAAGGGCTTTATCACCACCCCGCTGCAACAGGCCATGGCCGAAGCCAGCGGCATAGACTATCTGACCTCCACCAGCTCTCAGGGCCGCTCCACCATCGAAGCCAAGATGGTGCTGAACTACGATGCCAACGCGGCACTGGCGGAGATCCAGGCCAAGGTAGCCAGTCAGAGGAACGTGCTGCCGGCAGACGCCCAGGACCCGGTGATTTCCTCCACCACCGGCGACTCAACGGCGCTGATGTACATTGCTTTCTACGGCAATGAACTGAAAGTGCCACAGATTACGGATTACCTGACACGGGTCGTCCAGCCAAAACTCCAGGCTTTGTCCGGCGTTGGCAAGGCGGACCTGCTGGGACGTAAATTTGCCTTGCGCGCCTGGCTTGACCCGGAGCGACTATCCGCGGTCGACATGACGCCTCAGGAAGTGGTCCAGGTCCTGTTACAAAACAATTACCAGGCTGCCGTGGGTAACACCGAAGGCAAATACACCAAGATCAGCATGACCAGCGACACCGACGTGGGAGACCCGAACCAGTTCCGGGAACTGGTGGTCAAGGAATCCGATGGCTCGCTGATCCGGTTAAAGGACATTGCCCGGGTAGAACTGGGATCAGAAACCTATGACCAACTGGCGCTCTACAAGGGCCAGCCCGCGACCTACGTCGCCATTGAACTGTCTCCAGGGGCCAACCCGCTGACGGTTGCCGAGCTGGTAAAAAACGAGCTGCCAGATATCGAGAGCCAGTTGCCCTCCGGCCTCAATGTCCGACTGGCCTACGATGCCTCTGACTTTATTGACAGCTCCATCAACGAAGTTATCCAGACTCTCCTGGAAGCAATACTCATCGTACTGGTTGTCGTATTCTTGTGCCTGGGTTCGATCCGCGCCGCAGTGGTACCGTCCGTTGCTGTGCCCCTGTCGCTGATCGGCGGTGCCTTCGTCATGCTGATGATGGGATTCTCGCTAAACCTGCTGACGCTGCTGTCCATGGTGCTTGCCATCGGCCTGGTGGTGGACGACGCCATTATCATGGTGGAGAACGTGCATCGTCACATCGAACAGGGGGAATCCCGGTTTGACGCCGCCATCAACGGTGCCCGGGAAATGGCCGTACCCATCATCGCCATGACCACCACACTGGTGGCCGTCTATGCGCCCATCGGTTTCATGGGCGGGCTGGTTGGTTCGCTGTTCACCGAGTTTGCCTTCACCCTGGCGGGCACTGTGGTGATTTCAGGCATTGTCGCACTGACACTTTCACCCATGCTGTCTGGAAAGATCCTCAAACCCCATGGCAATCCTGGACGCTTCGAGAAACTGGTGGAGCACACATTCAACGGGCTCGCCAATGGGTATAAAAGGGCGTTGAGTTCCCTCATGGCAACCAAGTCCGTTGTGATCTTCTTTGCCCTGGTGGTGCTGGCCTCCATTTACTTCATGGCCATGATGAGCCAGAGCGAACTGGCCCCCACCGAGGACCAGGGCATCCTGTTCTATCAGGGACTAGCGCCCCAGACGGCAACCCTGGACTACCTGGAGGAACACGGGGACGAAGTGCTGGAACACATGGAACAGGTTCCCGGCTACAACGAAGACTTCATGATTTTGGGAATTACAGCGCCCAACGCTGTCTTCGGCGGGTTCAAGATGGCGCCCTGGGAAGACCGCGAGGTCAGCCAGTTTGAAGTACAGCCTCAGCTAGATGGAGCACTCAAGCAAGTCACCGGATTGCAGACAGCGGTGTTTCCGCGGCCATCCTTGCCCGGTTCCGGTGGCGGTCTGCCGTTCCAGTTTGTCATTACCACCGGGGAAGACTACGAACGCCTTAACGACGTTGCCAATGAAATGCTCAACAAGGCAATGGCCAGTGGCAACTTCATGTTCCTGCAAAAATCCATCGACTTTGATCGACCGATAACCCGTATCAAAGTCGACCGTGACCGGGTCGCGGACCTGGGACTGTCAATGCAGGACGTGGGGCAAGCGATGTCCAGCATGCTCGGCGGCGGTTACATCAACCGATTCAACATGGAAGGTCGCTCCTATCAGGTAATCCCGCAAGTCGAAAGGGATTTCCGCATGGATTCGGACGCACTCAATGACTATTACATCCGGGCCGATAACGGCCAGTTGGTCCCTCTCGGCAGCGTGATCAGCTTTGAGCACGATGTGGAACCTTCCCAACGCACCCAGTTCAACCAGTTGAACTCGCTGACACTGCAGGGCGTCGTGATGCCCGGAGTTACCGTGGGGGATGCCATGGCGTTCATGGAATCCACCGCGGAGGAGACATTCCCCCTGGGCTTCACCTTCGATTACACCGGACAATCCCGACAGTTCGCCAACCAGGGCAGCGCACTGGTCGTGACCTTCTTCCTGTCGCTGCTGGTGATCTACCTGGTGCTCGCCGCCCAGTTCGAAAGCTGGCGTGATCCGTTCATCATCCTGGTCTCGGTGCCCATGTCCGTGGCCGGCGCCATGGCGTTCATTGTGCTGGGCTTCGCCACCATGAACATCTACACCCAGGTCGGGCTGATCACCCTGATCGGTGTAGTATCCAAAAACGGTATCCTGATTGTAGAGTTCGCCAACTCCCTCCAGGTCGACCGGGGGCTGAGCAAGCGGGAGGCAGTGATCGAAGCAGCAGCTATCCGGTTACGGCCCATCATCATGACGTCACTGGCGCTGATCTTTGCCATGGTGCCGCTGTTGATCGCGATTGGCCCTGGCGCGGAAAGCCGCTTTGCTATTGGCCTGACCATAAGCGCCGGCCTTGGAATCGGCACCCTGTTCACCGTTTTCGTGTTGCCGGCCTTCTACATACTGCTGGCCCGGGACCATCACGGCTCTGCCGCAGAAGAATACGGTAATGGGGACAGTGACAAGGCGGTCCCGGCACAGTGACCCTGGGAACGCTGTTCTGGCTGTTTGTTGCGGGGTTCGCTATCTGGTACTGGTGGCGAGCCAAGGCAATCAAGGACTTCGTCCTGCAGGCAGCCAGGAACTACTGCAAGAAAATGGATGTCATGTTGCTGGATGACGCCGTCTACCTGCGAGGGCTGTGGTTCAAGCGCGATGAGACAGGCAAACTGCGGGTTTGGCGGCGCTTCCTGTTCGATTTCACATCCACCGGAGAGGAAAGATACGTGGGCAGGGTTATCATGCTTGGCCCACGTATACTGCATATGGAGCTGGACCCACACCGACTCAACTGAGCCAACTTAACCTTACTGCTGTTCCTCTATCCCCCGGGCTCGTGCAGAAGAGGCTCATCAGGACTATACTGGCACCGTCGGTAATCCATACACCCACGACCCGGGAACCAACACACCCCATGCTGCTGCGATTGACCTCCGGATTGCTGTTTCTGGTGATTTCCTGTTCCACCCTGGCCGCCCCGCCGATTCTTCGTGTAACCACATCTGAGTACCCGCCATTCGAATACCTGGAGGACGGAGCGCTGATCGGTGATGATGCAACAACCGTTAGAGCAGTCCTTGACCGCATGGGAATGGAACCGGTCTTTATTATCGTTCCCTGGAGAAGGGCTGAAGCCTGGGCCAGAAATGGCTACTCAGATATGATATTTTCCCTCACCCACTCGGCAGAGAGGGAACACTATTATCATTTCACGGCCCCGATTAACACCGCGAGGGATGTGTTCTTCGCGCGCGAAGACAGCAACATCAGATGGCAGACGCTGGATGACCTGGAAGGCTTGCGGGTGGGGTTGTCGTCATCTTACAGCTATGCTCCCGAATTCATGAACTGGCTGGAAGCCGCCGACATCGAAGTTATAAAAATCAGCCAACAAAAGCCAGACCTTACCGGTCTGCGCATGGTGGCCTACAACCGGATCGACGTGTTCATCTGCGAACAGTCCGTGTGTCAATTTCTGCTTGAGAAACACCAACCGGACTATCCCGAGATAGAGAGCATTGAAGCCGTGCCGGGAATGATCGGTAACGAGCGCGCATTCCGGGCGGCCTTCTCCCGCAAACATCCCGACGGCGAACAGCTCAGGGACAGCTTCAACCAGGCACTGGCTGAGCTAAAACGGGAAACCAATGAGTGAACCGCGCCCTCTTCGGCAATCACCTACCAATCACTTTCCCACAGATATCCCAAGGTTTCCTATACTGCCAGTGTCACCCTCAACCTACAGATCGGGACCATGGACATTCAGACGGATCACCGCTACGCCATTAACCTCAATGTGCGAGGCATTCAGCCCTCCGCCACCCTGCGCATCAATGAGCTGAGCAACCAGCTCCGCTCCGAGGGCCGGGACATCATCAAACTGGGTCTGGGGCAATCACCGTTCCCGGTACCAGATCGTGTAGTGAAAGCACTGCGGGACCACGCCCATGAAAAGGATTATCTCCCGGTCAAGGGTCTGAAAGCCCTGCGTGAGTCAATTGCCGGCTACATTAACCGCAGTGAGCGCATGCGCTGTACCTGGGAAGATGTTCTGATCGGACCGGGGTCCAAAGAACTGCTGTTTATCCTGCAACTGGCCTACTACGGTGACCTGCTGATTCCCCGCCCCAGTTGGGTCTCTTACGCCCCTCAGGCCCGCATCATTGGTCGCTCGGTTCACTGGTTGCCGACACACGGGGAAAACAACTGGCAATTAACTGCCGAGGAACTGGACATTATCTGTCGCGACGATCCATCCCGACCGCGTATCCTGATCCTGAACTACCCGTCCAACCCCACCGGCTGCACGTACACCGACGATCAGTTACTGGCCATCGCTAACGTGGCACGGAAATACAAACTGATCCTGCTGTCGGATGAAATCTACGGCGAGGTGCATTTCGAGGGCAAGCACAAATCCATCGCTCGCTACTACCCCGAGGGCACGATTATCAGCACCGGCCTGAGTAAATGGGCTGGTGCCGGCGGCTGGCGGTTGGGGACATTCATCTTCCCGCCGGAATTGAGGCCGCTGCAGGATGCCATGGCCATCATCGCCAGCGAAACCTACACCGCCACCAGCGCCCCCATCCAGTACGCCGCCATTTCTGCATTCAACGGTGGCGACGATATGGACGAATACCTCAAGCAGTCACGGCGGGTGCTGAAGGTTGTAGGTGAGTACATGCATCGACGGCTGAGCGAGGTGGGTGCGGTAGTGCAGAAGCCCGAAGGGGCGTTCTATCTGTTCCCCGATTTCAGCAACTTCCGTGACGCCCTGGCCGATAAGGATATCAAGACCAGCCAGGCGCTCTGCCAGGCATTGCTGGAGAATACCGGCGTGGCCATCCTGCCCGCCAGTGATTTCGGTTTCGTGCCGGATCATCTGGGGGCGCGACTGGCGTTCGTGGATTTCGACGGGGCGGGCGCGCTGAAACTGGCCGGCGGAGACTATGCCGGGCAGGATCTGGACGATGCTTTCGTCCAACAGGCCTGCCCACGACTGGTGCTGGCCATGGACAAGATGGAAAACTGGTTAAAGAGCCTGTGATCCCATCGTGATAGACTGGCGCCCTCTCTTTTCATGAGCCAGCCAAGGGGGCGCCATGTCCGATTCTGCTTCACTCCGAGACATCACCGATTTTGCCCAGGCACTCGCGCTGGAAGCCGGCGAGTTGATTCGTCGCGAGCGCGACAATAACACCCTGCGCACCGACTACAAACAGCAAACCGAGCTGGTGACCCACGCGGATCTCATGGCCGATGAGTTCATCACGGGCGCCATTCGCAAACGCTTTCCTGAGCACCGCATCCTCTCCGAAGAATCCATGCCGGACCTGAGCCAGGCGGAGGAACTGGAGACACCGCTGTGGATCGTCGACCCCATCGACGGCACCGTGAACTACGCCTACGGACACCCCCAGGTCGCGGTCTCCATTGCCTACGCCGAAAAAGGCCGTGTTCAGGCCGGCGTGGTTCATGCTCCGTTTCCTGGCGAAACCTTCCGCGCCACCAAGGGCGAAGGGGCCACTCTCAATGGCAAACCGATCAAACACAGCGGTGCCACGGTACCCCGCGACTCCCTGTTCGCCACCGGCTTCCCCTACACCAAGGACAACCTGGAACCTTTGGTAAAACGTCTGGATGCGATGATCCACAACTGCCGCGACCTGCGCCGCATCGGTTCCGCCGCCCTCGACATCTGTTGGGTCGCCTGCGGCCGCCTGGACATCTACTACGAAAACGTCAGCCCCTGGGACTTCGCTGCCGCCCGCCTCATCGCCCTGGAAGCCGGTGCCACCGCCGGCCACTTCGGCGATGTTCCCGCCGGCTATCCCGCTGACCTCTATGGCCGCGATATCCTGATCTCTGCACCGGCGATCTGGGAGCCTGTTCGCCAGATTCTGCGTTCTGCCTCGGGGTATGACTAAGTGCATGACTGGAACTCCGAGGTCTATCGGGTAGCCTGCCAATGATGGTGCCAGGTCAGGGTGGGCCTCCCCTTCACAGAACCGCTACAAGCACATCCATGTGCGCTTCGTTCCGGCCATCCATGGCCTCCAA
>NZ_KE007306.1:1134882-1218165 GCF_000397065.2 Marinobacter lipolyticus SM19
CTGTGAAGGGGAGGCCCACCCTGACCTATGGAAACCACGAGATATATCGACTTCACTGACGATTCCGTGAGATGTATACGAGCAGTATCTTTGCGTTATTGTAGCGATAACCGGGAAGCCGGAATGGCGGTGGCGGGAAGGACGTCCCCGGAATTTCGAAGGCCATGGATGGCCTGAGAGAAGCGCACATGGATGTGCTCGTAGCGGTTCCGGGGACGTCCTTCCCGCCACCGCCACGCCCCCAAAGCTAGCAGGCTACCGAAGGCAGCTCAAAAGTCAGCCCCAGACGCCTTCAGAAACCAGCCCCCAACTCTCGTCGAAGTCGGTCGAGGGCAAGCGGGAAAACGACGAACGGACGAACCGTTGAATCCGGCCTTCGATGAAGACCAGCACAAAGTCCGCGCCGCGATTGGCACTGGTGCGGGGACGCAGGCCCTGGCGGATCTCGCCTTCCTTGAGGATCTGGCGAACCTGGGTTTCCAGGCGGTCGAAGAACTGGGACGCGCGCTTGCGCAGGGCCTCGTTTTCGCCCATCAGGGCGTCGCCGGTCAGCACGCAACACAGGCCGGGGTTGCGCTCGGCGAACACCAGAACCAGATTGGCCACCTGCTGCAAACGTGCGCGGGCATCCTCCTGCTCCTGCAGGATCGTCTGGCAACGGCTGAAGACGGCTTCATCGGCGAAGTCGATCAGCGCCTCGAACATCTTGCGCTTGCTGGGAAAGTGGCGGTACAACGCCGCCTCGGTGACACCTACGGATTTGGCCAGGCCGGCGGTGGTGATGCGGGCTCCGGGATCGGTTTCCAGCAACTCTACCAACGCATGCAGGATCGCCTCCCGACGACTGGGTTTTTGATCGGTCATGACAGGACTTCAGCGCTCTGTAACTGGGTTATTTTCGGGGCCGGTCTTTGGCGCCGGCCCTCAGTATTATTCAGTTTTTTACCGGATTGTTCACTAAATCAGAAGAACGTGCCATCAATGGGCGAGGACGCACTCGCGTAAAGCTTCTTCGGCATCCGGCCCGCCAGATACGCTTCACGGCCCGCTTCCACACCGAGGCGCATGGCTCGGGCCATTTTGATCGGGTCCCTGGCCTGGGCGATGGCGGTGTTCATCAGCACGCCGTCGCAACCAAGCTCCATGGCGATGGTCGCATCCGAGGCGGTGCCGACACCGGCATCCACCAGCACCGGCACATTGGCGTTCTCGACAATCAGACGAATGTTGTAACGGTTCTGGATACCCAGGCCCGATCCGATAGGCGCGCCCAGCGGCATGATGGCAATACAGCCCATGTCTTCCAGGCGCTTGGCCAGCAGCGGATCGTCGGAACAATAGACCATGACCTTGAAGCCGTCTTTGATCAGCTCTTCGGCGGCCACCAGGGTTTCGGTCATGTTCGGGTACAGGGTTTTCTCCTCGCCCAGCACTTCCAGTTTCACCAGGTCATGGCCGTCCAGCAGTTCCCGCGCCAGTTTGCAGGTGCGGACCGCATCCTTCGCGGTGAAGCAACCGGCAGTATTGGGCAGGATGGTGTAGGTGTCCGGGGAAATCACGTCGAGCAGGTTGGGCTCGTCGGGGTTCTGCCCCAGATTGGTCCGGCGTACCGCCACGGTGACGATTTCCGCACCGCTGGCTTCAATGGCATGGCCGGTTTCCATGAGGTCCCGATATTTACCGGTCCCCACAAGCAGACGTGACTGGTAAACACGGCCGGCGAGTTCGAGGGGTTTGTCTTCTGGAAGCTGAATAGTCGGTTGTTCGCTCATAACCTTCCTGAGGCTGTATGGAATATTGGGAGTGTCGTCGACCGGGTTAGCCACATTAATGCGGCATTACTCAGCCACCGCCGATGGCGTGCACCACTTCGACCCGGTCGCCTTCGCTCAGGCGGAAATCCGGATGTTGGCTGCGGGGCACGATGTCTTCGTTGACCTCCACGGCCAGCCGTTTGCCCGTCAGGGCCATGTGTTCAATCAGATCTGCGATGGTTGCCTCGGTCGGCAGTTCTAAACCATCACCGTTTACCTGAACCTGCATGTTTACCTCTGTGAATCTCTCTGACGCCGCAGTCCGGCGATCAATACCAGGGCCCAGCCCACCATAAAACAGCCACCACCGATGGGAGTGATCGGCCCTACCCAGCGAATGTCCGTCAGCACCAGCACGTATAGGCTACCGCTGAACAGCACGATACCCAGCAGGAAAAATCCCGAGGCAAACGCCAACAGACGGCGGTGTAACCCCATCCCCATCAGTATCGCCACGAGTATCAACGTTATCGAATGGTATACCTGATAGGTGACGGCGGTCTGAAAAACTTCAAGGCCCCGGGCGCTGACCATGTCCCTCAGGCCATGGGCACCCAAAGCACCGGCCATGACCGCGACCAGTGCCAACAGGGCACCGATCACCAGAGGTGGGCGCATGACATCAATATGCCTAGCAGTCACAGTGAATCTTTTCTCCGCTGTCCAGGTTCATGATGGTCAGCGCTCCGCCCCAGACGCACCCGGTGTCCAGGCCAATGAACTGATCCTTGCCGGTTTTGCCTTCCAGGGCCGCCCAGTGACCAAAGATCACTTTGACATTGTCCCTGCGGGGAAACTCGAACCAGGGGGCAAACCCTTCCGGGGCACTGTTCGCCGACTCTTTGGTGGCCAGTTCCAGAGTGCCATCTGCTGTGATAAAGCGCATGCGGGTAAAGTAATTGGTGATTATCCGCCACCGGTCCATCCCGGTCAGGCTGTCATCCCAGCGCTCGGGCTTATTGCCATACATGTGGGTGAAGTATTCCTCCGCAGCACTACCGGCAATGACCGATTCCACTTCCCGTGCATGTGCGACCGCCTGTTCTGGCGTCCAGATATGCGGTAGGCCTGCATGGGCCATGAAAAGGTTGCGGGCAGAATCATGGATACAGAGTCTCTGTTGCCGCAACCAGTCCACCAGCCGAGCCTGATCCGGAGCGTCCAGGATACCATCCAGAGTGTCCTTCTTGCGGGTCTGGTGACCACCCAAAGCGACCGCCAGCAAATGCAGGTCGTGGTTACCCAGAGCCACGACGCCGGATTCTCCAAGTCCTTCAATGAACCTCAGGGTTTCCAGTGACGCCGGCCCCCGGTTGATCAGGTCCCCGGCCACCCAGAGCCGATCTCGGGATGGCGAAAAGTCCACTTTGTCCAGAACGTCCCGCAGGCGATCGTAGCAGCCCTGGATATCGCCGATGGCATAGTCAGTCATCACTCTCCCCGTTCTGCACCGGGTTGTCAGCTTTACGGTCAACCAACATGTCTGCGATCGCTACGTATTCCGCCAACCCCAGGTTCTCTGGTCGCAGTCCGTCATTAATGCCCAGACTCTGCAGCTGCTCGACAGTCACCAACCCTGCCAGAGCCTTGCGCAGGGTTTTGCGGCGAGCATTGAACGCGGTCCTGACAACAGATTGCAACGTACCGAGGTCTTTGGCCGGGTGTGGCAAAGCGGTATGCGGCACCATCCGAACAATGGCGGAATCTACCTTCGGTGCCGGCCGGAATGCCCCGGCACCAACTTCAAACAACGGCTGAACCCTGCAGAAATACTGGGTCATGATACCCAGGCGACCGTAGTTGTTATCCCCGGGTACGGCGGCCATTCTCTGCACTACTTCCTTCTGCAGCATGAAGTGCATGTCCTGCACGACGCCTGAGTAGCTGAGCAGGTGAAAAATCAGCGGCGTGGAGATGTTGTACGGCAGATTTCCAATAATTCTCAGCGGCTTGTCGCCGGCCAGCTGGCTGAAATCGAACTTCAGGGCGTCCGCTTCGTGAATCCGGAAATCCGGGTAGTTGAAGAACTTGGTACGCAGCACCGGGATGAGATCACGGTCAAGCTCCACCACCTGCAATGCCGGGTTTACCGACAGGATTTCTTCGGTAATGGCACCCAGGCCGGGACCGATTTCCACGATGGCGTCGTCAGGTTTGGGGTTGATGGCACGAATGATGCGCTCGATCACGCCGGGATCGTGAAGGAAGTTCTGCCCGAACCGTTTTCTGGCCTGATGGCCTGGTTTGTTGCTCACACTAGCTCTCTTTTGCCAACTTTCGGTGAATCGCCATCTGCTCACCGACCTTGATGGCGGCATGTAAGCTACCCGCATCCGCGGTGCCAGTGCCGGCCAGATCAAGGGCGGTACCATGGTCTACCGAGGTACGGACGATGGGTAACCCGAGGGTAATATTAACTGCGCGGCCGAAGCCCTGGAACTTCAGTACGGGTAAACCCTGGTCGTGGTACATGGCCAGGGCGGCATCGGCGTTATCCAGCCAATGAGGGGTAAACAGGGTGTCTGCCGGCAACGGCCCGGTCAGGGTCATGCCCTCGGCACGCAGCTTGTCGAGCGTTGGCTCAATGACCTCCAGCTCTTCCCGCCCGAGGTGGCCACTTTCACCGGCATGGGGGTTGAGGCCGGCAACAAGAATGCGCGGCTGTTCGATGCCAAAGAAGGTTTGCAGATCGGCGTTAAGAATTCGGATCACCTGGACCAAACGTTCCGGAGTGATCGCCGCGGCTACGTTTTTCAGGGGCAAATGAGTGGTGACCAGCGCCACCCTCAGATCCTCGGTGGCCAACATCATCACCACCCGTTCAACGCCACAGAGTTCCTGCAGGAACTCGGTATGGCCGCTGAAAACGATACCAGCGTCATTGATTACACCCTTGTGGACCGGCGCGGTGACCATGCCATCAAACACCCCATCCAGGCACCCTTGTGCGGCAATCCGCAAGGTCTCGAGCACGTACTGACTGTTGCCGGCATTCAAGCGACCGGGTTCTGTACTGGCCAATCCGTCAACGTGGTACACGGAGAGGTGCCCCGGTTCCCTGGTCGCCACGTCACCAGGTTGCCACGACTCCAGTATCACCTCGATACCAAGCTGCGTAGCCCTCGCCTCCAGAAGTTCCCTGGCAGCCACCACGACAATGCCCGGCTGACGCACTTCGGCCGCCAGCTGCAGGCACAGTTCCGGGCCGATACCCGCCGGCTCACCGGCGGTCAGGGCAAGGGTTACCGGGGCGGTCATGATTGCTGCGATTCCTCAGTCTCTTGCGCGTATTCATCCTTGAACTCAACGAACGCCTCATCACGAATTTCCCGCAGCCAGTTTTGCAACTCGGTATCGAACTTTCGACGGTATATCGCCTGACGGGCTTCCGATTCGCGAACTTCGCCGCTGATGTCCTTCTGACGGCGATCCTGTACCTCCAGGATATGCCAACCAAACTGGGACCGGAACGGCCCTTTCAGCTCACCAACATCCGCTGCCATCATGGCCTGTTCAAATTCAGGCACCATCTGACCGGGACTGACCCAGCCCAGATTTCCGCCATCGGAACCGGACACGGGATCATCAGAATGCTCCCGAGCCAGTACGGCGAAATCGGCGCCGTCACGAAGCTGCTGATACAGGTCGCGGATGGCACTTTCAGCCTGGGACTCCGAGACCGTCTCGCTGGTCCGCACCAGTATATGACGCACCTTCGACTGTTCGATCACCTGATTGCTCTCACCGCCACGACGATCGCGAACCATCACCAGATGAAAGCCGTTGTTGTTACCCATCACCTGAGATGGCACGCCGGTTTCAAGATCCGGCACGACGGATTCCAGCAGTGACGGCAGCTGACTTCTTCTCCGCCAGCCCATGTCGCCACCTTCCAACGCGTTGGCCGCATCGGATTCAGCCACAGCGACTTCGCGGAAGTCACGACCGCTGACAATCTCCGAGCGCAGGCGTTCGGCCTTTTCACGGGCCGCGGCAACCGCTGACTCATCGTTCGGATTGTCGACCTCTATATAGATATACGCCAGTCGATACTCCTCATTACTGGGTTCACGGGTGGAGAGTGCCTGCAGGTAGTTTTCCACCTCGCGGTCAGTGACACGCACGCGATTGCCCACCTGACGCTGCTGCACACGGCGGGCGAGCATCTCGTTGCGGATCTGCTCGCGGGCCTCCCGGTAACTGACGCCTTCTGCCGCCAGTTGCTGTTCAAACTGGGCCAGAGTCATGTTGTTGCGCTGGGCAATGCCGGCCATGGTTTCGTTCAGCTCGTTGTCACTGATCCGCATGCCGCCACGCTCCGCCATCTGCAGCTGGATTGACTCGGTGATCAGCTGATCCAACACCCGCTCCTCAAGGATATCCCTTGGTGGCAATCCGGTCCCTTGAGCCTGCAGCCTCCCTACGATGGTATCAATGCGGTTATCCAGCTCACTCTGCAGGATTACACCATCGTCTACGATGGCCACTACCCGATCCAGTGGCTGACGTTCAGCCTGCGCGACCGAAGTCACCATCATCGCCAGGAGGACCAATACTGTTTTTGCGCAATGGCGAAGGTTCGCCTTCATAATCACCTCTGATAAATGAACATTCTTTCTGCGGAACGCCCGCGACACGCTGCTTTAGTCATATCTTGTAGCCGCACCGCCAAAACGACGGCGTTCCCGCTCATCAAATCCGTAGATGGCTTCGGAGATCCGGTCGGAGGAGCCGCCGCTGCCACCCAGCCCCTTGAGCTGAATCTGAAACAGCATGCGGCTTTCCAGCTTCTCATCATCGGTCAGGTAGTTCTGGTGAACCACCTGAACACTCCAGCAACAATTATTGTATTCGAGACCCGCCAGTGAGCCGACTGTGCGATCCAGCTGAGAATCGTAGACCCAACGGCCAATCAGACTAACACGGTCTGTGACAGGAAAAACCGCCCCGATATCCGACTGTTCCAGTTCATTTCGACTGTAGGTGTGGCCCAGTGTCGCCAGGTATCGGTAATCCTCGGAATGGAAGATAAGCTGGCTACGCCCTTCCTCCGTCTTCTGGGTATCCGGATCCCATAAACCGGAGCTGCGGATGTCCAGGTTCTCAAGTGGCCGCAACAGCACTTCCCCCGCTAACGGGGAATCGCTGCGGTCATCCGCCCCCTGCCCGCTCAGCGTCACTTCCCTATCGTCGTAATAGTGTACCTGGCCGATGCTGAACCGGGCCCGCTCCGCCCCGCTGACCAGGTCATTGAAACGACTGGTCAGGGCCACCGTCAACTGATTCGCGTCCCCGACCCGGTCACCGCCGGTGAACCGGTTACGTTGGAACAAGCGGTCAAAACTGAACGAGCGCAGTGCGGTATCAAAATCGGGGATGTCGTCCTGGTCGGCGTCGGCGTCAGCCCAGGCGTAATACATACGGGGCTCCAGCGTCTGATTGTAGGGAATATCGAACAGGCTGGACTGGCGATCAAAGTAGAGTCCCGAGTCCCACTCGAACACGGGTACGGTGCGATCGAAACCGGCACTTTTCAGCTCGTAGTCTTCCAGCTCATAACGTGTGTAGTCCAGGCTGACGGATGGGCGGGTAAAGCCCCACAGCGCCCGCAGCGGCAGCGCCACTTCCGGTATGGCCCGCAGCCGCTGACCGTTGGCCCGGTCCAGGCCGGTCAATTCGGCGTTGTCCCGGTAAAAATAGGTGTACTGGCTGTCGAGGTTGGTTTCCACCGGCCCAAGGTCGGTAGTCATGCCGTAGATCACTTCCGGCAATTGGGCATACGGCTTATTGCGCTCGGCAATGCGCTCGGAGACCGTCTGGTAGCCGTTGGCATACACTTCGAAGTACTGCCAATCGTCCTGATAGCGGGCCCCACCGCGACGTTGCAGGTGCGTGGTCTGATTGATTTCCAGGTTCTGGTTCAGGTCACTCAGGTAATCTTCGTCGCTGACTACGGAGTAATCCCCATAAGCAGTCCAGCCACCACCGAAGCCGGCACGGGTAGTGAAATCCAGCGCCCAGCGTTCTCCGTCCTCGCCCGGAAACTCGTCCTGATATTCCAGGTCATTGCCGATATAGCCGAGCTGAAGAACCGATTCACCCCAGGGGCTCAGGTAACGGCCTTCCAATTCGTTAAACAGGCCCCGGCCGTGGATATACTGCGGCGTCAGGGTGGCGTCGTAGTGAGGCGCCAGGTTCAAGTAATAGGGTACCGACAGGTAGGCACCGCTGCCCGCATTGGAGGTTCCGAATGAGGGATACAGAAAACCGGTCTTGCGACGGTCATCAATGGGGAAGCTGGCATAAGGCCAATAAAATACCGGCACGTCCTTGATCTCGAGCCGAACATGTTTGGCGGTCCCGAAACCTTCCCCCTGATCAAGGTGGATATCAGAGGCGACGATGGACCAGTCGTTCTGGTTGGGCGCACAGGTGGTCAATGTCCCATCACGGATCAACACCTGGTCCTCGGCAATGCGTGACAGGGTTTCCGCCGAGCCACGCATCTCCGCGCCATGGAGCAGGAAGGTGGCCGTGTTAATGTCAAAGCGACCGCTATTCACATCGTAGCCCGCCTGTTCACCCGTGAGCAGAAACGCCTCGCCCCGACTGACCAGAGGCCCTGCCACGGTCACAGTACCGTCCAGCTGGTTATAGCGGGCTTCCGAGCCCGTCACCGAAAACCGTCCCTGACGCATTTGTACGTCGCCCTTCAGGTACAATTCGGAGTCCAGTTCGTAACGGGCAGAGAGTCCACTGGCATGCAGGGGCTGCTCCGAATCCGGCGTGGTTCCGAACATCCCGCTGCCATTTCCGGGGACCGTCATCGACGCTTCCGACGGCAGGTAGCCGCCCTCGCAGAATGCCGGCAGCGTATTGCTGACCGACTCAGGCAACTCAGACCTCGGACGCCAATCGATCTCCGCAGCGGTGGGCGCCGCCTCAGCCCCGGTTACTGCGCAGGACCACGCTGACACCAGCAACATGACACCCGCTCCGGACACTCGTTGCAGCCCCCATGGGTGCCGCAACCGTTGGGCCGGTATTCGCAGGTTCCTTGCTGGGACTGGCACGGTGGTCGGGTTCCTTTCAAGTGGCTTGAGGGCTCAGGCATTTTTAACAGCCGCCTAGTTTACACGGGGCTCCCCGCCTTGTTAACGGAAACCCGACTTTGCTGCAAAACCGTTTTACCCTCTCTATACTGATCTGCTAACTTCCAGCTCTTTCAGGGAGCCTCTGAATAACATTCACCTTGTCAGGACAATCGCCCGTTTCATGGATACCCGCCTGCAGAAAATGACCCAGTGGGTCCGACAGATTTCCGGCTTCGAACAGGCCGCTCCCGTTGCAGTTTCGGGAGACGCCAGTTTCCGCCGTTATTTCCGTGTCATCGGCAACACGCCCACCGGCCAGTGCCCGTTTATTGTTATGGACGCACCGCCGGAACATGAGGACTGCCGCCCATTCCTGGCCATTGCCCGCCACTGGCACGCCCGGGGAGTAGCAGTACCCGACGTGCTAGAGGACGATCTGGAACAGGGTTTCCTGCTGCTGGAGGATTTTGGCGACCGGCTTATGCTGGGTGAGCTGACACCAGACACCGCAGATCGACTGTACGAGGGCGCACTGACAGAACTGTTACGCATCCAGCAGCTTACAGAAGCACCGGACTATCCCCTGCCACCTTACGACACTGCGCTGCTTGACCGGGAAATGGCGCTGTTTCCCGACTGGCTGCTGACCCGGAAGCTTGGTTTTGAACTGTCAAATGGGGATCGGGCGATGCTGGATACAGCCTTTGCCTACTTACGGGAGTCTGCCCTTGCCCAACCGGAAGTCACCGTGCACCGGGATTATCACTCCCGCAACTTACTGGTTCGCCCGGACTCAGACCTTCCCGGAGTCATCGATTTCCAGGATGCGGTACGCGGCCCGGTCACCTACGACCTGGTCTCCCTGCTGAAGGATTGCTACATCCGCTGGCCAGAGGCCGACATTGCCCGTTGGGTGGAACAATACCGCCAGATCAGTTTGACCGCGGGCCTCCACAAGGCGGACCAGGATACGTTCAGGCAATGGTTCGAGCTGATGGGCATGCAACGGCACCTGAAAGCATCCGGCATCTTCGCGCGCCTGTCCATCCGCGATGGTAAGGACGGCTACCTGGCCGATATTCCCCGCACCGTCCATTACCTGCTTGAAGCCAGTGCGAAGCAGGGCGCGCTACGACATTTCCACGAGTGGTTATCGGATACCGTGATGCCAAGAATTGAACAGGTCATTGGCCCGGCACCCTCGAGCGCCATGGGGAAGGAGTCACCGTGAAGGCAATGATTCTGGCGGCCGGCAAGGGTGAGCGTATGCGACCACTGACACTCACCACCCCCAAGCCGTTGCTGGAAGCCGGTGGCAAGCCGCTGATTGTGCACCACCTGGAACACCTGAAACACGCTGGCTTTGAACAGGTGATCATCAACCATGCCTGGCTTGGCGACCAGATCGAACACGCACTCGGAGACGGTGACCGGTTTGGCTTACGCATCGAGTACTCGCGGGAATCCTCGCCACTGGAAACTGCTGGCGGCATCATCCAGGCCCTACCTATGCTGGTCGCCGGCGGTGATGACTGGTTCCTGGTAATAAACGGTGACATCTGGTGCGATTTTGATCTGACCAGCATGACGCCGCCCGAGGACGCCGATGCCTTGCTGATACTCACCAGAAATCCCGACCATAATCCTGACGGAGATTTCCAGCTTTGCGACAACGGCCGGGTGGTCTCCGAAGGTGGTGACAAACTGACATTCTCTGGTATCAGCCTGCTTCACCGATGCCTGTTCGAAGGGCTACCTCAAGGCCCCCGAAAGCTGGCGCCAATCCTGCGCACCACCATGGCCGAGAACCGGGTCCGGGGCGTTCGTCACGATGGCGCCTGGATGGACATCGGCACCCCCGACCGCTTGCGCCAACTGGACAACCTGCTCCGTGCGGGGTCAGGGGTACACCATGGCAGCCAATGATCGCGGCAACATGCTCCCGGCCCGAATCGAGGCCGAGTTTTCCTCGCTACTGAAGGAACTGTCATCCTGTGGGCACCAGGCCAGCGAGCTGATCACACGTACCGGTTTGCCTGGCTGGTGCCGCTGCAGCCTGTTCTTCTTTCTGGGCTATATCGCAAAATCCGAGGGGCGCGTCACCGAAGCCGATGTCGGTTTCGCCGAATCCCTGATGAAGGCGCTGAAACTGTCCCGGCGTCAGCGGCGCAAAGCCATCCATTGGTTCCAGAAAGGCAAGAACGCCAGCGACCTGCCAACCTTCTGCGCGCTGAGACTACGACTGGTGCACTTCCTGTGGCCATCACCGGCGCTGCGGGTCGCCATCTGCCTGTGCCACGCCGCCCAACTTCATGGCAAACCCCGCAAGCCCCGGCGCTATCGCTGCGAGGATGCCGTCGACCAGCTCGGACTGCCGGTAAAAGTCAGTGACGACATCCTTGAGAGCTACGCCTGCAAGGTCTGGATCACCCAACCGGAAAGTCAGCCCCAACCCACCAGCTACGAACAGGCCTGCCAGTTGCTGGGGGTCACCCGACGCGAGCCCCTGGAGGGCATCAAGCGAGCTTATCGCAGGAAAGTGTCAGAATGCCACCCGGACAAGCTCGCGCAGCAAGCCCTGAACGCCGTTGAAACCGCCCGGGCAAAAGATCGCCTGCTGCGCTATCAGCAAGCGTGGGAACTGATCAGACGTCACCACGCCCGGTAACGTATGAGACGAGGTCAGTTGTCCCTTAACCAGGCCTGCATGCGATTGGCCAAGGCCCTGGCATCGCGGACTTCGGGACTCGCCCCCATAGCAACAGCCTGGGTCTGATAGCGACCAACACCGGCTTTTTTCAAACGCACCATGCGCCTGTCTGGCGCCATGGAGAGAAGCTCTGGATCCTGCCGGGAACTGTAGAGGTGGAGCACCGACAGGTCATTCATACCGGCAAGGGCTTCACTCAACGCAGACTCGTCACCGGAATAAAAACGCGGTGCAATCCACACCATCTCGCCATTAAAGCCACTACCGCCGGCGAAGCGGGCCATATGGACCGCTCCCTGCCCCACCGCCGCCAGCACCACCCGGTCGTAACCACGCTGCTGAAGATCTGTCTGCGCCGCGCCCAGCAGGCTCTGGATACGGGCGTAGTATCCGGATTCAAGGTCTTCCAGATTGCCATCATCCATGACGTCAATCATAACCGCCTCTGAAGCCGCATCCGCCATACCACCAGCACCTGCCCCGGAGTCAGGATCAACACTGTATCGCCGGGCCTGCTGAACCTCGTATGGCGGCGCATCAAGCCCCAGTGTCATCACCGCCCAGCCTGCTGAGGTAAGCGATGCTCCCAAGGCGGTCAACAGATTGGCTCTTGCCGACTGCCCCTCATCCGCCAGTATCAGCAGTGCTCCGGTGGCCGGAACCCGCAACTCCGGCTCGAACCACCCCTGCGCGGTTCCGTCACCGTCCAGATTCAACCGGACGACCTCCTGCGCAAGCGCAGATCCTGAAAAGACAATGGCCAGGACCGCCAGAGGCAGTACCCATCTTTTGTACCAATTGCTCACACGCACCTTCTCTTCCGCAGCGAAAAAACATCATCAAACTGTTAGACTAGTGTCCCTACTGACCACGCCATTATCAATGTCATTGAGAGAGCCGTCATGAATCCTTACCAGATTGCCCCATCGATCCTGTCCGCGGATTTTGCACGACTGGGGGAAGAAGTCGATACCGTTCTCGCAGCCGGAGCGGACATCGTGCACTTCGATGTCATGGACAATCACTACGTACCGAATCTGACCATCGGACCGATGGTCTGCGAAGCCTTGCGCAAGCATGGTGTGACTGCCCCCATCGATGTGCACCTGATGGTATCTCCGGTGGACGACCTGATCCGCATGTTCATTGACGCCGGCGCCAGCTACATCACCTTTCACCCGGAAGCCTCTGCTCACATAGACCGTTCCCTGCAATTGATCCGGGACGGTGGCTGCAAGGCCGGCCTGGTGTTCAACCCGGCCACCCCACTGCACTACCTGGACCACGTGATGGACAAGCTCGACATGATCCTGCTGATGTCGGTGAATCCGGGGTTCGGTGGTCAGAGCTTTATCCCCGGCACCCTCGACAAATTGCGGGAGGCCCGCAAGCGCATTGATACCAGCAATCGCAACATCCGCCTGGAAATCGACGGTGGCGTGAAGGTGAGCAATATTCGCGAGATCGCGGAAGCCGGTGCCGACACCTTTGTCGCCGGTTCCGCCATCTTCAACACCGACGATTACAAGGTCACCATCGACCAGATGCGCGCCGAATTGGAACTGGCCAGAAAGAGCATAGACCAATGAGCCTGAATGGTCTTTTCAATGCCCGTTGGCCCGGCGTTGCCCTGTTCGACCTTGACGGTACCCTGGTGGACAGCGCGCCGGATCTGGCCGCCGCTGTCGATCAGATGCTGGAACAGCTCAGCCGGCCAGCCGCGGGCATCGACAAGGTGCGCCAGTGGGTCGGTAACGGCGCTGCGATTCTGGTGCGACGGGCACTGGCGAATTCTGTCGACTGGGAACCGGTCGACAGCAAAAACGACGCCCTGTTTAACGATGCTCTCGCCATTTTTTACCAGGCCTACACCCAGCTTAACGGCCAGCATTCCGTGGTCTACGATGGAGTGGAGGAATGCCTGAGGCGACTGGCCGAACAGGGTTGCCGGCTGGCGGTGGTCACCAACAAACCGGAACAGTTCGTGGCACCACTGCTGGAACACATGGGCCTGGAACACTGGTTCGACCTGACCATCGGTGGTGATACCCTTGCGGTCAAAAAACCAGACCCGGCTCCCCTACGCCACGCCATGGAAGCCCTTGATGGAACCCCCGGCACCACGGTCATGGTCGGTGACTCGGCAGCGGACATCAACGCCGCCCTGGCAGCGGGCATTCCCTGTGTGGCGGTACGCTATGGCTACAATTATGGCCCACCCGTGGATTCCCTTGGGGCGGACACAGTGGTTGATTCACTGGCTGAGCTTTTGTAATCTCATAAGGATATTACGTTGATTACTTCATTTCGGGAGATTCCTGCCGTGCAGGGACTGAATCTGATTGCAGCGCGAGGCATCCTCACAACGCGCGCAACACGATGGTGGCGATGGCGCACTGGCTGAATCAGGCCAGCGGTCGGCTGGGCAATGCCCGGCGATGGCCGCAACCATCGGCTGGACTGTAAACGGACAGAGACCGGGAACAGCACCAGCTAACAAGCAGATCAGATTTCAGGAAATCGTTACATGACACCCGAGCAATTCGCCGAGCTCGCCGGGGCCGGCTTTAACCGCATCCCGGTATACCGCGAAGTCCTGGCCGACCTGGACACCCCACTGAGCACCTATCTCAAGCTGGCCAGCGGCCCCTATTCCTACCTGTTTGAATCCGTTCAGGGTGGTGAGAAATGGGGTCGGTATTCCATCATCGGCCTACCCTGCCGCGAAGTCCTCAAAGTTTACGATCATCAGGTCACCATTACCCGTGACAACCAGGTGACAGAGGAAGCCGAAGTCGACGACCCCCTGGCCTTTGTCGAGCAATACCAGGCGAGATTCCAGGCACCGGATCTTGAGGAACTGCCCCGTTTCAACGGCGGCCTGGTTGGCTACTTCGGCTACGACACGGTGCGCTACATTGAAAAACGTCTGCGCCAAAGCTGCCCTCCAGACAAGATTGGCACTCCCGACATCCTGTTGATGGTGTCTGATGAGATCGTCGTATTCGACAACCTGCGCGGCAAGCTGCACCTGATCGTACACGCCGACCCCGCTGCCGAGGGCGCCTATGAGCAGGCCCAGCAACGTATCAATGAGCTGGAGTTACGGCTTCACCGGCAAACCGCGGATGCCCCCCGAACACCGGACAACCTGCGCGGCAAGACAGTCGATGAAAGCGATTTCATTTCCGGCTTCAACCAGGAAAAGTTCGAAGCCGCCGTGGACAAGATCAAGGAATACGTGCTGGATGGTGATGTCATGCAAACGGTCATCTCCCAGCGCATGTCGATTCCGTTCGAGTCGCCGCCACTGAACCTGTACCGCTCACTACGGGTTCTGAACCCTTCGCCCTACATGTATTTCCTCGACCTGGACGACTTCCACATTGTCGGCTCGTCACCGGAAATCCTGGCACGGGTGGAAGACGAAGAAGTCACAGTGAGACCCATCGCCGGCACCCGCAAGCGTGGCGCCACCGATGCCGAGGACAAGGCCATGGAGGCAGAGCTGCTGGCGGACCCGAAGGAACTGGCCGAGCACTTGATGCTGATCGACCTGGGCCGCAACGACGCCGGCCGCGTATCGGAGACCGGCACCGTCAAACTGACCGACAAGATGGTGGTGGAACGATATTCCCACGTGATGCACATCGTCTCCAACGTCACCGGACGCCTGAAAGAGAACACCAGTTGCCTGGATGTCCTGCGCGCCACCTTGCCCGCAGGCACCCTCAGTGGCGCTCCCAAGATCCGCGCCATGGAAATCATCGACGAACTGGAGCCGGTGAAACGGGGCGTCTACGGCGGCGCGGTGGGTTATCTCTCGTTCAACGGCAACATGGACACCGCCATCGCCATCCGCACGGCCGTCATCAAGGATAACACCCTGCACATCCAGGCCGGAGCTGGCGTAGTGGCCGATTCGGTGCCCCGACTGGAGTGGAAGGAAACCATGAACAAAGGCCGCGCGATCTTCCGCGCCGTCGCCATGACCTACAACGATTTCGACCACTGAGGCGGAGGAACAGATTATGTTGCTGATGATCGATAACTACGATTCCTTCACCTACAACGTGGTGCAGTACCTGGCCGAGCTGGGTGCGGAGGTTCAGGTACACCGTAACGACGAAATCACCGTAGAGGAAATCGAAGCCCTGAATCCGGAACGCCTGGTGATCTCTCCAGGCCCCTGCACCCCCAATGAGGCGGGCATTTCCATGGCAGCCATCCGCCACTTCGCCGGTAAGTTGCCAATCCTGGGCATTTGCCTTGGCCACCAGGCCATCGGCCAGGTGTATGGCGGCGATGTCATTCGTGCCGGACGCGTGATGCACGGCAAGGTGTCTCCGGTCTACCACAAGGACCAGGGCGTCTTCCGCGGCCTGAGTAACCCACTCCAGGCCACCCGCTACCACAGTCTGGTCATCGACCAGACCACGCTGCCTGACTGCCTGGAAGTCACCGCATGGACCCGCAATGACGATGGCTCCGTTGAGGAAATCATGGGCGTTCGCCACAAAACCCTGCCCATCGAGGGGGTCCAGTTTCACCCAGAGTCTATTATGACGGAACAGGGTCACGAACTTCTGCGCAATTTTCTGAGAACAGCTTAAGAGGCCAGCTATCCATGGACATGAAAGAAGCACTGAACCGCATTGCCTCCAACCTGGATCTGTCACGGGAGGAAATGAAGGACGTTATGCGCATCGTCATGAACGGCGAAGCCACCGATGCGCAAATCGGCGCCTTTCTCATGGGGCTGCGCCTGAAGAGTGAAACCATCGACGAAATCACCGGCGCCACCGAAGTCATGCGCGAACTGGCAACCGGGGTCACGGTCGCCGCCGAACCTCTGGTGGACATCGTCGGTACCGGCGGCGACGGCGCCAATCTGTTCAACGTGTCCTCCGCTGCGTCGTTTGTGGTGGCGGCTGCCGGTGGTTTTGTCGCCAAGCACGGCAACCGGGGGGTGTCCTCGAAAAGCGGCAGCGCCGATCTGATCGAGAAAGCCGGTATTAACCTGAACATGAAACCAGAGGAAGTGGCTCGCTGCGTCGAACAGATCGGTGTCGGGTTCATGTTCGCGCCCGCCCATCATGGTGCCATGAAGCATGCAATCGGCCCCCGCAAGGAACTTGGCTGCCGTACCATCTTCAATATTCTTGGCCCGATGACCAACCCGGCGGGCGTTAAACGACAGTTGGTGGGCGTGTTCACCCGTGAACTCTGCCGCCCCATGGCCGAAGTGCTTCATCGCCTGGGCGCCGAACACATCATGGTGGTGTGCTCCAAGGACGGCCTGGACGAAATCAGCCTCGCCAGCCCCACCCATGTAGCGGAACTGAAGGACGGTGAGATCACCGAGTACGACCTCACCCCGGAAGATCTGGGCATCAAAAGCCAGTCCCTGGTCGGTCTGACCGTGGATTCCTCCGAGGAATCCCTGAAGCTGATCCGCGCCGCCTTCGGGCGGGGCCATGACGAAATGGCCGAAAAAGCCCGTGACCTGATCGCCCTGAACGCCGGCGCGGCTATATACGTGGCCGGTCTGGCCGACACCCCGACAGCGGGTGTCGACATGGCCCTGGACGCCATGGGTTCCGGCCTGGCAGCGGGCAAGATGTCCGAGCTGGCTGACTTTTCGCAGTGCTTTTGATCAGTTAGGCAAACTTTTAGCAGGCCCAGAATGAGTAACAGACATCTAGATAAAACTCCCACGATTCTGCGAAAGATCGTCGACCGGAAATGGGAGGAAATTGGCGAGAGGAAGCCCCAGCTTTCGGTTTCCGACCTTAAAGCCATGGCTGGTGACCAACCGCCAGCACGAGGCTTCGCCGATGCACTGAGAACCCGAATTGAGGCCAAAACCCCAGCGGTTATCGCCGAAATCAAGAAGGCGTCTCCCAGCAAAGGCATCCTCCGTGATCCCTTCGAACCGGCAGCGATCGCCGAAAGTTACGAACAGGGTGGCGCCGTTTGCCTGTCCGTACTCACCGACAGGGATTTCTTCCAGGGCCACGAAGACTACCTGAAAGCCGCCCGCGCTGCCTGCAGCCTGCCGGTGATCCGCAAGGATTTCATGGTCGCGCCCTATCAGGTCTACGAAAGCCGCGCCATCGGCGCCGACTGTATCCTGCTGATCGCCGCCTGCCTGACTAAAGACCAGATGCAGGAACTGGAGGGCATCGCTCACGAAATCGGACTGGATGTGCTGGTGGAAGTCCATGATGGCGAGGAAATGGACGATGCGCTGACCCTGAAAACACCATTGGTCGGCATCAACAACCGCAACCTGCACACCTTCGACGTGTCCCTCGACACCACGTTCGACCTGCACGAGCGCATTTCTGCAGACCGACTGACCATCACCGAAAGCGGTATCATGACTCGTGATGATGTTGAAGCCATGACCTCCCGGGGCATTTACGGCTTTTTGGTAGGCGAATCGTTTATGCGGGCTGACGAGCCGGGTCAGAAACTCCAAGAGCTGTTTTTTCCAGAAGGCTAACTCGGAAGTTTAGACAGGCCAGCGGGTAGGTCGTGCCAAAATCGTGCGGAGCCATGGATGGCGGAGCCCGAGCGTACAGGGAGGTATTTACAGCGTATTTTGGCACGACCTACCCGCTGGCCTGTGCACCAATCAGGCCTCAGGTTCCGCCAAAGCCTCCTGCAGCAACGCCAACAGGTGCGCGGGCATCCCCTCGGCCAGCTTCAGAGCCGCCTCATGCCCCCGTGGCGACATCTTGCCCCAGGTGCGGCGGACAATCCGCAGCCATTTTTCCCGATCGTACTCCGCCTTTTCTTCATAGAAGTCGGCGAAATAACGCTCCAGAAACACCATGCAGGCGACGTCCTCCAGTAACTGCGTATCCGCGTCCTTGCGCAATTCCCGCTTGGTGAGAATCGTCTCAACCCGATCACACTCTCCCTGCGGATAACCACAGGCCGCCATGATCTCCGCCGCCCGCCGGCCGTGCATACGGCCGCAGGCCTGACGCCACTCGTAATAACCCTTTCGCCCCTCAGGGTAATCCTTGCGGGGCATGGTCCAACGCTCGACGTGCTGGGCCCGGCAGGCGATCTGCATCCGCTCACTTGGCGCCGGATCAAGTGCGAACAGCCACCGCGTCATATGCAGGCTGTAGGCGTATTCCCGCGGGAGCAGATCGCCTCCCACCTGTTCCCGATTCGGGTCTTCACGGTTCGCGTTGTCGATAGCGAGCAGGGCGCAGTCGAGGTGTTCGGAGTGGCTCATTGAATAGGTACCATGGGTTCTTCGTTATCCTCCCCTCAGACTTGGGCTGAGGGGCGGGCCTTGATGCGGTCAAACCAGGCCTGCAGGTGAGTCTGCTCCGGCTTGATGCGAATTTGCACCACCTTGGCAAAAGCAACGGTGGTAAAAGCGTTGATATCAGCAGCGGTAAAGCGATCGCAACAAATGTACTCTTTGCCTTCCAGATGCTTGTTGAGGAAGTGCATGAATTTCTCAACGCCAACCCCACACTCCTCCCCCCATTCCTTGATGGGGTTCATGCGGTCCTTGAAATAACCGCTGGTATGCTGGAAACACATGCCGGTGGGCAGGAAAAAGTACAGCTCAATCCAGCGCAGCCACTGTTCGATCATGGTCTTTTCAAGAGGCGTATCACCGAGCAGCGTCGGTGTATCCGGATAACTCTCTTCGAAGTATCGGCAAATCGCCATGGTCTCCGCCACGCTGGTCCCGTCATCGAGCTGCATCACCGGTACCTTTTTCATCGGGTTCATGGCGACGTACTCGGGGGTCAGGTTTTCCCCTTTCTGGATATCGATCTCCACAAATTCGACTTTATCCAGCAAGCCTTTTTCCGCCAGAAACATACGGACACGGCGGGGATTGGGGGCGGTTTTTGTCTCGAAGATTTTCATTGTTCTTGGCTCCGTCAGTGAAGTTGGACGCGTCGTAATCACCCAAGAGACTGACGTGAAAGAACGGTTGCGTCAAGCAACCGATATCAGACAATCAACCAGTTCCGTACCTGCTCAATGACCCATTGTGGATCATCCATGGGCAAATCATGCCCCGCTGCCGGATGCACTTTCAGGGTCCATTGCCAACGCTGTTCCAGCTTCTCGCTGCATTTCCAGTGCACAATACGATCCCTCTTGCTGGCCAGCAAGAGCGCATCCGGCAGTGGTCGCCGGTTCAGCGGCTGGTACGCGGCCGCCGCCTTCAACTGCTGCCAGGCGTTGTGCAGGGATACGGGGCGCTGACGCTGAATACTGTACCAGTGTTTCATGGTCTGTAAGTCCGGTTTGCCGTTAGAGGTCAACCGGAGGATATCGGCCTCGCGGTCGAACAGTTCCCGTCGCGTGAGCAGTTGCACAATCCTCGGCCAGGCGGCAGGCCGCATCCGGTGCCACGGCGGACTGAAACCCGAGCTGGTATTGATCAACACCAGGTTCTGGATTTCCCCTTCCGAGGCGTGCTGGGCCCAGTCCAGTGCCACCATGCCACCCATGGACAACGCCAGGATGCTGTATGGCCCGGGAATATGACTGATCTGCTGCTGCACTTTCTCGCGGATGGCGGTCATCGTCGCCGGGCAGGGTTCCCGGTAATGCACGCCGGTTCCCGGAAAATCCACCGGGTGAAAACGGTGGTCGGGAAACGACTGCCGAAGTCTATCGGGAAAGTCTCCCCAGTGAGCCTGTTCCCGCGTAAGACCGCGCAGAAGTATCCAGTGCATGTCTATTCGTTGTCCCTGTACCAGTGCATGATTGCCGCCTCCCTCAGCATGGACTCGTCGGCACCGTCCGGCAACCAGTTCCCGTGGCTGGCCGCGGCACTGAGCAAGAAGTCCATGAATGCCAGGTGACTTCGCAACACCCGCCGATGGCGATGGGGCACCAGGGGATTGAACAGGCCATCCAGTCGCAGGAGCTGGCGGGGACGCTTACGAATCCATCGCCACGACCCCATTTCCAGGGTAAGCGGCAGGAAAGTCCCGGCGTTGCCTCGGTTCACCTTTTTATAGAAATAATCCCACAGGTCCCCGTGGGTCAAGTAGTGGCGGGATTGGGGCTCAAACTTGTAGTTGTGGTCCGGATACGCCTGCTCCCAGATCAGTTTCAGGGCCAGCACCGAAGCGATGTTGCGCATGGGCCGACGGCGATAGGCATAAGGGAACCAGACCTGATCCTGCCAGCCGAAACCCGAATGGCAGTCCAGCGCGACACTGAAAGGACGACCCGGTAAAAGATCGTCGATAACCGATTCCAGGGCCCGGTTCTCCAGCTCCATGCCCTGCTCGGGATCGCCAGTATACCAGGGCAGACGGGGTGACAGCCGTTGCCCACCAAGCAGGAAGGCACTCCGGTCCTGGGCGGTAATCGGGGCATTTCGCATCAGGTCGACACCATTGGGATTACTGCGCTGGTTCAGGTACATGCCACCCGGATTCAGTATCGGCAGGAGAGTGATGTGCACTCTCTGCAACAGGCCCTTGAGATGGTCGTCCCAGGCCAGTCTGGCCAACAGATTGCGCAGCCAGGCCATAACCACCTGACTGCCAATACGCTCCAGGCCATGAACACCTCCCACCATGACGATGACCGGAACGTCAGCGGATGCGTTTCCCAGGTCCACCCGATAGATCGGTAACTCCATCGCCCCCACCTGCGCCCGCTCAACCACCTGGACTACCACCTGCTCGGGCGCCTCCGCCAGTATACGCTCAAGGGAAACCAGCTCGGGCAGGAAGGCCCGCAGCAACCGGCGCTGACGGGCATCGCGGGTGGCCTGCTCCTGCGGGATGGCATCATGGGGGGTCAATTCTTTCAGCTCGGTCATTTGGGGGCTCCGTTCTCTGGCGACCCTCCAACATGACAGCGTTATACTGCAATTATTTGACAGTGCCCCTTACCATCACCATTACAACAATTCAGGAACAGACTATGATAGAAGCAGAGCCGCCGTTCGCGGTGTTTACGGTCTGCTATCATGCTCAGGGCTGTGTTTATTTTGATGCTGGCAACGTTGTTGATCGCCTGCTCTCCTTCAGAGGCCCCCAAGGCCAAAGAAGCACTGAGCCGGGAAGATGTCAGCACGCCCATGGCCAGCCCCGATCGTAAGGTCATCACTATCGGCTCTGACCCCTGGTGCCCCCACAACTGTTTGGCAGAGGGGCCACAGGACGGCTATATGATCGATATAGCCCGGGAAGTGTTCGAAGCGTCCGGGTACGAGGTGAAATACCTGAACGTCAGCTGGGCAAGGGCGTTACAGATGACCCGCGAAGGATTGCTGGATGCCGTGGTTAGCGCCTTCACCACCGACGCCCCGGACTTCGTGTTCCCGGATGAACCCCAGGGGCGTTCACACATCGCCATGTATACACCAGCTGACAGCCAATGGCTCTATCGAGGGCTGGAGTCGTTGACGGATCAGACCCTGCTCGCGATCAACGGTTATTCCTATTCGATGGAACTCGATGACTTTATCCGGAGCCACACTGACGACCCGGCCAAAGTGTGGGTGATTTCCGGTCCAGCCCCCCTGAACAGAGCGATCTACCTGCTGAACCAACATCGGGCCGATGTGTATCCGGAAGATGTTTACGTGATGACCTGGGCGCTGAAAGACCATGCCGGGATTCGCCCTCCCCGTAATGCCGGCCTGCTTCAGAAAACCGACATCTATGTTGCGTTCTCACCGGAACATGAACGTTCCGGGCAACTTGCCGCGCTGCTGTCCGAAGGAACAGCCAGGCTCCGGGAGAACGGACGAATCCGCGAGATAATGGCGACTTACGGCTTGCCAGAAGACTGAAAGGCGCGCAGCGCATCACCGTCCGCCGTACTCAGAATCAGCTCACCATGCGGACCAATTCGAAAACGCTGCACCTCGGACAGCACCTTCAGAAAGCGCTCCTCCTGGCGCATTAATGCCGGAGCACAGGCCATCATGGTGCCGGCCATCTTACCCAGCTCAAGCCCCTCGCCGGTCAGATTCCACGCCCCCATGTACCGGTTGCAGGAAGATCTGCCGGCAACCCGGTTGTCCGCCAGAAACTGGATGGTCACCCTGGAGCGGTCAATGATTCCGCCCCCTTCAATATCTTCCACCACCCATTCAGTGCCTCGTAGCAGGCGTTCGGGGTCGCCTCCACAACCGGCCCATGTATCACCATTGACCGTAAGCCGGACCTGGTTCGGATACGGCATACCGGACATGGAATCCATGCACAGTTGTGGCGCGACATCCAGGGTTAACGCCAGCCCCTCACGCTCGGCGCGGAGAGTCTGGCCCGTAGCCCCGTGCTCCACCATTCTGGAATACAGAGTTTCCGTCGCCTCTCCCATACGGCTCAGCGTCAATTCCCTGCCCACCAGCGTGACGTGCCAGAAAGGTTCATTGCCACGGGCCACGAAGGGTGAAGATAGCGCTCCGGCCGCCAGACACTCGGGAAATTCGGTTCCGTTCAATGTCAGGCTTGCCGAGTTGCCTTTGCTCCAGAAAACCGTGTCCGCATCGTTCCCACCGGTGAAACGCGCCCCCGAAGCACTCCTGGAAGGCACCAGGGTGTAATCGGTGCCGTCGTGCGTCAGTATAAGTTGCCCCGAATCTTCCCGATAATCCAGGTCAATGGCAGCCTGGCCGCAGAACATACGCTCAGCCGGAATCTGAACGTTTTCCTGGGAACTACTGGTAGACGCACAACCGACCGCCAATAACGACGCGGCACCCAACAGGCTGGTCAATCCAATGTTTTGCAATGTCATAACTCCTTCCCTGATATCAGTCTTCAACAACCTTGAATTCTAAAGTGAAATCGCCCACGGCCTTCATTACGCTGAAGACATGTTGACGACCAGCTAAATTTGACCCCGACGGGCTTCTTATATCGCGGTAACCCCATTATCCTTGGATCACCCACAGAAGGAGACATTAGCAATGGCCATCAGGCTCTACCAGTTCGCCATTTCCCATTACTGCGAAAAAGTACGCTGGGCACTGGATTTCAAGGGATTGCAATACCAGACCCACAGCCTGTTGCCAGGCCAGCACATCAATACCATTCGCAAACTCACAGGCGCTGACTCATCGGTGCCGGTGCTGGATCATGACGGCCACATCGTCCAGGGTTCGTCAGCGATCCTGGACTACCTGGATGACACCTTCCCCGAGCGGGCGTTGACACCGACTGACCCCGAGGCAAGGGAGGCGGCGCTGGCGTGGGAGCAACGCCTGGATGAGGAAGCGGGGCCGGCAGTGCGGTGTTATTCCTACCACCATTTCCTGCAGCGGCCCAAGGTAGTGGTACCGTTGCTGGCGGCACAAACGCCATTCTACAACCGCATCCTGCTGAAGCTGGCCTTCAGCAGGGTTGACGAGGTCATGCGCAAGTGGATGAAGATCAACGAAAAAACCGCCGCGACGTCGTGTCAGACCATGGAAGCGCTGTTAACCGAGTTGGCTGAAACCTACCGCCAACAACCCTTTCTCGTGGGTGATACGTTTTCCCGCGCCGATCTGACCGCCGCAAGTCTGTTCGCTCCGCTGTTCCAGCCGGAACAATACCCCGTGCCCTGGCCCAGCGAGAAACGCATCCCCCGGGAGATCCGCGACTGGCTGGAGCAGTGGCAGCCCCAGCTACAGGCCCTGGAGAAGATCTACCAGGCTAACCGCTGATCTGTCTGCGATCACGTCCGGGCGAGACACCCGCCCACCGGCGATAGGCTCGAGTGAATGCGCTCTGTTCCGAAAATCCCAGCAACAGGGCAATGTCGGTCAGACTCAGTGAGGCATCCGCGAGATACTGCCGCGCTAACTGCTCCCGGCTGCGATCCAGCCATTGCTGCCAGCTCAGTTGATGGCGGGCCAGGCGGCGCTGGAGCGTACGGGGAGACATGTACATGGCTTTGGCCGCACGCTGCAGGGTTGGCTCACCATCGGCCAACAGCTTTAAAAGCACCTGCTGCAGTTGTCGTTCGGTTTCGGAGCTGCCGGGCAGGGCCCGAAGCAACGCCTGGGCCTGCCGATCCAACAGTTCCTTCAATGTGGGGTCCCGCCGTGGCATGGGAATATTCAGGTACTCCAGCGGAAACCTGACCCGCACGTGGCTGTCATTCCATGTGACCGGGCAGCCAAAAAAAGTTTCATAGGCGCGGGCTGCATCCGGGCCCACGGATTCCAGGAAGGACACCGAGGACGGAGGTGGCGGGTTATCCAGCTGTCGCCGCAAGAAAGTCACCAGCGCCGCGATCGCGGCTCCGTCCGCCTGCTGCCCCAGCTCATTGTCCGACCGTGGCCAGCGCATTTCGGCCTGGCCACCCTTAATATCAATTTCCGCCAGTGTGGTGCCATAGAACAGCGTTTCATAGCGCTGGTACGCCAGCATGGCCTCACCCAGCGTGTCCGACGCCAGCACCAGGTACCCCAGGACCCCGACATGACCGGGTCGCACGCAGCTACCCACGCCCAGCTCTGGCGCAACACTGTCCGGGCACAAGGCCAGCCCCCGTGCCAGAAGGTCGCGCCAGACAGCTACCGGGACATTATCCTGAGCAGACCAGCGTGCCAGTTCTGGTCTCAGGAGGCCCGCATCAAGGTGCTGCTGGTCCAGCCAGTCGGTCAACAGCCCCGTCCAGGCCCCGGTTACCCTTACCACTCTCGCCATGGGAAAACTCCCGACCATTGCCCACAATATTGACGTGAATTATCAATTTAGCGGCATGCATCGTCAATTTTAAAAGCCGTAAGCAGGCAAGAATAGGCAACATACAATAACGGATAACCGGATCTGATTATGGCCATCACCGACATAATGCTCAGCGTTCTGGAAAACAGCGGCCTGTTGCCGCTCTGGAACCTGATGGCGCCCTGGCTGGCACTAGACGAACGACAACTCATTTTCATGGTCGCGACACCGGTGTTTATCGCCATCACTGCCTGGGAATACCTGAAGCTTCGGCATGACCCGATGCTGATGGACACCCATGAGGCCATCCGCAATTTCGCTCTGGGCGCCGGATACCAGATCACAGAAGCGTTATTCGCCGGCATCATCGCGTTTCCGGTCTACGCGCTTTTTTACCACTACCGTCTTATGGATCTGGAGCTGAACTGGGTGAGCGGATTTCTGACCTTTCTTGGGGTCGATTTCTGCTTCTACTGGATGCACCGTGCCAGCCACCGCATACGCTGGTTCTGGGCGGCACATGTGGTTCATCATTCCTCGGAGCGAATGAACTTTTCCACGGCCATGCGCCAGAATGCCACCAATATTTTCAACGGTGGGTGGATGTTCTACCTGCCACTGGCGCTCATTGGCTTTAACCCGGTATGGATCGGGGTCGCTTACGCGTTGTCCCTGGTGTACCAGTTCTTTATCCATACCACGCTGGTCAGGCAGCTACCGTCCTGGGTGGAACTTGTTTTCAACACACCCAGCCACCACCGCGTGCACCATGGCCGTAACCCGGACTACATTGACCGCAATTACGGGGGCACCCTCATTATCTGGGACCGGCTGTTTGGTACATTTACACCGGAAGATGCTCACAATCCCCCGGAATACGGCATCACCCGCCCCGTGTACTCCAACAACCTGATTGTTTTGTGGACCCATGAGTACCGGGATATGTTCCGGGACATGGCTCACCCGGGCGCATTGAAGTCCCGACTTCAGCACCTATGGCGACCACCGGAGTGGGAGCGGTCAGACGAGTCGTCGGAATAACGACAACCAATAACCGAGTGTCAGACCATTTTACATGTGGAGCAGCGAAAGCGGACCAAAATGACATTAACCCACTGTTTTAAAAACGATCTACAGGCATCGGCGTAGTACTTGCCTTTTGGATGGGCGCATGAAACGCACATACTATGACACGGAGAAGTTACACATGCGCTTAAGTACCCTATCCCGCTTTCTTCCCCACACGCTGGCTGCCGCAGGACTCCTGACGACGGGTTCGTCCGTCGCGGCGCCGATCGTAATGGAAGGCGATTTCGTCCGCACGGCGGTCAGTGACAATGGCACCCTTGGTGCCGGTGGCAGCACGGATCCGGGCATCATCCACGACACCAGCGGTACCCGCAACTGGGGTCCGGAGGACTACCTGACTCCCGGCACCCCGTGGGAATGGTTTGGTGTCACGTCAGCCCAGACCGGCACTGTGGGAAATAACAACGCCAGTTCGTCCGGGAGCATCACCACCCTGACAGGCCCAATGGATCTCTCCGGTGGCAGCGCCGACAATCAGGTTTCCTGGGAAGGCCAGTACAGTGACCTGTTCACTATCAGTCACAACTATTCATTCAATGACGACGATGAACGCATTGATGTACTGACTACCATCACGGCAATCCAGGATCTGAGCGACCTGAAATTCCTTCGCGCCATCGACCCCGACCCGGACGTCAATACCCACGGCTCCTACGACACCACCAACACCAGGGGCACGACTGGCGTGGCAGAGGAAGACTTCGTGAATTCCCAGGGCGGCATGACCGGGCTGACCCTCGGGCTTTACACACAATCCGATATCGCACACAACACCGGGATCTCCGCACCCTGGTCTACCAATCCGGACGACTACCTTGCGGGTGTCAACGATGGTGACGGAGATTACGTTATCGGACTGGGATTCGACATCGGCTCGCTGTTTTCCGGGGAACTGGTGAACCTGAGCTATTCCTATGTCATGGGTGAAACCCTGGACACCGTGGACCTACCCAACGACGTTCCGGAACCCGGCACCCTGGCCCTACTGGGACTGGGACTGACAGGCATCGGCTTATCCCGTCGCAGGAAGCATCGGTAAGCCCACCACCGGCCTGCCTCCATGCAGGCCGGTACACCTCCCCACTCAACAGCATGCTGCCAACCATAGAAAAAGCCCGGGAAATCATCGGCAAAGACCGTTAGGATAACTGTCAGATCCTGACATAATGACCGGCAAACCCGGTGAATCCGACGGAGCAACTATGAGCCCTGAGTGGCAAGCGGTATGGCTCACCCTGAAACTGGCCGGCATCACCACACTGCTACTGATGATTATCGGCACCCCGATTGCCTGGTGGCTCGCCCGCACCCGGCACTGGCTGCGTCAACCGGTGTTCGCGGTCGTCGCCCTGCCCCTGGTGCTCCCCCCCACAGTGCTGGGTTTCTACCTGTTAATGATGCTGGGTCCTGACGGCTTTATTGGTCAACTGACAGAACGATTGGGGATCGGCACACTACCGTTCACCTTCGAAGGCCTGGTGCTGGCATCCATCATCTATTCGCTGCCATTTACCGTGCAGCCCTTACAGAATGCCTTTGCCAGCCTGAATGAACGAATGCTGGAAGCGGCCGCAACCTTACGGGCCTCGCCATGGGACAGCTTCTTTACCATTGCCGTTCCCCTGGCGCGGCCAGGCTTTCTGACCGCTGCGGTCCTGACCTTTGCCCATACCATCGGCGAGTTCGGCGTAGTGCTGATGATTGGCGGCAACATTCCCGGAGAAACCCGGGTGCTGTCCGTGGCCATCTACGATCACGTCGAAGCCCTGGAGTACAGCCAGGCGCACTGGTTGGCCGGAGGCATGCTGCTGTTCGCTTTCCTGGTACTGGTCGGCCTGCACACCATTAACGGTCGTCTGGCTGGTGGGGTCGTTAAATGACCCAGAGTAATGGCATTCTCGCCCGTTTCCGCTGCGGTTTTGAAAGCTTTCAACTGGACGTGGACCTGCAACTCCCCGGACAGGGTATCACGGCCCTGTTTGGCCACTCCGGCGGTGGCAAGACTACGCTGCTTCGATGCATGGCAGGTCTTCAGAAGGCAGAGGGTTACCTGTCCGTGAACGGTGACTGCTGGCAGGATGACCATCACCGCCTGCCCGTTCACCAGCGCCCCCTGGCCTACGTATTCCAGGAAACCAGCCTGTTCCCTCACCTGTCGGTCCAGCGTAACCTCACCTATGGCTACCAACGCATTCCAGCCGACCAACGACAGATCGATTTCGGTCAGGCCGTGGACTGGCTGGGACTTTCAAACCTGCTGAACCGAATGCCTGAAAAACTGTCCGGTGGTGAACGTCAACGAGTGGCCATTGCCCGGGCTCTGCTGACCAGTCCACGCCTGCTGTTGATGGACGAACCCTTGTCTGCCCTGGACCGCAAGAGCAAACAGGATATCCTGCCCTACCTGGAGACTCTGCATCAAACCCTCGACATACCCATGGTCTATGTATCCCATGCGGCACCTGAGGTGGCCAGATTAGCCGACCACGTGGTGATGATGGACAACGGTCGGGTGATCGCCGAAGGGCCGTTACAGGAGACACTGGCCCGCACTGATCAGCCTTTTGCTCTGGAAGAAGATGCTGGGGTGATTGTCAACGCAGTCATTGGTGAGCGTGACACCCGCTGGCATCTGTGTCGCGCTGATTTTGAAGGCGGCAGTCTCTGGGTAAGGGAGGAGCCGCAACTGGAGTCCGGCAGGCCCGTGAGACTTCAGGTTCTCGCCCGGGATATCAGCATCGCCCTGGCTCCCAACCACGAACAGAGCATCCAGAACCTGCTGCCAGCCCGGGTGGAACAGGTCGCCACCGACCAGAGCCCGGGGACAACCCTGGTAAGACTGCAATCCGGTGACACTCCTTTCCTGGCCCGGCTGACCAGCCGGGCTGCCCACCAGTTGCAGTTGGTACCGGACATGGATGTCTGGCTTCAGATCAAAACCGTCGCCATTGTCGATTGAATCGTCGCGGGGACAACTTACCCAAGAGTCTGGCCCGCTTGGCACGGGCCAGCCTGCTCTCTGACCGGTAATCTGTGATGGTATGACAGCGCCAACCGGCCAACAGGAGCAAGCAATGACAACACAACACCAGTGGGTGAACAATAACGGCGTCAACCTGTACGTCACCACCGACGGCAATCCTGATTCTCCGCCACTGGTGCTTGTGCACGGCTATCCGGACAACCATTCCGTGTGGGACAGAGTAACCGACCAACTGAAAGACCGTTATTTTGTCGTCCGCTACGATGTTCGTGGCGCAGGTCGATCCGACAAGCCAGCCAAGACCCGTGCCTACCGCATGGTTCATCTCGCAGCGGATCTGGCAGCGGTTGTAGACGCAGTCATTCCAGAGCAGGGCTTTCACCTTGCCGCCCACGACTGGGGCTCCATACAAAGCTGGGAATCGGTGACCGCCGGTCCGCTGACATCAAGAATCAGGTCGTACACCACCATTTCCGGGCCGTGCCTGGATCACGTCGGCTTCTGGTTACGTAACAACGTCACCCGGGTCAGTGAGGGCGGCACCCGCAAGGTACTCAATCAGCTCGCCAGTTCCTGGTACGTTGCCATGTTTCAGTTGCCACTGCTTCCGGAGACTGTATGGCGCGCCGGTCTCGACAAGTTATGGCCAAACTATCTGAAAAACAGGGAGCAGGTTTCCGACGCGGAATACAACCGCTTTCAGCGCAATGACGGCCGCTACGGCGTGAAACTTTACCGGGCCAATTTCATGTCCAAGCTGCTACGGCCAGAACCCCGACAGGCTCAATGTCCAGTTCAACTGATCGTGCCTGGCCAGGACAACTACGTGAAAGAGCAGCTATTCGAAGGGTTGGAAAAATGGGCAGGAAAACTGAGCCGGCAGGAGATCGATGCGCCCCATTGGGTGTTACTGACCCAGCCCGACGCCATTGCCGGCTGGATTGACGGATTTGCCAGGAAGGCGGCCCGCGCCTAGATAACACGGGCCCATGGTCAGCGGGTGCCGTAGACCACCATGGTCTTGCCCTTGACCCGTACCAGCCCCTGGTCCTCCAGGGTTTTCAGGACGCGACCGACCATTTCCCGGGAGCAGCCGACAATACGACCGATTTCCTGACGGGTGATCTTGATCTGCATGCCGTCTGGATGGGTCATGGCATCGGGTTCCTTGCACAGGTCCAGCAGGGTCCGTGCAACACGACCCGTGACATCCAGGAAAGCCAGATCGCCGACCTTGCGGGTGGTCTGGCGCAGGCGGGAGGCCATTTGCTCGCCAATGAAATACAGAACCCGCGGGTCCTGCTGAGCAATCTCACGGAATTTGGTGTAGCTGATCTCAGCCACTTCACATTCGGTCTTGGCCTTCACCCAGGCGCTGCGAGAATCCATGTTGTCAAACAGACCCATCTCGCCGAAAAAGTCTCCGGCATTGAGGTAGGCCATGATCATCTCGCGGCCGTCGTCATCTTCAATGATGACGGTAACGGAGCCCTTGACGATGTAAAACAGTGAATCGCTCTTGTCACCGGCATAGATAATGGTGCTCTTGGCGGGGTAGCGCCGGCGGTGACACTGTGACAGGAAATAATCCAGATGCTTGGTTTTCTGCTCAACCGGCTTGACGATAGTGGCCATAGTGCGAGTCGTGCCTCCTAAAAAAACTGGCGGGTCCCGATGTTTATTATGTACCCGGCTTTCCATGCGGGTTTAATCATTTTTCTTGAAAATCAGCGCAACTTATAACAAGAAGGCCCGGTTTCGGCAACCTGAAACCATGTGTATCTGTGTAACCGGCCCGGGAAGGGGATTGCTGCCGAGCGTTAGTCTATGTGCTAGCATCCGTGCCAGATACCTGATGTATTGCGGAGTTTACCGACATGAAAGCAACTGTAGACTGGGCGGGAAATGCCAGCTTCAAGGCCACCAGTGGTACCGGCCACACCATTCAGATGGATGGCCCCCCCGATCACGGCGGCGAGAACCTTGGAGCACGCCCGATGGAAATGCTGCTGATGGGACTTGGCGGCTGTTCGTCCTTTGACGTCATGAGCATTCTCAATAAGAGCCGACAGGACGTCACCGCCTGCCACGCCGAGCTGGAAGCAGAACGGGCCGATGCCATCCCTGCCGTATTTACTCGCATACATCTACACTTTGTGGTTACCGGTCACGGACTGAAAGAAAACCTGGTTAAACGCGCTGTCAGCCTGTCAGCGGAGAAATACTGTTCCGCTTCAATCATGCTCGAGAAGGCCGGCGTGGAGATCACTCACAGCCACGAAATCCGTGAAGCAGAATAGCCTTTAGCAGACACGGAAATTACGGATGCTAAAATGTGTTTGCGAAGACTACCCAACCACATTCGTGGTGTGCATAATACGCACCCTTCTCCGCCGGTCTGCGCAAATGGTGAACAATCCGGTCAGTAGTCGGTGGCGGCCTCGGCAGAATGCCCGATCAGGCATTCTGTAGTCATTCATCTCCACTTCCCGGAGGGGCTGAGCATGGAAACCAAACTCCAGTTGCACGGTTTCAACAACCTGACCAAATCTCTTAGCTTTAATATTTACGATATCTGTTACGCGCAGACCGAGGATCAACGGGAAGCTTACATTGATTACATCGACGAGATGTACAATGCTGAGCGCCTGACCCAGATCCTGACCGATGTGGTCAAGATCATTGGCGCCAATGTTCTCAACATTGCCCGCCAGGATTATGAACCCCACGGCGCGTCGGTAACCATGCTGATTGCCGAGCATGAGCTCACCAACGGTGAAGAGCCCGACAACGAAGAATCTCCGGGCCCGCTACCGGATGCCATCGTCGCACACCTGGACAAGAGCCATGTCACCGTACACACCTACCCGGAAAGCCATCCCCACGATGGTGTGAGCACCTTCCGGGCAGATATTGACGTGTCGACCTGCGGCCTGATTTCACCGCTGAAGGTGTTGAACTACCTGATTCACAGCTTCGATTCCGATGTTGTCACGGTGGACTACCGTGTGCGTGGCTTTACCCGCGATGTGGACGGCACCAAGCATTACATCGATCACGACATCAACTCGATTCAGAACTACCTGACCGAGGATACCCAGAACGCCTATCAGATGATTGACGTAAACGTGTACCAGGAGAACCTGTTCCACACCAAGATGATGCTGAAGGAGTTCAAACTCGACAACTACGTGTTCGGTGTCAATGCCAGTGATCTGGGCGAGGAAGAAGCACAGTCCATCGAAGATCGCCTGCGCCGTGAAATGCTGGAGATTTTTTACTCCCGCAACGTGGAGTAAGTACCCCCTCCCATGGCCGGCGGGACGGTTTCCGCCGGTCATTCAGTTTTTTTGATGTCCCACCCCGAAAATCTCCGTTTTATTCTCCTCGACCTCCGGCGTTTAATAGTCTTATTAACACAAGGAGGACACCATGACCTTTCGAACCATCAAACAAACCATCCCTGCCCTGGAGACTTCCGACGGCGCCGGCGTACGCATCAGGCGCTCCATCGGCCAGCACCAGAATATTCGACTGGATCCGTTTCTGATGCTGGACGAATTCGGTTCCGACCAGCCCCAGGATTACATTGCCGGCTTTCCGTCTCACCCTCATCGCGGGTTCGAGACCGTGACCTACATGATCGAGGGTCATATGCTCCATGAGGACCATCTCGGCAATCAAGGCAACCTGAAAAACGGTGGCGTGCAGTGGATGACCGCCGGTCGTGGCATTGTGCACTCTGAAATGCCCCAGCAGGAATCCGGCCAGATGCGCGGTTTCCAGCTCTGGCTGAACCTGCCGGCCGCCGAGAAAATGAAGCCGGCGGGGTACCGGGACATCCAGCCGGAGGAGATTCCCGATGTCCATCTGGAAGGTGCACGGCTGAAGCTGATTGCGGGTGACATCGAGGTCGACGGCACCATGGTCGCGGGCGCGATTTCCGGCGGTAGCACACGCCCCCTGTACATGGACATCCATATGGAGCCCGGCAAAGCCATCACCCTACCCGTCAGCGACCAGCTGAACGCGATGGTGTACCTTTACGAGGGTAGGGCCAGACTTGAGCACGAGGTTGAAGACAAGCCACTGAAGCTGGCGGCAGCTACTATCCTCGGCGACGGCGATCAGGTGCGATTTGAATCCGGAGCCGACGGAGCTCGCCTGCTGCTGATAGCCGGTAAGCCGATCAACGAACCGATCGTCCAGTATGGTCCGTTTGTGATGAATACCCGTGAGGAAATTGAGCAGACCCTGCGGGACTACCGGGACGGGCGCCTGACCGCCTGAACCGGACACTCCGGCCTACTCGCTAATATTCAAGCTTGGCGTAGGCCGACTTTCTGGATGCCTCCCGCGCCTGCTTGAGGGTATGGACACCTCGCTCTTCAAGCAGCGGGATCAATTTCAGCAGTACATGGCCGGTAACCATGGCGTCGCCCAGCGCGGTGTGCCGACCTACCACCTTTACCCCGAGGCGGGCAGCAATCTGTTCCAGACCGTGTCCCTCAGCTGGCTGCACGAGGGCTGACAGCAGCAGAGTGTCCAGCACCGGCTGGATAAAGTGGATGCCGGTCTGTGCCTCCTTGAGCTGCAGGAAACGCATGTCGAAGGCAGCGTTGTGGGCCACCAGCACTGTGTCCTCGGCAAAGCGTTGGAACAGCGGCAGCACCTCGGCGATGCCCGGTTGACCGGTAAGCATCCGGGGCGAGAGGCCATGTATCAGCTGTGATTCCCGTGGAATGGGGCGGTGCGGATCGACCAACTGCTCAAAGCATTCCTGCATCAGCAGTCGCCCGTTAACGATACGTACCGCACCAATGGAGATGATTTCATCGCCCTCGGAGGGCGCTAGTCCGGTGGTTTCGGTGTCGAACACCGTATAGGTCAACTCCCGCAGCGGCCGCTCGTCCAGTTCGGTACTCTGTCCCGGCTGGTTGAACAGGTCGAAATCGTAGTACACCGGCCGCCCGGGAGTCCGCGCGGGCACGGGCACCTCCGCTTCCGACCGGGTTGCCGGCAATTGCAGGCACAGGCGACTGTATCCGGCCACCGTATCACCCTGGCACCAGATCTCACCGCCATGACTTTCCAGCACCTCTCGCAGGGACGCAGCAGCAGGGCCCTCAGCAACAGACCTGAAAGGTCGCTGCTCCCACTCGTGGAGATGCTCCGGCTCCGGCGCCGGCCCTTCCCAGGCGATCAACAGACGCGCAAAATTACCGTCGGCGGCCACCTCGATCGTCACCTCGCGAATGTCCAGGGCATCGGCCAGGGTAGCCATCAACTGGGTCATCGCCTGCACCAGGGAGTAGCTGTCCAGGTTCAGCCAGAGCGACTCATCGCTTTCCGGGTAGCGGTCATTATCGGAGGGATAGCGAGCCGTGACCCCGACCGTGGCGAAGCTGTGCTGTAGGGCGACCAGCAGGTCGGTGGCAAGCATGTCCTCGAGCAGCCACTGAGGGTGCAACAGGTCCGCGTGCCGACTCAGCGCCTGCTCCAGGTGACTGGACAGCCGTTGCGCCTCATCGCTGATCACTTCACCGAACCGGAGCCTGTGTCCTGCATCCATTTCCGGGAAGCGCTCCATGGTCTCAGCGGCAGCGCGGATGTTGCCCAATCCCGCCCGGGTACCTTCGGTCAACTGCTGCAGCAACGCATCGCGGCGGCTGTCCAGTGCCACCTCGCGGGTGATGTCCTCGAGGATCAGCACGAATCCGATGAACTCGCCCTGATGATCCAGCAGTGGTGCCATTTGTGCCCGCAGCAGATAGTCGCCACGGGCAGTAACGAAGTGGGCCGCCGGATCCTGGCAATTCTGCCGGAGGCGCTGCCGGATCCGTTCCAGTGCATGCACGATCAGCCGCTGGTCGAGTATGCCGAAAATCGAGCGGCCCAGGCCCACTGGCGCCCGTGCCGGACCGCCTGCGTGCGGTTCAAGCAATTGGCAGGCACTGCCGTTGTACAGCAGGATGCGGCCCTCGCTGTTGCACATCAGCACACTCTGGGACAGCTCCGACATCAACGCCGCCAGTCGGTTTTTTTCCTGCTCGAGACGGGCGTTGGCTTCTTCGATACGGCTCGCCACCTCGTGCTGCAACGCGCAATGGGCCTCGGCAAAGGCATTCACCGCCTCACCCAGACGGCGCATATCGCCGCTGCCGGTCAGGGCCACGCGGTGCTCGGGATGGGCCCGGTGAATGATATCAACGTCTTCGCGCAGGCGGATCACCGCCTCCGGGTAGGCCACCAGCCACTGCCGGAGGAGTACACCAAAGGGCACCAGGACCAGCACGCCAAGCACAACCAACAACATGCCTCGCCCGGATACCAGCGCAGTCAGCGCGGCCCGTTCCGTGGCATCCAGGTCAGCCCAGAGAAAGCTTCCGGCGAGTGCCAGCAGGCCGGCCAGCAGCGCAATCAGTGCCATCAGCCAGAGCGCCAGACGTACCGCCGGACGCATCGGCTATTTCCCCCCCAGGTGCGTGGCGATCTCCGCCAGCAATTCCTGGGTCGAGAACGGTTTGGTGATATAGGCATCCGCGCCCAGCGCCAGGCCCTTGCTGACCTCCACCTCACGGCCCTTGGCGGTCAACATCAGCACCCGCATGTCCCGCCAGTCCGGGTTCTCGCGGATCTTCTGGCACACATCAAATCCGCTCAGGCGCGGCAGCATCACATCAAGCAACACCAGATCCGGGCTCTCGCGCCGGATCGCCTCCAGCGCTTCCTGGCCATCGTGCGCCACCACCACCCGGTAGCCAGCCTGCTTGAGCAGAAACTCCAGGGAGATGACGATATTCGGCTCATCGTCGGCAATCAACACGGTCTTGCTCATGTCTTGTCCTCCGTCTCGTGGCCGGGGCCTGGCACGGCCACATCCGACTGCCCCAGAGGCAAAGTAAAGGAAAAGGTCGCGCCCTTACCAGTCCCACTGCGACCAGACTCACTGTGCACCCAAAGCCGGCCACCAAAATGCTCGACAATCTGCCGGCTGATCGGTAGCCCCAGGCCGGTACCCTGGGGTTTTTCGGTCAGATTGTCCCCGGCCTGGCGGAACTTCTCGAAGATGGTGTCCTGATCCGCCGCGTCGATACCACGACCATTATCGCGCACATCCACCTGCAACGCTTCCGGCAGCACCTGCACGGCAATGCCGATACGACCCGACTCGCGGTCGCAGAACTTGATGGCATTGGTGATCAGGTTAAGCAGCACCTGCAACAGTCGGTCACGATCCGCGATGACCGGAGGCACACGCGGTGGCAGGTCGAGCTGTATGTCCACGCCCCGCTCCTGCATCAGTTGGCTGGTGGTGGCCAGGGCATCGTCGATTACTTCCGCCAGGTCGATTTCAGAGGCGTGCCATTCCACCCGTCCTGCCTCGAGTTTGGCCAGGTCCAGTACCTGGTTGATCATGCGGGTCAGGCGCTCGCTCTCCTTGACAATAATGGCAATGAACTGCGCCCGTTGTGCCTGCTCCAGGTCCGGATTATCGTTCAGGATCTCGGAGAAGGCGCGGATGGAGGTCAACGGCGTGCGCAGCTCATGGGTTACGGTGGAGATAAAGTCGTCCTTCAGTCGGTCAAGCTCCCGCAGCCGTTCGTTGGCCGCCCGCAACTCGCGAGTGGCGGTCTCCAGCTCCTGCGATTGCTGCTCCAGGCGGCGACTGTATGCGATAACCTGAGAAGTCTCATCAAGAATGCCCAGTACTTCCTCCATGCCCAGTGGCTCTTCCTGCACCACCGACGCCAGCATTACCCGTGCCGAGGCCGCCCCGATAGCACCGGCCAACTGCTGCTCGGCGAAGTGCACTAGGTCTGCACTGGAGCGCTGGCCTCGCCGGCTGGCGTAGTTTGCGAAAGCTGCAGCAGCACGGTCCGGCCCCAAGAAACGCCCCACCAGAGCGATAACTTCGGTCATCGAAGCGCTGCCGCGCCAAAGGCTGGCGCCCCGCCCTGCCGACTTGAAGACATCAACGAAGAGCAGCGCCTGGGCATGCTCACGGCTACTCTGACGTCCAAACAGCGACACCCCGACATAGGCACCCAGGTTAACTAACAGACTCCAGAACAGCGAATGGCCAAGTTCGTCCACGCCATCCAGACCAAACAGGGCCGTAGGCTTTAGCCAGGTAATCGCGAACGGCCCCTGCTCGATAAAGCTCAATGGCAGCCAGCCGGACTTGGCAAACGCCGGCAGCAACAGGGTATAGGCCCACAGCAGGAAACCCAGGGACAGGCCCCACAGGGCTCCGGCCCGGCTACCCTGTTTCCAGTACATGCCGCCCAACATCGCCGGTGCGAACTGGGCCACGGCGGCGAAGGACACCAGGCCGATAGAGACCAGGGCATAAGCCTCGCCAGCGGCCCGGTAATACATGTAGCCAAGCAGCATCAGCAGCAGGATGGCGCCACGGCGGATGCCCAGCAGCAGCCGTGACAAATCCCGGCGCTGGGCCAGCCCGAGGGCCTTCCAGCGCAGCAGCAGCGGCATCGCCAGATCGTTGCAGATCATGGTGGACAGCGCGATGGTTTCCACAATGACCATCCCGGTGGCGGCAGACAGCCCACCGACGAAAACCAGCAACGCCAGGGCCTCCTGCCGATGGACCATGGGCAGGGTCAGCACGAAGGTATCGGCGTCCACCGTACCGGCGGAGAAGTGCATCAACCCAGCGAACGTGATGGGCAGCACAAAGATATTGATCGCCAGCAAGTACAGGGGAAACAGCCAGATCGCCTTGGCCAGGTGGTTCTCATTGACGTTCTCCACCACGCTGATCTGGAACTGACGAGGCAGGAACAGGATCGACAGCATCGACAGGAAAATCAGCGCCGCCCAGGAGCTGTATGTACCTGCCGGGCCGCCGAGAGTCAGCAACTGACCGATATCAGGCAACTGCGCGGCCCGGTCGAAGATATCGGCGAAACCGTCGTAAAGTACGAAGGTGACGAAAATGCCTACTGCCAGGAAGGCCAGCAGTTTGACCAGGGACTCGAAGGCAATCGCGGCCACCATGCCCTCATGGCGTTCGGTCGCGTCCAGGTGGCGGGTACCGAACACGATGGTGAACAATGCCAGCAGCAGGGCCACATAAAGCGCGGTGTCCTGCAGCGGCCCCATGGCCTCACTCTGGCTGGGCATCTGGATGGCAGGATACTGCCAGAAAATCAGGAAGCTGCTGGACACCGCCTTCAACTGCAGGGCGATGTAAGGAATCACCCCCACCACCGCGATCAGGGTAACCAGCCCGCCCAGCAACGCACTCTTGCCATAGCGCGCGGCGATGAAGTCGGCGATCGAGGTGATGCGATTGGCCTTGCTGATGCGGATCATCTTGCGCAGCACCAGCCAGAACAGAGCCGCCATCAGGGTTGGCCCGAGGTAAATGGGCAGGAAACCGACACCGCTGACCGCCGCCCGGCCGACACTGCCGTAAAAAGTCCAGGAAGTGGCGTACACCGCCATGGAAAGGGCGTAAATATAGGGGTTGGCAATGATCGACCGACCAGCATCGGCCCGCTTGTCGCCCCAATAGGCAATAGCGAAGAGGACGCCCAGATAGGCGCAGGAGGTCAGCAGTATCAAGCCACCCAGCGGCATGGGCAACGCTCCCTCATCGCCTGGAGCCTTCGACTACCCAGATCATCAATACGATCAGCAGCGCCCAGGCGGCAAACAGATAGGCAAACAGCAGCGGAATGCCGAACACCTCTCCGCGGCTATCGAACAATGCCAACAGGGGGTAGCTGAACAACAGGCAGCCCAGCAAAAACAACGCCACAAGCCGCTGGGCCCACAATGTACGATTGGCCATGGACTACACCTCCCTAGGGGAAGTGTAGTCCATGGCTCACCAATCCATTGTTTTTCCGTCCCCGGAGCCGGGATGCCAGCTTAAATTGTTAGCTTGGCAATGAACATGAAATCGCTTTGCATTGGAGCTTCATTCGTTCGCCAGGTAGAAACCCTGAAGGAATTCTCATCCACACTCTCAACAACCGCGATACAGTGCGGACTCATCGGCGTCACGACAACGTGCATGTCCCGATCAGGATCACACAGCCCCAGATTGTGGGTGATTACATAGATTTCCGTTTGCTGCTGCTTGAAAACAGTCCATCCAGGAAGGTCTACTATAGGCGCCGGTGAATCAAATCCGTCACCACCATTGATTTTCGCAGAAAATAATGACAATACGCTCATTCTAAAATCCCTTTAGTGTCCATTTGCCCTAAAAACCCAATACGTTAAAGACAATCATTTCAGGTTCAATTTAGCCCCTCCTTCTCGCCCAATGTACAATCCCTTGCCAGCCCACCTCGTGAACCGGTCAAGGCCAATATAACCATACTAGATCAATTCTCTGAATTGACACGGCTCAATACACCCTTAAAGCGCCCCGGAAATAAAACTCCGCAGTTGGCCGAGCCCCGCAGTGCCTGTGTGCTGTGCCGCAGCCTTGCCGTCACGATAGATCACCAGGGCGGGAATGCCCCGGATACCCGTGGCTGCCGCCAGGTCCGGATTTTCGTCCACATTCACTTTGGCCACGCTCAGTTCACCGGTGAACTCGTCGGCCAGCTCCTCCAGCAGCGGGGCGATGGCGCGGCAGGGTCCACACCACTCGGCCCAGAAATCCACCAGAACCGGCTTGGCCGAGCCCTTAATAGTGTCGTTAAAATTGCTGTCGTTCAGGTGTTGAATGGTGTTGGTCATAACACTCTTGCCCTCATTTCGGTTGATTGGACAAGCACAGGATGCCCATTCACCAGGGCGGACGACCAATGATTTCTTCGCATACAACACATCACCTGAAATGATGCATTGCAGAAGTTTCCCTTGCCGGCCAGAAATACCTGGCATAGGGTGGAGGCTTGACCTTGCGCATTCAGGGAGATTTCGGCGGGTGAAGAATCAGGAGTTGACGCTACTCTACGTATTCGATGCCATTATGACCGAGGGATCGATCACCCGTGCCGCCGAGCGACTGGCAATGACCCAGCCGGCGGTCTCGAATGCGGTCTCCCGCATGCGGGAGACCTGGCACGATCCACTGTTCGTCAAGCAGGGCAGGAACATCAGGCCGACCTCCTACGCCCGCAGTCTCTGGGACCAGATTCGCGGCCCCATGTACGACCTGAGCAACGCGGTGAATGTAACCCGCTTCGATCCGGCTCATGCCCGACGACAGTTCCGGGTTGCGGTCACTGACGCCATGCTGGAACTGATCTGGCAACCACTGGTAGCCGAACTCGAGCAACAAGCACCCGGTGTGGACCTGCACGCGGTGCCGTTTACCGAGGAGAGCGCCCTCACCCAACTCCGTGAAGCGCACGTGGACCTTGCCCTCGGCATGCTGACGGAGCACGATCGGAGCCTGCGCAGTAACTGGCTGTTCGACAGTGGCCATACCGTCGTCATGCGGCAAGACCATCCTCTGGCGGGCCGACCGCTGACGGTGGACGACTACATCGGCGCTCGTCACCTGATGGTGTCGCTGTCCGGGGAGGTAAATGGCTTCGTCGACCAGGCCCTGGGACGTCGGGGCCTCAAACGCCGGGTGGCCGTCGCCGTCAACCACTTTCCTGCGGTGCCCCGGCTACTGCGCCAGTCAGATATGATTGCCACACTGCCCCGGATAGCCACCAACGACACCGGCTTCAACCGGGGCATGTGGTCTACCGAAGTGCCAATTGCGATTGACCCTCTCAGCCTGTACCTGGTCTGGCACACCCGGCACGATCGGGACCCCGGTAGCCTCTGGATGCGGAAGCGGGTTGAACGGATCGCCAAGGCTTGCTGGGCGGAATGCTCTGGTTAGCCCCCTTCCCCTCGTCACGCAAAGGGCTTTTGCGCCATCAACCTCATCACCATGGGTCTCAGGATGAGATCCATGGCTAGCCCCAGCTTTGTTCCCGGAATGACCAGGGTGTCATGCCGGGACACACTGCTATTGCCGATCATTTGTAACAGGTAGGGGAAATCCACTTCCGAAGCATCCCGGAACCGGATCACCACCATGCTCTCATCCTCCGTGGGCACGTCCCGCACGACAAACGGATTGGACGTATCAACCAGGGGTACCCGCTGGAAATTAATGTGGGTCTGGGCAAACTGCGGCACGATGTCGTGGACGTAATCGTCCATACGGTTAATGATGGTTTCCACCACCGCTTCCTGGGAATAGCCCCGCTTGTTGGTATCGCGGTGAATCTTCTGTATCCATTCCAGATTCACGATCGGCACCACACCAATCAGCAGGTCAACGTATTGGGCAATGTTGTAGGTATCACCGACGACGCCACCATGCAATCCTTCATAAAACAGCAAGTCGGTATCCGCCGGTAGCGGCCCCCAGGGGGTAAAGGTTCCTGGTTTGTATCCTGCTGCCACCAGCGCACGATCTTCATCATGGACATACTGTCGAAACTGGCCATTGCCGGTATGGCCATAGTCGTATAACAGGGCTTCAAGCTTGTCGATGTGGTTGGCGGCCAGGGCGAAATGGTTACGCTCCCCGAACTGCCCCTTGGCCGCCAGGCGGGCCATTTGTTCCCGGGTGTAGCGGTGGAAGCTGTCACCACTGACCATGGCAGCACGCAGCCCCTCGCTGGCGAAAATCCGGCTGAAGATCTGGCCGGTGGTTGTGGTGCCAGCTCCGGAAGAACCAGTGACCGCAATTACAGGATGACGTTTCGACATGGCAAACCGTGGTCAGGCGTTAGTGTAGGCTGTCCAGCAGCCGAGGCTTTTCGATCACAAAACCCTGAGCATAATCCACACCCAGATGCCTCAGCATATCGAGAACTTCACGGGATTCAACCTGAGAGGCGATCACTTCCCGTTTCATATAGTGCGCCATATCCACCATCGACTGCACCATCGCCCGGTCGGTTTCATTGATATCCACCTGATTGGTGAACACGCTGTCCAGCTTGATCAGATCGACAGGAAGACTGCGCATTAACTGGAACGACACCGGACCGCTACCGAAATTGCCCAGGCAGAAACGACAGCCCAACTCCTTCATCTCCGACATGAACTCCGCCAGGAGATTGACGTCATTGATGGCTGTCGCTTCCGTAATTTCAAACCAGAGCCTCTCAATGGGCGCTTCCTTCTGACTCAGCTTGTCATAGATAAATTCCAGCAATGACTGATCATTGAGAGAGTAACCGGACAGATTAATACACACCCCACCAAGGTGATCCGGGTCCGGGGCCTTGTCATGCAACCAGTCCAGCATGCGCCCGACCACCCAACGGTCGACCACCTGCATGCGATCATAACGTTCGGCCATACGCACAAAATCGCTGCCGGTGATCAGCTCACCACGATCATCGTACATGCTGATCAGCACTTCGTACTGCGACAACATGCGGGTATTGGCATGCAACGGAATGATCTTCTGACACCGCAACAGCATGCGTTCTTCATCCAGGTTGCCCAGACTGGCCACTTTTGCGGCAATCTGTTCCTGCCGGGATTGATCCGTGGCATCCGGAGAATACTCAATGACCCTGCCATTCCCCTGCGCTTTAGAAGCCTTCAAGGCGTGTTCGGACGCCCGCAGCCAACGCTCAGCAGCCGTCAGTGCCGGCAACTCCGGCACCAGTCCGACACTGGCCGATAATTTGTAGCAGCGATCGTCAAAGGCAAATTCCGTGGCTTCAATATCAGCCACAATGGCCTGAGCGGTTGCCAATGCGCTTTCTGCCGGCAGCAGCCAGGCAAATTCATTCCCGGACAAGCGCGCCAGTGGCATGCCATCACCCACCCGGTCACGGAGCAGGTCCGCTACTTTGCGGAGCGCATCATCACCGGCCTGATAACCGGCCGTATCATTCAGCAACCGGAACTGTCGCAGATCCAATCGGACCAGGGCCCGTTCGTCTTCATGGCGGGCCAGTTGCTGGTCCAGCATCCGCTCAAACTCCCGACGCCCCAATAGCCCGGTCAATTCGTCATGGGTGGAGGCCCAGGATAACTGGTCATAGACCTTGCGGACCATTCGATCCAGGCTTTCATCCACCAATGGTCGCTCATACTGAGCGTCGGGGACGACAACCCCCTTGCGCATCTGTCGTGCCAGGGCATCCAGGTCCAGCTCCACCACTCTCATACCCTGGTGATTCACAAATACGAAACGACTGAAACCCCGGGCAATCCACACCAGGCGGATGTACTGGGGATCTTCGGGATCCTCCTGATCCCTCAGCCAGTCGCCGGTACGCAATTGCTGGGCACGCTGGACCCAGCGCTGAAGACTGCGCCGTTCCCGCTCGGACAGCACCTTACGCTTGTCGTCTTCGGTCTGGACGGGAGGCATTTCAACCATTTCCGGCGGTTTATCGGTTCTGCGCACCAGGAACTGTTTCAACTCTTCCCGAATCTGGGATGAGGGCATATGGTTACTTGAGATAGAAGACAAACCGTCCTGAATCACCCGCAACAATTCGGGCAGATTGATACCCGCACGGGGATCATCCGCGAACGCCAGCAGCAAGTCGATCACGGACAGATAGTCCTGCCACAACTGACTGTCCGGTCCCTGACGAATCCAGGTCAGTGAAAGCAGGTCACGCCATCCGCCCTCCAACAAACTCAACAGCGCCTTGGGCACTTTACGCCCGGCCAGCTTCCGGTTGAGCACCTCCGTAACGGCCGCCTTGGAGTCAGACACTTTCTGCGCACCTTCCGCAGCTGCAGTGACCCGCTCTACATTGCGACGATAAACCAGATTCTGACGGTCAATCAGGGTATCCAGTTCCTGGACCGTGGCTTCAAAGACACCGGTATCCTGTTCAAAATCAGTAACAATGCGATGGATCAGTTCGTCAACCCGACGCTGCACTACGGGGTTTATACGTCCACCCTTGACACCGAGCTGGGCCAACCGGTTCATAACGCCGCGAACAGGGCTCTCCTGGTCGTCGAAAAACGCCGGATCCCGCATCACCACCTTCAACACCGGCACTTCCAGTTGACGCACACGGCTTTGGGCATAATCGCTGAGCTTTGGGCTTTCCACCACACTGCGGAAAAAGCGATCGACCACATCCAGGGTCTCCTGCTGCTCGTCGTTGAGGGCAACATCGCCGCTGTCCCTGATGTGTTCGACGACGCGTTCCCTGAGTGAACCCGGCTCGTCTGATGACGCTGGCGACTCTACCTGCAAATGCTGCAGCTCCCGGTGTAATTCTCCGACCGACAGTGGTCGGGCATTGGGAGCGAAGGCCAGGGGTTCGGTGTCTCCCCGGGCCTGTCGACTCGCCGCCAGCGTTCCGATCAGGTTACGAACCGTGGCGAAAGCTGTCTGCGCAGCATTGGCGTAACTGCGAAACTCGGCGGGCGCGGTTTTACCGGAAGTGGCGCCCCCGGACCGTTGCCCGGAGTCAAGCGCCGCCGAAGTGACTGAAGCCGTATGCTGACGGGACTCATTCTTGGCCTTCGCTTGACTGGTGGCCACTTCCCGGACTCGATCATCACTCTCCGTGGACCGTTCGGACAGATATTTACTCAAGTCCAGATCCGGCATGACCCCATGACGGATCAGGATGTTATTCAACTCTTGATAGAGCGGATTCAGCTGCTGCAGCACCGACTGTTCGAAAACCTTCAAACAGACTTTCTCCACTTCACGACTGGCTTTCAGGTGACTCAGTCCGGCATGAAATGATTCGCAGACCAGCGACGGTCCCAGCGGATTGTGGTGACCAGTGGAATTGGCAATGCCTAACTTGTCCAGTCGCAACTTGAGCTGCAGCAGCTCCCCCCTGTATTGGGTGTCGGCCTTGGTGACCATCACCCGGATCGTCAGCCAGTCTTCGAACTCCCCCTTATCCACCACCGATAGTTCAGAGCCGGGAAATCCTTTGGGGGCGGGTTTGAGGGGTGACTCCAGACTTTGTGCCATCTGGTGCCAAATCACCCGCTGCCGGGCCTGGAGCTGGCCGGAAGCATCCATGTACTCATTGGCCATCTGATCGCTGCAGGCTTTCTGAGCCGCCTGCTTCAGCGCCACGATCATCTGCGCGAGACAGCTATCCATCAGCGGTTCAATAAACTGGACAACCGCACGGGCGGACTGGTGGAGGATAAACTGCACCCGATCACTGGGTGCGCGAAGGGCGGCGCGCTCCTGATGGCGGCTGCCACCACACTGCTTCAGCATCGCACTGACAGCATCAGGATTGGCACGGATAAAATGCACCCCCATCGCGCCTTCAATGCGTCGAACGATACTGACATGCAACTCGTGACGGCGGTTCCCGTCGGCGGAGCGGAAACGAACGGTGATTTCGTCGGGGGCACCCCGGGCTATCGCGCGCTCCAGCTTGCGCGACGTTTCTCCAGAGTAACGAATAAACAACCCTTCAGCACAAAAATCCGCAATCTGACAGGGCCACGCCTCCCCTGCCCCAAGGTCCAGCTGGGCCGCAAGTTTGATCGGCTGTCGGGGGCTTGTGCGACGTTCTCTGGGATCCATGAACTACCTGATATTCGGCAATGACAGAGTGATTGACTCATCCACCCTGACCAGCGTCCCTGAAAAGGTGGCCAGAGCCACCTGCTACTATACGGGGAACATGTCTGTAATATAGTGGACAACCCCGTTGCGAGACAGCCTCACCATAACATTGTGAACCATGATACAGCTTAATCAGATCTATCTTCTTTTGCTACTGGTAACCGTGCTCCCAGGGTGTTCGACCATTGGCTACTACAGCCAGGCGATTAGTGGTCACGTCTCGTTAATGCTGGCCGCTCAGCCGATCGACCACCTGGTGGCCGATCCCGACACCGATACTGAACTGAAACGCAAGCTGACCCTGGCGAACCAGGCTCGACGCTTCGCCGAGAATCGGCTCGCTCTGCCCACAGGGGATGCCTATACCGACTACTCCGAACTGGGTAGACCCTGGGTCGTGGTCAACCTCGTGGCGGTACCGGAATTCTCCCTCACCCCCCATCAATGGTGCTATCCGGTACTCGGGTGCCAGGCTTACCGGGGTTATTTCAACCTTGACGGGGCACGAACAGAGCAGCGTCAATTCCAAGAACTCGGCTATGACACTTTCATCGGCGGCGTGACCGCCTATTCAACCCTGGGCTGGTTTGACGACCCACTCCACAGCGGATTCACGAGCCTGTCCGATGATCGCATGGTCGCACTGATATTCCATGAACTGGCCCATCGAGTGCTCTACATCGACGAAGACACCGCGTTCAACGAGAGCTTTGCTACCGCCGTGGAACTGGAAGGTCTTCGGCTGTGGCTGGAGAAGCGGGGCGAGGGCAAACAATTCGAAGCCGCAGTGCAACGTCAGGCACAGCGTAATCAGACCCTGGCCATGGTGGAGAAAACGTCCCGGGAGCTCGAAGCCCTTTACCAACGCAAGGGAGAGCTAACCAGGGACGCCATGAGGCAGCAAAAAGAACAGCTGTTCGCGGAACTGGTCAGCGAATACAACCGGCGGGCCATGCACTGGGAGGAGCCCGGGCCATTGGGGAAACAGCTTGAGTCACTCAACAACGCCAACATTGCCCTGTTCCGTCAATACAACCAGTACGTCCCGGGCTTTCGACAATTGCTGAAAGAACAGGATTACCGCTTTGACGACTTTTTTGACCGGGTCATGGCGCTGTCTGAACAGGACGAAGAACAACGTGTACAGATACTCGAGCAGCTATCACAGCGCTTTGACGAATACCTTTGAATTACGCTGGGTGTTATACGACGCCAGTTTTGGCCCCGGCAACGCCTGCACTGTAGAGGGCTGGAAGCCCCGCTCCCGGAACCAGTGTTCCGTCTGGGTCGTCAGCACAAACAACCGCTGAACGCCCTGCCCGCGTGCCAGCTTTTCAACCATTGCGAGTATATCGTCCCCCCGCCCGGAACGACGATAGTTCGGATCCACCGCAAAGCACGACAACTCACCCGCGCCTTCATCAGGATAATGATACAGCGCGGCGCACCCGACAATGGTGCCGTCCCGCTCTGCGACCACGAACCGGTCAATTTCTGTTTCCAGCATCTCCCGCGAGCGGCGCACCAGAATGCCCTGCTCTTCCAGTGGCTGAATCAGTTCCAGCACCCCACCAATATCCTCCACCCGGGCCTGGCGGATCTGCTCGTAATGGTCACCACTGACCAGCGTACCGGAACCATCACGGGTGAACAGTTCCTCCAGCAGCGCACCGTCATTCACGTAGCTGATGATGTGGGACCGCCGCACGCCTTTGACGCAGGCGTCGCAGGCGGCCTTCAGTAATGCCGCATCGTGGCCGGTGACAGCGCCTGCGGCCAGCCGTTCATTGGCCTGTCGTGCGGACAATTCGCGAATCAGTGAGCCATCAGACTCCAGTAGCCCCTGATCGTCGATGAACATGATCAGCTTTTCAGCCTGCAGGGCCGCCGCCACCTGACTGCCGACGTCCTCGTAGGACAGGTTGAAGGCGTCTCCGGTGGGGGAATACCCCTGAGGCGGCAACAGGACGATATGACCGAGCTCTAACAGCTTCTCGATGCCGGCTACATCCACCCGACGAACGCGACCGGTATACCCGAAATCGACACCGTCGAGAACGCCAACCGGGCGCGCAGCCACAAAATTGCCACCACTGACGCGAATGCGGGCATTGTGCATGGGCGAATTTACCAGCCCCATGGACAGCTGACTTTCCAGGTATGCTCGCAGCCCGCCGATCGCCTGCAACACCAGCGGCAATTGTTGTTCCCGGGTTACTCGCAGATCGCGATGAAATGACGACTCAACCCCGGCTTCATCCAGCCTCTGCTGAATCTGAGGCCTGGCTCCGAACACGACCACCAGACGCACACCAAGACTGCTCAGTAGCGCGATGTCATGGATAATGTTGATGAAGTTTTCATGGGCGATCGCATCCCCGCCGATGGTCAACACCACTGTGCGCCCACGATGGGTGTTGATATAAGGGGAAGAATGGCGGAACCCATGCAGCCAGTCGTTAGATTTCAATCGTTTCTCCTGATGACCTGCATCTTACAGGCAAAACTGTTTGATCAATCCGTTGAGGATACGTACGGTCGGATCAAGCTGCGACAGTTCCAGAAACTCGTCCGGTTGGTGCGCCTGATCAATCGATCCTGGCCCCATGACCAGTGTTTCCAGCCCCAGCTTCTGCAGCCAGGGTGCCTCGGTAGCAAACGCCACGGCATGGGCGGTATGACCGGTCAATTTCTCACAGGCCCTGACCAGCTGCGCATCCGCGGGCGTTTCGAACGGCGGCACGCCATCAAACAACGGCTCAAACACCATGGACAGCTCGCGACGCTCAGCAACCGGCTGCAGTTTGTCGAGGATTGTCTGGCGCAGGGATGCCATATCCATCCCCGGCAGGGGCCGCAAATCAAAATGCAACTCACAGTTGGCACAGATCCGGTTGGGATTATCGCCACCATGAATGCATCCCAGGTTCATGGTCGGTACCTCAACCCTGAAATTCGGGTTCCGGTATTTCTCCTGCCAGAAAGAGCGCAGGGACAATAGCTCTCCCAGCGCTTCGTGCATTCCTTCCAGGGCGTTGCGGCCAAGGGAGGGATCTGAGGAATGACCGGACTGGCCCTCGAACGCCAGCCGCTCCATCATGATGCCCTTGTGCATTCGTACCGGCCTGAGATTGGTCGGCTCCCCGATTACCGCGTAACGGGCTTGAGGGCGCCCCGCTTCCGCCAGGGCCCTGGCACCGTTCATCGAGCTTTCCTCATCCGCCGTAGCCAGGATGATCAGCGGCTGCTTCAGATTCTTGTCGGCAAACTCGCGAGCCGCCTCAATGGCGAGCGGAAAAAACCCTTTCATATCGCAGGTACCCAATCCGTACCATCGATCATCACGCTCGGTCAGGGTGAAAGGGTCGCTCTGCCAGCGCTTATCGTCAAAAGGCACGGTATCGGTGTGCCCGGACAACACCAACCCACCCGGCCCACTGCCCAGGGTGGCAATCATGTTGAACTTGCCTGGCATGCCAGGCACTTCCATCAGCTCCACCGAGAACCCCAGCGGCTCCAGCCATTCCGCCAACGTTCTTACTACCGCCTCGTTGCTGTGATCCCAGTCCGGTGTTGCACTGCTGATGGATGGCAGGGCAATCAGTCGGGTCAGCATCTCGCGGATACCGGGAACCACGTCGGCTTTGTTCGTGGACTCAGACATATCAGAATTCCTGGCCCGTTCAGGGGTCACCGGGTCTGGCCACGCTGCCAGACCTCAAACATATCGATTGCACGAATCATCATTGGATAGGCGATTTCGCCACCACCGACCGTTCGGGCAACCTCCAGGGTCTGCTCGCCTACACTAACCAGCCGGCCCTCAACCACATTGTCATTGGACAGCGTAACTCTCACTGTGTGCCCAATCCAACGGCCGGCTTTCGCCACCTCCGCAGGGTACCAACCAGCCATCCGGTTATTCGTGTCTTCCGGTACTACAGGCTGCAATGCCTTCTCGGAAACCACCGGCTCCGGTGGTTCAACCTCCTTCAAATAGACATCCGGCACCGCCTGACCATTGTAACTGACCCGCAGCCCGAGGGGGCGTTCCTGCTCGACACGCTGCACGGGTACGCCAACGATTGGCTGTTCGGGATCCAGCACTAACGTCAGTTCACCACCCTCGGTCAACCACTGCCGGTATAGTGCCAGCAACTGGGCACTGGCTTCGTAGCCGCGGGCATTCAATGCCTGGCGGAAGGCATCCATGACGATACTGGTCCATTCGGTGGTCGCCACCGAGGACTCACGGGCACAGTAGGCTGCAACCCGGCGCATCAGACCACCGTCGCGTAGGGTCACGGTCATCGGACCGTCACCGCCCTGCACCATTCGTTCGCGATTCATGACGTCCACCCGCGCCCCGGGCCAGTTGATCTCCAGGCTACCGGTGCTCGCAGTCGTCAGTTCCAGATACAACCGTTCAGGAGTTTGACGGATCAGGGCTTCACCGGCGATGCCATTCACGCCCATGCGGACAAGGTCTCCGCTCCCCAACTGCTGGCGATGGTCGGGACCACACACGGGGGCAAACAACGCCGGGGTCGCCTCTCCGGAAGTGGTGACCCAGTTACGGAACATCGTCGCTTCCAGGCTCAATTCGACATTTTCGGCCCGCAGGGACCAGGCGGCCGGCACACGGCCAGGGTCCGCCAGAACCATCAGGAGTGCCAGCGGCGAGCCTGCATCAAACACCAGCCGGCCGATGTCCACCGACTGTGCCAGGCGGAAGTCCTGATAACTGGCACCGATCAACAACAGACGTCCTTCTATTCCGGAGCTGATCCTGCCCCGCTCAATGACCCCGATGCTCTCCATCGCATCCCTGGCTTCAGCCAGACGCTGGTCAGCCAGCCACCAGACCGCCGCCTTGAACAACAGCCAGCCCAGCAGAACCACAACAACAATAAAGGTCAGCAGGCGTTTCATTCATTTATCCTTGTGTCCGACCGGGATTGGCCCGCCAGACTGCACCACCACATGCCAGCTCTGAGGGCTGTTTCAATTGCGGGAGATCAAAGTTCCCACACCCTCATCCGTGAATATCTCAAGCAGGGTCGCATGGGCAACCCGCCCATCAATAATGTGTGACGTGCGCACGCCATTTTCCACCGCGTTGAGAGCGCAACGGATTTTCGGCAGCATGCCACCATGGATGGTGCCATCTTCGATCAGATCGTTGACCTGCTGGGCCGTCAGTCCGGTCAGGACCTTGCCTTCCTTACTCTTGAGACCAGAGACATTGGTCAACAGGATCAGTTTCTCCGCCTTCATGGCCTCAGCCACCTTACCTGCCACCAGATCGGCGTTGATATTGTAGGAGGCGCCATCGGGTCCTACACCTATCGGTGCAATTACTGGAATGACGTTGCTACGGGTCAGCATCTCAATCACTTCAACATTCACACTGTCAACTTCACCCACATGACCAATGTCGATGATTTCCGGACGCTCAAGCTCGGCGGAGCTATTGACCACCTCCAGCTTACGCGCCCGGATCAGGTTGGCGTCCTTACCGGTCAGCCCCACCGCAGTGCCGCCATGAGCATTGATCAGTGAGACGATCTCCTTGTTGACCTGGCCGCCCAGAACCATCTCAACGACATCCATCGTTTCGCTGTCCGTCACCCGCATGCCGTTGACGAAGCGTGACTGGATATTCAACCGTTCCAGCAGGCCGCCGATCTGGGGCCCACCACCGTGCACCACAATCGGATTAATACCCACCAGCTTCATCAGGACCACGTCCCGGGCAAAGCTGCTCTTCAGGTCCTCGTTCTCCATGGCGTTGCCGCCATACTTGATGACGACGGTTTTACCAGTAAACCGCTGAATATAGGGCAACCCTCTACTCAGAACGGATGCCACCTGCATTGCTGTTTCACGATCCAGTGCCATATTGTTGCCTTGATACTCTTGTCAATTAAAAGTCTGCACGAAGGTCAGGAGCGACTATCTTCAGCTGGTCGCGGAAAACGCTCTTGATCCGCTCCAGAGCCTCTTCGGTTTCTGCCTCAAACCGGAGCACCAACACCGGTGTGGTGTTGGAAGCACGACACAGGCCCCAGCCATCGGCGTAATCCACCCGGATTCCATCAATGGTGCTGATGCTACCATCACCGAATTTACCCTCGCTGCCCAGACGCTCCACCAACTGGAACTTACTGTCTTCAGTGACTTCGACATTCAGTTCCGGGGTACTGATATCTTCCGGGAAGTCCTCGAACACCTCGTCACTGTGACGATCCTCAACCCCGAGGATCTCCAGCAGACGCGCCGCCGAGTAAAGACCATCATCAAATCCATACCAGCGCTCACCAAAGAAGATGTGCCCGCTCATCTCTCCGGCCAGCAGAGCTCCGGTTTCCTTCATCTTGGCCTTCATCAGGGAATGACCGGTTTTCCACATGATCGGGCGACCGCCCGCCTCGGAAATCACCCCTGCCAGACGCCGACTGCACTTCACGTCATACAACACATCGGCGCCAGGATTGCGGGACACGACATCCCTGGCAAACAGCATCAACAGACGGTCAGGCCAGATAATCTTGCCACTGTTGGTGACCACCCCGAGGCGATCCCCATCACCATCAAATGCAAGCCCAATATCCGCTTGTTCAGACTTCACCCGTGCAATCAGGTCCACCAGGTTGTCAGGCTTACCCGGATCCGGATGATGATTGGGGAAATCGCCATCCACCTCACAGTAGAGAGGAATCACCTCACAGCCAAGCTCTTCCACCAATATGGGTGCGAGTTCACCGGCAATACCGTTGCCAGCGTCAAGCACCACTTTCAATGGCGCGGCGACGGCAATGTCCCCGACGATCCTGTCCAGATAGGCACGACGTACATCTTCCGACGATTGTGCGCCCTGACCGCTGACCAAGTCTCCGGTCTGGGTGCGCTGGTAAAGCTTCTGGATGGCGTCCCCGGAGAGTGTGTCTCCCCCCAGCATAATTTTCAGGCCGTTATAGTTGGCGGGGTTATGGCTTCCAGTCACCATGACACCAGACCCGGTTTGCAGGTGATGGGTGGCAAAATACAACACCGGTGTGGGTACGGCGCCCACGTGAATCACGTTACATCCGGCAGACATAATGCCCCGTGCCAGGGCGTCGGCCAGATCCGGACTCGAATGCCGCCCGTCATAACCAATACAAAGGCTGTCTATGCCACGCTCTGCTGCTTCACTGCCGATGGCCCGGCCAATAACCTGAACGATCTCCTCCGACAGGGTTTCGCCGACAATACCCCGAATGTCATAGGCACGGAAGATGCCTGCTGATATGTCGACCTGGGGCAGAGTCACTTCCTCCACTGCAGGGGCATTCGAATCATCGTCATCAGCGCCACTTCCGAGGCCCAGGACATCATCGTCACCGTCCAGCATGTCGATATCCAGCATGTCCTTGTCCTGGAACAACGGCTCATCAGTGGCGCTGTCTTCTCCCTCCGGAGTACCGGAACGCGTGGACTCCCCCTTCTTGACCACACGCTTATCCACCATCCGGGACAAGCGATGCAGCACCTCCCCCATTGAAGCCACCAGATCCCACTTCAATACTGGCAACTTGAGCCGCTCACCACTAAACACCTTATGGGCCCACTGGGTCAGTACCGATATATCCTGACGGAGACTGCGCTGGGCATTCCCCAGCACTACCCAGACCACAATGGCGGCGACCAGGGCCGGAACCAGGATCAGGATCATGGCCAGGACGGCATTCAACACTGGCGCGGGCAACGAAGCGGGCTGGTAGCTGAGAGACCACCCCGGCGCAGCCAGTGCCTGCTCCACCGTATCGCCACTACCAGTACCCCTGCTGACCACCACACGGGAAGAGCCATTGACACTTTGTACCAGCGCCATTTTTCCGCCCAGCTCACGATTATTCACCGCCAGCAACGGCTGCAATTCGGACGCATCAAAGACCACCAGCATGCTGCCCGCCATGGCGCGGTTTTCGGGCTTGCGGATGGCGGCTGCCATCTGGAAGTACCACTGGCCGTCCCGCGGGAAGGCGTCGGGGTGAAGCGGCTTGCCGGATTCAGCCCGGCGTGCCAGGTCCAGGCCGGCAAAACCGAGGGTGTCAGAGCCACCAGTCCTGCGCGGGATATCTCCGTAGGGAAACAGGTGAACGGCCCGGACGTCCGGAAGGGTGCGGCCGAGTTCCTCAGCCACGGCATCTATCCCCTCACCGCTGTCGAGGGCCTCACGTACATGGCGCTGGACAGCAAGGCCTTCTACTGCAGATTGCAAGACAGCAAGGTGTTGGTTCATCCGACTGGCAGCTGCAACAACCTCCTGTGCCGCCAGACTGTCAGCGCGGCGCAATTCCGCTGGACCCAGCACCAGCAGATAGAGCAGGGCTGCTGCCAGCAGTCCTGCCAAAAGCACTGCGGCAGCCTGGACACCAGCCACGGCTCCCAGCCGCTTCAAGCGAGGCCCTTTGGCTTCCCGGCTTTTCAGCTTCTGCTTGCCAGCCGGCTGACCCGCTGTCTCCGTGGCAGCTTCGTCCGATTTCTTCCTACCCAGCTTCATAGTCCATCCTGTACTTATATTATTCGCCCGCGGCATTGAGTTACCCAAGTATAGACGTCGGGCAATGTCTCCGCGTTTACAGACTGTTACCGGCTCCGTTACCCCGTCAGAGGGTCCCCGTTGACCCAAAACCACCGGCGCCGCGGACGCTGGCATCAAACGACTCCACCACTTCGAAATCGGCCTGTACAACTGGCACCAGCACCAGTTGTGCCAGACGCTCCCCGACATCCACAGTGAAGTCGCTTTGCCCCCGGTTCCAGCAGGACACCATAAGCTCGCCCTGGTAATCGGAATCAATCAGTCCCACCAGGTTACCCAGTACGATGCCGTGCTTATGCCCCAGACCGCTGCGGGGCAGAATCATGGCCGCCAGTGATGGATCGGCAATATGGATGGAAAGCCCGGTCCTGATCAGCTGGGTATCTCCGGGCTTCAAGGTTAACGGTTCGTCCAGGCAGGCCCTCAGGTCCAGCCCTGCCGATCCGGCCGTGGCGTATTCCGGAAACGCAATGCTGTCCCCGATGCGTGGGTCCAGAATGCGGACCTGGAAAGTTTGTCGTGTCATGGAATTTCCTGTGCGAAGGTCTGTCATTGAATCTGTTCGGCAATCAGTGCCACCAACTGGCGAGCGATGGCTGCTTTGCTTTCCGGCCCGAGGACCTGCTGCCCCGAACGCCAGAACACCGTGACGGCATTATCATCGCTGTTGAATCCGATCCCGGGCGTCGATACATCGTTGGCCACAATCATGTTCAGCTTCTTGCGCTGCATCTTATCCCGGGCATAGTGTTCCACGTCGCGGGTTTCGGCAGCGAAGCCCACCGTGAACGGCGCATCGGGACGGGCCGCGATGGTGGCCAGGGTATCGGGATTGCGCACCAGCGCCAGTGACATGTCCTCGCTGGTTTTCTTGATTTTGTCACCGGCACAGTTATCCGGCCGGTAATCGGCTACAGCAGCGGTGGCGATGAAAACATCGCAGCCCTCATCCACCGCTTGCCCCGCGGCACTCAGCATGTCATCGGCGGTAACCACCGCACGCACGTCCACACCGGTGGGTTCCGGGATCGACACCGGACCGCTGACCAGCACCACCTGAGCGCCGGCATCCCTGGCGGCGGCTGCGATGGCATACCCCATTTTCCCGGAACTGTGGTTACTGATGTAGCGAACCGGATCGATCGGCTCACGGGTCGGACCGGCGGTAATAACGACCCGCTTGCCCGACAGAGGCCCGCTGCAGACTGCGGTAATGCGCTCAAACAATTCCTGGGGTTCCAGCATACGGCCGGGCCCGGTATCCCCACAGGCCTGGGAGCCCTGATCCGGCCCCCAGAGCGTGACTTGCGGATCCGATTCCAGCAATCCGATGTTGCGCCGGGTCCGGCTGTTATTCCACATGGCCTGGTTCATCGCAGGCGCTACCACGATGGGGGCTTCGGTAGCACAGCAAAGCGTGGTTAACAGATCGTCCGCCATACCCTGAGCCAGGCGAGCAATAAAGTCGGCAGTCGCGGGGGCAATGACCACCTGATCCGCCCATTTGGCCAGTTCAATGTGCCCCATGCCCTGTTCCGCTTCCGGGTCCAGAAGTGAAGTGCGTACCGGCTCGCCACTGAGGGCCTGAAAGGTCAAGGGTGTTACGAAAGCCTCGGCGCCCCGGGTCATCACCACGCGCACCGGGTGCCCGGCTTTCTTCAACAACCGCACCAGTTCCGCACTCTTGTAGGCTGCAATACCACCGGTGATCCCCAGCAGAATTCGTTTCGCGGCCATAATTGCTCCGTATCCGGCAAAAATAAAAGGTCTATAAGATAGCACGGCAGAAGCCTCCCGGCAGCCTGCATCCCATGCTAGACTTCCGTCTGCATTTCAGTGGCCTGCGCAGGAAGCGCCGCCACGGTTTTCAAACCATCGCCTGTAAACAGCAAGGACGCGATCATGACTACCCACCCCTGGCCTGCGGACGAACGCCCGCGCGAACGGCTACTAGCCCATGGACCCGACAGCCTCTCCGATGCCGAATTACTGGCGATCTTTCTTCGCACCGGTACCGCCGGCATGCCGGTCATGGATCTGGCGCGACACCTCATCGATGCCTTTGGCGGTCTCCGGGGCCTGATGACAGCCTCCCAGCGGCAATTCTGCGACGTCAGGGGATTGGGAACGGCCAAATACGCCCAGGTACAGGCGGCCATGGAAATGGCACAAAGGGTGATGGATGAACCTCTCAGGCAGGGCGACCCCCTTCGCTCCCCGGCAGACACCCGCCGGTTCCTGTGCAGCCGTCTTGGCACCTACCCCCACGAAGTGTTCGCTGGCCTGTTTCTGGATAACCGGCACCGCGTGATCCAGTACCGGGAACTGTTTCGCGGCACCATTGACGGCGCTGCAGTATATCCGAGGGAGGTAGTCCGCCAAGCTTTGGAGTATAATGCCGCTGCGGTCATTTTTGCCCACAATCATCCATCGGGTGTTGCCGAGCCCAGTCAGGCAGATATTGCCCTGACCGGACGCCTCAAGGAGGCTCTTGGCCTGGTGGATATCAGGGTTCTTGACCATATGGTTATCGGCCACGGTGATGTAATATCCCTGGCTGAACGGGGACTGATGTAAGCCAGCCTGGGCCAGATCCAAAAAACTGGCCAAATTCCCAACAATTTTTTGCGTTGGGGGGCCAGTTCTGGTATAAAAGCGTCCCTTTCTGGCGGCGTCTGGCGAGCAGCGTGCATTTTGAGGCGCAAGTAGCAACCAGAGGCGCGATTAAACGAATTCGTATATTAAGACCATTGCTCAGGTCGGAGGCAAGTATGTCCAGAGTTTGTCAGGTTACCGGTAAGCGTCCGGTCACCGGTAACAATGTATCCCACGCGATGAATCACACCCGTCGTCGCTTTCTGCCGAATCTGCAGAATCACCGCTTCTGGGTTGAATCAGAGAAGCGTTTCGTGAAGCTGCGCATTTCCACCAAGGGCATGCGCATCATCGACAAAAAAGGCATTGACGCTGTGCTGGCCGATCTTCGCGCCCGCGGCGAGAAAGTTTAAGGAGCCGCATCATGCGCGAGAAAATCAAGCTGGTTTCATCAGCAGGTACTGGTCATTTCTATACGACCAACAAGAACAAGCGTAACACTCCGGAAAAGATCGAGATCAAGAAGTATGATCCGGTTGTCCGCAAGCACGTTGCGTACAAGGAAGCCAAGATCAAGTAATCGCGATCTGGCAACCTGAAAAACCCGGCCATGTGCCGGGTTTTTTTATTGCCCGAAAATCACCTCAGAAGGACTCAAGATAGCCCTTCGGCAGCGCGACATCCATGGCAATGGGCAAGTGATCCGACATTGGGTAGCTGACCACCTCAGAGCGGCGGATTTCCAGGCTGGGACTCACCAGGATATGATCCAGAGCTTTCTCTGGCCTCCAGCTCGGAAAGCTGTGGGCAGTATCCGGTAGTGGAATCAGATCGGTTTCCCTCAGTGGTGTCTGCGTCAGCAATTCCTCCGCATGATTATTCATATCCCCCATCAACACCACATGCTGGTAATCACCGATCAACTCCCGAATGTATCCCAACTGTCGCTGCTGTGCCGCCCGACTCAGTGACAGGTGCATCATCACCAGCACCAGCGGATCATCCTCCGAACCGTAACGGGCAATAATCGCACCGCGCCCCGGAATCAGCCCCGGCAACCGGTGCTCGGTGACATCCAGCGGCCGATACCGGCTCAACAAACCGTTACTGTGCTGGGCGATCTGCCCGAGGTTCCGATTCAGCTGCTGGTACCAGTACGGAATACCAGCCGCTTCTGCCAGATACTGAACCTGATTGATGTAGCCACTCCTCAGACTGCCACCATCACATTCCTGCAACGCTACCACGTCGTAATTCCGCAACAGGGTAGCAATGCGATCCAGGTTCCCGATGCGATTGCGATGCGGCAGGAAATGCTGCCAGCTTCGAGTCAGGTAATGACGGTAGGAGGAGGTATTGATACCGACCTGTATATTGAAAGTCAGCAGCCGGATGTGCCGGTGAGGTTCAAACTCGGGCACATGCTCACTTCCGGAACAACGCCCCCTGGGCTCTCCGGTCGGTCGGAGAAACCCATCCAGCTGCTTGCGAATGTGTCTGTACATGTTACCGGCTCACCCGACTGTGGCACACACCCCGAGACAAAGCCTGCTTACTCTGCGGAGCCGCGCTCTTTCTCGACCAGATAGTCAACGACCTCCAGTACAGCCTCATGGCCACCCGCCATAGAGGCACTGACCGTGTACTTACCATTAACAAGCATAGTCGGTGTACCGGTGATACGCGCGCCGCGGATTTTAGCCTGGGCTTTCTGCATTCGCATGTTGACCCCAAAGCTGTTGTAGTTCTCAAGGAACTGCTCGCCGTCCACACCATAACCACTGACAAATTCCGCCAGCGCCTCTCCGGAATTCAGCGGCCGCCGCTCTCCGGCCAGGGCATCGAACAGGGCATCGTGAACCTTGTCCCGCTCACCCATCGCCTCCAGCGCGAAGAACGCCCTGGCGTGCGGCTCCCAGGATTTGCCCAGAGCAGCGGGAATCTGAACATAGTCAACGTCATCCGGGCGATCCTCAGCCCAGGCTTCTACCAACGGCTTGAACGCGTAACAATGGGGGCAGCCATACCAGAACACCTCTGCCACTTCGATAGTCTCGCTGCTGTCGGTACGGACCGGAGAACTCAGCTCCCGATAGTGAGTGCCCTCCTGCCATTCGGCTGCATTGACCTGGCCAGTTATGGCGAAGGCCGCCAGAAAGGTGACTGCAGTACTCAGACTTCTAAACATCGACTGTCTCCGGTTTTGTTAATTCATTCTGGAACTGATTATGACCCAGCGTACGCAAAAAGTTCCACCGCCGCCGAATTAAAGACAGGAAAGGCAATAACGACAAACCAACCCATGCTTCTCAGACGGCAATTACCAAAGATGGTAGCCGTTTAGGGGTGGGTAGGAATTTCCAAAACATTCAAAGAAGCCACGCTTCTCCGTTTTGGAAATTCCTACCCACCCCTAATCGGCGACCCGACGAACTCCCAACCGCCCAATCCAACGACGGAAGATCACCACGAAGGGCATGAACACCAGACTGCCCAGGCTCTGGTACTTGCGGTTCTCGGCTTCGCCGATCCCGAAGGTGATATTTTCCGGTTCCGGCGTGGTGACGTAAAGGGTGCCGAACATTCGGTCCCAGATCGACAGGTTGGTTCCGAAGTTCTTGTTAAAATGCCGTGGATTGTCACTGTGGTGGATCTGGTGCTGCGCCGGGCTGTTGATCCAGCGCTCAACGCGCGGCCCAAAGGACAACCAGACATGGGTATGGCGCAGGTTGGCGGCCAGGGCATTGAAGATGAACACCAGGTAGGTGACTCCGAACAGGGTATACCTGCTGACTTCGCCGCCACACAAGTAGTAAAAGGTACCGGCGTAGAGACCCATCAGGGTCAGGTACGCCAACCGCCCCCCGATCTTCTCCACGAAGTGGATGCGGCTTGCCGTCGCCGGTACCAGTACCGGGGCGGAATGGTGCACCTTGTGAAACTCCCACAACCACCTGGAGTGGAACGCCCGGTGCACCCAATAGTGGGCAAAGCCCCCCACCAGAAACACACCCAGACCGTAAATTACCATCAGCCCCATATCCTCTCCCAAGCGGGGCCGCTCACCCCAGAGATTGGTCATGAATGCCATCCAGTCGCCCGAACTGAAAATGTAGGGATCGACAATGCCCACGACAGGCACCACGAATAACACCTTAAGCACCGCTCGCAGGAAGTAATACTGGTAGTCCAACAACGCGGAACGGTGGAAGTGGACCCGACTGCCACCGAGGAACTGCCAGTAACTGGACGCCTGGGTGACACCTGTCCGGAGTCGGTGACGGTACACCCCCCAGGCCACAAGGTAGGAAATAATCAGGAAGGCCAAACCAAAGCGACCATTGAGATCAAAGATGCCGAAGAACTTATCGGTCACAGGCTCGATGACCGTAGCATCAAGGAAGTTCAACAGTCCAAACAACAGGTCCATTCGCTAGGCCCAGGGAGAGAATTGACGGAAATAAAAAAACCGGCTTCCAGGACATGGAAACCGGTTTTTTGTGTCCGAAGACGGATCAGTTCAGGCCGGAAACATAATTGGCCACCGCCTCGATTTCCGAGTCGGTCAGTTTGGTAGCAACATCCATCATGATGGACGCGTTTGTCGTACCGCTGCGCTCACCATCCCGGTAGGCTTTCAGCTGCTTCTCAATGTAGGCAGCTTGCTGGCCACCGAGACGCGGGAAGCCTGCTGGCTCGTTGCCCTTACCTTGAGGGTTGTGGCAACCGGAACAGGCCGGCACGCCTGAGGCCAGGTTACCACCACGATACAACGCCTGCCCCTGCTCGATGAGCTCCGGATCTGCCTGATTAACCACCATAGCCTGGTCGTTGAAGTAGGCGGCCAGATCCTTCAGATCCTGGTCGGATTTATCGTTCAGCAACCCGGTCATTTCTGCAATCTGGCGATCACCGCTCTTAATGGCCGACAACTGCTGGTACAGGTATTTCTCACCCAGGCCGGACAGCTTGGGGTAAGCAGCCATTACCGGCTTGGCACCGCCTTGACCGTGGCAACCGGCACATACGGCTGCGTTTTCCTTGCCTGCTTCAGGATCTCCAGCCCCGTGTGCCATCGCTGTGAGGCCAACACCGAGAACAACTCCTGCGATCAGTTTTTTCATGCTCGCTCCGCTTCTCTCATCCAAAGTATTCTTCGTTATGCAGCCGGCAGGCACTGGCCCAGACAGGCACAAAACCGGGGCTGTTCAGCAGCATCGCTCAGCGTGCTGCCCGGAATTGGTGTAGCATTATACATTAATCCCCGATAACTGAAATCCAATAGGAAGCCCAACCACCGTGTCATCTGATCTGACTCAAAAATCGATCTCATTCAACAGCGCCCGATTCCTGATCAGTGCATCGCGGCTGGAAGAGTGCCCACCGGATTCCGGTGCGGAAGTCGCGTTTGCGGGACGCTCCAACGCCGGCAAATCCAGCGCGATCAATTCCATTACCGCCCACGGCAAACTGGCGCGCACCAGTAAGACGCCCGGTCGCACCCGCCTGATCAACTTTTTCACACTGAATCGCGAAAACTGCCGCCTGGTGGACCTGCCGGGCTACGGCTATGCCAAAGTCTCCCGGGATATGAAGGATGACTGGCAAAAACATCTGGGGCACTACCTCAACGACCGCCGCTGCCTGCGGGGCCTGGTGCTGGTCATGGACATCCGTCACCCGCTGACCGATTTCGACCAGATGATGGTGGAATGGTGTGAACATAACAACCTGCCGCTGATGATTCTGGCCACCAAGGCCGACAAACTGAAATTCGGGCAGGCCAAGACGGCCATGCTGGGCATCGCTGGCAAGCTGAAAGAGTTCCAGTGCGTTGAGCACCTGATCATGTTCTCGGCAACGTCAAAGCGAGGGGTCGATGAATGTCGTGACGCGCTGACCGCATGGCTGGAAGCTGGCAGCGACGATGCCACAGACGAAATGATGGGCTAATTCAGAGAGTTCCGCCCCGCTCAATCCGGTATCCCAGGTCAATTCGCTGATCGCTGATAGCAGCGCCACCCAGGCGCGCAATCAGCTCTTCAGCGGCTCGTTGCCCTACCTGCTCCCGTGGCGTGATTACACTTGCCAGTGGCGGAACCATAACACGACCCACATCGTGGCCATGAAAGCCGGCGATGGCAATTCGCTGGGGCACGGGAATGCCCCGACGCTGACACTCGAAAAACGCCCCGATGGCAACGTCGTCATTCGTGCAGAAGATGCCATCGGTGTCCGGATTCTCCTCCAGAATCTGCGCCATCAGGGTGGCGCCCACACTGAAGGACGAACGTTGCTCACTGCGGAGCGTTATCGGAGTCAGACCCTCCTCCTCCATGGCCCGACAGTAGCCTTCCTGGCGCTGTAACGTGCGGGCATCCAGCCGAACCGCGAGATAGACCACCCGCCGGCGTCCGAGACGGATCATTTCACGCACCATATCGTAGGCCGCACTGACATTGTCGAATCCCACGGCCTGCTCAAACGGTGCCGTGTGCGTGTCCATGATTTCCACCGTCGGCACTCCGGCGGTTTGCAGCATCCTTAGTGTACGCTCGGTATGCTGACTCTCGGACAGGATGACGCCATCCACGTTATAGGACAGCAGCGAGGACAGACTGCGTTCCTCAATTTCGGGACTGTATCCGTAGTGCGCCAGCATCAGGTGATATCCAGCCGGCTCGGTGACCGACTCCAACCCCTTGATGACATCCGCAAAAACCTGGTTGGTCAGTGACGGCAACAAGACACCGATTGCATGGCTGGTGGACTTGGAAAGCAGATCCGGAGCGCGGTTGGGGATATAACCCAGCGCTTCGGCCTCGGCAAAGATTCGCTCCCGCATGGGCTCAGAAACGTTATCCGCGCCCCGCAGACACCGGCTGACGGTCATCTTGGTCGCTCCGACCCGATCGGCAATATCCTGCAATGTGGGACGCCTGTTCTTTACCATCTACGACTCCAGTCATGGTTAAAGCTGTCTATCATACCCGCGAGCAAGCCACGAAATCAGTTCCGGCCACCCCCTCCCCTCAGGCCAAGCCCGGTAACGCACTGCGTGATGATCTGCCCCGGCGTTCCCGACACATCCACGACAATCGCGTTTTCGTCAGAGGCCGGCTCTTCCAGCAATTGAAACTGGCTCTCCAGCATGGCGCGACCATTAAAGTAGTGGTCCGTTCGTCTGGAATGCCGGGCCCAGATGGTTTCAAAATCCCCCTTGAGGTAGACGAAACGTGCCTCTGGATTGCAGTCCAGCAGGCGCGCCCGGTAGCAACGCTTCAGCGCCGAGCAGGCCAGCACCAGGCCACCCTCCTCCCGCCGGATCAGCTCCGCGAGATCATCCAGCCAGCCCCGCCGGTCCTCGTCGGTCAGCGGAATTCCCGCCGCCATCTTTTCTACATTGGCAGGACTGTGATAATCGTCCGCATCGTAAAACCGCACCCCCAACTCGCTGGCAAGCATGGTGCCGGTGAGGCTCTTACCGCACCCGGACACCCCCATTACGATCACTTTGAACGCCGTCATATCACTGCCACCATAGCGCCAGCTGGGGGAACGCGATCAGCAGTCCCAGAGCCACGACCTGGAGCGCGATAAACGGCAGCAGGGCCCGAAATATCTCACCCAGGGTAATGTCCTTCGGAGTCACAGTCTTGAGGTAGAAGGCCGCCGGCCCAAAAGGAGGCGACAGGAAAGACACTTGCATGTTCATGCAGAACACTACCCCGAACCAGATCGGGCTGTACCCCAGCTCCGTCACGATGGGCACGAAGATCGGCATGGTCAGCAGCGCGACACCCACCCAGTCCAGGAACATGCCAAGGATGAGCAGAATCAACATCATGAACAGGATGGTGGTCAGACCATGCCCGCCACTGACGGCGAAGACCATGTCGCGGACGAAATCGATCCCCCCCATGAGGTTGTAAACACCGACCAACGCGGTTGCACCAATCCCGATCCAGATAATCATGCCGCAGACCCGCAACGTGCTGACGGTAGCCTTACTCACCATGGCCAGCGACAACTCACCACGAATCCAGGTACTGATGGCAATCCCCATGACGCCCAGGGCCGACGCCTCGGTGACCGAAGCCACGCCGCCGTAAATACTACCCAGCACCACCACGACCGACATCAGCGGAAACAACAACGCCTTGAAGAAATTCGGTGCCGGGGTCTCGGGCGCATCCTGATCCGAAGGCAAAGGGGCCATCTCCGGCTTCAGCCAGACGCGGATCAGGACGTAGCCCATATAAAGCAGGGCCAGCAACAATGCGGGCGCGAAAGCCCCTTTAAACAGGTCGCCAATGGACACATTGGCCGTCAGCCCATATATGATCAGCACGATACTGGGCGGCAACATGGTGCCGAGTGCCCCACCGGCACAGGTGGTGCCAATGGCCAGTTTGCGGTCATAGCCCAGGCGCAGCATTTGCGGCAGCGCCAGGATACCCAGCAACACCGTCTCGCCACCAATAACGCCAGACATGGAGGCCAGGATCACCGCCACCACCAGCGTCTGTATGGCCACGCCGCCACGAAGCTTACGCCCCAGGCGAGCCATCGCGTCGAACAGATCACGGGCAATGCCGGAATGGTCCAGCAACGAGGCCATCAACACGAACATCGGCACCGCCAGGAACACATAGTTACCAATGAAGCTGTAAAGGCGACTGCTGACGATGGGCAACGCATCCGGGCCAAACCAGCCCAGGGCGAAGACCAGGGCCACCAGACCCGTGGCGAAGGCCAGCTGCATGCCGGTGAGCAGCAGCACTATCAGCATGGCCAGCATCAACAGACTGCCATAACCGATGCCGAGGGAAGCCAGTTCAAACATCAGAGGTCTCCCTTGCCACGGAGATCGCGCACCAGGTGCAACAGAAACTGAAGGGTCATGACAGCAACAGCCACCAGAATGATCACTTTCAGGAACGCGGGGAACGGCGGATTCCAGGCTGAGCCAGATGTCTCAAGGCGCCAGTCTCCCCAAGGGGCCAGCACCGCTTCTGTCGCCATCGACCAGCTCGCAAACAGCAGCATGCCGCAAAAGGCAAGCCCCAGCAGGTGATGGACCACCCGCAACCAGCGCTGGGCACTGGGCGAAACCGCGTCATAGACCAGTACAATGCGGACATGCCGATCGGTGGCCAGGGCATACAGCCCACCAAGGACAAACAGCGTGGCGCCAGCGAAGGTCACGGTTTCGTGTACCCAGAGTGTCGGCGCATCAAATGCATAGCGGCGAATGATCTCGTAAAAAGACACCAGAACGATCACTGCAAACACCAGGCTCAGCTTCTTGCCCAGCCAGACGATGGCCCTGTCCAGCCAGGTGAATCCCACATCTTCGTTATTTTCAACGGACATAATGAACTCCTCGCTCCGGGTCCCGCCAGGGCACCCGGAGGCTGATATCGAGGGAACCTGCTACTCAGAGAAGGCCCTGGGACTCCAGGTATGCGGTGACTGACTGGTACACTTTGCCGGCATTGGGAGACTGCTCTGCGTAGACTTTCCATTGATCGCGGGCAATCGTGCGGAATTTGCGGCGCTCCTCGGCGGACCAGTCGTGGATGGTAATCTCCGGATTGGCACGGGCCTCATTGACGGCCTCCCGATCAGCCATCGCCAGTTGCGTGCTGATGTCCTGCGCAAAGTCCCTGGCGGACACCGTCATGATGACCTGGATGTCTTCCGGCAGCTTTTCCCACGCCTTGAGACCCATGGCAATTTCCAGTAGGGGCAGCGAGTGAAACCCCGGATTGACGGGATGTGAGGCAATGTCGTTCAGGCCGGCCTCATGATTGGTTGAGAACACCGTGTAGTCGGCCGCATCAATCACGCCCTTGCTCAATGCGGTATAAACCTCGGAACCAGGAAGGTTGACCGGCGACGCACCGGCGGCGGCAAAGACCGACTGCACCAGCCCTTCGGGCGCACGCATCTTCAGCCCCTTGAGATCTTCCACCCCGTCAAGCGGCTTTTTCGACACAAACGACTCAAGGCCGGTGCCGCCACCTCCAACAAACTTGACGCCGTACGGTTCATACAGCTCATTCATCAACTCGTAACCGCCGCCGTAATTAATGTAGTCGATGAGCTGATCAGGGCTGGACCAGGCACCCACGGTATTACCAATCAGTCCGAACGCCGGGTCCTTACCGGAAAAATAACCGGTGACCGAAATGTGGCCATCCAATACCCCCATTTTCATTGCTCCGAGGGTTTCAGTGTGGCTGACGATACTGCCAACCGGCAGCAAATCGATCTCAACCCGGCCACCGGTCATGGCTTCCACACGGTCGGCCCAAGCCTGTTGAATCTCGAAATTTTTGACACCAGCAGGGTCTGAAGACTGGAACTTGAAGGTGAAATCGGCGGCGAAGGCATTAAACGCAAGCGTGGCCAGAAACAGGCCAACAGCGTGTCTTGTCGGAAACATATTGGAATCTCCTGATTGTTTTTGTGCCGGCATATGTTACCGGTAACATTGGCGAGTTTATTGGATTTGAAAAGCGCTGACAAGGATGTGTCGGAGAGAAACAGGGGAGAGAAACCGGAGGCAGGAATAAAAAACCGGCCTGCCATCAGACAGACCGGTGAAACGTCAGGGTTTGCGACGTGCTAAAACCTGAGAACTCACTCAGGGTGACGCCAAGGATGTCCGGATCCCCAGCGTCATAGTTGTGACATGAGACTATTCCGAAAGTTCCAGGATCGATCAAAAATTAATCAAATCGCATTCCACCCAACCGTTTTTCCCACCGGCAATTCGGCCTCACGGGCTTCCGGCAGTTGTGGGCGGTACTTCTCTCTCAGCACAAGCACTCTCTCCCGATAAGCCGCCGTTAGATAGGGAACTTCCAGGGTCAGCACCTGATAGATCCCCTGCTTGAGTTCCGTTAACGTGAGGTTGGCGGATTCTTCGCTGGCGTGGGCTGTCTTAAGGAACGCCATCCAGTTGGTGATAACCAGCCAGACGTTCAGCGACATGGCCGAACGCAACTCGTCCGATTGGGGCTCGATAATGCCTGCTTCCGCCATCTTTTCGAAGATCCGGCTGATGGCATCCAGACAACGATCGGTGAATTCCCGGTAGTCCTGGCGTAATCGCCGGTCACCATCCAGCAGGTGCTCCAGATCACGATGAAAAAACCGATAACTCCAGAGTCCATCAAAGACGGATTCAAGATAAAACATCATGTCATCCAGGGTCAGCGGCCGATCCTCTGGAATATCCAGGTAATAATCCACCAGCTTTTCGTACTCCAGGAAGATCTCGTAAATGATGTCCGACTTGTTGCGAAAATGGTAATAGAGGTTACCCGGAGAAATGGCCAGATGGGCAGCGATGTGATTGGTGGTGACGTTCCGTTCACCCCTCTCATTGAACAACTCCAGGCTGGATAACAGGATCTTGTCTCTGGTTTTCATAGGTTCAGCAAGCTTTGTTGTTGTGTGACCGGCGGATGGCCTGATCCGCCATTCGGCTTTCCTTGACTCCCTAGAGTATATACTCTAATAATACCTTCAAGCGCAAATTGAGCATTTTTTCGCCACTATATCTACAACAACAGGGCACCCGGCATGCATCCGGCAGCCCGAGGGGAGAGTACCATGGGAGCCAGCGTCGTCCAGCTCACTGAAAGCAAGAAGCAGATCCAGCACACACATCGCGTTTTCGAAGATCAGAAAAAGGCATTCCGTAACAACTCGATGCCCTCACTGACCGAGCGCCAGGAAAACCTGAAGCGACTGAAACGGGCGCTGCTGAGCAACCAGGACAAGCTGACTGACGCTATCGACCGGGATTTCAGTTGCCGTTCAAAAGACGAATCGCTGATCGCTGAAATCATGCCGTCCATTCAGGGCATCAACTACACCCTGAAAAACCTGGGTGGCTGGATGAAGCCCTCGAAACGCCATGTCTCCGTGTTGTTCCAACCCGCCAGCAACAAGGTGCACTACCAGCCCAAGGGCGTGGTTGGCGTTATCGTGCCCTGGAACTACCCGCTGTATCTGGCCGTCGGACCACTGGTTGCCTCACTGGCAGCCGGTAACCGCACCATGATCAAGATGTCGGAATTCACCCCGCACACCTCGGCACTGTTCAAGGAAATCATTGAGGCCACCTTCCCGGGGGATCTGGTATCGGTGATCACCGGTGAGGCGGATGTCGCCGCGGACTTTTCCAGCCGCCCCTTTGACCACCTGCTGTTCACCGGCTCCACCTCCGTGGGCAAACTGGTGATGCGGGCAGCGTCGGAGAACCTGACGCCGGTTACCCTGGAACTGGGTGGCAAGTCCCCTGCAATTGTCTCCTCCGATGTCCCCATGGAGGACGCTGCCCAGCGCATTGCTTTCGGCAAGGCCTTTAATGCTGGCCAAACCTGTGTGGCGCCGGATTACGTACTCTGCCCCGCGGATCGGGTCCAGGCCTTTGTCGACGAATTCCGCGCGCGCTTTTCCGAAATGTACCCCAGCCTGCGGGATAATGACGACTACACCGCCATCATCAATGAGCGACAGTACGAACGGCTACAGGGCTATCTGGAAGACGCCCGCGAAAAAGGCGCTGAGATCGTCGAACTCAACCCAGCCCGGGAAAACCTGAAGGACGGCACCCGCAAAATTCCCCTGACCCTGGTGCTGAAGACCACGCCGGAAATGAAGGTCATGCAGGACGAGATTTTCGGTCCGATTCTGCCCATCGTCGGCTACGGCGGTCTGGAAGAGGCGATCCACTACATCAACGATCGCCCGCGTCCGCTGGCCCTGTATTTCTTTGGCTACGATCGCTCCATGCAGCAACAGGTGGTGGACAACACCCACTCAGGCGGCATGTGCATCAACGACGCCCTTATGCACGTCGCCCAGGACGACCTGCCATTCGGTGGTATCGGTGATTCCGGCATGGGGCATTACCACGGCAAGGAAGGCTTCCTGACGCTGTCCCATCACCGCGCCATCTTCAGCAAACAGAAATTCAACAGCGGCAAATACGTTTACGCACCTCACGGCACTGCGGCCCATAAGATGATCTATAAACTGTTTATCCGCTGATCCACCTCCGGGCCGGCGGACTCGCTGGCCCGGTATGACCTTTGCCAACGACAACAATAAGAGGGTCCCGGCATGTCCCACCCACCCCACGACCAGAAACCCTTTTCCGCCATGGACCGACGCAGCTTTCTGCGTGCCGGCCTCGGCGGCACACTGTTTCTTGGTACCGTCAGTGTCACCGCGGGCCTCAGTGGCTGCGCAACCGCACCGGCGGGTCGCCTGAATGCCGCCGAGACCCAGGTCGATGACGGCTATCAATTTCAGTTTCTCACTCACGATGACATTGAGCTGTTCCGGGCACTGTTACCAGCCATTGTAGGGCCGGCTTTGACCGAAGAGCCGGAGCCAAGGCGACAGGCGATTGCCGGCACCATCGAGCGGATCGACCAGGGCATGGTCCGGTTCGGCCCGGCCAATCAGAAAGAGTTGCGCAAACTGTTTGATCTGCTCAACTTCGGCCTGACCCGGGTCACCGTTGCCCGTGTCTGGTCCAGCTGGCCCAATGTCACCACATCAGAGGCAGACGCCTTTCTGGAACGCTGGCGCACCAGCGGCATTGGCCTGTTTAACAATGGCTACATCGCCCTGACCAAAATCAGCAACGTGGCATTTTACGGCCACCCCGAGCACTGGCACCTGTCGGGCTACCCCGGGCCGCCGGAATGGGCCATGAACGCCCTGCCCCAGTTTAACAACGCCTGACCCCGTCGCTCGCTGATTACCGGAGATTTCCATGTCGTTAACCGATCGCATTGCCAAGGGCCTAGAGGCCGGCTGGAAAGTCACAGACGCCAGCACCCTGACCGACAACCAGACCCATGAAGCAGATGTGGTGATTATCGGTACCGGCGCCGGCGGCGGTACGACCGCCGAAATCCTGGCCCGCGCCGGACTGTCCGTCATCCTTGTGGAGGAAGGGCGGCTGTATTACCAGAAAGATTTCAAGATGGACGAACTGACGGCCTATGCCTCGCTGTACCAGGAGGGCATGAGCCGGGTCACCAAAGACGGAGCCATTGCCATTCTCCAGGGACGCTGCGTCGGTGGATCAACCACCGTGAACTGGACTTCCAGCTTCCGCACCCCGGAGCCCACCCTGAACTACTGGGCAGACAACTTCGGCCTTGAGAATCTCCGGCCAGAGGCAATGAAACCCTGGTTCGATGGCCGTGAAGAGCGGCATACGGTTTCCCCCTGGTTGACTGACCCCAACCTTAACAACGATATACTGCGCCAGGGCTGCGACCAACTGGGCTATTCCTGGAAGGTGATCCCCCGCAATGTAAAAGGGTGCTGGAACCTGGGGTACTGCGGTGTAGGTTGCCCCACCAACGCCAAACAAGGCGCGCTGACCACGACCATCCCGGGCGCACTGGATCACGATGCCCGGTTATTCCACGGCCTTCGCGCCGACAAGCTGGTCATGAAACAGGACCGGATCGATCACCTCGTGGCTTCAGCAATGTCCGCGGATACCGTGACGCCCTCCGGCGTGAAGGTCCACCTGAAAGCCCGGCACTTCGTGGTTGCGGCCAGCGCCATTGGCTCCCCCGGCCTGTTGCTGCGCTCAGACATTCCCGACCCCCACAATCGCATTGGCAAGCGCTCGTTCATCCATCCGGTGAACGCCACCGTTGCGCGTATGCCGGAGAAAGTCGATCCGTTTTACGGAGCCCCTCAGTCGATTTACTCTGACGAGTTCAACTTCCGTGAGGGCGTCGATGGCCCGGCAGGCTACAAGCTGGAAGTTCCTCCACTGCACCCGGCGATGTCCAGCGGAGTGGTACCCGGCCACGGCGCAGAACAACGGGACAACCTCAAGCAATTGCCCTGGATGCAGTCCGTGATTGCTCTGGTGAGAGATGGCTTCCATCCGGACAGTCCCGGTGGAACCGTCAGTCTGCGGGACGACGGCAGCCCGGTGCTCGACTATCCGGTAACCGACTACCTCTGGGACGGCTTGCGCCGGGCTTTCCATACCATGGCGGAAATCCAGTTTGCCGCCGGCGCCGAGCAGGTCCGCCTGATGCACCTGGATTCCCCCTGGCTCAACAGCTGGTCAGAGGCCAGGGCCGCTATCGACGAGCTGCCCATGGAGCTGCATCGCGTGCGGCTGTTCACCGCCCACCAGATGGGTGGCTGTGGCATGGGAGAAGACCCGCGACAGTCGGTGGTTAACGGTTTCGGTGAACACCACCACGTCAGCAACCTGAGCATTCATGATGCTTCGATCTTCCCTACCAGCATCGGCGCCAACCCCCAGCTGTCGGTGTATACCCTGGCAGCCAGGAACAGCGTGCGGCTGGCCGGCAAGCTCAAAGGCTGACAAAGCAGTAAGTGCCCGGGTATGCTATGGGCTTCTGAACCGAGGAGCAGTGCATGCCTAAAGTTATCTACCCGGGCACCTTTGACCCTATCACCAATGGCCACACCGACCTGATTGAGCGCGCTGGCCGCATGTTCGACGAGATTGTCGTTGCGATCGCCTACAATCCGAAGAAGCAGCCGCTGCTGGATCTGGAGGAACGCTGCGAACTCGTCAGAAAGGCCACCGCCCACATCCCCAACGTCAGTGTCACCGGTTTCAGCAATCTGCTGGCGGATTTCGTGCGGGAGCAGAAGGCAACAGTGATCCTGCGGGGCCTGCGCGCGGTCTCGGATTTTGAGTACGAATTCCAGCTGGCTGACATGAATCGCCGCCTGGCACCGGAAGTGGAGAGCGTGTTCCTGACACCAGCGAACCACCTGTCCTATATTTCTTCCACGCTGATCCGCGAAATTGCGTCTTTGGGCGGAGATGTGTCGGAGTTCGTCGATCCCGCCGTTGAGGCCGCTCTGAAAGAGAAGTTCAATCTATCCTGAGGTGATTGGCGCAGATGATGGCCAACGCGTTACCGCCTCAGAATAGAGGCGGCAACGGTATCACCGTGCCATTGACGTCGACCGCCAGGTCCTTCAGCTGCGCGGACATGGCCAGACGATCACCGTTCCGGGTCATCATCCCTTCCTTGATCAACGGCGCCAATTGCATCATCAGGTCCGGGTGATTCTCGGCAAGAGCCAGAGGCAGGCTCAACTTCATATGCCCGGTCAGTCGCTGCATGACCATCAGCATCTGTGAGCGCTCCTCATCCGACAAGGTCGGGTGCTCAACCATAAGTTCTCCGTTCACCTCACCTTCCGGAGTCACCAGACTGATATCCGGAAAGCCAAAACTGACTCCGTCAGCTGCCAGGTCCAGGAGTGCGCCACTGATCTGATTCATGCTGGCCATTTGCTGCTCAAAAGCAGCCGGCGAACCAGCCTGATTATCCAGGGCAGCAACCTGCAGGTCCGTCATCGCGCTGGTCAGCTCACTCCAGCTGTCCACATTCAGGCCGTTCATCACAAACTCTACTCGCTGGGGCCCGAAGCTTTCACCGTCTGAGGTCAGCGAATCCAGGGTGGCTACGGTTTCAGAATTCACCCGGCGGTCATTGTCCGTTGGCCAGGTCTTGCTGACCATCCTGAACCCTTCCATCCGCAGCGGAGCCTGGTCCCCAGACGCCAGTTCCATAGACTGAAGGCCGGCCTCTCCCTCGCCGGTCCAGACTTCGCCACGCAGGTAGTGCAACGTCTGATCAAGCTGGAAGTCCTTCAGCTGAACCTGCAGGTCCGGTGTGTCGAGCATCATTCCCGGCCACACCATCACAATATCTGCCTCGGTCCCGTTGCTACCGATATCGATCCGACCAAATCCGCCGGACATGTTCAGGGATTCCCCGGTGTTGTCGTTGGTGACTGACATAGCAGGCACCGTCAACTCAGCAATGGCGGTCCCCCAGAGCCGGGTTTCCAGGGTCAGCCTCGGCTTTTCATCCGGGAAAAGGTCAGCGGCCTCTGCAGGCACGCCGGAGATCGGAGCAAAATCCAGCAAACTGCCGGTGATTCCGTGGGAGACTCTCGCTTCGTACTCTATCTGGTGAACGTCTTCACTGGCGGGATCTTCAAACGTCACCGTGCCCTCAAAACGGGCGCTGAGATAACCACGACGATAATCCCGGGTCTCCAGCCGTACAAACGGCTGCGCCGAATTGACTTCCGTGGTCACCTCCTGCCACTGGGTCTCGGTAACCAGGCCCACACCCCAGGGAGCCACTGCGCCAACCACCAATACAACGCCACCAACCATCATCCATGTCTTTTTCACTGTTTTCTCCGCAACAAACTGCTCATTATTGTCCGGTCAGACGCTCCAGCAAAACCAGCTGAGATGCCAGTCGATCTTCCCCTTCTGCCGGTTGATTCTGTAGGTAACTGCCATCCGGCTGCAAGACCCAGGCCTGACAGTTATCGGCCAGATAAGTGTCCAGATCCTCTCGCACCCGGGCAATCAGGCTGGGATCTTCGATGGGAAATGCCGTCTCCACACGGCTTAACAAATTGCGTTCCATACCATCGGCACTGGAGCAATAGACGTCTGGACGACCGTTATTGCCGAAGTAATAGACTCGGGTATGCTCCAGAAAGCGACCAATAATGGACCGGACCTGGATATTCTCGGATAGTCCGGGTACTCCTGGCCGCAGGCAACATACGCCACGAATGATCAGGTCGATTTTCACCCCGGCCTGGGACGCCCGGTACAATGCCTTGATCAGCTGTGGCTCGGTAAGGGCATTGAGCTTGAAAATGATCCTCCCGTTCTGACCAAAACCCGCCTCCCGATCAGTCAGGCTCAGCAAGCTGCTATGGAGAGTAAACGGGGCATGGAACAGCTTCTTGATCTTCAGCGCCTTGCCCATGCCGGTCAGTTGCTGGAACAGCTTATTGACGTCATCACCAATGGATTCATCGCAGGTCATAAAGCTGTAGTCCGTGTATAGGCGGGCATTGCCAGCGTGGTAATTGCCTGTTCCCAAATGGACATAGCGCCGGAGCCGCCCCTCTTCCCGGCGCACGATCAGGATCATCTTGGCGTGGGTTTTATAGCCCACCACCCCGTAAACCACTATCACCCCGGCTTCCTGCAGACGGCTGGCCAGTTCCAGGTTTTCCGCTTCACTGAAACGGGCACGCAATTCGATCACCGCGGTGACTTCCTTCCCGCGCCGGGCGGCATCCGCCAGCGCCTCAACGATCTCGGAGTCGGCGCCGGTGCGGTACAGGGTCTGACGGATGGCCAGTACCTGAGGGTCCTTGGCCGCCTGCCGCAACAGATCAATCACCGGGCTGAAATTATGATAGGGATGCAGTAGCAGGATCGGACGCTTGCGAATGGCGTCGAACATGGATTCCTTGCTGCGGATCTGTCGCGGAATGGACGGCGAAAATCCGGAGTAGGTCAGGTCCTGCCGATCCACAAGCCCCCCGACCGCCATCAAGCGGGTCAGGTTAACCGGACCATGAACCTGGTAGAGGTCACGTTCGGTGAGTTTGAATTCCTGCAACAGGAAGTGGACGAGTTCCTCCGGGCAGTTATCGGCCACCTCAAGGCGCACGCCATCACCAAAGCGACGACTGAGCAGTTCACCACGCAGCGCCGAAGCAAGATCTTCCAGATCGTCCTCCAACTCCAGGTCGGCGTTGCGGGTCAGGCGGAACTGATAGCATCCCTTGACCTCCATGCCCGGGAACAGTTCATCGGCATGGGCGTGGATCATCGAGGACAGGAACACCAGATTATCGCCGCCGCCACAGACATCATCGGGCAGCCGCACCAGTCTTGGCAGGGAACGCGGTGCCGGCACAATCGCCATGCCGGTTTCGCGACCGAAAGCATCCTTGCCGTCCAGTTCCACAATGAAGTTCAGGCTCTTGTTGACCAGTCGCGGGAAAGGATGGGACGGGTCCAGCCCGATCGGGCTGACTACCGGCAGGATCTCTTCCTCGAAATAGCTGCGCACCCATTCCGCCTGGGCCGGAGTCCACTCCCGACGCCTGACAAAATGGATATTCTCCTGCTCCATTTCCGGAATCAGTACGTTATTGAGAATGTCGTACTGTTCACTAATGTATTCATGGGCCACACGGCTGATTTCTGCCAGGGCCTGTTCGGGCATCATGCCATCGGAATTGACGGTCTCCCGGCCATACTTCATCTGCTGGCGCAGACCGGCGACCCGGATTTCGAAGAATTCGTCCATGTTGCTGCTGAAAATGCAGCAATAAATCAGGCGATTGATCAGTGGATGAGTGGTATCCAGCGCCTGCTTGAGCACCCGGTAATTGAACTGCAGCTGGCTGAGCTCCCGGTTAAAGAAGTTTTCAGCAGCACCCAGGTCAACGTCCGGCGCGGCACTCGGTACTTCAACCGGGGCCGGAACGCTCGGTACCTCAGCGTCACTCAGGTTTTCAACAGATCCACCACTCATAACTCATCGATTCCAGCTTGATGGGCTCCTCCCTCCAGTGGGATTCCGGAGCCCATGATTCATTCGTCAGCGTTACCCGTGCGCCTGCTTCAACAGACGCGCCGCCCTGACCGCAAAATACGTCAGGATGGCATCTGCACCGGCACGACGCATGGCCATCAGGCTTTCCATCATCACCGCATCGCCATCCAGCCAGCCGTTTTCTGCCGCGGCCATGTGCATGGCGTACTCCCCACTGACCTGGTACACAAACGTTGGCACCTGCAGTTCGTGTTTGACGCGATGGACGATATCCAGGTACGGCATGCCCGGTTTGATCATCACCATGTCGGCACCTTCCGCCAGATCCATCGACACTTCTTGAAGTGCCTCATCACTGTTGGCCGGATCCATCTGGTAGGTCCCTTTGTCGCCCTTGCCAAGATTGGCCGCCGACCCGACGGCATCCCGGAAGGGGCCGTAATAGGCAGAAGCATACTTGGCAGAGTAGGCCAGAATGCGGGTATTTACATAACCCGCCGACTCCAGGGCATTCCGGATTGCCGCAACGCGACCATCCATCATGTCCGATGGCGCAACAATATCCGCCCCCGCGTCGGCATGGGACAGCGCCTGATTGACCAGCGCTTCAATGGTCACGTCGTTGAGGACATAACCGTCATTATCAACAATACCGTCCTGCCCATGGGTGGTGAACGGGTCCAGCGCCACGTCAGTGATTACCCCCAACCCGGGATGTGCTTTTTTCAGCGCCCGAACCGCACGCTGAGCCAGACCATCTGAGTTCCAGGCACCTGAACCCGAAGAGTTCTTTTGCTCAGCCGGAACAACAGGAAACAGTGCAACAGCGGGAATACCAAGCTCAACCAACTCTGCCGCCTGCTCCACCAGCAGATCAATACTCAGACGCTCAACGCCCGGCATCGACGGTACCGGTTCCCTTTGACCTTCACCTTCCAACACGAACACCGGGTATATCAGGTTATCAACACTTAACCGATGCTCTCGCACCAGGCGTCTGGAAAAATCATCCGCCCGATTACGACGTAGGCGAGTAGCAGGGAATACACGACTTGTTGAACGCACGAAGCACCTCCTGGGTGGCGAGTAGGACACAAATCACACACCGACCGGACAACCCGGTTGGTCCGTCACCTCATCATACACGCCCGCACTACCAGGAGCAGGCTCCGGTTGGGCCCTTTTTCCATGGATTGCAGAAGTTTACCAAAATGGTATGACAACAAGGTTACTGCAGGGAATCCAGAGCCCTGGCCCGTACCCGGTCCGGACCACTGAAATAGCGCCCCCTCAAATCCTTGATGGCGGCTTCTCTCTCGGGCTCCGCCAGACCGGCACGCTCCAGCGCCTGACGCTCCTGACGGTAGGCCTGCCAGCGCTGGTCCCAAGCCTGTTGCCGTGCCTCCACTTCCGCCAGCTGTTGCGAAATCTTGACGCCAAAGGCCTCCTCGCGCCAGGCCCTCAGGGCTTCGGGGTTATCTGCCAGGTTCTGTCGCGCGAGCTCATACTCAGCAAAACGCCGAGTATCCTCACGCGCCCGGAGCAGCGGCCCCGGCAGGGCCTGCTCCGCCGCAACCAAGGCCTGTGCGCGCTGTTCCTCCGTCAAGGTGTCATCGCCGGCGATACGGCGCTGCTCCAACTGGAAGCGATCCACAGCTTCCTCTCTGGCAAAGAACGCCTCGGCGGTATCAGCATCCAGCCAGGCCCGCCGTAACGCCTGAATTTCCTGCATACGGCGCTCAGTCTCCCTCAGGTTATTCACCGGCCCCTGGCCGTAGGATGCCTCGAGATCGCCCAGCGCCAGCTTGTAATCCAGGTAATTTCCAAGAATATTCAGGGCCTCCGAGTGCGCCGGCTCAACCAACCTGCCCAGTTCCTGTTCAATGCGCGCAACCAGTTGCCGCAGGGGCTCCTCCCCCAGCGCCGACAGGTAGTATTCAAATAACTGACGCAACGATGGTGTTGGTATCAAATTGCCATTGCGATCCACCCTGGCCCAGCCTGACGGAGCGGACGTTCCACTCAGGGAGGCCGGCAGGGCTTCGGGGACCACTGCTGTGTTCGTCTGACCAATCCACTGTGAAGGTCGACCGACATTGTCCGAACCGGAGGCCCCAGACAAGTGATCGGCCCGTTGGTTGCTGCCTGGCAGAGTCGGCTCCGGGTCAATCCCGGGTCGGGGATATGCAAGTGCAAAGATGACTGTGGCTGCTATGATCAACAGCAAAGCCGTTGCCAGCCAGGAGAGAGCTTTCATAATGTACAGCTTCTTGTTGGAGTTATCGCCCAGCCATTTACAAGCACGGCTGATACTGAAAGGACCCAGAATAGAGCAATGGTTGAAGACACGCTGAGACAGCGTTCAAAAACAGACCCACAACCAGTAGCTGTGGGTCCGGACGATCAGAGGGATCGGTTATTGAAGCCGACATCCACCTTGCGGGAAGAATCGGAACGGAACGATGTGTCCACTTCCTGGATCTCCCCACCCTGGCTCAGGAACGCCTCAATATCCGCCTGTAACTGTGCACGCACCCGGGCACGACCGGCAACAGAGTGGTTGTCCTCACTGTCGCTGCTCCAGCTTCCGGATGGCTCCACGTTGCTTTCGTCGAAATCACTCATGACCTTTACCTCCATCAACGAAAACAAAACTACGAGCGCACCTGACCCGGCATGGGGAGGGCCGCTCCACCTCGGCAACAACCGACCGATCAGTGTGCCTTGGCGTCTTTATAATCCGCTTTTTCTGACAACGCCATTTACAGGCAAAGGATTTTTTGTAACTTTTTGTAACTTATTACAATTAACTGATTTTTAACGGAATAATAAAACATTAACCGACTCTCAGTTGGTTGACACAAGAAATGAATAATGATTCACTGTTTAAGAGGAGCCAATATGGCCTACCGGGAAACGGAAAAGATGCGCATGCGCAAGGCGGAGGCTCGTCAGCGCATTGTCAGTTGTGCCTATCAATGCGTAGCGAAAAGCGGCTTTCACAGCGCCAGGGTCACTACCATTGCGGCGATGGCAGGCGTTGCGACAGGAACAATCTACCGCCATTTCGAGTCCAAGGAAGACCTGTTTGCGGAAATTTTCCGGCTGGCAACCCAAAGGGAGGTCGACAAGGTCGCGGAAGCGCTGTCCACCCAGGGCGATGCCACCGTACGGCTTGAGGCAGCCTTGCGCCAGTTTGCCGAACGCGCCCTGCGGGGGCCCGTTATGGCCTGGTCATTGATTGCAGAACCGGTTGACCCGAAAGTGGAGGAGGAGCGACTGGCCTACCGACAGGCCTACGCCGAGCTGTTCGAAAAGGCCATCAGCGAAGGCATTGAAGAGGGATGCATTCCCGAACAGGACGCGCGCCAGAGCAGCACATGTCTGGTAGGCGCTATCGCCGAAAGCCTGGTCGGCCCTTTGTCCCCGGCCCAGGCGGCTAGCCAGGCCGAACCGATAAACGACAACTACGAGCCACTGGTCAACTCCATCCTACGCTTTTGCATACAGGGGCTGACCGGTACCAGGAGGTAACATGAACGCCCGTCAGCCTGCAGCAACGGCCATCAACGCAACTGGACCGGAAGATCGCTATCTGGCCGTGACCCACGACGTGGTCAATCAGCCCCCGGCCCTGGAAGACTACAATCTGTTCGACCAGGACACGGCTCTCAGGGAAGCGGTAGAACGCGAGGGTGGCAATGCAGCCGCTGACGATCTCATGGCCTTTGGCGCGCTGGCCGGTAGTCGGGAAACCATTGAGCTGGGCTTCCGCGCCAACGAAAACAAGCCGGTTTTTAACACCCATGACCGCTTCGGCCACCGCATTGATCAGGTGGACTTCCACCCGGCTTATCACCAGTTGATGTCCATTGCCATGGAACACGGCCTGCACAGCAGCCCCTGGACTCACCCCGGCCAGGGCGCCCACGTTGCGCGGGCGGCCAAATATTATATGCACTCCCAGGTGGAAGCGGCACACTGCTGCCCCATCACCATGACCTTTGCGGCGATCCCGTCCATCCGCAAGCAGCCAGAACTCGCCGCCCTCTGGGAAGATCGCATTCTCGCCAACCGGTACGACCCCCGTAACCTGCCCGATAGCCAGAAACAGTCCGTAACCATCGGCATGGCGATGACCGAAAAACAGGGCGGCAGCGACGTCCGCGCCAACAGCACACGCGCCTACCCGGTAGGCACCGAAGGCCCGGGACAGGCCTACGAACTGGTTGGCCACAAATGGTTTGTCTCCGCCCCCATGTGCGATGCCTTCCTGGTACTCGCCCAGACAACCAGCGGACTGTCCTGCTTCCTGATGCCACGCTGGCGTCCGGATGGCAGCAAGAATCCGTGGCAAATCCAGCGCCTCAAGAACAAGATGGGTAACGTTGCCAACGCCTCCAGCGAAGCGGAACTTCGCGGCGCCCTGGCCTGGATGGTTGGCGAAGAGGGCCGCGGCGTACCCACCATCATCGAAATGGTCGCCATGACCCGTTTCGACTGCATGATCGGCAGCTCCGCCGGCATGCGCCAGGCCCTGGCACAGGCCACACACCACTGCCGCCACCGCAGCGCCTTCGGCCAGCGTCTCAGCGAACAACCGCTGATGCAGAACGTCCTCGCCGATCTCGCGCTGGAAAGCGAAGCCGCCATGGCCTACACCATGCGCATCGCCCGCGCTCTGGACAACCAGCATCAGGAACACGAACGCCTGTTGGCACGACTGGCCACACCGGTCGGCAAATACTGGATCTGCAAACGCACCCCGAACCACGCCTACGAAGCCATGGAATGCATCGGCGGCAGCGGCGTCATGGAAGACTGCATCATGCCCCGCCTTCTAAGAGAGTCACCGGTAAACGCCATCTGGGAAGGCAGCGGCAACGTCCAGTGCCTCGACACCTTGCGTGCCCTGCAGAAAGAACCGGAAACACTCGACGCATTTTTCCGAGAAGTCGCCGAAGCCAAAGGCACCGACGCCCGCTTCGACCATTTCGTCGCCCAACTGCAGAACGACTTCAAGGACATCAGCGACTTCCAGTACCGCGCCCGCAACCTGGTCGACCGCCTGGCCCTGGCCATGCAGGCCAGCCTGCTGCTGCGCGGATCCGACCCGGCAGTAGCCGATGCGTTCTGTGCCTCCCGCCTTCAATCTGGCGGCGGCCTCAACTACGGCAACCTGCCATCGGGCACCGATGCCGCGGCCATTATCAAACGGGCTACGCCTGTAGTAGGCTAATCTTAATGATCGCCGGATTATCGCGGCGGTCGATTTAGCGGACTACACTAGAACCGTTGGCGAACCGGCGGGGGATGGCTTTCCAAAACTGTGCGGAGCCATGGATGGCGGAGCCCAAGCGCCACATGGATGTGCCGAAGGAGCGTGTTTTGGAAAGCCATCCCCCGCCGGTTCCTGCACCAAAGCCGAATCACATATGTCTGAAGCTCTGAGAAAACTGCTCAATCAATCTGGCCCGACACCGGTGATCACCCCTCACGTGGGCGTACTCACCCTGCACTTCCAGCTCTATGGCTGTGAAGACCTCAAGGCCAAACGCAAAGTCTTTACCGCCCTGAAAGCCGTATGGGGCCGGGAGCCGGATCTGGCCGTCGCGGAAACCGCCGACCAGGACGCCCTCGACTGCGCCACCTGGACGATCGCCGCCCTCGGCAGCTCAACCCAACAAATCACCCAGCGCCTGGACCAGATTGAAAAAGCCATCCAGGAGCGGATAGATGCTGCCATACTGGACGTACACCGGGAAATTCTCTGAGGCACCTATCCCGGCCTGTGTGGCACAAGATTTCACCAGGTCGTATACTACGCCTCCTTTCAGAGGCTCGGAGGCCATAAGGGAGGCCAGAGCGTCCGGTTAATACCGGGCAGGACAATTTTCCAACGTCGGAATCAAGTATCCGCCAGGCATCCGGAACAAGCCGGCGGATGACCACCGTTTGACAGTGTGTGGCGCTCGTATGACCGGAAAGAAAAAATCCGCCCAGGCCTCGGTCGAGGCGATGTACCGTGTATTCACGGTGCCCGAGGCACCGGAATCCACCCTGAGTCGGATCGACCAGAACATTTCCCGCAATCTTGCAGGCTTTCTGCAGGAACACATTGTGGCCGTGGAACGGGATCTGTCCGAGGTGGAGAAAGACTTCTCGGACTACGCCATTCCGGAAAAGCCCGTGTTTGTTTCCGAGCAGGCCCAGTTCCTGCTGGACAAGCTGGTGGCGAACTCTGTGCATACCGCCTCCCCCAGCTTCATCGGACACATGACCTCGGCACTGCCTTACTTCATGCTGCCGCTGTCAAAGATCATGATTGCCCTGAACCAAAACCTGGTGAAGACCGAAACCTCCAAGGCGTTTACCCCCATGGAGCGCCAGGTCCTGGGCATGATCCACCGCCTGGTCTACGAACAGGACGGCGCCTTCTACCGCAAGTGGATGCACGATCCCCGCTTTGCCCTTGGCGCCATGTGTTCCGGCGGCACCGTCGCCAACCTGACCGCCCTGTGGGTGGCCCGCAACCGTGCGTTCCCGGCCGAAGGCAGCTTCCGTGGCATCCATCAGGAAGGCCTGTTCCGGGCCCTGCGCTACTATGGCTACGAAGGTGCAGCAATCCTGGTTTCCCGTCGAGGCCACTACTCCCTGCGTAAAGCCGCCGACGTACTCGGCCTGGGCCGTGAATTCCTGATTCCGGTGGATACCGACGACGATAACCGCATCCAGACCGATGCCCTCCGGGACAAGTGCCTGGAGCTGCAAAAACAAAAGATCAAGATCATGGCGATCTGCGGCATCGCCGGCACCACCGAAACCGGTAACGTCGACCCGTTGGATGCCATGGCCGACATCGCCCGGGAATTCGGCGCCCACTTCCACGTCGACGCCGCCTGGGGTGGGCCCACGCTGTTCTCGCGCACCTATCGTTCCCTGCTGCGCGGCATCGAACAAGCCGATTCCGTCACCTTCGACGCCCACAAACAGCTCTACGTCCCCATGGGCGTTGGCCTGGTGGTATTCCGCGACCCCAGCCTGGCCAGCGCCGTTGAACACCACGCCCAGTACATCATCCGTAAAGGCTCACGAGATCTCGGCAGCACTACCCTGGAAGGCTCACGCCCGGGCATGTCCATGCTGATCCACTCGGGCCTGAAGATCCTCGCCCGAGAGGGCTACGAAATCCTCATCGACCAGGGCATCGACAAGGCACAGACCTTCGCTGACCTGATCAACGTCCAACCGGATTTCGAGCTGATCACCAAACCCGAACTGAACATCCTGACCTATCGCTACTGCCCGGAGGACGTGCAACAGGCACTGGCGCTGGCAGATGAATTGCAGACAGAAAAACTGAACGCCTGCCTGAACCGCATCACCAAGTTCGTCCAGAAAACCCAGCGGGAACGCGGTAAGGCGTTTGTCTCCCGGACCCGGCTGGAGCCGGCCCGGTACTTCCACTATCCATGCATCGTTTTCCGGGTGGTTCTGGCCAACCCGTTAACCACACGGGAAATCCTGGAAGATATTCTGGCGGAGCAGCGGGAACTTGCGACTACTGAGGAAGGGGTACAGGACGAAATCAACATCCTGCATCAGATGGCCAGCGCGGTACTTAAACAGCATCAACCGGATGCGCGGCAGGCCTGAGTTTGCACCCAGACTTGCTGTGAGCGGTGCGGGGGCGGCTTCAAAAACCCTGCGGAGCCATGGATGGCGGAGCGGAGCGTACAGGGA
>NZ_KE007306.1:1218175-1238559 GCF_000397065.2 Marinobacter lipolyticus SM19
AAGCCGCCCCCGCACCGCTCACTTCCCCCAAGGCAAGATCAATACAGCGCCTCTTCATCATCCAGCACTTCGTGCAGGATATCCAGGAACATGTGATCCGCCTCGCTCCAGTTCTCTGGAATGCGGATCGTAGTGTTGGCACTGATTTCCCTGGCGATCACCTCATTGGCCTTCGGCTCATTGCGGTGCTTACGGGCAATTTCCACAGACTTGACCGCAATGGTCGGATCGCTCAAAACCTTCTTGATGAACACTCGCAGCTCATCAATCATGCGGGCCTGACGGCTTTCGGCAGACGAACTCATCATTTACTCCCGGATAGTTTGACGTTCAGGGGACACCCCTCAACCTATAGATAGTATGGCTAATTCGGCTGGCCGCAACCAGCCCGGGGGAGATGATCCTGCCCGCTCCGTTATTGAAGCAGGCAGGGGCAGGCATTACATCAGCAAGCCACGCAGGGTGAAGAACAGCATGGCGGCCATCAGCGCGGATGCTGGCACGGTGATGATCCAGGCAGCGACGATGCGTGTCAGGTGTGAACGCTTGACCATTTCCTCCCGGTAGATCTTCTTCAGGCGCTTGCGCTCGCTCTTGGACAGGGGCACCTGTTTTTTCTTCTTGGCCTGCTTAAGCAGATTTTCCATCTCTTCCACTGACGCATTGCGGAAGTCCTCCAGGAACGGTCGCAGTCTCTCCTGCTCGACTTCGTCATGGTGCTCCATGATCTTGTGAAGCTGGGTCGCGTAATTGGATTTCAGGTACTCCCGCAGGAAACCAACGCCGAACACACCACCAATGGCAATGTGAGTGGAGCTGACCGGCAGACCCAACTGGGAGGCAATGATGACCGTCAGTGCGGCAGACAATGCGATACAGAATGCGCGGGTCTTGTCCAGTTCGGTAATCTCGCTGCCCACGGTTTTGATCAAGCGTGGACCGAACAGCATCAAGCCTACCGACAGACCCAACGCGCCCACCAGCATGACCCACAACGGAATGGCAGCGGCAGTAACCACCGCACCGGCAGACAAAGCATCGTTGATGGCCGCAAGCGGACCGATGGCATTGGCCACGTCGTTCGCACCGTGGGCGAAGCTCAACAACGCCGCAGCAAAAATCAGCGGCCAGGTAAACAGGGTATTCACGCCAGCCGAACTGTTCTCCATGGTCGCCGCACGACGGCCAACGGCAATCCGCATGATCACAAACACCGCAATGGCTAGTGCCAGACCAACCAGGGAGGCCTGGAGAAAATCGACCTTGATGATCTTTTTAACACCTTTGACCATCAGGTAGGTGCCAAACGCCCACGCCATGATGGCAACCAACCAGGGCACAAACGTGCGGGCTGCCGGAATCAGGTTCTGACGATAGAGAACCGTCTTCTTGATCGCAAAGAGGAACAGGGCAGCCAGCACCCCGCCCATCACAGGAGATATTACCCAGCTGGCAACGATCTTGGACATCACGCCCCAGTCGGCGATCCCCCAGCCTCCGGCCGCAATACCCGCGCCGAGCACACCGCCAACTATGGAGTGGGTGGTGGATACCGGCGCCCCCATCCAGGTGGCCAGGTTCAGCCAGAGCGCGCCCGCCAGCAGAGCAGCCGTCATCAACCAGACAAAGGCATTCACATCCGCGAGACTCTCTGCGTCGATAATGCCTCCCTTGATGGTCGACACTACGTCACCGCCTGCAATGATGGCGCCGCTCGCCTCAAAGACGGCCGCAATCAATACCGCACCACCAAGGGACAGGGCGCCGGAACCCACCGCCGGTCCCACGTTATTGGCCACATCGTTGGCGCCGATATTGATCGCCATATAACCGCCGATAACAGCAGCCGCCATTAACAACATGCTGTTGGGCATACCGCTGCTCAACTGGCCGACAATCAGCCAGATACCAAGCAGAAACAGTAAACTGAATCCAACCCGATAGCGTTCGGTCGAAGGGCTGGTCAGGAGGGTGTCAATAAATCCGCTTTTCGGGGCCATAACAAATCAGGTCTCGTGGATGCTGAATGAGTTGCAACGTATCGCGCCATCCCGGCCAGTCACAGATCACACTATCCCTAGGGTCGTCTACACTGCGCCGCAACTATAAATTTTTTGCCATGAAATTGAAACATAAGGAAACAATGCCAAGCATTGTGAAAAGTCAGGGGAAATAGTGCCAATCCCCGCTAACTTGGCCCATAATCGCCTCTAAAAAGCATCAATAATACAAAAATAGCAATCAAGGCCTAAATGAGAGACCTGAGTACTTCCAGCAGCCACCGGGGCGTTGAGGAAATCGAGGATATCCGTATATCGCGGATTCTGACCTGGCTTTCACTGATGGCCATTCTGTTCCTTGGGGGTATTGGTACCAAAGCCTGGCTGTTCGGCCATACCGGCCACGCCCTTACGTTATGGGCGTTTTCGATCCCCCTCGCATTCAACATGTTCTGGTTTGCCCGCACAGGCAACCGGACTGTGCAAAAGAGTGGGCTGATAGCGACCGTTGGCGCACTGTTTGCCTATCTCATTGCCTCAGGCGGCGAGAACAATACCGGACCGCTGTGGTTCTATGTCTTTCCTCCCCTGCTGTTCTACCTGACCAGCCTGAGAACCGGAACGGCCATTCTGCTATTTTGCTACCTGATTGCCGCGATGGTCTTCCTGTTTCCTGACCTCCCGCTGGTCAACACTGACTACACTCTGGATTTCAAGATTCGCTTCTTTGCCACCCTGACCTTCGAGTCCATCTTATGTTTTGTCCTTGAGGCCAGCCGGCTAAAAGCCAGAAATGAACTGATGGCGCTGGCCCGGGCCCATGAACATGCTGCTCGCACCGATGAGCTGACCGGCCTCGCCAACCGCCGGGAGATGCAACACCGACTGGACGCCGAATTTTCGCGCTACCAGCGATCGGGACATCACTTCTCCATTGCCCTGATCGATCTGGATCTGTTCAAGGGTATTAATGACCAATATGGCCACCACGCCGGAGATGAGGCATTGAGGACCTTTTCCGCCCTGACACGCCAGATCATCCGCCAGTCCGATATCGCTGCCCGCTGGGGCGGCGAAGAGTTCCTGTTGTTGCTGCCAGATACCTCGCTGATACAAGCGCTCGCTCTGGCAGAGCGCCTGCGTGCGGAGGTCGTCAGCACCGAATTCATGTTCCGGGAGCAGCGGCTTCCGGTTACTATCAGTGCCGGGGTTTGCTCCATCGCCAAAGCCGGTTCGGTGGATGAGCTTCTGAAACAGGCGGACATTCATCTATACAGCGCAAAAGAGGCCGGCCGTAACCAGATAGCACCACGGGTACGACCTCATCAGGGGGATAACGGATCCGGGCCAACCCCCTGACCTTGAGACGATGGCAACCAGTCGCTATGATCGTGCGCCAAAGTGATTAACAGGTTGAACCATGGCAGCAATACGAATACTGGTCGGCAGCGTCTACGGCGGTGCCCTGATGACCGCAAGAGCAATAAAAAAGGCACTGGAACCCGAGGGTCATGCGGTAACCATTCTGGAGAATCCGGTCCTGGACGACATCACCGGTAACGACGATGCCCTGCTGGCCTGCACCTCGACCACCGGTCAAGGCGAGGTGCCCCCCAACCTGTTACCGTTTTATCTGGCCCTGCGGGAACAACTCCCCCAGCAACCCGGACGGCCCTTTGGGGTGATCGTGCTGGGCGATAGCTCTTACGGAGACACTTTCTGTGGTGCGGGAGACGCACTGGAAGAAGCGCTGTACGAAACCGCCGCCCGGAAAGTGGGTAACACCCTGCGCATTGATGCACTGGAAACAACTGAGCCGGAAATGGAAGCCCTGCCGTGGATACGGGACTGGATTACTAGCCTGTAGCTCTGTGGCCTGAATCGGCAGCTCTCCGGAATATTCCCGTCTCCGGTCTTGAGCGGGGACCGGGCTGAGGCCATACTGCAGCAAACAAACATAACAAACTTGGTATTTTGTGCGCCATATCGCTCTGCTTTTCGCCCTTTTGGGCGCATTGATCATCATGGCCGCCAGTGCCCAGGCAGCTCCACCGGCATCTTCCGGACTACCGCAACCCGCCATTGCCTTCCTGAAGGCTCCGGCAGTGGCGGACGATGCGTTGACGGAACTCCTGGATCGTCCTGGCTGGCAACCATTGGCGGAAGAAACGCCGAATTTCGGGTACGTGACCGAACATTACTGGTATCGCATGTCCCTGGACAGCGGCTCCGGCCATCAGGTCCTGGAAATCAGCTACCCGCAACTGGACTACGTTGGTTTCTATCTCGTGGCCGACGGCAAGATTATCCAGACCGTGAAAACCGGAGACCACCTGCCATTCTCCGAACGGCCGCTCTCTCACCCGAGCTTCCTGATTCCCTATACCACGGAACCGGGGGTCGACTACGAAATTCTCCTCTCCATACAGACCAGCGGCGCACACCAGGTGCCAATCAGACTCTGGGAGCAGAACGCCCTGTTCGACGCCCTCACTACCGAGGACCGGCTGCACAGCCTTTATTACGGCATCCTGACCACTACCATTTTCTTTAACCTGTTCATTTTCCTGGCGCTGCGGGAAGCCACCTACCTTTTCTATGTGCTTTCCACCTTCGGCTACCTGTTTCTCATGGCCACCCTTCGCGGGGTGACTTACCAGGTCTTCTGGCCAGACAATCCGTGGCTGCACAATCAGACCATGCTGATCGCCGTGCCAATGGCCGTGCTGTTTGCGATGCTGTTTGCACGTTCGTTCCTGCGTCTTCGCAATACTGCCCCCAGAACCGACCTGTTGCTACAGTTCGTCAGCGGGCTCAGCCTGCTGGCCATCCTTGGTACTTTCGTGCTGGAGTTCAACACCTCCATCAAATCATCAGTTGCCCTGGCGCTGTCTGGTTTCCTGTTGTTGTTTATCATCGGCCCCGTCCAGTGGCTGAAACGCAATCCCCAGGCTGGTTACTACACGGTTGCCTGGGGGTTGCTGATCATTGGCACCATGTTGACCGCATCCAACAAATACGGATTATTGCCAACCAATTGGCTGACCACCTACGGCATGCAGGTGGGCTCAGCCCTTGAGGCCATCCTGCTGACCATCGCCCTGGCGAAACGGCTGTACAATGAACGGGAAGACAGGCTCCAGGCCCGAGAGGCAGAGCTGAGAGCCATGGCCGCACGACGCTCAGCGGAATTGCGCCTGATGGACCAGGCGCTGCACGATCCGTTGACCGGGCTGCCCAACCGCACCAGCTTTGAGATGGTGATCAACGATCTCATCACCCGAATTCCGGATCACCGGTTTGCCATTGCTGTGATTCATCTGAACAACCTTCAGGCCATCACCAAGACCCTTGGTCACCGCAATACCGATCGACTGATTGAACTGGCCGCTAGCCGTTATCACAGTGTTGTGCGGGGCGTGCCCGGGATACAGACCATGGAAACCACCGCCCAGCGATCCACCTACCTCGCCTCACTTGAAAACGGCACGTTCGGCTTTGTCGTAGACGCGAACCTGCTCAGTGCTGCACCACGAGCCATCATTCAAGGCCTTGACGAACTGCGAGAGCCAATTGACTACCTGGGGATGCAACTGCCCCTGGATCCACAGATTGGCACAGCGATCTATCCGGAACATGCCCGGGACACCAATTCGCTCATACGTCGGGCTCACATTGCCCAGGACTCCAACGAAGCCCGTGATCGAGGCCTGGCCTACTACCAGCCCACCCGGGACTCCTACAGCGCGGACCGGTTGACACTGGCCTCCGAACTGAGAGAGGCGCTGCAGTCCAACGCGCTGAGCTTGCACCTGCAACCCAAGCTGTCACTGGCGACCCATGCTGTGGTTGGACTGGAGGCATTGATCCGTTGGCCTCGCCGGAAATCACCCATTGGGGCGGACGAGGTCATCGCCCTGGCTGAACAAACCGGCCTGATCAAACCTCTGACCCGCTGGGTGCTGGAACAATCACTGCAACTGAGGGCTCAATTGCTGGAGCAGGGCTGGCCACTGGACATTTCAGTTAACATTTCCCCGAACAATCTGCGAGAGCCGGATTTCCCGACATTTGTTCAACAGTTGATGAACTGCTCCCACAACCACCGCGGTACGCTCACGCTGGAAGTGACCGAGACATCCATGATGCAGGATCCGGCCAACTCCCTGAAAGCCCTGAATTCCCTGCACTCGGCCGGGTTCCCGGTGTCGATTGACGACTTTGGCTCGGGGTATTCATCGTTGTCCTATATCAAACAACTGCCAGCCAGCGAGATCAAGATCGACCGCTCCCTGATCACCGACATCGCTACCCACCCCGGCGATCGTGTCATCGTGCAGACCACCATCGATATGTGCCACTCCCTGGGTTACAAGGTGGTTGCAGAAGGTGTTGAGGATGGAGGAACCGTGGAACTTCTTGCAGCCATGGGTTGCGACATGGTCCAGGGCTACTGGCTGACACCACCGCTGCCCATTGACGAAATGCTGGCGTGGCTGGCGACTGGCCGCACGCTGTCCGACACCAGTCGCAAGCTTGGCTGATACTAGCGGGAACGCTTACGAATCAGCGCTTCCTGGGTAGTAGAGGCCACCAGCCCACCGCTCTGGTTAAAGAAGTTGCCACGGTTGAACCCGCGACCAGCCGACGCACTGGGGCTGTCCTTGTCGTACAGCAACCAATCATCCATGCGGAAGTCCCGGTGGAACCAGATGGCGTGATCGAGACTCGCTACCTGCATGTTCTTGCTCATGAAGGTAACGCCATGGGGATTCAGGGAGGTGCCCAGGAAAGCGAAATCCGAGGCATAGGTCAACAGACAACGGTGCAGGACCGGGTCATCTGGCAGGTGACCCTGGGTCTTGAACCAGCTTTGCTTATGGGGCGGGCGGGGTTCCGGCTTGAACGGATTGACCGGGTCTACTGGCCGGATCTCGATCGGCCTGTCACGGGTCAGGCTATCCCGAAATCGCTCCGGGACGTGAGGAGCCAGCATTTCGCCGTATTCCTGTTCCGACTTCAGAGTGTCCGGCGCAGGTGCGTCAGGCATCTCCAGTTGATGCTCAAAGCCTTCCTCCGCCACCTGGAAGGACACAGACCCCGTCAGGATTTCCTTGCCGCCCTGGCGGGCAATCACCCGCCGGACCGAAAAACTGCCGCCGTCCCGTACACGCTGGACCTCGTAATCGATCGGCATGCTGTGGTTACCGGGACGCAGGAAATAGGCATGCAGGGAATGGGGCAGCCGACCTTCAACCGTACGACTGGCTGCCATCAAACCCTGCCCCAGCACCTGGCCGCCAAACACATTGGGGAAACCAAGGTCTTCACTGTCACCCTGGAAATGATCGTCCCCGATTGGCGAGAGATCCAGAAGATCTACCAGCTTTCTGGTTACTTCAAGCATGCCTACTCCTGTTAATTCGTTAGCTCACGAATGGATTTCTACCCCAAGCGAGCTATTTTCGCAACAGGCTTAATCGTGGATCGGCGGTACTTCCTTGGATAGCGCCTGCTTCTCCACGGCGTAACTGCCGGTGACGGCGAAACCAAGGATGGTGCCATCCGCGGCCTTGTACAGGGCCTTCACGTTATTGCCATCCTGCTCCAGCTCCCATTCACCTTCCGCATCGGATGGCGGGGGGCAGACAGAGGTGGGACAGCATGGCGTCTTGATCATCACCGGCATGGTGCCATAGGCCACTTCTGTACGCTCACTGACCAAAGTCTTTGCCAATGCCCGTGAACAGGCCATCAACGGAAGGACATACAGCATCACATGGCCGTCAACTTCTGCGCAGTCGCCCAAGGCGTATACGTCCGGAGCGGATGTTTCCAGAGCCCGATTCACCATGATACCCCGATTGACCTCAAGCCCCGAAGCTTTAGCCAGATCAGTTCTTGGGCGCAAACCAACTGCCGAGATGACCAGATCCGCTTGCAGGGTTTCGCCATTTGCCAGCGCGAGCGTCACGCCGTCACCTTCACGGTCAATCCGATCCACTACGGTTTCCAGATGGAAGCCTACCCCGAGATCTATCAGGGCAGATTTGACCGCCTCGGCCGCCGGTCGCGGCAGTAGTCCGGGCATCAATGTGTCCGAGGGCGCAATGACATCCACCTCGTAGTCGCCATTACGCAAATCGTTGGCAAATTCGCAACCAATCAGACCCGCGCCCATGATGGCCACGCGCTTCTTACCTGCCAGCGCTTCGCGAAATGCCCGGTAATCCATCAGGTCGTTGATAGAAAACACCCGATCCTGGCCGTCGCCTTCAATCGACAGACGGATCACATCCGCGCCCCAGGCCAGAACCAGTTTGCTGTACCTGATGCGTTCTTCACCGGTCACCAGCTCATGGGCCTCGGTATCAATACCGGTCACCGTGGTGTAGGTCCGCAGGTCAAGATTGAGTTGCTCGATCATCGCCTCGGATGTTGCCTGGGCAAGCTCGTCGGCTTCCTTGCCCTTGGTAAACCCGGTAGACAGCATCGGCTTGGAATAACTGAAGCCGTCGTCAGCCGTCACCATGACAATGGGGATGTCCTTGTCCTGCTTACGGATTTCCCTGGCCAGTGAGTAACCCGACAGACCGGTACCCACGATAACGATAGGGGCTTCTGTAGTCATTCCTGTTCTCCGATTATATTGAACCTGTAGATGAAGTGCTGGTGTTAACCAATCTCGATCATTTCAAAGTCTTCCTTGCCAACACCGCAGTCCGGGCACACCCAGTCTTCCGGCACATCTTCCCACTTGGTACCCGGCTCGATACCGTCTTCCGGCCAGCCTTCTGCCTCGTCATAGATCAGGCCACACACCACACACTGCCACTTTTTCATAATCTCTCTCCGCAATTTTTGTCAGGGCGCAATAATAATTGTCAGACAATCATGCACGCAAGTTTTTGTAGCAACTGCCCATTACTCATATCGGGCCACCATCATACCCACCCCTCCACAATTGACCAATGCCACTCAGGACAGTGACCCGGCGGTTTTTCTGCCAATAGCAACAAATACCCACCATGATGCATTGGCGCTGCCCCTCCCTTCCGTCCTCCTCCTCCGGTATAATCGCCCGTTTTACGACAGGATCCGACCGCTATGCCCGATACCGTCGCCGAAATGAACCAGGTAATGAACGAAGCCGATTGCCTGGTCAGTGAACAGCAGGTACAGGATGCCATTCGCGCCCTGGCAGAAACCATCACTGACCGCCTCAAAGACAGCAATCCGCTGCTGTTCTGTGTAATGAACGGTGGTCTCATACTGACCGGACAACTGCTGCCACTGCTGAAATTTCCAGTCCAGGCGGAATACCTTCATGCCACCCGCTATCGACAGGAGACCACTGGCGGGATCCTGGAGTGGAAGTTGAGCCCGGACGCAGACATGCAGGACCGCACGGTGCTGATCGTGGACGACATTCTGGATGAGGGCACCACGCTGTGTGCCATTGCGGATTACTGCCTGGCCCACGGAGCCAAGGAAGTACTGACCGCCGTCCTGGTCGACAAGCAGCACGATCGCAAGGCCCGCCCGGACCTGAAAGCCGACTTCACCGGGCTGGAAGTGGAAGACCGCTTCCTGTTCGGGTATGGCATGGACTACAAGGGCTACTGGCGCAACGCTCCCGGGATTTATGCCGTTAAAGGGCTTTAATCACCAGGCCAATGCCCTGACCATCCCCCCTACCGACTGGTACCAGTCCCTGGCTGCTGCCGGGCTTAGCAACCCCACAGTGCATGGCCCGGCCCGTTACTGGCTGCAGGTGGAAGGATCGCTGACACGGGAACTGCAGTTACGCTGTGCCCGCTCGTTTCACGTGGACGTGACCCGCGAGGGCTTTACCCTGCCTAACCGGGAAGAGGCCCGTACCCTGAACATTCCGGAACGCCAGTACGCCTGGATCCGGGAAGTCCATCTGTGCGGCGATGGTGAGCCCTGGGTCCTGGCACGCACCATTATTCCGCTGGCAACCCTCGCCGGCTCTGGCCGGTGCCTGCGCCATCTTGGCCGCAAACCCCTTGGCGCCTGGCTGTTCAGCAACCCACTGTGGCAACGTGGCCCGTTTGAAACCGGCATCTGCCACACCAGCCATCCGGCACAACCCCCGGTTGCACGACGCTCCCGTTTCTACAGCGGCGACAAGGCCCTGCTGGTTGGCGAATACTTCCTGCCACGCTTCTGTCACTGAAACCAGGCTTTAATCCCCTGACCTACGCTGGCTATAATCCCCGCACAGAAGCCAGACATAACAACCCGGACCACCCCCTATGCTGCTGAATGCCATGCCCGACCATATCCAGAGCCGACTGGCCGATTACGCCAAGCTGCTGCGCCTGGACCGCCCCATCGGTAGCCTGCTCCTGCTCTGGCCCACCTACTGGGCCCTGTGGCTGGCCGCCGAAGGCGCGCCCAGTATCGGTAACCTCATTATCTTTACCCTGGGCGTGTTCCTTATGCGCGCCGCCGGCTGCGCCATTAACGATTTCGCCGACCGCAAAGTCGACCGCCACGTCAAACGCACCAAAGACCGCCCCCTGACCTCTGGCCGCATCGACGCCTGGGAAGCAGTCGCGCTGTTCCTCGGCCTCTCGCTGGTCGCTTTCCTCATGGTCGTGCTGTTCACCAACCCGCTGACCCTGTACCTGTCCTTTGGCGGCGTGGTACTCGCCTTCATCTACCCCTTCATGAAGCGCTACACCCACCTGCCGCAACTGTTCCTCGGCGCCGCCTTCTCCTGGGCCATCCCCATGGCCTGGGCGGCACAGGCCAACGAACTCACCCAGCTGACCTGGCTGCTGTTCACCGCCAACGTACTATGGACTGTGGCCTACGACACCCTCTACGCCATGGTCGACCGTGACGACGACCTGAAAATCGGCATCAAATCCACCGCCATCCTCTTCGGCGACGCCGACCGCGCCATCATCGGCTTCCTCCAGGCTCTGGTGGTGATCATTATGGTGATGATCGGCAGCCAGGCAGAACTGGGGGTAGTTTATTACCTGGGTGTACTGGCCATGGCCTGCCTGTTCGGCTATCAACAATACCTGGCCCGCCTCCGCGAGCGGGAGGGGTGTTTCAAGGCGTTCCTGAACAACAACTGGGCTGGGTTTGCTGTGTTTACCGGGCTAGTTATCGACCTACTCATTCAGTAATTCGTGGAAGGCCCGAACAAGCTTGGCGTGCCGGAGTGGGCCGGGCCTCCACAAACCCTGCATTGCCAGGGATGGCAATGCGGAGCCCCCATGGATGGGTTCACGGCGTGTTTGTGGAGGCCCGGCCCACTCCGGCACATCCTCCCAAGCCAAAAGCAGTTTGTGTCATATACTTGTAACACTGGGGCGTTGTAATGAAGCAGCAACAATACTAGGTCTGATACAGGTTAATGCTCATGACTGGAAAAACTGTCCTGATCGTCGATGACGAAGCCCCGATCCGCGAAATGATCGCCGTGGCGCTCGAAATGGCGGACTACGACTATCTGGAGGCATCGGACGCCCTCGAAGCGCATGCCCTGATCGTCGACAAACAACCCGATCTCATCCTGCTCGACTGGATGCTCCCGGGCACCAGCGGCGTAGAACTCGCCCGACGCCTCAAAAAAGAAGAGGCCACCGCCGATATTCCCATCATCATGCTGACCGCCAAGGTCGAGGAAGATAACAAGATCCAGGGCCTGGAAGTCGGCGCCGACGACTACATCACCAAACCCTTCTCACCACGGGAACTGGTCGCGCGCCTCAAAGCTGTCCTGCGCCGCGCCACGCCCCCCGGTGTCGACGCGCCGATCGAAGTGGAAGGCCTTACCCTTGACCCTATTGGCCACCGCGTCTCTACGGAACAGGGCGCCCTCAACATGGGCCCCACCGAATACCGCTTGCTGCAGTTCTTCATGACCCACCAGGAACGGGTATATACTCGCTCACAGCTACTGGATCAGGTCTGGGGTGGCAACGTTTACGTGGAAGAGCGGACGGTAGACGTGCATATTCGTCGCCTGCGCAAAGCCCTTGGCGACCAGTATGACTATCTGATCCAAACCGTTCGTGGTGCCGGCTACCGGTTTTCAACCAAAGCCGCATAATCGGCGAGCACCGGCGCCACTTTAATTGTAAGGCTGCTGCATGCAATACAACTGGTCACGACATCTGCGCCTGATTATTGCGTTCCTGATCGTCTGCACCGTTGCCGGAGCGTTCTTTGGTTACCCGATATACGGATTAACTGCCGGCCTGATCGGCTATCTCTGGTGGACGCTGGTCCAGGCCAAGAGGCTTTATCACTGGCTGGGTAATCCCGGAGGTACCAGCGAGGCACCGCAGAGTGTGGGCTTGTGGGGTGACATTTTCGACAGCCTCCACAAACTCCACCAGAACCACCTGCACCTGCAAGACCGCCTGAGAGCCCGGATCAATCGCGTGCAGGAATCCACCAATGCCATGCGTGACGGCGTCATCATGACAGATGCCAATGGCACCATGGAGTGGTGGAACGGTTCGGCGGAATACCTGCTGGGCTTTCGGCGCAATACCGACCGGGGTCAGTATATTCATAACCTGATACGCACACCGGCGTTCAAGGCCTATTTTGATGCCCGGGATTACCGGGAGTCCCTGGAAATCCATTCACCGGCCAAGCCGCACATCCGCCTGCAGATACAGATTAGCCTGTTTGGGGACGATGACCGCCTGATCGTCGCCAAGGATGTCACCCGGCTCTACCAGCTGGAACAGATGCGCCGGGATTTTGTGGGCAATGTATCCCATGAAATGCGAACGCCCCTGACGGTGATCAGCGGATACCTCGAAACCCTGGTGGACAATGCCGACGAGCTTCCCCCAAAATGGCGGCGGGCCGTCAACACCATGGCACAGCAGTCCTCCCGAATGGAGGCCCTGATTACTGACCTGATACTGCTGTCCAAGATTGAAACCGGAGAACAAACGGTCAACGATACCGTGACCGATGTCGAAGCCCTGATTCGACAAATCTGTCACGACGCCAGCGCCCTCAGCGGAGACAAACAGCATGAATTCAGCGTCAACATCACCGATCACCGACTGCTGAAAGGCGATGAAAGCCAGCTACGCAGCGCATTCTCCAACCTGGTATTCAATGCTGTGAAGTACACACCGGCGAAAGGCCACATCACCGTCACCTGGAGCGCAAACCGGGAAGGCGCCCACCTGTCAGTGCGGGATACCGGCATTGGTATCGACCCGGTGCACATTCCCCGCCTGACAGAACGTTTTTATCGCGCCGACCCGAGCCGTCACAAAGAAACTGGCGGGACCGGTCTTGGCCTGGCCATCGTCAAACATGTATTGCTGAACCACGACGGTAACCTGGAAATCCGCAGCCGGATTGGCGACGGCAGCGAGTTCATCTGCCATCTCCCAAGGGAAAGATTGGTGGAGCGGGCGCCTGAGAAGGTGTCCTGATCAGCGAGCACCGGCACGGAAACGGGCGATAAAGCGAGACAGCTCTTCCATCTTTTTCGGGTCCTCATCAACGAAGCGGATGGTTACACTGACAAAGTCGGTGTCCTGCCGCTTGTCGACAGCCTGCAACTGCTGGACATAGCCATTCAGCCTGGCCATCTGGTCTTCCGCCACTTCGATATCAACCACCGCCTGGTCAAGAATACCGGGAAACTGCTGGTCACTCCTCGCAATGACCCTGACCTCGGTCAGGTTTATGTCCTTGACCACGGATTTCAGGGTGTAGTCGGCAAATCGGACCGACGCCGCGCTCATCGCACCACGCGAAGCCGGTGGTTTCTCGCCACCGGCGCCGCCCTTCTTCAGCAATGGCGAGGCTGCCGGTCGGACGTCCGGCACCGCGGGCGCCGGTGCCGACTCCCGTTTCTGGGTCAGCAGAGCAGCAGATTCCTTGAAGGCATCTGCCGGCCCCTCCATGGACTTGCCACTACGGTCCATCACATCCTTCAGCTTGCGCCCCATCACCTTGATAATCTTCTTGCTGAGCCCATCGGGGCTGAACGGCTTGCCAAGGTACTCAGACACACCTTCCCTGACCGCTTCAACCACGTGATCCTTGTCGCCACGACTGGTGATCATGATAAAGGGTACTTTCTCGTACTGGGGTTGCTTCCGCATCCACTGCAGGAGTTCCAGTCCCGACATTTCCGGCATTTCCCAATCGCAGAGGATCAGGTCAAACGTCGTGCGGGACATCAGGGACTGCGCCCGGCGCCCATTCTGTGCATCGGTGGTTTCAATGACGGGAAAGCGCTGGCGTAGTGTTCGTTTCACCAGATCCCGCACAAAGCTGGCGTCATCAACGACCAGCGCCTTCAGCGTTGCCATGTTTCCCGACCTTCTTCGTGACCAACCACAGGAAATGTACGACCAAACTATAGAACAAAGCAGGCAGCGTGGAACCTCCGTGCTACAAAAACACCACAATTCACCTGCAAAGGAACTGGCGAGTTAAAGAATTGTCACCCTTAGAGGCCCAAACCGGTATTTCCGTTGGTCGAAAAAAAGCTAACATGGGTCAGCCTATGCTTATCGGGCACCTCACCAACCGCTATCCACACCGAGGTTTTGCGTGCTTAAGAAACAATCAGGGACTACCCCCGGCAAAAGGATTCTCCGTTGCCTTTCCGTGACCGGTATTCTTGCCGTTTTTTCACTACCGGCATCTTCCAATACCGATTCCACCGACGATTTCCAGGCATGCCTTGGCCGCCTCAAGGCCCATGCCATTGACGCCGGTGTTGCGGAAGCAACCGCAAGCAAAGTGCTCGCACAGGTAGAATACCTGGACCGGGTGATCGAGCTTGACCGTCGACAACCGGAGTTCACCACCACCTTTGCCGATTACCTGAACCGCCGGGTCAATGACGACCGAATCAGTAATGGGCGCTCGCTGTTGCTGGAACACCGGGAGCTGCTGGCCGATGTCACCCGGGAAACCGGGGTGCCGGCTCCCTACCTGCTGGCCTTCTGGGGCCTGGAGACCAACTTCGGCACCTACTTCGGAAAAATGTCCGTCCCAAGCTCCCTGGCAACCCTCGCCTGCGATCCTCGCCGCAGCGGCTTCTTCACCGAACAGTTAACGGCTGCACTACAGATTATTGACGAAGGCGCCATTTCCGTCGAACAGATGGAAGGCTCCTGGGCCGGCGCCATGGGCCACGTCCAGTTCATGCCAACGGTGTTCCTGAAGCATGCCGTGGATGCCGATGGGGATGGCAAGCGTGACCTGTGGAACAGTCTGCCGGATGCCATGATGTCCGCCGGACATTTTCTGCAGGATCTGGGCTGGGACAAGGACTACCGCTGGGGCCGTGAAGTGATCCTGCCAGACGGTTTTGACTACGAACTGGCCGATGGCCGTCGGTTGACCCTGGAAGAGTGGAACCAGCTCGGAGTCACCGATGCCTTTGGTGACCCTCTGGCCAAGGAACCCATCAAGGCCGCGCTGGTGGTACCATCCGGCCACCGGGGACCGGCCTTCCTTGCCTACAAGAACTTCCGCGTGATCATGGGCTGGAACCGCTCTGAATTCTACGCCATCGCGGTGGGTCACCTTGCCGACCGGATCGCCGGTGCCGGCACCTTGCAGAACCCACCTCCAGAAGACCAGCCAAACCTGTCCAGAGCGGACATCCTGGCCCTGCAGCAAGCACTGAACGACAATGGCTTTGATAGCGGTGAGCCCGACGGCATCCTGGGCCCCGCCACGCGTTCAGCCATCCGCCAGTTTCAGGCCAGCGAGGGCATGGTTGCCGATGGCTACCCGGGAGAACCGGTCTTTTCCCGACTCGACCTTGATCTCTGATGATGTGGACTTGAGCTCATGGATTCGATAACGCAAGCTGCCCTCGGGGCCACTATCGCTGGCGCCGTTGCCGGCAAGGCTCTGGGGCGGTCAGTACTGGTAACGGGTGCCGTTCTGGGCACCCTCCCGGACCTGGACGTGGTTATCGATTACGGTACCGCCGTGGCCAATTTCACCCAGCATCGGGGATTCACTCACTCGCTGTTTGTCCTGATACCACTCTCTATCATGCTGGCATGGGGACTCTGGCGCTGGAATCCGGTGATCAGTTACCGACGCTGGCTGCTACTAACCGGATTGATTCTGGTTACCCACCCCCTGCTGGACACTTTCACCACCTACGGTACCCAGTTGTTCTGGCCGCTGGGGCCACCCATCGCCCTGCACAGCATTTTTATTATCGACCCGCTGTATACTCTGCCACTGCTGGTGGCCATTGGTTGTTTCCTGATGAGACCATCAATGCCCCGCAGCCTCGTCGTGGGCCTTGGCGTTTCCACACTGTATCTCGGGTGGACTCTGGTGGCGCAACAGATAATTTCCAGCCGGGTCGAGCCAACACTGGCGGCGGCTGGGCTGGATGATGCGCCGCGCATGGTGCAGCCAATGCCGTTCAATACCATCCTCTGGCGCGTCACAGCCATCAGCGACGACCGCCGCGTGGAGATGGTCACCGGTTTCCTTGATGGCGACGCCCCGCTGACTCTTGAGGTGTTCCCGCGGGACCCGGTCCTGGCTGAACAGGCTCTGGCGCTGGAGGAAGGCCAGCGACTGGCATGGTTTACTGAAGGGTTTCTCCATTACGAACAGGTTGACGGCTTACTGCTGGCCACCGATGTCCGACTGGGCGTGCCCGGCGCCCATCCGTTTACCTTTGTGCTGGCGGCGGACAATGGCAACGGCCTGGAACCCTACGCCAGTTATCGCCAGGACGGCCCAGCCCTGCGCCCGGAGTTGCTGGGTGCACTGTGGGCCAGGTTGACCGGTGCGGCACCGGTTCTGTGCCTGGCCAGCCTGGAACTGCCACCTCCGGGAGAAGGGTGCTCCTGATCATGCGACTGGACCAGTTCATTGCCAGCACCACGCCGCTGTCCCGCAAGGAAGCCAAACGGGTCATCGGTCAGGGGCGCGTGATGGTGAACGGCGAGGCCTGTCGCCAGGCTTCCACTCATATCGGTACGAACGGCAGCGTCACTCTGGATGATGACCTTCTGGCCCTGCCCGGCGAACGTTACCTGATGCTCAACAAACCCCAAGGCGTGGTGAGTGCGACCACCGACAGCGACCACCCTACGGCCCTGGATCTGTTACCCACCAATCTGCGGCATAACCTGCATATCGCCGGTCGCCTGGACGCCGACACCACCGGGTTGCTGTTACTGACCTCCGATGGCCAATGGTCTCACCGCGTAACCTCGCCCCGGGTAAAATGCCCCAAGACCTATCGGGTTACTCTCAGTGACCCGATTACCGAAGCCGCCCTGCAACAATTGCGGGCGGGCATGGAACTCAGGAATGATCCCAGGCCTACCAAGCCGGCCAAAGCCATGCGCGTCGGCGAGTACGAGATTGAACTGACCATCTCAGAGGGGCGTTACCATCAGGTGAAGCGCATGCTGGCCGCGACGGGGAACCGGGTGGAAGCTTTACACCGGATCAGTATCGGCGCCATTGCGCTGGACAGTAATCTGGCTCCTGGCGCGTTCCGGGAGCTGACCGAGGCAGAAATCAGCAGCATACCCTGAAACTGCTCAGGTACGCTCGAATCGCTGGGCTTTCAGATTCTTGCGTACGGCGCCGGCCGCAAATACCTCACCGTTCATCGCGATATACACACCTGCAGGCAACAGCTGGACCGCCGCCCACGCGAACCCGAGGTTGAACACAGCATCACTGCGACGCATCCTGGCCGGCTGCATGGCGCCCATGAGGACAATGGTTTTATCCTTAATCGCCGTCAGGGCCTGGGCGGTTGCTGCCATAGTATCAGTACCATGGGTAATCAGGATCTTGTCGTAATCGGACGACGCCACCGTATGACGTACCAGTTCCCGGTCCGCGTCGTCCATTTCCAGGCTGTCCTTCCGCATCAACCCGGTGATCTGGTAGCCGTCGTGAATATTGGACTCGCTCAGCAATTCCGGCAACAGGGATTCGCCCACCTCAAACTCACTGTTGGCATCGAAATACACCTTGTCGATGGTGCCACCGGTTGTCACTATTTGAATCACGGGCTGAATCCTCACTTATCCCGGTTTTCCGGTATCAATTCACACCGACTGCAGCTTGTTCATCTGACACTGCGTCCTGTCTTCGGGCAGTGGTATAAGCCGCGTTTTTTTCCTGCTCGTACGCTTTCGCCGCCGCAGCCACCTTACCCGGGGCACCGGTATCCAGCCAGTTTCGAATGCGGCCGGCATCTCCCATCGGGGAACGTGTGCCCAGCGAGTCAAGCAACACGGTCACCACCTGCTCACCGTTCATATTGGACAACATGACCAGACAACGCCCAGCCTCCGACAGGTAACCGGTTTTGCTCAGCCCAACGCCCCAGCTGTCCCGGTGAACCAGGACATTGGTGTTGCCAAATGACAGGCTGTAACGAGGCTGGCGAAACCGACCGGTATAATAGCGGGTGGTGGAGTAATCCCCGATCTGTGGATGCTTCGAGGCCGCATTCACCAGCCTGATCAGGTCCGCTGCGGTAGACCTATTTTCAACCGATAACCCGGTTGGATCCACAAACGTCGTGCGAGTCATGCCCAGTTCCAGGGCTTTCTTATTCATCGCCTGGACAAACGCGTCATAGCCACCGGGGTGATGGCGCGCCAGTGTGTAGGCGGCAAAGTTCTCCGATGACATCAGGGCAATCCGCAACATGTCGGCGCGACGCATCTCGGACCCCACCCGGATACGAGTGTACGCATTGGCCGCTGCAGGTAGGTGGCGCTTCCTGAACTCCAGCCATTCGTTCAGCGGTTCTCCGGACTCCATGACCACCAGCGCCGTCATCAGCTTGGTGATGGACGCGATCGGTACGATCCTGTCGGCATGCTTGTCGACCACCAGTTCATTACTGCCGGCATAGGCCGCCGCTGCATTAACGGACGCCAGTTGCAGCGTTTCCGCCCGTTGTTCATGAGCGTAAGCCTTGGACATGGCGGAAATGAACATCAGGCACATCAGGCCAGACAGGACTCGTCGATACATTAATCTACCTCGGGTGAATCTGTTCGATGGTGAATAAAATCCAGCCTACTATACCAGCGAATCCCGCACAGGAACTCCCCTCACCCCGCGCCAGGATTAACAGTCCTTCACAATCGCAACATCAGCTTTTTGCGTGCCCACCGTCACACTTTTCGCTCATCCGTTTTAAACGGCAAATGCAAAACACTATAAAATGGAGTAAAATTTCTTTTAATTCATAATGTTACACAATATTAATGTTTGTTACCGCTTTGTAACAGCCTCCTTGGCACTTTAAACTGACCAGCAGGATCAATCCCTGAATGGACTCATCGGCGAACCCGCAATCCGACCCTGGCGCCCTCCCTGTCCATAATTGGCGGCAAATACCAAGACTGCTCCGGCGCTGGTTACCCCTGAGCCTTCTCGTTTCTGGTCTGGTTTACGGGCTGACCGTTACTTCAATCCTGTCTAACCATGACAGCATCAAAGCAGGTCATGCTCTCCCGGAATTGAGGGCGGCCGATCACACTGATCACGTCCCAACAGAATTTACTCTGCAATCACTGGACGCAATCCTCGCGACACCAGGGGCATCCACCATTCCCTGGACCACGACACCGGAAAACCATACCGGCATTGGCTACCCGACCCAGCCCGCCACTTTCCGCTTCTCATTGGACAACCCGGAACAACAGGCCACGCGCAAGCTTCTTGTGGTGACTGCGCCATCGATGGACAGCATCACTCCGGCCATGATCACCCCGGACGGTACGCTGGAGCGACTGCCGCACATGGGCGACATCCACCCCTTCAGCAACCGCCTGTATGATCTGCCACAATGGATCTGGCCCGTCACCCTGCATCCCGGCACGACCACCTTCTTTTTCGAAGTTGAAAATGCCGGCCCAACCCTGCTACCAATATCCATCCACAAACCGGAAACCATTCTTGGGCACACAGCCTTCACCCTGGCCTGGAAGGCCTTTATCGGCGGCCTGTTGACCTTTGCCCTGTTGTTCAACATCAGCATCGTCATCATGCTTCGTCGCCCCGGGCTGGCCTGGTTGAGCGTGCTGATGGTCGGGGTCATGCACAGCCAGCTGGTCATGGACGGTTTCGGGCTCTGGTTCCTGTGGTCCGACTGGCCCCAGTTCAACGCCCTGCTCAGCGTATCCCTGCCCCTGTGCCTGATTGCCCTGTGCCAGTTTACGCCTCACTTCCTGTCCATATCCCGACCCATTTCATCGATACTCAATGTCATCAGCCTCGCTGCTCTCGCCCTGGCAATTGTGACGCCCCTGGGCTTACCTTTGCCGGGACAAGGCTCGCTGCTGGTGCTGGCAGCCCTGACCGGCCTGTTTATCCTTGCCG
>NZ_KE007306.1:1238686-1341011 GCF_000397065.2 Marinobacter lipolyticus SM19
GTCCATTCTGGCAATTCTTAGTGGCGCTTTCGTGTCGTCAATGCGCACCATCGGGTGGCTACCCGTCACCAGCCTTTCCGATTCCGCCTTTTTTCTTGGTGCCGCCATCGCCTCCCTCATACTGACCAGCGGCGTAGGACGATTATTACTCGAGGAGCGAAAAAAGCGGCTCAGTGCCGACGTACGCGCTCGCCAGGAGGGGCAGCTCAGGGCCAAAATCGAGAAGGATTACGACCACCTGATGAAGACCCACCGGGTGACCGGCAAACCCAACCGCGCAATACTGGAAGAGTCCCTTGAGACACTCAACAGCAAAAAAGTCCCCTACACCCTGTGCCTGATACGCCTGCAACGGTTCAACGAGATAGAACAGACACTGGGCTACCGCACGGCCGAGGAACTGCTGAAAACCTACCTGCGGCGCATGAGCCGCTTCCTCGAACGTACCTTCGAGGCCCGGTTGATCAGAATCAATGGGCACGCCCTGGCCAGCATTGACACCATCAACCATGCGTTCGCCTTCTACCGCGGTGATGAGACTAATTCCGATAAGCACATCATGAACGAACTGACAGCATGGCTTGGGACGCATTTCCGCGAAGGGCGCTTTGCCTTCTCGTGGAGCCCGTCGGTGGGCATTGCCCATGCCCCGGAGCACGGCCCCGATGCGGTGGGTGTGCTGTCTTCAGCAGGTTTTGCCTCACTCAGTGGTGATCAGCCCCTGTGCGAATATGATCCCTCGGTCGCTGAATGGCAGTACCGTCAACAAATGCTGATGCTGGATGTTGAGGATGCCTTGACCAATGGCAGCATGTGGCTGGAGTATCAGCCCAAGGTGGGTGTTCGTGATGCGCGAACCAGTTCCGTGGAGGCGCTGATCCGGTGGCATCATCCGGAGTTTGGCAAGGTTCCGCCGGACCACTGGGTTCCGTTGGCCGAACAGGTGGGCATGATCCACCCGGTGACACTGTGGGTAATCAACCAGGCTTGCAGTGACTACAAACGCTTGATGCTGAAATACGGCAGCAACATAGCGGTCGCCGTGAATATCTCGGCCAAAGACCTGGCTCACCCTCGGTTTGACCAGGAGGCAATGGAGATCCTCGCACGTCATGAGATGAAGCCCGGGGAGCTGATCCTGGAAATTACCGAAACCGCCATGATGGCGGATCCCGAAGCCGCACGGGTAATGATCCACACTCTCAGCCAACAGGGCTTTCGCATCGCCCTGGATGACTTTGGCACCGGTCACTCATCCCTGGGTACGTTGGCCAGTTTCGACCTGGACGAACTCAAGATCGATCGCAGTTTTCTGGAAGATATTCTCGATCATCCACCCCGACAGCGTATCTTTCGCGCTGCCCTGGAACTGGGCGAAGCCCTGGATCTGGACGTGGTGGTGGAAGGCGTGGAAGATGAAGCCATCGCATTGTGGCTTCAGCAGTTCCCCGGCCTCCATGGCCAGGGATACTACTGGGGGCGTCCGGAACGGATCAGGGCAGATCGGTAACAGCTCCAAGGGATGCGGAACTGACGGTGCGGGCATACTTCGCCAGCACACCGCGGGTAAAGCGGGGTGCCGGTGCCTTCCAGGCCTTGCGCCGTTTCTCCAGCTCCGCCTCCGACACATCCAGCTCAATGCGGTTGGTCACTGCATCAATGGTGATGGTGTCACCATCTTCCACCAGGGCAATCGGACCACCCTCTGCCGCTTCCGGGGTGATATGACCGACCACAAAGCCGTGACTGCCACCTGAGAAACGGCCATCGGTAATCAGTGCCACATCACTGCCAAGGCCCTTGCCCATGATCGCCGATGTGGGGCTGAGCATCTCTCGCATACCAGGGCCACCTTTGGGCCCCTCGTAACGGATCACCAGCACATCACCGGCCACCACCGTACCATCGAGAATCCGCTCCTGGGCCTCTTCCTCGGAATGGAACACCCGCGCGCGACCAGTAAAGTGGGTGCCTTCCTTGCCGGTAATCTTGGCTACGGAACCGGTCGGTGCCAGATTGCCGAACAGAATCCGCAGGTGGCTGTCGGCCTTGATGGGATTGTCGAATGCATGAATGATGTCCTGGCCTTCCGGGTACGGCGCCACGTCCGCCAGGTTTTCCGCCAGGGTCTGGCCGGTCACCGTCAGACAGTCACCGTGCAGCAGCCCGCGCTCCAGCAGCATCTTCATCAGCGGCTGAATACCGCCGATAGCGACCAGTTCGGACATCATGTAATGACCGCTGGGGCGCAGATCCGCCAGCACCGGCACCCGCTTACCGATCTCCACGAAATCGTCCAGTGACAGCTCGACCCCCACGGTACTGGCCATGGCCAGCAAATGCAGAACCGCGTTGGTGGAGCCGCCCAGGGCGATCACCACGGTAATGGCGTTCTCGAATGCCTCCCGGGTCATCACATCCGAGGGCTTGATGTCCTTCTCCAGCAGATTCAGCACCGCTGCCCCAGCGGCACGACAGTCCTCCGCCTTGGAATCGGACACCGCGTTCTGCGCCGAACTGCCCGGCAGGCTCATGCCCATGGCTTCAATGGCCGATGCCATGGTGTTGGCGGTGTACATGCCACCGCAGGAGCCTGGGCCGGGAATCGCGGTTTCCTCGATCTGCTTCACCTCGATCAGATCCAGATCGCCGCGGGCATGGGCCCCCACCGCCTCGAACACCGAGATAATGTCGGTGTGGTTTTCCCCGGGCATGATGGTGCCTCCATAGACAAAGACCGACGGGCGGTTCAGCCGCGCCAGGCCCATGATGCAGCCCGGCATGTTCTTGTCACAGCCACCGATGGCCACCAGACCGTCGAAGCCCTCACAACCGGCGGCGGTTTCAATGGAATCGGCGATAACTTCCCGGGATACCAGAGAGTACTTCATGCCCTCGGTGCCATTGGCGATGCCGTCGGACACGGTGATGGTGTTGAAGATCAGAGCCTTGCCACCGGCATCGTCAGCACCGGCCGCCGACTCTTCCGCCAGGCGGTTGATGTGCATATTGCACGGAGTCAGATTGCTCCAGGTAGACGCAATACCCACCTGGGGTTTGCGAAAGTCTTCATCGGTAAAGCCCACGGCCCGCAACATGGCACGGCTGGCAGACTTGCCGAGCCCATCCACCACCGGGGCTGAGTAACGACGGCGCTTGTCCTCGGTCATCGACGTCTCCTTGCTGGTATCCAAACAAACGAAAACGCCCTGTCCGACCACGAGGTCCGCCGACAGGGCTCAATTCATTCAGATTGTCAGAAAAACCGGCTCACAACAACGCTATCAGGCCGGGATCAGCTCATAATCTTTCAGCTCAAGCGACGCCATCTGCCGTGCATACTGGGTGGCAAAACCCGGGTACATGGTCGCATTCACGCCATCTTCAGTGAGATACCAGCTCTTGCAACCGGAGTTCCAGTTGGTCTTTGCCAGCCGTTTCTGAATCTTCGAGTTGTATTCGTCCTGAGCCTCGCCGCGCACGGACAACGTCTTCAGATTCTTGTCCAGAATCGTCTTCACGCCTTTGACGATGTAGTCAATCTGGGACTCCATATACACCAGCGCCGAGTTGTGGCCCGGACCCGAGTTGGGGCCAAAGGTGAGGAACAGGTTCGGGTAGCCCGCCACGTTAATGCTCTTATAAGCCTGGGCACCACGTTTCCACTCCTCGTCCAGTTTACGGCCACCCGCGCCACGGACCGGGAACGGCGTACCGGAGTGGCCAACGTCAAAGCCGGTGGCAAAGACGATACAGTCAAACTGGTGCTCAATACCTTCGGCCGTCAAGATGCCGTTCTCGGACATCCGCGTGATCGGCCAGGTAATCAGTTTGCAGTTTGGCTGCTGCAGAGCCGGGTAATAGTCGTTCGACACCAGGATGCGCTTGCAGCCAATGCGATAATCCGGCGTCAGCTGACGACGTAGCCAGCGATCCTTGACCTGGCGCTTCAGGTGCCAGCGACCCAGCCGCTCCGCCAATCGGGTCATCGGCGAATTCCAGATCACTGCCAGGGCCATGGATTCGTGCGCCAGGTACAGCCCTTTGCGCAAAGCGGACTGACTCGCCGGCACCTTGCGGAACAGGGCCTTTTGCCAGTCCGGTGTGTCGAAATCCGGACGCGGCACCACCCATGCCGGCGTACGCTGGAAGACGGTCAGCTTGCTGGCGTCTTTGACCAGTTCCGGGATGATCTGAATGGCGCTGGCACCGGTACCAATCACCCCGACCTTCTTTCCGCGAAAGTCGTAGTCATGATCCCAGGCGGCACTGTGCACCTTGTGGCCCTGATACTTTTCGATGCCCGAAATATCCGGGAAGCTGGCGTTGGACAGTGGCCCCTGTGCCATAACGGCTGCTCGCCCGCTGAATACATCGCCCTGGTCGGTCGTCGCGTTCCAAATCCCCTGATCCTCATCAAAGGCCAGATCACTCACATTCTGGTTGAAGCGAATGTACTTCTCCAGATCGAAACGTTTCACCATGGCCTTGATGTAGCCCAGAATTTCCTCACTGCCCGAGAAGCTGCGGGACCAGTCCGGGTTCTGATCGAAGGAATAGGAGTAAAGATTGGACGGGATATCACAGGCTGCACCCGGATAGTTATTATCGCGCCAGGTCCCGCCGACTTCCCCGGCCCGCTCCAGAATCACGATGTCCTTGATTCCGGCCTGCTGTAATCGGATGGCGGTACCCAGACCGGCAAATCCGGCGCCCACAATAAGCACGGTCGCAGGTTTATGCTTTTTCACACTTGTTGCAGGCGTCTTTTTTGCTGGGGTCTTGGGCTTTCGGGAAGGGGTCGCATTGGTCATATCATGTTCTCACAAACAAATAGGGCACGCGGTGCCTCATCAAGCAGGCACCACGCGTCTTCATCCAGGCTGGATCAGGCAGTCGGTTCGTAGGTCAGCTCTTTGACCCAGGACGGTACCGCCGGCAAGAGCTTGCGGGGGATGTAACTGGTGGCCTTTACCAATGCATCAACCGGCACGTGGTAAAACTTATTGTTCCGATCCACCATCCAACGACTGTGGAACTTGATGATCTGGAACCAGGGGTTGCTACGACCTTCCCTGGTGCGACCGCCGATTTTCTCGAATTTCTCCATGCACGCGTACAGCTTTTCTTCCGACAGGCCCATAGCCACCACGTTGTCACGCATCTTGTTGAGCAACGGGAAGTAGGATGCGATCCCCAGGATCACCCGCGGGTTCGCGATTTGCGCCGCCATTTCGACCGTTTTGATATAAGTCGCACCGTGCCCCTGCATTTCCATCACAGAAAAGCCAACACCGAGGTGACGGGACTCATCATCGTTGATCTTCTCAAAAGCCTGGTGACAGACGGGATCGTCCACGGTATCGAGCAGGAACTTGCAGAGCGCGCCATCCAGGGCAATTTCCAGCATCGGCACCACAGTACCCAGCACGTATACCGGCACCTCATCGCTGTGGCGATCCAGCCACTCGATAATCAGTCGCAGGTTGATGTTCGGCTCTGGCAACTCGTCACCGTCGAGCATGCCCCAACGCTTCATCAGCGCCATTTCGACGTTGGCGTGGCGCTGCTCTTCGGCGTGAAAATAGGTGTAGATTTCACGCAGGGTATCTGTCGGGGCTTTCTTGGCCATGGCCGCGAATGCCCGGGCACCAACATGCTCGATCCACATCAGATCGGTCATGAAGTCCTTGAGTTTTGGCCACTGCTCTTCCGTGATCAGATCGGCACCCGGTGCATCCCAGTCGATATCCGACAGGGACCATTGGGTGCTCTTCACTTTCGCCAGCATTTTATCCAGGTCAATCATCGCCATGATGCATACTCCTTGCGGCCAGTGTGTTCAGTGCAGCCGGCTGACACCAAACCGGTTAATCAGCCCGATACCCCGTGCATAGCTGCGCGGGACCAGACGCTTGGCACGCCAGATCATGCGAGCATCGAACTGCGGCATCACGTAAAGATCGCCCCGATCCAGGGCATTCAGAGCATCGTTCACCACGCGCTCCGGCGACATACCGAAACGGTCCATCAAACGGTCAAACAGCTTTGATGACTCTCCCACAATACGACCGTTGGCCTTGATATTGGTTTTCACCAGGGTCGGACATAGTCCCGTCACCGAAACACCGGAGCCAGCCAGTTCGACCGCCAAGGTTTCGGTGAGTGCCAGCGCGCCCGCCTTGGTGACGTTGTAGGCCCCCATCAGCGGAGCCGCGGAGAAGCTGGCAGTGGACGCCACATTGATAATGCCACCACGCCCCAGTTGTTTCAGCTTCGGAGTAAAGACATGGCAGCCGTGAATGACGCCCCACAGGTTGATACCCAGGGTCCATTTCCAGTCCGCGATGGGTGCCTCGCCCACGGGTTTACCACCGACACCGACACCGGCGTTATTGATCACCAGGCTCACCGGCCCGGGAAGCACCCGCTCGGCCTCCTCGGCCATTGCTTCGACCTGATTGAGTTTGCTGACGTCGCATTTGAACGCCCAGGCCTGACCACCCAGCTCTTTGACCAGTGCCACCGTTTCCTCGGCAGTAGCCAGGTTGATGTCCGAGCACAGGACAGAACCGCCCCGGCGTGCAATTTCCAGCGCGAACGCACGGCCAATACCACTACCGGCACCGGTTACAACCGCAGCGGCGCCACGGCTGGGTTTATTGGGCAAACGACTTCCAAACATGGAATACCTACACTTTGACTGTCAGTGAATTATCTACCTACAATAAAGCGAACGCTTGTTCGGATTCAATTCGGAAAATTTATGGCCAGAAAACCTGTTCAGCAACGCGCCAAAGCCACCGTGGACGCCATTGTCGAAGCGGGCTTTATTGCCATGGCGGAGCGTGGGCCAGCCGCCACAACAACCCGGCAAATTGCTGATATTGCTGGGGTTGGCGTGGGCTCTCTGTATGAGTACTTCGAGAACAAGGAAGAGATCTTCCGGGTGATGAGCGAACGGTTCGTCGCCGATACCATTGCCATGATCCAGCCGCTGATCCCGACCATTGTTCGGAAACCGATTAAGGAAGCGGTGCTGGATTTACTCGGACATTTTCGGGATTTCCTCCAGGCCAACAACGAGCGCTATCTCAAGTGCGCACGCTACGCCATGGCGCTGGACTTCGAACAACACGTGGAACCGCTGCAGAAGACCCTGTCGGAACTGGTCACCCAGTACCTGATGCACCATCCGGAGACCCTGAAGATCCGCAACATACCGACCATGAGCTACATCATGATCAATGGCGGCATCTATTCGGTGGTGCGGCACCTGTGTGATCCTGCGCCGCCCATCACTTTTGATGAACTGGCCGGGGGACTGGCGGATATGGTGAGCCATTACACCGAGCGTGAGATGGCGCTGGTCTCACCCTAGCGATCAGGTTCCCCAGCCGGATTGACCTCCGGATGACCTGCATCAAAGGCCGCTCGGAGGGCATCATCTACAATCCCTCTAGACCTTTGCGCCATGGAGGCCCGTCATGTCATCACCCAGCCACCCGGAACCGGCTGCTCCATCACACGGATGCCCTGATTTTGAACGCTGGTGGCACGGTTACGGTGTCATAAAGCATTCCCCGGCGACCTGCGCCAGGGCCAAAGCGATGGCCGACGGACTGGTCGCCGAGGGACGACAACCCGACACTGCGACCGTTTTTCGCAAGCTGTGCGCGCTGGACCGTCTGACCAGTGTGGGGTTATGGCTGGTTGCCCACATGACCTACGCGAATCGGGTGGATATTACCGGTCAGCCACTGAAAGCGCGAGACTTCAAGAGTCATCCGGAAGGCCACACCGGCGGCGCCCTGAACATGGTACCGGCCTATGCCGCCTATCTGGCACTGAACAATCTGACCGGGGAGACCCGCAGCTGGCTCATGGGCCAGGGGCATTGCGTTGCCGCCATTGACGCCCTCAACGTGCTGACAGGCAACCTGCATCCGGAACAACTGGACCGGTACCAGGGCCCTGAAGGGCTGTCCGTGCTGGCAACGGATTTTTACAGTTACCGCCAGCGACCGGATGGCGGTATGGCGGCGCCGCTGGGCAGCCACGTGAACCCCCATACCGCCGGCGGCATTATGGAAGGCGGATACCTCGGCTTCGCTGAACTTCAGTACGCGCACATGCCGCTACCCGGAGAGTCCCTGGTGGCGTTCCTGTCGGATGGCGCCGCGGAGGAACAAAGGGGCAGTGACTGGGTCCCCCGATGGTGGCGGGCTGAAGACTGCGGTCCGGTGATGCCCATCATGATCGCCAACGGACGCAGGATCGAACAGCGTACCGAACTGGGCACACAGGCTGGCCTGGAGAGATTTGAAGAACATCTGGCTGACCGGGGCTTTGCACCGGTGCGCTTTGACGGCCGCGATCCCGCCGCCTTCGTCTGCGTGCTGTATGAAATGGAAAAGAACCTGAACGAAAACGGGCGGCGGGCGGCCAAGGGTGAGCAACCCTACCCCGTTCAGGTTCCCTATGGCATTGCCGAGACCATTAAGGGGTACGGCTTCTACGGCGCCGGCAATAACGCCGCTCACAACTTGCCCCTGCCCGGCAATCCACGGGTGGATACGCGGGCCCGGGAACTTTTCCAGACCCACGCTGACCGGTTGTGGGTGGCGCAGGATGAGCTGGCCGGGTGTATACGACAGCTTAATCAGCATGAAGGACAGCAACGCCCTCTGGAAAGAGATCATGCCCTGGCGGTACGAAACCCTCCGGAACCAGTCATCCCCAAGATCCCCCAGGCCGGTGGCCAATGCTCTCCCATGCAGGCCATCGACGATTTTTTTACCGCGCTGGTGGCCGCCAACCCCGACATGCGGGCAAGGGTTGGCAATCCCGATGAACTCGCCAGCAATCGGCTCAACGGTGTCCTGGCGCAACTCAAACATCGGGTGAACGATCCCGAGAACGATCAGGAATCGGTGCAGGGCAGGATAATTACCGCGCTTAACGAAGAGGCGGTCGTGTCTTCTTGCCTGGGTAACAAAGCGGGGCTGAACCTCGTAGCCAGTTATGAGGCGTTCTGTGTAAAAATGCTGGGCGCCATCCGCCAGGAACTGATCTTTTCCCGGAACCAGAGCGAAGTGGGTCGGCCCGCCCGTTGGCTGGGCTTTCCGGTGATTGCCTCGTCGCACACCTGGGAAAACGGCAAGAACGAGCAGTCCCATCAGGACACCACTTTCTGTGAGGCGATGCTGGGGGAAATGAACGACGTGTCGCGGGTGGTGTTTCCCGCCGACTACAACAGTACGCTGGCAGTTTTGCCCAGAATTTATCAGGGCCGGGGCACCCTGACCTGCATGGTGGTACCAAAGCGTGAGCGCCCCTGCCTGTTCAACGAAACCGAGGCCCAGACTTTGGCCCGCAACGGCGCGCTGGTGGTGGACGAGGACACCTCCGACGGGGAACCGGTGCTACTGATTGCCAACGGTGCCTACCAACTTTCGGAGCTGATCCATGCCTGCGAAAGGCTGCGGGATACCGCTACCCCCTTCCGGCTCGTCTATCTGCAGGAGCCGGCCCGCTTCCGTCAGCCACGTGACGTCCACGAGGCGGCGGCATGTCTTTCCGAGTTTGAGCGTGAGCGGCTGTTTCCGTTCCGGCTTCACCGCCGGGTGGTACTGACCCACATGCGTCCAGAGGTGTTCCGTGGCCACATGCATCCGCTGTTTCCCGAACCACGACAATCCAGAGTGCTGGGGTACATCAACCATGGCGGCACCCTGAACGAAGCCGGTATGCTGTTTGCCAACCGCTGCTCATGGGCCCATGCCCTGACGGCTTGCGCCAGTGTCATGGAGCGCCCTCCCGGCGAGTGGCTCTCCGGTGCCGAACTCGCCGCCGTGGAAGGCCGGGGCGATCCCTCTGTGATTACGGGTGGCTGGACCTAGGCGCCAGCCTTCAGTTGCTCACCGATTTTTCAATTGGTGAAAACAGGGCCAAACCCCATATTCCAGATCAGAACCGACCCCACACGGGTAGACACCAGAATAACCAGTGCCACTGTCAGCAGAGCACCACCGTACATGACCGCACGCTCTTTCTCGATTCCCATCACGATGGGCAGGCCGTCATACATCAGCCAGGCGCCGTAACAGGCAGCAACGAGAAATACGATGGCGTTGAACCAGGGCACCGGGTACAGCAGGGCAAATCCCGCCAGGAACAGCGGGGTGCAGGAGTAGGACGCCAGGGCAATACCATTGGAAGGGACATGTTCTTCCACAGCCCCGTAGGTTTTGGCCATCCAGTTGATGGCATAACCCAGCGCAAACACACCCACCAGCATGGCCAGATAGGTCAGGACACTGAGCTGCATGGCGCTGATTTCCGTCAGCTTGATCAGGCGGTCGTTACCCACTGTCCAGCCAAAGTGGGCGGTGGAAATGTAAGCGCATACTGGCGCAATCGCCGCCAGCACCAGCACATAGGCCACATAGAGACGGCGAGGTGGTGCGTGTTCTTTCCGTATGGAAATCCACTCGTCATCGGGATGGGTGAAAAGACCAAACGCGTGTGACAGGAGCATTGCCGTCCTCCGGTTCTTTTTATTGACTGCTTTGAAATACGCTTCATTGTAAAAGCTAGATCAGAACGGCAAAAAGCTCCAGTCACAATCAACTATTGCGAGGATCGGTTTTCGCCACCCAATGCTGATCCATATGGCGATCCCGGAAAGACAGCAGGATTTCGACATCGTCGAAGCTCACCAGATCCCGGAAATCCAGCCAGTCCACCAGGCAGTACAGACAGATTGCCGGGTAATTCCACCGCTCGAACTGACCATCTTTGACCATCGCCGCCAGTGTTCTCAGGGTCGTCATGATGCGCTCACGCTGCAGGTTGAAAAACATGACATCCGCATGGGTATCAAGGCCCGAGCGCTCGGACAGCAGTAATGTCACCGCCGAATCGTTGGCAGCGTCAATCAGGGTGAGCTGATTCTCCTGATTCCAGGTCAGCGGGTCCCGACACTGTTTGGCACTCAGGTAACGGGCAATAATGCGGGAGTCGTAAATTTCCTGGTCACCGTCAACCAGCATCGGAATCTTCAGGGCCGGATTGCTGCGACGAAGTTCGTCACGTCCCTCACCGTAGATGTTGAGATTGACAAAATCATGGGGTTCTTCATCCAGTAAAATGCGAATACGGCGAACGTAGGGGGATGTCGTCGAACCAATCAGTTTCATGTGTTCTCCAGTCTTCGGCGGGTTAAATTCCCAGCAGGGACGCAGGATCGGTAAAGGCATGCCCAGTTGCCTGTGCCACCTCCCCGTAGGTTATCTTGCCCTGGTATACATTCAGGCCATGCAGCAGATGAACGTCCTCTCTCAACGCCTGCTCCGGCCCCCTGTTGGCCAACGCCACAATAAAAGGCAGAGTGACATTATTTAACGCCAGCGTTGACGTGCGGGCAACCGCCCCGGGCATGTTGGCCACACAATAATGTACAACGCCATCGACAAGATAGGTGGGGGCATCATGGGTGGTCGGCCTGGAGGTTTCAGTGCAGCCACCCTGGTCAATGGCGACATCTACAATCACACTACCCTCCAGCATGCGGGCGACCATGTCACGGGTCACCAGCTTCGGCGCCGATGCACCGGGAATCAGCACCCCGCCGATGACAAGATCTGAGTCGATCACCGAATGCTCCAGGGTTTCGGCATTCGAAAACAGGGTAATGATCCGATTGCCATACAGGTGATCCAGTTCCCGCAGTGTGTCCATGTTTCTGTCCAGCACGGTCACCTGGGCTCCCAGTCCGACCGCCATGGCCACGGCATTCTGACCCACGGTGCCACCACCAATTACCGTCACCCGGGCCGGCGCCACGCCGGGTACACCACCGAGCAGTACGCCTCGGCCACCCAGGTTTTTCTCCAGGCAATGAGCACCAGCCTGGATCGACATACGGCCGGCTACTTCCGACATGGGGGCCAACAGCGGTAGCCGGCCGCGGCCGTCAGTAACGGTTTCATAGGCGATACAGATTGCTCCGGAGCGCACCAGATCATCCGTCTGCGCCTTGTCCGGTGCCAGATGCAGATAGGTAAACAGGGTATGGTCTGCGGTCAATAATGCCCGTTCACCGGTCTGTGGTTCCTTGACCTTGACGATCAGCCTGGCGGCCGCAAACACCGCAGCCCCATCATCGAGAATCTGTGCGCCGGCATCACGATATAACCCGTCAGAAAATCCGATGGCGGCACCCGCACCGGTTTCCACCAATACCTCATGGTTATGGGAGGTAAGCTCCCGCACAGCCGCCGGGGTCATACCCACACGGTATTCGTGGTTCTTTACTTCCCTGGGGACGCCTATCTTCATCAGTCATACCTCAACGGCCAGCGGCGAACAGTGTTTCCTGATGCAAAGTGTAGTAAAAAGGTCAGGTATCGGAAGACGTAATCAAACCAACAAGGAGGATGAACACCCGTGAAGACGATCACAACCGCCCTTTCTGCCGCCACTTTCGCATTGTCACTGACCAGCACACAGGTAATTGCCGACATGCAGACAGAAACCGTCGAATACACCGTCAATGGGGACACGTTCACCGGTTATATTGCCTGGGATGATGATGTTGAAGCCAAACGCCCCGGCGTGCTCGTCGTCCATGAATGGTGGGGCCATAATGAATTTGCCCGCGGCCAGGCTGAAAAGCTGGCTAAAGCCGGCTATACCGCCTTTGCACTGGACATGTATGGCTCAGGGAAAGTCGCTGACCATCCCGATGACGCCAAGCAGTTCATGCAGGAAGCCACCAGCGATATCGACAACATCAAATCCCGCTTCATGGCGGCGATGGAGCTGTTACAGAACCATGACAGCGTCGATGGCGACCGCATTGCCGCCCAGGGGTATTGTTTCGGTGGTGCTGTGGTTCTGAATATGGCCCGTCTGGGTGTCGATCTGGATGGCGTGGTGAGCTACCACGGTGCTCTCGGCAGCTCTATCAAAGCCGAGGCCGGCAAGGTCAACGCCCGCGTGCAGGTCTACACCGGTGGAGCCGACCAGATGGTGCCGTCTGACCAGGTTGCAGATCTGGTCAGGGAAATGCAGGATGCCGAAGTGGATCTGACACTGGTGTCATTCCCCGGAGTTCTGCATTCCTTCACCAACCCGGAAGCTGACAGGATTGGCAAGGAATTCGGCATGCCTGTCGGCTACGATAATGCCGCCGCCAAGCGTTCCTGGGACGGCACTCTGCGATTCTACAACGAGATTTTTGCGGAATAAGCAGACACGAGAAGAATCGCATTACAGGGCACCAGCAATGGTGCCCCTCACTTCCTCCATCAGCTCGTCGATCGACTTGTCACTGGTAGTGACCGGCGGATGGATAACGATTTCAATAACACCAGGACTGAAAGCGGCAGAACCCTTCGGCAGGCGATCGTGAGAGCCCCGTATGGTCACCGGAAGTATCGGCAAATCCCCATCCCTGGCAATCACAAAACCACCTTTCTTGAACGGCAACAAATGACCATCCAACGAACGCGTACCCTCGGGAAACAATAGTATCCCGGTGCCATCCGGCAGCTGTGCAACACCACGCTTGATACTCTCCAGGGCAGCACTGCCTTTTGACCGGTCAATAAACAGGTTTCTTGAGGTTTCCAGCGCCAGCCCGAACAACGGCACTTTTCTCAGTTCTTTCTTGATGACCCAGCGATACTGCAGCCCCAACGCCAATACCAATGCCGGCGGATCATAGTAGGACGCATGGTTACTGAGAATGACGTAGCGCTGCCCCGGCACAATGTTCTCCTTCCCGGTTACCACCAGGCGGATACCAGTTACCTTGAGGATGATCCAGGCAAAGACCTGAGTGCCATGGAAGGCTGCATCACCACGCTTGCCCAGCAAGGCAGCAATGACAATCGGGAAGAACAACAGCAGAGTCAGCAGGGCAGCCCAGAACAGAATCCAGGTGGCTTTGAGGAATCGCAGCATAGAAGGGGTTCCTGAACATCTCGACAATGCCAATCATTAATGGGCAACAGGAGCGTAAAGATTACACAGGAAGACTGATATCGCAAAAATCAGGAGGGGCCAAAGACATAAAAAAAGGCAGCCGAAGCTGCCTTTTTTGGCGGTTATTGCTTAATCCGTGAGGGATTAAAGAGCAACAACGTTCTCCGCCTGAGGACCTTTCTGGCCCTGGGTAACGGTGAACTCAACCTGCTGGCCTTCTGCCAAGGTTTTGAAACCGCTGCCCTGAATAGCGCTGTAGTGAACAAAAACGTCCGGGCCGCCTTCACGAGTGATAAAGCCAAAGCCTTTTGCTTCGTTGAAGAACTTAACAGTACCGGTAGTAGTAGACATACTTAAACTTCCTGAAATCAATCATATTATCTGCTGCCAGACACCTTCGTGGTGCGGGGTCAGCGTTTTGCGGAAATACAGAACTCGCGGAATCAAAAACAGGACGGTCACTACTAACTGCGGAGGTACGTCTTATTCATGAACTGCTTTGCTGAATCTTTCCTACGCGAAACACTCTACTCCGGAATCAGCGGATTGCCAAGGGTATTTTCAACAATTTGTGTAGGTAAAGGTACCCATCAGCTGCGCAGCAGGCCAAACGTATAAATTCCAAGCGCTGTCATAAGGATGGAGCCAATTACATGGGCCAATACGCCAGCAATGGCCATACCCCATTTGCCTTCCTGAATAGCGGCAAACATTTCCAGTGAGAAGGTCGAGAACGTAGTTAGAGCACCGCACAGGCCCGTGATGGCGAACAGTCGCCACTCCGGGGCCAGTGAGCTGCCGTGCATAAAGAACCCGATTAACACACCAATCAGCCACCCCCCGACCAGGTTGGCAACCAGGGTACCGATGGGAATTGCGTGGTAGCTGGCGTTCAGCCAAAGACTCAGGGCCCATCGTAAGTTGGCGCCGATCACGGCGCCAACACTCACAGCAACAAAAGACAGCCACATATCAGCGGGCTACCCGGTTACGCAGGGTTGTGATCAATCACTGTCTCCTTGTTACGGGCAAACTCGTCAAACGCAAAATCATCCACGGTGAGCATTTCCAGCACCACCGCTTCGTACTGCCGCATGAAGTCTGCTTCTTCCTTGGTATAGACACCGGCCTCCAGTGCCGCCTCGAAACGCTCTTCCGGGTGCAATGCGGTCATTGGCAACTCACCCTTCGCATAGGCCTTGGTGACCTTGCGGTAGAGCTGTTCAGCCTTGTCATAATCCTTCAGCAGACCGTTGTAGCGAGCCAGCGGATTTTCCACTTTGCCTTCACCATCGGTGGTCCAGGTGCTGGCGATCAACTTGCCACGGATTGGCGTGTCGGTGGACATCGCACGAGCCAGACTACGCGACAGGTCATCATGGGGAGCGTCCCAGTGGCGACCAAGTGGCATGGTCACTGCACGCAAAGCCGCTGCAACCGGACGATTCGGCAAGTTCTGCAGGAATTCGTCGAGCGCGTTTTCGGTGCGGTGAAGCAGTAGTCCCAGACTGTATTCCATCACTTCCCTCTCACCTTCCACCGGCTGGGTTTCGTGCCAGTTTTTCAGCACCATGGACGCCAGATACAGATTGGAAAGCATGTCACCGAGTCGCGCGGAGATCAGCTCGCGCATTTTCAGTTCGCTACCGAGGGTGGTCATGGCCGCATCACCACACAGACCAAAGGCGGCGCTGAAGCGGGCAACGGCCTGCGCGTACTTGCGGCTAGCGCTGTCGAACGGAACATCCGCACGCCCTATTCCGAGGGCCTGAGTAAAGGCACGGGCGGCATTACCGAAGATCAGGCCGGCGTGACCGAAGAAGGCATCATCGAACGCCTCGATGTCATCATTGTCCTTCGCAGCCAGCTCCTTGAGCACGTATGGATGACAACGGATCGCGCCCTGACCGAAGATCATCAGGCTGCGGGTCATGATGTTGGCGCCTTCCACGGTGATGGAAACCGCGGCACCACTGAAGCCGATACCAAGATAGTTACGAGGTCCAAGAGTCACCGTCTTGCCGCCGTGAACATCCATGGCATCGGTCAACACACTGCGCTGGAATTCGGTCAGGTGGTACTTGAGGATCGCCGATGGCACCGCAGGCTTCTCGCCCTTGTCGATCATGTTGGCGGTGTGGTTTACCGCCGCCTGGGCAATGTAGGTCTTGGCGGCAATCCGCGCCAGTGGTTCCTGCACCCCTTCCATATCCGCTACCGGGGTATTGAACTGACGACGAATCCGGGTGAAGCCACCCGCCGTACCTACGGCGTAGGCCGCAGCACCGGCCGCACCGGACGGCAGGGTGATACAGCGCCCCACGGACAAGCATTCAACCAGCATACGCCAGCCCTGACCGGCCATTTCCTGACCACCGATAATGTAATCCAGCGGGATGAAGACATCCTTGCCCTTGATCGGGCCATTCAGGAACGGATGGCCAATGGGGCAATGCCGGCGACCGATTTCCATACCCTTGGTGTCACGGGGAATCAACGCACAGGTGATGCCGTAGTCTTCCTTATCACCCAGCAATCCATCCGGGTCGAACATACGGAACGCCAACCCTACCACGGTGGCAATCGGCGCCAGGGTAATCCAGCGTTTCTCGAAGTTGAGCCGGATGCCCAGCACTTCCTTACCGTCTACTTCCTGCTTGCAGACAATACCGGTGTCCGGCAGAGACGTGGCATCAGAACCGGCCCGAGGACCGGTCAAACCGAAGCAGGGAATCTCACGGCCGTCCGCCAGACGCGGCAAATAATGGTTTTTCTGCTCGTCGGTACCGTACTTGACCAGCAATTCACCCGGGCCGAGGGAGTTCGGCACACCGACGGACACCATCAACATTTCGTTGGCCGCCAGCTTCTGCAGTACCGCAGTCTGGGCCTTGGCAGAAAAGTGCAGTCCGCCATACTCCTTCGGAATAATCATACCGAAGAATTTCTCTTTCTTGAGAAAATCCCACAATTCTTTCGGCAGGTCAGCACGCTCGACCGCCACGTCCCAGGCATTACACATGGAGATGGCCTGGGTACACTGGTTATCCACGAATGCCTGCTCTTCATCACTCAGGCCAGTGTTGCGATTGATCAACAGGTTGTGCCAATCGGGCTGACCGGTAAACAGCTCACCATCCCAGCCCACGGTGCCCGCTTCGAGAGCAACCTTCTCAGTCTCGGAGACTTTCGGTGCCACTTTCTTGAACATGGCGAATATGCGCGGTGTCAGCCAGTTTTTGCGAAACCCTGGCAGCCCGGCTGCGGCGGTCACGCCGGCACCGATAAACAGGATCAGCGCGAGGGTTCCGGAGGCGAAAATCAGGGATATCAACCCGACCACCACCATCACACCAATGGCCGGTTTGGCACCGGACTCCCGGCGCATCACGGTCAACAGACCGGCCACCGCAATCACGAACAGAATGAAAGTCATCATAGGGTCTCTCTGTCATTCATGGATTGAATATCGAAGACTACATTTCGTTACGTTCAAGGTAACCGATCAGATGATTCCTCGCCAGTAATCACATCATGATCAGGCAGTTACAATCACACGAATACCTTCCAACGACAGGCTGGCCTGCGTGAGTGCCGATTTCGCCGCCTCGAACTGGTCCCGGAAAAATCCGATTTCTTCGTCCCGGATCGCCGGGTTCACTTTCCCCAGCGCCTCAAGGCGACGGATTTCCGGCTCAAACACGCGACTCAACTGCTCAAGCGCTTTCTCACGCATCGGTTCCAGGTGAGGATCTGCCAGCCTCTCGGCATGATCAACCAGGGTCTCCACCTGCGGCCGGATTTGCGGCACTATCGCCTGCGCAGTGCGACGGCGGATATTGGAGCAGAGATCGTTCAGGCGATCATGGGGCAACGCGGCAGACAAATCGCGACCATTGACGTCCACCAGCAACCGCAGCGGCGACACCGGCAGGTAGCGTGACAACTGCAGGGACTCCGGCGCCGGACAGTGCACCGTGAACAAGGCCTCCAGCAACAACGTACCTGCAGGCAGGGCCTTGACCGAGAGACTGGCGAGCGCGGCCTTACCGAGGCCGGAGCTGGTTACCGAGTCCATCACGCCGGTCACCAGCGGGTGCTCCCAGCTCATGAATGCCATGTCTTCGCGCTCGAGTGCCTGCTGGCGGCTCCAGGTGACCGTCAGACCGTCTTCGGGCAACTCGGACACATGTCCGGCATGGTATTGTTCTCCGGGCTTGAGCACATCCGCATGCTCGGAATGATCTTCCATATCCACGCCGAGGATATCGAACGCTTCCACCATGTAATCCCGCACTTCGGCGGAGCCTTCTTCCTCTTCGATCTGTTTGATCAGATCGGTCGCCACGTCACGGCGACAGGAATTCATCTCAATCAATGCATCACGGCCATTCTGCAACAGCGTGCGCAGACGGTCGGCTTCCGTTCTGGAGTCCGTTACCACGGTGTCCAACTCTGAAGATTCACCATCCACCACACGCTGCCAGTCTTCCTGCACATCACCCTGGACCGCCACACCAACGGAACAGCTTTCATTGAAGGCATTGAGTCCCTCATGGAACCAACGGAACTGGGCTTCCTGGACCGTGCCTTCCAGGTACGGAATATGAATATCGATGGTGTCGGACTGACCAATACGATCGAGCCGCCCGATGCGCTGTTCCAGCAGGTCGGGGTTCGCCGGCAGGTCAAACAGCACCAGGTGGTGGGCAAACTGGAAGTTGCGCCCTTCACTGCCGATCTCGGAGCAAATCAGTGCCTGTGCGCCCTGCTCGGTGTCCGAGAAATAAGCCGCCGCCCGGTCCCGCTCGATCAGGCTCAGGTGTTCGTGAAACGCGGCACTGCGGATACCGGCCCGCAGTTGCAGATAACGCTCCAGCGCCATGGCAGTACTGGCGTGAGCGCAGATTACCACCACTTTGGCCGGTTTCAGGCTGGCCAGGGTTTTCTCCAGCCAATTAACCCGTGGGTCTTCCGCCAGCCACTGTTCCTCGTCAAGCGCACGCTCAGGCGTCAGGTTGACCAGCCCAAACCGGTGGGACTGATAGCTGTCGGGACAGGGCATGGGGACCGGCAGGGCGCGCCGCTCGGGAAAGCCCTGAATGGCGGCGCGGGTGTTGCGGAACAGCACGCGACCGGTACCGTGGCGATCCAGCAGGGCATCAATGATGGCCTGTTGTGGTTCGGCCGCCTTTTCCAGAACCGTCAGCTCGTCACCCAACCAGTTCTCCAGGGCGGACCGATCGTCCGGTGGCAGCCTGTCACCGTGATCTTGTAAGCGGCGCACCACAGCATTGATGGCTTCGTATTGCTGCTCTTCCTCGCGGAAAACGTCCAGATCGTGGAAACGAGCGGGATCCAACAGGCGTAGGCGGGCAAAATGACTGGCAACACCTACCTGCTCCGGTGTTGCTGTCAGAAGCAACAGACCCCGGCTGGCCGCCGACAGATCTTCCACCAACCGGTATTCCGGACTCACCTGGTCGGGACTCCAGGCCAGATGGTGGGCCTCGTCCACCACCATCAGGTCCCAGCCGGCCGCTACGGCGTCCTTTTCGGCCTGCGGGCTGGACTTCAGGAAATCGAGGCTGCACAGCACCAGTTGATCGCTTTCAAACGGATTGACCGAAAACGCATCTCCGAACACCTTGTTTACCAGCGCGTCGACGTCGTCTTCGCTTTCGGCCAGCGCGTCGTACCGGCTCTGATCAATAATGGAGAAACGCAGGTTGAAACGCCGCAACATTTCCACCAGCCACTGGTGAATCAGTGAATCCGGCACCACGATCAACGCCCGCTTTGCGCGACCAGTGTGCAGCTGGTAGTGAAGGATCAGACCCGCTTCAATGGTTTTGCCAAGGCCTACCTCATCGGCCAGCAACACCCTGGGGGCATGGCGACTGGCAACCTCATGGGCAATGTAGATCTGGTGAGGCAGATGCTGGGTGCGCGCCCCGATCAGGCCCTGGGCGGCGGATGCCCGCAGACGCTCCTGATGCTGCAGTGTTGCAACGCGAAGCCGGAAGGCGCCGTTGCGGTCAAACTGACCGGCAAAAAGACGTTGGTGCGGTGCCGAGAAGTTCACCGAGCTGCTCAGCTTGACCTCGGAGATCTGCTGGATGCTTTCACCATCGTCTGCGTGGTACATCAGGACGCCTCCCAGATCCTCCACCTCCTGTACGGTAAAGCGATCACCATCGAACGTCTCGATCTCTTCACCGACCTGATAAATGATCCGGGACAGGGGCGCATTATCAATGGCGTAGGTGCGCTCTTCGTCGGCTGCCGGGAACCCGAGGGTGACCCGACGTCCCGAGATATCGGTGACAATTCCAAGCCCGAGCCCGGTATCGCTGTGGCTGACCCAGCGCTGGCCGATGACAAAATCCGATGCGTCCAAGAAACCTCCGTCGCGTTTCAATTCAGGGTGTCTGTAAAGTCGTTGTTTCTGTCAGTGCCATTACTTCAGTTGCTTGTAGTCTGCACCACTCTCACGCACCCAGTATGCTGCCGCGCCACACACCGCCGCCGGCACCACTACCAGGTTCAGCACCGGCACCATGGCAGCCAGGGCCACCGGCAACCCGAAACCGAAGGCAGACAACCGGGTATCGCCCAACAGCTTGCGTAACGCGGGAAAGCTGACCTTGTGATTGTCCGCCGGGTAATCCACGTACTGCAGCGCCATCATCCAGCTGTTAAAGAGGAACCACAGCACCGCAGCCACCAGATTCACCACCGGAATCAGCCCGAGGATCAACAGGCCGATGGCCCGCGGCAGGTAGTAAAGAATCTTCTGCACTTCCCGCCACAGGGCACGGGGGATATCACGGATGATCTGGCCCCAGCCATCGTCCGTGCTGACCTCCTGGCCAGTGAGATGCTTCTCCGTCAGTTCCGCCAGATAACCATAGAAGGGCGACCCGATCAGGTTTGCCAGAATGACAAACCCATAGGCCAACATCAGCAGAATCACCACGCCGTATAGGATCCAGAACAGCCAATCCAGGCTCTGCAACCAGGCCCAGTCCGGCAACCAGCCCATGGCGGCTGCGATCATGGCGGCAAACAATTCAGCGAGAAAATAAAACAGCAGACCAAACAGCAGGATATTGATAATCAAGGGAATAATGACGAACAAGCGCAGACCAGGCTGTCTGATCAACCTGAAACCTTCACCGAGGTAGCCCAGGCCACGAAAAAAGTTTCCCTTCAACATAGGTGGCATTACCTCCGCTTTAATGACAGTGACGGGGCGCAAAGCATACCATGTTGCCACACTTACCACAGCCCGATGAGGCCCCGAATTCCACCGATGGACACACACAAAGGCCGCCTTGAACAGATTCTCGATTGCCGCCCTCTGTGGCAACTGGCGTTATTCATATCCGTCATCGCCATCCTTTACCTGGCCACCACCAGTCAGCCTTACCCGCTGCCGTCGTCCCCAAATGACAAAATCAATCATCTGATTGCCTTTACCGAGCTGACCATTCTCGCTCGATTGGGCTGGCCCCGCATGCCGGGTATATGGCTGGTTGCTGGGCTGTGTCTGTACGGCCTGGCGATTGAACTGGTGCAATCCCAACTGCCCTATCGCGAGTTTTCCATGGCAGATCTGATCGCAGACGCTGCAGGCATTGCGATTGGCCTGCTGCCCTGGCCGGGTTTAAGACGGGGAGTCCGCACTCCCGAGTAGGCCAGGGAGATGGATGTGAGATTTCCCCTCAGGATCATGTGCGATATTTCCTACGCAGGCGTAAGCCCTTACGGAAATATCGCGTAAGTGCTCCGACAAGCAAACCCAAGGCAAAACCCAACATGCTGTTTTTACTTGGTTAAACAAAAGCGTTAAATATATGACATCTAATGGACAGGCATATGTCACAAGTTTGTCAGACCAGGCTTGGTATAGTGAATTCGTCAAGGATGACAGGGAAATGGAAGACGCACAGGACGCACCCCGGCAAATGGACGCAGGGAGAGGCAGGGATACATGGACGCCTCGCTTAAAGGATAATTATCTGGAACGCTGGCTAGGATGCTGGCACCACGGAGTGGATCAAGGATAACGCAACACGGCAGTTGCAAATTTCGCAAGGACGCGACGACCTGTTCCGAAAAAGGGCAGCCTGAGGGTTGCCCTTTCTTTTTCTATGCTCCCGGCAACCCGTCCACCAGATAAATCCGGACCTGATTGAATTCCTCGAATTCGTTGAGATCCGGCCAAGTCCGACCCTCAATCACCGTTTGACGCTGGTACCGCTCGTCCCCCAGGTTCTTGACCCGAGAATCCGCAAGCAGCACCTGGGGGGCGGCGGCGTGAAATGCCTGCAACAACGGCTTGTTTTCCGGATCGTAGAGCACGTCCGCCGCCGTCACCATGTCGATGCCTTCCGGCTTTGCATGCCAGTCTCCACACAGGGTCACTGCAACGTTGTTCAGCCGCGCATTGGCAGTAGCGGCATCCAGTGCAGCCGGGTCAAAGTCGCAGGCAATGGCTTCAGCCGCGCCAGCCATGGCCGCGGCGATCGCCACCACACCAGAGCCAGAACCAAAATCCAGCACCCGTTTACCAGCCACCCGGTGTGGATTTGCCAGGATCCAGGCCGCCAACACCTGGCCACTCGCCCAACAAAACGACCAGTAAGCGGGCTCCGCCACCACAGCCTGCGCCTCATCATGACTCAGCGGCCCGTCCAGCACCGAGGGGTCGAACAGGTAGAGGGCGATTTGCGGACACCCAGCCGGTCGGGTAACCGCCACTCGTCCACGACTGAGGGTCTTCTGAAGGTGGTGATTGAGTACATCCTCGTTCATCACTACTCCGGTGTCACTGGTTAGGAAAGCGCGGTATTGTAGCCTGCGTCAGTCGACAGCCACACCAATATGCGAGCAAAAAAACACGGTCTTCGCTATACTGCTGCGACACTTTTCCCATGACCCAGACGCTGAAATGGCCTCCAGACCCGATACCGACGATTACCTGTCTCTGTTCCTGAACGACACCCCGATGATGGACGTCCGCGCCCCGACGGAGTTCAGCAAGGGCAGCTTCCCCAGTGCGGAAAATGCCCCGCTGATGAACGATGAGGAGCGTCACCGGGTCGGTATCTGCTACAAGGAAAAGGGGCAGGACAAGGCCATTGAACTGGGCCATCAACTGGTGTCCGGCGACATCAAGGCCCAGCGCATTGAAGCCTGGAAGCGCTTCATTGCCAGCCACCCCGAGGGTTACCTGTTCTGTTTCCGGGGCGGGTTGCGATCACGCCTGACCCAGCAATGGATCAAGGAAGCAGGCATCAATTACCCGTTGGTCAAAGGCGGCTATAAAGCACTGCGCCGCTTCCTGATCGACAGCCTGGAGTCCCTGATCGCCTCCTCCGAGTTTCGAATCCTCAGCGGCCGGACCGGGACCGGCAAGACCCGGGTGCTGCAGCAATTGCCCAACCCCGTGGATCTGGAAGGTCTGGCCAACCATCGCGGTTCCAGTTTCGGGCGCCAGGTTACGCCCCAACCCTCCCAGATCGATTTCGAGAACCGTCTGGCGGTTGCCATGCTCAAGGCCACCCACCACCTTGGTGGCCCGATTTACCTGGAGGATGAAAGCCGGCTTGTGGGACGCTGTGCCCTGCCGGAAAGCCTCCGGCAGCGGATGTCGGAAGCGCCACTGATGGTACTGGAACAGCCAATGTCCGAGCGGATAACCATTATCAGGCAAGACTATGTGGAAAACATGCTCGCCGACTATACTGCTCGGGATGGCGGGGTAGCCGGTTGGCTGAACTTCCATGATTACCTGCTGAGTGCCCTGGATCGAATCCGTAAACGCCTGGGCGGGGAGCGCCACCAACATCTGCGAATGCTGATGACGGATGCGCTGGACCGACAGCAGGACAACGGCGACCTTGGTGGTCACGACCGCTGGATACAGGCATTGCTGGAAGACTATTACGACCCGATGTACGACTATCAATTGAGTCAGAAGAAGGGGCGGATGGTGGTCCAGGGCAGTCCGGCTACCATTGTTGACTGGGCCAATCGCTAATCGGTTTCGTAGGGAAACCTGAATAACCACCTGAAAAACTAACCAAGAACAAGGAGTCGCCTGATGGAAGACCTGTTTGGTGCAGACGGAAAAGCCTCTGAGATTGTCGATCAGGGTATCACCCTGATCATGAGCTATGCCCCAAAATTTGTGCTCGCCATAGTTACCCTGATTGTCGGCCTCTGGCTGATCAAACGTCTTGTTGCAGTCGTTGATTCAAGACTGGGCAAGAAAGACCCGACACTGAACCAATTCCTTTGCGGCCTGGTCAGCATCCTCCTCAAAATCCTGCTGCTGATCTCTGTTGCCTCCATGATCGGCATCGCCACCACCTCTTTCATCGCCATTATTGGTGCCGCCGGCTTGGCCGTTGGCCTGGCCTTGCAGGGCAGCCTGGCAAACTTTGCCGGGGGTGTGCTGATCCTGATCTTCAAGCCGTTCAAGGTGGGTGACGTTATTGAAGCCCAGGGGTATCTGGGATCCGTCGTCGAGATCAACATCCTGTATACCATTGTGAATACCTTTGACAATCGCCGCGTAGTGATTCCCAACGGCAGCCTGTCCAACGCCAGCCTGGTTAATGTCGGTGCTTATGACACACGCCGCTGCGACATGACCTTTGGCATTGGCTATAACGATGACATCGACAAGGCCAAGGCGATCTGCACCCGACTACTGGAAGAGGATGAACGCACGCTGAAGGACCCGGTACCGACCATCGCCGTCAGCGGCCTGGGTGACAACTCCGTGAACATCATGGTTCGCGCCTGGGTGGCCTCCGATAACCTCTGGCCCTACAACTGGGACATGCAGGAAAAGGTGAAGAAAGCGTTCGATGCAGAAGGCATTTCTATCCCCTTCCCCCAGCGCGATGTGCACGTCTACAAGCACGACTAAAAACGGGACAGGCGTCCCACGGATACATCCGGTTACTCGCATTCTGTTCAGCCTCAACTAAGCTGACGGTAATGGTGCCGAATTCCCACGGGAAGCGGCACCAGGCCACCGGGGCCAGGCATAGAACAATCACCGGCCCCAGTTCGCTGTCATTGCTGGTAGGAGGTTGTCACTATGCCGGTACAGCAGTTGAAAGAGTTCCTTGATCAGGCAAACGTGGAATACATGTGCCTGTCCCACCCTCCCGCGTTCACCGCGCAGGAATTGGCCCACCATGTAAAAATTGCCGGTGACCGGGTTGTCAAAACCGTCATCATCGAACTCGATGGCAAAATGGCCATGCTGGTCATGCCTGCCACCTGGCGCATACGCTGGGACCGCCTCTCGGGCATCCTGGATACCGACTTTGTTGACCTTGCGGATGAGCAGGAATTCATGGACCGGTTCCCCGATTGCGAAGTCGGTGCCATGCCCCCCTTTGGTAACCTGTTCGAGATGTCGGTCTATTGCGCCGAGGCCTTGACGGAACAACAGGAACTGGCGTTCGCCGCAGGCAGTCATACGGAATCCGTGCACATGAAAACCACCGATTTTCTGGACCTGGTTCAACCCATGGTGCTCAATCAGGGGTTCGTCAAGCCAGGAGCCCAGAAACCGGCCTGGCTGGCCAAAGGCCGTCGTCGACCGGAACACCTGCCCAAAACGCGAGTATCAAGGGCTGCCGGCTACTGATCGACAGCGCCGGATAATGCCGGGTTGCTTGTCTGAAATCTTCCATCGCGTAAACTGGAAGCCTCAGACAGGAACCCGTTATGACTCAAGCTTTTGACATTGTTGTTGCCGGTGCCGGCATGGTGGGTGCAGCCCTGGCCACCGGCCTGGGCCAGAATGGTTTTCGTGTGGCCCTGGTCGACAAGGCCGCGACCCCGCGCTTTGATGCCGGCGCCCCGCCCGACATTCGCGTTTCGGCCCTCAGCGCTGGCAGTGAGCGCTATCTGCAACAACTCGGAGCCTGGCCACGGATATTGGCCATGCGCACAACGGCATACCGCCGTCTTGCTGTCTGGGACCAGACACAACATCCCTTGAGCAAATTGCTCCCGCGCAAACTGGGAGAGGTCGTCTTTGACGCCGCCAGCCTCTCGGCCTCACATCTGGGCCACATTGTTGAGAATCGGATCACTCAAAAGGCGCTGTGGCAGTGTGCGGAAGAGCAACCGTCCGTGACCGTTCTTTCCGGCAACGGCGTGACCGCCGTGGATAGCGGCAACGATCAGGCAACCGTCACCCTTGAAGACGGTAGCGAACTGACCTGTGAACTGGTGATTGGCGCCGATGGTGCGCTGTCACGGATACGGGATATGGCAGGTATTGGCGTTACCAGAGACCAGTATGCCCAGCAGGCCATGGTGATCTCGGTACGTTATCTGGGGCCGGTGGAAGACATCACCTGGCAGGCATTCCACCCTTCGGGCCCAAGGGCGTTCCTTCCCCTGCACAGTGCTGGCGATCAACACCAGGGAGAAAGCTGGGCCTCGCTGGTCTGGTATGACGCCCCGGAGGAACTGGCCCGCCTGAAAGCGCTGGATACCGAATCACTGAGACTGGAGATCCAGAAGGCATTCCCCGGCGACCTGCCAACACTGACTCATATTGATGCCCGGGCCAGCTTCCCGATCGCCCGGCAGCACGCCAAACATTACAGCAACGGCCGGGTGGTCCTTGTCGGCGACGCTGCACACACCATCAATCCATTGGCCGGTCAGGGCGTCAATCTCGGTTTCCAGGACGCCGTCTGCCTGCAGTCTCACATTCGTGAAGCGCGGCGTTCCGGCTGCGATCTCGCAGACTCACAATGGCTCGCACGCTATGAACAGCAACGGCGCCCCGCCAACCGCAGGATGATGCTGGCGATGGACGCTTTTTACCATCTATTCAGCAACCGCATCCCGCCGGTGCACCTGTTGCGCAACCTCGGCCTGAGTGCCGCCCGCGCCCTGCCCTTTGCCCGCAATCAGGTTGCCCGCTACGCCATGGGGATCGACGATGAACTTCCCGCAGTGGTAAAACAGATTACTTCCCGACTACCAGGGCTGCACCTGCCCTGAAACCGGTAAGCGATAACAACCAAGGAGTCATCATGTCAGAGACGATTTTCACCAAGATCATCAACCGCGAAATTCCGGCGGACATCCTTTACGAGGACGATATCAGCCTGGCGTTCAGTGACATCAATCCCCAGGCGCCGGTACACTTCCTGGTGATACCGAAGAAGCCTATCGCCACAATCAACGACCTCACCGAATCCGACCGCGAACTGGTCGGGCACCTGTATCTGGTGGCGGCGAAGATTGCCCGAGAGAAAGGTGTTGCAGACGATGGCTATCGAGTGGTGATGAACTGCGGCGAAAACTCCGGGCAGACGGTGTTCCACATCCACCTGCATGTGCTGGCCGGCAAGCCTCTGGGTTGGCCTCCGTACACTGACAAGATGAAGCAGGCCTGATTCTTTTGCCTCGACCTTTTTTGACTTGGGGGAGGCAAGCGGGCCGGTCCTTCTGTCCGGGACACGCTCAAGGCATCCTGGGCGCTTAACTTTGGCCATGGATGGCCAAAGCTAAGCGCCCAGGACGGCTTGAGCGTGTCCGGGAAAGCCACACCGCACAGCGGCCCTCCCGCCCAAACCGGCATGCCTGAAAATTAGTCAGCGACCGACAACTTTCTCAGCTTCTTCCACCGGCGTATGGCGAACATCCTCGCCCTTGACCATGAAAATCACGTTTTCGGCAATGTTGCAGGCGTGATCACCCACCCGCTCCAGGGCACGCAGCACCCACATTACCGACATACAGCGTGAGATGTTGCGGGTATCTTCCATCATGAAGGTCAGCAGGGTCCGGGCTGCTGCCTGATACTCCTCGTCCACCCGCTTGTCTTCCTTCATGATCCGCAATGCCTGCTCGGAATCCAGACGGGCAAAGGCGTCCAGGGCATCGTGCAGCATAGCCAGCACGTGGTTGCCGATGTGGCGAACTTCCACGTAGCCGCGGGGGGCCTGACCTTCTTCGTTAAGCTTGATGGCAAATTTAGCGATTTTCTTTGCCTCATCACCTACCCGCTCCAGGTCAGCCACCATCTTGATCACCGAAATGACCAGCCGCAGATCCCGGGCCGTCGGCTGACGACGGGCAATGATCAGGGTTGCCTCCTCGTCGATGTCCATTTCCATCTGGTCGACTTTCTTGTCGCCGGCGCGCACTTCATCCGCCAGGTGGCCGTCGTTATCCACCAGGGCCTGAATCGCTCGCTCCACCTGAGATTCCACCATACCGCCCATGGTCAGGAACTCGGTTTTCAGCTCCAGCAGTTCGTCGTTGAACTTGTGCGAAATGTGATCGCCGTATACGTCATCCTTTGTGTTTGGCATAACTCTGTTCTCCAGTGTTCAACTATTGCCGGGTTAACCGAAACGGCCGGTGATATATGATTCTGTCAGCTCATGCTGCGGTGCGGTGAAGACTTTGCTTGTCTCGTTCACCTCCACCAGATGTCCGAGGTGGAAATACGCAGTGCGATGGGACACCCGGGCAGCCTGTTGCATTGAGTGGGTCACGATCACGATGGTATAGCTCTCCGACATCTCGGAGATCAACTCTTCCACCTTGGCAGTCGCAATCGGATCCAGGGCTGAACACGGCTCGTCCATCAGGATGACTTCCGGACTCACCGCAATTGCGCGGGCGATGCACAGTCGTTGTTGCTGACCACCGGACATGCCGGTGGCAGTAGCATCCAGACGATCCTTGACCTCGTCCCAGAGTCCGGCCTTACGCAAGCTGTTTTCGACTATGTCATCCAGATCCGACTTACGATTGGCCAGGCCATGAATACGAGGACCATAGGCCACATTGTCGTAGATGGACTTGGGGAACGGGTTCGGCTTCTGGAACACCATACCCACCCGGGCACGCAGCTCCACCACATCACGCCTGGAGTGGTAGATGTCCTCATCGTCCAGCATCAGCTGGCCTTTGACCCGACAGATATCAATGCTGTCGTTCATCCGGTTCAGGCAGCGCAGGAACGTGGATTTGCCACAACCCGACGGCCCGATAAAGGAGATGACTTCATTACGGGCAATGTCCAGGCTGATGTCTTTAATGGCCCGGTCCTCGCCATAGAACACCTCAACGTTGCGCAGCTTGAACTTTGGGTCGTCGGCATAGGGGAGGCCTACGGTTTTACCCTCCTGAACGGGCATATCTTCCCGTTTCTTCTCGGTCACCACGTCCTGAACCGGCACTGAGTTCTCATGCTGCTCCGCTGCACTGGAAATCGTTTCATTTACACTCATAATTCTCTCCTTTACCACCGGCGCTCAAGACGCTTACGGAGCCAGATGGCCAATGCGTTCATACTGATCATGAAGGCGAGCAGTACCATGATGCCGGCGGATGCCAGCTCAACGAAACCTTGTTCAGAACTGCTTGCCCAAAGGTAAATCTGTACCGGCAGTACCGTAGCGGAACTGAAAAACCCGTCCGGTACATCGACAATGAAGGCCACCATGCCAATCAGCAGCAGCGGGGCTGTTTCACCCAGTGCCTGCGCCATACCGATGATGGAGCCGGTCAGCATGCCAGGCATGGCTAGCGGCACCACATGATGCAGTACCACCTGCATCTTCGACGCGCCGATGCCCTCGGCCGCTTCCCGGATTGACGGCGGTACGCTCTTGATGGCGGCGCGGCTGGAAATAATGATGGTTGGCAGCGTCATCAATGCCAGTACCAGGCCGCCCACGACGGGAACCGAGCGTGGCATACCAAACAGCCCGATAAACACCGCCAGCCCCAACAGACCAAAGATGATCGAGGGGACAGCTGCAAGGTTGTTGATGTTGACCTCGATAAAGTCCGTGAGCCTGTTCTGCGGAGCAAACTCCTCCAGGTAAATCGCTGCCGCGATGCCCACCGGAAAGGAAATGGCCAGGGTGACCAGCATGGTGAACAGGGAGCCGACAATGGCCCCCAGAATGCCGGCGTTACCCGGTTCCCTGGAGTCGCCACGGCTGAACAGCACGTCATTGAAGCTGGTATCGACGACGCCTTTTTCCAGCAACTCATCCACCCAGGCCTGCTGTTGCTCCGAGAGACGGATGCTGTAGCTCGGATCATCGGCATGCTTCACATACACCGACACGGTATCGTGGGCCAGGAACTCCATAGTCTGCGTGGTGTTCAGCAGGTCCGGATTCGCCTCGAGCAAATCACGGATATCGGAGGCGGCATAGCTACCCACCAACCGGCCCAGCTCACGCTTGGCCGCCCTGCCCTCAGCGTTCGGAAAATGATCCTGAAGGGCCGCGATAATTGGCGCCACAAAGTCGGCCATGGCGATCTGGTCTTTATCCGTGGGATCGTCCAGATACATGGTTTCCGAATCCAACGTCACATCCAGAGTGATGGTGGTTTTGACAAACCCGGTATGGCCCTTGCCAATAATGTCGGCAAACAGGATGAACAGTGACGCCAGGGCGATGAAAATCGCCACAATGCCATACAAACGGAACCGACGCTCCTTGCGGTACCGGCGCTTCAGGGACTGGCGGACAAGCTCCGCCTGAGAACGTTGATCAGTCATACTGTTCCCTATATTTACGTACGATCTTGAGTGCGACTACATTCAGCAGCAGGGTGACGATGAACAGCATCATGCCCAGCGCAAATGCCGAAAGCGTCTTGGCACTGTCGAATTCCTGGTCACCCACAAGCAGCGTGGCGATCTGGACCGTCACTGTCGTTACCGAATCCAGAGGATTGGCAGTCAGGTTGGCCGCCAGTCCGGCCGCCATCACCACGATCATGGTCTCGCCGATGGCACGTGAAGCTGCCAGCAGGATGCCCCCGATGATGCCCGGCAATGCCGCTGGGAAAATCACATTTTTCATGGTCTCTGACTGGGTCGCTCCCAGGGCAAGGGAACCATCCCGCAACGTTTGGGGAACGGCGTTGATCACGTCGTCCGACAGCGAAGAGACAAACGGGATGATCATGATGCCCATGACCAGACCCGCTGCAAGCGCACTCTGGGAAGACGCCTCCAGCCCGACGAGCTCCGCCATGTCGCGGATAAAGGGCGCCACGGTCAAAGCGGCGAAAAAGCCATAAACCACGGTAGGTACGCCAGCCAGCATTTCCAGCAACGGCTTGACGGTTGCACGCACCCGCTTGCTGGCATACTCGGACAGGTAGATGGCCGACAGCAATCCGATCGGGACGGCAACCAGCAGGGCAATCGCGGATATCAGCAAGGTGCCGGTAAATAATGGAATGATGCCAAAGGCACCCTCAGCACCAACCTGATCCGCCCGCAAGGCCGTCTGGGGACTCCACGAGGTACCAAACAGAAACTCGGTAATGGGGACTTTGCCGAAGAATCGGACGGTTTCAAAAATCACCGAGAAAACGATACCTACAGTGGTCAGTACTGCAACCGCCGCACACACGAAGAAAATGCGCCGCAGTGTGCGCTCGACACTTTCCCGGGCATTGATATGGGGTGCCACTCGAGTCCAGGCGAAGGCCGCGCCCAGTGCGGCAATCAGCAACACCAGAATGGTCTTGAACGTTCCGCTCTGAGCCCGAAGGTTTTCCAGGAGCCCAGCGGCTCCGGCAATGTGCTCTGGTACGAACTCCGGATTCAACTTACCAGCGGCGACGTTGCTGATCTGTGAAAGCACCAGGCTGGCTTGGCCGGGGGATTCGGGCCACACATTCTGGGGCAATGACGAAATTACCATGCCCTGAATGACCTTGCCTTCAAAACCGGCCCAGGCGGCCAATACGATCAGGGCAGGGATCGCGCACCACAGGGCGGCACGGGCAGCGTAATAAAACGGAAGCGCCTTGAGGTTCCGGATACCGCCAAGCGGTGCTGCAACTGCCCGGGATCGCATAAATGCGAGGCCGTAGGCAGCCACAGCGAGTACCAGAATCAGGGGCAAGAGATTGGCCGTCTGCATAACAGTCTCTGTTTTGATGGCATTTAGTGAGCTAGGGCGTTTATTTTGCCAGCGTACGGGTCAAAAATATTCATCTGAACGTAATAAAGGAACGCGGACCAGCCAGCCCGCGTTCCTTTTTGTCATCCCTGACTGCTTGCAACTAAGCCTTACAGCTCGCTGCCAGTCAATGGCTTCAGGTTCTTCGCTGCATTGGCAGTCTTCATACGCACACCACGCGGGTTCGGGATCAGGCCCACATCGACCAGGTAACCGTTATCACCCCAGGCGCCTTCGCTGGTGAATTCAGCAAGGTATTCCTGGATACCCGGAACCACACCCACGTGGGCATTTTTAACGTAGAAGAACAATGAGCGGGCAACCGGATACTCTTCATCCGCGATCGTGTCAGGCGTGGGCTCGACACCGTTGATCATGGATGCCTGGATCTGGCCTGCATTCTCCATCAGGAAACTGTAGCCGAAGATCCCCAGAGTGTCCTTGTCCTGTGCCAGACGCTGAACAATCAGGTTGTCATTCTCACCTGCTTCAACGAACGGACCGTCCTCACGCATGCTGTGACAGATGGACTTGTACTGAGACTTGTCCTGCTTCTTGATAGCGGCAATCCAGTCGTACTGTTTGCAACCGCCTTCCATCGCGATCTCAACGAACGCGTCGCGAGTACCGGAAGTCGGCGGGGGGCCCATCACACTGATTTCCTTATTCGGCAGACTGGAGTCGATATCACTCCACTTCTGGTAAGGGTTGGCCACCAGCTCTTCGCTGCCGTCCGGGTTCGGAACTTCCTTGGCCAGGGCCAGGAACACCTGCTCCAGGGTCAGGTTCATCTGCTCTGCATCTTTGGAGTTGGCGATCACGATACCGTCAGCACCGATTTTGACTTCAGTGATGCCTTCCACGCCATTGGCCTGGCACTGCTCAAACTCGCTCTTCTTGATACGACGTGAAGCATTGGTGATGTCCGGGTGCTGAGTGCCTACACCTTCACAGAACAACTTCAGGCCGCCACCGGAGCCGGTAGACTCCAGTTTTGGAGTCGGAAAGTCCGTGTTACGACCGAAACGCTCGGCAACCACGGTGGCGAACGGGTAAACAGTGGAGGAGCCCACGATGTTAATAGTGTCACGCGCCATAGCCGGGGCGGATACGGCTGCAATGCTGCCCGCCAGGGCCACGGATGCAAAAGCTGTTTTCAGTTTAATCACGCTGATTCTCCATTATCTTTTGGACGTTATCGTCGGATTTGCTTTACCGATGAGTGAAGACTAATCACCAACTGTGACAGCTTTGTTACAGCGTATGAAATATAGATCATGGGGCGTGAAATCTCTTGCAGACTGCCCACAGGCCGTTAACATGCGTGTAAAACAATACTCAGCAATATAAACAGGCAGGCTCCATGACAACACTCGACGATGACAAACCCACGCCCAAAGGCGAGCTGATTCTCCAGATTGTCCCACTACCCTCGGACACCAATGCCAATGGCGACGTCTTTGCCGGCTGGCTGGTCAAGCAAATGGACATTGCCGCCGCGACCATCGCCGGTCGAATCTCCCAGGGCCGCAACGCCACCGTTGCGATGGATCGGATGGAATTCCTGTCTCCACTCAGAGTGGGCTCCCAGGTTGGTTGCTACTGCGAGCTGGTGGACATCGGTCGCAGCTCCATGAAAATTGAAGTGGAAGTGTGGACACTGGACCGCACGGCCAAGCACCCTCGCAAGGTGACCGAGGGTCGGTTCGTCTATGTCGCCATTGACGAGCACGGCCGTATTCGCGAAGTGCCGGAACAGTCCTGAAGGAAGGGATGATCGTGAAAGCATCCCTGACTGCTTTGCTGATTGCCACACTGTGCTGGGCGTCCGACGCCTTTGCAGACAAGCTCATGGTGGCGGCGGCATCGAATCTCCAGTACGCAATGGAGGATATTCTCAAGCAGTTCAGGGAACAGCACCCCGACGATACCATCAACGTGGTGTACGGCTCATCCGGGAAACTGAGCACTCAGATCGCCCAGGGCGCCCCCTACGATCTCTATTTCTCCGCCGATATTACCTATCCACGCCAGCTCGCCAGCATGGGCCTGGCCGCTTCTGAGGTTCTGCCTTATGGTGTTGGGCGGATCGTACTATGGAGCGCCACCCGGGACGCGAGCGGGATGACCCTGGCGGATCTGGTGCCTGAGGACATTCAGCGTATCGCCATTGCCAATCCGCGACATGCTCCCTACGGAGCGCGCGCCAGGGAAGCCCTGGAAGCCGCCGGTGTATGGCCACAGATTCAGAACAAGCTGATCTTTGGCAGCAACATTTCCCAGGCAGCCCAGTTTGTAGAAACAGGTAACGCCCAGGTTGGCGTTCTGGCGCTTTCCCTGGCCCTGAGCCCGAGGCTGGCGCCCTCTGGCAGTTACTGGCTGATCCCTGACTCCTTGCACAAACCGCTGGAACAGGGATACATCATCACCCAACGCGCCGCAGACAACGAACTGGCCCAGCGGTTTTCCGCCTTTATGGGTAGCGACAGGGTTCGTCAGATCATGAGGGACAATGGCTTTGACCTTCCCGACAGCAAGCCGGATGGCTCAACCATTAACGCCACCCAGTAAGGTTCCGTGTCCAGCAATCAGCAGGCTTCCAGGGGCGCATAGGCCAGAACCAGCCACTTGGCGCCCTCGTCAAAATTCACCTGCACCCGGGTGTGATGACCGGTGCCCTCACTGTTCATCACGATCCCCTCACCGAATTTCGGATGACGCACCCGCTGCCCCAGGCTGAAACCGGATTGCGCTGCGGAGTCCTGACTGAACATGCTCTCATTGGGCCGCGCCAGCATCGCCGGGCGGGTTACGGTATTACGCAGCCGCACTTCCTGGATACAATCCCCCGGAATCTCCCGTACAAACCGTGATAACGCGTGGAACTTCTCCTGGCCGTACAAACGGCGGGATTCGGCGTAAGTAAGCACCAGCTTTTTCATGGCCCGGGTGATGCCTACATACGCCAGCCGACGTTCTTCCTCCATCCGCCCCGGCTCCTCCAGCGACATGCTGTGGGGGAACAACCCTTCCTCCACCCCCGCCAGAAACACCAGCGGGAACTCCAGCCCCTTGGCGGAGTGGAGCGTCATCAGCTGGACACTGTCCTCGTGGGAATCGGCCTGGGATTCCCCGGCATCCAGCGCCGCCTGGGCGATGAACTCCGCCAGCGGATCGACGCCGTCCTCTACCTCAAAGTCCGACAACGCATTCACCAGTTCTTCCAGGTTTTCCACCCGGGCCTGGCCTTTCTCGCCCTTTTCACTGGCGTGGTAGTCTTTCAGTCCGCTGGCTTCGATGGTCTGCTTCATCAGGCCATGCAGGGAGGCGTCATCCACCATCTCTGACAGGTCATTGATGATGGTCATAAACGACTGTAGTCCGGTTTTGGCCCGTCCCTTCATCAACCCCGCTTCCAACAGTCGTTCAGCAGCCTCCCACAGGGAAATGCTCTGACCGGTGGCCACTTCCCGCAACTCCGCCAGACTTTTCGCGCCGATACCCCGTGCCGGCACATTCACTACGCGCTCGAAGGCGGCATCGTCACGGCGATAATGAACCAGGCGCAGGTACGCCAGGGCGTTGCGAATTTCCTGGCGGTCATAGAAGCGCAAACCACCGTAGACCCGGTAGGGAATACCCTGGCGCATCAGCGCTTCTTCCAGCACCCGGGACTGGGCGTTGGAGCGATAGAGAATGGCCGATTCGCTGCGCAGGTTGCCGTCCTGCACCCAGCCGGAAATGGTGTCGGCGATGTAGTTGGCTTCGTCCTGTTCGTTGAACGCCGCGTACAGGCTGATCGGTTCACCATCGGGCCCGTCGGTCCACAACTCTTTACCCAGGCGCCCCTGGTTGTTGGCAATCACTGCGTTGGCCGCCTTGAGGATCAGTTGCGTGGAGCGGTAATTCTGTTCCAGCCGCACCAGCCGGGCGTTGGGGAAATCCCGCTGGTACTGCTGGATGTTCTCGATTTTCGCACCCCGCCAGCCATAGATGGACTGATCGTCGTCCCCGACGATGGTCAACGGCACCCGGTTACTGGCCAGAACCTGCAGCCAGGCGTACTGGATCGTGTTGGTGTCCTGGAACTCGTCCACCAGGATGTGCTGGAATCGGTTCTGGTAGTGGGCCAGCAGCTCCGGCCTGTGCAGCCACAGTTCGTGGGAACGTAGTAACAGTTCGCCGAAATCCACCAGGCCGCTTTGCTGGCACAGTTTTTCGTACTGGCGGTACACGGTCAGCATGGGGGGGGTGAAATGATCCCCCGGGTTCTCCTGAATATGATCCGCCCGCAGGCCCTCATCCTTGTGGCTGTTGATAAACCACTGGGCCTGCTTCGGTGGCCATCGGCTCTCATCAATCTGCAGCTCCCGCATTACCCGTTTGACCAGCCGCAGCTGGTCGTCGCTGTCCAGCACCTGGAAATTCTCCGGCAGGCCGGCATCCTGCCAATGCGAACGCAACAGTCGGTGGGCAATACCGTGGAAGGTACCGAACCACAGGCCACGGGCGGGGATGTCCATCATCTGTTCGATGCGGTAGCGCATCTCTTTGGCGGCCTTGTTGGTGAACGTTACCGCCAGAATCCCCGTGGGCGGCACCCGGTCCACCTGCATCAGCCACGCAATCCTGTGTACCAGCACCCGGGTCTTGCCACTGCCGGCTCCGGCCAGCACCAGCAAGTGGTCGTTCTGTGCGGTCACGGCCTCGCGTTGGGCGTCATTGAGGGCGTCGATAATGTGGGAGACATCCATAGAGATTCGGTCGCTACTGGTTAAATGAACAGGTATTGGATTATAACAGGAGAAAACGGGGTTTGCCGGGTGGGCCTTGGATAGCCCTCTTTCTTTCGGAGGGTCGCACGAGGGCGGGCCCCTGTCCGGGACACGCTACGAGCACATCCATGTGCGCTTAGGTGTGGCCATCCTTGGCCACACATAGTCCCGGACAGGGGCCCGCCCTCGCGCTTATCAAACTTGGGAGAGGGCTTTTCTTTTAAAACCCTCTTGGTACTGTTTGGGCTTCGACGAATTCAAACAGTCCTTCCAGACCACCTTCGCGACCGATACCGGACGCTTTCATACCGCCGAACGGCGCTTCCGGTGTCGGGCCAGTGCCTGTGTTCCAGCCGACGTGGCCGAAACGCAGGCCGGCGGCTACTCGCTGGGCGCGTTCGGCGTCGTTGGTGAATACATAAGAAGCCAGACCGAACTCGGTGTCATTACCCGCTTCGATGACTTCCTCTTCAGTGCGGAACAGGGCCATGGGCACCAGTGGGCCGAAGGTTTCCTCGCGGTAGCAGCACATGTCCCGGTTTACGTCGGTTATCACGGTCGGCGGGAAGAACAGGTGGCCTTCGCCGAGGTCCGCCGGTTTCTTGCCGGCCACGAGACCGGCGCCTTTCTCGAGGGCGTCCTCGAGGTGGCGTTTGACCTTGTCGAAGCCGGCCTTGTTGATCAGCGGGCCGAGGTCCACGTCTTCGGTGAGGCCATCGCCCACGGTCATCTTGTTGACCCGCTCCGCCAGCTTTTCACCGAAGGCATCGGCAACTTTCTCGTGGATGAAGATCCGGTTGGCACAGACGCAGGTCTGGCCGCCGCCGCGGAACTTGTTGGCGATCAGGTTGTCGGCGGCGGCATCCAGGTCGGCGTCATCAAATACGATGAACGGTGCGTTGCCGCCCAGTTCCAGGGCCAGCTTCTTGACCTGCTCAGAGGTATCCACCACCAGTTTGCGGCCCACTTCGGTGGAGCCGGTGAAGCTGAGCATGGGCACATCCGGGCTTTCGCACAGCACCTTGCCGATCACGCTGGCCTTGCCCATCACCAGGTTGACCATACCATCGGGCAGGTCCACATGTTTGTCCATCAGGCTGAACAGGGCGATCATCGTCAGCGGGGTTTCACTGGCCGGTTTGATGACTGACGGGCAGCCGGCGGCCAGGGCGGCAGACAGTTTCTTGGCGATCATGCCGATGGGGAAGTTCCACGGTGTGATCAGGCCGGCCACGCCGATGGGGCGATAATGGACGGTCCAGGTACAGTCCTTGGGCTTTTCGGTCAGGGTGTGGGCATCCAGTGCCTGGATGTGTTTGGAACAGTAATCGAAGAAGCCGGCGGCGTAGTCCACTTCGCCTTGGGCTTCTTTCAGTGGCTTGCCGTGTTCCATACACAGAATACGGCCCACTTCTTCCTTGTTTTCCTTCAACGCATCGCGGATGGCTTCCAGCCACCTGCGGCGGGTTTCCAGGGTATAGGGGCTGGTCAGCCGAAGCGCGGACTTGCCCGCTTCCACCGCCGCCACCACGTCCGACTCGGGCATGGAAGGAAGGCTGGCAATGACTTTGCCCGTCGCGGGATTGTAGACGTCAAACGTGTGACCTTCGGCAGAATCAGACCAGCGACCGCCGATATAGCCAGTCAACTTTTCAAGCAGGGGTGACTCGATCATCTCGGCTCCTCTCATTCAATGATTAACGGTCGAAAGCAGGGTTCCGTTGGTGTTTGCATCACGGCAGTATGACTCTCATAGTGGATGCAGAAACACGGGCTGTAAAGTAAGACGAAGGTGTTTTGACCGCCCGGTTTCTACGCCTATACTCGGAAAGTGACCCATTCAGGAGGCCGGCAAATGAAAGCGTTTTTCCACCCTGCTCAGGACCAGCACATTCCAAAGACCTACTTTACCCGTGGTCAGATGCGCCAGCCCCAGGAAGTACCCGACCGCACCGCTCAGATGCTGGATGGCCTGAAGGCCATGGGTGTTCCGGTTCTGCAGCCGGCGGATCAGGGTGCAGGCCCGATTTCCCGGGTTCACGATCTCGGCTACCTGAGGTTCCTGGAGTCCGCTCACCGACGTTGGATGGAGATTCCCGAGGACTGGGGCGAGGAGGTGATGTCCAATATCTTTGTGCGTTCACCCAACGCCATGAAGGGCATTCTTGCCGAGGCGGCCTGTTATCTGGCGGATGGCAGCTGTCCGATCGGCGCCAATACCTGGGATGCCGCCTATTGGTCAGCGCAAACCGCGCTGGGCGCCGCCGATGCCCTGATTGCCGGAGAGCGGATCTCTTATGCGGTATGTCGCCCACCGGGCCATCATGCCCGCAAGGACGCCGCCGGCGGTTTCTGTTACCTCAACAACGCCGCCATTGCCGCGGAACATATGAAGAAACGATTCCCACGCCTGGTGATACTCGATACCGACATGCACCATGGCCAGGGTATTCAGGAAATCTTCTACGATCGCAGTGATGTGCTTTATATCTCGATACACGGTGATCCAACCAATTTCTATCCGGTGGTCAGTGGGTTCGAGAACGAGCGGGGGGAAGGTGAAGGTTACGGCTACAACATCAATATGCCGATGCCCCATGGTTCCTCGGAAGAGGATTTCTTCAAGAAACTGGACGAGGCGCTGGCCGCCATCCGCCTGTTCCAGCCGGATGCGCTGGTACTGACCCTCGGCTTTGATATCTACAAGGACGACCCACAGGCCAAGGTGTCGGTTTCATCCGAGGGCTTTGCCCGCCTCGGCAACCATATCCGTCAGACCGGCCTTCACACCCTGGTGGTGCAGGAAGGCGGTTATGACCTGGATACCCTGAGCGCTAACGTCCAGCAGTTTTTCAAGGGTCTCGAAGGGTAACGATCAGGACGCCGGAGCGTACACCTTGATGTTGGTGTGCCCCTCGGCCTTCAGGTGGCCGGCGTGCATGCGGCTCATGGTGCCACGGTCACAGTACAGCAGGTACTGTTTCCCCTGAGGCAACGATTCGATCCGCTGATTCAGCTCGTAGAAAGGAATCTGCAGCACTTCGTTGTTGGTCATCTTCAGGGGTGACTGCTCCCCCTCGGACGGATGGCGCACATCGATGATGACATCGTTGACGTCCGGGGTATGCACCAGTTCCACTTCTTCCGGCGTGGTTGTGGTTTCCAGCAATCGGGCAACTGGCGTTTCCTCCCGGCTGTCGATCGCCTGCTGCAGAACCGTCGCATCCATTTCAGCTTCGTCTTCCTCCACCCGATGCAGCTTGGCGCGGGTGGCTGGTTTCTGGGAAATCACACCACAGTATTCCGGCATGGTCCGGGCGTAGGGCTCAGTGCCGATCTCCTTCGCGATCCGGATAATGGTTTCCTTATCCATCGAGATCAGCGGTCTCAACACCACTTCATCACTGGCGCGATCCACCACATTAAGGTTGGTCAGGGTCTGGCTGGAGACCTGGGCAACCGCGTCGCCAGTCACCAGACCTACCGCATTACTCTCCCGGGCGATGATGGACGCCGCTTTTAACATCTGGCGCTTCAGTACCACCCCCCAGTGCCGGTGGTTGACCGATCGCATGATTTCCCCGATCACACCATCGAAGGGTACGGAAATGAACTTGGCGCCGTGGGACGAACCGTACCGCTCCCAGATGTAATGCGTGACCTGCCGAACGCCCACTTCGTGGGCCGTGCCGCCCAGGTTAAAGAACAGGAAGTGGCTGCGAAGTCCCCGGCGCATCATCAGGTAAGCCGCTACGGACGAGTCAAACCCGCCCGAAACCAGCGTCATGACAGTTTCCACACTACCAAGGGGATAGCCACCCAGGCCCCGGTGCTTGCGGTGGGCAATGTGGTAGTGGTCGTCCTGAATCTCGATGCGAACCTCGACCTGGGGAGCCTTCAGGTTTACCCCCAATGGGCTGGAAGCCTGCATCAGAGCACCGCCCACGTGGCGCTCAAGGTCGATGGAGCGGAAGTCATGCTCCCCGTGACGCCGGACGCGGACCGCAAACGTCTGGCCTTTGATGCGATCGGCAAACGCCTCTACTGCTTTTTCCGCCACATCGTCCATACTGACAAACGGGAACACGGCAATTTCCTGAATCGTGGAGATACCCGGAATGCGCATCAATTCGTCAATCACCACGCTGGACAGCCCCCGGCCATCAGGAACCTCTACAGTCACGCGGTCCCAGCTGCCATCCACCTGGATATCACTGTCCTGGCGCGACAGCACCTTGCGGATGTTCTGGCGCAGGTGCCGCATTTGCTGGCGGCGTACGGGTTTGCTTTTAATGGCGACTTCCGCCGCAGGACGAATCAGGAGTTTCATAAATCGGAATTTTGTCGGGTGGCGTATTGGAAAGAATAGGCCTAGTCTAACGGTTTTGACGGACGCCTCAAAATCAGGCATTGCCGTAACATCATAATCCGCGACCTGCGGGGCCGACCATAACGCCCACGCCGCACAATGTTCAGGAGCCACACTGTTCATGACAGAAACGACCATCAATGCCCTGGTGTCCCCCGAGGGCAGCCTTGAGATTCTTTCCAACCACGAAGTCAACCGACTGAAAGACAAGAGTGAGGGTGGTCTCTACCGACTGTTCCGCCAGTGTGCCCTGGCGGTGCTCAACACCGGCGTTGAAACCGACGACTGCAAGTCACTGATGGAAGCACACGCCGATTTCGACGTCCGCTTGGTTCCTCAGCCCCGGGGCCTCAAGCTGGAACTGGTGAATGCACCGGCCCACGCTTTTGTCGACGGCTCAATGTTACGCGCCATCCGCGAACATCTGTTCTCGGTGTTGCGGGACATCATCTATTCCTACTCGATTCCGGAGTCGGCCTCGGGCTTTCGCAGGGACGACCCGCAAGACATCACCAATCTGATCTTCCACATCCTGCGCAATGCCAGGGTCCTGCAGGCCGGTCGCCAACCGGACCTCGTGGTGTGCTGGGGTGGCCACTCCATCAACCAGCAGGAATACCAGTACAGCAAGGAAGTGGGACATCAGCTGGGTTTGCGGGCCCTGAGCATCTGCACCGGGTGTGGCCCGGGCGCCATGAAAGGCCCAATGAAAGGAGCCACCATCGGCCACGCCAAGCAGCGGGTGAAAAACGGTCGCTATATCGGCCTGACCGAACCAGGCATTATCGGCGCCGAAGCGCCCAACCCGATCGTCAACGAACTGGTGATCATGCCGGACATCGAAAAGCGCCTGGAGGCCTTTGTCCGCACCGGCCATGGCGTCATTGTCTTCCCTGGCGGCGTGGGTACCGCCGAGGAAATTCTCTACCTGCTGGGCATTCTGTTGCACCCGGACAACGCCGACCTGCCCTTCCCCGTTGTTTTTACCGGGCAGCAGGAAAACGCCGAATACTTCGAGATGATCGACAAGTTCATCCGCAATGCCCTCGGCGATGAGGCGGCCAGCAAGTACGAGATCATTATCGATGACCCCGCCAGGGTCGCGCAGACCATGAAGAAAGGCATGAAGGAGGTAGAAACTTTCCGGCGAGCCATGCAGGATGCCTATTACTTCAACTGGATGCTGAAGATCGACCCGGTGTTCCAGCTACCGTTCGCCCCCAATCACGACAACATGCTGGCTCTGGAACTCCACCGGGATCAGCCGGTTCACATGATCGCCGCAAACCTGCGCAAGGCTTTCAGCGGTATTGTTGCAGGAAACGTTAAAGAGAGTGGAATCAGGCAGATACAGGAGAAAGGACCGTTTGAAATTGCCGGTGACCCCAGCCTGATCCAGCCATTGGAGGCCATGCTTGAACAGTTTGTCGCCCAGAACCGGATGAAGCTGCCCGGCGCGACTGCTTACAAACCCAGCTACCGCATTGTCAGTCGGGCGGCCTGAGCCGCCCGTCGATCACACCCCGAGCAGATCCGGAGTTACTGACCGCCACCCGCTGGCAGGCTAGCGTAGTAGGCGGCAAGGTTGGCAATATCCTCGTCGCTCAGGGCAGCGGCCTGCCCCTGCATGACCACGGCCTGCCCACCGGCGCGCTGTTTGTTCTTGTAGGCCGTCAGGGCATTCTTCAGATACTGCTCATTCTGTCCCGCCAGATTCGGATAACCGGGAATGGTCGCCATGCCGTTCTGGCCGTGGCAGGCGGCACACACCGCAGCCTTCGCTTTGCCGGCTTCGGCATCCGCAGCCATGGCCCCGACGGGAATGATGGTGCCGAGTGCAAACAGACCGGCAATGGTATAGTGTTTCAAACGCATTGGTTCTACCCTCTCATCGTTGTAATAACCGGCGTCAACCACGCGCCGGACATAAACTCGCCCTAACTTATAGCACAGCAACTGGTATCCTCAAATGTGCAATATCAAGGCGGGGTGGACCGACACAGTACGTCAACAACGCAACAACCTGTTCCTACAGGCGGAGACTCAAACATGCCCATTCAGGTGCAAGAACTGGAATGCCTCGAAGGCCGTATTGGCCAGATCACCCTGGATTCCCCCGCTACCCTGAATGCGCTATCCAGAGAGATGATCGACGACATGCAGGCGACTCTTGATAGCTGGGCAAGTGACGATCGAATTGCCCTGGTGATTCTCCAGGGCGCGGGTGATCGGGCGTTCTGTGCCGGTGGCAATATTCGCAGTCTCCATAGTGCCATCACCGAAGGCGGTGACCCGGACATTGCAACGGAATTCTTCCAACACGAATACCGCCTCGACTACACCATTCATCGTTTCCCGAAACCCGTGGTTGGTATCGGGCATGGTGTGGTCATGGGCGGAGGCCTGGGATTGCTTGCCGCCTGCCGTTACCGCCTGATCACCCCGGACGTCAGCATGGCCATGCCGGAAGTGGCCATTGGCCTGTTTCCCGATGTGGGCGCCAGCTGGTTCCTCAACCGCCTCCCCGGACGCCTGGGCTTGTTCATGGGACTGACAGGATGCCGGTTGAATGCCGCCGATGTGATCCGTGTAGGGTTGGCAGACATGGCTATCCTGCCAGATGAACGCACCTCCCTGACCGAGCGTTTGCAAATGGAGCGCTGGACCGGTGAGGCCGCCGCTGACGACAACCGGCTGTTCCGGTTGCTCAACCAGCTGAATGCGGTGGATTACAGGACCCTCGGGCCCAGCGAACTGGCGAATCACGAACAGGCAATTGCCAGGCTGGGTGCCGGCGATGACCTCGCCGCCATTGTCGATCGACTGATTTCCGCGGACATCAACAGCGACTGGTGGGAAAGTGCTGTCCATAACCTGAGAACCGGGTGCCCGGTGTCCATGTGGCTGGTATGGAACCAGCTCAAACGCGCGCAACAGATGTCGCTCAAGGACGTGTTCCGGATGGAGCTGGCCATGGCAACCGAGTGCACCCGCCGTCCAGACCTGCCGGAGGGTATACGCGCCCGGATGGTCGATAAGGACCACTCGCCCACGTGGTCATTCAGCACCCTTCAGGAGGTGCCGGAAGACGTTATTGACGCCCACTTCCATCCAGCGTGGGATGACGGGACCGATCCGATGAATTTGTAATAACCGCCAACTAGCTTCCCGTCTGAATGGAGACATAATGAATCCAAAGACGCCTCTTGGCGGCCTGTTGATCAGACTTTTCCCGTTTCTGACATGGCCGGCGCCCACGAAAGGCCAGTTAAGGGCCGACGCAATTGCGGGCATAACCGTTGGTCTGGTGCTGGTCCCCCAGGCACTGGCCTATGCCCAGCTAGCCGGCATGCCTCCAGTCACCGGCCTTTACGCCGCCTTGCTGCCCGGCATTGTCGGGGCGCTGTTCGGATCGTCCTCGCTACTGGCCGTAGGGCCTGTTGCACTGACGAGCCTGCTGACCTTCGCCGCCCTGCAACCCTTGGCCGCCGCCGGCTCGCCAGAGTGGATCGCCATGGCGATATGGCTCGCCGTCTATTCCGGTCTGATGCAGTTTTTCATGGGTGCCTTCCGGATGGGCATTCTGGCCAATCTGGTGTCGAATGCCGTTGTCCAGGGCTTCGTCAATGCCGCCGCTGTTATCATTATCATTTCCCAATTGCCGTCGTTATTGGGCTTTGCCACGAGCGCCGATGGCAATTGGCTCTCACACCTGGTTCAGGCATGGCGAACAGAACCCTTGCGACTAGCAATTACCACCGGTTTTGGAGTGGGCGCTGCTCTTGGCCTGATTGCCTTCAAAAAATTCTCATCACGGCTGCCCGGTGTGATGATTGTATGCCTGATTGGAGTCGCAGTGAGCCTGCTGGCAGGGTTTGACCGACTGGGCGGCGCCATTATCGGCTCTATTGACAGTGGCCTGCCAGCGCTGACCCTGCCATTCACCCTCTCACTGGATCAGCATCTGGCTCTGTTGCTGCCGGCTGCCATTATCGCCCTGATCAGTTTTACCGAGGCAATGTCGAGTTGCCGTACCATGTCCCGGATAACAGGTGAATCCTGGAACCGCAATCAGGAGCTGATCGGCCAGGGCCTGGCAAAAATAGCCAGCGGTTTCAGCGGTGCCTTCCCGGTCAGCGGTTCCTTTTCACGCACCGCATTGAACGCCTACAGCGGCGCTAAAACCGCCAGGGCAACTTTACTGGCATCGCTGATCGTGCTGATTTCCCTGTTCGGACTGACGGCACTGCTGTATCACCTGCCCACGGCGGTCCTGGCCGCCATCATTATCGTGCCGGTCACTCAACTGATCGATGTTCGGTCACTGACCCGACTCTGCCGGGAAAACCCCAAGGACGGCTTTGTTGCGCTGGTCACACTGGTCGTGACCCTGGCGACGGTCCCCAATCTTTATTGGGGCATCCTGGCGGGAATGGGCGCCTCCCTGCTGGTGTTCCTCCACCACCACGCCATACCCCGCATCATTGAATTGGGTGTCCATGAGAGCGGCGGATTTCGCGACCGAAAACTCTACGAGCTTCCGCCGATTGCCGAAGGGGTGCTGGGCGTTCGCATGGACGCATCGCTGACCTATTTGACTGCCCCCATGCTCGAGCGCTATATCCGCAAAAAAGTAGACGCCGATCCGGAAATTCGAGTACTGCTGATTTCGGCATCGTCACTGAACCAGGTGGATTCCACGGGTCTCGACACACTGAGGGATATCTGGTCCTTTCTTGATTCAAGAGGCATAACGCTCTGCCTGTCCGGACCAAAGCTTGCCGTCCGGGAAGCACTGTCACGGTCAGGGCTTTCGCAACTGATCAGGGAAGAACACATCTATGCGACTGACGAGAAGGCCATCGACTCCCTGACCTGAGTCCGAAGTGGGAGATTATTGCGGATCTATAACTTCGCCCCCGCCTGAATCAACAGCATCTCCAGATCCCGGTTGCGATTTTCCCGGGCTACATCCAGGGCGGTCATACCATCCTCGGACCGGTAGTTCACGTCAGCTCCCGCCGCGAGCAACATCTCAGCCGTGAGCATGTCGCCACTGTCAACAACGTGCATCAGCAGGGAGCGGCCGCCCTGGCTGACGTTGACGTTGGCGCCGGCCGCCAGTAACACCCTCACCACCGACAGGTGGCCATTCCTGGCAGCCCGAATCACAGCCGTGGAGCCGTCATCATCACGGGCATTCACTTGTGCGCCGTTGGACAGGAAAAACTCTACCAGCCGACGGTTGCCGTTCTCCGCGGCAACCATCAACGGTGTCTCACCACCGTCATCTGTCGCCAGTGCCGCCCTCAATTCCGGACTGATGCCCGTCTCGGGATCGGAGGCACAGCCGACAACAAACAGACTGAAAACAAAAAACAGAACGAATACGGGATGAACGGTGCCAGCTTCCTTGGCCATGATGAGGTCTCTGTTGGTTATTATTGACCGTATTCTGGGCAGCTCTGGCGGGCAATTAAATCGAGCGGGTCACAAGTTCCGTGACTGCTGCAGGAGTTTGCCCGTCAATTGCCGTAACCGGGCCTCACCATCCTTCTGTCCACGACACAAACCCGCCTGCTGGAGCTCGGGCCAGGACCACCCCTGAATCACCCGACGGCACCACAAATCTGAATCATCACTGGCCGCCAGGATTCGGGACAAGCTCTGCCCCAGGCTCACTTTTCTCATTACCGGCACCATCAGGTCATACCCCCGGTACCCGGCGGCAAAGCTGTTCAGATCCCGCCGGTCATCCACCGTCAGTGGCAGATCCCTTGCAAGATCGGCCGTCATCAACCTCAGCACCTCCGGTTCCAGGTCGCGCCAGTACAGAGGGACCAGGGTCGGCCAGTGTTCCAGCAATCGACGTCTGAGCTTGTCGATGAGTTCCCGGGCGCCGTGTGAACTGCCAAGCAGCATCTGAACGGCGTATTCCCCAGTGCCAGCTTCCCGTTTCATACCGACACGGACCAGCTCCAACCCCGCTCGCTGCCAGAATCGCAGCAGATCCTCACTACCGCCGAAACTGGTGCCCAGACCGTCGTAACCGTTTGCCCGGGCATAGTCGACGGCACTGTCTACCAGGCGCTTGCCGAGCCCCTGGCGACGGCACTGCTCACTGATGGCGATACGCACCACTCGCAGCCAGGATCGGGACGCCGCCTCGGCAAACCCGCTGTGATTGGCCAGGGACTGTGGCAACAGATGCCCGCGTACTCGCCGTTTACCCCGCATCACCTGCTCCGCCAATTCCGGTGCCAGGTTGCCCTCTCGGGCCGCCCAGAGTACGCCACACAGCTGGCCATTGATCGTCAGCCGCCAACTGATGACACTCGGATCATCCAGCCACTGCCTGAGATCCGCAGGTGTCGTCCGGTAATGCGCATTCACCAGCAGGCCAAAGGCCTGCGCCAGCTCCTGCTCACTGGCCCGGGCCGGGGTCCAGGGCTCGATAACCACCGTTCCATCAGTGGGCACCTGTTGAGGGACATCCGCGTTCAGCAGAAACAGCCGGGCAATGAGTGGCTCCAGAGGATCCGTTGATGCCCAGCGAATGGGCGCTTTCAGGGTTATCTCACGCCACTGCGGCGTCCTGGCATTGAGCACCTGCCGGAAACGGATGGCGAACCCGCGACCCGATCCCTCATAGCCATGCACCGTAGAGGCGAACACCACCCGGGGCCAACCGGTCAGGATCTGTGTCAGACGATGTGCCGGCAGGGCTGCGGCTTCATCCACCATCACCAGTTCTGCCTCAGGCGCCTGAGCCAGCAACTGATCAGGCGGCAGAAAGCTCAAACGTTGACCATCCGTCAGCACCAGAACCGTTTCGGAGCTATCGGCACTGAGACTGTCACCAGCCGCCAGGCGAGCATGGCGGAACACAGTATCCACCGCTTCAGGACTGGGAGCGGTGACCACCACATGCCTCCTCCCCTCTTTCAGCAGCCTGATGGCGGCAATCCCCAGTGCTGCAGACTTGCCCCGGCCACGATCTGCCGTTATCACCAGCGGACGCCGGCGATGGCCCTGACCGGTGCGAACAATGGCATCGACGGTCTGTTGCTGATCCGCGGTCTGAGCAATCTCAAAAGGCGTCACCGGATCACCAAGCCCGGGTAACAGGGGTCCGTGCCCCAGCTCAGGGTTTACGCGGATGACTTCCGGCGAGGCCGCCAGGGTCGCAGACATTCTTTCGGCAAACGGATGATGCTGGACGTCGTCGAGGCCGGTACGCCGGTAATCCGGATCGTCATAGCCGGCCCATTGCTCCAGTGACGGCATCAGCCAGAACATCAACCCGCCCGCTTTCAGTGTGCCGGCCAGAGCGGCCAGACAGTCCGGAGGGTTGCCGCGCCAGCCATCCCAGACCACCACATCCAGCTCACGCCCCAGCCACTGTCGGGCCTGCTGCGGCGGCACGGGAACCAGTCGCTCATCCGGCGAGGCATCAGGCGTACCGGTCCAGACGCCCGATCGCATCGCCATCGTGGGCAGCAACTGTTGCAGCCAGCTTATGGCGCTGGCCTGTTCCCCTTCCACCAGCACAAGGCGACGTTCACCCCTGGCCGCAAGCTGTGACTGAAATGCCTGCCAGCAGGCGACATCGGGTTTCAGGGTGTCTGGCCTGAGTGCCATTAACTGAGATCAATTCCGTAGGCTTTGAGATCGGCCAGATTACAGCTTTCCAGCGCAGCCTGATGAGTTGCCCGCAGCCGGACTCTGGGCGCACAACCGGCCGCGAATGCCTCTTGCCATCGGGCGGCACACAGGCACCAGCTGTCACCAGGTTTCAGACCGGGAAACCCGAAAGCAGGTACCGGCGTACTGAGATCGTTGCCGCGAGATCTGGAGAATGCCAGAAAGTCTTCGGTAACAACGGTACAGACCGTGTGGGATCCGACATCATCCGGGCCGGTGTTGCAGCACCCGTCACGGTAAAAACCGGTCACAGGATCGGTACCGCAGATTTCGAGTTTCTCGCCCAACACGTTTATTGATTCGGAGTTCTGCATAACAATTGTCTTTTGCTGTGGAAGTTAGCAGTCGTTGTATTCGCTCTGCTCTGTTATGAACCCTGCAATTATGCGGGACTGGTATCCGTACTACTAGCCGCCCGCTACAATAGCGCCTATGCCAAACCACCTCCAAAATCCCCACGCCATGGAACTGCCGGAATTTCTCACCGACGAGCAGCGCGCCATCATCACCGCAGGCTACGAGCATTCGGTGATTACCGCCGTGGCCGGCAGTGGCAAGACCTCTACCCTGGCCTGGCGCATTCGCTACCTGTTGGAACAGGGCCACGATCCCGACCGCATGCTGGTGCTGATGTTCAACCGCAGTGCGCGGGCGGATTTCGAGTGCAAACTGCAAGAGGTGACCCAGAATCGGGGCCTGGCAACCCCGGAAATCCGCACTTATCACGCCATGGGCCTGCGCCTGTACAAACGGTTTGTGCGGGAAGGCTATCTGCCGGGATTTTCCGACAAGATTCTGAGCGAGCAGGAAATCAGTTATCAGGCCTGGCAACTGACCCGTCGACTGGCCCCGGAAGACCTGGCCGATGACATTCGCCGCAACAAGAAAGACTTTGTGGAAACCGCCACCAGCTTCATTGATCTGGTGAAAACTACCCTCTCACCGGTGGACGTGGTCTTTGAGGAATTGGGGTATTCCGACAAGCATCGCTACCTGATCGACCTGTTCCACAGCTTTGAGCAGTGGCGCAAGGCCCAGAGCCGGATCAGTTACGCCGACATGCTGTATGAGCCGGTGATGGCGATTCACCAGAACCAGCCTTTGCAGCGCCTGGTCGGCAACAAGATGGACCTGATCCTGGTCGACGAGTATCAGGATACCAACGAAATCCAGCATCTGCTGCTGCGTTACGTCGCCGGCGAACGGGCCCGTGTGACCGTGGTCGGGGACCCGGATCAGACCATCTATGAATTCCGCGGTGCCAAGCCGGAGTTCATTCTCAAACGCTTCAGTGACGAATTCGAAAGCCCGCTTGAACAGACCTTGAGCTACAGTTTCCGTTACGGCCATCAGGTCGCCCTGCTGGCCAACCACCTGATCTGCCGCAACACCGGTCGCAAGGACGTGCTCTGCCACTCTCATCCCTCCACGCCGGATACTGGTATTACCCTGCACGAGTCTGGCAGCGACAGCGATACCGTGCTGGACATCCTCCAGCAACAGCCCTCTGAGCAGCGCGTGGATACGGCCATTCTGTTCCGGGTCTGGAGCCAGAGCGTTCCTATTGAGCTGAAACTGCTGGCCAGACAAATCCCCTACCGTATTGACGCCGGCAAGGGCGCCCTGTTCAGCCGTGAAATTCAGGCGGTGGGTGCGCTGCTGTCGGTCATTGCTGGAAAACTGGAAAACCTGCCACCGGAAGACCGCCTGACCATTGCGCGACAACTCCTGCGCTTCCCCCACATCGGCCTGAAGGAACCGGAACTGGAGCAACTCGCCAGCTTCCTGTCCGGTTTCGGCAACGGCTGGCATGAACGACTGCTGGCACTGGATTTCGACGCACTGGCCCCTATGGCGGCGCGAAAACTACGCAAACTGGGCGAGGTTCTTGCCCGTCTACAGGACTATCGGGGCCCAGTGTCCAACGCGATTGCAGTCTACGCCGAGCACACCGATCTGTACGAGGGCATCCGCAGTCTCGCACTGACCCACGAAGCCGCGGATGAGCGAATCGATACCATCCACGGTTTCCGCGACTACTTGAAAGGACTGGATGTGGATGCCAGCGGTGCGCTGCAACACCTCAAAGCCCTTAAAAAACAGGCCAGCGAGGCCGCCAGCCACGGAGTTCTGCTTTCTACCATTCATCGCACCAAGGGACTGGAGTGGCCGATCGTTATCCTCCCCGGACTGCAGGAAAAATACCTGCCCTATAGCCCCCGGGCCGAAGACGATCCCCGTGCAATTATGGAGAGCGAACGGCGGCTTCTCTACGTCGCCATGACCCGGACACGGGACCAACTGCATCTGATCACCCGCCCCGCCAGCACCCAGCCCCACCTGGATGGTGACCTGGGTCCCAGCCGGTTCGTCAGTGAACTGTGTTTCCCGTTATCCGCAGAGTTTGGCACCTGGCTTGACCAGCGAACTCCTGGAGAATCCGATGCTTTCCACGCCAACTCGCCGCTGACGCCGGTTGCCAATCGTTATGCGGACCGCGAAACAGTGACACTCGAAGGTGCACAGCAGGATATCAATGCCAACGGCGCACCGCTGTGGGCCCGGGATCGATTGAGTCACGCGATATTCGGCGAGGGGGTGGTCATCGCAGAAGATGACAGCGCGTTTGAAGTCCGCTTTGATTCGGGCGAAACCCTTAACTTCAGCAAGAAAAGCGCACATCTGTACTTTACCGTCGTGGCCTGATTAGCCAGAGTCCAAAGTCGCCAGCCTTGCGTACAATACCAACTGCGTAATTTTTTTTTGTTTTTTTGAAACCTGTCACGTAGTTTTAGCGTCAGGGCTACTTGAAGCAACTCTCGAAAGTCGCTGTTAACGATAACCGAACAGGAGGTTCTGCATGAACATCATGCGCCCACTTACCGTGGCCACCCTGGCTGCAGTCATTTCCACTCCGGCTCTGGCCGAAGATCAGCAATCCCTCTATCTCACCCCGTTTGCCGCTTACCAGCTGTTTGATGACAAGCGCGACCTGAGTGAGACCGGCACCTTTGGTGTGGGTTTAGAGTACCGGTTCCTTCCGAACTGGGCGGTTGAAGCGGTTTACTCCCGTGCCGATGCTGATCGCAAGTACGTATCCGGCTCTTCCGACTTTGACGAAATCCGTCTTGACGGTACTTATTACTTTGCCGGCCAGGAAGAAGCCTGGAACCCATACGTTTCACTGGGCGCGGGTCATGCGGACTTTGGTGATGACGTTCTGGCTGTACAGACTGCAGGATCCGACCACGATGAAACCCGGGTCAACGTAGGCGCAGGTGTTCGTTATAACGTTAGTGATCTGGTGTCCATTCGCGGTGACCTTCGCGAATTCCACGGCATCGATGAAAGCACATTCGATACCCAGGTATCCCTCGGCCTGAGCCTGGCCTTCCACCGCACCACGTCGGATCCGAAGCCTGCTGATGCCGATAACGATGGCGTGGCGGATAATCGTGACCAGTGCCCCGGCACCCCTGCTGGTGCCACCGTGGACAGCGCCGGATGCGAACTGGACGGTGACAACGACGGTGTTGCGGACAGCCGCGACGAGTGTCCGAGCACTCCGGCCGGCGCCAGCGTCGACATGAAGGGTTGTGAACTGGACGGCGACAATGATGGCGTGGTCGACAGTAAAGACCAGTGCCCGGGCACTACCGCCGGCGCCGAGGTTGATGCCACTGGTTGTGAAGGCGTGACCGAAACCGTGGAAACCATTGATCTGCGTGTTCAGTTCCCCAACAACAGCTCCGTGATTGATGATACTTACGACGCGGAAATTCAGAAGGTTGCCGACTTCATGGCCGAATACCCGGAAACAACCGTGGAAATCGCCGGCCATTCCGACAGCACTGGTGATGCGGCGTACAACCGCGACCTGTCCCAGCGCCGTGCAGAGGCTGTTGCCAACCGTCTGACACAGTCTCTCGGTGTTGATGCAGATCGCGTAAGCGCCATGGGTTACGGTGAAGCAGAGCCGGTTGCCAGCAACGATACGCCGGCTGGCCGCGCCCAGAACCGTCGGGTTGAGGCCCGCATCCAGGTTAGCCGCTGATAGAATTCTCGGCTATCCTCTGAAAGGCGCCTTCGGGCGCCTTTTTTATTGACTCAGGAAAGTCTCATGTCCCCTTCCCGGTTTCTGCTAATAGCATCGATAGCGCTGTCTAGCGCCACTCAGGCCCAGGTCTATCGCTGTGATACCGAAACCGGCACCAGCTTTTCCGACCAGCCCTGCGGCGACAATGCTGAAACGATCACCATCCGGGACAACCATATTGGTGGTAACTTCGGCGACAACCTACCCCCAGAACCGAACACCGCAGAGGAAACGGAGGAAAAGCAACAGCCTTCCAGTAAGCAGAATGAAAGCACCTGCCGTTTTATCAATTCAACCGATCTGCGCACTTACCTGACCCGCAACCAGGTGGTGAAAGGCATGACCAAAGATCATGTCCTGAGGGCCTTTGGACGCCCGCCCGAAACCTATCCGACGCCGCAGGAAACCTGGGTGTACCACACCCGATACTATGGCGCGTTGTATGAGCTGACCTACGTGTACTTCAAGGATGGTTGCGTCGAACGGGTGGACTACCGCAAGCCCTGACCGCGTCCACCAGGATATTGCGAGGCGTCAACTGACGGTCACAGAAGGTCCCCACCCTGACCCCATAGCCACGCTCCTCCAAGTACAGCACATAATCCAGCACCATCCAGAGTTCCAGCGGCCGGCGAAACAGGTGGCGTACCAGGTCATGGCGCCGCACCTGCGATAATCGCCGCTCACCAAAACGCTGCCAATGGTGAAAATCGATCCCTGCCGGCAATGCCACCCCTCTCTTTTCCGCAGCCCAGCGACAGAAGGCCTCGAAATCCTCACCCGCCAGTCGCGCCGGATGAGAGGGCACGGGCAAGTAGTCATCCACGCCGCGCAGAACCCGCTGCAATCCATCAAATCCGAGACGCCAACCGCTGATGCGCACGGTTTCCGCCCTCACCCGCGCCGGCGCTGTCACCGTTTCCTGAACCGCCAGCCGCAATTCACTGCGATTCAGCGCCAGCACATCGCTGCATTCCTTGACGCGATCCGACATGGGTTGGTAGTCCGCCGTGGTCGTCAGGTGATAACAGCACGGAGAGAAACTCAACCGGGCTGCGCCGTGTTCGGAAGCCTTGTGAATCAACCGTCGGTGCAAATCCCCGCAGGCGTGAAGCGCCACACCGTGAATGCTCTCAGACACCGTGAGGTCCGGGGCCATCACATCCTGACGGCGCAGGGTGACATCGTCATTGAAATGGCGAGCCAGGCGATTGCCATCCATCACCAGGGCGTCATCCCACTCCAACCCTGTGACCGGCGCAGGGCATTGTGCCGCAAGTGTTCGGGCAAGATGCCCCTTGCCGCAGCACCAGTCGAGCACCGGGTGAGCCAGGGGCTGGACTGCGGCGGTGAAGGCGCCGGCCTGCAGGCGTTTGCGCCCGGGCATATCGGTGGCACGGGTTTCCGGCAGAGTGCTCGCCGCGACAGTTTCCTGCTGATCCGTCATTGCCGGCAGTGTCACCAGCGATTGTCTTTCGCCGAGGGATGGCAGAAACCCGCTCAGGCGCTCCGCCAGCTGGTCGGGGTGGTCGTCGAAGTATTCACAGGCACTGTCACTGAGCCCTTCGATATCACCGGCAAGGTCACGATACTGGACTGTCCAGTCAGGCTGGGGATTGGTAAAGGGCGCCGGCCGCCACAGTGCCTGATGCGCTGACAGCCACTGATTGAGTTGCTGCCAGCGGTTATAAACACTTTCTGCCGGGTCGTGTAAACTCGCCGCCGGAGGTAACGTCATGCAACTGGCCTTTGTACTTGTTGAACCCAAGGTTCCCGAAAATGTCGGAGCGGCTGCCCGTGCCTTGTGCACCATGGGCTTTGGCGAGCTCTGGCTGGTCAACTCCGACCTGCACACCCGCCCCGAAGCCCACTGGCTGGCCCATGGCAGCGATCATATTCTGGATAATGCGCGCATTTTCCCCGATCTGGCGGCGGTAAGAAACACCGTAGACCTGCTGATGGGCACATCCGCCAAACCACGGCACCAGCGACAGGACTGGCATGAGCCCTCGCGGTTGCGGGCGGTGCTGGCCAGCAAGGGCTCATCGGTGGCCACGGCCGCTCTGGTGTTCGGCCGGGAGGATCGGGGTCTATCCAATGAGGAACTGGCATTGTGTGATCTGCTCACTGGCATTCCGATGAGGGTGGCCTATCCCTCCCTGAATCTTGCCCAGTCAGTGATGCTGTACGCCTGGGAAATGTCCGGGCTTGCCGTCTCTATCCGACCTGAGAAAGAGACCGAGGAAAACAACGCCCGGCTTGGCGCCCTTCGGCAGCGGCTGGAGAGCTTATTGCCGACGCTGGATACACCTGCGGATGGCAAGTTGTCCCAGTGGGTTTTCGAACGGTTGCCATTACTTGCCGAGAGGGATATCGGGTTTGTACATACCTTGTGCGGCAACGTAGAGCGCGCTATCACCGCGAGGAAGGACCGAAGTGACTGATCACTCCGCAAATCGTCCAGGTCGGAAGGCATCCAGGCAAACCGCGGGTTCCTCTCCATCGATCACCTGAGCGATTACAGCCGCACTGCCGGCCGACAGGGTCCAGCCGAAGGTGCCGTGGCCGGTATTGAGGTACAGGTTGTCTCTCGGCCCCCGTCCGATGATGGCAGGGCCGTCCGGTGTCATGGGGCGGAAGCCGGTCCAGCTCTCGGCGGCATTCAGGTCGGCACATCCCGGGAATCTGGATTCCACGGATTTGCGGATTGTCGCCAGTCTGGCCTCGGGGATGTCGCGATTGAAATCTGTCAGCTCCACGAACCCGGTAGCGCGCAGACGGTTGCCCAGGCGGGTGGAGACGACTTTGAAGTTGTCATCGTGGATGGTGGAAGCCGGGGCGTGGTCAGGGTCTTTCAGTGGTACGGTAAGGCTATAACCCTTGACCGGGTATATCGGCAAATCGAGTCCCAATGGCTTTACCAGATGGTTTGACCAACAGCCGGCACAGATCACGAAGGCGTCAGCCTCTAGGGTTTCCAGTAAGCCGCCCTCTCTGCGCAGGGTGATGGCGCTGACCTTGTGGTCACCGGCAACCAGGTCTTCCGCTTCCACGTTATAGCGGATCGTCACGCCGTTTGCTTCGCAGGCTTTCGCCAGCTCCCGGGAAAACAAATGGCAGTCGCCGGTGCCGTCTGTTTCGTAGCTCAAAGCGCCATACAGGGGACCATCCCCTGTCATACCGGGCTCCGTCTCCCGGACCTGATCCGGGGTCAGAAGGCGGGAAGGTATTCCAAGCTCAGTCAGCAGGTCGTGGGTCGCCCGGTAGCCTTCCAGTGCTTCGGGTGTGCTGGCCAGATGGAGTAAGCCCTGGTGGGCGCCATCGAAAGCCAGGTTTAGCTCCTTTTCCAGTGCCAGGAAGCGCTCCCGGCTAAGGGTGCCCAATCGCAACATGGCACGCCGGTTCAAACCAAACAGGCCTGGGGACCAGGCGTAACGCAGGGTGGCGAACATGAACTTGAGAGTTTCCACAGAGGGTGGCACCCGCAATTTCAGGGGGCCGTCCTGTTTGAATAGCCAGGGCAGCGCCTTGAACACCATAGCTGGGTCAGCCCACGGATAGACCACACCATAAGAACGCTGGGCAGCGTTGCCCTTACTGGTTTCGTTTCCGGCAATTGCGTGGCGCTCCAACACGGTAACCTGATGGCCCCTGCGATTCAGTTCATGGGCTGTGGTCATACCCACTACGCCGCCACCAACAACAACTATATGCATGCGCCTCTCCATTTTGTTTATTTCACGCCATTCCTGGCCAACAGGCGTCTGTACTCTGCAAGCACGCCCTCGTCTTCCTGCGGATACTCCGGCGCCAGCTTCTGTAACAGCTCAGCCAGCAATGCCGCCACTATTGCCCGGGCCTGTGGTTTTCGATCCCCGGGGACGATAAACCAGGGTGCGTCCTCTGTGTGGGTGGCTGCCAGGGCCTCTTCAGCATACGCCTCGTACTGGTGACGCTTCTCCCAACCCTCAATATCGGACCGATCAAATTTCCAACGCTTGCGGGGCTTGTCGAGACGCTTGAGCAGGCGCTCACGATGTTCATCCTCAGACAGGTTCAGCCAGATCTTGATCAGTGTGGTGCCTTCATCCACCAGATGGCTCTCGAAATTGCGGATGGAACGATAGCGATTCATCCAGTTATAGCTTGCAGGCTGGCGAACCGGCCAAACCCGCTCGGCAATCACCGCCTCGTGGTGACTGCGATTAAACGCCACCATTTCACCGAACGCAGGCAGCAGGGGCGTGACCCGCCAGAGAAAATCGTGACGGGCTTCAGCGCCCCGGGGACGACTGAACGACCAGGCATGAAATCCGGCGGGGTCCGCGTAGGTGGCCAGGGTCCGGATCAAGCTATCTTTGCCACTGGTATCCGGCCCATGCACAACCAACAATACAGCTCTGGCCTGGTTCGCCCACAACCGGCGCTGGTACTCGCCGATCTTTTCCAGACTGGCTTCCAGCCCAGGCAGTGAAGCGCCATCCTCCAGTAACGTCGGATAATCCCGGAACCGGGGTTTCGCCGGGTCAAACAGGAAGGAGCGGGCAAACGCCGATCGTGTCATCAAGATGCTCCGAGTAACAGCCTATCAAAGCTATACAGGTCAACAATCGCACAAGCTGGTAAACTGACCTGATCAAACTTTCAGAATAGCAGCCAAATTCCTGGATGCGATGGAGTGTAGTACCTGGCAATGAGTAAAAAACGTCGCGAGATTCCCGTATTTGATCATCCGATCATCGAAACCCACTGCCATCTGGATTACCTGAAGGACCGGCCTCTGGACGACATCCTTGAGCAGGCACAGCAGGTCAATATCGAGAAAGTGATCACCATTGCGGTGTCCCCGGACAACCTTGCCCGGGTCCGCGAGCTCAGTCAGATTGCCCCGTGGGTCTACGGCACACAGGGTATCCACCCCCATGATGCTGAAAGCTACTGCGATGAGGTGGAAGCGGAAATCCGTGCCCATGCCGGGGACGAGAAGATCGTCGCCGTCGGCGAAATCGGACTGGACTATTTCTACGACAACGCCGACAGGGAAGTTCAGCGGCAGGTGTTCCGGCGCCAGCTCCAGATCGCCTGCGACACCAACCGCCCGGTGGTCATCCACAGCCGTGAAGCGGATGACGACACCATTGCCATCCTTGGCGAATTCGAAGACACCCTGACCCGGCGTGGCGTGATTCACAGCTTCACTTCCGGGCCAGGGCTCGCCCGATACGCCCTGGATCAGGGCTGGTGCCTGGGATTTAATGGCATTACCACCTTCAATAAGGCGGAAAATGTGCGGGACATCGTTCGCATGGCGCCCATTGAGCAAATCCTGCTGGAAACCGATGCGCCGTTCCTGACGCCGGTGCCCTACCGTGGACGTGAGAACGCGCCGTTTTACCTCCCGTTTGTAGCGGAGAAAATCGCCGAAGTGAAAGAGTTGCCGCTTTCGGAGGTACTTGCACACACCTATCGTAATAGTTTGAGGACGTTCTTTCCCGACTTGAATCAGGCCAGCTGACACCTCGCGGCTTATCCCGTCCAAAGGAGCTGAGTGGCCATGGAACTGATGTTTACCGCGCTTGGTGGACTGGCACTCTTCCTGCTCGCCATGCAGATGATGACTGACGGCCTGAAAGGGTTTGCCGGCCAGCAACTCAGGCACTTGCTGGGTCATTGGACACGCACCCCGTTACGCGGCCTTGGCGCGGGGCTGCTCATCACCGGCATTGTGCAGTCATCCAGCGCAGTGACGGTCGCCACCATCGGGTTCGTCAATGCCGGACTGCTCAATCTGGGGCAGGCACTGGGTGTGATCTTTGGTGCCAATGTTGGCACAACCATGACCGGCTGGCTGGTCAGTCTGGTGGGTTTTGGCTTCAGAATTGAGGCCTTTGCCTTACCGATTCTGGCTGTTGGTGTGGCCTTCAAACTGATTTCCTCACAACACAGGACCCGCTCCCTGGGCCAGGCACTGACGGGGTTTGCGCTGTTTTTCCTGGGCTTGTCGTTACTGAAGGACGCACTGGGTGGTTTTACCGATGGCCTGGAGAACGGCGCATTACTGGCCAGTGACTATCATTGGCTGGTCTTTGTGGTCATCGGGTTCATTGCCACCGTACTGACCCAATCCTCCAGTGCGGCACTGGCGGTCATTCTGACCGCCGCTGCAAGCCAGTTATTGTCACTGGACGACGCCGCGGCTGCTGTCATCGGCGCCAACCTGGGCACCACCTCAACCGCCGCCCTATCCGTTATCAGGGCCACCGCCAATGCCAAGCGGCTGGCAGTCGGACACATCCTGTTCAACGGTGTGACCGCGCTGATTGCCATGATCATCCTGCCCATCATGCTCTGGTTTGTGGCTGTCCTGGCAGAGCTCCTGAACCTTGAAGCCAACGCCGCCGTGTCTCTCGCTCTGTTCCACACTCTGTTCAATGTGCTGGGCGCGGTCATTGTGCTGCCCTTTGTGCCACAAATAACTCGACTGCTGGGACGATTTTTCCGCAGCGTTGAGGAAGACAGCGCACGCCCCCGGCATCTGGACGATACCCTGACATCCACGCCAGACCTGGCGGTGGCGGCGGTGAACGCGGAAATTCATCGTCTGCGAGAACTGGTTTACGGCGTCGTCCGCGCGGCGCTGGATCGTGAAGGCCTGCAGGCAGCCCAACTCGAACCCAAAACCGAGGCCATCAGCAGGCTTAATCTGGCAATCTACGACTATATAATGCGCTTGCGCGGTGAATCCATGTCGCAACCACTGGTGGAGGAACTGACGCGATGTGTGCGACGGTGCCGCTATCTTGAAGAGGTAACCCGACTGGCACCCAACATTGTGGAACTGAAGATTACAACGATGCAGTTACAGCATGCCCGCCTCACGGAAGATCTTGAACGTTACATTGCGAGCATTCGACAACTCGTGGCGGAGGACAGCAGCCTAACCAACATGTCGGTCCCTCTCGAAACCTGCTACCAGGCGCTGAAATCCGACGTACTGACGATGGCGGTACGACAAGGTCTGTCCGTAGAGAACTCCAGTCGGATGCTTGATGTCCTGAGCGCCGTAAAGCGCCTCACCAGCCAGTGGGTTAAATCATCTCCTCCACTACCCGAGTGATAGAAATACACCCATCAGCACCGGAGACAGGAATGACAGCACAAAGCCAGAAGCAATCGCCACCGGAACACAAGTCAGCCCACCACTGCTGCGTATGACCGGAAGCGTAAAATCCATGGCGGTGGCACCACCGTAGCCAATGGCCATGGCAGGGCGCCGGGCAATCAGTAACGGAATAATCGCCAGGGCGATGATTTCCCGGATCACGTCGTTGAGGAAAGCCACCCCGCCCCAGGCCGGTCCCAGGGCATCGCCGACGACAATGCCCGATAGCGAATACCAACCGAAGCCGGAAGCCAGCGCCAGGGACTCATGCCAGGCCAGGTCCAGCCAGGGCGCCAGCACCAACCCGGCCAACAACGAACTGCTGGCCATGGCCAGAGCGATACCCAGCCCCTGCCGGTTCATCAGCAACTTGCGCAGCGACAATCCGGCATTGCGCAACTGAAGCCCGATCAGATACAGAAGCAGCATCAGCGACCAGGTCGCCAGATCTTCCGCCATGGGCAGGTTGGGCAGTACAAAATAGCCTGCCAATACACCAATGGCAACGGCCGCCAGGGGCTTCAGACCTGCCAGGAACAAACGCCGATAGCCGGGCCGGGATGAAAACCCCTCAGCCGCCACATTCATAGGCTGCCAACGGTGAAAAATCCACAGGCCAGCCATATTCGCCAGCAACAGCACTATCACCAGCGCAGTCACCTGGATGGCCATGTTACCCAGTTGGAGGGCAAGCCCCTCCATCTGCCCCAGACCAAGCCCCAGCAGTGCAAGGATAAAGTACACCAGGCCTTCCACGGTGTAGTGAATTGCCGTCATCAGTGGACGGTTTTCCAAAGGCAGGGCAAAACCCAGAAACAACGGGGCAAGAATCAGCAAAGCGCCGGTTAGCATGTCGTCCTCGGAACAGGAAGAATGGAGGGGGTCAGCCGATAGGCTCGTACTGATCGGGGTCAAACAGGCAGCTGCCATCACTGGCCGTTCTGTCTGTGCGAATGGTGCGGGCAAGACGCTGAGCCGGAACCGACCAAACCACGTGGTCTTCCGGTCGTGGTTGATAATCGCTTTCGAGCAGTGCCCCGGCAACCGCACGAAGCACAGCTTCGGCCTGGCCGATGCTGCGATATGGCCCCTGACAACGATGCTTTTCCGGTTGACCAGACTGAGTGCCACTCAGGGCAACCAGTGCCCATATCTCTTCACCCACAGGCCTGACAAACAGCTCCACTCGCCTGCCATCACGGACCAGAACCAACGCCCGCAGGGGACCACGACCATGAAAATAATGCAGCTTCACGCTACCCACCCGGATTGGTCAGTGAAGATCATTACTGGGTCGGTCCTGAACCAACACCCACGGCGCCACAACCACGGCCCAGAGTTCGGCATTGCGATCATACCAGGCCTGCGCCATATCCGGCGGCACATCCCCGATCCTGTTTTCTTTCATCCAATGCTCGAAGCGCTCCTTGTTGTCGGCGGCAAGTTCCGCGGCAACATCCAGCAAATCCAGGTCGGAGGCAACGCGAACCACATGCCCCCGGGCGTAGTAAGTTTGCAGGTCATGCCAATTTATCAGGGAGGTTTCCAGGTTCAGTTTGGTAAGCAATTCATCCCGGGAAATATCGGCAGGCATGGTACATCTCCAGAAGGTGCCAGATTGACGGAAGAGTCTACCAGCTTACCGGAATTTGCCTCTTCAGACAGCTCCCCAAGTCCGGATCTGCCTTTATGTCAGTCTTCCATTCTTGCCCAGATGCTACGGATCTGGTCTGCCAGACTCATGGGGTCGAAAGGCTTGGGAATAACATCTATCGCTCCCAGCTTCTTGTAGTATGCCACCTCATCGCTCTGAACTTTCGCGGTCATAAAGATGACGGGGGTATCCGCCAGGTCGGGAATCCCCATAAGAGCCTCAAATGTTGACGGGCCGTCCATCCCCGGCATCATGACGTCCAGCAGGATGAGATCCGGGGCGAAGTCAGGTGCTTCTTGCAGAGCCTGCTGCCCCGAACCGCAACTCCTGAGGGTAAAACCTCCCACAGACTCCAGGGCCAACTCCGCAACTGCCCGAATATCCTCTTCGTCTTCGACATACAGAATTTTCTGCAGTGCTGCGCAGTTCCTAGTCATCCCCACGTCCTTTCTCATCGTGATCCAACCCCAGCCGTCGTATCAGTCTCTGGCACTCTGGAGACCTTTGCTCGCCTCGTGCCCGAAGGGCTGCGGCACGCATGACCAGAGCCGATTCGCTGGTCGTGTCCCTGGTAAGCATATGAACCGCCCCTACCAGGTTCCGCAACTGAATCGGCAGACGCCATTGCACTTTCAGCCGGTTGCCATAGGCCTGAGGCCACTTCTGCAGTGCAGTCTCAATCTGTTCGTCCACGAGCTTCCCACCACCGTCTACAAATTGCTGCAGAACTTTCAAAACGGCCAGCTCACCAATCCGACTGAGTAATCCTGCGCTGTGGAACTCAGACGGATCCAGGCGCAAGTCACCGGCAAGCTGGCGGGCTTCCCTGGCAACGTTTTCAACCATATCCAGAAAATCTTTCGCCTTCGCCGCCAGCCGTTTATCCTGAAGATGTCCGGACACATCCAGCGACATGGCAAGTGCATGCTGTAATGCCATATCCAGTCCGATGGTTCCAATCGCATTGCGGATATTTCCAACGGGCTCGCCGCTTCTCTGAAAAGAGGCACTGTTGGCGACATCCAGAATACGGCTTACCAGTGCCACCTCACCCGACCAAAGTTCCACAAGACGCACCGGCGAGAGATCCTGTTTCTGGGCCATCAGCTCCAGAACCGACGCAGGGTCAATCGAGGTAGGAAGCTGGATCACCATATCAATCGAAGCTTCCAGCAACCGATCGAGATCCAGTTCGACATCCCGAGTAATTTTTTCCGGGTTGATCAGGACCGCCAGTTTCTGGCGAACCAGTTCAACGCTGAAAGGTTTTGTAATGTAGCCATTGATACCGTAATGAGCCGCCGCCACGACGGAGTCGCGATCGGACCTGCCCGAAACCATCAGTAAAGGGGTAATTTCATCTTCTTTCCTGACCGTTTTCACCAGATCAAGTCCGGAACCGTCCGGCAAATTCCAGTCAATCACCATCAGATCTGCACCGTGCTTCAGCCACTGTTCAGTAGCCACACCGAGCTTGTCAGTGACAGAAATGCTGGCGGTCGGATAAACACCTGCGATGATTGTTTCCAGCAGATCCGCCAACAACCTGTCATCTTCGAGAATCAGTATCTTCATGGGATTTGGTCATTTGTCATGATTGCGGGTGCCAGGCAGTGACCCCGTCACGGCCCGCCTTTTTACGCCAGTACAATGCCTGGTCCGCGGCATTCAATGCGTCATTTGCCGACTTGAATGCATTCAATTCCGCCACCCCGGCACTCAACGTCACAGAGATTTCGCCTTCACTGGTGGTAAACAGGATTTCGGAAAAGCCATCACAGACCTTCCCGAGAACCTCTATGGCCATATTGCTGGTGCATTCTGGTAAAACAACAGCAAACTCCTCCCCGCCATATCGTCCGATGACGTCGGTTGACCGTAAACGGTGCCTGAGAAGGTTGGCGAGGGCCTTTATGACATGATCACCGGTACGATGACCGTAACGGTCATTGACCTGTTTGAAATGGTCCAGATCAATCATGGCCACGGTCGAGACATGCCCCATACGCAAACAGCGGGCATGTTCCTTCTCGATTTCCTGCTTAATGACAGAATGCTTCAACAGACTGGTCAGGCTGTCCCGGATAACCAATTGATTAAGTTGTCTTGCCCGATAACACCGGACCTGTACCGCACGAACGAGGTAATCATCGGAAACAGGCTTGGTCATGAACTCATCGCCGCCCTGGGCCAGGGCCTCCAACTGAACACTCCGGTCTTTCTCCGAGGACAGGTAAATAATCGGCAGACTTAACCATTGCGGCTCAAAACGAATCAGCTTCGCTACGGTGACCCCGGAGTAGTGTCCCATCCGAACGTCCAGGAGCATGATATCCGGGCGACATTCAGCCAGCGCCAGCAGCACTTCCTCAGGATCGCTGATGGCATGTACATCAAACCCGGCCTCCTGAAGCACCAACTGGTAGTGTCTCGCCAGGTCTTCATCATCGTCCAGAATCAGCACCCTGCCCGGGATAGCCTTACTCCGCTCATTAATCAGACGTTCAATCCGGTCCGCCAGCAAGGGCACATCCAGAGGTTCTGAAAACAGCGCGTCGGCTCCCAGATCGGCAAGGGAGTATCGGCGATCAAAGTCATTATGATTTCCCGTACAGATGAGCGGTGGGGAACTGATGCCATATTGTCTTTTCAGAAGCTGGAGGGTGCTGGAGATACTGGCAACGGACTCTTCCCGGGTAATGACCGCGAACGCCCCGGCACACACTTCTCCGCTCAGGTTGAGCAGATCAGACACATCCACCCTCTCGACCGTGAAGCCATGATTTGTCAGGGTATGCTTGAGGAATACGCCAACCGCCTCCGGCAAGTCGCAAAGATAAACCGCAATAGCCGCTTCCAAAGGTGGCACAACGGGTTCTGTGGCGGCGTCACCAGCTCTCTCACGAAACGTGCTTTGCGGCTGCGACAGCATGGTTCGCAACTGACGGGCACGGTGGAAAAAATCAGGTGTCAGAATGTCTTCAACGCAAGGTCCCCCGTTGGGGACCAGTCCGACACCTTGATCAGACTCGATCAGTGGCTTCAGGGATTGCTCCAGCTTCCGAGCTTCTGAGCCCAATATTCCAAGCCCGAATGTGCCTGCCGAGCCGGCCAACCGGTGCAGCAGGTGGTACATCGTCTTGATAATTGCGTGCTGATCCTCTTGACCCAATCCTCTCTCAGCCATACGGGCGAGGAACTCATCAAGCTGATCCAGGTCCCTGACAGCTTTCTGCCGAAAACTCTGGCGCAAGCCCTCGAGCTTTACTGCAATCTCGGCTGATGAGTCCTTCGCCATTAACAACCCCGAAAATAAGCACTGAACGATGTCTGACATTCTACGGTAATTTCAGCTAGTCTTGGCGACATAATCAAGATCATGGCCTACTCAGCGATGACACCATTGAAACTCACAGGTTCCCTTTCTCTTGGCAGCCGTGTTGCCCTGATTATTCTGGGCAGCAGCCTGATTACCGTAATAGCCATAGTCAGCATAGCTTATCAGGCGTTGGTAGATGATTTTGAAGACCTTCTCATCCAACGCCAACTTCTGGAAACCACACGCATGGCCGAACGCGTTGATCAGAAAATTGAGCTTCGTCTCAATGCGCTGACCGCGTTTGCCTCTCAACTACCCCAAGGAGACAGGCTGCCACCTGCGGCGGAACTGGAGGAATCGCTCAAGCGCCAATCCACACTGCGGGAGCTTTTTCCTGCCAGCCTTCTGGTGTTTGACGATCAGGGCCGCGCCGTTGCTGAAAATGTCCATGTCACGGGAAGGATTGGCACCAGCTATCAGGATCGCCCCCACTTCAGGAAAGCCTTTGCCACACTGAAACCGCTTGTCAGCAAACCGATTGTCGGCAGGGTGACCGGTCAGCCGCTGCTGTCTTTCCTGGCTCCCATACTTTCCAGTCAGGGAACATTGCTGGGGTTTGCAGGAGGCACCGTCGACCTGAGCGAAACAACACTTTTGCCAAAGCTGAACGTCGACAGCGAGGTTTCCGCGGGTGTCACACAAAGAATCATTGATACCGAGAACTTCCTGCAGGTCGATTCCGGTAACGGCGCACAGGACATCCTGCCGTTACCGGACCCCGGCGAGGATGCCCTTATTGACGCGGCACTGTCAGGCATCCGGTTTGGTCAGGTCATCGACAACCACGGTGAGCTCTTCATCTATGCAACCCATCACCTCCAGAGACTGGGCTGGATGTTTGTGCGAGCCGTTCCCTATGACCAGGCAACGGTCCCGGCTCGGGAATCGTTCTCACGCTTTGCCGTGATCACCCTGTTGATTGCACTGGTACTGGCAGTCATCAGCTATGCCCTGGCACGGGCAACCATGTCGCCACTGGACCGAATGACCGCCCGCGTCCAACGAATGTCATCACAGCCGGATTCCGCGTTCCGACTCAGGGAGGTTGGAACTTCGGAGGTCAAGAACCTCGCCAGGGCATTCAATCAGCTGCTGGCAGAACGGGAAGCGCTGGCTTACATGAAAGATCATTTTATGTCTTCGGTCAGCCACGAGTTGCGTACTCCTCTGACATCAATGAACGGAGCGCTGCGCCTCATTGCCTCCGGAGCCACCGGTGAGCTCGAAGAAAAGACCCAGGGCATGGCCGATCTGGCACTCAGAAACGGAGAACGCCTGCAACTACTGATCTCTGATCTGCTGGATCTGAACAAGTTGTCCGAGGGAAGCATGAAAACCGATATTTGTGCTGGAAAGCTTGCTCCAATCGTGTCGGAAGCAATTACAGACAACACTACGATGGCTGCAGATCATGGCGTCACTCTTACCTTCGATGTTAACGAAGATCTGACTTGTCTTGCAGATAGCCATCGTCTGCGTCAGATTCTGGACAACTACATCAGCAATGCCATCAAGTTTTCTCCCGAAGGCGGAGAGGTGTCCGTAAAGGCTGAGAAAACAGCTGGTTCGCGGGTCAGAATTGTCGTCAGTGATCAGGGACCCGGCGTACCGGACTCATTTTCCGGAGAAGTGTTTAAACGATTTGCCCAGGCAGAAACCGGCACCGCACGATCCGTTAAAGGTACTGGCCTGGGGCTTGCCATCTGCTATGAGCTGGCAAAGTTAATGAACGGCCGTGTTGGCTACTACAACCAGGGCGGAGCCCATTTCTGGATCGAATTACCAACGCCCGAGACAGCTGTCCCGGAACCATCGGAAATGGAGACAACGGGATGAAAAAGCCCGGTAAGGATACACAGAAGGACCTTCCGAAAGGGCATGCCAAAGAAGTGATGCAGAGACTGGAAAGGCAGAATACGGCCCTTTCTGTTCTCAACCAACTGGCGGTTGAAAACTCAGGAGATCTGGATCAGAAAATCGACAAGGCTCTCGAACTGGGAAAACAACACCTATCGCTTGATATCGGTATTGTCAGTGAAATAACCAGTCATATTTATTCGATACACTGGTTCCATGCACCTGCCGAGTCTGGCCTGGTGCCCGGCATGGCCATTCCGGTTGAAAAAACCTACTGCGCGCTGTTGCTTGAACAGGGCGAGAACCTGGCAATCAGCCACATGGGCCAGTCGAAATTTCGCTATCACCCCTGCTACTCGGAATTCGGACTTGAGAGCTACATCGCTGCCCCGATTGAGGTGAACAATCAACTCTTTGGCACGCTCAACTTCTCGTCTGCCAGCCCCAGAGAAGCATCTTTTACCGAAGCAGATCAGATGTTCGTGGTATTGATGGCTCGCTGGATTGCCAGCCTGCTCCAGCAACATTCCCACGAAAGTACCCTCAGAAAGCTGCTCGAAAACGTTCCCGGCATGATTTACCAGTACCGGGCTTTTCCGGATGGCCGGTCGTCGTTTCCCTATACCAGCGAAGGCATCCGGGATATCTACAATATCAGCCCGCAAGTCGCAAAGGCCGATGCCCGCGCTGCATTCAATTCCATCCACCCCGAGGATCAGGCGCGAGTAACCGAATCCATTGACCAATCAGAGAGAACGCTTGAGGTATGGAACCATCAATACCGGGTCAGGGGTTCAAAGCATGACTGGAAATGGGTTGAAGGACGCGCCACCCCTGAGCGCCTGCCGGATGGCAGCGCCATCTGGCACGGATTTATAGCGGATATTGATGACAAAAAGCGGGTCACATTGGCACTGGAGGAGAACGAGCAACAACTCAGAGCCCTGTTCGAATTATCGCCCATTGGCATCGCCTTGAGCGACTACGTCACCGGTCGTCCCATTGACGCAAACCACGCACTGGTGGACAACACCGGTTATACAAAGAATGAGTTCATCACACTTGATTACTGGGAATACACTCCGCGCGAATACGAACCGTTAAGAAATGAGGCCATTCAGGACCTGAAAGACCATGGGCGCTACGGCCCCTTCGAACAGGAAGTCATACGTAAAGACGGCACTCGCTACCCGGTCAGATTGCAAGGTGTTCTCGTGGAAGGAACATCCGGCCAGTCGCTGCTGTGGTCGCTGGTTGAGGACATTTCTGAACGCAGAAAAGTGGAGCGAATGAAAAACGAGTTTATTTCAACCGTCAGCCATGAACTTCGCACCCCACTAACGTCTATCGCGGGGTCACTCAGCCTGGTTGTCAGCGGTTCACTCGGGGAGCTACCCGACCATATCCATCGGATGATCTCGATCGCTTTCCGGAACAGCAAGCAATTGAAACATCTGATCGACGATCTACTCGATATGGAAAGGCTTGTCTCGGGACATATGACCATGAGCCTGAAAAGACAGCCAATTTCGCCAGCTATCGAAGAATGTATTGCGAGCCTGGGAACGTACGCGGTGGATCGCTCCGTATCGGTCACTTTTGAAAATAATCACCCATACCTTGCCGTTTTTTTTGACAGTCATCGTCTGAGTCAGGCTCTCGGCAACCTGCTCTCAAACGCCATCAAGTTCTCTCCAGAACAGTCGCAGGTGCGGGTAACGACCCGGATCATATACGGCAAATTGCTTGTGCAGGTTATTGATCAGGGGCCCGGCGTGCCGGACAGTTTTCGATCTCGAATATTCCAGAAATTTGCCCAGGCAGACAGTTCCGACACACGGGGCAAGCGGGGAACCGGCTTGGGACTCGCCATTACCAGGGAAATTATGTCCCAGATGGGCGGCAACGTGGATTTCGAATCCTCCGAGGGACACGGCGCTACGTTCTGGCTTGAACTCCCCCTCGACGAACCTGAAGAGAAAAAATGACGACAAAGGCCCATGACCGCTTGTTCCATACTCTGATCTGGGCTGCCCGTTCAGCGATTGTGCTGTTAATGGTATCGGTTGCCGTCATTGTTGATACCGCCAGCACCGAGAGATTCCGGTCGGACGTGCGACAGGAGTGGCAATCCAGAATCGATGACCTGAGCCTGAAACTCCAGGGAACGATCTTACAGAACATCCAGACTGTGTGGGGGCTCGCAGCCAACGTGTCAGTCAATCCCAACATCGGCGAAGCCCGTTTTCAGGAACTGGCGGCGGTTATTTTCGGGCTCGCGCCCGAACTGAGAAATATTGGCCTGGCTCCGGACTTCGTCATTCGCCATATATACCCGCTGAAGGATAACGAGGCGGCAATCGGTCTCGACCTGACCTCGCAAAGTCTGTCTGAAGAGCAAATCAACAGGCTGCTTGAGACAGAACGGGCCATATTCAGCGGACCGATTGACCTTGTTCAGGGGGGGCAGGGGCTGGCCGCACGCATTCCGATTTTCGAGACTGGATCCAGAGACTTCTGGGGGGTTATTTCCGTAATACTCGACCTTCCCCGTCTGTATGAAGCAGTCAACCTTGGCTCCGCGACCACGGACGGTGCGATCGCACTGTCCATGTCCACAGACCCTGAAGACAGTGACGGAATTTTCTTCGGAACAAGGGACGCAAACTGGAAGCAACCGGTCCAGGCCTCGCTGAACATGCCAGGCGTCACCTGGACTCTGTTTGCCCAGCCCAGATCCGGCTGGCCAGACCATCCTGAATTCCCCTGGCTGATCCGCGGCACGCTGATTCTTATCACCCTCCTGGCCACAGTCGTCACCTTCTGGCTGACCCGGCTTTTACTCAAAGACCGACAGATGCAACAGCGATTCTGGGGGCTGTTTGAACTCGCACCCATCGGTATTGGCCTGTACAACGCCAGAAGCATGACATTGCTGAGGGCCAACAAAAGTTTCAAACGAATTGTCGGAACCGGCGCTGACTCACTCGACTGTTTTGAAAACGCTTACGATCAGAACGGGAACAGGCTCCCGAAAGGTTTTGGCGTCATGGAGAAACTGACCGACAAGGTTCAGTTCAGTGGGCAGGAAGCTTACATTCAGGGTCCTGAAGGCGAGCTCAGACCACTGTTACTGCATGGACTCAAACTTCTCGACACCCACGACGGTAAGCCCATCATCTGGTTGATCGCCGAGGATATTACAGAACAAAAAAAGGTGGACCGTATGAAAAGCGAGTTCATCTCAACCGTTAGCCATGAATTGCGTACACCGCTAACATCCATATCCGGATCTCTGGGGTTACTGGTCCACGACGCCGCAGGCAAACTTCCGGACAAAGCGTCCCACCTCGCTAACATTGCGTATCGCAACAGCAAGCAACTCACTTTCCTGATTAACGATCTGCTCGATATCGAGAAACTGATCGCCGGAAAAATGGTTTTTCAGATGGAGAGTCATCGAGTTCACGATATTGTCCCGGAGTGTATCGAAAACATCGAAAACTACGCTGCAGAACACTCCGTAAGTCTGCAGGTCGGAGAACTCGCCGATGTATTGATACAGGCTGACCGAAGAAGGCTTTCCCAAGCATTGGACAATCTGCTTTCCAACGCCATCAAGTTTTCCCCCAAAGGCTCGGAAGTATGGGTGTTCACAAGGCAATCAGGCCAGACCGTACGAATCTGCGTTCAGGATCGTGGCAATGGTATTGAACCGAAATTCCAGGCTATGATTTTCCAGAAATTTTCTCAGGTCGACGCGTCCGACCGACGATCGCGAGGCGGAACCGGACTGGGCCTTGCGATAACGCGCGAACTAATGACACGAATGGGGGGCAATGTTGCCTTCGAATCAACACCCGGAGAGGGGTCAACATTCTGGCTGGAGGTCCAGGCCTCAACTGGACATACGGAGTGGCAGGAAAGGGTGTAGACCCCGGTAGGCAGACCCTACCGGGATAACCGCATTTACGCGGATTTAAGCATTTCTCGCACCACGTAATGCAGGATGCCGCCGTGTTTGAAGTAGACCGCTTCGTTCGCCGTGTCGATCCGTGATTTCAGCTCACAGCTTTCTGTTGAACCATCCTTGTATTTCACCGTCATTTTCAGGCTTTGGCCCGGTTTGATTTCACCGGACAAGCCATCAATGCTGATGGTTTCCTCACCGGTGAGCTTCAGGCTCTTGCGATCCACGCCTTCCGGGAACTGCAGAGGCATAACGCCCATACCAATCAGGTTTGACCGGTGAATCCGTTCATAGGATTCCGCCACTACGGCTTTCACACCAAGCAGGCGGGTGCCTTTGGCGGCCCAGTCGCGACTGGAGCCGGTGCCATATTCCTTGCCGGCGATGACCACCAGCGGCGTCCCCTGCTCCTGATACTTCATGGCGGCATCGTAGATGGCCATTTGTTCGCCGGTGGGAACGAACCTGGTGTGACCACCTTCCACTCCATCGAGCATCTCATTCTTGATGCGGACATTGGCAAACGTGCCGCGCATCATGACCTGGTGGTTACCCCGGCGGGAGCCGTAGGAGTTGAAATCATGGGGATCCACCCCGTGCTCCTGCAGGTACTTGCCGGCTGGCGTATCCGGCTTGAAGGAACCGGCCGGAGAGATATGGTCGGTCGTCACCGAATCCCCCAGCAGGGCCAGGATGTTGGCATCCTTTATGTCCTCGATGGGGTCCGGCTCCGGCCCCATGCCCTCAAAGAACGGCGGATGCTGGATGTAGGTGGACTTGTCGGACCACTCATACACCTTGCTCTCCGGGAATTTGATGGCCTTCCAGGTGTCGTCGCCTTCAAAGACTTCCCCGTATTCCTTGTGGAACATCTCGGTTTTCACCTTCTCAACCGCTTCAGCAATTTCCTGCTGGCTGGGCCAGAGATCTTTCAGATATACCGGTTTTCCATCCTTGTCAGTGCCTAAGGGGTCATTGAACAGGTCGAGACGGACATTCCCCGCAAGGGCATAGGCCACCACCAGCGGCGGTGAAGCCAGCCAGTTGGTTTTAACCAGCGGATGCACGCGGCCCTCGAAGTTGCGGTTACCGGACAAAACCGAGGCCACCGTCAGGTCGCCATCGTTAATGGCTTTCTCAACCGCCTCCGGCAACGGGCCGGAGTTACCAATACAGGTAGTACAGCCATAACCCACCAGGTTGAAGCCCAGCTCGTTCAGATCGTCCTGAAAGCCGCCGACCCTCAGGTAGTCAGTCACCACCTTGGAACCCGGCGCCAGGGACGTTTTCACCCAGGGTTTGGTTTTCAGGCCTTTGGCCACTGCTTTCTGGGCGATCAGACCAGCAGCCATCATCACGCTGGGGTTGGAGGTGTTGGTGCAGGATGTGATGGCCGCAATTACCACGGCGCCCGGGTCCAGACGGGTTTGCTCGCCGTTCATTTTCATCGGCTGGCTGGCGTGGGGTTCGTAACTGTCTTCAACACCGACTGCGGTCTGTCCGCCTTCGGATTCGAGATTGGCTTCCCGGCTTCCGGAAGTACCTTCTGCGGTTTCCATCAACAGCTCAAAGGACGCTTTCATGTCCTTCAGGGCAACCCGGTCCTGCGGACGTTTGGGGCCGGCAAGGCTGGCCTCGACATCGCCCATATCCAGTTCCAGCTTGTCAGTGTAGACCGGCTCGTGGCCCGGTTCGCGCCACAGCCCCTGAGCCTTGGCGTAGGCTTCTACCAGTTCGAGCTGTTCTTCCTCCCGGCCAGTCAGACGCATGTACTTGATGGTCTGCTCGTCCACCGGGAAGAAACCACAGGTGGCACCGTACTCCGGCGCCATGTTGGCAATGGTGGCGCGATCAGCCACGGGCATGTCTTTAAGGCCATCCCCGTAGAACTCAACGAACTTGCCGACAACGCCCTTCTTGCGCAGCATTTCTGTAACCGTCAGCACGAGGTCCGTGGCGGTGATACCTTCCCGCAACTTACCGGTGATCTTGAAGCCCACCACTTCCGGAATCAGCATGGACACCGGCTGACCCAGCATCGCGGCTTCGGCTTCAATGCCCCCGACACCCCAGCCAAGAATTCCCAGACCGTTGATCATGGTGGTGTGGGAGTCGGTGCCCACCAGAGTATCCGGGTAGGCGATGGTCTTGCCATCCTGGTCCTTTTGCCACACGGTCTTACCAAGATATTCCAGGTTAACCTGGTGGCAGATGCCGGTTCCCGGCGGTACCACCCGGAAATTGTCGAAAGCCTGCTGGCCCCAGCGCAGGAACTCGTACCGCTCCTGGTTCCGCTCCATCTCGATGGTGACGTTGTCCTTGAAGGAAGATGCATCACCAAACTTGTCCACCATGACCGAGTGGTCAATGACCAGATCCACCGGCGACAATGGATTGATCATGGCCGGGTCTTTGCCCGCCACTTTTACCGCCTCGCGCATGGCGGCGAGATCCACCACTCCCGGCACGCCGGTAAAGTCCTGCATCAGCACACGAGCGGGGCGAAACTGAATCTCGGTGTCGGATTTGCGATCCTTCATCCACTGCACCATGGCATCGATGTGACTTCGATCTACCGTGGTGTCGTCTTCGTTGCGCAGCAGGTTCTCCAGCAATACTTTCAGGGAAAAAGGTAAACGGTTGAGATCCCCGAGCGTATCCGCTGCCTTGGGCAGGCTGTAATAATGGAAGGTTTTACCGCCAGCCTTGAGGCTGGAAAAGGTTTTCAGGCTGTCTTTACCAGGACTGTCAGTCGACATGAGATGCCTCCTTATTCGTCGTTATCCGAGCATTACGGAAGGCGATACCAGCGCCTTTACCTCAATGTACTCCAACTGGTCGTGAATAGATTGAGGTAAAAGCGCCAGCAAGAGAAGTCACCTATAACTATTGCAGCGATTGGCGAGACTTCAACCACTGTTCCGTGAATGTTCGGGATCACTCCGGTGAATGTACGCGACTCTATATCGAACAATTGTCGACTTGTTCCATTGTGGCAACGGTCTGGCTTCTGTCATTATTATCCCCCGATACTCTGACGGACCAGAACCAGGTTGATTGTGAAACACGATTGTCATTACCACCCGGGCGACCCCGCCAAGTGGCACTGCGGCGAATGCCAGATTCATTACTGTAGCCGCTGCATGCCCGATGCCGATAGCCGCAAACGTCACGCCCTTTGCCCACACTGTAGCCGCGTTATGCGCTACCTTGGCGCCGCAACGGAGGCAGTGCCGTTCTGGAACCGGCTCGGAGCTTTTTTCCGTTACCCGTTCCACACCGACCCGTTGCTGGTCATCGCCATTTGTACCCTGGTGCCGCTGGTGATTCCTGCCAATATTGTCGGGATCATCATCACCCTGCTGCTGGCCGTGGCACTGCTGAAATACACCTACGCGGTCATCAACCACACCGCCGAAGGCCATATGAAGCCGCCACCACTGGCGGTCGCCTTTACCGGCAGCGGTTTTGACATCGTCATCCTGCAGTTGCTGGTTTTTGCCCTGATGGGGGGACTGGTGGGCGCCGCCGCCATGATTGGCGGGCCGCTACTGATGATGCTGGTGCTGGCGTTCGTCATACTCGCCCTGCCCGCCAGCATCATGGTGCTGGCCATGGAGCGCTCGGTGGGCGCCGCGGTGAATCCGATGAACCTGGCGGTTTTGATTTCCCGCATTGGCACCCCCTACTTCCTGCTCTACGGTTACCTCATACTACTGACCCTGGCCTCCGGCGCCGCCCAGGACTTTGCGGTCAACCATTTCCCGCTGTGGTTCTCCCAGCCCCTGGCCGGCTTCCTGAACAGTACCTTTACCCTGATCCTGTTTCATATGCTGGGTTACCTGTTGTTCCAGTATCAGGAAGAACTGGGATTCGCCAGCGACTTTCAGGAAACAGAGGATGAAACACCTTCTCATAAAAAGGACCGGAGCGTCCGCCTGGATGCCGACATCGACATGAACCTCAAGGACGGCAACTACGACCGCGTTCACGCCATGCTGAAGGAAGCCCTGACGAAGGATCCCCACAACAGCCAGCGTCTTGGCCAGTTCTACCAGCTCCTGGACGCCCGTAACGATACCGCCGAATTGTACCGTTCTCACCCGCGACTGCTGGGATGGCTCGCTGCCCGCAATGACGGTGACGGCATCGCCCGGTTGCTGGAAACCCTGGAAAGAACGCAACCCGGCTTCCGCCTGGATGACCCGGAACTGGCGGTGCAATGCGCGCGGGCATTATATAACCGCGGCCACTTCAAGCCGCTGCTGAAGCTGATGCAGGACTTCCACAAACGTTTCCCGGGAAGCAACGAACTGGCGCCCGCCTATATCCTGGTGGCCCAGGCCCTGGCCAACGGCCTGAATCAGTGGGAAAAGGCCACGGCCTTTCTCAACTATGTCCAGAAACGCTGCGTGAATCACCCGGTGCACGAACAGATTGCGACTTACCTCAAGCAGGCAGAAAAACGGGAGCCGTTGAAGGGCCCGAAGGCGTCGTTCCTGGTGGAAGAGTAAACAGCCGCTACCACCAGGCCGATATAGGAAATTGTGGGGTGGGGCTTTCCAAAACCCTGCGGAGCCATGGGTGAAGAGCTAAGTGCTCTTCACGGGCAGGCCATGGACGGCCTGCCCAGGACCCTCGCTGCGACGCAGGAGCAATAAGCAGTGAGGGGCGGAGCGGAGCGTACAGGGATGTATTCACAGCGTGTTTTGGAAAGCCCCACCCCACACTTTTCGTACACCCTCAGTTAGCCGGTAACAACTGCCGGTAGTGACGGGCTTTCGGACTCATCTGGCGTTTTTCGAGTTCTTCCACCAGTAGCCGGCAGGCCTCGCCGGTCAGTAAATCATCACCGGTGCTGCGCAAGCGCTCAAAGGCCTTTTCTGCGGACTTAAGATCATCATGGCGCAGGCTGGTGAACAGAACCCGATTGTGATCTTCAGCGGCCAAAGGTGAATACCCTTCGCCTTTACTGAGGTACTCCTGCCAGACTTCCACCAGGCGTTCCGGCTGGCGGCGGCTGATGGTTTCGTTCATCAGTTCGCGGGTTCGATCCCGGTATTCCGGTAAGTCTGGTCGCAGTTTCGCCAGCTGATACAAGTGTTCCAGAAGAATGGGGCGATCGGGGTAGCGCTCCCACAGGGCCTCAAACTGACGGCGGGCCACCTCGAACTCCATACGCCCGAGGCTGCCCATGGCCTGGGCGTATGCGGTGGTGAAACGCGCGTCCTGTTCTTCCTCTTCCGGCTCGAAAAACGCTTCACGAACCTGCAACACACTTCGCCCCAGCAACCACACCAAGGCCGCCCCGCCAATCAGCCCACCGGCGTGGGCCATGTAGGCGATCCCGGTGGCGCCGGCAAACCAGTAATCGTAGATTTCCTTACCGAGCCAGACCGGCAGGATTGCCAACGCCGGTGCCCGGAAATAATTGAAGTAAACGCCAATAAAGTAGAAAAAGCGGATTTTCTGCAAGCCGTAGATGGCTACGTACATCCCCATCAGCCCGGAAATGGAACCGGAGGCGCCGACCAAAGGTACCGGGCTGCCCAGGGAAAAGGCGGTAAACACCAGCCCCGACAGGACACCACATAGCAGGTACGCCAACAGGTAACGACCCGCCCCCAGGGCTTTTTCCACGGTAAACCCCAGCAGAAACAGGAACAGCAGGTTACCGATGATGTGGCCCCAACCACCGTGTAGGAACTGGTAGGTAACCAGGGTGTACAGGGATAATTCCGCAGGCACCAGTCCCAGCTGATTGGAGCTGAGACGATCGATATAGCGGGTCTGGATTGCTGTGCGCTGCTCAAGCCATTGCTGCCGGTCGGCGGGCGCCCACAGCAGCTCCCGGTTTTCCCGCATGTACTGGTAAAACTCGGGATTTACCAACAGGCTGACCGCTACCCAGACCTCTTCACCGGATTCCCGCACCCGCTGAAAATCCTGTAATTCCAGAATACGCTCAGACTCGCCCTCAAAACGGATCTCCCGTTGCAGGTAGTCTTCATAGACCGGCGCTTCCAGTGCCGCCAGATCAGACGCCAGGTATTCTTTAATCGCCCCCTCCATCAAACGGCTGTCACCGCCCTGGTAAAACAGGAAAACGAGCAGGCAGGTCACGATCAGGCCCAGGGTCGCCCAGGGTGGTCGGCGCCAGTTAACGGCGTTCTCAGCGGGAATAATCAGCATAGGCGGTCACAATTCATCATAATCTGTCCCTGAAACAGTGTTTTTTACCACAGCAAGGCCAGCTTTTCGCGCTCAAATGAAAGTCAGGGTAGTTCACAACCCCATAATTGGAAGGCTGTCACACCAGATTCACACAAATGCCATTCAATCGGGGCAACCGGTAAGGCGTGATCCACCCGTTATCGACCATTCGCCAATTGCCGTTGTTCCCGGCCACGCCAATAGTAGTCAGGAACAACAAGAAAAACCGGATACTGGAAACAAGGACACTGACATGACCGTACTCGTATTGGACAACCCGGAAATGCTGGCAAGGGCCGCTGTGGAAGCCGGCCTTATCATGTCTGCTGCGACTGACAACAGTCCCCACAAGCCGCACCGGATGCGTTTTCACTATGGATTTAACAAGCACACCCTGGACAACCAGGATGTGGAGATTCTGCGACAGCATGCGGTCTATTTACGCCAACAACCCGGTGCCCGCATTCATATCCACGGCCACTCGGATAATTTCGGTGCCGAAGACTATAACTGCTTCCTGTCTCGCCTCAGAGCCACTGCGGCTGCCCGCCAGCTGATGCAGGAGGGTGTCAGGGAATCCCAGATTGTTATCAGTGGCTGGGGCAGCACAAGGCCGCTGGCGCGACCTGAAGACCGGGCAGCAAACCGCCGCCTTGAGCTTGAGTACCTGACCCAGGAAATGGCGAGGGCACTCTGAGGATCTACCTGCAAGCGAGGTGACCGCCGGGAGCCTCAGTGAGCGGCCTTGGGCCCGAGTCTTCCTTCAGCTATAGATCTGAAACACATTCCAGAACAAAAGCAACGCCGTCACAAGGATCGCCAGCCAGGTGAGGGCTATGCCCGCCATCCTGGCTTTGTGCGTACCCCCACGGCCATTGATCATGCCCCAGGCATGCAGAACGCGCCCGACAACGAGCGCCATGCCCGACCAGTAGACCAGAACCCCGGGCACGCCATTGAGTTCGGCCAGGCCCAGCATAATGAGCCCTAGCGGCGCATACTCCACCAGGTTGGCATGGGCCCGCACGGCGGCTTCAAAATCCCGGTCATCGGTTACCCCCATGCCTTTCTGGTATTTCAGGCGATAGCGAACCACATGGGTCGACAACACCAACAACAGCAGCCCGATAACAGCCGCAAATACCGCAGTAACAGGTACTATCATGCTCAGGCCTTCTTGATGGCGCTGACGACAGCCAGGAGCAGAACCGCGCCGACGGTGGCTGTTACCAGTTCACCCACAGCCCCTTGAGCCGCCAGCCCTAGCAGACGGAAGACAAAGCCGCCGATAAAAGAGCCCACAATGCCGATACCGATATTGGCCAGTACTCCAAAGCCACGGCCCTTCATGATCAGGCCGGCCAACCAGCCAGCAACACCACCGATGATCAAAAACAGAATCAGATTCATAACACGCCTCTCCCTGCCTTTCGGACGAATTGTTCAGATTCCGAAAGACTGCCCTGTTTTCTGTTCTGCTTCAAGAACATCCGATCACGACATGGCGGAAATAGCGGCTTCCATCTCTCGATGGCAGCGCGCCATCAGCTCGGGAATATCAGCCGTGGTCAGACCGGAGGTTTCAATGGGAGGAAGAACCCGGATCGATACCGGCTCGCGACGACCGAGCCAGCCGAGGGTGCCATCCTTATACTGACTGGCACACACCATGGTGATAGGGGCACCAGAAGCCACGGCAGCGTGGAACGCGCCTTTCTTGAATTTTTGTAGCCCGCGCCCGCGACTACGGGTGCCTTCCGGAAAGATCCACAGACTTTTGCGTTCCTTTACGATGGCGTCGCTGGTCACCTGCATCACCGCAACGGCTTTATGGGAACGGGCACGATCAAGAACCACATTCCCGCCAAGCCAGAATATCTGACCGAAAAAAGGGATCCAGACCAACGACAATTTGCCAACAGTCACCGTTCGGGGCGGCAACAGGTCCCCCATCACAAACAGATCGTCGTTGTGTTGATGGTTGGCAATGACAACCGTTGGTCGGTCTCGGGGGATGTTCTCCTGCCCGCTCAGCGGTCGTTCCATCCCCAGAATAAAACGTCCAACCCGGCCGACCACACACCCGAATAACCGGTTATTGTCTGGATTGAATGGTCGCGCAACATAGAGCAACAGCGCTATAGCACAAATAACCGGCACACTCAGCCAGGCCAGGAATTTTCTCAAAGCACCCATGAAACAACCCGTCTACGTAATTTTGCGCACAAGTGTAAGCCATACTCATAGCCCCGCGACAGTGTCAATTTGTACGGGATCATGTTCATTACCACCAACCGGAGGATGGCTGGATCTGGCTTCCACCACGTAACGCAGGGGACCACGGTTATCGAAACTGTCAAAAGGAAAACAGGTGACCAGTAGCAGGGTGTCGTCATCAAGCAGGCCGGTGTCAATCCGCTCATAACGACTGTCAACAACACGGACATTATCGACCCGATAACCGTACCAGCGACCAGAACGCGTCTGCAGCTTCAGTTCACTTCCCTGCTCCAGGTGGCGCAGGCTACTGAAATGGGTATCCCGATGGCCGGCAATCACCACCGGTCCCGGCCCGGCAGCGTTACCCAGCACCTGCCCCGGGCCAAACGCCAGACTCTCGCCATGAGCACCCTCCAACACAATCATCGACTGACCCAGTTCCGGCAATGACAGCCGGGCCACTGGCCAAGTGTCGGCCCAGGGCCAGGGGCGGGTCTCGGTCTGCCGAGCCTGACTCTCGGCCCAGGCCAGTTCCAGCAACTCCTGGGCCACCACGGCCTTGAAGGGAATCCACAATCCGGCGGTCAGAATCGTGGCGGACATCATCACCATTAACAGGAACAGGCGGGTCATGAGAACACCCTCCGATGGACCATCAGCGCCGCCGACGAGAACATAAGACCCAGCAACCCCAGAGCGACCAGCAACGGCGAGAGGGTGGCGGTCTGGGGATAGCGCAACATGCCGGGCTGGCTTCCGGTGGGCAGCAGGGTGGACAAGTGGTCGGTCTCCAGAGCCGTACCGGTATCCCGGATCGGGGTCTTGTCCAGCGCCACGAAACTTGTGTAACGGGTCATCAACTGATGATTCAGGGCAAGCGTGGTGACTGCCCGCCGGGTGTCCTCATCCACTTGGCCAGACAGACCGGTGTCCAGCAGGCTGTCGATTTTCTCCCGCGCCCAGTAGCGATGCAGGCCCTTGCCAGGAGCGGCCTGCCCCAAGTCCAGGGATTGCTGCCAGCGGCTGCCATCGGGCAGCCGGCCAGATACTGCCAGCTCACCACGGGCGGCCCCGCCCCGGGTCACCTGCACCATGGGTTCACCCTTGAACAGGTCACCGGTTCGTCTGGGAAAACTCTCTGACGCAGCTTGCTGATCCGGCCACGAGGCCCGGATATCGGTCAGTACCGGTGACTGCATCTTACCGAACAGCTCATCCAGCGGCCCGGACACATCTCCCAGATCGCTGATGGCGGTATAGGTACCACGGCCATAACGGGCCGCCTCGCGCATGAAATGCATATTCGGCGCCGAGCCTATGCCAACAGTGAACAGTCGGCTGCTGCCCAGTTGTTGACGGATCTTTGCAAATAGCGCCGCCTCGTTCCCGACCGCACCGTCGGTGATGAACACCACCTGTCGCACATGCTCGTTGACGCTCTCTTCAACCTGCTCTTCGCCCCCCTTCCCCAAGGCAACATCCAGTGCCGAGGCCATTTCCGTACCGCCATCAGCGGTCAATTCGCGGACGTAACGCCTGGCCTGATTCAGGTTGTAACTGTCGGCGGGCACCGCTTGCCGGTGCAGACTGCTGGTCTGACTGTTGAACTGGATGACATTGAAGCGGTCCGCCGGCCCGAGGGTGTCCAGTCCCCGCAACAGCGAGGCGCGGGCCTGACGGATGGATTGGCCGGCCATGGAACCGGAGGTGTCGATCACGAAGATCAGCTCACGGGGCAACTGGCGATCCTGTGCCAGGCCCGGTACCAGTAGGGCCAACAGGTAGTCCTCTCCCTGCCACTGCTCATGGAATACGGCAGCAGAGGGCTCCTGCCCTCGTACTGGTGCCCAGCGCACCACCAGGTCCCGGTCCATCAGGATGTCACCCTCGTCCGGGGTAACCGTTACCGCGTCGCCGTTCCAGGTGCTGGTAAGACCGTGGGTCGGGCTGGTCACCGTGGCCACCGGCAGCCCGGCGTTGATCACCAGTTCCACCTTCGCCCGGTGACTGTTCGGGCCCATATCTTCCGGCAACACGGTAAAAGGGCTGATCTTGTCAGCATCAGGCACTTGAGTGGTAGGCGTAGCCCAGCCACCCTGCCATTGCTTCGGCCCGTCGGCGATGGGCGCGCCCGGCATGTAACGGGGCGTCAGGGTGGTCGGCAGTCGCAGTTCGAACTCACCGGACTGGTAGCGCACCGCCTGTTGGTAGTGCAGTTCAACACTGACCGTCTCTCCCGGTGGGATGTTGGCCAGACGAGTGGTGAACAGGTTGGGCCGCTGCTGGTCCACGCGGGCAGCCCTGCGCCCCTCCTTCTTGGCCCGGTCGTACTGCCGTTTGGCTTCGGCGCGCTCCTTGATCTCACCCACAATCACCCGCTCTCCGGCGGTCATGGTCAGGGCATAGACACTGGCGTTCTCCGGCAGCGGGAACACGAAGACACCCTCCCTCCATTGCTGACTGGTGTTCTCGAAGCTCTGACGCAGGCGGGTATCAGCGATCAGACCGCTGACCGTGACCCGGTATTCGGTGGTCAGCAGGGTAGCCGGCTCCTGCCATTGGCCTTCACTGTCGACAAAGTGGAAAGCACCGGCGCCCTCAGACTGGCCGGGAGCCTCCAGGGCTTCCGCCATCATCGAATGACTGGCGAGCATCAGCAGGAAGGCCAGCCAGAGGCTGATCCCTTCCATACAGCGGATGGCACGACGTGCGATCGGGCGAGGGGCCGCACTGCGGGATGGGGTTGCTACAGCACTGGTCAGCATCGTTGGATTCCTTTCTTTTTTGTGAATCGTGATGCTGATTTCAACCCATGGAAGCGATCATCCTGTGTCAGAATCTGGCGGTGCGGCGGCCAATTATGATGAATTATGGCAAAGGCGCCCCGTTTCCTTGTGATCGTGCGTCAGCGTGATTAAATAGACGCTGCACATTACCTGTACTCGCCGGAAAGGACAGAAAGGACACATGAAGCGGCACATAGTCTTGATTGAGGACGAACCCGCCATTCGCGAAAACTACCGGGATGCCTTTGAGCGCCGTGGCTACCGCGTGTCCGCCTATGGTGACCGAGCCAGTGCCTTCCAGGTGCTGCGTCACAGCCTGCCGGATCTGGCCATCATCGATGTGGGATTGGGAGATGAGCCAGAGGGCGGCTTCACCCTGTGCCAGGACCTGAGGAACTTGTCCAAGACCCTGCCGATCATTTTTCTCACGGCGCGGGACAGCGACATTGATTCGGTCCATGGGCTGCGCCTGGGGGCGGACGACTATGTCACCAAGGACATGAGCCTGGATCACCTACTGGCGCGTGTTACCGCCCTGCTCCGCCGGGCCGATGCCTGGGCGGAGGCGTTGAAAAAACCCGACGAAGTGCTCCAGCGGGGCAAGCTGACTCTGAACGTGGACCGCATGACGGCTGACTGGGAAAACCAGCCGGTCGACCTGACGGTCACCGAATTCTGGATGCTCCACTCCCTGGTCCAGCATCCGGGCCACGTACGCAGCCGCGACCAGCTGATGGAAGCCGCCAGCACCGTGCTGGACGACAACACCGTGACGTCCCACATCAAACGCATACGTCGCAAGTTCGTGCAGATCGACAGCAACTTTGACGGTATACAGACCGCCTACGGCATGGGGTATCGCTGGAATGCCCATGAGGTCTGAGCCTTGAGCCTCAAGCGCCAGCTGTTCGTCGCCAGCCTGCTGATGCTGATGATTCCATGGGCGGGTCTGCAATTTGTGCTGGAGCTGGATGGAGCCCTGAGGGAGCAGGCGGCAGAGCAGTTGCAGGAACAGGCCAAACGGATGGCGGATACCGCTGGTGACCTGCTGATTGGCAACACAGCGGTGCCATCGGGCACCCCGGTCATATACGCTCACCCGGTCAACCAGCCGCCCCGCATGGACGGTTATGGCTACGACTGGCCCGGGTATAACGAAGAGCTTTCGCAACAGCAGTGGCAGGACCGGTCGGACACAACCACCGCGTCTGTCCTGCGCTGGCAAGCCGCAACCGATCAACGGTACCTGTACCTGCTGGTTCGGGTCGAGCATCCTGGCATTCGTTACTTCAACCCCGGCTCGCCCGACCAGCCACACGACCGCCTGCGCCTGATTATGCTCGAAGGCGCCAACCAAACCGAACGCGTCATCCGGACACCGGCTCCCGGACGCGTCAATGCCATCACAACCGGGCCCGAGCCTGACAATGATTTCCGCATTACCGGCTACTGGGAAAGTGTGGAGAACGGCTACCAGCTGGAGCTTAAACTGCCGCTACCAGCGCGAGGCAGCCGCCTCGGGCTGGTAGCCGAGTGGTCAGGCGGGAACGGTATTGATTCCGCCGGCACAGCCACCCTTCCGCCACCGGCACTGGTAACCCGTTTACCGCAGCTGGAACAACAACTCTCCAGCCAGATGGCCAGCGGCCAACATCTTCGGGTTCTGGAACCTGAAGGCTGGGTCATTGCCCGCCAGGCGCTGGCAAATAAACACGATCGGCCGGAGTTTGACTCCCTTAGCCCACTGGAGGTGGTGGAGCAGATTGCACTCAACGGCCTCAGAGCACTGGTGCGATTCTATCAACCGAACCCAAAGCCCGTTGACGAAACCTCCATCCGCCCTGATCCCACTACCCTTCCCGAAAGTGGTCTGGTGCGTCATCAGGATGGCAAAAGCTTCCTGATGGTGACACATCCGGTGTTCAGCGGCCGCATCCTGGTTCTTGAGCAATCGCTGGATCAGTTGCTGTCGCTGGCCGGCAATACCCTGGGCTCGGTGATCGCACGCAGTACCTTGTTGGTGGTGGGGCTGATGCTGGTTCTGCTGGGTTATATCAGTTGGCTGTCCTGGCGGATCACCCGACTGCAGCGGGCAGTCAGTGCCAGTGTCGACGACGATGGACGTATCATCGGTACGTTGCCGGATACACGCGCTCGCGACGAGCTGGGGCAGCTGCACCAGCACTTTGGCCAGATGGTCGACCGACTGCACGGTTATAACGAATACCTGGAAAGCTTTTCCCGCCGCCTTTCCCACGAGCTGAAAACGCCGGTGGCGGTAGTGCGCTCGTCCCTGGAGAATCTGCGCCACGCAGAATCCGACAGTGAACGCACCAGTTACATCGAGCGGGCCGCTGCGGCCACTGACAGGCTCAGCCAGATTCTGAACGGCATGAGCGAAGCCGCCAGGCTGGAACAGAGTTTCGACCACGCCGAGAAGGAACGCTTCGATCTGGCAGCGGTGATGGATCAGACAACCCGCGCCTATCAGCAACTGGATGCGGATCACCGGATTGTCTACAGGGGGCCTGCCGAGGGCTGCCTCCTGCACGGTTCACCGGAGCTGATCGTCCAGTTGCTGGACAAGCTGGTGGATAACGCCCGGGACTTCACCGCCACTGGCGATCGGATCGAACTCCGCCTTTCAGCAAAGAGCAAGAGTGCTGAACTGGGCGTGTTCAATCAGGGACCACCGCTGCCGGAGCACCTGAGCTCCGATATTTTCAACCCGTTTGTATCCATACGAAAAGGCACCCAGGAAGGACACCTGGGACAGGGTTTGCTGATCGTGAAGCTGATTGCCGAACACCATGGCGGGTCGGTAACCGCGAGCAATGAGGCCAACGGTGTGCTGTTCACCGTCAGCCTGCCCAGGCAGGCCCCGGTGTCCGGTCAGTGAGCGACTTTCAGACGATGCAGGCAAGCCTCTGGTCGTATTTCCCTGCGATCCACTTTCCCCTAACCTTGTGACCTGTCCAGGATTCAAGCCATCTGACACCGTGGAGACCAACCAGCGTGGGATCAAGTCTTTCAGCCCTTGCCATTCACCCGTTACGGGATGATCTGTATGACGAGCTGCATTCCCGCCCCTTCCAGGTACTGCCAACGCCTGCCCGGGTAACCCACATAGCCGTCCTCACCACACCCGAGGAACGCGACTCTCAGTTCCAGCATCTACAGGAGCTGCATCGCCTGCTGGGCCACCCGGAGCCCGACCAGGAAGTCAGTTGCTTCGAGAAAACCTTTGGCAACCTCCGCGTGCGGCGCGAGATGCATATGGAATTTGCGTCCTACACCTTCATCAACCTTGATCCGGCGGAGACTGGCGCGCCCTTCGCAGAAACCGGCATCAGCCTGCTTCCCGACGGTTGGCTGGATAAGCTGACAGGTACCGTCATTGCCGCGTTTCATATTCATCTGCAGACCCAGGCCGGGCAGGGGATGGAAGACCTGGATTATGTCCGCCAACACTTTGAAGGGCTTCGGTTAGTGGGCAGTAGCCCCCAGGAAGGCGCGGCCCGGGTATGGGGCACATTTCAGCTCCACAGTGACGGTTTTGGCCGTTTCATGGTGATGAACCACCACATGTCTGACAGTCAGCTCGGTCGCCTGACCCAGCGCCTGATGGAAATCGAAACCTATCGGCTGATGTCACTACTGGCGTTGCCGCTGGCCAGGGAGACCTCCCCGACCCTCAACGAGATGGACCAGAAACTGGCGGTGATCACCCAGTCCCTGGCGGACAATGATGACGTGGACGAGCCCGCACTGCTGGCCGAACTGACGGCCATAGCAGCACGAATCGAGGCCTTCAGGGCGCACTCCACTTTCCGCTTCTCGGCAACCCGGGCTTACCACCGGCTGGTACTGGCAAGGCTGGAAGCGCTCCGCGAAGATGAACTGTCCGGACATCTGACCATTACCGAGTTCATGACCCGGCGACTGACCCCGGCGGTGAAAACCTGCGAAGCGGTGAGCGAGAGACTGGAAGACCTGTCCCGACGGGTCGACCGTGCCTCGGATATGATGCGCACTCGGGTGGAGCTGGCGATCCAGAGCCAGAACCAGCAGCTACTGAGTTCCATGGACCGGCGCTCCAAGATCCAGCTGATGATGCAGCACACCGTGGAAGGCTTCTCGGTGGTCGCGATCACCTACTACCTGATTGGTCTGCTCAAGCTGGGGCTGGAATCCATGTACGACTCCGGATTCGATCTCAACAAGTCACTGATACTGGGGATTGCCATTCCCACAGTGATGGCACTGGTGTACCTGGGTGTTCGGACGGTACACCATCGTTTTATTCGCATGGCAAAAGGGCAGTAACCGACACCCTGTGTAGTTAGTGGTCTGACTTGTCGCCTGCGGCAAATTGCCGATAGAACTGCTGCGCGGTCCGTCCATTGCGTACCCCCTTGGCGGTGGCGAAGCGGATCGCCTCCCGGTGCAGGGCATCCCGGTCAGTCACTTGCGGGAACAGGGCGTCCACCGCCTGCAAATAAACATCCTGGGAAAACGGATAGAACGACAGCTGCAACCCGAACCGGTCCGCCAGCGAGACCTGTTCTTCGATGGCTTCCGCCGGATGCAGCTCGCCATCGTGCATCTCACTTTTCAGGTTGTCAGACATGAACTCGGGCATCAGGTGTCGGCGGTTGGAAGTGGCATAAACCCGCACGTTTTCCGGCGGCAGCTCCAGTGAGCCCTCAAGCACGCTCTTGAGAGCCTTGTAGCCGGATTCACCCACATCAAACGACAGGTCATCGCAGAAAATCACAAAGCGGTATGGCAGGGCACATATATCATCCACAATCTCCGGCAGGTTCACCAGGTCGTCCTTGTCGACCTCGATCATCCGCAACCCCCGGTCCTGATAACGGTTCAGCAGCGCCTTGATCAGCGACGACTTGCCGGTACCCCTGGAGCCCCAGAGCAACGCATTGTTGGACGGCTCTCCGGCGAGGAAACGCTCGGTGTTTCGCGCCAGCGCCTGTTGCTGGTGATCGATACCGGTCAGCGCCTGCCACTGTATCGGATCCAGCCTCCGGATAATCCTGAGGCCGGATCTGTGGCGACGCCAGACCGCTGCCGGGGTCGTCGCCCAATCAATCGTTGCTGTCTTCATCACACCTCTGTCCTATTCCGCCGGTCGCCAGGTTATGAAACACTGGCAAACAGATTGATCCCACATCAAGGAGACTTTACCGCAAATGGCCGTGAAATCCGTTGCCCTGGTGGCACACGACAACAAGAAGAAGGAACTGGTGGACTGGGTATCAGAGAACCAGACCCGCTTCGCGCAACTGTCCCTGTATGCCACCGGCACCACCGGCCGGTTACTGGGAGAAAACCTGGAGCGCGACGACATCCACTGCCTTCTCAGCGGCCCCCTCGGCGGAGACCAACAGATCGGAGCAAAGATCGCCGAGGGTGAGATCGACCTGCTGGTCTTTTTCTGGGACCCCCTGGAACCCCAGCCCCACGATCCGGACATCAAGGCGCTGTTGCGCATCGCTGCTCTGTGGAACATTCCGGTGGCCTGCAACCGCGCCACCGCGGAGTTCATCCTGACGTCGGCCTATATGACCGACGACCAGCACCGTCCACGCAAGCCGGATTTCTCGGACTACACCGGTCGCAAGGTCAGCTGACCAGTTTCCGGGCCAGGAACACCGTGTTGGTCGATTCCCGGTTCTGGAACGGATTGAAGAACGACACCACCCGGGCGTCCACATCGGTAAACAGAGTTCGCAAGGTGGCCATGAACTCCTCATCCGGCGGGTCATTGGACCACATGGCGAACACCCCGCCCGGGCGCAGGTGGACCGCCATTTTTCCAAGACTGTCTTCAGTGTAGAAACTGGCGTTGGAGTCGTGCAGAAGCGCTCGTGGTGAATGATCGATGTCCAGCAAGATGGCATCGAACAGCTTGCCCGGCTGCTCGGGGTCAAACCCCGACTCGGATACCGCCAGATCAAAGAAGCTGCCGTGAACATAACGACAGCGATCATCGGCGTTAAGCACCTTGCCCAGGGGCACTTTTCCCTGTTCGTGCCAGCGGATGACAGTATCCAGTGCATCGACTACCAGCAGTTCCTCTACCCGATCGTGCCGGAGCGCGGCTTCTGCGGTGTAACCCAGGCCCAGTCCGCCAACCACCACCTTCAGCGCCTGTCCATCGGTCATCTCCAGCCCCAGGTCCGCCAGGGCCACCTCTGCGTCCACGAACATGCTGGACATCAGGAATTCATCGCCCAGTTTCACTTCATAGATATCCCGCTCGCCCAGCGCGGGAATCCGCCGTCGCCGAAGGGTTATCTCCCCCAGCAGTGACGGTTGGCTGTCGATTTCTTCAAACAATAGACCCATGCGCAGCTTCCAATAGGTATGCAAAGTCACCATGCTAACACTGGATGCTGCAAAAGCGGGCACCTTGACGCCAACGCGTCTACACTACCTATTCGGTATATAAAGGATTTTAAGCGACCTGATGAGCGTCTTTTCCTCTCCGCTCCGCCAACTACTCAGGGCCGGATATCCGCTGTTGTGTGGTGTATTGCTGGCGCTCGCCGTGGTTGTCCCTGCCTGGGGAAAGCAATCATCCCCGATAACCATCGGCATTGTCTCAGATAACCAACCGTACTCCACCATTTCCGGTCGTGACGCATCCGGCTTTTCCATTGATGTTCTCAGGGAAGTGGAGCGTCATTCCAACCTTACCTTCGAGTTCCGTGCCGGAAGCTGGCCGGAAATCTATTCAGCTTTCCTGAACGGCGAACTGGATGCCATCGACAGTATCTCGTTCAGTAAAGAGCGGGCAAAAGACATCCTGTTCACCCAGCCTTACCACGTCCGCCAGACCTACCTGATGCATGACACGGAAAGGCCTATTGACCCGGTCAGTTCCCTGGAAGAGCTGAAGTCCTTGCAAGTCGGCGTGGTCAGGGATGTCTACTACCGGGACCTTCTGCTGGACAATGGGGTCACCGTAAAAACCTATGATTCACTGTCCAGCCAGATACGGGCTCTGGCTTTCGGCTGGGTAGACGTCATTATCGGGCCAGAGCTGACGCTGAAGTACTACGCCAATCAGGCTGGCTTCCGCTTTCTGGATTTCGCGGGCCCTGCCCCCCTCGGCGCCATGTCCCAGGAAGACTTTCGCATCGGTGTCCTGAAATCCAACCGGACGCTGTTCGAAAAAATCCGGACGGGTCTGGACGCCGTCCCACAAGAGCATATCGAGATGCTGCTGGAACGCTGGCAGGAGTATGGCGGCGCCCGCATCACAGAAACCCGTGGATTCAGCCTGAGCACCGCTGAACAGCAGTATATCCAGCAGACGGGCCCGGTGCGCGTTGGCATCATGCACGAATACGCCCCATTCAGCTTCGAGGATGGGGGGCAATTGCAGGGACTGAGCGTGGATGTGCTTAACCGCATTGCCGACCTGACCGGCTTGCAGATCATTCCCGTCGGCGGGCAGTGGTCAGATCTTTTTGAGATGTTCCGCAACGACGAAATCGACGTCATGGCCAATATGTCATTCAATGCCAGACGGAAGACATTTACGCGCTTTACCGAGCCTTATCACGTCATTCCTAATGTGGCCTTTACTCTCAACAACAACCTTTTCTTTGAAAGCCTCGAGGAGCTGGACGGCCTCACCGTTGCTGTGGGTTCCGGCATTTACTATGAATCGGCGATTAAAGACCGGCTTGGTGATCAGGTCCACACCTTCGCCTCTCAACAGGCCATGTTCAAGTCACTGGCCGACGGTAGTGTAGATGTGGTTTTCGCGGCCCTACCCAACGGTAACTACTGGGTACGGGAACTGGGTATTACCGGTGTCCGCATTGCCGGTGAACTGTCTCCCAGCAATACGCCGGGCGAGGACCTTCGCTTCGGTGTCCGCCCAGCGCTGGCTCCCCTGGCATCTATAATGGACACCGCTCTTGCAGCTATCAGTCCTACCGAGATGCGAATCATTGAAGATCGCTGGCTCGGCGCTTCCTTCAACACGCCGGATACCAAACCACCTGTTACTTTCTCTGACCAGGAGCGAGCCTGGCTGGAACAGCGTGATCAACGTCTGACCCTGTGCGTTGACCCGGACTGGATGCCTCTGGAGGGGGTTAATCACCGGGGCCAACATACCGGGGTGTCAGCTGAGGCATTCAGCCTGTTCGCGGAACGTTCCAATATCCGCTTCGAAGTTTTACCGAATGCCAGCTGGCAGAAAGCCATTCAGGCGGTCAAGGAACGTCGCTGTGACCTGTTACCCATGGCCATGAAAACCCCACAAAAGGCCGAATTCCTCGATTTTACAGTGCCTTACCTGAAAATCCCCAACGTGGTGATTGGCAGGATTGAGGCGCCATTTATGGAAAGACTGAAAGACCTTGACGGTATGCGACTGGGCGTGGTGGCGGACTATGCTTTTACCGAGTTGCTGAAGCAACGGCAACCAGGCATCCAGCTGGTGGACATTCCCAATGAGAGAACAGGACTACGCATGCTGCAACAGGGAGAACTGGATGGCAGCATTGCGACACTGGCCACAGCCAGCCATCATATGCAGGCCATGGGGCTCGCGGATCTGAAGGTCATCGGACGCATACCCTCCGACTGGTTCCTATCGGTTGCAACCCGCAACGATGAACCCATTCTGCTGGGTATTATGCAAAAGCTGGTGGCCAGCCTGAATACCGAGGAAAAACGACAGCTGGACAGCCAGTGGCGAAAGGTCCAGCTGGAACAAACGGTGGACTATACTCTGCTGTGGCAACTGGTACTGATCGCAACCATCATCCTGAGCCTGCTGTTCTACTGGAATCGAAAGCTCGGACGCCTGAACCGGAAACTTGCAATCGCCAATGCCACCCTGCAGCATCTGAGCGTCACGGACGATCTGACGCAGCTGGGCAATCGCAGTTACTTTGATCGTGAGTTCAACCTGAGTTTCCAGTGGTGCCAGCGCCACCGAGCAGGCTTTGCTGTGGCCATGGTGGATGCCGATCACTTCAAGAGGATCAATGACACCTATGGTCATGAAGCTGGCGATCTGTGCCTGAAAGCACTGGCTGACAGCATGCGCGCCCATTTCCGGCGTGATACCGACCGGATTGCCCGCTTTGGCGGCGAAGAGTTTGTCATCTTCACCACCTATCAGGACCAGGGCGACATGATCAAACGGCTCGACGACTTCCGCGCAGCGATCGGCCACAGCCTTAACGTCAGTGACAACCCGGATATCCAGCTCACCATTAGTATCGGGCTTGCCATTGGCATTCCCGGCACCACGATCGAGCCGGACGAATTCCTCCGCCAGGCGGATCAGGCTCTGTATCTTGCCAAACAAAATGGTCGGAACCGCCTGGAGGTCAAAACGGTCTCACAGTAGTCGTCAAATCTTTCAGGAAACAATCACAAGGAGAAACCCATGGCGAACATCTATCAAGACAATTCTCTATCGATCGGCAACACCCCACTGGTCAAACTCAACCGGGTCAGCGACGGCGCCACCATCTGGGCCAAAATTGAAGGGCGCAACCCGGCGTATTCCGTGAAATGCCGCATTGGCGCCGCGATGATCTGGGATGCCGAAAAGCGGGGCGTGCTGAAACCAGGTATCACTATCGTCGAGCCCACCAGCGGCAATACCGGTATCGCCCTGGCCTTTGTCGCAGCCGCCCGGGGTTATAAGCTGATCCTGACCATGCCATCGTCGATGAGTCTGGAACGTCGCAAGGTGCTCAAGGCCCTTGGTGCCGAGCTGGTGCTGACCGAACCGGCCAAGGGTATGCCGGGCGCCATCGCCCGGGCCGAGGAAATCGTGGCCTCCGATCCCCAGCACCATTTCATGCCCCAGCAATTTGATAACCCGGCCAACCCCCGCATTCACGAGGACACCACTGGCCCGGAAATCTGGGACGACACCGATGGCGCCGTTGATATTTTCGTTGCCGGTGTCGGCACTGGCGGCACACTCACCGGGGTGTCACGGTACATCAAGAACACCAAGGGCAAGGCCATCACCTCCGTCGCCGTTGAGCCCACCGACTCCCCAATCATTACCCAAGTGATGGCGGGTGAGGATCCGAAACCGTCCCCTCACAAAATTCAGGGCATCGGCGCCGGCTTTGTGCCCAAAAACCTCGATCTGAGCCTGGTCGACCAAGTGGAAAAAGTGAGTAACGACGAAGCCATTGCCATGGCACACCGACTGATACAGGAAGAGGGGATTCTGTGCGGAATTTCCTGTGGCGCGGCCGTGGTCGCAGCAATACGAGTCAGTAAACAACCCGAGAACAAAGGCAAGAATATTGTGGTGGTGCTTCCGGATTCCGCCGAGCGCTATCTGTCGTCTGCGTTGTTTGCGGATCGGTTTGGCGAGCAGGAGAACGTTCAGTAAGGGTGCAAGAACTGCCAGCGGGCTGCTGTCCCGCTGGCAGTACCAAGACTATCCAGTCCTAGAACTGGAACCGCATACCAACGCGAGCCGTATCAAATTCAGGGCCGTCATTGGTTACCTGACCATTGAAGTCGTCTTCATCAATATCCACATTGTAACGGTCGTACTCCGCAAACGCCGTTAGCTGTTCGGTCACACGGAAGTCCACACCGGCGCCCACGAATGGACTCACTTCGTCGTAGGTTTCACTTTCATCAAAGGCATCAACATCAAGTGCAGAAGCGAAGGCACCTGCCTTGGCGTAAACACCGAAGGTGTCCGTGACCGGAAGTCGACCGATCACACCCAGGCCGACACCCTTGAGCTTGGCCCGGACATCGTCATCACCGAAATTGCCAAAATCAATGTAGTCCGCCTCCAGAGCAAAAAATTCATTGAACTGATAACCGAGAGAGGCGCCCAGCAGGTCGTTGTCGTCATCAAATTCACCACCGTGGGATTTATAACCACCGTAACTGCCGCTGATGAAGAAACCGGAATTGTCCCGGGCCGTGTTGTCCTGGGCCCAGACCGCCGGAGCAGCCAATACCGTTGTCGTCAGAACTGTGGCACATGCAAAACTGGCTTTGTAGTTCATACGCTTCCATCCTCCCGAATTCGGAGATCCGTTCATTTCGGAGTGCAACTGAGACGTGTTCCACCCAATTGCATGAATCCAGCGTACTACCCACAAGCCTGTCGGGGGGTTAAACCTCAACTAACATTCAGTCATATTTTGTTCATGTGATCTTGGAAATAGTGTTGTCTGAAAACAACTTAGCGATGCCCGTCCGGAGGCGCGAGCAACTGCCCGGCGCCGGTAGCCACTGCCGCAACGCTGCGATAGGAGAGTTTCGATATGTTGTGATGAGTGAACCGAACGGCCTGACTCCAGGGTCGGGTAACGGGAATGCGATGGAGCACATTAAAGGTCTCATCCGCAATCGACAGGTGCACCCGTTCCAGTTTTCCGGCCCCCTGCGCAATACCATGGGTCAATACATCCGCGACGCCCAGCCACCACTCACGACCGTGCTCATTTCCGGTTTTCATAGCAACCACTCCACCAATTGCCGGGCTACATCAGGATGATGCGCCAGGCGAATATGATCCACTCCGGGGAAGCTCGCCATGCCGGCAAGTTTCCACCCGGTACGTTCTTCGCCACGGGCGCTGGCTTCATGCACCAACGCGTCCCCGAACAGGGCATTCACCGGATGCGTCCGGGAACGGGCCAGCAATCCACACACCACAAAATGCCGCACACCCGGAACCAGGGGCGGCTCGCCCTGCCCCTCTGGCACCACATCGCCCCGGGACAGGTTGCGGATACCTTCGCTGCGCAGATCAATCACTTCACCGGCGACCCGTAAATAGTCACGAGGAGCACGATTGAGCAGGTCCGCAGTGGCTTTCGCCCCTTTCGCCAGCCAGGAACCATCGTGAGGCGAGCCAAGATAGACACAGTCGGTCAGGCGCTCCATCCAGCGATGGTTCTGAGCTTGCCCATAATGGCAGGCACTGCGGATCAACAGCCCTCCCATACTATGGCCCATGAGAACGATACGCTCCAACGGAACCGGCCAGGCAGACACCAACTCTTCCAGCAATGCCGCCAGCGCCTCGCCATTCCGATAGATCGGCCTTCCCGTGTTATAGCGCAGAGTCAGCGATGTGATCTCCCGGGAAGCACTTGTCAGCAGGGAGCCGTAACTCAAGCCTCCTTGCCCTGGGAACGTCCATACAGACTCCAATTCCATTAGCCCATGGATAGACAGGCAAAGAGTGGAACCGGGGGCCTCAAGTTGTGGAGCACAGTGATTCAGTGATGAGTGCCCATGAAAGAGCTCCATGGGCACCGCCAGGGGGTTGTTACGCGCCTCAAGCCAATCCCCAAGGAACCCACTGAGGATAGCCGAAGCGTGCCGTTGCCACACCGGGCTGGTATCTGACTTCATACTTGTTTGCTATTGTTTGGAAGTAAGTTTGCCAGTTTACTCCGATGCCCGGCATAGCGATTGGCTGAACCTTCAGCAGGCAAAGGCATAGCGGCAACTGCTACTCAATGACTTTGACCGGCCACCCCCATGCAATTGGCATAGAAGGTGGTGGTAGCCGGCCAGTCGGAAAAGATCCCGATCACACCGACCTCCCGCGCCAGTACATCGATCACATTGAACACGTCGCCGTCATTGTTGATGGCGTCGGTAATGGTCTGGTGGTACCAGCCACCGCCGCTCGCCAGCGGACCACTGCGTTCAACCGTCCAGGCGATCAGATCCAGGCCCGCAGCCCGGGCATTCTCGGCATACTCCGACGGCACTATCTGTTGATGGCCATCCAGGGTCAGCATCTTCCACAGTGCCGGCGCCAATACATTCACCCCCTGGGCAGACAGGTTTCCCATCCAGGCCAGGGATGAGTTTTCCTCCGTCAGTGGCTCCTGATCCAGAAACACCGCCTGCTGTCCAAACCGCGGCAGTTCATTCACCCAGAACAGCACATCGTCCAGCAGGAATGACTGCGGCCACACAGCGTCGGGGCTTACGCCTGCATCGATGTAATCCTGGATCATCTGACGGGCATAGTCCTGCTGGGTGTAGTCCCCTTCATAGGGCATCTCCACCACCGGCGTCTTTAACTCCGGCGTGAATTTCACGCCCAGGGCCTTGAACAGCTCAATACTTTCTTTGTGGCTGAGCAGGGTGCCACGGCTGCTGTATAAATCGGTACGCCACGGGGCTGTGCCCTGTACATAGTCCTCAGGCGTCGTCGCCATGGGATTGAAGGCATCCATCTTACCCTCGAGAGACTTGAACTCCTCCAGCGTGATATCACTGGTACGGCACTCCGCCTGGGCCTCGGTACCACTGACCGGATCTGCCGGCACAAACGGCTGGGTGCACTTGGCGTTGAGTTCAGGGATGGTCACGATGTTGGTGGTGGTATGAAGGTCATTCTGGGCATGGCGGCAAACCAACTCCCGGTCCTTGGTGAAGGCAACATCGCACTCGATAATACCGGCACCCATCTGCGCGGCGGCGACATAGGATTCCAGGGTATGTTCCGGGAACTGCAGCGGTGCACCCCGGTGGCCGATTGAGAAATCCGTGGGCCTGGGCTTTTTCACGGTGCAGGACTGCAGGGTTTCTTTCAACGGCCCTTCGTCCATATCCGCCACCAGCCAGAGTGGACGGGGGCCAAGATGAACCTCCCGCTCGCCTTTATCGAACACACCCTTCCTACCCTGCCCTTTTTCCAGGCCGGGCGGTATCCAGTTCTCGCCTTGACCGTGCCCCCCAGGACCTGCATGAACAACGGAGAACAAAGACATCAACAATGCCGTAATCAGTAACGTACGTAACTTCATAACAAGCTCCCTGTGCGATGAATGGTACTGCTCGGCTATGATGGGCGCTGTGGGTTACGCTGGGGTGACGGTCCTATGACCTAATCAGAAGCCTCCCCAGTAATATTGAGACCATAAATTGTCCGCGTTTAGGAAACAGAACACGCTAAGGTCGCAAAGCGGACATTTGGCTTCGGCGATAATGAGGAGCTCTGCGGCAACCTTGGAGCCGCAAAGCAGTGGGTCGGCGATTATCGAAAACATGATCTTTTCAAATGCTGGTAAACCAAGGATCTGTACCGCGACGATAACGAATCGCGGCCCTGACCATCTCGCCCTACTTTTTGCTCTTCTTCAAGAGGTCCAGAAGTTCGCGCACAGGGGGGAGGCCAACGCCTGCAGGAATTATCGGGTCGTCATCCTGCTTAATAGCGCCGGACTCCAGGCTATTCAATCCAACCTCCCAAGCGTTGATGACATTGAGTTCCCTCAGACTTAGGAAGCTTCCCGGCTTCCAGGTAGGAGGTTGAGGATGACTCGTTTGTTCAGCCATTGCAGCGAATGTTAAGACATATTTCCCAGCTGCCTCATAAGTCGCCAATAGGCGATCGAGGTTGGCTGGCGACGACGGCTCCATAGTATTAATCCGACTAGCCAGCACCACTCTGTCACCTTCATTCGCATCGAAATTTTCTGACAACTGGACACGATAATGTCCGGGATGCCGTCTGCTGACTCCTCGAATTATTGTCACTCGTAGCCGATTATTTGGATCATCCTGTCCAATGGTATCGACAAGTTCCTTAAAGATTTTTTCAGCTGGAGTTGCGTTACGAAATAGCAAAACAAGTGCTGGCACGGGGGAAGCCCCCCCTGATTCCATGAAAGCAGTGCCCTGCCATTCCGCCTGATTCCACAACCGAGTATTGATCAGCCCCTGTAATTTATAGTCGCCATGCTTGGTCTTTTCGGAATCGAAACTGTCATCGGACGATGCCCCTTTTCCGGGTACCAGATTATTCGCCCGGGTCGTCTTCGGTAGGTCTTTCGGGAATCCTGCATCCCACTTTTCCTTCCGTATCAACGGGAAATCACGTTGGTCAGGGACATCAAACGTTGAAACAACAGTGGCCGCCGCCTCCTCTCCGAACACATTATGAAGCGCTGTAAAGCATGAGCTAAAAGGTACAGCCCTCTGGAGTACTCTGTCTTCCCCAAACATAACTTCAAACGTTTGCTCAGGGTCCTTTGCTTGGGCAATCCGGACAACAGCGTCAATTAAGAACTCCTGCAACCATCGCTGGATAGTCCCTTGACCCTCGGCAGTCAGTTTGCAATGTGCGAAAGAGGAACACAGCACCTCAAACACAAGAGCCAGATCGGAATCATTGATTTCATGCGAGATCTCGATCTCATCAGCGTCATCGGCTGAAATTTCAACAACCAACCGCTTCTCCAAGATGATCAACCCATCCACGATACTCGTAGCGAGCATCGATTCCAGCCCAGCCAAAATTGTCTCTGACAACTCCAAGAACGGTGTACGGTTGGGGAAGGCCACCTCTATCTCACATCCCATAACCGTAGTCCTGAGACTAGTATATTTTCCTGAAAGGAGATTTATCTCCGCGGGTGCCGCTCCCATATCAATATCACGGACCATCTTCAGAAAATTGATTAAGCCTTCGGACGTTTCATTGGTATATTCCTTTGCCAATTCCTCATAGCCCAAAACGTAGAGGAGAGCGGACTCGCTGACTACCAATCCGTGCGTGGACAGCCAGTCGGGCAGTTTCGATAAGGCAGAAAGATGATTGTGGTCGCTGTTGGCAATCGTCTGTGACAAAAAGGCATCAAAGCGTTGACGCTCATCGTCTGAAATTAGGTCATCATCAAATCCATTCGAGGTGAGTAGAGCTAGATGCCACCAAGCAAGAGCCGCGTAAATCCGGCCCAACCTCAGCTCCAGCTTCGCCAATCGCAGATATGAAAAGACTTGGCCGCTCAGCAACTCACCACTCGTCCAATATTCATTGGTTGCCAGGGTCGACGCCAAGAGATAGTTGGATCTGGCCGCCCACAACAAATCAACCTCGGTATACGCATGAGCCAAAATGTTCAATGCAGCATACAGGTCCTGCTCATGTCCCTTTTGGTAAAGCCCATGCAAGGATTTTCCAAGGAGCTTAATCGCTTCGTAGGGTTTGCCGGATTCCAGCCTCTTCACGCCACGTTTAACCCACATTTGTGCGGCATTTGAGCGTCCCTCGCGGTCCGAATAGCTCTGGGTGACATAATCGAGAAGCTCCTCGTAGCTCTCGCTATCGCCAAGTAATCCGTCAAGTTCAAGGACCAAGTTGTAAAGCTCCGAGTGGGCGAAGCCGATTAAACCTTCACCCTTTCGGAAGATTTCAAGCAATGAGGCAAAGATCGGATCAGCTTCCTCTGGAGCTTCTAGTGAGTGTAGATTCATTAACTGAATATAGGCCTCACCCATGAGCGAATTGCTCGGGCGTTCCTCCATGTCGGCAATCGAATCCAAAGCTGTACGAACCTGATCGCGTAGGGACTCTAGCTCTGCCTTATCACCTTGCATCCGGATCCTGAAAGCACTTGAGTAAAGGCCGAAAAGAGTGACGATGTCGCCCCACTGGGAGGCATGATCTAATTTTTGTGCCACTGCCAAACTCGACAGAAACTCTTCTCGAAAAAGATCGAAATCCTCGAACCACCAGTAGGCTGCCCATGCGTATTGGTAGTGGGCTTTGAACTGTTGAAATACAGTGCCAAATTTCTTCGCAGCCTTAACCGCCCGATCGAAACGACCACGGGTTTCAATCTCAGGATTTTCCAGCTCTTTGGAGAGGATAGCGGCCTCAAGAAACTCGCTGACCTCTTCAGTGGAAATTTCAGAAGGGTTGACCTCCGATTTGATGTGCTTCTCAATCTCTTTCAGTCGTAATTCCCGCGCATAGTCTGCGGTACCGGTTTGAACCTCCCTCCGCCAGTCCACTTCAATGCCAAGGGTATCGATCGCCATTTCTTCAAGGCCAAGCGAAAAGACCTGATCAAGGATCCAGGAACGATCCAGGATCCGGACATCGATTCCAGTCTCTCCCGCCAGTTCGTCTTCAACATCACTTCGCTGGTTACTCTTTATGAATTGGTTTGTGACGAAAAAGGCCTTAGTGTAATCCCTGTCCGTATTCTTAATCTTCCGAATATCCCGCCGACACTTTGGCTTCCACCCTTCCTGAGTACTGACGGCAAATGCCCATCGCTCGTTGTGCGAATTCTCATTAATGCCGACAAACCAACAAAGTTTGGTCTGTTCACTGACAGGGAAGGTTTGCGAATCAACTTTGCCATCCCCGCCAGCAACGGGACCGGTTTGCTCTAGGAGATTTGGGCATATCACCCGTTCACAAAGCTTTTTCGCGAAATCCTCAAACGCCAACTCTTTATTTTTGCGATTGAGAGTGTCGAGCTGATACTCGAGGAGGCCACGATCAAGTTTCCCCAACTCTCGAGTTACCGAATCTGAAAAGCGCTCAGGGCGCCGCTCTTTCATGAATTGCCGTGGTGAGAAATGCGGGTCAGATGGTGTTTGCTCTGTCATGAAGGCTCCAATAACGGTGTAGCCGGCGTCCTGAACGCACCTGCCTCAAAAACTCTGATTAACGTTATCACAGCCGAAGCTGTCGATCAGGAACAGACATCGGTCCTGCTCCACCAAAAACACATTAGTCACTGCCTAATTGTGAAACAGATACTAATTTCTTGAATTGTGCTTAATCGGCGCGCGTCCGGAAAACTCGGGGCTAAGGTGTATGAGTTGCCTTCGGTGGCGCTGGAAAACGAGGACGAACCGGAGGGGCCTATTGCAGTGGCCGAGTACAAAGGCTGCGAGGCTTTTTGAGCGTTCGCTTGGTGCCTTGTCGCGATTTTACGCCGAACCGAACGCTTCCACGCGATTGGTTTACCGGATGCCGGGCTTAGTTTACGTGACCGGTGGTCGGGCTGACGCCATTGCGGATCAGGTTAAGCACATCAACACACTCAAAGAGCAGTTCGGCGAACTGGTCGAAAAGCTGGGCGACTGGGACGACCGGTTCGGGTGGGTCCATCGGACGTTTCCGGGCCTGATTACCCTGCAGGTCACACGGAAACTGCGTTGCCTTCGGGGCATTCCTTCTCCTGGGCGCACCTAGAAGCCATTTATAAGAAATCCAAGGCGCAGGTGTTGGAGATGCTGGAGCGGCCTAACGGACGGGTTCGTCCGTCATCGGACGACCAGCCCTGGCAAATGTACGTGGATCGGGCCATGGGGATTGTCCATTCGTTGCCAGACAAGGTAGAGCTGCGACAGCGTCGACGCGACCGGGGTCATCCGGTCATCAACATGCGAACCGACGAGGTATCGGCCAAGCGAGTGCAACTGCCTACGATCATTCTGGAGCCGTCAGACCGGATCAAATAGTCTAAAATTCCTGAATGAGTGACGACACGGATTACATCGACTGCTTCAAATACCTACCGTTCGATGACGGGAGTCTTGCGGTGCTAACCCAGGGCACCATGAAATACACCAGGCCTATGAGGTTCAACGACCCCTTTGAAGTTTTGCCAGTCTATCCTCGCGACCCGAAAGAAATTCGCAACCAAGACACAGACTTTCTCGATGAAATGATTGCGAGAGCTGTAGGCAGCAAGCGAATTCCCATCTCACAACGTCTTGCGATGCGGCAAAAATTGGCGCACCACTTTGCTAACTTGCCGGGAACAGCCGATTGGCAGGAGCAGGTTTTCGGAGATATGGGTGTATGCTGTTTGTCCCGAAACCCATTTAACATATTGATGTGGTCGCACTATGCGAGGCTCCACACAGGATTCGTCGTTGGTTTCCGTATGCAGCGATTGACCGATAAGTGCGCAGAGAGTGATGTTGGATACAAAATGCTGCCCCTACCTGTCGATTACTCCAAGGAAAGACCCAAGATCAACTGGAGCGAAGCTACCAGCGAAATGATACGAAAAATGGTTCTGACGAAATCTGATGACTGGTCCTACGAAGAAGAGGAGCGCGTTATCGAGTGGAGTCGACCGGGCGAAATCTTGCCTTACGATCGAGACAATACGCTGCAATATGTCATCACCGGGGCAAAGATGGATAAAGAGTCGTTAGGCCGTCTCGAAGAGATAGTAGCGAATCTCCGTGAAACGCCCGGTTTGGCCCATCTGAGGCTCTATGAGGCCCAAATGTCCGAAACAAAGTACGCAATTGAGGTCCCGGGCTTGCCTAAGCCAAAGGGGCAACTGAACAGTGACAGACTCAGGGCGCCAATAACATGAAAGGGGACATCACCGTTCCGTTACATGGTCAGGAGTGCGCGGCGTGGCTTTATAGACCGGAGAGTGAAGGACCCCATCCGCTGGTAGTGATGGCGCACGGTCTCGGAGCGGTCAAAGAAATGCGTTTAGAGCCATTCGCACAAGCATTTTGCGACAACGGGTGTGTGGTGTTGGTATTTGATTACCGTAATTTCGGGGGCAGCGAGGGCGAGCCTCGGCAATTACTTTCTATCCGCCAGCAACTCCAGGACTGGAAAGCGGCCATCGAATTTAGTCGCCACCTGCCCACGGTCGGATCAGCGAAGACTGTGCTTTGGGGTACGTCACTCAGTGGGGGGATGCATTGAAACTGGCAGCGACCGTTCCAGACATTGCGGCGGCAATTTCTCAAGTCCCTCATTTGATCGGGCCGGCGTCGTTGCGAATGAATTCAATCGGCAAAATCCTGAAGTTGACGCTCCACGGGCTTTACGACGGACTCAGAGGACAATAGTGGCCCTTATAAACGCGCCGGGGCAGTCGCAGGGGTATCTAGGCCTGGTATCAGAGGAGTTGGATCTTGACCGGCGTGTTGCAGCCCGATTTGCCCTGTTAGTCGGTCTGTATTCGCCTGTGAGAGCGTTGAAGACCATTGAGGAACCGATACTGATGCAAGTTGGCCTAAATGACGTCATCACACCTGCTCAGACAGGCATTAAAGCGGCGCAAAAATTTCCGACAGTGGAGCTGAAAACCTATGACAGCGGTCACTTCGAGCCATATCAGGAACCGCTATTCTCTTTTGTGCTTGCTGACCAGCTCGACTTTCTCAATCGGAAGCTACATATCTAGAATTGAGGTGTAGTCCTTATTGCTGACGAGAATCAGAAACGAATTGATCAATATACTATGCTCACGAAGCTGAACGGGATGAAGGTGTTCAAGCTAGACGACGTTAGTCGCTGCGCGGGGTGCGGGGTGCGGGGTGCGGGGTGCGGGGTGCGGGGTGC
>NZ_KE007307.1 GCF_000397065.2 Marinobacter lipolyticus SM19
GCCGTACCGTTGGTGCCGGCGTAGTCGCCAAGATCATCGAGTAACCCTCGGGTTACTCGATTGTAGTTGCACTGAGTTGTTTCGGTGCAGGCCAGTAGCTCAATTGGCAGAGCAGCGGTCTCCAAAACCGCAGGTTGGGGGTTCGATTCCCTCCTGGCCTGCCATTTTTTAACATCCGGATACATAAGTTGATTCCTATGGAGTCAAAAGCCGTTCAGTCAACCAGCCGTTTCGATACCCTGAAGTGGCTGGTTGTGTTTGTTCTGATTGCCATCGGTGTGGTGGGGAATCAGTATTTTAGTGCCGAGTCACTGCTATATCGTGTTCTGGCTCTTGTGGCTCTTGCGTTGGTGGCGGCTTTTGTTGCGCTGCAGACTGATCGCGGTCGTCGTTTTGCGACGCTGCTCAAAGAGGCCAGGGTTGAAATCCGGAAAGTAGTATGGCCCACCAGGCCCGAGCTCGTTCAAACCACCGTTATTGTGGTGGTCTTTGTGCTGGTTGTGGCGTTGTTGTTGTGGGGAATGGATTCGCTGATCAGTTGGCTGGTCGCCGGATTTATCGGTTAACAGGAGTGGGCAATGGCTAAGCGCTGGTACGTCGTTCATGCGTATTCTGGCTTTGAAAAGCACGTAATGCGCACTCTGAAAGAGCGTGTTGCTCTTAACGGCATGGAAGAGCAGTTCGGTGAGATTCTGGTTCCCACCGAAGAAGTTGTCGAGATGCGTGACGGGAAGAAGCGTAAGAGTGAGCGCAAGTTCTATCCTGGTTATGTGTTGGTCCAGATGGAAATGGACGATGCCACCTGGCACCTGGTGAAGAATACGCCGCGTGTGCTTGGCTTTATTGGCGGTACCAAGGACAAGCCGGCGCCGATCACTGAGCGTGAGGCGGAAGCTATTCTGCGTCGAGTTGAGAGTGGCGCCGACAAGCCGAAGCCCAAGACGTTGTTTGAGCCGGGCGAGATTGTACGCGTTGTTGAGGGGCCGTTCGCGGACTTTAATGGCGTTGTGGAAGAAGTTGACTACGAAAAGAGTCGAGTCAAGGTTGCAGTGCTTATCTTTGGTCGTTCAACTCCGGTAGAGCTGGAGTTCGGGCAGGTTGAGAAAGACTAAGCGGTAGCCCGAAGGCTAAAAGCTCGCGCGCTAATGCGACGCGGGCTTTTTGTGTCTGCTTTATGCAGTTGTAGAAACAGGGGAGCCGAAAGGCGTCAGAACCCACAGGAGAGCTATCATGGCAAAGAAGATCGAAGCATATATCAAGCTTCAGGTTGCTGCCGGCAAGGCCAACCCGAGTCCCCCCGTTGGTCCCGCTTTGGGTCAGCGCGGCGTGAATATCATGGAGTTCTGTAAGGCGTTCAACGCCCAGACTCAGGATATGGAGCCGGGCCTGCCGATTCCGACTGTTATCACCGTATACAGTGATCGCAGCTTTACCTTCATCACCAAGACCCCGCCTGCACCGGTCCTGCTGAAAAAGGCAGCTGGCATCAAGAGCGGTTCCGGTCGTCCGAATACCGACAAGGTTGGTACCGTGACCCGTGAGCAGCTTGAAGAAATTGCCAAAACCAAAGAGCCGGATCTTACTGCAGCCGATATGGATGCAGCGGTTCGTACCATTGCAGGAACAGCCCGTAGCATGGGCCTGAATGTGGAGGGCCTGTAACATGGCAAAGCTGAGCAAGCGTCAGAAGCTGATCCGCGAAAAAGTTGATTCCACCCGCGCCTACTCTGTAGACGAGGCTGTTGCGTTGTTGGTTGAACTTGGCCAGAACGTCAAGTTCAAAGAGTCCGTGGACGTCGCCGTTAATCTGGGTGTGGATGCGCGTAAATCCGACCAGGTGGTACGTAGTAGCACGGTTCTCCCCCACGGTACTGGTAAGACCGTTCGTGTTGCTGTATTCACCCAGGGTGCCAATGCCGAGAAGGCAGCAGCCGCTGGTGCTGATGTGGTTGGTATGGATGACCTGGCAGACGAAGTTAAAAAGGGCAACATGGACTTCGATGTGGTTATCGCCACTCCGGATGCCATGCGTGTTGTAGGTCAGTTGGGCCAGATCCTGGGTCCCCGCGGCCTGATGCCGAACCCGAAAGTCGGTACCGTTACACCGGACGTTGAGACTGCGGTCAAAAACGCCAAAGCCGGTCAGGTTCGTTACCGTACCGACAAGAACGGTATTATCCATGCTCCGCTGGGTAATGTTGAATTCTCTGCCGAGAACATCAAGGAAAACCTTGAGGCTCTGGTGGCAGATCTGAAAAAGGCCAAGCCGTCGTCGGCGAAAGGTGTGTATCTCAAGAAGATCACCGTTTCCTCGACTATGGGTCCTGGCCTGACTATCGATCAGAGCGGTCTGAATATCTGATCATCTGAACGGTAGTTACTTTGTAGTCTGGGCGGAAGCCAAGGCTGTCAAAGACCGCAGGCCCCTGAAGTCAATTGACTGGAAGGGTTAAAGCAATGCCTGCGCAGACGGTGTGAAGACGTTCTCTCTGAACCCAAACACCGTTAAGGCGCCCGTAAAAGGCCGATTGCGACAGAGTCGCAGGAAAGCTTCAAGGGCAATGATGGGTTTGCCGGGAATACCCCCGGCGAAATCGAGGAGAAATCCAGTGGCAATTAGACTCGAAGACAAGAAAGCGATCGTCGCTGAAGTCAACGAGACTGCCGGTGGTGCTCTGTCTGTGGTTCTGGCTGACTACCGTGGTGTCACCTCTGGTGATATGACGGCTCTTCGTGCCAAGGCTCGTGCTGAAAGCGTGCATCTGAAGGTTGTTCGTAACAACCTGGCAAAGATTGCGATTCGCGGTACTGAGTTCGAGTGCATTGATGAGGCCCTGGTTGGCCCGACCATTCTGGCGTTCTCTATGGAAGATCCGGGTGCGGCAGCACGCCTGCTCAAGGATTTTGCCAAAGAGAAAGAGGCATTTGAGATCAAGGGCCTGGCCGTCGGCGGTGAGCTGATGGGTGCAGACCAGATTGATCGCCTGGCCAAGCTGCCAACGCGTCACGAAGCGTTGACTATGCTGGCTGCAGTAACACAGGCACCGATCACCAAGCTGGCACGTACACTGAACGAAGTTCCTTCGAAAGTGACTCGTGCTGTAGCGGCAGTTCGCGACCAGAAGCAAGAAGCTGCTTGATTCTGTTGAACACCATTTTTTATATTTTTGGGAGAAAGTCATGGCTCTGTCTAACGAAGACATTTTGAACGCAATTGCTGAAATGAGCGTAATGGACGTTGTTGCGCTGGTTGAAGCAATGGAAGAAAAATTCGGTGTATCTGCCGCTGCTGCAGTTGCCGCTGCACCAGTTGCTGCTGGTGGCGAAGCTGCCGCTGAAGAGCAGACCGAGTTTGACGTAGTACTTACCGGTCCTGGTGAGAAGAAAGTAAACGTTATCAAGGCCGTTCGTGAACTGACCGGCCTGGGTCTGAAAGAAGCTAAGGAAATGGTCGACAGCGCTCCTTCCGTTATCAAGGAAGCAGCTAGCAAAGACGACGCTGAAGAAGCCAAGAAGAAGCTTGAGGAAGCAGGCGCTTCTGTTGAGCTTAAGTAAGAGTCGGCTGTTGATCGAAACCGTGCATTAAGCATGGATGGGCTGGTGGCTTTATGCCACCGGCCTTTTTCTGTTGTATATGCTATAGAGTCTGGTGTGCAATTACAGGTTGATGTCAGTTTCTATAACCTACAGCCAGAGTCTTGTTCAAGACGGCGCAGTATGCCGAGCAAATCGGCCCCGAAGCAGAACAATGGTTGCTTCTTGATACCAGGTATCAGGTCTAAAGCTGGGGAATGCAGATGACTTACTCCTACACTGAGAAAAAGCGGATTCGCAAAGATTTTAGTAAATTGCCTTCCGTGATGGACGTCCCCTATTTGCTGTCTATTCAGCTGGATTCGTTCCGGGACTTCCTCCAAATGGAAGCCGCACCCGAAGATCGCCGGGAAACCGGTCTTCACGCAGCATTCAAATCCGTATTCCCGATTGTCAGTTACTCTGGCAACGCCGCGCTCGAATACGTGAGTTACCGCATCGGCGAGCCGGTATTTGATGTCAAGGAATGCCAGCTTAGGGGCGTAACCTATGCAGCGCCGCTGCGCGTCAAAGTCCGCCTTATCATTTACGATAAGGAGTCGTCTAACAAGGCGATCAAGGACATCAAAGAGCAGGAAGTCTACATGGGCGAAATGCCCCTGATGACGGAGAACGGTACCTTTGTTATTAACGGTACCGAGCGAGTAATCGTCTCCCAGCTCCACCGTTCACCTGGTGTGTTCTTCGATCACGACAAGGGTAAAACCCACTCATCCGGCAAGCTGCTTTATTCAGCGCGGGTGATTCCTTACCGTGGCTCCTGGCTCGATTTCGAATTCGATCCCAAAGATTGCGTCTTCGTTCGTATTGACCGTCGTCGCAAGCTACCAGCGTCCATCCTTTTGCGGGCGCTGGGCTACAACTCCGAGCAGATGCTGGAGATGTTCTTCGAAACCAGTAAATTCGCAGTCGGTGCAGAAGTGTGCAAGCTCGAACTGGTTCCGAGTCGTCTGCGTGGCGATATCGCGACTTTCGATATCAAGGACAACGAGGGCAACCTCATTGTCGAGGAAGGTCGCCGGATTACCGCCCGTCACATCAAGCAGCTCGAAAAGACCGGTATCAGCGAACTGGAAGTACCGACTGAGTACCTCTATGGCCGCGTATTGGCCAAGGACATGGTGGATACCAAGTCTGGTGAAGTGCTGGTTGAGGCAAACAGCGAGCTGACCGAAGAGGTTGTCACCAAGATTCTGGACGCCGGTGTGACAGAGATCGAAACTCTGTATACTAACGATCTGGACTGTGGTCCGTTCATGTCTGACACCCTGCGTATCGATCCGACCCGCTCTCCGTTGGAAGCGCTGGTTGAAATCTATCGCATGATGCGCCCGGGTGAGCCTCCCACAAAAGAATCGGCGGAGAACCTGTTCAATAACCTGTTCTTCTCCGAAGAGCGTTACGATCTGTCTGCTGTCGGCCGCATGAAGCTGAACCGTCGGCTGCGTCGTGAGGAGAGTACCGGTGAAGGTACGCTGACTCACGAAGATATCATCGACGTTCTCAAGACTCTGATCGATATCCGTAACGGCCAGGGCAACGTCGATGACATCGACAACCTGGGTAACCGTCGCGTTCGTTGTGTCGGTGAGATGGCTGAAAACCAATTCCGTGTTGGCCTGGTGCGTGTTGAGCGTGCGGTCCGCGAGCGTCTGAGCCTGGCTGAAAGTGAAGGCCTGATGCCTCAGGACCTGATCAACGCCAAGCCCGTAGCTGCAGCCGTGAAGGAATTCTTTGGCTCCAGTCAGCTGTCCCAGTTCATGGACCAGAACAACCCGCTGTCCGAGGTCACGTACAAGCGTCGTATTTCTGCTCTCGGCCCCGGTGGTTTGACCCGTGAGCGTGCTGGTTTTGAGGTTCGGGACGTACACCCGACTCACTATGGTCGTGTTTGTCCTATCGATACACCGGAAGGCCCGAACATCGGTCTGATCAACTCGTTGGCAACCTACGCCCGCTCGAACTCATACGGCTTCCTGGAGAGTCCGTACCGTAAGGTGGTCGATGGCGAAGTGACTGATGAGGTGGTGTATCTCTCCGCGATCGAAGAGAGCAATTACATCATCGCACAGGCCAGTGCGGCGATGGACGAGAACAAGCGCCTGACCGACGAACTGGTTACTGTCCGTCATCAGAACGAATTTACCGTTACTCCGCCGGAAAACGTCAACTTCATGGACGTTTCCCCGCGGCAGGTTGTTTCGGTTGCGGCATCCCTGATTCCGTTCCTGGAGCACGATGATGCCAACCGGGCTCTGATGGGCTCCAACATGCAGCGTCAGGCCGTGCCGACTCTGCGTTCTCAGGTACCGCTCGTTGGTACCGGTGTGGAGCGCACGGTGGCTCAGGACTCCGGCGTATGTGTGACCGCACGTCGCGGTGGTGTGATCGAGAGTGTGGATGCGGCTCGTGTGGTTGTCCGTGTCAATGACAGCGAAACCGAGGCCGGTGATGCTGGTGTGGATATCTATAACCTCACCAAGTACACCCGTTCAAACCAGAACACCTGTATTAACCAGCGCTCCATTGTGCGTCAGGGCGATGTGGTTGCTCGTGGTGATGTGCTGGCTGACGGGCCATCCGTCGATCTGGGTGAGCTGGCGCTGGGGCAGAACATGCGCATCGCATTCATGCCCTGGAATGGCTATAACTTCGAGGATTCCATCCTCATCTCCGAGAAAGTGGTACAGGAAGATCGGCTCACGACTATCCACATTCAGGAACTGACCTGTGTGGCTCGTGACACCAAGCTGGGCAGCGAAGAAATTACTGCGGATATTCCGAACGTTGGTGAAAGTGCGCTGTCCAAGCTGGACGAGTCTGGCATTGTCTATATCGGTGCGGAAGTTGGTCCCGGTGACATTCTGGTTGGCAAGGTGACGCCGAAGGGCGAAACCCAACTGACGCCGGAGGAGAAGCTGCTGAGGGCTATCTTCGGTGAGAAGGCCTCGGACGTTAAGGATACCTCCTCCCGTGTGCCGACTGGCACCCGTGGTACGGTCATCGATGTTCAGGTGTTCACCCGTGACGGTATCGAGAAGGATCAGCGTGCCCAGTCCATCGAGAAAGAGCAGCTGGACCAGTATCGCAAGGATCTGAAGGACGAGTATCGAATCGTTGAAGGTGCCACCTTTGAGCGTCTGACCAGTGCCCTGAAGGGGCAGGAAGTGATCAGCGGCCCGGGCCTGAAGAAGGGCGCGACGCTTGATGACGCTTACCTGGCCGAGTTGCCAAGGGATGACTGGTTCAGGTTGCGGATGAAGGACGAAGCCCTGAACGAGCTGCTGGAGAAATCCGAGCAGGGGCTGGAAGATCGCAAGAAAGAACACGAAGCACGCTTTGATGACAAGAAGGGTAAGCTGCAGCAGGGGGATGACCTCGCGCCGGGCGTACTCAAGATTGTTAAGGTGTATCTGGCGATCAAGCGCCGCATTCAGCCAGGCGACAAGATGGCCGGCCGTCACGGTAACAAGGGTGTTATCTCTGCGGTTATGCCGATTGAGGACATGCCTTACGATGATCATGGTACAACCGTCGATATCGTGCTGAACCCGCTGGGTGTTCCGTCGCGGATGAACGTAGGTCAGGTGCTTGAGACTCACCTGGGTGCCGCAGCGAAGGGGCTAGGCGAGCGCATCAGCCAGATGCTGGATGAACAGCGTAAGGTGGCCGAGCTGCGTCAGCTGCTGGATGAGATCTACAACCACTCTGACGAAGTGACCAAGGTGGACCTGGACTCGTTCAGTGACAAGGAAATCCTTGAGATGGCGGGCAACCTGCGTACAGGTGTTCCCATGGCGACGCCGGTCTTTGACGGCGCCAAGGAAGCCGAGGTCAAGCGTATGCTTGAGCTGGCCGGCCTGAATACCACGGGTCAGACCAGGTTGTACGATGGCCGTACCGGTGATGCATTTGATCGTCCGGTTACCGTGGGCTACATGTACATACTCAAGTTGAACCACCTGATCGACGACAAGATGCACGCTCGTTCCACCGGTTCTTACAGCCTGGTTACCCAGCAGCCGCTGGGTGGTAAGGCGCAGTTCGGTGGTCAGCGCTTCGGTGAGATGGAAGTGTGGGCTCTGGAAGCCTACGGTGCGGCGTATACGCTGCAGGAAATGCTTACCGTCAAGTCTGATGATGTAAACGGTCGGACCAAGATGTACAAGAACATTGTCGATGGCGATCATCGCATGGAGCCGGGTATGCCCGAATCCTTCAACGTTCTTGTCAAGGAAATCCGCTCGCTGGGTATCGACATCGAGCTGGAATCCGACTGAGCCGAATTGTTTTTTGGCAGCGTGAGCGGGAAGCCCTCTGGGCTCCCGCCCGAGATTAACGCCATCCGGAGCTTTTACTGATGAAAGATTTGCTGAATCTTCTCAAGAGCCAGAATCAAAGCAAGGAATTTGATGCCATCCGTATCGGGCTGGCATCTCCCGACATGATTCGGTCATGGTCTTTTGGCGAAGTCAAAAAGCCTGAGACTATTAACTACCGTACCTTCAAGCCGGAGCGTGACGGTCTGTTCTGTGCCAAGATCTTCGGCCCGATCAAGGACTACGAGTGTCTGTGCGGCAAGTACAAGCGCCTCAAGCATCGCGGTGTGATCTGCGAAAAGTGCGGCGTTGAAGTTGCACTGGCCAGTGTTCGTCGTGAGCGCATGGGCCACATTGAGCTGGCCAGCCCGGTCGCTCACATCTGGTTCCTGAAGTCACTGCCATCCCGTATCGGCCTGATGCTGGATATGACCCTGCGTGACATCGAGCGGGTGCTGTACTTCGAGTCCTTCATTGTTATCGATCCGGGCATGACGACCCTGGAGAAGGGGCAACTGCTGAACGACGAGCAGTATTACGAAGCGCTGGAAGAGTTTGGTGACGAATTCGACGCCCGTATGGGTGCCGAGGCGGTCAAGGAATTGCTGGAAGGCATTGATCTGCAGGAAGAGGTGGATACCCTGCGTGAAGAGATTCCTCAGACCAACTCCGAAACCAAGATCAAGAAGTTCAGCAAGCGCCTGAAGATTCTTGAGGCGTTCCTGTACTCCGGCAATAAGCCAGGTGACATGGTCATGACCGTGCTGCCGGTTCTGCCGCCGGACCTGCGTCCGCTGGTGCCGCTGGACGGTGGTCGATTTGCCACCTCAGATCTGAACGATCTGTACCGCCGCGTGATCAACCGGAACAACCGTCTCAAGCGTCTGCTGGAGCTGAACGCGCCGGACATCATCGTGCGCAATGAAAAGCGTATGCTGCAGGAAGCTGTGGACGCGCTGCTGGATAACGGTCGCCGTGGCCGTGCCATCACTGGCACCAACAAGCGCCCGCTGAAGTCCCTGGCTGACATGATCAAGGGTAAGCAGGGTCGTTTCCGTCAGAACCTGCTGGGTAAGCGTGTCGACTATTCCGGTCGTTCGGTGATCGTGGTGGGTCCGTACCTGCGTCTGCACCAGTGTGGTCTGCCGAAGAAGATGGCCCTGGAGCTGTTCAAGCCGTTTATTTTCTCCAAGCTTGAGCATCGTGGCCTGGCGACTACCATCAAGGCGGCCAAAAAGATGGTCGAGCGCGAGGAAGGCGTGGTCTGGGATATCCTGGATGAGGTCATCCGTGAGCACCCGATCATGCTGAACCGTGCGCCAACTCTGCACCGTCTGGGTATTCAGGCGTTCGAGCCAGTGTTGATCGAAGGCAAGGCGATTCAGCTGCACCCGCTGGTGTGTGCCGCCTACAACGCCGACTTCGACGGTGACCAGATGGCGGTTCACGTACCGCTGACCCTGGAAGCACAGCTTGAAGCCCGTGCGTTGATGATGTCTACCAACAACGTGCTGTCGCCTGCCAACGGCGAGCCAATCATCGTCCCGTCCCAGGACGTGGTTCTGGGCCTGTACTACATGACCCGTGAGCGCAAGAGCGCCCTGGGTGAGGGTATGGTCTTTGCCGATGTGAAAGAGGCACACCGTGCCTACGGTGCTGGCAAGGTCGACCTTCAGGCCATCGTCAAGGTGCGCGTGAAGGAAGTCACGATTCAGGAAGACGGCCAGCGTACCGAAGAGTACAAGATTGTTGATACCACCGTTGGCCGTGCGCTGTTGTTCGATATCGTGCCGGACGGTCTGTCCTTCGACCTGGTGAACAAGCCGATGGTCAAGAAGGCGATCTCCAACCTGATCAACACCTGTTATCGGGATGCGGGTCTGAAAGACACCGTTATTTTTGCCGACCAGCTGATGTACATGGGTTACCACTACGCCACGGTCTCCGGTATCTCCATCGGCTTTAACGATTTCGAGATCCCGCCGGAGAAATACGAGCTGGTGGATGCTGCCTCCGATGAAGTTAAGGATATCGAAACCCAGTACGCGTCCGGTCTGCTGACCCAGGGCGAGAAGTACAACAAGGTTATCGATATCTGGTCCCGTGCCAACGACAAAGTGTCCAAGGCCATGATGGAGCGCCTGTCCAAAGAACAGGTAATTGGCCCTGATGGCAAGCCGGTGAAAGGCGAAGACGGCGAAGACGAAATGCAGGAGTCGTTCAACTCCGTGTATATGATGGCCGATTCCGGGGCGCGGGGTTCCGCCGCCCAGATTCGTCAGCTTGCGGGTATGCGTGGTCTGATGGCCAAGCCGGATGGCTCCATCATCGAGACGCCGATCACCGCGAACTTCCGTGAAGGCCTGAACGTACTGCAGTACTTCATCTCCACTCACGGTGCTCGTAAGGGTCTGGCGGATACCGCCCTGAAGACCGCGAACTCCGGTTACCTGACGCGTCGTCTGGTAGACGTCTCCCAGGATCTGGTGGTGACCGAGGAAGATTGTGGTACTTCCGAAGGCCTGCTGATGACGCCGCACATCGAAGGCGGCGACGTGGTTGTGCCGCTGGGTGATCGTGTGCTGGGTCGTGTCACGGCTCGTGATGCGTTCACTCCGACTGACAAGGACAACGCGGTGGTTCCCGCCGGTACCTTGTTGGACGAGAAGACAGTAGGAATGCTGGAGCATGCCGGTGTGGATGAGGTCTGGGTGCGCTCTGCGATTACCTGTGAGACCCGTCACGGCATCTGTTCCAAGTGCTACGGTCGCGATCTGGCCCGTGGCCACCGGGTGAATGTTGGTGAGGCCGTGGGTGTTATCGCCGCACAGTCCATCGGTGAGCCGGGTACCCAGCTGACCATGCGTACCTTCCACATCGGTGGTGCGGCAAGCAGGGCCTCTGCTGTGGACAATATTCAGGTCAAGCATGGTGGCACGGTTCGCCTGCACAACCTCAAGTCCATTGAGAAGAGTGACGGCTCCCTGGTTGTGATTTCGCGCTCCTCCGCGTTGGCAGTCGCTGATGAGCAGGGGCGTGAGCGTGAGTGGTACAAGCTGCCATACGGCGCAGTCCTGTCCGTGAAGCACGGTGATGCTGTGGAAGCCGGTGTTGTGGTCGCGAAATGGGATCCGCATACGCATCCGATCATCGCGGAAGCTGGTGGTACCGCCAAGTTTGTCAACATGGATCAGGGCATTACTGTCCGCACCCAGACCGACGAACTGACCGGTTTGTCCACCATGGAAGTGATCGATTCGAAGGAGCGTCCGGCTGCTGGTAAGGACATCCGTCCGGCCATTCAGCTGATCGATGAGAAGGGCGAAGATGTTGAGCTGCCGGCCGGCGGTACTGCTATCTTCTTCCTGCCCGCTAATGCTCTGGTGACCATGGCCAACGGTGCCAGGATCGAGCTGGGTGACGTCGTTGCACGTATTCCGCAGGAAAGCTCCAAGACCCGGGATATTACCGGTGGTCTGCCGCGGGTTGCCGACCTGTTCGAGGCTCGTCGCCCGAAAGAGTCGTCCATCCTGGCGGAAATCAGCGGTACCGTATCCTTCGGCAAGGAAACCAAGGGCAAGAAGCGCCTGGTGATCACTCCGAAGGATGGCGATGCCTATGAGGTTCTGATTCCGAAGCACCGTCAGATGAACGTGTTTGAAGGTGAAACGGTTGAGAAGGGTGAGGTGATTTCCGACGGTCCGTCCAACCCCCATGACATCCTGCGTCTGCTGGGTGTGGTTGAGCTGGCCAAATACATCACCAACGAAATCCAGGACGTTTACCGTCTGCAGGGTGTTGTCATCAACGATAAGCATATCGAGGTTATCGTTCGTCAGATGCTGCGCAAAGTGGAAATCTCCGATCCGGGTGATACCACGCTGTTGTCTGGTGACCAGGTGGAAATTACCCAGGTTCTGGAAGAAAACGAAAAGGCCAATGTGGCGGACAAGGAACCTGCGCGGTTCGAGCGTCTGCTGCTGGGTATCACCAAGGCTTCACTGGCTACCGAGTCGTTTATTTCTGCGGCTTCGTTCCAGGAAACCACCCGGGTACTCACCGAAGGTGCGGTCACCGGTAAGCGTGATTACCTGCGCGGCCTTAAGGAAAACGTTGTGGTTGGTCGTTTGATCCCGGCCGGTACCGGTCTGGCGTACCACAATGAGCGTCGTCGCAAGCGCGAGCTGGAAGAGCAGGGCGTAACCGCGGCTGACGTGGAAGAAGCTCTGAGCGCTGAGCTCAACCGCGAAAGCTGAGTTGGGAAGTGCGCCACCCACCGGTAGTTACTTATGCGGCGGGTGGTTAAAAAGAGATCAGTCACCTTGACTGTGCAAGGGCGCAGGCTTAAACTTGCGTCCCTTAAATTTTGCCCCCAGCTTTTGGGGGCAAGTTTCATTGATATGGTTTTTTGGAGTTTGCTTACATGGCAACGATTAATCAGTTGGTGCGTAAGCCTCGTAAGCGCAAGGTAGCCAAGAGCGACGTTCCCGCGCTCCAGGCCTGTCCTCAGCGCCGTGGTGTGTGCACTCGTGTGTACACCACAACGCCGAAGAAGCCGAACTCAGCACTGCGTAAAGTGTGCCGTGTTCGTCTGACCAACGGCTTCGAGGTTTCCTCATACATTGGTGGTGAAGGTCACAACCTTCAGGAGCACAGTGTTGTGCTGATCCGTGGCGGTCGAGTAAAAGACCTTCCGGGTGTGCGCTATCACACTGTTCGCGGAACGCTGGACACCCAGGGTGTACAGAACCGTAAGCAGGGCCGCTCCAAGTACGGTGCAAAACGACCCAAGTCCTGATGTCCCACGCGGGTGTCTTTTATCGTTGCTTGTCAGAACGGTAAGAGTAAGGCTGAGTAGCAGATGCTATCTCAGGGGTTCCTGAAGACCTTTTAATAGATAAGGGCTTATCGATGCCTAGAAGAAGAGTTGCAGCAAAGCGGGAAATTATCCCGGATCCGAAATTCGGCAGTGCACGTCTTGCCAAGTTCATCAACCACGTGATGGAGAGCGGTAAGAAGTCGGTCGCAGAGCGCATTGTTTACGGCGCACTGGACATCGTTGCCGAAAAGTCGAAGGAAGAGCCGATCGAGATGTTCGAGAAGGCCCTGGAAAACATCCAGCCGATGGTTGAGGTTAAGTCCCGTCGAGTGGGTGGTGCTACCTATCAGGTGCCCGTAGAAGTACGGCCTTCCCGTCAGAACGCGCTGGCCATGCGCTGGCTCGTAGAATATTCACGGAAGCGCGGTGAGAAGTCTATGGCGCAGCGTCTGGCAGGTGAGATTCTTGACGCCGCTGACAGCAAGGGCTCCGCTGTTAAGAAGCGTGAAGACGTACACCGCATGGCAGAAGCCAACAAGGCGTTCTCTCACTTCCGTTTCTAATCAGCCGAGGTTTATACAGTGGCACGCAAGACTCCTATCAAGCGTTACAGAAACATTGGTATTTGTGCGCACGTTGATGCGGGCAAAACCACAACCACCGAGCGGGTCCTGTTCTACACAGGTATTTCCCATAAAATCGGTGAAGTTCATGATGGTGCGGCTACCATGGACTGGATGGAGCAGGAGCAGGAGCGTGGTATTACCATTACCTCTGCTGCGACGACCTGTTTCTGGCAGGGCATGGACAAGCAGTATCCGGAACACCGGATCAATATTATCGATACCCCGGGGCACGTTGACTTTACTATCGAAGTAGAGCGTTCACTGCGTGTGCTGGATGGTGCGGTTGTTGTGTTCTGTGGTTCCTCAGGCGTAGAGCCGCAGTCAGAAACTGTGTGGCGTCAGGCCAACAAGTACGAAGTTCCTCGCATGGTGTTCGTCAACAAGATGGACCGTGCCGGTGCCAACTTCCTGCGTGTGGTTGACCAGATCAAGAACCGTCTGGGAGCCAATGCGGTTCCCATTCAGCTGCCAATCGGTGCTGAAGATAACTTCGCCGGCATCGTTGATCTGATTCGTAACAAGGCGATCTACTGGAATGAAGAAGATTCCGGTGCTACTTACGATCAGAAAGATGTTCCCGAGGAAATGGCGGATGAAGTCGCCATGTACCGCGAGCAGATGATGGAAGCTGCGGCTGAGGCCAATGAAGAGTTGATGGAGAAGTACCTGGAAGAGGGTGAGCTGACCATCGACGAGATCAAGAAAGGGTTGCGCGTACGCACCCTGGCCAACGAAATCGTTGTTGCTACCTGTGGCTCGGCATTCAAGAACAAGGGCGTTCAGGCGGTTCTGGATTCCGTTGTCGAGTTTCTGCCTGCTCCGGATGAGGTTAAGGCCATTCGCGGTGAGGTTGACGAAGACGGAACCGAAGAAACCCGTCAGGCGGATGATGATGCGCCGTTTGCTGCGCTCGCGTTCAAAATCGCGACTGATCCATTCGTGGGTACGCTGACCTTCTTCCGGGTTTACTCTGGTAAGCTGGAATCAGGTAATGCGGTATACAACTCGGTCAAGGCCAAGAAAGAACGCGTCGGCCGTATGGTTCAGATGCACTCCAAGGATCGCCAGGAAATCAAAGAAGTTCTGGCGGGCGACATCGCTGCTGCGATCGGTCTGAAGAGCGTCACCACCGGTGACACCCTGTGCGACGAGAACCACAAGATTATTCTTGAGCGCATGGAGTTTCCGGAGCCGGTTATCTCTGTGGCTGTTGAGCCGAAGTCCAAGGCTGACCAGGAGAAGATGGGTGTTGCGCTGGGCAAGCTGGCCCAGGAAGATCCGTCTTTCCGTGTGCGCACTGATGAAGAATCCGGTCAGACCATCATCTCCGGTATGGGTGAGCTTCACCTGGATATCATCGTTGACCGTATGAAGCGTGAGTTCAAGGTGGAAGCAAACATTGGTAAGCCGCAGGTGGCCTACCGTGAGTGCATCCGCAAGCCGGTAGACGTGGAAGGTAAGTTTGTTCGCCAGTCTGGTGGTCGTGGTCAGTACGGTCACGTCAAGATCAAGCTTGAGCCGCTGCCGCTGGATGATGAAGATGGTGAGAACTTTATCTTCGTGAACGAGATTGTTGGTGGTGTGGTTCCAAAGGAATACATCCCGGCAGTTCAGCAGGGTATTTCCGAGCAGATGCAGAACGGCTGTCTGGCCGGTTATCCGCTGCTGCGCATCAAAGCGACCCTGTATGATGGCTCGTATCACGATGTTGACTCCAACGAGATGGCTTTCAAAGTCGCCGGTTCCATGGCGATGAAGAAAGGTGCTCTGGAAGCCAATCCTGCGCTTCTTGAGCCGATCATGAAGGTTGAAGTTGTCAGCCCTGAGGAGTACATGGGTGACGTCGTCGGTGATTTGAACCGTCGTCGCGGCCTGATTCAGGGTATGGATGAGGGCCCTTCGGGTAAAGTCATCCGTGCAGAAGTTCCGTTGTCGGAGATGTTCGGTTACGCCACCGATCTGCGTTCTGCAACGCAGGGTCGGGCGTCTTATGCGATGGAGTTCTCCCGTTACATGGAAGCTCCTTCGAACATTGCCGAAGCGATCATTAAAAAGGGTTGATCCCCAGGACTTAAGAAACAGGAAGAGGTGTAACCGTGTCTAAAGAAAAATTTGAACGCAGTAAACCGCACTTGAACGTG
>NZ_KE007308.1 GCF_000397065.2 Marinobacter lipolyticus SM19
GGGTGCGGGGTGCGGGGTGCGGGGTGCGGGGTGCGGGGTGCGGAGAAAGGTTGGAATTTGGAACCATGAACAACAAGGCTCAATGGGCCTACTGCTGCAAAAGCTCCAATTGTCCGCTGGATAACCCGGCTGTCCCTTACAAGGATGATATTAAAGAGATGACCGAACACGGTAAGTGAAACCTAACTAGCCGAGGAACATAGAAAACGCACGGATGACTTGGTCGTTAGTATGGATGCAGACACAATGGCAGTGGGCCAAACTATGCAAATTCAGCGTATTTGTGATTCAATAATGATCAGAACCCTATATGGGAGGCAGTTTCATGGAACTGTTCAAAGACGAAACGAAGCGCACAGAGCCGAAGAGCTTGCGAGAACTGTTGCACGAGTACCCCAACTCCAGCCAGGAAGTCATTGGCGAGGGTACGGTTCGGGTAGACGCAGAGGAAGTGCGTCAGTCCAAAAACTACAAGGAGATGGTCGCCAGGCTCCGCGAGTCCGCTCGGGCCGGCTGATCTCCGTTGTTGGCGGGAGGGAGGTATAATGATCTTCCTCTTGCTCCTGCCAGTGCTGGCTGCCGGATACTTCACTTCGATACATCACCCTTATGTTCGATTGTCCTCCGCCCGAGAAGAAGGTCAACGGCTCTATCTGCGGGCCGTAAGCCTTGGTTTTGCCTCATTGGTCATCGGTGCAGTCCTGGCTTTCGCCTGCTCATTCGTCCTGCCCGACCAAATGACTATCCATGTAAGTGATCTTCCGAAAGGGGCTCAGACGGATTATGTTCTTTCACTAACATTCATTGATTGGTTGGCAGGGGCTCTGGGTGACAGCGGCGTATTCAACAAGGTTGATGACCGGCAATCGGCTTGGTTGCTTTTATTGAGCGGAACCAGCTTTGTGGGGGCCGTGCTGATCGTCTTTAGTGCTTATGTGCGATACGGGATCAAGGCAAAAGTCTTTACCAGTCCTCTGGAAGTTGCAAAGCCGCCGAGCGAAGGCAATCGGGGGTGGATGAGACGACAATTGGATTGGCTATCGGGTGCAAAGAAGCAGATTAGGCTGGACATCACGGCTCAACTTTTGGAGCAGAGTCCCTTGGATCGACTTCTCTTCAAGGCGCAAAGGATGGAGCTCCCCCTCCAATTTTGGTTAGCCAACCGTAAGGTCATCGTAGGCTTTGTTATCGAATGTGCAGAGCCTTTCCCGACGACCGGCACAAACAACGAAGTGACAATCTTACCAATGTTCAGTGGTTACCAAGACGAAAAAGACCTTCAGGTAGAGTTCACCACCCAATACTGGGAAAAAGACCAGCAAGTCGAGCAAATCATTCGTCAGGATGAGATTGTGAAAGTCGGTCAATTCGACTGGTCGGCCTATAAAGCACTGAAAAAAACCACGCCGTTAGCCAAGGTCGAGACATAAAGCCACTATTTTCTGTATCGGCAGCCGGCTCAGCACATCCTTCAGATAGGCATAGAGATCATGACCGTTCAGTTTGGCTGACTGGATGAGCGTCATTACCGCAGCCACACGTTGACCATAGCGCAGCGAACCTGCGAACAGCCAACTGCTGCGGCCCCGCGCCTAGGGCCGGATCTGATTTTCCACGAAGTTGTTATCCATGGGCAAATCACCGTCGTTCAGTTACCGTGCAAGCGTTCCCCACCGTTTGAGCCTGCAATCAAACGCTTAGGCCATGCCGGGGCCATCCGGCACTTTCTGGCGATGCAAAAACATCAGCGATGGGCTTGGCTTCTGCCTTTAGGATCTCCTGCCATTGATCCGGGACAAGTCCAGATTTTTACGGGTGAAATGCTAACGGCCAATGTTCGCTTTTGTTTAAAAGCTTGATATCACACTTCGCATCGATGACATCATATCCCCGCTATACCCTGCCAATTTATGGTTACAAGGCGCAGCCAGTTTATAGTTCACTACCACCAGACACCGGAGGTTCATCGTCGCGAACCCGTAGGTAGCTGGCAAAGCGTGGTAAGCCGGTGCTCGTATAGCCACTGTATTTGAAGGTTATGACTGCGCCCACAGGCGGCGGTTCCTCACGCTCCCGATCCGAGAAACCCGTGCCAATGCGCAGCTTTCGGCCGTTGTCCAGTTCCACCAACAGCGCCCCCATTTTTCCCGTCAACCGCCCCTTGCCCGGCAGGTGTCCGAGGACCACCGCCTCGGCATCCTGAAAACGCTTTACCTTGAGGAGATCCCGGGATCGCCCGGCACGGTAAAGACTGTCCCCATGCTTGAGCATCAATCCCTCGCCGCCGCGGGCAATCACCTCGTCCAGTTGATGCATCAACTGCTGATGGTCAGTTGCCGCACGTTGTTCGACCAGGACCAGGTGATCAATGCCAACCTCGCTGACCGTGGAGCGGAGTATCTTCAAGCGCTCACTGAAAGGCCGATCCTGCCAGGGCATATCAAACACCATGAAGCGAATCTTCCGCCAGTCGCTGTCACGGGGCTCCAGCCGCCGGACCGCACCCGACAAATCGGAAAATCGTTCGCGGCCCATCCACAACTCACCATCCAACGGCCGATCCGGCAGAGCCCGGGTGAACCAGTCGGGTGCATGGAACACATTCCCCTGCCTGGACAACAGCCGGGAGCCATCCCAATAGGCCCTGACGCCATCATACTTCTCACTGACCCAGTAACCTTCAAGAGACATCCCCTGCTGATAAACATCCGCCAGCGGCACGCCCGGCGGGGCCGCCTCGGAAATCCCCACAAACAGGAGTTGGATAATAAGAACACAACGACTGGCCGTTGCGAGCAGACGTGAAAACATTGCAAATCCCTTGCATCAGACAGGGGGAAACTTCCTGTTTCCCGTGAGACTTCATTCCAGCTTCAACCGCTACAGGTTTCGTTCACCTTCTTGCGGAAACGTTCCCGGATCCGGGTATTCTCTGACTCACTGACGAACACCCGCTCGCCCTCTTCATTCAGGTTATAAAAGGTCGAGACGCTGTCCATGTGCTTGAGACGGGCGCGCATCTTGGTACATAGCTCCGCCCGTTTCGCTGCCTGCTTCTCCGCCTTGGCATCCGCAGCACGCTGTTGATCCCGCTCCTGCTGCCTCTGTTCCAGGAACGCATTCATCTTCTGCTGACGGTCACGGGCGGCGTTATCCACCCGGGCCGGCGCGGACTCCACTTTGACTTCCTGACTGGCCGCCTGGGTTGGCGGGCGGTCACCAAAATGGGTGCGGCCTTCGGCGTCTACCCAGCGGTATACTTCCGCCAGGCTAGCGGGGGGAGAGAGAAGCAGCAGGGTTAGTAATGTCCTTATCAACATTTTGAAATCCTTTTTGGTGAGCATCTACGCGGATGCAGGATCAGTAATAATTGATTTTCCCGAAAATGGCTTCAATTTCCTTCGGCCACTTAAATTTTAACGGCGTAAATTTCCACCAAATAATTGAAGGTACAAAAATACAGAAGATTACATGCCCAAAGAAACGACGCCCCGGCTGATCAGCCACATGTCTGTTATACGAGTCATAATTCACTGCATACAAGTGCTCTTCATCCTCACTTTTGACGCCTTCCTCATAATATCTGACAATAAAATTCCACTTCCGATACAAGTGATCCTCTTTGAAATAGGAGGAAATCCTCTTGCGCTGCAGCGGCTTCTTGGGGGGGATACCACAAAAGTAATGCTTATCCCGAAGATACAGGTGGGAATAATATTGCCTATCCCAAACAACACCGGAGCCGAAATACTGCAAATTATACGAAAAGCTAACCTCCAACTCGTCCCACGGAATCCGGTAGAAGGTGCCCCGATGCCCGGCATAAACAAAGCCTTCCCGCCGGTCAATCCGGACTGGTAGCACTACCGGAACAAAGATCTCGAACAGGTAAAATCCAATCCAGGCAGGCACGAAAAAAACAGCGGTTGCCAACAGCGCCTCACCGGAAAAAACAACATCAAGCAACCACATCAAACCAAGCACACACGCCATGAACAGGCCAACGATGCCTAACATGTATCTTCGAAGAATCGAAAACACCGGCCGAATGTCCATAAACCGGTCACTGATATAGGCCACCCCATGGTCCATATTTTCCGATGAATCGGACACCCCCGCCACTTTCCGGGCGGGGGGGCTGGCCAGTCGCTCGCCATACGTACGATACAGTCGCTTTTCCAGCTGTTGCTCGATGTCCGTCTCCGGGAGATCACAGCTCAAAGGTGAGTCGCTCATCAACTCCTAACTCCTCTACGTCATTTCCATTCAGGATGATTCGCATCCCGTAATCCCCCGTGACTTTCCTGCCATCTTTAACGTACTCGATTAGCATTTCCAGTTGATCACAATAATCGTGATTGTAGTGAGTAAAGTGGTATTCGGCTCCATGGGAGGAAAAGCTGGCATTCACTCTCCGTTCAAATAAACCGGAAATTTCTTTGGTGCCATCATCGAATACCAGGTTCTTTTCCACCTCAAACAGTCTGATGGAAATAGCACAAGAGGCCTCGCTATACCCAGGAAAATACGCAGTGAAGCCTGTAAATTCTGACAGTACCTTTTGTCCCCCCTGGTGAGTGATTGCATAGTGCTTGGGCATATGCTCGGTTATCCGCACAACCGGAGAGAATAGCAGGTAGTAGAAGGCGTCTAGCTCCGCCTCGAAGTATTCCCGAACCGTTTCCCCCTCATCTGCAGCGGTAATGGCTTTGCTCGCCTCCAGGAGTTCATGGTTAGGCAGCCTCGATTGATCATCCCAGTACCGGAGAGTGGGCGCGTTACCCCAGAACGATAGCGACAGGAAATCTTCGATACGGGAGCGAGCGATGTACAGCTGGATCGCGGTGACTGCGACGGTGATCACCACCAAGACCGCACCTACAAGCGCAATAGGAGCACCCACCACGGTTGCAGTCCCTGCCACAGACAAAGCGATCAGGTAGCCGATACCGGCGGCTAGCCCAATTTGGACAACAGAAAGAGACACCGCCACGTCATGGCCGGTGTGCCAAGCCCGCCAAGCAGATCTACCCTCTAGGCATACTGATAGTAGCGGGCCAACGTATGGGAGAAACTTTACAAAGGCTCTCGTTATTAACCTTGCACCAGCAGAAAATACCTTCAGGTCTTTTAGCCCGCGAAGAGCGACCGAAACTCTGGATCCAGCCGCCGACAGGTTCCCCCCCATGGCCTTGGCATATTCCGACTGGATAACCAGCCCGCTGAGGTTAACTATCCCCTCGGCCACGCCCCACAGACTGTCCACGAAGGGCAGCCACTTGTCGATGGCGGATTGGTCGGTCAGCATTACATCCTGCTGGGTTTCCTTCAATCCGGTGAACAGGCTCGCCATGTTAAACGCCTGGAAAAAAGCTACTGCTCCGATGAATTTACCCCGGTTCTGCTTGATCACGTCAACTACCGGGTCAAGACGGGCATGAAACCAGCCAAACGGATTGTCCTTGAGGTCCGGTTCCAGATGGAACACGTCGATCAGGCTTTCCCGCAAGTAACTCCTGATCCTGGCGTTTCCCACGCCGGCGGCCAGGGGAGACATTGCGAGTTCGGAGACGCTATGGCCGGAGGTTTCTGCCAAAGACTCCTGATTAACTTTCAACAACAACTCCGTGGCAGTGTCCAGCGTCATGCCATTTTCGTGGACGTCGATACCGTAGCGTCTGGACACCTGCTTGATCCACTTTTTCCACTGCGGGCGGGTTTGGCGGTTTCTGGCCCAGGCACCCATTGCGGCTGCGGGCGCTGCAAATTCCAGCAGTAGAGTATCAGTGGCCAGCCCGACCGGTACGTGCGCCGGCATATCGTACATGCGCTCCACTATCTTCTGGCTGCCATAATCGTAGCTAGGCAGGTCTTTCAGTTTTTCGGTAATCTTGTGGGTGGCGGAGGTCAGGAACAACACGGCTTTCAACAGGTTTCCGACGGTTCCGGCTTCGCCGTCCTCGGCCGCCATCCAGGTTTCTGCGTCCTCTTTGCCTCTCTCGGCGCCGACGTAACCATCGAGGATGTCCGACAGCTCCTGCTCGACCGCCGTGAATCCATCGGCGCTGTAAAGGTCGTTGAACTCCATCTTGCGGGCCAGTTGGTCGGAGTCGACCCACCGTTTCCAGTCATCAAAGATGCGGGCACGGGCCTGGTCGTATTCTTCAACCTGCTTGTGGTACCCCTCCACAAACGCGTCTTTATCGGCTGAACGAATGCGTTCCTTCAGTTCTTCGGTGACTTCGTTGCGCTCTTCTTCAGTTTCCTTCTTGCCAGCTTCACGAGCGATGAGCGCATCCACCATTCGCGCGGTGGTGTAGGCATATGCGTTTTCCTCGGCATTATTCATGATCAGATTGACATGGAGGGCGTGCAGTTGCCCCAGTTCCGAAGTGATGCCGATTTCGTCGTCCAGAGCAACGCAGTAGGAAAACTCAGTGGATTTCTTGGATTGCCCCTGCAGATCCGAGGCAGTCAGGCCTTGCGCGAACTCGGTAGAGCTCCAGTCGAAGTCCCCTGGCTCTGGCCGGAAATCTTCAATCAGAGTCTCTGCATTCTCGGTTTCCGCAATGTTCGTACCCTGGCCATTCTCTGGGAGCTGGTCCAGCGCGAACACCTGCATGTACTCGTCTCGAATCCCGGCGTCCGTTCTTACGAGCTCCTGCAAACGCGCTGTCCATCGATGCTGGGCAAACTTCAGGAACACCCGGCCCTCCGCCGGGTGATGAATACAGGGTAATGCGCCCTCCGCATCAGCCTCGGGAAGCAGGACCGAATTCGCGCCCGGCAGGACTTCCGTAATTACACCCTGCTCATTGACCCGGTATTCGTGAAGCGTTCCATAGGGCTCCGAGAACAGGTAAACCCAGCCGGGTGTCAAGGTTCTTAGGCAATAGTGGGTATTCTGCAAAGATACCCCCGGCGGGTTGAAATTTCCGGGTAGGGTCGCCACCTCCTGACTGATCGCCCAGCGCACCGGATACAGCGCAACGGTTTTGAGCTGGAGCGGGCACATCTGTGCCGCTGAGTCGATGTCATCAGCACCCTGTAAAAACGCTGAGCTGTTAGCACTACCCATGAACCAGTCCCTCCATTGACTTTTTCTCAGCGAATTCTGCAATTCGCGCTATGGCTTTGCCTGGTGCTGCGGAATTCTCTTTCCACAGGCTCTGCACATCACTGTCTTCGAATGCATGGTGCCCAAGCCAGCCAATCGTATTGATATACAGGGCGATATCGCGGGCACTGTACAACCCCCGCGCTTTCGCCGCGTCGACTAGCGTAGAAACTACGCCCCAATCCGGCTCGTTTGCGTCAGGTTGTTGAAGCAGATGGGGGAAGTAGTTCGAAGTGTGAAGCTCGAGTTTCCTGAGGGCTGTCTGCTCTGCCGCCCTTTCCATGGCAACCTGGTGTTCCTCACGAATATTGAACACTTCTGCCTGCCGCTCACCTGACGGCTGGTCATTGTAAAAGTGCTCCCATTCACCCGTGCGGCGATCCTGAATGGCAAACAGACTACAGGGCCCCATCAATCGCCTCAGATCTTCATCTGATGAATCCAGCTTCAACAGATGCCGCGCGATTTCAGGATCATAGAACCGGAAGACAACCTCATCGCCCGTGACCAATCGGGCCATAAGCAATCCACGCAAGTGGTCCATGACCTCTTCAAAGCGGCAGTCAGCCTGCAATACGATGGCAACACCCTGATGCTTCCAATCCTCGAAGCATTTAAGCGCCAGGGAGCTATCCATTCCCGCTTCAACCAACCACGGCGAAATTTCCAACAGATCAGCGAGTTCAGTTCCCCTGTAAAGCGCATCGCAAAGAGGCTTTTCTATTTCACGATAAATAACTTGGGACAAGTCATCCACTTTTGCGCCATCGACAAGAATGAACGTCTTACCCTTGTCGGGAAATTCAGCCAGCTTACCCATCAGGCCGCCCCTTGCGATTCTGGTGAGCAAACCTGGCAGATACCCTTACCCTGGTTCGCGGCATTTTTGATGGCGCGTATCTGGTCAGGCTTGGCCATCGGTCTTTGGGGTGTCTCCGCCAGATCCACCGGCGCTACAGCCCCACCATTCTTCTCCACCAACCCAGGCATTTCCGGCACCTGAACCTTCTGCCCACTCCCCTTGCCCGGTGATCCTCCGGCATTCAGCTTGATGGCGGCACCATCCATGGCAACACCGCTGGGGTCTATCTTCACGAAACTACCGCCAGCCTTGAGGGTAATTTCCGCACCCGCTTCGATAACGGCTTTCTGGCCGGCCTTGATGTGCAGTTCTGTGCCGGAGTCGCTGAGCCAGGCGGTGCCGGCTTTCAGGTGCAGGGTGCCGGTGACGTTGAAGCTGTGATCCTTACCGGTTTGTTCCCGCTTTTCGCCATCTACGGTGGCATGGTCATTGCCCTTGATGTGGGCCTTGCGGTGGTTGTCCACGATCAGGTGGCTCTCGTTCCTGATGACTTCGGTGCGGTTGTTTTCCGTCAGCAGGTCCAGGTCTTTCTGGGCGTGGACATAGATCTGTTCCTTGCCTGCCTCGTCCTCGAATCTGAGTTCGTTACTGCCCTCGCCCTTGTGGGTCTGGGTTTTGAGGGTGGTGCGGGTCTTGTGTTCCGGCAGCGCATAGGGCGGAGTGTTGGTCGCGTGATAGGTGCGGCCGGTAATAATGGGCTGGTCCGGGTCGCCGTCCAGGAAGGAGACGATGACTTCGTGGCCGATTCTCGGCAATGCCATGAAACCGTACTGGCCACCGGCCCAGCCCTGGCTGACCCGCAACCAGGCGCTGCTGTGTTCGTCGTTCTTGCTGTACCTGTCCCACGGGAACCGCACTTTCACCCGGCCGTGTTCGTCGCAATGGATCTCTTCGCCTTCCGGACCGGTGACGATGGCGATCTGCGGGCCGTCCATTCTGGGGCGGTGCTTGATTTGTGAGCGCCAGGTGCGGTCGGCGGGGATGGCATTGAACTGGTTGCTGTAGCTGGTGGGTTCGGAACCCCCTTCCTCTTCCAGCGCCTGGGGCTGTTTGCCGGTGTGGGTGATGCCGGTCAGCAGCCATTCCCGGTTCAGGGTCTCGCTGTCGTGATCGGTCAGGGCCACTTTGGCGCCAGCTGTGAAGTCGGCGCGGTTGCTCTTGCCGCTGGCGGTGCTGGCATCGTGTCGCAGGGCGTCCAGTCGGGCTCCGGTGAAGGGTTCACCGCTGGCGTCGGCTTTGAAGCGGCCCGGGTAATCGTAGTGCTGGTAATCCTCACGATGGAACAGCTCTGCTCCGGCCTGTTCGTGCATCAGGGCATAGGCCGGATTTTTGAAGGTGTAATCTTTCATGGCCACGGCACTGGCGCGGACCCGTTCCTGATGGGCGAAACGAAACACGCAGGGGGTTTTGGTGCTACCGCCGGCTTTGCCGTTGTAAGCCACGGACTCAAGCCTGGGGGCGTCGCCGTGGTGATCGGCGATGATCAGGGCCGGCTGTTCTTCGCCATCGACGGAGCCGTGGTGATAGCGATAATGCCAGCCTTCCTCAGCGGCCAGCCGCGCCACAAACCCCAGGTCGCTTTCCCGGTGCTGGACGCAGTATTCCCGTTCTTTCGGGTTACGCTTGAGATCGAACACGGTATCGACGATGCCCCGCTCTTCCAGCAGGGTGCGCACGATGGCGTCGGTGGTCTGGGTCTGGAAGATGCGGCTGTTGTGCATCAGGCCCAGGCGCCACAGCGGCGGCTGGATGATGACTTCGTAACGGGTGCGGCGGTGGCCGCTGTCGCCGCGGGCGAATTCGTTGACCACGCCGGTGAAACGCCGCAG
>NZ_KE007309.1 GCF_000397065.2 Marinobacter lipolyticus SM19
CAAAACCCCAGCATCCTTGATGTTGGGGTTTTTTATTGCCTGAAAGAAAATTCACAAGCTCGCCATTCTATGACGTTGCGCACAGTGACGTTCTGTAAACAAAGGTAAGCTCCGGAGCACAAACTGGCCAAAAAATAAAAAAGAGCCAGCTTCAGAGACGCTCATTTGACATCCGTAATACTTAATTGCCGCGCTAAAAAAACAACAGCGGCTTACAGTGAGATGTGATTATGAGTAAGCAGGCCGGATTCTTTCTACTGCTGGCAACAACGGCCACCAGTATCTGTGCGGAGTTGCGCCCGATATCCGACGATCAGCTATCGGAGGTTACCGGCCAGGCGTTCGTGTCTATTGATCGCCAGTACCATCCTGATGAGACGGACAATACCTCTTATACTCGGGTAAACCTTGGTATGGATGTCGATATTCAGACCAATATCGACACCCTTGAGATCGGTCGATATGAGCGGGGCGGGGAAGACGCCGGCTCTTCTGATGTGCTCATCGAAAACTTTTCCCTGGGTTATATAAACAATCAGCCTTACTTTGACCGCAATCCGGAATTTGCCAGGCAATACAAGCCCAATGGCTCTGCATACGCTGAGGGTGAAATTGTTCCCTTTACGCTGCGAAATCCGTTCTTTGAATTTGCCTTTGATGAAACGTCAGATGAGGTTGTCGGCGTTCGGCTTGGCTTCGGTGAGGCCATGGGGGTGTTGTCCGGGGATATCCAGTCCCTGACGGGGAACGTCAATATCGATATTGTCGACCAGGGAGAAGGTCTGAGCAACGCCAATACCAACGGCAATCTCTTTGACTCGATTATCGTGGCACTGGCACCTTACCTTGTTGGCAGTAATGCGATCACCAGTCGGGCCGAGCTGGTCTATGGTGCGGAGGGTGACCCCAGGCTTGGGGAGCTTGATCCGATCAGGGCGCAATACGCGGGTGTCCCCAACGGCGAAACCTTTGTCGTCGAAGATGTACCTTTCTTGACCCGCCTGTTGATCCAGGGGGCGGGCGCCTTCAGTAGCTCCCAGATAGAAGTCCATGGCAGTGATGTCCATATCATTGCCCAGGACTGCCAGGTACTGGGTATCCAGGCCTGTTTCTCATTAACAGACTTCAAGAGCCTCCCTGTTGGTGAGCTTGGTGAAATAAACGGTGAGCGCGCGATAATCGGGCCGGAGTCCGGACTGTTCCTTTCGTTCCAGACCCAGGATCTGGACTGGCTGGATGATGTTTCCAAGGCGAATCTCACGGCAGAAGACTTCATCCGGGCGACCAGTGGCGGTTTCTTCAATATTCCCAATGGCTCAGTCGAGTTCAACCTGAATGAAGCGCTGGGCGGAATTGAACGCCAGCGAGTGGAATACATTGATCGTGGGCAGGGGTTGTTCTGATGTTTTGTCGGGTAAAAACACAGAGCCGGACAGTGATACCCCGCTGGGCGATGATCTTGTTGGCTGGAGCCTGGATAACGGTGTATTCCAGCCAGGGCTGGAGCGAACTTGAGAGCATGAATGATGCCGAGCTTTCCGAGGTGGACGGGGCCGGGCTGGGTATAGTGCTGGAAGCCTTCAAGTTCTCCCACGGTACGGACGTTCCCGACGCAAGCGGGGATCAAGCCCGTATATTCAAAATTGGCGGCATAACCAGCACAGATGGCCGGGATGTGGATATCACCGTCAATCACCTTTATATATCCGGCAGTGGCAGCAATTATGGTCGGAATCTTGGTCCGGTTAATCTCGGACGCCTGATCAACCCCTACCGTATCGATGTGGTTGACGGAAATACGATTGGCGTGGCGGATAAAGCGGTTTTGGAATTTGCCGCCCCCGCTATGGTTAATCCGGCGCAAGGATTCGACTGCATCAGCGCGTCGGCCGTTTTGGGATCAGGATCCTGTTCGAGCCGACCTGCAACCACCGATTACATCGGCGAGCGTCCGGATGTGGGGTTGCAGATGAATGTAGCGGTCGGGGATGACCGCTCAGCGAATATCAATATCCATGCAGTCAGTGCGGTGATCGACGGAAGCTATCTTCGCTTGTGGGGGGATAACGATCGTCGCCAAATGGTGGGGCAATTCAAGCTTAACTTCTACTCTCCGGAACTTTCCATCCATGCCTGTGACCAGAGCGGCGAGTCGTGCGGTTCCCGGGTGTTGCTGAAGGATTTTGCGCTTGAGCTGGCAATCGGTAACGAGCTGCAGCCTGTGTTCTTTGATGTGGACGGCGCCGGTAACTTTGTTGTCGAGGTGGCTGCGATCCAGCAACCAGCAACCGGGGAGATCGGTGCCGATGGCCTTAGAGGCAGCAGTGCGCCCGCAACATGGGATTTCTATGAAGATTATTACACCAACCCGAATTACCGAAGCAATCTCCGAATTGGGAACTTCAGTGTGAGTGACCGGGACTTCGGCTCAATGAGGGTGGAAGGGATGTTGATCCAGCATCTCGAAATTCGAACCAGGGATCTTGCGCCATGACTACAAATGCTCCTGCGATCGTTTCCCTGCTGATTTGCGCAGTCGCGCTCTCCCTTCCGGGGCAGGCCACTGCGGAACTGAAGCGGCTGGATGACCAGGCGCTTGGCGATGTGTCTGGTCAGGGCGGCATTTATCTGTCCGGTGATGTGAGCATTAACGAACTCGGTGGTCCCATTGAAAACAGCTACTTCGGCGGCTGTGATGATACAACCAGGAAGTGCGGAGCCCGATTTGCCTACCGCCTGAAAGAGAATGGGGGCTGGATGGTATTGGACGATATTCGCGGGAACTTCGCGTTTGAGGGGCTGACCCTGAGGGTCCGGACGATCGATTCGGGGTTCGGTGGTGACGGCGAGCTGTTCAAGAGAGACGTACTGGAGTTAGGGTTGCCCAATACCGTGAGGTTTAACGATGTACGGTTCAAGATTGCTGCCAGCAGTACTGCCCGGCCCACGGACCCCGGATTTCGGCAAACGGATATCTTCTCCGTGGGAATGCAGGGGGAGGTCGTCATGGAGGGGAATTTGTTGGTTTTCCCCGCAGGGAACCCATGAGGGGATGTCATAATGAAATGCGTTAATTTCCTGGCAAATTGGTCTTGTGTTGGTGTGGCGCTAGTGTTCCCCGGCCAAGTAATGGCAGAGATGCAGCGCCTGAATGATACCGACTTGGCTGCCATCCGTGGCCAGGGTGGCATTACCCTTGAAATGGAGGTGGAGGTGACGGCCGACCGCGTCTCATACTTCGATGATGGTAATGGTATTTATCTGGATGATTTTCGGGTTGGATCAGCTACAGATCCGGAAGGCCAGGCGTTTCATCGGGTGAGGGTGGATATTTCCGACGATGCGGCACTGAACCTGGACTATCTGATTGAAGATCGCAGAATCGAGTTCGGCGATGTTCGCCTTGCCGGTGCCCCGGGGCTGAGTATGGGCGGGTTTTTCTTCGATCACAGCCTGAAAGGGTATTTACGTATCCGCCCGGGTGGTGCGCTCGGCGGATCTGGATATACCTTTGATTCGGCATACACCATGACAGCAGGGCGTCTGGGATATCGCACCAACGGTAATGAGATCTTCCTGGATAACATGACGCTGACGATGGAGGCCCTTGGGGTCACCCTGGATGTCGTGGGCGAAACCCTCCGCCTGGAGGCGCCGCGGATTGTGGGTTCCTATGACATTGGCGCAATCCGCTACAGCGGCAATCCTCTTAATCATGGTCATTCAACCGATGTAACCACCGGCGCCGCACTGCCCAGTTACGGCAGTATCAGCGGGGCGTTCGATTTAACGACACTCACTGAACTCAAGGCCGGGGGGCGCTCCGGAGAGGGTTTGAGGATTGACCACGAGACAACCATTAACAGCGCCCACTTTATCTATCGTGATGACGGCAATGCTCTCTCCCTGCGAGACATCAGCGGGCATTACCGGGTGAGCGACTTGCGTCTGGATGTGACTGATGACTGGCAAGGGCGACCAGCGCTGGGGTTCACGCTGGGGGCGATGGACGGCGAAGTAAACATCGGCGCGCTTGAGATGGGGGACAGTGGGCGCAGCCTTGGGGAAGTGAATCTCTCTTTTCTGCTACAGGCACGGGAATTTGAGGGGCGTCATTACACAAACTCGCTTTATCTTCAGGGTGGAGGGCACCCCGATGCGGGCGGACAGGGGCTGAGGCTTGCGACCGAATGGAGTCTTGCGCTGGCTGACCTGAGCTATACCGAAGACGGTAACCGGGTGATTTTCAGTGGCCTGCAATCCTGGGGGCGCGGCGACATAACGGTGAATGTGACCCGGGACGAACTCAGAAATGGTACCCGCTTCTACGACGGTCTGAGAGTCGGTTTTGACGGGGTCAAGGCAGGGTACCGGATTAACGGTTTACAGGTTGGCGACGAAGATGCGCCGCTGCAGGGGGGGACCGAACTGTTACTGGCCCTGGGCTTCTACCCGGCTTATGAATTCGAAATGGACGGCCACATAACCCTCGGAGCAGGTGGTGCCAGTGGGGAAGGTCTCACGATTAATTCGGACATTCAGATCCGGAACGGTAGGGCGGCTTTGATCGCTTCACCCTACGACGACGGCTCCGGGGAAATCAGCCAGAAAGGGTTGTGGTTAAGTGACCTCAGTTACGATGGTCATATCCGGGACATGACCGTGGATGTCACCGGCGAAGGATTGACCTTCAACACTGGAGAGAGCTGGAGCACCCTGGATGTCGGTAATCTCCGCCTGGGCGATAAGCGTTCTGGTCAAAGCTTCGGCCGCTTTGTAGTTCAGACGTACGAAACCGGGAGCGGGCTAACGATTGTTCCCGGAGGTTCCGGCGAAGTCTGCGCTGGAGGTGTTGGAGTCACAGCGTCAGCTTGTGCAGCGTCCGGAGGGATTTGGCAGGACCGGGGTGATGAGGGTATTACCGTCAGGATGAAACAGATTCTTGCGAAGGCCGTTGATGATTCTCGTAAGAATGCCTTTACCTGGGAGACCAATCGGGAAATTGACGGTAGTGGCCAGCTGGTCAACGGTAGCGGAACACGGCTGGTGCTCAATGACATTCATACCGGCGACGGTGGCGACTTTGACGGTGATGGTGTCGATGACAATAGCTTTGGTGTCCGTACCGATGTATCTGTCGATGTCTACCAGACCCGGGTTGTGAAAAAAGACGATGGGCCGGATTCACTCGGGGTGTCGGGTTTACGTGGGGATGAGAAAATCATGGACAGTGCAGCTGTCGCAGGTTATCGCTATGAGTCGACACCTTCCTCTGCGGATCTGGAAAATCGTCCGCTGGGCTTCGCAGTCAGGGCCCAAAGTCGGTTCAAGGAGCTGTCTATCAACAATGTTGATCTTGTACACCCTGTAGGCGGTGCCCAGACGGTTGTCTATGGAGTTCATATGCAGAATTTTGATATCAAGGCGAATCTGACAGCGACGCCCATTCCCTGATTGATAGCCGGGGTTGGCCGGCTTTTTTGTGCGTCTCTTTGTTTTTTGGGGCCCGCTGTTGTTTAATCCCGCTTTGATCCTCTCAAACTCTCAGGCTTTATCCGATGAAATCCCGAGCTCTAATAAGTCATTTGGCGGACGGTCACGTTCATTCCGGGGAATCTCTTGCGTCCCGCCTCGGTATCAGTCGAACGGCAATCTGGAAGCAGGTTAAAAGGGCGGCAGACGAAGGTTATGAGATTGAAACCATCCGCGGTAAGGGGTACCGCCTGATAACAGCCGTTGACCTCCTCGAAAGCAAGGCAATTCTCGGAAGCATCCCGGAACCCTTGCGTCACCGTGTCAGGCTCGAGGTACGGGAAGAGGTTGACTCAACCAATGCAGAGATAATCCGTCATCGGCCGGCGCCGGGAGCGCCGGAAATTCCCGTGTGTATAGCCGATCACCAGACGGCGGGGCGAGGACGCAGAGGGCGTGAATGGCAGAGTCCCCGTGGCCAGAACCTTTATCTGAGTCTGGGTCTGACGTTCCACGGTGGGTTCGCCATGCTGGACGGCTTGAGCCTGGTACTGGGGGTGGCCACCGCTGAGGCTCTGGAGGTGATGGGTTCCGGGCAGGTCGGCCTCAAGTGGCCCAATGATATTTTCCTGGGTAACGGCAAGGTAGCCGGTATTCTGGTGGAATTGCAGGGAGAGCTGGAAGAGGGGGTTGTCCAGGTAGTGGCAGGCATCGGCCTGAATGTCCATATGAAGCAGGCGGAAGGTGTAACCCAGGCCTGGGATAGCCTCTCGGTTGCAAGTCCGGGAGTGGATTGGGCGAGGAATGAATTGGCGGCCAGTCTGATTGATTCTCTGGTAAGTGCGGCTGATGAATTTGCAGATAGCGGTTTCGCGGCATTCCGGGAACGCTGGCAGCAGAGAGATATTTTTGCCGGGAAGTCCTTGGTGGCAAGTCAGGGAGGTCTGGCGGGTGTTGGTGTAGGTATTGATAGTTCAGGCAACTACTTGCTGGAAACGGAAGATGGTGTAACTGCCGTGCGGGCAGGAGAGATAAGTTTGCGGGTGCAGTTGTGAGGTTGCTGATTGATGCGGGAAACACCCGTGTAAAGTGGCAGTTGATGGATGGCAGCATCAGGGTGTTGGAGGGGGTCGGTGCTCTCGACAGCGACCCATTCGCCAATCTGTCAGATGTGGGGGGCAAGATCTCCCGTGTTGCCGTTTCCACGGTGGCATCAGAAGCCAGGCGTTGCGAGTTGGCCGAGGCGTTGTCCTGCTATACCCCCGTGCCCCCCTGTTTCTACTGGTCGGAGGTTGAGCGTGCCGGGCTGGTGAATGCCTATGAAGACCATGAAAAAATGGGGGCCGATCGCTGGCACGCTATGTACGGCGCATGGACCAGGCATCGTGGCGGCTTCGCAGTCGTTGATGCTGGTAGCGCAATTACGATTGACTATGTTGGGGCCGGCGGGAAGCATCTGGGCGGTTACATTCTCCCTGGGCGCCGAATGATGTTGCGGAGCCTGAGGAATGATGCGGCGAGGATCGGCTTTGAGGACCACCGGTCGGATGCCGGTGAGCCTGGGGCCTCGACCACCGAATGTGTTCATCATGGGCTGTTCTGGCTTTGGCAGTCCATCGCTGACCGTATTCATCATGATTGTAGTGCGCAAGCCATAGGTCGTGTTCTGGTAACGGGAGGGGACGCATCGGGTATTCTGGCAGCCGGGCTTGAAGCGGAGCATCTTCCGGATCTCGTGTTGCAAGGTTTGGCTGCGATTGATGCGGAGGCGGTGGGGCGCTCATGAAGTGGCTGGCGCTGATCTTGCTGGTGGCTAATGCTGCGCTTTGGTACTACGGAAGCTCTCCTCAAACACCGTCGCGCGGTGTGGGGGCGGGTGACGGCAAGTTACCCCGGGTGGCAACTCTCAAGCCTGAGGCCGAAGGTTCTGCTGTAACCCCGGAGCCGGCTCCTTCTCCCTCTCTTCTGTATTGTGGTCGCCTGGGGTGGTTCGAATCCGAGGCCGACCTGAATGAAATGGCAGCGACATTGGGGATGGCGCAGGATGAATACATCGTTGAGCGCCGGGAGCGCGAATTGGCTCCGTTGCACTGGGTGCTTATACCGCCGCAGCCAGCGGATCAGGCTCGCAAGATGTTTCGCGATATCCAGCGCAGGGGGATTGATTCCTACCTGGTGACTGAAGGAGAAAGCCGCAACGCAATCTCCTTGGGCCTGTTTGAGTCACGGGAGGCAGCCGTTTCGGTTCTGGAAGAAAAAAATCGTCAGAATCTCAATGCAGTACTGGCCATCTTCCCCCGAAATCAGATAAGCTACGCGCTCTCTTTTGAGGCGGGCCTGTTTGACGATTCTGAGCAGGCTGAGGCGTTGGAGGCGGATTATTCAGAGGATTTCGATTTTGTCGAAATCAAGCGTTGTGAAGGTATTGCAACGCTGAAAAAAAGTCCGTAGTATACCGCCCTCGCTGACGAGGCGAATGTGAGCTGGCGTAGCTCAGTTGGTAGAGCAGCTGACTTGTAATCAGCAGGTCGGGGGTTCGATTCCGTCCGCCAGCTCCACTTTTAGTTTTGACGAATTCGCTTGGGCGAATTCGACTCGGAGGGGTTCCCGAGTGGCCAAAGGGATCAGACTGTAAATCTGACGGCATCGCCTTCGCAGGTTCGAATCCTGCCCCCTCCACCACTAATTGCTCGCGGGCATCGTATAGTGGCTATTACCTCAGCCTTCCAAGCTGATGACGCGGGTTCGATTCCCGCTGCCCGCTCCAGTTTAGTTTAGAAATGCTCATGTAGCTCAGTCGGTAGAGCACATCCTTGGTAAGGATGAGGTCACCGGTTCAATTCCGGTCATGAGCTCCACTATTTTATCCGGTCAACGTTGCGATTTGGGTTGATTAGGGAGATTGGTCGAATGTCTAAAGAAAAATTTGAACGCAGTAAACCGCACTTGAACGTG
>NZ_KE007310.1 GCF_000397065.2 Marinobacter lipolyticus SM19
ATAACAATGCAATCCACGCGACAAGCGCGTGATTGCGGGCGTTAAATTTGAGGTGACATGGAAGCATCGGAGATGATTTCGGCAATCTCAGCAATCGTTGCCTGTATTGCAACTTGGATCTCCTACCGGATGTATCAAGATAACCGGGTATTGCGACGCAATGATCGCATCATGGGACTTCGCGTTCGTGCCTGTGAGCTACACTCAAGAGCATCAAATGTCCTGAATAAATTTATGTTGGCGGCAAAATTCGGCCCAGAACCCGAGGCGGATGCTTCGATAATGAGTCGGTACCAGGGCATGATGGATATAACCGAAAATCTGGATGCATTGCTTGTTAGGGCTGCATCAGATGCCTCCAATGCAGGACTCGATGATATGGAATTGAGTCTTAGGCGAATCGAGGGTGAGCTACAGTCAAATGAGCAACGGCTAGATCTGATCCTCGAGAGAATTTAACAATACGCGTCACACGGATGTCCTTTTCTCCGCTTCGCTCCAAAAAGGCCACCGGTGCGCTCAGCGTTATACGAAGGGGACTTCTGCTCAAGGAGTTGAGGCTTTTTATGATTCGATGGTTTGATTTTTCTGACGATGCTTATGAGTTCCATGATCTTGGAAGTCTCCGCACTACATGGCGAAAGGTCCCGAATCAGCAAGCCGTTAACGCAATCGCAGAAGCCCACCAGTACTACGATTTCCTCAAAACCATGGTAGTGGGCAGAGTACAGAGCTGGTCTCATCCAAAAGAGGAGCGCGAGCACTGGTACAAGCCAACGGCATTAACCTTATCGGCGCGTGCAGGAGCTATATCAAGTTGCGTCTCCGTTGGTTCATCCATCATTGAATGTGCAATGCGAGCGCACGCGGAGAACAGGAATATTCGTGAGTTGATGAAAAATAAGCCGGAGCACCGAACCTTCGGGAAAGTCATTTACTCATGGAAAAATCATGGGGTCTATGCACCCGAAATTAATGGTGTGGTGGCCGATATTGAGAGTGTCCACGGAAGAAGAAACGACATTCATTTATATGCCAGCTTCGGGCGAGATTGGGCTGATGTCATAGATGAAGAGTCAGATATTATGGATGCAATTGAACGGCTATTTACGTTTTTCCAGAACCTCGATCCGATCTGACAGCGTATAACCATGCGCTGTTGTCGGACAATTTTTCCACCGCTTCGCGGTTCCAAAATTGCCGTAAAGCTTCGCGTTAGCTGCATAGAGCAGCGGGTTCCCGGTAACCATTTTTGCAGATGTAGGGTTGGGAGAATTTATATTGGCTATAACCCCTGTCGAGAGTTTTGCTCGAATAGGCACCTTTTCATACTTGTACGCTGAAGCTACTGAGAAGGGCTATTCCGAGTTTTTGGCGACGTCTGAAGAGATCGAAGCTCTTGACAACGTCGAATACGATGAGCGACTCGGAGAGCTCGAGCATGCTCGCGACCTAGCGGCGATTCAAGCAATTGTCTTTTCGGCAATGTGTTTTGAAGCCGCTATCTATGATTTTGCTTCCATTCATTTGGGTGACGGTTACGTTCAAGATCATTTAGATAAGCTTGATGTCCTCTCAAAATGGCTAGTAGTCATCCGCTTCGTATCAGGCATTGAAATACCAAAATCCGAGGCTCCATACGCGGCGCTGAAGAACCTCGTTTTTGAGAGAAATCGCCTTGTGCATTCTAAATCTGAACCAATGAGTTCATCTAACATAGAGCGTCATTTCGAGAAAATGGAAAAGCGTGAACGAGAATTTGTAAGCGGCGTCCATGATGCATTTCGTGCAATCGTTCTAATGTCACTTTACTTAGACAAAGTGCTACATGGATATCACAACCCACTACCGTCTTTTAGCAAGCGTAATGCCCCCCTTCGCGAGTACTACTCCGAGCTGGAAGAGGTAATTCACGACTGTCGAAGAGTAATCGCGAGGATATGAATTCAGCTAACAATACGCTGTTGTCGGACAATTTTTCCACCGCTGTGCGGCTCCAAAATTGCCGCAAAGCTCAGCGTTATGCATACCCAATAAGGAGGTTGCATGGATTTTGATTTTGACAAGCTGGCCTATCCAGAAACGGTTGTCATTGATGGTGTCGAGTACAAAGCGAAGAGGGATACCTCTAAAGGGAAAATGAATATCCCATATTCAGAGGAACCTGATGTAGGAATTGGAGATGTGATAGTTCAAAAGGCAGGGAAAAGGGAGATACACCTCAAGGTAACTGATGTTCAGTTTCTCGAAGGCGGCAGCCTGAACGTTGGCACCAATCACCCCAATATGCTCACCCTGAATGTTCAGAATACAACGGCAGAGCCACACCTAACGAACAGAGCATCCTCGACAATAAATATCGGCTCTGTTTCTGGCGAAATGGTACAAATCGGCGATCAGAACGTTCAGGTTGCAAATGTCAGTATTAAGAAGCTTGTCGAGCATGTGGCTAAAAGTGACGATAAGGAAGCAAAATCAAAACTTAAAGCATTGCTCGAAAATGGTACGGTGGCTAGCTTGGTTGGCGCAGGGGCAACCACACTTCTGGGCTTGCTCTAATGCATAACAATACGCGTCACACGGATGCCCTTTACGCCGCTTCGCTCTGTAAAGGCCACCGGTGCGCTCTGCGTTATGCAGTCGGATTGACCAGGGAGATAAGGAATGCCTGAGTGGGGCGTAGCCTTAATTGGTGTTTTCGTGGGTTTCGTGTTGAACGAAGTAGTGTCGTTCCTCAAACGGTACTGCCGGCTTTCGACCTATCTAAAAGCTTTGAATGATGAGCTGGAAGCAAACAAGTTTCAGATACGGCAAAAGAAAGAAATAGCAGAGCAAATTCTCCAAGCACTCGAAAAAGGGCATTTTCTTCCCGGCAAAAGTGTGCCGTTCGCCTCACTCGCGTATTCCAACTACATGGCCGACTTAGTGCCAAAACTCAGCCCCATCGAGCGAGACAACGTCAGACACATCTACGGCAATCTTTTGGCAGTCGATGAAATAATGTCGTCTCTAGAGGAGTCATTCAGAACAGATCATCAAGCAGGTGTCATGGAGAACGTCTCAGAAGCTTACAAGGGAAAGGTTCGAGACATTATTACAAATTATGATGTGATTTCGCACTTAATTGATCGTTATCTCAAAGGACAACCTGAAGATATTTACCATAGAAATCAGGAAAATGTATAACAAGGTGGTCAACGGGACGCCAACTACGCTGCGCTCCGTTACCACTGGCGTTATGAGTGAGAAGCTGATGAGGTTTTTAGATAACCGTTTAGCGAAGATTCAGTCGAGGTGGGCGCTTGCAGGGTACATGATCCTGGTGATGATTCCCGCGGCAACAGCCATAGTGCTGTTTGCTGTGCTCGGAAAAGACTTTGTCGAAGATATTGTGCAGATTAGTCTACCGAACGAATTTTTAGCTTTTGCTGGCGCGCTGGCAACTCTGCTCGTAGCGGGGCCATTTATTCGGCGGGATAAGGAGCTTTCCTCACGTGACCACAATAGGTCATAACAAGGCCATCAAATTTGTTGCGCCCACGAAAATCGTGGGCTCCACCGGACTGCCTACGCGTTGCTTCGGCAGCCGTTTATGGCGGCGTTATATCCCAACTGAGATTCGAGTAAATCTATGACAGAGAGTCCACTAAATACTGCGCTGAGAATTTTTGAAGCAGCAGAAGCAAATTTGGTAAAGCTAGAGAAGCTCTGGATGGAAATGGAATCAATAATTCCCGATGGAGTAGCATTTCTAGAAGATACTGGTTATGAAAATAATTGTAGAGATTTTGAAAATGTCTTGGCTTCTCTCCCCAAGATAGATGGTTGGAAACCAGAAATCTACGTGATGGACTTGAATGAGATAGGGCAGAACAGACTTGATGCAATGGAAGTTGGAGAAATCGAATGCAAAATTTCAGTTGAGAATCAGATATACGAACCAGCCAAGCTAATTCGTGAATATAGACATAAGTTCGATCGCAAGCGGCGTGAGCTAGTGCGAGACACTCTACAATCAGTTATAGATAGCGTAGATGAAGATTTGAGAGATCTAGCTGTTGAACTAGAGAGTGGATCAGAAATAAATGAGGCAGTCACCCGCCCCAGCTTTGATGATTTAAAGTCTCATATAGCTGAAATCGATACGCTATTAGGTAGTGAGACCCGTCCTAGTAGATGGACAGATTTACACAGACACTTACATTTCGGATTACATGGCGATCTTCAAGATATCATTAAGCATGACTGGCCAAGTGTAAAAAGCGGCATTAGAAAATCCCTTTATGGCGAAAAAGAGCCTATACCTGTAGAAGTGGATGATCTTGGTAGCTTAGTGTCTAGTAAGCCTTCAGGACCTATTGTTACAAAGCTTAACTGGGATAACCTCTCTCCAGATGAGTTTGAACGAATAATATTTGCCCTGATTTCTTCTGAAAAAGGTTATGAAAATCCAGAGTGGCTGATGAGAACAAACGCCCCTGATAGAGGAAGAGACCTATCTGTCCTTAGAGTTCATAATGATCCTCTTGGTGGTATTTTCCGGCATCGAACAATTATTCAGTGCAAGCATTGGTTATCAAAGAGCGTTTCTGTATCAGATATAGCAGAACTAAAAGAGCAAATGAAACTTTGGGAGCCACCTAAAGTTGATATACACGTAATAGCAACTTCCGGAAGGTTTACTTCTGATGCGGTGGCATTAATCGAAAAGCATAATCAATCGGACAGTGGTTTAAGAATAGAAATGTGGGCGGAAAGCCATTTAGAGCGTTTATTATCTAGTCGCCCTTCGCTCATTGCAGAGTATGGACTTCGATGAACGAAAGATATAACAAGCGCAGGTTGTCGGACTGGTTTTCCGCTGCGCTCCAAACCAGCCGCAACTGCGGGCGTTAGTTTCAATATAAATTAAGGAGAATTATGAAAATTTTAATAGGATTTTTAGCACTTACTTTCAGCATCAATGCATTTGCTGGGTCACTATTAACCGTTGAAGACACAAAGTCACTTTGTCAAAAAGCAGCAGATACTTTTGGCGCAGGGAAGGCAAAAGAGTCTTTTAATATACTTCAACCATATTGGCCTATGCCATCCGAGGAGATTAATAATCTTGCTTACCAAACGGAAACACAATTAAAAATGGTTTCTGAGCGTTTTGGCAAAATCTTAGGCGCAGATTTTGTCGGCACAAAGGTAGCTGGTACAAGTTTTGTTAAGCATACATATATAGGAAAATTTGAGAAACATGCTGTTCGTTACGTCTGCATGTTTTATAAACCCAAAAGTGAATGGGTAGTAAATGCTGTTTTCTGGGATGATCAGACTCCAGCACTATTTGAATAAAGCTAACAAACAGCTCCACCGGACTCCGTAATGTTTGCACCTTTCCTGCAAAAACACGCAGTAAAGTCGCCAACATTACTACGCGCGGTGAGCTGGGCGTTATGTGTGAGGGACCATGCACGAGCACTATCGAATAGAACAAGTGATATTGCCTCATTTGGAGAAGGCAGGGTTCGTAAAAGAGTCTGAGAATGATCAGGTCGATTATTGCGGCTCAATCAGAACGATCTTCGTTAAAGATGAAATGCGGGTTCTCCTAGAATGGGATGGAGAAGAGGGCTTTGGCTTCGCTGAAGTATGGCGTAATGGTGAGTGGTGCACATTGCCCACCAAAGTGCTGGAGTCCAGGGAAGTTGAGTTTCAGTCAGCAATCAAAAAGTTGTGCGCAGAGTTGCAGGGATACTTGGACTGAGCCTGGACCTATCACATAACCAGGCAGTCAACCGGACGCCAAAAGCGTGGCGCTTTTGGTTCCCTCCGCTGCGCTCCGGCGCCGGTTACCGCAGGCGTTGAGGCTGTAGAAAAACCCCGAAATCCCCGCTTCGG
>NZ_KE007311.1 GCF_000397065.2 Marinobacter lipolyticus SM19
CCTCGCCTGAGCTCTGTAGAATGCGCATCTCTTTCGAGGGGTAAGCCACTTAGGCGGCTCCGGATTCGGAAGGCAACTGTTTGAAAGTGTTGAAGAAAATGAGTTTCAAGTTTCTTCAGAAAGCGGTTGACAAGGTGGCGGTTCAGTGTAGAATGCGCGCCTCGATACAGCAGTAAGCCGGTGAGTTTTTCGGCGGTTTCCGGAGACGGAAAACAGCGAAAAATAAACGGTTGACAAGGCGGCGGAGCGATGTAGAATACGCCACCTTGATCGGGCAAGCCCCGAACGCTCTTTAAAAAGTTAACCAAGTAATTCGTGTGGGCGCTGGCCGAGGTATTTCGGATACGAAATATCAGGACAGTGACTCGTCGAAATTGAGTTTTGTCTTGAGCAAGAATAGAGAATCTTCGGATTCTTGTATGATTTAAACTGAAGAGTTTGATCATGGCTCAGATTGAACGCTGGCGGCAGGCTTAACACATGCAAGTCGAGCGGTAACAGGGGGAGCTTGCTCCCCGCTGACGAGCGGCGGACGGGTGAGTAATGCTTAGGAAACTGCCCAGTAGTGGGGGATAGCCCGGGGAAACCCGGATTAATACCGCGTACGCCCTTCGGGGGAAAGCAGGGGATCTTCGGACCTTGCGCTATTGGATGTGCCTAAGTCGGATTAGCTAGTTGGTGGGGTAAAGGCCTACCAAGGCGACGATCCGTAGCTGGTCTGAGAGGATGATCAGCCACATCGGGACTGAGACACGGCCCGAACTCCTACGGGAGGCAGCAGTGGGGAATATTGGACAATGGGGGCAACCCTGATCCAGCCATGCCGCGTGTGTGAAGAAGGCTTTCGGGTTGTAAAGCACTTTCAGTGAGGAGGAAGGCTCAAAGGTTAATACCCTTTGGGATTGACGTTACTCACAGAAGAAGCACCGGCTAACTCCGTGCCAGCAGCCGCGGTAATACGGAGGGTGCAAGCGTTAATCGGAATTACTGGGCGTAAAGCGCGCGTAGGTGGTTTGATAAGCGAGATGTGAAAGCCCCGGGCTTAACCTGGGAACGGCATTTCGAACTGTCAGGCTAGAGTGTGGTAGAGGGTAGTGGAATTTCCTGTGTAGCGGTGAAATGCGTAGATATAGGAAGGAACACCAGTGGCGAAGGCGGCTACCTGGACCAACACTGACACTGAGGTGCGAAAGCGTGGGGAGCAAACAGGATTAGATACCCTGGTAGTCCACGCCGTAAACGATGTCAACTAGCCGTTGGGACTCTTGAAGTCTTAGTGGCGCAGCTAACGCACTAAGTTGACCGCCTGGGGAGTACGGCCGCAAGGTTAAAACTCAAATGAATTGACGGGGGCCCGCACAAGCGGTGGAGCATGTGGTTTAATTCGACGCAACGCGAAGAACCTTACCTGGCCTTGACATGCAGAGAACTTTCCAGAGATGGATTGGTGCCTTCGGGAACTCTGACACAGGTGCTGCATGGCCGTCGTCAGCTCGTGTCGTGAGATGTTGGGTTAAGTCCCGTAACGAGCGCAACCCCTATCCCTAGTTGCTAGCAGTTCGGCTGAGAACTCTAGGGAGACTGCCGGTGACAAACCGGAGGAAGGTGGGGATGACGTCAGGTCATCATGGCCCTTACGGCCAGGGCTACACACGTGCTACAATGGTGCGCACAGAGGGCTGCAAACCCGCGAGGGGGAGCTAATCTCACAAAACGCATCGTAGTCCGGATCGGAGTCTGCAACTCGACTCCGTGAAGTCGGAATCGCTAGTAATCGTGAATCAGAATGTCACGGTGAATACGTTCCCGGGCCTTGTACACACCGCCCGTCACACCATGGGAGTGGATTGCACCAGAAGTGGTTAGTCTAACCTTCGGGAGGACGATCACCACGGTGTGGTTCATGACTGGGGTGAAGTCGTAACAAGGTAGCCGTAGGGGAACCTGCGGCTGGATCACCTCCTTAAACGAAGCCGAATGCTTCGGTCAGAGTCCACACGAATTACTTGGTTGGCTAATAAAGAGAGCAAAGGGTCTTTGCAGGCCCGACTTGGCTTGTTGAAAGACAGGCAAAACCGGGTCTGTAGCTCAGGTGGTTAGAGCGCACCCCTGATAAGGGTGAGGTCGGTGGTTCAAGTCCACCCAGACCCACCAGAATTGCGTAGCTCGTCGTTGTGTCCGGACTTGCATAGCAGGCTATGCGGCGCCCGAACACGCCTAGATCTACACAATTCTTGATAGCTTTATATTGGGGCTATAGCTCAGCTGGGAGAGCGCCTGCCTTGCACGCAGGAGGTCGGCAGTTCGATCCTGCCTAGCTCCACCAAAACTTTACTGACTAACTTCGGTTAGCAGTGTACAGAAACGAATGTTTCACAACGATGAAGCCTTCCTTTCTGATCACTGGGTCAGATTTGCTCTTTAACAAATTGGACGAGATAGAACACGAAGATATTTCTCTCATTATCTCCGAGAGGAATATGTTCAATGTGATAGCGATTTCAAGCGTTATCCGGTGTTGTCGTTGAAGTGGTTGTATATGACTTCGAGCGGCTGTCTCTGAACCTCATCCTGGATGAGAAAACTGGCTTCACTTCGGTGGGTCCGGGGCTCTTGTTTATGGTGTCGTACAGATCAGTTGTCTTGGGGTTATATAGTCAAGCAACTAAGCGCATACGGTGGATGCCTTGGCAGTCAGAGGCGATGAAAGACGTGGAAGCCTGCGATAAGGTTCGGGGAGCTGGCAAACGAGCTGTGATCCGGACATCTCTGAATGGGGAAACCCACCGACTTTCGGGTCGGTACCTTGCACTGAATACATAGGTGTAAGGGGCGAACTCGGGGAACTGAAACATCTAAGTACCCGAAGGAAAAGAAATCAACCGAGATTCCCTCAGTAGCGGCGAGCGAACGGGGACCAGCCCTTAAGCTGGACAACTGGTAGGAGAAGGCTCTGGAAAGTGCCGCCATAGTGGGTGATAGCCCCGTATCCGAAACCTGAGTCCAGTGAAATCGAGTAGGACGGGACACGTGATATCCTGTCTGAACATGGGGGGACCATCCTCCAAGGCTAAATACTCCTGACTGACCGATAGTGAACCAGTACCGTGAGGGAAAGGCGAAAAGAACCCCTGTGAGGGGAGTGAAATAGATCCTGAAACCGTATGCGTACAAGCAGTCGGAGCGGACTTGTTCCGTGACGGCGTACCTTTTGTATAATGGGTCAGCGACTTATGTTCAGTGGCGAGGTTAACCGTCTAGGGGAGCCGTAGGGAAACCGAGTCTGAATAGGGCGATTTAGTCGCTGGGCATAGACCCGAAACCGGGCGATCTATCCATGAGCAGGTTGAAGGTTGAGTAACATCAACTGGAGGACCGAACCCACTGTCGTTGAAAAGCCAGGGGATGACTTGTGGATCGGAGTGAAAGGCTAATCAAGCCCGGAGATAGCTGGTTCTCCCCGAAAGCTATTTAGGTAGCGCCTCGGACGAATACCACAGGGGGTAGAGCACTGTTTCGGCTAGGGGGTCATCCCGACTTACCAACCCGATGCAAACTCCGAATACCTGTGAGTACTATCCGGGAGACACACGGTGGGTGCTAACGTCCATCGTGAAGAGGGAAACAACCCAGACCGCCAGCTAAGGTCCCCAAGTACCAGTTAAGTGGGAAACGATGTGGGAAGGCTCAGACAGCTAGGAGGTTGGCTTAGAAGCAGCCATCCTTTAAAGAAAGCGTAATAGCTCACTAGTCGAGTCGGCCTGCGCGGAAGATGTAACGGGGCTCAAACTGGTCACCGAAGCTGCGGCTGCATACTTTGTATGCGGGGTAGGGGAGCGTTCTGTAAGCCTGCGAAGGTGTGTTGAGAAGCATGCTGGAGGTATCAGAAGTGCGAATGCTGACATGAGTAACGACAATGGGGGTGAAAAACCCCCACGCCGGAAGACCAAGGGTTCCTGCGCAACGCTAATCGGCGCAGGGTGAGTCGGCCCCTAAGGCGAGACCGAAAGGTGTAGTCGATGGGAAACGGGTTAATATTCCCGTACCTTGGATCACTGCGATGGAGAGACGGAGAAGGCTAGGTGAGCCGGGCGACGGTTGTCCCGGTTTAAGCGAGTAGGGAGAGGACTTAGGCAAATCCGGGTCCTTAATTCTGAGACGCGACGACGACTGCTCATAGAGCGGGAAGTCATTGATGCCCTGCTTCCAGGAAAATCTTCTAAGCTTCAGGTGATTCGAGACCGTACCCCAAACCGACACAGGTGGTCAGGTAGAGAATACCAAGGCGCTTGAGAGAACTCGGGTAAAGGAACTAGGCAAAATGGTGCCGTAACTTCGGGAGAAGGCACGCCGGCGTGTACGTGAAGCCCCTGCGGGTGGAGCGGAAGCCGGTCGAAGATACCAGGCCCCTGCGACTGTTTATTAAAAACACAGCACTGTGCTAACACGAAAGTGGACGTATACGGTGTGACGCCTGCCCGGTGCCGGAAGGTTAATTGATGGGGTTAGCGCTTGCGCGAAGCTCTTGATCGAAGCCCCGGTAAACGGCGGCCGTAACTATAACGGTCCTAAGGTAGCGAAATTCCTTGTCGGGTAAGTTCCGACCTGCACGAATGGCGTAACGATGGGGGCGCTGTCTCTACCCGAGACTCAGTGAAATTGAAATCGCCGTGAAGATGCGGTGTATCCGCGGCTAGACGGAAAGACCCCGTGAACCTTTACTATAGCTTCACAGTGAACTTTGAGCATGTTTGTGTAGGATAGCTGGGAGGCTTTGAAGCGGCGACGCCAGTCGTCGTGGAGCCAACCTTGAAATACCAGCCTGACATGTTTGAGGTTCTAACTTGGTCCCCTTATCGGGGATGAGGACACTGTGTGGTGGGTAGTTTGACTGGGGCGGTCTCCTCCCAAAGCGTAACGGAGGAGCACAAAGGTGGGCTAAGCACGGTCGGACATCGTGCGGTTAGTGTAATGGCACAAGCCCGCTTGACTGCGAGACAGACACGTCGAGCAGGTGCGAAAGCAGGTCATAGTGATCCGGTGGTTCTGTATGGAAGGGCCATCGCTCAACGGATAAAAGGTACTCCGGGGATAACAGGCTGATACCGCCCAAGAGTTCACATCGACGGCGGTGTTTGGCACCTCGATGTCGGCTCATCACATCCTGGGGCTGAAGCCGGTCCCAAGGGTATGGCTGTTCGCCATTTAAAGTGGTACGCGAGCTGGGTTTAGAACGTCGTGAGACAGTTCGGTCCCTATCTGCCGTGGACGTTGGAGATTTGAGGAAAGCTGCTCCTAGTACGAGAGGACCGGAGTGGACGAACCGCTGGTGTTCGGGTTGTGTCGCCAGACGCATTGCCCGGTAGCTATGTTCGGACAGGATAACCGCTGAAAGCATCTAAGCGGGAAGCCCCTTCCAAGATGAGATCTCCCTGGCCCCTCGAGGGCCCTGAAGAGCCGTTCAAGACCAGGACGTTGATAGGTCGGGTGTGTAAGCGCTGCGAGGCGTTGAGCTAACCGATACTAATTGCTCGTGAGGCTTGACTATATAACACCCAAGACAATTGCGGATAATGCAGAGCCTTCGCGCTCAACAGAAATCAACATCACATCGTTCTACTTCTCGTCCACCCAGTGATCATCCGTTTTGCCTGACGACCATAGCGGTCTGGAACCACCTGATCCCATCCCGAACTCAGAAGTGAAACAGACCTGCGCCGATGGTAGTGTGGTTCGTCCATGTGAGAGTAGGTCATCGTCAGGCTCCTAAGTCCCAAAACCCCAGCATCCTTGATGTTGGGGTTTTTTATTGCCTGAA
>NZ_KE007312.1:0-1106 GCF_000397065.2 Marinobacter lipolyticus SM19
TGCTGCGAGACCAACATCATCTTCAAGGCACTATCCTGCGATACGGTTCCGCACTTCACTACTTTGGCCAAGTTCGTCAGCAGTCATGCGAATGAGATTGAAGAGCTGTTTGAGCAGGTACTGCTGGTCTGCCATGAACAGGGCCTTCTGGGTAACGAACTCTTTGCCATCGACGGCTGCAAGATGCCTTCGAATGCCGCCAAGGAATGGTCCGGCACCTTCAAAGAGCTGGGTGAAAAGCGAGAGAAATTGCGACGACTGATCCGCCACCACCTGAAGGAGCACTACGAGCGGGACGAGGCGGAAACTGAGGCCGAACTGGATCGGGATATCCGTCGGGCGAACACCATTCTCTCGCTGGATGAAGCCATGAATAAAGTGGACCGCTTCCTAAAGACGAACCGCCCACGGATGGGCCGGGGAAAGCGGAGCAAGGAAGTGAAGAGCAACCTGACTGACAACGAAAGCGCCAAGATGACCACCAGCAAGGGCACGATCCAGGGCTATAACGGCGTGGCCACGGTGGACAGGAAACACCAGATCATCATCGACGCCCAAGCCTTTGGCGAAGGGCAGGAACACCACACTCTACAGCCGGTACTGGAAACCGTCGAAGCCCGTTACAAAAAGCTGGGCATCGCCGAGAGCATCTACCAACAAGGCGCGGTCGTCACCGCCGACACCGGCTTCGCCAACGAAGCCAATATGAAGTATCTGCACGAACGGCAGATCAATGGCTACGTGCCAGACAACCGGTTCCGCAGCCGGGATCCGAAGTTCCAGAACCAGAAAGACAAGTACGGCAAACGCCATCAGAATTTGCCGGATACAGGCCGGAAGAAAACCATCCCGGCCAGTGAATTCCAGTTCGATCCAGTGAACCTGACGTGCATCTGCCCAGCGGGTAACGCCATTAGTTATCAGGGCACACGCGAAGCCGAGAATGGCAAAATCCGGGTGCACTTCGAAGGGCGTTTGCTGCAATGCCGACACTGCCCGAAGAAGCATCAGTGTATGCAGAATCCGGCTTCCGCCGACCACCGAAAAGGCTCTGGCAGGCAAGTCTCGTTCACCATCGAGAACAAGCGCCTGCCCAACTACACCGA
>NZ_KE007312.1:1116-5642 GCF_000397065.2 Marinobacter lipolyticus SM19
AGTGGACAGCCCGCAGGGCAAGGAAATCTACAGTCATCGCATGTCAGTGGTCGAGCCGGTGTTCGGCAATATTGGTACCACGAAGCGGCTGAACCGCTTCAGCCTGAGAGGTAAGAAGAAGGTACAGGGCCAGTGGCAGCTATACTGCCTAGTGCCCAATATTGAGAAGCTGGCGAATTACGGGCGGTTAGCCGCGTGATGCAGGGACCAGAAGAGCCGGAAATGGGGCTGCTGGAAGTCAGCAATACCGGCGCTGGCAGCGCCAAATCGGCCGAAACTAATGGCTGAACAGCGGAGTCGCGATCATCGGCTAGCGGATGGCCGCTACAAAAATTCTAGGAACTAGGCGCTGGGGACTGCTCGAAATCGGGTTTTTCTACAGCCTCGTTAGGCTACCGAGTTACCCACGAACAGTAGACACCTTCTATAGTTAGGGTGGCCAGATCGGCGGTTTCGTTGATCCAGCAGGCGGCGCTACAGCAGTGGTAACCTGCCCTCTATTCTACCTTTGTCGCTCTTTGCCGCAGTGCCGCAAAATTCTGCGTGGTCTGTCCCCTGTTTGTTACGCGCATTTGGTTAGTCGACAAGCGCCTGTCGAACCATGGCGCTGTCGACGTACTGCTCCATGCTGACGATTTTTCCATCCTTGAGCCGATAGAGATGTGCAAAGGTGGCGGTCATCGCCTTGCCGGTTTTTCGGTAGGTCCCGGAATATACACCAAAGGCTGCGACCCGATCACCGTCGGCCAGATAGGTATGCACCTCAGCGCGATAGTCGATCCATTCGGTAGCCAGCCTCTGGAATACGTTTGCGATGATTGCCTCGGGGCCGGTATAGGTTCCCGCATACGGAAAGCCCGCGGCCTCGGTCCAGGTCGCGTTGGGAGCCAGGGCGGCGAGCAGGTTCCTGACATTCTCCTCCGACGCCCCTTCGTAGGTTGCGCGAATGATGTCGAGATTGCTCTCCATCGCCGTCAGCCCCACTTCATTTCGCCCTTGGCGACCTTGGCACCGATTTGCAGGGCGATGCCCATCCCGGCGTCCGGATAGCGCCTGGTCATTGCGGCAATGAGTTCAGCGCTATCAGCCGCCTTGGCCAGTTCCTCTTCGAAGGCCAGGAGGTAGTCGCGGGTATAGGTAATTGCAGAGGCGTCGGTTGCCGCCCCGGGAGCCAGGTGCCCGGGAATCACGGTGGCCGGTTTGCGCGCCGCCATGGCGTCGAGGTTCTTCACCCAGGCTGCGCGAGCCTCCGCGCTCGCCGTGTCCGCCGTCCATACGTGTACGCCAGAGAAAACCATGACGCCGCCGAAGATGGCATTGAGCGAAGGTACCCAGAGATAGCGCCGGTTGGCCAGGCCATCGGCATCGACGATCTCGATGGTCTCGCCTTCCAGGCTCAGCGTACGACCATCAAAGGCTTCCGGCATGACGATGTCGGCCATGGTTTGGGGGCCATTTTCCTTGAGTTGTGGGCCCCAGGTAGCCAGCTTCTTGTCGACATTGCCCTCAATCGCGGCAATTGTCGCGGAAGCGGCTATCACGCGTGCATCCGGAAAGGCCGCCTTGATCGGAGCAAGGCTGAAGTAATAGTCGGGATCGCTCTGGCTGATGTAGATGGTGGTCAGTGTCTTGTCGCTGGCCGCAATCGCTTCGGCCAGCGCCCTGCCGTCGGGAAAAGTAAAACCACCATCAATAAGAATCGCTTCACGAGCGCCGGTGATCAATACCGGGGCACGAAAGAAGCCGTTTTCGCCGGCCGGGAAATGCTTCCAGTTCAGGCCGGTTTCTGCGCCCAGGGCACTCTTGCTGCCGATAAAGGCCGTTGCAACGCCGGCAACGGCAATCGTCTTGAGAACATCGCGTCTTGTCTTCATGGTTATTTCCTCACCTATACAATAATTAAAAATATTACGTCGGGCGGCTTTCGGGCCTGCTGACCAAATGATGCTGTTCAAGCAGCCCTTAACTGATCAACCAATGCCCGGGGGTCGGAGTAGATAGCGCTTGACTGCAGCATCCGGTGCTCTTTCCCGGTGTCGGCGACGAAAACCGGCACGCCGCGTGCACCGAGCTCCCACATGAGAGTTCCTGCCCGCTGAATACGGATTCGATTGGCTTCGAGAAGCTCCGTATCGGGATGTTCTACCACCGCGGCGGCTTCCTCCAGGCCGAGCGAGGCCAACAGGGAGGCCAGTAATTTCAAGTCGGTTATGTTTTTGCCGTCGACGAAACGCGCGCACTGTATCGCCTTGAGAACGTCCAGTTCCCGTGCCGGAGCCGTCAGCGAAACCGCGGTCAGCGCCACCGTGGCGGGGCCGCTGTCGAAAAATTGCCGGCGATCTCCGAGCACCTCTTCGCGATAGCGCTCCGTAAAGCTCTGCCCCGTGAGGCGGGCGATGCGCTGGTCGTTGTTCCAGGCGTAGGCCGCGAAGTCGTCGTCCATGGGCCTTGCCCCCTCGCCGGCAAACAGGCCGGTGGGGAGTAATTCGATGGTTGCGCCCGGAACTTCCAGCAGAGAAGACAGGGCCGGTGCGGCCCCGTAGCACCAGCCGCACAGGGGGTCAAACAAATAGCGAAGGGTTGTGTTCATGGTGAAATCCTCTGTTGATGCCGCCCATCATAGGGAAAATATATTGATTCTTAAATGCATGCGTGATAAACGTTCTATATGTCAAAAGCATACAATCAAAGTGAAGCCGGCCTGGGAGAATTGGGAAACCTGAGGCGCCTCGTGTACTTTGCCGCGGTCGTGGAAACGGGCTCCTTTACCGCCGCAGCGGAGCGCCTCGGTATCACCAAGGCGGTGGTCAGCCAGCAGGTTGCCCGTCTGGAAAAGGAGTTTCGAACCTCGCTCCTGGTTCGCACCACACGCAAGGTGCAGCCCACCGAGGCCGGCCAGGCCTTCTATCAGCGCTGCGCCGCCATTCTGCGCGAAGCGGAAGATGCCTTCGGTGAATTGACCGAAGCGGCAGCGGAGCCCGTCGGCACCCTGCGACTGACCGCGCCTTTCGACTACGGGATTAGCGTGGTGGTGCCGGCAATCACCGCGTTTGCCAGGCGTTACCCCAATTGCAAAGTGGATGCGGTTCTGAGTGATCGCACGCTCGATCTGATGTCTGGCTACTTTGAACTTTCGATCCGTGTTGGCTGGCTTGCGGAAAGCAACCTGCAAGCCCGGCAAATCGGAACTTTCCGTCAACTGCTGGTTGCTCCACCGGCAATGCGAGCCGAAATGGAACGACTTACTGGCCCGGGGGATATTGCCGGACTGTCTTTTGTCGCCAATACGGCCCTGCGCGACCCCTTGCGCTGGAATTTTTCCCTGAACGAGATCGAGCGTCGGAATATCAGCGTGCAGGCATCGATATTTTTGGATACCACGCTCGCGGTACGCGAAGCCGTGCGACAGGGCGCTGGCCTCTCAGTGCTGCCCGACTTTGCGGTTGCAGACGACCTCGAAGCCGGGCGCCTGCTGCAAGTGCTGCCACAATGGTCTCTCCCCGCCGGCGGCATTCACGCTGTTTTTCCATCAGCTCGCTTTCGTCCGGCCAAAGTGCGTGCCTTTGTCGAGGTGCTGAGCAGTGAAGAGAAACGGCGATGCTCAACAAGAGCCCCACGGCTCTGAGGGGATATGTGAAGAGCTTCATGTTCGGTTGCTCAAAAATTCGATTGACCTATCATCGGATGATCTCGAGCCAATTCGCGATGCTGCCAAAGAGAAAAGTGTTACTGTAGTTTGTGGGATTAATGAACGAGACAATGCGAATAGCCAATCCACAATTTACAACTCTGTAATAACAATTGATGCTCAAGGGCAAATTGCTAATCATCATCGTAAGCTTATGCCAACCAACCCCGAACGCATGGTATGGGGTTTTGGGGATGGGCATGGTTTAAATGTTATTGATACTCCGATAGGAAAAATTGGCAGCCTAATATGCTGGGAAAATTATATGCCTCTAGCGAGGTATTCTCTATATTCACAGGGGATAGAAATATATATAGCACCCACCTATGACGGTGGTGAGGCATGGACAGGGACTATGCAACATATTGCAAGAGAGGGTAAGTGCTGGGTTTTGTCTTGCGGTGTAGCCTTGGAAAGGAAAGATCTACCTATGGACTTTCCAAATATAGATGAACTTTACCCCGCTGATGAAGAATGGATTAATCCGGGAGATTCGCTTGTCGTATCGCCAAGTGGTGAAATTGTTGCTGGGCCACTATCTAAAGAAAAAGGGAACATTATCTTAGATATAGATGTTGAAAAAGCTGCCACTTCAAAGCGCGCGTTGGATGTGGCAGGGCATTATTCAAGGCCAGATGTTTTTGAACTGCAAGTAAACAAAGCCCGACAATCACCAACACATTTCAAAAACGAGAGTTAACAAGCGGCTGCTACGGACTGTTTTTAACTGGCACCTTTTCCGCAGCGCTTCGCTTGCAAAAAAAGTCGCCAGTTAAAAACAGCCGCAGAGCCGTGCGTTATGCCCTAAAGCAGATGCCCCTCAGGCAACATGCGTTTG
>NZ_KE007314.1 GCF_000397065.2 Marinobacter lipolyticus SM19
CAGACAACTTCCGTGAAGCATCACTTCTCCCTTTGGTATAACGCTCGGCTAATGTGCGCCGCCTGCGGCGTCACCATTGAGCGGCTTGTTAGCAGCTTCTGCCTGAAGACGCTCCACCAGCCACACCTTGATGATCGATTGACGGGTAACGCCAATGCGCGCAGCCTCACGATCCAACGACTCCACAACCCAAGCCGGGAAATCGACGTTGATTCGCTTTTGTTCCTGATTAACGCGGCGAGCAGAGGACAGATCGAGGTCCTCAACAATATCTTCCAGACCTTCCTCAAACTTTTTGTCGAAGTCTTTAGCTTTCATAGAGCTCAACCTCCTTCTTGCGGGAACGTCTGACTGAAATCAGACGAATACGAGCATCCCTATATGTGACGACAGCCGACCAGTGCTTTTCACCAATCTTGCCTATCAGCAGGAATCTGGGTTCATCCTCTGATTTTGCGCGAATTTCCAGCAGGTAAGGATCTTCCCAAAGTTCTTGGGCAACCACAAAGTCGATACCGTGCTTGTCCAGATTGACCTGGCTTTTGGTTTCGTCGAATTCAAACTCATCCATGAGTACAAATTATTCCTTTTTTACTCAAATCGCAAGACGGGGAGGAGTAGTGCAATTGCTAACGAGGCTGTAGAAAAACTCCCGCCCCTTTGTCTGGTTAGGCGCCAGTGTTTTCAAGAGTTGACTCGCCCGCATCTTCCGACCTTTCAGGCACTTGAACTTCTTCATCGCCCAAGCCACCAACGTCCGGTTGAAATGTCGCAGCACCGGGTACATAGCGGAAGGATAGAACCTTCCATAGTACGCCAGCTCTCCCGAAGAATCGGGTTATGTAGTCGCGATATATCAGCCAGACTCAGGTTGGAACGATTGCGATAGTTCAATCTCCGGGTTGTTTGCCGCATGGACTTCATAGCCGCCTGGCTGACCGCCGGTGTGAAATTCACAAACATGCTGTTTCGTTTGCTGTTCTTCAGCAGTCGTGGCCTGAAGGTATACCCAAGGCTGTCTGACTGGCAAGCTTCTGGCCTGTCGGGTGTGGCTTAGTTGACCACTACACTTAACGCCATGCGAAGCGGCCGGTTTGGAGGCGCAACCGCGCCGGAAAACCGGCCCGCTTACGCTACTGGTTAGATGCAGATTTCTCGTAGTACTCCAAAAGCAAGCGCTCTTTGCGACCACCGAAAATCTGAACCAAAAAATAGACAGCAAAAAGCCCCGCAAAAGCCATAAATTGACCTAAAAACGCTCCGTTCTCAGTGCCTGTGGAATGGGCAAGGCTGATCAAGGTTTCGACACCGGAAATTTGGACCTGTGTAACTCTCTCGCCTTCGGTCAGAAATACTCCGACCTCAGCCATATCGGCAGCTCGTTGATTCAAATCATTAAACGCAAAATAGACCCACGTTGCTACTGCGACAACGACCAGGAGCCCCAGAGACCCACTTAGCTTTCGGTTCGCATGTTTCTTCTTGATGATCTCGATGTACTGTTCGTCTGTCATTTTTTCACTTGCATATAACGCCAGCAATCACGCGCTTGTCGCGTGGATTGCATTGTTATGCCACCTGAACCAAAATATACCAATTATTGGTACTAACGAGGTGGCATCATGCAAAAGAACACCAGCATCACTTTAGGCCAACATTTTGATGCGTTCATTGCAGAACAGCTCAAAAATGGCCGATACAGCTCAACCAGCGAGGTAGTTCGTGCAGCATTACGCCTGCTTGAGGAGTCTGAAACACGCCTGATCACACTTCGTAAACTGCTCAAGGAAGGCGAGGACAGTGGTTTTGAAGACTACTCCTATGACTCGTTTATTCGTGAACTGGACAACGAAGGGCGCTGATGCCAAATTTCAAGCTTTCCAGGAAGGCCAAAGCTGACCTCAAATCTATTGCCCTATACACGGAGCGTGAATGGGGGCGAGATCAACGAAACCACTATGTTCTCCAGTTCGATCAATGCTTCCACCTTCTGGCTGACAATCCGAACTTGGGGCAAGCTTGCGATGAGATAAGTCCAGGCTACCGACAGTACCCTCAGGGAAGCCACATCATATTTTATCGGCTAGCCACCGAGGGTATTGTTGAAATTATCCGCCTCCTGCACAAACGCATGTTGCCTGAGGGCCATCTGCTTTAGGGCATAACATTTGTTTATGCATTTTTCTCTAGTCCCGTACCTGGCTCACCCAAAAACTCGAATGAACCACCCTTTTTACGCACCCAATAGATTAATTCGGCCTCCATGGTTTTTAGCGAAAGCTCCAACGCTTGGAATGAATCTATACCTACTGAACCATAAATATGCTCGTAGCTAAGGGAACCAACGCGGTACGGGCAAACGTACGCTTCATTTTCAATTTGGTATGGCTTTCCGATCTCTATTGTTGCCTTTTCACGCTCACCCGAGCTCGATATATAAACAAGCTCTCTTGTAGCGATGATGTCGCGAACCTCTTCAATCTTTGGCATCATCCTCGGCGCTCCTTATGCATAACGCTGAGGTAACCGGCGCCGGAGCGCCAGCGGAGGGAACCAAAAGCGCCTCGCTTTTGGCGTCCGGTTGACCGCCTTGTTAGGCATCAAAGCTGCCTCCTGGTAAACGGTATAGATAGAAACTTAAACACTGGCCAGCCCAAGATAAGTAGGCCAGAAAGCCACATAGGAATACCGTCGATTATTGCAAATATTGGCAATGTCACGAATCCCGCAAGCAATGAAAAAGTACCAAGGGACCAAATGCAGTCACCTAAATCCGGGGCCACATCCATAATTGCGTAGTCATCATCGGTGCGGGAGAACGCCACGATAGGGAACAAGAGTATCCAGAGAAGCCGAACAAGAAAGCTTGGGACGCCACGACTACCGAGTTCAGAAAGTGACGCTTGCCACGTAACTGAACGGTAAAACGGGAGAGTTAAAAGCGCCCAGAATCCGAGTTTCGATACTTCCATAAAATGCCTAACGCCGCTAAGCACGCGCGGCTACGAAATGGAGGCGGAGCCGCAATGTAGTAGACGTCGCCGTGACTTGCATGGTTAGGTGAGGCCTACGGTTAATCACTTCCACTTCTCGTATGCCTCACTGCAAGAGCCACCTAAAATCATGTTGAGGATACACTCTCTATTTTGATCTTCTTTCGGAGGCTCGCTACCTCCATAAAATTCACATTCGTCCTGATACTGTCGATAGTTATCCGGATTACTCAGATCATCTGTTGCCCTTTTCTTCAGGTTTAAACAGTACTCCGAAGCTCCGTAGTACCTCTCGTTTCCCCCAGGGGCGCGGTTTTGATTGGACGCGCACCCAACCAGCACGACCCCGCAAAAAAGAATGAATAGATGTTTCATAATTCCCTTTAGCACATAACGAGGCTGTAGAAAAACTCGATTCCGAGCCGTCCCCAGCGT
>NZ_KE007315.1 GCF_000397065.2 Marinobacter lipolyticus SM19
CCGCCGCTTCGCGGCTCCAAACCGGCGCGTGAGCCGGGCGTTACTTGTATGAACTATCGCTGCGATTCTGATCTTTCTAAAGATATTGTTCTCGCGAGGGCTTCTAGCTTCGTCGAGTACGACACTTGGTACTCGCGACCAAAGGAAATCGATGGTCGCGTTGAAGGATCACGAATCCAGTTGACTCGGAGGGGTGGTTTTTTCCATTTCCCTGGCAGAGGAAGATTCGATGGTTTTGTTCAGGAAATCGATGGTAAAGCCTGCATCGTTGGAAAGCTCAGCGACCCAAGTCTAGCTACTGGCGTCGGAATAGTTTTAGGTGCTTTGGGTGTTGCAACAATGTTTGCGCAGGGCTTTTCGTTATTTGGCTTTGTTGCCTGTGGCCTACTAAGTTTGGGTGGCTATGCGCTGGTGAAACGCGATCACATCCGCATTAGAGAGGCCTTGGAGGATATCGCTGGCAACAAGTAACAAGTCAATTAAGTTCGTTCCGGCCTGCGGCCTCCACCGGACGGCCCTGTCGGGCCGCCGCTTATTTCAGCGTTATGCATTAAGGAGCTAGTCTTTTGAAAGGTGTAAGTTTCATGGGCTTTGTTGCACCGATGATTGCATTGTTCATCGCTATCGTTTGGATTGGTGTTGCTATCGTTGGAAAAAACGTTAATGCCAAGGACTTGGTATTTTCTTACACAGCACTAGCTGCGGCATTTGTGATGTTTTCTCTTAACCTAGGGTTTTCGTTGAAGAATGAAGACAGTACCCATGTCGTTCAGCCACATCTGATACTTACGCCGGACTGTGTCGATGTTTACTCAGAGCTAATGACGAAATCAAACTTTGTCGTATTTAATCGAGAAAAGTTAAGTTCATCGCTGAACCTTACGAGAACAAGTGAAAAAGCCGGTCTCCCGCAATTTTCTGACGATGAAAGCGCGGTCTTCCAAAAGAATCTCGTTGAATTCTTGAGAGTGTCAGTGGTTGGGCATTTGCTGTCCGAATATCCCGACTGGAATCCAGATGTAAAAACTTTCAGGGGAAAAAAGCAAGTTCAATTCAATAACTCTGAGGAAGGTGCTGGCCATAACTCTTACTACTCTGTCCCTCACCTGGAAAACGCTCTGAAGATAGACGTAGACGGTTTCGATATTTCTGAAGGTGTGGGTATAACTAATGGCCTTACATTGCCGCCGAATACAGTTATTTCGAGTAATGGTGAAAATCTAATTTTTGAGAACCCCCACATTCGAATAGAAATCGATTTTGAGGTTGAAGATGGAATGAGTTTTGCCGTTCCATCCTACATTGGCTCTAATCTGAGATTGGACCAGCGAGATCTGAGCCAAGGTGTTGTCAACATCCAAAGCAACATTAGAGTTTCTGTGTCTCAGAAAAAGCAAAGATCAGGTAGTCCTGAGCGTCTTAAGTACAAAGCATGGGCATCACAGATTGTTGACATCATCCGAGCGGGATTTTCGCCAGTAGCATCTCAAAATGCATAACCAATGCAGGCACGGCGACGCCCATTACATTGCGCCTTCGGCTCCATTCCATGGGCGCGCATGCTGCAGGCGTTGAGGCTGTAGAAAAACCCCGAAATCCCCGCTTCGG
>NZ_KE007316.1 GCF_000397065.2 Marinobacter lipolyticus SM19
TGTCTAAAGAAAAATTTGAACGCAGTAAACCGCACTTGAACGTGGGCACCATTGGTCACGTAGACCATGGTAAGACCACTCTGACAGCTGCACTGACTCGTGTGTGTCACGAAGTCTGGGGTACAGGTACTGCCAGTGCGTTCGACCAGATCGACAACGCACCGGAAGAGAAGGCGCGTGGTATCACCATCGCAACTTCCCACGTAGAGTACGATTCTCCGACTCGTCACTACGCACACGTAGACTGCCCGGGCCACGCGGATTATGTGAAGAACATGATCACGGGTGCGGCGCAGATGGATGGCGCGATCCTGGTTTGTTCCGCAGCTGACGGCCCCATGCCGCAGACTCGTGAGCACATCCTGCTGTCCCGTCAGGTTGGTGTACCGTTCATTGTCGTGTTCCTGAACAAGGCCGACATGGTAGACGACGAAGAGCTGCTTGAGCTGGTCGAGATGGAAGTTCGTGACCTGCTGAGCCAGTACGACTTCCCGGGTGACGACACTCCGATCATTACCGGTTCCGCGCTGATGGCGCTGGAAGGTAAGGACGACAATGAGATGGGTACTACCGCTGTCAAGAAGCTGGTAGAAGCCCTGGACGACTACATCCCTGAGCCGGAGCGTGCGATTGATCAGCCGTTCCTGATGCCGATTGAGGACGTATTCTCCATCTCCGGTCGTGGTACTGTGGTAACCGGTCGTGTAGAGCGTGGCATCATCAAGGTGGGTGACGAAGTGGAAATCGTTGGTATCAAGGATACCGTGAAGACCACTTGTACCGGTGTTGAGATGTTCCGCAAGCTGCTGGACGAAGGTCGTGCTGGTGAGAACGTTGGTGTTCTGCTGCGTGGTACCAAGCGTGACGACGTTGAGCGTGGTCAGGTACTGTGTGTACCGGGCTCCATCAAGCCGCACACCAAGTTTGAGTGTGAAGTGTACGTGCTGAGCAAAGAAGAAGGTGGTCGTCATACTCCGTTCTTCAAGGGCTACCGTCCGCAGTTCTACTTCCGTACCACCGACGTAACCGGTTCTTGCGAACTGCCGGAAGGTGTGGAAATGGTAATGCCGGGTGACAACGTCAAGATGAGTGTTACCCTGATTGCTCCGATCGCCATGGAAGATGGTCTGCGTTTCGCGATCCGCGAAGGTGGCCGTACCGTTGGTGCCGGCGTAGTCGCCAAGATCATCGAGTAA
>NZ_KE007317.1:0-4868 GCF_000397065.2 Marinobacter lipolyticus SM19
CCAAACCGAAGCGGGGATTTCGGGGTTTTTCTACAGCCTCAACGTTGGCGTAATGGGCCGATTTGTGGGCGGCAGTCCACGGCCCCATTGACGCGTCTGTTAAAAATGATGACTGCACGAGCGAACGTGCTCCTGCTCTGGATCACTCAGATTTCGCTACTACAAATTCGCAAAAACTCTTCGCCCAAATAGGTTAGATCCACTTCCAAATTGTTTGGGATACCATCTGGATTATCCACGTTTCGAAGGAGGTTTAACCGAAGAAGGTTAGAAACTGAGAGAGCAACTTCTTTAGACGGATAAGGCCGATTCGGTTCAAAGTCATCCATTGGCGCAGCCTCTTCTGGTAAATAACCAACATAGAAGCCACCCCCAAAAACCCGTACCTGAGTTTCAAGCGACTGCGCATCTCCAATCGTTTTCAATATCTTGACGTCTAAAGAAGTCATATCTTCGAGTATGCTGACAAATGCCCTTCTAAACTGAACATCGACTCGTTCATCTCCAGCATTAATCAGCATAGCGGCCCACATATCTTGGAGATAATCGTTTTCCTCCAAAGTAGCCGCTTGGAGTAGAGGGACGGCAAAGGACATAGGCACTGCACGAGTTGGCTCAGATAGCCCTCTCTTAGCCAAGTGCTCTTCAAATTTGTCTCGAAGCTTAAGCTGATTGATAGAGCGCGCATACTTCAGGCGGTCTTCCCAGATGCCTGCGGCTTGCTCAAGAGGGCCGCCGATTATCCGTCCGATAAATCTGGCCATCTCACAGCCAGCATCGATCGCTTTACCAGACGACTTGGCTACTTCTTGGACAGCTTTGGCTTCTTCACTCATTTCTTTCCCAATTGGTAATTTTTAGCGCCCGCAGCATGCGTGCCCTTGGAATGGAGCCGAAGGCGCAATGGAAAGGGCATCGCGGTGCCTGCGCTGGTTATGTGTCGTACCTATTTTAGCTGGAAGTTGCAGTCGAAGTTCGTAGACCGCGCTTTTACCCCGCTTATTGGCGCTCCGTAGCCGCCGTAAGCGTTGACTTGAGACCCAACAACTTTCTGCATTCCAATATGTATTGCGTACGTCCAAACCCCCGCGGCATTCCCATTATTCCCTGGGGCTTCGGCAGCAATTACTAATCCGGGATTTTGCGCAAGGACATAGGCCGTTTTTTCGTCAATACGAATTTGATCAGGAGGGGTAAACGTGAATTTCCACGTAGACCCAAACTTTTCCGCAGTCGACCAAATTCCGCCCAAATGGTCTTCACGAAAATCTGTTGCGTCGCGATATCCATGCGTATTCACATCCTTGCATATCGCCTCAAATGCCGGATTCTGGCCCTGTCCGAAAGCAAGTGTTCCGGTGGTTGTGAGAACAAATCCAACAATCAGTTTTCTCATACCTATCTCCCCGACACTGCCTTATCATAATTACATAACATTTATTTATACATTCAATGCGAAACTCTTCAGGACATCAACAATTTAACCAGCTCCACTAGTTTGTCCCAATGTTCGAGGAGTACTGCCGGTGGATCTAGATGCAAAATATCTTCAAGTGAAGACCAAAGATCTCTGAATGTATCTTTGAGATAGTCTTTTAGGGCTTCTTTAGCATCTGGAGGAATAATCTCAGACTCTGTAATAGCTGAAGACACCTGCCCATAGACACCTTCTCCATAATTACCGGTTCCATATCCCATACAGTGTTCCTAGTCTCCCCGTCCTGCGGCCATCAGCCGCGAACTGCGGTGAATTGCTCATCACAATGGATACGGAATGGTTTGCATGACGCTAACAGGCCGGGACTCTACTCTCTGCCGTAGTAGTGCGTCGTTGTTGCACTGATGAAGAAAGGAGTCTACAGCGTGAACTACATCAGTTACGAATGACCTAGTGCCGATTAAGACGAGTCCGTGTTCCACAGATGGATTGTATTGGTGTTTGTCGCCATCATGATAGGCAAACTTGATTGTGTCTGGGTCGCTCTGGTGCAACTCCGCTTCCGAGCCATATTTGTGAAGAAAGGCACAACGGGCCGCGTAAACGTCTTTACCCCGATACTGATAGTGCTGATCAGAGTGAGCCTTGAGGTGGGAGTCCACCCAGTCCTTAAAATCACTCCTGGTAACCTTCGGCTTATCAACTGGCCGCCCGAGACTGGCGAGCGTATCGATACAAATATAAGCCATCGCGACTGAGGCCGTCACAAGCCCAGCTTCATCACAACGCTTTAATTCAGCAACCAGATCAAGAATCGATTGCCAGTTTGAGACCGATTCTGTAGCCAAAGTTCACTCTCCATACACATAACGAATGATATGGACTCCCCCTGCTCCCCAGGCATCTATGTGCCACATTGAAGGTGTCGAAGTCTTCAATCAAAAGCAGGAGGAGTCACCATGAATGTTACAACCATTGGTATCGATCTGGCGAAAACTGTGTTCAGTATTCATGGCACCGACCAATACGGCAAGGTCCTGGTTCGCAAACGACTGAATCGACCCAAGCTGTTGCCCTATATCGCACAACTGCCACCGTGCCTGATTGGCATGGAGGCCTGCTCGGGTGCCCACTACTGGGCGCGTGAAATGACCGAACTCGGCCATGATGTTCGGATTATTGCACCCCGGTTTGTCGCTCCGTATCGCAAGAGCAGCAAGAACGACGACAACGATGCCGAGGCCATCTGCGAAGCGGTCAGTCGGACCAATATGCGCTTCGTGCCCATCAAAACCGAGGATCAGCAAGCGACGCTCAGCCTGCATCGTATTCGCCGCGGCCTGACCAAGGAGCGCACCGCGCAGATCAACCAGATTCGCGGGCTGCTGGCCGAGTTCGGACTGATCATTCCCCAGGGGCGCTATCACGCACGACATCGGATTCCGGAGATCCTGGAGGATGCCGAAAACGGCTTGCCCATGTTGGCACGGCGCCTACTAAACAACATCAACCAGCGCATTCTTCAGCTCGATGAAGAGATCCTGACCTATGATCGAGAAATCGAGGCCATGGCCCGGCGTGACGAACAGGCCAAACGTCTGATGGCGATTCCAGGCATAGGGCTACAAACGGCCACGGCCATCCTAGCCAGTGCGCCTGACCCCAGACAGTTCAAAAGTGGGCGACACTTCGCCGCCTGGTTGGGGCTGGTGCCCCGACAATACTCGACCGGAGGCAAAGTTCGACTTGGGAGAATCACCAAACGCGGAGACAAATACTTGCGAATGCTGCTGATCCACGGTACCCGAGCGGTGATCGCAAAATTACCTGACAAACAGGATCGGCTCAGTGGCTGGGCCATAGATCTTGTGGAACGACGCGGATACAAGCGGGCGGCGGTAGCATTAGCGGCCAAGAATGCCCGGATCATTTGGGCGTTGCTGATGAATCAAACCGAGTTTAAAACACAGCCTATGGAGGGCTGATAAAGGGCAACAACGACAGGCAGAACACGCCTGCCAGCCGAGTCTTGCAACGGCAAGCGATGACGAAACGGTCAGACCGAGAGTGATAGAACCTGTTGCGCTCTGCGGCTGTTACAAGCCGACTAACGAATGAGGTCATCACTCACGCGCATCATCATCCTGGCCCGGGTAGAGACGCCCACAAAGAGGCCGAATGTAGAACCGCAGTCTCAAACCGCTTCGGAATCGAATGGCGTTGCTTGACCGCAGGGGGAGTCCATGTAGCCAAAATTCAGCGGCGGCCTTTGCGTAGCGAAGCGGCGACAAGGCTGTCCGGTGGAGGGCCTCTATAGGCCCGGAACGAACTGGAACTATTGGTTAGGGGCATTGGTAGCCCACCCAATTATCCCATTGACCACAAAGCTCTTTTGTATTCAAGGTGCGCAGCTGCATTATCAAATGAAGGCATTATTGTAAGCTTTGAGACATCAAGCCTGTAAAGCAGACGCAAAAGGTTATCAGCCTCGGAAGCTGGCAGAGAAAGTCGAATTAGGGGCGGTCGGGTATAAAGTGTTCGAGGGTCTCGCTCATTCGCTACGGCATCCTCAATACTCGGCCATTTCCCATGCTCGAGATAAAATTTATTGGCGTTTCGTATCAACGTGAATGCACCTCTCTGCGCGAGGAGGAAAGGGTTTTCTGCGCGCGGCGCTCGAACGTACTGCAGGCTTGTAACTTTACCGAGTAACTGAGTGCCAAGGCATATTATAGAAAAATCTGATTCTTCTCTCTGAGAGCCGGCAAGAGCTGAAGCCTTCTCCGCTGCAAAATACGCAGCAACCAATGGAGATTCAGTCCAATCTAAGAGTCGAGTTGGAACGCCATAGTGCTGTGCCAGCGCCATACTGGGTAGAAATTCTTGTGCAGGAAATTCAAAGTCCGTTTCAGTCTCGGATTCTGACATTAACTTGTGGAACATTTGCTGATGCAAACTCAGCGAGCTGTAGTCTAAAGGGGTATTTATCCCTACTTTATCTGCTGACTCTAAGAAAAGCTGAACTGCCCTTAATTCAGCATGTACATGGTGCGCAAGATATTCTTTTCGACTCTCCCTGTTTAGGGTTCCTGATACTGGTGGCTGCGGTGTGTAGTTTTTCAGTACCTCGGGGGATCTGTGTGCGGACGGAACAAGCGGCCAATCTTTTCTTGCTTGGCCACGAAATAGATAACCGCTAGTGAGCCTTTCACTCACGTCGAAAAGGCTTTTGGGAGAGAATATATTATCGTCCAAAAAACAATCGACGAGCTCTCTCGCGGTTGAAAAAGCAATATCGTCATCGAACATCAGACGTCCTCGAATTTTCCCCTAACGCGAAGGTAACCGGCGCCGGAGCGCTAGCGGAGGGAACCAAAAGCGGTACGCTTTTGGCGTCCGGTTGACCGGCTGGTTAGTGGCGGGGGTTTTG
>NZ_KE007317.1:4968-688232 GCF_000397065.2 Marinobacter lipolyticus SM19
CCTGGCACTGACCATGACGGCCTACTCCGTTACCTCGCACCGGCTGTCGCCGATACCGTTTGTTTATAACCACCGCCACGATTGCGGTGGATGAACCTGAACTCAAAGGTATCAGATCCTGACTGAAATTTCGGCGGACAGCCCAAAACGACGAACACCGATTTTGCTACCAACGCCGCTGACGATTGAAGCAACCAAACCAGACGCGGACTCTGACGGCCTTGGCACTCTCACAATTGCCGGGTTTAGCTGCCAGACCCGGCGCCAAGGCCACTGGCACACGGCCACCCAAAAGACCGAAGCCTTTGCCATTAACAGTGATTAAACCGAAGCCAAATCCCCGACATAAATATGACTGCTTCGTTATTACGCTTCATTATTCCATTAATCGCCGCAATGCCAGTCAAAAATAGACATAAAAACAGAACCTTGCAAATCTGATGCGATCAATTCTGCACAATGTGGCGTGATAACGAAGCGGTCGCGTTCTTGAAATAACGAGTCGGTCAAATGATCACAGCAGCCCAAACAAAAAAGGCCCGAAGCTTTCACTCCAGGCCTTCTCATCAATCACCGGTCAATCACCTCAACCGCACTTACTATCGCCACAAGACAGGCAAGTCGCACACCCGTCCATCACGATCACCGCCTTGGTGCTGCACTTGCCACACATGGTGGCGTTGGCGGGGTAGTCGCTGGCTTTTTCGTCGTTCGTGGCCGTGGTGTGGCTGGCTTCGAACTCGGCGCGCTTTTCGGCGAGGATGCGCTTGGTGGTTTCGCTCATTTCCTCGTTTTCCAGCAGGCCGATGGCCTTCAGGTGCTTCTCGATCACGGCGCCGATTTCAGCCACCAGGGACGGCATGAATACGCCGCCTTTCTTGAAGTAGCCACCGTTGGGGTCGTACACACTGCGCAGCTCTTCCACCAGGAAGGTCACGTCGCCACCCTTGCGGAATACCGCGGAGATAACGCGGGTGAGGGCGATGACCCACTGGAAGTGTTCCATCGACTTGGAGTTGATGAACACTTCGTACGGCTGCCGGCTTTCGTGGTCGGTGTCTTCGTTGAGCAGGATGTCGTTGATGGTGATGTACATCGCGTGCTCGGCCACCGGCGGCTTGATCTTGTAAGTGGTGCCCAGCAAGAAGTCCGGCCGTTCGATGTATTCGTTCATCTCAACGGGTTTGGTTTCTGCGTGCACCGGTGCCTGATGTTCGGTGGCTTCGGGGTCGGCTTTCTTTACGCGGTAGCCGACGATTTTGTTGCTGATTTTAACTGTCATGTTCGTTGTCCTGTGTCGGGTTCCCGGATCAGTATTTACCGTAGGTGCCTTCTTTGAGGGCGTCGAAGAGGTTGGCGGCGTTGTGGATCTCGCCGTCGTACTCGACTTGTTCGTTGCCCTTAAGGGTCACCTTGCTGCCGTCGTCCAGTGTGAATTCGTAGAGGGTGTTCTCCAGATCCTTCTCTTTCACCAGTACACCCTGGAACGCCTCGGGGTTGAAGCGGAAGGTGGTGCAACCCTTCAGGCCCTTGTCGTAGGCGTACATGTAGATGCCCTTGAAGTCCGGGTAGGCGAAGTCCGTGGGCACGTTGGCAGTCTTGGAGATGGAGGAATCCACCCACTTCTGCGCTGCGGCCTGGATGTCCACGTGCTGGGTCGGCGTGACGTCATCGGAGGTGGTGAAGTAGCTTGGCAGCTTCTTGTCTTCGTCCTCGGAGAACGGCATCGCGCCCTGGTTCACCAGGTGGCGGTAGGCCAGCAGTTCGAAGGAGAACACGTCTACCTTTTCCTTGGTCTTGCGGCCTTCGCGGATGATGTTCCGGGCGTAGTGGTGCGAGAAGCTTGGCTCAATGCCGTTACTGGCGTTGTTGGCCAGTGACAGGCTGATGGTGCCGGTCGGCGCGATGGAGGTGTGGTGCGTGAAGCGGCCACCTTTCTCGGCCAGCTTTTCGACCAGTTCCGGTTCCACGCCGGCAATCTGCTGCATGTAGCGGCTGTACTTGGCGTGCAGCAGTTTACCCTTGAGCTTGTCACCCAGCTGGTAGCCGTCTTCGCTCAGCTGCGGGCACTTGGACAGCATCTTGGGGGTAATCTCGAACTCGTCGTCCATGATCGGCGCGGGGCCTTTCTCTTCGGCCAGGGCCAGGGACTGGCGCCAGCCTTCCACGGCCATCTCGCGCACCACTTCTTCGGTGAACTCTACGGATTCTTCAGAACCGTAGGGCATGCGCAGCATGGCAAGGGTGGAACCCAAACCGAGGATGCCCATGCCGTGGCGGCGCTTGTAGGTGATTTCGTGGCGCTGTTCTTCCAGCGGCAGGCCGTTGATCTCTACCACGTTGTCCAGCATGCGGGTGAAAATGCCCACCACCTTGCGGTACTTCTCATAGTTGAAGCTGGCCTTGTCGGTGAACGGGTAGTCCACGAACTTGGTCAGGTTCACCGAGCCCAGCAGGCAGCTGCCGTATGGGGGCAGGGGCTGCTCGCCACAGGGGTTGGTGGCGCGGATGTCTTCGCAGAACCAGTTGTTGTTCATCTGGTTGACCTTGTCGATCAGGATGAAGCCGGGCTCTGCGTAGTCGTAGGTGCTGGTCATGATGGTGTCCCAGATGAACTGGGCTTTCAGGGTGCGGTAGATGCGGCACGCCACCTTGCCTTCATCGTTGACCACGTAGCCTTCCAGGATCGGGAAGTCGCGGTAGACGAACTGTTCCGGATCGTTCAGGTCCAGGCCTTCTTCTTCCACTTCCTTCTCGGTGACCGGGAAGGACAGGTGCCAGTCGTCACCGTTGCGGACGGCTTCGATAAAGTCTTCGGTGATCAGCAGCGACAGGTTGAACTGGCGCAGGCGGCCGTCTTCACGCTTGGCCTGGATGAAGTCGATGATGTCCGGGTGGTGAACGTCGAAGGTGGCCATCTGGGCACCGCGGCGGCCACCGGCGGAAGACACGGTGAAGCACATGCGGTCGAAGATATCCATGAAGGACAGCGGGCCGGAGGTGGTGGCACCGGCGCCAGCGACATAAGCGCCACGGGGGCGCAGGGTGGAGAACTCGTAGCCAATGCCGCAGCCTGCTTTCAGGGTCAGGCCGGCTTCGTGGTTCTTTTCCAGGATGTCGTTCATGGAATCCTGAACGGAGCCAGACACAGTGCAGTTAATAGTGGAGGTGGCCGGTTTGTGGGCCTCGGCGCCGGCGTTGGAGGTAATACGACCCGCCGGGATCGCGCCGTGTTTAAGGGCCCAGATAAAGTCCTTCATGTGCTTGGCGCGGTTGGCCTTGGCTTCCACCTGGGAAAGGGCAGTCGCTACGCGTTCGTAGGTCGCGTTGATGTCCTTATCGACAGGTTCGCCGGTCTTGGTCTTGAGCTGGTACTTGCTGTTCCAGATATCAAGCGAAGCTTCCTGCATTGGAATTGTTGTTACCACTGCCTGTGCTTTAGCGTTCATTGCCACCATACCCCTATTGAACTTGCTGATTTTTTACGGGCCAGGCTGCGTGCCCTGGCCGAATTGTGCTCTTGTTGGACAAAACCACTACATGTGGTGTTGACCTCGCCAGACTTTTGCCGTTTTCCGGGGAAAGGCCGTGGCTGCAAGCGGCAGCCCTGGCGCCCCGGACGGCTTATTTGGGCGATGGTCAGAAAACACCCAATAAACCCTATATATGGGCCTCTTTCGAATGAGTATAACAGGATATAGTGGTCTGTGAATAAGAAGACAACTATCGCTTGGGTGTCTGGGGCAAAGAAAATCAATGGATAAGGGCTTGAATCCGGGGAATTGCCCGTAAAATCGCCAAGTTGGACGTTTGGCCTACAAAGCACAACATGTTGTGGTTAAAAATTACCCGAAAAAAGTTGGCGTGTAGTTCACCAACTCAGGTAATTGTGACCGCTGCACGTACCCGTCATCGACGTGTCGCTAAAGTAGCGGGGTGGTGTCGAAGACTGCAGTGGCCCACAGGAAGTGATAACGACTATAAAAGGAACGGAATAAAAAGGAACATAATAATGAAAGGCCTGAAACCAACAGTGCTTGCGCTGGGCATCTTTGCGGTGCCGACCATGGGGCTGGCTGACATCCGCTTGCTGGATGACAGTGCCATGGGGGAGATTACCGGCCAGGCGGGTGTCTCCATTGAGCTGGAAACCAAAATCGATATCGACCAGTTCCTGTACGTCGATGAGGGTGCGTTCGCGGTGAACGACATCAGCATTGGTGGTGCGGAACGAACGGACTTCTTCGGCTTTGCCGGGATTGGTGGGCCAACCGCCAATAACCGTTTGGACAACATCCGCATTGATATCGATGTGCTGGCCGATGGCGATGCCGCCATCAACATTGTGCCAACCAACTTTGCCGCCGTGGATTTCCGTATAACCACCGGGGCGTGGGAATTGCTGGCCACCGATGGCAGCGGTGATTACACCCGGCTGGTCGACAACTTCTACGCCGAGGGTCTGATGGCGCGGGGATCGGTCCATTTGGATACCGAAACCGATGTGATGCGACTGCGCACGGCGTTTGCCATCGAGACCATGGACTTCGATGTGCCATTCCTGGCCATGGGCGTGCGTGGTTTGCAGATCACCGGGGCGGATTTTGATTCGACCTTTTCCAGCCCGCTGGACCTGTTCGCGGAGGTGGATCTGTACATCTACCACGGGGAACGGCTGTCGGGCGGCGGTTCGTCCCTGGCGATTGATATGCCATCGTTCCGCGCGGACGTCGGGATCGAAGAGGTGATTATTGGTCAGCAGTCGATTGGCCGGGTGTTCGTGGACGATCTGGCGATCACCGATACCGCGATGAGGGTATACGGCCACTGATCAGCAGTGTGAAAAAGCAAAAGGCGGGATCGTGTCCCGCCTTTTGTGGTTCTGGGGGTAGGGTGCTTGTCAGTCCAGCAACAGGCTGTCGTCGTCGATTTCCAGCCCCCGCTGCTTCTCGAACAGTCCCAGCAGGTCTTTGACTTCCAGGCCTTCGCGTTTCTCTCCCTCGATATCAAACACCACTTCACCCTGGTGAAGCATGACGGTGCGATCACCGACTTCCAGCGCCTGCTTCATGCTGTGGGTAACCATCAGCGCGGTGAGTTTCTGCTCTTCGATGATCTGGGTGGTGAGCTCGAGGACGAAGGCAGCGGTTTTCGGGTCCAATGCCGCGGTGTGCTCGTCCAGCAGCAGGATGGCGGAGGGCGTCAGGCTTGCCATCAGCAGGCTGACGGCCTGGCGCTGACCACCGGACAACAGGCCCATCTTGTCGCCCAGGCGGTTCTCGAGCCCGAGCTTGAGGGAGGACAGGCTGCTACGGAACCGTTCCATGTATTCCTTCTTTACGGCGGCTGTCAGTCCCCGGCGCTGGCCACGCTTGATGGCCAGGGCCAGGTTTTCTTCGATGGTCAGGCCCTCGCAGGTGCCGGCCAGTGGGTCCTGGAACACCCGGGCAACGCGGCCCGCGCGCTTGTGGGTGGGCAGTTTGGTGACGTCCTGGTTGTCGACAATGATCTTGCCGCTGTCCACCATCACTTCGCCGGCGAGGGCGTTGAGGAAGGTGGATTTGCCGGCGCCGTTGCTGCCGATCACGGTGACAAACTCACCCTGGTTGACGGTCAGGCTCATGCCCCGCAGCGCGGGGTTTTCCAGGGGTGTGCCCTTGCCAAACGTCAGTCTGAGATCCGTTGCGCTAATCATGCTGTACCTCTCAGGCTTTTTTGCGGGTGAGTTTGGCGGCGACCGAGGTGCGAACGCCGGGCAGGACGATCGCCAGGGTAACCAGTACCGCCGTGATCAGGTTCAGGTCCTGGGACTGCAACCCGAGGAACTCGGCGTTCAGGGCGAAGGCGATGGCCAGCCGGTAGATGATGGCGCCTGCCACGCACGCGATCAGCGCGCGAACCACGGTGGAGGGCGTAATCACCGCTTCACCGCCAATCAGGGAGGCGAGGCCGATTACAATCACACCAACCCCCATTGTTACGTCTGCGGCACCCTGGCTCTGGGCAAACAGGGCGCCAGCCAGGCCCACCAGGCCGTTGGACAGCGCCACACCAAGGACGATCATGCCGCCGGTGGCGATACCCTGGGCCCGTGCCATGCGGGCGTTGGCGCCAGTCGCGCGCATCGCCAGACCGGTTTCAGATTTCATGAAGCGCCACAGCAGGATCAGGGATACCAGCACCACGATCACGAACAGCACGACGGGCACCTGGTGGTAGGCCAGGCCCAGGTCATACCAGGGGGTGAGCACGGTTTCCTCGGTCAACAGCGCCACGTTGGGACGCCCCATGATGCGCAGGTTAACGGAATAGAGCGCGATCATGGTGAGGATGGACGCCAGCAGGTTAAGAATATTCAGCTTGACGTTGAGCAGGGCGGTGACCGCACCGGCGGCCATGCCGGCCAGTATGGCGGCACCGGTGGCAATCCAGGGGTTCCAGCCGGCCAGGATCAGCATGGCGGCGACGGCTGCCCCGAGGGGGAAACTGCCGTCGACGGTCAGGTCCGGAAAATCCAGGACCCGGAAAGAGATGTAGATACCGAAGGCGACCAGACCGTAGATCAGACCGGTTTCAATGGCGCCGTAGAGAGCAATGTCACTGAGCATGGGTAATATTCGCTGTAAAAGAATACGGGCGGGCCCTTGTGAGGCCCGCCCGTATGGAGTCAGGTGTTACTTATCGCTTTTGACGATTTCCTGGGCATCGTTGAGCACATCGTCGGACAGGGTAATGCCCATGCGCTCGGCTGCTGCGGGATTCACAAACAGGTTCAGCGTATCAACGGACTCAACCGCCATTTCTGCAGTGTTGGCGCCGTTCAGCACTCGCACCACCATCTTGCCGGTCTGGCGGCCGTGGTCGTAGTAATCAAAGCCAAGGGCAGCGACGGCGCCACGGCTGACGGTGGCAGTATCCGCTGCGAATACCGGAATCTTGGCGCGCTCACCCACGGAAACCACGGCCTCGGCGGCGCTGATCACGGTGTTGTCGGTGGTCAGGTAGATGGCGTCTGCCTTGCCGACCAGCGAGCGGGCGGCACCCAGCACTTCGGAGGTCTTGGTGGCGGCGGCCTTGACCAGGGTCATGCCACGGGCCTGCAGGCGTTCTTCCAGCAGTTCCACCAGGGCCACAGCGTTGGCTTCGCCGGGGTTATAAACTGTACCGATGGCTTTGGCGTCCGGTACCAGGCGCTCCAGCAGGTCAATGTGGCGCTCAATCGGCAGCATATCGGTAACGCCGGAGATGTTGGCGCCGGGTGCTTCCAGGCTTTTTACCAGCTTGGCGCCGACCGGATCGGTCACCGCGGAGAATATGACCGGGATATTGCGGGCTGCGGCCGCCATGGTCTGGGCCGACGGCGTGGCAATGGCGACGATCACGTCCGGGCCTTCGCCAACGAATTTGCGGGCAATCTGGGAGGCAATGGCGGCATTGCCCTGGGCGCTCTCGTGCATGAGCTTGAGGTTATCGCCTTCGTTGAACCCCTCTTCGGCCAGTTCATCCCTGACCCCCTGGTAAACCGCATCCAGGGCCGGATGTTCCACAATCTGGGTAACGGCAACTACCCGTGGTTCGTCGCCTTGTGCCAGTCCCGCTGCGGCCAGCAGGGTTGCACCAATCAGGGTTCGCAGAGTCTTCTTGGCCATAAGCCCTTTCTCCCGAGAGTGTTGAGCGGTGATTCATAGTTTTGAAGGGGCGCAAGTTTATCACACCGAATCCGCTTGCGGGGTAGGGGAAGTTACTTGATTCGTATCAAAGCGTTGCAGAAAATCCGCAAAAAGCCTGAGAAGTGCAATAGTATTATCGTCATCACGTTTTGACGGCAGGTGGTGTGTTGAAATACCCTACGAAAGTCTAATAAGCCCGCAAAGAGGCTGGCTCTCACAGGACACAGGTCATCCCAATAACTCAAATAATCGCAAGCAAGGAAAGGTCCATGGACACGACAAACAAACTTCCTCTGGATATGGTCTATTACTGGGAAAAGGCCAAGGCCAATTCCCTTTATATGACGCAGCCGATGGGCAACGGTCAGGTGGAGGAGTACACCTGGAAGCGCGCCGTTGACGAAGCCCGCCGCATGGCGTCTTACCTGAAATCCCTGAATCTGCCGGAAAAGAGCCGGGTGGGGATTATCTCCAAGAACTGTGCGCACTGGATCATGTCCGACTGGGCGATCTGGATGGCTGGCCACATTTCCGTGCCGCTGTACCCGACCCTGAATGAGGACACCGTCAACTATATCCTCAAGCACAGTGAGTGTGAGGTGGTGTTCATTGGCAAGCTGGATGACTGGGATATGATGAAGCCCGGTGTGCCTGAGAACGTCCGGTGTGTGTCCTATCCACTGAGCCCGCCCAATGATTTCGAGACCTGGGAGGATCTGGTGGCGGAATTCCCGCCCATGGAAGAGAACACCACCCGGGACCCGGAAGAGCTCGCGACCATCGTCTACACCTCTGGCAGTACCGGCCGTCCGAAAGGCGTGATGCTGAGCTTCCGTAACATGGCCTTTGCTGCCACCGGTGGCACCGAGGTGCTGGGTGTGGGGCCGGACGAGCGCATGTTGTCCTACCTGCCATTGGCTCATGTGTTTGAGCGCACGTTTGTGGAACTGGGCTCCCTGTATGCCGGGTTCCACCTGTTCTTTGCCGAATCCCTGGATACGTTTGTACAGGATCTCCAGCGCGCCCAGCCGACGTTGTTCCTGTCCGTACCGCGCCTGTGGGTGAAGTTCCAGCACGGTGTGTTGCAGAAACTGCCCAAGAAGAAACTTGAAAGACTGCTTAAGATTCCTGTTGTAAGTGGTCTGATTAAAAAGAAAATACTGAAAGGGCTTGGCCTGGATAAGGTGAAGCTGGCCGGCAGTGGTTCGGCACCGCTTTCCCACGATGTACTGGACTGGTACCGCAATCTTGGCCTGGAGCTGCTGGAAGGTTACGGCATGTCCGAGAACTTTGCCTATTCCCACATGAGCAAGCCCGGACGCTCCCGCACCGGGTATGTGGGTGAAGCAGCGCCTGGTGTGGAAGTGAAGATCAGTGACGTGGGTGAGATCCTGGTCAAGAGCCCGGCCACCATGATGGGGTATTACAAGGACGAAGAGAAAACCCGCGAAACCTTCACCGAAGACGGTTTCCTGAAAACCGGTGACAAGGGTGAGATTGATAAGATGGGCCGCCTCAAGATTACCGGCCGCATCAAGGAGATCTTCAAGACCAGCAAGGGTAAGTACATTGCCCCGGCGCCGATTGAAAACCGCCTGATGTCCCATGACGCTATTGAGATGGTGTGTGTGTCCGGCGCCAACCAGACCCAGCCCCATGCGCTGGTGATGCTGGGCGAGGAAACCCGTCCGAAACTGGCGGATGAGGCCTTCCGCAAGAACCTGGAAGCCAGCTTCCAGGATCTCATCAAGGAAGTGAACAAAACGGTGGATCCCCATGAGCAACTGGCGTTCATCACCGTCGTCAGCGATGAGTGGTCCATCGAGAACAGCTTCCTGACACCCACGCTGAAACTGAAGCGCAACGTGGTGGAGGATGCCTACCAGGAGAAGGTGGACAGCTGGTACGCCAAGCGCCAGCCGGTGATCTGGCAGTAAGACCCGCCAACCAGAGTGCGGAGTTCTCCGCACCTGATGACCGAAAGGCCCGGATTGATCCGGGCCTTTTTAATTATTGGTCACAAAAAGGCTACATAAGTCGCATAGGGCAGTTGCTTGCAAGGGAATAAACTGAGGGCAATTCAGGAGGGAGTATGACTCAGTTAGCCCGTTTCCAGAAACGCATCCACGAATCCATACCGTTGACCCGGGCCCTTGGCCTGGAGGTGCTTTCCTATGACGGCCATGCCCTGTTAGTGAGTGCACCGCTCGAGCCCAACCATAATCACCAGGGCACCGGTTTCGGTGGCAGTGTCTATTCGGTCGCTGTTACGGCAGCCTGGGGGCTGGTCGAGCTCGCTCTTGCGGATATGGGGCTGCGAGGCAATGTGATGGTCCAGAGTGGAAATATGGAGTATCTGATGCCTGTTGACGGGGATTTCTATGCCCTCTGCCGTCTGCCTGCAGGGGAGATTCCGGATCGTTTCAGGAAGAGCCTGGCGCGTCACGGCAAGGCTCGTATAGCCCTGCACACGGATGTCTATTGCGGTGAACCGACGACCGACCCGAAGGGCTCGCCGGTGGCCACCTTCCAGGGACGCTTTGTGGTGCAGGACGCCAGCTCATGCCCCATCTTCTGATCTTTTCTGCTCAGAACCCCGGCGTCAGGCGATGCTGCGGGTGTTGGAGATTGATCGGCTCATCAGGATGATGGGAATAATCCCCGCCAGTACGATAATCAGGGCCGGTAGCGCACTGTGGGCGAGCCGTTCGTCGGAGGCAAACTGGTACACATAGGTGGCCAGGGTCTCGAAATTGAACGGCCGCAGGATCAGCGTTGCCGGCAATTCCTTCATGCAGTCGACGAACACCACCAATGCAGCGGTAATCAGCGTTCCCCTGAGCATGGGCAGATGCACCCGTAACAGGGTGCTGCCGGGTGAATGTCCCATGGAGCGGGATGCCATATCCATACTGGGCGTGATTTTCTGCAGCGCGCTTTCCACGCTGCCTGCGGATACCGCCAGGAAGCGTACCGTGTAGGCAAACACCATGGCAAAGGCCGAGCCGCTCAGCATCAGGCCGGTGCTGATGTTAAAGGTGTCACGCATCAGTCCGTCCAGCCAGTTGTCGAAACCTGCCAGGGGAATGATCACACCCACGGCCAGTACCGCGCCGGGCATGGCGTAGCCCAGGCTGGAGAGGCGCATCATGATCTGCATACCGCGGGTGTCATGCAGGCGCCGGCTGTAGGCGAGGGTGACGCCAATCAGCAGGGTGGTCAGGGCTGCGGTGCCCGACAGGAACAGGCTGTTCAGGGTGTTGCGTATAAAGTCGGAGTTCCAGCTTTCGTCAAAGTATTCCCAGGCGTACTGGCCCAGGGTGAGGGCCGGAATCACAAAGCCGAGGATGACCGGCACGGCGCACACAACGATGCAGATCATCTGGCGTGGCCAGGACATGGTGAAGCGGCGAATCGGGTCGCGGTTGTCCCGGGCGGCGAACTGTTGTTGCCGGCGGCGGGAATAGCGTTCCAGGGTGACCAGGATCACCACGAAGACCAGCATGGTGGTGGCGATCTGCGCCGCGCCGCCGAGGTTGCCCAGGTTCATCCAGGTATCGAACAGGCCGGCGGTGAGGGTCTGAACGGCGAAGAAATCAACGGTACCGAAATCGTTGAGGGTTTCCATCAGCACCAGGGACAGGCCCACGGCGATGGCGGGGCGGGCGATGGGCAGAACCACCCGGAAAAACGTGCTGATGGCTGAGTGACCCAGGCTGCGGCTGACGGCGAACAACGAGGGAGACTGCTCGAGGAAGGCAGCCCGGGCCAGCAGGTAAACGTAGGGGTAGAGTACCAGCCCGATCATCAGGGTGGCGCCTTCCAGGGTGCGGATTTCCGGGAACCAGTAGTCCCTGGCGCTTTCCCAGCCGAAGACTTCCCGTAATGCCTTCTGGACCGGCCCGGCGTAGTCGAGCAGGCTGGTGTACACGTAGGCAATGACGTAGGCAGGAACGGCAAAGGGCAGCAGCATGGCCCATTCAAAGAAGCGGCGCCCGGGAAATTCGCACATGGTCACCGCCCAGGCCGTTGCCAGCCCGATCACCAGGGTAATGCCGGCCACGCCAAGCATCAGTTTGAAGGTGGTGATCAGATAACGGGGAAGTGTGGTGTCCAGCAGATGTGGCCAGACGTTCTCATCCGGGAACAGGGCCAGGAAAAGAACCGATACAACGGGGAGTGCAACGATTGCTGTGGTAAGGGCAGCGGAGATAAGCCACCGCTTTGAGGTGCGTTTTGCCAGCAGGGGCTGACCTAGCCCGGTTTCACCGCTGGTGCCTGCCTCGGTCATGTCGTTCCTTTTGCGCTCCTGAAAAGAGCCACGATTCTAGTCACCTGCGGCTGTCGCTGCAATGACTGGTATGGCCGGTTGGCCGGATTTATGGCCTTTGCAGACAAAAAAGGGTGGGCCAGGCCCACCCTTTTTTGTGAGAGACCGGTTTACAGGTTGTCGTAATCGACCCGGTCAACCAGCTTGACGGCTGCATTGCGGTTATTGGCGATTTCCTGCAGTGACAGCTGGTCAGGGTTGATCTCACCCCATTCGGCTACCTGGCCAGACGGGCTGACGTTCGGGTTGGCCGGGTATTCGGTGTTCGCTTCGGCGTAGATGCGCTGGGCTTCCTCGGTAGAGAGGAACTCCATCAACTTGATCGCGTTATCGCGGTTGGGCGCGCTCTTGGTGAGCTGGATGCCGCTGATGTTGACGTGGGTGCCACGACCTTCAGCATTCGGGAACACCAGGCGAACGGCTTCGGCAGCCGGGCGCTGGTTCTCATCGTTCAGCATGTTGCCGTAGTAGTAGCTGTTACCGATGGCCAGGTCGCAAACGCCTTCGGCGATGGCCTTGATCTGGTCACGGTCGCCACCCTGGGGCTTACGGGCCAGGTTGTCTTTGACGCCTTCCAGCCACTGCTCGGTTTCTTCTTCACCGTGGTGGGCGATCATGGAGGAGATCAGGGCGATGTTGTAAGGGTGTTTACCGCTGCGGGTACAGATGCGGTTGTCCCACTTGTCATCGGCCAGTTCTTCGTAAGTGGTGATTTCACCCTCTTCAACACGCTCTTTGGAGGCAAAGATCAGGCGGCCGCGGGTGGTCAGAGCAAACCATTTGCCGTCCGGGTGACGCAGGTTTTCCGGAATGTTGTTTTCCAGGGTGTCGTTATCCACGCTGGCGACCAGGTCACGCTCGACCAGATCGTTGATGCGGGAGATGTCGACGGTCATCACCAGATCTGCCGGGCTGTTGCGACCTTCACGCTCCAGACGTTCGGCCAGGCCCTTTTTGGCGAATACGACGTTGGCCTTGATGCCGGTTTCTTTTTCAAAGGCGTTGAGCAAGGGTTCCAGCAGGTAAGCCTGACGGTAGGAATAGATGTTCACTTCGCCATCAGCGGAAGCGCTCAGAGGCATGACAGAGAGTGCCATGGCAGCAGCTGCAGCCAGTTTCATTCGCATAGTGTGACGTCCTTTCTCAAGCAGGGTTGACCGCCGTTTTCTGGTTCTGATTACGGCATTAAAAACGTCAACCATTCTCATTTGTGTTAGCGGTCCTGTCAAGTTGAGGATTGCAATTTTCGGCATGAATGGTGCTATGCTTCGGAAGACCCTAAAAACCAAGTAAAAAATTGGTGGATTCACAGTCTATGGTTGATCAGGATCGGCGAGGCCACGGGCGCACGGCGATGAGTGCGCAAGTGAAGGTGTCTCATGAAGTTTTCGGAGAGTTTCTGTTCTCGACCCGGGATATTTCCGATGGTGGTATTTTTATCGTCGTTGAAGGGGAGTCTTTCGACCCGGCCATAGGAGATACGGTGGAAGTGCAGGTCCAGGGGCTACCGGTTCCGGCGCCAGTGCTGGAGATGCAAGTCGTCCGCAAGAGTAACGACGGCTTCGGTTTGCAATTTGCGGATCAATAAACGGTTTCACTCCCTTCTGTGTGGATAATGGCAGGTCCTGAATGCCTATTTCCAGCAGCGAATCCGCCAGAATGAACTACTTTCGTATTTTCTCGATGTGCCTTCTATGCCTCCCGTTCGGTCTGACCGGGTGTGCGTCATACTACAATCACTATGGTCTGTTTCCGGCAGAGAACTCCAGTGGTGAGGCACGCCAAGTCCTGCTCAGCTGGCAGACGGCGGACTATCCGGATTGGTGGCTAGTGGCGGACAAATCCACGCCAATAACCCTGACCACTCAATGCAGCAGCCGAGTCTGGCGCCTTGCGGATGACTCCCACGACATCGCCGGTGAGTGCGCCGGAGGGATTCGCGCCTGTGGCCAGCCTGGGCAGGATATTGCGGCTTTCCGTGGGGAACCTGCCAATGAGCAGACAACCTGCATGGCCATTAATCCCGACAATGAGCAGGCCCGGGTGGTTGATATCGGTACTTCGCTGGAGTTGCTGGTGTCCTGTCGCCCCGTGAAGACCAGCCGTGTTGTTGGAGAGGATCAGGAGGGAACCGATTACCTTCGTCCATCGTCAGTGACGTACAGGGTCCACCTCCGCACATCTCCCCGCGGTGCATTGAATGCGGGACCGCCGGTTATGGATGACACGGTCTGTGACGCAGATTGACACTTTTGTACCAGAAGTGTGAGGTTCATCACGTTGCTACATTTTGTTTCCCCGTGATAGCAATGGTTACGCCATGTTGCTTCCCGGTTACTTTGCACTACAGAAATGTAATGGACTCTTTTGCTGACTGCTTCAGAATAGTAAACATCGATCATTCTGATTAAAGGGGTACGTCGTGGGCGTTCGTCAAAGGAAAATCGCCGTACATGATCTGCAAGTAGGCATGTTCGTATCCGATCTGGACCGGCCATGGCATCAGACACCTTTCCCTATCCAGGGCTTCCATATTCGCTCCCAGGATGACATCCGCTCGGTCATTTCCCACTGTAAATGGGTTGTGATTGACGTTGCGGAAGTGCGTGACAAGCTTGATGTGGTCAAGCCGGCAGGTCAGGTCTTCGGAAAGCGCTCCAACAGGAAGTACGGCGACAACCGGGAAGTGATTCAGTTGCCGCCGTTGCAGATCAAGGATCCGGTCCGGTACGAAAACACCACCACGCTGAAGAAGGAAATCAAGGTTTCCGGAACGGTGCTGGCCGATGCCGAAATGGCCCTGAATCGGGTGGCCGCTTCGGTCAGACGCGAGGAAACGCCAGATCTGAGAGACGTCGCCAGAGTTACCCGCAAGATGGTGTCCAGCGTGATTCGCAACCCGGATGCCTTGTTGTGGCTGAGCCGAACCCGGGAGCATGACGACTTCGTCTACCGCCACGCCATGAATACAGCCATATGGGCCCTGGTGTGCGGTCGTCACATTGGTCTGAATGAAGGCCTGCTTAACCATCTCGGTCTGGGGTGCCTGTTGTCACAGGTGGGCAAGACCGATCTCCCCGTCGAGATCCTGGAAAAGGAAGGCAAACTGGATGCGGAGGAGTTTGCCCGCTACCGGGGCTATGTCGATCGGGGCGTGGCGATGCTGGATGGGACCGGTGTGTCGCGAGCGGTGATCAGTGTCGTCCAGGGACACCGGGAGCGTCATAACGGTTCGGGTTTCCCGGAAGGTGTCCGCGGGGACCGGATTCCACTGCTGGCCAAGATTGGCGGTCTTGCCGAGTTTTTTGAATCTGCGATCACTCCACGCAACAGCTCCGAGCCCCTGACGCCGGCAAAGGCGGTCAACCTCCTGTATGACATGCGTAACATCGAATTCCAGGGAGATCTGGTCGAGAAGTTCATCCAGGCCGTCGGGATCTATCCCACCGGTAGTCTGGTGCAGCTCAATGATGGGCAGCGGGGCATTGTCGTGTCCCATTCTGTGGATCGTCGTTTGTGGCCGCAGGTCATGGTCATGACAGATCAATATCAGGAGCCGTTGAAGATGGCCAAGGTAATAGACCTGGCGAGCTTCAATGAAGGCAAGGGACCGGCGGAAACGCTGTCCATTGCCGAGTGCCTGCCCCACGGTACGGAAGGGCTCAACCCTGAGCACTTTGATGTCACCGGAACGGAATCCCGCTGGAACCTGTCCCGATTGGTCGGTTCCTGATCCTTCCGGCAGCCTCAGGCATGATCAGTCAATGATGATCCTGAGGCTTTTCCTTATCCATCGATAGGTATTCCGTGGGCGGAAGTTGACGATGACTTCCGATTCGCCACCGCTATCACCCGCAATGAAGTACTCCACGTTTGCCGTCTGCCAGCTGAATGCGTGAACCACCACATCCTGATTGCGTGTGCTGATGGCCTCGACATTAGCCAGGTCGGTGTCCCCGTTGATACGGCGAATGCTTACGTTCTTGATGCTGGTGTCACTGGCCGGGTGGCTGGCGGTTTCGTTGTCCAGGTAGTAGCGATTGCCAATGGCAGTGGTTATGGCGTTGAGTTCGCGGCTCAGGTAGTCCTGGGCTGCTTCGGTGTCAAAGTCGTCCAGGCTGCGACTGGCGTCCAGAATACGGTCACGCCTACTTTGCAGGTCCTCCTGGTAGTCCACATCGGGATCGCTCAGGTCTTCGTCTTCGGGCCGGGGTGGGGCGTTGTTGATCTCTTCCTGGGTGGGGGGTGTCTGGCAGAGTTCGTCATCTTCCGGGTAAAAGCAGATGGCTGCCAGTAACTGATTGGCCGGGGAGGGCGTGGTTCCCAGCGCGGTAAAATCGGTTTCGCTGACGGTAAAATCGATAGGGGCCGTCAGGTTGGGGAGGGCTTTATTCAGTTGCTGTACCACCCTGTCCCGAATCTCTATGCCGTTGTCTTCGGTGATCCTTTCATTCCAGTTCAGGGCGAGCAGGAAGCGGGTGAGATTGAGCAGCGCGGTGTCAGTCATCAATTGCTGTTCGGTGATCTGGTGTGTTCGCAGTCCTTCGTCATCGGTGCCCGGGTTGTTCAGGTTTTCGCGGATATCGGCAAGGAATTCCATTGGGGTAAGGTATTGGCCCGCGGGAACATCCGAAGCGAGGGTCAGGTTGCCGACACGAAACGTGAGGCGCTCACCGGGATAGTAGTGGAACTGGCCGGCGCTGTCGGTTGGTTCGCTGCGGCTGGCAGTGGTGTAGTGCAAACCGCTTATGCCATGGTATGTCAATGAGCCGGTGCGGGTGTCGTCGCTGCTGCTTCCGCTGTCTCCGCCGAGGCAGGCCGATAACAACAGTGCTGCGATGAATGGCAGGGACAACTGAAAAAGATGAACGGATCTCATGGTGCTGCTTGCATTCCCTGGTCTTGCGGCCTGCCGTATGGAAGCGTCTGGCTTCGCCGGGCCTTTTGTAAGTTGTTGTAACCGGCATTATAGGGAGCGGCGCCCGGGGATATCGGGAATCCTGTCGCAGTTTGGAGCTTTTCCGGTCCCGGGAAATCCAGGGCTGTGACTTGAAAATTCCGTTGTTGCCACAACTTAAAACACTTCTGGTTTAACAGATCACGCAATTGGCTGGGCTTTTTTGGCCCGACACGCCACTATTCTGGGTAGTTTATGACCAACGCATTGGAGATCGAGGGGCTGACCAAAACCTACGGTGATGGTTTCCACGCCCTCAAGGGTATCGACATGAACGTCAGGCAGGGCGATTTCTTCGCTCTGCTGGGCCCTAACGGGGCTGGCAAATCGACCACGCTGGGCATCGTGTGTTCCCTGGTGAACAAGACCGGGGGCAAGGTCCGGGTGTTTGGTTATGACATTGATACCCACCTTTCTGATGCGAAACTGAACCTCGGGGTGGTGCCCCAGGAGTTCAATTTCAATCAGTTTGAGAAGGTTTTTGACATTGTCACTACCCAGGCGGGTTACTACGGCATCCCGCTGAAGCAGGCAAAAGTGTCGGCTGAAAAATACCTGCGCAAGCTGGGACTCTGGGACAAGAAAGATACCCCGGCGCGGATGCTGTCCGGTGGTATGAAGCGACGGCTGATGATTGCCCGCGCCCTGGTGCACGAGCCCAAGTTGCTGATCCTCGATGAGCCGACCGCAGGGGTTGATATAGAGCTGCGCCGGTCCATGTGGACGTTCCTGGAGGAAATGAACCGCCAGGGCACCACCATTATCCTGACCACCCACTACCTGGAGGAAGCCGAGGCTCTGTGTCGCAATATCGCAATCATTGACCATGGCCGAATCCTGAAACACACCAGCAAGCGTGAACTGTTGCAGCAACTGCATGTGGAAACCTTTGTGCTGGATACCGAAACCACGCTTGAAAGTGCCCCGGAGCTGGAGGGCTTTCCCTGTCGACTGAGTGACGAAGGCGCGCTGGAAGTGGAGGTCGAGAAAGGGCAGGGGCTGAACCGGGTATTCGTTCAGCTTGAGCAACAGGGGATCAAGGTGGTCAGTATGCGAACCAAGGCCAATCGCCTGGAGGAGCTGTTTATCCGAATGGTGGAAGAAAACGCGCGTGAAGCCAGCGGAGGTGCCGCATGAAGGTCCAGGCAATGGTCACAGCGTTCAACACCATCGTCATCCGGGAAATCCGGAGATTCACCCGTATCTGGCCACAGACCCTGCTGCCGCCGGCGGTCACCATGACGCTGTACTTCATCATTTTCGGTAACCTGATTGGCTCCCGGATTGGTGAGATGGGCGGCTTTGATTATATGGCCTTCATTGTGCCCGGGCTGATCATGATGGCGGTGATCACCAGTTCCTACGCCAATGTGGTGTCGTCGTTCTTCTCGATGAAGTTCCAGCGCAGTATTGAGGAGCTGTTAGTGTCGCCGGTGCCCAACTGGATCATTCTGGCCGGGTATGTCTGTGGCGGAATGGCCCGCGGCCTGGGGATCGGGCTGATTGTGACCCTGTTGTCGCTGGCATTCACCCGGCTGGAGATCCATAACCTGCCGATGGTGGTGCTGACGGTGTTCCTGACGTCAGCGCTGTTTGCCCTTGGCGGGTTTATCAACGCCATGCTGGCCACCAAGTTCGATGATATTTCCATCGTGCCGACCTTTGTGCTCACACCGCTGACGTACCTGGGTGGGGTGTTCTACAGCATCAGCCTGTTGCCGGATTTCTGGCAGGGCGTGTCGATGATCAACCCGATCCTTTACATGGTGAATGCCTTCCGGTTTGGTATTCTGGGCGTATCGGATGTGAATCCTTTTGTGGCGCTGGGCATGATCCTGGTGTTTATTGCCCTGCTGACGGCGATCTCTTTGCGGATGCTCAAGCGTGGCAAAGGCATTCGCCACTAAATTTCAGCTCTTTTTGAACAGGACACCCCATGGCGCTTAATGATGCCCCCCTTGGCAAATCCAGTGAGTATCCGGACCGCTACAACCCGGACCTGCTTTTCCCCGTGCCCCGGGAGGAAAACCGTCGCCGCATTGGTCTGAACGACGGCCGCTGGCCCTGGTTCGGGGAAGATCTCTGGCAGGCCTGGGAAGTGTCCTGGTTGCGTGCCGATGGCGTGCCGGCCGTGGCCTGGGCGGAAATCCGTTTTCCGGCCGCTTCGCCGAACATCATCGAGTCGAAATCCCTGAAGCTGTATCTGAACTCACTGAATCAGGCCGTATTTTCGTCGCCTGACCAGGTTGCGGATGTGATCACCCGGGACTTGTCCAGCGGCAGTGGCGCGGCGGTGCAGGTGACCATGCGCAGCGTGGATGAGGGCGCCATGGCAGAAGGCCGCCCGCAAGGCTACGAACTGATCGACGGCGAAACCGTGGACGATGTGACCTACGATTACGCACCAGAATCCCTGTCGGCGTTCGGAGAGTCGGTTTCGGAAAGCCTGTGTTCGCATCTGTTGAAAAGTAATTGCCCGGTCACCGGTCAACCGGACTGGGCTACCGTGATGATCCGCTACACCGGGCCGAAACTGGATCGCAGGGGACTGCTGCGCTACATCGTCAGCTTTCGCCAGAAACAGGACTTCCACGAGCACTGCGTGGAAACACTGTTTACCGACATCATGGCAAGATGCAAACCGGAAGTGTTGATGGTGTGTGCCCGTTATACCCGCAGGGGCGGGCTGGACATCAACCCCTGGCGCAGTACCAATCCGGAGGATGGTTCCGGAGCCCGGCTGATCCGTCAGTAAGTGCGCAAGGGGAGGGAGTTAGCGAATTTCCTCTTCCTGCCGCAGGCGGTCAGCGGCGTCTTCCAGGGCGGTCAGAATGGCCTGGCGCTCCCGCTCGGAAATCTTCTCGGAATCCAGGTACATGGCAAACCCGCTGTGCTCGTGTTCCAGGAAACTGCGGTTTGGACCCATGTCGCGGCGGAAGTCCACCACTTCATAAATCGGTACCGGTTTGCCAAACCCTTTCACCGTAATCTCACCCTTGTCCCGACACATGATGCGGTCCTTGATCAGTGAGAAGGTCTCATAGGACACCAGGATTTCACCCGGATCGGCCAGGGATTCCAGCCGGCTGGCCAGGTTCACTTCCTTGCCGATGATGGTGTAATCCATGCGGTTTTCCGCGCCGAAGTTACCGACAGTGGTGTAACCGGTACTGATCCCCATGCGGATTTCCAGGGGAGTCTTGATGCCCTGGCTTCGCCATTTCTGGCGCATGATCTTCATGTGCTTGCGCATCTCGATGGCCATGGACACGCAGGCAAAGGCATCTTCCCGCTGGCCCCGACTGGTGGGGTCACCGAAGAACACCATGATCGAATCGCCGACGAACTTGTCGATGGTGCCGCCGTATTTCAGTGCCACCTCTGACATGCCATTGAAGTAGTGGTTAAGCAGTTCGGTCAGGGCTTCCGGCTCCATTTCCTCGGACAACTCGGTAAAGCCTTTGATGTCGGAGAAGAAAATGGCCAGTTTTTTGCGCTGGGTTTCCAGGCGCACATCCCGCTCACCGGTAAAGATCGATTGCCAGACCTGGGGTGAGAGGTACTTGGACAATTTGTGGGAGAGGGCAATGGACTGCTCCCGTTGATTCTGGATCTGGGTCTTGGCCATCATCAGTGCCCGCGCCTGCTGGTGGGAATAGAAGGCAGTAACACAGATGTAAAGACCGGTCGCCAGCAGCGATAGAATGCTGGTGATCAGAGGTGCCTGGAAACTTTCGGCCGGGCCGAAAATGGCCAGGCCGATGAACAGTGATGCCGTCATGAATACTGACCCGAACACCCATTGCCGGAAGCCGCCAATGATCAGGCAACTGAACATCAGCATCAGCATTACGGAGACTGACGGAATGGCCACCACGCCTATGGCGCCGACAAAGCCACCGCCAATCAAGCAGTCCACAATCAGCATTTTCTGGCGGATACGCGGGGAGTGTCTAAGGAAGGTGCGGCGGGTCAGGATGTGGGCAATGTGAGGCCAGGTCAGGGCTCCGGCAATCAGCCACAGCATCCAGTCCGGGAAAATGCCCTGGAACACACCGGAAGTGATGATGGCAGCCGTGGCAGTGTAGGCAAGGGTGCGCCCGTTATAATCCGGCATCGGTGGAATGGCGACGGGATCGATCTGGGCATCCACAGTGGTGGACTTGCCGGCACCGCTGCTGGCATTGCGCAGATCCACGGGTGCACTCATCATCTTAGAACCGGATCCTTCCAATGAGGATGTCGCGAAACATCACCCAGTCACCCATCAGGCTGTATAGCGGGTACTTGAACGTTGCCGGCCGGTTCTTCTCAAAGAAGAAATGACCGACCCAGGCAAAACCGTAACCGATAACGGGCAACAGCAGGAGCCACGCGAGCTTGGCGGTGGTAATGGCATAGAGCGCAACGATGATCACCAGCAGGCTGCCCACGAAGTGGAGCCTGCGGCAGGTGACGTCACTGTGTTCTTCCAGGTAGTACGGGTAGAATTCCGAAAAGTTTCGAAAGGCGCTTTGTTCACTCATGATTCTACCGCTCGCTCCTTATAATTTTTTAATGGTCGGAGTAGTACTAAAGGTTAACAGGTATACAGAAACGCCACAATTCAGATAAGGCCTACCTGAATTCCCTTCCGTTAGCCGGTAGGGGAAAGCGATTGCCGCTTCTGCTTCCGTTACTCCGATCGGAGCCTGACATTTTCTTCTTTTATCTCCCTGCATCTTTCTCCAGCCCCCTGAATACGTGCTCTCCCGAAAACTGGCATTGACGTTGCTTTGTCCATTGCAAAGAGGTGAACCGGCAAACCAATGCAGGGCCGGGCACAAGATTCGGGAGGCAGTATGGCAATTTCCTTTGATAAAGCACTGGGTATTCACCAGCACGCCCTGGAGGCCAGGGTAAAACGCGGTGAAGTATTGGCGAATAACCTCGCGAATGCGGACACCCCGGGCTTCAAGGCCAGGGATGTGGATTTCCGCGCGATGCTGGAGAAGGCGCAACAAAACGCCAGCGGCTTCAACATGGAGCGGACTCACGATGCCCATATGGATACCACACCCGGTGGCCAGGATAACGAGTTGCTCTACCGTTTGCCGCACCAGCCTTCCGTTGATGGCAACACCGTGGAAACTCAGCAGGAACAGAGTCGGTTCATGAGGAATGCGATGGACTACCAGGCGAGTTTTCAGTTCCTGGACGGTAAATTCTCAGGGCTGAAGAAAGCCCTCTCCGGTCAGTAACCGGGCGCAGCCATCATTTAGAGGAGCAGCATTATGTCCCTGGGTAACATTTTTGATATTGCCGGTTCTGGCATGACCGCACAGTCACTGCGGCTCAATACCACTGCGTCCAACATCGCCAACGCGGAGACGGCCAGTTCCAGCACCGAGACAACTTACCGGGCACGCAAACCGGTGTTTGCGACCATTCAGCAGTCCATGCTGAATCCTGATCAGCAGGGGATGGCGTTCGGAAGTGAGGATGGTCCCGGTGCGGGTGTTCGTGTGGAAGGCATTGTCGAGAGCGACGCGGAACTGCAGATGCGTTACGAGCCCAACCACCCCGCTGCCAACGAAGACGGTTACGTGTACTACCCCAACGTGAATGTAGTTGAGGAAATGGCTGACATGATGTCGTCCTCCCGCAGCTTTCAGATGAACGTGGACATTATGAACACGGCCAAATCCATGATGCAGCGCATTCTTACACTTGGGCAGCAGTAACCGGGCGAGGACTGACCGATGAGCGCAATTAACCCGACGAATGTCTCTGATGTACTGGGCGATTTTCGTCATCAGCAGGGCGGTGCCGGCAACGGTACCAGTGAACTCGGCAAGAATGAGTTCATGGAGCTGATGATTGCCCAGTTGAAGAACCAGAACCCGCTTGAGCCCCAGGACAATGGAGAGTTCATTTCCCAGCTTGCCCAGTTCAGCTCCCTTGAGGAAATGCAGGGAGTGGCCCGGAGCGTGGACGAATTAGGCAGTCAGTTCCGCTCCACCCAGGCGCTACAGGCGTCGGCCATGGTGGGCCGGACTGTTTTGGCGCCTTCGCAAATTGGCATACTCGGTAGCGAAGGCGAGATCACCGGCACTATCCAGGTGCCGGCCTCCACCGGCGGGCTGCGAGTTTCCATTGAGAGTCAGAATGGTGAGCGGGTGCGACAGATCGATCTCGGCGCCAGCCAGGCCGGTGTGGCTTCGTTCCAGTGGGACGGCAAGGACGGTAACGGCAATGCTTTGCCACCGGGTCCTTATCGCATTGTTGCTGAGGGTTCCTACCCCAGCGGTACAGAACAGCTCGCGACCATGGTTAGTGCGAATGTAGACAGCGTCTCTCTTGGCCAGGGCGGCAAGGTCACACTGAATCTGTCGGGTATGGGCTCTATCGCCCTGTCCGAAGTCGAACAAATTAACTGAACTACCGGTGCGGAACCACGAGGTGAATTATGGCTTTTAATACAGGGCTTAGCGGTTTGAGGGCAGCGTCCGTTGATCTGGACGTCACCGGTAACAACATTGCCAATGCGAGTACGGTTGGTTTCAAAAGCAGCAGTGCCCAGTTTGGCGACCTTTATGCCAGCGGTTTTCTGAGTTCCGGCACCAACCCCGTGGGTGACGGTGTTCGGGTACAGGATGTGAAGCAGTCTTTCGGTCAGGGCAATATCAGCTTCACCGACAACGGCCTGGATATGGCGATTAACGGTGATGGCTTCTTTGTGCTGAACAACGGCGGCGAAATCCGATATTCCCGTGCCGGCCAGTTTGGTATCGACAAAGACGGATTTGTGACCAACAACCAGAACATGCGTGTGCAGGGTTTTACCGCTGACGATGACGGTAACCTGTCTGGTATCCGTGGCGACCTGCAGGTCGAAACGGACAATCTGGCACCCCGGCGGACAACCAATCTGAGTTCCGATCTGAACCTGGATTCCAGGCAAAGTGTGCTGGAAAACCGGATACGCGATCTCGGTGAAGATCTCAGCGTGGCTGATCTGGATGGCGATGCGTTCCAGATAGAGTATTCCGACGGCACAACGTCACAGCTGATTACCATTGGTGCAGGGCAGCCGGCTAATGAAGTCGCCGAGCTTCTGGGATCACAGAAAGGTATTAACGCCTCTGCAAGGACTCAATTTGATTTGTCCGAGCAGTTTGATATGGCTCAGCTGGCCAGCGATCTGTCCGATCCGGACTTCGAGCTCACCATATCTCTGAACGGCAGTGACAACGTGACCTTCCGTGGCAGCGATGGCATTACCGATCTGGATTCCCTGGCTGCCGCCATCAATGACTCGGAACTGAATACCGTGCAAGCGCAGGTTTCCGACACCGGTGATGATATTTCCATTATCGACAGCCGCGGGTTTACCGTTGATATGGCGTACACAACCGGTGCCCTCGGAAGCCAGTCATTCGCTGCGCCAGAACGCGGCAACCTGTTTGTGACCGCTGAGCGTGAGGTTACCGGCATACTGACGGATTCCACGGGAACCGGCGCGTTTGAGGCAAGTTTTGCCGCAGGCGAAACTCGGATTACCAACGAGTTCAATCCGCTGGACCAGCGCACCTACAATCACGCTACTTCCACCACGATCTACGATAGTCTCGGTAACTCTCACGAGATGACCCAGTTCTTCGTGAAGGAGCCTTCGCCGGGCAATGGCGTGGGTCAGAGTGAATGGTCCATCTACATGCAGATTGACGGCGAAATGGTGGCGGGAACGGACGAAACGCCATTTACCGCACGCTTCAATCAGGATGGCGAATTGCAATCAATCAATGGCGATCCCAACGGTGAAATCGTTGTAGATGACTGGGTGCCGAAAGATGCGAATGGCCTGCCTAATGGTGCGGATGGTCCTCCTGCACCCGGGGAGGAAGTGGTGACGCCCATTCCTGAGCCACCGACCACGTCCGCGTTCGTAGTGGATCTCAGCGAAACCACGCAATACGGTAGTGCTTTTGGCGTGAATGACCAGAATCAGAACGGTTACACCACGGGCCGGCTGTCCGGTCTGGATGTATCCGATCAGGGTGTGCTGTTTGCCCGTTACACGAACGGCCAGTCCAAGGCGTTGGGGCAGGTGGCCCTGGCGGCATTCAATAACACCGATGGATTGTCACCTGTGGGGGATACGACCTGGGTGGAAACCTTCGAATCCGGTCAGCCGATTGTCGGGGCTCCGGACACCGGAACCCTGGGTTCCATCAAGGCCAGTTCGGTGGAGGACTCCAACGTCGACCTGTCTGCCGAGTTGGTCAACCTGATCATTGCCCAGCGTAATTACCAGGCGAACGCAAAAACCATTGAAACCTCAGATGCGGTCACCCAGACCATCATCAACCTGAGGTAATCCGCAAAACTCAATTCTGGCACAACTCCTGCAGGAAGACTGGTAACAGTCAAAATTCCGGCAGGAGTTTTCCCATGGATAAAGCCCTATACATCGGAATGTCTGGCGCCAAGCAGAACATGCTGGCCCAGCGTGCCCATGCCAATAACCTGGCGAACGTCAGCACCACGGGTTTCAAGAAAGACTTTGCCCAGGCCCGCAGTATGGCGGTGTTCGGTGAGCATCACCCGACACGAGCCTATGCCATGACCGAGAGACCGGGAACAGATCTGTCCGCCGGCGCCCTTATGGAAACCGGCCGCAAACTGGACGTTGCCGTTGAAGGTGATGGCTGGCTGGCGGTACAGAACCAGCGGGGCGAGGAGGTCTTCACCCGGTCCGGCAGTTTGCAGATTGATGTGAACGGACTGGTCCGCAACGCCAACGGTGACATGGTTATGGGTAATGGTGGCCCGGTTGCCTTGCCCCCTTTTGACAATGTTCAGATCGGCGCAGACGGCACCATCTCGATTATTCCTGTGGGTGGTCCGCCGGATCAGCTGGTGGAAATTGACCGCCTGAAGCTGGTGAATCCTCCGCCCGGTGCTCTTGAGAAAGGCGAGGACGGCTATATGCGCCGCAAGCCGGACCAGGCCCTGGACGGTCCTGAGCCGCCGGACGGAAATATGCGCGTGGCGTCTGGCTTTCTCGAAGGGTCCAATGTGAACGCCGTTGAAGAAATGATCGCCAACCTGCAACTGTCGCGGCAGTACGAGATGCAGGTAAAGGTTATGAGCACCGCAAATGAAAATTCCGAGGCTTCGGCACGTCTGTTGCAGAACCTCTGATAAACCTTGAGCACAGTCGCCGGATGGGCAAAAAAGCGGCAATACATGGCCGCCTGACAAAGCCCTCTGGCAAGGAGTAATACCATGCATCCAGCACTTTGGGTCAGTAAAACCGGGTTAAGCGCAATGGACACCAAGATGTCCACGATTTCCAACAACCTGGCTAACGTCAACACTACCGGCTTCAAACGGGACCGTGCGGTTTTTCAGGATCTGCTGTACCAGGTAAATCGACAGCCTGGCGGCATGAGCACCGAAAATTCCGAACTGCCGTCCGGTCTTCAGCTCGGCACCGGTGTGCGGGTGGTGGGTACCACCAAGCAATTCTCACAGGGCAACCTGGAAGTCACTGAGCAGCCGCTGGATCTGGCGGTTAACGGTCGTGGTTTTCTGCAGATCCTTCTTCCGGATGGCCAGATTGCCTACACCCGTGACGGTCAGTTCCAGTTGAATGCCGATGGCGACATCGTCAATCCGGACGGGTACACGCTGGAGCCCAACATCAATGTGCCGGAGAACGCCACTAACATCACCATTGGTAAGGACGGAACCGTGTCTGCCGTGGTGGATGATCAGGCCGCTCCGGTGAACCTGGGTGAGATAACCCTGGTGGACTTCATCAACCCCCAGGGGCTGCAGGCCATTGGTAACAACCTGTTCAAAGCAACCAATGCCAGCGGTGATCCGGCTGAAGGTGAGCCAGGCATCGGTGGGTTGGGCTCTCTGGAGCAGGGCATGATCGAGTCTTCCAACGTGGAAGTGGTTGAGGAGCTGGTGAGCATGATCACCACCCAGCGTGCCTACGAAATGAATTCCAAGGTCGTGTCCTCCACCGACCAGATGCTGCAGTTTATTACGAACAACATCGGCTGATCCGGTCGTCGCTTTTTTTGAGCGGATAGTTCTGCGGATAGCTGAGGGGATTAAGACATGAAGCGCATCGCGATAACAGGTAGCAAAACCCCAGCTGGCACTCTGGCGCTGGTCGGTATGCTGATCGTGCTGCAGGGATGCACAGCCATGAGCCGCCCAAGGGCCGTTCCGGATGACCCTGCATACGCACCCGTACGGGCCGAGGCGATGATGCAGCGTGATCCGGAATCCGGGGCCATCTTCCAGAGCAGCCGCAATCACAATCTCTACGGGGATACCGTGGCGCTGAACGTGGGTGATGTCCTGACCGTGAAGCTCGAGGAGTCCACCCGAGCCAGCAAGAATGCGGAAACCAGCATTACCAAGGATCAGGAAATTTCCCTGCCGGAACCCTCAATCCTGGGGCTGACCAACCTGAATGTGGCAACAAATATCAATCAGGAACGGGATTTTGAAGGCCAGGCCGAAGCGGACCAGAGCAACAGCCTGGCGGGCAGTATCACTGTGACGGTGACCGAAGTTCTGCCCAATGGCGTGTTGCAAATTCGCGGCGAGAAATGGCTGTCCTTGACCAACGGCGATGAATACATTCGCCTGACTGGTCTTGTACGCCCCCAGGATATCGCGCCGGACAACACCGTTGCGTCCAACCGTATTGCCAATGCCCGTTTCGCCTATGGCGGTACCGGTGATTTTGATCAGGCCAACCAGATGGGCTGGTTGTCCCGTTTCTTTAACAGCGAGTGGTGGCCGTTATGAGGCTGATGCGGTTCTGGATTGTTGTTCTGGCCTTTTCCGTAGTGGCTTCGCCGGTGCTGGCGGACCGCCTGAAGGATCTGGCTCGAATCAAGGGTGTGCGTAACAACCAGCTGGTTGGGTACGGGCTGGTGGTGGGGCTCGATGGTACCGGTGACAAGGCGCCGTTTACCAACCAGACCTTCCGCAACATGATGAATCAGTTTGGTATTACCTTGCCAGAGGGTGTTAACCCGAGACTGGCCAATGTGGCAGCGGTAACAGTCAGCGCTACCTTGCCGCCTTTTGCGAAACCCGGCCAGGAGCTGGATATCACGGTGTCGTCTATCGGTAATGCCGATAGTCTCCGGGGCGGAACGTTGTTGATGACACCGCTGAAGGGTGCGGATGATCAGATTTATGCCATGGCCCAGGGCAGCCTCGTGGTAGGTGGCTTTGGTGCCGAGGGACAGGACGGTTCACGTATTACCGTGAACGTTCCGTCGGTTGGCCGGATTCCCAACGGTGCCACCATTGAGCGGGAGGTGCTCTCGCCATTCAGCAAGGGAGACACCATCACCTTTAACCTGATGCGCGCGGACTTCACCACGGCGCGCCGGGTGGTCGAGGCGATCAATGGCATGCTTGGTCCGGGGATGGCCTATGCCCACGATGCCACGTCAGTGTCGGTGAAAGCGCCGAGGGATGCGGATCAGCGGGTCAGCTTCCTGTCGATTCTGGAGAACATCGAAGTGGATCCCGCTGAGGATGCCGCCAAGGTGGTGATCAACAGCCGCACCGGCACCATTGTGGTGGGTCAGAACGTCAAGGTCAGCCCGGCAGCGGTCACCCACGGCAACCTGACGGTGACCATTGAAGAGAATCCGGACGTGGAGCAGCCCAACCCCTTTGCGGGTGGTGAAACCGCAATCGTGCCGAGATCCCAGATCGCTGTCACTGAGGACCCAGCCCGGATGTTCCAGTTCGGCCCGGCGGTGACCCTTAACGAGATCGTGCAGGCGGTTAACCAGGTGGGTGCGGCGCCAGGGGATGTAATGGCCGTTCTTGAAGCACTGAAACAGGCAGGCGCACTGCGTGCCGAGCTGATTGTGATTTAGGTGGCGTGATGCAGGATTCCAGCGTTCAACAGGCCCGGATTTATACCGATTTCAGTGGACTCAATGAGCTGAAAGCCCAGGCCAGGACCGACAAGAAAGCAGCCCTGGCCGAGGTGGCTCGTCAGTTCGAGAGCCTGTTTCTTGGTGAAATGCTGAAATCCATGCGCAAAGCCGGAGACGTGTTCTCTGAAGATAATTATCTCAACAGCAACGAATCCCAGCACTACCGCGACATGTTCGATAACCAGCTCAGCCTGACGCTGGCCGGGCAGCGGGGCGGCACCGGTCTGGCCGAAGCGCTGGTCCGTCAGCTCAGCCGTCAGATTCCCGGTATGAGCGAATCGAATGGAAGGCTGTCCAGTCATAAAGCGACGCTGGCGGACTACGACCGCAGCCTTCCGGCGTTGTCTGAAAAGCTCCCGGAACAGGTGAAGGAAGTCGAGCGGATGGCTGCGGCTGAACCGGAAATGGCCGCCAGTGTGCCAGTTAAAGCCGAGGCTGCAATGCTGCCGCGAAGCTTTAACAGTCCTGCCGAATTTGTCCGGGAGCTTCTGCCGGTAGCCAGGCGTGTGGCCGCTGAGAGCGGTATTGATCCCCGTGTGATGATTGCCCAGGCGGCCCTCGAAACCGGTTGGGGCAAGCACATGATTGAAGGTGAGGGTGCTTCACCCAGTCACAACCTGTTCGGTATCAAAGCCGACCATCGCTGGCAGGGGGAGTCCGTCAATATTGCTACCACGGAATTCCGTGAGGGCGTTCCCATGAGCGAGCGGGCATCGTTCCGGGCCTACCCGGATTACGAATCCAGTTTCCGGGATTACGTGTCGTTCCTGGAATCCAACCCCAGGTACCGGGGTGTCCTGGCGTCTGCTGATCAGCCTGAAGTATTCGCACAAAAACTGCAGGACGCCGGCTACGCCACCGACCCGCAATACGGTGCCAAGATCCGCCGGATCATGAACGGCGATTCACTGATGACATCCCTGATGACAGGATCCATGGGTAATGCAGGCTCCCCGGACAATCCTGAGGCTGAGGAGTAACGGTTATGGCAGGACTGATCAATATTGGTCTGACAGGCGTCCTTGCCCACCAGGCGGCGCTGAATACCACCGGTAATAACATTACCAATGCCAACACGCCCGGTTACAGCCGGCAGGAAGTCCAGTTTGACACCCAGCCGGGGCAACAAACCGGGGCCGGGACCATTGGCAGCGGGGTCAGCATCTCCAACATTCGCAGGCTGGCCAATGAATTCCTGGTACAGCAGGTGCGTGAAGACACCACGCTGAATGGCGAACAGCAAACACTGAATTCGGAGCTGTCACGCCTCGATAACCTGCTTGGTGGAGAGACAACCGGTCTCAGCGGTGCCCTGAATAACTTCTTTGCCAGCCTGCAGAATGCTGCGGAAGATCCGGCCTCGTTACCGCAACGCCAGCTTGTTCTGAGCGAGGCGCAGCAGATTGTGAATCGGTTCCAGGCCCTGAACCAGGAGTTCATTCAGCAGCGCGAGTCTGTAAAAACCCAGATGCAGCAGGGTGTGAAGGATGCCAACACGCTGTTGAAGAGTATTGCTGAGCTGAACCTGGCTATTTCCGAATCCCCGGGGCTTGCCCAGGGAAAGATGCCTAATGAATTGCTGGATAAGCGTGACGAGGCGCTTCGGGAACTGTCGAATCTGGTCGGTATCAAGGTGACTCAGGCCGAGGGCAGTCAGGTCAACGTGGCATTGAATAATGGCCTGGCCCTGGTGGTTGGCAGCAATGCCGCAGAGTTTGGTACCCGCGAGAGTCCTTCGGAGCCAACCTCGCTGGAATTTACCCTGACCAATGGCGGTCGGACCCTGGCGGTGGATGAGCAGATCAACGGGGGCAGGCTTGGCGGGTTGCGCCGATTCGAGGCCGAAGCGCTGAAGCCGGCTTTTGATGAGCTCGGCCGCGTTGCCATTGCACTGGCAGACACCATGAATCATCAGCATGAGATTGGTCTGGATCTCGAGGGCGAGTTGGGTGGTCTGTTCTTCACCGACGTTAACAATATTGCAGCACAGCGAAGCCGGGTGGTGGCCAATGCCAACAACCTGGCGCCGAAGGATGCGCAATTGGCGGTTGAAATCACCGATAGCTCGCTTCTCGAATCAGGAAGCTGGTCCCTTCAGTTCAGCGGCGATGGCCGCAGTTACGAGCTGATTGAAAGTGAAACGGGAAAGATCGTGAATCAGGGCCGGTTACCGGACCCGGTGAATTCCGAAATCTCCATGCCGGGGTTCAACATCCGCATAGAGGGTGGCACCTTTAATCCCGGCGACAAGTATCTGATCCAGCCGACGCGGCACGCCGCTGCCAACTTCGACCTTGAGGTGGAGCGGGAAGAAGACCTGGCGTTCGCCAGCCCGGTTCGTGCCGAGTCGGACCTGGGCAACAGCGGCACTGCGCAGATTAATCAGGGCAAGATGCTGAACGTCCGTAATCCGTTCACCAACGCCTTACTACCTGGTTTTCGAACAGAAGGTGAGCTGACCAACGGTCCCCTGGAGGTTCAGTTTGCTGACGATGGCGCGGGCAACCTTGTGTTCAGTGTCTTCGACAATAACGGCGATGCCATTATTGCTGACAAGCCTTACCAGAGCGGTATCTCCAACAAGCTGTTCAGTGAAGATCCCAGTGACGGTGCGGAATACCAGGGCTTTCAGTTCGAGATTTCCGGTAATCCCGAAGTGGGTGACGTGTTCACCATCGACTTCAACCAGAACGGTGTGTCCGATAACCGCAACGCCGAGTTTCTGGCGGCGCTGGGCACGGCGAACACCATGAACAACGGTACCCAGAGCTTCACCGAAGGCTACGCCGGGGTGGTCGAGGCTGTCGGTGTAAAGACCCGCCAGAGTCAACTGGACAAGGACGCCAGCCAGACCTTGCTGGAGCAGTCCACCAATCAGCGGGAATCGGTATCGGGCGTCAATCTCGATGAGGAAGCCGGTAAGCTCATTCAGTACCAGGCTGCCTATAACGCCTCGGCCCAGGTTATGAGTGTGGCTCAGGATTTGTTTACGACACTGTTGCAGACTTTCCGGTAACAGGGGAGGGGTGAGATGATCAGAATATCGTCACAGCAGGTTTTCTCCGGTGGCATCAACCGCCTCCAGGACCTTAATGTTGGTCTGAACAAAACCTCTGAGCAAATATCCACCGGCAAGCGGGTGAATCGGCCTTCCGATGATCCCGTGGCGGCAGCCCGCATTCTCAAGCTCGATCAGGAACTGGCGCGCGTAGATACCTATCAGCGCAATGCTCAACTGGCCGATAATCGCCTCAAGCAGGAAGAGAATGCCCTGGCCAGTTCCATTGATGTGATTCAGCGGGTGAGGGAACTGACCGTCCAGGCCGGTAACGGCTCGCTGAGCCAGAATGACCGTAATTCCATTGCTTCGGAGTTGAAGGAGCGGTTGGATCAACTGGCCACAATCGCCAACACCAAAGACGCCTCCGGTGAGTATATTTTCAGCGGCTTTCAGGGCAATCAGCAGGCGTTCACAAAGAATGTGTCCGGGGATTGGGTGTACCGCGGAGATGAGGGCCAACGTGTGCTGGAAATCGATGACGGTGTCACCGTTCCGATCAGCGACCACGGCAAAGGTATCTTTGTAGATGTGCAGGCAGCCGAACCCACGTTCTTTGCTGAGGCGTCGTCCTCCAATACCTCTGGGGCGCGGATCAGCTCCGGAATGGTGGTGGACAGAGCTGAGTTCGACCTGGTGTATCCGGATGATATTGCGATCTCCGTGGTAGATGACGGTGCCGGCGGCCTAGAAGTGCAGGCTTTTAACCGGCAAACGGACGCCCCCCTGGTTGTGGATCCGCCTGCGTATACCAGTGGTGGAAGTTTTGAGGTGGCCGGTGCTCAGGTGGAGATCTTTGATGCTGCCATCGGTGACGAGTTCACATTGAAGACGGCCCAGAAACAGTCGGCGTTTACGTCCATTGAAAAACTGATCTATGGCCTTGAGAACATCGATAAGTCGGCACCTGGCGGTCAGGATGCCTACGATGACCTGATTGGCAATTCCCTGACCAATCTGGACTTTGCCCAGGAAAGCATTATCAAGAAACAGACTGAGTTGGGTGGGCGAATGAATGCGGTGGAATCCACCCAGTCTTTCCTGGAAGACTCTTCGGTTTACAGTAACGAAATCCGCTCACAACTGCAGGATGTGGACTATGCCGAAGCAATCAGTAACCTGAGCTTCCAGAGCTTCGTGTTGCAGGCTGCGCAGCAGTCATTTGCCCAGGTTTCGCGCCTGTCGTTGTTTGATCGTTTATAAAAAAAGGCCGCCGGAACAAGGAAGTCCGGCGCTTGTTATTGCTTTCAGAGTAAACCTCAGTATAATCCCCACCACTCTCCGATGGCGGCGTGGTGAAATTGGTAGACACGACGGATTCAAAATCCGTTGGGGTAAAACCCGTGGCGGTTCGAGTCCGCCCGCCGCTACCACTTACAAGCCGCTCAATGCGGTGTCGTGAACAGTCCATTCGATGAACGTCTCCGATTTCCACTTTGATCTGCCGGATGAACTCATTGCCCGGTATCCGCTCAAAGAGCGCACTGCATCTCGTCTGTTGAGCCTGAACGGCTTGTCCGGTGACATTGACCACCTACAGTTCACTGATCTTCCCGACCTGCTACAGCCGGGTGATTTGCTGGTCTTCAATGACACGCGAGTGATTCCCGCGCGCCTGTTTGGACGCAAGGAAACCGGTGGCCAGGTGGAAGTTCTGGTCGAACGGGTGCTCGGTGAACACGAGATCCTGGCCCACGTCAGGGCGTCCAAGGCCCTGAAACCCGGTCAGAAAATACTGCTTGAAGACGGCACCGCGCTACAAATGACGGGGCGCGACGACGCACTGTTTCGCCTGATCTGTGACAGCGATGAGGAGGTGCTGGATGTGCTGGAACGCATTGGTCACATGCCTTTGCCACCCTATGTGGACCGCCCCGATGAGTCTTCGGATCGCGAGCGTTACCAGACGGTGTACGCCCGGGAGGCTGGAGCTGTTGCGGCTCCAACGGCAGGGCTGCACTTTGATGAGTCTATGCTGGAACGCCTGAAAGCCCAGGGTGTGGACGTTGCCTGGGTAACCCTTCATGTGGGCGCAGGTACTTTCCAGCCGGTACGTGTGGATCGTATAGAGGACCATGTGATGCACAGCGAAGTGGCCCATGTGCCCGAGCAGACGGTCGACGCTGTGAATCGCGCCCGTGCCCGCGGTGGCCGGGTGGTGGCGGTGGGTACCACTTCGGTACGCTCGCTTGAGTCGGCTACCCGTGGCGGAGTGTTGCGGTCTTTCCGGGGTGAAACTGACATTTTTATTCATCCCGGTTACCGTTTTCAGGCTGTGGATGCCATGGTGACCAACTTCCATTTGCCTGAGTCTACTTTGATCATGCTGGTCAGCGCGTTTGCCGGATACAACAATGTTATGGCTGCCTACGCCGAAGCCGTGCGGGAGAAGTACCGTTTCTTCAGCTATGGCGATGCCATGTTTATTACGGGCCAGGAGCCCAGCCTCGGTATGCTGAAAGGGCATGTTGGGGAAACCAGTCAGAAAGCGGAGTGAAATCGTGAGCCAGTCCTGTTTCATGTCGTTTGAAAAGCTCGGTGAAGACGGCCGTGCCCGCCGGGGTCGGCTGACATTCCCGCGCGGAACCGTGGAAACGCCGGCGTTCATGCCGGTTGGAACCTACGGTACCGTGAAGGGGATGTTGCCTCGGGATATCAAGGAGATTGGGGCCGAGATCATTCTTGGTAATACGTTCCACCTGATGCACCGGCCAGGTACTGAGGTAGTGAAAGCCCATGGGGATCTCCATGATTTCACGCAGTGGCATGGCCCGATCCTTACCGATTCCGGCGGGTTCCAGGTGTTCAGTCTGGGTGAGATGCGCAAGATAACCGAAGAGGGCGTCACCTTCCGCTCTCCGGTTGATGGTTCACCGGTCAAGCTCAACCCCGAGATCGCCATGCAGGTCCAGCGTGACCTGGGCTCGGATATTGTGATGATCTTCGATGAGTGCACGCCATACCCCGCGACTGAAAAGGAAGCGAGGGAATCCATGGAGATGTCCTTGCGCTGGGCTGATCGGAGTAAGCAGGCTCACGAGGGTAATCCTGCGGCACTGTTCGGCATTGTGCAGGGCGGTATGTATGAGTCCCTGAGGGATCGTTCTCTGGACGGGCTGACCGAGATCGGGTTTGATGGCTATGCCATCGGTGGTCTGTCGGTGGGTGAGCCCAAAGAGGATATGATTCGTATCCTGGATCACTTGCCGCCCCGTATGCCGGCGGACAAACCCCGTTACCTGATGGGCGTCGGGCGGCCAGAAGATATTGTGGAGGCCGTTCGTCGCGGTGTGGACATGTTTGACTGTGTCATGCCAACCCGGAACGCCCGCAATGGCTACCTGTTTACCTCCACCGGGATCGTGAAAATCCGTAACGCGAAGAACCGTCACGATACCGGGCCTCTGGACGAGCGGTGTGACTGTTACACCTGCGAGAACTTTTCGAGAAGTTATCTGCATCATCTCGATAAGTGTGGAGAAATGCTTGGCTCCCAGTTGAATACAATCCACAACCTGAGGTTCTACCAGAACCTGATGGCTGGATTGCGTGGCGCTATTGAAGCAGGTACATTGTCGGACTTTATCAGCGACTTCTACGCCCGTCGGGGGGAGACTGTGCCGCCGCTGGCGGACTGACGACTTTCGTTTAAGCGGGCCGAAATCACATTTGAACAGTTATCTGAAACCACGGAGATATTGAATGAAATCGATCAAGCTGCTTGTAGCTGCACTCGTTGCCCTTATGCCTTCTCTGGCTTTGGCTCAGGATCCCGGTGCTCAGGGCATGGGTGTTATGGGCCAGGTTATCTTTTTCGCCGGCTTCATCCTGATTTTCTACTTCCTGATCTGGCGTCCGCAGTCCAAGCGTGCGAAAGAGCACAAGAACCTGATGTCCGGTCTGAACAAAGGTGATGAAGTCGTTACCTCCGGCGGCGTTGCCGGTCGCATCACCAAAGTGACTGACGATTTCATCGTGGTTGAAGTTGCCGATAACGTTGAGATCAAGGTTCAGAAAGTAGCCGTTGCTGCTGCGCTGCCCAAAGGCACTCTGAAAGATATCTGAGCTGGCTAATAGGAACCCCATGCTGAACAAGTACCCGCTCTGGAAAAACCTGATTATCCTGATTGCCCTGGTGATCGGGTTTGTCTATGCATTACCCAACCTGTTTCCTGACGATCACGCCGTACAGATTACCGGTGCAAGAAGCAGTACCGAGATAAATGAAAGGGTCCTCAATCGCGCCGTTGAGGTCCTCCAGTCTGAAGGGATTGAGATCAAAGGCAGTAGTCTGAGGGATCGTAACGGGTTGATCCGGGTACTGAATGGCGAGGATCAGCTTAAGGCACGCCCGATTGTGCAGAATGCCCTGGGCAGGGACTACCTCGTAGCCCTGAACATGGCGCCGTCCACGCCGGATTGGCTGCGTAGTCTTGGGGCGGGTCCGATGAAGCTGGGCCTGGATCTTCGCGGTGGCGTGCACTTCCTGCTGGAAGTGGATATGGAAACCGCCGTTGAGCAGCGTCTTGAGGCCTTGTCCGGGCAGATCAAGCGGGAGCTTCGGGACGAGCGGATTCGATACCGGGGTGGTGATCTGGAAGGTCGGGAAATCATCCTGAGCTTCCGTGATGAAGGCGCGCGCAGCGAAGCCTTTGCCCTGGTCCGCGATCAGTACAACCAGTTCCTGCTGGATGAGCAGACCGATGGTGAAGAATTCAAGCTGGTTCTGTCCCTGTCCGAACAGGAAGTGAAGTCCATTCAGGACTACGCCCTGGAGCAGAACCTGACCACGATCCGGAACCGTGTAAACGAACTGGGTGTGGCAGAGCCGTTGGTCCAACGCCAGGGTTCCGATCGCATCATCGTCGAACTGCCGGGCGTACAGGATACCGCCCAGGCGAAACGTGTCCTGGGGGCGACAGCCAACCTGGAGTTCCGTCTGGAGGCAAGGCAGGATGCGCCGGCTGCCGAAACCGAAGTCTTCCCGTTTCGTGATCAGCCACAACGTACTGCCCGTCTTGAACGGGAAATCATCGTAACGGGTAATAATGTATCCAATGCCCAGCAGGCATTCGATGAAAATGGCCAGCCGCAGGTTAACATCACCATGGATTCGGTGGGTGGGGACCTGATGAACCGGGCGACGCGTAATGCGATCAAGCGTCGGATGGCGGTCCTGTTTATTGAGTACCGTACCGAGACCGAGGAAAAAGTGGTCGATGGTAAGGTTCAGACGGTAGAGAACCGGGTGGTCGAGAAGGGTATTATCAGTCTCGCAACCATTCAGTCCGCTCTTGGAAGCAGCTTCCGCATCACCGGTCTGGATTCCATTCCTGAGGCATCGGAACTTGCCCTGTTGCTGCGCGCAGGCTCTCTGGCCGCGCCGATGTATTTCGTACAGGAACGGACTATTGGTCCCAGCCTTGGTCAGAAGAACATCGATGCCGGCATGATGTCCGTTGCCCTGGGTTTTGCGCTGGTATTGATCTACATGGCGTTCTACTACCGGGGCTTTGGCCTGATTGCCAACGTTGCTCTCACGCTTAACCTGATGATGTTGGTCGCCTGCATGTCGATCCTGTCCGCGACGCTGACATTGCCGGGTATCGCCGGTATTGTCCTGACGGTCGGTATGGCGGTAGACGCCAACGTACTGATCTTTGAGCGTATCAGGGAAGAGCTGAAAGCCGGGGTGCCTCCGCAGTCAGCGATTAACGCCGGTTATTCCAGGGCCTTCGTGTCCATTGTTGATGCCAACATCACGACGTTGTTGGTGGCGGTCATCCTGTTTGCCATGGGCTCTGGCCCGGTGAAAGGCTTCGCCGTCACGCTGTCTCTGGGTATTCTCACGTCGATGTTCTCGGGACTGATGGTCAGCCGCAGCATCGTGAATTTCGTTTACGGTGGTCGCAAGATTCAGAAGTTGTCGATCGGGGGGAAGCTGGCTAATGTCTGATACGCGGAAACAGCCAATTGATTTCATGGGCGTGCGGAAGATTGCTTCCGTCGTCTCCATTGCACTGATTGTTGTCTCCATTGCCCTTCTGGCCACCCGTGGACTTAACCTGGGCATGGACTTTACCGGCGGTACGTCGGTTGAGCTGGAGTACCAGGAAGCCCCGGTGCTGGATGATATCCGCAATCAGCTGACGGATGCCGGCTACAGTAATTTCGTGGTGCAGAACTTCGGTGCCGACACCACGGTACTGATCCGGATGCGCGAATCCGGAAACGACAAGCTTGGCCGGGAAGTGGTAGGCGCGTTGACCAGTGGTGGCGCTGAGCTCGAGCTTGTGAGTTCGGAGTTCGTTGGCTCGCAGGTCGGTGAGGAACTGAGAGAAGACAGTGGCCTGGGACTGCTGCTGGCACTGGCTGTGGTGTTGATCTATGTTGGCATGCGCTTCCAGTTCAAGTTCGGGATTGCCTCCGTGCTACCCCTGGCTCACGATGTGATTATCGTGCTGGGTGTGTTTGCGCTGTTCCAGTGGACGTTCGACCTGTCGGTGCTGGCAGCCTTGCTGGCGGTGATTGGTTACTCCCTGAACGATACCATCGTGGTGGCAGACCGAATTCGGGAAAACTTCCGAAAGATGAGGGAGGGGGATTCCTGGCACATCATTAACGAATCCATCCATCAGACCATCAGCCGTACCATCAATACCTCCGGTACCACGTTGGTTGTGTTGTTGGCGCTGTACTTCTTTGGTGGCGAAGCCATCAACAACTTTTCCCTCGCATTGATGATTGGTGTGGTTGTCGGTACTTATTCGTCGATTTATGTATCCGCCAATATGTTGATGGTTCTGAACATTTCTCGTGAAGACCTGATGGTTCCCGCGAAGGAAGGTGTTGCAGGCGAGGAAGAGGAAGAGCAGCCACCGGAGTGGCTCAACCGGATGTAATTGCTGGTCAGTCTGTCGTCGGATTACGGCTTCGCCTAATCCGACCTACGTTAGGGGTGCCAGTATCCAGTAGGTTGGATTGGGCCCGAAGGGCCGTAATCCAACAAGAGGCGGGCACACAGCCCAAAGCGTACTTTCTAACAAAAAAGCCGCAGCCCCTTAGGGTTGCGGCTTTTTTCGTTACGCTTGAACGTCATAGCTTAGCGGGGCAGGCGCCCGCGAAATGGGTGGAGCACTTTCAGTACTTCTCGGAACAACTTGGGATTGGCTACGACCAGTTGGCGAGCCTTTTCAGTGGACGGGTTGCCGGAAAAGTCACCGGTCAAAGCGCCGGACTCCATGGCCAGCATCACGCCGATGTCCAGATCCGCTGCTTCCGGTTTGAAAACAATGGCGGCATCCAGGTGGCCTGCGGATACGCGTGCAATGTCCAGGGCTACACATCCCGATGTGCGGAACATGCCTGACTCCCTGGCAATCACGGAGGCCATTTCACCCCACAGCAGGGGATCATCGCCAGTGCGCGCCTGGTCCAGCAGATTGCTGCAAACAGCAGCTTGCTGGGTGTGCTTGATTTCGCTGGTGCGTACCCGGCGGCTGTTCAGTGCTGCACCGTGGCCACGGCTGGCGGAGTACTCTTCGCCGGTAATCGGGTTGACCAGCAACAGGTTTTCCGCCCGGTTGTTCTTTTTCTGGACCAGTGCCAGGGCAAAGTCCGGAATGCCGCGCAGGAAATTGTCACGCCCCAGGAGCGGGAAAATATGCCAGCTCTTCTCGCTGCCGTTGGCGTCTGATTCGCCCATGGGTGCGATGGTGTGGTCTTTGTAGGCTTTCTCGAGCTGTTCCGTGAAGTTGTCGTAAATAGACGTTTCAACACGTTCCAGTTGGCCGCGGCGGTCGGACGTGTCCTTGCCGCTGGGTTCCTGGCGCTCGAAATGTGCTTTCAGATAGTCAGACCCCTGACGCGCTACGCGCAGAGCCATTTTAATTGCTGGTTGCATCTGAGTGATCATTATCCGGGTGTGTGAAGGTCGCGTATGATAGCAAAATATAGCCCCGCTTGTATGTTTTTTGCCTTAGCAATGTCACGGATAGCGCACGGTTTCGGGATGTCCGGAGAGGCAAGGCCGAAGGAAAATCTGCTATCATTGCCAACCCAAAATCATAGATAGAGACCATGCCCCATGCATAAGCCTGCACTTCCCCAGGAAGGCAACGACACGTTTCAGGATCAGATTCGGATAGTTCTGGTGGAGACCTCCCACTCAGGGAATATTGGGGCAGTGGCACGTGCCATGAAGAATATGGGGTTGGGCAACCTCTGGCTGGTCAATCCGACGTCGTTTCCCGACGAGACATCCTACGCGCGATCGTCCGGGGCGTCCGATGTTCTGGATAATGCACAGGTGGTGTCCTCGCTGGATGAGGCCATTACCGATTGCGTGCTGGTGATGGGTACCAGCGCCAGGGGTCGTAAGGTGCCCTGGCCGGTTATTGCGCCACCGGATGCGGCCAGAAAGGCATCAGAGCATGCACCGGCTGGCCCGGTTGCGCTGGTGTTTGGTCGGGAGAATCATGGGCTCAGCAACGAAGAGTTGCAGCGATGTCACTTCCATATCCATATTCCGTCCAATCCGGATTACAGTTCCCTGAATCTGGCGATGGCCGTTCAGGTTGTCTGTTACGAATTGCGCATGAATTACCTGCGCGGCCTTGAAGGAGGCGAGGGCAGCCCCTATCTAAAAGCCATGACTGCGCCGGGGGATGCCGGCTGGGATGTGCCTCCCGCACCGGTGAATGATGTGGAAGGGTTCTTCAGTCACCTTGAACAGGTACTTGTGGATATTGACTTTCATCGCCGGGAAAATCCGCGACAGCTGATGACCCGTTTGCGCCGTTTGTTTCAGAGGGCCAGACTGGATCAGATGGAAATCAATATTCTCAGGGGGATTCTGACGGCGGTGCAGAAGTCGTCAACAGGTAAAGCGCCCACTGGGAATGCATCGGAGGCCGATGAAGCCGCCACTGGCCAGGAATAAAGATCATGTTTGAGCGATTAAGGGAAGATATTGGCAGCGTGTTCCATCGGGATCCTGCCGCCAGAAATACGTTTGAAGTGTTGACCAATTATCCGGGGCTGCATGCGCTGCTTTTTCACCGGTTTTCCCACTGGTTGTGGAACCTGGGGCTGAAATGGCTGGCGCGCACCATCTCGACCATTGCCCGTTGGCTCACCGGTGTTGAAATACACCCGGGGGCAACCATTGGTCGCCGATTCTTTATTGACCACGGAATGGGTGTGGTGATCGGCGAAACAGCGGTGATTGGTGATGACGTTACCCTGTATCAGGGCGTGACTCTGGGCGGAACCAGCTGGAACAAGGGTAAGCGCCACCCCACTATCGGTAACGGCGTTGTCGTGGGTGCCGGGGCAAAAATTCTCGGTCCCTTTGAGGTTGGGGAAGGGGCGAAAGTAGGCTCCAACTCTGTAGTCACCAAGGCTGTGCCCGCAGGTGCTACCGTTGTCGGGATACCGGGCCGGGTGATCGTGAAGCGTAAGCCTGCTGACGAGGGTGACGACGTACGCCGCAAGGAAATGGAAGAGCGTATGGGCTTCGACGCCTATGGCGTGACCGAGGAGATGCCGGATCCTGTCGCCCGGGCCATGCGCAGTTTGCTGGACCATATGCACGCTGTGGATGACCGCATCGAGAACATGTGTAAAGCGCTGCGTAAGGTCAACAGTGAGTACCAGAATGGTGAGTTGCCTCCGTTGCATGAAGAGGATTTTGACTGTGTCCGGGACGATCAGCCCGAGGATAAGTGAATACTTGACTGTTTTGGTGGGTCAATTCATACTCGGCGCTGTGAATTCTGATTCATTCCCTTGTCGGGGCTGAGACTATGAAACTGACCACCAAAGGCCGCTATGCCGTTACGGCGATGCTGGATCTGGCCCTTCACGGGGATCAGGGGCCGGTCAGTCTTGCGGACATATCAGCCCGGCAGGAAATCTCCCTCTCGTATCTTGAGCAACTGTTTTCCCGTCTGCGCAGGCACAAACTGGTCGTTAGTATCCGGGGGCCGGGCGGTGGTTATCGCCTGAGTCGTGATGCTGGGTCCGTGTTCATTGCCGAGGTGGTTGATGCGGTCAGCGAGTCTCTCGACACAACGCGGTGTGGGAATAAGGGCGATTGCCAGAATGGCGAGAAATGCCTGACTCACCACCTTTGGTCGGACCTGAGCGATCAGATCCACCAGTTTCTCAGTGAGATCAGTCTTGCTGACCTGATGAAAAAACGGGAAATCCAGATGGTGGCGGATCGACAGGATCGCCGCCAGTCCGATTCTGATGACTCCCAGACGATCAACACCGAGCGCCTGACAGAGCAGACGCCGGCCTGAACCCAATTAATCTGATACCACTATGAAGAAGCCCGTCTATCTGGATTACGCGGCGACGACGCCCGTTGATCCTGCTGTTGCTGAAGAGATGGTCAAGTACCTGACTCTTGATGGAGTATTCGGAAATCCCGCCTCCCGCTCCCACGCCTATGGCTGGCAAGCCGAAGCCGCAGTTGAGAATGCCCGCAAGCAGGTGGCCGGGCTGATTCATGCCGACCCCCGGGAAATCGTCTGGACTTCCGGCGCGACGGAGTCTGACAACCTGGCCATCAAAGGTGCCGTGTCCGGAAAGCATGGAGCCCATGTCATCACGTCTACGATTGAGCATAAAGCGGTGCTGGATGCCTGCAAGTGGCTCGAGGGGCAGGGCGTTGAAGTGACCTGGCTGAATCCTCAACTGGATGGCCGCATTGATCCGGCGCAGGTCGAGGAGGCCATTCGGCCGGAAACCGTGCTCGTCAGCCTTATGATGGTGAACAACGAGCTTGGTTGTGTAACCGACATCGCCGCCATCGGTGACCGACTGCGACAGCGCGGAATATTGTTTCATGTTGATGCGGCCCAGGCGGCCGGCAAGATGCCCGTGAATGTGGCAGCAATGCCGGTTGATCTGTTGTCGCTGTCTGGCCACAAAGTTTATGGCCCCAAAGGCGTTGGGGCTTTGTATGTCCGCCGTTCTCCGGACGTAAAAATTGATGCCCAGATTCACGGTGGTGGGCACGAGCGTGGCATGCGCTCCGGCACCTTGCCGACTCACCAGATTGTCGGCATGGGTGCTGCGTTTGCCCGGGCCGCGGATCTGCTGGATGAGGATATGGCAACGCTGGAGGCCCTGAGGTCCCGTTTCCTGGATGGTCTTTCCTCGCTGGAAGGCGTGTCTTTCAATGGCAGCACCGATGCGCGGGTGCCGGGAATCATGAATCTGTCGTTTGCCGGTGTTGACGCGGAATCCCTGATGCTTGGCTTGCGGGAGCTGGCTGTGTCTTCGGGATCGGCCTGTGCATCGGCGACCATCGAGCCCTCGTTTGTACTTCGTGGAATCGGGCTCGATGACGAACAGGCCCACCGCGCCCTGCGATTCTCGCTTGGGCGGTTCACCACGGAAGAAGAAGTTGACTTTGCGACGTCACAAATCATTGAAGTTGTTGGGCGTCTCCGTTCCGTGCGGTAGGCAGTAGCCTCCGGACTGCGTATAATCCCAACCCTGAATTTTTAACCTGAACCCATACTGGAGAAATGACATGGCAAACGAGCGCACGCTCTCGATTATCAAGCCCGACGCAGTAGCAAAGAATGTGATCGGTGAAATTTATACCCGTTTTGAGAAAGCCGGTCTTAACATCGTTGCTGCCAAGATGATGCACCTGACTCAGGAGCAGGCTGAAGGCTTCTACGCTGAGCACAAAGAGCGTCCTTTCTTCAACGACCTGGTTGCTTTCATGACCTCCGGCCCCGCCGTGGTTCAGGTTCTGGAAGGCGAAGGCGCCATCCTGAAGAACCGTGACCTGATGGGCGCGACCAACCCGAAAGAAGCCGAAGCCGGCACCATCCGTGCTGACTTCGCGGCGTCTATTGACGCTAATGCCGTACACGGTTCCGACTCTGCCGCTTCCGCAGAGCGTGAAATCGCGTACTTTTTCAATGACAGCGAAATCTGCCCGCGCGGTTGATTTGGCTGCCGAAGCGGGGGATGTTCTCCCGCTTCGGATTGGTTATCTGATCGAGGTTATGAAATGACAGCGGCCGCTGAAAAAACCAACCTGCTGGGGATGCCGAAAGCCAAGATGGAGGCTTTCTTTGAAACCCTGGGGGAAAAGCGTTTCCGTGCCACCCAGGTGCTGCAGTGGATTCACCAGCGGGGTGCTGATGACTTCGATCAAATGACCAATATGAGCAAGGTCCTGCGGGAAAAGCTCAAGGAAGTTGCCGAAATTCGCGGGCCGGAAGTCGTCTACGATGAGACCTCCAAAGACGGTACCCGCAAGTGGGTGATGCGCATGGACAACGGCAACAGCGTTGAAACCGTGCTGATTCCCGACGGCGAGCGTGGCACCCTGTGTGTTTCCTCCCAGATTGGTTGCAGCCTTGACTGTACCTTTTGTTCGACCGGCAAACGTGGCTTCAACCGCAACCTGACCGCCGCCGAGATCATCGGCCAGGTCTGGGTAGCCCGGAAAGCATTCATGCCGTTCGAGCCTGGTCCGGATCGCCCCATCACCAACGTGGTGATGATGGGGATGGGGGAGCCCCTGCTGAACTTCGAGAACGTTGTCGATGCCATGAACCTGATGATGGAGGATCTGGCTTATGGGATCTCCAAGCGTCGCGTGACCGTCAGCACCTCCGGTGTGGTGCCTGCCCTTGATCGTCTGGGCGAAGTTACAGATGTTTCACTGGCCATTTCGCTTCATGCCCCTAATGATGAACTGCGTAACCAATTGGTGCCATTAAATAAAAAGTACCCGATCGCGGAGTTGCTGGCAGCGACGCAGCGGTACCTGGCCCGGTTACCGGACAAGCGTAAAGCTACTATCGAGTACACGGTGATCGAAGGAATGAATGATCAGCCTGAGCACGCCCGTGAACTTGCGAAGATTCTTCGCGGACTGCCCTGCAAGATTAACCTCATTCCTTTTAATCCGTTCCCGGAGAGTGACTTCCGTCGCCCTAAAATGTCGGCGACGCGGCGGTTTCAGAACATTCTGAATGAAGCCGGTTATATCGCGACCGTGCGCACCACACGGGGAGATGATATCGACGCCGCGTGTGGACAGCTGGTGGGGCGGGTCGAGGATCGAACCAAGCGTAGCCAGCGTTACATAGCCGTTCAGCAGGTTAACCCCTGACTGCATTGATACGAACAGACAACGTAAGGAATAGAGCACCGTGGCATTTACTCCAGTGAATCGTGTCCGAGCTGTGTTGGCCGTCGTACTGGTGATGTTCCTTGTCTCAGGTTGTGTCACGGTTTCCGACAGTCGTTTCTCCCGTGAAGAGGACCGCGACAAAGCGGTTCACAATTATGTACAGCTCGCTACGGCGTATATCGCTCAGGGCAATCTGGACCGCGCTGAGAAGCATCTTGAGCGTGCGCTGACATTGTCTCCGGACGATGCGGGCGCGCTCTCTGCCATGGGGTTACTGCTCAATAACGACGGCGAGCCGGAGTTGGCTGAACAATCCTTCCGTAAGGCTCTGTCCAATGACGGGGACTACACGCGGGGGCGGGTTTATTACGGTGCCTTTCTTTATGGTGAGCAGCGTTTCGAGGATGCCCGTGACCAGTTCCTGACGGCATCGAAGAACACCAAATATGATGACCGGGCCTCGGTTTTCTTTAACCTGGGCATGAGTGAAGAGCGCCTGAATAACAATGACGCAGCGATTGAGGCCTACCGTCGATCGGTGGAATTGTCGAGAGGGGATGCGAAATCCCTGTTGGCGTTGTCCCGAACCCTGGTGAAAGAGGGAGACTATTCAGCTGCCTCCCGTCATTACGACCGCCTGATCAGACTTATGCAACAGAACCCCAGGTATCGGCATTCTCCTGAAAGCCTGATTACCGGTATCCGGATCGCCCGTTACTTTGACGAGCGGGATCGGGAATCCAGTCTTGCTCTCCAATTGAAGAACAACTTCCCGGAGTCAGTCGAATACCAACAATATAAGGTGCTGATTTCTAATGACCAGTGAAGAAAGCGCTCAACAGGCCGCCACCGGTGAGTCGGCCGGCAACCTGCTCAGGCAGGGCAGGGAAAAGAAAGGGCTGAGTGTATCGGACATTGCGGATGCACAGCATCTCCGGCCGGCCGTTATCCAGGCGATCGAAGATGGCGACTATCAGCAGATTGACAGCGAGCTTTTCCTGAAAGGCTATGTCAGGGCCTATGCAAAGCATGTGGGAATGGAAGCGGATTCAGTGGTTGCGGTCCTCGACAAGGAACTGGAACCTCTTCGCCTGAAGAGGGCCGAGGCGCTGGAAGCGAACCCCCTGGTTGATATTGAGCGCCGGCGCCGGCAGAAACGTCGTGTTGCAAAGATTCTGATTGTGCTCGTTGCTCTGCTGGTGGCCGCGTATCTGGTGTTCCGATTTGTTGACGACGGCTCGGGAGACACCGAGGCTACGCCGAATGGAGAGCAGGAGTCAGGCGCCGTTCAGGAACCGGAAGGCGGTCTCGCTGTCGATAATGAGACCGGAATATCTGCCGGGGACGTGGATCAGCCCGTGCTGGCCCCGGATTCCGGCGAGCCGGATGAAGTACCTGCGACAGACGTTGTCGAAGAAACGTCCTCCGTTCCGGAATCGGGTGGGGACGACACCGGGGCAGAAGTGCCGGTTACGACTGCCGATGACGCGGTATCTGTGAGTGAGCCGGAAGTAGTCGCGGAACCTGAGGTGACCAGTACCGCCGATCCCGCGTTGGCGGAGCGCTCCCCGGAAGCGGATGCCATTGGCACCGGTCGCCTCGAGGTGACGTTTTCCGGTGACTGCTGGGTTCGCGTTACGGACGCTGCGGGCATCAGGCTGGTAAGCTCCATTCAGCGGCAAGGGGACCGTATAGATGTCTCCGGACAGGTACCGTTGAATGTGGTGATCGGTGCTGTGGATGCGGTCGCTGACATCAGTTTCCAGGGCGAACCGGTTGATTTGTCGGATTATCCGGTGGTGAATAACCGTGCCCAGTTCACACTGGAAATCTGAACCTCCCGAACACACTAATGTTGGTTAGCACGAGATGAAACAGGAATCTCCGATTAAAAGACGTCAATCCCGTCAGATCATGGTGGGCAATGTGCCGGTAGGTGGTGATGCGCCGATTGCTGTTCAGAGCATGACCAATACCAACACTTGCGATGTGGATGCCACTGTTGGGCAGATTGAGGCATTGCAGGAAGCCGGGGCCGATATTGTCCGGGTTTCGGTGCCCAGCATGGAGGCCGCCGAAGCGTTTGGTCAGATTCGCTCCCGTGTTTCTCTGCCGCTGGTGGCGGACATCCACTTTGACCACAAGATTGCCCTGAGGGTCGCCGAGCTTGGCGTTGATTGCCTTCGAATCAATCCGGGGAACATTGGTCGTGAGGATCGCGTGAGCGCTGTCATAAACGCCGCGCGGGATCGTGGTATTCCGATCCGGATTGGCGTTAACGCGGGCTCCCTGGAAAAGAGTCTGCAACGCAAGTACGGTGAGCCGACGGCAGATGCACTGGTGGAATCCGCCATGCGTCATATCGATATCCTGGACCGTCACGATTTCCAGGACTTCAAGGTAAGCCTCAAAGCGTCGGAAGTCTTTATGACCGTGGAAGCCTATCGCAAGATCGCTTCCCAGATTGAGCAGCCGTTGCACCTTGGCATCACGGAAGCCGGTGGTTTTCGTTCCGGTACGGTCAAATCTTCCATCGGCCTTGGGATGCTGCTGATGGACGGTATAGGCGACACAATCCGGGTCTCCCTGGCTGCGGATCCGGTGCAGGAAATAAAGGTCGGCTTTGATATTCTGAAGAGCCTTCGCCTGCGCAGCCGCGGTATCAATTTTATCGCCTGCCCGAGCTGCTCCCGCCAGAACTTCGACGTTATCCAGACCATGAATGACCTGGAAGCCCGCCTGGAGGATGTGAATACCTCCATGGACGTGGCCATTATCGGCTGCATTGTGAATGGTCCCGGCGAAGCAAAAGTGGCGGATATCGGTTTGACGGGCGGTAGCCCAAAGAACCTGTTCTATATGGACGGAAAGCCGAACCAGAAGCTGGATAACTCGACCCTGACGGAGGACCTTGAGCGTCTGATCCGGGAAGAGGTCGCGCGTCGCAAGGAACAGGAAGACGCGATTATCGCCCGATCCGGTGAATAATCGGCTACCGTCCCATTCAATGATTCGAGATTAAGGGTTTAACTTGGCTAAGATTCAGGCAATTCGCGGGATGAACGATATCCTGCCGGATCAGACCCCCGTTTGGCAGTTTGTTGAAGGCAAGGTTCGTGAGGTTCTTTCCGGGTATGGCTACCAGGAAATCCGTATGCCGATTGTGGAGCAAACGGATCTTTTCAAGCGTTCCATCGGTGAAGTGACCGATATTGTCGAAAAGGAAATGTATACCTTTGAGGATCGCAACGGTGACAGCCTGACGCTTCGCCCTGAAGGTACCGCAGGTTGCGTGCGCGCCGCGGAAGAGCATGGCCTGCTTTTCAATCAGACTCGCCGGCTCTGGTATACCGGTCCGATGTTTCGCCATGAACGTCCCCAGAAGGGGCGGTACCGCCAGTTCCACCAGATTGGTGTGGAATGTTTCGGGATGACTGGCCCGGATATCGATGCAGAACTTCTGATTCTGACTGCACGACTCTGGAAAGAGCTGGGGCTGGATGCGCACACCCGGCTGGAAATCAATTCCATTGGCACTTCTGCTGCCCGCCGTGAATATCGTGAGGCCCTGGTCGGTTATCTGTCCGGATATTATGACCAGCTCGATGGTGACAGCCAGCGTCGCCTCGAGAGCAACCCGTTACGAATTCTGGACAGTAAGAATCCGGATACCCAAAAGATTCTGGAAGCGGCTCCGAAGCTGGATGACTATCTGGACGAGGAATCTCTGGAACATTTCCGCCGACTGCGGGAGCTTCTGGACGCCGCCGGAATTGAGTACACCGTGAATCCCCGACTGGTTCGCGGGCTGGATTATTACGGCAAGACGGTCTTTGAATGGATCACCGATAGCCTGGGAGCACAAGGTACTGTCTGTGCCGGTGGCCGTTACGATGGGCTGGTTGAGCAACTGGGTGGCAAGCCAACGGTTGCGGTTGGCTTCGCCATGGGATTGGAGCGACTGATTCTGCTGCTGGAAACCCTGGAGTTGGTTCCCGATTACGTCAACGCCAATGCGGATGTCTATGTGACCGCGATGGGGGACCAGGCTGTTCCGGTAGCGCTGGGGCTGTCAGAATCCCTGAGGCTGGCTTTGCCCGGCAAGGTTGTTGTCACTCACTGTGGTGGCGGTAGCTTCAAGAGCCAGATGAAGAAGGCCGATCGTAGCGGAGCCCGTTATGCGGTTATTCTTGGCGACAATGAAATTGCGAGCGGCACCGTTGGCCTGAAACCACTTCGTTCCGATGAAGGACAGCAGGAACTGGAGCAGGCCGAACTTGCCAATACACTGGATAAATTGCTGGACGCCTGATCGGCGTACCCGGGCACACTTACAAAAAAGCTGACTACAGGAGTCATCATGGCCGAAATGCGTACCGAGGAAGAACAGGTTCAGGCGATCAAGGACTGGTGGAAGAAGAACGGTAGTTCACTTCTGCTCGGTATCGGTGCAGCTCTGGCGATTGTATTTGGCTGGCAGGCCTGGCAGAACCACCAGATGCAGCAGCGCACCGAGGCTGCCAACCAGTTTGCCAACCTGCTGAATGCTTACAGTAGTCAGTCTGATGAACAGAGTGGTGAAACGGTAGCGTACGTTGCCAGCAAGCTTCAGAAAGAGTATGCGGACAGTGCCTATGCCGCCTATGGCATGCTCATTCTTGCCCGTCAGCAATTGCTTGATGAGGGTGACACCGATGCAGCGATTGCCTCTCTGGAGTGGGCCAGTGCAAACGTAGAAGAGGGCAGTGCTCTGTCGTATATCATTCGCAGTCGTCTGGCTCGGGCACAGTTCGCCGCGGAGCAGTATGACACGGCGCTCAACACCCTTGATGGTGCTGGTGACAATGAGTCTTTTGCCGCCATCTATTCAGAGCTCAGAGGGGATATCCTGCTGGCCAAAGGCGACCGGGACGGTGCCCGCGAAGCCTATCTGGCTGCCAGGGAGCAAAGCCAGCAGGGCCGCAGCGGTGTTCTGGAACTGAAACTGTCCGACCTTGGTGTGCAGGGGGGTGCCTGATGCCCGGGTTGCATAGTGGGTCATCGCTTGTACGCCTGGCTTCCCTTACTGCGTTGGCGTTGCTTTTTGCCGGATGCAGTACCAATGAACCGTTTGAAGAGCCTGCACCGGTGCCGGAAATAGAAGGCACGGTTGAGCTCGACCGCATCTGGACCATGGATGTGGGTGACGGGCATGGAGATCAGTTTCTCTACCTGACCCCGCTGAACACCGGTGACCTGCTCTACGCGGCTTCGGCAGACGGCGAGGTGTATGCAGTTGAGTCAGGCAACGGAAAGGTCGTCTGGTATAAGAAGCTGGATGCCGAGGTGTTTGCAGGTGTTGGCGGCGACCGGGAGCAGCTCTACCTGGTGACACGTGATGCCAGCCTTATGGCGCTGTCCCGGGAAGACGGAAAAGTGCTGTGGGAAACGCCCCTGCCAACCGAGGTTCTGGCGACACCGCAGTCCAATGGAACAATCGTTGTGGTTCAGACTACGGACGGCAAGGTGTTGTCGTTCAGTACCCAGACTGGTGAAAAGACCTGGCAGTACGATAGCGTTGTGCCGGTTCTGTCCATGCGGGCCGCTGCGCCACCACTGGTTGGCAGCGAAATGGTGCTGGCCGGTTTCGCCAATGGTAAGTTGTTGGCATTGGCTTCGGACAGCGGCCAACCCGTCTGGCAATATGAAGTCGGCCAGCCGAAAGGGCGTACGGAACTTGAGCGCCTGGTGGATGTGACCGGCCAGCCCCTGATTCTGGAGAACGCCGCACTGGTTGTGGGTTATCAGGGTAAGCTGGCATTGGTGAATTTGCGCAACGGTGACGAGATCTGGAGCCGTAAGGCCTCGAGCCTGCACTCTCCGATGATTGGCGCCGGTAACATTTATGTGTCTTCCTCGAACGGTGATATCAAGGCCTTTCGAGGCTCTGACCGTCGTGAATTGTGGACCCAGGATCGGTTGTCCTGGCGCCAGACTACCCAGCCGGTTGTCTACGATGACTATCTGCTCGTTGGTGACTTCGAAGGGTACATTCACATAATGTCCCTGGAGGACGGTTCACTGCAGGGGCAGCTGGAATTTGACGATGACGGACTGCGCGTGCCTGCCCAGCGTCTGCGTAACGGTAATCTGCTGGTTTATGGAAATAGCGGTAAGATGACCGTATTTGAACTCAAGGAACGCGATTGAATGCGTCCTTCTCCGGGCCCATGAGGGCCCGGTCAATCTTTTGTAGCGAAACTATATGACCCCTGTAATTGCCCTTGTGGGCCGCCCTAATGTCGGTAAATCGACGCTTTTCAATCAGATGACTCGGTCCCGGGATGCGCTGGTTGCCGACTTTCCCGGGCTCACCCGTGACCGTAAATACGGCGAGGGTACTTATGAGGGCCAGCGGTTCATCGTGATTGATACCGGCGGCCTGACCGGTGACGAGGAAGGACTGGATGCGGAAATGGCGCGCCAGTCGCTTCAGGCGGTTGAGGAAGCAGACATTGTACTGTTCCTGGTGGACGGACGGGCCGGCCTGACCAGTGGTGATGAACTGATTGCCAACAATCTCCGCAAGACCGGCAAGCGGGCACACCTGGTCGTCAATAAAACCGATGGTCAGGATCCGGACATTGCCGCAGCCGACTTTTACAGCCTGGGGTTTGAATCAACGTTCCAGATTGCTGCGTCCCATAACCGTGGTATTCGCTCGCTGCTCGAATGCCTGCTCCCCTCCGAAGAGGAGCGGGAAGAGCAGGATCGCGCCGAGCGCTACCCGGGCATCCGCATTGGCATTGTGGGCCGCCCGAATGTTGGCAAGTCGACACTGGTCAACCGCATGTTGGGCGAGGATCGGGTCGTTGTGTATGACATGCCTGGTACCACACGAGACAGTGTTTATATTCCCTATGAACGCCAGGGCAGCCAGTACACGCTGATCGATACCGCCGGGGTACGCCGCCGCAAAAATGTCCGTGAAGTCGTAGAGAAGTTTTCCATCATCAAGACGCTGAAGGCCATTGAGGACGCCCATGTGGTGATTCTGGTCATTGATGCCCGGGAAGGGCTGGTGGACCAGGACCTGCACCTGATCGGGTTCGTGCTGGATGCGGGCCGATCGCTGGTGATTGCAGTGAACAAATGGGATGGCATGGATCCAGAGGAACGTGCCCGCGTGAAGGAGCAGGTGCGGCGTCGGCTCGACTTTCTGGACTACGCTGACAAGCATTATATTTCAGCGCTTCACGGGTCGGGCGTGGGTGTCATGTACGAATCCGTGCAGGCCTGCTACGACTCGGCGATGGCCAAGTGGCCGACCAACCGGCTTACCGCGATCCTGGAGGATGCGATCTCACAGCATCAGCCGCCGATGGTGCAGGGCAGGCGTATCAAGCTGCGTTATGCCCACCAGGGGGGCTCGAATCCACCGGTTGTCGTGGTCCATGGTAACCAGACGGGGGCGCTCCCCGGTTCCTACAAACGCTATCTGGAAAACACGTTCCGTAAGGTTCTTAATGTCACCGGGTCTCCGATCCGCTTTGAGTTCCGCTCCAGCGAAAACCCCTTCGCAGGCAAGGTTGATCGCCTGACTCCGCGCCAGCGGGTCAAGAAAGACAACGACCTGAAAGCCGGCCGTCGTCCGAAGAAACAGCGGATGAAGAGCAAGAAGCGGTAATCGTCGGCGGGGCTGTCAAGCCAGCCCCGCGTTCTCCACCTGTTTTGCCTGAACCGCAGTAATGGCGATGGTAAAGACGATATCCTCCACCAACGCACCCCGCGACAGGTCATTGACTGGCTTCCTCAGGCCCTGGAGCATGGGGCCGATACTGACCACGTTTGCGCTGCGTTGCACCGCTTTATAAGTGGTATTGCCGGTGTTGAGATCCGGGAAGATAAATACTGTCGCACGACCGGCCACCTTGCTGCCCGGTGCCTTGCTCTTGCCGACGCTCTCGATGGCCGCCGCGTCGTATTGCAGCGGGCCGTCGATCAGCAAGTCCGGACGGCGCTCCTGGGCAATACGAGTCGCTTCCCTTACTTTCTCCACATCCTGACCGCTGCCGGATTCTCCGGTGCTGTAACTGATCATCGCCACTATAGGCTCGATGCCAAACGCTTCCGCAGACTGGGCACTCTGGATGGCAATATCAGCCAGTTCCTCGGCGTTTGGATCCGGGTTGATCGCACAGTCGCCGTAGACCACGACTTGCTGGGGCAACAGCATGAAGAAGACCGAGGACACCACCTTGGCCTCGTCGTGGGTCTTGATCAACTGGAGGGCAGGGCGAACGGTGTTAGCTGTGGTATGGATAGCCCCTGATACCAATCCATCGGCCTCATCCATGGCCACCATCATGGTGCCGAGCACGACGTTGTCCTCAAGCATGGCTTCAGCCATATCGGGGGCCAGGCCCTTATGTTTTCGCCGTTCCACCATGGGCTGAATGTAGTTTCCACGTACTTTGACCGGATCGATGATCTCAATGTCTTCAGGTAGGGTCAGCCCCTGGGATTTTGCGACGTTTTCTATCTCGCCTGGGGTGCCAATCAGGGCGCACCGCGCCAGGCCGCGCTGGTGGCAGATGATAGCCGCCTGGACCGTCCTGGGCTCGTTGCCTTCGGGCAGCACGATGCGTTTCGCCGCGGCCCTTGAGCGTTCGGACAGCAGGTAACGGAAGGCCGGGGGAGAAAGTCGGCTCTGGCGCTGAACCTTCAGGTGTTCCTGGAGCCAGTCGGTATCTACCCGGGTAGCGACTGCTTCCATGGCTTTCTCGATGCGATCGGGGTCGTCAACCGGAATGGCAGCTGAGAGGTTGGCCAGGCGATGGGCGGTCTCGTAGGTATTGGTTTCGGCCCGAAGCACCGGCAGCCCGGTATCCAGGGCTCTTCGGCACAGGTCGACCACCCGGTCATCGGGCATCAGGCCGCCGGTTAGCATCAGCCCCGCCAGGGGAACGCCGTTGAGTGCCGCCACTGCCGTGGCCACAATAACATCCTCACGGTCACCGGGAGTCACCATCAGCGTACCCGGTTTCAGGGTGTCGATCATATTCCTGATGGTGCGGGCGGAAACCGAGACCTTTTGCACCCTGCGTGATTGCATCTGGCCTTCGTGCAGTATGGATACCTGCATTTCCCTGGCAATGTCCGACACCCTCACGGCCAGAAGCTCCGGTTGCCAGGGAATACAAGCCAGTAACCGGAATCGACCGTCGGCGAACACTTTGCAGTCATTCTGGAAATCAATGGGCGTGCCGGCCGCTTCTGAATTGACCCGCGGGGTGAACTCCGATTTTGCGGGCTCCCCCACCTTGTTGAGAATGATGCCGATAACATCGGGATCGGAAGGGTTGGCAAACAGGCGGGAGGAGAAATCCAGTTCTTCGTCCAACTCTTCCGCCGTGGAATTCTTCGGCGTACTCACCAGGATAACCTCCGACCCGAGGTTGCGTGCCAATTCCACGTTGAGCCGGGCGATGTAGGCTTCGCTCCGATCCGGCACCAGACCTTCAATGATGACGACATCAACGGTCTTGGCGACCTTCTGGTATTCGCCGACGACGGTTTCCATCAGCAGGTCGGCTTTGCCTTTGTTCAGTAACTGTTGCGCTTCTTTCAGGCTCATGGGGGCCGGTGGCTCCAGGTGACTGCGCGCCCGCACGAAGGCCACGGACGGATCCTTGCCATCATTATGGTGGGACTCTCCTTCATGAACCGACTGGCTGAACGGCTTATAGAAACCGACGCTGACACCCACCCGCTCCAAAGCTCTGAGCAGGCCAAGGCACACGGACGTCAGGCCTGAATCCATGGAAGTCGGCGCAATAAACAGGTTCTTTGCCATACAGGTTTCCTTGCAGGTGGTGCGTATTCAACGTTGGCGAATGGTGCCGCTGGCTTCCAGGGCTTCGGTGGCGATGACCCGTTCTTCGTTGGTAGGAATTACCATCACCTTGAAACGGCTGTCCTCCCGTTCGATACGGCCATTCGTGTTCTTACCGTGCTGGTGATTGAGGGAAGTCTCAATGGCGAAACCGGCCAGGTTGAGATGGCTGAGTGTTTTGGCCCGGACAAGGGTGCTGTTTTCCCCGATCCCACCGGTAAATACCAGGGCGTCCAGTTCGCTGAGTGAGGCCATCATCGCACTGATGTACCGCGCCAGGCGAAAACAGAAGACTTCAATGGCCACGAGCGATGGTTCGTGGCCCTGATCAGCCAGCTCACTGAGAGCTCTCATATCGTTGGTCTTTTCCGAGAGCCCTAGCAAACCGCTCTCGTTATTGAGAATCCGGTGGAGATCTTCCGCGCTGATCTCCTTGGTTTTCAGGAAATCGAACAGTCCGGGGTCGATGTCTCCGCTACGGGTGCCCATCACAAGACCTTCCAGAGGCGTGAGCCCCATACTGGTATCGACACTGATACCATCGCGGATGGCAGTGATGCTACAGCCGTTGCCAAGGTGTGCCGAGATGATCGACGTTTCATTCGGCTGCTTACCCAGGAGTCGAGCAGCTTCCGTAACCATGAAGTTGTGACTGGTGCCGTGGAATCCGTAACGGCGTACCCCCCAGTCGCGGTAGAACCGGTAGGGCAAGGCATAGAGATAGGCATGTCGTGGCAGGGTCTGGTGGAAGGCGGTATCGAACACCGCCACCTGAGGTACCTCGGGAAACAGCGCCGTGGTGGCCTCAATACCCATGAGATTAACCGGGTTATGAAGTGGGGCCAGGCCGGCACAATCCTCGATTGCCCGACGGACACTGTCGTTTATCAGAGCGGCCTCGCGGAAGGTCTCGCCGCCGTGTACCACGCGATGGCCAATGGCCACCGGGGGCGAGCTCAGCAGGTTGAGCTCCTTGAACGCCGACACAATGGCCTGGAGGGCATCCCGGTGACCCGCTCCGTGTTGCAGCGGGATATCCCGGGAATATCCCGGAATACTGGCGAAAGCATCCTCTTTGCCGATTCTTTCGGCCAGTGCTGAGGTCAGCTGATTGAGGTTCAGGTCAAACAATGCAACTTTCAGGGAAGAGCTGCCGCAGTTAATAACGAGTATGGTGTCTTCCATGGGTGGGTCCGTTCTGGTACGTGTCAGGCTTTAGCACGATGATTGGTGCGTAGCCACTTTTCAAAAGCCTCTTCTGGTACCGGGCGGCTATAGAAATAGCCCTGGGAGTAATCGCAACCTTCATGCTGCAGGAAATGGGTCTGGGCCTCTTCTTCCACACCTTCTGCGATGACTCTCAAGCCCAGGCTGTGGGCCATATTTATGATGGCCCTGACCAGCGATGCGTCATCCTGCTCCTTGAGGACATCCTGAACAAAGGATTTGTCGATTTTCAGGGTGTCGAAAGGGTAGCTCTTGAGATAGCTCAGGGCGGAGTACCCGGTACCAAAATCGTCCACTGAAAGCCGGATTCCGGCCTGGTCCAGGTGTTTCAGAATCTCTGCGGTTTCTATGGTGTTGTCGAGTATCAGCCGCTCCGTGATTTCCAGTTCGAGGTATTCGGCCTCCAGGCCACTGGATTCCAACGCTTTCAGCACAATGTCGCTGAAGTTCGGGTCCCGAAACTGGCGAGGGGATACATTAACCGAGACACCGACATTGGTGCCAGTGATTTCACGCCATTTCATGGCCTTGTGGCATGCCTCCTGGAGAACCCATTCGCCGATTGGGATGATCAGACCGGTTTCTTCTGCCAGGGGGATGAAGCGATCTGGCATCACCATTCCCATACTGGGACTGTTCCATCGAATCAGTGCTTCCGCCGAGCTCAGGGCGCCGGTGTCGGTTTGGACGATGGGCTGGAAGTAGAGTTCGAATTCGTTCTGATCCAGTGCACGGCGCATCCGTGATTCCATCTGCAGCCGATCGTGGGACACTTCTGTCATCTCAGGTACAAAATGGGCGTAGGAACTCTTGCCTTTGTGCTTGGCCTGGTACATGGCCGCATCGGCATGTTGAAGCAGGTTGCCGCTGTTATCGGAGTCGGTCGGGAAAACCGCGATGCCAATACTCGTTGTGACGAAGACTTCCTGATTATTGAGCAGATACGCGGGTTCAAAGGTCTTCAGTATGCGTTCCGCGACCTGAGACGTGGCATCACCACCGGTCAATCCTGGCAGGATCACCAGAAACTCATCGCCGCCAAGCCGGGCAACGGTACTGGTACCACGGAGGCAGCTGGAAATCCGGCGCGCTGCCTCAATCAACAGGTTGTCGCCGGCATCGTGACCCATGGTGTCATTGATGTGCTTGAAGTTATCCAGGTCCAGAAACATAACCCCGACCAGTGAGTTCTCCCGTCTGGCCTGGGCCAGGGCCAGTTTCAGGCGATCAAGGGCAAGCATGCGGTTCGGCAAACCGGTCAGAATGTCATAGTTGGCCTGGCGTAGCAGTTGCTGCTCGTACCGTTTACGGATGCTGATGTCCTCGCCAAGGATAAGATAACCCGTTGCTTCGCCTTTGGAATCCTTGATGGGCGTTACGATCAACTGTTCCCAGAAGCGCTCGCCATTGCGACGTACGCTGTTGACTTCCCCTTGCCAGACGCCGACGCGCTGAACCTGCAGACGAATGGACTGCCACAAGTGCCGGTTTTCCCGGTGGTCCATCGAGGTCTCGGAAATGGCTCCGGGGTGTTTGCCGATGATGTCCTGGGCGTCATGGCCGGTCAGCTGGGTGAATTTCTGGTTGGCAAATTCAATCCGCCACTGGCGGTCACAGATCAGCACCGACGACGGGCTCTGTTCAATGGCCTTGGAGAACTTGCGGATTTGTGCTGCATCCCGTTCCTGACGGGCGACATCTTCGTTCAATCGGTCACGCATCTGGTTGAAGGCATCGGTGACCTGAGCCAACTCGTCCCGGCGGTTCAACGGGGTATCCGGCCGATCGAGCTTGAGTGGTTCGGCAAGATTGCTCAGGGAAAAATGACGGGCATAGTTCGCCATGGTGGACAGGTGGCGAGCCACAAAGTACTGGAAAATCCAGATGATCAGAATGGAAACCAGAAATGTCTTGAAGAACTGGGTTACGAGGATAACCCCGACCTTCCGTTCCATTTCGCTGTACACGCGGTCAAGGTCCGCGGTCACTGTCAGTTCTCCGAGCTTGAACATTTCATCCCCCTGGTGGATGAGGTCAAAGCTGTGGGAAGTGGTTTGTGCTTCCGGCGGAACTTCCCCCATGACCAGTTCTGAGTCGGGCTCAATGCGGAGTCTCAGGTGGACAATGTCCGGAAGGCTGAGAATACCTTCCATTTGGGTTTGTAGCAGTTTCTGGTCCAGGGCCCAAAGGCTGCGGGCAAGGCTGGAGGCGTAACCGGTTTCTACCACAAGCATGCGGTTGTCGATTCGCAGAAGATCCTTGCTGTAGTCAGAATACAGTTGTATGGCAGAGGCAATCAGTGTGAACGCGGAACTGAAGAGAAGTATCCAGGCGAGTAACCGGAACGACAGGGGAGAGCCCGTTCGAAAACGTTGGAGACGAGTCGACAGTTTCTGCATGTCGTTACAGCCACCCTGACCAAGTGTTCGTGAGACGAACGGTTCCTTATCGTAAGGACTATAGCAGCAGTTGTCCTCAAGTGCCTTGTGGATAAAGGGAAATCCGGGAGAAATGTGGCGTGGTTCCAACTTTCAAAAAAAGCCGCGTTGCATTCGCTGGTTTGATTCAGGTCAATAAGAGATCCGCGTGTAGAGCGTAATCTGGGGCTAATCAGATGAAATGATCAGTGGAGATTGGATTATGTATATGGACGCGGTGGTGATTGCCGGAATTTTAACAGTATTGCTGATACTGGCTTTCTTTGTTGGTGTTGGGATCTTCATTATGAAAGATTCCAAGCGCCACAGGGGAGAGGGTATAAAGGGGAGTACTCACCAGTCCGGAAAGACTGTTTAGAGTCGGTAAAAATTGGCGTCCCCTAGGGGGTTCGAACCCCTGTTGCCGCCGTGAAAGGGCGGAGTCCTAGGCCACTAGACGAAGGGGACGCAACGTTCTTACTGACTTGCCTCGTCGAGGTGGCGCGTATATTAAGTAAGGCTTAATTCGCTGTCAAACAGTTTTTCTAAAAAAATGCGATTTTGGCTTGTTCCGGCCATTCATTCACCGGATGCAATTCTCCAGGGTTTCTGCCAGGTCGGGGTAGGTAAACCGGAAGTCCTGCTGTAATAACCGTTGTGGAGTAGCTTGTTGCCCAGTCAGCAGGAGGCGGGACATTTCACCGAGTGCCAGTTTCAGCACGGGAGCAGGCGCCGGAAAAATGGCTGGCCTTTTGAGGGTGGCAGCCAGGCAGCGGGTGAATTCCCGGTTGGTCACTGGATTGGGGCTGACCACGTTATAAGGACCCGTTGCATTCCCGGATTCCAGCATGAAAATCAGTGCCGCAACGACATCGTCACGATGCACCCACGGCATGTACTGATCTCCGCTACCCAGGCGACCACCAAGACCGAGGCGGAACGGTAACAGCATGCGCTGGAGAAAACCTCCACCAGGGCCCGCGACGACACCGGTTCGCGACAGGCAGACACGGACTCCTTCCGCCTCGAGCTTAACGGCTTCTGCTTCCCAGTCCCTGCAGAGACGGTGGGTAAACTCGTCGTTTGGCGGTGTTTCCTCATTAACCAGGGTGCTATCCTGGTTGCCGTAATATCCAACTGCCGAGCCTGAAACGAGTACCCCCGGTTTGTTGTCCCAGCTTTTGACCACGGAAACCAGCTGACAGGTGAGGCCAATACGGCTATCCCGCAGTACCTGTTTGCGCTGTTGGCTCCAGCGCTTGTCAGCTATGCCCTCGCCGGCGAGGTTGATAATGCCATCGAAGCCCGGGTGTTCCCGCAGAAGTTCCAGGTTCGAAATCGCTTCCACCCGACCGCAGGCTGCCCGAACGTCTGTTTCGCTCTGCCGGCTGAGTACCGTCAGGCTGTAACCTTTGGCGACCAGCTTCGGGCACAGTACCTGGCCGATGAATCCGGTACCTCCGGTGACTAGAATGCGTTGACTCATTGGATAACTCCCTTATCGCGGTCCCTGAGTGCCGGACCCGTTTATTGTGCCAATCCCTGAGTAACCACGTCGCGAATGGCTTCACCAAGTTGGGGATTTTCTCCAATCGGTGGTGCGAGATGGATGGAAATGCCGTGGATTTCCTCCAGCGACCGGATCATAGCCGGTACATCCTTGCGGAGGTGACGCCCGGCGGCCAGAAACAAAGGAACGACGGTAAAGCTGCGGACGCCCTCAAGCACACCCTGTTCGACCACCTGCTCCAACGAGGGCGTGGCCAACTCCATGTAGGCGATATGGGACCCAGGGACGGAATTGACGGTCGGTGCGGCCAATTGTTCGAATGTGTCGCACCAACGTTTGTCGCTGCTGCCGTGTGCAAGAAGAATAATACGGTGGTCTTCGGGCATGATCTCTCCTGTGAACAATGCTGGCCCCAATGTCGTAAAGTGTAGCAGGATAGGGCTTTTGTCTGGTGTGTGGGTGTAGCTTCTTATGTTCGATTGGAATGACATTCTGGATTTCTGGTTCGGGGATCTTGACGAGGAAGGGTTGCCTGACCGCTTTCATCGGAATCGCTGGTTTCACTCTGACCGCAGGTTTGATCAGGAAATCCGCCACCGCTTTCTGTCCGTTGTGCTGTTTGCATCGGAGAGCGGCCTTGCCCACTGGCGGGCGCAGGCCGGCGGTGCGTTGGCAGAGATTATCCTTTTGGATCAGTTTTCCCGGAATATTTACCGTGGCAATGCTCTCGCCTACGAGCATGATAAGGTTGCAAGAACGCTGGCCAGGCAGGCCATGAACAAAGGTCAGGATATGATGCTGCCAGCGGTGCACAGAGCCTTCCTGTATATGCCTTTGCAGCACTCCGAACGCCTTGAGGATCAAGATCTGTCCGTTGAGTGTTATGAGCAGTTGGCCGCCTCGGCGGATGGCATCCTGGGTGATTTCATGACGAGCTTTGTGCAGTCGGCCCATGATCATCGGGAAATCATTGCTGAGTTTGGTCGTTTTCCCCATCGCAATGCGGTACTCAAGCGTCTTTCCACGCCCGGAGAAGAAGAATATCTGAAGAAGGGGCGTCGCTTCGGTCAATAATATTCTCGATAGCGGCCCTAAACACAATTAGCTCTTAAAAAATGTCGACTGCGTCAACGTTTGTGCCTCTGAATTCCGTCACCATTTACAAAAAGTAACAATAGGTCCGAAGCAATCTCGCCATGCGACTGGCTTCGTGCCGGGCGTCAGGATGACGACACAAGGTGGCAATCATGGGGCATGTACAGGCACTGAGGCTATGGCAGTCTAGTGAACTTCCCGAGGACCGGTCCTTCCGGGAATCGATCCATTACAGCGGGCGTAAGACCGCACGGGCGAAAAGCGAATACCGGCGCCTGCAGATTCTTGAGGCGACCTTGCGCATCGCTGCCCGGGATGGTTTACGGGGCATCAAGCATCGGGCCGTTGCCCGTGAAGCGAAAGTCCCACTGGCGTCGACGACCTACTATTTTCGCGATATCAACGAGCTGATCAGTGATTCTTTCATGCTGTTTGCGGAAAAGGCACGGGAGGAACTGAGTCATTTCTACGACACCATTAACCTGGTACTCGACAGCATCCCGGACGAGACCCGACGCCGTGGTGGCGAGGGGCGCAGTGAATTGGCGACACGCCTGACGGCCATCACTACGGCGTATCTGGCAGAACAGTTCTCCGAACGTCGGGAGCAGGTGCTGGCGGAACAGGTATTCCTGATGGAGTCGCTGAGGGACGAAAGGTTGGCGGACCTGGCGAGGAGTTACCGCAGTGCATGGATTGCCGGTCTGGAGCAGATTCTCCAAAGACTTGATTCACCGGCGCCGGCCAGGGACGCTTCGTTGTTGGTCAATGTCGTGCTCGGCCTGGGGTACGACACCATGCTCAATCAGAGAGTGGCGGATGCGAAAACCCTGGAACAGTCGGTACACAGAATCATATGCATGATTCTCGGATTATAGAAGGCAAACGTCGCTGATTGTGGTGTTTTGTATAAAATTCGTACATACTGACGGGCGTCCCGATTTTCCCTGTTAGAATAGCCGACACTTGGGCTCTGGCGCGGGCATTTTACCCGCAGTGCTAATTGTTGAGCTGATCTGACAGGGTTTACAGAATGCTGAAAAATACAATCGCTGGCCGTTTTGGTCTTGTGCTGATAGCCGCACTTTTTCTCCCCACTCAGGGTTCCGCGACGTCTTTTGACAATACACTCCTGGCACGACTTTCCGGTGCAGCCCCGAAGCTGAATGTTGAAGTCCTGCAGCAGGCATTGAAAGCATCATCCTGCGCGGTGTCGAACGGTGTTGAGATGCCGGAGCGACTGGCGGTGATCGATTTTTCCCTGCCATCCAGTGAAGAGCGCCTTTGGATTTTCGATCTGGCCAGCGGGAAGCTGGTACTCAGGGATCTGGTTGCCCATGGCAAGAACTCCGGAAACCTGGAGTCCACGGCATTCTCCAATATTGAAGGGAGTCACCAGTCCAGCATTGGTCTGTTCAAAGCCAGTGAATCCTACCGGGGCAAGCACGGCTATTCCCTGCGACTCGATGGGCTGGAGCCCGGCATCAATGATCTGGCTCGACAGCGTGCCATCGTAATTCATGGGGCGGATTACGTGAATGACAGCTGGGTCCGTGATTATGGCCGTATCGGCCGCAGTCACGGTTGCCCCGCGGTTGACCAGCAAGTGATCCAGCAGGTGGTGGATAACCTGAAAGGTGGTCAGTTGGTGTTCAAATACTATCCGGACCAGAAATGGCTGCAGTCGTCCGGGTATCTGAACTGCGAGACAGGTCAGATTGCGGGTGTCGATAAGAGTGGATTGGATAACAGTTGATCACCAGGCGTTGGCAGGGTTAAAAACTTGCCAAAAAGTGGTTGACGCCCGCGAACGAATCCGTAGAATACGCCTCCGTTGTCGGCATCAAGTCAGCAACTATAAGCGGGAATAGCTCAGTTGGTAGAGCACAACCTTGCCAAGGTTGGGGTCGCGAGTTCGAATCTCGTTTCCCGCTCCAGATTCCGGAAACCCGGCCCCTGAAAAGGCCGGGTTTCTTCGTTTTTAAGCGCTGCATTCCCGCGTTTCCTGATCCAACTCGGTTATACTCTTCGCCCAACCTTTCAGTTTTTAGCGACGGTGGGAGGAAGTGTGAGAGTCCATTCCCTGTATATCTATCCGGTGAAATCCCTGGCCGGTATTCCGGTGCCTTTTTTTGATATGGACGACTTCGGTCCGGCGGGCGACCGTCGCTGGATGATTGTTGATTCCGACCGGCGGTTCGTCACTCAACGCGACTACCCGATGCTGGCCAGGGTCCATACGGCGCTTGAGGGGGATTGTGTTAGGGTGAGCATCCCGGGTGAGGGTGACTACCTGCTACAACCGGGTGAAGAAGAGGCGCGGGTGCTGGTCTGGCGTGACTGGGTCAAGGCCGTTTACAGCGCGGCAGAAGCGTCTGAAGCCTTGAGCCGATTCTGCGGCGTAGACTTCCGTTTTGTCTACATGCCGGACACGGCTTTTCGGCGAGTGGATGCTGGCCGGGTTACCGAAGAGCGCAGAGTGAGTTTTGCGGATGGATTTCCGTTCCTGGTCACCAACCTTGCCTCTCTGGATGAGTTGAACAGCAGACTCGAGACGCCAGTAGAGATACGTCGCTTTCGCCCCAATATCGTGGTTGAAGGGGCTACGGCGTGGAGCGAGGATGATTGGCGGCAGTTAATGATCGGTGAGCAGGCATTCAGTCTTGTTAAACCCTGTTCCCGCTGCGTGATGACCACAGTTGATCCGGATACCGGTGTAAAGGGATCGGATCTTCAGCCGTTGCGGACCCTCGGGCAGTATCGCCGGACGGTCGATGGAGTCATTTTTGGAATGAATGCCATTCACGAGGCGCCAGGCACTGTTCGTGTCGGTGACCCCGTGATCAATAGAACGACAGGTTAGTAACACGAGTAATAAGGAGTAATAACACGGTGCCATTGTTATCGCTGGATGCCATTTCCCTGGCTTTTGGTATGCAGCCGCTGCTGGATAAAGCCTCGCTGAATATGGAAGCGGGGGAGCGGGTGTGTCTGCTGGGTCGTAACGGAGAAGGTAAATCCACGCTGCTCAGGATTGTCAGTGGTGAAGTCACGCCAGAGGGCGGCGTCGTGCGTCTGGAAGAAGGGGCGAGGCTGGCGGTACTACCGCAGAATCTGCCTGCAGAAGACCGTCGTACGGCTTATGAGGTGGTCGCCAGCGCTTTCCCTGAAACTGGCGAGTTACTGGCGCGTTTTCACTCGTTGTCGCAGCAGGCGGATGAGGCCAGCCTGGATCAGATGATGAAGGTTCAGGAGCGTCTGGAGGCACTGGACGGGTGGCGGCTGGATCAAAAAGTTGGCGCCATTCTCGAGCAGTACAGTATTGATCCTGAGCAGACTCTGAACACCCTCTCCGGGGGCTGGCAGCGGCGGGTACTGTTGGCGAAAGCGCTGGTTGCAGAACCGGATATCCTGTTGCTTGACGAGCCGACCAACCACCTGGACGTGCCTGCAATTGCCTGGCTGGAAGAGGCGCTTGGGCAGTTCCGTGGAGCCATCCTGTTTGTCAGTCACGACCGGGCGTTCATTCGCAAGATGGCGACCCGGATTGTGGAACTGGATCGGGGGAAGCTGGTCAGTTTTTCGGCGACTTATGACAAGTACCTGGAGTTGAAAGAGAAGGCGCTTGAGGAAGAGGAGCGACAGAACGCGTTGTTTGATAAGCGTCTGAAACAGGAAGAAGCCTGGATCAGACAGGGGATCAAGGCGCGGAGAACCCGCAACATGGGGCGGGTCAGGGCGCTGAAGGCGATGCGTGAAGAGCACCGCCAACGCCGGGTCCGGGGTGGCACCGCAAGCTTCGTTGTGGAAGATGCGGATCGGTCGGGCAAGCTGGTTGTCGAAGCGAAAGAGGCTGGATTCCATTATCCGGATGGAAGTCCGGTGATTGAGGATATGAACCTGACGGTCCTTCGTGGCGACAAGATCGGCCTGGTGGGGGAAAACGGCACGGGAAAGACCACGCTGGTGAGGTTGCTGCTTGGAAACCTGAAGCCTACGGAAGGTTCGATTCGACTGGGCACGAACCTTGAAGTGGCTTACTTTGATCAGCTTCGGGGGGAGTTGGATCTGGAGCGCAATGCCCTTGATAACCTCTCTGAGGGGCGGGAATTCATCGAGATTAACGGTCAGAGCAAGCACGTTCTTGGTTATCTCCAGGAGTTTCTGTTCAGTCCCCAGCGGGCCCGATCGCCTGTCAGCGTGTTCTCCGGAGGGGAGAGGGCGCGTTTGTTACTGGCCAAGCTGTTTAGCAAGCCGGCCAATATACTGGTGCTTGATGAGCCAACCAACGATCTGGACGTGGAAACGCTGGAGTTACTTGAAGCACAGTTAGTGGAGTTCAAGGGCACTGTTATTGTCATCAGTCACGATCGGGAATTCCTCGATAATGTGGTAACAGACACCATTTTCCTGGATGGTTCCGGAGCTGTCAGGGAATACGTGGGTGGTTACAGTGACTGGCGCCGTCAAGGTGGTTTTTTTCCGGCAGAGCGTAAGGCAGCCCGTCGGGAAAAGCCGGCGAAGCCTTTAAAGCCGGTGGCGTCACCGCAGCAAAATGTCACAGCTGTGGCGGAATCCACAAAATCGAAACCCATAAAGCTGAGTTATAAGCTTAAACTTGAGCTGGACGAATTGCCGGGCAAAATTGAGTCGCTGGAAACGGAGGTTGCGGCGCTTCAGGACCGAATCTCGGACCCGGAATTTTACTCAGGCCCACCGGAAGGCGTATCGAAGACGCTGGCTGAGCTGGCGGACACGGAAGCCCGGTTGGAAAAAGTCATCGAGCGGTGGATGGAGTTGGAAGAACAGGCCAATCAATGAATGTTAATTACAGTTTTCGGTTCCAGGATGGGCGTCAGGTTGACTTTAAGGTGACAAGCCAGCCCTCGGAGGTTGATTCACCCTTGCCATCCTGGGCTCGGCTTGAGCATTGCCAGTGTTCAAATTGCCCACTGAAACCAGAGGAATCTCCTCATTGTCCTGCCGCGACAGAGATCCTGCCGGTGGTGACTGCGTTCAAGGCAGATGAGGCGTATCAGAAAGTGGATGTAAGCGTCACTGATGAGCGTCGTACGTACTCCAAGTCCACCTCACTTGAGGAGGCCTTGCGGTCGTTGCTCGGATTGAAGATGGCGACCAGTGGCTGCCCGGTTTTGGGCGAGCTCAGGTCAATGGCCGTTCATCACCTGCCGTTTGCCAGCACCGATGAATTCATCATGAGAAGTGTTTCCCATTACCTGCTCCAGCAATATTTCGCCAAACGCAATCATAAGGAGCCCGACTGGGAACTACAGGGCCTTGTGGAGAGAAACCAGCGCCTACAGCTGGTAAACCAGGCGTTGTGGCAAAGAATCCATTCGGTATGCGAGGGAGACAGCAACCTCAAAGCGTTGCTGAATTTCTTTTCCATGGCATCTAGCGTCAGCTTTTCGCTGGAGAGCCAATTACGGAAGCTTGAAAGCAAGATGGAAGGCGGCGGGTAATTTTCCTGACCCTGACCCACCTGGCCACCTGGAGAGTCCAGGGGCCGGTGAGCGGAGGGGAGTTAGTGAATCCGGACTGCCAGGACATCACACTCTGTGCCGTGAAGCACGCCGTTGGCGGTTGATCCCAGCAACAGCTGAAAGCCCTTACGACCATGACTGCCAACGATAATGAGGTCAACGTCCTGTTCTTTGGCCAGTCTGTGTATTTCCGACTCCGGCCTGCCCACCGTTATGACCTGATTGTTGTCGGTAACGCCGTACTGCTTGCCATAGGCTGCGAGTTGCTCCTTGGCAGCCTTGTCCAGTTGATCCTGCAATTCCGTCAGATCCATCGGAATGTCGCCGCCGTAGGCATACCCGACGGGCTCCACGACATGTACCAGCAGCAATTCAGCGCCATGGGCTTTGCTGATTTCCTGTGCCTTGTTAAGAACCTGGGGGGCCTCCTCGGTCAGATCTATGGCCACCAGCATCTTTTTATAGCTCGACATTGCGTTGCTCCTTAGCGAACAAGTGGTTCTGCAGAATAACCATGATTTCAGGATAGTCGAAAAACGAATGTTCGGAACTGACAGGTATCAAAAAAACACTGATACCGGGGTGTGGGGAAAGTTGACGGGGGCAGGGTAGTGAGGAGTCCGCCCCCGTGGTTCTCAGGTGTTGCTCTGGAGCAGTGTGATGGTGGTGTCCAGGCCCCGGAGAATGCCTTTGGAGTATCGATCAATCACGAATGCCACATTGTTCTCGTTGTAATTGATGTAGGAGCCACGAATGAACTGCCACTTGGAGGTGATATCCTCCAGTGTGTTCTTGAGATCACCCTTTTTGCCACCCCTGTTGATTTCGGCCAGCAAGATGTCGAATCTGAGAGCTTGCTGATCCAGCGACTCCTCTATTGAAGAGCCCTGGAATGTCTGCGAGACCGTTGAGTATGTCCGGGCGGAATATTTGGCCATCATCTGGGCGAGGGTGATGGCCGCGGATCTGGCCGCTTCCACGCGGGAGCTGGTGGAGGTTTCGCTGCTTTCCCGGGAAACGTCGTATAACTCGGTGGCCATCTGGCTCATCGTCAGTGCTTGGTTGGCCATATCGGAAACCAGTCGAAGATCCGGGTAGCCGGTGTTACGTACATCGTTAATATTGTCCCGCATCAGGCTCTTGAAGGAATCGAATTCGCCGTTGAGCTTTTCGACATCTTCATTGCTGAGAATGCCCGCTGTGCTTTCTGCGAGATTGTTCATGGATGTATTGGCGTTATTAATGTTGCCCACAATTTCATTGAGGGTGTTGGTGTCACCGTTGGCGCTGAATCGATAGTAAGCATCCAGGGCAAGGTAGTTGCTGACACGGAACTTGTGCAGGTCGGAAAGAAATCCGTCTCCGGTTTCTGCTCGTGCTGCAAAAGAAGTAAGGGCGAGCAGTACCAGGGCTGCAACGAGTGAGCGTACCCGAAGGCGAGCGTCGGTCATCGGATAGATCTCCGTACGTGTGTTTTATTATTGTGGACTAAAGTCTCGGTCCGAAGGTAAAGTAACTCAGCCAGCCGATCAAGCGGTTTTACAGCCTGTAACACGGGCAAATGTAAAGTGCTGCCAAATTTGTGTGACGCAGTTCCGGTTTTTGTTAAGACGCGGATATACCACACTGAAAAACAATAAATTCGAATCACCAGTTTCCCCGGTGCCTTCGCCTCCGCTGAAGACTTTTGCACCGATTCTTCCAGAAACAAATTGACAAATGAGCTGTTTTTTTTCATCGTGTGCCCTCACGATTCAAACGACTGTATGAATTTTGAATCGAATTATCGGGCAGTGACCGAAATCTCGCTGCATCCGCAGGCACTTGCCAACATCTGAAAAGGCGAGGGGTCTGCAAGCAGTTCCAAACACAGACTGGAGATCAGTTGATGATTTACGAAGGTAAAGCCATCACGGTTAAAGAGATCGAAGGCGGGATCGCTCAGTTGAACTTTGACTTGCAGGGCGAGTCAGTCAACAAGTTCAACCGTCTCACCATCGAAGAACTGGGCGCCGCAGCGGAAGCACTCAAATCCCAGAAGAACCTGAAAGGGTTGGTCGTAACCAGCTCCAAGGACAGCTTCATTGTCGGTGCTGATATCACCGAGTTTACCGAGCTGTTTGCCGGTTCCGAAGAAGACCTCGTTGCGAATAATCTCAAGGCCAACGAAGTTTTCAACGCTATTGAAGATCTGCCGTTCCCGACGGTTACCGCCATCAACGGTATCGCACTGGGCGGTGGTTTCGAAATGTGCCTGGCGACCGACTACCGCGTTATGGCTCCCAAGGCCAAGGTAGGTCTGCCAGAGGTCAAGCTGGGCATTTTCCCGGGCTTTGGCGGCACTGTGCGCCTGTCCCGTTTGGTGGGCGTGGATAATGCCATCGAGTGGATCAGTGGTGGTACTGAAAATCGGGCTGACGCCGCTCTGAAAGTAGGCGCTGTGGATGCTGTTGTAGAAGCCGACAAGTTGGTTGAGGCGGCTGTTGCCATTATCAATCAGTGCAACGAAGGCAAGCTGGACAACGAAGCGCGTCGCGAAGAGAAGAAAGGCAAAATCAAGCTTAACGCCATGGAAAGCATGATGGCGTTCGAGATTTCCAAGGCGTTCGTCGCTGGTAAAGCAGGCAAGAACTATCCGGCGCCTGTCGAAGCCATCAAGGTGATGCAGAAGCACGCCGGCATGACCCGCGACAAGGCAATCGAGGTAGAAGCCAAAGGCTTTGCCAAGATGGCCAAGACCAACGTGGCGGCCTGCCTGGTAGGTCTGTTCCTGAACGATCAGGCCCTCAAGAAGAAAGCCAGCGCCTGGGAGAAGGAAGCCGCTGACGTGAAACTGGCGGCCGTACTGGGTGCCGGAATCATGGGCGGTGGTGTGGCCTACCAGTCCGCACTGAAGGGTACACCGATCATCATGAAGGACATCAACCAGGACGGTATCGCCCTGGGATTGAAGGAAGCCAAGAAGCTTCTGTCCAAGCGTGTTGACAAGGGCAAGATGGACGCCGGCAAGATGGCCGACGTGCTCAACAGCATCACTCCGACCCTGAACTACGGTGATTTCAAGAACGTAGACCTGGTTGTTGAGGCAGTTGTTGAAAACCCGAAGGTGAAAGATGCGGTTCTGCGTGAAACCGAAGAGATGGTTCGTGATGACGCCATCCTGACCTCCAACACCTCTACCATTTCCATCGACCTTCTGGCCAAGAACCTGAAGCGTCCGGAAAACTTCTGTGGCATGCACTTCTTCAACCCGGTGCACATGATGCCGCTGGTTGAGGTTATCCGTGGCTCGAAGACCAGCGACCGTGCTATCGCGACCACCGTGGCTTACGCGAAGGCCATGGGCAAGACGCCGATCGTGGTTAACGACTGCCCGGGCTTCCTGGTTAACCGTGTTCTGTTCCCTTACTTTGGCGGCTTTGCCGGCCTGCTGCGTGACGGCGCCGATTTCCAGAAAGTCGACAAGGTCATGGAAAAGTTCGGTTGGCCGATGGGCCCCGCATACCTGCTGGACGTTGTTGGCATGGATACCGCCAAGCACGCCGACGAGGTGATGGCGGAAGGCTTCCCGGATCGCATGAAGTCCGACTTCAAGTCCGGTGTCGAAGTGATGTTCGAGAACAACCGTTACGGACAGAAGAACGACAAGGGCTTCTACAAGTACGAACTGGACCGCAAGGGCAAACAGAAGAAGGTTGTCGACGAAGAAGTCTACAAGCTGCTCGAGCCGGTTGTTCAGGGTAAGAACGATTTCAGCGACGAAGACATCATCGCCCGTATGATGATTCCTCTGTGTCTGGAAACCGTTCGCTGCCTGGAAGACGGCATCGTCGAAGATCCGGCAGATGCTGATATGGGTCTGATCTTCGGTATCGGCTTCCCGCCGTTCCGTGGTGGTGCCCTGCGCTATATCGACGATATGGGTGTAGACAAATTCGTCGAACTGGCAGACAAGTTTGCAGATCTCGGTCCTCTGTATCAGCCGACCGAGAAGCTGCGTGAAATGGCCAAGACTGGCAAAAAGTTCTTTGGCTAACCCTGAACGAGATTTCCGAACGGAGAAAGATCTATGAGCCTTAATCCGAGAGACGTTGTCGTCGTCGATTGCGTGCGGACTCCGATGGGGCGTGCCAAAAATGGCTGCTTCCGCAACGTGCGTGCCGAAACACTGTCTGCCGCGCTGATCGAAGCACTGTTTGAGCGCAACCCGAAGCTCGACGCGAAAGAAGTTGAAGACGTGATTTGGGGCTGTGTGAACCAGACCAAAGAACAGGGCTTTAACGTGGCGCGTCAGATTTCATTGCTGACCCGCATCCCGCACGAGTCAGCGGCACAGACCGTCAACCGTCTGTGTGGTTCTGCCATGAGCGCGATCCACACCGCCGCCCAGGCGATCCAGACCGGTAACGGTGATGTGTTCGTGGTTGGCGGTGTTGAGCACATGGGCCACGTACCCATGACCGCCGGTTTTGATCACAACCCGGCTGCTTCCAAGTATTCCGCCAAGGCTTCCAACATGATGGGCCTGACTGCGGAAATGCTGGCGAAGATGCACGGTATCACCCGTGAGCAGCAGGATGAGTTTGGTGCGCGTTCTCATCGCCTGGCCCACGAAGCGACAGTAGAAGGCCGCTTCAAGAACGAAATCGTACCCATCGAGGGTCACGATGAGAATGGCTTCAAGGTACTGATCGAGAACGACGAAACCATTCGTCCGGAGACCACTGCTGAGTCCCTGGGCCAGCTGAAGCCAGCGTTTGATCCGAAGAACGGTACCGTGACTGCTGGCACCTCTTCTCAGCTGACCGATGGCGCAGCGGCTATGGTGCTGATGTCTGCGGAACGTGCTGAAGCGTTGGGTCTGAAGCCGATTGCCCGGATTCGCGGCATGGCGGTTGCCGGTTGTGATCCCGCAATTATGGGTTACGGTCCGGTCCCGGCCACCAAGAAGGCACTGAAGCGTGCTGGCCTGAAAGTCGAGGATATCGACTTCTGGGAACTAAACGAAGCCTTCGCGGGTCAGTCCCTGCCGGTCCTGAAGGATCTGAAGCTGCTGGGCGTGATGGAAGAGAAAGTGAACCTGAACGGCGGCGCGATTGCCCTGGGTCATCCGCTGGGCTGCTCTGGTGCACGTATCTCCACAACCCTGCTGAACGTTATGCAGGCCAAAGGCGGTAAGCTTGGTGTATCCACCATGTGTATCGGCCTGGGTCAGGGCATTGCAACGGTATGGGAGCGTCTCTGATTCGGTAGGCCGAATCGGTAACGCTGTCCTGAAGGCCCGGCAATTGCCGGGCCTTCCTGTTTATGCTTCCTTTAAAAAAGCAGGGCGGAAACTAAAGAATGGGTTGTCTTGCTTTTCTTGACCCTGTAAAACAATGCACCTATACAATGTGACGGCTATTTAGTGTTTTCTAGCCGACTGATTTTACAGCGAGTTTACGGTTTGCTGATTTTTTAACCGATTATCGCCAAGGATACAGATCTCCGATATGGGTAAAAGTCTCGTTATTGTCGAGTCGCCAGCGAAAGCGAAGACCATCAACAAATATCTGGGCTCGGACTTCATCGTGAAGTCGAGCGTCGGGCATATTCGTGATCTTCCCGTCAGCGGCAGTGGCTCTCAGTCAGATCCAAAAGAACGTGCGAAACAGGCAGCGGCAACGCGCAAGATGAGCCCGGAAGAGAAGGCGGCGCACAAGAAGCGCAAGGCCCGCGAGCAGCTGGTCGCCCGGATGGGTGTGGACCCGGATCAGGACTGGAGCGCCCGGTACGAGATCCTGCCCGGCAAGGAAAAGGTTGTCAGCGAACTCAAGCGGCTGGCGAAGTCCGCCGACCATATCTATCTGGCAACGGATTTGGACCGCGAAGGGGAGGCGATTGCCTGGCATCTTCAGCAAACCATCGGTGGCGAGTCTGACAAGTACCGCCGTGTTGTCTTCAACGAGATTACCAAGCGCGCGATCCAGGCGGCCTTTGACGATCCGGGTGCTCTGGACAATAACCGTGTGAATGCTCAGCAGGCGCGGCGTTTCCTCGACCGGGTCGTGGGTTACATGGTGTCGCCGCTGCTGTGGGCCAAGATTGCCCGGGGGTTGTCGGCGGGGCGTGTCCAGTCTGTAGCAGTACGCCTGATCGTCGAGCGTGAGCGCGAAATCCGCAAGTTCATTCCGGAAGAATTCTGGCAATTGCATGCGGATCTTGGTGCCGAGCAGGCCAAAGAGCCGGTGCGCTTCGAAGTCACCCGTTACCAGGACAAACCCTACCGACCTGTTAACGAGCAACAAAGCAGCGAGCATGTTGATCGCCTGAAAGGCGGCTCGTTCCGTGTTGCCAAGCGGGAAGACAAGCCGACAAGATCCCGGCCTTCGGCGCCGTTTATCACCTCCACGCTGCAACAAGCGGCCAGTAATCGTATGGGGTTCAGCGTCAAGAAGACCATGATGCTGGCGCAACGCTTGTATGAGGCGGGGTACATCACCTACATGCGGACGGACTCAACCAACCTGAGTCAGGACGCGGTAGCCGGTTGCCGCGATTTTATCGCGAAGCAGTTCGGTGATCGGTACTTACCAGAGAAGCCCAGGGTATATGGCAGCAAGGAGGGCGCTCAGGAGGCCCACGAGGCGATTCGCCCGACGGAGGTCAGTCGCCGGCCATCAGACATCAGCGGCCTGGAAAAGGATGCTGAGAAGCTCTACGACCTGATCTGGCGCCAGTTCATGGCATGCCAGATGGCCGACGCCGAATTTCTGAGCACGTCCATTGTCGTGGCTAATGGAGACTACGAGCTGCGTACCCGTGGCCGCATCATCAAGTTTGACGGTTTCCTCAAGGCTGCGCCTCAGTCTGCAAAGAAAGATGAAGATGTGGCGTTGCCGGACATCAAGGTTGATGAAACCCTGGATCTGGCCAAACTGGACCCGAGCCAGCACTTTACCAAACCGGCACCCCGATATACGGAAGCGAGCCTGGTCAAGGAGTTGGAGAAGCAGGGTATCGGGCGTCCATCCACATACGCCTCTATTATTTCCACCATTCAGGACCGGGGCTACGTCAGGTTGCAAAACCGCCGTTTCTACGCCGAGAAAATGGGCGAGATTGTCACTGAACGGCTGTCCGAGTCCTTCCCGAACCTGATGGATTTTGATTTCACCGCCAAGATGGAAGGTGAGCTGGATGATATCGCTGAAGGTGAGGTGGACTGGAAAAAGGTTCTGAACGACTTCTACAGCCGTTTCCGCAAACAACTGGAAACCGCTGAAGGCAGTGAAGACGGGAGCATGCGGGCCAATACACCGACGGAAACGGACATTCCGTGCCCGACCTGCAGCCGCCCGATGCAGATTCGCGTAGCCAGTACCGGCGTGTTCCTCGGATGTTCCGGCTATTCCTTGCCACCCAAGGAGCGCTGCAAAACCACCATCAACCTGGTTTCCGGGGATGAAGTGGTCAGCGCTGATGATGATGTGGAAGGCGAGGGCGAAACCCGATTGCTTCGCAAGAAGCGCCGTTGTCCGAAATGTGGAACCGCCATGGACAGCTACCTGGTGGACGAAGGCCGCAAACTGCATGTGTGTGGTAATAACCCTGACTGTTCCGGTTTTGAGGTGGAGAAGGGTACCTTCCGCATCAAGGGTTACGAAGGGCCGACACTGGAATGCGACAAGTGTGGTTCCGAGATGCAGTTGAAAACCGGCCGATTCGGCAAGTATTTCGGCTGCACCAACACGGAATGCAAGAATACCCGTAAGCTACTCAAGAGTGGCGAGCCCGCTCCGCCCAAGATGGATCCGGTGCCGATGCCCGAACTCCAGTGCCAGAAGGTGGACGACACCTACGTGCTGCGGGACGGCGCTTCCGGCCTGTTCCTGGCGGCCAGCAAATTCCCGAAGAATCGGGAAACCCGGCCACCGCTGGTGATGGAGATCAAACCGCACCGTAAGGAAATTGATCCGAAGTACGATTTCCTGATGGATGCGCCTGAGCGTGATCCGGAAGGTAATCCGACGGTGATTCGCTACAGCCGCAAGAGCAAGGAGCAGTACGTCATGTCTGAGAAAGAGGGCAAGGCGACGGGCTGGTCGGCGTGGTATGTGAACGGGAAGTGGCAGCCGAAGGAGAAGAAATAGAAGTTCTCCCCCTCTCCCCTCGCGGGAGAGGGGTTTGAGGAGCGGGGGTTATCGAGACTTCCGTAAGCGCTGAATCAGCGAGGAGGTGTCCCAGCGGCGCCCTCCCATATCCTGGACATCCCCATAGAACTGGTCCACCAAGGCCGTTACAGGCAACTTGGCGCCGTTCTGGCGGGCCTCCTCAAGGCATATCCCAAGATCCTTGCGCATCCAGTCGACGGCAAAGCCATAATCGAATTTGCCGTCGATCATCGTTCCGGAGCGGTTTTCCATCTGCCAGGATTGGGCAGCCCCCTTTGAAATCACATCCACTACCTTGCGCACATCAAGCTCGGCCTGTTCGGCGAAGTGCAGGGCTTCAGAAAGGCCCTGTACCAGGCCGGCAATAGCAATCTGATTGACCATTTTGGTTTTCTGGCCACTGCCGGCTGGCCCCATCAGGTTAAGGGCTCTTGAGTAGCATTCAAGAATGGGCTTTGCGCGCTCGAATATCGGCGGTTCGCCACCGCACATGATGGTGAGCTGACCATTCTCGGCGCCTTGTTGGCCGCCGGAAACCGGGGCATCGATAAAGCCCTGGCTCCTTGCTTTCGCTGATTGCGCGAGTTGCTCGGCGATGCCTGCGGATGCGGTGGTATGGTCAACCAGAATGGCACCTTCGGGGGCGTTTGAAATGATGCCTTCGCTGCCCTCATAGACGGCTAAAAGATCCTTGTCGGCCCCCACGCATGTCAGCACGATGTCGGCATTCCGGACGGCTTCGGCGATAGATTGGCAGGCGGTTCCCGAATAATCTTTTGTCCAGGCCTCAGCCTTGGAAAAAGTTCGGTTCCAAACCCTGACGTCATAACCGGCATTTGCCAGATGACCTGCCATGGGATAGCCCATGACACCCAGTCCGATAAAGGCAGCTGTGGTGGTCATTCATCCTCTCCTGAGCGTGGTTGTAATTGGGTTAACTTATCATAGGCCACTTATCCCGCGCACAAAAAAAAGGCCGCTGAGTCAGCGGCCTTTTCGGGGTTCCGGTTTTCCGGAGGATTACTTTTTGTCGTAATCGCGGCTTTCGGGACCGGTATACAGCTGGCGCGGACGGCCAATGCGGTAGTCCCCGGATACCATCTCGTTCCAGTGGGAGAACCAGCCGATGGTGCGTGACATGGCAAAGATCACTGTGAACATGGACGTGGGGATACCGATGGCCTTGAGGATCAGGCCAGAGTAGAAGTCCACGTTCGGGTACAGCTTGCGCTTGACGAAGTATTCGTCTTCCAGCGCGATCTTCTCCAGGCGCTGGGCGATCTTCAGCAGAGGATCGTTTTCCAGGCCCAGCTCGCTCAGTACTTCGTGAGCGGTTTCGGCCATCACCTTGGCGCGCGGGTCGAAGTTCTTGTAAACCCGGTGGCCAAAGCCCATCAGGCGGAACGGATCGTCTTTGTCCTTGGCCTTGGCGATGAACTTCTCGATGTTCTTCTCGTCACCGATTTCTGCCAGCATGTCCAGGACGGCCTCGTTGGCGCCGCCGTGAGCCGGGCCCCACAGGGCGGCAATACCGGACGCAATACAGGCGTAGGGGTTGGCGCCGGTGGAGCCGGCCAGGCGCACGGTAGAGGTAGAGGCATTCTGCTCGTGATCGGCGTGCAGGATGAAGATCTTGTCCATGGCTTTCGCCAGGATCGGGTTCGGCTTGTACTCTTCACAGGGTACGCCAAACATCATCTGCAGGAAGTTCTCGGAATAGGAGAGGTCGTTGCGCGGATACATGAACGGCTGACCGATGCTGTACTTGTAGCACCATGCCGCGATGGTCGGCATTTTGGCAATCAGGCGGTGCGCAGTAATCTCACGCTGATGTGCGTCAGTGACGTCCATCTGGTCGTGATAGAACGCGGACAGGGCGCCTACGACACCACACATGATTGCCATCGGATGCGCATCCCGGCGGAAACCCTGGAAGAAATTGCGCATCTGGTCGTGCAGCATGGTGTGGTTTTTGATGGTGTCGTGGAACTTCCTGTTTTCGTCTGCGGTCGGCAGTTCGCCTTTCAGCAGGAGGTAGCAGACTTCCAGGTAATCGGAATTTTCCGCCAGCTGTTCGATGGGGTAGCCGCGGTGAAGCAGCACGCCGTTGGCGCCATCGATGTAGGTAATCTTGGATTCGCAGGCTGCGGTGGATACAAAACCCGGATCGTAGGTAAATACGCCTTCCTGGACCAGACTCCGTACGTCGATAACGTCGGGGCCGACGGTGCCTGAGTAAACCGGTAGCTCAATGGACTTGTCACCCACCGAGAGCGTGGCTTTCCTGTCGGTCATGGTGCTCTCCTATATATCAGCTTTGACAGCTTTTCAGTATTTGGATGCGCTAGAAGGCGCGTATTATCGCAAAACTGGCGGCAAAATATAGGGCGTTGGCTTTTTTTGTCAATGGAAGAGGGCGGAAAAACCATTATTTGACATTCCGTGTAAATGAGGGAATACACGAACAAGGCCCTTTTCACGGCAAAATTAAATTTGTCAATAATTCTTATAGCCGGTGCGAGGCCGCTGATTACAGGCGCTTAGGCGAGTTGCGCGTTTGTAATTAACAGGGGTACTCCTTATAATCCCTAGCCCGGAATCGAGGATAGATTCTGCCTGGGCGCTTTCCAACGTCGGTAGCGCCGGGTGGGCAGGGTGTATTCTTCCTCCTGAGCCAATCGTGTGCCGGTTTCGTATCAGCACACCGATCCTTACATACCAACTATCTGCACCGGTCACTTCGACCGATTGTGGAACCAAGAGAGAGTGTGAGAGCGCTGTGAATAGCAAACGACCAGTTAATCTCGATCTCGGCAAGTTTCATTTTCCGCTGCCAGCCATTACGTCCATATTGCACCGTATCAGCGGCATCATCATTTTTGTTGGTGTTGCGTTCCTGCTTTACGGGCTTCAGCTTTCCCTGTCCGGGGAAGAAGGCTTCAGTCGCGTCAATGATTTGCTGGACAGCTTCCTTGCAAAGCTGATCATCTGGGGCATTTTGTCTGCTCTGCTTTACCACCTGGTGGCAGGTATCAAACACCTGTTGATGGATATGGGCATTGGTGAAGAGCTAGAAAGTGGCCGCCTCGCCGCGAAGATCACGATTGTGGTTTCCGTCATTCTCATCGTTCTGGCAGGAGTCTGGGTATGGGCAGCGTAAACAGCGTAACGAATCTGGGCCGCAGTGGCGTTTATGACTGGTTGATTCAGCGTGTTACCGCCTATGTTCTGGCACTCTACACACTGTTCCTGCTGGGCTTTATGGTGTTCAGCGACGTAAATTATGAAACGTGGTCAGCACTGTTCGGGCAGACCTGGTTCCGCATCTTTACCCTGCTGGCGCTGCTTTCTATCGGTGCCCACGCCTGGGTAGGGCTCTGGACCGTCACAACCGATTACATCAAGGCCATGGCACCGCGCTTCCTGGTTCAGGCGGCTTGTGGTCTGACCATGTTCGTCTATGTGGTCTGGGGCATTCAGATTCTTTGGGGGCTTTAATCAATGGCTAATATCAAGACCATGTCTTACGACGCGATTGTTATCGGTGGTGGCGGTGCCGGTATGCGAGCGGCCCTGCAGCTGACCGAGTCAGGCGTCAACACTGCGTGTATCACAAAAGTATTTCCGACCCGTTCCCACACGGTGTCTGCCCAGGGTGGTATCACCTGCGCTATCGCCAGTGCTGATCCCAACGATGACTGGCGCTGGCATATGTATGACACCGTCAAGGGGTCAGACTATATCGGTGACCAGGACGCCATTGAGTACATGTGCTCGGTAGGTCCTCAGGCCGTTTTCGAGCTGGAGCACATGGGGCTGCCGTTTTCCCGCACCGAGCAGGGCCGTATTTACCAGCGTCCGTTTGGTGGTCAGTCCAAGGACTACGGTAAAGGTGGCCAGGCTGCCCGTACCTGTGCCGCTGCCGACCGTACCGGTCATGCGCTGCTGCACACCCTTTACCAGGCCAACCTGAAAGGTGGCACGACGTTCCTCAACGAGTGGTACGCGGTCGATCTGGTCAAGAACAGCAAGGACGAAGTCGTTGGTGTTGTTGCCATTGAAATCGAAACCGGCGAAGTGGCCTACATCAAGTGTAAGGCAACGGTTCTCGCCACTGGCGGTGCCGGCCGTATCTACGCCTCCACCACTAACGCCCTGATCAACACCGGTGACGGTATTGGTATGGCCCTGCGCGCAGGCTATCCGGTGCAGGACATGGAAATGTGGCAGTTCCATCCGACCGGTATCCACGGTGCCGGCACACTGGTAACAGAAGGCTGCCGGGGTGAGGGCGGTTATCTCATCAACGCCGAAGGCGAGCGGTTTATGGAGCGTTACGCTCCGAACGCGAAAGATCTGGCGGGTCGTGATGTGGTCGCGCGCTCAATGGTTATCGAAATCCTTGAAGGTCGCGGCTGTGGTCCTGACAAGGATCACGTCCTGCTGAAGCTGGACCATTTGGGTGAAGAAACCCTGAACCTGCGTCTGCCGGGTATCTGTGAGCTGTCCCGCACCTTCGCTCACGTGGATCCTGTGAAAGAGCCAATCCCGGTTGTTCCGACCTGTCACTACATGATGGGTGGTATTCCGACCAACGTGGGTGGTCAGGCCCTGACCCAGGACGAAAATGGCAACGACAAGCCGATTCCCGGCCTGTTTGCCTGTGGTGAAGCGGCTTGTGTGTCTGTACACGGTGCCAACCGTCTGGGCGGTAACTCCCTGCTGGACTTGGTGGTCTTCGGTCGTGCGGCGGGTCTTCATATCGAAGAGCAGCTTCGTGGTGGCTTTGAGGTCGATGGTGCCAGCGAGGAAGATATCAAGCGTGCCATGGCCCGCCTTGATCGCCTGAACAGTGCCTCTGAAGGTGAAAGTGTTGCTGAGGTCCGTAAGGATCTGCAGAACTGCATGCAATTGTATTTCGGTGTGTTCCGTGACGGTAGTAGCATGGAAGAGGGCTTGAAGAAGCTTGAATCCATCGGTGAACGTGTTCGCAAGACCAAGCTGGCTGATACCAGCAGCGCGTTCAACACTGCGCGGATTGAAGCGCTGGAACTGGATAACCTGTACGAAGTTGCCCTGGCCACGGCTATCTCTGCCTTTGAGCGTAAGGAAAGCCGCGGTGCCCATGCCCGTAACGACTTCACCGAGCGTGATGACGAGAACTGGCTGAAGCACTCCGTATACTTCCCGCTCGAGAAGCGTGTTGGCAAGCGTGACGTGAACTTCTCACCGAAGACCGTCGACACCTTCCAGCCGAAGATCCGGACTTACTAAGGGGGACGCACAAAATGTTGGTAAGCCTTTACCGTTATAACCCGGAAACTGACAACGCGCCCTATATGCAGGACGTGGAGCTGGAGCTTCCGGAAGGCAAGGATCTGATGGTCCTGGATGTCCTGAACTTGCTGAAGGAGAAGGATCCGTCTATCGCCTATCGTCGCTCCTGTCGTGAGGGTGTTTGTGGCTCTGACGGCATGAACATGAATGGCAAGAATGGTCTGGCGTGCATCACGCCCATGTCCCAGGTGCTCAAGAACAACAAGCTTGTTCTTCGCCCCCTGCCAGGGCTGCCGGTTATTCGTGACCTGGTGGTGGATATGGGCCTGTTCTACAAGCAGTACGAAAAGGTTATGCCGTACCTTGTGAACGACCAGCCTGCGCCTGCGATTGAGCGCCTGCAGTCTCCCGAGGACCGCGAGAAGCTGGACGGCCTGTACGAGTGTATTCTCTGTGCCTGCTGCTCCACGTCCTGTCCATCGTTCTGGTGGAATCCGGACAAGTTCGTTGGACCGGCCGGTCTGCTTCAGGCCTACCGCTTCCTGGCGGACAGCCGCGATACCGCTCAAGCCGAGCGTCTTGCCAATCTGGATGACCCGTTCAGCGTTTTCCGCTGCCGGGGCATCATGAACTGTGTCAGCGTTTGTCCGAAAGGCCTGAACCCCACAAGGGCAATCGGCCATATTCGGAATCTTCTGCTCCAGCGGGCGACTTAAAAGCAGAAAATAAAACTAACGCTATACTGTTCTGATCAGCTAGCATCCGGAAGGCCCTGCAACGGCGCGGGGCCTTCAACCAAAGGCTTATAGTCAAAAGTCTTAACAGGGTGCACACTACGCGGGCCGTGACGGGAACTTAAAAGGTTGTCTCGCGGTTTCGCTGAGTACAAAACCACCGGGGAACGGAAAACATCCTTGCTGGGTGTGGTGGCCAAAGTCGATCCCGTAAAAACCCGTATTGACTGAGATTTACCCCTGGCCGACCATACTGAGCTCCCCCGCACCAGCCCAAGGTGAGCTATTCAAAATGCACGAAAGCATAATGGAGCAGTTATGGCAGACTTCCCACTTGCAGGGGGGAAATCTGGCCTATGTTGAACAGCTTTTTGAAACCTACCTGACAGACCCCAATGCCGTTCCCGAAGAGTGGCGCAGCTACTTTGACAAGCTTCCCAGCGTTGACGGCTATAAAGGTCGTGATATTGTCCACTCTTCCATCCGCGAACAATTCGAACACATCTCCCGCAATCAGCGTTTCCTGGCCAATGGTGTCCCGGCCAGTGCAACCTCCGATGCTGATAAAAAGCAGATTCGTGTTCTACAGCTGATCAATGCCTTTCGTTTCCGTGGTCACCAGGAATCAAAGCTGGATCCGCTGGGAGTCTGGCAGCGTCCCACGGTAGAAGATCTCGATCCGACCTTTCACGAACTCTCTGAAGCCGACAACGACCTGGAGTTCCAGACCGGTTCCCTGAGCTTTGGTTCTGAAACCATGAAGCTCGGCGATATCATCAAAGGTCTGCGTCAGACGTATTGTGAAAGTGTTGGTGCCGAGTACATGCACGTGGTCGACACCCGAATCAAGCGTTGGTTCCAGCAACGCATGGAGCCGGTCCGTTCACGGCCCGAGTACGAAGCGAAAACCCGTAAACATATTCTTGAGCGTCTGACAGCCGCGGAAGGTCTGGAGAAGTATCTGGGCTCTCGTTATCCCGGTGTTAAACGTTTTGGCCTTGAAGGTGGCGAAAGCCTGATTCCCTGTCTTGATGAACTGATCCAGCGTGCCGGCTCATATGGCGCCAAGGAAATTGTTCTCGGCATGGCACACCGTGGCCGCCTGAACGTGCTGGTGAATACCCTGGGCAAGAACCCGAAAGAGCTCTTTGACGAGTTTGAGGGTAAGAAGCTGGCCGATTCTGGCTCCGGCGATGTGAAATACCATCAGGGCTTCTCATCCAACGTGATGACGCCGGGCGGCGAAGTTCACCTGGCGATGGCCTTCAACCCTTCCCACCTAGAAATCGTTTCTCCGGTTGTTGAGGGCTCGGTTCGAGCTCGTCAGACTCGTCGTAACGACAACGATGGTACCCAGGTCGTTCCGATCATCATGCACGGCGATGCGGCGTTCGCCGGCCAGGGCGTGGTGATGGAAACCTTCCAGATGTCCCAGACCCGGGGCTATGGCATCGGCGGTACGATCCATATCGTGATCAACAACCAGGTTGGTTTCACCACCAGCAAACAGGAAGACGCGCGCTCGACGGAATACTGCACAGATGTCGCCAAGATGGTTCAGGCGCCCATCCTGCACGTGAATGCGGATGACCCGGAAGCGGTGATGTTTGTTACCCAGATGGCCATGGACTACCGCAACGAGTTCAAGCGGGACGTGGTGATTGATCTGGTCTGCTATCGCCGTCGTGGCCATAACGAGGCGGATGAGCCGGCGGCCACCCAGCCGGTCATGTATGAAAAGATCCGTAAGCTGAAAACCACCCGTGCGCTATACGCGGACGCGTTGATTGCTGACGGTATTATCTCCGAAGATGAGTCCAAGCAGATGGATCTGGACTATCGTGATGCGCTTGATGAAGGTGATCACGTGGTCAAGTCTCTGGTCAAGGAGCCTAACAAGGAACTCTACGTTGACTGGACGCCATTCCTTGGCCACGAATGGACTGCCAAGTGTAAGTCCAGTGTGTCACTGAAAACCATCCAGAAACTGGGCAAGAAGCTCACTCATGTTCCGGAAGGCTTCAGTGTTCAGCGCCAGGTGTCGAAAATCATCAGTGACCGCGAGAAAATGACCGCCGGTGCCCTGGGCATCAACTGGGGTTATGGCGAGGTCATGGCCTACGCAACGTTGTTGGAAGAGGGGCATCCCATTCGCCTGACCGGTCAGGACGTTGGGCGCGGCACTTTCTCCCACCGTCACGCGGTACTGCACAATCAGAAAGGCGGATCCACCTACACCGCCCTGGAGCACTTGTCCGAGGATCAGCCTAAGTTCGAAATCTATGACTCGCTGTTGTCTGAAGAAGCCGTCATGGCCTTTGAATATGGCTACTCCACAACGGCTCCCAATGGGCTGGTTGTCTGGGAAGCCCAGTTTGGTGACTTTGCCAACGGCGCCCAGGTGGTTATTGACCAGTTCCTGACCAGTGGGGAGCACAAGTGGGGCCGTCTGTGCGGCCTGACGTTGCTTCTGCCTCACGGTTACGAAGGGCAGGGGCCGGAGCACAGTTCTGCGCGCCTTGAGCGTTTCCTGCAGCTGTGTGCCGAACACAATATACAAGTGTGTGTGCCGACGACTCCGTCTCAGGTTTTCCATATGCTTCGCCGTCAGGTGAAGCGCCCGCTGCGCAAGCCGCTGGTAGCGATTACCCCGAAGAGTCTGCTGCGTCATAAGGAGGCTACCTCCGATCTGGACGACCTGACCTCCGGCACGTTCCAGACTGTATTGCAGGAGAAAGAGCCGTCCGATCCGAAGAAGATCACCCGCCTGATCATGTGCAGCGGCAAGGTTTACTTCGATCTGCTTGAAAAGAAAAAGGCGGATGAGCGGGAAGATGTTGCGATTGTTCGTATCGAGCAACTGTATCCGTTCCCGGGTGATGACATGGATGAGGTTCTGGCCCTGTACCCCAAACTCAAGCATGTAGTCTGGTGTCAGGAAGAACCGATGAACCAGGGTGCCTGGTATTGCAGTCAGCACCATATGCGTAATGCACTGCACCGCAAGAACCCGAAATTGTATCTTCAGTATGCCGGTCGTGATGCTTCGGCTGCTCCTGCATGTGGACACATGTCCGTTCACATCGAAGAGCAGAAGAAACTGGTTAACGACGCGTTTGAAATCTGACGAGCTACCGAACTAAGGATCCGAGATGTCAACTGAGATTAAAGCCCCCGTTTTTCCAGAGTCGGTCGCAGAGGGTACCGTCGCGACCTGGCACAAGCAGCCGGGTGAAGCCTGCTCCCGTGATGAACTGATTGTCGATATCGAAACCGACAAGGTTGTTCTTGAAGTCGTTGCACCGGCAGATGGTGTGATCGAAGACATTGTGAAAGGCGAAGGCGACACCGTGGAAAGCGGTGAAGTGATCGGCAGATTCAAAGAAGGTGCAGCGGGTGCATCAAAGCCGGCTGAGAGCAAAAAAGAAGAAGCTCCAAAGGAGGAGGCCAAGAGTGAGACTCCGTCGGGCGACGCAATTCTAAGCCCTGCGGCCCGCAAGCTGGCTGAAGAAAATGACGTTGATCCGAATGCCGTTAAGGGTACTGGAAAAGACGGAAGGGTCACCAAGGAAGACGTCCAGAATCATGTGGATAGCTCCAAGTCTTCTGGCGCTGCCGCAAGTCCGAAACCGGCCGATGACATGCCTCAGGTAGAGTTGGCTGCCGGCGAGCGCCCTGAAAAGCGCGTTCCGATGACCCGTCTGCGTGCCAGCATTGCCAAGCGTCTGGTCAGTGCCCAGCAGAATGCTGCGATGCTCACCACCTTCAACGAGGTGAACATGGCTCCGATCATGGAGCTGCGCAAACAGTACCAGGACAGCTTTGTGAAGCGTCATGGCATCAAGCTTGGTTTCATGTCGTTCTTCACCAAAGCAGCCACCGAAGCCCTGAAGCGCTTCCCCGCTGTGAATGCTTCGATTGATGGTAACGACATGGTTTACCACGGTTACCAGGACATTGGTGTGGCCGTATCCACGGACCGTGGTCTGGTGGTTCCGGTGATTCGCGATTCCGATGCTCTGGGCCTGGCGGATATCGAGAAGAAAATCGTCGAATATGGCACCAAGGCCAAAGATGGCAAGCTGGGCATTGACGAGATGACCGGCGGAACCTTCACCATTACCAATGGCGGTATCTTTGGCTCCCTGCTTTCCACGCCGATCCTGAATCCGCCGCAGACCGCTATCCTGGGCATGCACAAGATTCAGGAGCGTCCGATGGCGGTCAACGGTAAGGTCGAAGTCCTGCCGATGATGTACCTGGCGCTGTCCTATGACCATCGCATGATTGATGGCAAGGAAGCGGTGCAATTCCTGGTGGCTATCAAGGAAATGCTTGAGGATCCGGCACGTATTCTGCTGGACGTCTGAGCTGACACTTAACGAATTGGAAAACGGGATCAAATATGTCTGATAAGTACGACGTCATCGTCATTGGTGCAGGCCCTGGTGGCTATGTAGCTTCGATCAAAGCCGCACAGCTCGGTCTGAAGACTGCGTGTGTGGAATCCTGGACTGCTGAAGATGGTAAAGCGCAGGTACTTGGTGGTACCTGTCTGAACGTGGGTTGTATTCCTTCCAAGGCTCTGTTGGAAATTTCCCACAAGTTTGAGGAAGCCAGCCACGATTACGAGACGCAGGGTATCATCGCCAAGGATGTCAGAATCGACATCGCCAAGATGATGGAGCGCAAGAGCGGTATCGTGAAGCAGCTGACCGGCGGTATCGCCGGTCTGTTCAAAGCCAATGGTGTTACACCCATTCATGGCCACGGTAAGTTGCTGGCCAATCGCCAGGTTGAAGTCACCGACAAGGATGGCAAGACCACCACGTACGAGGCAGAAAACGTCATCCTGGCGACCGGCTCCAAGCCGATCGAGATTCCGCCTGCGCCGTTTGACGGTGATTACATCGTGGATTCCGAGGGTGCGTTGGAGTTCACCGAAGTGCCCAAGCGTCTTGGCGTCATTGGTGCCGGTGTTATTGGTCTTGAGCTGGGCAGCGTATGGTCCCGTCTGGGATCGGAAGTGACGGTGATCGAAGCTCAGGATACGTTCCTGCCAGTGGTTGATCAGCAGGTTGCCAAGGATGCGCAGAAGCAGTTCAAGAAACAGGGACTGGACATTGTCATGGGCGCACGTATGACCGGTGCTGAAGTCAAGCGCAAGCTGGTTAACGTGACCTATGAAGACGCGAGCGGCAAGCAAGAGAAGAAATTCGACAAGCTGATCGTGGCCGTTGGCCGTCGCCCCTACACCGATAATCTGCTGTCAGAAGACTCCGGCGTGAAGATGGATGAGCGTGGTTTCATCTTCGTGGACGATAACTGCAAGACTGAAGCTCCGGGTGTCTGGGCGATTGGTGACGTGGTTCGTGGTCCCATGCTGGCACACAAGGCATCCGAAGAGGGGGTCATGGTTGCCGAGCGGATCGCCGGCCATAAGCCGCAGGTTAACTACGATTGCATTCCAAACGTCATCTACACGGCACCGGAAGTGGCCTGGGTTGGCAAGTCCGAAGAAGAGCTCAAGGCCGAAGGCGAGGCTTACAAGGTGGGTACTTTCCCATTTGCAGCCAACGGTCGTGCCATGGCCGCCAACGCAGCGTCCGGACTGGTTAAGATCATTGCCGACGAGAAGACGGATCGAATCCTTGGTTTCCACGTTGTGGGACCACAGGCATCCGAGATTGTGGCTCAGGGCGTGATCGCCATGGAGTTTGGCTCCAGTGCAGAAGATCTGGCTCTGACCTGCTTTGCGCATCCGACTCTGTCTGAGTCTGTGCATGAAGCAGCCCTGGCTGTCGATGGCGGCGCGATTCATATCGCCAACCGCCGCAAAAAGAAGTAACGCAGAACAGGAAACAGGGGCGCCAATGACGGCGCCCCGCTGCCATAAAACGGTTGGTTTCCGACTGCGTCCGTGGTGTGCTGAGGTGATCCCCGGCATGCCTAGCCGAATTCGCACCAGGTTGTTGTCGGGTTTATGGCCTAAATCCGACAGGATCCGGCGGGTTCATTTCCGTACGTGGTTATCCTCCATCAAAAAGCGGGACATTAACTATGAATTTGCATGAATATCAGGGCAAGCAGCTGTTCGCTGAATATGGCCTGCCAGTATCCAAGGGCATTGCCTGCGATACCCCGAAAGAAGCAGTCGCTGCTGCCGATGAAATCGGTGGTGACGCCTGGGTTGTCAAGGCACAGGTGCACGCAGGTGGCCGTGGTAAGGCCGGCGGTGTAAAGCTGGTCAAGAGCAAAGACGAGATTCGCGCGTTCGCCGAGCATTGGCTGGGCAAGAACCTGGTGACCTACCAGACCGACGAAAATGGTCAGCCGGTCAGCAAGATTCTGGTTGAATCCCTCACTGATATCGATCAGGAGCTGTACCTGGGTGCGGTTGTTGACCGTGGTACCCGTCGGATCGTGTTCATGGCCTCCACCGAAGGCGGTGTTGAGATCGAGCAGGTTGCCGAAGAAACTCCGGAAAAGATCCTGAAAGCTGAAATTGATCCGCTGGTTGGCGCACAGCCGTACCAGGGTCGCGAACTGGCTTTCAAACTGGGTCTGGAAGGCAAGCAGATCGGTCAGTTCACCAAGATTTTCCTCGGCCTGGCCAAACTGTTTGAAGACCGTGATCTGGCGCTGCTGGAAATCAACCCGCTGGTTATCACTCCGGCCGGTGACCTGCACTGCCTGGACGCCAAGATCGGCGTTGACGGCAACGCACTTTACCGTCAGAAGCAGGTTCACGAGATGCATGATCCTTCACAGGAAGATGCCCGTGAAGCAGAAGCGGCCAAGTGGGAACTCAACTACGTAGCCCTGGAAGGTAACATCGGCTGCATGGTTAACGGCGCTGGTCTGGCCATGGGTACCATGGACATCATCAAACTGTCCGGTGGCCAGCCTGCCAACTTCCTGGATGTAGGCGGCGGCGCGACCAAAGAGCGTGTTTCCGAAGCGTTCAAGATTATCCTGTCCGACGACAATGTGCAGGCGGTTCTGGTTAACATCTTCGGCGGCATCGTACGTTGCGACATGATCGCAGAGGGCATCATTGGCGCCGTGAAGGAAGTGGGCGTCAAGGTTCCTGTGGTTGTTCGCCTGGAAGGTAACAACGCCGAACTCGGCACCAAGGTCCTGGGTGAGAGTGGCCTGAACATCATTGCCGCCACCAGTCTGGCGGATGCCGCAGAGCAAGTCGTTAAAGCCGCAGGGGGTAAATAATGAGCATCCTGATCAACAAAGACACCAAGGTTATCTGCCAGGGCTTTACCGGCGCACAGGGTACTTTCCACTCTGAGCAGGCGATTGAGTATGGTACCAAGATGGTTGGTGGCGTAAGCCCGGGCAAGGGCGGAACCGAGCACCTGGGCCTGCCGGTGTTCAACACCGTACGTGAAGCCGTCGAGAAAACCGGTGCGGAAGCAACGGTTATCTACGTACCCGCTCCGTTCTGTAAGGACGCCATCATTGAAGCCGCAGACGCTGGCATCCAGCTGATTGTGTGCATCACTGAGGGTATCCCGACCATCGACATGCTCTACGCCAAAGAGTACGTGGATCGTAAGGGCGTGCGCATGATTGGTCCGAACTGCCCGGGTGTGATCACTCCGGGTGAGTGCAAGATCGGCATCATGCCCGGCCACATCCACAAGCCGGGTAAGGTCGGTATCGTATCCCGTTCAGGCACCCTGACGTATGAAGCGGTCAAGCAGACCACGGACTTTGGCTACGGTCAGTCTACCTGTATCGGTATTGGTGGTGACCCGATTCCGGGCTCCAACTTCATCGATATCCTGCAGCTGCTGCAGGACGATCCGCAGACTGAAGCCATCGTGATGATCGGCGAAATCGGCGGTACCGCCGAGGAAGAAGCCGCTGCGTTTATCAAGGACAACGTCACCAAGCCTGTAGTTTCCTACATCGCTGGTGTGACTGCGCCTCCTGGCAAACGTATGGGCCATGCCGGTGCGATTATCTCCGGTGGCAAGGGTACCGCAGACGAGAAGTTTGCTGCCTTGAATGACGCCGGTGTCAAAACCGTGCGTAGCCTGGCCGAAATCGGCAAGGCGCTGAAGGAAGCAACTGGCTGGTAAGTCATTACCGCTGGTAAGAAAAGCCCCCGGGTCTGCCGTCAGGCGCCGGGGGCTTTTTCGTTTTGCAACTGGTGCTTGATGGCTGTTTTTCAAAGGCTTCTTAACGCGGGCCCTACATAAGACTATAATGCCCGGTCAGCCTGCTCTAAGATGGGCTGGTTTAACATCATCAGAAGGAGTTCGTGCTTTGAGTTCTGTAGATTCCCAGCAACGGGTTTTGTCCGGGATGCGTCCGACCGGCAAGCTTCATCTTGGTCACTACCACGGTGTTTTGAAAAACTGGGTGAAACTCCAGCATGAGTATGAGTGCTTCTTCTTCGTCGCTGACTGGCATGCGTTAACGACCGATTACGAAGACACTTCGGGCATCGAGCAGAGTGTCTGGGACATGGTCATCGACTGGCTGGCAGCCGGCGTTAATCCTGGTTCTTCCACAATGTTTATCCAGTCCCGGGTGCCAGAGCACGCGGAACTGCATTTGCTGCTCTCCATGATTACCCCGCTGGGTTGGCTGGAGCGCATCCCCACCTACAAGGACCAGCAGGAAAAGCTGCGGGAGAAGGACCTGGCGACCTATGGATTCCTGGGTTACCCGCTGCTGCAAAGCGCCGACATCCTGATGTACCGTGCCGGTAAAGTCCCGGTTGGCGCTGATCAGGTCTCCCATGTGGAGATTACCCGTGAAGTTGCCCGTCGCTTCAACCATATCTACGGTCGCGAGCCAGGCTTCGAGGAGCAGGCGGAAGGCGCAATCGTCAAAATGGGCAAGAAGAACGCCAAGCTGTATCGCAATCTCAAGAAGCGTTATCAGGAAGCGGGCGACCTGGAGGCTCTTGAAACAGCCAGGGCGTTATTGAAAGAGCAGCAGAACATTTCCCTGGGCGATCGCGAACGGCTGTACGGTTACATCGAAGGTGGCGGCAAGGTGATTCTGCCGGAGCCCCAGCCGCTACTGACACCGGAATCGAAAATGCCGGGGCTGGATGGACAGAAGATGTCCAAGTCCTACAACAACTACATTGGTCTTCGTGAGGACCAGGACTCGGTTGCCCAGAAAATTCGCACCATGCAGACCGACCCTCAGCGGGTCCGTCGGACGGATCCGGGAGAACCCGAGAAGTGTCCGGTGTGGGGCATGCACAAGATCTATTCCGATGCGGACACCCAGGAATGGGTGCAAGCAGGGTGCCGAAGTGCCGGAATTGGTTGCCTGGAATGCAAGAAGCCGCTTATCGATGCGATTATTGAGGAGCAGCGGCCACTCCACGAACGCGCCCGGGAGTATGAAGGCAACCCGGATCTGGTGCGGTCCATCATTGACGAGGGATGCGAACAGGCTCGCGATGCTGCCAGGGATACCCTGGAAGAAGTTCGCGCCGCGATGGGGTTGAATTACCGTTAATTGCGGAGTCTGTGCTTCTGCACGTTGGAGAATGTATGACCGATGACACTGTGAGCAATTCGCAGGCCGATACGGGAGAGGAGGCGTCACCGTCCACTCCCGAGCAGGTGCCCCTGGCTCTGGTGTCCGGTAAGCCCGTGGTGGACCTGCCGCGGGATCTGTACATTCCGCCCGACGCCCTGGCGGTGTTCCTGGAAGCCTTCGAGGGGCCCCTTGATCTGTTGTTGTACCTGATCCGCCGCCAGAACATGGATATTCTGGATATCGATGTCAGCGAAATTACCCGTCAGTACATGGACTATATCGGTGCCGTGGAAGCGATGCGATTTGAGTTGGCGGCAGAGTATCTGGTTATGGCTGCCACCCTGGCGGAAATAAAATCCCGAATGCTGCTGCCCAGGCAGGAAAGTGATGACGACGAAGAGGTGGATCCGCGAGCAGAACTGATACGCCGTCTGCAACAGTACGAGCGCTTCAAGAAAGCGGCCGAGGACCTGGATCAGCTTCCGCGTCAGGAGCGGGATACCTTTGCCGGGTCGGCTGCGATACCGACATTACCATCCAGCCAGCCACATCCGGATGTGGAGCTGACCGAGCTACTGTTTGCGCTTCAGGGGGTGCTCAAGCGGGCTGACCTGTTCACCAGCCACCATGTCGAACGGGAGAAACTGTCCACCCGGGAACGTATGTCGGCTATTCTCTCGGTGCTTCAGGGGGATCGCTTTGTGAACTTTGAAAGTCTGTTCACGCCGGAGGAAGGTCGTTTGGGCGTGGTTGTGACATTCCTGGCGACGCTTGAGTTGGTGAAGGAGCAGCTGATAGAGGTAGTCCAGGGAGAAGTCCTTGGGCCCATTCATGTCAGGGCCAGAGCGTCCAGTTAAGCGAAAGCACGAGTTCCATGAACGAAGAGAACCTGAAAAAGATCCAGGCGATTATTGAAGCCGCACTGCTGGCGGCAGGAAGGCCTTTGTCATTTGATCAGCTGAGGGAGCTTTTCCCGGAAGATGAACGGCCAGCCCGGCAGATCATGGAACACGCTCTGGTGTTGCTCGAGAGTGCTTGTGAAGGTCGCGGGTTTGAATTGAAGAAGGTTGCCAGTGGTTATCGGCTTCAGGTGCGTGAGGAATACGCTTCCTGGGTCGCGCGATTGTTTGAAGAGAAGCCCCAGCGGTACTCCCGGGCATTGCTGGAAACCCTGGCGTTGATTGCGTATCGCCAGCCGATCACCCGGGGTGAAATCGAGGATATTCGCGGGGTTACTGTCAGCAGTAACATCGTGCGAACCCTGTTGGAGCGCGAGTGGGTGAGGGTAGTTGGCCATCGGGATGTACCCGGCAGGCCAGCCATGTACGCCACGACGCGCCAGTTTCTGGACTACTTCAATTTGCAGGGGCTGGATCAGCTACCGCCCTTGTCGGAAGTGCGGGATCTGGAAGAAATTGGTCGGGAAATTGAAAAGAACATGCAGGCGGAGATCGAGTTTGAATCAGGATCTTCAGCCAGTGATGGGGAAGGAGATTCCGGTGAACCGGATCAGGATGCCCCATCGAATCAGACACTTCACTGATGCCGCGGGCATCAGCCCACTGAAAGGATAAGTTCATGGCGTCAGAGCGCCCCGGTAGGTCTGGAGGAAAACCCTCCGCTCCCCGTAAAACACCGACGACCGCTGCCAGTGGTCCGGAAAGAATTCAGAAGCTCCTGTCCCGTGCGGGTGTTGGTTCCCGCCGTGAGGTGGAAGGTTGGGTGGAAGCCGGCCGTTTGACGGTCAACGGACAACTGCCGGAACCTGGCCAGAAGGTGACCATCAGCGACCGGATAGAGCTGGATGGCAAGCGCCTTGATCTGGCCTCTGGTTCAGAAGTCGTCCGCCGCGTGCTGATCTATAACAAGCCCGAAGGGGAAGTCACCACCCGCCGTGATCCGGAAGGCCGGCCGACGGTATTCGATAGTTTGCCCAGGCTCAAGGATCACCGCTGGATCTCCATCGGTCGTCTGGATATCAACACCACCGGTCTGGTTCTGTTCACCACCGATGGAGAGCTGGCCAACCGGCTGATGCATCCATCCAGTGAAATTGACCGGGAATACGCTGTCCGCGTCTTCGGCGAAGTGGACGATGCGATGCTGCAGCGCCTGATGGACGGCGTACTACTGGAAGATGGCATGGCCAAGTTCACCGATATCACGCCGGCCGGTGGCAGCGGGATCAACCGTTGGTTTCATGTCACACTGCTGGAAGGGCGGAATCGTGAAGTGCGTCGTTTGTGGGAGTCCCAGGGGGTACGAGTCAGCCGGTTAAAACGGGTTCGCTACGGGCCAGTGTTTCTTCCGAGCCGCTTGACGGTTGGCAAATGGGAAGAACTGGATCAGAAGGCGGTCGATATGCTCAGCAAGACCGTTGGTCTGGAGTCCGTTGCCATACCCGCCAAGACCCCGAACGAGCAGGCGGCGCTGGATCGTAAGCGTAATAAGCAACCCGGTCGGCCGGGACGTAAATCCGCAGGGCGTAAATGGGATGTGAGTTCAACCAAGCCAGCAAGCCAGGCCAAGAAGCCTGCAAGGAAGCCGGCGAAAAGCATTAAGAAGAGCTAACTGATACTGGCAAAGACCCGGGTGCAGTTGCGACCGTGGTCTTTTGCGCGGTACAGGGCCTCATCAGCTCGTGCGAGCCATTGATCCGAAGCTTCACCGGTCAGATGCGTGGCGACGCCACAGCTGGCAGTCACGGAGACGTTGATGTCTCCGCAATTAATAGCAATGTTGCCTATGTACTCGCGTACCCTGTCTGCCACGTTGCGTGCTTCCAGTTCTCCTGTGTGTGGCAGGAGTATCGCAAATTCCTCGCCACCGAAGCGATACACGGAGTCAGAACTGCGGACGGATTTTTCAAGCTCGCAGGCGGCCAGTTTTAGCAAGTGATCACCCACAATATGACCGTAGTTGTCATTGATCGCCTTGAAGTGGTCCAGATCACAGAGAATCAGTGAATACTGATCACCATGGCGATCGGATAGCCGGCAGGCTTGCTGGAGAGCAGTATCCATGGCGCGCTTGTTGGGTGTGCCCGTCAGCGAATCTGTTAGCGCGGCGTGTTCAATGGCATGAAACCGGCAGGCATTTCTTATTGGGCAAATTGCGGCTCCCAGCATCATTTCAATCGCCTCCAGTTCCTGCTCTGTAAACTTCTGCCGGCGTTTCAGTGACAGTGTTCCGTAAAACTCTCCCTCCAGGTTCAGGCGGTATTCACAGCGATGGGGGCCACCCATACCCGAAGAGAACACGAAATCTGTTCCGCCAATCTGATGACGGTAGTTCAGTGTGTCGATCGGGACTATCTCGCTGATCTCACCAGCCAGAATCGCCAACTGATCCTCCAGGGATAGCGTGGTAGAAAGCCGCCTGGTCAGGCGCGTCATAGGGTCGGTAGATTCATTCCAGTCCCGATGAGCCTGTCGCAGGGCCGCAAGTTTCTGTGGCTGAGGGCCGGAATTCGCGATTGACGGTTTATGTTTCACTGGGAATGACCCTGTTCAAATATTTCCTTTTGATAAGCACGAATTGTGCCTCTAGAATAAACAATTGAGAAAACAAGAATATGCAATGATGTCCTGAGATTGATTATAAATGCTGTCTTTCAATTTTCTCGGAGCGTCAGTTTTTCGGCGATTTTTTTCCTCTTCTGCAAGGGGTGGTCGAAATGTCAGACAAGGGGATGGGGTCTGCCAATCCCTGTGGTAAACTTTTGCGCTTATTATTGTGCCGTCTGCAGCAAGCGAGCGACCAACTTTATGAGGTTTCAGGCTCCCGAAAGTCTTTCCGAGCAAATAGCCCAGCACCTGGGGCAGCGGATCATGACCAGTGATCTCAAGCCCGGGGAACGAGTGCAGGAACTCAAAGTGGCAGGCGAATTGAATGTCAGTCGTGGTTCCGTCCGCGAGGCATTGTTGATTCTCCAGCGTCGCCACCTGATCGAGATATTCCCACGCCGGGGCGCCGTAGTATCCAGACTGACACCTGAACTGGTGAACAGCCTGTACGATATCTACATCGATCTCCTGTGCATGCTGGGTCGCAAGATCATGCAGCGATGGTCACAACAGGAATTGGCCGGGATCGTGGGGCATGCCCGGGAGCTGAAGGCTGTTACCGATGCCTTGAATGCCTCTGGCAGTGAGGCCGCTGAGGAAGTGATTGAAGCCGGCTTCGGTGTCTTGCGTTATGCCTACACCCTTGTTGAGAATCCGTTTCTTGAGGAAACGCTGGAAAACTTCCGTCCGGCTATCAGTCGCACCTACTTCGTTGCGCTCGAGAATTTTCGCGAGGAACAGGTGGAAACCGGTCGTTTCTTCTCTGAGGTTGCGGATGCAGCGGCCTGCGGGGATGCTGAAAGGGTCGAAGCCGCCATCATCAGGTTCGGTGAACACCAGCGTAGCCAGGTGCTAAGGATACTTACGGAGGAGGCAAAGGCCTGATATGCGCCTGAAGTCCATCAAACTGTCCGGTTTCAAATCCTTCGTTGATCCGACCACGGTGCCTTTTCCCACCAATATGACGGCCGTGGTTGGTCCTAACGGATGCGGCAAATCCAACATCATCGATGCGGTGCGCTGGGTCATGGGGGAAAGTTCCGCCAAGTATCTGCGTGGCGAATCCATGACCGACGTTATTTTCAATGGGTCCAGCGCTCGCAAACCCGTGGGACAGGCTTCGATTGAACTGGTGTTTGATAACAGCGACGGCTCCGCGCCCGGGGAGTTTGTAAAATTCAATGAGATTTCCGTCCGCCGTCGAGTCTCTCGCGAAGGCCAGTCTGAATACTTCCTGAATGGATCGAAGTGTCGCCGTCGCGACATAACCGATCTGTTCCTGGGAACCGGCCTGGGGCCACGAAGCTACGCGATCATTGAGCAGGGGATGATATCCCGGCTGATTGAGGCCAAACCGGAGGAGTTGCGGGTATACATTGAGGAAGCCGCCGGTATTTCCAAGTATAAGGAACGACGCCGGGAAACCGAAAACCGCATTCGCCGTACCCAGGAAAACCTGGAGCGACTCACAGACCTCCGGGACGAGCTCGGTCGCCAGTTGCAGCACCTTGAACGCCAGGCTGCTGCAGCAGAGAAGTACAAAGCCTACAAGCAGGAAGAGCGACGGAAAAAGGCAGAACTGACAGTTCTGCGCTGGAAGTCGCTGGATAACGATTTGCAGACCTGGCGTTCAAAAATTCGGGACACTGAGCTGGAGCTGGAAAAGTACCTGACCGATCGCGTCAACCTAGAAACCTCACTGGAAACCCTGCGGGACAGCCACCAGGAGCGGACCGAGCATTTTAACCGGGCACAGGCACGATTCTATGAGGCCGGTGCCGATATCGCCCGTATTGAGCAGAGTCTTGAGCATCAGCGCGAGCGCGGCCGTCAGATTGCCACCGAGCTGGACCAGGCCATGGCGAACCAGCGGGAACTGGCGCGGGAACTGGAGCAGGATGAAGAGAAGCTCTCCGGTATCCAGGAAGAGCTGGACATGATCGAACCGGAGCAGGAGGCCCTGGCGATCCGGGCAGAGGAATCCGGGGAGAAGCTTCAGCTTGCAGAGGATGCCATGAGCGACTGGCAGCACACATGGGAACAATTCAGTTCCCGTTCTTCGGATGCACGTCGCCAGGCTGAACTGGCCCAGTCAAGAATACACTCACTCGAAAACGCCATTACTGAACTCAAGAACCGCCAACAGCGCCTTAAGGACGAGCAGGACTTGCTTGAGGGACAGTTGGATCGTGCTGAACTGGACGAGTTGTTGGAGCAGCAGGAAACCCTCGAACTGCAGCGCGAGGACGCGGCTGACCGGATCTCAGGGATTCAGGACGAGCTGTTTGACGCCCGTCAGCAGCAGAAGGATGCCGAGCAGAAGGCGTCTGATTATCGCCAGAAGGTACAGAGTCTTCGCGCTTCGCTGGAATCCCAGCAAGCGATGCTGGATGAGCAGATGGGAGGGCAGGACGATGCACTGCAGTCCTGGCTTCATGAGTTCGGATTGGAATCCGCGCCCAGGGTAGCCCAGCAGCTCAGCATCGATAACGGTTGGGAGTTTGCTGTTGAGCAGGTGATCAGTCGTTTCAGTCAGGGGGTGAGTGTCGCGGGCATGGATTCGCTCCATCATGCCATGTCGGGCGCGCCCAAAGGACTGGCGCTGGTCAATGCCGAGAGTCAGGGTGTGGAGCGCTCTTCGGGACTTGCCTCCCGGGTATCAGGGGCTGGCGCTGTCACTGGACTGTTAGCCGGAATAGACACTGCGGATGATCTGGACGACGCGCTCGCCAGGCAGGCCAGTCTGAATGCCGGGGAAAGCGTCATTACCCGGGAAGGGGTCTGGATATCGCGGGACTGGATTCTGATGCCGGACTCCGACGCTGCCCACGTGGGGGTGATAGAGCGCCAGAAGAAGGTCAGCCAGTTATCTGAAGAGCTGGATGAGGCTGAGGCGTTGTTGCAGGAGGCCAATGAAGAACTGGAGGGCTTGCAGGAGAAATCTGAAAGGGCAGAAGCCAACCGGGATGAGGCCCAGGGCCGACTCAACGATGCGGAGCGCGAGCTTGGTGGACTGTCCTCGAAGATCAGCGGTCTGAAAGCCAGGGCGGAACAGATCGACGCGCGTCTCCAGAGGATTCGTGAAGATGCCGAGGATGTGGCTCTGAACCTGGAAGAGCAGCTCGAACAATTGCAGGAAGTCCGGGAAGAATGGCAGGAAGCACTGGCGTCCACCGAAGACAATGATGAAGAGAAAGAGCAGCTGCTGGAACGCCGCGACTCGCTTCGGGAAAATCTCGATCATCTTCGCCAGGAGGCCCGCCATGACCGGGACCGGGCCCATCAGCTGCAATTACAATTACAGTCCCTGAACAGCCAGAGGGACGGCTTGCGGCAGACCATCGATCGCATGCAAATGCAGAAGGAGCGGCTGGAAGAGCGGCTGGAGATCCTTCGGGAATCCCGCGAAAGCGTGGAGGAGCCGGTGGAAGATCTGCAGATGCAGCTGGAAGGGTTGCTGGATCGCCGCCTGGCGGAAGAAGAGAAACTGGGTATTGCCAGGGACGCGCTGGAAGAAATCGATCGTGAGGTTCGGGAAAAGGAGCAGGGCCGAAGCCGCACGGAGCATGAAGTTCAGGATATCCGTGCCCGGCTTGAAAAGCTGAAGATGGAGTCTCAGGCTCTGGAAATCCGCTCCGGTAACCACATTGAACAGCTTACGGAACTGGATGTGAAGTTACAGGAGGTGCTGGAGCAGCTACCTGAGGATGCCACGGAGCAGGAGTGGGCGGACGAGCTGGAGAAAATTGGTAACCGGATCCAGCGTCTGGGAGCCATCAACCTGGCGGCTATAGAGGAATACCAGGTCCAGAGTGAGCGCAAGACCTATCTGGATAGTCAGCATGAAGACCTGATGGAGGCTCTGGAAACTCTGGATAATGCGATTCGCCGGATTGACCGGGAGACGCGCCAGCGCTTCAAAGAGACATTCGATCAGGTGAATGGTGGCTTGCAGGCGCTGTTTCCCAAAGTCTTCGGGGGTGGGAGCGCTTCGCTTGAGCTCACCGGCGAGGATTTGCTGGAAACTGGAGTTACCATCATGGCACGGCCGCCGGGCAAGAAGAACAGTACCATTCACCTGCTTTCCGGTGGTGAAAAGGCACTGACGGCCATCGCGCTGGTGTTCTCCATTTTCCAGCTCAACCCGGCACCGTTCTGTATGCTGGATGAGGTGGATGCACCGCTGGATGACGCCAACGTTGGCCGTTATGCCAATATGGTCAAGGAGATGTCAAAGCAGGTGCAGTTCATCTACATTACCCATAACAAGATCGCGATGGAAATGGGGGATCAGTTGATGGGGGTCACCATGCACGAACCCGGGTGTTCGCGGCTGGTGTCTGTGGATGTGGAAGAGGCAGCCGCCCTGGCGGAGGCGTAAGGCATCTTTTGTCAGGGTGCCCGGAAGTCCGCCAAAGATGACAAAAAGGCCATATGGCCCGCCTGTGCGTTGTATTCATTACAGGCTTTTCTTAGAGTAGCAACGATATCCGATCTGCAAACAGGACAGCATCACTATGTCACTAAGGGAATGGTTAATTGCCATAGGTACCCTGGTTATCATCGGCATTGTCATCGACGGTTTTCGTCGCATGCGCCGGGCACGTAAGGAATCCATCGCGATTTCGTCAGGTATGGGGGCCAATGACCTGGACGAATCACCGCTGGACCAGGATTACAACCCGGAGCTACCGAACGGTGGCGCCCGGACTATCTCCCGGGACACACTCGAAGAACGGGGTTACCTGAAGCGGGAGCGACCCAGCCGCTTTGGCAATCCGGTGCAAAAACCGACGCGCCCGATCATCAGTGATGAAGCCAAAAAGGCTGCGGCTGAAGAAGAGTTGCTGCAACAGGCAGATGGTGAAAACGAAATTGGCTTCCAGGCTGATCGTCGGGAAATGGTTGAAGCTCCCGATACTGGTTGGGGAGCGAATGACGATGAGCCGGACCTTGGTGAGGGAATTGTCAGTGAACCGCCGCCCGAAGAGCAACCGGAACAGACGGTTTCAAATCCTCCTCCCACGGTGACCAGCGAAGTTCAGGAGGATACCGCGCGGCGGGATCATTCCCCGAAGCGTTCGGATCAACCACTGGCCGGCGCCAATCGCCCGGAGGCGAGAGAAGTTGTCGTTATTAATGTGTTGGCTCGTAACGGAAAGGATTTCAAGGGCAGTGTGCTGAAGGAGCTGTTTGAGGCCTGTGGTCTGGAATACGGCGATATGGATATCTACCACCGCCATGAGGCGTCAGACACCACCAGTCCGGTACAGTTCAGCGTGGCCAGCGCTGTTGAGCCCGGAACCTTCCGGCCGCAGGACATGCCGACCCTGTCGACTCCGGGAATCAGCTTCTTCATGAGCATGCCAGGACCATCCAATGCTCTCCAGGCCTTTGACTTCATGCTCGAAACTGCTCAGTGCGTGGTTCGCAATATGGGCGGAGAACTTAAAGACGAACGTCGCAGTGTGATGACGCCACAAACCATTGAGCATTGTCGTCAGCGCATCCGCGAATTTGAACGCAAGCAACGGTCGCCCCGGCACTAACGCCTGCCGCTATCGTTGAGAGTAAAATACCCGGTAGAATCCGGGTATTTTTTTGTAGATCCAAGGGATTACAGGTATGAGTACAGCGACTCCGGAGACGGTAAGCCGGGTACAGGAACTGCGGAACATCATAGACGAGCACAACTATCGTTATTACGTGCTGGACGATCCCCAGGTGCCGGATGCCGAATACGATCGCCTGTTCCGGGAGCTTCAGGATCTGGAGGCCAAACATCCCGAGCTGGTTACCGATGACTCGCCCACACGTCGGGTCGGCGCCAATGCGGAGACCAGTTTTGAAGAAGTAGTACACCGGGTGCCCATGTTGTCGCTGGACAACGCCTTTAACGAGGATGAACTGAGGGACTTTGACCGTCGGGTAAGGGATCGCTTGAAAACCGGTGATGACATTGAATACGTCTGTGAACCCAAGCTCGACGGCCTCGCCGTCAGTCTGCATTACGAGCACGGAGTTCTCATTCGCGCCGCCACTCGGGGCGATGGTTACGCCGGCGAGGATATCACTGCCAACATCCGCACCATCCCGTCCGTGCCCCTGAAACTCCGGGGAAGTGACGTTCCGGAAACGGTGGAAGTCAGGGGTGAGGTGTATATGCCCAAAGCCGGGTTCGAGAAGTTGAATCAGACGTTGGCCAACAAGGGTGATAAAACCTTTGTTAACCCACGCAACGCCGCGGCTGGCAGCCTCAGACAGAAAAAACCGTCGGTGACCTCGCGTCGGCCTCTGGAAATGTGCGCCTACAGCGTTGCCGTGACCGACGACTCGATACTGCCTGACACCCATTGGGACTGCCTGCAACAGGTCGGGCAATGGGGCTTCCGCATAAACCCGGAAATGAGCAAGGCTACAGGCGCGGACGAATGCCTGGCGGCCTACCAGGCGATGATGGACAAACGAGGTGAACTGCCATACGAGATCGATGGAATCGTCTTCAAGGTGAACAGCCTGGCATTACAGCAGGCGTTGGGGTTCGTGTCCCGGGCGCCGCGCTGGGCGATTGCCCATAAATTTCCCGCTCAGGAAGAGCTTACCGTTATTGAAGACGTGGAATTTCAGGTTGGTCGCACCGGGGCGGTAACGCCAGTTGCCCGTCTCAAGCCGGTGTTTGTGGGTGGTGTAACCGTCAGCAACGCCACCCTGCACAACATGGATGAGATTCGTCGCCTGGACGCCCGTATCGGAGATACGGTATTTATAAGGCGCGCAGGTGATGTGATTCCCCAGGTCGTCAAGGTGGTGCTGGAAAAGCGGCCAGACAACGCCCGTGAGGTAGAGCTTCCGAAAACCTGCCCGGTTTGCGATTCAGACGTTATCCAGATTGAAGGCGAGGCCGTGGCTCGTTGCTCCGGTGGCTTGTATTGTCCCGCCCAGCGCAAGGAAGCAATCCGGCATTACGCGTCCCGCAAGGCCCTGGATATTGAAGGTCTGGGAGACAAATGGATCGATATCCTGGTAGACAGGGACATGGTGAAGACCGTGGCGGACCTCTACGGATTGACCAAGGAAGACCTCACCGGGCTGGAGCGAATGGGTGACAAGTCCGCTACCAACCTGCTGGCAGCTATTGATAAATCTCGGCATCCGGTGCTTTGGCGCTTTGTCTACGCGCTGGGGATACGCGAAGTCGGGGAGGCAACGGCAAAATCCCTCGCCAGTTACTTTGGTACTCTGGAGGCGATTGCTGAAGCCGACGAAGAGGCGCTCCAGCAAGTGCCGGACGTTGGACCTATCGTCGCCGGCCATATTCGAAGTTTCTTCGACCAGCCCCATAACCAGGAGACGATTGCTTCGCTGAAGAGCGCAGGCGTTCAGTGGCAAACGGAGGAAATTACGGCTGAGCCAAAGCCATTACTTGGAGAAACCTGGGTATTAACGGGAACGCTGACGGAAATGACTCGGGATGAGGCGAAAGAGCGCCTGGAAAAACTGGGTGCCAAGGTTGCGGGCAGCGTTTCCAAAAAAACATCGTGTGTGGTCGCCGGAGAGGCCGCTGGTTCCAAGCTGACCAAAGCCGAGTCCCTTGGGGTCAAGGTACTGGATGAGGACGGATTTCGCACCCTACTGGAGTCCCTCGGCGCATAGCCAATCAGGCCGGGATCCTCAGCAGGGGGCCCGGCCTGCGAATCTGAGAACTCGCGCAGATCCCCCCGCGTACAAATTGATTACCATGGCGTTGTTCTGTAACGGTGTGTAAAGCGGACCGGTCGTCCTGCCTTAGCACCCATAATAACAACGTTTTGAAACGGACTTTTTCATGCGCGCCGATTCGCTACCCTCTATTACTTCCCTGGCCAGATGCTACGGTCTATTGCTGTTACTGGCCATGATCACTACAGGATGCAAAACCGAAAAGAGTTCCGATGACCCTACCGTCCTGGGTGTTCCACCAACGGAAGCCTACCTTGGGGTCGAGTACTACTATAATTTCGGCGCTTATGGTGGTGAGCGGATACTGGACTTTTCCCTGACCAATGCGCCGTCCTGGCTAGCGCTGGAGGAGACCAGTAACAAGGCTCGCCCGGGCATTATCATGCGTGGAGTGCCAGGCCTGAGTGGAGGTAACCGTGGTGACGAGGATCTCGGCAAGATCACAAATATCAACCTCATTACCACCGACGGCGAACGGGCCGGAGTTCAGCCGTTTGATATCGAAGTGAAGCGGAACCCGTTATCTCTGGATGCAGACACCTTCACGGAAGGTCAAACCACCGATGCTCCGGAAGCCCGGGATAACCGGTGTGAGGCTCCGGAGCTGGGTGAAACCGGTTCGCACAGCTACAGCGTTAATCTTTACGACAGTGAAGGCGTGGTAACCGATACTGAGGCCCGCACTACAGAAACCCGGCCGGTGCTGGTCAGCGTCCTGCTGGATCAGCCTTCAGTCACCCGTATTGACGTGGCCTTCGAGCTTTCCTCAGCGTTTGATCCCGGCGTCTGTGACCAGGGGGTTGAACCGGAGCATCAGCGCTGTGAAGAAGGTGACGCCAACCGTGACGAGGCGATTATTGGCAAGGATATCGTGGCTCTTGGCAGCGGCAGTGAAGGGGCCTTGCCAGCACCCGATTATCTGAATTACCAGCAGGATGAAAATGGTATCTACTCAAAAGGTGTCATTACACTGGAACCAGGCATAACTGAATGCTACATCCGCCTGGAAGTGGTGGATGACACCCTGCCGGAACCCAGTGAATCGTCCCAATTAATTCTGACCGAAGTGCGCAGTGGCCTGGCAGCCCTGGGGCCGTCTGACAGCGGAGTGAAAGCCTCGCTGATTATCGATGACAATGAACCACTGGTTCGCCTTGAGACCGTTGGCGGACGGCAGCGAGACGCTCTCAGTGTCGGAGCTCAGCGCCAGTACGTGGCTGTTCTTTCTGGCGATCGCTCCGGAACGATTCGTGTCAAACTCGGAGCGACCGAGGACTCCCTCGCCAAGGCCGGAGATTATGTCATCCAGGTCCGCAACAATGAAGGCGAATGGGTAGATAACGACATTCTCCGGTTTCCAATGGGTGTGGGAAGGGTCCGCTTCCGGGTGAAGATTCCCGGAGAAGAGGAATACAGTAATGCGGGTATGGATGACCGATTCCTGTTGTTAGGTGTGGATCAGGATTATCAGGCCGGGCGCGAAGGGTTTGCCGGGGCCGCCGATGCCGGTGAGCTGCGGATCAACATCAATGAACTGGTTACGCCTCTCATTCTTAACGGCGTTGATGAATTCATCCCCACCGACATCGCTGTCGGGCATCAGGGACGGTTGTATGTGGCCGGGTACGACGATCTTAACAACGACCAGGTGTTAGTGCGTATTTTCGATCAGAAGGGAGCCTTGTTGCAGGAAGTGGCGGTATCCGACGGTGCAACCGCTCTGGACAAACCTGACCCTGTCATTCACTTTGCCCAGCGTCAGGTGACCCAGGGCAGCACTCGGGTGGATCGCTTTGAGTTTGCTGTGGCTTTTGCCACTGACGTCGACATGCCAGGCCACACCTCCCGCGGTGGAATGGATGTTGTTGCAAGTCTTTACTGGTATGACTCGGCGGCAGCCGCAGGCAGTGAGTACTCGAACGTATGGACCTTTCGCTCGGGTACGTCGGCGGATGACGTGCCCCGATGGGTTGGCATTAACAAGGATAATGGCTTTGTGGCAATTGCCGGGGAGACCAGCGGCCGGTGGGCGGGTGAGCCCCGTGCTGGCGGTATAGACAGTTTCCTGCAACGGATAGATACCGTAACTGACGGAGATAATCTGGTCCCCAGACTTGCCTGGACCCGGCAGGTCGGTTCCAGCCAGGATGAGGCCGTGGTGTCCGGCAGCAGCGTGAACGCCAGCCCCTACCTGTTTGGCTCAACGGAGGGGGCGGTAGCAACTCAGATCAGTGCCGGTTCCCAGGACCTGTTTTTCTATAATGCCACCAACACGGATGGCACCATCAATGTGTATCAGCGTGGAACCGATGGTAGTGAGGCGCTAGTAGACGGTATCAATAACCTCAACAACCTCTGGTTGCTGGGAAACAGTGATCGCTTGTACACCATTGAAGAGACCGATGAATCGAAACGTCTTAACAGCGAGCCGGTGGCTGGCTCCACAGGGTTTGTATTTGGTTATTCGTCCGCCGGTGATGTGAATGTTGCGTTCTCCTACGCTGATAGCTCCCGGACAGGTAAGGAAAACTTTGCCGCATTGCTGGCATTTGATGAAGACTTGATTGCAGCGGGGTCCTCAACCGGCGCCTTTGCCGAGGGGGCTGCGGACAGTGGCGTTGAACAACCCATTATTGCCCGGATATCCCCGGCGGATTTCGATGCCAACAATAATGACAACCCGGGCTCGTGGGATAGCTGGCGGGTTCAGCCGGCCATTAATGGCGCCAACATCACTGCACTGGCCAACTACCGTGATGATGAAATCGTGACCCTGGTCAGGGAGACGGTGGGGGCCGGGAATGAATGGAAGGTTGTCCTGTTCTCGGGAGAAGGCTTGAGACTGAACTAAACCGTGCCCTCTTGGCGACCGGCACTGGCATACAGTTTTAGATAGTCTGTGCTGGTGACGATGCCGTCGGGTGCGCCATTTTTATCGACCACCAGCGCAGCATTCAGCTGATGGGCCAGCATCAGCCGGGCCAGTTGGTGGGCGTCGGTTTCCGGTGAGGCTGTCAGAAACGCCGGTAGCTCAATGTGAACCATACTGTGGCTCATGGCATTGGCATTGTGCTCATGCAGCCAGGCCAGCAGCCAGCGCAGGTCAATGAGTCCGGCTACATTATCCTGGGCGGTGATGACCAGATGGTGAATCCCGTTGTCATCCATCATTGTCAGTGCTTCAGACAGGGTTGCACTGGCTGGCAGTGAATAGAGCGCGGGTGTACAGATGGTTGCGACCGGAAGATAGCTACGCTGTTGCCTGGGTTCGTCGTATGCCGCAGAGCCGTACTCTTCCATCGCCCGGTGAAGGCCGGACGCGTATTGGGCTTGTTGGAACTCAGCGTCCGTGACTTCACTATGACCGGTATTGATCGCATGGGATTCGGTCATTTCGGTGACGTCACCCACGCGCCGCCCCCGGAATATTTCCGGCAATCGGGTTCCGACAGGTCTGCCGGGTTCACTGACAAATATGGCCATGGATATCTCCGGGTATACAACGCCCTTTAATCAGTTATCGACCGGCGTCCAGAAATCTTCAGAGCAATTTTCATGTAATTTCGGTCTTTGCCATTTTATAGCATCGATGCGGGTTCACCCGTTTTTCCAGAGAGCGAGGCAGGCAGGCTGGCTGGCCAGTAAGCTTATCCGCCAGAAATTCAGCCAGTAACGGGGCGTACGTCAGACCCTTGCTGCCCAGTCCGGTAAACAGATAGAGCCCGTCGAGCTTATGACCTTCCAGGTTGTCCAGACTTCCCGCTACGGGTTGATAGTCATGGGTCGTACAACGAAATCCGACTCGGCCTTCCAGTGCTTCCGTTTCTGTCTCGCTCGGTGGCTCGTTTTTCCAGAGCTCGGGGAGCATGGTTGTCAGCTCGGTAAGATTCTCTCTATGACTGTCAACGCTTTCCCTTGGCGATAGCTCATGGAGATCAAAGGTGGCACCAGTAACGCAAACCCCCTTATTACTGGGGTTCAGGTACCTGGGCCCGCAAATTACAGCTTTGGGGCTGTGGATGCGCTCTTCAGGCAGGTGGCTGACCTGGCCCCGAATGGGCTTGAAACGGAAATAGCCGTCCATGCCCGTGAGGGAGGCAAGCTCGGGTGTCTGGTGTCCGGAACAGAGAGCAATCCTGTCAGTACGTATATCATGCCCGGAGCCTGTGATCACCCATTGATCATCGCATTTGGCAAGGCCCTGAACCTCCATGCCAAAGCAGTGCTGGATATTCGGGTGGTCTGCCAGGGTCTTGCACAGGGCGGCAGGCTCAAGCCAACCACTGTGGGCGTACCAGAGGCCGCCGGATTCAACAGGAATGCCTGTCCGATTGCTGGCCTCTGCCGCATTCACAGGGGCCAGAACCTCTGGTGGGTAGTGGTTTCGGTCGAGGAAGCGCTCCTGACGTTGTTGCTCGTTTTCGCCCCAGGCCATTTGCAGCAGTCCGGTTGGATACCAGCCATTGTTCCGGTATGGCGCATAGTAACGGTGGCTGAACAGCAGGGCGGACAGCGCCAGTTGGGTCTGGGCGTTGAACTCGACCCCGAGCTTCACATAAAGCGCGCCCTGCAAATTGCCGGAAGCTGCGTTACCCGCGTTATTGGCGCCGTCAACCAGTAAGACCTTGACACCGCGCTCCGCAAGGTTGCGAGCCAGCAAACTGCCGGCGATGCCTGCACCGATAATGGCGATGGACGCAGGCTTTCTGGCATCTGCTTCTGGCGGCTCGAAGGCGGATTCTGGAATAACGCCGGTGAGCATCTCCCGCTTACGCCCGAACCCCTCCACCTTGGTCATGGTAAAGCCCCCGTCGGTCAGGGCTCGACGGATGCGCCCCACGGCGGTAAAAGTCGCCAGGGTGGTCCCGGGTTTGCTGTGGTGGCGGATCTGGAGAATGGCATCGTCCAGCCACATACTCGGGTTCAGGGAGGGGGTGAAACCGTCCAGAAACCAGGCGTCGGCAGTAAATTCCAGCTCCCGCATCGCGTCGAGCACGTCACCGAAATACAAAGTGAGGCGGACCCGCCCGCCGTCGAGGAGCACACGGTGAACGCCTCGTACCAGGGGTGGATAGTGCCGGATCAGCTCATTGCCGAGATCTTGCAACTCTGGCCAAAGCGCCAGTGCGCGTGTCAGATCCTCTCTGGTCAGGGGGTATCGTTCGGCGGAGACGAAGTGCAGGGTGGTGCGCTGATTGACGGGGCTGTTGCGCCACGCCTGCCAGGCTGCAAGAAAATTCAGACCGGTACCAAAGCCAAATTCCGCGATCACAAAGGCTGCATTGTCCGGTAGCCCGGCAAAGCGTTCCGATAACCGATTGGGCCGGATAAAGACATGCCGGGTTTCTTCCAGCCCGTTATCACGGTTGAAGTAAACATCACCGAACAGTCTCGATTCCGGCACGCCATCCTGCCAGAGGATATCAGCCGGCTCTATGGCGGGCGCAGTCACTTCTGCCATTACTTCCCGGATGTGTCGCCGTTATTAATGACAGTGATGCTGCGGATGATTATGGGGTCATTAGGAACATCTGCCATGCCGCCGGAATAGCCGGTCTGCTTGCGAGCAATGGCATCCACCACTCCCATACCTTCAGTCACTTTGCCAAAGACCGCGTAGCCCCATTTTTTGGGATTATCGGATGCATTCAGATAAGGGTTGTCGACCACGTTGATAAAGAATTGGGATGTGGCCGAGTGGGGCTGACTGGTCCGCGCCATGGCTACGGTGCCCCGCAGATTTTTGAGTGTGGGGCTGGCTTCGTTCTGAATCGGGCTGTTGACGTCCTTGCGGCTCAGGTTAGGGTCAAAGCCGCCGCCCTGAATCATAAACCCGGGAATCACCCGATGGAAAACCGTACCCTGATAGAAGCCGCTTTCCACATAGTTGAGAAAGTTCTCCACGGTTTCCGGGGCGACGTCCGGCCTCAACATGATTTCAATCACACCTTCGCTGGTTTCCATGCGCACTTGGGGCAGTGGTTGCTCTGCGGCATTATTTTTCGCGATAACCGGAAAGCTGATGAATAGTGTGGCCAATAAAACCAGCAAGAGGTGCGAGGCTGTCAGTGATGGGGTTACCGTGAATGTCGGCTGGTTCGGGTTCACTTTGGTTGCTCCGTGGACGGCATTGGCAATTGTGTGGTGAAAGATACAAGTCAATCGGAATATTAACAGAAACTGCTCAGCTAACGGGTATTCCCATGCAGGTTGAGCGGTGATCGTCTAACCTGTCATAAGATTGTTTAACAAGAAGGTGTGCGGCGAGCTGAGTTGTACGGCTGCAGTATTCATGGAAGGAGGGCGCCAGTGGATATACGTCAGGGGTTTGAAGAGAAGTCACGGCTTGGTCGACTGCTTGTTAATCGGGGATATTTGTCTTCCCTGCAACTGGACGAGGGGCTGAGATTACAGAGGGAAACCGGGCAGCGTCTCGGGGAGGTGCTGATTCAGGCCGGGTGGATCACCGAACGCGAGCTGTTAAGGGTATTAAAGCAGCAGGCCCGTTATCGCAAGGCTGCCGCGGTGTTTACCATGGTCACCTTGCCCTTGCAGCCTCTGGTGAGTTTTGCGGCAAATCCCGTGGCAAATGCTTCCCATACTGTCCCCTTGGTGAGTGGGGAAATAATGCGCCAGGGTCAGAGAATGTCAGCCCTGAGTGATGAGGATATGGCCGAGATCTCAGGGCAGGGGGATCAGATACTTGCGGAGCGAATAGCTGCTGTCGGCGCGATGGTTACGGACGGTAGTGCCAGTCAGGAGCCGGATGTGCTTGATGGAATCAAGCTGACGGCTCATATCTTTGTGCCGATAGTGAACTTTCTGGATTCCGATCTGACGATCACAGGGGTTCACTACCGTGATGAGGGGGCACGCCAACAGATTGATAGCAATGGCCGGCTTACGTTGTCGTTTCCCGAGCGAATAGAGGAGATCCGCATGGATAATATCCGGGTCAGCGGGGGGCACACGCCGCCTTTCGGTAATGTCAGTATCAACAATATCCGCTTTGATCCGGATTCACGGATGACCATTTACACAAGGTGAGGGGGGGGGGCAGGCGCCAGAACGGCGCCTGGTAGCAAATCAGGCGCTGGCGAGAATGGTTCTCTGGGAATCGCCGGTCTGCTCCCCGTGGGCGCCATAAAGTTTCTGCTGGCCGCTTGCACCGCGGAAGATATCGGTCAGGCGTGATAATCGTTTCTGCATATGACTGATAACGCGACCGTTGTTGCGGTTAATTTCCTGGCAAAAGGCCAATCGTTCATTGGCTTGCGACCACAACTCCGCCAGATCGGATAACCCGGCGCTTCGAATAAAGCTGGAAGGAGCACCACCCTCGGGTCGGTAGCCCAGAGCAACCAAGGCATGGATTTTTTGTTTGGCGCGTGCTCGAATCTGATCGAGAACCGTATTCTTCTCGGTCGTTATCGATTGCAGTGCCTGCGTGTCCGAAGAGGAGAGGCAGGCTTTTTCTTGCTCGAGGATGTCCGCGAGCGACTCCAGCTGGCAGATATCCTGAGAAAGAAGGTCTTTCAGTTCATCGATTGCGGACATGATTTACTCACCCGAAAATGCTTTCATCCATCTCAAGCATTTTCTGGGCCAGTTTCTCAGCATCAATCTTGTAGGAACCATCGGCCAGGGCCGCGCGAATCTCTTCGATGCGACCATCATCCATCTCCGGATAATCACCCAGCTTCTGTTCAAGCTGTTTCAGGTTCTTGGCCTGGTTGCTGAGATTAACATTCTCCCCACGGGCACCCTGAACCTGGCTTTTTGCCTGCTCTGGCGCCTGTTGCTGGGTACTCTGCGTGGAGCCAGACTTGTCGGCCGTGGTTCTGTGGGTGTTGACCTGGCCGGGACCAATTCCATTAAAGTCAACTGACATATCGGTACCTGCTTACCTGTATAGACTGCCCGGGGGCAGTGTTCGCGAATTTTATACTTGCTTATCGGCGGTTGATTCGAAAGCTTTAGGAGTTTTTAGCTACAAAAGATTACACATCTGTCATTTACTGGTCAGGGGTTGGCAAAAAATTGCCGCCGGCGGAAAAAGCATGCCGTTCACCCGGTTTCGATAGCCTACATGGGAATCTCTACCTGTCCGGGGGCGGTGACCAGTGCTTTAACCGTACGGGACGAGGACAGATTTTCAACCAGTACCTGATCACCCACACTTGCGTCGGCCATGGCCTTGCCGCGGGAGTTCACAGAAAAGCTCCCTTTGCGGGCGGTAATAATAACATGGTCCCCCCTGGTGACCGCAGCTGGAGCAGAAAGCAGGTCAGGGGTCATCAGCGTGCCAGCATTGACGCCGCGACGCATCTCCATTCCCACCAGTTGATCGACGTCCGTGATCACACCCTTGCGGGTTGCGTTCACCACGACTGATTCCGCTGCAATCATACTGGCCATGACGCGTTCGCCACGAGCCAGGGGGCGCGCAGCCACAAGTCCTTCGCCACGAATGGATACAGAGGCATTCAGAAACATCCGCCACGGGCGATCGCCCTGGCAGGCGACCTGAAGTGTTGGCTGGGTGGTTTGCCAGGGGTCACCACTGAAACTGACTGCCAGGGGACGTTCACAGGTTGCCAGAGCCAGCCGACTGTCCAGTCGACCGGTTTTATGTGTCACGTTAAAACCGTTCTCCGCCTGTTGTTCGGCGAAGGTCTTCAGAAACGAGGCCGCGGCGCGCTGGATCTGCTCCGCTGTGGTGTTTGCCGCCTGGGCAAGGCCAGCTGCAGACATTAACAGTGTGATGACAAAAATGGTGGTGCGCATACGCAGCGGTTTGTCCTATGCTGTCAGTACTCAGGTAAAGCTCCCTGAATACTTCAGGAATCGGGATCTCAGCCGTTAAGCTCAAACAATGAGTCAAAATACTGGCGACATACCCAGTTTTATTGACTCTCCATAGTCAAACAGCAAAATACATGCCGGCACATGGTGGCGGGCAGGGTCCGGGAGATAAAGTCATGGCAGGGGTACTCGACAGTGTGAATCAGCGAACGCAGCTGGTAGGGCAGAATCGCCTGGAGCTCCTGCTATTCCGCCTGCGGGGCAGGCAGATGTACGGCATTAATGTTTTCAAGGTCAAGGAAGTCCTGCAATGCCCGAAGTTGTCGTCCATTCCTCGCAGCCGCAATGTCGTCCGGGGTGTTGCCCACATTCGTGGTGAAACCATTCCGGTAATCGACCTGGCCATGTCCATCGGGCTCCCCGGTATACCGAAGGAAGAGTTGGCCAATAGTTTTGTCATCATTACTGAGTACAATCGGAAGACCCAGGGATTCATGGTAACTGGCGTGGACCAGATCGTGAATATGAACTGGGAGGACATCCTGCCACCACCAAAGGGAGCCGGAGACGATGTTTACCTGACAGCTGTAACCAGAATTGACGACAAGTTGGTGGAAATCATAGATGTAGAAAAGATTCTTGCAGAAGTTTCTCCGCTCAGGGAAGATGTTAACGAAGAGTTGGTGACCCGAGGTGCCGCACGTGTGCAGGCGCACCTTCCAGTGCTTGTGGTGGACGATTCCAGCGTCGCGAGGCGGCAAGTGGAGCGATGCCTGAGAGCTATCGGCATGGACGTTATCACTCAGGACGACGGCAAGCAGGCTTTGGACTACCTGAAGAAGATCACGGAGGATGGTTCAAATGCCAGTGATCATCTGTCTATGATTATTTCCGATGTCGAAATGCCTGAAATGGACGGCTACACTCTGGTTACCCGGTGCAAGAACGACCCGGCGTTGCGGGATGTATTCATCATGCTCCACACCTCACTGAGCGGCGTGTTTAACACTGCGATGGTGAAAAAGGTGGGCGCCGACGAGTTTATGGCCAAGTTCAGCGCAGACGAGCTGGCTGAAAAGGTTATGGAGATAATTGATCGGGCCTAGTGCCGGCGATCAGTCCGGATTCACCTGACGCAGAGATTCAATGAAAGCGGATATTACGCCACAGGAATACGAGGCTTTTAAGACGTTCCTGCAGGATGCGTGTGGCATTCTGCTCGGTGACAACAAGCAGTATCTGGTGAAAAGCCGTCTGCGTCGCATTCTCGAGGAACACCAGCTTACGACTCTCGGTGAGCTTCTGGGCCGGCTTAATCGTGCCGGTCACAGCAATCTCAAGGAAGTGGTCATTGATGCGATGACGACCAACGAGACGCTGTGGTTTCGCGACAATCACCCGTTTCGTATTCTTCAGGAGAAGCTGTTACCGGAGTTCGCTGATCGAAATTCGATGCAACCTTTGCGGATCTGGTCTGCCGCCTGCTCCACCGGGCAGGAACCCTATTCGGTTTCGATGATTATTGAGGAATTCCGTCGCCAACGTCCGGGTAAGCTGCGGGACGTTAAGTTGACCGCGACCGATATCTCGAAAAGCGTACTCGAAGTGGCCCGTAAGGGTGAATACGAGATGATCGCCATTGGGCGCGGCCTGTCGCCTGAGCGCCAGAAACAGTTTTTCACGCCGTCCCTGAACGGTGGTTGGCAGATACGGCCGCAGATCAAAAGCATGGTCGAGTTCAAGGAGCTGAACCTGTTGGAACGTTACATGTTCGGCAAATTCGATATTGTCATGTGCCGTAACGTGTTGATCTATTTTTCCGCCGAGCTTAAAAAGGACATTCTGACACGCATCCACGCCACCCTGAATCCGGGCGGCTATCTTATTCTGGGCGCGTCGGAATCACTCAATGGATTGCCCCACCTGTACGAAATGGTGCAGTGCCACCCGGGCATTATTTACAGGAAGAAATAACCCGCCCATGCCTCTCAATGTCTGGATACTGGTTGCCGCCCAGGCGCTGGCCATGTGCACGGCGCCCTTTATTGTTTTCATTGGCAGCATTCATGGCAGGATCCTGGCGCCATCTCCTGAGCTGGCTACCTTGCCGGTTGGGCTCGTGGTGGTCGGCACGGTACTCGCGATCAAACCTGCCACGTGGCTGATGGAGCGCATTGGTCGCAAGCCGGTCATGCTTCTGGGCGCGCTGATGGGGGGGCTGGCTGGCTTGATTGGTGGCGCCTCCTCCTGGTTGTCCAGCTTTTCACTCTTGTGTCTCGCCGCCATGATCGGTGGCTCGGGATTGGCCGTCGTTCATCAGTACCGATTTGCGGCAATGGAGTCCGTCAAGCCGGCGTTAGCCGGGTCGGCAGCAGCCAGGGTGTTGCTGGGCGGATTGATTGCAGCCTGGCTGGGCCCTGAAATTGCGTTGGTCGGGAGTGCAGGGCAGGGGGCGTATCCCTTTCTTGCGGGCTGGCTGAGCCTCGGAGTTGTTCAGCTTCTGGCTATGGTTGTACTGGCCCTTGGTTACCGGGCGAATGCAGAGCTGACTGGGGAATCACCAATCGGCGGAGGGCGGCCGTTGAGGGAGATCCTGCGCGCGCCGGTGGTATGGGCTGCAATCAGCGGTGCGGCTATAGGTTACGCCGTGATGAGCTTTATCATGACGGCAACTCCGCTCAGTATGACCGAGATGGCAGGCCATGAACTGGATGATGCCAAGCGTATAATACAGATCCATATCGTAGCCATGTACCTGCCTTCATTGATCAGTGGCTGGCTGACAAGCCGAGTGGGAATCCCCCTGATGATGGCCGGTGGCTTGCTTGCCTACCTGGGGTGCATACTTCTGGCGTTCAGTGGCATTACCTTCCACCATTATCTGTTCGCGTTGATCTTATTGGGAATCGGTTGGAACTTCCTGTTTGTTGGCGGTACCACCTTGTTACCCAGAGGGTATCGGGATGAGGAGCGGTTTCGCGTTCAGGGTCTGAACGATCTGATGGTTTTCAGTGCCCAGGCGACCGCCGCCCTCACGGCTGGAGCGGTCCTGACGGTTGTTGGCTGGGCCGGGTTGCTGCTGGTTGCGATTCCATTGTTGATACTGCACGCGGTATTGATGGGCGTCTGGCTTATCCATTCCAGGGCACTGAGCACGTCTGAATCGTCAACCGACTAATCTGACCAGTGGGCCACTGATACGCTCCGGATACGGCGGCTGGCGGCATCACCCCTTTGGCAGACTTATTTGATTAACTTCTGAATGTCCCGGAAGCGTGGGTGTTTGCAATGGCGCAGCCATTCGAAGGCCACCATTTCGACCGTCACAACCCTGGCGCCACTCTGGTGCAGGCGATCGAGGGCGATGTCCCGGTCCAGATCATTTCGGGAACCCGTAGCGTCTGCAACAGCCCAGACCTTGTACCCCGCGTCCACCAGGCTTAGCGCAGTCTGCATCATGCAGACATGGGTTTCACAGCCACCTATAACGATCTGTTGGCGCCCTTCGGGTAATTTATCAATGAGCCCGTCAGGACAGGCGTCGAAATGGTATTTCTCAATGACCTGGTCACACAGCTCGCGAACGTCCGGGACGGTAGTCCCCAGCTTTTCCGGTAGCTGCTCTGTCCCCATAACAGGAACCTCCAGTAAGCCGGCGATGGTGGCGAGTGTCAAACACTGGCTTATGACGTCTCCACCATAGGTTATCGACGGCATCAGTTTTTCCTGTAGATCGATAAGTATCAGAATGCTCTGGTCGGCTTTCATCAGCATTGTTGTTCTCCTTGTTCGAGGCTGAAGTAAGGCTCTGCTGTCTCTCGCCACGGTTAATGCATTAACGATAGCCCGGAAAGCGCTCATTCGTTAACCGATGTCGCCCTTCAGTGTAATTTTTTCTGCGATTTTTCCAAAGAGAGTTGCCAAACGCCTGAAAATTCATTAGAGTTTGCGCCCTCAAATGAGTGACGACCTCACTGATTTGGAACAGTTTATTGGAGAGGTGGCCGAGTGGCTGAAGGCGCACGCCTGGAAAGTGTGTATACGTTAATAGCGTATCGAGGGTTCGAATCCCTCCCTCTCCGCCAATACAAAACCCCAGCAGCAATGCTGGGGTTTTTTATTGGGCGTGAGGGCGGCCCCGGGTTACCCGAAAAAATCTGGATTTAATGCAACCAACCCCGCTTTTCGTGCGTATTCCCTCAACAGCCGGTAATTGGCTGTCAGATCTGCGATCTGAATTATCCACTTTGCGATGCGTATTCGGTCGTTGTGGAAGTGATCGGAGGTTCACTTCAACAGTATGGAGACTCGCAATGAATACTAAACCTTTCATATTTCTGGCAGTTGGTTTTTCGCTTGCGTTTAGTGGGGCTGCTTTTGGAACTGAGAATCAGCTGGCCACTGTCGGCGACGCAAAAGTCACTCCGCTGAGCGTCGAACAGATGTCTGAAGTTGAAGGCATGGCCCATACCACCTTCCCCCTGGGTGCACTGGTATTCGACAACACCAACGGGAACATCGCGGATAAACCAGCATGGGATTTAGGCCTTAGCCCCGATCGAGCGCTGGGCAAGGCGCAAGTTCCTGGCTCCTGAGAAAAGATGAGGGTGGGATAGCCCATAGCTCGCGAGGGCTTTGGGCTATCCTTTTAGCTGATGCGTCCTTTTCTAACTCATCTCGTGATCGCCGTAGCAGTGGTTTTGTGGGCGTCAAGTGTTCACGCCGAACGCTTGCCACAGGAGCGTGAAGACCTTGCCCGGGAGATCACCGAACTCTCGTCGTTCGCTGAACTGCGCGATTTCGAGGTAGTGCGGCAGAGCCTGGATTTTTCGTGTGGCGCCGCCGCTCTCGCCACAATAATGACCTACCAATGGCACGACCCGGTCTCAGAGCGTGACATCCTTGAGACTTTATCTCGCATTACCTCGGCAGAGGAATTGGCCCAGCGACGGAGTAGCGGCTTTACGTTACTTGATCTGCAACAGGTTGCTCGCTCCCGAGGTTACCAGGCTCAGGGGTTCCGAATGAAATCGCCGCAACTGTCGAAATTGAAGGGGCCGGTGATCGTGTTCATAGAACCGTACGGCTACAAGCACTTTGCCGTCCTGCGAGGCGTTGTGGGTGAGCGCGCCGTACTAGCGGATCCGTCCCGAGGCAATATCACCGTTCCTCTGTATCGCTTTTTAGACTGGTGGGAAGGTGACGGTGGCGATGGAATTATTTTCGCGGTGGAGCCTCTGTACGCCACGACCGCGACGGTCGGTGCTGGCGGTATGCGACTTCAGCCCGGTGAAGGCTATGCCCCGGCACTGATGGATGCGCGTTCGCTGCTACCCGCTGGCGCACTGTCAGCACCTGCCAGGATGTTAACGCGATGAACTCAACCCGTGTATTTTTCAGAGGAGTCGTTCCGTTACTGGTCGGGCTCTTTTTTATTCCCTTTAGCCACGCGGAAGTACCTGTACCCGATGTGCTAACGCTGCAGGAAGCGGCTGAACTACTGCGTACGGACACACAGACGGTGGAACTCATGGTTAAGGCCAGAACCATACCTGGGCGGCGCGTGTCCATCGGAGGTGAATCGGACTCGTGGCGGTTCAGCCGCGAAGCTCTTATGGCCTGGCTGGAAATGCGAGCAGCATCCTCAGCGCCTATAGATGAGAACAAGGGGCAGCAGACTGGCTCTATCGGCGCTGAACCAGTGGGCCAGACTGCCACGGAAACGTTTTTGCGGGAACAGGGCGTACTGCTGGCGAAAAACAACTTTGCCTTCGACATCGGTCTGTTTTACACCCGGCGGGATAGTCAGGTCATTATCGGTCCTGCGCCTGCTGCGCTGGCGACTGTCGAAACTCGCACAGCTACACTGCAGGGACTAGCGCGATACAGTCTTAGCGATGATGCCGAAATCTACGCCAGAGCTGCTGGTCTCAACCAGGAAAGCAAAGTGTATCTTTTCGGATCCGAGGTCGGCGACACGTCGCGGAGTAAGCGGGGCGACGTTGACATCGGTTTACGCTACGTGGCGCTGGATGAATTTATCGGCCGGCCACAAGTGGTTCTGGGATTGGAGGGGCAAGTCCGCACCAACAAAACATCCCCGGCATTCGGTGGTAGTGTTACTTTTTTAAAAAGCCTGGACCCTGCCGTATTGTTCGGCGCGGTGTCTTATAAATATACAGACAGCCGCGATTTCGATGATATTACCCTGTTGGAACCAGAGCATACGACTGCTCTGAGCTTTGGTTATGCGTTCGCATTGAACGACAGACTGTCGTTGAACACCTGGGTGGAAACCTCCTACCAGAGCGAGACAGAATTCACCAATGCGACTCTGCGAGAGAATGATTTTTCCACGCTGCAGCTCGGGTTGACTGCCCAGGTCGCACGTGGCGTCTATCTGCAACCAACCGTGGCTGTCGGTCTGAGCGGTATTGGCTCAGCTTTCTCTATGGGGTTGAATATACCGCTGACCTTCGGCGCTGACGGCCTATAAGTGAGTGACTATACAGCTAAGGGGGGGCGTAAAATGAGCCGGCCAAGGCGGCAGTCCGCAATTTGGCCAGTAGTTACCGAACGCCAAAGTTGGTGAACTCGCCGGTTGCTGGGCTCTCTGTTGCATTTATGTTGTCGACGGCGGCTGCGGGCGGGCCTTCTTCGCACCAGTCCCTGAGCGCCTGAAGGTCCTCATGCGCCCCTTCCGCGACTACCTCAACACGACCGTCAGGAAGATTTCTTGCGTATCCGGTGAGGCGCAGTCGGCGAGCTACGTCCTCGGTCGAGGCCCGGTAGTACACCCCCTGTACCTTACCTGAAACCAACATTGTCCAGCGTTTGTGCATGATGGTCTTTCCTGTGTGTTATGGCGTGGTACGCTCTTGACCAATGTACAAGCCCTTGCTGGCAAAGCTCAAGACCGGGAGTGACAGGGAATGGCCGTTTATTGCAAACGTAATCACTCAGAATATCCGGATGCACTGATCCGTGAGGCGCAGGGGTTGGCGTTATTGCGTTCCGGATTAGAGGCTGTGGACCCGTTGTCGCGGATTCGTGTGCCGGAGGTTTTCCACGTCGACGATTCGGAGTTGCAAATGGAGGCTATCGAGGCAGGACCTTCATCTGACGCAACGCTGGCCATGCTGGGGGAGGGGCTTGCGAGATTGCACCAGGCGCCGCAGCCATTCTATGGCCTGGATTCCAATAACTATATTGGCCTGTCGCAGCAGATCAATGGTCGGTTTGAACGATGGGGTCATTTTTTCGTAAAACACCGGCTTGGCTACCAGGTTCGGTTGATTCGGAATGATGCATTGCGCCAGGAATTCCAGGCTATTCTGGATAGCAGCGCGGCTATCCTGGAAGGCTGGCTGGATGCCCGCTGTGAACAGCCCAGCCTGCTGCATGGTGATTTGTGGAGTGGCAATGCCCTGTTTGACGGGGAGGCTCCCTGGTTGATCGACCCGGCGGTATATTTTGGGGACCGGGAGGCGGACGTGGCGATGACGGAAATGTTTGGCGGATTCGGCGCAGCATTCTACAGAGCATACGATGATGTATGGCCCCGCAGCGCTGATTACCCGTTAAAGCGGGAGATCTACAACCTGTACCACTACCTGAATCACTACAACCTGTTTGGAGGCGGCTATCTGAGCGGTTGTCGTCGGGGCTTTGGTGTTCTGGCCGACATCCGTTGATTAGCGTTTACGCCATACAAGGAGCCGGTTGTTGGCTGGCATGTCGAAATCGCTTTCAAGTACCAACCCGATGCGGGCAGCCATGTCGTGCATGTCCTCGATATGGCGGATACCCATATGGGCATTACGTGCGCGCAGATACTGGTCAAATTGACGGTTACTCTCACTCGTCCAGGTGCCGTTGTAGTTGAATGGACCGTAAAGGCAGAACGCTTGTCCCTCACGCAATCGTTGGGCCAGTCCCGAAAACATGGCCACGACTTCCTCCCAGGCCATAATGTGTGCGGTATTGGCGGAAAAGGCGCCCTGTATATCCGGTATTGGCCATTCGGTGTCAACAACGTTCAGCGGTACGGGGGCCAGGATGTTGGTCAGTCCCGTGTCTTCAAGCCAGGGCCGGCAGAGCTGGTAATTATCCGGATGGTCACTGGGCTGCCAGGTCAGGTGGGGCAAGTGCCGGGCAAAATGAACGGCATGCTGTCCGGTTCCCGTGCCCACTTCGAGAATGGTGCCCGGCGTGTTGAAGACCAGGCTCAGCTTCTCAAGAATGAACGGTTTGTTGTTCTCACACGCCTGTGAATAGGGCTTTTCCTGATGCATAAACCGCCTCTGTTGTGTGTGGTTCTGTCACTAGATTACGCCCTGGCTCCGTAACAGGAACACGCCCAGGGTTATTGTAATACTGGCCATCAACGTAGTTAACGCAATGATGTTGGCGGCCAGCCTGTCATTCCCGCCGAGTGCCTTGACCATAACAAAGCTGGCAGCTGCCGTGGGGCTGGCGAAGAATAGAAACATCAATCCGAGTTCGGCATCCCGAAAACCTGACAGCCAGGCTGCGCCAGTGCACAGAGCTGGAAGGGTGACCATCTTCATCAGGCTGGAGCTGATGGCAACCCGGCTGTCGCTGCGTATGGCGCTGAGGGAAACCGTCGCCCCGATACAGAGCAGGGCCAGGGGCAGTGTCAGGGAAGCAAAGTAGTCTCCACTGGTCATAATCCAGGTCGGAAAGGACACCTCCCACCAGGCGAAGGGAATGGCCAGGATGACCGAAATAATAAGCGGGTTACGGGCAATGTCCTTGAGGATGCGCCGCCAACTGGCGGATTTCCCTGGTTGGTACGCCAGCAGGACGGTCACCGAAAGCGCGTTATAGGAAATAATCACCAGCCCCAGCAAAATGCCGCCAGCGGACAGTCCATAGTCGCCGTAAAGGCTGGCCGCCAGCGCCAGTCCCACAATGCCGCAGTTACCTCTGAACGCTCCTTGGGCGTACACTCCGCGGTCCGCACGTGGTACTCGCCAAGCAGCCCAGCCCCACACCAGGGCAAAGCTTGCCAACGTCGCCGCCAGAAAGAACCCCAGTAGGTGAAAGTTCAGGGCTGTCTCCAGATCCGCCCGAATGATGCTGAGAAACACCAGGGTCGGCAAAGTGGCCTTGAATACAAGGGCGGAGGCTGTATTGACGAATTCACCGTTGATCCACCCGACCCGTCGCAGCCCCAGCCCGATAAACACCATGGCAAATACGGGCAGGGTGGTTTCCAGAGTTTGGCGGAAGATGTCCAGCAGCGTCATGTTTCTGTTCTCAGACGAGAAAATGGTAGAAAAGCATACAGATTATCCCGGCCAGATCCCATGGTGCGGTTTTGTTGAACGCCCAGGCTGAAAGAAATGTAATTGAAAGGTTTTGGTCGTGAGGGGGCATGCTGGGCTATAGTTATCCGATAATTGTCAAAATATAACGAACGTTCAGAGCCTGACGAATCAAGGATACTCATGGAAACCGTTAACCCGACTCCGGAACAACTTCAGAAAGTGCTGGCGAATACCCCAAAGGATCAGCCGGTCGTCATGTTGAATCTGTTGCGTTTTCGCGAACGTGCTGACTACGAAGACGATTCTGCAGATCGTTCAGGCAGGGAAGCGTATTCGTTATATATGCAGGAGGCCGCAGATTGCGTTCGTGCGGTTGGAGCCGAGGTGATCTGGTCCGGTCGTGGGGTGGGGGCGCTGATTGCACCCCCGGATGAATCCTGGGACCAGGTATTGCTGGTTCGTTATCCCTCCATTGATGCGTTTCTGACGATGATAGAAAGCCCGGAGTACAAGGGGGTTGTAAAGCATCGCACGGCTGCGCTTAAAGACTCACGACTGGTGGCGAACCTGGAGGGGCAGGCCAGCTAGGCCTGCCTGCCGGTAACTGGCTGGCTCCACCCCCTGCAACAAAAGTGTCACGGAATTGGCATAACCTCCACCGCAAAGCCTGCATGTGGAGTTGTCATGCTCAGAACTGTCCGTAGTCGTATCCTGTTTTTCTCTTGTCTGTCCGTCTTTGCTGTGCTTGGCCTGGGTTTGTTGTCCTGGGCGATCATCACGAAGGCGGAGCAGGCATCGGAGCAACTGATCAAAGACAATCTGGCGGAATCCTGGTTACTGGAAGACCTCGAAGCCGATCATCGACGGCTTCAGGACCTTGCGTACAAGGTGAAGGCGCAATTGCTGCTCTGGGATGAGATTGATGATGGGTTCCAGTCTGTTCAGGAGTCGCTGGAAAAACACTGGAGCGCGATAGGCGCCACCCCCTTATTGGCAGGCTGGGCGAACGAAAACCGTGATCGATTTGCCAAAGTGCAGTCACTGCTGGATGACCTGTCTCCCGGCATTGAAGAACAGAGCTATTATCGGGTGGGGCAGGTTGTTGATTTCAAGCTTTTCCCGGCACTGGAGCCCATGCTTGAGTCCATCGCTGATCGTCGGGAGGCCAGCCGCAAACAGATCGACGCCGGCGCACAGGATCTGCTGGCCTTTCTGGCGACCCGGCAAGCCTATCTCGTGGTGGGATCCATCGCGTTTGTGCTGGCAGTGCTTTTGATGACCTTGTGGTTGAGGGCGACAGTCATTGTCAGGCTTCGGCGGATAGAGCATGACCTGAATCTCATGGAAGCAACGGCAGACCTGACGAAGGTGCCTGCCGTATCGGGGCGGGATGAGGTGGCTGGCGTCAGTGCTGCCTTGAGTGGCCTGGTGATGAAGTTCGAAGGCTTTATCAGCGACATACGCAAGGCGTCTGATAGTCTGGATCATCGATCCGCATCACTGGATGCTCAGGCCGGGGATGTCCAGGCTTCTACTGATCGTACTCGCTCCCAGATCATGGATGTCAGCCAGTCCATGTCTGCCATTGCCGATCAGGCGACGGCCATTGAAGTCGCTTCTGCCAATGCTGCCGATACCGTACGTCAGGCTGCAACTGCGAATGACGGTGTTCAGGAAGGCCTCCGCCACAGCGAAAGCGGGGCCGAGCACGCCATCGAGGTCATTGCACGAGTGTCGTCGGCCATTCAGGAGCTTGGTGGTTCAACCGTCAGGATTGAGCAGGTCATAGGTGTCATCGCCGATATTGCGGAGCAAACCAACCTTCTGGCGCTTAACGCCGCCATTGAGGCGGCCAGGGCAGGGGAGCACGGACGGGGATTCGCGGTTGTTGCAGATGAGGTGAGAACGCTTTCCAGGCGCACTGCCGACTCCACCACCCAGATCAGTCAATGGGTGAGGGATCTGGTGCAAGGCGTTGGCAACGTCGACGGGTTGCTTGCTGAGATGAGAGAGGCCGGGGTGGGCAACCGGAACAATCTTGACGCCCTTAAGGATCACCTGATCGAACTGGGCAGCCGTTTCAAGGACCTTCAAACACGAACGGATGAGATTAACGCTGCGGTTTGCCACCAGCGGGATGAAATTCAACGGGTTGGCCAGCGTTCAGCGGTGCTGGATGACAGTGCCGATTCGCTGAGTCGCAGTGTGGACAGTACCCGGAAAATCAGTGAGGCACTCGGTCAGGAGTCTGTGTCGATGCGACAATTAATTGCAAGGTTTCGCACAACTTAACAGTAACAGCCCTTCACCGATACCTCTTCAGGCCTTATGATAAGTCCTTGAAACGGAGGAATCATGATCGACGATGCCAGCCAGCAACCCGAGGTCGACCCCAGGCAGGAAAAGTTCGTGGTTGATACGGAGTTGCTCTCCGATGACCAGATCGACGGTCTTGTAGACGAATATTGCACCCGGTATCACGGCCTCAATGACACCGAAAACCCGATGGCTGAGCGTGGCCGGGTGAAAGCAGCCGTCAGGAGGGGGGAACTGGTGGTGTGGTTTGATCCGGTGGAGAATACCGCCGGTCTGGGCGTGCCCTCCTGAGCGTTTTTTTCATGTTTGATGAGTCCGAGGGAACAAAACTACCCCGGAATTCGTTTAAACGGTACAATCCCGCTGTTTTTACCAGAAGCCGTGTGCGAGGTGAGTTTTGATCAGGGTATTGGTTGTTGATGACCATGAGCTGGTGCGTTCCGGGATTACCCGGATGCTGGCAGATAACCCCGACATAGACGTCATCGGCCAGGCCTCAGCTGGCGAGGACGCCATTGAATTCGTACGCAAGCAGACACCGGACATCGTCCTGATGGATATTCGCATGCCCGGTATCGGCGGTCTGGAAGCCACCCGCCGGATCCTGCGAATTGATGATAGCATCCGAGTCATTGTCGTGACTGCCTGTGCCGACGATCCCTATCCCACGCGCGTAATGCAGAGTGGTGCGTCGGCTTATATCACCAAGGGCGCCGATATCAAGGAAATGGTACGTGCCATCCGTATGGCCCATTCCGGTCAGCGTTATATCAGCCCCGAGATTGCCCAGAAGATGGCGCTCAAGCAGATGGGGGGCGATGTTAACGGTGAAGACGGCGATCTCTCCCTGTTTGATCGCCTTTCAGAGCGTGAAATGCAGATTGCCATGATGGTGGTGGATTGTCAGAAAGTTCAGGACATCTCCGACAAGCTCTGTCTCAGTCCAAAAACCGTCAACAGTTACCGTTACCGGATATTCGAGAAGCTGGAAATCTCCAGTGATGTTGAGCTCGCTTTGATGGCGGTACGGCTCGGATTGCTTGATGCCGACAAGGTCTGAATTCGACTCCAAAAGCTTCCTGCAGCAGCTCACCGAACGACCCGGCGTCTACCGAATGTACGACGAAGGGGGTTCCGTACTGTACGTGGGCAAGGCCCGCAATCTGAGGAAGCGTGTAAGCAGCTACTTCCGCAAATCTGGCCTGGCGCCAAAGACCGAAGCGCTGGTGGCCAAAATCATGTCCATAGAGGTCACTATTACCGGCAGTGAGACTGAAGCTCTGCTGCTGGAACAGAATCTCATCAAGTCCCTCAGACCGCCCTACAATATTCTGCTTCGGGACGATAAATCCTACCCTTATATCTACCTGTCATCCCACGAGGACTATCCTTCGCTTACGTTTCGGCGAGGCCGCACGAAAAAGGGCGGCGGTACCTGGTTTGGGCCGTTTCCCAGCTCCGGAGCAGTTAAGGAAAGCCTTAACATTTTACAAAAGGTTTTCCGTATAAGATCCTGTAGTGAAAGCTATTTCAGGAATAGAACTCGCCCCTGTCTGCAATATCAGATCAACCGGTGTACGGCGCCGTGTGTGGAATATATCTCGCCGGAAGACTATCGAGAGGATGTCCGCCACGCCACCATGTTTCTGGAAGGGAAGAACCCCGCCATCATCCACGACCTGATGGAAGCTATGGAAAAGGCCTCAGGAAACCTGGAGTTCGAGAAGGCAGCCGCTTATCGTGACCAGATTAACCACCTTCGCCATGTCCAGGAGCAACAGTCCGTGGACGGAGAGGGCGGTGACGCTGACGTGGTTGCGATTGCCCAGGATGCGGGGGTTGTCTGCATTGTGGTGATTGTCGTACGGGGCGGACGGGTGCTGGGAACCAAGGATTACTTTCCCCGTTATTCAATAGAGCAGTCGGAAGGCGAGCTGCTGAGTGCGTTTCTGGGTCAATACTATTTCGGTGGCAGTACCCGCAGGGAAATTCCTCAGGATATCCTGGTGCCGGTGGAGGTTGAAGGTGAGGCGTTGTTGTCACAGGCGCTGACCGAATCCGCGGGCAGGGACACCCGAATCCGTCGCAACGTTCGTGGCGAGCGTCGCAAATGGCTGGAGCTGGCGATGACCAACGCGCGCCAGACCCTGCTAAGCCACCTGGCCAGCAAGGAAACCGTATATCGCCGATTGCTGGCGTTGCGGGACATGCTGGAGCTGACAGAGACGCCGTCACGGATGGAGTGTTTCGATATCAGCCACAGTCATGGTGAAAACACGGTCGCATCTTGCGTGGTTTTCGATGAAAATGGTCCGCTTAAGAGTGACTACCGGCTGTACAACATTGAAGGCGTCACCGCCGGCGACGATTACGCGGCCATGCGCCAGGTGTTGACCCGCCGGTATAAGCGAATGGTGTCGGGGGAGGGAAAACGCCCGGATCTGGTGTTTATCGACGGCGGTAAGGGGCAGCTGAATATCGCCCGGGAAGTCTTTGATGAGCTGGGTATTTCTGATATCCCGCTGATTGGTGTTGCCAAGGGCGTGACCCGCCGGGCGGGTATGGAACAGTTGATTGATGCCATGACCGGGGATGTGTTCCGGGTACCGGCGGATTCACCCGCCTTGCATCTGATTCAACACATTCGGGATGAATCCCATCGCTTTGCCATTACCGGGCATCGTGCCCGGCGGGACAAGAAGCGCCGGCAGTCGACTCTCGAAGGTATTGAGGGCGTGGGACCGAAGCGTCGCCGGGATCTCATTCGCTACTTCGGTGGCATACAGGAACTTCGTAAAGCCAGCGTTGATGAGATGGCCAAGGTCCAGGGCATCAGCAAGTCACTGGCGGAAACCATCTACGCAGCATTGCACGACGAGTAAGGACAGCATGAATTTACCGAACCTACTGACGCTATCCCGCATTGTGATGATCCCGGTCTTTGTGGTGATCTTTTACCTGCCGGTGCAATGGAGCTACCTGGTCAGCGCGGCCATTTTTGCCCTTGCCGGGGCTACCGACTGGCTGGATGGCTATCTGGCGAGAAAGCTTGACCAGAGCACCCCCTTCGGGGCGTTCCTGGATCCGGTCGCGGACAAGCTGATGGTAGCGGTCGCCCTGACTGTGTTGATTGAAGAGCACGCCAGCCTGATCCTTACCGTACCGGCCACTGTGATTATTGGCCGGGAAATCGTCATCTCGGCCTTGCGCGAGTGGATGGCCGAGATCGGCAGTCGTGCCAGTGTCGCGGTTTCCTACATTGGCAAGATTAAAACCACGGCTCAGATGGTTTCGATTATTACCCTGTTGGCTTTTCCGCCGGGCGTTCTGTGGTCCTGGGTGGGCGTCGGAATCTTGTACGTCGCCGCCGTTCTGACGTTCTGGTCGATGATTCTTTATCTCCAGGCTGCCTGGCCGGACCTGTTTCCCAAGCAGAATTCCTAAGGGTCCAGACATTCACTGAGCCAGCCCAGCATCTGTTGGCTCAGCTCTTCACTTCCATGGCCAAATGCCTTTACCACCTGGTCTATATCCGTACCTTCAGCGTCGGTCGTTACCCTGAAATTCTTCGTGCAAACAGTTGTCCGGGACCGGTTGTCCATCAGTTGGGCATACAGGGAAACAATGACCTGGATTCCACTGTCTCCGGGTTGGCTGTGAAAACCATAAAGATCACTGATGAGCGTGACGTCGCTGCCGGTTGGACTGGTTTCATTGACCACCCCCTGGAAGCGACCGTCCTGTCGTAAGGCACCAATCAGCATTTCCCGCACCAGAACCGGCGCGGTATCACGCCAACGGACGTCGCCGTATATCTGATACTCGTGGGGAGCAGGCTTTGTCAGTATCCGCGAACTGTCGAAGGGTTCCGTGGCCTGGGGCGTGTCGATGCGCACGGTTTTATCCAGAGGTGATACGCCGTCCTGTCCTGACAGTCCTGGAGTCGGAATGTCCATCACACGAGGCGGTTCGTGATCCGGGAATACGGTACATCCCGGTGCCATGCCCATCATCGCTATCGCGGCCAACGCCACTGCAAGGCGGGTTGTCATTGTGGCACCTCCTGAATCGTTTCCCGGTTCCAGATTGTGCTGGTGGGGTCATCCTCAAGGCGCCGGGTGAAATGATTGAGGTTCCTGAGCGTGCTGCGTAGTTCCCGGAGTGCGGGGGATAGTTCGCCCAGGCCCTGGAGCCCCTCATCCAACGCACCTTCGTTGTTTACGGTCAGCTGCTCAATTCTGGTGGCGGTGGTCTGGATGGATGTGATGGCATTGTTGAGCGCCACCAGAGTCTGCTTGCCTTCGCTCTGCAACAGGTTGTCGGCATTGTCGGCAAACTCTGATACCCGTTCTGAAGCCTCCGCCGCGCGCACGCTGGCGTCATTCATCCGCTCCATCAGCTCTTCAAGTTCGTCCCTTCGGGCCATGAGTCCATCGGTGGCTATCCGCGTATTGCGCAGGATCACGGTCAGATTTTCGCTGTTCTCTTCGGAAAACAGAGTATTCGCGTTAGTCAGCAAGCGTTCTGCCTTGCTCAGTAGTGCTTCGCCATTGTCCAGCAGTGAGGTAAATACCGAAGGTTCGGCCATGATCCGTGGCGGGTTTTTGCGGTTGCCTTCAATGACCGGGCTGTCACTGGTGCCGTCCCGAAAGCGCACGCTCATGCTGCCGGTAATATTGGCGAGTACAAGGCCAACCCGGGTGTTTTCGCGGATTTTGACGCTTTCGTCGACACGGACCAGAACCCGGACGTGACTGGGGTTTTCAGGATCCAGAGTCAGCTCCATGACTTCCCCGACCTCCACGCCGCTGTATTGCACCGGATTGCCTTTGGAGAGGCCGCTGACGGGGTGATCAAATCCGATCTCATACCAGGCCCACTCCCGATCGGTTGCTGTCTTACCCAGCCAGAGCGCAAACACCAGCGCTGCGGCAGCGGTCGCCACCGTAAACAGTCCGATAATGATATGGTGAGCTTTGGGCTCCATAGTTACTGCTCCTGAGTCCCGCCTGTTGCTGAGTGTGCGGCCGCACGGCCGCGGGGGCCGTGAAAATAGTCCCTGATCCATTCATCGTTGGTCGCTTCGACAACCTCAAGGCTATCGGCGACCAGTACTTTTTTCTGTGACAATACTGCAACCCGGTCACAGGTGCTGTATAGCGTATCCAGGTCGTGGGTCACCATGAACACTGTGAGCCCCAGGGCGTCCCGCAGGGTTTTGATCAACCGGTCGAAGGCGGCAGCACCGATGGGGTCCAGCCCCGCTGTAGGCTCATCCAGGAGCAGTATCTCCGGGTCCAGAGCAAGAGCCCGCGCGAGAGCGGCGCGTTTGACCATGCCACCGGATAGTTCCGCTGGATACTTGAGGGCGGCTTCCGGTGGCAGGCCTGTCAGGGCCAGCTTCATCTGTGCCAGGTGTTCCGCCATCGGGCGCGTCAGGCCTGCGTGCTCCATCAGGGGCACGGCAATATTCTCCCGGAGGTTCAGGGACGTAAACAGGGCGCCCCCCTGAAACAGAATCCCGAAACGTTGTTCTATGCGGGAACGCTCCCTGTCTGTTAATGCCCACAGATTCTGGTCAAAAACCTGAATGTCACCCGATGAAGGGTGGTGCAAGCCAACGATGCTTCGAAGCAACACCGATTTACCGGTGCCTGACCCACCAACGACGCCGAGAATCTCGCCTCGCCGGATATCAAGGTCCAACCCGTCGTGTACAACGTGGGGACCGAACCGGTTTCCCAGCCCCCGGACCTTTACCAGAATGTCTTTGTCTGCCATGTTCACCAGCCCATCTCCATGAAGAATAGCGCAGCGATTGAATCCAGCAGAATGACCATGAAAATCGATTGCACCACACTGGATGTGGTGTGCTCACCGACGGATTGCGCGCTGCCGCTGACCTTGAAGCCTTCAAGGCATCCGATGACGGCAATCAGGAAGGCAAAGACCGGCGCTTTGCTGAGACCGACCAGAAAGTGTCTGACGGCAATGTCCTGCTCAACAATGGCCAGGAACTGGGTTGGGGAAATGTCCAGTACCATGGCGCAGACAGCCGCGCCGCCAATCATTCCGGATATCATCCCGACAAAGGTCAGTATGGGCAGACTGATCATCATTGCCAGAACCCTCGGAAGCACCAGCAACTCAACCGGACTGAGGCCAAGGGTTCGGATGGCATCCAGTTCTTCGTTCACTTTCATGGCGCCGATGTGGGCAGTAAAGGAGCTCGCTGTGCGACCAGCCAGCAGAATCGCTGCCAGCAACACGCCAAATTCCCGGAGAAATGAAAAAGCCACCAGGTTGACGGTGTAGATCGTGGCGCCGAACGATTCCAGCACTGTGGCGCCGAGGAATGCCACGACGGCACCTACCAGAAAGGTTAGTAGTGCCACGATGGGCAGCGCGTTCAGGCCGGTATCATGGATCGAAGCCACGAAGGCCGTCATTCGCCAGCGGCGAGGACGCGGCAGGTTGTAGGCCAGCGCAGCCAGTGTTTCACCAATAAAGGCCAGAAGAAGCCGGAGCAGGTCGTACAGCTCTTCCACCTGTTGACCGGTGACGGCCAGGAATGTCTTCACCGGGCTGTAAGATGGGGGCGCCGGCTCGCTACGATTGCCCATGGCGGTTGCTACTGCATGGAGAAGGGCGCGTCTTTCCTCTGTGAGCCCGGAGGCGGTGTCCGCCAAATCAGCCAGTGCCGGTGCACCCAGCAGCTCTGCCAACAAGGCGGCGCCAGCGGTATCAATGCGGCCAAGACCGGATAGGTCACCTTGCAAGTTGCTGGAGGAATGGGTGCCTAGAATCTGGCGAACTCTCGCCTGTAATTCGGAATAATGATCGAGAACCCAATCTCCCTGGATCGTCAATTGGCTGTCGTTCGCCAGAATCTCACCACAAACACTGGCTGCGGATGCTGTTCTGGCGGAACTGGACGGAGATGTTGGCGCCATGGTGCTCCCTGGAGTTGCTCAAATATTGTCCATAAAACGCTGATAAAACAAAAAGTTGAAAAAAGTGGTTGACGCAAACGGTCGAATCCGTAGAATACGCCCTCGTTGACCAAGCGGGAATAGCTCAGTTGGTAGAGCACAACCTTGCCAAGGTTGGGGTCGCGAGTTCGAATCTCGTTTCCCGCTCCAATTTTTCCAGTTTAACTGGTTTAATGGTCAATACAGTCTCTCACAGCCCACCTGAGAGCATGAAAGTCCTTAAATTTCCTTCGGACTTTTCCCCGGCGCGGTGGCAGAGTGGTTATGCAGCGGACTGCAACTCCGTGTACGCCGGTTCGATTCCGACCCGCGCCTCCATTTTTTTCCTGTTCTGACTCGATATTACATTAGCCCGTAATGCAGGTTTATGTTGGCAGAGGGTGCCGGTGCGCTCGCGGTTTTTCCGGGTGGCTCAATCTTCGTCTTCCATTAGCGTTCTTTCCTGCCGCTCCATCTCTTCCAGCCTCGCAGCATCGATTACTGCCATAAGTTCATCGACATCCGCGCTGTGGGTATCCTGCTCAAAGCAACCAGTCAGCTTGCTGTCAGGATTTAGTTCGCCACTCTCATAGAGCGCCCAGATCTCCTGGCCGTAATCCGTTGCCAACAGGTCCGGTGCGTACCTGCCAAAGTGACGGCGCATGTTGTCGACATCCCGCAACAGCATGCGCTGGGCATTGTTATTGCCTGCGGCATTAACGGCCTGGGGCAGGTCAATGATCACCGGGCCCTGTTCATTCACAAGCACATTGAACTCGGACAGGTCACCATGGATAAGGCCAGCAGCGAGCATGCGGACAATCTCGGTCATGACCTGGTCGTGGTAAAGTCGGGCGATCTCCGGAGTAAGCGTGACGTCGTCGAGCCGTGGTGCGGCCTTGCCGTCTTTATCGGCAATCATTTCCATCAACAGCACGCCATCGACAAATCCCAGGGGCTGGGGCACCCTTACGCCGGCTGATTCCAGACGGTACAGGGCATCGACCTCAGCGTTGAGCCAGGCATCCTCCTGCTCTTTCTGGCCATAGCGTGTTTTCTTGCTCATGGCTCTGGCGCGTCGACTGTTCCGAACTTTGCGGCCTTCCTGGTATTCCACGGCTTGCTTGAAGCTGCGTTTCTGAGCTTCCTTGAACACTTTGGCGCAGCGCAGGTCGTCACCACAGCGCACCACATAAACCTGCGCTTCTTTACCGCTCATAAGTTGGTACATCACTTCGTCCACCATGCCGTCATCGACAAGGGGCTGTAATCTCTTTGGTACTTTCATAAAACCTTTCTGGTTAACCGCCGGTTGATCTGGAGCAAGGCCAGGAGTGGGCTGGGCAAAAGAATGACAACGTCGCAGCATATATACCACGTTTGGCTCGCCGATACTGTCACAATGCGAGGTGGATCGGGTTCCTAGCTCGCAGGACACGGCAGCCTGCCATCCACCAGGAAGATGTCCCGGTTGAAAGCAGAGGCTGTTTTCTTGCCCTCTTCGTTGGTCAGGCTCATGGTTACAGTGGCAGGGTCCGCCATCATGATCAGGCGGTAGCGACTTCTGGGTTTCCTGTCTTTCAGGGCTCGTGGCGAAAACAGAGCAGCATTAACGCCTTCCATGCCATTTGTGGGTGAGTATGGCAACTGGTACAGGTCGGCCTGGCGCGCCCGGGCCGACAGAAACTGAAAACCCTCAATGCCGGTTTCTCTCATGGCCGTCCCGAGACTTTGGCAGGCATCGTAGCTGGCGGGATCGGTCAACGTGTCGTGGAGGTCTTCCCAGGCCGTATCCTGCAGGCGAATGCCGCGACTTGTTCGCACGCGGGTGGCGAACAGGGTGTGCAGGGTCTTCAGGGGCTTGGGGTAGGGCACAACCATATCGTTGATAAATACAAAACGGTAGAACGCGGCTTCCGCCAGAGCAGTATTTACCGTCATGGCGCCGTAGAACAGGCTTTTTTCGAATGGTCGGCCGAAACGGGAGCCGTATTTCAGGGGTGGGTATCGAAAGGGCGTCGCCAACAAATAGTGAAGGCCTTCGGTACCTTCCGGGCGTGGTGGCTTGCTCTGTTCAAGCAGTTCCTCGAGCCTCATCTGTTCCTGGATGTTGTCCACCAGTTCCGTCGTGGCTATTTCTTCCTGGGATTCAACAACCCGGTAAGTCGTGCCCTGAACGACTGTGATGCTGGATTCAATGCGATTGCGGAGACTCAAATCTTGCCTCGCATGGCGTCAAGATAATAAAGAACCCGCACCAGCCCCTCGGCACTGCGTACCAACTCCCTCGGAACGTCTGAAAAGTACCGGTTTTCGGTGTTGAGCCAATGTTGCATGGCGTCCTCATCACCTCCCACCAGTGCATAGACACTGCGATACAGGCGGATGAGGAGCAGGGCAAGTTCGCCAGCCTTGCTGGAAGGGCCGATCCCGTCCCGGATCAGGCCGGAGCGGTTGCGGCCCACGATTTCAGCCACGTCTGCCTGGGTCAGGCCCATGGCCTTGCCGGCGTTGACTACAGCTTTGCCCAGTAGTGCGCGGTCGGTGGTTTGTGGTTTGATACCTGAAACGGTGGTCATAGGCCCTCCGCCATTAATGTCTGTTTTTCACATTATAGCGGAATTTCGTGAAAAAAGCACAGAGTGGATCAGCGCAGTGCTTCTGTAAGCCGTTTGTTCATGTCCTGCCAGTGGTCCAGCTTGCCTGCTTCACCTACCCGCTGTTGACGTCCGCCGGATTGATTCAGCCACAGGCCTTCGCCATTGAAGCTGTAGACTGGCTCGAGGTCGTTTCGTTGTGATGCGGGCTTGATCTGGTTGATCAGGTTATCGAGGATGAGCGGGTCTGCGTCCGGCGTCGGGTACCAGGCCAGGACCATGTGTGCCTGGTTCAGATCCAGTGCCTTGACGTAGACGATTCGGAGCTCTTCATCGGGAACTCCCATGGATTTCAGTGTCAGGTACTTGGCGATGGAGAAATCTTCACAGTCACCACCGTTGGTGGTCAGAAGCTCCACCGGCGTCGCCCAATAATCTTCCTCGCCCCAATGTTCCATGTCGGAAATAAAACGGGCGCGGTTGAAGAATGAATTCACCAGGGCAAGTTGTCTTTCCCTCGGTGCGTTTGCTGCCATGCGATTGAGATTCTGCCAGTTTTCAAGGCGAGCATGAGCCTCCTGGCCAAACTCCTCCCGAACGTAATTCAGCAGGCGGTCGCTGAGTTCAAAGGCTGCAACAGTGGCCACGATCAGCAACACGGGAAACAGCAAGCTTCGGCGACAAAACCTCCGGGCTGCCGTTTCCATGTCAGCCTCAGCTGTTGTTGTTCCGCAGGCGTTCGCGGAGCTGTTCAAGGCGGCGGCGAATTTCTTCTCTGCGCTGATCGTCGGCAGCTGGGGAGGGACTTGCTCTGTTTGACGAATTATCGGGTTCGGCGCTTTGCGCTTCAGGAGTCGTGGAGCTATCCGCGGTAAACTCAAGCCCGGTGCGGTCTTCGGATTCCGGGAAGTACAGGTTCTCAAGCTTTCCGCCACGCTGGATGATGACCCGGTTGGCATGAACCGAGCGGAGTTTGGCGTTGCCGGGGAGTTCATCGCCAACCAGGTACGCTTCGGTCTGGCTCTTGTCGTCTTCTATCAGAGCGCTGCCCGGAAAATCGCCGTCTGCAGCGAGCACGCCGCGCAGAAAGAGCCGCAAGTTGGTTTCGGGAAGGTTCTCGGTGTCGATTTTCTGGTCTGTCGCTGATTCTCCGGCTTTGCCAAACAGGTCCAGGGAGGCCAGGGTCACTTCAGGTACTTTCTGTTCTTCCGTGACCGATTTCAGCTCAGCGGCCGCCTGCAATTGCTGGCTGCCCCGTTGGGATTCCTGTTGCCAGAAGCGGTAAGCCTGCCATGATGTCAGAGCAATCATGACCGCGATAGCGGCAACGGCCAGGAGAATAGGTAACCGGGTGTTATTAAAAGACATTGGATATCCCGATAATGAATTTACGGCCCTGTAAAAAGATCACAGGTTATCAGACTGCAACGGTTAAATGGCAGTATAGTGTATAGAGTTATTCAGCGGTTCCATATCCTATGGTAGCCTTTCTGAATTAATTGAATAAAAAGGGTTTCCGGATAATTCATCCGCGCCTGGCAACAAAACGAGGACGACCTTGAATACAGAACATGAACTTCAGCCGCAGGATGCTCCGCTGGGCCGTCTTCCTTTCGCTTTCGCCAAACGCAATGGCGTGATACTTACCCGCGAGGAAGACGGTGAGCCGGTTATTCTGGTGCGTCCCGGAGCCAGTCATTCAGCCCTGGCCGAAGCCAATCGCATCAGTGGGGGGCGTGCACGGTTCTCCACGATCGATCCGGAGCGCTTTGATGCAGCCCTGAATGCGGCCTACCAGAACGACTCTGCTGAAGCCATGCAGATGGTAGAAGGCATCGGGGATGACATGGATCTGGCCTCCCTTGCGGACTCGGTGCCCGAGACGGAAGATCTGCTTGAGCAGGAAGACGATGCGCCGATTATCCGCCTGATCAATGCCATCCTGACGGAAGCGGTCAAAACCAACGCTTCGGACGTACACATCGAAACTTACGAAAAACGTCTGGTGGTCCGGTTCCGTGTCGATGGTGTGTTGCGGGAAGTAGTCCAGCCCAAACGGGCGCTGGCGCCGCTGCTGGTCTCCCGTATCAAGGTCATGGCCAAGTTGGATATCGCTGAGAAGCGTGTGCCTCAGGATGGCCGTATTGCCTTGCGGGTGGCCGGCCGGGAAGTGGATATCCGGGTCTCTACCATGCCATCTTCGAGTGGCGAACGAGTGGTGCTCCGTTTGCTGGATAAGCAGGCCGGAAATATTCGCCTGGAATCCCTTGGTATGGCCGGGCGGGATCTCAAGGTTCTCCGTAAGCTGATTTACCGCCCTTACGGGATTCTGCTGGTGACCGGTCCCACAGGTTCCGGTAAATCGACCACCTTGTATGCATCGCTCCAGGAGATCAACGACCGCAGCCGCAACATTCTCACGGTCGAGGATCCCATTGAGTACAATCTGCCGGGTATCGGTCAGACCCAGGTCAACACCAAGGTCGATATGACGTTCGCCCGGGGACTGCGGGCCATTCTGCGTCAGGATCCGGATGTGGTCATGATCGGTGAGATCCGTGACCTGGAAACCGCTGAGATTGCCGTTCAGGCGAGTCTGACCGGTCACCTTGTACTTTCTACGCTGCACACCAACACGGCCGTCGGTGCCATCACGCGGCTGATGGATATGGGTATTGAGCCGTTCCTGATCTCGTCAAGTCTGGTGGGGATTGTGGCCCAGCGTCTGGTGAGGGTGCTGTGCAAGGATTGCCGCGAACCGTATACGCCGAGTGAAGAGCACTGCGACTTCCTGCAACAGGACGCTGGTAACCCGCCAACCATCTACCGTGCAACCGGTTGTGAACACTGCAATCAGCTGGGTTATCGCGGTCGAATCGGTATTTACGAAGTGGTGGAGATCTCTGATGAAATCAGTGCGCTCATCCACAAGCGGGCCGGGGAGCTGGACCTGGAACATGAGGCCCGGTTGTCTGGTCCAAGCATACACGCTGACGGTGTACAGAAGATTCTGGACGGTGTTACCACCGTTGAAGAGGTCCTGCGCGTGACCCACCGGAGCCAATAATCTTATGCCTGCATTTGATTACAAGGCCCTTGATGCCCGGGGCAAACAAAAGCAGGGCGTATTGGAGGCTGATGCCCCCCGGGCTGTCAGGCAACAACTCCGGGAGCGCGGGCTGACCCCGCTGGAAGTGGCACCATCAACTGAAAAGCAGGCCCATGGGAGGAACCCGCTCAGCAGTCGGGGCAGTTTGGCGGCCGCCGACCTCGCACTGGTCACCCGACAGCTGTCAACGTTGATACAATCCGGAATTCCCGTCGAGCAGGCTCTGTCAGCAGCGGCGCAGCAGTCCACCAAACCGCGTATCCGCAGCATGCTGATCGCCATTCGTGCCAAGGTAATGGAAGGCTACAGTCTTGCGGACAGTCTTGGCGAGTTTCCACGGGCATTTCCTCGGCTGTACCGTTCCACCGTTGCCGCAGGGGAGCATGCGGGGCACCTGGACCTGGTGCTCAACCGGCTGGCGGACTACACGGAAGCCCGGCAAGAGGCGCGCCAGAAAATTCAGCTCGCCGCGATTTATCCGATCATTCTGAGTGTGGTGGCGATTGCTATTGTGGTGTTCCTGCTCACCTATGTGGTGCCGGACATTATCGAGGTGTTTGTGAAGCAGGGGCAGGACTTGCCCGGGCTGACCGTTGCGATGCTGGCGGTGTCGGAATTTCTCGGCGACTTTGGTGTCTACCTCCTCATACTGATTGTTGTTGGTATCATCGGATTTCGGACTGCCTTGCGTAAGCCCGCGTTCCGGTTAAAGTTTCACCGCTGGCTGCTGAATATGCCGCTGTTGTCCGGCATGGTGCGAGGGGTTAACACTGCCCGTTACGCCAGTACACTCAGTATCCTGACCACCAGCGGCGTGCCGTTAGTGGACGCCATGCGCATTGCGGGCGAGGTGCTGTCCAACGACTACCTGCGCCGCGAACTGCGGGATGCTGCCCGCAAAGTCAGCGAGGGTGGCTCCCTTCAACGCTCGCTGGATCAGACGGGATATTTCCCGCCGATGATGCTCCATATGATTGCCAGTGGTGAGGCGAGTGGTGAACTCGACAGCATGCTGGAGCGAACCGCGAAAATGCAGGAAAACACCCTGCAGTCGAAAATTGCAGCGATTGTCGGTCTTTTCGAACCGATGATGCTGTTATTCATGGGTGTGGTGGTCCTCATCATCGTATTGGCCATCATGCTGCCGATTCTCAATATGAGCAATCTGGTCGGCTGACCTCAAAAGTTTTACCCCTAGACAATGGAAAGAGAGTCTTTACTAATGACGAGCCTAACTATGAAGCCATACGTTACCCGGAATCCACGCGACAACCACCGCAAGCAAGGTGGTTTCACCCTGATCGAGATTATGGTGGTTATGGTCATTCTCGGTCTGCTGGTTGCGATTGTTGCTCCGAACATTATGGGGCGTAGCGATCAGGCTAAAGTGACCGTGGCGGAAACCCAGCTGAGCAACATTGCCAACGCGCTTGACCTCTATCGTCTGGACAATAGCCACTATCCCTCAACCCAGCAGGGGCTGGAGGCGCTGGTCAGTAAACCGAGTGGTAGCCCGGAACCCAAGAACTGGAACCCCGATGGGTACCTGAAAAATGTTCCGGAAGATCCCTGGGGTTCGAATTACCAGTACGTTAGTCCGGGCACAGAAGGGCCCTACGATCTTTATTCTTATGGTTCCGACAGCCAGGAAGGCGGTGAAGGCGATGCAGCCGACATCAGTGTCTGGAAGACCAAGGACTGAACGACCAGGGATTAAGCATTATGGGGAAGCGGGCAACTGTCTCTGGCTTCACGCTGATTGAGATTCTGGTAGTACTGATTGTTGTCGGGCTACTTGCTGCGCTGGCAGTCATGAACCTGGGTGGCGGGTCTCAACAGCGGGAGCTGGAAAACAATGTCCGCGAGATGTTTTTGTTGATGCAAACCGCCTCTGAGCAGGCCGTACTGAACAACAAGGAATTGGGGCTGGCCCTTGAAGAAGACAGTTATCGGTTCGTAACGTTTGACGAGCAGGCGAATGAGTGGAAAGAGTCAGGGGAACGGATGTTCCGACAGCGCAGTTTCCCGGAGTGGCTGGTAATGACCGAGTTCATCGAGAGTGATACGCCAAGGCTTGCTTCCGAAGAAGATCGGTTACGTCCAGACATCGTGTTTTTCTCCAGCGGTGAAACCACGCCATTTGAAGTGGAATTCACCATCGGTAGCGACAGTTCCTTTATGCATGTACTCGCGTCGGATGGCGTGTCTCCCCTGGAGTGGCGTCGTCCGGGCAGTGAAGAGGACGAGCGGTGAGCAGTCAGCGTGGCTTTACTCTGATTGAGGTGCTGGTGGCACTGCTGGTGTTTGGTTTGATCGCCACGGCCGCTGCCGAGGTTGGAAGTCAGTACATTGCCAGCTACGAGCGTATCCGCGACAAGACCATGGCTGGTTGGATTGCAGACAACCGGATCAGTGAGCTTCGTCTGCAAGAGGCTCTGCCTGACATATCCGAAAATTCCGATGACCTGGATTATGGTCCCTATCGGTGGCAGGTAACCACCGCCGTTCTCGGTACGGAAGAGCCCACCATGCGGCGCATTGAGGTGACGGTCGCTCGTTTCAGGGATGATGGCAGCGATCCGGTGCCGATTCATACACTGTCCGCTTTCATTGGAGAGAACTGATGTTGCAACGGGGCTTCACCTTGATGGAGGTTCTGATTGCAGTGACGATCACCGCGGTCATCGGGCTGGGCGTGTGGCAGGTTCTCAGTGGCGTGGTGTTGTCCCGGGACCGGGTGAATGAGGTTGCTGAGGAGTTTGACCAGTTGCAACGCACCATGTTGCTGCTGGAGCGGGATCTTATGCAGGTTGTTAATCGCCCGGTACGGGATATGTACGGGGATTACAAGCCAGCACTGACCAGCCGGGAAGACAGTTTTGCCCTGGTTCTGACCCGTCAGGGCTGGCGGAACCCATTGGGAATGCGACGGAGCTCGCTACAGAGAGCCGGCTGGGAGTATACCGGTGAGGAACTGCGTCGCCGACATTGGATTACCCTGGATCAGGGGCAAGATGAAAGCAGCCAGGATGTTGTGCTGTTGTCAGAGGTAACATCGTTTGAGATCCGCTTTCTTGACGATCAGCGTAACTGGACCGACGGCTGGCCCACCGAAGAAGCAATGGCGAGCCTGAGTCCGGGGACACGGCCTGATCTGCCACTTCCTCTGGGCATAGAAATTACCCTGGAACATGAAAGATTCGGCGAACTCATACGTACATTCGCGATGCCAGACTTCGACAACAGTAAGGCCCAGGGCATGGTTAATACCGCTAATGAGGCCCAATCGGAGACGGATACTGATCGCGAAGAAGAGGAAGACAGCCAGTCCGATCAGGGTCAGAGCGGGCCGTCTGCCCTTGGGGGACCTCAATGATGATGCCCGGAGCGCCCCATCGATCAAGTCAGCGCGGCGTTGCGTTGATTATGGTTTTGCTGGCCATGGCTCTGGTAGTCATGCTTGCCACAGGTATGACGCAGCAGCAAAGTGTGAGGGTTTTCCGGGCAGGGCACTATCTGGCACAGCAACAAGGACAAAGCATTGCCCTTGGCGCAGAAGCTTTTGCAAGACAGATCCTGTCCCGGGACTTCGAACAGGACAAGGAAGACAATTTGATGGTCGACAGTCTGGACGAGTTCTGGGCTGCGAATTCTGCGGTATTGCCACTGGATGAAAACGGTGTGGTTCAAATCCAGATCGATGATCTGGGTGGCCGGATTAACCTGAACGATCTGGTATCGGCTAATGGACAGGTGAACCCGATGGTCCGGGATCAGCTTGAGCGGCTGCTGGTGGCGCTGAGTTTACCCGAAATCTCGGTTGACGCCCTGATCGATTGGGTCGACGCGGATGATCAGACGGTGAGCGCCTATGGTGCTGAAGATGGACAGTACCTGATGGCAGATCCCGGTTTCAGGGCGGCCAATCAACCTTTTGTCAGCGTGACAGAACTCAGGCTTATTGAGGGCATGACTGAAGAGGCGTACCGTGCCCTGAGGCCGCATGTGACAGCATTGCCAGTGACTGGAATTGGTATCAATGTGAACACCGCGACAGCCCCGGTTCTGCGTTCGTTACACGCAGAGCTGACACAGGCTCAGGCAGAGTCTATTCTTGAAAAAAGGCAAGAGGAGCGGTTTGAAAATATTCAGGATTTTCTGGCCTTGCCGGAGTTCTCGGGGCTCGGATTGAAGGCGACCGGACTGGGCTTGCAAACCCGTTTCTTTGAGGTCGTGTCGCGGATTACCTATGATGACCGGGTTGCGAATCTGGTAAGTACCGTTTTCCGGAGCCCTGAAGGAGAGCTGCAGACGGTTCACCGGGATACCGGGCAGAAAAACCGAATTACTAAAGAGCCTTTTACTATTTCAGAAGGATAGACATGTCTTACCGCCTTTATGTCAGGCCTCTTCCACCCTTTGCCGACCCTGGTCAGACACCGGATGCGCAGCTCTATAACTGGGTTCTCCATGATGCAAGTGGCGACACTCAGGCCCATGGGCGAGGGGACACACGGGATCTTATTGAACAGACCCTTGGGCAGAACGCCCTCGACAACGTTCTGTTAATTGGCATGGTGCCCGGCGACGAGGCGCTGTTCTGTGTAGCGGATATTCCTGCGAAGCAAACCCGTTTCATTCTTCAGGCTCTGCCGTATGCGGTTGAGGAGCAGATTGCCCAGGATATTGACACTGTGCACCTGGCGTTGGGAAGCCGAACGGACAATGGTTTCAGGGTCGCCGCCATTGACCGGAGCCGGATGTCGGATTGGGTAAACCTGTTCAGTGGCTGGGAGCATGCGCGGCTGGATGCAATTTACCCGGAAGCAGCCTTGTTGCCGGAGACGGAAGGTGGCTGGTCCATCTGTCTGGATGGCGAAAATGCCATGCTGATCAGTGACCGGGGCGAATGGCTCAGCATCCAGTCAAGGAATCTGGGCATGTTTGCTCACACACTGGCGGTTCCGCCTTCCGAAGACGTCGTTGCGGAAGTGCCAGTGACAATTTTTGGCACCGAACAGGAACTGGATCAGCAGCAATCCGCGATCAGTGAGCTGCGTTCCGCCGGTCGACTCGTGGTCAAGCTTGAGGCCATTGAGCTCATGCCGCTGGAATTGCTGGCGCACGCTCATCACCATCACCTGTCCCACCCGATTAACCTGTGCCAGGGCAGTTACAGTGTTAAAAGTGGTCAGACTAGCCCTTTGCGGGCCTGGAGGCCATTGATTGCGGTTGCCTGTGCCTGGTTTGTCATCCAGTTGGGTGTGGAGCTGGGAATGGGGTTCTACCACCAGCAGAAGGCTGATACTACTCGTGCGCAAGCCATGGGAATCTATCGTGACGCCTTCCCCGACGACCGTCGCACCCACGCTGGCAATGTTCGACGGGTTATCGAAGGGCAGTTGCGTTCAATCGGATCTGGTGGACCTGCCGCAGATTTTATTACGTTGATGAAGTACACCGGCGACCAGTACTCCAAGGTACCGCAAAACCAGTCGCTGACGTTCAACTCTATCAACTATAGCCGTTCACGCGGAGAACTTGTCGTGGACATCCGGGCGGACACTTACAACCGTATGAGCGCCTTGCGTAATGGTTTGGCACAGCAGGGGCTGGAAGCACAGATCGGTTCCGTTGTTAATGAATCCAGTGGCGCCCGTGGGCGTCTGACCGTATCGGGAGGCTGAGACGATGCTGACGAAACTGAAAGATCAGCCTTCCGTAGGCAAGCTTATAGCCCAGTATGATCAGCTTCCTCGCAGGGACCAGCAGGCGCTGGCTGTGCTGGCGGTTGCGGTATTTCTGGGGCTTCTGTACTTCCTGATCTGGCGCCCCATTACCGGGTTTCACGACCAGGCGGTAAGCTCGCGGGAAAACGCGGAAGAGTTGTTGGCCTGGATGCGGGCAAACCAGTCCGATATTGAGCGTCTGGCCGCCACTGAAGGTGCCGGTAGCCCAGCGCCCAATGCACCGCAAGACGGGCGCGCACTGATGGCACTGGTCACCCGCAGTGCCGGCGAATCCGGGTTGTCGCTGCAACGGTTTGAACCCAGCGGGGGCAGCGCTATCCGGGTCTGGCTTGAAGACGTGCCGTTCGCAGATGTAGCAGCATGGCTGGAAAAGTTGAATACCGATCACGGTGTGGTAATCGATCAGGCCGCGATGGACAGGCAGGATGATCCTGGCATTGTGTCGGTACGGCTAACCCTTACGATCTGAACATTTGAGCCGCAACAGGGTTGAGTGTGAACGGAGAGTAAACAGGAGAAACCTGATGAATGACGGCAACGATAAAAAAAATAATCCAGAGCCCGTGATTGTCCGCCTGGATGAGAGTGCGCGTAATGAGGCGAAATCCATACTTTTCCATGCTTACCTTCGTGAGCCGACGTTCCAGTATCTGTTTGATCACCGGCGGCCAGGGTACGAGCAACGGGTAAGGGCCACCATTCGGGAACTGATTGATCTTTATCTGGATCTGAATCAGGAATCGATCGGTGTCATGCTGGATAATACCCTGGTCGCAGTAGCATTCATCGGCGATCCCGACTTGCGTCTGAACCTGGCTGATCAGATCAGCTGGCGGATCAGGATGGTTTTGACAACCGGTTTTGCCTGTACGCGCCGTTACCTTGATTATCACCAGAAAATAAAGGAAATGTTACCCCAGCCACTGGCCCATCAATTGCCGCTGATGGGTGTGAATCCCCAGTACCAGAACCGGGGCTTTGGCCGTTTGTTGCTATCGGCGGTTGAGCGCCTGTGTGCGGACAACCCGCGTGGCAGTGGTCTGGTCCTGGATACCGGTAACAGCCGCTATCTACCATTTTACGAGTCCGAAGGATTCCGCAGTCTCGGAAAAATCCGCCTGGGAGACTTCGAGGACCATGTTCTATTCCGGGAAGTGTGCCCTGCGGAAAAGCAGGCAGCGCCCGGTTGACGTTATTGTCCCAACTTTGATCAGGAGACGCTGTGTCTGACAACCAGGATTTCGATCTGATAGTAATTGGTGCCGGTTCGGGAGGTGTACGGCTAGCGAGAATGTCCGCCCAGAGGGGCGCCCGGGTAGCGATTGTTGAGTCCCGATACCTTGGTGGCACCTGTGTCAACGTTGGGTGCGTTCCCAAGAAGCTGTTTGTTTACGGCTCCCATGTCGGTGAGGATCTTGAAGACGCAGCCGGTTATGGCTGGAACGTTCCGCTTGATCAGGTCAGTTTCGACTGGCCCACGCTTGTGGCGAACAAGAACACCGAGATTGAAAGACTGAACGGTATCTATGGCCGTCTCCTGGAAAATGCCGGCGTGACCATCATTGAGGGGACTGCGACGCTTGCCGATGCCAATTCCGTGGTTGTGGGCGAACAGAGCTATACCACTGGTCATATCACCATAGCGACCGGGAGTTGGCCGGTGATTCCGGATATTCCAGGCAAAGAAAGTATCCTCACCTCCAATGAAATGTTCTACCTGCCACAGTTGCCCCGGCAGGCAGTTGTCTGGGGGGGTGGTTATATCGCTGTGGAGTTTGCAGGCATACTGGCGGGGCTTGGTGTCGAAACCACCCTGTTATATCGAGGAGAGCTGTTCCTGCGCGGGTTTGATGATGACGTTCGTGAATTTACTGCCAATGAAATGCGTCGGAAAGGGGTGGATGTGAGGTTCGGTACGACCATTGAGGCTGTCGAAAGCGACGGGACTTATTACGATGTCACTCTGAATGATGGCTCTCATCTGACCACTGGCCTGGTCATGGCGGCTACTGGTCGTCGTGCACTTGTCGAAGGACTTGGTCTGGAGGCGTTGGGTGTCAAGCTGAGCCGGTCTGGTCATGTGGAGGTGGATGACCATTTCCAGACATCTGTGCCTTCCATTACCGCCTTGGGCGATGTTATCGGTACGCCTCAGCTAACGCCGGTTGCACTTGCCCAGGCCATGGTTCTGTCTCGCCGCTTATTTGGCGATGGTCAGGGCGAGATGGACTATAACTGTATCCCAACGGCCGTTTTCTGCCAGCCGAATATTGGCACAGTGGGGCTGACAGAGGCCGAAGCAAAAGAAGCCGGCCACCAGGTCAGCATCTACCGCTCGGAATTTCGGCCGATGAAAAACACCCTGAGTGGCCGGCAGGACCGCTGCTTGATGAAGTTAGTGGTAGACAAGGAGAGTGACAAAGTTCTTGGCGCCCATATGGTGGGACCGGACGCGGGTGAGATCACTCAGGGACTGGCCGTTGCCATGAAAGCGGGAGCGACCAAAGCCCAGTTTGACAGTACCCTGGGGATTCATCCGACATCCGCCGAAGAGTTTGTCACTATGCGTGAACCGGTTACCTGAACCGAGCCGGCCCGTTGCTCAGTCGCTGATCAGACGTTTAACCAGCGGCTGAGCACCGCTCTCAGGCTTTCTTTGCGCACTGGCTTGGCCAGGTAATCATTCATGCCGGCCCCATGGCAATTGGCTTCTGTGCCGGGCAGGGCATCTGCAGTAAGCGCAATGATCGGTGTGCCGCACTGACCGTTGCTTTGTTCCCACTCCCTTATGCACCGCGTGGTCTCGTAACCATCCATGATGGGCATCTGGCAATCCATCAGAATGACGTCATAACCGTGATGATTCGTCTGGATTAACTCCAATGCCTCCTTGCCGTTACTGGCGGCATCAGCGTCGAATCCCAGGCGCTTAAGAAGGGCGGTGGCTACTCTGAGGTTAACGAGGTTATCCTCGACAACCAATGCTTTTGAGGCAAAGCCTTCAGTTGCCGGTGATCTGATCGGGCGGCTGGAGGGGCTCGGCAACGGAGCCAGGTTACTAAGTTCAAACGGCAATTCAAAACTGAATGACGACCCTTTGCCCGGATCCGTCTCCACATGAATATGGCCACCCATTAATTCAATCAGTCTCTGAACCAGTGACAAGCCTATGCCAGTACCGCCGTAATCACGGCTATCGCCGTTATCGAGCTGCTCGAAGGAGTTGAAGATATCATTCAGTCGGTCGACCGGAATACCCGATCCGGAATCGCTGACCGTACATTTCAGTACCATGCAGTTATCTTCGAGTGGGAACCAGCCTGCCTGAATATTGACGTAGCCGGCACTGGTAAACTTGATGGCATTGTCGGTCAGTCCCGCAAGAATCTGCCGGAGCCGGGGAGCATCACCGACAACATACGGTGTTTCTGGCCAGTTGCCCTGGAAGGTTAGCGTCAAATCAAGTCCCTGCTGAACGGCCAGTAACTTGTAACTTGCTGTGCAGTTCGTGAGTAGCTGGCGAAGGTCAAACTCACGATTCTCAAGCTTGAGTTGGCCACGATCGACCGTTGAGTAATCGAGAATATCCCCAATCACCATCAACAGATCCTCTGTCGATCGTCTGGCGGTCAGCAAATAGTCTTTCTGGCGGGATGAAAGAGGGTCTTCGGAGGCCAGCTCTATCATACCGAGCACGCCATTCAGTGGGGTGCGTAGTTCGTGACTCATTGTGGCCAGGAACTCTGACTTGGCCTGGTTGGCGGTCTCCGCTTTGGCGCGGGCGTTCTCGGAAGCGGCCAGGGTATGGGCCCTGGAATCTTCCAGGCTTCTCAGGTGGGCAGCCAGGGCGTTGAGGTTTTCCTCCAGCTCCTGAATTTCCCGGGTGTTATGTTTTCTGCTAACGGCAACCTGGTTGTAGTCCAGGTTTATGAGCTTTGTTACTCGATCAGACAACCGGCGTATCGGTGCCAATATGCCGGACAAGGTCTGGTTCACAATCAACATGGTGAACAGCAACAAGGCGACTCCGACCGCCAGAGAGGTCCAGAGAATGTCGTTACGTCGTGCGGCAAGCTGCTCCTTGCTGACACCGACTTGAACGGTTCCCACTCTCAGGGCACCGTTGCCGAAGCTGTAATCCGGTTCAAACCATTCGGTTTGACGGCTACCGCCCAGATCCAGTGGTTGTTGAAGAATCTCGGCCTCAAAAATGTCAAACGTGTCATTGGCACCCATGGTGTCGCTATCGGTGCTGGTCACGAAGCCTACCTCGTCTCCCATCACGTCGGATACCCGTATCCACTGTGCCCGGCTTCGCTGAAGCGATTGACTCAAAATCTGCTTTAACGCTGCTGTATTGCCTGAAACCACAGCGTACTCCACTGCCGGAGCCAGGCTGTTGGCGAGCATCTGACTGCTGTTCGCCAGATCCTTTCGGGCATCATCAAGCCGGGCGGAGGTAAAGAAAGCCATCAGCACAATGAACATGACAATGGCGGGCGCTGCGCCCAGGAGCATCAGCTTTCTGACAAGAGGGGCGGGCCTGTTTGTCGGTTCAGTCATGGTCGCCCTCCATGGATGCTGAAAGCCTCTCCTTGATGACATCGACAAGTTCTTGCCTGGATGGAAGGGGGATATTCAATGAGCGGGCAACCTGTTCATTGATTTCCAGTTTGAAGTTGTCCGGGTATATCGGTGGAGGAAACTGATTTGAAACCTGATACTCATTGATGACATCTGCGGCTAATTCTGCGACAAGCGTCAGGGGAACGTAGGTGGATGCCAGCGCGCCCGCCTTGACATAAGCCTGACTTGGACCGATGACAATTCGATTTCGTCGGTAGGTCGTCAACAGGATATGTTTGATGGTGCGAGGGTTATAGATGCCGTTATCGGGGGCAGCGAGGAGAAAGTCGCCGTACTCAAGCGCCCGGATCAGGGTGGAAATCAGGTTATCGTTATTGGTGACAACAAATACCTGACCTTCCATACCAAAGGCCGGCAACTGTTCCGTCAATTGTTCATATATTTCTACGCTGTCAGGTGTGGCAAGCATGGATACCCGGGTTGCGTGCGGAAGGATCACTTTCCCGGCCACTGCCTGACGAATCAGGGGCGGAGCATAAAAGATGGCGCCCAGACGCTGCTCCCCGGGCCGGTCGGTGTACCCTTTGATGAATTGCTCATCCACGAGTAGGGCGAGAACTGGAACGCTGCGACTTTCCTGCCGAACGAGGGCAAAGGCATCGGGGCCCAGGGTGATGACCAGACTGTTGTCATCCTGAGAGGTTTGGCCCGGTTTGAATGGCCGCAGGCTGAACTCTTCGCCGAGCTCGTTTTGTATAAGGCCGGACATGTGTTGCGTCAGCGCGACGTTGGACTCTGTGCCGGCAATGTAAACGGCCGTTGTCGGGGGTGTTTGACTGAACGCGGATTGCGGCAGTGCCAGCACGCAGAGGAAGAACAGGCAAAAAGCAGTGCTTACAGGCATCCTGCCTGTGTACAAGGCGTTGATTGACTCGATTTTGGCTCTCATACCGTCCTGGGTTCAGTGCATTCCATTGACTGGGTCAGAAGCGGACACCCGCTTCGACAAAATACTGGTTGTGGTTCTGAATAATGTTATCCGGACTCAGGTCCGGCTCCCTGTTGAGATAGTGTTGCACGGTAAAGGCCAGTTCGTAACTGTAGCTTGAGGCGAATATTCTACGCGCCAGGCGGAAATCCGCACGTTCGAACTGGGCTCTCCGGAATTCGTCGGCCCAAAAAAACGTAGCAGACGATGTAAGGTCGAAAGGCAACTGTTGTATCCACGCGAAACTTCCGGAGTGACGAACGGACAGTCGCCCGAGAAGCTCAACGACATATTCCTGATCCCTGGAGTCAAGTGCATCGGGAGCCCCGGTATAGCGGCCATCCTGATCAAGGTAGGCATAGGTCGCACGAAGCTTGGTACCGGCGTAGTCGACAGACGACTCCAGCTCGAAACCTTCCTGGTCCAGGTCGACATTGTTGGCGATGAACCATTCTTCTTCATTTATGACGCCGCTGATCATGTCAATCAGGTGATCGTTGAAATACCGAACCTCCAGCGACAACAGGGCCTGATTGACCAAAAATTGGCCAAAATAGCTTATTTCCCGGGAGATTATGCGTTCTTCTTCAAGTTCTTCTCCAAAAGTTGAGGTCTGTGGATTTACCAGATCTTCGACCTCGAACCTTGCGCCTTCGAGAAAATCGTAGGGTGGACGTATATTTCTTGGCTGGTAACCCCAGTCGGGATTCTGCTCAAAAGCATCCGGGGTGCGAACGGCTTCCGAATAAACGAATCTCAGGGCCTGGTTTCTGGTGATGAGGAAATTGGCGGCGACCCGTGGCGAGAGGTAGTCGTCATCGGTGGTTGTGGTGCTTTCCCAGTTTCCGCCTGCATTGAAGGTGACCCATTCAATCGGTGTATATTCCAGGTTTGCAAACATTCGGGATTGGTAATTGTTACCCCGGCCATTGAAGAAAGTTTCGGAGCGATAGGTGTCTCTGCGGTACCCCAGCCCGGAAACCAGTTTGAGGTCGGGGTTGAAATACAGGGTATCCTGAATTTCGAATTCCAGCCGGGACTCTTCAATATCTTCGTTAAGATCTGCAACGAAGGGGGCAGGGCTGTCTTCTGGCATGCAATCGCCCGGTTCGAAATCGAATTCGGGTGCATTCCCGGCAAGAATGCCATCGATTACTGGTCCGGAAATACACACTGGCCAACGCTGGCGACGCTGATAATTCTGATAATTGACCTGGAAATGAAAGAAATGGTTCTCGGACGTGGTCACGTTCAGCCGCGTTTGCAGGTAATAATCATCAACGATGATGTCCGGGTGATCCGTGGCGCCCAGCTTGCCGTTCTTTCTCAGGTCTTCTTCGTTGATGCCGTCTACAACACCGCCCCGGAGTTCGACATTGGTGCTGTCTGAGGTGCGGACAATGCCGTCATAACTGAATGTGTTGATATCGTGTCCGTCATTGAACGGAAAGAACTGGTCGTCATCTTCCTGCTTGTCAAAGCCGTCGGATTTGCGTTTTTCATAGGCCAGCCGCCAACTGTACGGGGTACTGGAATCGCCAATGGAACCGAACGTCCTGAGATGGCCGCGGGAACCGGACACCGCCCCAAGCTGAACGCCTTCGGTATCCTCAGGTGAGCGGGTAATGATGTTGATGGTGCCCAGAAATGCGTTAATGCCATCAGCTGCCGCGTTGGGGCCGCGGCTGACCTCAATTCGTTCTATGAGTTCAAGCGGCACGGGCATGGTATGCCAGTCAGTGTCAGAGAGGCTGGCGCGGTATGAGGTACGACCATCCACCAGAACCTGAAGCCGGCGCTGCTCGTAGTGCACGGTGCCGTGGTAGCTGGTCACCGGGTTGTTGCTGCCTACTTCCGCAACCGTCATGCCCGGTACCAGGCGGAACACTTCGACGAGATTCATTACCCCGAGATCCCTGATGAGATCCCCTTCGATAATGGTGGTGGTGCCGGGAACCCGGGATTTTGGCTGGCGCAGCCGGGTAGTCGTCAGGATCTCCGGAAGGGGAGGTTCAATGGATGACAGTCCGGAAAAGTCTGTCGAAGGTTCCCGGTCATCTGCCTGGGTCGGGGTGTAAATCAAAAGCGAGCCGGCAAAAACCAGGGCTATACAGGCCAGTGGAGCGACGGATCGGCGCGGGCCGTGTAACATGTTGGCAACAGAGTTCGTAACGGGCATGGCAGTCGTTTTATAATCGGCTGAGTACGGGATAGACAGTGTCTTGCATGAAAGCCTTTTGTGTATCGTAGGTGACGACACTGCATTTGTCTCTCAAAATTGTAATGAATCTCTGACAAGAGAGTTACGCCTATATGACATGTTGGGAAATCCTCGGAATCGAACCGACCCGTGATCCACGCCGGATTGAAACCGCCTATGAGCAGCAAAGCAAATTTGCCAGCGGCGAAGAAGCCGAGCGCCTGAAACGGGCATACCGGGAAGCAATGGGAAGGGATGAGGCTCCACAAGAGCAGCCGCAACAGCCTGAAGAGCCCGTTTCTAACGAGCAATCGTTGGATGCCAGTGAGCAACAGGTGGTTCGCGAAGTGGTGATCCAGGTGAATGCGCTATTGAACGATTCCCGGCGAAGCAAGGATCCCCAAATCTGGAAGGCAATCCTTGGCGAGCCGCCTGCGGATCAGCCCCGGTTGAGGCGTGAAATAGGTAGATCTCTGGAGCACCAGGTGCGGCCAATGGCGGAAAATGGCAGCTTTCCGCCCCCTGTCGTCAGTTTTCTTGGCGAGTGGTTCGACTGGTACAGCCTGACCGAGGTGGTCAGAAAAGACAGGGAAGAAGAGGAGATTGCAGGGGGGGTGCAGCAGCAGGAAGAGGCGGAACAGCTGCCGCCTCAGATGGTCAATTTCTGGCCAGCTGTGATTGGCTGGATTGTTGGGCTAGCCGTTCTGGCGACCCTTTTCAGTGGCATGGGAGGCGGTGGCTGAGGCTGCCTCTATTTTCTCGCGGTATTTCTTGGCCAGGATGGCCCCAACGATCACCTGAATCTGGTTGTAACACATGATCGGCAGTACGATCATGCCGAAGCCGGGGTGACCCGAGAACAGCACTTTCGCCATGGGCAATCCCGAGGCCAGGCTCTTCTTTGATCCGCAGAATACCACCGCTGCCTCATCCTCCAGGCTGAACCCGAAACGCCTGACCAGGAATCGTGCCATGAGCATGAAAAAACCGAGCAGGGCAAAGCACAGCACGACAGCCAGTACGATCGCTGGAACTGGCAGGTTTTGCCACAGACCGCTTTCCACCGAATGGGAGAATGCGGAGTACACAATCAGCCAGATCACGCATTGATCGTAACGCGACATCAATCCCTCGTTACGTGCCAGGAACCCTCCCAGTAGTGGTCGCAGGGCATGCCCGGCTGCAAACGGCAGTAACAGCTGCAACATAATATCCTTCAGGGCCTCGGCCACCGAGAAGTTGCTGCCACCGGATGTACTGACCACCAGTAGCAGCAGAAAGGGCGTTAACATCATTCCAAACACATTAGAAGCTGCGGCACTGCAAATGGCCGCCGGCACATTCCCTCTCGCCATCGCGGTGTAGGCAATGGATGATGACACCGCCGAGGGCAGGACGCCGAGATACAGGAACCCCAGTCCTAGGTCGGCCGGCATCCACTGTGGCGCAAAATTGCTGATGCTGTTGATGGGCAGCACTGCCAGAGGAAAGAATACGAAGGTGAGGGAGGTGATCAATATGTGCAGGCGCCAGTGTGTGGCGCCGGCGATGATCTGATCGCGGGACAGGGCTGCTCCGTGAAAGAAGAACAGCAAAGCGACAGCCAGCGTACCGATGGTTGCGAGCAGGTCTGCCGCGTCGCCTTTGACCGGCAGAAAAGACGCCAGAACAATGGCACCGAGCAAAAGCAGGGTAAAGGTATCGACCCTCAACTTCATGGGCGGTTGTCCCGAAGGGTGTCCAGGCTGGGTTTCAGGAGCGCTTTTGCCAAAGTTTCTGCCTTTTCCTCATCCTGGCGTCGGATGGCAGCCAAAAGCAATTCATGATCTTCCTGGGAAGGTTCGGGCAGATCAGGTTCGGTTTCCGTGCTCTCGATGGTGCGGGAAACAGCATGGGCAAAGTAGTCGTAAAGCTCTGTCAGCGCGGGATTATGGGACGCGGCGACCAGCGCATGGTGAAAGGCTTCGTCGTGGCGGATGCGGGCCGCCAGGTTGTCCCCGGCCTGTGCCCGGGAATCCAGTGCTTTACTCATGGCCACAAGGTCGGATTCTGTACGACGGCCAGCGGCCAGCCGGGAGGCTTCCGTTTCCAGCATGATTCTCACTTCCAGCTGATCGCCCAATCGGGTCCGGGCAATTCGGCGCAGGGTTTCTCCGGCGTCCCTTTTAGACCGCACGTAGGTGCCGTCCCCCTGTCGGGTTTCAAGCATGCCGACATGCACCAGTACGCGGACCGCTTCCCGAACCGTGTTGCGACTGACGCCGAGTGCGTCGGACAGGTCTGCCTCCACGGGCAGTCGGGCGCCGATCGGCCACTGGCCTTGTTCTATGGCGGAACGGAGACTTTCGATGGCCGTTTCGACCAGGGATCCTTTTTTGATAGGTACAAGAGCCATGTCTATGATCCTGTCAGCTGATTAACCAATCATCCTATGAATATCGGGAAACGTCAAATCCCGCCGGTCAGGGCGGGATTTTTTTGGCATTCGATAGTGTCGTCAGTGGGCTTCGGAGGGATACAGAAGCTGGTAATCCGTAGTGTCCACGCTACGTGTCGCCAGGCGGTAGGTGAAGGTAAAACCTGGCCAGTTGATGGTGTTACGACCGTTTTTATCCAGGTACCACGAGGTGCAGCCGGCATTCCAGACGCTGTCTTCAAGTCCAGTCTGGACTGTGTCGGAAAATGCCTTCTGGCGCTCGGGTAACACGTCCATGGCTGATCCCGGGTATTTCTCCAATGTATCGAGACAGCTCATGACGTAGCGGACCTGGGACTCCAACATATACACAATGGAGTTATGGGCCAGGTTTGTGTTGGGGCCGTATAGCACGAAGAGGTTCGGGAATCCGGTGACGGAAATACCTTTGTAGGCTTCGACTCCGTTGGCCCAGGCTTCGTTGAGGGTGACATTGTCTCGACCGGTGATGGTCATCGGCGCCAGGAATTCTGACGCTGCAAAGCCGGTACCCAGAATGATCGCATCGACGTCGTGGTGTTTGCCATCAGACGTCACCACGCCTGACTCGTCTATCCGGTCTATCGAGGTGGTAATCAGATCCAGGTGGGATTGGTTAATGGCCGGATACCAGTCATTGGAAATCAGAATCCGCTTACAGCCGATCTTGTAGTCGGGAATGATGTGCTTGAGCTTGTATGGATCGGTGACGTGCTTGCGGGCTTCCTTCCTGGCCTGGCGAGCAAACAGTTCCAGCAGTCCACTGAAGCGTGTGAAAGCCAGTGCGCGGCTTTCGTTTTTCCAGTAGATCATGTAGCGATAGATTCGGTCCCACGCGGGGATGGACTTGAACAGGGATTGCTCCCAGGCCTTGAAGGGCCGGTCGGCCTTGGGCAATACCCACGCAGCGGAACGCTGGAACAGGCTGAGTGACTTCACCTGCTTCATGATTTCCGGCACGAACTGGATGGCGCTTGCCCCGGTGCCGATCACAGCAACCCGCTTGTCAGTCAGATCGTAGTCATGATCCCAGCGAGCGGAGTGAAACAGCTTCCCCTTGAAACGGTCCATACCCTGGATGTTCGGATAGGCGGGCTGGTTCAATTGCCCTGTGGCGGACACTACCACATCTGCGATGCGTTGCTGCCCATCCTGGGTGGTCACGGTCCAGGTGTTGCTTGCATCATCAAAGGCGGCGCGTGTCACTTCCTGGTGGAACACAATGTGGCTGGCAAGACCAAACTTGTCCACGCAGTCTTCCATGTAACCCAGCAACTCCTTCTGGAGTCCGAACTTGCGGGACCAATCGTGCTTCGGCTCAAAGGAATAGGAATAGAAGTGTGACTGCACGTCGCAGGCGGCACCCGGGTAGGTGTTGTCACGCCAGGTTCCGCCGACGTTGCCGGCTTTCTCCAGCATGGTGAAATTATCGTAACCGGCTTGTTTTAACTGGATGGCCATACAGAGACCACCGAAGCCGGTTCCGATGATTATCACCGATGGCTTTTTTGCATTCGCCTTGTTCGTCATCACCTGAATCCTGTTGGCTGTTGGCTGTTGGCTTCGTTGTCACCAACAAGTATAAAGCGCCAACAGGGGATCAGGGATGGCTAATGTGTGCAAACCGGGTAGTCAGAACGATCAATAACGGAGCAGGGCAGATCCCCAGGTGAAACCGCCACCAAAGGCTTCCAACAGGACGACTTCGTTCTTTTTGATGCGGCCATCACGAACGGCTACGTCCAGGGCGAGGGGAATGGATGCTGCCGAGGTATTACCGTGTTTGTCGACGGTGACCACCACCTGGTCCATGGACATGTTCAGTTTTCTGGCTGTCGCGGCGATGATGCGCAGGTTCGCCTGATGGGGAACCAGCCAGTCGATATCCGACTTCTGCATCTGGTTCGCATCCAGGGTTTCATCGACAATCTTGCCGAGCGTATTAACCGCGATCTTGAAGACTTCATTGCCTTTCATGTGAACGTGCCCTTTACCGGCCCGCACCTGATCAAAGCCGTCGCCAATGCCATAGGGCACATGCAGCAGCTCTTCATACTGGCCGTCGGCATGGATATGGGTGGACAGAATGCCTGTTTCCTCGTTGGCTTCCAGGACCACGGCGCCAGCGCCGTCGCCAAAAAGGACGCAGGTACCACGGTCTTCCCAGTCCAGAATACGGGAGAACAGTTCTGCGCCCACAACCAGCGCCTTTTTGCTGCTGCCGGTCTTGATGAACTTATCAGCCACGGACAGTGCATAGACAAACCCGCTACACACGGCCTGGATGTCGAAAGCAGGGCAGCCATGAATATCCAGTCGGGCCTGGAGGATGCACGCAGAGCTCGGAAAAATCTTGTCCGGCGTTGAGGTGGCAAAAATAATCAGGTCAATGTCATCGGGCGTGAGCCCGGCCGCTTCAATGGCGAGCCGCGATGCTTTTTCTGCGAGATCAACGGTGGTTTCTCCTTCCACCGCAATATGCCGCTGTTCAATGCCGGTACGTTCACGAATCCATTGGTCGCTGGTGTCGACGATCTTTTCCATGTCTTTGTTGGTCATGACATTCTGGGGCAGATACGAGCCCGTGCCGACAATTCGCGCGTACGTCATGTGCAATATTCCTCAGGGTAAACAGATCAATGCTCAGATTCTTTTAATCATCCTATACCCTATTGATGGGCCCCAGCTATTAGCGGTTTGTCAAAGGCGAAGGCGGCAATGCACAGAGCTGGTACTCGGGCCATAATAAGCTATACCTTTAAAGAGAAATCCATGATGAGAAGGAGTGTTAATGACAGACCTTCCGCTTGGCATGAAGTATTACCTGCTAATCCTCACCTCCAGCCTGATTGAAGACCTCAATGATTATGGCGTCAGATGGGTGGCCAACGAATCCGGTGTCGCTATTCGCGATGTTGAGAAGGCGTTCTTCAGTGCCCGGGCGATCGGGAGCCGCCTGCCAGACGAGCCGGAAGAAGCGGATCCTCGCCTGTGGCCGGATGTCATGAAAGCTATTCATACCATTCGCCGGGTGTTGGATCTGGTCGAGAAAACTACCTTTGATGCCGTTATCGCCGAGGCTCTGGAGAGTACCTCGGAGAAGGCACGGTCCGACATCAGGCACGTCTTTGAGCAAAAACGGGCGGCGGGAGAGGTCGACTTCCGGCTTCACGGCATTCTCAATTCCAGGCCGGCAGCAGACGAACCGGACCCCGCCGTTCAGGAGTCTTTCATGCTCAAGAGGGCGCGACGCTATCAAAGCTTCATGAGCTTCGATGGCGCTAGCCTGTACCCGGAAGAGAAGGTGATACTGGAGGATGCCAGGATACTGGCACGCCATATTATGGATGGCGACAGGAATAACCGGAGGATTGATGCCTTGTTGGTGATGGGCGCCGTACTGATAGAAACTGCCAGTGTGCGGCTGAAGCTGAATATTCCCGGGTTGATACGGGAGAGTTTCAACCGTATGACGACCAAGGCAGCGATGGCGCTGGGGGCCATCGTATACTGGGATGAATACCAGAGTTTCAAGGCCTCATTGGGGCTGGAGCGCCTGGAATCGGATTTGTAGGGCGATGGATTTGAATCTTCTGAGGCTATTCACAAATCCTGAGTAAGAATGGCATCCTGATTAAACACGCTGCGAGAAAAAGGAGATGAGGTAATGGGCATTTCGAACCACGAGCTTCACAACGAATTTCCCCAATTTGGAGATCTGATTGACGAGTTGAACAAGAATGACCCGAAATTCCAGGAACATTTCAAAAGGTATACAGCACTGGACCAGGAAATCGAAGGGCTGGAGCTCAGGGATTCACCGATAGGTGACGACAAGCTGCACCGGATGAAGCAGCAGCGACTGGAACTGAAGGATGACCTGTACCAAACACTCGTGAAGAAATCCAACGGCAAGGGGTAGGTATAAACAGGTAGTTCTTCTGGCTCGGGAGCCAGGTGGCGTAGTGGTTTCCAAGTATGGGGCCGGAAAGACTTTTTTCATAGAATAGGCAACTAACAAACCGGTTTTGATCTGCTACTTGTTGTTACCTATGAATGGAAGGTTACTATGAAAAAAGCTGCATCACTGTACAAAGGGTGGAGGATGAAACGTAATTTTCTCCACCTCGTTCATACCACTGAGCCTCGCCTTCTTATAGATGCTGGCTATTCCCCGGAAGTTGTTGAACAGCGCTTGAAAACGCCGTTCTGGAAGTTCTGAGCCACCCATTAAAACTGGCTATCTGAAAGCGGTCTTTAGAAACTCGGTAAAGAGCCGTGCCCGCTTTGGGAGATATTTACGGTCTGAATAGACCGCATAGATTGACCGGGGAATTGGATGGGCGTCCAGGTGCAATTCCTGAAGTTCTCCCCGTACCAACTCCTGTTGAACATAAGTCCTTGGCAACAGCGCAATGCCCAGACCTGCCTTTGCGGCGTCTGCCAGGACCAGTGAATTATCCGCAGTGACCGGACCGGAAACCGTTACCGAGAGCGGCACGATGTCACCCGCTGAGGGTGAAAATTCCCAATGGTTGGCGTCGGAACTCAGACTGTAGATCAGACATTGATGCTGACCAAGCGACCCGACCGTTTCGGGAGTGCCGGCACGGTTCAGGTAGCTGGGGGAGGCAACCAGAATTCGCTCAAGTGAGCCAAGCCGAACGGCAATCAGGGAGGAATCTTCCGGAGCCTCAATGCCCCGAATAGCCAGGTCGACCCCGGATCCCACCGGATCCGTGATCTGGTCACTCATCTGCATCCGAATGGCGATCTGTGGATGTTCGTTCTGGAACTGGAAAACGAGCGGTGCCAGCACTTTCATGGTCAGGGAGACGGGGCTGGCAATCACCAGCTGGCCGGTGAGCTCCCCGGTATTCGCTACAGAATCCAGCAAGTGCTCGGTCTGTTCGGTAATGGATCGGCAATACTCATAGAACCGGTGCCCCTCGTCGGTGAAGCTGATCGTACGGGTATTGCGAAGAATCAGCTTGGCGCCGGTCCAGGACTCCAGGAATTTGACATACTTTGAGATCACGGCATTCGAGCAACGGAATTCGTCTGCTACTGCCGTGAAAGATCCCAGTTCATAGATTCGTTTGAAGTACTCGACACCCTTGAGGCGGTCCATGCCCAGACTCCATGCTGATGATTGGAGGATGGCCGATTATACAGGGGTTGGATGTTCGGCGGTCAGTTGTATGAACTGATCGACCAACGGATCATTCAGATTTGTCATGGTTGCAAACACCAACAGGTGTGAGCATTCCGTGACCTGGGGTTGCGGGGCCGCTTCTTCACGGATTTGGGCAAGCAGCGATCGGTCGGATATCACCTTCACCACATAAGGCTGCAGACCATAGGATGAGGGCGCCAGGTGGGTTGCCTCCAGGATGCGATCGAGTTGCGATTCAGGAATTCGTTGACCACTCATTCGTTTCGCGGCGTAGCGCCAATGCAAAGCCTTTAGAAAGTCCATGATGTTCTCCTTTCGTTCGCTGGGTAATTGTTCCCGGTAATGATCTCCTGAACGGAAGGTGCCGATCGACCTCCGGATCGGGAAATGAGTTTTCACGAAATGGGGGCTGATTGACGGTATCGGTTCATGGATCATGGCGGACTTCTGTTGGGGAGAACATCGTATGAAATCCGAAGCCGTGATCGAAAGTTTCCGACCGGACGCCGTATCCGTGCTCCTGCTCCTCGGAGTAGGGGTGTTGATTGCGCTCATGCTGCCACTGTCCAAAATCGCAATGAGCCTGGGGATGACGCCGCTGGCCTATGCCTTCTGGCAGGCTTTTGGCGGTGGTTTGATCCTGTTTGTTTGCCAGGGGAAAGGGAGAGCTATTGGATGGCGAGGCAGTGTGGCGCGATATTTTGGGTTCAGTGCACTGACCGCCATTGCCTTACCCAATGTGCTTGCCTTTGTCGTGGTTGCGCAGATAGGCTCGGGGCTGACGGCAACATTGTACGCCTTGCCTTCATTGGCAACCTACGCCATCGCGCTGACACTTCGCATGGAGACCCTGAGCCTGGGCAGGGCCATGGGTCTGTTGATGGGGATATCCGGCTGTGTCTGGATACTGTCTCCCAGTCCCACCGGTATCAGTGGAGAGACCGCTCCATGGCTGATGTTGGGTCTGCTGATCCCGTTGTCACTGGCCATCGGTAATATCTACCGCACGACGCACTGGCCCAGAGGCGCCACTGCGGAACAGCTGGCCCCGGGCATGCTTCTGGGCGGCGCCATCCTGATACTTGTTGTCATCCTGATTCGGGGAGAGGCTGCTACGCTGTTGGTTGGTCATCCGACGTTATGGGGCATCCTGATCATTCAGTCGATGGTGACGGCGGTAGGGTATCGAGGATTCTTTCAATTACAGAAACGCTCGTCACCTACCTTTCTGAGTCAGCTCGGGTTTGTGATCACACCGGCAGGTTTACTGTTCGGGATTCTGTTTTTCAAAGAATCCTTTGGCTGGACCGTTTGGGGTGGTGTGGCATTGCTAATGGTCGGGGTCGTGTTGGCGAACAAGCCGGTAAAAAGCCGTGCCATTACACCGTGTATTAACGGGAATCGAATGGCAGAATAAGCCGGTGTCAGCTACATCTCGTTCCTATCCCGCGGGCCCGGAGGTTTGCTTTGCCCATGAACGGCCAGATTACAAGTGATCCGCTCTCAGTGCTTGAGCACCTCGCAACCGCACGAAATACTGGTTCCTGTGCATTGGTGGTTCTGGTATCGGTGGAAGGGCCGGCTTCGCGATCTCCCGGGACCCTCATGGCGGTCAGGGATAACGGAGAGTATGTCGGATCCCTGTCGAATGGCTGTCTGGAGTCAGATGTTGTGTCCCAGGCACTGGAAACCATGGCAACTCACCAGGTGAGACGTATCCGTTATGGTGCCGGGAGTGATTATCTGGATATCCAGCTGCCTTGTGGTGGTGCGGTTGATCTAATGATAATTCCGGATCCTTCGCCAACCTGGTTGGATAGGGCCATGACCTGCCTTCACAACCGGAAACGTTGGGACCTTGATCTGCGGGATCTTCTGCCTGAAAAGCTGGCGCTCGCCGAACCTTACCCACGGATTCAATATCAGCCGCGGCTTCAACTGGCAATTTGCGGTCGGGGTACCGAACCCATGGCCCTTGCTCACCTGGCTCAAAGCTCAGGCTTTGGCGTGAAGGTGTATCTGCCAGGATCGGAGGAGGTGGCACGGTTGGCCGCTCAAGGGATTGCCGCTGAAATTATCAGCCCCACGGCATTTGACGGAGCATCGCTGGATAACAGAACCGCGTTTGTTGCGATGTTTCACGATCACGACTATGAGATTCCGATTCTGGCTAAGGCGTTGGCGAGCAATGCCTTCTACATCGGCGCCATGGGCAGTCATCGCACCCACGAAGCCAGATTGGCAGCGTTACGGAATCTGGGGCACAACACCGCCGAACTGAATCGCATCCACGGACCCATAGGCCTGGTTGGCCCGATGAAGGATCCGCAACGCCTGGCAATTTCGGTGTTGGCCGAGATACTGGGCGAGGAAAGTCCGCAGATACAAACGGTGTAGCCAGTTAGGACAGTCGGGACGGATCAGGAGGAAGTCATGATCCGCCCCGTTATTTGCGGAGGTGGTAATCGTCAGAAGTACATTTTACGGATCATCGCTGGCATGACACGCAAGCTTGCCCGTACAAAGTCGACCGGCGAACGAGGGGCCACCAGATGTAACGCGTTGTGAATGGCGTTGTTGCTCGCCTCATCCTGCGGGTACCACCAGAGATTGCGTTTGGCTTTCAGCCAGTCCCAGTTAACCACTTTGGAATGGGTCATCTCCAGCAGCCCCTCCGGGCCGTGGGTACGACCAATTCCGGACTCTCCGGGACCGCCCCAGGGCAGGTCGGACATTCCGTGGGTGTACAGGTGATCATTGATTGCCACCACGCCACCGTTAATGCGATCAGCCAGTTTCTTGCCACGCTTGGTGTTCCGTGTCCAGATGGAAGCAGTCAGTGCCATGGTGCAGTCATTGGCCAGGGCTACCGCTTCGTCCTCAGTCTTGAATGACATCACAGGTATTACTGGCCCAAAGGTTTCCTCTCGCAGCAGGGCCATGTCGTGATGCACATCGGTTACCAGGGTTGCAGGATGGAATTCGCCGTCCTGATCACTGATAGCTTGTGACTGGGCGACTATTTTTGCCCCATCCCTGACTGCGTCGGCCAACTGCCCTTCAACGAACTGTCGTTGTTTGGCGGTGGTCATCGAACCAATGTCCACGGAACACTTGTCATCGGGAACACCGTGGCGTAGCGCCTTTGTTTTCTCCGCCATCAGCTCCACAAACCGGTGATACACAGACTCATGAACATAGACGCGCTCAACCCCACCGCAGGATTGACCGGCGTTCTGATAGCCCGCCCAGGCGGCGCCATTGGCGGCCCGTTCCAGATCAGCATCCTCCAGAACAATCATCGGATCCTTTCCACCGAGTTCCAGTGACACCGGGGTCAACGTGGTCGCGGCCTGGGCCATGATCTGTTTGCCGGTGGGTACCGAGCCGGTGAAAAACAGCTTGTCGATACCGTTTTCAAACATTGCGCTGGACACCTGTCCGCCGGAGCCGACGATATGGTGGAACAGGCCGTCCGGCAATTCAGCGGCGGCCACGATATCCTCGATGGCCTTACCAACCAGCGGTGTTGCGGCAGCCACTTTCAGGATAATGGCATTACCGGCCATCAGACCCATGACCACTTCGCCGAAAGGAATGGACAATGGATAGTTCCAGGGGCTGACAATGCCAACCACACCCAGTGGGTCATGACGGATTTCAGAACGTTTGCCGATCCACAGAAGGCTGGAGGGTCCCCGATATTCGGGCTTCAGAACACTTGCCGCGTTCTTGCCATACCAGTCACAGGCCATCAGGCAGGGCAACACCTCGGTCGCCAGGGCGTCCATACGTGTCTTGCCATTACTTTCACTGACGATGCGGGCCAGCTCATCGGCATTGTCACGGATGTAGTTGCCCATTTTCTTCATGTGCTGGCGGCGCTCGGCAAACGACTTTTCCGCCCATAAGGCCTGAGCCTTCCTTGCCTGACTGAACATTTCAGGAATCTGGTGAGATGGCGTGTAGGGCAGGGAGCCCAACGTCTGGCCGTTGGCCGGATTCGTGGCCGTCAGTTCAAGTGTGGGGATGTCTTGTTTAACCATTTCCATTTCTGGAATCCTCCTTTGGGGGGATAAAGCTCATGGCGCTCGCCAATTGTTGGACTTTTGATGACTCGTGGTCTTGAAAAGTGGCTGACCAAACTGGTCCCAGAGTATGGTATCGACTCTATGACGGCGGAGTTGGGTTATTTAATGACAGTTTAGGGTTATAAAATGACAGAGGCGCGTCTATGACGTTAGTGGCGGTATATACATGGAGGGTGGCACCGACTCCCAGCGCTTGAAGGCCTTCCGGAAATTCGCGATATCCGAATAGCCCAGCGCATAGGAGATCTCCTGCACGGTCATCTGTCCCGTTTCCAGGTAACGGGTTGCGAGTTGGTGGCGGACATCCTCAAGAATGTCCCTGTACGATGTGCCTTCCTCGATCAGGCGGCGGTGAAGGGTTCTCGGTGTGACATGGAACCGCCTCGCGGTCATGTCCAGAGAAGGGAAACCATGGGTACTCTGCAACATGATCCGGCGTACGCGGACAGCCCAGGTTTGTTCGGAGGACAGTTTCTCCAGCTCTTGCTGACAGACTTTCAGCCCTTCCTGAAAGCTGACGGTATTCGCGAGCTTGAGAGGTTGGTCAATGGTCGCCAGGGGTAGCGAAAAGCCGGCTGAGTCCTGATTGTAGGAAACCGGGCACCGAAACATCGCTTCTGCCAGCTTGGCATCGCCATCAAATGGAAAGGTAACCTCCCGGATGTCGCAGGTCCCCATGGTCGTGAAGTCCAGAATATTTCGAATCGCCAGGACAATGGCTTCGGTAACCGGTCGGCGAACGTCCTCCAGCGGTCTGTTCTCGTAGAAGCTCACCCATAACCGGTCACCCTGTTGGGCGGACTCCATCGTCACCATGTCGGTCCTGAGAACCAGATATCGCTCCAGTAATTCAATCACTTGCCGGGTAGTGCCACTGCTTAGCGCTGCATAACCAAGAATGCCGTGGGTATTGATCAGCAGTCGTTCTCCGATCATCAGTCCCAGTGCCTTGTCGTTGCAGAATCGGCCAGCGTCCAACAGCAGTTGCCGAAATGTCGCCCAAGGCATGGTAATCAGCGATTCTTCCGACTCATCCGGGTCAATTCCCAGATGCCGCAGCCAGCCCTGTGTCGGAACACCAAGATCCGCGACGATATTGATGATCTGGAGGATGTAGTGATTGGGTAAGGTGATTTTCGAGTTCGACATTTGATGATTGTCAATTTATCACCCATGGATGTCAATAAATAACCCCCTGGTTTTCGGTGAGGGACACTAGCATGTATCCCGTGAGAACAAGAAACGGGGGAAGATCATGTTTTCTTTATTCAGGAAGAGTGCACCGAAAGAACACTGCGCAGAGATCAACGGGGAAGTTGTCCAGGTATTCCAGAAAGAAACCATCCTGCATGCCGCACTGAGGGAGAACATCGATTTCCCGCACAGTTGTCGTGTGGGGGGCTGTGCGTCCTGCAAATGCCGCCTGGTCAAGGGAACCGTGAAGGAGCTGACGGACATTGGCTATATCCTTAGTGACGACGAGCTCGATCAGGGGTATATCCTGGCTTGCCAGAGTGTCCCGACGAGCGACATCTCCATTGAAGTGGACCTGACGGCACAAAATCAGCGTAAGACCGTTCCGGGACGAGTGATCCTGCAGGAGCGGTTAACCCACGATATCACCCACCTCAAATTACAGCTCGATCAGACTCTGAATTACAAAGCCGGTCAGTACGCGGATCTGTCCCTGGATTCGTTACCGGGACTGGCCAGGAGCTATTCCTTCGCCACGCCTTGCCAGATGGATGCAACGCTGTCGTTCTTTGTCCGCAAAGTACCCGGGGGCCCATTCTCAACAGCAGTGAATGATCAGGAATTGCTGGGCCACACCGTCATGGTGGATGGTCCGGCAGGAGAATTCTGGTTGCGCGCCTCAGAGGCTCCATTGATTCTGATTGCAGGGGGCAGCGGTCTCGCGCCGATCCTGGCGCTCCTGAAAGACGCTATGGATGGACAGAATCACAGGCCAGTGACCTTGTTGTTTGGCGCCAGGTGTCAACAGGATCTTTACCGGCTGGATGACATTCGGGATCTCGCACTCAAATGGTCCTCGGCGTTCAGGTTCATCCCGGTTTTATCCAAGGAGGACGAACGTTCGGATTGGACCGGGGCTCGCGGACGGGTGACCGATTTCATCCCCGGACTCTCATTACAAGGATCAGAGGCCTACCTGTGTGGTCCGCCAGGAATGATCGATGCCGCTGAAGCCAGGCTTATTGAAGGGGGCGTCAAGCGGATAAGCATTTATGCCGACCGATTCACCACCACACGGGATGTGCTGGAGGCCGATGCCTCAGTCATGACTCTCTAAAAAACTAAAAAACCTAAGGAGTTGAAAGATGATGTTATTACACTACTTGAAGTTTTTTCTCTTTCACGGCATCGGTCTCCAGGCTTTGGCTTCACTGGTAGCCGGTGGCTACTGGATCAGTCTGGGGCTGTTGGCAGTATTGGTCATCTACATTGCCGGTGACGCCCTGTGTGGTGACGACACAACAACACCTGAGTTCAGACACCCCGCAATATTGACGGTGCAACTATGGATGGCGCTGCCATTACTGTGCCTGATCGTTTTCGCCTCAGTCTGGAGCTTCAGTTCAAAGGATGTCGCCGGGTTTGGTGCCCTGATCACTGAACTGACTGGCTACGATGCGATCTCGGCCCGCGATGCCACGCCTTTCCTTCACCACATCTCCGGTGTCGTACTGACCGGACTGATGATCGGAATCATCGGCACCATTACCGGCCATGAGCTGACCCACAGAACCTGGGATCCGGTGTCGATGCTGATTGGCCGCTGGTTGCTGGCCTTCAGTTTCGACACGATATTTTCTATTGAGCATGTCTACGGGCACCACCGCTACGTGTCGACCACTGAGGACCCGGCTACCGCACCGCGCGGACGAAATGTTTATCACCACGTCGTGGCATCCACCGTGAAAGGCAATGCCAGCGCCTGGAATATCGAACGCCGCCGGCTAAGGCGTAAAGGTCACTCTGCATTGTCCTGGCGTAATGCGGTGATCCGGGGGCATCTGATGAGTGCGCTGCTGGTAGCTACGGCCTTCGCCATGGGAGGCGTTGGCGCCATGGTGTACTTCGTAGCCTGTGCACTCTGGGGCAAGGCCTTACTCGAGATCGTTAATTACATGGAGCATTACGGCATGGTCCGTCACCCTGAAACCCCGGTGCAGCCACGGCATTCCTGGAATACCAACAAGCGCATCAGTTCCTGGACCATGTTTAACCTGACCCGCCATTCCCATCACCACGCCCAGGGCGAGGTGCCGTATCAGGATCTAAAGCCGTTCCCGGATTCACCCATGATGATCAGCGGATATCTCACCACCATAGTGGTCGCAATGATCCCGCCGCTTTGGCACAAGCTCATGACGCCAAAGGTCCTGGAGTGGGATGAGAAATATGCGTCTTCGGCAGAGCGCGTCCTGGCATCGCACGCCAATGCCACAAGTGGAATACCGGCGCTTATGAAGCATGCAAACCAATAAGTCCATAAACAAAAAAAAGGAAATCAAGAATGCGTAAATTGATTAGTGCCCTGACGTTATCGTGTGTTGTCCCGTTTGCTTCAGCTAACACGCTGTCCGTGTGTGTGTTCGATGTCATCGGTGCCAATGGTGATGTGTTTAACCTGATGAAGGACTTCTCGCTGGAAGCAAAGTCCATCGGTCTGGACCTCAAACTGAAGCCATACACCGACGAAGGTGTCGCAGTGGGTGATTTTAACGCGGGGCAATGCGATGCCGTTGCGGCCACGGATCTGCGAACACGGCCATTTAACCGGTTCACCGGGTCAATCAGTGCCGTTGGCGCTTTGCCGACCTACGATGACCTGAAAACCATGCTGGCCACGCTGGCGCAACCTAAAGCAGCGCCCCTCATGAAATCCGGTGGCTTTGAAGTGCTTGGTATTTTTCCGATTGGGGCAGGGTACCTGTTCGTCGACGATCGCAGTATCAATTCCGCCGCCGCGCTGGCCGGCAAACGAATGGCTACGCTGGATTATCAGAAAGACGCTATCCATATGGTGAACTACGTTAAGGCCACTGTGGTTCCCTCCGACATCACTAATTTTGCGGGAAAGTTTAACAATGGCTCCGTCGACGCCGCCTATGCGCCGGCCTTTGCGTATGAAGCGCTGGAGCTCTATAAGGGCATCGAACCAAACGGCGGTATCGTCGATTACGCGTTGGCTCAGTTAACGGTTCAGCTCATTGTCCATGACGATATGTTGGATGACGAAACCGCACAAAAGGCCCGAACGATCGCCTGGTCCATGTTCCCGCAAACCATGGAGCTGATAGGAGGGCAGGAATCAGCTATTCCAGATAAGAGCTGGATCACCATATCTGCTGAAGACATTGAGGGGTACCAGGAAATGTTCCGCCAGAACCGACTTCAGATGCGGGATGGCACCAACGGAGCGCCAACGGTCTATGACCCGAAAACGTTGGCGTTGATGGCAAAGATTCGTTGCAGCAGTAATCCGACAGCATCTGAATGCACTGCACCTGACCGGGAATAGTAAAAATAGCCTATAATTCCGGAGTCTACTGCACGGAAGCACCTCAATGACCCCCGGCTCCATGGACAGTTGTGTTCGTTGCCCCGTGTTTTCGTCCGGTCGTGCGATCATGGAGCCTGGATGTGGCTCTGTCACCCTGTAGTCATCTAATTGAGGGAATAGGATGGATCTGGTTTACAAAAATGAAAAACCGTTACTGATTATTGCGGCGGTGTTTTCCGCCATATTCTGGCTGGCCTTGATTGTCGGCACCCTGGGCATCGCCTTGCTGTATCTGCTCTTCGGCTATCTGTTTTTTCTGTTTGCCCATTCGGCGTTTATTTCCCACCTGAAAGGATCTGGAGTCCGGATCAGTCCGGATCAGTATCCCGACTTGCATGAGCGACTGGTTCGGAGCTGTGAGAAGGTCGGGGTCAAGGAGATCCCGGAGGCCTACCTGCTGCGCACGGACTTCTTTAATGCTCTGGCCACGAAATTTCTAGGCAGACATTTCGTTGTGTTGTTTACGGATGTTATCGATGCCTTGGAAGATCAACCAGATGCGATCGATTTCTATATTGGACATGAACTCGGACATATCCACCGTAAGCACTTGTCATGGCGTACTTTTGTAATGCCAGGCTCGCTGCTTCCTATTGTGGGCCCGGCTTTGCGTCGTGCGGAGGAATATACGTGTGACCGCTATGGAGTTGCCTGTTGCCGGTCCGAAGGCGACATCAAGGCTGCAATTGCCGCGATCGCAGCGGGTGATACGCGCTGGAAGACCATTAACGTTGACGCCTATATCAATCAGGTGGCTACCACCAATGGGTTCTGGATGTCGTTCAACGAACTGACTGGCGATTACCCCTGGCTGACCAAGCGAATGGCGACCGCGGTTGCTGTCTCGCAAGGGCGGAAGATAAACCATCCACGACGCCACGGGTTTGCCTGGTTCCTGTCAATGTTTGTACCTCGGGTGGGCGGTGGAGCCGGTGGTGCGGCCTCCCTGATCGTGACGATTGCCATTATTGGTGTCCTCGCTGCCGTTGCTATTCCGGCCTATCAGGAGTACCAGGATCGGGCACGTTACTCCTCGGCCTATTCTGCGGCTCAGTCTGTCCAGGAGCAGGTCACCGCCTATGGTTATGAGAACCAGGGGTGGCCAACCACTATGAACGAGTTGGGGTATGCGCAGCCAACCCTGTCGGATCCTGAAGTGGGTTATGAGATAGATATCTACGAAAACGGCCTGATCGGTGTTGAGGTTGGAACTGATGCCAGTGGAGAGTCGCAGTACATCATACTGGAACCCGAAGTTGTCGAAGGCGAGATCAGTTGGGTTTGCTTTGGGCAAAATGTGAAAGCCAAGCTGCTGCCGTCGGCGTGTAGCTGATAATAACGGCGGGCCAGTGGCCCGTCTGGCTGATTCGTTAACCTACTGAGCCAGACGGGCCACTAGACAAGACAGGCGATAGTCACGACAATATAGTGTATATGCAGCTTTAGCCATTTTAAATGGCACAAACCACGGGGTAGGTATGAGTTTAACAGGCGAACAGGCAATCGATACACCTGATCCAATGGCCATTGCACAGCAGTGTGCGGCCCTGCACTCCAGGGTATTTTCGCGTCTGGTTACCCGCCATTACAACGCCTACCTTCGTCCGACCGGATTGATGGTCACGCAGTTTACGATCATGAATGCGATTACGCTTTTCACTCCAGACTCGATACACCATCTGGCTGAGACTCTGGGCATGGAACGTACGTCTCTGCAGCGGACGGTGGATAAGATGATTGATAAAGGCTTATTGCAGACCCGATCAAGCGGACACAGTCGCTCTCTGGAACTCAGCCTGACAACAGAGGGTAAACGGATTTATAAAGAAGCCTCTGTGAAGTGGAATGAAGCGCATCAGGCATTTGTCGACATGGCGGGAACTGAAGAGTGGTCCAGTGTTGCCGAAAAGTTGCAGGACTTCAGCGCCTCCCTGAAGTCTAACCTTTGATCTTTGCCGGCAGTCTTCGATGACTGCCTACCCACCGATAGAAGAGATCCCACGTCAAATCGGATAAAGTTGAAAAGTGCTTGCGATCCGGTTTCAAGTCTAATAGTGTAAATACACTAAGATTAAAGATTGGTCGAGTCAGATGAAGTGAAAGCTATGAGTATGATGGCTTCCTTTGTGGTTTTATTGGTGACTTATAGTGTATATACATCAGGAGAGGGCGATGAGTAAAACATCGACACGAGCTGAAGCTTTTTTTCTTACCGTTATCCGCTGGCGATGGGTCGTTTTGAGCATCGCCTTAGGGAGCCTGGTTGGCCTTGGCAGTCAACTAGGGAAATTGACGAAAAATACACAGGCAGACGCCTTCATCAGCCCTGACGAGCCAGCGCTCGTTTATCGGGAAAAAGTCGAAGATATTTTCAATCTTCGGGATCCCATCGTCATTGCGGTTAGGAACAAAGGGGAGTCCGGGATCTTCAACCCCCGAAGCCTTGAGCTGGTGCAATGGCTGACGGAGCGAGTTGAGCAGGTCCCCAATGTTGATCCTGACCGGATTACCAGCCTGTCCACGGAGTCCAATATTCGTGGTACCGAGGATGGCATGGAGGTCGACGACTTTTATGGCGAAGGCCCGGTGGACGAACAACGTGCGGATTGGATCCAGGCCGCAGTCAGCGACTTCCCGCTCTTTCAGGGCAGCCTGGTGGCGCGGGATGGAACCGCCACGCTCATTATTGTTGAGCTATTGGACGAAACCAAAGCGGAAGCCACCTATGACCACATCATGGCTTTGGTGAAAGATGCTCCGACCGGAGCCAATGACGAAATTCATGTGGCCGGCGAAGGAGCCGTTGCGGGGTACCTTGCCAATTATATCGACCAGGATGCAAAGCGGCTGAACCCACTTGCCGGCCTGATCATTACCCTGATCCTGATCGTTGCATTCCTGACACCCAGAGCGGCCCTTGTGCCCAATTTCGTGGTGGCAGGCACAGTGGTTGTGGGCCTGGGAGCGATGGCCGTGTCCGGTGTGTCCTTTTTCGTCATCACCAATGGCTTGATCGTGTGTATGATCGGGATCGCCGTGGCGGACTCTATCCACATTTTCTCAGAATACTACGACACCATGGCCAGCCACCCGTCACTGGACCACCATCGTGTGATTGCCCATGCCGTGGCGCGGGTCTGGCGTCCCGTCACGTTGACGACGCTAACCACAGCCGCAGGCTTCCTGGCGCTTTATCCCACCAATGATATGCCACCCCTCCAGTACTTCGGGGTGTTTGGCGCGCTCGCTGTGATAGCGGCGTGGCTATTGAGCCTGCTGGTGACACCCTGCCTGTTGAGCCTTCTTAAGTTGAAGCCAAGCCGTCGCATCAAGGTTGCCCATAACATGGCACCGCCGAGTCTACTGTCCAGAACTCTTTGCGTCCTGGGAACGCAAAAGCCACGGGTCACCCTGGCGGTCGCTGTCCTGATCGGTGCGATCGGGGTGGTTGGAAGCAGCAAAGTCGTTATCAATGAGGAGCGCATCGAAAATTTCCAGGCGTCCGAGCCTTTGTATCAAGCCGACAAAGCCATCAACGCCAGCATGGATGGTAGCTATTACCTGGACGTGGTGATTGAGACCTCCGATGCTAACGGAATCTACGAACCGGAAGTGCTGAACCGCATCCGGAACCTGCAGTACTTCCTTGAGCAGCAACCGGAGATCAACGGTTCGACATCAATAGTCGACTACATCCAGCAGATGCACAAAGCAGTCAATGAAGGGGATGACCAGTACTACAGTATCCCCAATGACCCGAATCTGACGGCTCAGTTGTTCCTGCTTTATACAGCTTCTGCCTCTCCCACCGATTTTGAGGACAGAATTGATCCTGAACGCCGAATTGCCCTGGTACGGGCGAACCTCTCCACAGGGTCCTATCTCACGTCCAGGGAGCTGATTCCCAGACTGGAATCCTACCTAGAACAGCACTTCTCAGATCCCGGTGTCAGCGCCAACGTTAGCGGGCGTGTCAACGTGGACTACCACTGGATACAGGGCATTGCCGCCAGTCACTTTAACAGTGTGATGGCGGCCTTTATCGCCGTGCTCGTTATGGCCGCCTTGCTCTTCCGGTCACTGGTTGGTGGTGTCATGGCTGCCACGCCGGTGGGGCTGGCCATCCTGACGGTTTATGCCGTGATGGGCGTGACGGATATCTGGCTGGGCGTTGGCACTTCCATGTTTGCAGCGATTGCCATTGGTCTGAGCGTCGATTTCGCTATCTACACACTCGACCGCCTGAAGGAGGTATTGAGCATGCAAACCGACTCAACGGTGCAGCAACGAATTCAGTCAGTGTTCCAGCTTTCCGGACGTGCACTTTGGTACAACTTCCTGGCGGTAGGGCTTGGTTTTGGCGTATTGATGACCAGCCAGGTGCCGCCTCTAGTTAACTTCGGGCTGTTGGTCGCCATGTCCGTTGGCATCGCGTTCATTTCCAGCCTGGTGCTGCTACCAGCCATTGCCCTGGTATTCAAACCCGCCTTCCTGTTTGGGCAAAAGCAAAGCAAGTGGCGAGGCGCTGCACTTGCATTGGTGCTCATTGCACTGGCGTTTGGTGCCCAGCTGGCGTCCGCACAACAGTCGCCAAGCGGTGACAGTGTTATTCAACAGCTGAATGCCCGGGACGAAGGCGATTCCGTCTACCGGGAAATGCGAATCGAGTTAACCGACCGCCGCGGCAATACCCGGGTCGAGGAAACGGCGGCGTTTCGGAGATATTTCGGTGATACCAAGAAGACCGTCATTTTTTATACCAGCCCGGTCAACGTCAAAGGTACCGCCTTTCTGACATGGGACTATGCCGATAATGCCCGTGATGACGACCAATGGCTCTACCTTCCCGCACTACGGAAGGTTCGGCGGATCTCGGCATCAGACAGGGGAGACTATTTCCTTGGGACTGACTTCACATACGAGGAAATCAAGAAAGAGAGCAAGATCTCGGCAGAAGACTATCACTTTACCCTGGTGGGTGAAGAGGAGGTGGATGGCCGTCATACCTGGGTGATCGAAGCCAGGCCCGCTTCTTCCGAAGTCGCTTCGGTTCTTGGTTACAGCAAGGTGTTGTTACGAATCGACCCCAAAGTCTGGATGCCACGATTGTCAGATTACTGGGATATTGCCGGCAACCATTTGAAAACTGTCCATACCAGGAAAATTGTCAAAATAGACGGCATATGGTCTGTCGAAGAAATCGAGGCAAAGAATCACAAAACCGGCCACCAAACCCGGATACTGTTCAGCAATACTGACTATGGCGCCGCTGTACCTCCCCGGCTGTTCGAACAGAACGCATTGAAACGCGGGTACTGATATGAAGCGACAGAGTTTTGCGTTCATGGTCATGACCCTGATGTCACAGGCGCTATGGGCGGTAGACGTCGGCCTCAGCGGGATCAGCCGGTGGAATTCAGGCTACGAAATAAACACCGGTGAATGGCAGACCAATCAGTTGGCGATAAAGCCCGAGATAATGGCTCGATTTGACGGCGGTACCAAGGTGACCGCCAAGCTTCTTGCACGCTGGGATCTTGAGGACAAACTTGAGCCGGGCAGGCCGGCACAGCCTTTCAGGTCAGGCATTAATCGTCGTATCTTCCCCGACAACCACACCGATCTCGAGTTGCGCGAGCTGTTCGTGGATGACTATCTCGGCGATACCTTTGTTCGCATTGGTAAACAACAGATCGTTTGGGGCCAGGCCGACGGACTGCGAGTCCTGGACGTTATTAATCCATTGAATCACCGTGAATTTATTCTTCCTGAGATGGAAGACCGACGCATTCCCCTCTGGAGCGCCCAAGTCGAAATGCCCATGGACTCATGGAGCCTGCAATTGGTGTGGGTACCAGACAGTACCGTCACGGAGTCACCGGAACCGGGAGCAGCCTATGCATTGCTGGATGACCCCTTCGATGGTGCCGGCAAGCTGACAGTTGACCGACCAAAGGCATTCAGCGAAAGCGATTACGGTGCCCGCCTAGGGCGATACTGGAACGGGTGGGATCTCACTTTCAACTACCTGTACCACACCATTGACGACCCGATCATTACCGTTGATCCAGCGGTACGGGCGATTCGAGCCAGCTACAACCGCTCCCACCTGTTTGGAGTAACGGCCGCCAATGCCTTTGGGGATTACACCTTCAGGCTGGAAGCCGGATATGAATCAGAGCGACAATACGCATCATCTGCGCATGGTCTCCAGTCTACCGATGAACTCAGTTATGTTCTGGGCCTGGATTACAGCGGGTTCACGGACACTCTGGTAAGCGGACAGTTTTTCCAGTCTATTCGGGATAAAGGTCTTGATGTCCCGCACACAGAAGAAAATGCCACATTGCTGCTGCGACGGGATTTTATGAACCAGGTTGTGCAACTGGAATCGCTTTTGATCTACAGCTTCGACAATCGAGACGCCTTGTGGCAAGTAAACGTGGACTATCAGGTCGCGACCAATGTAATTCTCAATACTGGTGCGAACTTTTTCAGTGGTGACAGGGAAGGGCAACTGGGTCGCTTCCAGGATCGAAGCCGTCTGAACCTGGGGATTGAATTGGGATTTTAATCGCTAAAAGCAGAGGTGGGAGGTTAACCCCCCACCTCGATACCAGGACCTTCGTTAAGATAGGTCACAGGGCGCTCAGGGTTATTCAGGGAACATTGAGAGAGCCTCTTTCAGGACCCTGACTGACTCGCCGTGTTTGCCCTGCTCGTGCAGAGTCTGCCCCTGATCACGGAGCGCCTTGATGTTACTTGCGGTTGCACTGTCAAGTTGGGCAGACTCCAGTTGTGAATCCACCTTGGCAACAAGAGCGGGACACTGCGAAGCTGCCACAGTGCCAGCAAGGAACAGACCAAATAGTAGTGCAGCTATATAACGCATAGTGTTTCCTCCTTTCGCACGCCTATACCTAGCATATATGACCCTCGGTGTTTGGCCAATTACAGGCATGCGGTCAAGTATTCAGGTAGTTCAATCATGGTGTCACAGAAGACCATTGCTTAACCTGCAGCTTCCCACGGAGCACCGATATTCGGGGTTGCAGGCAACCAGAGTTCTGTGTGGATATTGGGGTGGATTTTGGAGTGGGTAAGGGTATGAACAAATTCAGTGACATAGTGGAATCAAGGGATCAGCTTCGCTCAATCCTGAATGAACCGAGCGAACTGGTGATTAGCAAGAGCTTGAGCCGGCTTGACCGACATTGCGGTGCATTTATCCAGCGCTCACCCTTTATATTGCTGGCATCGGCTGATGGTGCAGGCAATGTCGACGTTTCCCCGAAAGGGGATCCCTCCGGATTTGTGAAGGTTCTTGACGACGCAACGTTGGCCATACCTGATCGCCCGGGAAACAACCGCGCGGATACCATGGAAAATATTCTGCAGAACCCGAATGTCGGGCTCATCTTTCTGATTCCGGGCAAGTCCGAGACACTGCGTATCAGTGGCACTGCTCAGATCGTGCGGGATGAGTCGCTTCGGCAGTCTATGGCCATTAATGGACGTAGTCCGAAGCTGGTCATCATCGTGAATATCAGTGAAGCTTTCTTTCATTGTTCCAAATGCATTATCCGATCAAAGCTTTGGCAACCCGAGCTTTGGCCGGCGGTTGACGATTTGCCCCGTTTAGCCAGGACCATGGTTGATGCGGGCAATCTGGAACTTACTGAACAGCAAATGCATGAAATCGTATTGACCGACGAGCGTGAAAGACTTTACTAGATTCTGGTTATTCAGCGATTTCCCGTCTTTAATAGAGTTGAGTAGAACGGTATCCGGGATGCGGCTGTATCCCGGACTATTTCTCATCTACCGGTGCAGCCGTCATGAATGAAGATACGCTCTCCGGCCTGCTGCGCTGTGTCCGTTTGCGCGGAGCGTTATTCTTCCACGTTGAATGTGTTGGCGCCTGGGTGACTGAGGCTCCGGCCGCTCACCTGATCGCCCATGCCGTTATGCCGTCTTCGGAACACATGATGGAATATCACGTGGTGTTAAAGGGATCTTGTTGGGCAGGTATAACGGGCGAGGCACCTTTTGAAATGAATGAGGGGGATGTGATCCTCTTTCCTCACGGCGACCCTCATGTGATGTCCAGTATACCGGGACTGCGAGCAGAGCCGGATCTCGAACACCTGGTTTCTACGCTGAAACAGTGTTCGGGGTTGCCATTCATGCTCTGCCAGGAGGACGACTTTCGAGCTCGGCCTGCAACCGCCGCTACAAAAGGGCCGGAAAATGCCTCTGGCGCTGCGTTGCTCTGTGGTTTTCTGGGTTGTGACAAGGGGCCATTCAACCCGTTGCTGACCGCATTACCAAGAGTGATGCATGCTCGCGCCCATGAGTTGACTGACGGTAGCTGGGCCGGGCAGCTTGCCAGGCTGGTCGAAGCGCAGTCGCGGTCGAGGAGGCCCGGTGGTGAAGCGGTCCTTGAGCGTATGAGCGAAATGATGTTTGTTGACCTGATCCGGTTTTATCTCGGCAACATGCCGGAAAGCCAGACCGGATGGTTGGCGGGACTTCGTGATCGTCATGTTGGTCGGGTGCTGGGGTTGATGCACCAATCCCCGGCTGACGCCTGGACGCTGGAAAAGCTTTCAAGCCATGCGGGCCTCTCCCGATCAGCGCTACAGGACAGATTCGTGGAACTGGTCGGACAACCTCCCATGCAATACCTCAGAAGCTGGCGGATGCAGGTCGCTTCCAACTTGCTGGTCGAATCAAAAGCGAAGATAGCAACCATTGCCGGTGAGGTGGGGTATGAATCCGAAGAGGCATTTAGCCGTTCATTCAAACGTGCTGTAGGCTTATCTCCCGCTGCCTGGCGTCGTGAGCGATCGGTTCCCCCGGCCTTTTCCTGAACTCAGGTATTTCAGTCATCAACGCTGGACGAATGATCATTCATCCACCATGCCGATGCTCCCATCATGACTATGTCCACAGGGACAACCTCACATCTCTACCTGAAATGGAAGAATCATGATGGAAGCAATGCAGACATTTGATGAAGATAAACTGAATGCCTTTGTAGGGCAGGTACTTGCCGATCTGGGTGGCGCCTACAGCGCTGCTTTGGTCAAGATTGGCGACCGGCTGGGCCTGTATCGTGAGTTAAACAACAGGGGGCCTGCAACCTCATTGGAACTTTCCGAGCGGACCGGCTATTCCGAACGTTACCTGCGGGAATGGCTGGCGCACCATGCAGCATCGAATTATCTCGCGTATGACAGAACGACCAAGCGGTTCCGGTTACCCCCGGAACAGGCCATGGTCTTCGCTGATGAGGACAGCCCGGTTTACATGATCGGCGGTTTTGAGAATGCGTTCACCACATTCGAGAATGAACCCAAAGTGAGCGAAGGGTTTCGTACCGGTGAGGGGGTCGCCTGGGGCGACCAGGCTCACTGTATGTTCTGTGCAGTAGCCAAGTTTTTCCGCCCGGGCTATGTCCATAATCTTGTGCAGCATTGGCTTCCTGCGCTGGATGGAATGGTCGAAAAACTGGAGCGCGGCGCGCGCGTTGCGGACCTCGGCTGCGGTCATGGCCATTCCACATTATTGATGGCGGCAGCGTTTCCGAATTCCACGTTTATTGGCTACGACTTTCACGGTGGATCTATCGATTCTGCGAATGCGCATCGTGATGAGCATGGTCTGGCCCCGGATCGAGTCCGGTTTGAGCAGGCCACGGCCACGGATTTCGACGGCGGTGATTTTGATCTCGTGACCTGCTTTGATGCATTGCATGATATGGGGGATCCGATCGGAACTGCGACCCATGTGCGGAATCAGCTCAAGCCGGATGGTACCTGGATGGTGGTGGAGCCCATGGCGGCTGATGAACTGAGCGACAACTTTAACCCGGTAGGACGGCTGTTTTACGCGGCTTCAACGAGTATCTGTGTACCCACGGCACTGGCACAGAGGACAGGCTTTGCGCTCGGGGCCCAGGCGGGAGAGCGAAAACTCACAGCCGTTATTAAAGAGGGTGGTTTCAGCAAGGTACGAAGGGCAGCGGAAACTCCCTTCAATATTGTTCTGGAGGTGCGTCCCTGAGCGTACGAGTCGGATAGATATCACCGCCTCTTTGCCCCAAGCCAGTGAACTTTGATGGGGCAAAGAGGCGCAGTTTTACTCCTTTGGTATTGGTGCCAAATGAGGGTCAGTCCCATCCGTTTTGAATAGTTCATAAACAACGCAAACGCGTTAAGTTAAAAGCGTAAAGGAATCGTATGTATTTACAGGTAAGGAGTTCAGAACAGCAACCTTAAGCTCCAGAAGGTGGCATGATGTTAGTTCAACAACGTCCATCATTTTTGGTAAAAGAGAATCAGCAATACGCCGGAACTGGCGGTTTGAGCGAAAACAACGCACATGCCCGTTTTGTTCCAGCCTTTAAAGACTCTTATACCGGCCAGGTAGAATTATCCCGATATCGCGACGGTCGACCTGCACCCTTCCATTTGGTTGATGGCTTGCCCGATGAATGGATAGTCAACAGAGACTTGGCGAGCAATGTTGTTGAACTCAAAGCCACGGTCATTTCCGGATTTGTTCGATTGGGGCGGTTCTTTACACGCCAGGAAGCCTCGGAGTTTGTGGATCAATGCCCCTAAAACTTCCTGGCCAGAATGGCCGCGGTGGCTGCTGGCAGGCCAAATACGAGGATGAAGATGGGGAGCTCATCCATGAAAGAGTAGCCGGCGTGATAAACGCCAACGCCCATATTGAGCGCGGCAAACACAAACCAGACCAACAAGTAGAAGGGCAGTGCCGCGCTGAACGTTCGACCCGCGGTCCTGGCAACTGCTACCGCGAGTGCCAGTAATACGAAACCACCGAGAATGACTAGAAAAGTGTGCAATTCGCGAGCTCTCCATCGCAACAAACGATTGCGGAGGCGGTGTCACTACCCCCTCTAAAGGCATACTTGTTAGTGTAGTCGCTTCGGGTTTGGGTGTTCCAGAAATGGGTGATAGACCTGCTTTCAGTCAGGAAACACAACGGTCCGGTTGCCATGCAGGAACACCCGCTTTTCAATGTGATAGCGTACAGCCTTGGCCAGGGTCTGGCTTTCGACGTCCTGACCTTTCGCCACCAGATCTTCCGGATAATGGCTGTGATCCACCGCCTGCACGCCCTGGGTAATGATGGGGCCTTCATCGAGGTTATCGTTCACGTAATGCGCCGTCGCACCCACCAGCTTGACGCCCTTGGCCCAGGCCTGGTGATAGGGTTTGGCACCCTTGAAGCCTGGCAGCAACGAATGGTGGATATTGATCGCCCAGCCGTCGAGCCGGGCGGCCATCTCCGGGGAGAGCACCTGCATGTAACGAGCCAGAACAACCAACTCGCACTGATGCTCGTTAATCAATTCCCATACCTTCGCTTCCTGCTCGGGTTTCGTTTCCGGGGTGACTGGCAGGTGGACATACGGAATACCGTGCCAGTCCGCCAACGATTGCAGGTCCGGGTGATTGGAAATGATCAGGGGAATATCGATCGCCAATTCCCCTGTACGGTATCGGTAAAGCAGGTCGTTCAGGCAATGGTCGTATTTCGAGACCATGATGGCGACACGGGTCTGGTGTTCCGGCTCCGTCAACTGCCACTGCATGTCGAACTTCGCTGCACGGGGTTCGAGAATCTCGCGGAATTGCCGCAGGGAGGTTTCGCCCCCCAGCGGCCGGAACTCCACGCGAATGCTGAAACTTCCCGTGGCCTTGTCGTCGAATGAGTTCAACGCCACGATGTAGTTCTCGCTTTCGACCAGACTGCGGGTGACGGCATCGACGGTACCCAGACGGCTCGGACATTGAGCCGTCAGGATCCAGAGTTTCTCTTTAACGCCCATTGGCTATACCTTCAGTTTTCCACCGGGCTCGCCTGGAGTCGACCGGCACGGTTTTTGGAGGCGCCTTGAGTGGGTTGCTCCAGACTCAGGCGGTATTCCTGGCTTGCGTCAACCAGCCAGCGCCAGATGTAGTCCGCGAAACTGCGGCGCACCACCAGTTCCCACTCGTCGTCGCCGACACGGCGAAGCGTTGCCTGGGATTTGCCCAGCACCGTGTTCACCACCTTGCCGACCGGGAAGTTACGGTCGTGCACGTCGTAGGGGCAGCTCTTCATCAGTACCGAGCGGGCCCTGGGGCCGGCCAACCGCACCAGCGTCTGGCCGCCGCCGACATTAATCACTGCATAGTGGCCGCCCAGTTGTTCGCGCAGTGACATTTCCATGGCCAACGCTTGATCGCCCGGCCCTGTCAGCAGCCACTCGTCCGGCGCGATCCAACTCAGGGCCCACTCGTTGTTATGGTTGCTCTGCAACACCTCAGGTAGCGCCAGTCCAGTTGCAGCCTCGACGCCGTTGGCGAAGTCGGCGTTATTGGCGTCTCCCCGTAACGCCAGGTGAGTCTTCAGGGCCGATTCCCACAGATAGACCCCCGGGTTCTCCGGTGCTGTCCTGGACGCGGTTTGTTGCTGGTGCGCCAGCGGACTGCGTGCTGGTACCCCGGTCTCTGGCAGCTGCTCCATGATGGCTATCTGGGTCGACTCAAGGACCGCCTTGTTGATTGCTTCAGACATTTTGACGCTCCCCCTTCGGATCCAAAAAGATAGTGCTACAGATTTCTGCTTCGACAACCCGGCCGTCGACTAATGGGTAGTGGACGGTTTCACCCATTCGCTTGTGGCCGTTCTTGATAACGCCCATGGCGATTGAGCGACCAAGATTGGCACTGTAATAGCTTGATGTGACGTGCCCCAACATCGGTACCGGTTTCGGATGGTTCGGGTTGTCCACGGCCTGGGCGCCCTCGGGCAAAACAATGCTCGGGTCTTTGGTTTTGAGTCCGACCAGTTGCTTGCGGTTATCCCGTACGCAGTCTTCCCGCTTCATGCCACGCTTGCCAATAAAGCTGAACGGCTTGTCCTCCTTCACCGCCCAGCTCATGCCGAGGTCGTAGGGGTGAACGGAACCGTCGGTGTCCTGACCGGCGATGATGAAGCCTTTCTCGGCACGCAGGATGTGCATGGTCTCGGTGCCGTAAGGCGTCAGGTCGTACTTGGCGCCGTGTTCGAAGAGCTTCTCCCAGACGTGCAGGCCGTAGTTTGCCTGTACGTTGATCTCGTAAGAGAGCTCACCGGTGAAGGAAATCCGGAACACCCGTGCCGGCACGCCAGCCACGGTACCCTGGCGCCAATCCATGAACTTGAAGTTGTCCCTGTCCAGGTCGATATCATCGGTCAGCTCGGACAACAGCTTGCGGGCGTTCGGCCCGGCAATGGTCATGGTGGCCCAGTGGTCGGTCACGGTGTTCATGTAGACCTCCAGTTCCGGCCACTCGGTCTGGTGATAGAACTCCAGCCACTCCAGCACACCGGCGGCGCCGCCAGTCGTGGTGGTCATCAGGAAGTGGTCCTCGGCCAGGCAGGAGGTAACCCCATCGTCGAAGACCATGCCGTCTTCTTTACACATCAGACCATAACGGCATTTTCCGACAGCCAATTTGGCCCAGGCGTTGGTGTAGATGCGGCCTATGAACTCGCGGGCATCCTTGCCCTGAATGTCGATCTTACCCAGCGTCGAGGCGTCGAGAATGCCCACGCTGTTGCGCGTTGCCAGGCATTCCCGGTCAAGCGCCTGCTGCATGGATTCGTTTGGTTTCGGGAAGTACCAGGGACGTTTCCACTGGCCAACCTCTTCGAACAGGGCGCCGTGCTCGACGTGCCATTCATGCATGGCGGAATATCGCTTGGGTTCGAACAGGTCGTTACAGTGGCGTCCGGCGATCGCGCCGAAGGTCACCGGCGTGTAGTTTGGCCGGAAGATGGTGGTACCCGTTTCCGGAATAGACTGGTTCAGGGACTTGGCGGCGACGGCCATGCCGTTGATGTTACCGAGCTTACCCTGGTCGGTGCCAAAGCCCATCGCCGTGTATCGCTTCACATGCTCGATGGATTCAAAACCTTCACGGGTGGCCAGCTCGATACCGGCGGCAGTCACATCGGTCTGGAAATCGACGAACTGCTTCGGTGCCCGACTGTTAGGCTTGTAGTGCGGTACACAGAACAGAGCCATGGGTCGGGTTTCAGGTCGGCATCTAACCGATGGCGCAGCCGCCGGCTCCGCATTGAAGCCGGCATTGGTGGCAGCTTCGGCACCAATGCGCGCTCCGTCGGCCAGGCAATCGGCAAGGGAAAAGCAACCGGTCACGGCACCGGCCGTGAGTTGCTTCTGAACGGTTTTGCCAGGCACGAATCCGATGACATCGTCATCCCAGACTGGGCGGCTGCCGGTATGGCAGGACAGATGAACCGCCGGGCTCCAGCCGCCAGAGCTGGCCAGGGTGTCGCAGTTCAGCACTTCGCCTTTGCCAGTGAGTTGGGTGCCGTCAGTATTCAAGCCGGCGACCACCGCGCCTGTCACACGCATTTTACCCTGAGCGTCAATGACGGCGTGGCCTTTCAGTAACTTGATGCCACGTCGGTTGGCCTCGTCCTGCCAGGCGCCGTCGGCATAGGCACGGGTGTCGACAATGGCGACGACTTCCCGCCCGGCGTCCTGCCAGTCGAAGGCCGCACGATAGGCGTTGTCGTTGGTGGTCATCAGTACCAGCCGGCGGCCGGGTGCCACGGCGTAGCGGTTGATGTAGGTGGACACCGCCGAGGCCAGCATGCAGCCGGGCAGGTCATTGTTGCCGTATACCAACGGTCGCTCATGGGCACCGGTGGCCAGTATCACCCACTTGGCACGCACCCGGTGCAGGCGTTGGCGAGACTGATTTGCCGGGGCGCGGTCGCCCAGGTGATCGGTACGACGCTCGTGAATGGTCAGGAAGTTGTGGTCGTGGTAGCCGTTGACGGTGGCGCGGGGTAACAACAGGACGTTGTCATATCCCGACAGTTCCTTCAGCGCATCCCGCACCCAGTTGCTGGCTGGTTTGCCGTTCAGGGTCTCTCTGCTGTCGAGCAACGCCCCCCCCATCTCGGCCTGTTCGTCGGCGAGGATCACTCGTGCTCCGGAGCGGGCAGCGGACAGGGCTGCCGACAGCCCGGCGGGCCCCGCCCCGACGATCAGCACATCGGTATGCTGATTCAGGTGGTCGTATGTGTCGACGTCCGGATCACGCGGCGAGCGGCCCAGGCCGGCAGCTTTGCGAATGTACTTCTCATAGGTTTCCCAGGCAGCCTGGGGGAACATGAACGTCTTGTAGTAGAAGCCGGGGGGCAGCATGCGGCCGAGGATGGAGCCGAAAACGCCCAGGAAATCGAACTGCAGGTTTGGCCAGCCACTGGTGGGTTGGCTGACCAGCCCATTAAACAGTTCCTGCTGTGTGGCTCGGACGTTCGGTACCTGGGTGGCTTCGGTGGCTCCGAGCTGGAATACCGCATTTGGTTCCTCGGCGCCGGCGGCGACGATGCCGCGGGGGCGACTGTACTTGAAGCTGCGGCCGATCACATCGACCCCATTGGCGAGCAACGCCGAGGCCAATGTGTCACCGGAAAAGCCCTTGTAGCGGCGGCCGTTGAATTCAAAGGTCAGGTGCTTGCTGCGGTCGATTCGGCCGCCATTATCGAGACGGTTGGGTTGTGTCATGTCGTCGCCTCTCAGGACTTCTGCGTGTCGGTGAAATGGGTAACGCGCGGTGCGTCTCCCATCCGGTAGGTTTCCAGAATTTCGTAGCTCTGGGTGTCGCGCGTGGCGTTGAAAAACTTGCGACAGCCGATGGCATGAACCCAGATCTCGTGGTGCAAGCCGCGCGGGTTGTCTCGAAAGTAGAGGTAATCTCCCCATTCCTCATCACTGCAGGCGTCCGGGTCGGTCGGGCGCGACAGATGGGCCTGTCCCTTGGGGTGGAACTCTTCTTCTTCTCGATGTTCGCCACAATAGGGGCAATAAATGTAAAACATGGAATGGTCCTCCGTCAGTGAGCCACGCCAGCGGCGCCGTGTTCGTCGATTAAGGCCCCGTTGTGGAACCGGAACATGGAGAACGGCTTGGCCAGTTCGTTGGCCTCGCCCTTCGCCAGGGTGGCAGCGAAAACGTGACCGGAACCGGGGGTGGCTTTAAAGCCACCGGTGCCCCATCCACAGTTGAAGAAGAGATTTTCAACCGGGGTATCGGAGATGATCGGGCAGGCATCCGGGCAGGTATCGACGATGCCACCCCACTGTCGGTTCATCCGCACCCGGCTGAACATCGGGAACATTTCGACGATGGCTTGCAGAGTGTGCTCAATGGTCGAGTAGGAGCCCCGCTGGCCGTAGCCGTTATAGCCATCAATGCCGGCTCCGATTACCAGATCACCTTTGTCAGACTGGGAGATATAGCCATGGACCTGGTTGGACATGACCACGGTATCCAGGATTGGTCGGATCGGTTCGGATACCAGCGCCTGCAGCGGGTGGGATTCGATCGGCAGATGGAACCCGGCCATCTTGGCCAGTACACCGGAGTTACCGGCTACAACACAGCCGATACGATCGCCGTAGATGGCACCGTGCTGTTTGGTATTCACACCAATGGCAGCACCGTCTTCGGTGACGATGTCGTTCACTTCGCACTGCTGGATCAGGTCCACGCCCATGGCATCGGCAGCGCGGGCATAGCCCCAGGCCACCGCGTCATGGCGGGCCACACCGGCACGGGGTTGCCAGGAAGCGCCGAGAATCGGATAGCGGGCGCTGGAGGAGCAATTCAGTATCGGCACAATCTCCTGCACGCCCTGGGTGTCCAGAGCTTCACTGTCGATGCCGTTCAGGCGGTTGGCGTTTACCCGGCGCTGGATGTCGCGCATGTCCTGCAGGGTGTGGCCGAGGTTCAGCACGCCTCGCTGCGAGAACATGACGTTGTAGTTCAGGTCCTGGGACATGCCTTCCCAGAGCTTCATGGCATGTTCGTACAGCAGTGCTGCTTCGTCCCACAGATAGTTGGAGCGCACGATGGTGGTGTTTCGCGCCGTATTGCCACCGCCCAGATAACCCTTTTCGACGACTGCTACGTTGGTGATGTTGTGGACCTTGGCCAGATAGTAGGCCGTCGCAAGACCATGGCCACCGCCGCCAACGATGATGACATCGTATTTCTTTTTCGGTTTGGGATTGCGCCACACCCGCTGCCAGTTTTCATGGTGGGTCAGGGAGTGTTTCAGCAGTCCGAATCCGGAATATTTCTGCATTGTTAGGTCCTCTTCGGTGGCAACCGTCTCTCTGGGAAAGCTGCTGGTGTCGCCGTCGGAATCAGCGCTCGTTTTCAGGGCATGTCCCGCCGGTTAAAGCGGGACGGATTGAAAAGATGTTATGCGTACCACTGCCACATCATCTGCTCGCTCACGACATTCGGGTGAATATTTGCGACAGTGGACAGGACTGGCGGGAAAGTGATCAGCATTCGATAACGTTGACCGCCAGGCCACCACGGGATGTCTCCTTGTACTTGTCAAGCATGTCCCGCCCGGTATCCCGCATGGTCCGGATCACCTTGTCCAGCGATACGAAGTGTTCGCCGTCGCCCCTTAGCGCCATCACAGCAGCGTTGATCGCCTTGACGGCCCCGACCGCATTACGCTCAATACAGGGCACCTGGACGAGCCCACCGATAGGGTCGCAGGTGAGTCCTAGGTGGTGTTCCATGCCAATTTCCGCCGCGTTCTCGACCTGTTCCGGCGTACCGCCCGTCACAGCGGCGAGGCCCGCCGCTGCCATTGCACAGGCGGAGCCGACTTCTCCCTGGCAGCCCACTTCCGCACCGGAAATCGAGGCGTTCTCCTTGAACAGGATGCCGATGGCCGCAGCCGTCAACAGGAAGCGGATGACACCGCTCTCGCTGGCATTGGGGCACCAGTTCCAGTAGTAATGCAGCACCGCCGGTATGATGCCGGCAGCGCCGTTGGTGGGAGCGGTCACCATGCGGCCACCGGCTGCGTTCTCTTCGTTTACCGCCAGTGCATAGAGATTGACCCAGTCCATGGCGCTGAGCGAGGGTGTGATCAGGTCCATACGATCGACTTCCATCAACGATGCGTAGAGCTTCGCCGCTCGCCGTTTAACCTTCAGCCCACCGGGCAGGGTGCCTTCGTTGGTGATGCCGTTCTGTACGCACTCCTGCATCACTTGCCAGATATCCAGGATTCCTTGCCGAATCTCCACTTCGTTACGCCAGACTTTTTCGTTGGCCATCATCAGTTCAGAGATGCTCAGCCCGTGTTCCTTACACTGGCGGATCAGGTCGGCACCGCTCTTGAACGGATAGGGCAGGGGCGACTTGTCTTCCACTATCCGGTCCGCACCGGCAGCTGTTTCATCAACCACGAAGCCGCCGCCTACCGAATAGTAGGTGCGCTGGTACACCACCTCGCCTTTCTCTTCGAAGGCGGTAAACATCATGCCGTTCGGATGAAAAGGCAGGGTTTCCTTACGGTGATAGGTGAGATCGGTTGCCTCATTGAAGGCAATGGGATGCTCCCTGAGCAAACGTAACTCTCCCTGGCTGCGGATTTCCTCCATTCGAGGGGACAGAATGGTGGGGTCGACAGTGTCCGGGCTGTGGCCCTCGAGCCCGAGCAGCACCGCCGGGCCTGTACCATGACCTTTGCCAGTCGCACCCAGTGAACCGTACAGCTGAATATCGACGCGGGCGACATTAGTGAGCCCACCGGCTTTCTTCAGGCCCCGGACAAAGCGGCGCGCAGCCTGCATCGGACCCACGGTGTGGGAACTCGATGGGCCGATGCCGATTTTCAACATATCAAAAAGACTGATGGCCACAGGTATCTCTCTCCTCAACCGTAAGCCGGGAAATCCCGACACAACTGGTGGACCTTCTCACGGACTTCTCCGACAACGGGAGTGGCATCGCCATCCAACATGGCGTCGAGAACATCGGCAATCCACCCGGCCAATTCGCGAGACTCAGGCTCCTTCAGTCCACGAGTGGTAATAACCGGTGATCCGATGCGCAGCCCGGAAGTGACAAACGGCGATTGCGGGTCGTTGGGTACGGCGTTTTTGTTCACGGTGATGTGCGCGTCACCCAACGCCGCATCGGCTTCCTTACCGGTCAGGCCCTGCTTGACCAGACTGAGGAGAAACAGGTGGTTCTCGGTGCCGCCCGATACCACTTCATAACCTCGCTCGATCAATACCTCGGCCATGGCCTGGGCATTGCGGACAACCTGTTGTTGGTAGGTCTGGAACTCGGGTTCGGCGGCTTCCTTGAACGCCACTGCCTTGGCGGCGATGACGTGCATCAACGGTCCTCCCTGCCCAGCCGGGAAGACTGCGGAGTTGAATTTCTTGTCCAGTTCCGGCTGGCCCTTTGTCAGGATCAGGCCGCCGCGGGGGCCACGCAGGGTTTTGTGGGTAGTGGTGGTAACCACGTGGGCGTGAGGCAGTGGGTTGGGGTAAACACCGGCGGCGACCAGGCCGGCAACATGCGCCATGTCTACCATCAGATAAGCGCCGACCGCATCGGCGATCTCACGAAAACGCGCCCAATCGACAGTACGGGAATAGGCCGAGAAGCCAGCGACAATCATGCCTGGCTTGTGTTCCTTCGCCAGTGCTTCCACCTGGTTGTAGTCGATCTCACCGGTGGCCTCGTCAAGGCCGTACTGCACGGCATTGTAGAGTTTGCCGGAGAAGCTGACATGGGCGCCATGGGTCAGGTGGCCGCCGTGGGCCAGGCTCATGCCGAGGACGGTGTCGCCGGGGTTCAGCAGCGCCATGTAGACGGCGGCGTTAGCCTGGGAACCGGAGTGGGGCTGGACATTGGCATAGTCGGCGCCAAACAGGGCCTTGGCACGGTCGATGGCCAGTTGCTCCACTTTATCAACGTATTCGCAACCGCCGTAGTAGCGTTTGGCAGGGTAACCTTCGGCGTATTTGTTGGTCAGGCAAGACCCCTGGGCTTCCATCACCACGGGACTGGTGTAGTTCTCGGAAGCGATCAGCTCCAGATGGTCTTCCTGTCGCGCCGCCTCGTCCTGCATGGCCGCCCAGAGAGTGTCGTCGTATGAAGAAAGCGTTTTTGTTTTGCTGAACATGGCTTAGATTCCCGATAGTGAAAACGGACCTGATGGATCAGGTATGGGGTATGGGGAGAGATAGTAGGCCCGATGGCGGATGTTGATCTGCTCGGGCACGACATGGGATCGAGAATTTGCGACAGATGCCTATTACACGCCAAGACATCTGATTGGAGACACTATTGCCGGACGTGCCTTGCCTCGGATGGCGTTATTCCGTAGTAGTCCTTGAAACAGTTGCTGAAATGACTACTACTGACAAAGCCGCTTGCCAGGGAAATGTTCAGGATGCTCCGATTTGTTTGCATCAGCAGGCGTCGGGCATGGACCAGTCTGAGTTCCAGGTAGTAGCGCGAAGGAGACGTGTCCAGGTGGTTTTGGAACAGTCGCTCCACCTGTCGTCGGGAAATATTGGCACATTCCGCCAGTTCCACTAGGGAGAGCGGTTCTTCGATGTTGGCCCGCATTAGCGCCAGCAGGGTTTGCAGTGCTTCTGGAAAGGTAGGATCGTCACCCATGTTCAGTGGCATTGGGCCCACCTGCTCGGCGACCTGATCGCAGCTCAAGATCTCGCGAACCGCCCGAACGATATGTGGATTGTGCAGCAGTTCGCCAATCAACTTCAGCATCATCTCCAGCGTACTGACTGGGCCGGCGCAGGTGGCGTGGTGGCCCTCAATCTCGTAAGCATTAGTGGAAACCTTCACGTTCGGGAAGTTTTCGCGGACATAGGCATGGTTGTCCGGATGTAGGGCACAGGCATGATGCTCCATCAGACCTGCCTGAATCAGCGCCACGCCCCCGTTCCATAATCCGCCCAGGCGAATGCCTTTTTGATCGGCTGCCCTCAAGGTGTTGAGCAGGTAAGGTTCGGGGGCCAGTTGGCTACGGTAGCCGCCGCAGACAATCAACATGTCGACGTGCCCGGGATTGGCCATCAAGGAATCCAAAGTAGTCCCGGTGGACACCTCTATTCCAAGATCGCTGAGCACGGTCCGGCTTCCGGTCCCGATGGTGAAGTGTACGAATACCGGCTCTGGTGTGATCAGGTTTGTCGTAACCAGCGTATCAACGGCGGCGGTAAAGGTGACCATGGAAAAATGCTCGCGCAGGATAAAACCGATGCGCAACGGTGTCTCTACACGAGGCTCCCCCGGCAAAGTACCGGGGTCTTTGGTCTGCGTTGATTTGGTCGTCATGGGGCTAATCCAAAACACTTTGCCCGAATATAAGCTTCCACAGGCGCTTGGCGATTCACTGGTACTGTCTCAGGAACCGGTTCGCGTGAATGTCTCGAATGGACTGTAGCACGCCACGCAATTCCAGTTTGGCGATGGCGAGGTTGATTCGGTCCACCAGCTCCTGGGAACCCGCGGCTTGCTTGGGTACCAGGATGTGCATTTCCTGTCGTGAGAATACGAAGCTGAGCCGTCGCACGGCCTCCGGGTTGTCAAAGACCGTCTCGATGGCTTCCTTGGCTGAGAAAATATCCACGGGTATGACATCGACGGCACCGGCCTTTAATAGTTTGAAACAGTGCTTGAGGGTCGCGGGTTGTTCCAGCGTGGTACCGGGTTGCTTCAGCAAGTCATTCAGGTCGTGGGTAAAGTAGCCTTGGGGGCGGCAGAAACGATGCCCGGCCAGTCCCTCCCGTTCCGATGTCCGTACATGGCCGGCGGTTAAGACGAACGGCACGATGTAATTGGACATCAGGGGGTCCGTATAGAGGAAGCGCTGGGCTCGTTTTTCGTTCAAGTACCAGGGAAACGTTGCCTGATAGCGTCCTTCTTCGGTATCGGAGAGCAGTGCATCCCAGGTGGGCTGGAACACGACTTCATGCTTCAGCCCGGCCTCCGGCATGATGCGGTCCACGATTTCAACGATCATGCCGCGGCTCCTCCAGTCTTCCCCGGTAAAGGGAACAAAATTTCCCGAGGTCACAAGTCGAAAGGGGTCCGCGAATGCGGTGCTGCTCAGGGTAAATAGCAGGAAATACCAGGCAAGGAACTTCTTCACAGTCGGTACCCATAGTCATTCGTGGCTGGCAAACGTTCCTCCAGAGGCAGTCCGTTACCGTCCAGGAAAAACCTGTCGCCGGGATAAAAAAAGGACGGGGTATTCACTTGGGTCCGTAAAGCTGAACCCCGTCAAGTATGGACATGGCTTGGGTTTTCAATGGTACAAACAAAACCTGATGACTCAGGCGCAGATCAATTTGAAGCCATACTAGGCCCGATGGAGGAAGTTGATCTGCTTGGGCACGACATCGGAGGAATGATTTGCGACAGGGAGTGCGGGGAGAGGGGCAGGGGCGTCCTCGTTTCAGTGTTGTCCGTGTCCTGTGCAAGAAAGAATCTGTCGTATACAGGCATGTGCCCAGCGGCCGGGTGTTTAAAGTGGGGAGGCACTTCCACCACAACAGCCTGATGAAGGAAGACACAATGACAAGCAATGCATCCAACCGCGGGGTGGTGTACCAGGGCCCCGGCCAGGTCGCCATCGAATCCATCGCTTTTCCCAAACTTGCCCTTGGTAACCGACGTTGTGACCACGGCGTGATTCTGAAAGTACTGACCACCAACATCTGTGGCTCCGACCAGCACATGGTGCGCGGCCGCACTACTGCACCCTCGGGCCTGGTGCTTGGCCATGAAATTACCGGCCAGATTATCGAATGCGGCCGGGACGTTGAGTTCCTTGAAGTGGGCGACATTGTTTCCGTACCCTTCAACATTGCCTGTGGTCGCTGCCGTAACTGTAAGGAAGGCAAGACCGGCATCTGCCTGAACGTGAACCCCGCCCGTCCCGGCGCCGCCTACGGATACGTGGACATGGGCGGCTGGGTCGGCGGCCAGACCGAGTACGTCATGGTGCCGTACGCCGACTTTAATCTGCTCAAGTTTCCCGACCCGAACCATGCCATGGAAAAGATCAAGGACCTCACGCTGTTGTCCGACATCTTCCCCACAGGGTTCCACGGCTGCGTCACCGCCGGCGTCGGCCCCGGTTCTACCGTCTACATCGCCGGTGCGGGTCCCGTCGGCCTGGCTGCGGCTGTCAGTGCCCAGCTGCTCGGCGCCGCCTGCGTCATCGTCGGTGACATGATCGAAGAACGTCTCGACCAGGCCCGCAGTTTTGGCTGTGAGGCCATCGACCTGAAGCAGGATGCTGAACTGCCTGAAATGCTCGAGCAAATCCTCGGCGAGCCGGAAGTTGACTGCTTCGTCGACTGTGTCGGCTTCGAAGCTCATGCCTGCGGCCACCATCACCATCACGAGCAGCCGGCCACGGTACTGAACTCCGCGATGCAGGTTACCCGGGCCGGTGGCGAGATCGGCATTCCAGGTCTTTATGTTACAGAAGACCCTGGCGCTGCCGAAGAATCCGCTAAACAGGGTGCGCTGAGCATGCGTTTTGGACTCGGTTGGGCCAAGTCCCACTCGTTCCACACCGGCCAATGCCCGGTCATGAAGTACCACCGCCAGCTCATGCAGGCCATCCTGTTTGAGCGCGTTGATATCGCCAGCGCGGTGAACGTGCAGATGATCAGCCTCGATGAGGCTCCCAAGGGTTACGCCGACTTTGACGGCGGAGCGGCCAAGAAGTTTGTGATCGATCCGCATGCTTCCGTGGCTGCCTGAGATTGACCTTCCATTGACCTAACGAAGAGGGGGCCGTGTGAACGGCCCCCTCTTTTATGTCAGTCTGACTATGGCACCCGACCCAGGACCTATAAACTGTCGTGGGTCAGGTTTTTAAGAATCGTTTCACCATACCACTCCAGGAAGTTAATCACGCCAAACTCGTAAGTCTCCGAGTAGGGGCCGGGTTGATAGGCCAGAGAATTGATACCCTTCTGGTTTTGCTCCGCCAGTTCCCTGTCCTGTTTGTTGGTCTGGTCCCATACATAACGCATTCGCTCTACGTCGTAGTCTTCGCCTTCCACCGCATCCTTGTGTACCAGCCACTTGGTCGTTACCAGCGTCTTCTGCGCGGAAATCGGCTGCACCTGAAACACGATAACATGATCGCTTTGCATGTGATTCCAGGAATTCGGCAGGTGGAGAATCCGCATAGAACCGAGGCTCTGGTTTTGAATGCGTCCCAGGTTTTTCCTGCAGGCCGGTTTCCCGTCCATGGTCATCACCGCCGTGCCTTCCTTTAACGGCATCCGCACGATCCGGTTTTGCAACCCGAACTCCACATGCTTGTGAGGGATGCCTTCACGGTCCCATTCCGCAGCCTGGCGCTCGTAGTGCTCCTTGAATTCCGGTGTGGCTCGGGGATCCGTGGTGTCGTCCCATTCGAGCAATGTACGGAGCAATTCCGGATGGGAGCCCGAGCAGTGATAACACTCCCGATTATTTTCAACCACCAGTTTCCAGTTTGCGTTCTCCTCGAGAGTCGACTCTGCCGCCACCTTGGAGTTTTCCATGTCGTACGGTTCCATATAGGCATCCAGGGCGGCCAGGTAGGCATCGATCTCGGGCGGCTCATCCTCTGCAAGGCAGACATAGATAAAGCCGCCGGCCGTTCTGCAATGCGCCGGCTTCAGGCCGAAGTCGCTCTTATCGAAACCATCGCCCATTTCGGTCCCGGCAAAAATCAGATTGCCTTTCAGGTCATAGGTCCATTGATGATATGGGCAAGTCAGGTTTGCCACCTTGCCTTTCTTCCCGGTACACACCCGTGAGCCCCGGTGACGGCACACATTATGGAATGCACGCACTTCACCATCACGGTCACGCACTACCAGCACCGGGTTTTGACCGACCTCCACCGTTATGTAGGCACCCGGTGTTGGCACTTCGCACGTCATGCCGACAAACAACCATTCCTTCATGAATACTTCTTCCATATCCACCCGAAAGAGGAAAGGGTCGTTATACAGCGCCCGGGGCAGGGAAAGATTCCGGGACCGTTCAGTCAGCGTCCGGCTCATATCCCGTCGGGCTTCCCCCATGTGGTTGTATTGCAAATTGAGTAGGTCGTATTCGGTCATCGGAGCATTTCCTGTTAAAAGGGTGTACCTCAGCATGTGGCGTTACCCGCAAATAATATGGATGCGGGTTTCCGGTAACACATTTTCGCAGGGGCCAGATGCGCCGGTTATCCATTAACGACATTCGTGGCTTTTAATTCGACTTGGCGGGAAGGGGAGACGAATACAGGCTCAGCGGCTGGAGAAGTTGATCAAGACTTTGTCGTAAATGGGTAACTCGTGGCTTTGGATTTTCACGAGAATGGATTGTCACAGTTCCACCGGTGCTGAATCACCCACGATGGAGATCAAGATAATGACCAGCGTTACCGAAGTCACCGAACCCTCGTCCCATTTCAATCCTCTCAACACCCGGGTTTGGGCTAACGGCCGTCACCTGGTTCGATGTGTTCGCGTTATCCAGGAAACCTGGGACGTCAAAACGTTCTGCTTCAACGCCGAACAGTCCGTCATGTTCTTTTTTAAGCCCGGCCAGTTCGTTACCCTCGAACTGGAAATCGATGGTGAACAGGTGATGCGCTCCTACACCATCTCAAGTTCGCCCTCCGTCCCTTACAGTTTCTCGATCACCGTCAAACGCGTACCCGGTGGCCATGTTTCCAACTGGTTGCACGACAACCTCAGAGAGCATGACGAACTTGCCGTGCACGGCCCGGTCGGCAACTTCAATTGCATGGACTACCCTTCCGAGAAGGTCCTGCTGCTCTCCGGCGGTGTAGGTATTACGCCCCTGATGTCCATGGCACGCTGGTACTTTGACACCAATGCGGATGTCGACATGGCCTTCATCCACAGCGCCCGTGCGCCCAAGGACATTATTTTCCAGCGTGAGCTCGAACACATGTGCTCGCGCGTTCCGAATTTTAACCTTAGTGTTATTTGTGAGCGGACCGAAATCGGCCACGCCTGGAATGGCTACCGGGGCTACCTGGACCATACCAAACTCGAAATGATTGCACCGGATTACCAGAGCCGTCGCATTTTCTGCTGCGGGCCGACTCCTTACATGCGTGCCATCAAGAACCTTCTCATCGAGAATGGCTTCGATATGTCGAGGTACCACGAGGAATCCTTCGGCGCCACTCCGGCCGACGTCACCGAGGATGTGCTGGAGCAGGCGGAAATAGCCGTCAAAAAGGCGGAGGACATCACGGACGCTGATACCTTTACCGTCGATTTCACCACCTCCGGCATGAGCGTCCAGATCCTGCCCGGTGAAACCGTCCACTCCGCCGCCAGTCGTCTTGGGCTCAATATTCCCAAGGCCTGTGGGGTCGGCATTTGTGGTACTTGCAAGGTGCTGAAGACCGGTGGCGAGGTTGATATCCAGCACAATGGCGGCATAACCGAGGAAGACCTGACGGAGGGCTACATTCTCTCCTGCTGCAGTACCCCGTTGTCCGATCTCAGCATAGACGGCTGATTTGGGCGGCGTTTCACTGAGTTTCCCTGATCAGGCGCTCTGGCTCCCGGTTACCTGCGGGCCAGGGCGCCCATGTCGCAATTGAGCTCAAAATAATACGCAATGCGACGTTTTTGGACTGTTCCCCGTTCAGCGCGGGGCATACTATAAGCACCTGACATTAATCAATTATGACGGGAAGGGAAGGCGTTGGCTTTTCCCAATAAAAACAAAATCCTGACAGTGGTCGCTCGACCCGGACGTAATTCGGGACCCGCTGATCAACTGGACTTGCAATACATAAGAGAGGGGTAAGTCCATGAAAGAGAACGTTGTTTCTGAGGATCATCTAATTGAAACGCAGCCCTATCGGGTTGGTTTTCTATTGATTGATAACTTCACTCTGGCTGCCCTGGCGTCAACCATAGAGCCATTGCGTATGGCCAACCAGCTCACCAGTTCCGAACTTTACACCTGGCAACTATTATCCCGTGATGGCGAGACGGTTAAGGCGAGTGACGGCCTGAGAATTTCGCCAGACGGGTCGATTTCCGACAAGAAGGTGTTCGATATTGTCATCGTCGTGGGCGGTGTTGACATCACCCGGAGCTATACGTCCAAGGAAGTGGCCTGGCTACAGCAACAGGCTCAGAGAAAGGTCCTGCTCGGTGCCGTATGTACCGGGGCCTACGTACTGGCCAGCGGAGGCCTGCTTGACGGCTACCATTGCAGCGCTCATTGGGAATGCCTGGCGTCCCTCCAGGAGCGGTTTCCGCGGGTGCATTGCACCAATCAACTCTACACTCTGGATCGGGATCGCATGACCTGCACCGGAGGCCATGTGCCAATGGACATGATGCTCAGCATGATCGCCCGCCAGCACGGCAAGGCATTAACCAATGCGATTTGCGACATGTTCGTCTGCGACCGTGTCCGCCCGGACAACGAATTGCAGCGCACCCCTTTGCGCCGTCTGCTGACCACAGCCCAGCCCAAACTGGCTGAGGTCACTGAGTTGATGGAAGCCAACCTGGAGGAACCTATTGAGCTGGAGGAGCTTGCCAGCTATGTTGGCATTTCCCGTCGTCAACTGGAACGGCTCTTCCTGAAGCACTTGAACTGCACGCCCTCGCGCTACTATTTAAAGCTCCGGCTGGACCGGGCCCGTCAGCTGCTGAAACAGACTACTTGTTCCATCATCGAAGTCGCCTCCATGTGTGGGTTTGTATCTGCCCCCCATTTCAGCCGCTGTTATCGCAAGTACATCGGTATCTCTCCCAAGGAAGAGCGAGCCGAAGTATGGTCACTAAAGCAATCGGACCCGCCAAACTCCGGTGAAGTTGCTGCCATGCCCACCTCCTCTTATATTGCCCTGCAGTTGGCTCAGTCAGAGCCGTCCTGTGGTGCGATTCACTTCATGTCAGCTTCTGCACAGCTTGTTCAAAAGCTTGCCGCCTCGGGATGAATCGGGAATGCGGATAGAGTAAGGGGCTTCGGCCCCTTTTTTCGTTATGGCCCCGGCCCGGTGCTGCGCTTCCTCATCCTCGGTGACCTGCCGATTTTGGTGTTTCCGCTGTCGCTTCCAGTGAACTCGGCCGAACGCCCCATGGATACACTCCCTCTATGCTCAACCAATCAACTGTCGGGGTGTTACATGAACGAAACCGAATTGCACCAGGACTCCATCGTTATCGATGGCCTCATCATCGCCAAGTGGGGCCGTGAACTCTTCGAGGACATGCGCAAGGGCGGATTGACCGCCGCCAACTGCACCGTTTCCGTCTGGGAGGACTTCCAGGACACGGTGGACAACATCGTTATGGTCAACGAGCTGATCGAAGACAACAGCGACCTGGTGATGAAAGTCAAAACCACCGCCGACATCCGCAAGGCCAAGGAGTTGGGCAAAACCGGTATCATCATGGGCTTTCAGAACGCCCACGCCTTCGAAGACCAGCTCGGTTACATCCAGATCTTCAAGGACCTGGGCGTCGGCGTCGTCCAGATGTGCTACAACACCCAGAACCTCATCGGCACCGGCTGCTACGAGCGGGACGGAGGCCTGTCCGGCTTCGGCCGTGAAGTCGTCGCCGAAATGAACCGCGTTGGCATCATGTGCGACCTGTCCCACGTCGGCAGCAAGACCTCCGAGGAAGTCATCCTCGAATCCAGGATGCCGGTCTGCTACTCCCACTGTTTGCCCTCCGGCCTGAAAGAGCACCCGCGCAACAAATCCGACGAGGAACTCAAATTCATCGCCGACCATGGTGGTTTTGTTGGAGTGACCATGTTTACACCCTTCCTCAAGAAGGGCGTTGACGCCACTATCGACGACTACGTCGAAGCCATCGCCTACATCGTCGATATCGTCGGCGAAGACCAGGTGGGCATCGGCACCGACTTCACCCAGGGGCAGGACAAGGCTTTCTTCGACATGCTCACCCACGACAAGGGCTACGCCCGCGAACTCACCCGCTTCGGTAAGATCGTCAACCCCGAAGGTATTCGCACCGTCGGCGAGTTCCCGAACCTGACCGGAGCCCTCCTGCGCAACGGCTTCTCCGAAGAACTCACCCGCAAGATCATGGGTGAGAACTGGCTGCGCGTCCTTGGCGAGGTATGGGGAGAATGACCATGACCACACACGCCCCCGAAATGCCCATTGAAGTGGACAGCGAAACTGGCATTTGGACCACCGACGCATTGCCCATGCTGTATGTGCCGCGGCACTTTTTCATCAACAACCATCAGGCCATCGAAGCAGAGATCGGTCCAGAACGATATGCCGACATTCTCTACAAGGCCGGTTACAAATCCGCCTGGCATTGGTGTGAAAAAGAAGCGGCCCTGCACGGCCTCACAGGTCGTGAGGTGTTCGATCACTACATGAAACGGCTCTCCCAGCGTGGCTGGGGCCTGTTCACGGTTGAGCATCTCGACATCGCCAGTGGTCAGGCGCAAGTCCGGCTCGACCACTCCGCCTTTGTCTATCACTACGGCAAAGCCGGACGCAAGATCGACTACATGTTCACCGGCTGGTTCGCCGGCGCCATGGACCAGATTGCCACCGATCTCGGATACGACGTGCGCACCCAGGCGGTGCAAACCCAAAGCGCCGCGGAGGAGGGCGTCGATTACGGCCTCTTCGAAGTGACACCGATATCGGCCTTAAACACAGCCAACTAAAACAGAAAATTCAGTACCGGAGGTAAACAGGGCTTTGCCTGATTGATCGCGCAAAGCCTGAGTAACCTGAGTACAGAATAAAGAGAGAGCCACCATGTCCCAATTCGAAGCACTCTTTCGACCTTTACAGATCAATCAGTTGACCATCCGCAACCGGGTCGTCAGCACTGCCCACGCCGAGGTGTACGCCACCGAGGGTGGAATGACCACCGACCGCTACGTTAAATATTACGAAGAGAAGGCCAAGGGTGGCTGCGGTCTTTGTATCTGCGGCGGCTCCAGCGTTGTCTCCATCGACAGCCCGCAAAGCTGGTGGAGCTCGGTCAACCTGTCCACTGACCGCATCATCCCCCATTTCCAGAACCTCGCGGACGCCGTCCACAAACACGGCGGCAAGATCATGATCCAGATCTCCCACATGGGGCGTCGCTCCCGCTGGGACGGCGAAAACTGGCCCAACCTGATGTCGCCCTCCGGCGTCCGTGAACCCGTGCACCGTGCTACCTGCAAGACCATTGAGGAAGAGGAAATCCGGCGCATCATCGGCGACTTTGCCCAGGCCGCCCGCCGCGCCAAAGAAGGTGGCCTCGACGGCGTCGAACTGTCCGCCGTGCACCAGCACATGATTGACCAGTTCTGGTCGCCTCGCGTCAACAAGCGCACCGACCAATGGGGCGGAACCTTCGAAAACCGCATGCGCTTCGGGATGGAAGTGTTGAAGGCCGTGCGCGAGGAAGTCGGTCGTGACTTTGCTGTCGGCATTCGCATTTGCGGTGACGAATTCCACCCGGACGGTCTGAACCACGACGACATGAAGCAGATCGCCAAGTATTACAACGACACCGGTCTGCTGGACTTCTTTGGTGTGGTCGGTTCCGGCTGTGACACCCACAACACCCTGGCCAACGTTATTCCCAACATGTCCTACCCGCCGGAGCCGTTCCTGCACCTGGCCGCCGGCATCAAGGAAGTGGTCGACGTGCCTGTGATCCACGCCCAGAACATCAAAGACCCGAACCAGGCCGAACGCATCCTGGAGGCAGGCTACGTCGACTTCGTCGGCATGACCCGCGCTCACATCGCTGATCCGCACATCATTGCCAAGATCAAGATGAACCAGGTTGACCAGATCCGCCAGTGCGTCGGTGCCAACTACTGCATCGATCGCCAGTACCAGGGCCTCGACGTGCTCTGCATCCAGAATGCCGCCACTTCCCGCGAGCATCTGGGCATGCCACACATTATCGAGAAGACCGAGGGCCCGATCCGCAAGGTACTGGTTATCGGCGGTGGCCCTGGAGGCATGGAAGCGGCACGGGTTTCGGCTGAACGTGGCCATCAGGTCACGCTGATCGAAAAAGCCGGCGAGCTTGGAGGCCAGATCACCCTGGCGTCCAAGGCGCCGCAACGGGACCAGATCGCCGGCATTACCCGCTGGTACGCCCTGGAACTGGATCGCCTCGGCGTCGACCTGCGCTTCAATACCGAAGCTGATGCCTCTGTCGTACGGGATATCCAGCCGGACGTCTGCATCCTTGCTACCGGTGGTGTGCCGTTCATGGAACAGATCCCGGAATGGGGTTTCGAGGACGGCCTGGTGGTGTCCTCCTGGGACATCCTCAGCGGCAGGGTTGAACCGGGTGAGAACGTCCTGGTCTACGACACGATTTGCGAATTCTCCGGTATGTCCGTGGCGGACTATCTGGCCTCCAAGGGGGCACAGGTCGAACTGGTCACCGACGACATCAAGCCCGGTGTCGGTATCGGCGGCACCACCTTCCCAACGTACTACCGCAGCTTGTATGAGCGGGAAGTGATCATGAGTTCCGACATGATGCTGGAAAAAGTCTACGCCGAGGGCGATAAGAAAGTCGCGGTGCTGGAAAACGAGTACACCGGGCAGAAAGAGGAGAGGGTGGTCGATCAGGTTGTGATCGAGAACGGTACCCGACCGAACGAAGCCCTGTATTACGAGCTAAAGGAAGGCTCGATTAACAAGGGACAGATTGATGTGGATACCCTGTTTGCCTGTAACGCCCAGCCGGTGTTGAAGGAGGCCGATAAGGGAATGATTTTGTGGCGATTGGGGGATTGCGTGTCCCAGCGGAACACGCATGCGGCGATCTATGACGCACTGCGTTTGTGCAAGGATCTGTAACCCAAGTTCAATCCGATGAGGTACACCATGCTCCTTGATTGGCTGCTCCCAGCACTCGTGGTTACGGCACTTGCCTTGCTGGTTATCGGCGCCATACGCCGTGTCCTGCTCTGGCGTGCGGGTCAACCCGAACCGGTGAACATCATCGCCGGGCTTATGGCCATGCCGCGCCGCTACCTGGTCGACCTGCATCACGTGGTCGAGCGCGACAAAGTCATGTCCAACACCCACGTCGCCACGGCGGGCGGGTTCGTGTTGTCCATGCTGTTGATCATACCGGTGCACGTGTTTGGGCTGGAAAGTCGGTGGCTCAGCATTCCCCTGCTGATCGCCACGGCCCTCATGTTCACTGGAGCCATCTTCGTCTACCGGCGCCGCCGCAATCCACCGGCCCGTCTGTCCAGGGGCCCCTGGATGCGATTGCCGAAAAGCCTGCTGATGTTTTCCGCATCGTTTTTCCTGCTCACCCTGGTGACGTCCGGTTTCCTGCCGGAGAATTTCGGGAGTTGGGTGCTCGTGGCCGTACTGCTGGTGGGCGTCACTCTGGGCCTGTCCGAAATGCTCTTCGGCATGGGCTGGGGCGGGCCGATGAAGCATGCGTTTGCCGGCGCCTTGCACCTGGCATTCCACCGTCGCCCGGAACGCTTCGGCGGCGGCCGTTCCACTGGCCTAAAACCGGTCAATCTGGATGGCAAGCTTGGTGTGGCGGACCCCAAAGATTTCAAATGGAATCAATTGCTGGGTTTTGACGCCTGCGTGCAATGTGGTCGCTGCGAAGCCGTCTGCCCGGCCTTTGCCGCCGGCCAGCCGTTAAACCCGAAGAAGCTGATCCAGGATATGGTCGTGGGCATGGCCGGAGGAACCGATGCCAACTACGCCGGCAGCCCCTATCCCGGTACCGACGTCGGCAAGGCGGAAGGCAACCCGCACCAGCCCATTGTCGATGGCCTTGTCAGTGCCGACACCCTTTGGTCCTGTACCACCTGCCGCGCTTGTGTCGAAGAGTGTCCGATGATGATCGAACACGTTGACGCCATCGTCGATATGCGCCGTCACCTGACCCTGGAACGAGGTGAAACCCCGAACAAGGGTGCTGAAGTGCTGGACAATCTGATCGCCACTGACAATCCTGGCGGGAACGAACCCGGCAGCCGGATGAACTGGGCGGCGGACCTTGACCTGCCGCTGATGGCCGACAAACACGAAGCAGAGGTGCTGTTCTGGGTCAGCGACGGCTGTTTCGACATGCGCAGCCAGCGTATCCTGCGTGCCTTCGTCCAAATCCTGAAGGCTGCGAAGGTCGACTTCGCCGTGCTCGGCAACGAGGAACGGGATTCCGGTGACGTCGCCCGCCGTCTTGGCGACGACGCCACTTTCCAGACGCTGGCCAGACATAACATTGCCACGCTCGGTAAGTACCGCTTCCAACGCATCGTCACCACCGACCCGCACGCCTTCCACGTGCTGAAAAACGAATACGGCGATTTTGGTGGTCACTACGAGGTATTACACCACAGCACCTTTATCAACGAACTGGTCGAACAGGGCCAGCTCAGTCTGGATCGCTTTAAGGGCGGTACCGTCACCTATCACGATCCCTGTTACCTGGGGCGCTACAACGGCGAGTACGAGTCTCCGCGCGCATTGCTCAATGCCCTGGGTATCCAGGTCAGCGAGATGGACCGCTCCGGCTATCGTTCACGCTGCTGCGGCGGTGGCGGCGGGGCACCCATTACCGACATTCCGGGGGAGCACCGCATCGCCGACATGCGTGTCGATGACGCCCGCAAAGTGGAGGCCGAAACCATCGCCGTCGCCTGTCAGCAATGCACCGCCATGCTCGAAGGCGTGGTGGAGCCGCGCCCTGAGATTCGCGACTTGGCCGAGCTGGTGGCCGATGGCCTGATCATTGAAGCAGCCGATTCGACCGCTCCAGCGGCCCAACCGATAGCTGAGGAGGTGCACTGATGACGGATATCCCAAGGCGCGACCCGCGTACCGAATGGATACTGCGCAATCGCCTGCACCCTCAATATGATGAAATGGTTGCAGTCAACAGCGGTCCGGTGCGCGGTCCCACCGGCCTGTTGCGCAAGAATCCCCATGCCGTTGGCTTTATCGGACCCAATGGCATCAAACGGATCGACCGCAGCGCAGGTCTGACCGGCGGCGCGGGCGGTCTGTCGTCGCGTGCCAAAGGTCGTTCGGCCCAGGCCGAAGTCGAGTTGCCCATGCATCGGGTTGAGCAACCCGATTTCTATGTGGCCGTGGTTGTTGACTTGGCGGGCGGCCGCTTGAGCAGTCATGACAAGGACGTGCTTGGTCAGGCGCATCAGTTGGTTAAAGCTGCGGAAGGTGAGGGCGCTGTTGTCGCCGTCGCCCTTGGCGAAGCACGGGAGGCGAACTTCGACAAAGCAGGCGCCGACCGAATGGTTCATTTGACCGAGGTTTACGGCCAGTCGCTGACCGGCTACTGCCCGGAACACAAACTGGCCGTGCTTGAAGCGGTTGAATCCGAACTTGCCCCGCGTTATTGGCTGTTCCCGGATTCGGTCCACGGCGGCGCCGACCTCGGCTCCCGCCTGGCTGCCCGCCTCAGCGAGCGCCCGGTCGTCCATGCCTGGCAAGTGGATGCCGACCACAGCGTCTGTCGCGGCGGCAGCCAGTTGACGGATTGGCACCGACCCACGGCCCGAGTCATCCTGCTGGCCGAGGAATGCGCGCTGCCAATCGACGAGACCCGGCATGAGGCAAAACCGATCGAACTGGCGTCGATTCCCAAGGTAACACCCCGAATCGAAGACCTCGGCCAGGTCGAGGTCGACCCGAGTAAGATAGCCCTTGGGGAAGCGGAATTCATTCTCTCCGCCGGTAACGGCGTGCGCGACTGGAGCCAGTTCCATGAAGTGGCTACGGCCCTTGGCGCCACCGAAGGCGCCAGCCGGGTCGCCGTGGACGATGGCAATATGCCGCGTTTCCGCCAGGTTGGTGCTACCGGCACCTGGGTTACGGCACGGGTTTATGTTGCCGTGGGTATTTCCGGAGCCATCCAGCATATGCAGGGTATCGGCCGGTGCGACAAGGTGGTGGCCATCAATCTCGATGATGGCTGCGACATGATCAAACGGGCCGACTTGAGTGTGATTGGTAACAGCCAGGGCATCCTCGGTGAATTGCTGCGGTTGGCCGAATCCCGCCAAAGTGGGACGGAGCTCGAATCACCCAAAGCAACGGCAGAATCCACAGAGGAGGACCGTCATGTCGCCTGACTCTTTCCCTAACTCTTTCTCTAACCCCGACCTCAAGGTCGCCTCCCTTATTTCTGTTGGTCAACACCCCAAGTCCGGTCGCGCACGGCGGGCCAGCCAGGATGCCCGGGCCGTCGAACTCGGTCTGAAGATGGCAGGCTCCTCCTCCCGACTCATCCATGTCGGTGGTGGTGACGAAACTGGCCTGCGCCAGTACCTTGGTATGGGCTTGCCGGAGATAACCCTGCTCGAGGCTGACGGTAGGGCGGATGCCGTCCCCATCTTGGTGCGCCATCTCAAGGAACAGCCCGCGGACATCGTCCTCACCGGCATTCACGCCGAGCGGGGCGAGGCCTCCGGCATGGTGCCTTACCTTTTGGCGGAATACCTCGGCTGGCCTATCGTTCCCCGTATCGCCGATATCCAGAAGGTGGAGGAAGGCTTTGCCGAAGTGCTGCAAGCCCTGCCACGTGGACAGCGCCGCCTGCTGCGGGTTTCACTTCCGTTCATTGCGACCGTCGACAATGCGGCTCCCGATGCGCGGCAATACGCTTTCGGCCCGGCCCGTCGTGGACTGATGGATGGCGTGGCGGTTGATGCACCGGTTGACGAAACCCGGTTGGAGTGGCAGGAGAGCCCCGCCAAACCCAGACCCAAGCGCCTCAACGTTGTCAAAGCCAAATCCGCCGCCGACAGGTTCAAGGCGGCCACGGCAAAACCCCAGGGGCAGGGTGGCAAGGTCATCCGTGACGGTACGGATCGGGAAAAGGCTGAGGCGATCATGGAGCTGCTAATTGCCGAGGGAGTAGTGAGGTAATACCTTGAGGCGGCGGGGATATCCCGACCTTGCCGCTTTAAGACACGCAACACCCTTTCCATGTCGCTGCTGGAGTATTGGCCTCAATTGCAATGCCATACCATGATTCTCGCCCGGGACACATCGGAGCGGCCGGCAGCACGTTAACGGTGCTCAGGTAAACCCGACTCCAGGCCTTATTCGGTATGGCCTCGGGCTCTCGAAAAACAACAACCCGATAATAACGAATTGCTCTGGAGAGCCCCTTATGACTGAACGTGCGCAGCCCGTGGTCGACGCTGATCGTCTTTACGACGACGTCGATTACCAGATCGGGCAAGACAATATCCAAGTCGCCGGGTTTGACGTCCACAACCCGGTGTTTGGCATCAGCGCCATACTCATCCTTGTATTTGTTGCAGGTACCCTGTTCGCGACCGAAGCGGCCAACGGTATGCTGTTGGGCGCCCGCGGTTGGGCGATCGAACACTTTGACTGGCTGTTCATGGCTGGTGGCAATCTGTTTGTGGTGTTCTGTCTGGCGTTGATTGTTCTGCCAGTCAGCAAAGTCCGCATTGGCGGTGACAATGCCAAACCGGAATTCTCTACGTTATCCTGGTTTTCCATGTTGTTTGCGGCAGGCATGGGTATCGGCCTGATGTTCTGGAGCGTTGCCGAGCCTGTTGCCTATTTTACCGACTGGTATGGCACCCCGCTTGGTGTGGAAGCGAACACCGCCGAGGGTAAATCCATGGCTCTGGGCGCCACCATGTTCCATTGGGGGCTTCATCCATGGGCCATGTACGGGATAGTCGGTCTTTCGCTGGCTTTCTTTGCCTATAACAAAGGCTTACCACTAACGGTCCGGTCCGCGTTTTATCCGATTCTCGGGAACCGTATCTGGGGGCCGATCGGCCATGTTATCGACATCGTCGCCGTATTGGCGACCATCTTCGGCCTTGCTACGTCTCTTGGCCTTGGTGCGCAGCAGGCCGCCAGTGGCTTGGCGTATCTCGGTATCGTGGGAAACGGCATCACTACGCAGATTGGCTTGATCGCATTCATAACCGCCATTGCAATTTTTTCCGTGGTTCGTGGTTTGGATGGCGGCGTAAAACTGCTCAGCAATATCAACATGGTCATTGCGTTCGTTCTGCTGCTTTTCGTCATCCTCGCCGGTTCCATCAGCGGCTTCTTCGCCAACCTTTTTGACTTGTTCTGGTCCTATGGGAAAAACATTCTGCCCCTCAGTAATTGGGTGGGACGGGAAGATGAAACCTGGTTCCACGGCTGGACCGTTTTCTATTGGGCCTGGTGGATTTCCTGGTCGCCGTTCGTTGGTATGTTCATCGCCCGTGTGTCCAAAGGCCGCACCGTGCGCGAATTCATGCTCGCGGTATTGATTATCCCGACCCTTGTTTGTGGTATCTGGGTGACTGCATTCGGCGGCAACGCGCTGGACCAGATCCAGGCTGAGGTGGGCGCGTTGAGCGGCGGGCTCACCGAAGTACCGCTCGCCATGTTCCAGATGATGGACAGCATGCCGCTGACCTCTTTGATTTCTTTCCTCGCCATTGTTCTGGTGCTGGTGTTTTTTGTTACCTCCTCGGATTCTGGGTCGCTGGTGATTGATGGAATCACTGCCGGTGGCAAACAGGATGCCCCCGTCGCCCAGCGTGTGTTCTGGGCAACCATGGAAGGCGTGATCGCTGCAACCCTGTTATTTGGCGGTGGGGCGCAGGCACTCAGTGCGCTTCAAGCGGGCGCGGTTACCGCTGGGTTGCCTTTCGCCATCATCCTGATTCTGATGTGCGTAAGTTTGTACAAAGGGTTGAACGGGGAGGCAAAGACGCAGCTTAAATACAGCGTGTAACCCTCAGGGCGGAAGAGCGATATCCAATCCGCTCTTCCGCCCACACCCTGGCCGGGTTACATGCTTCAGCCCCCATGCGCTCCTACGCTTGAATGTGTCGCAGGCAAGCAATCCGGCGCTTTCTCCGAGAATACAATATCCCCTCAAGTGCAGAATTTTCCGGGTGACCAATATGAACAAGACCACCGCCACCGATGTTCAGCACATGGTGCATCAAATCATCGCTGACCTGAATCACAAACCGGGCGCCCTGATGCCCATCCTGCATGCCATCCAGGACGAACTCGGCTACATCCCCAGCGACTCCGTGCCGGCCATCGCCGAGGGCCTGCAAATTACCCGCGCCGAAGTTCACGGCGTCATCAGCTTCTATCATGATTTTCGCGCCAGTGCCCCCGGCAAGCACACCATCCATATCTGCCGGGCCGAAGCCTGCCAGGCCCGCGGTTGCCGTGCACTCGAACGCCACGCCCAACAGACACTCGGCGTCGATTACCACCAAACGACCCTGGATGGCGACATTACCCTGGAGGCCGCCTATTGCCTCGGAAATTGCGCCACCGGACCATCCATCCGCATTGGGGATGACATTCACGGCCGCGTTACACCGGCCCGTTTCGACGCCCTGATTGACCAGTTACAGACTGTGCCGCTCGCCATCCAGCCGGTCCTGGCAAAGGAAGACAATACCCATGGTTAAGGTCTTTGTGCCCCGCGATACCACCGCCCTGTCACTCGGCGCCAACGAGGTAGCCGCCATACTGCAACGGGCCTGTGCCGACCGCAGTGTCGACATCGAGCTGGTCCGCAATGGTTCGCGCGGCCTGTTCTGGCTCGAACCCATGGTCGAGGTCGAAACCGACCAGGGCCGTATGGCCTACGGCCCGGTCACGCCCGAGGACATCCCGGCCCTGCTCGACGAAGGCCTGCTCGACGGCCAACCGGGCCATTCACTGTATCTGGGGCCGACCGAGGAGATTCCCTACCTCAAGAACCAACAGCGCCTTACGTTTGCACGGGCCGGCATTATCGACCCGGTGTCGCTGGATGACTACATTCACCACGGCGGCTACGTCGGTCTGCGCAAAGCCCTGGCCAGGATTCCCCAGGAGATTGTCGACGAAGTGAAAGCCTCCGGTCTACGCGGCCGGGGTGGGGCGGCTTTCCCGGCCGGCATCAAATGGCAGACGGTGCTCGATGCGGACGCCCGCACCGGCAGCAGCCCCTATTCCAAACGCAAGTTTATCGTCTGCAACGCGGACGAAGGCGACTCCGGCACCTTTGCCGACCGCCTGGTGATGGAAGCCGATCCCTTCATGCTGATCGAAGGCATGACCATCGCCGGCCTGGCCGTGGGTGCGGACACCGGTTACATCTACCTGCGTTCCGAGTACCCGGTTGCCCATAAGATTTTGAACGAAGCCATCGCCAGGGCCGGGAAAGCTGGCTACCTGGGTAACAATGTCCTGAACTCCGGCAAGGCCTTCCACCTGGAAGTTCGCCTCGGTGCCGGCGCCTACATCTGCGGCGAAGAAACCTCTCTGCTCGACAGCCTGGAAGGCAAGCGTGGCCAGGTGCGCGTCAAACCCCCGTTGCCCGCGTTGAAAGGTGCTTTCGGTCAACCGACCGTGGTCAACAATGTGCTTACCCTGGCCGCCGTGCCCTTTATCCTGGCCGAAGGCGGCCAGGCCTACGCCGACTACGGCAGGGGCCGTTCGCGGGGAACCCTGCCGTTCCAACTGACCGGTAACATCGAACGCGGTGGCGTGGTGGAACTGGCGTTCGGCGTCACCCTGCGCGAACTGCTTGAAGACTACGGTGGTGGTACTGCTTCCGGCCGGCCGATGCGGGCCGTCCAGGTCGGTGGTCCGCTGGGTGCCTATATGCCCGAAGGTCAGTGGGACACCCCGCTCGATTACGAAGCCTTCAGCGAGGTTGGCGCCGTGGTGGGCCACGGCGGCATCGTGGTGTTTGATGACACCGTGGACATGCTCGACCAAGCCCGCTTCGCCATGGAATTCTGCGCCGTCGAGTCCTGCGGCAAATGCACTCCCTGCCGCATAGGCTCTACCCGTGGTGTGGAGGTCATTGATCACATCCGCGACAACCAGGAACGCGATTACCACCTGAATTTGCTGGAAGACCTTTGTGACACCCTGGAAGACGGCTCCCTCTGCGCCATGGGCGGCATGACGCCTAACCCGGTACGCAGCGCACTGAATCACTTCCCGGACGACTTTCACCAAGACCGCACCACCGCATCCCGCACGCCGGCGGGGGAGGCCTGATCATGTTGCATATTTACGATCCGAACACCCGCTCTGACCGTGATCTGGGCACGCCGCCCCCGGTCGAGACCGGCCACACCGTATCACTGACCATTGACGGCCAGGAGGTGATCGTGCCTGAGGGTACCTCGGTGTTGCGCGCCGCCACTATCGCCGGCATTCAGATCCCCAAGCTGTGTGCTACAGACAACCTGGACGCCTTCGGCTCCTGCCGCCTGTGCGCAGTGGAGATTGAAGGCCGGCGCGGCCTGCCGGCCTCCTGCACCACGCCAGTGGCCGAGGGCATGAGCGTCATTACACAGAATGAGCGCGTCGCCAAGCTGCGCCGAAACGTGATGGAGCTGTACATTTCCGACCACCCGCTGGACTGCCTGACATGCCCAGCCAACGGCGACTGCGAACTGCAGGACATGGCCGGCGCCGTCGGCCTGCGCGAGGTGCGCTACGGTTACGAGGGCAAGAACCATCTCGAAGCCGAGAAGGACACCAGCAACCCTTATTTCACCTTTGATACCAGTAAATGCATCGTTTGCTCGCGTTGCGTGCGGGCCTGCGAGGAAGTGCAGGGCACCTTCGCGCTGACCATCGACGGCCGGGGCTTTGATTCCAAGGTCGCGGCGGGGCAGGGCGAAGACTTCATGGATTCCGAATGCGTTTCCTGCGGCGCCTGCGTCCAGGCTTGCCCGACAGCGACGCTGATGGAAAACTCGGTGATCGACCAGGGCCAGCCGGAACACTCGGTGGTGACCACTTGTGCCTACTGCGGCGTCGGCTGTTCGTTCAAGGCCGAGATGAAAGGCAACACCGTGGTGCGCATGGTGCCGTTCAAGGATGGCCAAGCCAACCACGGGCATTCCTGTGTAAAAGGCCGCTTCGCCTTCGGTTATGCGACCCATCCGGAACGGCTGACCAAGCCGATGATCCGCGATCACATCGACGAACCCTGGCGCGAAGTCAGCTGGGAAGAGGCAATCCAGTTCGCAGCCGATCGCATCAAGGCCATCCAGGGCAAATACGGCCGCGACAGCGTCGGTGGTATTACGTCCTCCCGCTGCACTAACGAGGAAGCCTATCTGGTGCAAAAACTGGTGCGTACCGCTTTCGGCAATAACAACACCGACACCTGTGCCCGCGTTTGCCATTCTCCGACCGGTTACGGCCTGAAGCAGACCCTTGGGGAAAGCGCCGGCACCCAGACCTTCGATTCGGTGATGAAATCCGACGTTATCATCGTTATTGGCGCAAACCCGACCGACGCCCATCCGGTGTTCGGCTCGCAACTTCGCCGCCGCCTCCGCCAGGGCGCCAAGCTGATCGTTGCCGATCCACGTTCAATTGATTTGCTGAATACCCCGCACGGCGGCGAGGCGCTGCATCTTCCGCTACGCCCCGGGACCAATGTCGCCCTGATCAACGCCTTGGCGCATGTTGTCATCACCGAAGGACTGGAAGACCGAATGTTCATCGCCACCCGTTGTGACGGAGGCGATTACGCCACCTGGAACGACTTTATCCGTGACGAACGCCATTCACCGGAAGCAACGGAAGACATTACCTGTGTTCCGGCAGCCCAAGTCCGCGAAGCGGCCCGCCTGTACGCACAGGCAGGTAACGGCGCCATCTACTACGGTCTGGGCGTGACCGAACACAGCCAGGGCTCAACCATGGTAATGGGCATCGCCAACCTCGCACTGGCCACCGGCAATATCGGCCGTGATGGTGTAGGCGTCAACCCGCTGCGCGGCCAGAACAACGTGCAGGGCAGTTGCGACATGGGGAGCTTCCCCCATGAGCTGCCCGGCTACCAGCATGTTTCCCATGAAGGTCCACGCAAGGCCTTTGAAGATGCCTGGGGCGTTAAGATCGATGGCGAACCGGGCCTGCGCATTCCCAATATGTTCGACGCCGCCATCAACGGCAGCTTCAAGGGCCTGTACGTACAGGGCGAGGACATCGCCCAGTCCGATCCCAACACCCACCATGTGGAACAGGCGCTCGGTTCGCTGGAATGCCTGATCGTGCAGGATCTCTTCCTGAACGAGACCGCCAAGTTCGCCCACGTACTGCTGCCTGGCTCCTCGTTCCTGGAGAAGGATGGCACGTTCACCAACGCAGAACGTCGCATCAACCGCGTGCGCAAGGTGATACCACCGCTGGCCGGCAAAGGCGACTGGGAGGTCACCCAGGACCTGGCGAACGCCCTGGGTTATGCCATGCATTACGAACATCCGGAACAGATCATGGCGGAAATTGCCAGCCTGACACCCAGTTTCCAGGGTGTGACTTACCAGAAACTGGACGAGCTCGGCAGCATCCAATGGCCGTGTAATGATGACAATCCGAGTGGTACTCCCATCATGCACGAGCAGGACTTTCCGATTGGCAAGGGCCGGTTCATGGTCACTGACTACGTGCCGACAACAGAGCGCGCCAATCGTCGTTTCCCTCTGCTGTTGACCACGGGCCGTATCCTCAGCCAATACAACGTCGGCGCTCAGACAAGACGCACTGACAATCAGGCGTGGCATGAACAGGACTGGCTGGAGTTGCACCCCCACGACGCCGAAGAACGCGGCATTAATGACGGCGACTGGGTTGGCCTTACCAGCCGCTCAGGTAATACCGTGCTGCAGGCCAAAATAAGCACTCGCATGCAACCGGGTGTGGTCTATACCACTTTCCACCATCCCGTGAGCGGCGCCAACGTCATCACCACCGACAACTCGGACTGGGCCACCAACTGCCCTGAATACAAAGTCACCGCCGTACAGTGCGAAAAGGTCGCCCAACCTTCAGCGTGGCAACAGCGCCACCTGGCACAACATAAAAAACAATGGGATTTCTACCATGGCTAATCCCAGTGGAGAGCACACGATGCGAATAGGCGTTCCCAGAGAGATCGACGACGGGGAAAAACGCGTGGCGTTGACTCCGGAAGTCGCAATACAGCTGCAAGAGTTGGGCTTCAGGCTCGCTATCGAAACAGGGGCCGGCTTGCAGGCCAATTTCGATGACGACCAGTACCGCGAAGCCGGTGTTGAGATTATCGAGGACCCGAGAGAACTGTGGAATTCGTCCGACATTGTCATGAAAGTCCGTCCGCCCAGCCAGCACCCGGAACTGGGCTTTTATGGGGTTGAGCTGCTGGGCAAGGGCCAGACCCTGATCAGCTTTCTCTATCCGGCGCAAAACCCCGAGATGCTGCAGGAACTGTCCAACCGTGGCGTAACCGCCCTGGCCATGGACTCAGTGCCGCGCATTTCCCGTGCCCAGAAGATGGACGCACTGAGCTCCATGGCCAACATAGCGGGCTACCGGGCGGTGGTTGAGGCATCCCAGCACTTCGGCCGCTTCTTCACCGGACAGATTACAGCCGCCGGCAGGATCCCCCCGGCCAAGGTGTTGGTGATTGGTGCGGGTGTGGCGGGGCTCGCCGCCATCGGTGCGGCCAAGAGCATGGGCGCCGTGGTCCGTGCCTTTGACACCCGCCCTGAGGTGAAGGAGCAGGTAGAGAGCATGGATGCGGAGTTCCTGATGCTCAATTTTGAAGGAGAGGGCGAGGAAGGTAGTGGCCAGGGCGGCTATGCCAAGACCATGAGCCCCGAGTTCATCGAGGCCGAGATGGCACTGTTCGCGGAGCAGGCCAAGGACGTTGATATCATCATCACCACGGCCCTCATTCCGGGCAAGCCGGCGCCGGAACTGATCACCGAGGGCATGGTCGACAGCATGAAACCGGGCAGCGTCATCGTCGATCTGGCGGCCGAAACCGGTGGCAACTGCAAGCTGACCGAAGCCGACCAGGTGGTGGTCAGGCACGGCGTTACCCTGATCGGCTACACCAACCTGCCGAGCCGACTGGCCTCTCAGGCCAACCAACTCTATGCCACCAACCTGCGCCATCTGCTGAGCGACCTGTGCCCGGAGAAGAATGGCGAGATTGTCGTCAACATGGAAGACGAAGTGATTCGCGGCGCCACCGTGGTGAAAGAAGGCGAAGTCACCTGGCCACCACCCGCACCACGACTGTCAGCGGCGCCAAAGACCGACATGGGGGACAAGGCCCGGATCGAGGTTGAAAAAGCGGAGCCAAAGCCGAAACACCCGCTGGCATTCCTGGCCCCCGTGGCGCTCGCAGGGCTTGGGCTGTTGGGCCTGGGATCGGTGGCACCGCCGGAATTCATGGGGCACCTGACCGTTTTCGTGCTGTCCTGCTTCGTTGGTTACATGGTGATCTGGGGGGTGTCGCACTCACTGCATACGCCGCTGATGAGTGTCACCAATGCTATCAGTAGCATCATCGTTATCGGCGCTCTGATGCAGATTTCCAGCGAGCAACCCCTGGTGCTGATACTGGCCGTGTTGGCGGTGTTTATCACCAGCATTAATATCGTCGGCGGTTTCGCCGTCACCCAGCGCATGCTGCGGATGTTCAGGAAATAGGGTGGGTATGATGATCACAGGTGTAATCACGGCTTCTTACATAGGAGCGAGCGCACTCTTTATCCTCGCACTGGGTGGCCTCAGCCATCAGGAATCCGCACGTCGCGGCAACCTCTACGGCATGCTGGGCATGGGCCTGGCGTTGGTTGTGACGATATTCGGCATCGTCACCAACAACTACTTTTTCTTACTGCCAGGCATGATCGCCGGTGGTGCTATCGGATGGTATCTGGCAAAAAAGGTCGAGATGACCCAGATGCCGGAACTGGTCGCGATCCTTCATAGCCTGGTGGGGCTGGCTGCGGTCTTCGTCGGATACGCTAACGCGCTGGGGCACAGCGACCTCAGCGGTATCGAGAAGACCATCCACGACATCGAAACCTACGTCGGCATCCTGATTGGCGCGGTCACCTTCACCGGTTCCGTCGCCGCTTACCTCAAGCTGAGTGCCAGGATCAGCGGCAAGCCCCTGCAGCTACCAGGGCGGCACCTGTTCAACGCCAGCCTGGGTGTGGCGGCGGTGGTATTCGGAGTGCTTTTCGTTGAACAGTCCGCCGCTGGCGGTGGCCTGTTCTGGCTGGTGCTGATGACCGTTGTCGCACTGGTGTTCGGCGTACACATGGTCATTGCCATCGGGGGCGCCGACATGCCGGTGGTGGTATCGATGCTCAACAGCTACTCCGGCTGGGCCGCGGCGGCGATGGGATTCATGCTGGGCAACGACCTGTTGATCGTGGTCGGTGCATTGGTTGGCAGTAGCGGTGCCATCCTCAGCTACATCATGTGCAAGGCAATGAACCGCAGGTTCGTCAGCGTCATCCTCGGTGGTTTTGGCGGTGGTTCGAGCAAAAGCGCCGGAGCAGGCCCGGCTGGCGAGGCCGGCAACGTTAATCCGATTGAGGCGGAAGGGGTGGCGCACTTGCTGGAGAGCGCCAGGGAAGTGATGATCCTGCCCGGTTACGGCATGGCGGTCGCACAGGCACAGCACACGGTCTTCGAGATCAGCAATAAGCTGCGGGAGATGGGCGTCAACGTACGCTTCGGCATCCATCCGGTGGCAGGCCGCATGCCGGGTCACATGAACGTGCTGCTGGCCGAGGCCAGGGTTCCCTACGACATCGTCTACGAGATGGACGAGATCAACAAGGACTTCCCCAACGTGGATGTCTCCGTGGTGATCGGCGCCAACGACATCGTCAATCCGGCGGCCCAGGAAGTACCGGACAGCCCCATCGCCGGAATGCCGGTCCTCGAACCCTGGAACGGCAAGACCACCATCGTGCTCAAACGCGGCATGGCTACCGGTTACGCCGGCGTAGACAATCCACTGTTCTACAAGGACAACACACGCATGCTTTTTGGCGACGCCAAGGAAAGTGTCGACGCGGTACTGAAATTCCTCGGGCGCTGAAGGAGGAATATACCTACTGAGGTATATGGAGCGCTGGTGGCCCGGCCGGGTAGGCTTACCTGCAAAGTCATTCAATGTCGGGAGAAGACCATGAAAACCAGTGCAGAATGGATAGCCCTGAGTGAGTTGGTAACCTTGCAGGGTCGGGCCTTCATCGCCGGTCAGTTCCGAAGTGCCGTGTCCGGTGAGACTTTTCCGGCCATCAACCCGGCGACGGAACAAAAGCTCACCGATGTGGCCAGCTGCGATGCAGCTGATGTCGACATGGCGGTGTCCGCTGCCCGCGAGGCGTTTGTTTCCGGTGTCTGGTCGGATCTGGCTCCGGGTGACCGTAAACGCATTCTGCTGCGCCTGGCCGACCTGGTTGAGAAACACGGTGATGAACTGGCTGTGCTGGACAGCCTGGACATGGGCAAGCCCATCAGTGAGATGGTTGGTATCGACGTACCGGATTCCATTGACTGTCTGCGCTGGACAGCCGAATCCATCGACAAGCTCTATGGCGAGATTGCCCCAACCGGCAACGACACCCTCGGCCTGATCAGCCATGAGCCTGCGGGCGTCGTCGCAGCGATCACCCCCTGGAACTATCCGCTGATGATGGCCATCTGGAAAATTGCCCCGGCATTGGCGGCGGGCAATTCAGTCATTCTCAAGCCATCCGAGAAAAGTGCACTGAGTGTACTGCGACTGGCGGAGCTGGGGAAAAAGGCGGGTATTCCCGATGGCGTGTTCAGCGTGCTACCCGGTTTCGGCCACACCGCAGGCAAGGCGCTGGCGCTGCATAACGACGTCGATGTGCTTGCCTTTACCGGATCCAGCCGCGTCGGCGGACTGCTGATGGAATACGCCGGTCAGTCCAACCTCAAACGGGTATGGATTGAGGCGGGTGGTAAATCACCGATGCTGGTGTTTGAGGATTGCGAGGACATCGAGAAGGCCGCGTCCATGGCGGCGGCAGCGATATTCTCCAACCAGGGCGAAGTCTGTATCGCCTGTTCCCGGCTCTATGTCCAGTCGTCCATCCGCGAGCGTTTCACAGAAGCATTGCTGGAGGCGGCGAAAGCCTACCAACCGCAGGATCCTTTGCATCCGGACACCCGAATGGGTGCGCTTGTCGACAAGGCCCAATTGGAAACCGTTGCCCGCTATATCCAGTTGGCAATCGATGAGGGCGGTCAGGTGTTGACCGGCGGTGTCCCGGAAGCGGTGCCGGGGCAGGGCTACTTCGTCGAGCCCACCATCATTGGCGAGGCCCACAACGGCATGCGATTTGTGCAGGAAGAAATATTCGGCCCGGTACTGGCGGTGGGCGAATTCAGCGATGAAGCAGAAGCCATCCACCTGGCCAACGACAACCGTTACGGCCTGGGCGCATCGGTCTGGACGGGCAATTTGTCCCGGGCTCATCGCGTTAGCCGGAAAATTCAGAGCGGCATGGTCTGGGTCAACGGCTGGGGCGGTGGAGACAGTACAATGCCGTTCGGCGGAGTGAAAGCTTCCGGTTATGGCCGGGACAAATCCCTGCATGCGCTTGAAAAATACACCGACCTTAAAACCGTCTGGATCAGTCTCTGATCAGTGCTCAATGCTCGTGGGGTTGTCTTCCAGGTGGGTCAGGTGGTTGATGAATTGCGTGAAGATTTCTGCCTGCGTGGAGGTGTTCAGCCGTGTATGGATATTCTTGCGGTGCACCTTCACGGTCCCCACGCTGATCTTCAGTTTATCGGCAATCGCCTGGGACGAAAAACCACGCAGAATCAGGTCGGTGATTTCCCGCTCGCGCTGGGTGAGGACGCCGCTGGCAAATGTACGCAGAGCGCGCTTCATTGGCCCATCGGAGCGACCGTATTGCAGGAATTCACCGGCTTGAGCCTGCCAGAACTGGCGCACCAGTGCACTGATGACCGGGTAGAACTCCTGCAGGGCATTTAACTCGGTTCGGGGAATGCTCTCCAGCGACGCCTTGCGCCCGAGGGTGATGGCACAGGTCACTTTGTCATCCAGGCGGATCAGCAGGTTGACCTCGTCCACCAGGCCGAAGTTCTGATAGCAGGTCTGGTAATACTCCGTGCTCCTGAACGAATCCGGCATGATTTCAGCCAGACGCACAACGCCTGACGATGACCCGTTTTTGATGGCGTGAAACAGAGGGTCCAATACATAAGCATGGTTCAGGTACTGGCGCAGGGTATCGCTCTGTTCCTCGGGATCGGAGGGATGGACCAGGATTGGTCGCAGGGACTTCTTGTAGGTCAGCAGAAGGATCGTATCGAAAAAACACAATGTCGACAGGAAAGCCTCCAACATGGCCGGAAAGCTGCGCAGGCGCTGATGCTCAATGAGGACCGCCAGGTTCTTCTGCCAGCTCTCATTCGCCTGTATCTGATTCACGCGGTCTTTCATTACACGGCCTTTGTTGTCTTTCTTTCAAGGCTAAGCCAATTGGTGGACCGAAGCCAGTTCGATCCACCGCAAGGACTATGCCGCAGAAATGCCGCCCACCCTGGCATAGGTGCGATCCAGCGCAACACGCAGGCGGTCGACCATCTCATCCACCTCCGTACGGCTGATAACCAGAGGCGGTGAAAGCACCATCCGGTTGCCACAGGCCCGTGCGATCAGCCCGTTGTTGGTGCACTCGTCCCGGCACAGGGTGCCCACGTCTTCGTCAAAGAACGTGCGGGTTTTGCGATCCTTCACCAGGGCCAGGCCAGCAATCAGGCCGGTGCCCTCGATATGGCCGCAGAGCGGATGCTCACTAAGGGTGTCCCGCAGGCGGGCCTGGAAGTAGGGACCAATGTCGGAGGCGACCGATTCGATAATCCGTTCGTCCTGCAATATCCGGATATTCTCCAGGGCGACGGCGGCTGCCACGGGATGACCGGAATAGGTGAACCCGTGACTGAAGTCATCGCCCGACTCGATCAGGGTGTCAGCGATCCGGTCACCAACCGCTACGGCGGAAATGGGCATATATCCGGAGGAGAGGCCTTTGGCCATCGACATGATGTCCGGCTGGAAATCGAACGTCTGGCTGCCAAACCATTGCCCGGTCCGACCGAAACCACAGATCACCTCATCCGCCACCAGCAGCACGTCATACTTGCGGCAAATACGCTGAATTTCCGGCCAGTAAGTGCGTGGTGGGACGATCACGCCACCGGCACCCTGGATGGGCTCACCAACAAAAGCGGCGACGTTATCGGGGCCAACTTCCAATAGTTTCTCTTCCAGCTCGCGGGCGCGGATCAGGCCAAACTCATCTTCGGAAAGCCCATCGGCCTCACCATACCAATAGGGCTGCCGGATGCAGTGGATACCCGGCAGCAGCGGGGCACACTGGCCGTGCATATGGGGCATGCCGCCCAGACTGGCGCCGCCAAGGGTACTGCCATGATAGGCGTTCTCCCGGGCGATCAGCAGCTTGCGGTAGGGCTTGCCTTTGAGCGTCCAGTAATGGCGCACCATACGGATGATTGTGTCGATCGCCTCCGAGCCGGAATTGGCGAAAAAGATCCGGTTAAGATCGCCCGGCGTGATGTCGGCAATGGCCTGGGCGAGGCTCGTGACAGGTGAATGGGTGCTCTGGAAAAACGTGTTGTAGTAGGGCAGCACCTGCATCTGCTCGTGGGCGGCATTGATCAATTCCTGCCGTCCGTACCCCAGATTCACGCACCAGAGGCCTGCCATACCATCGATCAGTTGATTGCCGTCCGAATCCCAGACATGGACGCCTTCGGCTCGGGTGATAACCCGTGCGCCCTTGCGGTTGAGTGCCTGGGTGTCGGTGAACGGATGCAGGTGGTGGCGGGCATCGGTATCGCGGACGGCGTTATGGGTTTCTGTGTTCGGAATTTTTGTTGTGTATGGCATGACAGTTTCCATCAAAGTGTAGGTGCCTGGATAAACGTCCACGCCTACCATAGGAAAAGTCGTGTTTTCGGGGATATACCCCCCGGGTGATAGATACACCCTCACTCCAGTGGGATATCGTGGCATTCTGACTTTCAAAAAGCATTCAAGAGTGACGCGTATGAATATTAACAAGAACCGCGACCTGGACTTCTTCATCACGGACCTGAACGGGAATTTACGCGGAAAGCGCATGCCTTCCAGCGGCCTGAAAAAGGCACGGAAGGATGGACTTAAATTACCACGCTCGGTGGTCGGCTTTGATTTCTGGGGCGCGGACGTGCTCGAAAATGGACTGGTGTTTGAAACCGGCGATAGTGATGGTGTCTGTATGCCCGTCACTGACGACCCCACACCGGTGCCCTGGTCCGAAGTACCCCGGGATCAGATGCTGGCGATGATGTTCAATCCGGATGGAACGCCCTTCGAGGCTGATCCTCGTCAGGTCCTCAAGCGTATCGTGGACCGCTTTGCTGAGCGGGGATTAACGCCGGTGATGGCGACGGAGCTCGAGTTCTACCTTATGGATGCCGAATCGGAAAGCACGCAACGACCGATCCCACCGGCATTGGCCGATGGCAAGGGCCGCCGGCTGTCCAATACGGAAGGTTACGCCGTCGAGGAAATGGACGGATTCGAGGCCTTCTTCACCGACATTCGTGCGGCCTGTCAGACCCAGGGTATCGGGGCGGACACCATTATCGCCGAGATGGGCCCGGGCCAGTTCGAGGTCAATCTCAATCATGTGGCCGATCCACTGAATGCAGCCGATCAGGCGATTCTGTTCAAGCGCCTGGTGCGTGGCGTGTCAAGGCGCCATGGCTATGCTGCGACGTTCATGGCCAAGCCCTACGCCGAGGAGAGTGGCAACGGTTTCCATGTCCACTTCAGCTTGCTCGACCAGGATGGTAACAACGTCTTTAATAACGGCACGGAGGAGGGCAGCGATCTTCTGAAACAGGCCGTCGCCGGTCTCATGCAGCTGATGCCGGAGAGCATGCTGGTTTTTGCGCCCCACCTTAATTCCTACCGCCGTTTTATGCCTGGCGCCTACGCACCAACCTTCGCCAGTTGGGGCTACGAGAACCGAACGGTTGCCCTGCGTGTACCGGAAAGCCCCAATATTGCCCGACGGATCGAACACCGGGTCGCCGGCGCCGACGCCAACCCGTATCTCGTACTCGCCTCGGTCCTCACTGGCGCATTCTATGGCATGGAGAACAAGCTGGTGCCGAGCGCGCCGGTTGAGGGCGATGCCTATGCCGAGGAGAACCCTGAATTCCCGCTGCCGTGTGAATGGCAGGAAGCAACCAATCGCTTTGATCAGAGTGAGATCCTGCGGGAGTACCTGGGCGAAGAGTTCGTCCGGGTCTACGCCGAAGCCAAGCGTCAGGAGCGTCAACGCCTGAATGAGCGGATCTCCGACGTCGAGTACGAAGCCTACCTCGGCCTGCTCTGATTCCACTGACAACCGATAACGCCTGCGGTTCAGCCGTAGGCGAGGAGTACCTGATGAGCCTGAAAATCGGCATACTCGCCACCGGCATTACGCCGGACGACTTGATTGATACCTACGGGTCCTACTCGGACATGTTCATGAACCTGTTCGGGCAGGCCGGCTACGAGTTCGACTATGAGACCTTCGATGTCCGGGACAATGTCTTACCGGATTCGACTGGATCCTGCGACGCCTGGATCATTACCGGCTCGAAGTCCAACGTCTATGAGAACGCGCCGTGGATGGTTCGCCTGAAGAACCTGATCCTCGAGATCTACAGCACCGCGCGTCCGATGGTCGGTATCTGCTTCGGTCACCAGATTATCGCTGAAGCTTTTGGTGCTGACGTCAACAAATACCCGAATGGCTGGGGCGTTGGCCTGCACACCTATCAATTGGAAAAGACCGTACCGGAACTGGCCGGACTGCAAGGGCAGTTCACCCTGAGCGCCATGCATCAGGACCAGGTTCTGACCAAGCCGAAGCAGGCTGAAGTCATCGCCTATTCGTCCTTCTGCCCCCTTGCCGCACTTCAATACGACAATTGCATACTGACTCTACAGGCCCACCCCGAATTCAACGTGGACTTCGAGTCCCGGTTAGTAGCGTCGCGCCGGGACAATCCCATTCCGCCGGCAGCGGTGGATGAGGCGCTGGCAGGCCTCAACGACGAGTCCGCTGATACGGATTCCCTGCAGGTCGCGCATTGGATGGCCTCGTTCCTGCAGCAGGGTAGCAAGAGGGTATGAACCGGTAGGTTCCATTCCCGTTCCTCAACGACCGGCGTCAGCGCCGGTTTTTTTGCACGCACAAAAAAACCGGGCGAGGTGTAAGCACCTGGCCCGGCTGTCAGCAGCGATGGTTCAGGTGATCGTGTAACCCATCACGATGAAGGATACGAACGCCAGGACCGCGCCTATCGTAGCGTAAGGGATCTGGGTCAGGGCATGCTGCATCGGCGTACAGCCCGAGCCCGTGGATGACAGCACCGTGGAGTCATTGAAGAAACACGCATGGCTACCGAACGCAGACGCGGAGAGCAGGGCGCCCACGGTCAGTGGCATGGACATATCCATGGCCTGGGCCATTGGGATTACGATGGGCAGGGATACCACAAACACTCCCCAGCTTGACCCGGTGGAGAACACCACCGCAGCCATGGTGGCAAACACCAGCGCTGGCAGTAGCTCCGGAGAGAGATACGGGGTGATGGTGTCGATGATGTAGGTCGTCATGCCCAGTTCATCGTTGATGGCCTTGACCATGAAACCGGCACACACCACGGCGATCGGGTGCAGCATCACTTTGAAGCCATCCAGCATGGAGTCAGTCAGTTCGCCGAAGCTCATCAGCCGCTGGGAAAAGTACAGGACCATGGTGAAGATGGAAGCCACCAGCGCGCCCAGTAACAGGTCAATCTCGTAATAGATGCTGGCGACAATGAGGACCGCCACCGGCAGCAGGAAATTCATCAGTCCAACCATCGTGGAAGTACGACGAACATTGCTGGTATCGAACCCCTGGTCCTCTAATCCGTCCGGGATCGGCTGGCCTTTACGGGCCCGTTCCTCGGCCTTTTTCATCGGCCCGAAATCCTTCAGGACCCCCATGGCAACCAGGAAAACCACAATCAGTGCGGCCCAGCCGTAGGCCATGTAGGGAATCGAATCGATGTACAGGGACATGCCCTTACCGTCGGCGACAGCGCCGTTTTCTTCCAGCAAAGCGCCAAAATAGACCGCCCAGGTGGAAATCGGTACCAGGATGCAGACCGGAGCGGCGGTGGAGTCCACCAGAAACGCCAGCTTTTCACGGGAGATTTTGAATCGATCCGTCAGGGTCTTCATGGACGCGGACACAGCCAGCGAATTCAGGTAATCGTCAATAAAGACCGCCAGGCCCAGGAAAGAAGTAGTCAGCATGGTGCCGCGCTTGGTCTTTATACGCTTGGCGAGCACCTCGCCAAAACTCAGCACACTGCCGCCGCGCTCCAGCATATTGATCAGGCCGCCCATCATGCCGCACACCAGTACAATCCAGGCGATGGTCTCATTCTGGACCACGTTCATGGACAGGTCGCCCAGGCTGGTGAAAAGGCTGGTCGGGTCAATCAGGAGGGAACCGGCGATGATCCCGGCGAAGATGGATTCAAGGGGGCGCTTGGTTTTAACTGCGACCAGAACGATCAACAGTGAAGGCAGCAAACTCAGAACGCCGTAGGAACCGCCCTCCAGCTGCCAGGTCGACATATAAGCGAAGGCTGCCAGTATTGCGCCGTAGCCCAATATTGAATTCAAGGGGCTCCAGCCAGGACGGTCCTTCAGGCCATCGTTCATTGGCATGATCCCGCTATCGGAACGTAGTGTGTCGTCAGTCATCATATTACCCGTCTCTTGTTTTTGATAGAAAGCGCGGTGAGTGGCGTCACCGCGGGGGTTGGGACGTATTGAGAAATCAAATACCGAGCTGGTCGCGCAGGTTGTAGTACCAGGCACCCATGGCGGTCAGCGGAATTCGCATGGCCCGTCCGCCGGGGAAGGAGTACTGGGGCAGACCGGCGAAGATATCGAATCGCTCGGCCTGGCCCTGGATAGCGTCACTGATCACCTTGCCAGCCAAATGGGTACAGGTAATGCCATGGCCGCTATAGCCCTGTGCGTAATAGATATTCCCGCCAATGCGGCCAAACTGGGGCAGACGCATCAGCGTGAGGAGAAAGTTGCCCGTCCAGGCGTAGTCGATCTTCGCCCCCTTGAGCTCCGGGAAGGTCTTGAGCATCTTGGGTACGATCAGGGATTCGACCTTTCCGGGCTCGCGGGCGCCGTAGGTGACGCCACCGCCGTAGATCATCCGACCGTCACCGGACAGGCGGAAGTAGTCGAGTAGATAGTTGCAGTCCTCGACACAATTGTCTTTGGGCAGCAGGCGCTGTCGCACATTCTCAGCCAATGGCTCGGTGGTAATGATCTGCGTGCCGCACGGTATGGCCTTGGATTCCAGTTTGGGCAGCAGGCCATTGAGGTAGGCATTACCGGCAACCAACACATAGTCAGCCTCAACGCAGCCTTCCTCGGTGTGGACGACCGGTTTGTCGCCTTCACGAATCCGCAGGGCTGCGGAGTTCTCGTAGATGATGCCGCCCAGGGATTCAACGGCTGCAGCTTCACCCAGTACCAGATTGAGCGGATGGAAATGCCCGCCGCTATGATCGATCAGACCGCCAGTGTAGCGTTCGCTGCCGACGTATTGCCGGATGGCGTTCTCGTCGAGCAACTCGAGTTGGTCATGGCCGTGGGCCTCCCAGAGCTTTTTCTTCTCGACCAGGCCGTCGAATTGCTTGCTGTTGCAGGACGCGAAAATGCCGCCTTCCTTCAGGTCGCATTGAATGTCGTACTGCTTGACGAAGCGACGCAGGATACGACCGCCTTCAAAGGCCATCTGGCCCATTTCGGAACCGACTTTCTCGCCATAGTTCCGTTCGATGAAATCAATATCGCGGCTGTAACTGTTGACGATCTGGCCACCGTTACGGCCGGATGCACCGAAGCCAATTCGGCTGCCTTCAAGGACAATGACCTTGAACCCTTTTTCGGCGAGGTGAAGCGCTGTCGACATGCCGGTGAAGCCTGCGCCGATGACGCAGACATCAGCCCTTGCGTGCCCTTTCAGGGTGGGTCGGACAGTCTTGTCGTTGGCCGACGCAGCGTAGTAGGAATGGGTATGAGACGTTGTTGTCACGTTGTTGCTCCCGAAACATCAGTGTGTCTTGACCGGCCCTTTCCGAAGGGTGGCCGGTTTAGTCTTTGCTTGGGATACAACGTTACGGAGAAGTGGCAATCCTGGGATATACCCCCCTGGGTATATATTTGAAACCGGCGCAGGAGCGCCGGCAGAGATAAGGTTACGGTGACACTTTTAACAGCGTCTCTTTACTGAGTGGTTTCTGTTTCTTCTGACGCGTAGTAGTCACGGGTACCCAATACTTCAGGCAGGCATGATAAGAAGGCCTCGACAACCGCTGGATTGAAGTGTTTTTCCGACTGGCTCTTTATAAAGTCTATGCAGTCCTCTATGGGCCAGGCATTCTTATAGGGGCGACTCACGGACAAGGCGTCAAAAACATCGGCCACCGCAACCACCTGGGCTGATTGAGGAATGTCTTCCCCGGCCAGGCCCGCAGGGTAGCCGGTACCATCCCACTTTTCATGATGATAGAGAGCGATTTCGGCTGCCATTGTCATGAGGTCGCAGTTAGCTTTACTAAGGATGTCATAACCAATGGTAGTGTGAGTTTTCATGATCTCCCACTCATGGGGCTCCAGCTTTCTGGGGGCTTTCAGAATGCTGTCGGGAATGCCTATTTTCCCTGTGTCATGCAGTGGCGCGGCCATTTCAAGCAATTCAGCCCGATCCTTGTCCCAGCCCAGCGTGAGGGCAATATGGCGAGAGTATTCAGCCATTCGCCAAATATGCACACCGGTATCCGTATCGTTGTAATGGCCCGCGCGCCCAAGCATAAACACCGCTTCTTTATAGCTTCGTTTCAATTCGTCCTGATGAATGAGGAGCAGATGAGTCTGCACGCGGCGCTTGACTATGGGGGCAGAGAAGGGCTTGTGGATATAATCAACAGCCCCCAGATTGAATCCTTTAAGCTCTTCCTCGACCTTGGTTAACGCTGTGATGAAAATCACCGGAATACGCTGAGTGGTTGGTTGTTGCTTTAACCACCGGCAGACATCAAAACCGCTGATCTGTGGCATGGAAACGTCGAGTAGTATCAGATCGGGTCGATGTTTTATGGCCGCTTCTTTGGCTAATTCACCGTTCAGGGCAAACAGCAGGTCATAATCCTGCCTGAGAATCTGGCGAAGAACCTCCAGGTTATTGGGTTCATCGTCAACTATCAGAATCTTCTTCATCCCGAGAATCCTCAGTTTCACCAATAGAGACAAGAAGCTTTGAAGCAAGGCGTTTAGCCAATACAAAATCAAACTGGGCCAGCGCCTTACGTATTGGTAGTACGTCTTGCAAGGGCCAGCATTCAGACAGGTCCTGCAGGATTGATTCTGACCGGTCAGGATTAAGATAGTTCAGGGATGTAATTAATTCCCTTACCCGGAGGGTTGCCAATTTCCGGTCGATGTTAAGGACTGCCGGGTACTCATCCGGGGTAATGCAGGGTGGCCATTTGCACAATGCTGACTTTATCTCGAAGAGTACCTCTCGCACAGCTCGAATTGCCCCAGTAGGAATCGTTGTCGGTGCGGCGTCCGCAGTTGTTTCAAGGATTGCAGAAGCGCGGTTAAGCGGTGAAAGTCCGAGATTTGCAGCGGATCCTTTCAATAGGTGGGCAATCTCTTTCAGCGCTTTCTGGTCGGATTCTGAGAAAGCCTTCAGTGAGGCCAGTCTCTGTAATTCGGACTCATACTTGGAAAGCTGACGTGAAAATAGACATAGCCCGTTGGCGTACTCTTTATCGTTGCCCCAGATAGCCAGCGCTGACGAAATATCGGCCACCCCCTCGAGCGGACCAAAATCTATATTGGAGCATTCTGCGGACGGCTGGCCGGGCTCCAGCATAGTTCCCTGACCCTCCGGGACCAGGGAGTCCATGCGTTTCAACAGCTTGAACGCATTAATTGGTTTGCGCTCTACAACATCCATCCCAGCAGCCAGGCAGTTAGCACAGTCTTCTTCGGTGACGCTTGCGGTCAAGGCAATAATTGGAACGTGTTCGTTTTTACCTTCGGTGGCGCGTATTTTTCGGGTCGCCTCCAGCCCATCCATGACCGGCATCATCATGTCCATCAGGATGAGATGGAACTTCCCGGACTTGTAGGCTTCCAGCGCCTCCTTGCCATCCCGTACCCAGCTAATTCGATGGCCCTCCGAGGATAATCGTGTAGTCACTAGCTGGGCGTTGGTTTCAATGTCTTCGGCCAACAGGATATTGAAGCGTCTTTGCGAGATGGGTTCGAGTGGTTGCATGAAAGCAGCCTGATACTCGTTCACTGTGCCAGTTGGCGCAGATTCCAGAGGAAGCTCAAGCGTAAAGGAGGTTCCATGACCTAACTCGCTCTCAGCGAAAATTCGCCCGGACATTCTCTCTGCCAGCTGTTTGCATATGGAAAGCCCCAGACCGGTACCACCGAATCTGCGGGTAATGGACTCGTCTGCCTGACTGAATGGATCAAAAACATGTTGAATCTGATCTTCATTCATACCGATACCGGTATCTTTTACGGTAATGCACGTTAAATGGGCTTTCGCATAGAGATAGACCGTTACGCCACCGGAATCGGTAAACTTTACGGCATTACTGAGAAGGTTGAGGACAATCTGCCGTATGCGGGTCGGATCGCCCAACACGTTTTCCTCCGCATTCGGAGCGATGTCCAGCCGGATGTCCAGCCCCTTTTCAGCGGCCCTTCTGCTCATAATGGAAATCGTATCGTGAAGAAGGCTTGGCAAGTGAAAGGTGGTTTTCTCGATGGACATCTGGCCTGCCTCGAGTTTCGAGAAATCGAGAATGTCGTCGATGATCGACAATAAGGAATTGCTCGCGCTCCAGATGATTTCCGACTGATTCCTTGCTTCCGACGACAGGCTCGTCGTATTCATCAGCAATTCAGCAAACCCCATAATGGCATTCATGGGTGTTCGAATCTCGTGGCTCATATTGGCGATGAATGCCGACTTCGCCTGGCTTGCTGCTTCGGCCCTTTGCTTGGCTGATTGCAGCTCCTCCTCAACCTGTTTTTCCCGGGTAATATCCCGAACAATGGCGGTGAAGAACAACTGATCGCGGATCGGAGTCTCGGACACGGCAAGGTACAGAGGAAACTGCCTGCCATCCTTGTGCACAGCGACAACTTCACGACCCGCGCCAACAATCGCGGATTGACGGGTCTCCAGAAATTTCCGGATATAGGCGTCGTGTTTTTCTCTGTGGGGGGAGGGCGTTAACAGGGAGATATTCTGCCCAATGATCTCGCTGGCTTTGTAGCCAAAAATGGATTCTGCTGCCGGGCTGAATTCCTGGACGATACCGCGTTCATTGATCACGACAATACCGTCAATGGCACTATTGATGATACTGCGAAGCCGTTCCTCTTTGGCCTGAACGTCTCGTTCGATCCGTTTTTGATCCGTAATATCTACGACCCAGGCCAGAGTGCTCTCTTCACCGCCAAAAGTCATGGTGACATAGTTGGCCAGAACATCCCGGACGGTGCCGTCCTTGGCGAAGAACTGTGCCTCATGATCCAGCAGAGTATGTTTCGTCACCAGCTCTTTTCTTAAAGAAGTGGGATTTTGGGGTTGCACATAAAGGTCATCAATGTCCATGCCAACACGTGCGCCAAGCATCTCCTGCAACTTGGGATTGGCAAAGCGAACCTCGCCATTCGCCGATATGCCGAGACCAATTGGACTACTGTCCAGGATTTTCTGAAGTTGCTCCCGCTCAGTTTCCAACTGAATCCTGTCGGCTCTCAAATCGTTGGCCATCTTGTTAAAGGCGTCGCCCAACTGCGCAAGTTCATCACGGCCCTGAACCTCGATTTGATGCTCAAGGTTACCCGCTGCGAATTCCGTGCTGGCTTTTGTCAGAGTGCGTATTGGTCGAGTCAGTTTGTGGGCGAAATAGAGGCTGAACAAAGTAGCCAGCGCGACTATTCCAGCCAGGAAATACAGCCCGACAACGAGTTTCTGACCGATAGCCTGATACGCCGTACTCTGATCAAAGCCGACCGCCAGACCAGCGCCAAGAAGGGGAATTTCCCGATAGAAAACCAGGTAATTTTCTTCATCGAAGTTGAATGTACTGTAGTTTCCGTTCTGTACCGTAAGCAGGTCCTGTTCAGAGAGGTGGCCAATCAAACGCTCCTTAATCTCACTCTCACTGCCAGAGGAGAGGGGCGGCTGGCTGATATTTGAAGCGTTTATTCCGATTAACTGATCCCCTGAATCCTTATATACAATCGTGCTGATTTCGGCCTGGCCGTAGGAAGCGTCGAGCAGGAGCGTAGACACGGCTTTATCAATATTGATCTGAAGTGCGAGCACACCAAGTACCCGATCTTCCGCAATCATTGGCGCTGCCAGAAACATCGCCCACCGATCCGAGGGGGGATAATATTCAATATTTGAAGAGACGGTTGAAATTGTTGAATGGGCAACGCGGAAAACCTCGGAAAGCGCAGAATCGGTCAGGGTTCCGGTTAACAGGTTATCGCGAAAATCGCTTTCCTGTTTCAACGTAACAAAAATGTCTCCGTTTCCTTTTATGAAAAACAGGTCGTAGTAATCTATTGACCTTAGATGGATCGTTATTTCCTCTATTTTTGAATCAACCAGATTCCGGTACAGGGTGCTGTCGGTAGAGCTCTCCGAGGCTTCCCGTAATTCCATAAAAAGACTCTGGATTTCGGGATCTTGGGCTAACGTCGCTAAATGGCTTTTTTTCTGCCTGATAAACGACATCAATTGAGAGGCGCGGTGATCCATGGTTGTCGACAGCTGACTGAGCGTTTCAGCCTTCATTCGCTCCCTTTCTGCCTCCAGGCCGTACAAGCCAATCAACAGCGCCGGCACCAGTGCTACAGCTACAAACGTCATTAGTAGCTTGCTGCGGAGTGTCAGGCTGTTCCACATGTCAATCAGCCTTTGCGTCATGAAGCGACCGTTCCCATTCCGTCACAGAGTATCCGAGCGGATAGGGTTCTGGTGGAATGACAGAATGGGATTGCCACACGATCGGTAAAGGGACCTGGTTCTGATGGGCAGCAATCTTACTGAATTGATAGAGATGCCCGGTTTCAGGGTCCGCAAAAATATGGCCGCCGAGTAGCCGAATGCCGCGGTTCCGGATGCTGGCGTTGACTGCCCTGGGTTGGGGGGTACCGATGTGCTCGACCGTCGAGCGCCACAACGTATAGCTAATGATGGTTGCGGCCATGGTTGCACTGATTGGGTACCCTGATAGCTCGTGGTTCAAGGCGTCCGAAATGACGGGGTCATTCGGTTGTTCCCAGTGTTCGGGGTCATAGAAGTAGCTCCAAGACAGATAGCTATGACCTTGAAGGTTCGGAAGTGACCTGGCCGCATTCTCATCCAGGCTTAGAGAAATAACGGCAGGAAGGGGCTTGTCCGGTTTTTTACGGTAGATGTTGTCCAGGGCTTGAAAAAACGCTTCATTGCCGTCTCCGTTAATGCTGTTCAGGACAAAGTTCGCCCCGGAAAGAGCGATTTCGTCTGCGAGGGCCTTGGCCGCATCGTGATCAACGAGATCCAGATAGCGTTCGCCAATCACTTCAAGGCCAATCTTGGGCGCAAGAATACGCGTTATGACGTTCAAGCTCTTCGGGTACACGTAGTCCGACCCGACGAGAAAGAGCTTGTTTCCGAAAGTATTTTGCGCCCAGATTAATGATGGGAATAGTTGCTGGTTCGGCGTGGTGCCGGCATAAATGATGTGTTCGGATCGTTCCAGCCCTTCATGCTGGGCAGGGTACATCAGCAAGGAATCGTAGCGCTCGATAACGGGCTTAACCGCCTTCCGTGCGGAAGACAGCCAGCAACCAAAGATCACCGATACTGCTTGTTCCTTGATAAGAGATTCTGCGTGCCTGGCGAACGTGGAAGGATCGGACGCTCCATCCGCTATGACCAGTTCAAGGGGACGGCCAAGAAGACCTCCCTGACGATTAGTCGCTGCGACAAGCGCGCGAAGAGTATCTACCTCTTGAGATTCACTCGAGGCCATAGTGCCGGTCAGCGAGTGCAGGGCGCCAATGCGGATTGGCTCAAGTGGCTCGCGAAGGCCCAGTCCTATGCCAATATAGATGGCTACGACCAGAAGAAAGAAAAGGGCAAAACGGATAGTCCTCCAACTGCTTTTTCCTGCGCCCATAGATTACGCACCTCGGTAACCAAATTAACGCCACTCCAACCGTGATTCCGTTAATTATGATTACCTGAGTATATGTCAGATTCCGTACCGATAGATGACTAACTCACGCAGGATTGACAGAAGTCAACTAGCCTGAGGGCTGAGCGCCGGTTGTCCTCCGGAAAGCAGCGGTTAACAAGGCCAAACGCTGTGTCAGGTTTCCCGTGTTTGCCTTAACCATGCTACCTTCAAGTTACACAATCTTATTGACTATACTCAAAAAATTCAGGCTGGCGGATACACTCTATGAACGTAATTATCATCGGCGCGGGAATTATGGGAACCACTTTTGCCACCCTGGCAAAAGAGCTGGCACCGAACCTGGATATCACCATCCTGGAGAGGCTGGAAGGTGCCGGGGCTGGAAACTCATGGGCATTCAACAACGCCGGCACGGGGCATGAAGCGAACTGTGAGCTTAACTATACCCCGGTGGATGAAGAGGTCATTGCAGTTGAAAAAGCTTTGAAGATCCATGCCCAGTTCAATGTTGCCAAACAGTTCTGGGCGTATCTGGTTGAGAAGGGCGCCATCAAAGACCCTCAGACTTTTATTCATCAAACCAAGCACTGCACCATAGTTTCCGAGCCTTCCATCGAACAGCTGAAACTGCGATTCAAGGAAATGTCGGCTCATCACTTTTTCGAGCACATGCGTTACTCGGAAGACTTTGAGGAGATAAAAAGCTGGATCCCTTACACCATGGAAGGGCGGCCTACCCATGAAAAGATGGCGGCTACCGTCATTGAAACCGGCACCGATGTTAATTTTGGGGCTCTTACAGAACAAATGGCTGCGCATGCCGTGAATGATCTCGGCGTTAAGATTGAGTACGGCACTCATGTGAAGCGCGTGCATCGCAGCCCGGCCGGTACCTGGCTTGTGGAAACTGAAAGCCGGGGATCTGCGGTTCAGTATAAGGCAGACGTGCTGTTTGTAGGCGCAGGTGGGGGTGCATTCCCGATTCTGAAAAGAAGCCATTTACCCTTCCGTCGCCGATTCGCCGGGTTTCCGGTTGGCGGGCGGTTTTTGCAGGCTCCAATCAGCGAAGAACAGGCCAGGCATTACAGTGCTAAAACCTATGGCAAAGCGAAAGTTGGCGCGCCTCCCATGTCCGTGCCGCACCTGGATTTGCGACTGGTGGATGGTAAGTATTACTTGTTGTTTGGCCCTTTTGCATCATTCAAACCTCTTCTCGAAAAAGGTCGTGGTGTTCTTGATTACCTCAGTTCAATTCGTCTGCATGATATCCCTAGCCTGCTGAGTGTCGCCCTGGAGCACTTTCCCTTGGTCAAGTATCTGGTATCAGAGACTTTCAAGGGCAAGCAGAGCATGTTCGAGGAGCTCGAGAGCTTTGCTCCTGGCTTGAGCAAGAAGTTCGACTGGAAACCGATTCAAGCCGGCCAGCGAGTGCAAATCATCAAAGACGGGGATTTGCAAATGGGCACAGAAATCGTCGTGTCCCCGGACGAGTCATTCGGGACATTACTGGGGGCATCGCCTGGTGCGTCGGTATCACCCGAGGTGATGTTGCGCTGTCTGGAGCAATTGTTGCCGACTATTCTTACTAAAGATGAAGCCAGGAAAAAGATGAAAGAGATGTTTCCCGAGGATGATCTGGATACATTGATTAATGATCCCGATCGTTACCGCGAGGTTCGTGATGCAGTTAATGAGCGATTGGGGATTGCCGATTGACCAATAGCCTCCCCCTTCGGGGGGACCCAAACACATTCACACACGATATGTAATATAAAAATACAAATCGCTTTTTGACCTTTTCGAGTTTAGTTGCGAAGCTTTGACCACACGATAATGGCAAAACCGTCGAAAGGCGGTGACGCAAAGCGACCGGCCTAAGGCTTTCTTGGTATAAGAAGCTACGGCAGCGGCGCCACCGAATGGAGTGAAACTTATGCTTTCCTGCAATTCGCCATACCTGTCAATTGGAACTGCCACCGAGTCTCCAATTAGCGCTACGTTTTACCTTGTGTACCCCAAGCGATCTATCCGTTCAAAGATCCCGGAACTTCAGCGCATTACCTGATTCCTGATTCATGTTTCCCCAAAGCACAGACGAATTGCGCCTGATGCTGTTGTGTGTTGCCTGTAACACCATGCCCGGTGAGGGCATTTAAACCCCAAAAGGAGTAACAAAAATGAATGCACCAGTCTCTAACAAACTGGATCTCGGCCCCCTGCGGGAAATGGATGGTTATCTCGCGTCAGCCATCGTCGACAGTTCTAGCGGAATGACGTTGGCCGTAGATGGCGGCGGAGAGTCGTTCAACATCGAAATGGCTGCTGCAGGAAACACTGATGTCGTCAGGAAGAAACGCGACGTCATGAAAAAGCTCAAGTTGAACGACAAGATTGAGGACATGCTTATCTCATTGCAAAAGCAATACCACCTGATCCGTCCTCTGGAATCCAATGACGCACTGTTTATTTACGTGGCGTTGGATCGTAGCAAGGCCAATCTCGGCATGGCCAGAAACGAATTGAACAGTTTTGAGAAAGGTCTGGATATCGCCTGAGTACACCAGGTCCCAGCACTGTCTGACCGATGGCGCTGGGGCCTGATCCCAACAAAAAGCGCAGTTTCTATGATTGGACACTTTTGCGTTCAGGTAGACACAGGGGTAGTGCACGTCTACTAAGCGCTCATGGAGCGGCAATGTACCCAGATACCGAATCTAATCAAAGTATTGGTTTTGCCGGCTTGGCGTCGCACGAAAAGAATACCATCGAATGCGTACAACGAATTTATCCGCACCGACTTTCCAGCGTACGTGACATAGCCGAGCCCCACGCAGCCAGTATTATTTTCGCCGATCCTCAAACATCTGAGGGTCAGGCAGCACTCTTGCGTAGCGATGTTTACGTGATCGCAATTCAGGATCGGAGGCAGCCGATGGAGCAGGGCGCCGATGACGTCCTGTATCGGCCGTTACGGCCCCGTGCTGTGCTTGATTCATTGAATCGTGTCGAGCAACGACCTTCTGCGGCGCTCACTCCGAAGCTTGTTAGCGAGTCGGGGGAACTGCACCAGATTCTCAGGAACGTCATTGCAGATGATTCGAATCGCCAGCCCATCGTTCTGTCAGAACAGGGGCAACCATGGCTCGTTGTTGATCCTGCCAGGGATCGCATTCGTGGTCATCTTGAGCATCTCAATGAGGAGAGACTTCTGACAAGAGATCGTCATGTTTTCAATCGTGTTACACCAGAGGAGGCCAGCCGGATCCTCGAGAGTGAACAAGAGGCGCCCCTATACCGGACGATGTGGAAACTGGCCTACGAATTGGGAGGCAGGGCCCGCCTGTTTGGCAATGACCATACGGCGTTAATCAAATTTGAGCGTTGGCCAAATTTTTCCGAGACCCGGGTCGCTGGCAAGTTTCTCAGGGCAGTCAGCCTGATACGACATAACAGCTTTACAGTAAGCGACGCCCGTATGAAAACCGGGTTGAGTGAACCCGCATTGCTCGTGCTTCTCAACGGTTCATGGCTGACTGGTGAGCTTTGTCTGGACTCTGAAACTGAACGCGGTGCATCGAAAGTTCCGTCCAAGCCCGGCGGCGTTAATTCGTCAGTACTGGCACGCATTCGCAGCAGACTGAGTGGAGCCTAGCAATCGTGGAATACAAAATATTGATTACCGGCACCATGGGCGCGGGAAAAACCACTGCCATCCAGCAAGTGAGTGATTCGCCGGCGGTACTGACGGACGTTCATAACACTCGTCAGGACGAATCCGCGAAACCGACCACGACAGCCGCCTTTGATTTCGGGGAACTGGATCTGGGTGAAGGGGATTGCCTTCGCATATACGGGACCCCTGGCCAGGAACGGTTCAGCTTCATGTGGCCGATTCTTGCTCGTGGAGCGATTGGGATCATCTACCTGGTTGATGCAACGCGGGAATCTCCAATTGATGATCTGGACAGTTTTATCAAAGCGTTTGGAGAAAGCTCCGGGACAATCCCCTCCGTCGTTGGATTGAATAAATGCAACGATGAGAGCAGCTATCTTGCACCGGCTATTCAGGACTACCTGGACAGTAAAGGGTTGCAATGGCCGGTCCTACTCACTGATGTGCGTGAGCGCAGTGAGGTCCTGGAGCTTTTTGAAATTCTTATCAGCCTCAATGAGGCATTGGTCATGGAGCAAGCTTGATGACTGACACAGCAATGGCAATGGGATCGGCGCTGGTCGCTGAATGTACTGAGTCACTTGATACTATGCTGGCAGAGACGAACGGCATGATCATGGGAATGATTGCAACGTCGGATGGCTTTGTTGTCGCCTCAGTCACAGCACCGGGAAGGAACGTTGATCCAAACCGAATCGCCGCAATGGCCAGTTCTGGACACGCACTTGGCGAGACAGTGGCCAATGAACTGGCGCATGGCAAATGTAACAACGTCATTATCGATACCGACCAACTCAGCATCGTTTTCCTGTCCGTTCCGGATACTGACGATTCCCCGCTTATTCTGGGCGTGGCTGCCACGAAAAGCGTCAGTCTGGGAACGGTTCTCTATGGCGCAAAGCACTGCACCAAACGCATTTCCGAAACAGTAAATACCACTGTTTGAACGGTAAAGCTGTGTTTCTCACCCGCGGCCACCAAACAATCTGATCGCAGGGCAGGACTTTTGTTATGCATCACGAGGTAGTAGAGCGTTTCTCTGCCGCCGGGCTACGCCTTTGCCCGACACTGGAGACCATGCTGGGAGAAGATCCCTCGCACCGGACCGAACGCCGGGGCAGTGGGTTTACACAAGCCACCCGATACCTTGCCGTACGTATCAATCACCCGCGCCTTCCTGCTGCAAGACTGGATGATCTGGGGATTTTCAAAGACTGGAAAGGGTATCTGGAGGAGGAATCCTCTAGCCAGGCCAAACTGTGCGCACTGGTCGACGAGATGGAGCGCGAAGAGAGTCGATTACTGACGTTGATGATAAGGGATATCGTGTTGCCTCACGCCGACGAGTCGGAGCAGGGTGTTCACCTGCCTATCTGGCCCGAGAAACTGAAGGTTGGAAGCTGCCCCATGGCTGAAAAATGGTTCCTGGAGCTTGCACACGGGTTCATTCCACGAAAAGCCCGCTGCAATTTTATTGTGAACCAAGATGGCAGGCCGCTTTTGCTTGAGAAAACAGGTATGGGTGATGACCGCTCATGCCTGAGCTTGAGGCCTTTGATCATGAATGGCGTCCGAATTCCTGTCGGTAGCCTTCTTGCTGTGGAGTATGGCGCCAAAGCCCTGGAGAGTGCCCCGCAGAATCACACCATACCGGGACAGCAGATTCGGATTGATGATTGCGAGGGTTTTCGGATGTTGCGATTAACCACGCTGTCAGTGTCCGGCGAAAATCGCAGGAGAGCCTTTTCCACACATTTCGATTCTCAGGTGGCTGAGGGGCTATTCGAGCCTGAGAAGACAGAAATGAGGCAACTGCAGCAGTTGGCAGAAGACGCAATGCTTGGGATTGCGTCATGATTCCAACCTGTTTTTGCGACGATTATGTCGTGCCAACCCGAAGCAGGAGTATGTTGAAACTGGGTTATCTTGCCCAAACCCTGTCCTCCCGCGGTCTGGCGACATTGATCGACCCAGGCATTCTGGACACGGATCTTCTGTATGAACTCCACGACCCCGCGTATGTAGACGCCTTTCTCAATGGCAAAAAACCGTTGGCGATCAGCCAGAATCTGCCCTGGTCAGCCATGCTCCGGTCCGCGGTGCTTGCCATGCAGGCCGGGCAGCTCAAGGCGGCAAGCATTGCCATGGAACATGGAATCGCGGCTAATCTTGCCAACGGATTTCACCACGCCAAATATGCCAGAGGCGGTGGCTTCTGCACCTTTAACGGACTTGCCCTGACGGCCCTGGCATTCCCGCAACACCGGGTGTTTGTGCTCGACTGTGACGAACACGGTGGCAATGGCACCGAAGATTTCACGGAGCGATTACCCAATCTGTACAACTACAGCATTTTTGGTAAGCGGTTTGGCTGTATCGGCGGGCACAGAAGCGTGGCAGACAGCCTGGAAGCGGGACCGTTCAACTTTTCGGCCTATCAACAGGCGCTTGAACGGGCGTTCGCCACCATGTCAGGCTGGAAACCGGACCTTGTGGTATATCAGGCCGGTGTTGATTGCCACCAGCAGGATCCCATCGGCCGGGGTTTCTTGTCGGCGTCAGAACTCAAGGAAAGAGACTGGCTTGTTTTTGAGTATTGCCGCCGACAGTCGATTCCTGTTGTTTTTACAATGGCCGGCGGCTACCACGAGCTTGAGCAGGTCGCAGAACTTCATACCAATACGTTTATTTCCGCAAGCGCTACCCAATTTTCGCTCTCGACGAAGCCAGAAAATGCTAAGTTCTCTTTATGACCACGACATTCGGCTGAAGGGTAGTTAAAGATGATGCGAACACAGTTCCTGCAGGATTTGATCAAGCAGCTCTCGCCAACACTGGACTCGACGACCTATGTGTACTGCACAGTACCAAAGGCAAAGTACGGCGAATTGGAACACCTCAAGCCCATCGTCAGCATTGCCGAACTGGAAGGCCTTACTCTGGTTATTCCTCTGGATGAGGCCCGAGCCGAAGGCCTGGACTACTACAGGGTCTTCCGTCGCATTACCCTTGAGGGCCACTCCAGTCTTGAGGCTCTGGGTCTAACATCCGTGGTAACGAGCCTGCTGGCCGAACGGGGCATTACCACCAATGTCATCGCAGGGTTTTATCACGACCACATGTTCGTACCCAGCGATCGAATCGATGAGGCTATGGCGGCACTGAAGGAGCTGGCCAGCAACCCCGGCGGTTAAAGGAGTACAACAGTAAATAGTGATCGATCGATAGCGGTGGTTCACACTGTTGCCCATAATCAAACCAACGCATGAGGAGTCCCAATGATAGAGCGGCGTCACCGGGAAACGCCCACAACGGTCGCGACCCTCGACGATCTCGCACCGTTGGCAGACTATTCATTCATGGACACGCTCAACTGCGATCCCGAGGGGAAAGCAAACGGAGCTGACCACGCCCCTCGGCAAGTCTTCTCGGGTCACTATGTGCCGGTTAAACCCACGCCCATCGAAAACCCCGAATACGTCGCGCATGGGAAACATCTGTTTCACGAACTGGGTTTCGCCGACAGCATGGCGCAGTCAGACGACTTCGTGCGCATGTTCTCGGGCGACTTATCCCGGGTTCCGGAACCTCTGCGCAATGTCGGGTGGGCGTGTGGCTACGCGCTGTCTATCTACGGCACCGAATTCTACCAACAATGCCCGTTCCAGACCGGCAATGGCTACGGCGACGGCCGCGCTATTTCGGTGCTTGAGGCTGTCATCAACGGGCAGCGATGGGAAATGCAGTTGAAAGGGGCAGGGCGCACACCCTACTGCCGAGGAGCGGACGGCCGGGCCGTGCTGCGATCCAGTGTACGGGAGTTCCTGGCCCAGGAGCACATGCACGCGCTTGGTGTGCCCACGTCACGGTCTCTGAGCCTGTACGTATCAAAAACCGAGCAAGTCAGGCGACCTTGGTACTCGGAGGGCTCACGCTCAATGGATCCGGATATCCTTATATCCGAGCCCGTTGCCATCTCGACGCGTGTTGCACCATCGTTCATTCGGGTAGGGCAGCTCGAGCTCTTTAGTCGTCGTGCCCGCAAACAGGAACACCCGCAGGCGATGGAGGAGCTCGAGAAGATCGTCTTGCACCTGATCGATCGTGAGTACGGTGACGCCATCGACCAGTCACTGGCCACTGCCGAAAAGGTCGTGTTGCTTGCACGCGAGTTCCGCAGCCGATTGACGTCGCTTGTAGCGAACTGGATCCGTGTTGGTTACTGCCAGGGTAACTTCAACAGCGACAATTGTGCTGCGGGCGGCTTCACGCTCGACTATGGACCGTTCGGATTCTGCGATGTGTTTGATCCGCAGTACCAACCATGGACGGGTGGCGGACATCACTTCGCGTTCCTCAACCAACCAGCAGCGGCAGAACGCAATTTTCACTCATTTTGTTCGGCGGTGCGGCCTTTGTTGGCAGGGCATCCAGACTGTCTGCGGCAGCTGGAAGAGATTCAAAGGGATTTCCCGAAGGTAATGCAAGCGCAAATGGAGCAGATGTGGGCGGCCAAGCTTGGACTTGACGCCTTTGACACGGTTTTGTTCCGCGAGCTCGCAACGCTGATGATGCAAACGCCTGTTGATTACACCCTATTCTTCCGGGAACTCTCGTCGTTGCCAGATGAAATTGAGCCACTCAAGAAAAGCTTCTACAAGGGAGCGACTTATGCTGCAGACCCCGAAGGGATAGATAAGCGCTGGTCAGCGTGGCTCACAAAATGGCAATCGCTAACTCAATCTCGCTCTCCTGAGGAGCTTTCCAGTCAGATGAAGCTCGTCAATCCCAAGTACAGTTTGAGGGAGTGGTTCGTTGTGCCTGCCTATCAGCAAGCGGCAGCGGGGAATTACGCTTTGCTGAGAGAACTGCAGGACGTGATGACGCAGCCATACGCCGAGCAATCGGAGGACGTAGAGAAGAAATACTACAGGCTGAAGCCGCCGGAGCTCTTTGAGGTTGGTGGTTGGTCGCACTATAGCTGCTCGTCTTGACGGGCAGCCGGTCGCGTGGCGGTTTCCGTACCGGCCCAGTGAGAGGGCGAAAATAGATGGACGACCACAGAAAGGAGCGGTTGGGTTTGCAGTTGGCACTATAGTTGGGATTGTTATTGGGCCATAACACCTGAAGGCAGGACATTAATCACAATGGTAAAGGTTCTATTGAAGGTATTGGCAATTGGAGTGGGTGGACTGGCTTTGTTATTTCCAGTCATCTATCTTATTATATACTTCAATATATCTCGAGATACCTTAATTGGAATTTTAGGGATTGGATCATTGGCTGTGTCGTTATTTATAATCGTGTTTGGTATTGCCTTGTTTTTTAAGGCAAGTATTTCCAAATTTTCTTTACTAAGATCCTTCTTGTCAACAGGTTATTTTGTTGCGGGGATTGGTTTCTGGAACCTAATAAACGCAGGTTGGTTAAACGTCACTTTCATATAGTGCCCAGTTTTTCCTCGTACCAGGTGGTTCACTCCGAATCTTCTGCATCGTGGTAACTGGCCTTGGGTTTTAAACCGCGCGAGGCGCTCCAGGACTTGGAAAAGCCTTGTTTGGGGAATCTTAGGTTGGTGGACGACCACAGAAAGTGCTAAACCGCTGAAACCAGGAATCAAATGGTTACAGAAGAAATTCCACACAAAGTGCTAAACAAACTTAAAGTAAATTCTAGAATAGCGAGCTGATTTCAGTTTCCACACAAAGTACTAAATTCGTCGTCCAGCTCGGGAACCGTATTTTTCCAAATACGGGGTCAGGGTCATGGTAAGCCTTTATCATGCTCACTAGCTGGGCCGATTACGGGTGAGAACAACACTTTCCTTCCTAGAAGAATGTCAGCCTCAAAAATTACTTTTTTCAGCTATCAATTTGTTAAATGCCCAGCCCTCTGCTAATCATTTCCTTTATGAACGACGTTAGGCGCTGACAGTTTTCAGCGTGCGGATCCACCTATGGTCAGTTTTTAGTACTCGCCCAAGGGCGGAATGACAGGGAGGTTATGTTCATGAAGGCTTTGATTCGTCTTTCCACACCACTGCTGTTTCTTCTATTTGGGGGGGCATTGTTGGCAACCCCGTCACCTGTCTCTGCTTGCGCGAACTACTGTGAACACAACCCGACACACAGGGATTGGGAAGCTTCTATTACCCGCGTAGATACAGGGGAGGAACTCACTGACGGCATGACCGTGGAGGCACGCACAAAGATTAGAATTGATGGCCGTGCGGAAAGCTTTGGCTCATGTGATTGCTACGGTGTGTTAGAAAATGGCGAGTGTGGAATAATCTCATCCTATAACCTTCCGGTTCATCATCAATTCCATGGGATGAATATCTCAAGTGATTCATTGAATGGGCGATACCGCGCAGGCTTAGTGTATGGCAAGGACGAATCAGGCACTACGGCATTCTACAATGTTTTGGACACGGCTCTTGATAACAGCACCGGGCCTGTCTATCAGACTTTATATTACCCGGGGCTATGGAAGTTTGATCTTTGGGCAGCAAACAGTGTCGGCGCCTGCACGGACGCGTCTCCGGATTCTCAGGGGCCGATTAATATAACCCTGAAAGTGGTCGAAGAAATTGATGATGACCTTGGTCCAAAAGAATGTAACCAAGCCGTAGGCGAGCCGATCGATGTCACCAACGGGAACATGTATTTGCAGCAGGAGGATTTTACATGGCCAAAGGCGCACTTGCTGCCAAAATTCGTGCGCACATATAACAGTCTATCCAGTAAAATGGGGCGGTTTGGGAGAGGCTGGACCACCATTATAGATGAGTCGATAAGCGAATTTGGTGATCTTGCAGTTCGACTGAACCTGGCCGATGGAGGGACTGTTTACTTCTATCGCGATGATACCGAAAGCGGTTATATCCCAGATGAACGTCCAGGGGAGTTCAAGGAGATCACGAAAACAGAGGATGGTAAGTATATTCTTTACCTTTTAGGCGGTGTCACAAAAGAGTTCGACGTTTCTGGCAGACTAACAACAATAACCGATCTTAATAATCAGCAGGTAGTTATTGGTTACGATGAATTCGATCGTCCCGCAAGTATAAGCCAATCATTTGGAAAGACTCTGACATTAGACTATTCATCTGATACCAGTAGTTTCGTAACGTCAATATCAGATGACCAGGGAATCGTCATAGACTATCACTACCAAACATTGCAAAGACTATCAGGAATACGGTATAGAGATGGATCTGGATATGACTTTACTTTTAGCAGTGGTGGTCCTAATTATTTCCAAATAGCCTCGGTTAAAGACATGCTAGGACATACCCTGGAATCTCACATTTACGATGATCAGGGACGGGCGATCACCTCTTCACGTCATAACGATATTGAGAAAGTCACATTAAACTATGTAAGTTCCTCTGAAACGCTGGTCACAGACGCGCTCAACAATACCACAACCTATCATTTCTCGGACAAGCCGGGTAGGAGCTTAGTCACAAGCGTGGAGGGAAGCTGTTGTGGTAGCTCCGAAACGAAAAGTTGGACCTACAATGAGTTTGGCCAGATCAAGACTGAGACGGATGGTCTGGGAAATACGATTTCCTATAGTTACGACGCCTCCGGAAACAAAATCAGTGAAACTGATCCACAAGGAAATACGACGCAGTTTGCCTATAACTCGTTGGGGCAGGTGATCAGCAAAACCGACACCTTGGGTAACACCTATACGTACACTTACGATGGGAACGGTAACTTGCTCAGTTTGGTAGATCCCCTGGGGAATGGCTATCAACACGCCTATGATAGTTATGGAAGAATCCTGACAAGCACGGATCCAAACGGCAATGTGACCGAATTTGGTTACGATGCTCAAGGCAATCTGAGCACGCTGACGACCCCGCTAGGGGAGACTACCACTCTGTCTCATGATAGCTATGGGCGCATTTTGAGTGTTAGCGACCCACTTGATAATACATCCAGCTATAGTTATGACTCAGTCGGCCGGCTCGTTTCCATCACGCACCCAGATGGAAATTCCGTTTCGCTGGCCTATGATGCTGCTGGGCGGCTAACAAGTGTTACCGACGAACTCGGTCAGATCACAAGCTACACCTATGATCCGGGTTACCGCCTTACCAGTGTCACAAATCCTGCCGGCGAAACAGTCGCCTATGGTTATGACGTAATGTCCAAACTGACGTCAGTAACCGACGGAGAGGGGCGCCTGACAACTTATGGTTATGACTCTATCGGGCGCCTGACAGCAGCTTCTCATCCAGCCGGCGGAACCTTCACCTATGACGCTGCGGGGCGGCTGTCTACCAAGACAGATCACAAGGGTGTGACCACCGCGTACTCATTCGATGCTAATGGGCGTTTGCTCGGTAAAACCTATTCCGATGGCTCGCCATCGGTCAGCTACACCTATGATGCGGTAGGCCGCTTAACATCCGTTGCCAACGGGGCGGAAACGTTAACCTATATCTATGATGACGCCGGACGACTTGTTTTGGAAACCAGTCAAAACAGCGGACGGATGATCACTTATGCGTATGACCCTGCTGGGCACCGAACAAGTATGGACCTCAGCGGCGCGCCCCTGATGAATTATGATTACAATGAAAATGGCATGCTGGCGTCAGTTATCACGAATGGCCATTCGTTTGGCTACAGCTATGATAGCGCTGGCAGGCATACATTATTGACTCGCCCCGATGCCGCAATCGATACGTCTTTCCAATACGATAATCGATCCAGGCTAACATCCGCAGTCACGTCACGTCGCTACAAGACACTCGGGGACCTGGTCTTTAGTCTCGATCCACTAGGTAACAATGAGATATTCGAGGAGTTGGCCTTTAGTTTCGATCCGCTAGGTAACATTCTTTCGAAAACCTCAACCAGCGGAACAGAAACATACGATTATGACGAAGCATCGAGGCTAACACAGGTCACACGTGAGGGAGCTAACTCAGAATCGTATGCATACGACCAGGTTGGCAATCGCATCCAATCTCACATCGACTCCGTTTGGACCTACAATTCGTTGAATCAATTGATTAATCATGGCAGTAATACGTATCGCTATGATGCCAATGGAAACCTCGTCGAAAAGGATACAGGGGGCTCAATCTGGACGTATCAGTGGAATGCAGAAAACCGCCTGGTTGGTGTCTGGAAAGACGGTGCGCCGGTTGCGAACTACCAATACGATGCTTTTGGACGGCGAATTAGTAAGACTGTGGCTGGCATTACAACCAGCTATGTATATTCTCTGGACGGCCTTGTGGCCGAAATTAATGATGCCAACGCCATCGACACCTGGTACGGGTACGCCCCTAATGCGGTTTGGGGATCAAACCCATTATTTATTGAGCAGGGAGGTGAGTTTGGCTATTACATAAATGATCAGCTAGGGGCACCTTTAGAAGTCGTTAGTGGTAATGGTACGACTATTTGGCAGGCTGAACGGGATGCTTTTGGACGGGCTGTTGTTACGACCAATGACGTTACCAATAATATACGTATGCCTGGCCAATACTATGACTTCGAAACAGGTCTTTTTTACAATTGGCATAGATACTATGATCCTGATGTAGGGCGGTATCTTCAAAGTGATCCCGTTGGGTTGCAAGGTGGGTTAAACACTTACGCCTACGTGGGCGGCAACCCGTTGATTTACGTTGATCCACTGGGACTTGCATATAGCCCAATGGTTGAACATGGGATTTCCCGGCAAGAAGCTATGGCTCTTCCTCCAAACCAAGACCCATGTGGTTGCTTTTCTAAAGCATTTCTTGGCTATGCCGAAGCAGGTGTTGCCGCTACTGAAGCGGCAACTGGGCCTTACGTAAATAAACCCCGTAGTGGTATTGCGGGCGGAGGTAAAGCTGGAAGTAAAACCAGTGCATGGAGTTTGGCAGTACATCAAGTTAACAATCGCGTAGGTAAAAATGCTGCTACCGCAGCTGCCAGAACTATGGGAAGGGTAGCGTCACGTGCAGTTCCGTATGCTGGTACCGCCTTGCTGATATACGATATAAATGTATTTAATCAATGTATGGAAAAATGTGGCGAAGGTGAATGTAAACAATGAACAGTGACGAGTTAACGAACCAAATTTTAAAGTTGGTTGCGAAACATGCTTTATGTCAGCCAGATCAGATTTCTACTGCCACAAAAATAGGTGAAGAATTACGAATTGTCGGTGATGATGCCGACGAGTTGTTGACTGATTTTTCATCCGAATTTAATGTTGATATTTCTGATTTAGACTTTGACAAATACTTTCCATGCGAAGCTACTGCGAATATGCATTTTTATTTATCTGCAATAGCAATAAGCAAGCACCAAAATCCAATGGTACTTGCTTTCCGTTACTTTGAATCTAAGTTTTGGCGTTTATTTGCCTCGAAAACAAAATACCAGACACTTACTGTTGATGACCTTGTAAACATCGCAAACCGTGGAAAGGTGTAACTGCTAATTAGCAGTAAGCGTCAAAGTTGACCCTGGGCTCAAAAAGAAACGGAGATACTGAAAGCAAATGCCACGCGATCTACCGCAACCTGGAAAATGCATTGCATGAGGCGGGTATTCCCCATAGCAGTAATGCGTTTCAGTACATCGCTTCCATGAACGCGTTTCAGCGTGCAGCAACTAGCGGCCAAACAATTACTGCCACTAAGCAAGACAGAAGCCGAAAAATCCCGTTCAAACATGTAGATAGATAGGTGGGCGACGGTTTTAGCGCTTCTTGTGAAAATTTAGTACTTTCTGTGGCTATTCTTTAGCACTTTCTGTGGTCGTCCATTTAGATGCGTTCAGATAGACCTGCGCAATACCAATACTGCGCATAATGTATATTATGTTAAATGCAGTATCTGTCTTTGTACTTCATTGGGGTCCGCATCCCCAAACTGGGCATGCGGACAAGAATGAAATGCGGGACCTTGGTTCACAGCGAAACACTTCCAGTGAATTTGCTGTCCTCAACAAGTTTAAAGGCCGGGCTATCAACTGTACTGACATGAAACCTAATATCGCTGACGTCTCCCAAAAGCGATTCAGGATTAACGGACACAGAAACAGGAACCTCGACCATCTCGCCTGAGTTTACCGTCACGGTACCAGTGTGACTGAGTTGCAGCCCTTCCAATCCGGACACGCGGATCGCATAGCTCTGAATCTTTTGATTCTTGTTGGTAATCTTCAATACATAACTGTTTTCAATGTGGCCCTCCGAGTTGTAACGGTACAGGCCGCGGTCCTTCGCAATGTCTAGGGTCACCAATGGACTGGATACCATGGTCCAAGAAAACACCGCGATCATAGCAAGCAAAACAAACGAATAACCCACCAGCCTTGGGCGAACTATCCGCAGGCCGCCTCCGTTCAGTTCGCGGTCGCTGGTGTAGCGAATCAGCCCTTTGTCATAGTCTATCAGGTCCATAACGGAATCACAGGCATCGACACACGCCGCACAGCCGATGCACTCCATCTGCAGTCCGTCACGGATATCGATACCGGTGGGACAGACCTGCACGCACATCTGGCAATCAATACAGTCGCCCAGACCTTCTGACTTGTAGTCCGCCCCCTTCTTGCGTGATCCCCTGCTCTCGCCTCGCTCCGCGTCGTAGGTGATCACCAGCGAATCTGCATCCAGCATAGAGGACTGGAAACGCCCATAGGGACACATGTGCAGACACACTTTCTCGCGTAGCCAGCCTGCGTTGATGTAGGTTGCAGCAGTAAAGAAGAGCGTCCAGAACAAAGCCCATCCACCAACGTTCATGGTCAGTATGCTGGAGACTAGGTCACGGATGGGGGTGAAATACCCAACGAAGGTGATTGCTGTTGCCAAACTGATCAACAGCCACAACGCATGCTTACTGATGCGCCTGATGAGTTTGTTGGCACTCATGGGGGCCTCATCCAGCTTGATGCGCTGGTTGCGGTCGCCTTCGGCCACTTTCTCGGCCCACATGAAGATCCACATCCAGACGCTCTGCGGACAGGTATAGCCACACCAGACCCGACCGGCAAGCACGGTCAGGAAGAACAGTCCAAACGCACAAATGATCAGGATGCCGGACAGCAGAACCAGGTCCTGTGGCCAGAAAGTGCCGGCGAAGATGTGGAATTTTTTCTCTGATAGATCCCACAATACCGCCTGTCGGTCACCCCAGGTCAGCCAGGCGGTGCCGAAATACAGAGCGAAAAGAATGACGCCGCCGAAAAATCGGAGGCGCCGAAAATAGCCTGTAAAACTCCGCGTATGAATTTTACCTGTGTACACGTTACCTCACCCACATTGATGAAATTGCGGGTTGAGATTAATTCGTTACACTGAATCGGTGCAGGCTCACTTTTTTTATTTTTAATGGGTACAGATGGCGCGTCAGGTAAGATCCAGCAAAGCCGGCAGTTAACTCAGTGCGCGGGATCGTTGTTCATCCCATGGATGCGAAAAGCTAAGCCGCAAGCAGTTGGTGTACTCGCCAGAAACGGAAAACAAGGGGCCTGGTGTAATCACAATGCCCTGATCAAGAGCCTGGGGATAAGCGGCCAAGGTGTTCACACCATCTGGTAGCTCCAGCCAGATGGCTAGTCCTCCCTGTGGAATGGTTACTCGCACCGGTACGGGCCAGGCCTGAAGCGATGTCAGAAGCTGGTCACGCCGTTCCCGCAGCAAACCCCGCTGCCGGCGTAAATGAGAGGTCAGCCCGCCCTCCTCTATGTAGTCCGCAACGCCCTGTTGCAGATATCGGCTGCTTGCAAGCTGGGTTACCAGTTTCAGGTGCAGTATTCGAGAATGCCATCGTGCGCCTGAAATCCAGCCAAGACGCAGATCCCGTGACAGTACCTTGGAGAACGAACTGCAATGAATCACCCGGTTCGTCTCATCCAGCGCTTTTAACGTATCGGGGATCTGGGAAAAACCCGATTCTGCGTATATGTCATCTTCAATAAGGGCCAGATCGTACCTGTCCGCTAATGCCATCATTCGTTGACGGGCATCCATTGGCATCAGCGCCCCACCCGGCGTGGCGAATGCTGGAGAGACGACACAGGCCCGTACATCCCAGTGTTCCAGGATTTCCTCCAGAGCGTCGATATCCATCCCTGTGTCTGTCGAGGTCGGCACTTCAACAACCTGGAGTTCGAGTTGCTCCAGCAGTTGTAACACCCCATAGAACCCCGGGGACTCAATCGCCACCACATCGCCACGTTGGCACGAAGCCATGAGCGCCAGGAAGAGCGCATGCTGGCAACCCGATGTTATACAAAGGTCATCGGGCTGAGCCGGCCAGCCACGCCTGGCCAACTGAATCGTCAGTTGCTCACCTGCCGGTTCATCGTAATACTGGAAGTCATCACCTCGCTGACGTCGCAGCGCTCTTCCAATAGCCCGATTGAGTACCACAATCCCTGGCGGCAAGGCGCCTGCGTGCAAGTCCGGGAGCAAATCAAAGGCAGCACTGCGACGCATGATGTCCTGAAACAAGTCACTGACCGTCACCGGCCTGGGTGCTTCAATACGGGAAATGATGCGAGGCGTTTTTGTGATCGTCGGCACCAGCGAAACAAAATGCCCCGACTTGGGTCGAACCTCCACCAGGCCCTGGGCCTCAAGACGCTGTAGGGCGTGCTGAACCGTGGCTTTTGACAGGCCTCGCTGATCACACAGTTCGCGAATGGAAGGCAGGCGGTCACCCGGTTTCCATCGCTCATCATGAATGCCCTGCAGCAGCCACTGCTCCAATTGCTGATAGCGAAACGGCTCGTCAGCCATTAAAGATACCTCCGCCAAGAAACTCTACGGCAAACGGCAGACAAATGGCGGTAAACACCCCGGTGAGCCCCATGCCAAGAGAGGCAAAAGCACCTGCTGTATGACTGATTTCAAAAGCCCGTACCGTACCAATCGCGTGAGCGTTAACACCGAGAACGAAGCCAATGATACGTTCATCGTCAACACCGAGCCGTGGCACTAACAAGTCAACAAACAGTGTTGCCATTACGCCGGTGATCAATAGCCCGCCCATCATCAGGGCAACCGAGCCACCGATTTGTTCTGTGATGCCGATGGCTATAGGCGCGGTCACAGATTTCGGCGCCAGCGACGCCATCACTTCCGGCGTTGCACCCAGCCACCAGGCCAAGGCAACCGAATAGACAACGGCAAGTGTCGCGGCAACGGGAACGGTGATGAGAATCGGGCGCCATAGCGCCCGTATATGGTGTATTTGCTGGGCCAGAGGCACAGCAAGGGCTACTGTAGCCGGGCCGAGCAATACTGTTAGCCAGCCTGCTCCCTTCTGGTAATCCACATAGTCAACCGACAATAACACCAGTGCCCCTGCTACCAGCAGGGCTGAAAGCACTACGGGCGGACACCAGACAGGCCGCTCCAGTTTCTCGAAAATCCGAGTCCCGAAAAAATAAGTAGTAATCGTCAGGGCTATGGCGAGAAATGGGGAGTCGCTCAAATGAGCCCCTAGCCCTTGAACGCGATCAAACAACTCAGTCACGCTGTTCCTTCTCCAACGTCTTCGGCAAGAGAGCCATCATCAGGACCATCGTTGTTGCCACGCTGGCGAGGGTGCCAAACACCAGCGCAACACCTACCGCAAGCCACTGGCCGTCGAACTGTCCTCCAAGAAAGAACACGCCAACCACGCCCGGCAATATCAGCACAACAAGTATAGAAATGAACTGCTGGCTCGCTGCTCCGACGTCCGTCCCGGCAGCCCCTGACTGAGTCAGCAGCCACAGAGTCATCAGGATCATCCCCAGGATCCCACCACTAACCGGCCAGTCCAGGACAAAGGACAACGACTCCCCGATGACAAGGAAAATGGTGAGGATCAAAAAGCCACGGAGCATAGATACTTCGCCTTTGAAAAGTGATGCTTGCGTGCAAGTTCGCGCGTCGTCGTTGGACGTTAACACATTATTCCAATTACGGTGGCTGGCGGCGCTCGCGATGTTCAATCAACCTCATCCACATACTCTGAACTTGCTTCTACAATGATTGCATCTAAACTCCTATTCAGATTGAATTTTTTATTCCTGACTGAGTCCGGGAGTGCCACCATTGAATGGATCGTTTCAACCTTTGCTTCCTTTGTCGTGTGTTCGGGCGGTAGCCGCAACAGTTTGCCTGGCATTTACCAGTACGGTTTCTGGTAATGAGGAGGCACTCTGGGATATTCCCCTGGAAGAACTTGGCCAGATACGTGTCGTATCCATTGCCTCCGGAACAGAAACACCGCTGGACAAGGCTGCTGCGATAACCTCTGTCATCAATGCTGACGAGATCGCCGCGATGGGGGCCACGGACCTTGATCAGGTACTGGAAACCGTGCCAGGCCTGCATGTAAACCACTCTAACCAGGCATTTTCCCCGAAGTATGTATTTCGGGGCATTACCTCCAGTAATAATCCGCAGGCGCTCCTGCTGATTAATGGTGTGCCGGCCACCACCATGATGTATGGCAACCGCGGTAACGCCTGGGGCGGTATGCCCGTTAAGGCCATTGAGAGAATTGAGGTCATCCGGGGCCCCGGTTCCGCCCTGTATGGCGCCGACGCATACTCCGGTGTCATCAACATCACCACCAAGGGGCCGAAGACCATCGACGGCCAGACGATCGGCGGCAGGGTTGGTAGCTTCGATACGCGAGGCGGCTGGCTTGAAGCCGGCGATGAGATCGGAAGTTTGGGAATGAGCATGGTCCTGGAATACCAGACAACGGACGGTTGGCGGGAAACCATTGTCCGGGACGATCAGACCAACTTCGATGAAGCCTTCGGTACCTCTGCCTCCCTTGCGCCTGGCCCGGTCAATACCGGTGTGGATCAACTGGATGCCCGGTTTGAAGTGGGCGGCGAACAATGGGCATTCCGGGCTGGCCTGCAGGACCGCAGTAACCTGGGTACTGGTCCGGGGGTTGCTCAGGCGTTGGACCCCAGGGGGGAGTTTTCGTCTCGCCGATTGAACGCGGATTACAGCTACCGGTGGTCCGATCTGGCCGATGGCCTGGATCTGGAAGCAAGGGTCTCCTACTTCAATATCACCCAGGAGCCGGAGAACGATATCTTTCTTTATCCGCCCGGAGCTTTCGGCGGCGCCTATCCTGACGGATTGATCGGAAGTCCGGGGTATAAGGAAAATCAGGCTCGCTTCGATCTGAGTGCCATTTACCGTGGTTTCCGGAATCACCGTGTGCATACCGGGATTGGTACCTTATGGGCAGACCTCTACGAAGTCACGGAGGAAAAAAACTTCAATCCGGATTTCAGCCCCAAGGGCAGCGTGGTCGACGTTTCCGACGACCCCAGTGAGGTCTGGATGCCTGAGGAAGACCGTACGAATTACTATGTATTTGTTCAGGATGAGTGGCAGTTTGCCCAAAACTGGCAGTTGGTTAGCGGCATCCGTTTCGACGATTACTCGGACTTCGGCAGTACAGTAAATCCCCGGGCTGCCCTCATATGGGCCACCACCGATACCATTACCACCAAGTTCCTGTATGGCCGGGCATTTCGTGCACCGTCACTGAATGAGCTTTACGTCGCCAATAACCCGGTTTTTTCAGGTAACCGTGAACTCGACGCCGAAACCATCGATACCTTTGAGGTTGCGATGTCCCACCAGGCTACTGCACGCGTTTTGTATGGTGTAAACCTGTTCTATTACGAGATTGATGATCTCATCAACGCAGAACCAACGGCCGGCCCTATTGCGACTCAATACCGGAATTCTGGTCAAAGAACCGGACACGGTGGCGAGCTTGAACTGGTGTATCAGGCCCTGGAAAGTCTGTCTCTGCAAGGGAACTATGCGTATCAGCATACGAAAGATGAAAATACGGGGCGATCAGTCGGTGAAGCTCCAAATCACCAAGTCTATGCCCGTGCTGACTGGAGCATTTCCCCACGCTGGTTGTTGAGCTCCCAGATCAACTGGGTGGGAGAACAGAAGAGGGTCGCCGCTGATCCGAGAGAGCCGGTATCAGACTACACGACAGTGGATATGACGATTCGTACCCGGGGGTTATGGCAGGGGCTGGACCTTTCGTTATCCGTGAGGAATATGTTCGACGAAGACGTTAAAGACCCAAGCCCCTTCGCCGACCCTGCCCCTGCCATTCCGAACGACTTCCCCATGCCCGGGCGCATGGTGGTGGGTGAACTCTTTTACCGCTTCTAAGTCGGTGTATCTTCCCAATCCCGCTTGCCGACACCGTGGTAAACGATACTTTCACAACGGATTGGGAAAAAGCTGCCTTCCGGCCGCCGCTTGGTGTCCCGGAAACATGGGGCCATACCCGTAACAAAGCACGGGGTCAGAATAAGTTGGTATTCCTCGCAACTGAAGCCCATGTCCGCGGCCAGTGCAGCGTGAACGGCCGCAACGTTCATTGAATACCCGTATTTGCTATTCAGATGTTCGTAAACGGCAAATGCCATCTTCAGGTAGCGTCCCTCGGCAAATCCATATTCCTTGGCTTTATCCAGCGTGAAGGCAATGCGTTCGTCGGTGTTGGCCAAGGGGCGGCCATAGCCGTATAGGATTCTCCCACGAGATTTTTCATTATCGACAAATTCTTCCAGCGCATTTCCTTCATCACACCAGCGACCAGCCCTATAGAAAAAATCGAGCGCCCGAACTTCCGGTCGACGTCCGTATATGGACGCTTCAGAGATGCTCAAACCGGCCATTAGGCCAAGTGACGGCGTAGTACGAACGGAGCCCGCCAAGGCCGCTACGTGATTCGGCCAAATTGAAGGGTCCGGATAGCTTGTACCGACCCAGTATGAATTCAACATCTTGGCGACGTTTACCCCGGGATCTCTTTCTAGAATGCTGTACAGGTAGAGATGAAGCCATTCAAGGTGATCCAGTTCATGGTGGAGATCCTTGCCGTGCAGGACCACTCGCTCGGTCAGGTAGGCCTTTCCTATACGGGTCAACCAATGACTTTCGGTTTTGAATAACCTTTCATGATTCATGGCTTTCCCTCCGATACCGGTGGTTTGTAGGGTCCGGGGTCATCTTCAAGTTCGATCGCGGAGCTATAGAACGGGAACTTTTTCCAACCCATTTTCTTTTGCTCCAGGGCATGTGCCGCAGCGCCAGGCAATCTCAGTATCAGGTAAAGCATACTGCCCTGGTCGCGATCCAGTCCAAGATCGACAAACGCTGCTGCCGCTACGGAACTGATGGAAACCGGATAGCCAACGGAAGTCTCAAGCGCTTTACGGTGGGCCTGTAACCAATGCAATGCACCTTCCGAGGGGGCGTACTCAACAAGAAGGTCCAATGACTGCCGCAGTGTCGTGGGAATATCGTCGCCGTTCGGGTCAAATCCCGGGGCATGTTCGAGATTCGGCCAGATATCGGCTCTTTCGTCCTCCTGAGGATCCTGCAGGCGGGTTTTCCAATGCTCGATGTTTTGACCACATTCGCTCCAGAGTCGCATACACACTTCCAGTTCCTGGGAGCCGCCGTAAAGACCGGACCCTACTGCAAGGGACGACATGAGCGCGGAGCTGTGATTCGTACCCGCAACGCCGCCGTTCATGGCTGCACGGATACTGGCTTCCTTGGGGCCCTGATTGGCAAGGACCATGGCTAGCCTTTCCAGCAGGGCTGATTCAGCGGGTTGCGGGCGTTCACCTTTGAACATCAGCAACAGGTACTCAAACCAGCCGGCCCTGGATATTATCTGGCCGTATACGTCATAACCGTGACAGTAACAGGCTTTTGCGGCGAAGGGGTTGGCATCCTCCGGCTCTTCAAGCCAGAAATTGGAGTGATAAACGTAATCTGAGGGCACGTGGTTTCCCCTGGTTCATTGTCAGTTTTGTATTGAACTGGTTAACACCTTCATTCTTGCTCCCATGGGAGGTATCTGATCCGCGTCAACGATGACCTCCAGCAGGCAGGGGCCGGGGCGGGAGAATATGTCGGGAAAATCCAGATCTTCCAACTGCTCCATGGTTTCGACTCTGTAGGATTCGACGCCCAGTGCGCACCCCATCATGGTAAAATCCACTTCAGGTATCCGGGTCGCGATCTGTTCTCCCCCGCTGAGTTTCTGTCCGTGGTTAACCATGCCCAGTGAGGAATCATTCAGTACCAGCATCAGGACATTCAGGTTCTCCTGAAGCGCAACCGTCAATTCCTGGCCAACCATAAGATAGCTGCCGTCACCTGTGAAACAGACCACCGGGTGCTCCCGGTTTGCTGCTGCCATACCAACTGAGGTGCCGATCGCCCAGCCCATGGATGCAAAGCCCAGCCCAATGTTAAAGAGGCTCTTCGCAGGCGACATGCTGTTGGGCCGCCGTACGTGCCAGTAATGGATGCCCCATAGAAAGCTGTTCCCGGTGTCCATAAGCACGCGAGTATCCAGGGGGCAGATCCGACTCATATAATTCATCAGCGCCTGTGGCTTAATACGGCCGGTACGATCGAAACACCTGTCAGCCTCGTCAAACCGGGTGTTGGTGGGCAAGCCGTCATCGCCGCCCATCGTTTGCATCGGTTTAAGGTCCGGGCCCTTGATGAGAATCTTCGAAACTGACTCAAACAGGAGTTTTGGAGACCCTAGAATCACCAACCTTGCCATGGTTGAACGGCTCAGATGTGTCGGATTGCTGGAAAGATGGATCAGCCGGTCGGACAGTATCGTTGTCGGATCCCAGCCACAGGTCGACACCTCGTCCAGAGCCGTACCAATAGCCACCACCCGTTCGGCGTGTTCCTGCTTGAGTGCATCGGTCGCGCTGTCGTGGCCGGCAAAGCCAAATACGCCACGATAAAGTGGATGAAAGCTATCGATGAGCCCTTTCCCACGCGGGGTTGTAACTATTAACCAATTTCTGGCTTCCGCCAGAGCAACCAACATGTCGCTTGCCTCAGCAGCGCCTTCACCCAGCACCAGTGTGACTTTGGAGGCCGCGGCCAACTCTTTCAAAAGTGCCTGGACCGAAGTTGGATTGGGAGCCACATCATGGTGGAGAAATGCGTGGAGTAATCCAGGGTCCACCGCATCGGCATTTCTGTGCCGCATGACGTCCAGGGGGATGCTCAGGTGAACTGGCCCAGGCTGGTTGCTCATGGCATGACTCACAGCCTGAAGCAGTTTGGTTTCCAGTTGGGCAGGGTGCGACACCAAAGTATTGTATCGAGTGCACCGGGCAAACATTTCAACAGTATGAATGCTGGTACAAGATGTCTCTTGAAGGGAACCCTGGCCAAATTTATCGAGTGCTGTTTGAGCGGATATAACGAGCATTGGAATGCCGTCGGCATAAGCTGACGCTACCCCTGTGAGCAGATTCGTCGCTCCCGGACCTGCAGTAGAGCAGCATACGCCGAGTTTCCCTGTTTCTCTGGCGTAGCCCTCCGCCATAAAGGCAGCGCCACATTCGTGGCGGGCGGTGATGGGCCGAATACCACCACGGCGTTCGCTCCGTGCCAGCGCATCGTAGAGCGGTTCAATGCTGCCTCCTGGAACGCCAAACACATACTCAACCCCAAGGCGCTCAAGATAGCGCAGAATCAAGTCACCATTCTCGAGCATCTATAGTCCTTACCTTCAGGCCTATCATATCAATGGCTTCGGTTTCGAAATCCCGAACCCCTGAGCGTAATCAAGTCCCAGTTCAACCAGCCGGGTCTTTATCGCGTCATTCTCAACGAACTCGGCAACTGTCTTGAGCCCGGCAGCGTGGGCAATCCGGTTGCAGGCGTCGACAATGCCGAGATCAATAGAATCATCGAGCAGGTTGCGGACGAAACCGCCATCTACCTTCAGGTAATCCACCGGCAGGGCTTTAAGGTAGGAGAAGGAACTCATGCCGGCGCCAAAATCATCCAGCGCGAACTTGAAGCCTGACTGTTTGGCATTCTGGATGAATCGTTGCGTCGCATTGAGGTTGGCAATGGCCGACGTTTCAGTGATCTCGAAACAAATGCGTTCAGGGTTCAATTTATGCCGCTCCGCCATCTGGCGGATAAAAAGGAACAATTCTGGTTCATTGAACGAACTCCCGGACAGGTTTATAAAAAACGTACCTGCGTCTTTACGACCAAGGCCGGTCCGGTCGAGGTATTGAAACGCCAGTTCAATGACTTTCCGGTCGACCCTGGTCATCAGGCCGAAGCGTTCGGCTGCGGGGATAAATGCGCCGGGCGGGATGATATTTCCCCCTTCCTTTAGCCGAACCAGAAACTCCGTTTGATACCCGTCGACGGAATTCGGCTGGAGCCCCTCCATGTCCTGTTGCCAGAGACAAAAGCTGCCGCTTTGCAGGGCCTGCTGGATTCGGCTGGTCCAGCGCATATCGCTCTGGCGCTGTAGCATCTCGACGTCGTTCGATTTGTACAGCTGAACGTTGTTACGCCCGCGGTCTTTCGCTGCATAACAGGCCAGGTCGGCATGGCTGAGCAATTCTCCAGCACTACGGTAGTCACGGTTAACCAGCACCATGCCGATACTGAGGGAAATGGAAAACGGCTTGTTCTGCCATACAAACCGATAGTCGCTGACTTCGTCGCACAGTTTGTCGGCGACATTCTGAGCGTCAACTTCGTTGCAGCCCCGCAGGAGTATCCCGAACTCGTCGCCTCCCAGGCGCGCCAGGGTATCGTCGGAACGGATATGGTGTGACAGCAAAGCCGCTATCTGCTTTAAAAGGTGATCCCCGGCAATGTGTCCACAGGTATCGTTGATGATCTTGAACTGGTCAAGGTCAAGGTAAAGCAATACATGCCGGCTGTTATCGTTGGCGTGGGTGTCTTCCAGAGACTGTACCACCCGACGTTCGAATTCACGGCGGTTTACCAGATCGGTCAGGCTGTCATGGTAGGCCATGTGTTCGAGGGTTGTCTCCGCCAAACGTTTAGCCCGACGTACGTAGCCTTCCCTCACCTCACGATCAATAGCCGGAATCAGCCGGGACAGATTGTCCTTCATGATGTAATCCTGGGCGCCGGCTTTCATGGCCTTGACGGCAACCCCCTCACCGATGGTCCCGGACACAATAATTACCGGCAGGTCCGCGCAGTATTTTCCTGCCAGCTCCAGCACCCGGAACGAGGAAAAACCAGGCATATTATGGTCGGTGATGACAATGTCCCATTTGTCCTGGCTAAGAGCGTTACTCAGGCGTTCCTCGCTATCAACCAATTCATGATAGGGGGTGATGCCTCCCTTGCGTAACTCCCGCAGCAGAAGCAGGGCATCGTCTTCCGAATCCTCGACAATCAACATTCGTAACGGGCTGGCTGTGTCATTCATGGGATCTACCTTACCCAATTGAGGGGGCCGAGCCGGCTTTTGGCACTTTGTTGATTTGTAGCCAATACCGGGCAAGTACGGTCATCTGTTCAGTAAATTCCCGATAATTGATCTGCTTGGTGATGAAACTGTTGGCTCCCAGCCGATAGGCGTCCAGCAGGTCGGCTGGTTCATCGGAGGACGTGACCATCACCACCGGCAGCCAATTAGTACGCGGCGAGCATCGAATTTGTTTAAGTACTTCCAGACCGCTGACTTTCGGGAGTTTGACATCAAGCAGAACCACACCCAGTGAATCCAGGTTTCTGCAGGAGTGTCCAGCTTCGTCCCCAAACAGATAATTGAGGGCTTCCTGTCCATCCTCGAGTACGATCACAGGACTGTTCTCACTGGCACTCTTCAGCGCTCGGATGGTAAGAACCTGATCGTCCGGGTTGTCTTCAACCACAAGGATTGAATGAGCGTCCATATTTTATTGCTCTTTCAATGAATTGCATCAGCATTGCTACGCTACGTATCAGTCTAGCGTTGATCTCCGGAAACAGGCAACTTCACAACAAAACTGGCCCCCTTCCCCACTTCCGATGTGGCGGAAATAGTGCCATGGTGGCGGCGAATCACCCGGTAAACCGTGGCCAGACCGATTCCGGTGCCCCCAAACTCCGACGGTGTGTGCAGACGATTAAAGGCAACAAAGAGTTTGTCGATATACCGCATGTCGAAACCAACGCCGTTATCCCGTATTTCGATAGCGATTACGCTGCCCTCCAGGGTTGCTGATACTTCAATGACCCGTTTTTTCTCCTTGGAGCTGTATTTCCACGCATTCCCCAGCAGGTTCTGAAAGACAATTCGCAACATCCTGCTATCACCAACAACCTGCATGCCTGGCTGTATATGTATTTCCGCGGGCGGATGGTCACTGATGTCCTTAAGTTCGTCTGTTATCTCCCGCAACATTTGACTCAGGTCGATGGAGTGGTTTTCCATCGACTGTCGACTGACACGTGACAAAATCAGCAACCCATCGATCAGGCTTGCCATCCTCACGCTCGCTGCGCGAATGCGTCTTAAATAGTCCTTTCCAACGTCATTGAGATGTTCACCGCAGTCTTCTTCCAATGCCTGTCCAAACCCCTCAATGGCCCTCAGGGGTTGTCGCAAATCGTGGGATACGGAATAACTGAAAGCTTCCAGCTCACGGTTTGCCATGCTCAGTTCAGAGGTTCTGGCGTCCACGACACGCTCCAGATTGTCGCGGCTCTCGAGAATCCGAAGGTTCTGCTGTTGAATCGTGCCAATCATTTCATTAAAGGTGTTCCCCAGACGCCCCAGCTCATCGGTGCCGGAGACCGGCGCACGAATGGAATAATCGTGGTTCATGGCGATACGCTCCGCGGTCTCGGACAGCGTAAGAATGGGGCCGGACACAATTCTCTGGAGTCTCAGCGCCAGAAAAACAAGGGCGAGTAGAATCGTGCTACCAATCCCTATAGCCACCCAGACAAAGGTCCGGATATGGCCTCGTAACACTTCAAGGTGCGAGCTGAGGAAAAGCCTGCCAACGGTTTCGTTTCCCAGGCTGACGGGCATTAACAGTCGATAAACGTCGTCGACAAACCCCAACTCCAGGCGCTGGTCAAGGCTTGGACATGGTTGTTCGTCAATGCCGACCAGGGATGTCATGAAGTTATCCTGCTCGTTGTAAACACATGCCTGCCGGATGGTATTGATGCGCTCAAGGCTGGAAATGATGCTGGTGAGCTGTACGTTATCTTCAAATACCAGGGCTGCGGCAGACTGCTCCGCGAGAATGCCTGCGATCACATGAAGTTCGGATTCAAGCTGTTTTTTATAGTTCCGGTTTTCAACGAAAATCAGACTGGCGCAGACCAGGGCTATTCCCAGGGTACTGACAAACAGCGTCAGGAACAGGAGCTTGGTTTTAAGCCGCCAATAACGCCACCCCCTCATCATCGCAACACCCTCACCGCCAGTTCCAGAAGACGGGAATTAATTGTCAGGCCCGCTTCCGTTGCAGCTTTCAGGTTGATTTCAAAGCGGATGACGTTGCCTTTTTTTACATAACCAAGCATGCCTCCTTTCCGAATAAAGTCCGGTAGGTCGCTGACCGTGAGCATGCCTTCCTGTCGGGCCAGGTTGATGAGTTCGGGGAGGTTTCGGGACTGCGACTGGCTGATATAGAGCACATCACACCCGGTGAGCTCAAAGGTACTGTCAGGGTACCGAAGCTGAAGTTCCCGGCCTTGGGATTTGCGACCCCGCAGGGGGTCGAGCAGTTCGCCAAACGGATCATCACCAACAACGCAAACGATCAGCGGAGCGGTGCTGTCGACAACTTGAGACCATCTCACAAAACGGGTGAAATTGTATAGAAAGGCTGCTTTGACTTCGTATTCAGACCGTATTGAACCATTGGCGGGTGCCAGGCCGAGGCACAAGCAGAGGATTGTAAATATGAAGTATTTCAGGTGATCCCTCACAAGTCGGCCAAACAGCAGAAGGTTATATCGGAAAATTCACGTGAAAGCCGTGTGCTTATCGAAGGTTAGCACCGAACAGGCTGCCGTCAAATGTTCGCGCATCAGTGGTGGCGAACCGTGTTTTATCGAGGCAGCTTCTAATGGTTTAGTTGTTAACTGCCAACAACTGCAACAGCGTGGCAGAAGTACGCGCTAAATCGATGGGATAATCCAGGTCGTACAGCGTGTGTGTCCCGATAACGACTGTAATCATTATCGAAGCCAGTTGCTCGGAATCCAGGTCCGGCCGGATCTGCTTTTTCATCTGACTGTTGGTGACGTATACGGCCAGGCGACGAACGCTATCGCGCACGAATTCTAGATAACGGTCGTGAATTGCGGGAGATCTGGCGCAAGCATCAAGTAATTGGTAAGGCCTGATCCCGCTGCGGGAGATGGGATAGGTCCCGCGCATCAACTCTCCAAGGAACCGTTGCATTAGTCCTATCAGATCGCCCTCCTTCTCCCTGGCATCCTCAAAGATGGAATCCAGCCACTCTTCCCCAACCCGCCCCATGACCTCAAAGGTCAGCTCGTCACGGTTCTTGAAATGCACATAGAAGGCGCCCCGGGTATAACCGGCGTGAGCGCAGATGTCGTCCAGGCTGACGTCCAACCCCTTGTCGGGAAATAATTCCATGGCGGATTTCACCAGGGCTTCCCTGCTCGCCTTTTTGGCGGCTTCACGAGACGGTGCAGTTTTTGTGGATGTCATGCGCGTGCCTTGCTCTTTGCTCGATAAGCCATTGACATACGATACCGTATGCGTTCAGATTATTCCACATACGATACCGTATGCGAAAGCTTGAACACCTTTAACCCAGGATAATCGCGATGACTACCCGTGAAGCCGTAACCCCGCCACATTCACAAAGTACAGCGCCTGAAACCTATGATGTGTTGATTATTGGTGCCGGAATCAGCGGCATCGGTGCCGCCATCAAGTTGCTTGAATCAGGTAACCGGGACTTTGTCTTGCTGGAAAAAGCATCGGGCCTTGGCGGTACCTGGCGCGACAATACCTATCCAGGCTGTGAATGCGATGTACCGTCAGCACTCTATTCGTTCTCTTTTGCTCAGAATCCTTCCTGGAGCCGTACCTTTGCTGGCCAGGCAGAAATTCTGTCTTATGTGCGTCACACCGCCGAACACTACGGAGTGCTACCTTTTATTCGCTTCGAGACGCCAGTTGAACATTCTCGTTGGTTGGAGGAACGTTGTCAGTGGGAGGTCAGAACGGCACAGGGATTCTACTACGCCAATACACTGATTTCCTGTGTGGGGTACTTGCACGAACCCATCATTCCTGAGCTGTCCGGCCTTCAGGAATTTACCGGGGAATGGTTCCATTCATCTCGTTGGAATCATGAAGCTGACTTGACTGGAAAACGGGTAGCGGTCATAGGAACTGGTGCGTCAGCGATCCAGTTTGTCCCGGAAATCCAGCCGTTTACTAAAGAACTGGTCCTTTACCAGAGAACGCCGCAATGGGTCTTGCCAAAGCCAAACCGCGCCACGGCTGAACTCGAGAAACGGTTTTATAAATGGCCGTTTACGCTGAATGGCGTGCGTCAGACCTTGTATAGTGCGTTTGAATTGATGGGCGTTGGATTCCGTTATCCGGCCATACTCAGGCAGGCGCAGAGAATTGCGAAGGCTCATATCCGTTATTACATCAAGGATGAAACCCTCCGTCGGAAGCTCACCCCGGATTACACCATGGGCTGTAAGCGGGTGCTGATGTCGAATGACTACTACCCGGCCCTGGCGGAACAGAATGTGGAAGTGCTGGCCTCCGGCGTTAAGGAAATTCGCGGCAACGTGGTGGTGGGTAGCGACGGTAGTGAGCGTGAAGTCGACGTCATAATCCTGGCCACTGGTTTTCACGTGACCGATGTCCCGATTGCTGAGCAGGTAACGGGCGCCGATGGCCAGACCCTGGCGGAGAAATGGCAAGGCAGCCCCGAAGCCTACAAAGGCACTACTGTCAGCGGTTTTCCCAACTTCTTCCTGATGCTTGGCCCGAACCTGGGTATCGGTCACAACTCGGCGTACATCGTCATCGAATCCCAGATCCAGTACATCATGGATACCTTAAAGAACATGCGCCGCAAAAATATTGCACGCTTCGATGTTCGGCCGGAGGTGCAACGCCGGTACAACGCCGTCATTCAGAAAAAGCTTCAAACAACGGTCTGGAATACTGGCGGATGTTCCAGTTATTACCTGGACGCCAATGGCAAGAACTCCGTGGGCTTCCCCTGGCACACCATGAAAATGCGATCACTGCTGAGTCGCTGGGATAAGCGTGCCTACACTTTCCAACAAAGGGGAAACTGATCGTGACTTCCAATGTTAGTTTGAGCAACAAAAAGGTCGGCCTGGCGCTGGGATGCGGTGCGGTGGCTGGTGCGGCGTGGTCGGTTCCGATTCTGGCGGAATTACAGCGACAACTGGCGTGGGATGCTCGCTCTGCGGATGTGCTGATTGGCACCTCTGTCGGCGCAGTGCTGGCTGCCCTGCTGTCGGCAGGCGTGTCGATTGATGTGATGGAAGGCTCGCTGGGCAGTAAATCCCAGTCTTCCGGTTGCGACTGGAATCACGATACATCCTGGGGGACCTGGCATCCGCCATTGCCTAAGCTGCAGTTTTCCGGGTTACCGTTGTTGAGAAAGGGATTGCGAGGTGAAGTACCTCCACTAACGGCTATCTGCGGGGTACTACCGCAGGGGCAGTTCGACATGACACCGTTCCGGCAACTGATTAATACCCACGTACCGGAGGGCCAGTGGTCCCCACACGACAACTGCTGGATCATGGCAGTCGATAATGATAGCGGTGAGCGTGTAGGCTTTGGTCGTCCAGACGCCCCCGATGCATCACTAGTCGATGCTGTATGCGCCTCCTACGGCGTGCCGGCCTGGTGTCCACCCGTTGCGATAGGTGGAAGAACCTATCTGGATGGTGGAATTACCTCTCCCGTCTCCGCGGATTTATTGGCGGACAGCGATCTCGACGTTGTGGTTGTGGTGGCGCCGATGTCATCGCGCACCATTGAGTCCAATCCGTCACTGTTTGCACGTATTGAACGCGTGGCGCGTCGGTACATGACGCGGATTGTGGATCGGGAAGTAGAGTTGTTGCAACGCGCCGGAAAACAGGTCATCAGACTGGAGCCCTCAACCGAGGTTTTGCAGGCTATTGGCTACAACATGATGGATCCCGGGCGACGCCATCGGGTATTCCAATCAGCAACCAAAGTTGCGCCGGTGACCGTTCAGAAGGCATTACACGAAGCGGGGATCGTCATCGATAACAACGATACGCAGATTTAAGACATCCGCGTAATACTCTGCTCAGGCTCTGGAAAGTCCACCTCATCCACCTGCTCTGACAGGTAATCCAGAAATGCACGGATCGCCGGCAGCAGACCGCGGCGGGACGGGAAGACGGCGTGGAAAATGCCTCCGCGGGGCTGCCAGCCGGGCAGTACGTTCACCAACCGCCCCTCTATCAGGTCACGCCCGCCAACAATGAGCGGCATTTTCACCACACCCAGGCCGGCAAGTGCAGCCTGCCTGAGAGTGAATACATCGTCCGTGACCAGGCGGGGCTTGTGGTGAACCTGCACCGAGACGTCATCCGGGCCATCCAGGCACCAGATGTGCTGCCCATCGGCCTGCTCGAAGTCGATGCTTGGCAATCGAGTCAGGTCTTCAGGCGATCCGATTTCTGGGGAGCGTTCCACCAGAGCTTTTGACGCCATCAGGTATTGGGGGCTCCTGGACAGAACCTTCATGGTCAGGCCGCTGTCTTCAATCGGTGGGTACCGGACCCGGAGCGCCAGATCGAGCCCCTCCTTGATCACATCGACGCGGCGACTGGTGGCCACCAGTTCTATTTTGACCTCTGGGTACAGCTCCATGAACTGAACAACCAGTGGCGCCACCAGAAAATAGATCAGTCCTGGTGGGCAACTCATCCGGATACAACCACGGGGCTCGGAGCGGGAACGATCAATTAGCTCCTGCGCGGCATCAGCCTCAACCAGCATGGCGACGCAGTGGCGATAATACTCCTTGCCCAGCTCCGTGACGCTGAATCGACGTGTTGAACGGTTAATCAGCCGGGTATCCAGGCGTTCCTCGAGCAGCGCAATACGTCGGCTCAGTTTGGATTTGGGCACTCCCAGTGCACGCCCGGCCGGCGCAAAGCCCCCGTGCTCCACTACCTGCACAAAATAAAAGAGGTCGTTCAAGTCCTGCATAGTTCAGAGTCCTATATATAGAACACAGATTATAATTTTTGCTACCTACTCAGGCCAACTCCGTTCCCCTATCTTGAACCTAATCAACGCCGATCTAATATTCAGATAAGGGGGAGCGCATGAAACAGATACTGACCACCTATAGCACACCCAATGGTCATTGGGTGGGTGATGGTTTCCCCGTTCGGTCGCTACTGTCCTACGATCGAATGGGCGCCAACAATATCAGCCCTTTTCTGCTCCTGGATTATGCCGGGCCCGCACAGTTCCAGCCTGGTACCCATCGGCGCGGTGTCGGCCAGCACCCCCACCGTGGTTTTGAGACGGTCACCCTGGTTCTGCAAGGTGAACTGGAGCACCGGGACTCTACCGGTAGCGGCGGTTTGATTGGTGAAGGTGACGTGCAGTGGATGACCGCTGGCGCCGGTATCGTTCACGAGGAGTTTCATTCCGGTGAATTCACTGAGCGCGGCGGTGTCCTGGAGATGGTCCAACTCTGGGTCAACCTCCCTGCCCGGGCGAAAGACGTGCCTGCTGCCTATCAAACCCTGCTGAATAAAGACATTCCAGACATCTCGCTGGGCGATTACGTTGGGAGTCTGCGGGTAATCGCTGGTGAATACCAGGGCCACATGGGCCCAGCGAAGACCCATACACCCATGAACGTCTGGGACCTGAAGCTGGAACCGGGAGCCGATGTCGTTCTGACAGCCCCGGAAGGACACACCGCCATTGTCGTGGTGCTTAAGGGTACGGTGCAGTCAAATGGATCGGAAGTGCTGCGAGAAGCGGAAGTTGCCTGCTTCGAGCGCCAGGGCCAGGAACTGCAGTTTGAATCAAACAACGATGCCCGGTTACTGGTACTCACAGGAGAACCGATTAATGAGCCAGTAGTTGGACACGGCCCCTTTGTCATGAATTCAGAGGCTGAAATCCATCAGGCTATCGCGGACTTTCAGAATGGAAAGTTCGGCATTCTTCACCGCTAGTCAGAACAGGTGATGGCTAGCGGTAGGATCCGGTCCCTCAACCTGGGGCCGGTAATTAGAACCCACCTGAAATGAAGGAGAAGGGAAATGGCTTTTAAATACAATCGATTGGATAAGGATGATGTGGCGCTGCTGATGGTCGATCACCAGGCAGGACTGCTTTCTCTCGTACGGGACTTCTCTCCGGACGATTTCAAGAACAATGTGCTGGCGCTTGCGGACATCGCCAAGTTCTTCGACATTCCGACCATTCTGACCACCAGCTTTGAGGATGGCCCCAACGGTCCGATGGTACCGGAACTCAAGGAAATGTTCCCGGATGCGCCCTACTTCGCTCGCCCAGGCCAGATCAACTGCTGGGATAACGAAGAATTTGTAAAAGCTGTTAAGGCCACGGGCAAGAAGCAATTGCTGATTGCTGGCGTTGTTACCGACGTCTGTGTTGCTTTCCCGACGCTCTCTGCGCTTGAAGAAGGCTATGAGGTTTTTGTCGTAACAGATGCATCCGGCACCTTCAACCAGACCACCCGCGACGCAGCCTGGAGCCGCATGGAACAGGCCGGGGCACAACTGATGAACTGGTTCAGTGTTGGCTGTGAATTGCACCGTGACTGGCGTAATGATATCGAAGGCTTTGGTGGTATCCTCGCCAACCATCTACCACACTATGCAAACCTGATTCAGAGCTATACCGTCAAGAATGGCTAATATTTAGCACGCACCACACTCGCAGTCCCTGCGGGTGTGGTCGCGAATCTGCTATTTCGCCAGATTTTTCCCATTCTGTGCCAGTTCATCCAGAGTGGTATGTTCGCATTTGTTTTCAGCCAGGAAGCTCTCTGATGACGTGACCAGAATGTTGTCGTCACTCATGAAGCGTCGGCCCAACAACGCTGGATAGGAAAACCGCCCACGGTCGGCCAGGGAAAACTCCGTTTCATGGGTAGAACCGGCGATGCAGAACTCCATCCGCACCACATACCGCCGTTGGGATGGTGCCCCTTTTCGTTTGATCAGGACGGTTCGATCCACCGGGCGTTCAAATTCCAGGACGACGTTTTCAGCCTCGGTACCGTTTTCTCCTTTTTCCTGGTCTCGGTGATCGGCAAGGGGTACCTGGAAGCTCACCCACTCCTCATCTCCTTTCTCAAAGGGCTCGATGTTGACCGCATGAAGCGAGGATGTTTTAGCCCCGGTATCCAGCCGTGCCTTCAGACGCAACCCGGTGTCCTGAAGCACAATCCACTCCACGAACCCCAGGGATTCCGGTGGGCGCTCCTGATCCTGTTGATCCTCGGCCTGGACAGGAACGGATGAGGCCAACATGGCTGCGAAGGTGAGTCCTACGGCTAACTTCATGAAACATCTCCGGCATACTTAATCAGTTCTGGGAAAAATGTCAGGAATTGGCGTTCCAATTCCCGATCGTTCTCTTTTATCTCGTCGATGATATCGAAAAACTGATGCTGGAAACGGATACGCTGGGCAACTCGGTTCAGTGCAAAACCCACGCTATCGAGGTCAGCGTACGTACCGAACCAGTCATTCTCCACCATGTTCCGGGTCACCCTTTTCATTTTATCGGGCATCAGGTATTCGTAGTCCCGGAACTCCTGGTAAACAGTGTCGATGAAGGTACCAGAATCGACATTGCTGAATTGTTGCCAATGTCTTAACAGGTAGTGATCATAGAGGATATCAAGCGCAACGCCTGCAAAACGGCGCCGCTGCTGCGAGAATAGTCGCTTGCTGACAAGTACTTCGGGGTGGCTGTCTGTGAAACTATCCACGGCGCGATGATGGTGCACGCCGGCCCGTACCGTTGGTGGGAGCTCCCGGACTTTCAGTCCTCTGGCGAAATCCCCCATCACGCTGCCAATGCGGGCGTGGGGAGAGTCCGGCGCGAGGAACAGATGGGCAAGATGGTTCAAGTAGACTCCAGGTAAGGCTTAATGGCGGGAATCCCTTCCCTGCCATCCCGGGAAGCGTCCCTGATCAGAAATTGAAAGTCACACCGAGGCCCAGGCCATCAACAGTGACGTTGTCCTTGTCATAATAACGCATATATTCAAGATTACCGGACACCTGTGGTGCCATTTCAATATTGACGCCAACACCATAGGAGAAGTCGGAGTCATCGTCGGTCACAGTTGTGAATGGCCCTTCGGCTTCAAGTTCCACCCGGGTCAGGCCGAAAATAACATAAGGCGTGGCCGGTGATTCATTGGCCAGGTTGAGCGTAGCGTACCCGCCGAAGAAATTATCCACGGAGTAGTCGACGCCACCGACGCGATCATCGTCGACGCCAAAGCCCGCCCGGGCCTCCACGCCGAAGTAAGGTGTAGCCAGCGCCCCCACCTTGGCGGACAAAGCACCAACGTCCACATCGTCAGAGTTGTCCTCCAGATTGAAAAAGGTGTAGTTCAAGCCGGCGTACAGACCGCCGACACCTGACTTGTACATGTCATTCGCCATTGCGGGCGACGCAGCCATACTACCCGCGAGGGCGGTCAGTCCAAATACCAATGAGCGTGAGGTTTTCATACAGTTAATGCTCCTTGCTGGTTTTCACCGTTGTTTTAAGAAGTTGCACTACACCAACGAATTTATCCAGAGCATGGATCCGGATTTACCTGATATTTACAGTGAATTAATTCCCCGGTAAGGCCGTTGCCGCAGGCCCTTGTTACCTTGCGAATGCGTCAGGCCGCATGTATTCTGACGCCGTCTCTCTGTTCAGTCGGCTTGAGCTTCCTTTGAGAAACCTTAACCCCGTAATCTTTATTGTCAGCGTCATGTTCGTGCTCTTGAGTATTTTCATGACGTTACCGGTCATACTTCTATCAGGTTCTGAGGCGCCTAATGCAATGGCGTTTGCGGAATCTGCCGCTATCGTATTTGCGATTGGGCTCCTGGGAATTGTTGCCACCTATCGCCAGCCCCGTGACCTGAAACCCCGATTCATGTTTGTTCTGACGGTTTCGAGCTGGTTCATCATCGCAGTGTTATCTTCACTACCGTTTTATCTGAGTGATAACGGTATCTCAATAACGGATGCACTATTCGAGGGTACCTCCGGTATCACCACCACTGGCGCGACCGTATTGACAGGGCTGGATACCATGGATCGGGACCTCTTGCTTTGGCGCTCTATTCTGCAATGGATTGGAGGAATCGGGATCATCGGTATGTTCGTCGCCGTGCTACCGTTCCTGAGGGTGGGTGGTATGCGCCTGTTTGCCACCGAATCATCGGAATGGACGGACAAGGCACTGCCTCGTATGAAAACCCTCAGCCGAGGTCTGCTGCTTGTTTACGTCATATTTTCAGTGCTTGCCGTAACGACCTATTGGCTGTCAGGCATGACATTGTTTGATGCTTTTAACCACGGACTCACCAGCATTGCCACGGGCGGCTTCTCGACGTCGGACTCATCCATGGGTAAGTTTGACTCGGACCTGATACTGCTCCAGGGAGCCCTGTTCATGATGATCGGGAGCATGCCGTTCTTCCTGTTTGTGCGGGAGATGCATGGTCAACGGGGTGTGCTATGGCGAGACCAGCAGGTTCGTCTGTTTTTAACCATTCTTTTGGTTGTACCAGCGCTGCTGACCCTCCATCGGTGGCACGTATCGGTCGAGGAATTTGACCCCATTCATGGCTACGTCGCCACATTGTTCAACGTTACTTCCGTGGTTACCACGACAGGGTATGCCTCCGAGGATTATTCCGCGTGGGGCCCCCTCGCGTTTGTCCTGTTCTTCTTCCTCATGTTTGTGGGCGGTTGCTCCGGATCAACTGCCGGCGGCATGAAGATTTTCCGCTTCCAGTTGTCACTCATCGTGCTGAGGGAACAGTTGATGCGTCTGCTTCACCCGCGAGCAGTGCTGACGCGTAACTATAACGGCCGTGCGGTGAGCGACGAAATCATTTCCTCTATGATTGCCTACAGCTTCATTTTCCTGCTCTGCCTGCTGCTGCTAACAGTGGCATTAGCCGCCCTGCAACTGGATTTCATCACCAGTATTTCCGGTGCCCTGACCGCCCTGACCAACGTCGGCCCCGGCTTGGGCGCCATTATCGGTCCAGCAGGAACATTCACGTCACTGCCCGATGCTGCCAAATGGATTTTGTCGGTCGGTATGCTGATGGGGCGCCTGGAAATCCTGAGTGTGGTGATTGTGCTATCCCCTGCTTTCTGGCGAAGCTGATTGACTTATGACCGCCAGAGGATCCGGGGGTCTTCCAGCGGCAGGTTCAGCCGGCAGTCGCCCACCACCAACCTTGGCGTGTAATGCTCCAGTGGCCTGATCGGCACACGGCAGCGAAATAAATAGTTTCCACTCATGGCGTGTTCCCCACGCATTTCCATGACGACACGGCCACCATATTCGGATTCGTCCGCCACCAGTTCCAGTTTCAACAACCCGGGGTCGAGCTCGTCCATATAAACCTGAACGGAAACTTCCAGGTTGTCGCCGTGTTCGACGCAATCCATTAGGCCAAACCTGAGCAGCGGCCACTGTTTCTGAAGCTGCTGCAGTTGCAGTACCAGGGACTGGGTATGCTGTGCGGACCGCTCCTGACGCCTTTTCTCCATTGGTATATAAAATTGCTCGGTGTATTCCCGCACCATCCTGTTGGCGGAATACAGGGGGGTCAGTGTTTCCATGCTGTTGCGAATCATCGCTAACCATTTCCTGGGCAGGCCAGCTGAATCAAAATCATAAAAACCTGGTATAACTTGTTGTTCCAGAAGCGTGAAAAGTTCTGTTGCGTCCTCCTCATCGTATTCCGACGAATTACTCAGCCGGAATAACGACGCGTCCCGCCGTATCGCCCAGCCGACGTCGGGCCGCCAGGCCTCAGCCCACCAACCGTCGAATTGGGACAGGTTCAGGCCGCCATTTACCAGCACTTTCATGCCGCTGGTTCCACAGGCCTCCCACGGATGTCTCGGGGTATTGAGCCAGACATCCACGCCCTGGATCAGTTCGGTCGCCACGTCCAGATCGTAATCATCGATGAATACAACCCGGCCGTGCATGTCGGACCGTTTAATGAACTGTTTCCAGCGCCGGATAAGTGCCTTGCCATGCAGGTCATTCGGGTGGGCCTTACCGGCCATTACAACCTGCAACGGTCGATCCCGGTCATTCAATAACCGGAGCAGGCGAGATTCATCTCTCAGCAACAGGTCCGGACGCTTGTAATCGGTAAAGCGGCGAGCAAACCCGAGCGTCAGCGCCTCATTATCAAGAAGCAGTCCGCAGGAAGCTTCTGCATTTGTCCCGTTTCCGTGTTCACAGTGCTGGGTATGGAGTCGTCCACGAAGAAAGCGAATCAGCCGGTGACGCTGTTTGCTTCGCATTTCCCACAGGCGTTCGTCGCTGATGGAGACAGAAGGAAGGTAGATCTTCTCCAGACTGCCACACCATCGGTTCTTGCCGCAGGCTTCGGTCCAGATTGCATCCGCTTCCGGGGAATCCCAGCTAGGGGTGTGTATGCCATTCGTCACATAGTCTACCGGGATATCGTCCAGAGGCCATTGCGGGAACAGGTCACTGAAGATATGTCGTGATACCTCCTGATGAACACGGCTAACGGCATTCAGACGACCGCTCAGGCGAATGGCCAGGTAACTCATGTTGAAGTCATCAGAGAAGCGGCCGCCAGCCTGGCCCAACTGTAAAAAGTCATCCAGACCCAGCCCGACTTCCCTCAGGTAATCTGAAAAATACTGGCTGATAAGTTTGACAGGAAACAGATCGAAACCGGAAGCAACCGATGTGTGTGTTGTGAACAGATTGGCCGCTCTGGTTGCCAGTCTGGCGGCTTCGAACCCCATACCCGTAGCGTTGCACAGCGCTCGGATTTGCTCCAGTAGCGCAAAGGCGCAATGTCCCTCATTGATGTGAACGACCGAAGGTTGAATTCCCATGCGCTGAAGTAAACGCCATCCTCCCAGCCCTAACATCATTTCCTGTTGGAGGCGCTTTTCCGAATCCCCGCTATAAAGTTCGCTGGTGATACCGCGGTCCTTGGGTTCGTTACGGGGATCGTTGCTGTCGAGTAGCAACAGACGGCAGCGCCCGATACGAGCGATCCAGACACGCAGGCGGACTGAGCGGCCCGGGAGATCCACAGCCACCCTCACCCAGTCTTCCTGGTCATCTCTGAGGGGCATCAGCGGCAGCATGGTAGGGTCGTTGTAGGGGTAAAACTCTACTTGCTCCCCGTCAGTATTCACTTCCTGACGAAAATAACCTTGCTGGTACAGCAAACCCACTGCGATGACGGGAACGCCAAGGTCACTTGCTGCCTTCAGGGCATCTCCCGCCAAAACGCCCAGCCCGCCGGAGTACAGCGGCAAGCAGGCGGCTAATCCGTATTCCATGCAGAAGTAGGCAACCTGGCCCTTCAGTGTTTCCGGATAGGCTGCACCAAACCAGGTCGCAGATTGGCAAAACTCGTCGTAGGCTGCGAGTTGAGCAGTCAAAAGGGCGATGAAATCAGCGTCTTCGGCAAGGGTCAGTAGTTGTTTACCTGACACACTGTTAAGTACCAGCCAGGCATTGTGCGTTGCATCCCAACACTCATGGTCAATGGTTCGCCACAGTACGTCGCTGCCGTGATGCCACGTCCATCGGAGATCCAGGGCAAGGTCAGCCAACCCGGTAAGCTCCCCGGGCAATTTCCAATGCAGGTACAGCCCCGCAGGTGCCGGCATGATCTGACTAACCGCTAGTTCGCGAAATCAGTGTGCAGTGTCGTCCCATGGTGTTCATCCCGGATCGACGACATTGGCGTGCTCAATGAAAGTAGTTCTGACGAATGGGCGGAAAGTAACTGACAATGTGATTGTGCTTCTGAAGCCATGACAGCAATGCGGATATGGTGAACCCATCATTATCCAGTCCCTCCAGATCTACACCCAGACCTTGATCGGATTTTCTGACCACTTGAGCCTTGAGACGACGGAAAGCTTTCTCCTTTCTATCCGGGAATCGGAATTCAAGCTCGACGGTCTGGTTCAGTTGAACGTCGGTGTAATCCGTAGCGATAAAAAGGCCGCGTTTGCTGGCATCCCGGATCTGTCCTGTTGCGACAGGCATCCCGCGCCTATATACGAGGAGCCCTAGTTTTCCCAAAATACGTTTGCTAACTCGGTGTTCCATGGAGCCTCCCACTGTTGGTTGACAGCGCTTCCGGATTGAGCAAATAGTGTTCAAATCATAGCGCCTTTGAGCACAATCCGCTCTTGATTCAGGTCAAAAAGTGGTGCCTGATTTGTAATGTACTGTGGGTACTAGGGAAATCTTCCGTATAGTCGCACAAGGTGGCCCAGATGTGCTGGCAAGTTGGCTGGGCATTGGCCCCAGTCGAGCTTCCAGGTCCAGTTGCCAGTGGTTGTTCCTGGTGTATTGAACCGCCCGCGACCATCCAGTCCAAGCAGGTCCTGCATGGGGATGACGGCAAGCTGGCAGACGGATTGAAAGGCCGTTCGGATGGCTGGCCAGGGCATGGGATCACTTGAATGGCCCAGGTAGTTGTCTACGTAATCCCTGGTGTGTTCATCAAGGTTCAGGTACCAACCCAGAGTGGTGTCATTATCATGGGTGCCTGAATAGACCAGATCATGTCGCCGGTGATTGTGAACCAGATGGGGATTGGCCGCGCTGCCATCGAAACCGAACTGTATAACGGTCATGCCCGGCAACTGGAATTGGTGACGCAGATTTTCAACATCATCGCTGATAATGCCCAGATTCTCGGCCACCAGGGGTAGATCCGGAAAGCGTTGAAAGCAAGCGTCAAGAAAATCGTGTCCGGGGCCGGCTACCCAGTAGCCATTATGAGGAGTGGGGTGTTCAGCGGGAATTTCCCAATACGCCTGCAATCCCCGGAAGTGATCGATGCGAATCAGATCGAAAAAACGCCGCTGGGTTTCAAGTCGCGACATCCACCACTGATAACCGTCCTGGGCCATGACCGGCCAATCGTAAAGCGGATTTCCCCAATGCTGCCCTTCCGGAGAGAAGTAGTCCGGCGGCACACCAGCCACGAACTGGGGTTCACCCGACGCATTCAGCTTGAACAGATGGGGCGCAGCCCACACATCGGCGCTGTCGTGAGCGACAAAGATGGGAATATCGCCAAACATCAGAATGCCGCGCTCGTGGGCGTACTCTCGTAATCTATGCCATTGGTGATCAAACAGAAATTGCTCGAATTGCAGCCTTCGTATGGTTTCTGCATGAGTCGCCGAAAAACTCTCAAGAGCAACGGGGTCCCTGTCTCTCAGTTCCGCGGGCCAGGACAGCCAGCTTTCTTCCGGGTAGACCCCGCGAATGGCACTGAACAGGCAGTAGTCCTCAAGCCAGCTCTCGTTTGCCTTACGGAACGCCTCAAATTCGGCTAGCGTAGGGCCATGAAACCGTTCTTCTGTATGCTTGAAAAAACGGTCGCAGGCCGTGGCCAATATCGACTGCCGTTCAATCCTTGTTTCGCTATCAGTCAGTTCGATATCTCTGATCAGGCCAACGTGAACCAACTCCCCAAGATCAATCAAGTCCTGATTGCCAGCGTGTGCGGATAAGGATTGATAGGGCGAAAGGTCGGCATGGGTGGGCCCCAGTGGTAGTGTTTGCCACACAGACAGGCCCGACTCTGTCATAAAGTCGACAAAACGGCGGGCACTGTCGCCGAGTACACCATGCAGTGACGGCAGGCAAGTCGGGTGGAGCAGCACCCCTGCACGGCGGCGCGCCAACGCTTCTGGATAGTTGCGGGTCTGACTCATAGCACACCATCGAAATCATGACCTGGACGCATTGCACCACCTCGAGCGGGAGCACCACTGCCCTGGCTAAGGGTCTGGAATACGGACGGAGGGGCCGGATAGCCAATCATTTCATACAGGTTGACCAGGTGGCGGCGGTAAAGGTGCTCAAAGTCACTTACTACCTGGGCAGGATTGTAATCTCCAAACCACCAGAACCAGTCAGAGCCTTCACAGATCGCCAATTGTTCTGTTGCTGCCAGTTTCTGCTCTGCGGTCAGAGAGCCATTATCAATAGCACGGTCATAATGCTGTTTGGCTTCACAGAGCAGGTCCCAGGCACGATTCTTGTCCGGATCACCTATCCAGGTTGAAAATGTCCCGTAAATCCAGCTCCCGGCAACAATCGACGGGAGATGCTGAGGTTCAGTGGCGCTCTTCTCCAACAGTTCACGATAAGTCGTCAGTGCCAGGCGAGGATGATTCTCCAGTACCCGGTATAGCTCGCCCAGGAAATGGAACGCATTCTCCGGATAGTATTCCCAGGCATTTTCCCCATCCAGAATGACTGAAATGACTCGATGGGAGTGCGGGCTGGTGTGGGAGGCAATATTTTCCATGTGATGGACAAGATCACCTACGGCATCCTCCGCGTGCCAGTCTGCATAGGTGAATCCAATCAGGTCCGATAAACCGTCATCACGGAAATAAACGGTGACGTCGGCGTCACCGAACTGGTAAGGCTGGTGAATAGAACCATCTCCTGGCTCGTATCCGTCGGCCTGCGCCCGCGAAAGGCTGTTTTGCAGAACCGAATCACCACTGGCGGTCCAGCGATATCCCGACTGTTGCAAATGGTGCAGTGTCTGCTGACTGAGGCCTCCTTCCGAAGACCAGCAGCCAGTGGGCTCGGTGCCGAAGAAACGACGAAATACCTCCCTGGCCTTTTCGAGTTGCCATTGCGCGCGGGCGTCGCCATTGGGATAACTGGCGTGTTCCGGTAATGCTATCTCTGGCAATGCCTCACGGGCACTGCCAAGATCAATCAGCAACGGCACCATGGCGTGTGTGAATGGGCTGACAGATAACTCTACCTGCCCCGTCTGAGCCAGGTGGCGGTATCTGGGGCCTATGCCTGCAAGTGTTTCAAAGATGACATTCAACAGCGCAGTACGGTCGTCGAGGCTGAATCCCATGGCTTTCTCCTGCAGCGCCTGTACGCAGCTATTACTGCGGCGAATGGTCTCTCCCATCCAGCCAAGGTGATACCAGACGAGCAGATCCGAGAGAAACGCCGGTGCGATATACCGCTGCATTTCAGGCTTTGAGCGATAGAACTCTGCAAGCTGCGCCAATCGTGCATAGGCGGGAAAACGCTGAATGATTCGTTCATTGTTGGCGCGCAAGCACTTCTCCACGATATCGAGAAATCCCGGCGTTCCCGGATCAGGCAAACGGGAGGCAACCAGCGCCGCCAATAAAGGATCACCGATCTCCCCTGCTCCATGACGCCAGCGCTCGATGTCCACCAGATAGATTTCGATCTGCTCAAGCAGGACCGGGGCGAAATTTACCACCGCTTTAGCGGCGGGATGGGCCTCAAGATGCGCGGCCATATCGCTGTAATCTTTCAGGGTGTGCAGATACACCCAGGGAAACAGAAAGGTACCCGTTTTAAGATCGCGGTATCCGGGTTGGTGCATATGCCAACAGAAGACAACCGGGGTACTCTGGTCAGAGGCCATGGGGGTAATCCTGCCCGAGCATCTCGGGAGTGACGAGCACAACGCCTTTGGGAGACACGTAAAACCGCTCACGGTCTTTCTCGGAGTCTACGCCTATTTTGGTGCCGGCCGGAATACGACAGCCTCGATCGATAATGGCACGGTGAATCTCGCAGTGGCGACCAATATCAACATCAGGAAATATAACCGCATCGGAAACCGTGCTATAGGAATGCACCCGCACCTGGGAAAACAGCAGCGAGTGCCGCACCAGTGCACCCGAAACGATACACCCTCCCGCCAGCATGGAGTCCACTGCCATACCCCGGCGGTCATCATCATCAAACACAAACTTCGCCGGAGGCTGCTGTTCCTGGTAGGTCCAGATTGGCCACTCGGGGTCATAGAGATTCAGTTCCGGGCTGACACCAATCAGTTCCAGGTTTGTCTGCCAAAGAGAATCAATGGTGCCGACATCCCGCCAGTAGGCAGGGCAATTGAGCATGGGATTGCGGAACGGGAACGCCATGACTCGCAGCCGGGAAATAATCGAAGGAATAATATCCTTGCCGAAATCGTGTGAAGAATCTGATGCAAGCTGATGATCACGCAACAATTCATCAAACAAAACCCGGGTGCTGAACACATATATGCCCATGGACGCCAGCGCCTTGCCCGGCTGTTTCGGTAGAGGTTTAGGGTGTTCCGGTTTTTCTACAAACTCGGTAATCCGGAATTCGTCATTAACTGACATCACACCAAAGGCAGTGGCTTCGTCGAGTGGTACTTCAATGCACCCTACCGTCACATCCGCATCGTTTTCGACGTGGGACGCCAGGATCGTGCCGTAGTCCATCTTGTATACGTGGTCACCGGCCAGTATCAGCACATACTCGGGAGCGTGGCTGCGAATGATGTCGAGATTCTGTAACACGGCATCTGCCGTCCCCTCATACCACGAGGTTTCGATTCGTTGCTGTGCCGGCAGGAGCTCGACAAACTCACCCAGCTCCCCTCTCAGGAACCCCCAACCGCGCTGGATATGGCGCATCAGGGAGTGGGATTTGTACTGGGTTACGACGCCAACCTGAGCAATACCCGAGTTGATACAGTTGGATAGAGGGAAATCGATGATGCGGAATTTGCCACCGAAAGGCACCGCCGGCTTTGCGCGCCATTTGGTGAGATCATACAGACGTGTTCCCCTGCCCCCGGCCAACACGAGCGCGAGTGTCTGTCGCGTGAGTCGGCTAACGAATCGTTTCGTAGTTTGCATAGCGGCTTCCCTGAAAACCTGAATGGTCTTCTACTCCTCCCATTACCTTATAGGGCAGAGTCGACTATATTTTGACCGACATACTCATTATAGAACTCTAGCACCGGGAAGATGACGTAAACTTGTCATAGGTCATTATTTGGCCAGCCTGATTGGCGTCCAATGGAGTGGCTCTGTTTCAGGAGAGATCAGGATGGATTATGGATAACCCCAGCCTCAGTGAGTTTGATCTGCACCTCTTCGGCCAGGGAAAACACTGGCATATATACAACGTATTGGGTGCTCATTTGTGCCGACAAAAAGGCGCGGAGGGTGTCCGTTTTGCCGTGTGGGCACCCTCCGCTGCAGCCGTCAGTGTCATTGGTGACTTTAACGATTGGGACAGCAATGCTGATGTTATGTACAAGCATGAGCAAAGCGGTGTCTGGGAGTTGTTTGTTCCAGATGTTCCAGAAGGCGGGCTTTACAAGTTTTCGATCACTTCAGCTAACGGTGCGTTGCTGATTAAAACCGACCCCTATGGTCAGGCGTTCGAGCCTCGTCCAGCGACCGCAGCGGTTGTCACCCGACGCAGTCATTTCAGCTGGGGTGACGGCGACTGGCTATTCCACCGCAGCCGTTGGAACTGGCGAGAACAACCGCTCTCCGTCTATGAGGTTCATGCCGGTTCCTGGCGTGTGCATGGATCCGGTCGTTGGCTGAATTACCGGGAGCTGGCAGAGCAGCTGGTGCCTTACGTCCGGGAGATGGGGTTTACCCATATTGAACTGCTACCGATCACCGAACACCCGCTTGATGAATCCTGGGGTTACCAGACTACCGGTTACTATGCACCGACCAGCCGGTTTGGTAACCCTGATGACTTCCGCTATTTCGTGGATTGCTGTCACAGAAACTCCATCGGGGTGATACTGGACTGGGTACCCGGACACTTTCCCAAGGATGAGCACGCCCTGGCGCGATTTGATGGTTCGGCATTGTATGAACACGAAGACCCCCGGCAGGGTGAACATCAGGATTGGGGAACCCTGATTTACAATTACGGCCGTCACGAGGTACGTAATTTTCTGATTGGCAGTGCGCTGTTCTGGTTGGACACCTACCATATTGACGGTCTACGGGTGGATGCGGTGGCATCCATGTTGTACCTGAACTATTCGCGAACTGAAGGCAATTGGCTACCAAACGTTCACGGTGGCCACGAAAACCTGGAAGCCATCGCCTTTCTGCGGGAATTGAACCAGGTCTGCCGTGAGCGTTATCCCGGCACCATGATAATTGCAGAAGAGTCGACATCATGGCCCCAGGTGACTCGGCCGGCATCGGTCGGCGGCCTGGATTTCTGCCTGAAATGGAATATGGGATGGATGCACGACACGCTGGACTACCTCAGTCAGGATCCGGTGTATCGACAGTATCACCACGATAAACTTACGTTCGGCTTGATCTACGCCTTCAACGAGCGCTTTTTGTTGCCCCTGTCCCACGACGAAGTGGTTCATGAGAAAGCCAGCCTGCTGAATAAGATGCCCGGGGATGATTGGCAGCAGCGGGCCAACCTCCGGCTCCTGTTCACTTACCTCTACACCTACCCCGGCGCCAAATTGCTGTTCATGGGTGGCGAATTCGGCCAACGACGGGAATGGAGTGAAAAACGAGAACTCGATTGGGGACTTCTGGAGCAAGACTCACATCGGGGGCTACAACATCTGGTCAGGGACTTGAATCACCTGTTGAAAGAACAGCCTGCACTGCATCGGGTCAATTTTCATCCGGATGGCTTTGAGTGGATCGACTGCCACGATTCTCCCCAGTCGGTGATCAGCTTTCTTAGAAAAGCCGACGATCGGTCTGTTGTCGTTATCATCAACTATACCCCGGTGCCCCGATTTGACTACCGCATCGGTGTCCCTTGTGACGGACATTGGCAGGAACGACTGAACTCGGACTCGACCTATTACGGTGGCAGTAATCTCGGCAACCCATTGGCCATCAGAGCCGAGGAAGTGCCGTGGATGGGCAGACCCCATTCGGTAAGCCTGACACTACCACCGTTGGGTGCCATCGTGCTGGAGCACAAACCATGATCCGGGTACTGTTTGTCACCAGTGAGGTTTACCCCGTTATCAAAACAGGCGGGCTTGCGGATGTATCGGCAAGCTTGCCCGAAGCCCTGCATCAGCAGGATCAGGATGTACACATTCTACTGCCCGGTTATCCGGCAGCAATGGCCGCAGCAAGGAAGAACGGTTCGCTCCGAAAGGCACAACTGCGAATCGGTGTCTATCCGGTAACGCTCTGGCAGACTCAGCTTCCTGGTTCGTCTGTGACGTTATGGCTCGTGGACTGCCCGCCCCTGTTTGATCGTCCCGGAAATCCTTATCAGAACGAGGAAGGCAGCGATTGGTGGGACAATGCTCATCGGTATCATCTGTTCGCCCGGGTAGCGACCATGATGGCGCTGGGTCAGGCCGATCTGAACTGGATACCGGATGTGGTCCACTGCAATGACTGGCAAACCGGGCTGGTACCCGTTTTGATGAACAGCAGTTACAAACGTCCCGCGACGGTGTTCACCATCCATAATCTTGCCTATCAGGGGCTTTTCTCCCACGAGACCTTTCGGTCACTGGGGTTACCGGATTCTCTGTGGCGCTTTGACCAACTGGAGTTTCATGGCCAACTGTCGTTTATCAAAGGCGGGTTGGTGTTCAGCGACCATCTGACCACAGTCAGCCCGGGATACGCGAAGGAAATCTGCAATCCGCAACTTGGCTATGGCCTGGACGGCTTGCTGCGACATCGTGAGCACGCCCTTACCGGAATTCTCAACGGAATCGATACCCGCCAATGGGATCCGGAATCCGACCCGTATCTTGATCATCACTATGATGTGGATCATCTACTCGACAAACAACAATGCCGCAAAGATCTGCAGCAACAGGTCGAGCTTGAAGCCAACACAGAAGCTCCGTTGCTGGGTTTCGTCGGTCGGTTCGTCGAGCAAAAGGGCATAGATCTCCTACTGGATGTGCTGCCTGCTTTACTCGATAAAGGCTGTCAGTGCGTAATTCTGGGGTCGGGGCTTCGAGAGTACGAGCAAGCAGCTGTCCAACTCGCGGAACAGTACCCCGGCAGGCTATCGGTAACATTGGGTTACAACGAGGCGCTCGCCCACCGTATTACCGCTGGGGTTGACCTGTTTGTCATGCCCTCCCGGTTTGAGCCTTGTGGTCTGAACCAGATGTACAGCCTGCGGTACGGAACACTACCTGTGGTGCACCGCGTTGGTGGGCTCAGGGATACTGTTTTCGAACCCCAACATGTTCCGTTTGACCAGGCAAATGGCTTTACTTTCGACTCGCCGGAACGACCGGCGCTACTGGCGGCTCTTACAAGGGCACTTGAAGGCTTTAATCGCCCGAATACGCGTCAGCGCCTCCAGCGCAACGGTATGGCCGGAGATTATTCTTGGCAGCCCCGCGCACGGGAATATATCGATATTTACCGTCAAATTCTGGCCGCCCGACAGAGCATTATTGACGACTAACAGGGAAAGCCCTCGTGGGAGGCAACGAACATGCACAAAGCGACTGAGTTCAAGCTGGAAGCCCGGCCAAGCATCCCGGAATCCCTTTCCCGGCTGGACGAACTGGCCAACGATCTGTTCTACAGCTGGGATCACGGCGTTCGCAACCTGTTTGCCCGTATAGATCCGCGACTATGGCAGAAGGTGGCCCATAATCCAAAACTGTTTCTCCGGCGCGTGGCCCAGAATCGCCTGGACGAGGCAGCTGAAGATCGGGCGTTTCTCTCTGAGTACCGGCGTATTCTGAGCACTTACGACGCCTACCTGGAAGTGGAGCCGGGACCGGAGGTAACCACTCAGCTTGATCCGGAAACATCACTGGTTGCCTATTTCTGCGCCGAGTTTGGTTTCCATGAGAGTTTTCCGATTTACTCTGGTGGTCTGGGGATTCTCGCAGGTGATCACTGTAAAGCCGCCAGTGATCTTGGTTTACCGTTCGTCGCGGTAGGGCTGCTCTATCAGCAGGGCTATTTTATCCAGACCATCAACGCCCAGGGCCAGCAAGTTGCCCGCTATCAGTCTCATTTCAGCGATGAATTGCCGATTTCACTGGTCGAACTGGACGGCGCGCCATTACTGGTTTCTGTGCCCTTCCCTGGCCGAGTCGTTTACGCCAAAGTCTGGAAAGCCCGGGTGGGTCATATTTGTCTTTATCTGCTGGACACCCATGTTGAAGAAAACAGTCCTGAGGACAGAGAACTCACTCTGCAGTTATATGGCGGCGACGAGACCACACGGATCAGCCAGGAAATGCTGCTGGGCATTGGCGGCGTTCGGGTGCTGGATGCACTCGGACTTTCTCCTACCGTCTGGCACATAAATGAAGGCCATGCCGCTTTCCTGATCCTGGAACGCTGTCGCAAGGCAATGGCCGAAGGCCTCACGTTTGACGCTGCCCTGGAGCTGAATGCCGGATCAACACTGTTCACCACCCACACCCCGGTTCCGGCCGGTCATGACATCTTTTCCCGTGGGCTGGTCCAGCATAGTCTGGGAGAATACCTTGCAGAAGCCGGCCTGGATTTTGACACGGTATTCCGGCTTGGCTCGAAAAACTCTGGCGACTCGGTCAATATGACCAGCCTCGGATTGCGCGGTTCGCGCTTCCACAATGGTGTCAGCCGAATCCATGGAGGCGTTGCCTCAAGAATGGAAGGTGAAATCTGGCCCCAGATACCGCCCGAAGATAACCCCATCGGCTACATCACGAACGGTGTCCACGTACCCACCTTCCTCGCACCGGAGTGGTCCAGCCTGTTCGATATCCAGGCCCCCACCTGGAAAAGCGAGCTTCGAAATCCGGATTTCTGGGAGTTTGTTGACAGAATTCCGGATTATCATTACTGGAGTGTACACAAAGCCCTGAAACAGCAGATGGGTGACTACATCGTGCGCTGCCTCAGGCGTCAACACCGTCGTAACGGCACCGGTCACTCAGCAACCGAACGGATGACACAACACCTGGTGTCACCGGAAAAAGACACCATGGTTATCGGCTTTGCGCGTCGGTTTGCTACCTACAAACGAGCAACACTGATTTTTTCCGACCTGGAACGTCTCGAACGCCTGCTGACGGATCCCGAACGCCCGGTGGTTGTGGTTTTTGCCGGGAAAGCTCACCCGAAAGACAAGCCTGGTCAGCAAATGATCCGGGTCATTCATGATCTGGCTATGCAGCCGGCGTTGATGGGCCACATCATTCTTCTGGAGGACTACGACCAGGCAATGGCACGCCGTCTGCTGTGTGGCGTCGATGTCTGGCTGAACACACCGGAATATCCTAAGGAAGCCAGCGGAACCTCGGGAGAAAAAGCCGCTCTGAACGGCGCCCTCAACCTCAGCGTGCTGGATGGCTGGTGGGGTGAGGGTTACAACGGCAAAAACGGCTGGACCATCAATCCGCGCAGCATCGATCTCGATCCGGAGTTCCGGAACCAGGAAGAAGCCCGGGACCTGCTCGATCTTATCGAGTTTGAAGTCATACCCCTTTACTACAACCGGGCTTCCCAGGGCTATTCCAAGGGCTGGGTACAACGCTCCAAAGCCTCGATGAAAACCATCACGCCTCGATTCAACAGCCAACGCATGGTTATGGACTATGTCGAGCGCTACTACCAACCGGCCTGTACTCAGGGTAAAAAACTCTCCGCCAACAACTACCAACTGGCAACGGAACTGGCGGACTGGAAAGAAAGAATTCGCCGTGACTGGAAGGGAGTGAGTTTATCGGTCCGTCAACGCATGCCCGCAGAGTGTTTGCACGACCAGGAGATAAACCTCGCAGTGAGCGTGCAACTCAATGGCCTGAAGCCGGAAGATGTGCACGTGGAATGTCTGGTAACACCAGAATGCACCGGCACCCACGAATGCACCGGATCTGACCGTATTCTGCTGCAGTGTGAAGCCGAGGACGACGAACAGACAGGCGGCGATACGCTCTTTTCTGCACGAATTCTGCCGCCTTATCCGGGACTACAGTCTCTGAGGATCCGGATGTACCCCTTCCACGAGGGACTGACCCATCCCCTGGAGATGGGTGCAATGATCTGGCTGTAGGGGACCTTGTCCGGGACTACAGCGCGTGCTGACGAATGAAGCGACCAATATCCTGAACTTCTTCAAGGCAGACGCTGTGCTCCATCGGGTAGGTTTCATAACGGGGCTGATAGCCCATGCTTTCAAGCTGTTCCACACTCCGGCGGCCCAGGGCCTCGGGTACCACTGGATCAAACGACCCATGATAGACATTGATGGGAATGGCCCGGTTGGCAGCAGACAGCTCAATTGTGTCGCATGTTGCGAAGTAGGTAGACAAAGCGAGAATGCCCGCCAGCCGCTTCGGGTAGCTCAGGCCGAGTTCATAAGCCACCGCGCCACCCTGGGAAAAGCCGGCAATAATAATGTTCTCGGCGGAAATGCCTCTTTCAATCTCACGGTCTATCATGCGGGCCACAGCATCGGCTGAGGCTTTAAGCTGTTCTGTGTCGACCACCCTGTCGATGTCCATGGCTTTTATGTCGTACCAGGCAGGCATACTCATACCGCCGTTGATGGTTACCGGCATCACAGGTGCATGGGGAAACAGAAAACGCACGGCCGCGCCGGCGGGCAGTCCCAGTTCGGGAACCACCGGCTCGAAATCGTGACCGCTGGCACCCAGTCCGTGAAGCCAGATCACGGAAGCCGTAGGGTTGGGGATGGTCTCCAGTTCAATATACTCAAGTTCCTGCACAAAATACCTCAATCGTCGGTGCCGGGTGTGTTCGCGTCGGGATCGTTCGCCTGCAATGCGGTCGCTACGGGGTTTGCGTACATGTCCAGCAGGTAGGGTCGAATCGCCTCGTCGCAGCTGTCGAGCCTTCGCTCCATTTCCGCCTCTGCAGCTTCCAGTTCAGCAGGGGACCAGGTTTCCGCAGTCACCACGGAATCACTTACCGTCTCAGGCGTGGCGTGGGCATCCGGATGAATGCCCCTCTGCCGATGTGCCACCAGATTCGAGGCATGCAAGTGGTAGTTGGCGTGCATTTCCCGGTCGATTCGTGCGGCGAGATCCTTGGCGTTATCCGGGGAGTCCGCAATTGGGGCGCCAAAATGCACATGTACATGCCCTTTGAATCCCGTCAACCCCTTCATGATCTGTTCGGTATCTTCGCCCGATGCCTTGGTGTAGCTTCCGGTCCGGGCGCGGGTTTCCAGCTCTCGGGCCTTGTCCGCGTCGCAGGGGTCGTATTCATAGGCGATGGACACCGGCACAATGTGCAGGCGATTCATCGCTTCGGCGAAATCCAGACCACTTTTTTTCTTGCTCATGTAGAACATCTTGATGATCGCCGGATCGGTAAAATCCAGACCATCCTTTGCACGACCTTCCCGTTGGGCAATCCAGATGCTGTGGTTGGTATCAATGCTGTGATTGATGAAGCCGGATAACGTGATGTAAGCATCCCGCATTTCCCGGGGACTGGTCATGTTCCTGCGCACTACGAAGCTCTTGTTCAGGCGCATCATCTCGGCAAATACCCGATTGGCAAGCAGGTTGTCACCAATTGCAATACGGGTTGTGTTGAACCCATTGGCGAACAGCAAGTGGTTCACCACCATGGGATCAAACACGATGTCCCGATGGTTGGAAATAAACAGGTGCGCCGTATGTTTATCGAGATTCTCCAGACCACTCTGGGTTACACGGGTGGTTGTGTGCTCCACCAACTCCCCTACATACTCAGACACCTTGGCTTGCAGGTCATCGACCCGCGTCAAACGACCAAAATTTTTGACGAGCCAGCGCTTGATCCACAGGCGCAACACTCCCGGAGCCCAGCGGGCCAGTGTGGGGGATTTGAAACGGGCGATCATGTCCAGAAATTCCGGATCATTCACCAGGCGCTTGATGGCAGAACCGGTTTCTTCGTCCGAGTAAGGACGGATGGCATCAAATTCCTGCATGGAGTTCCTGTTGTTTTCAGTGTCATTCAAAGTCTGCAGTTCTTGGCGATGACGTTAAAAATCGCGGTATTGTAGCGTTTATCCGGGTGTTTTGCCTCTAATTAGCGCGCTAATCTGGTATGATTTCGACCCTCGAATAACCTGACCGACCATTCCCGCATCCCGGCACTGGCATCCATGGACTTTGATCAACTGAGCACAGAACGCCCAACTCTTTCCCGGAAAGAACCTGAACAGGTTCTGCACGAGGTCTTTGGTTATGAAACCTTCCGACCACTGCAGGGAGAGATCATCCACGAGGTGGTCAATGGTGGTGACGCTCTCGTATTGATGCCTACCGGTGGTGGTAAATCCCTGTGCTACCAGGTGCCGGCGCTGGTGCGGGCAGGTACGGCAGTTGTTATCTCACCGTTGATTGCCTTGATGCAGGATCAGGTAGCCGCACTGAATGAATTGGGCGTCAGGGCGTCGTTCCTGAATTCCACGATGGATTATGCCCAGGCCAGAGATACCGAAAATGCGCTGATGACTGGCGAGCTGGACCTGCTGTATTGCGCGCCAGAACGACTGATACAGCCGCGGACAATCGACCTGCTCCACAACGCGTCGATATCCCTGTTTGCCATCGACGAAGCCCACTGTGTCTCTCAGTGGGGGCATGATTTCCGCTCTGATTATCTGGAGTTGAGTCTGCTGGCAGAGCAATTCCCCGGGGTACCCCGCATCGCGTTGACGGCGACCGCCGACGAACGAACCCGTAAGGAAATCGCCGAGCGGTTATCTCTGACCCGCGCCCGCCACTTCGTCAGCGGTTTCGATCGTCCGAACATTCAATACAGAATCTCGCCAAAAACAAATGCAAACAAACAGTTGCTGGATTTTATTAAAGCAGAACATGATGGTGATTGTGGCATTGTTTACTGCATGTCCCGCAACAAGGTCGACGCCACGGCGCGCATGTTGGCGGATAAGGGCTATACCGCTCTGCCCTATCATGCTGGTTTGAATGCGATGGAACGAGCCCGAAACCAGGAGCGTTTTCTGCGGGAAGATGGCGTCATTGTGGTGGCTACCATCGCGTTTGGCATGGGCATCGACAAGCCCGACGTGCGGTTTGTTGCTCACTTGGATCTCCCCAAGAGCCTGGAAGCCTATTATCAGGAAACCGGCCGCGCCGGACGTGACGGCAAACCCTCTACCGCCTGGATGGTCTACGGCCTGCAGGACGTCATTAAGCTCCGGCAGATGCTCGAAGCGTCCATGGGGAACGACCAGTTCAAGCGGGTCGAGCGGCAAAAACTGGACGCCATGCTGGGGCTCTGTGAAGTGACCAGCTGCCGCCGGCAGGTTCTGCTCCGGTATTTTGGCGACGTCCTGGACCGGCCCTGTGGAAACTGCGACACCTGCCTGAATCCGCCGGACACCTGGGACGGCACCGTTGCGGTACAGAAAGCCTTGTCCTGCGTGTTCAGGACCGGTCAGCGCTATGGCGTTACCTACCTGATCGATGTGCTCAGAGGCTCTGAGAACGAGCGTATCCGTCAATTTGGCCACGACAAGGTCTCCACCTACGGCATCGGCACGGAACTCTCGGTCAACGAATGGAAATCGGTGTTTCGGCAACTGGTCGCCAACGGGTATCTCCGGGCTGATCCTGAAGGCTACGGCTCGCTTCAGCTCACGGAACAGTGTCGCCCGCTGCTGAAAGGTAATGAACCGATTCAGTTACGTAAGGACCCGGCGCCGGTCAAATCGTCCGGGCGAGCCAGCTCCGGCAGCGCCCGCACAAAAATCAGCGATCAGATTACCGATCAGGCCGGATGGGATGCGTTAAGAGCCTGCCGCAAGTCGCTGGCGGAACAGCAAGGCGTTCCACCCTATGTGATTTTCCACGACACGACACTGTTCGACATGCTGGAGCGGCGCCCCACCACCCTTTCCGAGCTGGCGGAAGTGAATGGTGTGGGTGCGGCAAAGCTGGAAAAATACGGTGAGATTTTTCTGCAAACCCTGGGGGATCTTGCTCCGGGTTAGTCTCTTTCTTTTTGGACCCGGGTCAGTTTTTACAGTTTTTTTGAATTACATACCTTAAGTTAAAAGGATTATGCTCTAAACTGGATACGAACCTACTTTCCCGCAACATGGAAGCACGGAGAAAGACTGCATGGCATGTAGCTCCCACCCTCCTCCGCCAAGGAGCCCCTACCCGCTGAGGATGGTGTTCGGGATACTTTTAAGCATCCTTGCAGGCACAGCTCAATGTCTGGCAGAGGTCAGGAATACCTCCTATCAGCCCCCTCCGCTACAGGAATACATACTCTGGTACCGAAACTACGACAGTCCCGCCATTCGGGCATTGCTCGAGCTCGCCCTGAAAAAAACGCCTGAGTATGGCGATTTCCGGATCATCCGCAGCGAGGAGATGGGTCAAGGGCGAGTGCTTCGGGAACTGGCCCATGGCCGCACCAGGCTGATTGATATTGCCAATGTCGCCAGCAGCACCGAGCGGGAATCACAACTGCTGGCTATTCCCATCCCGATTGACGGCGGCCTGCTTGGGTTCCGGGTCTGCGTGGTTCTTCCCCATTCGCTACCCCTGTTTGAGGGCGTCCGCACAGTGGAGGACCTGAGGGATCGGGGCATCCGTATCGGACAGGGCCTGCACTGGCCCGATACGGATATCCTGAAGATTAATGATATTCCGGTGATCACCCACACCCGCTATGAGCTACTGTTTCGGATGCTGCGCAACGATCGGTTTGATTGTTTTGCCCGGGGTGTAAGTGAAGTCATGTTCGATCTGGCCATTGAAAATGACCCGGAGCTGGTTATTGAGCCGTCAATAATGCTGGCTTATCCCATGCCCTCCTATTTTTTCACCTCTCCCTACGATTATCTGACAGCGCACCGTGTTCAACTGGGTATGGAACGCGCCATTCTGGATGGCAGCTTCGCGCAGTTTCTTGCCAATTACTACGGCAAGGCGATTGAAACCCTGGCCCTTGATCGTCGTACCGTTATCGTGCTCAAGAATCCTTTCCTGAGCGAAGAATCACGTATGGTTGGCCGCCAGACTCTGGACAACCTTCAGCGCAGGCTTCAGCTGCTGAGCCAGTAATGTCAGAAACCGAACGCTAGACCTGAAACCGCGATACGTTCTGGTTTAGCGTGTTGCCGATCGACTCAATCTGGCTGCTGTAGACGTCGTTCTCACTGGCAGCCGTGGCCGCTTCCTGACCTTGATCCGAAATTCGTGTAATGGAGGAATTCAGCTCTTCCGTCACCGATGTCTGCTCTTCGGATGCGGTGGCGATTTGCGTGGTCATCTGACTGATTGAGGTGATCGCCTCGGCTATACGGTTCAGTGCTTCCATGGCATCCTGGGCTTTCTCCATGCTGACATTAGAGACAGCCGTTGACTGCTTCATGACATCTACCGCGTTGCTGGCGCCCTTCTGCAGTCGCTCAATCATGCTGTTGATCTCTTCCGTGCTGTCCTGAGTCCGGCTGGCCAGATTACGCACTTCGTCCGCGACCACGGCAAAGCCACGACCGGCTTCGCCTGCACGTGCAGCCTCGATGGCGGCGTTGAGAGCAAGCAGGTTGGTTTGTTCGGCAATCCCCTGAATGACAGCCAGCACGGAAGTGATATTGCTCACATCCTTGCCCAGGGTGTCGATTACCTCCGCTGCAGCGGTGATCTCCCGGGACAGCTTCTGAACCGCATCACGGGAGGCCTCAACTGTCTCCAGTGACGCGCGACTGTCGCTGTCAGCTGTATTGGCGGCATCGGCAGTTTGCTGGGCATTCTGGGCAATCTCGCCGGCGGCGGCCGACATCTCATTAATAGCGGTGGCGACCATATCGACTTCCGCCTGCTGGCTTTCGACGCTGGTGCGGCTGGTGCTTGCGGTCTGGCGAAGGGATGCAACATTATCCTTGAGTTCCGCGGTGCCTTTCTGAACATCGCGGATTACTGCCTGAATGTTGCTGACAAAGCTATTAAAGCTGAGGGCCAGGCGTGCAAACTCATCTGTCCCGCTATCATCCAGCCTCTGAGACAGATCCGCATCACCAGTGGCAATATCCGCCATTGCACGGTTCAGACGGTGCACTGGTGCCATCAGTACGCGAATACCAAAATGCAAGACAAGCACTGAGATCACCAAACCCGCCAGCGCCATAATGATACCTGTCACCCGGGCAGCTGCGACCGGCTCGTGGATCATGTCCTGATTCACGAATGTACCGAGATACCAGTCCACGCCCCGTGCATCGCTGATCCCATGAAAACTGGCATTCCAGTTAGCCCCGTCGGCCTGGTAACGGTGATCTGCGCCATCCAGTTTCGGGGATTGACCAATCAGTTCACTGATTCCCTTGCCAATCAACTCTTCATCTGGATGGAACAACACCGTGCCGTCGGCGCTGATCAATGACGCGTATCCTGTACCCGCCAACGTAACCTCTGACAGACTTTCTTCAATGGCTTGCAGAGCGATGTCTCCCCCTGTTACCCCTCGGTAAGGGCCAGATTTTATCGGAGCCAAAGCGGTGATGATCGTGTTGCCGGTAATAACATCCCTGTACGGCTTGGTGAATGAGGCGCGGCCAAGATCCATGGCAATCTGGTACCAGGGACGGGTTCGGGGATCAAAATCCGATGGTAGGCTGGCGTTATCCTCCTCGGTTTTCATCAGCATGTAGCCGTCTTCTCGCCCCACGTAAACATCCTTGAACTTACCGCCGGCCGTAGCGGATCGCAGCAGCACCCTCGCCTGCCGGTCGGTGCGTATTTGCTCCATGGATTCAGCCGTTGCCTCGGTCATGGCCAGCCGGGTGTTGAGCCAATCGGCAATGCCGGACGTACTCTGCGCGACGGCCTCGTCTATGAGGGCATCAACATAAGTATCCGTGGTGTGCTGCAATCGCAAGTCGCTGGAGAACGTGAACGCCACCATGACCAGAACCAGCAGGACACCAAAAGCGGTAAGCAGTTTTTGACCAAACGTCAATTGCACGGGGGGGATCTCCAATATAAGTTACCCAGTCTTTCGGCGGCGAATGCGAAGTCTTTAATGCCTTCTGATAAAATGCCTGCTATTGCTTAAGGTATAGTAATCCAAACCTGAGCCGATCCATTCCATCATTAGTTACGGGAGCCTCTCTGTATGGCCCACGAAGAGCTGCATCTCAATCTCCGCAACCTTACCCTGGACGATTACGAACAGCTTCAGCAGCTGATGGATCAGATTTATGATGATATTGGTGGCGCATGGCCAAAGGAGACCATCAAGGCACTGGTTGAGCAGTTCCCCGATGGCCAGATATGCATCGAAGACTCCGGGCAGTTGATTGCCGTCGCGCTGACAGTTTGCGTGAAATACGAACGCTTTAGTAACCCCCATACGTATGACGACCTGATTCTTCGCAACGAAAAAATCTGGCATAACCCCAAGGGTGATTCTCTCTACGGGCTGGACGTGTTTATCCATCCTGAGTACCGGGGCTATCGGTTGGGACGCCGGCTGTATGAAGCCCGCAAGGAGTTGTGCCGCTCGATGAATCTGCGCGCCATTCTTGCCGGTGGTCGTGTTCCCGGTTACTACAAGTATGCGGACCAATACTCCCCAGCGGAATACATACAGCGAGTGGACCGGAAGGAAATCTACGACCCGATCCTCACATTCCAGCTTTCAAACGATTTTCAGGTCACTCGCCTGATGCACAAATATCTGCCGGAGGACAAGAAATCCCTCGGGTACGCAACCTTGCTCGAATGGCGAAATATCCTCTATACGCCACCCTCACCCGTACTCGACGTGAAAAAGACACAGGTTCGCCTCGGTGCCGTCCAGTGGCAGATGCGGGAGTTCACATCGGTGGAAGAAGTGCTCAAGCAGGTGGAGTACTTCGTTGATGCGCTGTCCGATTACAAGAGTGACATTGCCCTGTTTCCCGAGTTTTTTAACGCACCCTTGATGGGCCTGACCGACCAGATGGACCAGACCCGAGCCATTCGTTTCCTGGCGGGTTTCACAGAACAATTCCGTAATGAGATGTCCGAAATGGCGGTGAGCTACAACATCAACATCGTCACCGGCTCAATGCCTTTACTGGAGAACGACCGGGTTTATAACGTGTCGTACCTGTGCCATCGTGACGGTCGGGTCGACGAACAGAGGAAGATTCACATCACCCCGCACGAACGCCGGGACTGGGTGATTGAAGGGGGTGACCAGTTTCAGGTATTCGATACCGATGCGGGCCGTGTCGCCATCATGATCTGCTACGACATAGAGTTTCCGGAACTGGGGCGTATCGCTGCCGACCAGGACGTCGATATCATTTGCGTGCCCTTCTGGACTGATACCAAAAATGGCTATCTGAGGGTCCGGCACTGTGCCCAGGCGCGCGCCATCGAAAACGAATGTTACGTGGTGATCACCGGTAGCGTCGGCAACCTGCCGAAAGTAGAGAACCTGGACGTCCAGTACGCTCAGTCATCCGTATTCTCACCCTCTGACTTTGCGTTTCCCCATGATGCTGTCATGGCCGAAACCACGCCCAACACCGAGATGATCATGTTTTCCGACATGGATCTGGAAAAACTCAAACTGGTGCGCAATGAGGGTTCGGTGACAAACCTCAAGGACCGTAGAACGGACATGTATGATGTCAAAACACGCTGATTTAGCCCGGATAGACTGTTCATAGAGTTGATGAACAGTCTGAGAGGGCTATCGTATGGCGCTGACACCGTTGCCAAATCTTTTATGTGTGACTATTGTTTAATCAACCACCAACGGTATAGTTGGACCGGACAGCATTCCGGCCCCGGAGAACCCGAGACAATCTTTCATGAACGAAGCACTACCGGATCTCATCGCACGCTTTCGCATCAAGCATGGCCTTTTTCGTAAGGAAACGGTTGAAGCGGCACTGTTTGAGCTGGACAACTTTGGCTGTGTAATGAAAACGGACAAAGTCTTTAAACCGGGCGATACGGTCACTCTGGACCTGATCATGGATATGCCGTTTGAGAATATTCAGGCCAAGGGTATATCCGGCCTGGTCACAGAGCGCCGAAAACACTGTAGCAATTTCTTTTATTCGATTGATTTTATTGAAGTCGGAGATTCAGATGCTTCTCCGGTGACCGACAAACTCCGGCGTATCCGGGATGTGGTCATAAAAAAACAGTCACTGAAATCACGACGTTCCTCCGGGCCAGGTTCTGCTTTACAGCAAACGGCCTGATTAAGCACCACCCTCACTTCGTTCAAACCGCAAGGAGATTGCCTTCATGGCCAAGAAAGCCAAGCCAAGCGTGGATAAAATCGTCAAAAAAGTGAACAAGGAATTCGACAAAACGTCTTCCCAGATCGAAAAACTGATTAACGACGCACTCAAACAATTCGACAGTCTCCAGAATCAGATTCAGGAACCGGTTCGTAAGCTGCTGAAAGAGGTAGATGAGCTGCGCGATCGGGAAATGAAACGTTTTAATGAGGAATTTGAGCGCCGCCTGAATGAATTTCATGAGTTGCAGAACAGCATCCTGGATCGTCTGGGCATTGCCAGCAAAGAAGCCAAAAAGGAAATAGAGAAAACTGCAGACTCGGCTTCTGCCAAAGTCAGTGCAGCCAAATCAAAGGCCACCAAACCAAAAACGGCGGCAAAACCTGCTGCTAAAAAGCCTGCCGCTAAAAAGGTGCCGGCCAAGACAGTTGCCAAGCCCAAACCCCAAACCACGGCCAAAAAGGCACCCGCCAAGAAGGCCGCAAAGCCTGTGAACAAGAACGACCTGACCCGCGTTAAGGGCATCGGCCCGGCGACCGCAAAGAAGATGCAGGAAGCCGGTATTAATTCCATTGAGCAGATCGCCACACCCTCTGATGCTGATAAGGAAAAGCTGCAAGCGTTCTCAAAAATAAAGGGGTTCGCGACGCTGTCTGACGAAGCCAAAAAAGTTCTTTGATGCGAACGCCTGATCAGCCTGTATTACGGGATATTGTCCTGATTGGCGGCGGGCACAGCCACGTAGGGGTTCTGAAGCGGTTCGCCATGAACCCCGTACCGGGTGTCCGGTTAACACTGATCTGCCGCGACACCCATACCCCCTACTCCGGCATGCTTCCGGGGTACGTGGCCGGGCATTATTCCTACGACGATGTACACATAGACCTGAGCCGGCTGGCAGAGTACGCCGGCGCACGCTTCTATCGTGATGAAGCCGTGGGGCTCGACCGCGACCGGAAACGGGTTATCTGTAAAAGTCGTCCGAATGTGCCTTACGACCTTCTGTCCATCAACATCGGCTCTTCCCCGCGTGTCGAAGAAGTCTCTGGTGCGGCGGATCATGCCGTGCCTGTTAAACCGATTAACGGTTTCAACAGTCGATGGCTGGCGTTGCTGTCTCGGCTTGAGAACCACCGGGGTCCCATGACTGTGGCTGTGGTGGGTGCCGGCGCCGGTGGCGTGGAACTGACCCTCGCCATGCAGTTCCGTTTGCGGAATGAGTTGAAACAGCGGGGCCTTGATCCGGACCAGTTGCACTTCCATCTGTTTGATGCCGCCACGGAAATCCTGCCTACACACAATGCCAAGGTGCGCGCAGTATTTTCCGAGAAACTCAGCAGCCGTGGTGTGAAGGTGCATCTGGCCTCCCCTGTCTCGCAAGTAGAAGCAGGAAGACTTCATACCGAGAACGGTGAGAAATTCGACGTTGACGAAGTACTCTGGGTCACTCGCGCCGGGGGACCTGCCTGGCTGAGGGAAACCGGACTGGCACTCGACGACGGTGGATTTATTCGTGTTCGGGACACACTGCAAACCGAAACGGATGAAGCCATTTTAGCTGCCGGTGATATCGCCAACGTGGTCAATCATCCCCGAGAGAAAGCCGGCGTGTTTGCAGTCCGACAGGGTCCGCCCCTGGCGGATAATCTAAAACGTCTGGCGACGGGTAAGTCTGCGAAGGACTTTCATCCCCAGAAGAAATGGCTGGCGCTGATCAGTACTGGCGATCAATACGCTGTCGCCTCCCGCGGTGATGTTTCGTTCTCTGGCTCGTGGGTGTGGCGCTGGAAAGACTGGATTGATCGCCGCTTCATGGACAAGTTCAGCGATCTTCCAGCCATGGAAGATACCGGAAAATTACCGGATACCGCTGCCGCACAGAGTGCCGAGGAAGCGTCTCAGGCCATTTCCGCAGTCGCCATGCGATGTGGTGGCTGTGGCGCCAAGGTTGGCAGCACGGTCCTGTCACGTGCGCTCGGTGAACTGAAGCCGATTGAACGGGATGACATTATTATCGGTCTTCACGCCCCTGACGATGCGGCCGTGCTGAGAGTGCCTCCCGGAAAAGCGGTGGTTCATACCGTCGACTTCTTCCGTGCGTTTATTGATGATCCCTACATCTTTGGTCAGGTGGCGGCGAACCACAGCCTCGGCGATGTGTTCGCCATGGGCGCCGAAGCCCAGAGCGCCACCGCCGTTGCGACCGTGCCCTATGGCATCGAGTCCAAGGTGGAAGATGTGGTGTACCAGATGATGTCCGGTGCCGTAGAGGTATTGAACGCTGCCGGCTGCGCCCTGGTGGGTGGTCATACCGGCGAGGGCCGGGAGCTGGCCCTGGGGTTTGCCGTCAACGGACTGATCAATCCCGACGAAGTCATGAGCAAGGGCGGTCTCAAGGCCGGCGATGCACTGATCCTCACCAAGCCCATTGGCACAGGCACCCTGTTTGCTGCCCATGCAAGACTGGCGGCAAAAGGCCGCTGGATTGATTCGGCTCTCGCATCAATGATCCAGTCCAACAAGAGTGCGGCCCAGTGCCTGCGGAAATACGGCTCCAAAGCGTGTACAGATGTGACCGGGTTTGGCCTGCTGGGGCACCTGGTGGAGATGACCAGGCCCTCCGGTGTGGATGCCGAGCTGGATCTGTCTGCCATCCCGATTCTGCCAGGTGCTGAGGAAACGGCTGCGGCCGGCATTTTGAGCTCGCTTCAGCCCGCCAATATCCGGCTTCGCCGGGGTATTCAGGATCAGGAGAAATGGATCAATCATCCCCGCTATCCTCTGATTTTTGATCCACAGACGGCTGGTGGACTGTTGGCAAGTGTGCCTGCGGACGTTGCGGATGATTGCGTACGGGAACTGAAGGCCCTGGGTTATCCCCACACAACGATTATCGGCATGGTCAAACCGCAGGACGAACGCGGGCCCATCGAACCGATCAGTCTTCGGGACTGAGTCTCTTCTTGCTGTTGGCGATGGCCACTTCTATTGCCCTCAGCAAGGCCGCCTGTTCTGCCTCTGGAACAAACTCCCCAGCCAGTTTTGCTACCCACTGCTGGAGTTGCGACAAGTAATCCGGAGAGCTTTCCGCACGGTATAGCAATTCGGCAAGGTGTTGCTCATCCTTCACCCGAAAATAGCCGGGATAGTTGGTGCCCAGCAGTCCCCGGTTTCCGGGAATATCCGACGCTATAATGGGAAGACCAGCGCGACAGGCCTCCGACACCACGTTGGCGCCACCTTCCATCACAGAACTGATGACCATCACCCTTGAGCGGGCCATGAGCGCATCGGTGGCCTGTTTGTCCAGTTCGCCGAGCCATTGAAAACGGGGATTTCTGGCCTGTTCGGCTTCGGCCTGACGCTGCCAACTTTCAGAATGGGGATTACCGGCGTTGAAGACCCGTACCCGGGAAATCTCCGGCAGGTAGTGGCAGGCAAGCGCCGCCCGCAGCGAGTCTTTTTCGTCCCGTAGATGGCCAATCACACAAACATCGAAATAATGATCGTCAGTTCGGGATGGTGTGATCAATCCGGCAGACTGCACCACCGTCATCAGTTTTGACCGGTAAGCTTCCGGAATATCATCGGCAACCCCATGGTGCAGACCGATCAGGGAGTCCGCCAATGCCATGGATTTATGGGTGTCGTCAGGATATTCAAACTGATGATGGTATATATCCGTTCCGGTCAGCACGGCAATCACCGGAACCGCCGGATTTGTCCGGCGAAAATCCCGGATGGCCTCATGGCTGCGCCAGGCATGAAGGGCAATGAAAAGATCGCAGTCTTCTGAAGATAATCCGGTGATCACTGACACCCGGTGCCCTGCATTTTCCAGCAACGTTGCCCAACGTTCCGCTGTGGCCCTATTGCCTGCCCGGGAACCCGGTGGTGCAGGTGTCAGAATCTGGATGTGCATTTTTCGGCGTTCCGCATTTACTGATTCTTATTGATGTACCCGAGAAGCCAGGTGATGACCTGTTTGTGCAGGTCAATCGTATAGATGTTCATGCCGGAGGTAAATCAGGGTATCCTGAACGTCCGTGCCCTAACGCACTGAAATACCCACTGTTAAACAAGGAATCACAATGGCCATGAGCTATATACGGGAAATATTGCTTTCCAGCCTGCTAGCCCTCACTTCTTTTGCCGTTTCCGCCCAGACCTTTGTCTTCACAGCCATACCCGATGAAGATGAAACCAAGCTGATGGAGCGCTTTCAGGGCATCGCCGATTACCTGCAGGAAGAGCTGGGTGTCGAGGTACGATACATTCCGGTGAAATCCTACGCAGCGGCCGTTTCCGCCTTCCGCAACAATCAGGTACAACTGGCCTGGTTTGGCGGATTGTCCGGCGTTCAGGCCCGCTCCCTCGTTCCGGGTTCACAGGCCCTGGCCCAGGGAGTTGAGGATGTAGACTTCTACACCTATTTTATCGCACACAAGAGCACTGGCCTGGAAGCGTCCGATACGCTGCCGGAAGGGATACGGGGCAAGACCTTTACCTTCGGCTCGAAAGGTTCTACTTCCGGCCGTGTAATGCCGGAACACTATATCCGCCAGACATTTTCTGAGGCTCCGGAAGACGTATTCTCCAGGGTAGGTTTCAGTGGCAACCACACGCGGACCCTGCGCCTGGTGGAAGCTGGCACCTACGAAGTTGGCGCCCTCAATTATGCGGTCTGGGAAAAAGAACTCGAAAACGGTAATGTGAATACCGACGAAGTGAGCGTCATCTGGAAGACCCCGGCGTACCCGGACTACCAGTGGACCATCCGTGGAGACGTGGATGCCCGTTATGGCGAAGGCTTCACTGATAAAGTCCGCCAGGCTCTTTTGAACATGGATGACCCGGAATTGCTGGAAAGCTTCCCCCGTTCAGGCTTCATCCCGACAGCTAACGAAAACTACGAGCCTATTCGTTCAGTCGCCGAGCAGATTGGAATTCTGGATTAATGTCAGGATTTGAACTATCCGGACTGACCGCATCCTTTGATGGTGAGCGGGTCCTTGGCCCGCTCAGCCTGGATGTCAGGGAAGGCGAACGTGTGGCACTGGTCGGAAAGAGCGGTGCCGGCAAATCAACGCTGATCAAGCTTATTCATGATCGCGTTGACGGTCATGCCTCTCTGGTACCACAGGATCTTGGTTTGGTGAATGGGTTACCGGTGTTCCATAACGTGTTTATGGGGCAGCTTGATGCGCATCCGGCGTGGTACAACACCGTCACTCTTGTTCGCCCCTTCCGTAAGGATAAGGAAGCTGTAAAAAGCCTGTTGCGGGAACTGGGCATGGTCGATAAGTTCTGGACTCCGGCCGCCTCCCTGTCTGGCGGCCAACGGCAGCGCGTTGCCGTCGCCCGCGCGATCTACCGTAATGCAAACCTGTTATTGGCAGACGAACCGATTTCAGCGCTGGATGGTCCGCTGGCCCATCTTGTGATGAAGGCCCTGAGCCAACGATTTGCGACCAGCGTCATCGCCCTTCATGATGTGGAGATAGCGTTGGCTTACGCCACGCGAATTGTCGGTATTCAGGACGGCCAGATTGCCCTGGATGAATCCAGCGACCGGCTTTCCGCGGCTGATATCATGCCGCTTTACTAAAGGGCGACTGCAACTTTATGCATCTCTCCCCCACCCTGAGAATCAGTCTGCTATTTCTGGTGATAGCCATCGCCGCCCTGTTTTTTGCAGACATCGCCATCACTACGGCTAACCCCTGGCGGGATCTCGGGCGCTTTTTCCTTGGGGTGGCAACACCAGATTTCTTCAGTACCGAAGGCCTGGCCACTGCGCTACTGAGAACGGTAGCATTCGCGTTTGTCGGTGTGGCACTGGGCAGTGCCTGCGGCTTCCTGCTTTCACTGATCTATCGATTTTATCCGGTGCGGATATTCTGCGCCTTCATCCGCGCCATACACGAACTTTTCTGGGCGTTAATTTTTCTGCAGTTCTTTGGCTTCCACCCGCTGACAGGTGTATTGGCAATCGCCATTCCCTACTCAGGCATCTTTGCCAAAGTTTACTCGGAGATTCTGGATGAAGCAGATCCAGGGCCGGCTCGTCTGCTGCCCCCGGGCACCGGCATCATTTCCACCTTTCTATACACCCGCATACCGGATTGCTGGGTTCAGCTCCGGACGTATACCGCATACCGGCTGGAATGCGGCCTTCGGTCCAGTGCGATTCTCGGGTTCGTCGGGCTGCCAACCCTGGGTTTTTATCTGGAAACCTCGTTCTCCCAGGGGCTGTACTCCCAGGCCGGCGCAATGCTGATCCTGTTCTATGTGTTGATCGCCACCATTCCCCTTTGGGTAAAACCGAAACTGCTGCCGGTGTACATTCTGGGCGCACCGTTTTTCCTTGGCGATGGTATGCCCATCGTCTGGGGTAACGTGGCACGTTTCTTCACTCAGGACATCATTCCAGCACCGCTTCGGGATGGTGAGGGGCTTACCGAACTGGGAGCCTGGTTCAGCGACCTGATGCTCACGGAGGCCCTGCCCGGGATCTGGAACACCCTGCTGCTCACCCAGATTGCACTGGTTGCCACCGGGATCCTGACCTTGCTGGCTTTTCCGTTGATTTCAAATCACTTCGGGGGACCGATCAGGCGCACATCCGGCCATGTGTTCCTGGTAATCGCTCGTTCTACTCCCGAATATATCCTTGCCTACATCCTGCTACAGCTCTGGGGACCGTCCATGCTGCCGGCGGTGGTCGCCCTGGCGCTACACAACGGCGGCATCATCGGTCACCTGATTGGACGTCAGACCAACACCATACAGCTTCGCCCCGATGCCCCAACGGGGTATCGCCGATACAGCTGGGAACTGGTACCAAGAGTCTACCGCTCCTTCCTGGCTTTCCTGTTCTATCGTTGGGAAATTATCATGCGGGAAACCGCCATCCTTGGGATACTGGGTATCTACACCCTGGGGTTCTACGTGGACAGTGCGATCCAGCAAATCCGTTTTGATCGCGCCATGGTCCTGATTCTGATCACGGCGCTACTGAATATCGGCATCGACATCCTGGGTCGTTACATTCGCCGCAAACTGGCGTTACAGACCATGCCGACTTGCTGAAGCCTTGGTCTCTTTTGCGACTGTGGGTTGTTCCAGTTCCCATTGGGTACCCAAGTCGATGGGCTGCGCTGGTCCGGTTGTATCCGCAGCTACACCGGCAACATCGGGTTTGCTGAAGCTTCCGTCATTCTGGCGGCTCATGGCTTCCACATCCACCGAACGCACGAGGTAAGACTTTCCCCCAACCTGAACCCGTGACCGATGCGTCAGCCCATAGACAAACCGGCAATAATCCAGTTTAAGCTGCAGAAGATCCTGTTCGGCCTTGGTTATCTTACGGAGAAGGACTTTCTGAACACTGTCGCTGTAATTCATGGCATCGTCCCTGGCAATCTTGTTATCCCGGCCATTCTACACAATCCTGCCGGGCTGTCATGGCCTCAGGCGCCTGGCCCTTCGGCCTCGAAGATCAATTTGACTGGCAGCGGATCCAGGGCGCTATTGCTTTGCTGAAACTCCAAACGCCACAGCATGTCGGGATCGGTCGTACAGAATGGGGCAACGAATGTCGCCTGCCATACATGAATGCCGGCTTTGGTTTCAGTGCGGTTCAGGGGCACCGGGTATTCGCCCAGGTACATGGACTCCCCTTTCAAAACCGCCAGAAGCCGGTCCGGTTCGTAGCGTGTGTGGACGCGCAGCAGATACTCGTGCCCCTGCGCCCCTGCTTTACCCGGCTCAAGCTCCGCTACCCATGGCTTCCCATTCATCTCCCATTGGCAGGGGCCCGCATTCAGGTCACATACCGGTAGTTTGGAAGTTTTATCCGTATCACCTGACATGAGCCACCCTGGCCCAAATACGACCACAGCGACCAGCCCTATAATCAATACAATAACCGTCACCGCTCGTATCAATTCCAATTCCCCCGGATAAAAGTGGCATTATGGTCATTCACAACAGGAACGCAAAGGTTTCTAAACCACTGCCAGTCGTGAGAAAATACGGCGCTTTGATTCACCACCTACAGGATACGCCAGTGCAGCCGGACATTTCCGTTAAGCACCTGAACAAAGTATACGCCGATGGATTTCAGGCCCTGAAGGATATCAACCTGGACATTACCCCCGGTGAAATCTTCGCCCTGCTTGGTCCCAACGGCGCGGGTAAAACCACGTTGATCAGCATCATTTGCGGCATCGTCAACCTGTCCAGCGGCGAAGTCAAAGCCGCTGGCCACGACATCGTGCGGGATTATCGCAAGGCCCGGGAGAGCATCGGCCTGGTTCCCCAGGAGTTGAACACAGACTCCTTTGAAACGGTTTGGGATGCTGTGTCATTCAGCCGGGGCCTGTTCGGGAAGGCGCCCAAACCGTCGCATATCAAAAAGGTCCTGAAAGATTTATCGCTCTGGGATAAGCGGGATAACCGCATCATGTCCCTCTCCGGAGGCATGAAACGCCGGGTGATGATTGCCAAGGCCTTGTCCCACGAACCCAGGATCCTGTTCCTGGACGAACCGACAGCCGGGGTGGATGTAGAGCTCCGCCGGGATATGTGGGAGATGGTTCGCCATCTTCGGGAAGATGGAGTGACCATTATCCTGACCACCCATTACATCGAAGAAGCCGAGGAAATGGCGGACCGGATCGGGGTCATCCGTCAGGGGGAAATCATCCTGGTCGAAGACAAGGACCGGCTGATGAGCAAACTCGGCAAAAAGGAACTACGCCTGCAACTTCATTCACCGCTGGAGAAAGTACCCGGTGAACTGGTGCTGGAGCCGATTGAACTGTCTGATGACGGTTACGAACTGATCTACACGTTCGACTCCCAACAGGAACAGGCCGGTGTAGCCCGTTTGCTTCGCACTCTTGGGGATATCGGCATTGATTACCGGGACCTGAAGACCCGGGAAAGTTCGCTGGAAGAGATCTTCGTCGGCCTGGTTCACGAATAGTGGCGCCGACAAACTGGAGCAACCCATGAATTTCTTTGGTATCCGTGCAATCTACAATTTCGAGATGGCCCGCATGCGCCGAACCCTGATGCAAAGCGTGGCGTCACCGGTTATTTCGACATCGCTGTATTTCGTGGTTTTCGGCTCCGCTATCGGCAGCCGTATGGGCGCCATCGATAACATCAGCTACGGCGCCTACATTATCCCGGGCCTGGTGATGCTTTCGTTGTTGATGCAGAGCATCTCGAACGCGTCCTTCGGGATTTATATGCCGAAGTTCTCGGGCACCATCTATGAAGTGCTTTCCGCTCCTGTATCCTACGTGGAAGTCGTACTGGGCTATGTGGGGGCCGCAGCCACGAAGTCGGTCATCCTTGGTCTGATCATACTGGCCACCGCCAAACTGTTTGTGGATTACAGCGTGCTGCATCCCTTCTGGATGTTTTTCTTCCTCGTGGTTACGTCCATCACCTTCAGTCTGTTCGGCTTTATTATTGGCATCTGGGCGGACGGGTTCGAGAAACTGCAAATTATCCCGATGATGATTGTGACACCCCTGGTGTTCCTCGGTGGCACCTTTTACTCCATCGATATGCTGCCGGAGATCTGGCAGACCATCAGCCTGTTTAACCCGGTGGTCTACCTGATCAGTGGGTTCCGCTGGGCCTTTTACGGCGTATCCGATATCCACGTGGGCATCAGTGCCGGCATGATCCTGCTGTTCCTGACCGCGTGCATGGCGACCATCTGGTGGATCTTCAAAACAGGCTATCGACTGCGTTCATGAGCAGGATAAATCGGGCTCTGAACACAGGCCTCCTGCTAACCTGCCTTGTTACCGGGGATATCAACGCAGAGGTGCCGGTGTCACAATCACTCCGAGAGGCATGCCTGATTACCGATCACAGGATCGTCCCGATTACGGTGGAAATGGCAATCACGGAATCTGGGCGCCGTAATGGCCTGATGGGGAGAGAGTCTCTGGCACCCGATACCGGGATGCTGTTTGTCTATGAAGAACCCAGAAGGCCTGACCACGGGTTCTGGATGTACCAGACACTGATTCCCCTGGATATCGCCTACCTGGATAAGGAGGGCACCATCGTGGCCATCAGGCAGATGGTTCCCTGTCGGTCTCCGTCGGGATCAGGTTGCCCGGTGTATCGTGCAGGCGTGAGCTTTTCCTCTGCCCTGGAGATGAACCAGTCCTTTTTCCGGAACAACGGCATTTCAGTGGGCCACCAACTCTCATCCAGCGAGTCCATCTGCAAACCTTGAGGATTCAAAGGCCAGCCCAGACTTACGGCCCGGGCCGGCCAAAACATGGCGGCTATTTCTTCTTACCTCCCTTGTTGCCGTTACCGCCACCTTTGCTGTCATCGTTTGCCTTGCATGACGTCGGTTTGTGGAGCTGGATATTTCCGCCCTGGCTCAGCGTCCCACTGGCCGAATAACCAGAGTCACAACTGATGCCGAAAGTATCGGCTCGTCCCGGCTCGCCATTATCTGCAACAGTCACTGTGCAGAACGTCGCGCCGCTGTCATCGGCAATGTAATCCAGCTCGCGGGTTGTGGCATCGATAATACGATAATCCACAACGGAGCTGCCCCGAATATGGTGACCCGGTGCCACCAGATTGAAGCGACCTTTCAGTTCCCCACTGGGGAACACTCCGCCGTTCATACCAAAGTTCACCCGCTGGCCATAGTCATCGTTGAAGAAGCCGCCGCCGGTGACAAAGTCCGCCGCTGGCGGGCATTCGCCATCTGGTCCACTACCACAGATCAAGCCGGCTTCGGCACGGGATACGACCACCTCAGCAACAGGCGTCCCCAAAGACCCCAGCACTTCAACACGCAGGGCGGTCACCGTAAGGCTGTTGTCTGTCCCGACTTGCTCATTGATCGTCACCTTGATCAGCCCGCCAATATCCAGGGTCTGGTTTGGCTCCCCACTCACATTAATGGGCATACCGTTGATCGTCAGCCCCAGGATGTCGGAGTATCCCGACAGATGAAGCGATCCATTGGTACACTCCGCCGAAGCAACGGCCTGAAGAACCTTGGCGCTGGTTGTCAGATCGACGCCCAGAGAAGTCAGGTCGAGCCCGAGCCCTGCGGTAATGGCCATGGAATCAGTACGATTGCCAGAGCCCACGGTGGTGGCGTGCAGCACGCTCGCCTGAACCACATCTCCTTGATAGTTGATCAGGGACTCATCCTTGCTCCCACCACTGCTATCGAGCTCGCCGGTATCGGATAGCACGATTCTTTCGTTGAGAAGCAAGAGATTGAGAGACACATCGAGCGCGGTTGCGCTGCCGATATAGGACGGCATTACTGATGGTTCAGATCCGCCGTTTTTACCATTATTGGATTTGGAGTTAGCGAAAACCGTTGCCGACGCAAGACACATTGCAATGGCTACAACTATCGCTATCCCCGCTTTCCCGAGGGTTGTAGTACCTGGGTTCATTTCCACTCTCCTTGTCGTTTTTTATAATGTGGCTACTATCCTGGTATCCCAAACCACATTATGAGTATTAGTGCTAACAAGGAGTGCGCAAAAGACGGATTTCCTCTATAGAGTCACCGAAGTAGTACAGATGTACATAAAAGGGATATTTCCTATTTTATAACATGCACTTAACAGACCCTGTGTATTCAGCTGTCCTTCCATTCCGGGGTGCGCTTATCCAGAAACGCGCAGATACCTTCCTGAGCATCGCCTGCGGCCAGGTTATCGGTCATGACCTGTGATGTGTAATCGTAGGCATCCGCAAGACCGAGCTCCAATTGCCGGTAAAAGGCTTCCTTCCCGATCTTCAGGGTGTGAGTGGATTTGCCAGCAATGACCCCCGCCATGTTGTACACCATGTCATCCAGTACCTGCTCATCCACCACCTTGTTCACCAGCCCGATCTGTTCCGCCCGGAGCGCGCTGATCATCTCGCCTGTCAGCAGCATCTCCATGGCGTGCTTTCTGTGAACATTGCGGGACAATGCCACCATCGGCGTGGAACAGAACAACCCGATATTGACGCCCGGGGTGGCGAAACGCGCTGTATCCGCCGCCACCGCCAGATCGCAACTGGCCACCAGCTGGCAACCAGCAGCTGTGGCAACACCCGCCACCCGGGCTATCACCGGTTTTGGCAGGTTCACTACCTGCTGCATGACCTTGCTGCACTGGTCAAATAAATCTTTCTGCTGATCCTGATCACCAAACTGCTCCCGGATCTCCTTGAGATCGTGACCGGCACAGAACACCCGGCCACTGGCGGCGAGCACAACCACCCGGGTATCGGGATCATCCTCGAGGGTTTCAAGACGCTCAGAAAGAGCCCGCAGCATCGACATGGACAGGCTGTTTCGATTCTCGGGCTGGTTGAGGGTTAGCGTAGTAATACCATTTTCAGTGGCAACCGTAATCATCTCTTCCGCAGTCATGGCGATGGACTCCTCAGGGTTTTCTTCAGTATTCCGGGCTGCTACTCGTAAGTCGAGCCGACTTTCGTCGGGATCACACTGACTGTCGCCAAAGTTAAACGTGACCCAGGTCACAAAAGTGACGCCCCCCAATGTCCGCGTGGCCAACGCCCAGACCGTAAAACTTATGGTTTTATGACGGCAAAGCGTGACAAAGCATCACAAAAAACAACAAAAAGAGGTATCCATGAGACTAATCAAACAAGCTTTACCCCTGGCCGCGATAATAGCGCTCACCGGCTGCGGCGGAAGTGGCGGCAGCTCCGACGACAATCCCAATGACACTGGCAGTGTGGTGGATTCCGAACAGCAAGAAGTAGCCGGCCAGGGTGCTATCCGGGTACTGTCAAACCGCCCTGACCTGATCAACGGTGGCGATGCCCTGGTCGAAGTGGCATCAGCGAATCTGAAGGGCGCCAGAATTCTGCTCAATAGCAAAGACATCAGCGACGCTCTGACCACCATGGAGAACGGCGCGCTCCGTGGCCTGATCTCTGGCCTGGAACTCGGCGAGAACGAACTGAAGGTTATTCTGGGTAAAGGCGGCGTGCTGCGTAAAATCATCACCAACCACCCCAAAGGTGGTCCGGTATTCTCCGGACCTCAAGTCCAACCCTGGAACTGCACCAACGCCAATGCCGTGGACGACAAGTGCAACCAGCCCGCGGAATTCGAACTGAAGTATGTACCCCAGTCAAAGTTTGATCTGTTTGCTGAAAACTTTGACCCGCAATCTCCCGGGTTTCCTGGTGCCTTCCTGCCTTACGATCCAGAGAACCCACCGCCATCCGAGGACATTGCTCAGGTCACCACTGATGAAGGCGTCACGGTTCCCTATATCGTGAGGGTTGAGACAGGCGTCATGAACCGCGATCGCTATCAAGTGATGTCCCTGTTTCAGCCGGACCAGAAATGGACGGCGTTGGCACCGCAGGAGCAGTGGAATGGCAAGATCCTGATTCACCACGGCGGCAATGTCGGGGTCAGCTATGGCATGGGGCACCCGCCCAATGGCGATATCGCCGGTACGGCCCCGGAAGGCGCTGAAACCCTTCTGGGGGACAGCATCTCCGTTGCCCTTGCCCGCGGCTTTGTAACCCTGTCCACCGCCCAGGCCAACCTTGGTCATAACGTTAACCTGGTAACGGCGGCGGAATCCCTTGTTATGGCGAAAGAACACATCGTCGAGCAATATGGCCCGGTGCGTTACACCATCGGTACCGGATGCTCTGGTGGTGCCATCGCCCAACAGCACATCGCGAATGCCTACCCGGGTATCTACCAGGGATTGATCGTCCAGTGTTCCTACCCCGACGTGTGGACCACTGCCACCCAGTTTGCCGATTACAATCTGCTGAACGAGTATCTTGGAAACCAGGTATCCGAAGACCCGGCTGACCTTCTTACATTTGTCGAAAGCCTGCTCACCTCGCCCGTCTTTGTAGCCCAGTGGCCAGCACTGTATGGTCACCTGCCGGTAAACCCGGTCGTTTCAGACCTGGCGTTCTTCCCATCGGCCGAACCGGACCAGGAGAACTGCCCGGGCCTGGCTGGGGAAGCCGAAGTGTATGACCCGGAAACCCATCCCGACGGCTTGCGTTGTGGTCTGATTGACTACATGGTCAGCCAGTTTGGCACTCGTCAGCCTGAGGCGTGGTCTCCCAATGAGCAACTTCTGTCACGGGGCTTCGCCGGAATCCCGCTGGACAACAGCGGTGTTCAATATGGCCTCAAAGCACTGCAGGACGGTGTCATCACCGGGGACCAGTTCCTGGCCGTCAACCGCGACATCGGTGGTCTGGACGTTGATATTAACTACCAGGATGAGCGCACGGTCGCGGATCCGGAAGCGCTGGAAAACGCCTATCGCACCGGCGCGGTTAATACTGCGGAAAATCTCGCCAACGTGCCCATCATCGACCTGCGAGGCCCGGACCCTGGCATTGCCCACGATGCCTTCCACTCCTGGCAGGTACGGGCACGTCTGCAAGAAACCCAGGGCCACGCCCGCAACCAGGTGATCTGGTACGGCGCCTTCCCACTGGCCGGTGACACTATCTTCACCACCGAAGCCCTGCTGGTGATGGACCAATGGCTGGCAGCCATCGAAGCCGATCAGGAAGCAACGCCGGTACCGGCTAAAGTTATCGCCAACAAGCCAGTTACTGCCAGGGACCGTTGCCTGTCAATGTCTGCGCCATTCTCGGAGGAAGGTCCGAAGGCGCCCTACACCGGCAATCTTCTCTATCCGGAACCGCAGATAGACGGACTCGATTCGGACCAGATTCCCACATTCCCCGCCGAACTGGGTCAGATACTGGACGTTGCCACCGGACAAGTCTGTGGCCTGGATCTGGGTGACCTGGGGCTCCCCGACACCATTGCTGATCCACTCCAGCCCATTACCGACCAGGTGGTGGAAGCCCAGAAGCTGGTAGTCCAGACACGGTTTGGCACACCACGTACCGTAGCCGGTGACTCCATCACCACACTGAGCAACAAGTGCCAACTCAAACCCGTGGACCCTGCGGACTATCCGGAGAACCCCCTCACTGGTGTGAGAAGTTCTCAAGAGTTTGCGCTACAAGTGGCGGAAATCTTCCCCGACGGCGTCTGTGATTACAGCAAACCACCGGTCGGCGAAGTGCCCACTATGACGTGGTTGCAGTATGGCAATGAAGAGACCGTAACCACAGGCGGAGAACCACTACCTGCCAGAAGTGAAACAGTTGCAGGCTGGGCCTCCCCGGCGTTTGGAGTGAACCTGAACCCAAAAACCGATCTGTAATGACAGAGCTCAGGGGCAGCGCAAGCTGCCCTTGCGTTGAGTTGCTATTATCCGCCTCTGCCCGCACGATAAGAGTAAGGAAATCAAATGTAGGGAGCGGGCAATCATGCACACATCCATGATCTTCAAAATCATTGTTGGCGTTGCCATCATCCTGGGTGGCATCTTCGTCGTCATGAGGGATGACCCTGCCGTACCAACCGGAGACATCAACACCATCGAGCCATTACCGGAACAGAGCAGCCAGTAGCGCACGCCTGATAACGGACAGCTAGATCGTGGAGCCAACCCGTATAAAAGGGCTGACCATTGCGGCACTGGGTGTGTTGTTTATTACCCCGGACGCACTCCTGGTAAAAATAACCTCCGTGGAGCCGGTGGTATTCCTGTTCTGGCGGGGCCTTTTGCTGACTCTCAGCTTTTTTGCCATCAGCTGGCTCAGGTACCGCTCCCGACTGGTATCCGAAATCCACAAGTGTGGCTTCAAGGGTCTTTTCTGCGCCAGCGCCTTTGCCGTGAGCACATTGGGTTTTGTGGTAGGCATGAAAAACACCGCCGCTGGTAATGTGCTGGTGATCCTCAACACCTCACCGGTGATCGCCGCGGTGATCGCGTGGCTGGTGTGGAAAGAAACCCTGCCCCTCAGAACCTGGATTGTCATCCTGGTCTGTGTAACCGGTGCCACCTTCATGGCCATTGGCGAATGGGGCAAGGGCGACCCGCTGGGCTTGATGATGGCAGCCGTTGCCGCCACCGCCCTTGCCTCCAACCTCAATATGGCCCGCTCCAAACCGGACAGCGATATGAGCGTGATGTTGATGTTCGGCGCCCTGGCGCTGGCAGGAATAGCCGCCCTGGCCGGCGGCGCACAAATACCCTCACCCCGGGACAGTTTCTTTATCGCCCTGCTCTGCCTGGTGTTTCTACCGATGGCCTGCATTCTGATCCAGATCGGCCCCCGCTACATACCGGCGGCGGAAGTCAGCCTCATGCTGCTACTGGAAACCGTACTGGGCTCCTTCCTCGTCTGGTTGTTCCTCGGGGAAGTGCCGCCCAAACTCAGCCTGATCGGCGGTGTGATTATATTCTCCACACTCGCCGTTCACGGCTGGACCGAAGTAAGACGTTATCGGCGGGCGGTCCGCAGTTGATTACCCGGTTTCTATAACGCACCCGGGAACATGTTGATACCCGACTCGTCGCAGGTCTCATAGGACGCAACAGTATTGTTGTTTACCTCTACGACAATGTCCGCACCTGTCCCGGTGTCCACGCCGTAACGCACTTCAACCACTCCGTCCCCTTCCATACGATTAATCCCCTGGACAGGGCAGGTGCTCTCCTGGAAGAGATCGATCACCATGGGACTGGGCGTTGTATAGTCAACGTAACCGTTCATAGCAGAGCTGATCAGCCTGAATTCAGTACTTAAAGCCAGCTGGTTGCCATCAATGCCGAGGGTGATGAGAGAGTTCTGCAATGCGACGTAACTTGTCCCTTTTTTGAACTCCAGAACATCGGAACTGAGTGTCAACGTGCCCTGCTCGGCAGCAGCATCAAAGGTTTCCGACCAGCGATCCCCCCCTTTGAGCGCGAAGGGTGTGCCAGAGGCCACGAAACTCCCGGAGATATTGAACGTTTCCGAACCAGTCCAGGACTCCGATCCGGAGCTGGAGCTACCACTTTCCTTGTAGGTATAGGAACCGTTCAGCGCAACCTGCCCGAAACTGACCGTCGTCAAACGACAATTACTGAAGTCGTAACGAACATCAATAACGCTGGAGACAGATTTGTCGGTAACCTTGACCGAGCCGTTCTCATTTTCGCAAGCCAGATCCACGGAATCATCCAGCGCCTGCGCAGTCGCACCGTCATGAACAATCTCTTCCAGCCCGCCAGAGTTGATCACGTCCTCAACTTCGGTCACGAGGTCCAGAGCTTCTTCCGATGACTGATAGGCAGACGTCGTACCCTCGAAATCTTGCTGCGTGTTAAGCGATGCTTTCCGGGTTGAATACCCGCCATCATCCATAGAAAGCGAACCACCAGACGACACTTCACGATCACTCCCGCCCCCTCCACCGCCACCACCACAGGCGGACAGAACCAGAGCAACGGACGTCACCATGACTGACTTGATAAAGGTTTGCTGCTTCATAAAATCTCATTCCCTTGGTTTTTCATTACCTTGACAGGGCACCCGGCCCACGTCTTTTATAGCGGAATGTCGTGAGAATAACCATGTTTTGGCATGGTAGGACTTGAAGAGCATGACGCTGGTCACGAAAGCCAGGGATCTTCACAATTTTGTTATCCCGGAGCTATTTGAAGAATACTTGCACAACCTATGTAACCCCATGGTCTGATGGTCCTGAGCTGCTGCCTGGCGCATCTTCCACTACTATCAAGGTAAGTCAGTACAAGAGATGACGTTGCCGTGGGACTGTCGATCAAGAAAACGGAATTTTCGGCGGACGAGTTTGAACGTTTTGCTGCTAAGGTCCGGACGGACCTTAAAGCTCTCACTCGTCTTCTGAACCGGCCCGGCTTTGGTGAGGGAGAGTTTTCCATTGGCGCCGAGGTTGAGTTCTACATCGTAAACTCTGACCTGCGAGTTCAACCCATCAACACAGAGATCGCCGCCCGCGTTCAGGATCCCCAACTGACGGTTGAGCTCAACCGCTTCAACCTCGAATACAATCTCAGCCCCCAGGCTTTCAGGGGGAAACCATTTGCCAGAACAGAACAAGAGCTGCTCGCTGCCATCCGACGGATTAACCGCCACGCCGCAGCACTGGATGGCGAACTGGTATCAATCGGCATTCTGCCCACTCTTCGTCAGTCCGATATAGGGGCGGAGGCGATGACAGACGTACCCCGCTACCATGCCCTATCCAACGCGCTGCTCAAGCAACGGGGCGAGCCATTCAGCATCCATATCGGGGGTAACGATGTCATCGATCTGGAGGCCGACGACGTTTATATGGAAGGGGCGAATACGTCCTTCCAGTTGCACTGGCGTGTCCCCGCGCATCGTTTCGCTGATTATTTCAACGCGGTCCAACTCGTTACTCCGGTTGTTCTTGCTCTGGCCAGCAATTCGCCCAGCCTGTTTGGCCACCACCTCTGGGACGAAACCCGTATTGCGCTGTTCAAGCAATCCATAGACAGTCGATCCCCCACTCATAAAACCTGGCGCCACCCACCAAGAGTCTATTACGGCAACGGCTGGGCACGCAGTGCCTGGGAGCTGTTTGCGGCTTCCGCATCACTGTATCCCCCTATCCTTCCAGTAACGTCGGATGAGGATCCCATAGCCGTGGTTGATCGAGGAGAGGTGCCGGAACTGGCCGAGCTGCGTCTGCACCAGGGCACCACCTGGCCCTGGAACCGGGCCATCTTTGATCACGCAGACGGTGGTCATCTACGCATCGAGATTCGCTCTATGCCGGCAGGTCCGACGGCCGTTGATATGTGTGCGAACGGACTGTTCGTGATCGGGGCTGCGTTGGCAGTGCTCGATGACATCGATCATCTGACGTCGATACTCCCGTTCCATTACGCTGAACACAATTTCTACCGCGCCGCCAAATATGGCATCGACGCCGAAATCATCTGGCCACAAAAGGACCAGGTTCAGTTGCAGGATACCTCCCTGTTAACCGTGGCCCGTGAACTGCTGCCACGGGCCCGGGAAACATTGAAACAAACAGCCGTAGATGAGGCAGAGATTCACCGCCTGCTGGGCATCATCGAAGGCCGAGTTGAATCCAACATGTCTGGCGCCCGGTGGCAGCGACACATCACCGAGTTATTTTTAAGGACTATGAGTCCCGATGAGGCGTTCCGGAGTATGCTGGCTCTTTACATGGCCAACCAGAAGAAGAACATCCCGCTGCATGAATGGACACTGTCACCGTGAGCAACGCCAACCTACTTGATTATCTCAATGACCCGTCACCCCGGACGCTGGGTCGCTCACCCCTCGAGTGGCTGGACCGACTGAACAAGCCCACGGTGGTTCATGTTGCCGGTCGCGATCGCTCCCGTACCCGGGCCATGGCGACGCTGCTTCACGGCAATGAGCCTTCGGGTCTGTTTGCGCTTCACCGGTGGCTACTGGAGCAACACACGCCCGAGGTCAACATGCTGTTTCTGCTCGGAGGAGTTTATCCCGCAAAGATTCCACCGGCGTTTTCATCACGACAGCTGCCCGAAGGACGCGACCTCAACCGTTGTTTCAAGGAACCATTCGAAGGAGAGGAAGGGGCCATCGCAAAAGCCATGCTGGCAGAGCTTCGCAAGGCGCAACCTGAATGCCTTCTGGATGTGCACAATACCTCAGGCACAGGCCCGGCGTTCGCTGTGAGCATCACCAATGATGCCGCACATCAGGCGCTAACTTCCCTCTACACCGATCGCCTCATCATGACGGATCTTCGTCTGGGTGCTCTGATGGAATATTCGGAACAGGAAGTACCCACGGTAACCATCGAGTGTGGTGGCGCCCAGGATGATCACGCTCATCAACTGGCTTACGAAGGACTCGTTCGGTATGCCTCGAGATCCGACGTGTTGTCGCTGGAAAAAGCGGAGTGGAATGTCGCCGTACTGCGAAACCCTATTCGGGTGGAACTGGCACCCGAAGCGACCATAGAATACCGCCTTGAACCCAGCGGGCATGCTGACCTCACGTTTCCACCAGACATCGAGCACCGCAATTTCGGGATCGTTTCTCCCGATGAGCCTCTCGGATGGATTGGAAAAAAAGGCCTTGGCATCCTCACAGCGATCAGCCACAACCGGACCGAGAACATGGAGCAGGTTCTCAGGGTAAAGGATGGGCAGATCTACCCCGCCCAGGCCATCAAAGCCTTTATGATTACCACCAACCCCGTTATTGCGAAGAGCGACTGCCTGTTTTATGCGGTCAAAGCGACAGGCGAACCCATTTTTTAAAACTGAAAAGGTGCCAGGGTGCCCCAGTAGGCCGGAAAGCCGTCGCTCTGTTTGCGGCGGTTACCTGTATATCGCTCGCTCCCTTGCATCTCTTTCCCGATCAGGATCTTCCTGGCTTTTTGTGGCTGAGAGAGCATTCAGGTAGTCAGCAGGAACCCCTGTTTCTTTCGCGCCTTGTATGACGTGATGTAAATACCAGGAGTAAGGGAGTAACGATGGATCTGTTGTCGTCGCGTAGTATGTAAAAGCCTCAAGGGAGTTCCCCTGAGTATCTGTTACCATCACCCGTTTTTCCTCATAGCCGAAGCCCAATCCCTCAGCTTTGTCTAGCGGGCCCTTCTCGTAATCCTGTATTTCAAACAGCGCACCAATAACACAGTCATCGGGATTTCCGGTGAATAGCGCGTCGCATTTTGCAGATCCGTCTTTCTTACTCCACTTATGGAACCGGAGAGAGTGCTCGACCAGTGTGAACATACCTATTCGCTCAGCACCCGGAACCCTCCCTTTCAGTCTGAGGAGTGACATATTTGATCCGTACGCAAAATATTTCACGTTGTCTCCATACCGGTGGAGGCCCATCGGGCCGGAACAAATTTAATGCACTGGTTAAGCTTTTATACCCCACTGCTCTCGTCGTAAACGGTAAAGTACATGCGGCCGCAAGGGGCTATTCTCAGGCAAGCTGGGATGCTCAAACTGGCCACTGTACTTCATGCCTATGCGTTCCATGACCCGACGCGATCGCTGATTGCCAACTGTGGTAAAGGAGACGATCTCGGGGAGCTCTAACGGTTGGAATGCAACATTTAGCGCACCACGAGTAGCCTCTGATGCATAGCCTTTCCCCCAGTATGCTGACGATAGCCTCCAGCCAATCTCGACACACGGAGAAAAAGGCAGAGTTGCAGTGGGTACGTGTAGCCCACAGAAACCAATAAACGACTCGGCACCCTTGACCTCGACTGCCCAGAACCCCCAACCACGCTGCTCGATGAGCGAGCGAATTTTCTCCGCCATCTCAGTACTTGCTTGGCCACTCAGCGGTTCGGGAAAGTACTCCATGGCCTTTGGATCGGCGTTCAGAGTGGCGAACGACTTGAAATCGCTTTCTTGCCATTGCCGCAAACACAGCCGTTCTGTCTCACATTCTATTAACTCTGCCATAGCAGGGAATGCCTTGTTTCTGAAGCCTAACGCAGCCAGCATGCACGGCTTTGTAGTGGAGGCGAAGCCGCAATGTAATGGGGGTCGCCGTGCCTGCATTGGTTTGGCCATTAGCAGCAACCCGATTCATCGCCTTGAATCTCTGGTTCGTGATACAAATCCCACCACACCTCTACACCCGCAGCGGCCAATCCGCGCATCTGATCTGGCGAGATAGTAGGACCACCTTGAGTGAAACCGTACATAATCGCCACAGACATCTCACAACCACGATCTCGAAGACCTTCCAAAATCCCAGCGTCCTTGAACGGCCCAGCAAGCAGAATTTCAAGGTGCCGTCGGCAATCCTTGGATTCGCTAAGCTCTTTAGTCGAAAAAAACCATCCTTGCCACGGATAGTATCTATTGTTCACATCGGTGCGTTTCGTTCTCTGCTCACCTTTTTCGAAACTACGAGTTGGCTCACAACCTATTGTACGGTATTCTGCACACGAACAACATCCTGTACAGGAGAAACCTCATGGATGCCATTAGCTACACAGCCGCTAGAACCAATCTAGCAAAAACCATGGAGCAGGTCTGTGAAGACCATTCCCCTGTGATCATCACCCGGAGCAAGTCGCAGTCAGTGGTAATGATCTCCCTCGAGGACTACGAGGCGCTGCAAGAAACTGCATACCTTCTGCGCGCACCAAAAAACGCACGGCGTTTGCTGGAATCCGTTGCCGAGCTGGAGCAAGGCGGTGGTCAAGAAAAGGAACTTCTTGAATGAAACTCATCTTCTCCGAGAACGCCTGGGAAGACTATCTGTACTGGCAGAAAACCGACAAAAAGATTCTTAACCGAATCAACAAGCTGATCAAAGAGACCAAGCGAGAACCGTTTGAAGGTGTTGGCAAACCAGAGCCCCTAAAACACAGCCTCGCCGGGTACTGGTCTCGCCGGATCAACGAAGAACACCGAATAGTTTACAAAGTCACGGATGACGCTTTGCTTATCGCCCAGCTCCGGTATCACTACTGATTTAACGCCGTATTAGACCGCTTTCGCAAATATCGCAGAAACGTGCGTTCCACATAACTCCGCATTTCTTCTAACCTGCGATTTCTAAAGTTCTCATATTTACAACAGCCTAGCCGAGTCCGACTTGGGTTGCTATGTAATCGCGTGGCTTCTCGTTTTTGCTCAAGGAGGGACTGTATCGTGATTCGGCTCTGACAATTTGAATGCCACACACCGCCAAGCTCCAGCTACTATGGGTTCAGAGTGGGAGAACTAATGGTCTGCAGCGTTAAATGTCGTAAATCAGAAGGAAATGTCGCAACATACTGATTTTTATGGTGCCCGGAGCCGGAATCGAACCGGCACGGCCTTGCGGCCGAGAGATTTTAAGTCTCTTGTGTCTACCAATTTCACCATCCGGGCATCGGAGGGAGGTTTTGAGGGGCAGAATTGTATAAGGCCGCGTAAGTTAACGCAATCCGGAATCTGCCCTCACCTTCTCCAGCCGCGAATCAGACTTCTGCCGGTTTGACCGCTCTGCCCTTGTAGATGTAGCCGGCTATCTTGGGTGCCTTGGGTATGTAGAGGTTCTCCAGTTCCAGGATTTCGAAGCCTGCGTGTCGGATCAGGTCGGCGATGTGACGGTTCAGGTGGCAGCCACCCGCAAGCTTTTTCCAGCCGGGTGTGATTCGGTGCTGCCATTTCCGTGTGCTGTCGTGGGGAGATTCGCCATGCTCCAGAAACAGCAGTTCACCACCGGGCTTGAGTACCCGCCACATCTGCTGGAGCGCTGCTTGCCAATCAGGGATGGTGCACAAGGTAAATGTGAGCAATACCGTGTCTACGGAGTGGTCGTCCAGAGGGATTTTCTCTCCGGGAAGATCCAGCCATTCGACTTGAACCGGGGAACGGGCGAGATTTGGCAGTGCTTTGCGTCTCATCCCCTCTGAGGGTTCCAGTCCGTAGACCAGGCTGACATTGTCCGGGTTGTAGAACTCCAGGTTGATGGCCGAACCCATGCCGACTTCCAGCACCCGGCCTTTCGCCCGGGGCACTATTTGGCTGCGCAACTTCATGACCTGGCCCATTGAACAGGCGCGGTCTATGATGTGTGGCAGTATGCGGTTTTCGTAAAAGCTCATCGGCTTCCCCATACTTGTTTCATGTCAAGGATGCGACAATCTGCCCTATCGAGGTTGTCGTTTTATTTAGTAACATAATGATTATCTGCCGGTAATAACAATATAACAAACTGAGCTAAGGCAGCGGCTGAACGGGTACGCTGGCCCGTTTGTTGTAATGTGAACTTTACCGGAGGGTTCCCATGGACCTAGATCCTCTCATCCTATCGCGAATTCAGTTCGCGTTCGTGGTGTCATTTCACGCCATTTTCCCGGTTTTTACCATCGGGCTTGCTTCCTTCATCGCCGTGCTCGAAGGCCTCGCCTTTAAAACCCGAAGCCCGATCTGGGAAAAGCTCTCGGCCTTCTGGACCAAGGTCTTTGCAGTAGTCTTCGGCATGGGGGTGGTATCCGGTATCGTGATGTCATTCCAGTTCGGGACCAACTGGAGTAACTTCGCCCAGGCATCGGCCAACTATCTCGGTCCGATACTGAGTTATGAGGTGGTCACCGCCTTCTTTCTGGAAGCGGCATTCCTGGGGGTGTTGTTGTTTGGCCGCGATAAGGTACCTGCGGGCGTTCACCTGCTCGCCGCTATTATGGTTGCCACCGGTACGTTCATTTCATCGTTCTGGATACTGTCAGCCAACAGCTGGATGCAGACCCCGGCGGGCACTGAACTGCGGGATGGCGTGTTTTACGTGACTTCCTGGAGCGAGGCAATATTCAATCCGTCCTTCCCCTACCGGTTCCTGCATATGGGGCTGGCCTCCTTCCTGACCGGCAGTTTTGTGGTCGCGGGCGTAAGTGCCTGGTACCTGCTCAAAGGTCGGGAAGTAGAAGCCAACCGAAAGGCGCTGTCCATGTGTCTGTGGCTGCTGCTGTTTATCGCTCCGGCCCAGGCAGTGGTGGGCGATTTCCACGGCCTGAACACTCTGGAACACCAGCCCATGAAGGTTGCGGCAATGGAGGGTAACTGGGAAACCTCGCGCAATGTACCGCTGTTATTGTTTGCGATTCCGGATCAGGAAAACCAGACCAACCGGTTCGAGATCGCGATCCCCAGTCTGGCCAGTTTCATTCTGACCCATGAGTGGGATGGCGAAGTGCCCGGCTTGAATGAGGTGGCGGTTGAGGAGCAGCCTCCGGTTGCGATTGTATTCTGGTCTTTCCGAATCATGGTGGGCCTTGGCTTGCTGATGATTATCTTCGCCGTGACCGGCCTTGTGCTTCGTGCAGGCGGCCGTTACTGGCGTACAGGCTGGTTCCTCCAAGGTCTGCGTTTTATGAGTATTGCACCGTTCATTGCCGTGCTCACCGGTTGGTTCGTCACCGAAGTGGGCCGCGCACCCTGGCTGGTGTATGGGATGATGACCCAGGCTCAGTCCGTCACACCCTCGCTAACCGGTGGCATGGCGCTGTTTACACTCATCGGCTATATCGTGGTGTACGGTCTGGTGTTCTCTGCAGGCGTTTATTACCTGATGCGCGTTCTCTATGTGGGGCTGGAAGACCGGCACGATGAAGACGAGCACGAAGCCGAACGGCCGGCACGGCCTTTTTCGGCCACCCATGTGCCGTTTGAATACAGCAACGACAAGCCAAAAAAACCAGCCAACCAGGGAGGTCACTGATTATGGAACTGTTTGATCTGCCCCTGATTTGGGCATTCATTATCGGCTTCGGCATCATCATGTATGTGCTGATGGACGGCTTCGATCTCGGGGTTGGCATTCTCTTCCCCTTCGCGCCCTCTGAGGAAAGCCGGGACACCATGATGAACTCAGTCGCACCGGTTTGGGACGGTAACGAAACCTGGCTGGTTCTGGGTGGCGCTGGTCTGTTGGCAGCGTTTCCGATGGTGTATTCGATCTTCCTGCCCGCGCTCTATATTGGCGTGTTCCTGCTGTTGGCCGGTCTGATCTTCCGTGGCGTGGCGTTCGAGTTCCGGTTCAAGGCCCGCACGTCCCGCTATCTATGGAACTGGGCCTTTGCCGGCGGCTCCACCCTGGCGGCGTTTGCCCAGGGCGCGGTGGTTGGCGCGTATATTCAGGGCTTTGAAACGGCTAATGGGGTTTACGTTGGGGGCGCTCTCGACTGGCTCACGCCGTTCACCGTGCTTACAGGCCTCGGCATGCTCGCCGGCTATGCCCTGCTGGGATCCACGTGGCTGATCATGAAAACTGAGGGACGGCTGCAGGAGTGGGCCTACAGGATCACCCTGCCACTGTTGGCCGGGGTGCTGGTGGTGTTCGGGATTATCAGCGTCTGGACGCCGTTCGTGGATGACCTGGTGCGGGGACGCTGGTTCTCCAGCCTGACTGTTATCTGGGTCCTGCCGGTGCTGACACTGCTTTGCGCCTTCCAGATTTTCCGGTCAGTCCGCAATCGGTTTGAGGGTATGCCTTTCGTGGCGACCATGGGGTTGTTCATCTTTACGTACCTGGGCCTGATCGTCAGCCGCTGGCCCTATGTGGTACCGCCGGATTACACCCTCTGGGATGCAGCCTCCGCCTATGAGTCCCAATTGTTCCTGCTGCTGGGGCTGCTGTTCGTAATTCCCATCGTGCTGGTCTATACCGCCTGGACTTATTGGGTGTTCCGGGGCAAGGTTCGCGCCGGCGAGGGCTATCACTAAGTGGCTGAGACGGGTGACATAACCTCACCCACCAGTCAGCAGGCCGTCAGGCAATGGCTGTCGGAACTGGCCCGTGGCAACCGTCTGTGGATTCGCAGTACGGTTGTGGCGGGCGTAGTTGCCGGTATCGCCACGATCGCGCAGATGGTCTTTCTCGCCCGGATTATCCATCTGGGCGTCATTGACGAGGTTCCGGTTGCGGATCTCACCCCGCTCTTCCTTTGGCTGATCCTGGCGCTATTTATCCGCGCTATCGGACAGGGTTTCCAGACTCGACTTGCCGCCCGTTGCAGTGAACAGGTCCGGCGTGACGCCCGCCGCCAGATTCACAAGCACTGGCAGGCGACGGGGCCGGTTGCCCTGGGGCAGTCTTCAGCAGGAACCCTGGCGCGGGAATGGATTGGCCATGTTGAGGCCCTGCATGGTTACTTTGCCCGGTTTCTCCCCCAGATGATGCTGTCGGTTGTGGTGCCGATGCTGATCTTGGTTCTGGTGTTCTGGCTGGACTGGTTGGCCGGGATGTTTCTGATCCTGTCAGCGCCGTTGATCCCGCTGTTCATGGCGCTGGTGGGTATGGGCGCGGAAAAGCTGAACCAGCAACATTTCGAGACCATCAGCCGGCTGTCGGGGCAGTTTCTGGACAAGGTGCGGGGCCTCACAACCCTTCAGCTTTTTGGCCAGACGGCCGACGCCACGGAGCTCATCCGTAATCGCTCGGACCATTACCGGCGCATCACCATGAAAACCCTGCGGGTGGCTTTTCTTTCCTCGGCGGTACTGGAATTTTTTGCGTCCGTGGCTATTGCGGTGATTGCCATTTACATCGGCTTTGGCTTGCTGGGCTACATCACTTATGGCCCTTCGGAGGAACTGACGCTGTTTTCCGGGCTGTTGATCCTGTTACTGGCACCTGAGTTTTTTCAGCCATTACGAACGCTCTCCCAGCATTACCATGATCGCGCTGCCGCCCTGGGTGCCGGCGCAGAAATCCTGCAACGACTAACCACGCCGGTGGATAGCCATCGGCAGCTTGCTGGAACCGCCAATCCCGGCAGTGCGCGTGACGTTATTGAGCTGGACTCAGTTTCGGTGACGTTCAGGGCGAACCAGGATGTGCTCAGGGACGTTTCGTTGGTGGTTGCCAACGGCGAAGTGATTGCCCTCACCGGCCCTTCCGGTGGCGGGAAATCGACCCTTTTGCACCTGCTGGCCGGTTTCATGGCGCCAGACAGTGGCAGAATTCATCTATTCGCCCAGCCACCCGGCAGTTTTCGTTTTGGCTGGCTGGGGCAAAAAGGCTTCCTGGTTCAGGGAACCTGGGCTGACAATCTCCGCCTGACTACGCCGGATGCCTCGGACATTGCCATCGATACGGCCCTGCGCAATGTTGGCCTGGGTCCACTTCTGGACAGTCGGCAGGAGGGCATAAACAGTCTCGTGTCCGAAGACGGCCAGGGCCTGTCTGGCGGACAGGCCCGGCGCCTGAGTCTGGCGCGTATTTTTCTGGCGGATTACGACCTGATCCTTCTGGACGAGCCTACCGCCGGTCTGGACAGCGATAGCGAGGTGTTTGTACTGGAGGCTCTACACAAGTTGGCGGTTGCCGGTAAAACACTGATCTTTTCTACCCATCACCAGGCGCTGCTGACACTGGCCAATCGGGTGCTGCTGGTTTCCGATGGGGAGGTTCGCAATGCGTGACCTCAAACCGTGGTTGGCGCTTATTTTCAAGCGTCCCGGCAGACTGGTGATGGGGGGCGCTCTGATTATGGCGACGTTGCTCTCCGGCATTGGACTGCTTGCGGTTTCTGGCTGGTTTATCACTGAGACAGCACTGGTCGGGATGCTTCTGGCCGCAGGCGTTGCCGCGACTATCAATCTGTATGTACCCGGTGGCGCTATCCGTTTTTTTGCGGTGTCCCGAACGGTGTTCCGGTATCTGGAGCGGGTATACAACCACGATACGGTTTTGCGGTTGCTTACAGACATCCGGGTGGCACTGTTTCAGAGTCTGGCCTCGGCCAGCCGTCGCCACAGGAGGCAACTGACCGGAGCCGAGTGGCTGTCCAGGCTCACCAGCGATGTCGATGCTCTGGATACCCTGTACCTCCGGCTGATTGCACCAACAGCGCTTGCCGCGTTGGTTACCGCCCTCGTTGTCGCTCTGACGGCCGCTCTGTTTGATATAAAGACAGCAACGTTGGTGGGACTTGTGCTGCTGGTCGCGTTTCTTATCGCCACGATCGGCACCTATCTGAGAACACGGCATCTGGCCGCAAGACAGAGCGACTGTCAGGAATCATTACGAACGGCAGTGATTGAGTACATCGAGGGCTTTGCCGAGCTGACCGCTGCCGGCAGAACCGGCAAGCACGCGGCGTGGCTGATGCGTCAGGCCCACCAAGTGACGTCTGAGCAAGCTCAGGCGGACACCCTGGCAGGCTGGCACCTGGCCGGCTCACATCTGCTGATTAATCTCTCAGCGGTTCTGACCCTATGGGCGGGTTTCGCTCTGTTTCGTGCCGGAGTGGTATCCGGGCCGGTGCTGGTCCTGTTGCCTATTGCCCTGCTCGGCCTCGCGGAAATCTACGCCATGCTGCCTGACGCGTTCGGCAAATTGGGGGCAACGGCTGCCTCAGCCAGTCGTCTGAACCGGGATTGTCAGGCAGAGGAACCGGCTCGGGATACCGGTGCTCAAGGTTTACCAGCGAACGCGGCCCTTTTCGCAACAAATCTGGCTGTAAAACATCCGGGCCACGCCCCGCTGTTCACTCATTTTGAACTTGAGGTCAATGCTGGCGAGCGTGTGGGCATCCTGGGTTATTCCGGTAGCGGCAAGTCCACCCTGGCGGATGTGTTTTCCGGGCTGCTGCCAGCCGCCCATGGCAATCTGGCCACGCGGGACCTAGTGTATCTCACCCAAAAAACCGTGCTGTTCGAGGATACCCTGAGAGCCAACTTACTGTTGGGGGCCCCGAACGCCAGCGAGACCGAACTGTGGCGCATATTGGAAGTGGTGGAACTGGCAGATCGCTTCGCCCCAGAGCCCGACCAGCTTGATACCTGGCTGGGCAGCTCAGGAAGCCGCTTATCGGGGGGGGAGGCTCGGCGCGTAGCATTGGCACGAGTGCTGTTGAACCCGGCTCCGGTGGTCATACTGGACGAACCGTTTACCGGCCTGGATGCCGGAACCCGGGCACGGATTGCGAAACGAATGGACTTGCTTCTGGAAGGGAAAACCGTGATCAGTCTGGCCCACGGGCCCGATGCCCTTCCGGGCACCGACCGCGTGATCCATCTGCCGGGTTAGCGGGTTTCAACCAGCTCAAAGGCTAATCCTGCCTTGCTGGTCAGCCGGTCCATCAGTTTGCCATCCAGCAGCGAGGCCGGGGTCCAGAAACCGCCCGGTTGCTCGGCGGGTACATCAAAAGCCAGACACATACCCGCTTCCCCCAACATTTTTCCGGTGGAACCGTAGCCTGGATCACGGTCACCGGTGACTTTGGTTATCAGGGTGCGTCCGTCCTCGGTTTTGCCAATAAAACGCAGGTCGAAGTAGCCATTTTCCTGCGCTTCGGGGCTTGGCCCTTCACCCGGTGCAGGAACAAACTTTTCTACCAGCCAGCGTGTGGGCTTCAGAGCCGATGCCGTGAAGAATGCTCCCAGGCCACCGGTAATGCCATAGGCCGTCAGGCGCCCTTTTATGCCGCGCCCGGTCATCATGGCCTCGTCGTAGGTGAATTCCTTGCCGTAACGGGCTTGCTGCAATGCGTTGGAGCGATGCACCACGCGGGTATTGATGGCCCCCATGACAAACGGCGCCAGCCAGACACCAAAGTCCTCATCATATTCCGCGGTTTTCAGGCTTGGCTGACGAGCCTGGGAGCGGTGATCCGGTGGGCAGATGGAAAAGGGATTCGCCAGTTCTTTCCTCAGCTTCGGGTCGGAAGCCGCTTCCTTGGCGATATTGATCATGGAGGCCACCGTCCCGCCGGAGAACTCCCCTTTCGCCGCCTTCACTCGCATCCTGACATCGCGACAGGGGGCGCCGAAGGTCTGCTCCGCCTGCTGTTGCAGGAACCACACACCCATATCCGATGGTATCGAGTCAAAGCCGCAGCAATGAACGATCCGGGCCCCTGAGGATTTGGCCTCTTCCTCATAGCGCTCCACCATCTTGCGAATCCATTGCACTTCGCCGGTCAAGTCACAGTAATCGGTGCCGGTGCGCACACAGGCCTGCACCAGGGGTTCGCCGTATAACGCATAAGGACCAACGGTGGAGATGATGACCCGTGTCTGGTCACACATGGCCTGCAGATCAGCTTCCCCCGCAGCGTCCGCAATGATGACCGGCAAATCCGCAGCGTCGCCACCGAGATCTTCCTTCAATGTGGCAAGCTTGCTCTCGGAGCGTCCCGCAATGGCCCAGGACACGGACTTACCCACTCCGTATGCCTCGAGCAAGTAACGTGTGAGTATCTGGCCCACAAAACTGGTTGCCCCAAAGACCACCAAGTCATAGGTTGTCTGCGTTGATTTCGTCATTGATTATCCTTTTCTCCGTTGGAATAAATGCATAAATATCGCAACACCCAGGCCCCAGAAAGCGTTCAGCAGCAACCCACCGACCCAGCTCTGAGCTGAGACATCGAGACCTTTGAGGGGAAATACAACCAACATGGCCACTGCAGTGGGGCCGACAGCACCCACAATGACATGGCCCAGCCAGAATTTCATCCCGACAAGACGTCCCAGGAGGGCCCAAAGCACAATACCCCACAGCCCTCCGAAGAACGCCAGTGATACCACCGCCGGCACCCCAAAAGGCGGTACCGGCGTTATATTGAAGGGTGCCATTGGCACCATGCCGCCCAGGTAGAACAAAGCAAACAGTCCCTGGTGGAAAATAATAGTCGCAATAAAGCCACTCACAAATGCCTTGAACCAAACCATGTAATATCTCCTGAAAATGACCGTCGGCACGGCCAATCGTTTGTCACAATGTATCCGGCACACTGCAGGAAACACAATGAAAAATACACACGTCCCGGAGGTCAACCTTGGTGACACTGTTACTGATCCTGAGTCTGTTGCTTGCCATCTTCAGCGCCTTTCTGTTCTGGCAGATCTGCGAGCAACGTAAAGTCATCGCCCAGATGATGGAAAGTGATGACATCACAGAACCGGATCGGGACCCCGAGCTGATCCTTACGCTCCGCGTTGTCGATCCGATTTCTGTTGCCAAGCGAGAATCCCGGTCCGCCCGAGTTCTGGCCGATCATTTGCCTGTTATGGTACGCAAAATGGTGTATCAGGAAGTGATGAAGGAGTTGGAACGGGAACTGGACGAACGTGAAATCGACGTACAGATGCACATCGAATATCGCTGAATGAGGTAACCCATGTCTATTCTGATTGCCTCTGCCACCCTGTTGACCGCAAGCTCGGCAGGTCTGGCCTATACATACTGGCAAGTGCTCGACAGCCGTCGCCGACTGCGGGTGGTCAATTCCCACCGCATTGCAGCAAACAGCGCTATCCAGAAAAGCCGGATGGACCTGCTGGAAGTGCGTAACCGTGCGAAGCTACTGGAAGAAACCGTCACCGGCGGTGCCACAGCTGTAGAAAAGGTCCACAAAGCAATTTCCTCAACCACGTTTGGCCTGATTGATCATTTCTCCCGGGATGACCAGTTCCGCCAGACAGCCCGCAAGGCCCGACAAACCCACGATCAGACCAGTCAACAGATCTATCATGGCGTACGTACAACCAATCGGGCGCTGCATATCCTGGCGGATACGCTGATCATCAGCAAAGCGGAAAAACGGATCATTTCCAGAAAGCATAAAAAAAGGCACCCGTAGGTGCCTTTTTTCTGAGAGCTCAGAAAGTTACAGAACCTTCTTCAACTCTTCCTCAAGCTGCGGAACCGCTTCGAACAGGTCCGCTACCAGGCCATAATCGGCAACCTGGAAGATTGGTGCTTCCTCGTCCTTGTTGATCGCAACGATCACCTTGGAATCGGACATACCAGCCAGGTGCTGGATGGCACCGGAGATACCAACAGCGATGTACAGTTGCGGGGCAACGATCTTACCGGTCTGGCCAACCTGCATGTCGTTCGGCACGAAGCCGGCGTCAACAGCAGCACGGGACGCACCCACGGCGGCGCCCAGCAGATCAGCAACCTGCTCCAGCATCTTGAAGTTGTCACCGTTCTGCATGCCACGGCCACCAGACACAACAATGCCGGCGCTACCGAGGTCTGGACGATCGGACTTGGCCAGTTCTTCATTCACGAAGGCGGACAGGCCAGCGTCTTTCACGATGTCCAGCTGCTCAACGGAGGCGGAACCGCCTTCACCGGCAACAGGATCGAAACCAGTCGGACGCACGGTGATGACCTTGATGGCATCGTTCGCCTTCACAGTGGCGATGGCGTTACCAGCGTAGATCGGACGAACGAAAGTGTCCTCGGACTCGACACGGATGATGTCGGAGACCTGGGCCACGTCCAGCAGCGCGGCGACGCGCGGCATGAAGTCCTTACCGGTGGTGCCGGCAGCGGCCAGGATGTGGCTATAGCCCTTACCTACTTCAGCCACCAGCTCACCCAGGTTCTCACCCAGGAAGTGACCATACGCTGCGTTGTCGGCAACCAGTACCTTGTTAACGCCTTCGGCCTTGGCCGCGGCTTCTGCCACCGCCCCACAGTTCTCGCCGGCGACCAGTACGTCGATGTCACCGCCAATGGCCTTGGCAGCCGCTACCACATTCAGGGTCGCCTGCTTCAGGCTGCTGTTGTCGTGTTCAGCAATTACAAGGATGCTCATTTAGATCACCTTCGCTTCGTTCTTCAGTTTATCGACCAGCTCAGCCACGTCAGCGACCTTCACACCCGCCTGACGGGCGGCCGGTGCTTCCACTTTCAGGGTGGACAGACGGTTGGCAATGTCGACACCCAGATCGGCCGGGCTCATGGACTCGAGCGGCTTCTTCTTGGCCTTCATGATGTTCGGCAGGGAAGCGTAACGCGGCTCGTTCAGACGCAGGTCGGTGGTGACCACGGCCGGCAGGCTCAGCGCCAGGGTCATCAGGCCACCGTCGATTTCACGGGTGACGTTGACCTTGTCGCCTTCAACAACCACTTCCGATGCGAACGTGCCCTGACCCATGCCGGTCAGCGCGGCCAGCATCTGGCCAGTCTGGTTGTTGTCGGAATCGATGGACTGTTTGCCCAGGATGACCAGCTTCGGCTCTTCCTTCTCCACCACGCTCTTCAGCAGCTTGGCCGCTTCGAGAGACTGAACCTCTTCGTCTGTTTCGATGTGGATACCACGGTCAGCACCCAGAGCCAGAGCAGTACGGATTTGCTCCTGGGCGGCCTTCGGGCCGATGGATACCACCACGATTTCACTGGCAACACCCTTCTCTTTCAGACGAACCGCTTCTTCAACAGCGATTTCGCAGAATGGGTTCATTGCCATCTTGACGTTGGCGAGATCAACGCCGGTGTTGTCCGGCTTGACGCGCACCTTTACGTTGTAGTCGATAACTCGTTTTACAGCGACCAGAACCTTCATAGATTCCTCGTTCTTCTACGATGGGTTTAATGACTCGCAATCAGAAACACTCCCAAAAAATGACTCCACCTATGTGGAAAACAGAGTGTTTCTCGATTCCTGTCGTTTCGATGTGAGGCCAGAATTATGGGGCTTCAGACCGAACGTTACAAACAGCTGCCTCACGCGGGGCCCGCTGTCACGGCGGACTTATACTGCAGGCAAAGGTGCACGGGGTCAATAGCCCCGTTCGACACGCCAGGCCTGTTTTCACAGCCAATTGACTCTGTATTGACTCGGTCAAGCTGTGAGACGATACTAAAAAATGACTCAGAACACATATTTAGCATCTTTGCTAACAATGCCAAAGGAGCGCCCCAATTTCAAACAAACGTTTGTTTGATTTTCGATATGCGCTACCCTTGGGGTTGTCAAAAGTCTTATCAAGTCGGGCAATTCGACTTTGGGGAGTCGTCTATACGGACTTTTACCGGTATGATAACGCCCCTGAATTATCCGCCTGCGGGCACATAATATCCATTATAGAAGTAATGAGGAGACCAACGTGGAACGCGAATCGATGGAATTTGATGTTCTTATCGTCGGCGGTGGGCCCGCTGGCCTTTCGGCAGCTTGCCGGGTCATGCAACTGGCGCAGGAAGCTGGTGAAGAACTGACGGTCTGTGTCGTTGAGAAGGGTTCCGAAATCGGGGCTCATATCCTGGCCGGTACCGTATTCGAGCCAACATCGTTGAACGAACTCTTCCCCGACTGGAAAGAGAAAGGCGCGCCGCTGAACACCCCGGTCACCCGGGATGACATTTTCCTGCTGAAAGATCAGGAAAAGGCCACCAAAATCCCGAATGCCTTTGTGCCGAAGAACATGCACAACCACGGCAACTACATCATCAGCCTGGGCAACCTTTGCCGCTGGCTGGCCGAGCAGGCTGAAGGCCTGGGTGTGGAAGTTTATCCGGGCTTTGCCGCTTCCGAGACCATCATTGAAGATGGCCAGGTAAAAGGCATCATCACTGGCGATATGGGCGTGGCCCGTGACGGCAGCGAAAAAGACGGCTACATGCCGGGCATGGAGCTTCGCGCCAAGTACACCCTGTTCACCGAAGGCTGTCGCGGTCACCTGGGCAAGCGCCTGATCAATGACTTCAAGCTGGACGAAGGTAAGGATCCCCAGCACTACGGCATTGGCATCAAGGAACTGTGGGACATCGATCCGGCCAAACACGAGCCAGGCCTGGTCGTACACTCCACGGGGTGGCCTCTGAACGAAAGCGGTTCCACAGGCGGCTCTTTCCTGTACCACCTGGAAAATGGCCAGGTCTATGTCGGCCTGATCACCGACCTGTCCTACAGCAACCCGCACCTGAGTCCGTTCGATGAGTTCCAGCGCCTCAAGCTGCACCCTGAAATCAGCAAGTTCCTGGAAGGCGGCAAGCGTGTTTCCTACGGTGCCCGCGCCATCACCAAGGGCGGCTTCAACTCGTTGCCGAAGATGAGTTTCCCGGGTGGCCTGCTGCTGGGCTGTGATGCCGGTACCCTTAACTTCTCCAAGATCAAGGGCTCCCACACCGCCATGAAATCCGGCCTGCTGGGCGCGGAAGCGGTGTTCGAAGCATTGAAAGAAGGTAAGTCCGGGGAGGAAATCACCAGCTTTGCCGATCGCTTCAAGGACAGCTGGCTCTACAAGGAGCTGTATGACGAGCGCAACTTTGGTCCGGCCATGCACAAGTTCGGCAATATCGTGGGCGGCGGCATCGCCTTCTTCGAGCAGAACATCCTGCGTCGCAGCTTACCGTTCACCCTGCACGATACCATCCCGGATTACGCCACCCTGAAGCCGGCGTCCGAGTGCAAGAAGATCGATTATCCGAAACCGGATAACAGCCTTACCTTCGACAAGCTTTCCTCGGTGTTCATTTCCAACACCAACCACGAGGAAGATCAGCCGGTTCATCTGAAACTGACCGATCCGGACATCCCGCTGAAGGACAACCTGCCCAAATACAACGAGCCCGCACAGCGTTACTGCCCGGCTGGTGTATATGAAGTGGTTGAATCCGAAGATGGCAGCGGCAAGAAGTTCCAGATCAACGCCCAGAACTGTGTTCACTGCAAGACCTGTGATATCAAGGATCCTGCACAGAACATCAACTGGGTGACTCCGGAAGGGGGCGGTGGCCCCAACTATCCGAACATGTAAGTTCGGCTTCCGATAAAAAACGGCCCTTCATGGGCCGTTTTTTTTGGCTTGTCGGATTACGGCCTTACCATATCCGACACTTTTTCCAGGCATAAAAAAAACGACTCACAAAGGAGCCGTTTTTCGATAACGCTTCGGAAAAGCTTAGTGCACGTGGCCGTGCTCTTGCTCTTCGTCGGTCGCATCGCGAGTCTCTACTACTTCTACGTCGAAGTGCAGAGTCTCACCCGCCAGCGGGTGGTTGGCATCGATAGTGACGGTTTCGTCGCCAACTTCAACTACACGAACAACCTGAGGGCCGCCCGGAGTCTGTGCCTGGAACTGCATACCCGGCTCGATAGTATCAACGCCTTCAAATGCAGAACGGGGAACCGGCTGGATCAGCTCTTCGTTAACTTCACCGTAGCCTTCACCGGGCTCGACAGTAACTTTTGCCTGGTCACCGGCGTTCTTTTCGTTCAGCGCACTTTCCAGTCCGCCGATAATGTTTTGTGCACCTTCCAGATACGTCAGAGGCTCACGACCTTCTACACGGGAAGAGTCTAGCTGCTCGCCCTGGTCGTTAGTGAGTGTGTAATGGATGGTGACAACACGAGGTTGGGCCATGTGATCTCCTTGCGTGTCGCAATGACTGTTTAATTGAATTTGGGTAATCGCGAGTAATCATGAACAGCCAGACTGCACAGAGGGACTAACGACCACCGGGCCTCGTTAGAGAGCCAGGCTCGGTAACAAGATCGAAAATACAGTTTAACAAGTGTCGGACTGCCTTTTCTACCGTCAGTTGTTTGGGGCAAAGTGAGTCTTTTCAACTCCCCCGCCCGATTTCATAAAAGTTTCCGCCACTCCAGACACCCAGAACCGATGAGTCGCCATCCGTCATGCTCTCAACGACATGGTCTGCCAGGTCGTAGAAGGCGGCAGTGACCAGTCTGGCTTCCAGGCCGTGCCGGACCATAACAACCGGGCGCGGCTCGTCACTGTCCGGGTAGCGCCCAACAGCCAGGGGATGCTCTGCGCCTACTGCCAGGGTTTCACCCACATTGGTGGTCAGGTAAAGCGTTTGATCAGTTCCCTGCCCTTTCACTTCCAGGGAATGGGCCAGCAACGGAGCATCCTCAACACTGATGCGCCATTTCTCAACGGGGGTTACCAGATAATAGTCGCCGTCGTCCTCTCGCCGGAGGATGGTTGAGAACAGTCGCACGATAGCCTCTCGCGCCAGGGGCTCACCGTTATAAACCCACTGCCCATCCCGGGTGATCCGGATATCGATATCACCGGACAATTCCGGATGCCATTTATCCAGAGGAGGCAGGCCCTTGCCGGCGCCACCTGACTGTTCGACCTGTTTCGCTATGCTCTCCGGATTATGCGCCATGCGTTATAGCCCTCTCATCCACTCCGGGCGCAATGCTGCCGCGCCGGGGCTGTTTATTGCCAGGTTTACTTCGTCCAGTAATCGTTGTTTGTCACGTCCCAGGGTGCCTTTCAACACCAGATAGTTGGACGCGTGATCGCTGCGGAAGATGGTCTTTTCCAGCTCCAGATGCTCAAGAAAGAGCTGGATCTCCCGAAACAGGCCGTCCTGATTGAGAGGAACAAAATCCTCGCCAAATCCCTCCCGGAAACGCTCCTCCCCCTGCGGAAAACTCACCACCAGTGTAGACAGGTAATCCGGCTGGGTGTCATTGCACAGTTTTGCGGTATTGATAGCATGCTGTTCCGAAAGAACCTCACCGCCAAGACCGTTAAGGACCATGACCGAACTGGTCAGACCCGCCTCACGGATTTTCAGGAGTGCGGAACGGGTGGATTCACCGGTTTCGCCCTTGTTGACCCGACGCAGGATCTCGTCGTCTCCGGACTCCATCCCCACATACAATATCTTCAGTCCTGCCTCACGCAGTTGAGCCAGCTCCTCGACGGTCTTTTTGGCAAGATTCCTGGGTAGGCAATAACTGGAAATCCGTTGCAGTTCAGGAAACGCGGCTTTCAGGTCTGCCAGGATCTCCAGCAGCCTGCGTGTGGGTAACACCATGGCATCGCCGTCCGCGAGGAACACTCGGCGCACTCCGCCCAGGCTTTTTGCAGCCTTCTCAATATCTTCGCGCACCTCTTCCGGCTTCCGTGCCCTGAACTTTTTCTGAGGCTGTGTGTACATCTCGCAGAAGGTGCATTTATTCCATGAGCAGCCGTTGGTGACAGGCAGAATGAGCGATTTCGCCTCACTGGGCGGACGGAAGACGGGTTCTATGTAATCAATTGGAAAACTGTACATATAGGAATCGAGCACTCTCTTTCGCTTTAACTCGCCTGAATCAGGGCAGGAACTGGGCCCGGATATCCGCGCATCCAGGCCCCACTACCGGCATTTCCAGAAGAACCGCCTGTGAGGTCATGAACGGAATACCACGGCGATGCCCATCCACCAACAAGGTGGATAAGGCACCAACGAACGGCATGTGCGAGACCAGCATCAGCGGCGACGTCACCACTTCCAGCAATTCGTCCAGGCAGCGCCCAGGGTCATCGTCCGGCGTTATGAAGTCTTTCTCGATCACCGGACAATTGATGATCTCGGACATAATGGCCGCCGTCTGCCTGGCACGAACCAACGGGCTACACCAGACAATCTCCGGGCGCCAGGGGGATTCGGCAATATCCGCAGCGACGGAGGCAACCGATGCACGCCCTGCTTCAGTCAGTTCGCGTTCCTGGTCAATGGTGTGCCACCCGGCTTCACCATGGCGCATAACGATCAGATGCACGGGCTACCTCCGGCTGACATGACGGTTATTGGCTAATGGTCCGGGGCAAAATAAATTCCACATCGGAATTCTGGACCGACATCATCAAGCTGTTAATGACCGCGCTGATCGAAGCGCCATCGTACAGAATTTCGTACAGCCCTCTCACAAGGGGCATGTAAATGCCAATTGCTTCCGACTTTTCCTTCACCAGCTTGAGGGTGTAAATGCCCTCGGCTACCTGCCCCAGTTCTGCCACCGCGTCATCCAGCTTCTTGCCCTTACCGACCGCATAACCGACACGATAATTCCGGCTTTTCGGAGAGGTACAGGTCACAACCAGGTCACCGACACCAGCCAGCCCCATAAAGGTCATTGGGTTGGCACCAAGGCTGACCGCAAACCGGCTCATTTCCGCCAGCCCGCGGGTAATCAGCATGGCCTTGGCGTTCTCCCCAAGGTCAAGCGCGGCAGCCAGGCCGGAAACGATGGCATAGATGTTTTTGAGCGCGCCAGCCAACTCAACCCCATAAACGTCCACATTGGCATAGACCCGAAAATACTCACACCCCAGGAGGTCCTGTACGGCGCGACGAACTTCCGGATCCTTTGCCGCGATAACGGTTGCGGTCAGGTCCTTGTTAACGATCTCCCCCGCCAGGTTGGGCCCACTCAGGACGCCGATGCGGCAACGCGGAATCTCTTCCTGGAGAATTTCACTCATTAACTTGAAGCCGAGCTCCTCGATACCCTTGGTAAGGCTGATAACGATCTGACCATCCGCAAAATCCTTGCTGTGCTCCCGGATTACAGCTCGAAATGCCTTGCTCGGGATGGCCAGAAATACTACCTCGGCCTTGTCAACGGCTCCTGCCAGATCCGTAGTCGGCTGAACGTCGCCTTCCAGCTTGACTCCCGGCATGTATCGGCTGTTAACGTCAGTATTGCGGATCTCTTCGACTTGAGTTTTGTCTCGCATCCAGAAATGCACGGTGTGGCCATTGTCCGCCAGCACCTTACTCATAGCAGTGCCAAAGCTGCCACCGCCCAATACGGCCACATCACGGCCAGTGGAGGACGCCCCTGTTGTTTGCGGGTCTTTTTGATCAGGCATAGTTCGTCCGTTCTTTTATTGGATCAGATGAGGTCGCGGCTGCCATGCTCACAGGAGACGTGGCCGTGATCAGCCGTGTTCTTCACATTCCAGGGCGCGAACCAGATTCTTGAACTCTTCCCTATTACGGCTGTTCAGACCCATCAGTACGCGGTGGGCGTCCAGCACTTTATCGCGAACCTGTTGTTCACTGGCACGCAGTACGGGAATTTCCTCAAGTTCTTCAATCCGGGATGCGGGCTCACGAACAATGATGAAAATCTTGTCGAAACCCATGGAAGTGATGATTCGGGTAATGTCGGGGTTGGTGGAAACCAGTGTGGGCAGGAAATGGCTTCGTTTCTGGGCGGCCATGGCGATCTTTGCCAGCAGGCCCAGAGTGGTGCTATCGATGATCTCGCATTCGGTAAGATCGATCACCACCGTTTTGAATTCGGGATCCTGGGTAATGGACTCAACCAGATTGTCCAGCGTTGAACAAAGGTTCAGCCGGATTTCCCCAATAAACTTCAGGAGGTAAATACCCTGATTTTCGGCTTGCAGGATCTTGTAACCAGCCATATTTACACTGCCACTAATTCGACGACGTGTTTTCCGAACCAGATACCATATCCGTATCGGTAACCGAAACGATCGCGATATCGTCCGGCAACTCTGTAATCGCGTCAAGATTCAGAGCCTCGTTCAGAGATGCGATAGTGTGACGACCTCCTGACACGAGTTCAAGTAGTGTCTGCTCCTTTTCATCCAGGCTTTTTGCCGGGATGACTTCCAGAATGCCATCCGAAAACAGGATCAGCCGGAACGGTTTCTCAAGTGGCACTTCGTACACTTCCCATTCTGGTGATTCAAACAAACCTACCGGCAATCCACTTCCCTCCAGAAAAGCCGTCTCGCCGCCTTCAAAGGACAGGATCGGCATAGGAAAATGAGCGCCTACCGCATAATTCAATTTACGCTCATTCACGGAGATTATGCCAACAAATACAGTTACGTGTTTACCGAGCCCGGTATCCAACAACTCCGAATTAATCCTCTCCAGAAAACGATCGGGATACAGGATGTCATCACTGGATCCACGGCGGAGATTACGCTGAAGTCGGTTGGTGAGATTTTTCAGCAACACCGTGACGAACGCCGAGCTGGCGCCGTGTCCGGAGACGTCAGCAATATAGACCAGCACTTTGTCTGCAGATATCCGGAAATAGTCCAGGAAATCTCCGCTCAGATACAGGGACGGTTTGATCAGGTGAGAAACGCTGAGGTTAGCCAGCTTCTGGTCATTGTCCGGCAGCATGCGCAACTGCACCTTGCGCCCCGCCCGCTGGTCTGCTCTTAATTCCGCAATACCGTTTCGCAGATCCCGGTTCGCTTCTTCCAGTTCCTGACGATACAGTTGGTTCAGACGATTAATCCGTACCCTGTCAAAGAGCTTGCCGATGACATCGTCCAGCGCGGCCTTATCATCGGAGCAGTTCTTCAGGAGAAAATCGGCCGCACCGGCACGCAGGGCATTCACCACAGCTACCGATTCCGCCGTGTCGGAACAGGCCACAATGGGGGTAAAGGTTTCCAGGTCTTCCAGCCGGGACGTCAGTTCGCGGATTTCTTCGGGCGGTATGTCCACAAAGATAACGTCCGGGATCGATTGAGCAAACATCCTGGTTGCCGCGCGGATGTCCCGACACCCGTTCACGTAGAAGCCTCGAGTTTCAAGGTGCCGGCTCAGTTCGGTGCGCGCCTTTTCATCGGCGTCAATTATTAGTATGCGCTCGGTGCGCGAAGTCATGGCTTCTGCCCTAAACTACCATCGGTAAAGGATAAATCGGGTACTTAACGCCTATTCTGGCACGACCCTGTGATATAACAAGGCAAGTTTGATGATTTTGGGAGAAATCCGGAAATGAGGCGCGCCGTAAACGATCTTCTCGGAGCTTATGACAAGCTGATCATGGACCCGGTTCACGGCGGTATTCCGCTTTACCGCCATGAAATCCGGGTCATTGACCACCCCTTGTTCCAACGTCTGCGCAATATCTGCCAGAACGACATTCTCAGCCTTGTGTTCCCCGGGGCGACTCATTCCCGGTTTCTCCACAGCATTGGTGTCATGCATGTTGGCACCCGCATGTTCCGCTCGATGATCGATGCCTACCTTCGGGAGAAGCAACTGAGCGAAAAAACCGATCTGAGCCTGAGCCAGCTGGATGCCATTGATTACCTGGCCAAGACTATTCGCCTGGGCTGCCTGCTGCACGATAGTGGACACTCAAGCTTTTCCCATCAGTTCACTCAGGCTCGCCGTATCCGCGATTTAATGTCCCGCCCGGGCCGATTTGAAGACCTCTGGGAAGGAGTGGATTTTTCCGCCTACCACAGTAGCCAACCCGGGGAACTCGAGCATGAACATTATTCAGTTCGGGTTGCCCATGAAGTATTGGCGGATATTGATATCCAGGCCGCCGGGCTGGACGCTCGAGACGTGATCGGCATCATGGAGACCACCGATGTGCAGCCCAGTGAGGCGTTCTGTAATCACGCCCGCACATTCTGGGCCTTCATCGCCGGTGACGAGGCCCACTCAGGTGCCCTCAGTGATGCCGACATACCCCGACTGGTAATGGACCTGCTCTCTTCCATCGTATCCGGAGAAATCGACGCCGACCGGGCTGACTACATGCTCAGGGATGGTTTTCACTCGTCAGTAACCATTGGTGGATTTAATCTGGACCACCTGCTCAGCAATCTGCGGTTCGGGTGGGATGTGTCGGAGCCCTGGCTTGGGCTGGCCATCACCCAGAAAGGCCTCGGCGCCCTGGAGGATTTTGTCTACAGCCGCCACCAGATGTATCGCAAGGTGTACGCCCACAAAACCGCCCTCGGTTTTGACTGGCTGCTGCGGGAGGCGATCAATGAAGTTCTGGAAGACCCGGAGAGCTTTGAGTGGGTCGATACCTGCCTCAGCAACATGCACTATTTTGCCGAGCTAACGGACAATTTTTTCTGGGAGGCATTCCGCAAGGTAGCCCGCCAGCACCCCAAAAGTTTCTCCCGGTGCATTGTTGACCGGATCAAGCTTAACCACCTCGATACCCGGGAAGACCTGACGGCCAAGGGTATTGAGAATCATAGCCAGTGGCTGGCAAAGGAACTGAAACTGGATCCTGCACGGGTGGTTACCTGCTCCATGCGCGCACGGTTTTCCAATATTCAGGAGAACTTCAACGGCATAAAGGTGTTGGTCCGGGCGCCGATCAACCGCAAGCGGTCGCTACGCAAGATCACGAAAGTCAGTGCGTTCTTCAGCAAGTTCAGTGACGACACCATTACTCACTTTTATCTCCAACCCGATGTGACGAAATAAAGGTGGAGCGTTAGCGTACGCGACGTCCCGTTGTTACTGATTCATGGTTCTCACCAGCTCGCTGGCACTGTCAAAGGCGCCTTCTACCCGTCCGCCCGAGAGCCAGTCCCCGGCCAGGCCAATACCCTCGGCCGGAAACCACAGGCACCCCGGGTGGTCGTCGCCGTCGGAGCGCGCGTATAGCCAACGATGGGGAACAGTCTCGTCAGGCATTGAGTCAAAACCGGTAATCTCCCTGAAGGCGTCGAGCATAACGTCAATCACCTGATCCGCATGAGTTTCCACGTGTTCCGCAGACCATTGCGATGTTGCGTGGAGAACCCACCACTGCCCGTGGTCCTCGCGGCCCGGCTTGCTGGAATTATTAGCAAGCCAGGACAGAACGCCGTTGTGCGGACGCATGCCTTCAAATTCCGCCCCTGGCGCGGACTCAAAATGAACCGCCACGGCCCAGCATGGCTGAACGGCAGGCACAGCCCCGTCCAGTGCCGAGGCCAGATTCATCAGGCCACTGTTCGTAAACAGGTCGCGAGCCTGGGCGGGAGGCGCGGTAACAATTACCTGATCAAAAGGCCCGTAATGCCGCGAAAACGTATCTGTCAGATACCACTTTCTGTCTTTCCGGGCCATAGTATCAATACGCACTTCCGCCCGGACGTCGATATCCGAGGCCAGCGCGCGGCTGATAGCCGTCATCCTTGGAATGCCAACATAGCGTGTCTCAGCAGGAAAAGCCTGCCAATGCCCATCCGGATGCTGAAAACCAAAACGCCCCTGCCATGGGCCGAAACAGTCATTCCCTGCATTTTTCTCAAGAAAGGTTCTGAACTCCGGATTTCGGATTGTGAAATACTGCGCTCCAATGTCCGCAGACCCGCCAGTAACCCGTTTGGCAGCCAAACGACCGCCTGGGCCGCGGCTTTTTTCGAAGACAGTCACGCTGTGATTCTGCTGTTCCAGCAAAATTGCGGCAGACAAGCCGGCCACACCTGAACCAACCACCGCTATTCGGCGTATATCAAGGCACTGGCTATTCTGATGATTCGTCATTGATGGTGCATCCAAAAGCGAGTGTTTAAACGTAATTCAGAACAGGCATTTCAACTTACGGTTATCTGAATTCTTAACAGTTACTCACGAAACAAGGGCAGTCTGGGTATGACCCGAGCGCAATACTGGCTAACAAACATTCTGAGATGGTTCGATTCCTCCGCCGGTTCGGATCACATTGACTCTACATCACGATCATTCAACGTGGTACGGGTCATCCCATTCATTGCGTTACACCTTGCGTGCCTGCTGGCCCTCTTTACTGGAGTCAGCGGATTCGCACTGGCTTTCGGCCTGGGCTTTTTTATCCTTCGAATGTTTGCCATAACCGGTTTTTACCACCGTTACTTTGCCCACAAAACGTTCAAAACCAGTCGTCCGGCGCAACTTGTCTTTGCAATCCTCGGTGCCAGTGCCGCGCAGCGCGGTCCTCTCTGGTGGGCAGCACATCATCGTCACCATCACCAGCATTCCGATCAGGAGGAGGACCTGCACTCCCCGCACCATGGGGGCTTCTGGTGGTCTCATGCCGGCTGGTTTACCTGTGATGCCGGTTTCTCGATGGATGAGAGACGCGTAAAGGACTGGATGAAGTTCCCGGAATTGCGCTTCGTTAACCGTTTCGACTCTCTGGTACCCGCGGCAGCGGCCGTGTTGATCTATGTCGTTGGAGAAGCGCTTGCAGCCTGGGCTCCCGGCCTTGGGACCAATGGGCTGCAGTTACTGGTCTGGGGCTTTTTCATCTCAACGGTCGCGTTGTTCCACGCCACCGTTTCCATCAACTCACTGTCCCATGTCTGGGGCAAGCGCCGGTTCGATACCCCGGATGACAGTCGTAACAATTTCTGGCTCGCCCTTCTTACGCTGGGAGAAGGCTGGCATAACAACCATCACCGCTGGCCCCAGTCAGTTCGCCAGGGCTTTCGTTGGTACGAAATCGATATGACCTGGTATGGACTATGGATACTGTCAAAACTCGGCATCGTATGGGATCTCAACCGGATTCCACGACACATTCAGGAAGAAACCCGCACACTTGATGAACAAAAGAGGAAGCAACCGTGAGCACCGCCCCGGTTATTGAAGTTGGCACAAGGAACTCCGCCGTCAAGGCAACCCTCGAACGATTCCAGGAACTGTTCAATTCTCTCGACGCCGGCAACCTGAGTACGCTCTCGTCGGTGTACAGTGAAACAGTAAAGTTTCAGGATCCACTGTCTTCGGTGTCCGGACTGGATCACCTGACCCATTACTTTGCAGGCGCGTACGCCAACGTCTTGTCTTGCCAGTTCGATTTCGGTGACCCCGTCGTCGCAGGGGGGAAGGTGGCGATTCCGTGGGTCATGCGGCTGCGGCACAAACGCATTCGTCGGGGTCGGGAAATCCGAGTCGATGGCATGAGCAACCTGATCATTTGTAACGGCAAGGTAACTCACCACCGGGATTACTTCGACGCCGGGCAGTTATTGTATGAACACCTTCCCCTCGTTGGCCGGGTTATTCGCTCGATCAGGAAGCACGCGGCATGAGAAGAAGACTGGGGGCCCCCTCCAATATCTGGATCACTGGTGCCGGGTCAGGCATTGGCGAGGCTGTGTCCCGCTCACTGCTTGAGCACAGCCACCGGCTCATTCTGACTGGTAGGCGCAGTGAGCCTTTGGAGGCCATTCAGTCCGCGTCACCGGACCGCGTAATTGTGGCTCCTGCCGATACTACGGATCGCCAGCAGCTCCAGAGCATAGCGCCGCAACTGGAGAGTCATGGCGACCTGAACATGGCGATCCTTAACGCAGGCACCTGTGAGTACCTGGACGTACGGGATTACAACAGCGATGTTATCGCCAACAACCTTCAGACCAACGTGGTTGGTACCGCACGCTGTCTGGATATCGCCCTGCCCGCCCTCCGCCGGACCCGAGCAAAGGGCCAACCAGCAACGCTGGTTATTGTGAGCTCCTCGGCCTGGTGGTTCCCGTTCGGGCGTGCCGAGGGCTACGGCGCTTCCAAGGCTGCCCTCAGCTATTTCGCCTATGCGCTCAGAGCCGATCTGGCTGCCGAAGGCATAGACGTGGTGGTGGTATCACCCGGCTTCGTAAAAACACCGCTGACGGACCGCAACGATTTCCCCATGCCATTCCTGGTGACCGCCGAGGACGCCGCCCAGCGAATAGTGAAAGGTCTGGCCAACGGGCGGCATGACATTGCGTTCCCCAAACGCTTTACGTGGACACTGCGCCTGCTGGGCGCTCTGCCCCGCTCAATCATTGATCGAATGTCGGCAGCCATGGCCCGGCAAAGTGACCATTAACAGGAATTACCCAGATGAATGAACCTCGTCAGCGCATTGCTGTCATTGGCGCCGGAGTTTCCGGCCTCACTGCTGCCTGGCTTTTGTCTGAACACCACGATGTTCAGCTTTTTGAGGCCGGTGATTATGCCGGTGGCCATACCAACACAGAAAACGTTCAGGCCGGAGGACGGGATTGGCCGGTAAACACGGGCTTTATCGTTTTCAACGACTGGACCTACCCTAACTTCATCAAATTGATGGATCGGCTTGGTGTGGCTTCGGAGGTCAGCGACATGAGTTTCAGCGTGGACTGCCGCGCAAATGGCCTTCAGTACAACGGAACCAGCCTGGACACCCTGTTTGCCCAGCGCAGAAACCTGCTGAATCTGCCATTCCTGAAGATGATCCGTGAAATTCTCCGGTTCAACAAGGAAACCCGTGCAGATCTCCGATCCGGTGAGATTACCGATGAAGAAACGCTTGGCGAGTACCTGAACCGTAACCGGTACTCTCGCTATTTCCGTAATCATTACATCGTGCCCATGGGCGCGGCCATCTGGTCTGCTCCGGAAGTCGTGCTGGAAAGCTTCCCGATTCGCTTCTTCCTGCAGTTTTTCAACAATCACGGGATGTTGTCAGTCGATGACCGGCCGACATGGCGTGTCATTTCGGGGGGCTCTGCGCAGTACGTCAATAAAATGATGGACAGGCTCGGGGATCGGACGCACTTGAATAGCCCGATCAGCTCTGTCGCTCGGCTTCCGGACAAGGTCCTGCTCACATGCCTGGACCAGGAACACGAATTCGATCAGGTGATCTTCGCCTGTCACAGTGACCAGGCGCTCGCCATGCTGTCCGACCCCACAGATGAAGAACGCAGCATCCTCGGAGCTATCGCCTACCAACAAAACGACGTGGTGCTTCATACCGATAGTTCGGTACTGCCATCAAACCGGCGAGCCTGGGCTGCCTGGAACTATTACATGCCAGAGCACAGGACTGAACCGGTTTCAGTCACCTATAACATGAACATCTTGCAGAACTTCCACGATGCACCGGAAACCTTCTGCGTCACCTTGAATCGCAGCCGGGATATTGCCGAAGACCGCATCATCAAACGTTTTGAATACGCCCATCCGGTGTTTACGCTCGACGCGGTGGCTGCTCAGAACCGCTATGAAGAGATCGGCAACCGCAACCGCAGTCATTTTTGTGGGGCCTACTGGTTCAATGGATTCCACGAGGACGGCGTCCGCAGCGCCCTTCGCGTTACTGAGGCCTTTGGGGTGGAGCTCTAGGTATGGCTACGCATGCTGCCAATCCTGTGGTTCACCCGCTGTCCAGTCAGTGGCTTGAAGGCAGTATTCGCCATCGCCGTAAAAGCCCGGTCGGTCATGAGTTTTGTTACAACACCGGGATGCTGGCCCTCAACCTGGACGAATGGGAGCGTGTTACCCGGGTCAGTAAGCTGTTCTCCCTGGAGCGTTTCAATTGGCTGTCGCTGTATCGTTCAGATTATTTTGATCCTGAGTCCGGGGATCTGTCAGGTGCTGTGAGGAATCAGGTTGAGACCGCGACAGGATGGCGACCAGACGGCCCCGTGGAACTGATTACCCACCCCCGCTACCTGGGATACGTATTCAACCCGGTCAGTTTCTATTTCTGTTATGCCCGGGGAGACCACCCTGAAACCGGCGCGGTCCCGAAGGTTATTCTTGCACAGATTACCAACACTCCCTGGCACGAGCGCCATGTGTACTGCCTGGAAACCATCGGCAGTGATGTAAGCCAGGCGGGTTGGCGGTCTGAGCGGTTTGGATTCAGCAAACGATTTCACGTGTCACCATTCAATGGTATGGACCAGCACTACCAATGGACCTTCAGCTTCCGTGGGCCCGAATTGCGGATTCACATGAATGTGCTCGAGGAAGGTCGCAAGCAATTTGATGCCACTCTGGTAGTCCAACGTACCCCACTGACACGTAAAAAATTACACAAAAGCCTGCGGCAATTCCCTCTTGAAGCCCTGAAAGTCGCTGCAGGCATTTATTGGCATGCCCTGAAGCTCAAACTCAAGGGTGCGCCCTTTTACACCCACCCGGACAAACTGCAGGAATCCGATACCGCTTTCCGGCTGGGTAGTAGTGACAGCGGGCTTGATGTGACTGAAACAAACAACACTGACAAGACAAGTGGAAGGGTGAGCTCATGGAGAACCTGAATACCTCACTGGAAACCGGCGCCGGCAGTACGTCCGTTCCGGTCACCAGCCGCGTCGCCAAGCGTCTGGTTTGCCAGCAATTAGCGTTGCTGAAGGACGGCATCCTGACGGTACGAGAACGCGACTCCGACGACCTCGTCTTCGGTGACGGCAACACCAGATATGCCCCCGCTGAGCTGATTATCCGCCACCACAGCACCTGGCGTGATCTTCTCACCGGCGGAAGCGTGGGGGCCGCCGAGGCCTGGGTCGCCGGGGACTGGGAATCGCCGGATCTGGTCGCCCTGCTCCGCTTTTTTACCCGTAACGTCGACCGGATGAACGCATTCGAAGATCGCTTCAGCTGGATCACCAAGCCGGCATTGAAGAGTTTGCACTGGTTGAACCGGAACACCAAAACCGGCTCACGGAAGAACATCAGCGCCCATTACGATCTTGGAAACGACCTGTTTGAAACGTTCCTGGATCCGACCATGACGTATTCCTCGGCCATCTATCCAAGCCGTGAAAGCACCCTCGACGAAGCAGCCGTGTACAAACTGGATACCATCTGCCGCAAGCTGGATCTGCAACCCGGTGATAATGTCATCGAGATCGGGACTGGCTGGGGCGGATTTGCCATTCATGCGGCCAAGCACTATGGCTGCCACGTGACCACGACCACCATATCGGAAGAACAGCTGGCTTTGGCGAAGCAACGGGTCGCTGAGGAAGGTCTGACCGATCGCATTACACTGTTGTTCGACGATTACCGGGACCTAGTTGGCCAGTTCGACAAACTGGTGTCCATCGAAATGATCGAGGCGGTGGGGCCGCAGTTCCTTGACAGCTACCTGAGCCAGATCAGCGGTCTTTTGAAGCCGGATGGCCTTGCACTGATTCAGGCCATCAACATGCCGGAGCAGCGTTATCAGCGCGCCTTACGTAACGTGGATTTTATCCAGCGTTACATCTTCCCCGGTAGCTTCATTCCGTCCTTCGGAGCCATTCTCGGATCTGTTCGCAAAGGCAGCGATCTGGTGCTGACGCATGCCGAGGACATTGGTTTTCACTATGCCCGCACCCTACACGACTGGTGTGACAGGTTTATGGCCAACAGCAGGAATCTTGATGCCATGGGGTACGACCAGGCATTCCGTCGGCTGTGGCATTTCTACTTTGCCTATTGTGAGGCTGGCTTCAGCGAGCGGGCAATTGGCGTGTCGCAGCTGGTTCTGGCAAAGCCGGGCAACAAACGGGAGAACATTCTGAGCCTATGATCCGCTCCGAAACAGCTCGCAATATCCTGAACTTTTTGCTGTTCCAGGCCGGGTGGCTGATTTGCGTGCTGTATCCCGGGCTGCTGGCGGCTGGCGTCGTCGTGCTTTTACTGATCGCGCATTTTGTCCTGGTCAGTCAGCATCGCTGGGTTGAAGCTCAATTTATAGGCTTCGGTACCGTGGTTGGCGGTGTCCTCGATGGCGTCTGGTTTCAGACGGGTGTGCTGGCCGACAAGTCAGGTGAGGTCATGCTGACCCCCGTCTGGCTGGTCGCAATCTGGGCCATGTTCATGACCACCCTGTGCCATTCGCTGCAATGGGTGAGCCGAAAGCGATGGTTGCCCTGGGTGCTCGCGCCAATGGCTGGCCCCTTCGCGTACTGGTCTGCCAGCCAGCTCGGAGCGGTGGAATTGCCGATGATGAATCTGTCACTGGTGGCACTGGCTCTTGGGTGGATGGTGGTGTTCCCCTTGCTATTGCTGGTTCGCAACGCACTATACACGGAGCTTGCATCATGAAGGCTCACCAATCCCTGTCAATGGCCGCGGCCTGGCTACTGGCCACCGGGGCATATGCTGCTGAGTCAGCGTTTCAGTTCGTTGGAAAGGCCAGCGACAGCGGCTCCCTCGTCTATGAAGAACATCATACTGTGGCCGGAACTTGTCACCGTGGTATCTGGCAACCCGATACACATTCTGTGGATTACAGAGAGCCCGACACTGGACGGACCTTTGCCACCAAGCAACTGGACTACCAGCACTCGCCGCTTCGCCCGGCAATGACCTTCCAACAGCGGGCATTCGACGAATCTCTCATCGTGAAACAGGCTGATGACGATACCCTCGCCATTCGTTGGCAGACCCGGTCAGGGAAAACGGAAGCATTCAATGTAAGCTTCAACGATTCCGTCGTAGTGGATGCAGGCTTCGATAACTTCGTACGCCGCAACTGGGATGCAGTGGTTTCTGGGCGCTCAGTCAACTTCCGTTTTCTGGGCCCGACCCGTGGCGAGCATTACGGGTTCGTGATGGAGGAGGCATCGACCAACAGGACCGATGCAGCCCACATCGTTCGCATAAGACCTTCAGGAATGATTGCGCGTTTCCTGGTAGACCCTATCATCCTGGGCTACAACGAATCAGGCGCCCTCACCGACTACATTGGCTTGAGCAATATCCGGAAATCCGAAGACGGTAACTATACCGTCCACATCCGCTACAACGTCATCCGACAGCCGGACTGTAAACTGACTCCATGACCACGTCCTCTCAGCCAAGGCGGAATCCCCGGTTGGCTGTGGTAAACTCCTGCGCTAAAGCCCATACCACTGAGCCAGCTAATCAGAGAGTGTTCATCGATGACCTTCGTTTCCTTCAACGTCAATAGTATCCGTACCCGCCTGCACCAGTTGGAAGAAGTGATCAACACCCTGAACCCGGACGTCATCGGTCTTCAGGAAACCAAGGTGAAGGATGAGGAGTTCCCCGTAGAGGCGATCCGGGAACTCGGCTATCACGTGCATTTCCATGGCCAGAAAACCCATTACGGTGTTGCGCTGCTGTCGCGGCAGGAACCAGAGAAAGTGACCAAAGGCTACCCGTGGGATGACGAGGACGCACAGCGGCGTCTGATTACCGGTCAATTTTCCCGTAATGGTGAGAAAATCACTGTTATTAACGGCTACTTCCCTCAGGGTGAAAGCCGGGACCATCCGGTCAAGTTTCCCGCCAAGGAAAAGTTCTACAGTGACCTGATGCGGTATCTGGATGAACTGAAAGCAGAAGGCGGCCACATTGTGCTCATGGGCGATATGAATATTTCACCGACCGACAAAGACATCGGTATCGGGGCCGATAATGCCAAGCGCTGGTTACGCACAGGCAAATGTTCGTTCCTCCCGGAAGAGCGTGAATGGCTTGGTCAGGTCGAGAGCCGTGGTTACACTGACGTTTTCCGCCATCTCCACCCCGACGAAGCCGATACCTTCAGCTGGTTCGACTACCGTAGCCGGGGATTTGAGCGGGAGCCCAAGCGGGGCCTGCGCATCGACCTGATTATGGCCAGCGACAGCCTGTTACCAAAGGCCAGGGAGGCCGGTGTGTCCTATGACATCCGCGCCATGGAGCGACCGTCGGACCACTGCCCGATCTGGGCCCGCTTCGATCTTTAATCCACAACCAGGCCGCGACATGAAAAAAATCAAAACCCGCGACCGAATACTCGACGCCAGCCTGATGCTGTTCAATGGCGTTGGTGAACCCAATGTCACGACCCTGCTGATCTCCGACGAACTGGAGATCAGTCCCGGCAACCTTTACTACCACTTCAAAAGCAAGGGCGATATCGTCGGAGAACTGTTTGATCGTTACGAAGACGAGATGATTGACTTGCTCGCGGTGCCGGAGGACGTGGAGATCAGCCTTGATCAGCAGAGCTTCTTTCTCCACCTGCTGTTCGAAACGGTCGCGCGGTACCGTTTTCTGTACCAGGACCTGGTCAACGTCCTGTCCCGGTACGACCAACTGCAAAACAGATTCAAGCGGATACTGAAAAAGAAAACAGCAGCATTTGCCACCATTTGCGGAAGCCTGCAGCGTCAGGGCATGATGAACATCAGCGACAGCCAACTTTCATCTCTTTGTGAACAGTTGACGCTAACAGCCTGTTATTGGAGCAGTTATGACAGCCTTTCCCATCTGGATGACCGGGATGCAGTCGATCCCGGCCGGGGCGTCTACCAGATGATGCAATTATTGCTGCCGTACCTCGGCCCCGATGAAAAAGAACAGGTTTGCCTGATGAGCCAGGACTACCTGTAACACTGCTTCGCGTTACTCCTCGGAATCATCCCCGATGTCACCCCGCAAACGGCGTAACTCGGCCTCCAGAGCTTCGATACGATGTTCCAGGGCGTCTATTTCCTCACGGCGGTGGATGCCCAACCGCCGCAACGCTCCGGATACCCGCTGGTCGAACATATGTTCCAGCTTATCCCAGGTACCGGTGGCACGCTCACGAACATCGCCCACCCGATCCTCGACGGTCTTGATCTGTTTCTCAACCACGCCGCGGGTTTTGTCCTCTAACTGCTCGCCCTCCTGGACCAGTCGCTCGAAGAATCGACCGGCGTCTTCTTCGGCCTTGGTGTAGGCCCCCAGTCCCGCCAGCCAGATCTGACGCGCGGAATCCTTTATTTTGCCCGCCAGCTGCGGATCATTATGGGGCTTGTTTTCGTTTTCATCATCAGACATGTAACAACCTCGGGGCTCAAAACTGCATAGTGGCACCATTGTATTACAGGCGATGGTGAATTTCAGTGGATAGTACGCGCCTGTAACCCGCACAACGACCGGCGGCAGTATAAGCACCCAATCAATATGAAAAAATGTTTTCAAAGTAAAGCGACTGCGGCTTGAAGTGTACAAATTATAGTCAATACTTCCCTATACCGGTGTCCCTGCTGATGCCGGTTTGTCTGGAAGTCTTTCATGGATACTACTCGCACGCCTCTGCCCGGCCACCAGTGCCGGGCTTTTTTTTGCTCAATCGGCACATATATCTATTACATCTATGCTTATTCCATTTATAATTTCAGGCTGTCCCCACATCCGAAGGAGCACTCAATGATCGACATCTCGTGGAACAGTTTCACTCCCTGGTCTGCCCTTACAGGAGGCCTTTTGATCGGACTGGCAGCCGCCAGCTTTGTTCTGCTCAACGGTCGCATTGCCGGTATCAGCGGAGTTCTTGGCGGGCTCCTTGCGCCTCGTTCTGGCGATATCGGATGGCGGATTGCATTCATCCTCGGGCTGGTAGGCGCACCTGTCGCCTGGCTCATGATGACTGAGCTGCCTGCCATAAGAATCGAGGCCGACTACCCTGCCATCATCGCCGCCGGTCTGTTGGTTGGGGTCGGCACTCGATACGGTTCTGGCTGCACCAGCGGACATGGCGTATGCGGTCTTTCACGCCTTTCTCCGCGCTCACTGGTGGCCACGCTATCCTTCATGGGTACAGGCTTCGTGACCGTATACCTGATTCGTCACGCATTCGGAGGTTAAGAACATGAAGTATTCGCTCTCAGCATTCGGTGCCGGACTCGTTTTCGGTCTGGGCCTGCTTATTTCAGGGATGGCGAATCCTGAAAAAGTGCTCGGATTCCTCGACATTGCTGGCCTCTGGGATCCCTCCCTGGCCTTTGTGATGGGAGGAGCAATCCTTGTTGGCTTTTTTGCCTTTGCAATTGCCCGCAAAAGAACGCTCAGTTTTCTCGGGTTCCACATGAAATTACCAGCAAGCGACCGAGTTGATACTCGCCTGGTGATCGGCAGCCTGATGTTCGGTGCTGGTTGGGGGATTGCGGGTTTTTGCCCGGGGCCAGGACTGGTCGCACTGGGGGCAGGCGAAATCAAAGCTGCGGTATTTGTCGCATCGATGATTGCAGGTATGGTGATCTTTGAAATGATCGAGAGCAGTCGCCGCCGCACCCAGTAAACATTTTCCGGTAAAATAGTACCTGGCCGCTCTGAAAGATCCGTTCTGCTATGTCATCATTGCGGCATATTTTTCAACTCACCTTCAAAGGCTTGTTTGCATTATGGACCTTAGAAAGATCGATGATCAGATAACCGTGGCTCCCCAGATTGCCGTCGACGACGTAGCGGAAATTGCCAGACTGGGATTCAGGACTCTGGTTGCCAACCGACCGGACCATGAGGAGCCCGGGCAACCGCCTATGGCCGAGCTTGAAGCCGCCGCCCGCGAACACGGTCTCAACTGGGTGTATTTGCCCGTGGAATCCGGCAATATCACCGACCAGGATGTGGATCAGTTCGCACCCATGATCCAGCAGGCCGAAACCCCCGTATTGGCCTTCTGTCGTTCAGGCACCCGTTGCACGGCTCTGTGGGCCCTGAGCGCAGCCCGCAACACCCCCGTCGAGGTCATTTTCACCAAGGCTCGCAATGCCGGTTATGACATTGGCGGTCTGGCTCCCAGGCTCGCACAGCAGGCAGCCAGGCAGGGCTGACGCGGACCAGAACGGCCCATGCCATCAATCGCCAGCCAGGAATCAGCAAATGCAGTACAAAGGAATAGAAAACTTTAACCACCGGCAGCCTGAGAAGCTTGGTGTACTGGTCACCAATCTCGGTACGCCGGATGCTCCGACCCCTTCCGCGCTTCGACGTTACCTCGGTGAATTCCTGTCTGACCCACGGGTGGTGGAACTTCCCCGCCCCATCTGGTGGCTGATACTGCACGGCATCATCCTCAGAATTCGGCCACGGAAATCCACTAAAGCCTACGCCGGGGTGTGGCAGCCTGAGGGATCACCGCTGCTGACGCATACCGCAAACCAGGCTGAAGGTATTCGAAAGATTCTGGCCAGGAAGTATGGCAATCACATTGTCGTCGGTTTTGCCATGCGTTATGGCAATCCCTCTATTGCCAAGGTGCTGGATGAGATGCAGGATCAGGGCGTCCGCAAACTGATCGTTCTTCCGCTCTATCCCCAGTACTCGGCGTCGACCTCGGCTTCAACCTTCGACGCCATCGCAAAGGACTTTACACGCAGGCGCTGGCTCCCGGATCTGCGCTTCATCTCCCATTATCCGGATTACCCGCCTTACATTGAGGCAATGGCGGCCCACATCCGGGCTCATTGGGAGCAGCATGGACGGAACCAGAAGCTTATTCTGTCTTACCACGGTATTCCTTTGAAATACCTGAAAAAGGGCGATCCATACCACTGCGAATGCCACAAGACATCGCGATTGCTCGCGGAGTGCCTGGGCCTGGGAGCAGACGAATACCTGACCACTTTCCAGTCCCGCTTCGGGAGAGAGGAATGGTTAAAGCCATACACCGATGAAACCCTCAAGGCCCTGCCCGGAAAAGACATCACATCCATTGATGTGTTTTGTCCCGGCTTTTCCTCGGATTGTCTCGAGACCATTGAGGAAATCAACGAAGAGAACCGCGAGTATTTTATGGAATCCGGCGGCCAGGGCTTTAGTTACATCCCCGCCCTGAATGCGTCTCCCGGGCATATTGATGCTTTGGTCAGATTGATAGAAGATAATCTCAAGGGCTGGACCGTTCCGGACAACAGCCCGGAGGCACTGCAACATCGGGATGTCCTGGCGCAACAACAGAAGAATGTGGTGTACCCGGACAGAACTTTCTGAAGGTGCATGAACGATGAAACTGAACTGCGACCTTGGTGAAAGTTACGGCCCATGGCGTATGGGGCAGGATGAGCACGTTATGCCCCTGATCGACATGGCGAACGTGGCCTGCGGCTTCCACGCGGCAGACCCGATGGTGATTCGCCAGACCGTTGCCCTGGCGGCTCGGCACAAGGTAGAGGTAGGCGCCCACCCATCTTATCATGACATTGTCGGTTTTGGACGACGTTCAATCGTTCACTCCCCGGAAGAGATCCAGGCACTGATGTTGTACCAGCTCGGCGCCCTGGAGGGTTTGTGCCGGGCTGAGGGCCTGCTGCTGAGTTACGTCAAACCTCATGGCGCCCTGAACAATGACATGATGAGGGATGCCACCATTTTGCGAGCGGTGATGGAAGCTGTCCGGACCTACCACACCAACCTGCCACTGATGATACCGGTCACCACTCACTACAGAAGGCACCAGGAGCTGGCCGGACGAGTAGGCATACCGCTCTTGCTGGAAGCCTTCGCCGACCGCGCCTACGATGATCAGGGGCAACTGGTATCCAGAAAGCTGGAAGGCGCGGTTCATCATGATCCGCAACGTATTGTCGACCAGGCCCTGTCATTTGCCACGAAGGGCGGCATCACCAGCGTCAATGGACAATGGCTCGAGCTGCCGGCGGACAGCCTTTGCGTCCATGGCGACAATGACAACGCACTGGCGGCGGTTCGCGCCATACGAGACGCCCTGCAATCAGCGCAATGAAGATCTCGCCAGTCTCCGAAGACAGCGTACTGATCACCCTTGCCGACGATATCAGTGATACCTTGCCACGCCACATTGCCCGATTGTGTAACCTGATAGACGCAAGTAGTGATGACTGGTTGGTAGACCTTGTGCCCTCTTACACCACTTTGCTGGTGATCTACGATCCTGTGAGGATTGATTTCCGAGGAGTTGAGGCACACCTGAACAGCTCTCTTCGAAAAGCCAGTGAAACCGTGCCAGACAGCCCCTACGGCGACTCGTCCGGCCAGGTCACCCACGACATCCCGGTATATTACAGCCCGGAAACCGGCCCGGACCTGGAATGGATCGCCCGGAACAACCGCCTCAGTGTTGATGATGTCATCAACTTTCATAGCGGTCGGAAATACACCGTTTATGCGATCGGTTTTGCCCCGGGTTTCGCATTTATGGGCGAGGTAGAGCCCGCCATAGCTGCACCCCGAAAGGACACCCCCCGCGCACGAGTGCCTGCAGGAAGCGTGGGCATTGCCAACCGTCAAACTGCGGTTTACCCCAAAGTCTCCCCCGGCGGTTGGCAACTGATTGGCAGGAGCCCTGTCAGCCTGTTCGATCCCGTCAACCTGTCTCTGCTCAACGTCGGCGATCTCGTGAGCTTTCATGCGGTATCCCGTGAGCGGTTCCTGAAACTGGGCGGTGAGCTGTGAGCGGGCTTCGCGTTATCAACCCTGGGGCCCGCGCCACTGTGCAGGATTCCGGTCGGCGGGGATATCGCAGGCACGGTCTCTCAGCGGGTGGTGCGCTGGACATTCACAGCTTTAGCTGGGCCAACAAACTGCTGGACAATCCCGCCAATTGCGCGTGCGTCGAAATATTACTCGGAGGATTTGAAGCTGAGGCCGAAACCGACATGGTCATTGCAGTGGCGGGTGCTGCGACCAGCATCCGCGTGAACGGCAATACTGCGGACGGCTGGCAGACGGTTCAACTTCATAAAGGCGATACCATCGCCGTCGATCCCACCCGCTCCGGAAGGATCACCTATCTCGCGACCCCCGGAGGCTTTGATACGACCACCTGGTTTGGCTCACGATCCGTGGTCGTGCGGGAACAGATTGAGGGTATAGAGGCGATCCAGAAGGGAGACATCCTCTCACCTGTACACGCCACGGCCAGATATCAGCCTCGACAGGTCCCGGAACGTTTCCGTGGCCACTATTCTGACCGGCTGACCCTGCGACTGGTGCCAGCAGCTCAGTACTCATTGTTCCACCAGGAAGACCTGCTGAGACTGACAACCAACACTTACCGCGTCAGTAACCAATCGGATCGGATGGGATTCAGACTCGACGGACCGGCGCTGGAGCGGGCACCGGAAGGAATTATTTCCGAAGGCATTGCTGTGGGATCGGTGCAGATTCCCGGTGACGGTAAACCTATTGTTTTGTTGAATGATTGCCAAACGATTGGGGGGTATCCGAAACCAGGCACCCTCGGCGCCCTGGATGCCGGAGAACTGGCCCAGAGACTGCCGGGACAGGAACTGGAATTCTGTTTTGCCAACCTTGCCGATGTCCAGAACGAGCGGGTTGTTTTTCACCGCTTCTTTAGCGAAACCCGTTGGAATTCCGATGGAGCGGATCTGGTATGGATATAAGGACGTTACTGCAAAGAAGAGGAAAATGGCGGTGGGCCAGGGATTCGAACCCCGGGAAGGCTACTAACCTTCGGCGGTTTTCAAGACCGCTGCATTCAGCCACTCTGCCAGCCCACCGTTTTTCCATCGCCGTCATTGCGACAGCGGTGAGCATGATACCGGAATTGCCTGCCCTGTCAACGCCCTGCATGAAGTCGACCGGAAATTTGAACATTAACAGCTTTTAATGGAATCTGTTACGTGCTTTTCTGTCGTAAATGATTGAAAGTTGCGGTAGTGACATTATAGTGGTGTCAGTGACCAGAAGTTTTACCAACGGAGATGACAATGGAAGACAGACGATTCGGCGTTCGCAATAATCAGGGGGCCTACTCCGCTCCCCAGACTGAGCGCGCGACCACTGGCATCAGTGCAGATGCCATGAAGGTGTTGCGCAACACCTATATGCTGCTGGGTATGACCCTGGCCTTCTCGGCTCTGACTGCCTTCCTGAACATGAACGGCACTCACCCGGGATTCCTGATCACCATCGTTGGCTATATTGGCCTGCTGTTTGCCACCTATAAACTGAAGAACAGCCCCTGGGGCATTCTGACCACGTTCGCCCTGACCGGTTTCATGGGCTATACCCTGGGCCCGATTATCGGTGCATTCGTGGCGGCCGGCGCCTCACAGATTGTGGCTCAGGCACTCACATTGACCGCTGTGGCGTTTGTCGGGCTATCGGCGACAGCAATCATCACAAAGAAAGACTTCAGCTTCATGTCCAGCTTCCTGACTGCTGGTGCATTTGTGCTGATCGGCGCCATGCTGCTGGCTTTCTTCATGCAAAGCTCCGTGCTGCACCTGGCGGTATCCGCGGGCTTCACCATCTTTGCTTCGATCATGATCCTGTTCGAGACTTCCCAGATCATCAAGGGTGGCGAGCGTAACTACGTGATCGCCACGGTGGGGCTGTATGTATCCATCTACAACCTCTTCGTCAGCCTGCTACACCTGTTGATGGCGTTCAGCGGCGAAGACTGATCAATGATCGAATATTGATTTGGTCTGAAAGCCCCGGCATTTGCCGGGGCTTTTGCTTTCGGTACACTTGATAACCTGACCTCATCGGAATTGACCGTTACAGATGCCTGCAGACAACCATACGTTCACGCTGGTCATTACCGGCGCCCCTTACAGCTCCCAGGCGCCAGAAACCGCGCTTGGATTCGCCCAGGCAGCCCTCAGGGCCGGCCATACCATTGATCGGGTATTCCTTTACGGAGATGGCGTCCATCTGGCCTCATCATTGCCGTCACCGCCCTCGGACGAAATCAACTGGACACGGGCCTGGAGCGACTTCCTGCAGGAACATTCGGTACCCGCCGTTGCCTGTATCGCCTCGGCACTCAGGCGAGGCCTGGTTAACGAGTCCGAGCAGAGACGCTACCAACTGCCTGCCAGCAATCTTGCGACACCTTTTGAAATTGCCGGCCTCGGCGAGTGGGTGGAGAGTACGATCAAGAGCAGCGCTCAATCGTCCCGCGTTATCTATTTCCACGGTGGAGCCTGAATCATGCACACGCTGATTGTCATTGATCAGCCCCCCTACGGTAGCTGGGGAGGACGTGAGAGCCTGGATATGGCTTTCTCGCTGGCGGCTTTTGATCAGCCGGTGTCGCTGTTATTTATCGATGCTGGCGTACTCTGGCTGAAACAGGGGCAGGAACCCGGCGGTATTAACCAGAAATCAGTTGAACGGAACCTGGCAGCAGCCAGCATTTTCGGAGTCGAATCGCTTCTGGCAGATACCGCGGCCTGCCATCGATTCGGCCTCAATGAAGACAATCTGATTAATGGCGTAACCCGGATTGATAATACAGGCGCGACGTTGCAACAGTACCAACACGTCGCGTTTTCAGGCTAAGGCATCGCCCGCCTCCAACTGGATACAACTGTTATGCACACACTCCATATTATAAGCAAGTCGCCGGGCCACACACGGTTTCGTGAATGTCTGGGAATGATGGGTGAGCAGGATGCAATCCTGTTGACCGGCAATGCCGTCACTGCTCTCGCAGATTCAACCATCACACTGCCAGAGACCGTTTATGCGTTGCAGGAGGATCTTCGTGCCAGAGCGATTGATCCAGAACAGGATATTTCCGGCCAGGTCACCTTCGATGATATGGTCTCTCTCACCATTCAGGCGCAACGGGTTATCAGCTGGTAAATCATGACAATGGTTATTCGTAACAACGAGGGGTTTCTGGAAGATGCCTCTGCATGGACAACAGATATTGCGCGGGAAATTGCTTCTGAAGATGCAATCGATCTATCTGAAAATCACTGGGAAATCATTATGTTTCTGAGGGATTTTTACAACGAACATGAAATATCTCCTCCTTCAAACCGCCTGTTCGTCAAAGCGGTGAAGGAAGCCTTTGGCGAGGCGAAAGGAAACAGCATTTATTTGATGCAACTGTTCCCCGGAACGCCGGCCAAAACAGCCTGCCGTATTGCCGGACTGCCCCGCCCGACCAATTGCCTTTAATCCGGCCGCTGATCAGCGCCATTCCCCCGGGATTGGCGCTCCAGGTCTGCAGCGCTGCCCAGAAAACTGCTCAGCCCATTCTCAAATAACCCTGAACCGAACTTCAGGAACTGGCGAGTGGATTCCTTGACGGTGCTTTCAGGCAGTTCTCTAAGGGTTTCTGCCACGCCGGCTTTCACCCCGCGCGTAACACCCGGCTCGATTTCACGCGAGGCTTCAATCAACTCTTCGACCTTTCGATCCAGGTAAGGACGCACAACCTTGAACCAGAAGCCAGCCAGTACACCCAATACGACCAGGGCGGTGATGCTGGCCTGGGCCAGTAACATTAATCCGAATTCCATGCGTGGCTCTCCTAGGGGTAGTTTATGGCTGATTACAATAGCAGGTTGTTCAGGGCAACAAACTGCAGGAGGCCCGCCACGGCACCAAACAGCCCACCAACAACCATCAACTGAACTTCTTCCTCCCGGAAGGCCGGGCGAAGTATGTCCTGGAATTCCGATGGCTTCAGGGATTTCATCTGCCCTGCAAGCACCTCAGCAACCACAGGAGCCCGCTCCCGGTTGAATGCCGGATCGCCGAAGACGTCCCGGGTAGCACCGACCGCCTTCTGGTTCATCGCTTTTTTCAGTTCCGTGTAGCCTGTCATTCCGACAGCCACCTGCGCGGTAATTTTCATCGTCACTGAATTATCCAGTAACGGTCGCAGGTGCTTCTGGATTATGGCTCGGGTGCGATCGCCGTGGTTACCGTTAATCATCGCATCAGCCACTTTTTCAACGGTTATCAGCTCTTCTGCGACCAGGCGCGCCCACACATCACTGATCTCCGGTTGCCGCCTCAGAAACAGACCCTGGACTTTCCAGAACAAGAGCCGTCTGGGCTTCAGCGGGCTGAAAATGAGGTTAATCGCCAGCCAGTTTGTCAGGAAACCAACCGCAAAACCGCCTAACGGCAGAAGCCAGGGCTCCGGATACTTCGCCCAAAGCGAGGCCAGAATCGCACCGAGCAGGCCACCAATAATGGCCCCACGATTTATAACAGAGCGCAATTCGACTGAACCGGCCTGCTGGAAGATCCGGTTCATCAGGTCAGGATGATGTTCGAGTTCGCGACTCAACAGGGCCTTGAGATCGACCAGGTCGTTCAGATCATCCCCGAAATCTTCCACCAGCGACTCAATGCGTGAGGGCAGCTGCTCCCTCGCCCATTCATAGATACGGTTTCTCAGGAACAGCGGCAGGTTATCCCAGAGGACAGGCTGAATCTCGTACATGACTTCATCAATGTATTCATCAAGCCGCGGATGTACCTGGGCGACGACCTGCTCAACGATGCGATGGGGCTCCAGCTTCCGATAAACAGCATTGAGATCCCCGAATTGCTGCAGGGTCCGATCAATACAGATGTGTGCCATTTTCTCAGACTTGCGGGGAATAACGCCCTGCCAGCCGATGGCGCCGATTCCAATAAACTGGACCGGATAAAAGGACATCTGAATGGCGAGCCAGTTGGTAAACCAGCCAACGATCGCCGCCATCATTGGCACAGTGAGAAGTGCAACGTCGAACAAATCAAACCCCGGTAATGTAAATGTCGCAGGCATGCGTTCCCCGCGAGTGCGCCTTATTTATCAGACAGGCATGGTACCCGTCCGTAGTTCTTGATTGTGTGACAGATCATGAAGTAATTGAATTGCAAGAGCATTGGCCGAGCAGCCAATCAAGCGGGGGTAATGCGGCAGCAGCGGAAAGGATACCCGATTCCAGCAACTTGTTAGCTGGAACCGGGCGTCAGACTATGGACAGAAATTTACTGGTAGTAAGCGTTTTCGGTCACGGTATGATCCGTTACATCCCTGACAGCCGTAATCTCGGGAACACGTTCCTTCAGCGTACTCTCCACACCCTGTTTGAGCGTCAGACTGACAGCGCTACAGCCCTGACAACCGCCGCCGAAGCGGAGCACGGCGACAGATTCTTCGACAATCTCCACCAGAGAGACATCCCCACCGTGAGCGGCGAGATTGGGGTTAATCTCGGAGGCCAGTATATAATTCACACGGTCCGGCAGTGGAGCGTCGTCATCAATTTTCGGCACTTTGGCGTTGGGCGCCTTAATGGTGAGCTGACCTCCCATCTGGTCCTTGGAGTAATCGACATACGCTTCCTCAAGGAAGGGTACCGAATTATGGTCCAGGAACAGGGTAAATTTACCCATATCCAGCTGTTCATCCGTTGGAACAACTTCATTGGGTGGGCAATAGGCCAGACAGGTTTCGGCATTCTTGGTGCCGGGCTGGGTCACGAAGATCCGCACGCCCATGCCTTCCACGTCCTGCTTTTCGATAAGTTGTGCCAGGTAATCCCGTGCGGGATCAGTCACAGTAACCAATGCCATGTTTTCAACCCGTTTGAAAGTTTCAGTTCATTTTAAGGGAGTTCGCCTGAACATGAAAGACCAAGTAAAATAGTCGGGCTTTACAGCGATGATGAATTTCCCTTATTGACGTGAATAATTGACTATCGTCATCGGTACCGGGACGGAATCCCGCAATTTTGCTATGATCCCGCGCCATTCAGTTAAATACGACGTTAAACACGACTTCCGGAATACGCTATGACCGATCGCACCACACGCCTTGAACAACTCCACAAGGCCCTGCAGGAACGCATTGTTGTCCTTGATGGCGGCATGGGTACCATGATCCAGAATCTGAAACTGGACGAGCAAGCGTTTCGCGGTGATCGTTTTGCGGATTACGACCGGGAGGTTCAGGGCAATAACGATCTGCTGAACCTGACCCAGCCTGCCCTGCTCCGCAATATCCATGCGGATTACCTGGATGCCGGCGCGGACATCATTGAGACCAACACCTTCAACTCGACCCAGCTGTCACAAGCGGATTACGGGCTGGAATCCATCGCGAAGGAGTTGAACGTTTCCGCCGCGAAGCTGGCGCGGGAAATCGCGGACGAGTTTACCGCGAAGAACCCGGCAAAGCCCCGGTTTGTAGCCGGTGCTGTGGGCCCCACTTCGCGCACTGCCTCAATTTCCCCGGACGTGAACAACCCCGGCTATCGTAACGTCGATTTCCAGACCCTGGTGGACAACTATTACGAAGCGGTGGAAGGTCTGGTCGAGGGTGGCTCAGACCTGATCCTGATCGAGACCATTTTCGATACACTGAACGCCAAGGCAGCCATTTACGCCACCCAACAATATTTTGAAGACAGCGGCATTACCCTGCCGATCATGATCTCCGGCACCATCACCGATGCCTCCGGCCGCACTTTGTCCGGGCAGACCACGGAAGCCTTCTGGAACTCGGTGGCTCACGCCAAGCCCATTTCCGTCGGCCTGAACTGCGCGCTTGGTGCCGATGCGCTGCGTCCTTATGTGGAAGAGCTGTCCACAAAGGCAGAAACCTATGTCAGCGCCCATCCCAACGCGGGTCTGCCCAACGAATTCGGCGAGTATGACCAAACGCCAGAAGAAATGGCCGAGATCATCGAAGGTTTCGCCAGGGATGGTTTCCTCAACATTATCGGCGGCTGCTGCGGGTCACGCCCGGACCATATCGAAGCCATTGCCAATGCGGTGGCCAAGTATCCCCCCCGCAAGATTCCGAAGCGCCCCAAGGCGCTACGCCTGTCCGGACTGGAACCGTTCACCGGAGACGAGAACACCCTGTTCATTAACGTCGGCGAACGTACCAACGTAACCGGTTCCAAACGCTTCCTGCGCCTGATCAAGGAAGAACAGTACGAGGAAGCGCTTAGCGTCGCCCGTGATCAGGTCGAGAACGGCGCACAGATCATCGATATCAATATGGACGAAGGTATGCTGGATTCAAAGGAGGTCATGGTGACCTTCCTGAACCTGGTGGCCTCCGAACCGGATATCTCCCGCGTGCCCGTCATGATCGACTCGTCCAAATGGGATGTGATCGAAGCCGGCCTCCGCTGCATCCAGGGTAAGGCGGTGGTGAACTCCATCAGCCTCAAGGAAGGCGAAGAGGAGTTTATCAAGCGCGCCCGTGACTGCATGCGTTACGGTGCCGCCGTGGTTGTTATGGCCTTTGACGAACAGGGCCAGGCAGACACCTATGAGCGGAAGACAGAAATCTGCAAACGCTCCTATGATGTTCTTACCGGCATTGGCTTCAACCCGGGCGATATCATTTTCGACCCCAACATTTTTGCCATCGCCACCGGCATCGAGGAGCACAACAACTACGCTGTCGACTTCATCAATGCCACCCGCTGGATTCGGGAGAACCTCCCCCACGCCAGCATTTCTGGCGGCGTCAGCAACGTGTCATTCTCGTTCCGTGGCAACGATGTGGTCCGTGAGGCGATCCATTCCGTGTTCCTGTACCACGCCATCAAGGCGGGGATGAACATGGGCATCGTGAATCCGGGCCAGCTGGTGATCTATGATGAGATCGATCCGGAGCTCAAGGAACTGGTGGAAGACGTCGTGCTTAACCGCAGGGACGACGGCACCGATCGCCTCCTGGAGATTGCCGAACGCTTCAAGGGTAAAGGCGGCAAAACCCAGGAAGAGGATCTGGCCTGGCGTGAATGGCCCGTGCAAAAGCGCCTCGAACATGCACTGGTCAAGGGTATAACCAGCTACATTATCGAGGACACCGAAGACTGTCGCCTTGAGGCCGAACATCCTATTGAAGTGATCGAAGGCCCATTGATGGACGGCATGAACGTGGTCGGCGACCTGTTCGGTGACGGCAAGATGTTCCTGCCACAGGTGGTCAAGAGTGCCCGCGTGATGAAGCAGGCCGTTGCTCACCTGATTCCATTCATCGAAGCGGAAAAGTCCGAGGGCCAGAAGGCCAAGGGCAAGATCCTGATGGCCACCGTAAAAGGCGATGTCCACGATATCGGGAAAAACATCGTAGGTGTCGTGCTTCAATGCAACAACTACGAAGTGATCGACATGGGCGTGATGGTGCCCTGCGACAAGATCCTTGAAATGGCTAAAAAGGAAAACGTCGACATCATCGGTCTGAGCGGCCTGATCACTCCGTCTCTGGACGAAATGGTTCATGTTGCCCGGGAAATGCAGCGCCTGGACTTCCATATTCCGTTGATGATCGGCGGCGCTACCACCTCCAAGGCTCACACAGCGGTCAAAATCGAACCGCAGTACAAGAACGATATTGCCCTGTATGTGTCAGATGCATCCCGCTGCGTCAACGTGGCCTCCCAGTTGCTCAGCGACACAGCCAAACCTGCCTTTGTTGAAGCCGCACACAAGGAATACGACGAAATCCGCGAACGTCGCAAGAATCGTGGAGAGCGCACAAAACTGGTGTCCCTGAAAGAGGCCCGGGATCGCGCACCCGAGATCGACTTCACGGATTACCAGCCTGCGAAACCGACGTTTACCGGTGTCCGCGTATTCGAGGACTTTGACCTTAACGAGCTGGTGGATTATATCGACTGGACCCCGTTCTTCATCTCCTGGGACATTTCCGGAAAATACCCGGCCATTTTTGATGACCCCAAGCGCGGCGAGGCAGCCCGAACACTCTTTGATGACGCCCAGAAGATCCTGCACCAGATGATCGATGAGAAACGGGTCTCTGCACGGGGCGTGATCGGATTCTGGCCGGCACAACGTCGGGGTGATGATATTGTCGTATTCAAAGACGAGTCGCGAACCGAAGAGCTGACCACCCTGCACCACCTGCGACAACAGGATGACAAAGCCCCCGGCAAGCCGATGATGGCTCTGTCTGATTTTGTAGCGCCCGAGGGTTCGGGTAAGAACGATTACGTTGGCGGCTTCGCCGTTACTGCGGGAATTGGTGCCGAAGAGTTGTCCGTTGAGTACAAGGACCGCAACGACGACTATAACGCCATTATGGTGAAGGCCCTTGCTGACCGGCTTGCGGAAGCGTTTGCCGAACGGATGCACGAGCGGGTTCGGCAGGAATTCTGGGGCTACGCGACGGACGAGAAACTGGCGAACGAAGACCTGATTCGCGAGCGCTATCGCGGAATCCGGCCGGCTCCCGGTTACCCGGCCTGTCCCGACCATACCGAAAAGGCCACGTTGTTCACTCTGCTCGATGCAACGGACAAAGCCGGGATCGAATTAACCGAACACTTTGCGATGTATCCCACAGCTGCGGTATCCGGCTGGTACTTTGCTCACCCCGAGTCCAAGTACTTTGCCGTCGGCAAGATTGGCGCGGATCAGGTTGAAGACTATGCTGAGCGCAAGGGAATATCAAAAGCGGAAGCCGAGCGCTGGCTGGCTCCCAGTCTGGCCTATGATCCGGCAGAATAGTTCACTGTAGCGGGATAACTCTGATGACAAACGAAGGAAAAGAGGACAACAAGAACGAGAAATCCCCTTCAGTGCGTCCAGGGGTGCTGAAAATTATGCAAAGCATTATCGCCGGCGCATTCGGCGTTCAGTCGGACAAGCGCCGGCAAGAGGACTTCTCCAGCCACAGCCCGCTTCCCTATATCATCGCGGGCCTGCTATTCACTGTCGGCTTCGTTGTGACTCTGATCCTTGTTGTGAAACTGGTGCTATCCGGGCAGTAGACTACTGCCCGCTTACCCAGACCACGGCAAATGCCACCACCAGCATGACCAGTAATACCGCAGCCACGGCATCGACACTGCTATCGGAATGCGTACCTTTCTTCATCCGGAAACCTCCTGAAACCTGTTTTTGTTGTAGGGTTAAGTTAAGCACTGAATTGATATTCGTCCAGTCCTGTTGGCAATTCATTATCACCCAAATCGATAAACATATTTGGAAATAATCATTTTAAGAATATATGCACGGTGATATTCTGCCCCCCTCAAAGGGCTATAATGCCTTATACCACGCGTTTTAGCAGGACGTTTTACTATGTACGTATACGACGAACACGATCGGCAAATCGCAGCCGAACGGGTTGCCCAATTCCGAGACCAGACCGAGCGCGCTCTCGCTGGCGAGCTGAGCGAAGACGAGTTCCTTCCCCTTCGCCTCCAGAATGGTCTTTACGTTCAGCGTCTTGCGCCCATGCTGCGGATCGCCGTCCCTTATGGCATGCTTCGGTCCGAGCAACTGCGCCGTCTGGCACGGGTTACCCGTGACTACGACAAAGGCTATGCCCACTTCACCACCCGCCAGAACGTCCAATTGAACTGGCCCGCGCTGGAAGACGTCCCGGACATATTGGCGGAACTGGCGGAAGTGGAAATGCACGCCAACCAGACCAGCGGTAACTGCATTCGCAACACCACCACGGATCAGTTCTCCGGCGTTCAGGTCGATGAGGTCGCTGATCCCAGACCTTATTGCGAGATTATCCGTCAGTGGTCCACGTTCCACCCGGAATTTGCCTTCCTGCCCCGCAAGTTCAAGGTAGCGGTCAACGCTTCCGAGAAAACCGACCGTGCGGCCATCCAGGTTCACGATATCGGCCTGCAGATGGTGCGTAATGATCAGGGGGAGCTCGGCTTCCGCGTCCATGTGGGCGGTGGCCTCGGCCGCACCCCGATGGTCGGTCCGGTTATTCGCGAATTCCTGCCGGAGCTGGACCTGCTGACGTACCTGGAAGCTGTATTGCGGGTTTATAACCGCTACGGACGCCGGGACAACAAATTCAAGGCGCGAATCAAAATTCTGGTCAAGGCACTGACGCCGGAAGGTTTTGCCGAGAAGGTTGAAGCTGAGTGGTCCCATATCAAGGACTCCCCCACTCGCCTGACCCGCGAAGCCATTGAACGGATTCAGGGCTACTTCACTGAGCCCGCCTACGATGCACTGGAGAACGCCACTGAGTTGCTGGCGTCCCAGCGCTTCGATAACCGTCAGTTTGATCAGTGGCTCAGCCACAATGTCGACAGCCACAAGAAACCGGGTTACGCCATCGTCACCCTGACCATGAAGAAAACCGGCACACCGCCCGGGGATGTGTCTGACACCCAATTGGAACAGATTGCCGAGCTTGCAGAGCAATACAGCTTTGGCGAGGTCCGTGTCACCCACCAGCAAAATGTCGTGCTGGCTGACGTTCGCCAGGACCAGCTGTTTGAGCTCTGGCAGAGCATTGAGCCCATGGGCTTCGCAACTGCCAACCTCAATACACTGACCGACGTCATTTGCTGCCCGGGCGGCGATTACTGCGCCCTGGCCAACGCCAAGTCGATTCCTGTGGCCGAATCCATACAGCGTCGCTTTGACGACAAGGATTTCCTTTACGACCTAGGGGACATTGATCTGAACATCTCCGGGTGCATGAACGCCTGTGGCCACCATCACGTTGGCAACATCGGTGTTCTGGGTGTCGACAAGAAAGGCGCAGAATTCTATCAGGTGAGCCTCGGCGGTTCGTCACATCATGACGCCACCATCGGCAAGATCCTCGGGCCTTCCTTCGCCCAGGAAGACATGCCGGATGTCATCGCCAAGATCATCGATGTTTATGTCGACAACCGGAAGGAGGAAGAGCCCTTCCTCGAAACCTATCGTCGAATCGGAATTGAGCCATTCAAGGAGCGGGTCTATGCCTGAAGTTATCACTAAAGACGGGGCCATCAAGCAGGACTCCTGGGTTGTTGTTTCCCGTCCTGAGGATGGTGAGTCCCTGAACATGCCTGAGCAGCCGGCACTGATTCCAGCGGATCTTTGGCTGGCTGGCAAGGAGCACTTTGAAGGCCGTGATGATATCGGGGTCTGGTTCGACAGCCACGATGAGCCGGAGATTCTTGAGGGGCTGGTCAATGAGCTGCCGCTGATTGCGGTGAATTTTCCCAAGTTTGCCGATGGCCGGGGTTACAGCATTGCGCGGCTGTTGCGGGAGCGCTTTGGCTATGAGAATGAGCTGCGGGCGATCGGGGATGTTCTGCTGGATCAGTTGCAGTTCATGAAGCGTTGTGGCTTTGATAGCTATGCGTTGCGGGAAGATAAGGATGCGTCCAAGGCTGCCCGTGCTCTGAACTTTTTCAGTCAGGGGTATCAGGCTGCTACGGATACCGATGTGCCGCTATTTCGTCGGCGCGCTTCCTGAATCTATTGACTCCCGGGACGAACAAAGGGGAACGAGTTACCCTTTGTTCTCGCTGACTTTTGTGCCAGCCCTTCCCTTCAAAGCGACAGCGCTTTAAAGAGCGTGATCCAGCACAATCTTTCCTGACGACTCTCCTTTCAAAAACGCCCTCAGGGCGCCGTCCAGTTGACCGCGTCCGATATCACGGGCGGAGGCTTCGGTTTTCGGGCAGGCCCACTCTCCAGCGAACTTTTTCCAGACAGCGGCTTTGTCCGCCAGCGGGATTTCCACCGAATCAACGCCAAGTAGATTCACACCCCGCAGGATGAACGGCAGAACTGTGGTCTCCAGTTGCGGGCCGGCGACCAGGCCGCAGCAGGATACGGAACCACCTGGCTGGATCTGTTTCAGCAGTTCTGCCAGGGGTTGTCCGCCGACGGTGTCCACGGCGTTGGCGAATACGGGCTTGAGCATGGGCTTTTTCTCCGCGGCCAGGGCTTCACGGCCAACGACCTCTGAGGCTCCCAGGGCCTTCAGTTCGTCAGCGTGATCCTGTTTGCCGCTGATAGCGACCACGTCAAAACCAAGTTTCGATAACAATTCCACCGCGACACTACCGACAGCGCCGCTGGCGCCGGACACAGCGACTTTACCCTGTTCTGGGCTGGCACCCATCTGGAGCAATTTCTGGACGCACAGGCCGGCTGTCAGGCCGGCAGTGCCATAGATCATGGCAGTGCGGCCATTCCAACCTTGCGGCAGGGCGACACACCAGGACGCCGGTACGCGGACGTACTCGCCAAATCCGCCATCGGTGTTCATGCCCAGGTCGTAACCGGTCACGATAACCTTGCTGCCAACAACTGGCTCACCAGAAGCGGATTCGATGACCTCACCGGCAGCATCGATGCCGGGGGTGTGGGGAAAGTTTCTGGTGACGCCCTTGTTGCCGGAAGCGGACAGTGCGTCCTTGTAGTTCAGGGACGAGTGACTGACTTTGATCAGTACTTCATTGGCCGGCAGGTCGCTGGTCGAGACTGTCTGTTCACTGCCAGTGTATTCTCCGCCCTGCTCCTGGACACGCCAGGATTTGAATTTGGTCGTTGTTGTCATACTGGTCCCCGTTTGTCTGTATCAGCTATTGGATTTTCTGGTTGCGAAACGCGCCCAACACTTTCCACACGGTGTGCTCAAGGGCTGCGCTGGTCGCCAGGCCAAGCTTTTCCGGCAAGGTCCGTTTGCGCTGGTAGCTCACTGAGATTACGTCTGCACTTTCACAGGCATCAATGAGATATTCGTCGGATGTTTTGATTTCGTCGACCAGATTTACATCCATTGCACGGCGACCAAACCAAATGTCGCCATTCGCTACGGCCGTGATGTCGAGGCCCGGGCGGCGTTCACTGACGTACTCCTTGAAGAGCACATGGGTGTCTTCGAGGTCTTCCAGGAATTTCTGCCGGCCTTTATCGGTATTTTCACCAAATACCGTCAACGTGCGCTTGTGCTCACCAGCCGTGAGGACTTCGAAATCCACGTCATTCTTTTTGAGGAAGCGGTGGAAATTCGGAAGTTGGGCAACGACACCGATGGAACCAAGTACGGCGAAGGGGGATGCCACGATACGATCCGCGACACAGGCCATCATATAACCGCCACTGGCGGCCACTTTATCCACGCAGGCGGTCAGGTGCAGGCCCTTGCTGCGGATCCGGTCCAACTGCGCCGCAGCCAGCCCGTAGGAATGCACCAGACCACCGCCGCTCTCAAGCCGTATCACAACTTCATCCCTGGCCGGATCTGCCACGCTCAATACCGCCGTCACCGCCCTGCGGAGCGGATCGGTGTCACTTGCCTTGATGTCACCATCGAAATCCAGGACGAACACCCGTTTCCTGGTATCGGCCTGGCCTTCTCCGGCTTTCACTTTATCCTTTTCCGCCTTGGCCCGGGCTTTCTCTTCTTTCTTATGCTTCTTGTCCCAGGCCTTACGTTCATGGTCCGAGAGTAGACGGGCCTGGAGTGATTCCCTGAGCTTGCGGTACTTTTCGTTAAGCTTGCGAACCCGCAACTCCCCTTCACCGTCGTCTCCTTTATCCCTTTGGGCTGCTGACATAACAACCGAGATAACCACGACCACTGCAATGACCAGCGTCACGGCCTTGGCGACGAATAAACCGAACTCTGTCAGAAATTCCAAATTGCTTCTCCAGCCTGATTTTCAAAGCGCAGATTGTAACTTACAGGTCTCATTGAGGTAAGCAACATAGAAATTTAAAACAAGCGTTCGATCGAGCTTGACACTGCCAGGTCGGCACCATAAAGTCGAATGGCTACGTCGGCTAACCCTGGCCTTCCGGAACAGGCTCACTGCCAGGGGCGTCAAGCCGTCACCAAGCCATGACAATCACCAATAAGGGTAAAATAATGTCTGTAGCTCAGGTATTTGACAAACTCGAACAGAATTTCAACGCAGACGCAGCCGAAGGCCTGGATCTGGTATTCCAGTTCGATATCGAAGATGACAAAACCTACCATCTGGTCATCAACGATGGCACCTGCAAACTCCACGAAGGTGCGAACGACGATCCTTCCGTAACCCTGATCATGAACTCTGAAACCCTGCAGGGCATTGTGTCAGGCGAAACTGATGGCATGCAGGCATTCATGGCTGGTCAACTGCGCGCCGAAGGCGACATGATGCTGGCTACCAAGCTGGGTGAACTGTTCAAGATGGGCTGAATCGGCCCGGACAGACAGACCTGTAAAAAAACCCCGCCGTGCAGCAGGGGTTTTTTATATCTTTCTACAGGCCTACGTCGTTCATTGACGATTCGGCGAGACGAAGTAGGTCGGCGTTGCGATCTTCTCGCTTACCAATGCTCTCGATGTAATACTCAAGGGATGTCAGCGCATCGGCCAGAGCTTCCAGCACCTGGGGCGACGGCGCCTCCCGGGAATCCAGAAGGCGCGCCTGGATTGATGCAGCAACACGCTCCAGAACGCCTGCCGCGCCGGGATCACCAACCATGTGCAAGCCACCCCAAATGCTGTGAAGCGTGCCTGGAAGATTGGCCAGGTGCATCCTGTCATAATCAGACTCAATAAAGGCAGTAATAGCGCGTTTGGCCAGGGTCAGCGCACTGCGAGCCTCATCGGCAACAACGTACGTCGCTTCCTGAAGATACAGGGACTCATCACGCTTTCGATCACCTGCTGCCAGGGAATCCGTCTCCGAGGTAATGCCCCGGGTAACGATCTGCATGATCGCATCTTCAATACCCAGCACAGAGTCCGCCAACGCGTAAAGTTCATCCTCACTTGGAGAACGGGACTCGGATTCCCAACTACGCAATCGGCTCGCTTCTCCACGACACTTGCCAGCCAGTTGATTGAGGTCCAGCATGACCAGGGTGTTGCCTAGACGCTCAAGGGTTTCCGCAATGGATGAGAATTCCGCCAGGTCTGGTTCAATTCCACGCTCAATAATGTCGAGCTTGTCCTTGAGCTGGTTAAGCTCCTCCTGCAAGGCTTCTGACAGGGACTTGAGAACGTCGGCCCCGGGTCCATAAAGCCTGCGGGCATGGGCCTCCAGCATGGAGTCTGGAAATTCCGCAGGCGTCAATCGATACGCGGAGAGAATGTTCGTCACCTCCGGATTTCCGGAGCCGCTGCGATAGAGCACATAAATCATATCGCGGATCAGCGAGTCCGGGGCATCCTTGGAAGTTGATACTTTTCCGACGTATACCACTTCCCTGGCGTACTTCTCGATACGCATGAACATGCGCTTGCGCGCCTTTGTGAACGGCATTGCCCGGTCGAGCATGGTGTCCGCGACGATGGACGCCAAACACCACATTCCCCCCATTGGCGTTCCGCGACAGACTCTAGCCAACCCCCGAGCCGCGCGACCGAACAGCTTTTGGCTGACAACCTCATTCCGCTCCCGCAACATGCCCAGCAGGGCCACCTGAAAGGTTAACCTCATCCGACGGGCCAGAATCTCGTACTCGGCCTCATTACCCTCAAACGGTTGTAATGACATCCCGGAACAGAAGTCCGGTCGCTTTCTGACGTCAATGTCAAAGAAGCAGGATTCCGGGTATGGCTTCTCCTTGCGAGCCTCCCGCAAGTCGTTGATGACCGGCAACAAGAGTTCCGGGTGATCCACGCGTTGCTGGTGATAGTACTCGACGTATCGCCGCAGGATAAATAAAGCGCTGTTAAGGGTGGTGAGCAGAATGTTCTTGTCGTCGTTGGCGCCGACGGGTACATCGTTCGCCATCGTGACGGCCTCCTGGCACAGCAGGATACCACCGCGTAGCTCGACAAGAATGAAGATACCGCGAAGCTGGTTCAGAAAATCCACGCAGTTCTGGAGGTCTTCGCCACTCTCACGATTTTCCTGAAAGCGTTCAAGGCTGGACTCGGCCTGCTTTATGGTCTGCTCAATTTCACTTTTGACCAGATCAAAGGATTGTGACTTCGTCGCCAAAGACGATTGAACCATAAACGCTTCCTGTTAACTTCGCGGAAACTACCGCGCCCTGTTCTTGGAATAGGTACTTATAACACAAAACTCAAGTTGCTCAAGAAATCAGGAATGTAACAAATAGTACAGGCTGATCCAGTTCTCATTCCGGATCCGCGACCATGTTATTCCCCGGGACCGTCCATACGCCCCCAGACAGTACCGCCCGCCTGCTTGGCCAGAACTTCCATAAACGCATCATGAGCGGCCTGCTCTTCTTCGGATGCCTTGAGAACTTTCAGCGGATTTCTCTCTGCCGCCAAACGACGTATGCCGTCAACACCACCGTTGTCGTCACTTCCCGCATCCAGGGAAAGCGCGGTCTGACCGCCGGTCAGTAGCAGGTAGACATCGGCCAGAATCTCGGCATCCAGCAGTGCCCCGTGCAATTCACGGTTACTGTTGTCGACGCCATAACGTTTGCACAGGGCATCGAGGCTGTTCTTCTGACCCGGATGTTTTTTTCGAGCAATGGCAAGAGAATCCACAACACCGCAATGGTCGGCGGTTTTTCGCAAGGGCTTCAGTCTCGCGAACTCGGAATCCATGAACCCGACGTCAAACGCTGCGTTGTGAATGACCAGTTCGGCCCCTTTGATGAATTCAAAGAACTCATTGGCGATTTCGGAAAACACCGGTTTGTCCGCCAGGAACTCATTGGTGATTCCGTGGACGGTAATGGCTTCCGCCTCTACCTCACGCTCGGGATTGATGTACACGTGATAGTTACGACCGGTCAGCTGCCGCTCCATCATTTCAACGCAGCCAATCTCGATAATGCGATGACCTTCCGAAGGATCAATACCCGTGGTTTCAGTATCCAGTACTATCTGTCTCATGCTCACCCTGTCTCTGACTACGTATTAGCCAACTCTTCAACACCCCGGTTGGCCAACTCATCCGCCAGTTCGTTATCCGGAACGCCGGAGTGCCCCTTGACCCAATGCCAATTTACTTTGTGGCGGGCAACCTGATCATCCAGTTCCCGCCACAAGTCTTCATTCTTTACCGGTTTCTTCGCGGCGGTTTTCCAGCCGTTGCGTTTCCAGCCGGCCATCCATTCCGTTATGCCCTTGCGCACGTACTGGGAATCGGTAAAAAGTTCCACCTCACAAGCGCGCTTAAGCGTTTCCAGCCCACGGATCGCGGCCATCAGTTCCATGCGGTTGTTGGTGGTTTGCCGCTCACCACCATGCAGGGTTTTCCTGGCATCGCCATACCGGAGAACCACGCCCCATCCACCGGGCCCCGGATTACCCTTGCAGGCACCATCGGTATAAAGAACAACCTTACCGGTCATTACAACTCCCTGACTGTCTTGATTTGATACTGATGCGACTGGCGCACCCCCGGGACACACCCACGGTCCCGGAACCCGGCAGTGTAATGACTTTTTGCTTGTTCCACACGGGGCGGCGGGGAATACGTGAACACACCCGCTTTCTGGCGACGATACAGTAATAGGCACCAATAGGCAGGATCCCGTTTCCACATACCCGCTCAAGCAGACTCTGGCGCCGTTCGGAAACGGGCTTCTGTATCGGCAGACGATAAAAACACGAGCGGGAGAATTCAACCGAAAAGTCCAGCAACCTGAGCCAGTCTTCCATCCGACTTTTCATCAGGAATCGCCCGCCCCACGGCCCCGTCCTTGACCGCGATAATAATCGGCGCGCTCCCCAGACGCTGACCGGGTTGAACCCGATCAACAAGATAGTGGCCTCTCCGCGCAGGACGCGTGACGCTTCCCGCAACACCTGATGGGGATGGGGAGAAAAGTCTGCAGTGTGATGAAGAATCACCAGGTCCATAGAGTCACCGGGAAATGGCAACTCATCGGCATCACACACCGCCACCCCTTCTGGAATAGCCGCCCCCCACTTTGGGGTTGTCACTATCTTCTGTGAAAAATCGGTACTGCTGGCCAGCGGAACACGATGGCTGATCCCCACTTGCAACTGCCTGGCTCCCGTAAGGTTTCGAAGATGGTGATCAACACAAGCACGCTGGTCGGCCAGCAACGCACGACCAAGAGGCGTCTGATACCAGCGTTCAAAGCTATCGTGTCGTAACGAAAAATCAACGGGTTCGCTTGATGCCATTACGGTCTGTCCCCGGCCATGTAATGACCGCCCTTGGGACGGTCTTCGTAATGCATTATCATAACAGGGACATCCACTTGGCACATGTAGGGCCCTATGCTGACAATTACCGCGATTCCTGCCTTCAATGACAACTACATATGGTGCCTTGCGAACACTGATTCCGGCAAAGCTCTCATCGTTGACCCCGGGCAGGCGGATCCCGTCAGGGCTCATCTCAGGCAACACAACCTGACACTCGACACCATATTGGTCACGCACCACCATCCGGACCACGTTGGTGGCGTCAACGCCCTTGTATCAGACGTACCTGGCTGCAGAATCACCGGGCCTGCCACATCCCCTTTCAAAGGGGTTACCGAGCCGGTACATCCCGGTGATGAAGTGGTCTGGGATGCAATAACGTTCCAGGTTCTCGGTGTTCCCGGTCATACCCTGGATCACATTGCCTATTTTTCCGAATCAAAGGTTGATGGTCATCCGGTACTGTTCTGTGGTGACACTCTGTTTGTGTGTGGCTGCGGCCGGCTGTTTGAAGGCACGCCTGCCCAGATGCGGCAGTCCCTGGATACGCTGCGCAAGCTCCCGGATGACGCAAAAGTCTATTGTGCTCACGAGTACACACTTGCCAACCTGACATTTGCCCGTCATTGGCTTCCTGATGACGACAATCTCCGAGAGTTCGAAGAAAAATGCCGCACCCTTCGCGACAATGGAAAGGCGACCGTTCCGTCCATTCTCGAAGACGAGAAACGCCTCAACCCCTTCCTCAGATGGGATGATCCGGCAGTCATAGCCGCCGCCCGGGAGTACGGTGCCGATACCGGTTTACCATCAAACAGCGAGGACGACGTATTTGCGGCGGTACGACATGGCAAGGACCACTTTTAGGTGGTTAACAAATCCTCTCAATGACGTAACGAGAGGTTTCTTGACCCCCTTTGGGCGCGCCCATAGAATCCTTTCAAAATTATTGCCATAACTTATTAAATATGCCGGTTTTTCCTACACACCCGGCATAGTCAGCCAGTCGGAAGTATTATTATGTCGGTCAGACGAATATCTGCAATTGTCTTCGCCAGCGCCGTAATGGGCGGCTGCGCCAGCTTCTATAACAACGCGCCCGACCGAGCCTCCTCCGACGGCAACCCACTGAATTCAGAAAAAATGACCGTCGCTGCCGGTGACCAGGAACTCAAGACGGCTGTGGAACACGGCGACAGCCAGGGCAGCTCCCGAACCGAACTTGACGAAGCCATCTCCCCTGAGCTGAAAGCGGCAGCTGAAGTTGCCAGGACAAAGCTGGACTCGCCATCGGATCATGTCGACGACAATGCTAACGGAGGCGTCGACCTGTGGCACCGTCTTCGCGCCGGCTTCAAACTCGACCACGATATAACGGACCCGAGGGTCAAGGCCCAACTGGACTGGTATCGGAAACACCCCAAATACATCGACCGGGTCGTCAAGCGTGGCAGCCGCTACCTGCACTACATCATCTCGGAAACCGAAAAGCGTGGGCTACCGACCGAGCTTGCACTGCTTCCGGTTGTCGAAAGTGCTTTTGATCCTTTTGCGTACTCCCACGGCCGGGCGTCAGGACTATGGCAGTTTATCCCGAGTACTGGAAAATACTTCGGACTGACCCAGAGCTGGTGGCATGACGACCGCAGAGACATTCTTGCATCGACGGATGCGGCACTGACCTACCTGGATCGACTCGCGAAACGCTTCGACGGCGATTACACCCTTGCCCTGGCCGCTTATAACAGCGGTGGCGGCACAGTATCCAAAGCCATGCGCCGCAACCGTAATGCCAACAGGTCTACAGATTATTGGTCACTCAAGCTTCCCCGGGAAACAACGCACTATGTGCCCAAGCTGATTGCACTCGCCAAAATTTTTGATAAGCCGGAAGACTATGGCGTTGAACTACCGGCGCTGGATGACGAACCTTACTTCGAAGTGGTGGAAACGGGTTCGCAAATGGATCTGGCCCAAGCCGCAGAGCTCGCCAGTGTTGATGTCGAGGAAATCTACCTGCTCAACCCTTCGTTCAACCGCTGGGCGACAGCTCCAGATGGCCCCCATCGCCTGTTGGTCCCCAAGGAGAACGCCAGCACTTTCAGGGTGGCTCTGAGCAAGATCCCTGCAAAAGATCGTGTCTCCTGGCAAAACTATCAGGTTGTCTCCGGAGACAACCTGAGCACCATCGCCCGGAAATTCTCCACAACAACTTCGGTCATTCGCAGGGTCAACAACCTTAACAGTGACATGATCCGCATTGGGCAACGCCTGATGATTCCCTCCGCCAGCAAGAGTACCGACGAGTACGCCCTCAGCGCGAGCCAGCGCCTGGAGAAAAAGCAGTCACGCAATCGTAGCGGCAGCCGGGTCAACTATACTATCCGGCGCGGAGATACTTTCTGGGATATTGCCCGCGAACATCGGGTCACCGTTCGCGAGGTAGCCGCCTGGAACAATATGGCGCCGGGTGATCCCCTGATCCCAGGCAAGAAGATCGTCATCTGGTCACAGGCCAGCCAGCCAAAGACTGTCGCCAGCAATAATCGGGGCCAGGCAATGGTCCGTAAAGTCGGCTACCGGGTTCGCAAGGGTGATTCCCTGTCGGCGATTGCCAGCCGGTTTTCGGTAAATGTGCGCGATATCGCAAGCTGGAATGACCTTAACTCAGCCCGTTATCTCCAGCCGGGCCAAAGTCTGGTACTCTACGTAGATATCAGGAACAGCCCCTGATTCTGTCGCCGACGGCAGGAGGGCCGGGGGAATAAAAACAATCATTGTTCCTGGACGATTCACCAAAACGTGCGAGATCTATGACAAAAACACGGACAGCCTCAACCCTTACGTCGTTTTGTGCCCTGACCCTGGTTCTCCTTACTGCTCCGCTTCCTGTCCTGGCAGCGGATTCCGGTGCCGAAGTTCGTCACGCTATCGCCATGCATGGCGCACCAAAATACCCCGAAGATTTCAGTCATTTTGAGTACGTCAATCCCGAGGCCCCCAAAGGCGGCACATTGCGCATGGCTGTCGTCGCCAACGGCTACGATTCCTTCAATCCCTTTGTAGTCCGTGGCGTTGCCGCCGCGGGTGTAAGTAGCTACCTGTATGACACCCTCCTTGAGTCCTCCGGTGACGAACCCTTCAGCGCCTATGGTTTGATTGCTGAGTCTCTTGAGACTCCAGAAGACCGTCGCTTTGTCATTTTCAATCTCCGTAAAGAAGCCCGCTTCCATGACGGTCATCCCATTACCGCAGAAGACGTCAAATTCTCCTTTGACATCCTCACGAAGGAAGGCCATCCGTTCTACCGGAATTACTATGCCGACGTCAGCAAGGTGACCGTTGAGGGAGACCATCGAATACGCTTTGACTTCGGTGACACCGACAACCGCGAACTTCCACTGATTCTTGGCCAGATGCCGATCATGCCGGCCCATTACTGGGACGGTCGTGAATTTGATCGTAATGGCCTGAAACCGCCGCTGGGTAGCGGGCCCTACAAAATCGGTGAGTTCGAAGCAGGTCGATCCATCACCTTCAAACGGGTGCAAGACTACTGGGCAGAAGACCTGGGCACGCGAGAAGGTCGATTTAATTTCGACAATATCCGCTTCGACTACTACTCCGACGACACCGTCGCCCTGGAAGCATTCAAGGCCGGAAATTTTGATTTCCGCATCGAACCATCGGCAAAAAACTGGGCCACCGCCTATTCCGGTGACAAGTTCGAGAACAACACCATTATTACCGAAGCTATCGAGCATCAACGTCCCGCCGGTATGCAAGCGTTTGTTCTGAACACCCGCAAAGCAAAATTCTCGGACCCAAGGGTACGTGAGGCTTTGTCCTATGCCTTTGATTTCGAGTGGGCCAACAAGAACCTTTTCTACGGCCAGTACACCCGTACAAAGAGCTATTTCGAAAACAGTGAATTGGCTTCGACCGGCCTGCCCGAGGGCCGGGAACTCGAGATACTGAACCAATACCGTGACCAGCTTCCAGAGGATGTGTTCAAGGAAGCCTACAAGCCGCCGGTTATTGATGGCAAAAATGGCCTGCGGAACAATTTACGCAAGGCAATGCAGTTGCTCAAGGCAGCCGGTTATGACATTCAGGACGGTAAAATGGTGAATACCAGCAACGACCGGCCACTGTCGTTTGAAGTATTACTGCACCAGAAGAATTTTGAGCGCATCGTGCTCCCCCTGAAAAACAATCTGGAAAGACTGGGCATCGATGTGTCCGTGCGCCTGGTCGATACCAATCAATACATCCAGCGAGTGCGGCAGTTCGATTACGACGTCATTACCCAGGTGCTACCCCAGTCTGATTCGCCGGGCAATGAACAGCGAGAGTACTGGCACTCTTCCAATGTCGATGTGCACGGCTCCAGGAACTACATGGGCGTGAGCGACCCGGTCGTGGACGAATTGGTCGACAAGGTTATTCAGGCTCCGGATCGTGAGGAACTGGTCAACCGGGTACGTGCGCTGGATCGCGTCTTACTACACGGACATTACGTGATTCCGCAGTGGTACCTGCCACGCGACCGCATTGCTTACTGGGGCCACCTCGAACGCCCTGAACAAACACCAAAGAACGGTATTGATATCGATAACTGGTGGATTCAACCCTGACCAATGATTGTGATCAACGCAACGGTGAAAGGGCTCCACTAGATGGGCGTATACATACTAAGACGGCTGGCACTGATTATCCCGACCCTGATCGGAATCATGCTGCTCAATTTCGTGATCGTACAGGCAGCACCGGGCGGGCCGGTCGAGCAACTGATAGCTGAAATGGAGGGCCATGGCGGCGGTGCACTGGCCCGTGCCAGCGGCGGAAGCAGCGGCGGTGAGGTGGCCTCTTCCAGCAGTGACAGTCGGGGCTCGCGCGGTATTCCCGAGGAGCTGCTCAAGGAAATTGAGGTCATGTACGGCTTTGACAAGCCGGCCCATGAGCGGTTTTTCAAGATGCTCGGGGATTACGCAACCTTCAATTTTGGCGAGTCCTTTTTCAGGGAACGTACCGTTCTCGAGCTGATCCTCGACAAGATGCCGGTATCCATCTCCCTCGGCCTCTGGTCCACGCTGATCATTTACCTGATTTCAATCCCTCTGGGCATTCGCAAGGCCGTCACCGATGGCTCACGATTTGACGTCTGGAGCAGTTCCGCCATTGTCGTTGGGTACGCCATTCCCGGTTTCCTCTTCGCTATCCTGCTGATCGTCCTCTTCGCTGGCGGCAGCTATTTCGACTGGTTTCCCCTGCGCGGCCTTACTTCTACCAACTTTGACGAACTCAACTGGTACCAGAAAATCGGGGATTATTTCTGGCACCTGGCACTGCCTGTGACTGCCAACGTGATTGGCGGCTTTGCTACGCTGACGCTGCTGACCAAGAACTCCTTCCTTGACGAGATCAGTAAGCAGTACGTGGTGACCGCTAGAGCCAAGGGTCTGGAAGAGAAACAGGTGCTCTATGGCCATGTGTTCCGTAACGCCATGCTCATCGTGATCGCCAGCCTGCCCGGAGTATTGGTGTCTCTGTTTTTTACCGGCTCGCTGCTAATCGAAGTCATCTTCTCCCTCGACGGCCTCGGTCTACTGGGCTTCGAAGCTGCCCTGAACCGGGACTACCCGGTGATCTTCGGCACACTTTATATTTTCACGCTGATGGGTCTGGTACTGAAACTGATCAGCGACATCACCTATGTCCTGGTGGATCCGCGCATCGACTTTGAAAGCCGGGAGGGTGCCTGAACCATGATGTCACTCACCCCCATCCAACAACGGAGGCTACGGAACTTCCGCAATAATCGCCGTGGATTCTGGTCCCTGTGGATATTCCTGGCGTTGTTCGGACTGTCCCTGGTTGCGGAGCTGATCGCGAACGATGCGCCGCTGGTGGTGTCCTATCAGGGCGATCTGTATTTTCCCGTCGCAGAAGCCGTGCCCGAGGAGACTTTTGGTGGCTTTCTGCCATCTGAGGCGGATTACCGTGATTCCTTTATTGCTGACGAGATCAAGGCCAATGGCTGGATGCTCTGGCCACCGATCCGCTTCAGTTATGACACCATCAACTATGACCTTGATGTGCCCTCGCCCGCGCCGCCCAGCTCCGAGAATTGGCTGGGAACCGATGATCAGGGGCGAGATGTCGCCGCCAGGGTCATCTACGGTTTCCGCATCTCGGTGCTCTTTGGGCTGACACTGACCATTGCCAGTTGCATTGTCGGGGTTGCGGTTGGCGCGATCCAGGGCTTCTACGGTGGCAAGATTGACCTGCTCGGCCAACGGTTCATTGAAGTCTGGTCCGGGCTTCCGGTGCTGTACCTGCTGATCATCCTGTCCAGCATTGTACAGCCCAACTTCTGGTGGCTACTTGGGATTATGCTGCTGTTCAGCTGGATGGGGCTGGTCGATGTGGTTCGCGCCGAGTTCCTGAGGGCACGCAACTTTGAGTACGTTCGTGCAGCCCGCGCCCTGGGCCTGGGCAATCGCAAGATCATGTTCCGGCATATTCTGCCCAATGCCATGGTGGCCACCCTGACCTTTATGCCATTTATCCTCACCGGTGCTATAACCGGGCTAACATCGCTGGATTTTCTTGGCTTTGGCTTGCCTTCCGGGTCTCCTTCCCTGGGTGAACTGATTGCTCAGGGCAAAGCCAATCTCCACGCGCCCTGGCTAGGCATTTCCGCCTTCGTATCCCTCTCCGTGATGCTGACCCTACTGGTGTTCGTCGGTGAAGCTGTACGGGATGCCTTTGATCCGAGAAAGAACTGATATGTCCAAACTTCTGGAAATCTCAGACCTCTCTATCTATTTCGACCACGGCAAACCGGTGGTCGATGGTCTCTCCATCGATATCAACCGGGGAGAAACACTGGCACTGGTGGGTGAAAGCGGCTCCGGAAAATCCGTCTCGGCGCTTTCCATCCTGCGCCTGCTGGATGAACGGCACGCTCATTACCCGTCGGGACAAATTCTTTTCCAGGGTGAAAACCTGCTGACAGCCAACGATAAGCGGCTTCGACAGATTCGAGGGCATCGCATCGGCATGATCTTTCAGGAACCGATGACGTCTCTGAATCCGCTGCACACGGTGGAAAAGCAGGTTAGCGAAACCCTGGCCCTGCACAAGGGATTACGTGGCCCTCAGGCACGAAAACGGTGCATAGAGCTGCTGGAATTGGTGGGCATCCCCTCGCCGGAAACGCGACTGTCCAGCTATCCCCATCAGCTGTCCGGCGGCCAGAAACAACGCGTTATGATTGCCATGGCCCTGGCCAATGAACCGGAGTTACTGATTGCCGACGAACCCACCACTGCGCTGGATGTCACGGTGCAACGTCAGGTGTTGGAGTTGTTGCGGAACCTGCAACAGGAATTCGGCATGGCAATCCTGCTGATCACCCACGATCTGTCCATCGTCCACCGCTATGCAGATCGGGTTGCGGTTATGGAACAGGGAAAGGTCGTGGAGCAGGCACCCACAGAACAGCTTTTCACCAACGCCAAACACCCCTATACCCAGCGTCTGCTTGATGCCGAGCCTCCGGTGGCTCCGCTCAGTATGGATCAGTCGGTTAAGCCGCTGCTTGAAGTCGATAACCTGGATGTCCGGTTCACCACCAAAAAAAGCCTGTTCGGTCGTACTGTCAGCTACTTCCATGCCGTCCGCGATACCAGCTTCACTCTTGCTCGCGGGGAAACACTGGGCATCGTCGGTGAAAGCGGCAGCGGTAAAACCACCATCGGTCACGCATTGCTGAAGCTCACGGGAGCCACCGGCAGTATTCGACTGGATGGTGTGGAACTGGCTCATCTGGACCAGAAGCAGTTTCGGCCCTACCGCAGCCGCGTGCAGATTGTTTTTCAGGACCCGTTTGGCAGCCTCAGCCCCCGCATGTCGGTCGCTGAAATCGTTCGCGAGGGACTGGAAATCCATGCTCCCGCCAGTCCAGAGGAGCAGGACCGAAAAGTCATCCAGGCACTGGTCGATGTCGGCCTCGACCCCGAAGCGAGGCACCGCTATCCCCATGAATTCTCGGGTGGCCAGCGTCAACGCATTGCCATCGCGCGGGCGTTGGTGTTGCAACCGGAAGTGATCATACTCGACGAACCCACTTCAGCCCTGGACCGCACCGTTCAGAAACAGGTCATCAATCTGTTGCGGGATATCCAGGCCCGATATCAGCTAAGCTATATCTTTATCAGTCACGATCTATCGGTGGTTCGGGCACTGAGCCATAAGCTGCTGGTACTCCAGCACGGCAAGGTGGTCGAGTACGGAAATGCAACTGACATATTCCATGCACCGAAACAGGACTACACTCAGGAACTGTTGAGCGCCGCACTGTTCTATCAAAAGCCTACGACCAATTGAGCGTTACCCCCATCGGATCACTTCGGGGATAATGCATGCAAACCGAGAACACAGGGAGAAAATCTATGGGATTACTCAGTGGCAAGAAAGCGCTGATCGTTGGCGTGGCCAGCAAACACTCAATCGCCTATGGCATCGCGGAAGCGTTTGCCCGTGAAGGCGCCGAACTGGCCTTTACCTACCAGAATGAGAAGCTACAGTCCCGGGTGGAAAAATTCGCTGACGGATGGGGTAGCCAACTCACCTTCCCCTGTGACGTGGCCAGTGACGAAGAAATTGAGAACGTCTTCAAAGAGCTGGGGAAACACTGGGACGCCATCGATATCATCATTCATGCGGTGGGCTATGCCCCGGCCCATGAGCTTGACGGTAACTTTGTGGATGTGACAACCCGCGAGGGTTTCAAGATCGCCCACGACATCAGTTCCTACAGCTTCGTCGCACTCGCCAAGGGTGCCCGTAGCATGATGCACGAGAACAGCTCGCTGCTGACGTTGAGCTACCTCGGTGCCGAAAAGGTACTGCAGAACTATAACGTGATGGGGCTGGCCAAGGCCTCTCTCGAAGCCAACGTACGTTATATGGCTGCCAGCCTGGGCCGTGAAGGCATCCGGGTGAACGGTATATCTGCCGGTCCGATCAAGACCCTGGCCGCCTCGGGCATCAAGAGCTTCCGTCGCATGCTGGCGGAAAATGCCAAACGTGCACCCCTGCGGCGCAATGTGACGACAGCGGAAGTAGGCAACGCCGCAGCGTTCCTGAGTTCTGATATGGCCAGTGGCATCACCGGAGAGATCATGTATGTGGACGCCGGTTTCAATATTACCGGCATGGGCGAACTGGAAGACTGAATTCGCTGCCCACGGGTGTCATGACACCCGGTGGGCCATTCACCGGTTTCTCCAAGGGCTCGACGCCCGACCTACGAATTCCGGCCCACCCGTATCCTTCCCACAACACGGCTTAGGGTCTCGTCAAACTCAGCGGAGCTGCCCAGTACTCGCACACTCCCGGAAACGATTGCCTCTACCAGGTCATTACCCTGGTACTCTCGGCGGTTAAGGCCCAGTCGGTCAACGAAAACCAGCTTGTTTGACGCATTGATCCGGACAGCCAGCTTCATTCTTACCGGATCACCGTTTGCGTCCTTCTCATCAAACGTTATCCACCCACCCAGTTTGATACTGTCTACCAGTCGTTGTCCTTCCGTCAGCTTTTCCTGTTCCAGCCTCTTCCGTTCCGCACGCTCGTCGGCGAGCCGTTTTTCGTGCTCTTCACGCCGGACTCTGTCGATCTCGGCCAGCCGCTTAACTTCTTCCGCTCTTCGTTTAGTTTCTGCGGCCTCTTTCTCTTTCATGATCGCAGCGGCCCTGCTCCTGGCCTCCCTGACGGCCTTCTCGCGCAATATTCTCTGCCTTTCGAGCACGCCGGAAAGCGCACTTACCGCCTCGGTCAGGACGAGACCAAAAGGCGTTAATGCCGGCAAAGGCCGCAGGTCTCCCTGGCGCCTTTCAGCTTCAAACAATGGCCAGGGTTGCAGCCCGAGCTTCACCCCGGAACCGTTGGTCCACAGAATCTCTGCGGTGTCTGGCAGCAACGCAAAGAAATATCGACGCTGCTCCCCGGCACCTTCCCCTTCAACAAACCACTGCCCCTCAAGCCCTTCCACTTTCTTGGAATCAGGGCCATTAAAAGACAACCAGGAAGCGTCCCAGGAGAAGCCTGTCTCGTCCGGTAACGCAGCGATCAGATCCGGAATCTCCCTTCGGAGGCGCGCCATCATAACTGACTGAATGCCTTCAATAGCCTTTGCCGGCAGTGGCTTCCCAAAAACCCGATGCCAGACATCCAGAATACGATCACCAATCTGTTCGCCGACGTGATACAGGCGATTGCGATCCTTGTCGGACAACGCCGGATCGCCGATCCAAACAAGCCACTCCAACAGTTTCTTGCCATGCCGCCAGTTCTCACCGTCCACTTCACCTGCCCACACCACCTGCTTGAGCAGAAGCATCCAGTGATCAAATATAAAGGTGATTATTGGCCTGGGTAGATGTCGCCCCTTGAGGGTACGCCCCACCAGGGCACGGGCAGTCTGCTCGGCACGCCGTTGCCTGGCCGCCCCCATCTCGGTTTCAAGAAGACGTTGCCGGAGCCGCGATACTTGCTGGGCCCGTTTCTCCGAGTCAGCCTGCCAATCCCGGCAGAATGCCTCCAGGGGTTCCAGGGCCCCGGTCTCAAAACATGCAGATACAGAAATGACCAGGGAATCCAGCTGATCCAGCAACGCCCTGGCAGAGCGGCCACCGGAGGCACTCCAGCCACGAAATTCCTGAAGGCCATCCAACCAGGCCAGAACGTCCTCGCTGAACGTACTGGCACCTTCCTCACTCATCCTCCAGGCGAAGAAAAAGCGCAGGCGTGCAACCCGCCGGGCCAGCCCGGGGTGTAGACCACTGGTATGGACAAAGGTATCCATAATCCGATCCGCCACGTAGGCAGCATTAATCTGACGTACCGACCAATTCAGGGAAACCGAACGAACAAGCTGCATGACGCGCTCATCCCGTTGCTCCGTCCAACAGGAAAACAACAGTGGTCGCCAATCGCAGACAGCAGCGTCTCCCGCTGTCCCGGCAGGATACGGTAGGTCCGGAACGCGAATGCCGGAAAGGACCTCCGGGATCTTCTCCATGAACAGTTCACGGGGCAGTGTTGCGGGCGTTTTCGGCCGGTTCTGAGACATCCGTCATCCGCAGGTAAGAAGCGTTGAAATGGGTTACCAAATGACGCAGTATAACCAACTCGCCGGGGTTTACCGCAATGAATACCGGCTTGTTAAGCTCATATTTGCACGGCCTGCAGGGTATCAGATACCCTCAAAAGGGTCGCTGCAATGTTAAGAACCGGGGAAAACAACAGAATGTCGGGCAATAAACTTGAGAACATTAACGTGGCGAATCAGGAACAACTGATTACCCCTGAAGCGCTGAAGCAGGAAATGCCTTTATCCAGCGCCGCGGCCGAAACCGTTGAAAAGGGTCGCCAGGCCATCTATGACATTATGGATGGCAAGGACCACCGGCTATTTGTGGTCGTTGGCCCCTGCTCCATCCATGACGTTGAAGCCGCTCGCGATTACGCCACCAGGCTCAAGAAACTTGCCGACGAAGTCAGCGACACCCTGCTGATTGTCATGCGCGTCTATTTTGAGAAGCCACGTACGACCGTGGGCTGGAAAGGTCTGATCAACGACCCCCACCTGAACGATACGTTCGACATTGAGCAGGGTCTCCACATTGGCCGCCGATTGCTTCTGGACATTGCCGAGATTGGCCTGCCAACGGCCACGGAAGCTCTTGACCCTATTTCCCCCCAGTACCTTCAGGACAGCATTTCCTGGTCGGCCATCGGCGCCCGGACCACAGAGTCCCAGACTCACCGCGAGATGAGTAGCGGACTTTCTATGGCGATCGGTTTCAAGAACGGCACGGATGGCAGCCTCGACGTCGCGGTAAACGCCATGAAGTCGGTTTCCCATCCCCACAGTTTCCTGGGTATCAACCAGAAAGGTCAGGTAGCCATTATTCGTACCAAGGGTAACAACTACGGTCACGTTGTTCTCCGTGGCGGTGGCGGCAAACCCAACTACGATTCCGTCAGTGTCGCGCTGTGCGAACAGGCCCTGGACAAGGCCGGCCTGCGTAAATCCATCATGGTGGACTGCAGCCACGCCAACTCAAGCAAAGATCCGGCCATTCAGCCGCTGGTCATGCAGGATATTTCCCATCAGATTCTGGAAGGCAATCGGTCTATCCAGGGTCTGATGGTAGAAAGCAACATCAACTGGGGCAACCAGTCCATCCCTGACAACCTTGCGGACCTGGAGTACGGTGTATCCATCACGGATGCCTGTATTGACTGGCCGACCACAGAGAAAGCTATTCGTGACATGCGGGATAAACTGAAAGACGTCCTGCCAAAGCGAAAAGACTGAAAACTGAAAGCTACAAAAAAGGGAGCCTCTATAGGCTCCCTTTTTTTGTAGCTATGGCGTGTGATTAAACCGCGCCGATCCAGTCCAGGCGATCCCGCAACCCGACCACCTGTCCGATAATGACGAGCGTCGGTGGTTGAACCTCACGTTCATTCACCCGAGCCACGATGGTGGACAGATCTCCGGTGATCACTTCCTGATCCGGCGTAGTGCCCTTGGACACCAGGGCAACAGGCATATCGCTGGCCATACCATGGGCAATCAACTCCCGACAGATAATAGGCAGTCCCACCAAACCCATGTAAAAAACCAGGGTCTGGTTGTTCTGGACAAAGTCCTTCCAGGGCAGATCACAGGTGTCATTTTTCAGGTGGCCCGTAACGAAACGTACCGACTGGGCATAATTCCGATGCGTCAGGGGGATACCGGCATAGGCAGCACAACCAGAGGCAGCGGTAATACCGGGAACGACCTGGAAGCGAATTCCCGCCTCAGCCAGTGTTTCGATTTCCTCGCCCCCACGCCCGAAAATAAACGGATCACCACCCTTCAGACGCACCACCCGGCGACCGCTTCGCGCCAGCTCTACCAGTCGGTTATTGATCTGGTCCTGAGGCAAAGTATGGTTGGCGCGTTGTTTTCCTACATGAATCCGCTCGGCGGACTCGGGAATAAGCTCCAGGATTTCTGGTGACACCAGGCGATCATACAACACCACTTCCGCCGAGTTCATCAGCCGCCAGGCCTTCAGGGTCAGAAGTTCCGGATCACCCGGCCCCGCCCCCACCAGTGCGACCTCCCCGCTGGAGGTGTTGGGGTTATCGGTAACCGGGTTGGCCCGGTACCGAACTGGTGCACGCCCCGCACTTACGCCCTTTCCTGGTGCATTGTCCCGATCGTTCATTGAATCTTGTCTAAACCTCCCATGTACGGCTTCAATACGTCCGGAACCACGATGCTGCCATCCGCTTGCTGGTAGTTCTCCATGACCGCTATCAGTGCACGGCCAACAGCAAGGCCTGAACCATTCAGAGTATGGACGGGCTCGGGCTTCCCGGTTTCCGGATTACGCCAACGAGCATGCATGCGCCGTGCCTGAAAATCACGGGTATTGGAACAGGAGGAAATTTCACGGTATTTATCCTGGCCCGGCAGCCATACTTCCAAATCGTAAGTCTTCGCTGCAGAGAAGCCCATGTCACCGCCACACAGCGCAACCACACGATAGGGCAACTCAAGCAGCTGCAGGACCTTTTCCGCATGGCCAGTGAGGGCCTCCAGAGCCGCTTCCGAGTCAGCCGGACGGACAATCTGGACCAGTTCCACCTTGTCGAACTGGTGCTGGCGAATCATACCCCGGGTATCCCGACCGTAGGATCCTGCCTCACTGCGGAAGCAGGGGGTATGACAGACCATTTGCAGCGGCAGCTCCCCGGCATCAAGAATTGAATTGGATACCAGGTTGGTTGCTGGAACTTCGGCCGTGGGAATCAGGTAAAGCGGATTCTCTCCCTCGGTCTTGAACAGATCCTCCTCAAACTTCGGAAGCTGTCCGGTTCCATACAACGTCTCGGCATTGACCAGATAGGGTACATAAGTTTCGGTGTAGCCATGCTCACCAGTGTGAAGATCGAGCATGAACTGGGTCAGCGCCCGGTGCAGGCGTGCTACCGGTCCACGCATAACCGCAAAGCGGGAATGTGCCAACCGCGATGCCGTTTCGAAGTCCAACCCCTTGAGTTGTTCTCCCAGCGCTACATGGTCCTTCGGTTCAAAATCAAAGGACCTGGGGGTGCCCCAGGTTCGCACCTCAACGTTATCGTCTTCGCTGTCGCCCTCAGGTACGTCCTCGTCCGGAAGATTGGGGATACCAGCAAGAAAGCTATTCAGCTCTTCCTGCAGCTTACGAAGCTCATCCTCCGCTTCAGATTTCTGTTTTTTGAGATTCTCGACCTCGTCCAACAGTGGCTTGATATCCTCGCCAGCAGCCTTGGCCTTGCCAATCGACTTGGAACGCTTGTTCTGCTCGCTCTGCAACGTTTCCGTCCGTACCTGAATGGCACGACGGCGCTCTTCAAGCTGCTCGAAGGTGGCGGTATCAAATTCGACGTTCTTGATGGTCAGCCGACGGGCGATCTCTTCAGTCTGAGTACGGACGCGTTTGGGATCGAGCATGGTTATCCTGACTTTTCCGATTAGCGATGTGTGTTGAATGACAGGCCATTATACCTGCACAAGCGCTGCTGGCTACCGTGGTCACCCGCTCAGGGATAGCGTTTTCGGGGGCTTTCGGTGTTGCGGGTATCCAGTCGTTGGCGCTTTTCGGCAAGCTTGATTTCAAGGCCCCGGTTAACGGGCTCATAGTAGCGACGTTGATGGATAGTTTTCGGGAGGTAGGATTCGCCCGCTGCAAACGCTTCGGGTTCGTCGTGGGCATAGCGGTACTCGTCCCCATGACCGAGACTTTTAAGCAGTTTAGTGGGAGCGTTACGAAGATGCACCGGCACCTCGTAGTCCGGATCATTACGAATATCCGCCATGCATTGGTTAAACGCCTTGTACACCGCATTGCTTTTGGGCGACAGCGCCAGATAGGTCACCGCCTGTGCCAGAGCCAGCTCCCCTTCCGGACTGCCCAGGCGCTCCTGCGCTTCCCAGGCGTCCATGGCCAGTTGCAGCGCCCGGGGATCGGCGTTGCCAATGTCCTCGCTGGCAATACGGACCAGTCGACGGGCAACGTACAGCGGATCGCATCCACCATCCAGCATGCGACACAGCCAGTACAGGGAGCCATCGGGATCCGATCCCCGCACGGACTTGTGCAATGCGGAGATCTGGTCATAGAACACATCACCGCCCTTGTCGAATCGGCGCAGGCTGGTCTGGAGCACCTGCTCCAGATGCTCGCTGGTAATCCGCATGACCCCCTGGGCATCCTCTTCCGCCAGGTCAGCTGCTACTTCCAATACATTGAGCGCTTTGCGGCCGTCACCACCTGATGCGGCGGCCATCGTAGCCAGCACGGATTCATCCACCGCGACCTGGCCATCAAGGCCCTCGTCCGATGCAAGTGCGCGCTGAAGCAGAACCAACACATCGCTCTCTTCAAGGTTCTTGAGGACGTAGACCCGGGTTCGCGACAGCAGGGCGCTATTCAGTTCAAAGGAGGGGTTTTCCGTGGTGGCGCCCACGAAAATGAACGTCCCGTCTTCAATATGGGGTAAGAAAGCGTCCTGCTGACTTTTGTTAAAGCGATGGACTTCGTCCACGAACAGCAGGGTGTCCCTGCCCTCGCTATGCTTTCGGTGTTTCGCCCGCTCGACGATGGCTCGAATGTCCTTCACACCGCTTAAGACCGCAGAAACCGTCTCAAAGCTGAGGTCGCCGAGGTTGGCCAGTAACTGGGCGAAGGTGGTCTTACCGACACCCGGCGGCCCCCACAGGATCATCGAATGGAGCTGCCCCTGCTCGACAGCGCGCCTCAGGGGTTTGCCGGGCCCTACCAGGTGGGCCTGGCCCACATACTCATCCAGGTTTCCGGGCCGCATGCGGGCTGCCAGTGGGCGAAACCCCTGCTGTCCGGCAAACAGGCTGTCCTGCATCAGGCCCCGTCCCGGATAACGTCCACCTCATCAGGGTAATCGAGGGTGAAGGCGGTGTCTTCAATGGCCTGATTCAGTTCGATATCGTCGAAGCTGAGCACGCTGATCTGCGACAGGGAGTCCTCCATTCGCATTTCCTGGAGTTCGCCCTTGAAAAAGGTCAGACGCAATGACACAAACAAAGAGTCTGCGCTTCTTGGCTCCAGAGTGAATTCGTGGGTATGCTCACCCTTGCTGCGACCGGATACCTTGTAGGTTTCGTCCAGGTTACCCACTTCCCCGCTGAGCAGTAACGCTGGCGTGGTCTGGACCCGCTCATCGAGATTGTGAACGGTCACCTGCTCCAGGTCCGGGTCATAAACTTCAACGGTCGAACCATTGCTGACAATAAACTGGGGATATGGCTCACGGGTTTCCCAGTAGAACAGGCCCGGACGTTTGGCTTTCAGGAAGCCACGGGATTCCTGGACCCGGTTTCCGCCTTCATTGACTACAATCTGGATAAAGCGGGCCTGGTAGGATTCGTAGCTTTCCAGCATTTGCGCCAGCTCAGAGGCATCCTGCTTGCTTCCGTCTTCAGCCTGTACCGCAAATGACGGCATCATTACAGCCACCGCAATCGATACCCAGAACAGTCGGGCAAGTTGTTTCATCGTCAGCTAACTCCTAGTCTCTTGGTGGTGGCGGTGCCAGCACTTCCCGCGCGCCATTATGGCCGGCGGCACTGACCACACCCGATGCTTCCATGGCATCAACCAGGTTCGCCGCCCGGTTGTACCCGATCTTGAATTTACGCTGAACGGAAGAGATCGACACCCTCCGCCCTTCGGTCACAAACGCGACGGCCTCATCGTACAGGGCATCGCCCTCCTCGCCGCCACCTTCAGTGAGCGTCGGCACCCCGGGTAGATTCTCCCCCTCGGCACCGTTCAATACGTCATCCACATACACCGGCTCGCCCCGTGCCTTCCAGGCACTGACCACGCGGTGCACCTCATCGTCGTCCACGAAGGCGCCGTGAACCCGAACCGGAAGACCGGAACCGGGGGGCAGGTATAGCATGTCACCGTGGCCCAGCAGCTGCTCTGCGCCACCCTGGTCCAGTACCGTCCTTGAATCAATCTTGGAGGACACCTGGAACGACATACGGGTCGGGATGTTGGCCTTGATCAGGCCGGTAATGACATCCACCGACGGGCGCTGGGTTGCCAGTATCAGGTGAATCCCCGCCGCCCTCGCCTTCTGGGCGATCCGGGCAATCAATTCTTCAACCTTCTTGCCGACAATCATCATCATGTCGGCAAATTCGTCGATCACCACCACAATAAACGGTAGGGTTTCCAGCTCAGGCCGGTCCTGCTCTTCGTTGGCGAGGTATTCATCCGGCTTCCAGATCGGGTCCAGAATCGGCTCGCCGGCCGCCGCAGCGTCACGGATCTTGCGGTTGTAACCAGCCAGGTTGCGGACCCCGAGACTGGCCATCAGCCGATAACGGCGTTCCATTTCAGCTACACACCAGCGCAGTGCGTTGGCGGCTTCTTTCATATCTGTGACCACAGGAGCCAACAGGTGCGGAATACCATCGTAAATGCTCAATTCCAGCATTTTCGGGTCCACCATGATAAAGCGGACCTCTTCCGGTGTGGCCTTCAACAGCATGCTCAACAACATGGCGTTCACACCGACGGATTTACCGGACCCGGTTGTACCTGCCACAAGCAGGTGAGGCATCTTGGCGAGATTGGCGACCATCGGGTTGCCGCCAATATCATTGCCCAAAGCCAGAGTCAGGGCGGAGGAGGAGTCTGTAAATACCTTTGCACTGAGCACCTCACTCAGGCGAACCATTTCACGCTCTTCGTTGGGAATCTCGATCCCGACAACGGATTTTCCCGGAATAACTTCCACAACCCGAACGCTGAGTACCGCAAGGGAGCGTGCAAGGTCCTTGGCGAGGTTGGAAATCTTGCTGACCTTGACGCCGGGTGCTGGCTTGATTTCAAAGCGGGTGATTACCGGCCCCGGATTCACTTCAACGACCTCAACGGAAACGCCAAAGTCCGCCAGTTTTTCTTCCAGCAACCGGGACATGTGCTCAAGGGATTCTTCTGAATAGCCCTTTTCCTTATGCTCCTCAGGTGGGTCCAGCAAAGAGATCGGCGGAATCGGGCTCTCCACGTCCTCAAGCAAGGATGGCTGACTTCCCTTACTGTTCTTATCGTTCCTGGCGGGTTCGTCGCGCTTGAATGGCGAGATTTTCAGCGCCCGGGACATCGCCCCCTTGGGCTCCGGCTTTTCTTTTCTACGGGCACCGTTAACGGAAGGCGCCTCCATCGGCTCAGCTATATCGTCCCGTGAACTGAAACTCTCCAATCGGGCAGGTTCCGGGTCCAGTGGTGACTCAACACCATCGATCGCCGGTTCACGACGATCCGGCCTTTCCTTTTCAACGACAGGTTTGGCCTTTTTGGGCGCAAACCCTGGAATTCTGTGCCACCAACGCACTGCGGCTCCCGCCCCACTGGCTCCGCCAACCCGGTCTTTCACCACCGGTGGTTCCGGTGGCTTCTTTGCTTCTGATTCAGGCTTGCGCGCCTTTTCGAATTTACCATCAGCGCTGAACATATGCTTAAGCCAGGTACCAAAACGAATGGTCGCCAGGCCCACCTGATCCATCAACCAGAACCACGACAGGCCCGTAGTCACGGTGAGTGCAAACAGGAATATCGCAATAAGCAGAAGAGTTGTCGCCGGCAAATTGAAGAACCGCACCATGGCCTCGGATACGGACGTTCCCAGCACCCCGCCTGAGGACACCCCCAGCCCGAACACTGAATACAGGGACAGCAGGCTGGTCGACGACAGCAGAATCAGCAGGAAGCCACCAAAACGCATCATCAGTAGCGGCCAATGCAAATCCAGGGGATCATTACGACGGCGAATCAGCATCACCGCATAACCAGCAATCATCAGCGGAAACAGAAAGGCCACATGGCCAAAGAAGTCCATCAGCAGACTGGCGATCCAGGCGCCCGTGCGACCGGCATAGTTCTCAACACTGGTCTCATGCCCAATGCTTGCCCAGCCAGGATCCATCGGATTAAACGTGACCAACGCCATCGCCATGTATATACACAGGGCAATCAGGGCAATAACGGCGCCCTCGCGGGTGCCCTGGGCAGCCAGGCGACGAAATCGCTGCTGTTTATCGGTCAGTTCCCCTGATTTTTGCGCTTTTGCAGACTCTGCCATGAATACTCAGACGTTTCCGTTGCTGTTATTTTTCAAGGGCCCTGAAACCACGTTCAAGATCGCTCTTCAGGTCCTCGACCGCTTCGATGCCCACCGACAACCGGACCAGATTCTCCGTAATGCCAGCCTGAGCCTTGTCCTCCGGGGATAACCGCCCATGAGTGGTGGTGGCCGGATGGGTGATGGTTGTTTTGACATCCCCCAGATTAGCCGTAATGGAAATCATCCGTGTACCGTCGATAAAGGCCCAGGCCTCTTCCCTGCCCCCTTTCAGTCGGAACGATAAAACGCCACCGAAGCCTTTCTGTTGCTGCTTTGCCAACTCATGTTGCGGATGGCTGCTCAGCCCTGCATAAAATACCTCGGCAACCGCCGGTTGCTGTTCCAACCACAGCGCCAACTCTAACGCATTGTCACAATGGGCTCGCATACGGATTGGTAAGGTTTCCAATCCCTTAAGAAACACCCAGGCATTAAACGGGCTCATGGTGGGTCCGGCAGAACGCAGGAAGCCGTACACTTCTTCCATCAGTTTGTCTGACCCAACTACAACACCGCCAATACAGCGACCCTGACCATCCAGATATTTGGTGGCCGAGTGGATGACGACATCAGCACCATGCTCAAAAGGACGCTGCAATACCGGGGTGCAGAAACAGTTATCCACTACAAACAGGGCGTCATTGTCATGGGCAAGATCAGCCAGCGCCCTCATATCGGCAATTTCGCACAGCGGATTGGATGGCGTTTCAATGAACATCATCCGGGTTTCCGGCCGGATCGCGGCCCTCCATTGCGCCATATCGGTCAGATTGACGAATGTTGTCTCGACACCGAACCTGGCCATGTATTTCTGAAGCAACACGTTGGTGGTACCGAAGACACCACGGGAACAAATGACATGATCTCCGGACTGCAGCAGTGCCATGCACGTGCTGAGGATGGCGGCCATGCCGGAAGCCGTGGCGACAGCCCGCTCACCACCTTCCATAGCCGCAATCCGGCCCTCGAAGGCTTGCACTGTCGGATTGGTGAATCGGGAATAGATGTTCCCCGGTTCTTCCCCACCAAAGCGGGCAGCGGCCTGGGCCGCACTGCCATAGACAAAGCTCGATGTCGGAAAGATCGGGTCGCTGTGTTCCAGCTGACCGGTGCGGATCTGCCCGGCACGCACCGCCAGCGTGTCAACTGACATGCCTTCGAGATCCGACTCGGGAATCCAGACCTGTTCGTCGCGGCAAAATGTCATGGTACGCTCCTGATGTTGGCGGTGTGGCGATTAATCTTCATCGTTATACAGATCAATGATGCCATTATCGGCGGAGTCCCCTCCCGCTGCCTCAAACCGATTCTCATCGTTACGCATGGCTTCCAGCTTATTGAGGTAGGCTTCGTCAATATCCCCCGTGACATACTTGCCGGTAAACACGGAACATTCCCAGTCCTCAATGTCCGGGTTCACGTCACTGACACAGGTGATCAGGTCTTCGAGGTCCTGATACAGAAGCCAGTCAGCACCTATGAGATCGCGGATCTCATCTTCCGTGCGATCGTGAGCAATGAGTTCGCTGGCCGACGGCATGTCGATACCGTACACGTTCGGATACCTTACGGGAGGCGCAGCGGAAGCAAAATACACGTTGCGGGCACCGGCATCCCTGGCCATCTGCACGATTTCCTTACAGGTGGTGCCACGAACAATGGAATCGTCCACCAGCATGACATTCTTGCCCCGGAACTCCAGATCAATGGGGTTAAGCTTCTGACGAACCGACTTCTTCCGCATTTTCTGGCCAGGCATGATAAACGTCCTGCCGATATAACGGTTCTTGATGAAACCCTCACGGAACTTGACGCCAAGCAGGTGCGCCATCTGCATGGCAGACGTCCGGCTGGTGTCAGGTATTGGCATTACAACATCAATATCGTGATCCGGACGCTCCCTCAACACTTTATCCGCCAGGGTCTCCCCCATCCGGAGCCGCGCCTTGTAGACCGACACCTTGTCGATGATCGAGTCCGGACGGGCAAAGTAGACGTGCTCGAAAATACACGGGTACAGGTGCGGCTTCTCTGAACACTGCTCAGTGTACAAGCTACCGTCGGTTTCAATATAAACTGCTTCGCCTGGCGCGATGTCCCGGACCAGGGTGAAGCCGGCGGCACTCAACGCCACACTCTCGGAGGCAATCATGTATTCCTTGCCTTCGTCGGTTTCACGCACACCGTAACAGGCCGGGCGGATGCCGTTGGGATCACGGAAACCCACGATACCGTACCCGGTTATCATCGCTATCACTGCATAAGCACCACGACAGCGCTTGTGAACCGCACGGACCGCAGAAAAGATTTCATCCTTGGTGGGGTCCAGCTTGCCCAGCTTTTGGAGTTCGTGGGCAAATACGTTCAGCAGGACCTCGGAATCGGAGTTGGTGTTGATGTGGCGAAGATCAGTACGGAACAGATCCCTGCTGAGATCATCGGCGTTGGTAAGGTTACCGTTGTGAGCCAGGGTGATACCGTAAGGGCTGTTCACATAGAAGGGCTGTGCTTCGGCGGAACTCGAGCTGCCAGCAGTCGGGTAGCGTACATGCCCTATCCCGACATTGCCGACCAAACGGCGCATATGTCGAGTATGGAACACATCCCGAACCAACCCGTTGTCCTTGCGAAGATAAAACCGATCATCCTGAAACGTAACAATGCCCGCCGCATCCTGGCCCCGGTGCTGTAAAACGGTCAGCGCATCGTAAAGCGACTGATTCACGTTGGAAGTACTGACTATGCCGACAATGCCACACATGGATACGGTAATCTCCGAAGCGTTATAACTGAATGTTAGCGGGACGCGGAAACAGGTTCCACGCCTTCTTTCTGCTGAGGTTTATCAGGACTGGCGGCGCCCTCATCCGCCGGTCCCAGGAATCGGGCAAATTCATCCCCGAGAGTACGTCTGGACCAGTCTTCCACGACCGCCAGCCGGTCGATCATGATGGATGTTCTCCACCAGGTGTCCTGAGCCAGTGGGGTATAACGGGTGAACGCTATCCCCACAATCACCACCACCAAGCCGCGAAGCAGACCAAAACCCATGCCCAGCACACGGTCAGTGGCGGACAGCCCGGTGGCACGTACAAGATGGCCGATCATGTTATTAATAATGGCACCGATGATCAGGGTGCCAAAAAACAGTATGGCAAACGCCGCTACCAGCCGAACCAGTGGGGTTTCGACAGTACTTTCCAGTAAAGATTGCATCTGGGGGTGAAACGTCCGCGCGATAATGAACGCGCCGACCCAGGTGACAAGCGAGAGGGCTTCTTTAACAAAGCCCCGCTTGAGGCTGATAAGAGTGGATACGGAAATTAGGGCAATGATGACCCAGTCAATCCAGATCAGCGCTTCCATGGAAAACCCGGTGGTGATATTGAAGCGCGAATTCTAACAGGAAACGCCTCCGCACCAAACTGCCGGTTTTCCATTATACAGTTGGCAAGCGACTTACTTGCCTCCGCTGGTGACCAGACTGTTCAGACCAAATTCACGATCCAGCGCCCGCTTGGCGCGCTCTGCCTCTGCCTTCTCGGCAAACGGTCCACTGAAAACCCGGGTCAGAGTCGTATCACCGCGCTGGATCTTCTGGAGGTGGGAGTTGTAGCCCTGCTCACGGATCTTGTTACGAAGGTTACGGGCATTATCAGCACTGCCAAAGCTGCCAAGCTGAACAACCCAGGCGCCATCAAGGGAACCTGCGTATTCGGCGGAATCTGCCTGTTGATCGCTTTCCTGACTTTCCGGCTCAGGCGTGGGCGCAGGTTCCTGCGCTACAGGTTCAGCCGGCTGAGCTTCGGGGGCCGGATCTGGTTGTGTTTCTGATACCGGCTCTTCAACTTCATCGGCGCGTTGTACCTGCTGCTGCATGCTTGAATCCCGAACGGGTTCAGGTTCGTTCGATTCTTCCAGGCGGTAGGCCGGAGCGTCCGCCGCAGGGGGCTCGGGAGCATCGACTTCCGGGAACGGTGGCTCTTCCGGGATGTTGATAGAACTGGAGGTGCGCTCGGAATGGGGCTCATCAAAGAGCATCGGCACAAAAATAACCGCGAGAGAAACCAGCACTAATGCTCCGATTATTCTTTGCTTCAGTCCGTCCACGTTTTTATGTCCCCTGTTCTGTCTCACTGGCGGCAATGGAAGTTGGCATTCAGGCCCGATACTAACCGCCTGTTACGGAGAACTCAAAGCCTCACTCCCAGGTATGACCAAACTTTAAGACTGTTTCCTGCCCATCCTGTCACCGGGGATCGTGATCTCGACGGATCTCCGCTACGGTAAAGAACGAGCCAAAAGCGATTATCAGGTCATCCGGGTTTGCGTTCTCCAGTGCTGTCTTGAGCGCACCGGATACCGTAGTGCTCTCAATGACATTCAGTCCGGAGTCGGCTGACCTGACCCGCTCCGCCAGCTCTCCGATGGCCAGGCCCCGGGGGCAGTCCAGCCCCCCCCGGTACCATTGATCAACGACCGGCGACATGGCCAGAACAACCCCCTCAACGTCTTTGTCGGAAAGCGCGCCATAGACCGCAATCAAACGCCCGACCGAAGACTTCATAGACTCAAGGCGGGCTGCAAGCCATCGGGCAGCGTGGGGATTATGGCCAACATCCGCGTAAACGTCGGGGTGACTGGCCAACTTCTCGAACCGCCCCGGGACCCGTACCCGGGCAATCACTTCGGCAACGGACTCAGGCAACTGTTGTGGTTCGAGCTCCCGAAAGGCGGCCACGGCCGCAGCAACACTGTTTAACGGCAACGACACCGCTGGAAGGGATATTGCGAGGCTCTCGTCCCGAAAACGAACAACGACTTCCCTGCCCGAGGCGTCAATGTGATAGCTGTGACCCAGGCGCTGTAGCTTGACACGCTGTGCTGCGACCTGTTGCAGAACAGACCGGGGTGGGTCTATATCCGCATAGATGGCCGGTATCCCGGGCCTGAGTATCCCTGCTTTTTCGAAGCCGATGATCTCCCGATCATTACCCAGGAAGGCGACATGATCGATATCCACTGACGTTATGATTGCCAGATCAGGATCGAGTACGTTAACCGCATCCAACCGCCCACCGAGTCCGACCTCCAGAATCCAGTCCTCAACCCCAGCATCAGCCAACAGCACGAAAGCCGCGAGAGTGCCGAATTCGAAATACGTCAGCGTTATATTCTTACGGGCTGCCTCCACTTTACTGAAGGCAGCCATCAATTCTTCATCGCCAACGTCTTCGCCATTCAACCGTACACGCTCGTTGTACCGCTGAAGATGTGGTGAGGTGTAAGCACCAGTGGTCCGGCCCGCAGCCATCAACAAAGCTTCCAGGCAAGAGACCGTGCTGCCTTTTCCATTGGTGCCGGCAATGGTGATAATCCGTGCCTTCGGTTTGCGCGGAAAAAGCCGACGCAGCACCATCAACACGCGGTCAAGGCCGAGCTCAATTTCTGCGGGATGAATCGATTCGAGATAGGAAAGCCACTGATCCAGTGTGGCTCCGGCACCCGGAGCTTCCGGGTGCCGGGATAGATGATCAGCTTTCGGGGGCATTGGTTTCCGGTCTTTCAGTGACTTCAAACTCAATCGGTGCTTCTGTTGCAGGCTTTTCCTGACCGGTAAACTTCGCCAGTACATGGGTGATACGCTCACGCATCTGGTGGCGATGGAGAATCATGTCGATGGCACCGTGCTCCAGCAGGAACTCACTGCGCTGGAAGCCCTCTGGCAGCTTCTCACGAACGGTTTGCTCAATGACCCGGGGACCGGCAAACCCGATCAGGGCATTCGGCTCTGCAATGTTCAGGTCACCCAGCATGGCCAGGCTCGCGGATACCCCACCGAACACGGGATCGGTCATTACAGAGATATAGGGGATACCTTCCAGTTTCATGCGCTCAAGTACAGCGGCCGTTTTCGACATCTGCATCAGGGAAAGGATTGCCTCCTGCATACGGGCACCACCACTGGCTGAAAAACACACCAGGGGAATACGTTCCTCGAGACAGACATTCGCCGCCTGCACAAACTTCTCGCCCACAACCTGCCCCATGGAACCACCAAGGAAGTTGAACTCAAAGGCACAGGCCACCAAAGGCAGCCCAAGGGTCGTCCCTTTCATGACAACCAGGGCATCTTTCTCACCCGTGGACTTCTGAGCCTGGGCAAGACGGTCCTTGTAGCGCTTGCTGTCCTTGAACTTGAGGCGGTCCCAGGGTTCCAGATCGGCTGCAATTTCCTCGCGACCATCGACATCAAGGAACACATCCAGTCTGCGACGAGCACTCACCCTCAGGTGATGATTACACTTGGGGCAGACATCCAGATTCTTCTCAAGCTCAGGCTTGTAGAGGAAAGCACCGCATTTGGGGCACTTCTTCCACAATCCTTCAGGTACGCCAGTGCGCTGCTTGGATTCCGAGCGAATTTTGCTCGGCATGATTTTGTCCAGCCAGTTACTCATGTTTTCATCCTATCCTTTGATGCCTGCCCGCCTGGTTTCCAAGGTTCAGGAAGCCAGACCGTCCAGTGCTTCTCGCATCGGGTGGAGCAGATCCGTCAGCGCCCGTTTCAGCTGATCAGAATCCGCCTGATTTCGGGCTATTGTATCGACCAATACGCTGCCAACAATTACACCATCGGATACCCGACCGACTGCCGCAGCGGTTTCAGCATCACGAATACCGAAACCAACACCCACCGGCAGTGCTGTGATGTCGTGAATATGGGCCACCTTGGCGGCCACTTCATCCACATTGATCTTGCTTGCTCCGGTAATCCCCTTGAATGAAACATAGTACACATATCCGGATGAGTGCTCGCTGATTGAGCGAATACGATCATCCGTAGTGGTCGGAGCCAGCAGAAAAATGGCGTCCAGGTTGCGGGCGGTAAACAACGGCGCTACATCGTCTGCCTCCTCCGGAGGAAGGTCTACCGTCAGTATTCCGTCTACACCGGCGTCAGCTGCTGCATCTGCAAAAGCCTCGTACCCCATTGCTTCCATCGGGTTAAGATACCCCATGAGAACCACTGGCGTGGCGTCATCGGTTTCCCTGAACTGCTTGATCATAGCGATCACCTGGCGCAGGGAAGTGCCATGCTTCAGGGCCCGTTCGCAGGCCATTTGAATCACCGGGCCATCGGCCATGGGGTCGGAGAACGGGACACCCAGCTCGATGATATCCGCCCCTGCCTCTACCAGTGTGTGCATCAGACCAACGGTTTGGTCCGGGTGCGGATCGCCCGCCGTAATGTAAGGGATCAACGCCTTGCGTCCCTGCCCTTTCAGGGACTTGAGCACCCCTTCAATTCGACTCATGCCTGCTCCTGTCTGTTCTACACTGAGTGTTTACCGGTTAATCAGGCTTCAATGCCATCCAACTGGGCGATGGTATGAATGTCCTTGTCACCACGGCCCGAAACATTAATCACGATGACCTGATCCTTATCCATGGTTGGTGCCAGTTTAAGCGCATACGCCACCGCATGCGCGGACTCCAGGGCTGGCATGATGCCTTCAACCCGGGTTAGCGTGCGGAACCCGTCAAGGGCTTCATCATCCGTCACCGACACATAACGGGCACGCCCGATGTCTTTCAACCAGCTGTGCTCTGGCCCAACACCCGGATAATCGAGACCCGCGCTAACGGAGTGAGTGCCAGCGATCTGGCCATTCTCATCTTCCATCAGGTAGGTCCGGTTGCCATGGAGTACGCCGGGGCGACCCGCACACAATGGAGCGGCATGCTGACCGGTCTCTATGCCCAGTCCACCAGCCTCGACCCCGTACATCTGCACGCTCTCATCGGTCAGGAACGGATAGAACATGCCAATCGCGTTGGAACCACCACCCACACACGCCACCAGAGCATCAGGCAGTTTGCCCGCCTGCTCAAGAGACTGTCGACGGGTCTCGCGACCGATCACTGACTGGAAATCCCGCACGAGCAAGGGATAAGGGTGCGGACCCGCTACGGTACCTATGATGTAGAAGGTTTCATCCACGTTCGACACCCAGTCGCGCATCGCATCGTTCATGGCGTCCTTAAGGGTCTTGGTGCCGCTTTCCACGGAATGGACTTCGGCCCCCAGAAGTTTCATCCGGTACACATTCAGGGACTGGCGCTTGATGTCTTCCGCCCCCATGAACACATGGCACTCCAGTCCCAGTCGGGCACAAACCGTGGCCGTTGCAACGCCGTGCTGTCCGGCACCGGTTTCCGCAATGACCCGCTTTTTGCCAAGGAAACTGGCCAGCAGCGCCTGACCGATGGTGTTATTAACTTTGTGGGCGCCCGTGTGATTCAGGTCTTCCCGCTTGAGCCAGATCTGGGCACCGCCGGTTTCACGGGTCAAACGCTCGGCAAAATACAGGGGGCTCGGACGGCCTACGTAATTCGCCAGATCCTCGTCAAAGGTTTTCTGAAATTCCGGGTCATTCTTCAGACGCAGGTATTCTCTTTCCAACGTCATCAGGGAATCCATCAGGGTTTCCGACACAAACCGTCCGCCATAGGCACCGAAGTGGCCCCGTGCATCCGGAAGTGCGCTCAGCATTTCTTCAGTCAGTTTCATTGACACGGTGAACCTCGTTTATAAAGTCGGAAATTTTTGCACTGTCTTTTACGCCCTTACTGCTCTCCACTCCCCCACTGACATCAACAGCCCAGGGCCGAACCTGCGCTACGGCGGTGGCAACATTATCAGATACCAGCCCACCGGCCAATATCAGTGGTAGCGGACGACTGGCCGGAATCAATGACCAGTTGAAACTTTTACCCGTACCGCCATAACGCTGGGGATCCCAGGCATCTACCAATAATCCGCTGGCGTTTCCATAGAGTTCATACGCATCCTCGATATCACCGGCATGACGAACACGGACCGCCTTTATCCAACGCATGCCAAAGCTGGCACAAAACTCCGGTGACTCATCGCCATGGAACTGAAGGAGATCAAGAGGAACAGTGTTCAGAACCTTTTCAACCCACTCCCGCTCCGGATTGACAAACAGCCCTACCGCTGCGACAAAAGCCGGCAAAACCGACACCAGTTCCTTCGCCACTGCCGGACTCACGGACCGGGGACTGGGCTCATAAAATACGAAACCCAATGCATCCGCGCCTGCCTTTGCAGCAGCACGAACATCTTCGGGACGGGTTATGCCACAGATTTTGACTCGGGTTCTCATAGGCCTTATATCAGTCAGTTCGATGAGTCCATGTGGGCTGCCGTGGCCGGTTGTCTTCAGGCTCATACCAGGGACGGAGAAAACCGGGGCCACACAGTGCTGGTGGTATCCAGAATCGGTCGGGGTACCCCACATCGACCAGATACAGTCCAAACGCCGGAGCAGTTACCCCCGCCACTGTACGATCCCTGGCGTCCAGTATCTCACGAATCCAGTCGACAGGTCGCTTCCCGGTTCCGACCGCCATCAATGCCCCGGCCATGTTCCGGACCATATGGTGTAGAAATGCGTTGGCCTGCACATCTATTACGACAAACTCGCCCTTTCGGCTTACCTGGATGTGCTCCATGAAACGATTTGGACTGCGGGATTGACACCCTGCTGCACGAAATGACGAAAAATCGTGTTCGCCTTTGAGGAACTGAGCCGCCTGATTCATCCGGTCGGCATCCAGCGGCCGGAAAGTCCAGCTGACCTGGCCTCGCTGAATGCCGGGTCTGACCGGGTGGTTATAGATCACATACCGGTATCGACGATAGGTTGCGGAAAATCGGGCGTGGAAATCACCAATGCCATTACCCGCCCAATGTACAGCAATATCGTCAGGCAACGCGGTGTTGATGCCCATCACCCAAGAGCGCAGGTTGCGTATCGACGAGGTGTCGAAATGCGCAACCTGATAGCTGGCATGGACACCGGCATCGGTCCGCCCCGCACAGACAAGGTCCACCTCATGATCAGCGACTTTTGCTACCGCCCTGGTCAATTCAGCCTCTACTGATCGTACACCGGATTTCTGCAACTGCCAGCCATGGAAGGAGCGGCCATCGTATTCAAAAGCCAGTGCGACGCGACCGTCGCCAATGGCATTTTCTGTGGTAAGTGCTTGCGGGTTCTGAAACAAGAGATAATCCGACTGACCGGTATAACAAAACAAAACGCCGACTGTGGCCGGGACACTGTCCCGGGAGTCGGCGTTCTGCGTTCGACAAGCCTGATTATAACGAATCAGGACAGATTTTTAAGGAGATCCTGCGCCTCTGCCTTTTGCTCATCATCCCCTTCCAGCGCCACTTCCTCGAGAATGTCACGAGCGCCATCAACGTCGCCCATCTCAATATAAGCCCTGGCCAGGTCAAGCTTGGTGGCAGCCTCATCAGTGCCCGCAAGGAAATCAAAATCGTCTTCGTCGCCAAGATCGGACTCGGCGATGTCATCAACGGCTGATTTCCGGGCGCCTGCACCCAGTTCATCAGATGCCACCGGGGGCTCCAGGTCACTCTCGGAAGAAGACCCCTCCGGGGTCGCGTCTGACTCGGCTTCACCAAGATCCGACAATTCTTCTTCCTGCGCCGAGGAGGACTCAAGACTTTCCTCCGCAGAAGCCAGTTCCTCCGGTGTGTCACTGTCCATGTCCATCAGGGAATCCTCCAGGTCAAGCTCCTCATCAAGCGCCGGAGCGGGCTCCGGGGTTTCAGAAGTATCGGCATCCTCGGTATCCGAAAATTCTTCCATCAACGCCAGATCTTCATCAGAGACATCCAGCTCCAGATCGTCCAGAGCTGACTCCTCGCTGGTCAGGGATTCATCATCATCGGACTCACCGGCAACCTTATCAAGCTCTGCGTCCAACTCATCCAGGAACGACTCGTCGAGATCTCCGAGACCCTCACTTTCCTGAGCTTTCTCTTCTGAGCTTTCCTCAGGGGAGGACAGCTCTTCTGCCAGCTCTGAAGACTCATCCGTCGTGAGATCAGTTTCAAGACTGTCGAAGTCTTCCAGGGACAGCTCATCTACCCCATCATCGGACGCGTCATCGCCACTCACTTCGAAATCAAAATCCAAAGATTCTTCCGTGTCTTCGGTCTCAGTATCGAGCCCGGATTCATCTGCAGAGTCTTCCAGACCAGACAGGTCGTATTCGACCATGCCGCTGCCGGACTCTGTCTCGGCTTTCTCATCTTCGACAGTCGAGTCGGTTAATTCGAGGTCAGAGAAATCAACGTCCAAATCCTCGAACTCGTCCTCAGACTGCTCCGGCTGACTGGATTCCGCCTGATCGTTACGGGACTCATCAGTCTGCTCGAAGGAATCGGAGCGCAACTGGGATTCCAGGTCATCGATGCTGGGCATGGCATCCGACTCTTCCAGCTTCTCACGCAGCGCAACAGCCTCGCTGGTAGCGCGGTCATCCTCAAGCGCCTCGACCTCCTGGAACTGCTTGTCAAAGGAACTTCGATCCTGAGCGTCTGCATATACGCCCAGCAGCATCAGTCTCAGATCGGTACGGCTGGGTTCACGGGAAATTGCCGTCTCCAGTGTATGAACGGCTTTATCCGTCTGCCCATAAGCGATATAGGTTTCAGCCTCCGCCATGGGGTCATCCGAAGACGACTCGGCAGCACCTTCATCATCAAGATTCAGATCAAAGGAATCTGCCTCACCCTCTTCGCCGTTTATCTGGTCATAAAATGCTTTCTCACGATTGGCATTACGACGTGCGAGAAGCAGCAGTAACAACAGCAGCAGGATCAGCCCACCGCCCAAGGCGATCTGATACAGGAAGTTATTAGTAATCGCATCTATGATATTCGCTGGAAAACCTTTAGCTGGCTGTTGCGCCGCATCAGCGGGTTGTCCGGCAGCATCAGGCTGAGCAACTGGTGGCTGGGCTTCGTCCTGTGGCGCCCCACCAACCGCTTCCACGGAAGACGGATCCTGTGCAGCCAAGCCAGATTCATCGCTGGCAACCATTTCCTCATCAGCAACAGCCTCACTGCCCTCAGCTACCGCCGCGTCAGCACCAGAGCCTGCCATTTCCTCACCGGAATCAGCCCCCTCGACATCGGCTACGTCGCCGGTCCCGACAACTTCGTCCGTCACTTCTGTGCTATCGGACGTCTCCCCTGCGCCTTCCGAACCACCTTCGTCCGGCTGCTCCGCGCCGCCCTGCCCAGAAGGCTGGTCAACGGCTACCATGGACTCTTCCTCCATGGCGCTATCATCCGCTTCCTGTTCCGCAGCCTGAGCGTCTTCCTCGCCTGTCATCTGCTGCATGTCGGCCAGTTGACTGTTCTTGAGTTCAAGCAACCGCTGCAGGGTTTTCACCTGATCCTGCAGATCTTCGACTCGAGTATTCAGTTCCTCATTCTCTCGACGGGCGCTTTCCAGCTCCTCCATAGCCACAGCGGAGCCGGCATCAACGCCACCGGCCGTCTGGCCATCGCCGCCGGCAGATCCTCCGTCCTCGCTATTGCGACTATCAGAGTCATCAGCAGCAATCAGCCGAAGCTCATCACCACCGGCACTTTCGGAGCCTGACACCGATGTTTCGGGTGTGCTCGGTTCTGTAGCGTCCACAGTTCGGGTGGGGCTGGAAAATTCTACGTTCTGGACAGCGACCTGACGATTCGCTTCCGCAGGACTGCGACTCTGGATCTTATCCAGCTCCGGAATCCTGAGGACTTCACCGCGCTTGAGGCGGTTGATGTTATCGCCGATAAACGCATCAGGATTGAGATCCTGAATAGCGAGCATGACCTGTTGCATGGATACGCTGTCATTCGGGCGGACACTCGCAGCGATCTTCCAGAGCGTATCAGACGAGCCGGTAGGGCCGAATGTGCGGGCACCGCCTGTGGTTTGCGAAGCGACACGGCTATCGGTACGCGGGGTTGTCGTGGCACGAGTTTCAGGCGCCGATATCTGACGGGTCGATGGTGCGGTGACCTGCTCCTGGACTCCAGATTCTTCAGCATAGACTGGCGGGTCCACCAACACCGAATACTCACGCATCAAGCGACCACTGGGCCAGGTCACTTCCAACAGAAAATTAAGGTATGGCTCCCGGAGAGGCTCCCTTGAGGACACATTGACGATCAAGCTACCGTCACTACTGGTCGTGACCTCAAACTGGAGTTTGGTAAGGAAGTGGTTTCGATCAATACCCACCCTCTGATAATCATTTTCAGAGGCGATATTGACGAATACATCGTCAGGATCAACTCCCTGGCTTTTACGCAGATTAATATCCGCTTCCAGAGGCTCATTGAGATAGGACTGCAGTTCAATTTCACCCAGCCCCAGGGCCTGTGCGACACCGGAACCGAGCCCTCCCGCCAGAGCCAGGGCAACCGCAAGCTTGCGTACCTTCATGCTTTTTCCTTACCAGTCTCCGTTATTCGTTACTGCTTTCTCAAACAGAATCGGACGAGGTTGGATGACTTCCGTCTGGTTTTCTATAGTTATTATGTAATTTTTTAATTTTCAGTGGGCTAAGTATTGTTGATAAAGCCCGCTTTATCAATCAATCAGCAACAGTCGTTGCACCATTTTTTTATAAAAGGTACGGAACTTACTGTTACCGAACGATGATCAGTGTCACCGACACGGGAAATAGTAGCCTAACCCCGGCACTAACACCTACAAATTCAATCTTGAAAAGTAACAGGGGCGAAGACTGATTTCAGCCTCCGCCCCCTGACCAGTTCTCTGAAACCGGACACAGTTGGCATTTAATACCAACCGTTACACAACTATTAACGTTCCTGGAGGATACGCAGCATCCTGCGCAGCGGCTCGGCAGCACCCCACAGCAACTGGTCGCCCACAGTAAACGCGGAAATATACTCCGGCCCCATGGTCAGCTTGCGGATGCGACCGATAGGCACACTCAGAGTGCCAGTCACCTTGGCCGGGGTCAGCTCCTCGATGGTCGCATCGCGATCATTGGGAATGACTTTCACCCAGTCATTGGCTTTCGCCAGGATCGACTCGATCTCGGAAACCGGCAGATCCTTCTTGAGCTTGATGGTCAACGCCTGACTGTGGGAGCGCATTGCACCGATCCGGACACAGATACCATCAATAGGAATCGGGTTGTCTGAACGACCAAGGATCTTGTTGGTCTCAACGCCCGCCTTCCACTCTTCCTTGCTCATGCCGTTTTCGAGCTGCTTATCGATAAACGGAATCAGGCTGCCCGCCAGGGGCACCTGGAAGTGCTCAGTCGGAAAGCCATCCGAGCGCATGGTTTCGGTGACCTTGCGATCAATGTCGAGGATTGCCGAAGAGGGGTTGTCCAGTTCGCTTTTGACGCAGCTGTTCAACTCTCCCATCTGGTTGAGCAGTTCGCGCATGTTCTGGGCGCCAGAACCGGAAGCCGCCTGGTACGTCATCGGAGACACCCACTCGATCAGGTCCTGCTCCAGCAGCCCGCCGAGGGCCAGCATCATCAGACTGACCGTGCAGTTACCACCGATGTAGTCCTTGACGCCCTTGTCCAATGCTTCGTCAATAACGTTGCGGTTAACCGGATCCAACACGATGACAGAATGATCCACCATCCGCAGCGTGGATGCCGCATCAATCCAGTATCCTTCCCAGCCTGCGTCGCGAAGTTTCTGGTAGACCTCGCCGGTGTAATCGCCCCCCTGACAGGTGACAACAACGTCCATGGTTTTCAGGATATCGATATCAAACGCGTCCTGCAGGGGAGGAACGCCCTCCTTACCGACGTCCGGCGCCGGTTTACCGGCCTGGGATGTGGTAAAGAATACCGGTTCGATATCCGCGAAATCGTTTTCTTCACGCATGCGCTGCATGAGGACAGAGCCCACCATGCCACGCCAACCAATAAGTCCAACTCGCTTCATGTGCGACCTTTGAACCTCGTTTTATGCCCGCCCTCTACCTTTATCGCTGGCAGGGACAGGATGGATGATCCCGCGGCAACTGCGTCCCGTTACCGTCGGGTCTCAAATGCTGTGACCAAGGGGGTGCGACTTACAATGCCGCCAGAACCGCCTCACCCATTTCCCGGGTGGACACTTTTTTCGCACCTTCAGACATGATGTCTGCGGTGCGAAGCCCCTGGTCCAATACCTTGCTGACTGCCGCCTCAATATTTTCTGCGGCTTTCTCCTCACCCAGGCTGTATCGCAGCATCATCGCAGCACTGAGGATTGTAGCCAGCGGATTGGCCACGCCCTGGCCGGCGATATCCGGCGCCGAACCGTGGCAAGGCTCGTACATGCCCTGCTTTTCCGAGTTCAGCGACGCCGATGGCAACATGCCAATCGAGCCAGTGAGCATAGCCGCTTCGTCCGAAAGAATATCACCAAACATGTTGCCAGTCACAATCACGTCGAATTGTTTCGGGGCTCGAACCAACTGCATGGCTGCGTTATCAACGTACATGTGGGATAACTCAACGTCCGGGTACTCCCGGCGCAAGTCTTCCATGATTTCCCGCCACAGAACCGTCACCTCCAGAACGTTGGCCTTGTCGACCGAGCACAGTTTTTTGCCTCGCTGCTGGGCGGCCTCAAAAGCCACCCGACCGATACGGCGAATTTCTGATTCTGTGTAGGCGTATGTGTTGTAACCCTGGCGCTCACCGCTTTCCAACTCACGCACTCCGCGGGGCTGGCCAAAATAAATGCCACCGGTCAGTTCCCGCACGATCATAATGTCCAGGCCAGATACCACTTCCGGCTTCAGGGAAGACGCGGACGCAAGCTGCGGGTAGAGAATCGCCGGGCGGAGGTTGGCAAACAGTTCAAGGCTGGAGCGAAGGCCCAGCAAGCCCTTTTCCGGACGCTTGGCCATCGGCAGACTGTCCCATTTGGGACCACCGACGGCGCCCAGAACAATGGCATCCGCCTTGCGGGCTTTATCCAGGGTGTCGTCAGGCAGTGGACTGTCCGTTTCATCAATGGCAGCACCACCGACCAACCCGGACTCAAAGGTCAGACCCAGCTCAAATTTTTCGTTGATCTTGTGAAGCACCTTCTCAGCTTCAGCGACGATTTCCGGGCCGATGCCGTCACCCGGCAGCATTAATACAGTTCTGGACATAGTTTTTCCTTAAATTGCTTTGAATAACCACGGGGCCGTTTTTCGGCGACTTTCTTCGTATGACCTGATCAGGTCTGCATCTTCCAGCGTGACGCCAATGTCATCCAGACCGTTAAGCAGGCAATGCCGACGGAAATCATCCACATCAAAACTGAAGGATTCACCGGACGGTGTGGTCACAGTTCTGGCCTCAAGATCCACCGCCAGCTGATAGCCCACTTGCTCTTCGGCTTCCCGGAAAAGTTGATCGACCACTTTTTCTTCCAAAACAATAGGCAACAGGCCATTCTTAAAGCAGTTGTTATAGAAGATGTCAGCAAAACTGGGTGCGATAATGACTCGAAAACCGTAATCATCCAGCGCCCAAGGGGCGTGCTCCCGGCTGGAGCCACAGCCAAAGTTTGTCCGGGCCAGAAGTACGCTGGCGTTCTTGTAACGATCCTGATTCAACACGAAGTCCGGATTGATCGGCCGCTGGGAACAATCCTGATCCGGCTTGCCTTCATCCAGATAGCGAAGTTCATCGAACAGGTTCGGGCCGAAACCCGTACGCTTGATGGATTTCAGGAACTGCTTGGGAATAATCATGTCCGTATCCACATTGGAACGGTCCATGGGGGCGACAATGCCCTGGTGTTGCGTAAATGCGCGCATGGTTCTCTCCTGTGGATCAGTGCATCAATTCACGGACATCAATGAAGTGGCCTGTAACGGCCGCCGCTGCGGCCATAGCCGGGCTCACCAGGTGGGTACGACCACCAAATCCCTGACGCCCTTCAAAGTTCCGGTTCGAGGTGGATGCACAATGCTCGCCCTGCCCCAGCTTGTCAGCGTTCATCGCCAGGCACATGGAACAGCCCGGATCACGCCACTCCAGACCAGCCTCGATAAAGATCTTGTCCAGACCTTCCTGTTCGGCCTGAGCCTTCACCAGCCCGGATCCCGGAACCACCATGGCCTGCTTGAGTGTCGGGGACACCTTGCGCCCCTTCACTACCGCTGCCGCTTCACGGAGATCTTCAATGCGACTGTTGGTGCAGGAGCCAATAAACACGCGATCCAGCTTGATATCGGTAATTGGCATGTTTGGCTGGAGCCCCATGTATTTGAGCGCCCGGACGATACCCTCTCGTTTGATGGGGTCCGCTTCTTTCTCCGGGTCGGGCACATTGCCGTCCACGCCGGCCACCATTTCCGGAGAGGTTCCCCAACTCACTTGAGGATTAATGGCAGAACCATCAAGTTCCACAACCTTGTCAAACACAGCGTCATCATCACTGTGCAAGGTACGCCAGTAGTCAACGGCGGCGTCCCACTGATCGCCTGTGGGCGAGAACGGACGGTCCTTGACATAATTTATAGTGGTGTCATCCACGCCCACCATACCGACACGGGCACCCGCCTCAATGGCCATGTTGCAGATGGTCATGCGGGCTTCCATGCTCAGATCCTGAATGGCTTCACCACCGAATTCGATGGCGTAACCGGTACCGCCTGCAGTACCAATCTTTCCAATAATGGCCAGTACAACGTCTTTACCGGTGACTCCGGGGCCAAGCTTGCCATTGACCCTGACCAGCATGTTTTTCATCTTCTGCTGCACCAGGCACTGGGTGGCCAGCACATGCTCCACTTCCGAGGTGCCGATACCATGGGCGAGACAGCCAAAGGCACCGTGGGTGGAGGTGTGGGAATCACCACAGACAATGGACATGCCCGGCAAGGTGGCACCCTGCTCGGGACCAATCACGTGGACAATACCCTGGCGCTGGTCCTTGATCTTGAATTCGAGGATGCCGAATTCATCGCAGTTCTTGTCGAGGGTTTCGACCTGGATACGGGAGACCGGGTCGACGATGCCTTCCACTCCGCGTTCGCGGTCCGTGGTGGGCACGTTGTGGTCCGGCGTGGCAATGTTGGCATCAATCCGCCACGGCTTACGGCTGGCGAGGCGCAGACCTTCAAAGGCCTGGGGCGAAGTGACTTCGTGAAGCAACTGCCGGTCGATATAAATCAATGCGGAGCCGTCGTCCCGCTGTTTGACGAGATGGTCGTCCCATAATTTGTCGTATAAGGTCTTGCCCGCCATGGTTCTCTCTCATTCTCTGGGGGTTTCTGGTTATCGCTTTCTATGCAGCTATATTAACGCTTTGCACTGAATAACCTCAATTCATGTTTTTCATCTATCGCATGCCGATTAGTTATCGATTATGCTTTGGTGAAGGTCACGGATTTGGATACCAATCCGCTCCCCGGCACCTGGCAGTAGGCACTGAAAATGTTTGGGGAGCGTGGCGGGCAGCACCTTCCAAAACCGTGGAGCGCCAAGGAAGGCGCGACCGAGCCTACAGGGATGTATTTATGGCGTGTTTTGGAAGGTGCTGCCCGCCACGCGACCTACCCTTAAACAAGTAGGCAAACAGGATAAACGCGTGGACTCAAATGCACTGAAGGCTTTTTTAACAATTGTCGATCAGGAATCGTTCTCCGAAGCCGCCGAAATCCTTCACCTGACGCAGCCTGCTATTTCCAAGCGTCTGGCGGCACTTGAAAACCAGCTCGGCACTTCGCTGATTGACCGCAGTCATCGGAAAATCCGACTCACAGACGCCGGAGCGCGGCTACTCCCCCATGCCCGCAAGATCCTCGATGAGATTCATAATGCACGGGTGGCGCTGTCGCCGGATTCCGGACAGGTGGAGGGTGAATTGCAGATTATCGCCAGCCACCATATCGGGCTTCACCACCTCCCCAACTGGCTACGCCGGTTCAGCCGGGAGTTTCCGAATGTTTCGCTGAATCTACAATTCATGGAATCGGATGCGGCCTATGAGCAGATGCGTAAACGTAACGCTGAGCTGGCCTTTGTCACACTTAGTGACAGTATGGAAGGAAATTTCATGGTATACGAACAATGGCCCGACCCCATGGCGTTTGTGGTTGGGCCAGAACACCCGCTGGCAGGCATTGCATCGCCCGGGCTGGAGGATCTTGCGGGACATCCGGCGTTGCTGCCCGATACCACGACGGCGACCTATCGGGTGGTCAGTCGTTTGTTTCTGGAGGCCAATTTGCCCCTGCATCCACAGATGCCGACCAATTATCTTGAGACCATCAAGATGATGACCAGCGTTGGGCTTGGCTGGAGTGTTCTGCCAGTGAGCATGATGGATAACAGCGTCCATTGCCTGGATATCGGGTATCCGATCATGCGAGTACTTGGCGCTGTCGGGCTTTCCGGCCGTCAGCTAAGCGGCGCCGCCAGAGCCCTGATTGAGGTGGTCAAGGCCGAGGAAAGCGCCTGAACAGTTTACGTCGATAACAACATTCCGGTTAGCAATTGCAACTATCCTGGATTTCGGGGAGTTTTAAATGGGATTTGATGATTACCTGAAGGTATTGGCCAAGAATGATGGTTCTGACCTCTACCTGAGCACCGGCGCACCGCCCTGCGCAAAGTTTCATGGCACGCTGAAGCCAATCGACCGCACGCCCCTTGTCCCGGGTGCGATCAAGGAGATTGCCTACCAGATCATGGATGACGAGCAGGTATCGGAATTTGAACAGGAACTCGAGATGAACCTGGCGTACAGCATTCGCAACGTCGGGCGATTTCGGGTCAATATCTTCCGTCAGCGCAACGAGATTTCCATCGTTGCCCGTAACATTGTCACCGAAATCCCCAATGCGGATGATCTGGGGCTGCCGCCCGTACTAAAAGACGTAATGATGACAAAACGAGGCCTGGTATTGTTTGTCGGCGCTACTGGCTCTGGCAAATCTACGTCACTGGCAGCCCTGATCGACTACCGGAACTCCAATTCCTCAGGCCATATCATCACCATTGAAGACCCCGTGGAATACATTCACCGTCACAAGAAATGCATTGTGAATCAGCGGGAAGTAGGCGTGGATACCCGCAGCTTCCACAAGGCGCTGAAAAACACTCTGCGCCAAGCCCCCGATGTCATCCTGATTGGTGAGATCCGCGATCGGGAGACCATGGAGCACGCTCTGGCCTTTGCAGAAACCGGGCACTTGTGTATTTCCACGCTCCACGCCAACAACGCCAACCAGGCACTGGACCGTATCATCAACTTCTTCCCGGAAGAACGGCGCCCGCAGCTGCTGATGGATCTGGCCATGAACCTGAAGGCCTTTGTATCCCAGCGTCTGGTGCCCACGGTAGACAAAAAGCGCTGTGCCGCCATCGAAATCCTGCTTGGTACACCGACCATTTCGGAGCTTATTCTTCGCGGAGAATTGGATAGCATCAAGGAAATCATGGAAAAGTCGGCCAACATCGGCATGCAGACCTTCGATCTTGCCCTGTTCAATCTCTGGAAAGAAGGGAAGATATCCGAAGAGGAAGCTCTGAAGAATGCCGACTCAGCCAACAACCTTCGCCTGAAGATCAAACTCCACGGTCAGGACGGTACCACTGACAAGCCTTCCGGACCCACCGGAAGCGGTTTGTCGCTGCAGATCGAAGAAGACGAAGAGGACGAACCGGAGTAACCCGACGTCAGGCGTTATCATCCTTCGGTGGGGGCCTGAGCCCCCGCCAGGTGATAACAATAGCCACCATCATTGCTACAGCGCCACCCCAGAACGCCGCTGCGGTGCTGATACCATCCACCAGAAAACCCGACAACCATGCTCCCGCCGCGCCGCCGGCCCCAAACGTCAGACCGCTGTATAGAGCCTGCCCCTGGCCATGATGATGCTGGCCAAAAAAGCCCTGGATATACTGCACCGAAATGGCATGCAATGCTCCGTATGATGCGGCGTGCAACAGCTGTGCAAACACCAGCACAGCCACCACATCCGTTAACTCGGCAATTAACATCCAGCGGATCATGGTGAGCGTCAGTGCACCGATGGCTATCTGGCGAACCGAAAAGTTCTGGGATAGCCGATGCATCACCAGAAACAGCCCGATCTCCGCCAGCACCCCAAGAGACCACAGGAGCCCGATGGAAAGTTTGCCATATCCATGCTGCGCCAGGTGAATACTGAAGAACGTGTAGTAGGCCCCATGAGACACCTGGAGCAGGAAGTTCATCAGGAAAAACGACACCACCGCCGGATGGGTGACAATTGCCTTGAGACTGCCCTTCGGTGCTGCTGGTTTACGCTCCCCCCGATCAGAAGGCACCAGGAAGGCTGACACCGCGATCCCCACAAATACTGGAAGCAGCAGCCATGGCAACTTTTGTATTGGGACCCACTCCAGAATCCCGCCGACCAGAGCCACAGCGCCGATAAATCCAACAGATCCCCACAGCCTGACTTTGCCGTATTTGTCCTTTCGCTTGCCAAGTGTTCTGAGGGTGATTACCTCGTAGAGCGGCAGTATCGCATTCCAGAAAAACGTAAACGCCAGCATGACAAGGAGCAGCCCATAGAACCCGGGCTCCAGGAAAACACCGGCAAAAAACAACGATCCGGTGATTGCGCCAAAACGAACCAGGCGCACCCTCTGGCCGGACCGGTCCCCTAGCCAGCCCCACACGCTGGGGGCTATTATTTTGGTGAGCTGGATGGTCGCCATCAATGTGGCGATCTGCAGGTAGGAAAAGCCCTGCCCCTCAAGGTAAAGGGACCAATAGGGAAGAAGCCCTCCCAGGAGGGCGAAAAACCAGAAATAGAGGTTTGAGAGCCGCCAGTAGATAACAATAACCCTTCGGGTTGGCGTCAGAGTTGACCAAGAACCGGCGTCGAAACCTCCACATCGCCATTCTGACCACGATGGCGCAGATAGTGGTCCATCAGCACAATGGCCATCATTGCCTCGGCAATCGGGGTTGCCCGTATACCTACGCAGGGGTCGTGACGCCCGGTCGTAATAACCTCCACGGGATTGCCGTGAACATCAATACTCCGGCCAGGCAGCCGCAGGCTCGAGGTCGGTTTCAGGGCAATGCTTGCCACAATCGGCTGGCCGGAAGAAATACCGCCCAGCACACCACCGGCGTTGTTGGACAAGAACCCTTCAGGCGTCATCTCATCCCGGTGTTCGGTGCCTTTCTGCTCAATACACCCGAAGCCGGCGCCGACTTCCACACCCTTTACGGCGTTAATGCTCATCAGCGCATGGGCAAGATCGGCATCCAGGCGATCAAAAATCGGCTCACCCAGCCCGGGTGGAACACCTTCAGCCACCACATTAATCCTGGCACCAATGGAATCACCTTCCTTCCGCAAGGCATCCATATAGGATTCCATCTCCGCCACCTTGTCAGCGTCAGGACAAAAGAAGGGATTCTGGTGCACCTGATCCCAATCTAACTTCTCCGCCTTGATTGGTCCCAGTTGTGACAGGTAACCGCGAATCCGGATACCCAGACGCTGTTCAAGAAACTTCCTGGCCACTGCACCAGCGGCTACGCGCATGGCAGTTTCACGGGCCGACGACCGGCCACCGCCCCGATAATCGCGAATACCGTACTTGTGGGCGTAGGTGTAATCAGCGTGCGCCGGGCGGAACTGCTCGGAGATTTTGGAGTAATCCTTGGACCGCTGATCGGTGTTTTCGATGACCAGTCCAATCGGTGTCCCCGTGGTCTTTCCTTCAAACACACCAGACAGGATTTTTACTTCATCCGCCTCACGGCGCTGGGTAGTGTGTCGGGAGGTGCCTGGCTTGCGGCGATCCAGATCCTGCTGCATGTCCTCCTCGGACAGCTCCAGCCCCGGAGGGCAACCGTCGATGATGCACCCTAAAGCGGCCCCGTGACTTTCACCAAAAGTGGTGACTGTGAACAATTTTCCGAAGGTGTTTCCCGACATGATTCAGTATCTTATCCAGGGTTTATAAAAAGGTTCTCAGGATTTTCCCTGCCACTGGCGAAGGTCTTCGGCGGTCACCAGAAAGACGCCGTCACCACCATTTTCGAAATCCAGCCAGGTCATTGGCAAATCCGGATACGTCTGCTCGAGTGCGACCCAGCTATTGCCCACTTCAACAATGAGCAGTCCGCCCGGATTCAAATGATCCGCCGCCCCGGCAATGATCCGGTGGGCAATCTCAAGACCATCATTCCCGGCTGCCAATCCAAGCTCTGGTTCATGGCGATACTCCTCCGGCATGCCCGCCATATCCTCGGCGTCGACATAAGGCGGATTGCTCAGGATAACGTCATAACGTTCCTCAATGCCGTCGAATACATCTGATTGCACGGTGCGTACCCGATCAGTCAACTCGTGAAGCTCGATGTTGGATCGGGCGACCTCCAGGGCATCCGATGATATATCCGAGAGATCGACTTCTGCCTCTTCAAATATTGTCGCGGCTCCTATGCCGATGCAGCCACTACCTGTGCAAAGGTCAAGAATGCGTGTCACCGGGAGTTCGCCAAGCCAGGGTTGAAGGCCGCGTTCAATTAGCTCTCCAATGGGAGAGCGTGGAACCAAAACGCGCTCATCCACATTGAACGGCATGCCCATAAACCAGGCTTCCCCCAATAGATAAGCCAGGGGTACCCGTTCTTCAATCCGTCTGCGCATGCGACTGATGATGAGTTCCCGCTCTTCCCGGATCAGACGCGCGTCGAGAAACAGCGTGTTGTTCTCCAGAGGCAAGTGCAGGCTGCGCATCACCAACTGCACGGCTTCGTCCCACACGTTGTCAGTGCCATGACCGAAATACAAATCTGAAGCGGAGAACCGGGAAGAAACGTACCGCAGGAAATCCCTGACGGTATGCAGGTCATCAATAGGGCTGGTCACGTAGCTCGGATTCCTGTGTGAAGATGCGTTTCTGACCGGCATTATACGCTGTTTGGCCAGCACACTGCAGCCCCGCTTACCCAACGGCATTACATTGCCATGGGGCCAGAGCTGGTGCGATTCTCTTCATAGCGATCCAGAGCTGCCGCCATTCGCTCTCTTCCCAGCTGAATCAGCTCTGGAGCCTTGTGGTAATCGTAGCTGCGCGACGCGTTTTTCGGCACGTTGACCAGCAAATCCGGTGGGTAGCCGGCGATCTTGTACTGGACAAGGGCGCTTTGCATGGTTTCGATAGTCAGGTTCATGACATCGAACTTCCCGATGCCCAGCTTGTCCCAATCGATGGTTTCATGAGCCAAGTCCGGATCGTCCTGAACCTTGTCTACCCGTTTTTTTTCGACAGCCTTGCTGATTTTATCCTCGGGACTGTCGCCTGGCGCCACTCCCACTTTGCGACTACTGAAGGTCTTGATCGCATCCCAGTCAAACCAACGGGACGCTTTTTCGCGGATGACGTCCATCCATTCTTCCGTTTCACCTTCCTCCAGCTCACCAGCCTCATTGAAGCCGGCGTCAGGAATCCGGCGACGCCTGTCATCCTCACCACTGAGATTCACCGCCACGATCATGTCAGCATGGGAGGAAATCGTGGGAATGATGGGAAGTGGGTTCAACAGCGCACCGTCCACGAGCACCCGACCGTTAAGCACCAGTGGCGTCACCACGCTGGGAATGGCAACGGACGCGCGGATAGCCTGATCCAGAGGGCCTTCCTGAAACCATATTTCCTTGTGTGCCAGCAAGTCCGTCGCCACGGCGGTATAGGCGATAGGCAAATCCTCAACACGGATATCGCCGAGCATTTCCCGCACAACGGAAAAGATTTTCTCACCACGTATCGCACCGACAGAATTGAAAGTCACGTCAAGAAGTTTCAGGACATCAAACTGCCCCAGTCCTGTCACCCAATCCTTGTAGTCCTTCATCTTTCCGGCCGCATACATGCCACCGACCAAGGCCCCCATGGAGCACCCGGAGATAGCGACAATCTCGTAGCCTCGTTCCTCCAGAACTTCAATGGCTCCAATATGGGCGTAACCGCGCGCACCGCCACTTCCCAGAGTCAGGGCTACAGTTTTTCCCTGCCCCGGCTTCATGGGTTTCTTTTCAGATGATTGAGATGCTTCCGCCACAGTAACCTCAGCATCCTTAACGACGGCAGAGGCACCATCGGTAGGGGGTTCCGTTTTATCGGAATGGTTGTCTGTCGGTTTACTCACCCGGCCCACCTCGTATCACGACAATCTCAACACGATCACCCTGACGTTCGGGAGACGGGATAATGATTGCCGGACCAACAGTAATCAGCGTCTGGCGATTCCTGGAGACTCCACTTTTATCGAGTACCTGCGACAGAGACTCCATGGCATTCCGCGCCCGCGCCATGGCATCCTCCAGCGGTTCATTTTCACCCAGTGAGGCATACCCTGTTAACACAACTGAGGCGCCATCTTCGTCTGCCCAGCTATTCAGAATCCGCCGGTCACTGGCACTCCAATCGAAGCTGTGTGTGACGCCTCCTTGCCAGGGCACAATGATAGGGCCCCGAATACGGGCACTGGCCGAATCGAGGCCGGGAATCGCTCCGCCCTCGCTGGTTTCCAGATGCTCCACCCATACGTATTCTCGCTGCGTACCACGTGTAACGGTATAAATCAGGGTAAGCCAGGTCTTGCCGGATTCTCCGACCGCTGCCGCAACCAGATAATCCTGATCGGAATCGCGTCCATACAATGTCGACTGATCAAAAATCTGATTCGCCCAGACATTACTGCGACCGCAATCGCGACCACTGCACTCAAACAACACCTGGGCACCCCGTGCCTGCAATATCCTCTGGTAATGTGCGCGTGCTTCACCGCGACTGGCATCCCGGTTGACCTGATAGAGACGCCCTACGCCTGTGACCGGAATTCTTGCCATTTTCTCCGAGCGGATCTGATTATTTATCTCCCGGACCGGGCTGAAAAGAACCAGATGGCCAGAAGAGACTACCGGCTCTTCGTCTTCCAGTGAGGACTGGGGATAAGCAGCCGGAAACGCCGCAAGGTCGCCGTTGGTGGTCTGTGCCACGACCGGATGAGAACCTGCTAATACCAGAAATCCCACGATAAAACCGTTCAATAGCCCTTTAAACATCATGGCTGATAAATTCCCTGATTGCATGACTGACAGGTTCAATATCACCGTCGAAATGACAGTGATGACCACCAGGTACCGTCACGGTTTCCATCCGGGGAATGGCCTTAAGGCGGGGCTCCCATCCCTTTCGATGGGACAGTAAGCCATTCTCGGCTCGGATAAACAGAGTACGTGTACTGACCTTGCGAAGACTCGCCAGCACCTGCGATTCCTCCAGCATCATGATAGAAGGATGACGGAGTCTTGGATCAGTACGCCAGACAAAGCCACCATCGACCGCTTTCATGTTGCGAGGGATGAGTGTCAACGCAGCTTCGGGAGATAGCGGGCTCAGCCCCCCTTCCCTTGCTTTGGCAGCGGTCTGGGGATCGGGATAAACCACGGACTTGCCCGACCCGGTCATTCTTTTCCTGATGGCCTGGCGCAATTTCGGAATAGTATCCTCCGGTGGCCGGCTGATCGGGCCCAGACTGTCAATCATCACCAGATTCCGGACGTGCTCCGGAAACGCCGCCGCGTACAGGACACACACAATCCCGCCCAGAGAATGCCCGATCAGGTCCACCTTGTGCCCAGGCGCATGATCAAAATAATGTTCGATCAGCTCTGCCAGGTCGGCTACGTAATCCATCAGCAGATAACTCTGGCCGTCCGGACGATGACCGGAGTGCCCGTGGCCCGCCATGTCGATGGCATACACTTCCCGTCCACGTGGCAGCGCCGGCGCCAGATGAGCAAATGTCAGACTGTTATCCAGCCAGCCATGAAGCATCAGGATCGGACACGAGTCGCCAGAATTTTCGCTGGCAGGCCAGCGCAGACCCGCCAGCTCGATGTTTTTCAGAGGCCAGTTCACCTCTTCAGGAGTCGCCTCTACGGCCGCTTTCGGGGATAACACAATGTCATTCATTAAAGGATCAGTTCACCTGCGGTTACATGGTGTGGGTCGGTCGGTCGGAGCTCAGGGAGCCTGCCAGATAGGACTCGATCTTGGTCCGCGCGGTCTCATCATCGCCATTGAACTGGACTCCAATACCCGCGGCGCGGTTACCCTGCGCACCTTTGGGGGTAATCCAGATCACTTTACCGGCAACCGGTATTTTCTCGGGTTCATCCATCAGGTTCAGCAACAGAAACACTTCGTCCCCGAGCTGGTACTGTTTCTGGGTCGGAATGAACAGTCCACCTTGCCGGATGTATGGCATGTACGCCGCGTACAGTACGGCTTTGTCCTTTATGGTAAGGGTCAGTATGCCACTTCGTGCGCCAAAGCCGGGGCCCATAGTTAACACCTTTCTATCTGGCTGAGAAACATTGTTACTTTGTTGGATTACGATGTCGGATGAAGGCTTCGGCTTATCCGACTTACTGTTCGAGACTGAAAATTATCTGATATTTCGCAATCATAGCAGCAGTTGGCCAAAATCGCTCTCTCTGCCCCCCCCAGCGGTTGTCGGTTCAGGCCGGCGCCCGTTTACGGGGCATCAATGCCTGCCACGCGATCAGCAGCCTGCCTGCCTCAAGCTCCGGATTAACGTTGTAGACAGCCGCGGAACGTGTCTCGTGAATCAGCTCCAGGATCTGGTGCGCACACCACGGCGGGTTGGATTTGGCGAGATAATTCAGCATCTCTGCTGCATCCGTATCCCTTGGCGTGCCATTGGCACTGATCCTGGCCAGATCCGCTGCCCAGCTTTCAAACAATCCCAGGGCGCCTTCCAGCCCGAGAGCCTTGAACGGCTTGGCGGCTTCGCCTACCGTCAGCTGGCCTTTCATGAACTGACGGAATTGATTCAGGGCCTGATCCCGCAACGTCAGGTAATCCCCTGTCAGGTACTCATAGGCCAGTCTCGGCGTGTTGCCGGACAACGTCAGTGCTTTGCCGCACAACTCCGCGGAGGGACGGTCCGCTTCATCCAGTTTCATGACTTCAGTTGCCAACCAACGAGCTGCAGCATCGCCATCCGGAATGGCAATCAACAGGGTCTGGCAGCGGGATCGGATGGTCGGCAGAATCGGGCGCCCGCTTTCCTGCAACAGCAGGAGCACCACATCGTCGGAAGGCTCTTCCAGGGTCTTCAGCAAAGCGTTCGCAGAGTTGATGTTCAATTGATCTGCACGATCAATGATCGCTACCTTGCGTTGTCCGACCTGTGGAGACGATACGGCGAACGACGACAGTGCCCGAATCTGATCCACCTTGATCATCCGTGACTTTTCGGGGCTATAAACGCGGATATCCGGATGGGTACCAGCCGCCACCAGCTCACACTGTTTACAGCCGCCACATGGTTGAAGACCATGATCATCATCATGGGCAGGCCGATCACAGATCAGTAATCCGGCAACGCCATCGGCAAACATCCGCTTACCAACGCCACGCTCGCCCGTCACCAGTAACGCATGAGGTAGCCGGTTTTCACCCAGACGTTTCTGCAGACTTTGCCAGGCATCGTGGAGCCAGGGCATGGACACTTCGGATGGATTCAACCTGTTACCCTTTTTAGTGGCGGTGAGTCGCGGTTTCACCAGACTCGGAGGTATCCCGCAACATCTGTTTACGCATAGTGATCAGTAAACGCCCCATTTTTTCCCGTGACTGGCGCTGATCCGCTCGCGGTTCGCTGCCATAGTAATGCTTGTTTACCATTCGGGCAAAAGCTCTGGCGGCTCCCCCGGCCCGGGGGCTCGCCGAACCAATACGCTCGGCCAGCTGCGCGGGCGTCTCCCCAAAGCGCACCGGAATACCCGCACGTTCACAAAGCCTGTACCAGCGTCGGATTAGCCGCATGACAGGATCACGGGAAGTTGAGCTACGCATTTGCCAGCTGGAAAACCCTCCGGCAACCAATAGGGCGAACCCGACTATGCCCGCTGTCGCATAGCCCAACTCTTTCAACCCGAACCCTCCGGGCAAACGGGACATCAAATCCATCTGGGATTGGCCCTGGTAGCCCACCACCCAGCGTTGCCACTGATAGTTGATACGGTCCAGTTGCAGGGACGCCCACTGGAGTACAGCCATGTTGCCGTACCGTTGCGGTGACGCCCAGTCATTCTCAAGAAATGAGCCTTCTTCGGCCACGGCATCCCGCAATCCGGACTCAATCCGGTCAGGTGCTATGGCGGCGGTCGGATCCACACGCACCCAGCCTTGACCTTCGATCCACGCCTCGACCCAGGCATGGGCATCGTACTGACGAACGACAAGATACTCGTTACCCGCACCCGGATCCCCTCCCTGATATCCCACGATTACTCGGGCGGGTATGCCAGCGGCTCGCAACAGGAACGTTGTCGCACCTGCGTAGTGGGCGCAGAATCCCCGTTTTTCATCAAACAGCAGAGCATCAATGCCGTCTTGAGGCATCGTAGGAGGTCGCAGGGTGTAATAGTATGCCTGTTGTCGGAACCGGGACATCAGCGCCCCAACCAGGGCTTCAGGGGTGGGGTTGTCTGCCTTCATTTCTTCCGCCAGGGCTCGCGCTCGCGGGTTACCGCTTCCGGGCAACTGCAGGTATCGGCGTAAAGTTTGCGGATCCTCTGCTACGGCATTCTCGCTGTCGCCACCTTGCAACTCCATACGATAACGAACGGTCGTGTCGGCTGGGCGGCGGAAACGGAACAAGCCCTCGTCTGTCGGCACCACGTTATTGGAAACAGCTACAGAATCCTCCAGCACAAAGGCCCAACGCTCGTCCGTGGGCTCCATCAACACATCGTACTGGCCAGGCGTCAGGTTGCCCACGCCGCCATCGACAGACACGCGACCCGGTCTCCGGAAGGGCTCCCCCTGACCCTGACGCCAGGTCTCCCCATCCAGATAGTCCAGGATCAACCCCCGCCAATAACGGTCCCTATACGCGGGCAGTTCGCCACCGAAGGTAGCGCGGAATGCTCTCTCACTGCTCTGTGCGAGGTTGGAGATATCTCCGGGGCGCATGGTGTCACTGATACCAGAGCGCGCCTCTCCGGATACCAGAGGCACACTCCAAAGCGGAGCCACACGCGGAAAAAATAAGAACAGCAATACGACAACGGGCAACGTTTTCAGCAGCATCATGCCCAAACGACCCCAGCCGGAACGCATGGACTCCGGTAAATCCGGAGCATTCAACGTCTGAAGCCCCACCAGCAAAAAACCGACTGCCAGCAGATTCAGCGCCGCCCAGTGGATCTCCTGATGGAACAGGAAATTGACCGTTGCCAGGTACACCAGGATGAAAAACAGCACATAGAAATCCCGGGTGGATCGGGTTTCCAGCCACTTGAGTCCCACAGCGAGGACGAAGAAAGAGGCTGCCGTATCCACCGTAAACCGTCCCTGTACCGTGGCAACGTAAATGGCAATCACCCCCAGCATGATCGCGGTTCTCGTCCATTTTCCCGGCAAACGGACACGACCGGACTGAGCCAGCCAACGCCAGCCCGCAAGGGCAACACAACTGGCAATCAGCCACACCGGTAGTCGGTCCCATTGCGGCACCAGTAGCAACGCAAAACTGGCGATCACCCAGATCAGCGCCCTGCTCGGCAGTGCTGGAACTTCTGCTCCAGAAAAGCCTGACACCTCATAATTACCGGGAAGTGTTGCCATCAACCGACCTCCCCGATCACTGTCGTGCCATCAGTCTGTGCCCTGGAACCAAAAGCGCTCGTGGAATCATCCCGCGGCTTATCCAGGCCAAACACCGCAAGGCTTTTAAGACAACGGTTGACATGAGCGGGTCCGGCATCCGGATCAATAACCTGGCCCGGCAGATTCAGTCCAAACGGTGTGCCTGTCTGGCCGCGTTCAATAACCAAAGCCGTCAGATAGCTGATTCGCAATTCCTGATCCACGCCAGGGAATGCATGGTAATCAATCCAGTGGGGACTGCCCTGCTCACCCTCCCAGTCTGCAATCACCATCTGGCCGGTACGCGCAAAGCGTTTCCATAAAACACGTTGAGCCAGATCCCCTTCCCGCCAGGGCCGCATGTCAGCATGGTCGTTACCGTCGATGGCGCGGGCGGTTTCCTGATCATCACCGTCAGATACTGTACTCATCGCGTCCGGCGCAGGCACTGGCCGCGGATAAGCAATACCAAAGGACGCCGGCCGGACCCAGGACCACGCCTTGAGCAGTCCGAATGGAAAGCGGGTCTCCACCCGGACTCGATCGGGACGGAAATACCCACGTTGCGGGCTTTCCGCCGACAACACCAGATCACCAGCCTGTCCAGCCGGTACGTGCTGCTGACTCAGGGTGTGCTCATCGAAACTCAGGGAAATTGCAACAGCGTCGTGCTTACCTGACACCGCGCGAAATCGGAATGGAATCCGATCACCGCAAAACCCCTCGCCGGCCTGAACAAGGGTAAGTTCCAGATCTGCAAGATTGCGGTGTGTCTGGTGCATGGCAGCCACCATAATGGCGCCGAGCATAAAGGTCAGCAGGTAGATCAGACTGTTCTGATAGTTGATGCCGGTAATCAGCATTACCAGCAGCAATAGGCCAAACACCACACCCGGTCCGGTCGGCAAAATGAAAATATTTCGCTGGCTGAATACCTGCTTATCCGCTCGGGGAATCCTGCGATTAACCCAGCGCTGCCAGCGCGAACGAAGTGCCTGAAACATAAAGGTCCTGTTAGCTACCCCAGGGTGCCCCGGGAAAATCGGCCGTCTATATAACCATCTTTACTACGATATTTATAACAATACTGAAAATACACCGATAGTGGTCACAATCCCGCGACAAATCCCTTGAATTTGTGTCGGGCAATCCGAATACTGATTATAAAGGGAGCAGACTGATTGCAGTGTTATCAGGCATACCTCCTACATCGTGGATCACAGCCAGGGGGCTATACCATGACACGCCCAACCCCTCTCTCCATTGCCATCGCCAGCGCCACCGGACTTGCTGTTTTCAGCACAGCGCTGTCAGCGGGTGTGCAAACCATGACATCCGATGAGATGGTGGACACCTATGTGAAAGACTCCGCTGTCATCGTCGTTCCCAGGGACCAGCAGAAAAGTGCAGCGGATCGCCAGCGCATCCTACGCTCCCTGACGATTTCACCCGGTGAACCCGTAGTATCGGAAGCGGAAGAAGAAGCCTATCGGGAAGCCCTGCAGCGGTATCAGGAAGAAGGCAAATCCGAGGCACTGGAACAGGCCGAGGAAGAATTCCTTCGCCGTGCCCTGCTTTTGCCTCAGGAAGAACTGGCTCGTGCGCAGCCTCAAGTAGACTTCACACCCACAATCCCGCCCATCATCTTTGGTCAACAGGCCCAGATTCCGGATGAACCCTTCACCCAGACATTCCTGAACGACCAGCTTGGTATCGGATTTGACGGCCAGAACGTGAATTTCTCCATCGGTAACCCTCCCGGCATTGACCGCATTGAAGTACCTCAGGCGATCAATGAAGGGCCCATCAGCCTGACACCACGCCCGGGTGGTGGTTTTGATTTATCGATAGCGGTACCGGATCAGTAGCACCCAATAGCAGAATTACCAGCCATAAACGACGTCTTTGTGGGCGTCGTTTTTTTACCTTCAGAATAAAAAAAACGCCCCGCCGAAGCGGAGCGTTTATTGAACACCTGCTGAGTCAGGTCAGATTAGTGACCGTAAACTGCGAGCTTGGTGTCGGTAACCGCCAGGTTGTCGATGGCGAGGGAACCGATGGACGTGCCACCAATTTCAACTGCACCGATAGACATATCCATGTACACGTTGTTTACGTCGATACGCAGTACGTCTGTAGCCGTGGAGGCACCAAGGCCAGCACCTTTATATACATCCAGGTTCACGTTGGCGAAACCGGCCAGCACCTGAGCTTCCTGGGATGCCGGATCCAGACCGAATTCACCATCTGCGTCAGCAGACATGACCGAGCCGTCGCCGTCATAGTCGAAGTTACCGCCAGCGCCGGTGATCACCATGTCACGAATACCAATACCCAGGAACTCAACGTCAAAGTCCATATCCTGTACGTCGAAGGCAGCAACGATATTCAGGTGGTCGGTAGCGGTGTCAACACGGAAGTCGAGCTGCGCCAGGTTACCGTAACCGCTCATGTTGGAGATCAGCGTAGTGCTATCTGAGCCAGTGCTACCAGCCAGCAGCTCCATGGAACCAACGGTCATACCCCAGTCGATCGGGTTGCCATCCAGGGTGCCTACGTGGATAACTGCGTCGCCATCATCAGCCACGTCGATATCGATCTTCAGTTGGTCCAGCAGCTCAGTACCTGTGCCACCGGCAACACCCGAACCACCGAGAACGATGTCGTTAACTGCGAAGGAGCCTTCATCCGTGTACTTGAACTGACCAATGCTTACTTTGGTTTCCAGTTCGATGGTCACACCGGCCTGACCGGTGACGTTACCCATTGCACTGTCGTCCATTGCTTTCAGGTCAGCGTGTGCTGCAAAAGGAGCAGCAGCGACCGCGGTTGCGAGTGCGATTTTCTTCAGGCCTTTCATATTATCTCCTTATAAACTCATGTTGTTGTTATCTGAGTTTGTATTTTTTGATGTGGAGTCCCTTACCCCACGACTCCATTTAAGATTGTTTTACAGTCCTAGTCCGTGACTGCATTCACAGTTCTTCACGAGTCGCTTACAACCTGAAACAAACGCGCATTACTTCTCACTTTCACCCCTGATGAGCCGGTGATTCTTGCTTATCGTCGTAAAACATCTGGAACGGCTTTTCCCTGGTAATCGCCTGCGAGAACGACGCGTCCCCATCTTCCAGATGGAAAGGCACCACCTTGTTGGCAGAAATACCCAACCGATGCTCATGCTCTATGACAAGCGCCTCAGCATCTTCCCCTTCTTTAACCTTGCCGGTATAAAGGATGACTGCCGCATTGATCTTTCCGCGACGCGCAATCGACTTGAGTGCCGCCCGGTACATCAGGATCCTCATCTGGGCGTTTGCCTGCTCCGCCTGGGAATCAATATTGATCCTCTTGATGGTTTCCCCGTCATCCAGCAGCATCCAGGCAGCAGGCATATTGTCATCGTCATCCATTAACTCGCTGGTGTACTCCTCCATCGCTTTTTCCGTTAGCTTTACCAGTTGTTGTTGACCAATAACGGCGAACTTTGCCAGTTCTTCCTTGGTAAGCATTCCATCAGACAGCACACTGTTCTCCGGAATTTCGACGGCCAGTTGATTCTCCTCAGAGAGAGCAAAAGGGGTTGTGAGCAATGCAGAGGTCAACGCTATGGTAACCAGTGACTTTTTCAGGCTTGGCATCGTAATCTTCCTTATTATTTTCAATCGGTTTCCACACGACACCCCCGGAAGTCGGTTAAAATAAATAACCGGCCTGTCCGGCGCTGTCCAATGCAACGGAAATGTCCGTTCTATTAGATCAGCGTGAGTTCGGAACCGACAATGCCCGTTTTGTGGGCTGATTATCATTCTTCTACATTTGTTACGGGGTTAGTTTGAGCCTGCCTGTTTCCAGACCCATTACCAGCGAAGAGTACAGCCACTTGTTGGACCATGCCTGTGGGGAATACGACTTCGCCTATATTGGCAGCGTTGGAAACGGCGAATCCCGGGGCGTGATCTGTGGATTCTCCGCCTGTGCCAGCCAATCCCTGGAAATCAGCCCGGGCTCTTCCGCAGCGGCGGATCTCAGCATGCTCGCAGGGCAAATGGAGAAAGCGGCGCAGCACTACAGCACTCCCCAGGCGGAGTCCGGGGACCACCTGACCGGCGGCTGGGTTGGGTTCCTGGGGTATGAGCTGGGCTACGTAAAAGAGAAACGCCTGATTGACCAATGCCCGGACGTTGACGTTCCGCTCATGCACGCCGGCCTCTACCTGTGGTCCGCTAGCCATAACAGGGTAAACGACAGCTATTATTTGTGGGTCCACCCTGACTGCCCGGGGAAAATCCTCAGAAAACTGCAGGATTGGCTGACAGGCAACGCAGCCTCACCGGATGAGACGTGGCACATGCCCGCTCCGTTCACGGCCACCCAGTCCCGGGACGAATTCGTGGCAAGCGTAGCCGCTGTTCGCCAGTACATTGAGGCGGGCGATTGTTACCAGGCCAATCTCTCCCAGGAGTTCAGCGGCCACTATGCGGGCAACCCATGGCAAGCCTTCCGGGCGCTTTCTGACGCCAACCCCACCCCGTACAGCGCGTTCATTCGGGCCGGAAGACATTCGATACTCTCGATTTCTCCCGAACGCTTTCTGGAGATCCGGGGAAAAACCGTTCACACCAGCCCGATCAAGGGCACCCGCCCACGCGGTACGACTCCTCAGCAAGACGCGGCCCTGGCGGACGAGTTAAGAGCTTCGGAGAAGGACCGCGCCGAGAATCTGATGATCGTGGACCTGCTGCGGAACGACCTTGGTGTCAGCGCGGTAACAGGTACCGTGGCCGTGGACCAGTTATTTGCCCTGGAGTCCTACCGCAATGTCCATCACCTGGTCAGCCACATCCATGCCACTCTCAAGGATCATGTATCGCCAATTAAAGCACTGCTTGATGCCTTTCCCGGCGGTTCCATCACAGGCGCGCCCAAGATACGGGCCATGGAAATTATCCGGGAGCTGGAACCCCACTGGCGAGGCCCCTACTGTGGGTCGGTGTTCTACTGGGGACTGAACGGCGTGCTGGACAGCAATATTGCAATCCGGACTCTGCTTTGTGATGACGAGGGCACGATTCGATGCTGGGGTGGCGGAGGGATCGTTGCCGATTCCGATCCGCAGGCGGAGTATGAGGAGACGCTGACCAAGGTGCGGCCGCTGATGGAGTTTCTGGAGAAACTGGAACTGTAAGTCGAATTTGTAGGTGTCGGGTTACGCTTCGCTAACCCGACCTACGGTGCTTTTCTTGTAGGTCGGATTAGCCGCAGGCGTAATCCGACACGAATCCCGGCCGGCAACTCAGGCGTTGTGCACCGAGCTGGCCTTAAGGAACTGCTGCTTCAGATCATCAAAGGTATGAACCGCCGGGAACTGGGGGAACTCTTCAATGACGTTCTGCGGAGCGTGAAACAGGATGCCGGCTTCCGCCTGACTCAGCATCGTGGTGTCGTTGTAGGAATCACCAGCTGCAATGACGCGGTAGTTCAGTAGCTGGAAGGCGCGAACAGACTGGCGCTTGGGATCCCGCTGACGCAGCAGGTAATTGGTAATCTGGCCGTTGTCCGCCACTTCCAGCTTGTGACACAGCAGCGTCGGGAAACCCAGCTTGGCCATCAGCGGCATGGCGAATTCGTAGAAGGTATCAGACAGGATCACTACCTGGAAGCGCTCCCGCAGCCAGTCCAGAAACTCGCTGGCTCCCGGCAGCGGGTCCAGTTCACCGATGACTTCCTGAATCTGCGGCAGGCCATAACCGTGCTCATCCAGCAGGCGCAGGCGTTGCTTCATGAGCACGTCGTAATCAGGAATATCACGGGTGGTGGCCCTCAGCTCCTCAATTCCGGTTTTTTCCGCAAACGCGATCCAGATTTCCGGGATCAGTACTCCTTCGAGGTCAAGGCACGCGAGTTCCACAGTGATCTCCTGATAGTCATATTCAGTGTTTCCGGCAGCAAACAGGCGCTCCGGCTTCAATGGGCCCGTATGATAAGAAAATCCGCCGCCGAATGCATCGTGCTTCTTGCCCGCTATAAGGATATACGACCACATTCCTTTAGCCCGGAGCCCCTTAATGGTAGATTTATCACACATTTATGAAGGACTAAGCTTTTCATGACAGACATTGGCGCGTTACAGCAGGAACTCGCAGGCCAGAGCCCCAGGGCCATTCTGAAAGCGGCCCTGACACAATTCGATAATATTGCCATCTCCTTCAGTGGGGCCGAAGACGTTGCCCTGATTGAAATGGCCCACAAGCTCACGGATAACCTTCAGGTGTTTACCCTGGATACCGGTCGCCTGCATCCCGAAACCTACGAGTTCGTGGAACGGGTACGCACGCATTACGGAATTAACATTGAAGTGATGTTCCCGGACGCCAAGGAAATAGAGGACCTGGTCACCCGTAAGGGTATGTTCAGCTTCTACAAAGATGGCCATTCGGAATGCTGTGGCATTCGCAAGGTCAATCCCCTACGCCGCAAGCTGGCCACCGTGGATGCCTGGATAACCGGGCAACGCAAGGATCAGAGCCCTGGCACCCGCAATGATGTCCCGGTGGTGCAGATTGACGAAGCCTTCTCTACCGAAGAACGCCAACTGGTAAAGTTCAATCCCCTGGCGAACTGGACCTCAAAGGAAGTGTGGGACTACATCCGCATGACGGAAGCCCCGTACAACAAGCTGCACGACAGAGGTTTCGTCAGTATCGGCTGTGAGCCTTGCACCCGACCGGTGCTTCCGGGCCAACACGAACGTGAAGGCCGCTGGTGGTGGGAAGAAGCCACACAGAAAGAGTGTGGCCTGCATGCCGGGAACCTGATCGCCAAGGACAATCAGTAAGTCGGCAGCTCGACATCTTTGAACAATCCTTCGATTTCCGACCGACTGCCCTGATGCGCAACCGCCTCATCCACCCGTTCGCGGGTGAGATGAGGTGCAAAACGCTGGATAAATTCGTACATATAACCGCGCAGGAAAGTGCCCTTACGGAATCCAATGCGGGTGACGCTCGGCCGGAACAACTTGCGCGCGTCCAGGGCCACCAGGTCGGTATCGACTTTCTCATCGAACGCCATACTGGCAATAATGCCTACGCCCAGCCCGAGGCGGACGTAAGTCTTGATCACGTCGGCATCCGCCGCGGTAAAGACCACCTTCGGTGTCAGCCCCTGGGACTGGAATGCCTCATCCAGCTTGGACCGGCCGGTAAAGCCGAAGACATAGGTAACCAGCGGGTACTCGGCCAACTCCGGCAGGGTCAGTTCGGAAAGCTTCGCCAGTGGGTGGTTTTTCGGTACGATCACGCTGCGGTTCCACTTGTAACAGGGCATCATGATCAGGTCGTTAAACAATTCCATGGCCTCGGTGGCAATGGCAAAATCCACCGCGCCGTTGGCTGCCATCTCCGAAATCTGCATGGGCGTTCCCTGGTGCATGTGCAGGGAAACATCCGGATAGGCCTCAATGAAGCCGCTAATCACTGGCGGAAGCGCGTAACGGGCCTGGGTATGGGTGGTGGCGATACTCAGGTCGCCCTTGCGCTGATTGCTGAACTCCTGGGCAATCTTTTTTATGCCCTCTACCCTTCGAAGTATTTCCCCCGCCTCACGGATAATGATCTCACCGCCAGGGGTGATCCGCGTCAGATGCTTACCACTGCGGGCAAATACCTCAAGGCCGAGTTCATCCTCAAGTAAGCGGATCTGTTTGGAAATACCGGGCTGTGAAGTAAAAAGGCTCTGGGCAGTGGCTGATACGTTCAGATCATGGTGCGCAACTTCCCAGATATAGCGCAACTGTTGTAGTTTCATCGACCCTGTTGCTCCCTGAATTCCCGGAAAACTCGGGCTGCGTTAACTCTGAACTTCAGCCCATATTGGAGAAGCACAGAATACGCATAAAAATGACACTTTTCATTCTTTATTAATATACATAGACACTCCTACACAGTTTAGACCAAAAATCGAATAACGCCGCATCCCTAATGCCGTTTTTGCAGCTAGTGTCCCGTCTGGTTAATTTGTTGATCTACTGAGCCCCTGAAAGCCGTGAGAGCAAGGCGCGGTGGCGAAGGTTTGGTAGTTCCAAATCGAGTCGCCGTAACACCGCTCTCAAGGCTTTCAGGGGCTCCCGGAGGGCGCGACGCTGGCGACTCTGGACCTGTGTTGCCAGCCCTTGATGTGGAGCCACCACATCGGCGGACTTGCGCCTTGGCCAGAGTCGCCAGCGTCACGCAGTAGGTCAACAAATTAACCAGACGGGACACTACCCTTGACTTCAGTCTGACAAAGCACACAATCCGAGATCGATACTCCGAGTGCATTCAGGGATACGATGCTACTGACCACGAAGTTCCTCAGACCAACCTCCGACCCCCGCGCCGTCTGGCGGGAACGGTTGTGCCGTCTGCTGCAACCCGGTTCCTCAAAACGGCTCAACCTGGTTGTCGCGCCAGCGGGCTTTGGCAAAACAACCCTGGTCAGCCAGTGGTGCACACAACAGGGCACTTCAACCGCCTGGCTCTCCCTGGATGACCACGACGATGAGCCCCGGCGTTTCTGGCAATACATAGTGGGCGCGTTCGAGCACAGCGGAATGGCGGGTCTGGAGACCTGTCGCCAGCAACTCAGCCACTGTTCAGTTCAGGAGCTGGAAGGCCCCATCACAGGCCTTATTAACGCCCTTGCAGAGGACGGTTCCCAATGGTCCCTGGTATTGGATGATTTCCATCTGATTCGGGATACGGATATACAGCGTCAGTTCTCCTACTTTGTGGATTACCTGCCGCCGGGCGTTACCCTGACCCTCGCGTCACGGACCGAGCCTCCCCTGCCCCTGGCACGTTGGCGGGTTCGCCAATGGGTTGCAGATATCCACCCCGGCCTGCTGGCTTTCTCCGAAGAAGAATGCCGTCACTTTTTCCGGGAAACCATGGGGCTGAAAGTCTCCGAACAGGAGATCCACAAAATCTGCCGGAAGACCGAAGGGTGGGTGGCGGCAATGCAGCTATCGGCGCTTTCCGGCGTCAGCCGATCCACCGGCGATTCGGCTCTGCCTATTACAGTTGATGTCGACGAGCGCCGCATCAACGACTATGTGCTCAGTGAAGTTCTGGATCAGCAACCCGAAGCAATCCGCGATTTCCTTCTTAGTACCGCCTGCTGCCCAAAGCTTTGCGCGCCCCTGTGTGATGCCGTAAGGGGCACATCGAACAGCCAGGCCATGCTGGAGCAATTACTGAAGCAGAACCTGTTCCTGATTCCCCTGGACACCCGCAACCACTGGTTCCGATACCACGACCTGTTTCGGGATGCGTTGCTGCAACGGGCCTGGGTTGATAGTCCAGACATGGCTGAACAACATTGGCAGCGGGCGGTCTCATGGCTTCTGAGTCATAATCACGTTCAGGAGGGTATTGCCCAGATTGTCCGCCAACGGGACTGGTCCTGGCTGGCACGGGTGCTCGCCGAACACGGCAACAACCTGATTCACGGGGGCTATCATCTTCCAGTCCTCAATTGGCTGGATTCCCTCCCTGCGGACATGGTGGAGGATAACCCCCAGCTTCAGATGCTGCGGATCTGGTCCCTGTTTTTTGCCAACCGTGTCGATATGCTGGAGCCGTTACTCTCGACCCTCGAAGACGTTCTTGATCAACAGGTCGCTGACTCCCACCCGGACGCTGAAGGGGCCCTGGGCCTGCAAAGCGAGATCTCACTGATCCGCTCCTACCTTGCCCGCACCCGAAGCGATGACAAGAGCGCCAATGACCTGACACGCCAGGTGCTCAAGGATATCGACCATACCCGCATCCCGCTTAAATCAGTGACCTACTATGGCATTGGCCTGGATTATTACGGCAAGGGGGATCTTCCGTCCGCCAGGGAAGCCCTGCGCTCTGCAATCCATTATGGCGAGCTGGAGCGGAAACCCAACACGGTGCTATCCAGCGGAGGATTACTGGCATGGATTCAGTACAACCGTGGCGATATCGACGACGCACTGGAAACCTGCACCTCGGTCCGGCGCTGGGTGGACCAGCATTATTCCGATCCAGCACAACCCAGACTGATTTCCTGCTGGCAGAACAGTGCGCTGACAGAGATCTACCGGGAACGTAACGAGCCCGAACTGGCGACCTCACATCTTACGCCGCTGATGGAGCACGTCAATAATGGTACCGAGCCCGGCCAGCATGTCATCATCCAGTACGTACGGGGCCATCTCGCCTTCAGTGAGGGTCGTTTTGAAGAAGCCATCGAAGCCCTGGAGGACGCCGCCACCGTCGCCCGACGAAGGCACGATCATATCCTGTTCGAGCCCCCGGCCTGTTCTGCATTGCTGGTCCGATGTTACCTGGCAGACGGTCGCCTCCAACAGGCAGAGCGCTGGGCTCAGTCAGTCACCGATGAGCATTTTTCCAATCCCCTGAACCGGGAACAGAACCAGATCAGCATTGCCAGGGTCATGGTGGCAGCTGGCCGACCGGCGGACGCCATCGCGATACTCGCACCCCTCAGGCTCAGTGCTGAAGAAGATCAACATTTCCGGCATCTGGTCGAAATCCTCACAGTCTATTCCGAAGCCCTGTACGTCGAGGGGAAAATCCCGGAGGCCGATCAGATGCTGTCCCAGGCAGTGCACAGAGCATCAGACGCAGGGTTTATGAGGTTGTTCGCAGAAGAGAGCCCGAACGTACGTCAGCGCTTGTTGGAGCTACCGGCCCTGCGCGCGCCGTCACGCTGGAACAGCAGCCTGCTGGCCATGCTCCGGGCCATCGGCGATGGCTCGAAGAGCCCGGAACCAGCCAAAGATAGGGCCAAGAGGCCAGCCGGTACCAGCGTAGCCCTCACTGAGCCGCTGAGTCAGCGGGAGAAAGAAGTTCTGGTCCTGATCAATGAAGGGTTAGCGAACAAGGACATTGCCAGCCGTATGAAGGTTGCTCCAGCCACCATCAAGGCGCATATCCGCAATCTTTACGGGAAGATGGGCGTCAGCCGACGCACGGAAGCCCTGGCAAAAGCTCGGGAGTTGGCGCTTCTGGAATAACCCTGAATTCTATAACCTAATTTATGTGACATACCTCACATTTGTAACCCGAAAATCCGCCCCACTACGCCCTTTGGACGATCCCTTTAAGCCCCCCGCTCCCTTATTATTCTTTCCGAGGTGAGGCAAGTCTTCACCAGGAATTCTGAAACTTCAGGCCTTCAGAATCCTTGTTCCGCGTTTCGACGCCCGGGTTCAACAGAACCCCTTTTAACAAGAGCCATACCCAACCGGGATGGCTCTTTTTTTTATAGCCTACTGCTCAATGATCCGCCGAAAGGGGGGCAGAGCATCCAACAACAACTGACCATAGCGTCGGGTGACGATGCGCCGGTCAAGAATGGTCACCCGACCGGTGTCCTGTTCCGTCCTCAACAACCGACCAACCGCCTGGACCAGTTTGATGGATGCATCCGGCACGGTGATTTCCATAAATGGATTACCGCCTTTCTGGGAGACCCATTCCGCCAGGCTGGCCTCTATCGGATCGTCCGGCACGGAAAATGGCAGCCGGGTGATAACCACGTGTCCAAGGTATTTACCCGGCAGGTCGATGCCTTCGGCAAAGCTGGCAACGCCGAAAAGTACACTGGGGCGCCCCTCGTCCACACGGTTACAGTGTTGGCGCAGCACCTCACCCTTGGCCATGTCATCCTGGGTAATAATGAGATCGGGATACTCCGGCGCGAGGGCATCGCGCACCAGTTGCATCTGACGACGAGCTGTAAACAGTACCAGGGTCGCCTTCTCGCCAACCCAAAGATCGGGCAGCCGTGACACCAGGGCATCCGTGAACGCATCATCACTTGGCATCGCCGTCATGGCTGGCACTTCCACTGTTGCCATCTCGGCGTAGCGGAAAGAACTGGGAACCACCAGGAAACGACTGGCCGCCGGCAAACCTGCACGTGCCTGCAACCGGTCAAAGCGACCAAGTGCAGTCAACGTGGCACTGGTCAGGACCGCGCCGTAAGCCCGGGACCAGAGCCGGGAATACAGCAGGTTATCAGCCAATACCGGGCTGCTGTACAGGGTAATGTCCTCGGCGTGGTCCCATCTCTGACGAACCGCCCAGCGAGCTGGCGGCGGACTTTTGAGCTTGGGTTTTACGGTGATTTCTTCACCCTGGGCATCTTCGTCGCCTTCGGCGGGTTTGGGGCCCGTGGTTTCGCACCAGGCCGCCCAGAGACGAAGCTGGTCTTCCGCGCGAGCATGGAACGAGCCAATGACCGGGTACCAGGATTCCGCCGTCTCCCGGTCCACATCGTGTTCCTTTCGTTCGTCGAACGCCTTCTGGAGCTCATCCACCAGTACTCCCAACTGTCGCACCAGGCTAGCCGTCGCGAGTCGTGCATTGGCGGCCAACCCGGACAGGACTTCCGGTAACTCCCCTTCCGGATATCGCCACTGTGCCGAACGGCGCTCTTCGCTGAACTCCCAGCCGGTATTCTGCTCCGCTTCGCTATATACCTCGGTCAGGGCCACATCAACGCCCCGGGAGGCCTCGCTGACGCGATCAATGGTTTTCGCGGCCTGGGTGGCCGGCGCCAGGAACGGCTGCATTTTCCCCAGTGCCTGGGACAGCTGTTTAAGCCATTGGCGCGTTGCATTCAGCGGAACCGATGCTGCGAAGTGGTTCAACGCCTTGTCCGGGAGGTGATGGGCCTCGTCAAAGATAAACAGGGCGTTCTCCGGTTCAGGCAAAATCGCCCCCCCGCCGAGGGTCAGATCGGCCAGGACCAGGTCGTGGTTTGCCACCACAATGTCGGCGTCATCCAGGCCCTTACGGGCATCAAAGAACGCACAACTGTCGAAGTAGCTGCAATGGCGGTTGGTGCACTGACGATGGTCAGTGGTGACCTGGCGCCAAATATCGTCGGGAATCTGATCAGGCCAGTGGTCCCTGTCACCGTCCCAGGTTCGGGATCCGTAGCTGGCGAGCATATCCTCGAAGAAGGCTCGGGTTCCCGGCTCTTCGTTACCGGGGCCATCCAGCAGAAACAGCGGCATGGTATCGCTGTCTCCGTTACCCTCATCATGGAGTCGGGCTTCCAGGCGAGACATGCAGAGATACCGCCCCCGCCCCTTGGCCAGGGTCCAGGTGAAGTCCATCTTGCTGTGCTTCTTGAGATCCGGCAGGTCCTTGTGAACAATCTGGTCCTGCAGGGCGACCGTAGCGGTAGAGATCACCAGGGTCTTCCCCAGGGCTTTGGCCACGGGAATGGCAGCAATCAGGTACGCCAGGGTTTTTCCGGTACCGGTTCCCGCCTCCACGACACAGGCCGACGGCGGCGACGTTCGCTGGCCGTCATTATCGGTGATGTCGCCCATGTAACGGGCGATTTCTGCAATCATCAGCCGCTGACCGTAACGGGCACGGACATCCTTCCCCGCCAATACATCGCGGTAGGCCTGTTGAATCAGCTGTTTAGTGTCGTCTGTCAGGGCCATCAGCGGGGGCTCATCCAGTCACGCACCACACCTACCCGGAACTGGCGACCGTTCTTGCTGAGGACCACCCCTTCTTCAGTGATGCGCTCAACACGGATACCGGAGAAGCTGTCGCCCGCCCGCATGTACTGATTATTGATCATCACCCGTCGGGCGGTCGGTTCTGACGAGTAGATATGGCTGTTAAAAATCAAATCGGGAATGCTCTTCTGGAATGGCAGGGGTAATTCAACCAGATGGGGCACACGGCCCGACATTTCCTGGTCGGGCTGCGCCGGCACAGAATCAACTACTGTCCGGTTCGGCACAATCACCGTCGGACGAAGACGGGGCTCGGCTTCACCACTCTCGGCGATGGCATCCACCGGCTCGTCTACGGACGGCACTGGTAAAGTCTCCGCCGTATCTGTTTCAGGGGCACGATCGGGAGTTTGAGCTTCACTACCGGATTGCATGGACTCGGCCGGTGTTTCTGGCTCAATCACTTCCACATTCTGATCAGCGACGGGAACATCTGTCTCATTGCCCACGACGGTCATACTGCGCGGCCAGAAAATCACCACCAGAACCGCGGCATTGATGATCAACGCAATCGCTACCCAGAAAGCCGCCGATACCGACTTCTTACGGGGTTTATGAATAAGCTGAACCTGCTGACCGAGATCCGGCACTTTACCCTGACGTCGTTCAGCCTCGGATTTCCGCAAGGCATCCAGGATATAGGACATTAGTGATCCCCCCACAAGGCATCGTTCGATACCAGCCTCGGCACATCATCATCAAGATCGTTGTTGATCTGGATGAGCGTCATTGCACCGGCGATACCGTCCACTACAAGCCCTTTTTGCTGCTGGTACCAGCGTACCTGCTCGCGGGTTTCCATACGCTTAACCTGATCACTTTGCTGGCGTTCGCTCGACAGCAAGTCCGCCAGTTCCATCATCCGGGAGCTAAGCCACAGCTGTTCTGTGCTGGCGCCAGTGTTGTCGACACTATCATCCATAAAGGAGGGCAACTGCCACAACACAGTAAAATCACCGAACCAGAAGGCTTCGAGGGATTCGAACGGGAAAGTCTTCGAGCCATTCAGTGTCTCGACAACAGCCTGTTTTCCGTCGAGATGTCGAACGGTTACATACCGGCGCTCCCCCTCAGGATTGCGAAGCTCGAGAATCGCCGGTCGATTCAGTCGCTCAAGACTGCGGCGGGTCCCTTGTTGAGCGAGGCAGGCAAGGCCTTTAATCCGGGCAAAAATACAGGCGTCAGGGTTGTCGGAAGGCAAATAATCCTTCCCCCAAAGCCCAAACAGACTGCGGAAAGCGCTGGATTGGGACTGACCGTGGGTGTTGAACTCAAAAGACCGGATCGACTCCGCTACGGGCTCCGGTGTCTCGGATTCTTGCAAAGGTTCGGGGTCGGGCTCCGGCTCGGGTACAACCTCGGCGCGCTCAATGGTACCGGTAACGGTTGGGCCTTGCTCTCCGGTCAATGCAGCGAAGGTCTCTGCATCCACTTGCCAGCGCTCCATCAACCACGCAGTACCAATAACTGCGACCAACACCGAAGCAACCAAAGCAAGATATCGGGATTTATTATTATAGGCCCCAGTAGCGTTCTGCCCTGCCGCGGACCGGCCACCGTTGACTTCTTTTGCCGCCGTGCGGATATGATTTGCGGTAATCACGTGCTCACCCTCGGCATAAGCGCCGAGTAGAGCGCGGTCACTGATCAGATTGATTAATCGGGGAATTCCGTTACTGACTTTAAACAGCCTTTTGATGGCACCGCCTGTGAATATATCCGCCCTGAGGCCCGCCACACCAAGGCGGTACCTCAGATAACCCGGCAGCTCATCCCTGCTCAGGGCATCCAGGTGATAGCGTGCGGTGACACGCTGGTTGAGCTGACGAAGCTCCGGTCGCGCCAGCAGTTCCTGGAGTTCTGGCTGGCCCAGTAATACGATCTGCAGCAGTTTCTTCTCTGCCGTCTCAAGATTGGTTAACAGCCGCAGTTGTTCAAGAACGTCGGCGGACAGGTTCTGGGCCTCGTCGATCATCAGCACCTTGTGTCGCCCGGCCCCATGGGCCTTGAGCAAGTCGGCATTGATCAAGTCCACCAACTGTTTGATGCTGGCCCCGACCGGATGGGGAATCTCGAGTTCATCACAAACGGACGACAACAGCTCCCTGGCTGACAGCCGGGGGTTGAGGATCAAAGCAATATCGACGTGGTCGGGGACGTTCTCAATAAAACACCGGCTTACGGTGGTCTTACCGGTACCTACCTCACCGGTAATCACAATAAAGCCCCCCTGCCCCTGCACGCCGTACATCAGGTGCGCCAGCGCCTCTTTATGACGGTCGCTCAGAAACAGATAACGGGGGTCCGGAGCAATCGAAAACGGGGGTTCCCGAAAACCGAAAAAATCGTAGTACATGAGAGTCCAGTCAGGTGCTCAATCGGAGCTTGCAGAAGTCAGTGGGCAGGATCCCCCAGAAGGCTTCCCGGTCATCGCGGTATCATACCGCCCGGCTCCGGGAAATGTCATCTCAGGAGGACCCGGAATCGGCATTGCTTACCAGTCTGAGCTCGGCGTATGCTCTTTTTTGCTGGTGCTTGAGCCGCCGGACACAACGCTCCAGGGTTTTGGAGATACGGGCATGGGACCGGATCATCGAAATCTTTGGCCAGGTTGCACGCTCCCCGGCCAGGATCATCTCACGGACATAATCAGGCTCCGGGTTCGCCAGCATTCGCCGGAAATCCCGCAGCCGGTATGACGGTGCGATGGTGACATCACCGGAATAACGCTGGGCCATGATGGTATACAACTGCCCCGACGCCTGTCGCATAATTTCAGGGCGAACCCGCTTGCGGAGATAATCGAACAGTCCCTGTCCGTGGAACTGAATCTCTGACTTCAACAGATGCATCGGGAGGTTTGCGAGACTCAGCTTTTCGTCCCGGCCACGGCGATTCAGGAACGGCACAACGTGGGGGTTAGTCTGACTGACAATGGTGAAGTTCACGTCATACAGATGCATCAGACGCTCAATAGGCAAGTCACTGACAACCGATCCATCCACGAATTTCAACCGGGACGTGTACGGCAACGAGTTGCCATGCATGTCCTTCTTCATCAGGGTCACCGGTGGGTAAATGCCCGGTACCGCCGCACTGGCAAGGGCAGCACTCCATATCAGAAGGTACGGCGAAGTATACCCGCACAGTAGACGTGCCTTCTGATGCGCCTGTACCGGTGATACGCTGATGTTGATGGAGCGACCGGTGCGCTGAAACGCCTCCTCGAACGTGTACTCGCCAATATTTGCTCTCAGGCAGGCCTTCAACTGGTCCTGATCCATCAGCCCATCCCCCTGCATGGCGCTGATCAGCCCACGCCACTTCCAGGCTTTCAGGTGATGATTCTCAGGCACAAGCATTTCGGGAATTTCCGCATCGGTATGAACACCCAGTATTCCGGCAATAATCGCCCCGATACTGGATCCCGCTACCACCTGAGGTAACAGGCCCTTTTCCCACAAGGCCTTGATCACACCGAAATGAAACATACCCAACGTCGCCCCACCGCTGAGCAACAGCGTCGGGCGACCGTAACTGGTCAGTGTATCCCGGAAGAACTGAAGCTTTTCGGCAACGGGGAACCCGGGCACCGGGTGATCACAGAGGAAATCCAGCGATTCGCAGACCTGGGTAATGTACTCCTCCACCAGGTGTTTGGTACCCACGCGAGAACGGCTGTAGAGGGCTGCGTTACCCATGTTACCAAGGTCGTGATGCAGACCTTCCCGCAACGCCCGCTTCAAGCGTTCAAAATCATTCTGCTGTCGATATTGGCGAAGGTTGCTGAGCCGATCATAGATCAGCTCATAGTGATAGAGGTCGGAAACGAATTCCTCTTTCCACTCCACATTCCCCTCAAGGAAGTCGAGCTCCAGTGCGGCGGCTTTCCAAACCTCGTAATTGGGTGCGTCCGCCAGCATTTTCCGAAACTTGCGAATGCGGCCATCAGTCATTGCAATCAGAAATCTTCCAGCATCAGATCATCATCTTCATCTGCAAACGGGTCCGACATCGTCTTGCCGTCGTTAATCAGGTATTCCCTGCGTTGCAGATACGCGTTCCTCACGAAAGTATAGCCGTCCCCGGACATAAAGCCTTCCGCAGGGATGAGATCGGCCCGCTTATCCACGATCTGTAGGGCTCTGGCGAAGTAAACATCCGGTTCCTCGACCGCATCCCATGCGGACGGAAGAAGCAGTATGTCAGTGCCGAGTCCGACAAAATCCCTGGGGTTGGAAGGCCCCAGAAATGGCAGCATCAGATAAGGACCGGAATCTGTCCCCCAATATCCAAGGGTCTGACCGAAATCTTCCGGACGCTCCGGAAGATCAAAAGCGGTAGCGACGTCAATCAACCCGCCAAGTCCGAATACGGTGTTGTAGGTGAACCGGCCCGCAGCCACAACTGCAGACTCGCCTTTGAGCTGGAACAGACTGTTTGCGAAATTACGAATTTCTGTGAGGTTATTAAAAAAATTGGTCACAGCGCGGTCTGCGAACCCCGGCATCACCGTTCGGTACGTCTGGGCTACCGGCCTCAGAAACCAGTTATCGATAGTCTCATTGAAGCTATAGACCTTGCGATTCCAGTTTTCATAAGGATCACTTTCATTAACCGGGCCGGACATCTCGGGGGCGGGTTCCTGTACGTTCTGGGCGGCCACCTGCGCAGCACCACCCAGGAACCCGATGAGAGCGGCCAGTGCTACTCCAAACGTCCGGCACCGTGAAAAATAATCTGTCATTTTTGAGCCTGAGGTTGTTAAATCCGTTTCAGTTCGTCGAAAATACCGGCTCTGTTTTTCTTTTTATTCGCTCTCAGGTTCGGAGGAACCCGATGTCAGTACCGGGAAATCTAGTCAACACCTTGTCCGTCCCCCTACGCTGGGGAGATATGGATGCCTACGGCCACGCCAATAATACGGTTTATTTCCGATTCTTCGAGGAAGCCCGGATCGTATGGCTGAGATCCCTTGAATTAGGCGGTCCCGAGGCTGCCGACGGCCCGATCATTATAAAGACCAGCGCCACCTTTCTGAAGGAGCTGAATCACCCGGCCACCGTTGTGGTGAAAACATACGCCGACAAGGCCGGTAATACCAGTCTGGATACGTACCATACCCTGACGGATGCCGACACGGGTGACTTGTATGCTGAGGGTTACGCCAAGATTGTCTGGTTCGACCGGGTAAACCGCTCATCCACCCGACTGCCAGACACACTCAGGGTACTGGCAGCGGAATAGATGTCAGCCGGGACTATCGGCGGCGTACCACCACGCTGCCGATTGAGTAACCCGCGCCGAAGGAGCAGATCACGCCCAGGTCACCGGACTTCAGGTCATCCTTGTGTTTATGGAAAGCAATGATGGAACCTGCGGAACTGGTGTTGGCGTACTCATCGAGTATGACCGGAGCTTCATCGGTATCCGCGTCACGGCCCAGCACCTTTCGCGCAATCAACTGATTCATGTTCAGGTTGGCCTGGTGCAGCCACATGCGACGCAAGTCATCTGCCGCCAGTGACAGCCCCTTGAGCTGATTCAGGATCGTTTCCGCAACCAGTGGAGACACTTCCTTGAAGACCTTTCGCCCCTGCTGTACGAACAACTTATCGGGCTTACCAATGCCAGCCTCATCTCCCCGGTTCAGGAAACCAAAGTTATTACGGATGTTGTTGGAGAACTTGGTCTTGAGACTGGTGCCAAGAATTTCGAACCCCTGTCCCGAAGCCGTATCTTCTTCACGCTCAACCAGGATCGCAGTGCAGGCATCGCCGAAAATGAAATGGCTGTCGCGGTCGCGGAAGTTCAGATGGCCGGAACAGATTTCAGGGCTGACCACCAGCACCGAACGGGCACTGCCGTTTTCGACGGAATTGACCGCCGCCTGCAGGCCAAATGTGGCTGAACTGCAGGCCACGTTCATGTCATAGGCAAACCCATCAACGCCAAGGGCGTCCTGGACTTCAACAGAAATAGCCGGATAAGGGCGCTGCATATTGGAACAGGCAACGATAACCGCATCCACATCCGCTGCGGTTTTGCCAGCCTGCGCCAGGGCCTCCTTACAGGCGGCAACCGCCATATCACACTGCACGGAAGGCTCATCATTCCCTCGCTCGGGAATATGCGGTGCCATTCGCTCCGGATCGAGAATGCCGCTCTTGTCGATCACGTGACGGCGTTTAATGCCGGATGCCTTTTCAATGAAACTGGAGGAGGAAGGCTGCAGAGCTTCCATATCGCCACGGGCGATCTCGTCGGCATGCTGTCCGTTATGGATCTCAACGAAGGCGTTGAACGCCTCCACCAGTTCGTCGTTGTCGATGGTTGCAGGCGGTGTATACAGACCGGTTCCGCTGATGACGGCTTTAATCACGCTAACCCCACGTCATGGTAGTGAAAACAAATGAAAGAACGTTCCGCTTATGCACCAAATAGTAACACAGTCCTGACAATTTGCTTGCGCCTATGGAGGCCTCATACACGGGTATTTGCCCACTGGCGATCAAGCCGTTTGACAGATACCGGCATGACTGTGCCCAATTGCTGGGCAAAGAAGGACACCCGAAACTCCTCCAGCATCCATCGATACAGAACCAGTTCCGGATCCCGCACTCCCTGACGCTGCTGCTCCTCCAGTTTGCTGGCATAGCGCGACCAGAGCGGCTCAATTGTGTGGAGAAATTCCCGTTCACGCCCCATTTCCCGCGGCATTTTCTCGAACCGGATTGCAGCGGCCTCAAAGTAGCGACCAAACTGTTCCAGCCACTGGGTCGGCGTAGCGACAAGGAAACCCGGGTAGACGAGATGCTGAAGCTGGAATTTCAGGTCGGCCATGCTGTTTGCCTGTGCCAGGCTGATCTTGCCTTTCAGCTGTTTGGCCACGGCATGGTAGCCTTTCATCGCCTGGTGCAGTCGCTCGTCCGCCTGTTCCAGCGCCGGAATGAAATCACCCCGACCGCCGTCGAAAATGGTCTCGAACTTTTGCCGGTCACGGGGCAATCCGTCCGACAGAAAGTGCTCCATGGCAGTCGCCACCAGTAGATCATCCAGCAGCACCCTAGTCTGCCCGACGGGGGCGAACATCAGGGCTGATGCCTTGAAATGAGGTAGTTTGCGCTCGAGATCATCCAGCGTGTTGCCAAACCGGTTGAGCATCAGCCTCGCCACCGCCTTGCGGGTGGCGTCCTCTGCCGTTAACTGGTCCAGATATCGGGTCTGCTTTACGGCTTTACCGAGGTCTTCCAGCGCTGGATAGACCGTTACTTGCATACCGCCTTTTTCGGTCAGCACCGATTCCGGAAGCGCCCCGAAATCCCAGTCGACATACTCCTGCTCCGGTCGGGAGTCATCAGGTGCCTGGGCAGCGGAGGCCAGGGCCGCCTCGGCCTTGCCTTCAAGCTGGTCCTGCAGCGCCGAGGTTTCCCGCCCCTCAGCCATCACCTTTCCGCCGTCCCCCATCACGCGGACGTTCATCCGCAGGTGTCGGGGCAGCTCGTCCTCCGGCCAGGCGTCGGGATCAATCCGTACCCCGGTCATTCGACGCAACTGCTCTCCGAGCTGAATCGCCAGGGGTTGATTGGACGGTTGCATATTCTCCAGGGCAGCATCTACAAAATCCGGTACCGGCACAAAATTCCGGCGCAGTGCCTTGGGAAGTCCTTTGACCAGGGCGATGCACTTTTCCCGCAGCAGTCCCGGCACCAGCCATTCAAGCCTTCGTGCTGGAATCTGCCTCAGGGCCATCAGGGGTACCTGAAGAGTGACCCCGTCCCTTTCGCTCGTGGGCTCGAATTCGTAGCTCAGAGGATACTGTACGCCTTCCCACTCGAGATAATCCGGGTACAACGAGTCCGCCTGCTCATCCACCGGCCGCTGAAGAATGTCCTGCTCGGTCAGCTCCATGTTTTTCAGGCCTTCGGCGCTGAGACTCTTCCACCAGCTTTCGAAATGGCGACCACTGACAATGTCTTCCGGCAAACGCTGGTCGTAGAACGCCACCAGCGCTTCATCATCCACCAACAGGTCACGACGTCGGGTCTTCTTTTCCAGATTCTCCACGGTGTCCAGCAACTCGCGATTGCGCTCAATGAATGGTGCGCGGGATCGATAGTCACCTTCCACCAGTGCGCGCCGGATAAACAGCTCCCGACATTCTTTCGGATCTACCTTGCTGTATGGGATCCGCCGGCGCGGCACCACATCAAGGCCATACAGAGTGACTTTTTCATAGCCCATGACCTGAGCACGCTTTTGCTCCCAGTGAGGCTCAAAATAGTGGTGCTTCACCACATGCCCGGCCAGGGGCTCGATCCATTCCGGCTGAATTGCCGCCACCATACGCGCGAAGACCCGGCTGGTTTCGACGATTTCCGCCGCCACGATCCATTTGGGCGCACTTTTTGACACCTTGGAACCAGGGAACAGGGTGACCTTACGGTTACGGGTGGCGAGGTACTCACGTTTCTCCACCTTGACCGCTACTTGCCCCAAAAGGCCTGCCAGTATGGCTTTGTGAAGGGACTCATAAGACGCAGGCTCGGTGTTGAAAGCCAGCTTCTGCTCGCGGCAAATCAGGGTAAGTTGCCGGTGAATGTCCCGCCATTCCCGCATGCGCAGCCAGGACAAAAAAGTCTTCTGGCACACCTTCTTGAGCTGGTTCTGGGACATTTCCTGCCGCTGCTCTTCATAAAAGTTCCACAGGTTCAACAGGCTGGCAAAGTCTGATTCCTTATCGTTGAACGGCGCGTGAGCCTGGTCTGCTGCCTGCTGTTTTTCCTGCGGGCGTTCCCGGGGATCCTGAATACTCAGGCCCGCGATGATCACCAGGGTTTCCGCGAGACTGCCCTGCTCGGCCGCGGTAACCAGCATCCGCGCCAGCCGCGGATCCAGCGGTAAACGCGACATGGTGCGTCCCAGGGAGGTCACCCGTCGCTTGTCATCGACAGCACCCAGCTCTTCGAGCAGTTTGTAGCCGTCATTGATCAACCGCCGGTCCGGCGCCTCCAGAAACGGGAAATGGCGGATTTCCCCGAGTCCGGACGTTGCCATTTGCAGTATGACGGAGGCCAGGTTGGTGCGCAGGATTTCGGGATCGGTGTATTCCGGACGGTTGATGAAATCCGTCCCGTCATACAACCGGAAGCAGATACCCGGAGCTACACGGCCACAGCGCCCTGCCCGCTGGTTGGCGCTGGCCTGGGAAACGGGTTCAATGGGCAGGCGCTGAATCTTTGAGCGAACACTGTAGCGACTGATCCTAGCCACCCCAGTGTCAATGACATAGCGGATACCGGGTACCGTCAGGGACGTTTCCGCCACGTTGGTGGACAACACAATGCGCCGCCCCCGATGGCCCTGGAAGACGCGATTCTGCTCCTGGTTGCTCAGACGGGAATACAGCGGCAGCACCTCGGTATGCCTGAGATCCACATGGCGGAGTACTTTGCTCAGGTTGCGAATTTCGCGCTCACCAGGCAGGAATACCAGAACATCTCCCGGTGGTTTTTTCTCCTGGCGTTCGTGCTGCTCGATTTCCTCAAGGGCACTGATCACTCCATCCGTCCAGCTCTGGTCGCGATCATCCTCATCACCCACCAGGGGGCGATAACGAACATCCACCGGATAAGTGCGGCCGCTGACCTCGATGACGGGCGCGTTGCCAAAGAAATGGCTGAAACGCTCAACCTCGATGGTAGCCGACGTAATGATGACCTTCAGGTCCGGCCGCTTGGGCAGCAACTGACGTAGATACCCCAGCAGAAAGTCGATGTTGAGGCTACGTTCATGGGCCTCGTCGATGATCAGGGTGTCGTAGCGATCAAGGAAACGGTCGTGCTGGACTTCCGCCAGCAGGATGCCATCGGTCATAACCTTGACGCGGGACTGCTCGGAGGTGTTATCGGTGAAACGAACCTGATACCCCACCTGCTGGCCAGTCTGCTCCCCCAATTCCTCGGCAATTCGTCCGGCCACACTGCGGGCCGCAATTCGCCGCGGCTGGGTATGACCAATCAGCCCACGAATGCCACGGCCGCCGTTCAGGCAGATCTTGGGGATCTGGGTGGTTTTACCGGAGCCTGTTTCGCCGGCAATGATCACGACCTGGTGTTTATCTATCGCTTCACGGATGTCATCTACCCGGTCTGATACCGGTAAATCCGGGGGGAACGTCGCGGGTTTGTGTAGCGCCTGGCGTTGTTGCACCCGAGCCAGACCACGATCAAGCCAGCCCGCCATTTTCTCCAGGTCTTTAGGCCCTGGCTTCCCTTTCTTCCGCGCCAACAGCTTGTGGATACGAGCGGCTTCCTGCTGGTTGCACGTATCCAACTGCTCCATGATGGCCTTGACGGCGGCCTTATTGTCCGGTTTGGAAGAGATGTCCGGAGTGGAAGCATTATCCGGTGCGGCAGATGATGTTTGCGACGGGGTCCGGGACATGAACAGGATTCACCAGTTTCGATGTAGATCAAAGGAAATTGGCGCCAGTCTAACGGGAACTGACGGCCTGTTAAACGGAAAAACCCCGCCAAAGCGGGGTTTTTGAACCGTAGAGCCCGGGAACTCAGGCTCTTAACGGATTTTACTCACAATCTTGATCAAGCGTTCGCTTCGTCACGCAGTTCGCGACGCAGGATCTTGCCCACATTTGTCTTGGGCAGTTCTTCCCGGAATTCGAAGTTCTTCGGTACCTTATAGGCGGTCAGGCGCTCACGACAGAACTCTTTCAATTCGTTTTCGGAAACACCTTCGGCTGTCGCTACCAGGTATACCTTGACGGCTTCGCCGCTCTTGGCGTCCGGAATACCGACAGCGGCGCACTCAACCACCTTGGGATGACTGCTTACCACATCCTCGATCTCGTTCGGGAAAACGTTGAAGCCGGACACAATGATCATATCCTTTTTACGGTCCACGATGCGGATATAACCGTCTTCCTGAATCAGGGCCACGTCACCGGTCTTGAGGTAGCCGTCCTCGGTGAAGGACTTCTGGGTATCTTCCGGGCGCTGCCAGTACCCACGCATAACCTGCGGGCCCTTGACGCAAAGTTCACCGGGCTCGCCCAGCGCGGTTTCGTTTCCTTCCTCGTCGACGGTTTTGATCATCGTTGATGGAATCGGAAGACCAATGGTACCCAGCTGGATAGCGCTGTGAGGATTGAACGTCACGACCGGTGATGTCTCGGTCATGCCATAGCCCTCACTGATTTCACAGCCCGTGACACGCTGCCACATCTTGGCTGTGTCGCTGGTCAGCGCCATACCACCGGAAGACGTCAGTTTCAGACCGCTGAAATCCAGGGCTTTGAACTCCTCATTGTTGCACAGAGCCACAAACAGGGTGTTCAGTCCCAGGAAGGCGGTAAACTTGTGGTTCTTCAATTCTTTCACGAAGCCCGGAATGTCGCGGGGATTCGGGATCAGCACGTTGTGTGCACCCGCTTCCAGCATGATTCCGCAGTTCAAAGTAAAGGAATAGATGTGATAGAGGGGCAGCGGTGCAATGACCACTTCCTGGCCTTCCACCACGATGTCTTCCATCATCGGGCGGGTCTGCAGCAGGTTGGCCACCAGGTTGCCGTGAGTCAGCATGGCACCCTTGGCTACGCCCGTGGTGCCGCCAGTGTACTGCAACACCGCAATGTCATCCTGCTTGCATTCAACCGGGGTGAACTTTTCCCTGGCACCGGCACTCAGGACCGCTGGCAGCTTGTGGGCCTGGGGCAAATTGAACGGCGGTACCATCTTCTTGACGTGCTTGATTACCGCATTCATCAGCGTCCGCTTGATCGGCGAGTGCATGTCGGCAATTTCAGTCACAATGACATGTTCAATACCGGTCTGCGGCAACACTTTCTCGGCGTTTTCCGCCATGTTGGCAAGAACCACCAAAGCCTTGGCCCCGGAATCGTTGAACTGGTGTTCCATTTCCCGAGTGGTATACAGCGGGTTAGTGTTCACCACGATCAGTCCGGCACGCATGGCACCAAATACCACCACCGGGTATTGACTGACGTTGGGCATCTGCACAGCGATGCGGTCGCCCGGCTTGAGATCGGTCTTGTTCTGCAACCAGGCTGCAAAGTTACGGCTCTGGGTGTCGAGATCACGATAGGTCAGAGTGGCGCCAACAGCACTGAATGCGGGCCGATCCGCGTATTTCTTCACGGCCTGCTCAAATACATCAACCATGCTTTTGTATTTGTTCAGATCAACCTCGCGGGGTACACCAGCGGGGTATTTGTCCTGATAGAACTGCTCGAAATCCATCACCATCTCCTGTTTGGCGCTTGTGTTTATAATGATTTACCAGTGTCAATGTGATCAAAAAATCAACCCGACAAAAGTATCAGCCGAAAAATAAGGGTGAGAGAATAGCAGTTTTGTGAACGATGAGGTAGTTTTCAGAGCACACGTGTTCTTCCCTCTTTGAATCAACAAATCCGTGGAGCAAACCATGAGTGAAACGCCGGATACTCTTGAAAATTTCACCTACGACGAACTCAAGGAAGGTGACTCCGCCACCTTCAGCCGCACACTGACCGAGGACGAGTTGGTCCTGTTCGCGGCGGTATCCGGTGACGTGAACCCGGTACACCTGGACTCCGAGTTTGCTGCCAGCTCGATGTTCAAGGAACGCATTGCACACGGCATGTGGAGCGGCTCCCTTATTTCCGCAGCACTCGCAACCGTGATGCCCGGGCCGGGAACGATCTATCTGGAACAAAGCTTGTCCTTCAAACGACCGGTCAAGCTGGACGATACCCTGACGGTTAAACTGACCGTGGTGAAAAAAGAGCCTAAAAACCGGGTCGTGTTCGATTGCGACGTTCGCAACCAGAGGGATGAAAAGGTGGTCAGTGGAGAGGCAAAGGTGATCGCCCCAACCCAGAAACTGTCACTTGAGAAACCCCGCATGCCGAAAATAACCATCGAGCACTGATCACCCCGGCAGGAAATCGATTGGAAACTTCACCTTTCGGGCCTCCACCTCGTCGGCCCCGAAATTAAACAGCTGAACCCGCGTGGCTATTCGACGCTCCAGTTCCGGGTTATCCAGCTCGGAACTGACCACTTCGCAACGGGAAACCGAGCCGTCCGGCTCAATCACCAGCTCCAGCAACACTTTGCCCTCAAGGGTGGGATCCTGCCTCAGTTCCCGACGGTACAGGGAATAAAGCGCGGTTTTCTGGGTGTCAAACACCTTTCGGATGTTGCTCATCCCTCGTTGTGCCGGCCCAGCATCGGGTTTGGCGACCGCCTCCGGTACAGGCTCAGGGGCTACCGTCACCTCGCGTACCTTGTGGTCTGCAACGTTCACGTGTTTTTTCGGGCCACGCTCGCTCGTAACCCCGCCACTGCCGCGCAGGACCTCAGCCGATTCCTCAATCCCTCGCGTACGATCCGGGATAGTGTCAGAAATATTGGCAACCAGCTGTTGGCCAGGTTCCGACTCGGATGACCGGAGCGTCGCCAACTGGGCTTTCATGGCCAGCAACCCGGAACGCGATGCCTTTTCCCTGGCTTGGTCCACGGTTTGCTGGGTGGGTTCCGGCATTGGATCTGACGCCGATCGCTGGCGTACCGGTGTCTGCTTTTCCGGGATTGGGACGTCAGCCATTGTGTCCTGTTCAATTTCAGGTTTTGGCTTCGGATCCGGGGCAACGACGGGCTTCGGGGGCTTCCGTTGCTCAATCAGTTTTGCCAGCCGCGGGGGCTCATCTTCATTCTCACTGCGCTCTGGCTCCGGCAACTCCAGACCAGGAATCCATATCGCCGGCGGGAGAAACAGTGCAACGGTGAATAGCAGAATCAAACCGAAGCGACCGTTTTCCCCCTTTGCAGACGACCACGGCAACCCCGTCCGGTAGCCTGAAGGTTCAGCCATTACGAACCTCCCCTAAGGATTCAACTGCAAGCCTTACCCGACGGTACTGCTGGTCAACGCACGTCTGCATGATTTTACGCAGTAGCCGATAACTGACGTCGCGGCTGGCCATGATGGTGACTTCAAAGCCCTCCTCCGGAACAGCGCCCCGACGCTCGCTGCGCCAGGCCAACGCATCAGCCAGCCCCGGCACCATGGCGTCTTCCTCAGCAATACTGTCCAGGCGGGCAACCTCCCGACCCTGTACCAGTACGGACTGACCGCTGATCTGGACCGTGAGGGTTTCTTCCGCTTCCTGCTTTGCAGAAGAAAACGGCAGTGGCACGTCCGCAGTGTTCTGCATCACCTTTACATCAGAGGAATTAACCATCAGGAAAAACACCAGGATGGTAAAGATATCCATCAACGACACCAGGTTCAGCCCTCCGGCGCGATGCATACGCCGGTAATGCCGCTGCATGCGGCTAGCACGACGGGAGGTTTTCATGTGCCCTCCATCGCGTCCGCCAGGGCTACATCGGGAAACAGTTCCGCTTCTATCTTGCTGGCGGCAACAACCGCCGGATAGGAGCGCACGGTATCCATCGCGGTTACCAGGGTCTGGTAGTCAATCTCCGGCCCGACTTCGAGTACCACATCCGTCTTGTCCGGCACTCGGGCCTTGATACTTTTAAGGGTTTCAAGCAAGCCGGCAAAGTCCTGTTCGCCTTCCCGCAACGGTAAGGTGCGAATAACGCCACGCTCACTATCGGAGACTTCGATGCCGCCCGGGATAATGGTGACCACCAGCCGCAACTGTTCGGCGGACGGCGCTTCACCGGATTCCATACCCGGGAATTGCAACTCAATGGTCCGGATCTGACTGAACACCATGCCCAGCAACAAGACCGGGACCAGTACAATCATCAGGTTGAGAAAGGCGGTGATGTCCAGTTCCGGACTACTCGCGGCCCGGCGATGTCTGCGTCTCATACTGCGAACCCCGGTTCAGGCAGCGGATTGACCGGCGCCCTGATCTGAAATGATGTTGAGCAACTTCACGCCCGCCATCTCGAAACTGTCGACGATTTCGTTGGTCCGGGTCTGCAACAGCGCATGAAACATGAGCATGGGGATGGCCGACATCAGGCCGAAGGCGGTGGTATTCATGGCCACGGAGATGCTTTCAGACAACAGGGTCGCCTTCTGGGCCGGATCAGCAGCGGCAACGGCGGTGAAAGCGGAGATCAAACCAATGATGGTTCCGAGCAGGCCCATCAGGGTTGCGATATTTGCCAGCGTCGCCAGGTATTGGGTACGTTTCTCCAGTCTAGGCAGCACCTCCATCAGACCTTCTTCCATGGCGTACTCGATCTCTTCCCGCCGATGATTGTTAAGCAACCGCCCTATTCCGGCCCCCATGATGGACGCGATGGCGCTGTCTGAACTGTTAGCGGCTTTCATGGCTCGTTGATAATCCCGTTTCTGCAGCAACGGCAATATCCCTCGCTCAAACGCCAGCCGATTACGACGGCGCACAGCCCCCAGATAGACAAATCGTTCCAGGGTAATGGCCAGGCCTATAACCAGTACCACGGCGATGGGATACATGAACGGACCACCTTCCTGAAAAAAGCGAATGACGGTTTCCAGCATAATCAGACTCCTGCAGTTACTGCACAGACAGGTAAGAATCCGGTGACGGATTCAGGGTTTCACGAAATATCCGGTGGCGCTCAAGGGCCATCGGATCCTGGGGTTCAAGCAAATCGGGGGCACTGTCATCCAGCCTTGCCCGGGGCCGACGCGGCAAGGTCGGCGGCTGCCACGGGAGGATGTACAGCACACCGGGATCATCATCGGCCGAATGGGCGGTAATGCCTTCCACTCTCAGTTCGACAGGCGGAGAGTCGCCAGAGCGGTTCGCGGCGGCGTCGCCTGCTACGGCTTGTCCGCCGGCCATGATTGTCAGTCCTGCCAGCGCAACAAGACAGATACGATTAAGCATTTACTGCAGCCTCCGTTCCAGGTCCGCTATCCATCCGGCCACCCGTTTATCCTCGCTGCTGGACAGCTCGCGATATTGGCGGTAGTGAACCAGCGCGGCTTCGAGGTCCAACAGGTAGAGTTCAGAAATGACGGCGAGGTTGTAATGCAACTCGGGTGTGTCCGGGGCTGATTCAATAACGGAACGCAGTAACGTTGCGGCTTCGCGAAATCTGCTCTGCTCCTTAAGTGACAGCGCCTGGTTGTTGATCTGCACCACATCCTCCCTGGTGACAGGCTCCACCCTGCCTTCCCCACGGCTCTGGTCGGGGGCCGGTCGGCCAGCACAACCGCCCAGGACACCGAGCACAACCAGCATTACCAACACCCGGTACTCAGGCATCATCACTGGACTCCTCATTCCACGTCATCCAACGCACATCCCGGTCGTAGCGTCCCGGAAACAGCTCAGCAAGAACTTCCAGGCTCTTACCGACCCACTCGGTGTACTCCCCTTCTGCCAGCAGCTCATGATTGCGCGCGTGCAGTCGGATGGCTTTCTCTTCGAAGGGATAAGCCTCTTCCTCAAGGAGCATTTGGTACTGTGCACGCTCAAGATCGTTCAGTTCGTCCGGCACCTCGGACGCCATCAGGTCCGCTGCCAGCATCCGATAGAGCTCAGCCCGCCGGAACAACGCTTCGGACTGAACGGTTTGCGCATCCAGCCGGATCGCCTCTGCAAACCGCTGCGTTGCCTTCTCAAGCGCTGCCTGTTTTCGTGCCAGCGACTCTGCCAGGGGATATTGCAGTGCTATCGCCTCAAATTTCCTGACACTCATGCGCCCCAAAGCCATAGCTGCACTGGCGGACCATTTCAGGGTGTCAGGAGAATGCCATTGACTGGAGAGTTCGGTGCTCACCAGCTGTTCCCGAAAGTGATCGGGGGACACACCCGATTTCACAAGTCGCTGGCGCATGGTTTGGGCCTGGATGTGCTCAGCGGCGCTGACGGGCTCATGGGGCTCGTTAAGGAATTGCTGGTAAATACTATTACGACGATCAATGGCATCGCCCTGATGAAACAGTTCTGCAGCACGCAGTTTTCGAGGCCAATGAGCCCCTGTTTGTGCGGAGTTCCCAATCAGTTCCGACGCAGCCCGTACAGGCTGATCTGAACGCGTGTAGGCCAGAACCAGTTTGTCGCTGATACCCGCCGTCAGGCTGTGTTCAGGATAATCAGCGCGGAATCGGTTCAGTTCACCAATGGCCGCCTGCCAACGTTCTGCCAACAACAGGCTATTGGCGGCATCGTAGCGACCTTTGATGGCAATCTCCGAACCAGGAAGCACCGAGCCCACCCGCTGGAAATGCCCCACGGCAACATGGGTGTCGCCGGTCTGCTGAGCGGCCTCGCCTTGCCGATATACCGCACGGGCCAGTTGCAGCCGGACCTCATGGGCTTGGGCTACGTCAACCCCGGCAAGGCTGTGCTCGCTTATCAGCGCAGCTGCGTTGCGCCACGCGTGCTCAGCCAGGACATGGTCACCGGTTGCCGTATGGACCTCACCAAGCGCCAGCCACGCACTGTAGCGCTCATCTGGTCTTGCGGAATTATGGGCATGGACGCGCTCGGCGAATCGACGGGCCTCGGTATACGCCCGATGCTCCAACCAGCGATTGGCGATATCGGCATCCAACCCGGACAGGCGGGGATCACCCGGAAATCGCTCGGCAAACCGGTCCACTTCCGATGACAAATCCTGCAAACGGGTTTCAAACGTTGTTCGGCTGTCCAGACCATTCCGGTGAAGGCTGATTGCGGCCCATCCCGCATCGACTGCATCGCCGTATCCCTCGGTGCGGTAGGCCGCCTGTCGGTAGTTCTCAAGTGCAACCCGGTAATGCCCGGCCTGCAACCTGGCGTCGCCTGCCAGCCCCAGAATGTCTCCCGGTTCGTGGGCTCGCTTGCTGAGTCCCTCGTAATAAGCTGCGGCTCTGGAGAACCAATCGCCGGACGCTCGCTCCCCCTGATCGTAATAATAGTCCGCCAGCTGACGGCTCAGGGTCCGCCACAATTCCTGATGGGTTGCAGACAATGCTTCGTACCGGTCATCACTTTCGTACGCAACCACATAATCGGCCCATGCTTCGCGCACCCGATCGTTATTCCCGGCCAATATCCATACGTCGATAATCTGAGCAAGGAACGCAGCCGCGGCAGGATGATCCGGACGGGCCGCAATGTAGGCCTGGTTCACCGACACGCTGTCGCCAAACCTGCCAGAGCTGGCGTAATGATCAGCCAATCGATCAACCAACAGATAATCGTAGTGTTTTTCCCCGAAGCCGCCCAACCAGGCAGTCAACGCTCTTTCACCACCGGATTCAGCGGCCATCAAAGCAATCACTCTCAGTGTGTCGTCAACCAGTTCGACATCACTTGCGGAAACCCGCTCCATACTCTCAGAATCGGGCAATTGTTGATCAAGCACACGGATAAAGCTGGCAGCGGCACGAGGCCATGCATCCTTTCCTTGTTTGTACCGACTCCACCCCTGCATATAGTGGGCTTTGAGCTTCAGGCGATCTCCACCACTCCCGGATATCAGGCGGCCGTATTCCAGTTCTGCGTCAGTGTAATTCCCGGCAGAGAATGCCGCTTCTGCAATCCGGAAGCGTGCCTCGGGTACCAGGGGTGATTTTGGATACAACCCGGCGAGTTGCCTTAACCGCTGAATGGACTGGTCCCCCTGGCCCACGTAGGCATGGGCCTTGGCCATCTGGTACAGCAGTTCATCAAGCTTTCCGTGGAAAGAACCACTCTGGATAATCGATTCATAACTTCCAAGGGCTTCCCGATATCGCCTTAGCTCTTGCGTATCATCAGGCTGGGTGAGCTGTCCGGACACCTGCTGGATATTAGCAAGGCGATTCAGAGCATCAACCCGCACCTCCGGTTCCTCTGATGTGTCAAAAAGCCGCTGATATCGGCGTACTACTTCAGCCGGAGAGATCGCAGGCATCGGACGGGACTCAAACGTCATGAACACCGGACGCAATTCCGCGATGGTTTCACCGTCGCGACCCAGTTCTACGCGAAATGATTCCTGGCAGTAGGCCGAAGGGATAGAAAAAGCTATCAGCAGAAGACCCATCGCTGACATTCTCATTACTGATCTCCCCTTTCGAGGGTTTCGAGGGCGAGATATTCGTATAGGTGAGCAATCTTCTGTTCGGTTTTGTCCAGCGCATGCGCCATCCGATCATCGTGCTTGCTCACGAATGCCAGCGCCAGGTCATCAAGCTTGCTTTCCGCTCGCCCCCGCAACGAAGCTGCTCGTGACCGGAGTACCTGAATTCTGCTCAGGACGATGTTCGTTTTCTGCAGAAGCTGTTCAAGTCTGGCATCCCGGGTTGCCAGCCTTTCTCCCAACAATCTCAGGGACGCCTCAATGTCCTGTATGGACTTGGCCGAGCGGTTGATGGTCGTTAACCGGTCCGGACGATCTGCCTTGCCTCTCAAGTCCTCTATCCGCGCGCGCAGAGTCTCCAGCCCGGCAAAAAGCGATTCTTGACGACCACTTACCGGCTTGGTCGGCGTTTCGAGCCTGTTTTTCAAGGAACCCCGGAAAACCTCCAGATTATTCGCCTTTTCTTCCAACAGGGCCTCCACTCTTGCCAAAGCCGAGACATTGCCCACCGCATCCTGTGCTGCGGGATCTTCCATAAATCTGAACAGATAAGCCATGCGTGGTTGTGTGAGAGTGCGGCTATCCGAGAGAAACCATTGCGCCTCAGAATCCCGGGCATCCTGTACCATCGATTTCCACGCACCGTCCTGTCGAATCTGCGACGCCAGATTCCGTAACGTCACGCGTTCACCTTCATAAGACGCGTTAGCAGCGAGATACGCTTCCCCTGCCTGTCCAAGGTAACCGGAAAGATCATAGCCCCGGCCCATGCCCAACCAGGCTTCCTGAACGCCGGGATAAGCGAGCGGGTATTTCTTCGCGCGATGCCAGGATTGCATTGCCGCCCGATGATTATCCCGGGCGGTTAACGCTAAACCGTGAAAATACAAAGCGCGCGGGGTGTGGTAGCTGTCGAGGGAAACCTGGTCAAGAAAATCAATGGCCTTCTCATACTCTTCATTCTGATAGGACAAGTAACCGGCACGCACCAGGAGTTGGCTGCGTAGATTACGGCTGCGTTCACTGACGGTGTCATGCTCGGACATTGCCAGGGCAACGCGAAGAGCGACTAATGCCCGAGCCGGATTGAGATCCCGTTTACTGTAATCCGCTGCCAGATTCATATAGCCAAGGGCGGCCCAGTAACCGGCCTCCATGCCCGATAAAATTCGCCCCGTCATGTCACGGTGACCTGCCCGACGCGCCAGTTCCGCCAACTCATAGAGTGCCTGCTCACGAACCTCTCCGTAGCCAGCGTCGGCTGCGATCTGGAAACGCTCTCGAGCCTCAATCTCTTCACCTTCGTCCAACGCGATCCGAGCGAGCGCCAATGCAGCGGCCCCGCGTTGGTGTTCGCCCTCTATCAGGTACTGCAGGAGTGGTCTCGCCTTATTTACCTGTCCCAATGCCAGCAGCGCCTGTGCCCTAAGCCAGGTCCCCGGATACCCACTCAGATTACGGGAATAAAACAGTGACTGTTCGGGTGATCCTGAAGCCAATGCGAAGCTGGCCAGACCGATAGCCGGGTCTTCGTCCGCACGGGCACTGACCGTTACGGACAATAGCAATGTTGTCGCAATCAGGATCACTAAGCTGACCCGAGGAGCAAACACCCGCCAACAACAGACTACAGAGCTGACAAACATGGTCCTTACTTCCATTCCCTGAAAGACATCCGTGGCTCGTAATCCGGGGCCCTGACTTCCAGGGACATCTGGATACGCAACTCCCCTGGCGGCTTGCGGAATGAATGGGTCGACTCACGCCTGACGTAGCGATCATTCGCGGCGCGGGCTGTCAGCACAGCTTTAAGGACATGGTCACCATGGGGAAGGTTTCCGGTATACAGTTGCTGAACACCGCCCTGCTGGAGCGCCCCGAACTCCCTGTCGGTGTACAGGTGGGAAGCAACCGGGGTGTCATCAACATAAAGTTCAACGGAGTCCAGCGTCAGGTCATCTTTTCGGGCAAGTGTCAAAAATATTGTCACCTGGCTGTCGGCGGGATGGAGAATGTCTTCTTCAAGCGCGAAAACCTCACCCGCCAGGCTGGCAACATCCGCCCTCAGCTGGCTGATATCCTTATCGAGCTCATCGGCCGCCGCAGGAATGGGAAAAAACAGGGTGGTATAGCCGAAAACGACCAGAAAGATGGCGGTGAGTTCGTATCGCCTCCTGATCGGAGCCGGGCCTGTTACCGATTCTGCCGCGAACATACGCATCCTGCCTCTTGTTATGCACCGTTACACACTGACAAGAAGCGTAACACCCGGTTACTTCCAAGAACGGTATCCAGATCACCAATTGGAAAACTCGAAGTGTCGACTTATTTGACGGATATTCAAAGTAGATCGGCGAATGTACTCGTGGGAATGGTCAAAGGCAGGCTACGTCATTGAAACACCTGAAAATAGTTCAAGTGGCCCCGGAATTGCTCCGGGGAATAGCGGGGAAGCTGTGACAGCAACCCCGTTTGGAATGCCGAGCTTTGCCGATGCTCTCAATCGCATCGGCTTTTTTTTATTTGCTCAACTGCTTCATGGCCGATTCCAGGCCATCTATGGTTAACGGATACATATGATCGTTAACCAGTTGTCTGGTCATGCCCAGTGATCCGCCGGTTCCCCAGTAGCTCTCGGGCAGCGGGTTCAGCCATACCACTTTGCGGAAATGATCGGAGATTCGCTGGAACCAGGTGGATCCTGCTTCCTCGTTCCAGTGCTCAATCGAACCACCGGGATGGGAGATTTCATAGGGGGCCATAGTGGCATCCCCCACGAAGATCACTTTATAGTCCGGCGTGTATTTGTTGAGGATATCCCATGTACTGGTGGTTTCGTTCATGCGGCGGATATTGTTCTTCCACACACTCTCATAAACGAAGTTATGGAAGTAGAAGTACTCCATATGCTTGAACTCCATACGCGCGGCGGAGAATAACTCTTCGCAGACACGAACATGGGGGTCCATGGAGCCACCAACATCGAAGAAAATCAAAACCTTGACGGCGTTATGCCGCTCGGGGACCATTTTCAGATCAAGGTAGCCGGCATTGCGAGCCGTGGAACGGATAGTGTCGTCCATATCCAGCTGGTCCGCAGCGCCCTGGCGGGCGAATTTGCGAAGCCGGCGCATCGCTACTTTGATATTTCGGATACCCAGCGTAATGCTGTCATCCAGGTCCTTGAATTCGCGCTTTTCCCAGACCTTCACGGCCCGGCCCTGACGACCGTTTTTCTGACCAATACGGAAGCCTTCCGGGTTATAGCCATCGGCACCAAACGGCGATGTCCCGCCGGTACCGATCCACTTGTTGCCACCGGCATGGCGCTCCTGCTGCTCTTCCATGCGCTTCTTGAAGGTTTCGATCAGTTCTTCAAGACCGCCAAGGGAATCGATTTTGGCCTTGTCCTCCTCGCTGAGATGCTTCTCGAACTCGGCCCGGAGCCAGTCATCGGGAATCAGCATCTCCATCAGGTCCTCGAGGTTCTCGATCCCCTCGAAGTAGGCCTTAAAGGCGCGGTCGAACTTATCGAAGTGGCGCTCGTCCTTTACCAGGCACAACCGTGACAGGTAATAGAATTCTTCCATATCCGCGAAGGCCAGCCGGTTTTGCAAGGCCTCCAGCAGGTCCAGAAATTCGCGCAGGCTGGCAGGCACTTTTGCCCGCCGCACTTCGAGAAAAAAATCAATCAACATAAGGTGTAGCTCTTGCTGAATGTCAGCTGCGACGACGAGCCATGAAGGCCAGTTTCTGCAGCAGGTGAACGTCCTGCTCGTTCTTCACCAGGGCACCATACAATGGCGGCAAGGCAGAGCTGGTATCCTTCTCCTGTAACATTTTGGCAGATAATTCATCGGCCATCAGCAGCTTGAGCCAGTCGATCAACTCGGAGGTGGACGGCTTTTTCTTCAGCCCTGGCACCTTGCGGACATCGAAGAATACTTCCAGGGCATCCCGCACGATGGCCTGCTGCAGCCCGGGGAAGTGCACGTCCACTATGTCTTGCATGGTGTCGTGATCCGGGAAGCTGATGTAGTGGAAGAAACAGCGGCGCAGGAAAGCGTCCGGGAGTTCCTTCTCGTTATTACTGGTAATCACCACGATGGGCCGTTGTTTCGCCTTCACGAACTGCTGAGTTTCGTAGACATAGAATTCCATGCGATCAAGTTCCAGCAACAGATCGTTCGGGAACTCAATGTCGGCCTTGTCGATCTCATCAATCAGCAACACCACTTGCTCGTCCGCCTCAAAAGCTTCCCAGAGCTTCCCTTTGACGATGTAATTGCTGATATCCTTCACCTTCTCATCCCCCAACTGGGAATCACGCAGGCGGGACACCGCATCGTACTCATACAGGCCTTGCTGGGCCTTGGTGGTGGATTTGATGTGCCAGGGAATCAGTCTCATGCCCAGGGCAGAGGCCATTTCTTCCGCCAGCAGGGTTTTGCCGGTCCCGGGCTCGCCTTTAATCAGCAACGGGCGTTGCAGCGAGATAGCCGCATTCACCGCCATCTGCAGGTCATCAGTAGCTACGTATTTCTCGGTACCGGTAAACTTCATTCTGTTGGTTCCTGTTCGATTATCTGTTTGTCCGCTGCGGAGTATAAAGCCTTGCCCGGCCGGTGATAAGGGTTGCGAACCACCGCTGAAGCCCTCACGATTTGTGTTCTTCGTCGTCTTCACCCGAATCTGGAAGATCATCAAACTCGGAAAGGTCGAAATCCTCCAGACCAAATTCTTCGTCGCTGTCCTCTACCTCAGCATCGGCAACCGGGATATCCTCTTCCGGATCAGCTTCAGGCTCGGTTACAGGATCCGCCCCCGGCTCTTGAGTGGCCTTTTCCTCTTCACGTTGTTCCGGCTCAATCACCGGAACGTCGTCATCGCCCGGGCTTTCCTGAGGTTCCGAGGCTGCCTTTCTCTTACGACTGACAGCGACGAACAGGCCACCGGCGATAAGTGCAATCAGAACGATGGCTCCGGCGACCATAGCCCATAACGGCAGTGCCGTGTCCGCCTCCTCCCGCTCTGTGGCGACGGGCGAGGGTTCCTCGACGGCATTGATGTCAATCGGGCTGGTGCTGATGTCGTCTTCCGCCGGATTGGGCTGCGGATCGGGTTCAGGCACACTGCCTGATTCAGAGTCAGGAGCATCCGCCTGAACGGGGACGATGGGTTCTACGGGCGCTGGTTCTTCAGAGGAAGCGGGAGCCCCCCCTTCCGGTATAATGAAACGGCTGGCACCAGTGAACTTGCGTGAGAATGTCTTACCATCAGCCACTACATCAATGACATATTCCCCGACAGACGGGAGTCGCTCTACAACGTCCTGGTATATACCGTCTTCTGGCGGCTGCTCCCGGGATAGCACCTTGGTTCCACTGCGACCATCCTCGGAGGTAATCGTGACTCGCACCTCCATGACATCAAGGAAACCCTGATCGGTCAGCCGGACCTGATCTTCGAAAAACCCGATTTGGAGTTGTAAAGGCTCATTCTCGGAAAAGACCAACGGCAATGGGCTTACCACCATACGTAAATCACTGACCACCGTGACCCGACTGCCTTCCCCCAGTTGGCCGTCCAACCGCCACTCCCCTGCTTTCGGGTCGGTAACGGTAATCAAGTCATAACCGGATTCCCGGGCCCATTTCATACTGTTGCCCGGCTGCTCTACCCTGGCTGTTTTACCCTCCGGGTCCGAGAGCAAAAGTTCACGTGTATCACTGGTTTCGCCCTCTCCCCAGAAAATCAGTGCGGTGAACTCACGCACGGCACTGTCCACACGGAAGCGGTTGCCCTCAATCGGGACCTGTTCCTGGGGTACGGCAGCGTTCAGTGCTTTCAGAAAGGCGCGATTGAGGGCCTCTGCGGAAGGCGCCACGCTGTAACTGCCCCCGGTTTCGGTCGCCAGAGTCCGGAGAAATTCGACATCCGCCTCACCGGACAAGGCAACAGTGTGGAAAGTGGCACCCTTGGTGACCAGCTCATCCAGTAGCGGCCCGAGAATGCGCTCACGCTCGGCTTGATTTACTTGTTCAACATCAGAAATATCGACCTTACCATCGGTCAGCAAAATGAAATCAGTGTGGGTCAAATCGCCATCGGTATAGTAGTCATCACTGGCGACTTCGATGGCTTTACCAAGATTGGTACGAAGAGCAACGGAATTGATCTCCGGGGACCGGCTGATCATTCGTTCCCGCCAATTTTCATCTACACGGTCGCGGGGAACCAGCATGTTGACGTATTGACCAAAGGTCCAGAGGCCAGCATAGGCATTTTCGGGCAGCATCCTGGCAAGCAATCGCACGGCGGGCTGCCGGAGATTGTCAGGATCGTTGTCTTTCATGGATCCGGAAATATCCACTATGATCCGGACATCGGCCCCCTCAGGGAGTTCCAGATTGGCGTTGGTCTGTGCACTTGTCCATAGAGGAAGATTGAAGATAACCAGAAAAAGGACGCTCTTTATCCAGCGCATCGTGACTCCGATTTATTATTGTTTTATGGATTCAGCGCTTCACCAATCGGTACCGGACCAGGTCCAGTAACCACACCAGCAGCATCACCAACGTTGCAATACCCAGATTCATGATCGCCTTGCCCGATGCATCGGCATCACCAAGGATCAGCTCATATCCACCATACAGCCAGGCCGGAACCCACCAACCGCTGACATCAATCGATTCCACGGGCGTTAGCAAGACCACAACAAGGACCGCCTGCAGCAGAGTCCGCAGTCCATATATTGGTAAAACCCGGAACAGCCGGGACATCATGTAAAAGAAAACCACGAAGGAAACGGCGTAGAGCGCCCAGAATATGCCGTATGCGAGTTGTGCGTCGTTATCGATCATTACAGGATCCAGTGAATTATGTGTTCTTCCCAGTCTTCTTCTGGCACGCCAGCTTCGGATACAACCCGATGACGAACCGAAATCCCGGCTTCGTGAACCGTTTGCGGATCACCCGATCTCAGCGGGTGCCAGTCCGCGAGCGGTCGATTTTCCGACAGGGTACGGTAAGCACAGGTGAACGGCAGCCAATGGTAATCCGCCAGCGTATCCGGTGTCAGCACTGTACAGGCCGGCACTTTTTCCAGCCGCTGAGGATAGACGGTACAGCGGCAATTGTCGGTATCCATATAGCGACAAACCAGGTCGGTGTAATACACCTCCCCGGTGTCTTCATCTTCCAGTTTGGCCAGACAACATTTGCCGCAACCATCACACAGGGATTCCCATTCCGCAGGCGTCATCTCATCAAGATGTTTGCGCTGCCAGAATGGAATCTCGGCAATCATGACTACCTGTGCTCCGGCTTCTTGCGGAAATCGACCACGTAACCGGCTTTTTCCTCTGGCATTTGCAGGTAAAAATCCTTGTCTGCAATGGAATCAAGCACCTGCCTGCCATCGGTGCGGGCCAGCTTGCGATCGGGCGTCAAAACCAGATCCATCGCATGAACGGGAGCACCGAAGATGCCGCGTAGGCTCTCTGGCAGGTCGTCCCATACCTGCCCCCGTCGTACGTAAAGGTAGGTGTCCGCCTTCTTGCTACTGCGAAACACCGAAACAAACTGTTTATTCGTCATGACTTCAATAAATCCTCAAGCTGTTCACGAACCGGGGCAATTATCTCGCTGCGCCAGCCGCTGGTAAAAAGACCAGCAGACAGGTCACGCTGATGAACCACGGCTTCCAGTCTTTTCCGTGGAGCCAGGAGTTCCACGGGTACATCTGCTTTTTCCGCCGCCGTCACAATCACACGCTTGATCTGCTTATAAAAGGCCTGATTCTGCCGGGTCAACGGCGCAGCAATCAGCGGCATGTCCGAGACATCGGCCTCCCTGCCTGCGCTCACCAATTGCAGTATCTTATCACCGTAGCGCCGGGTGACTGGCTGAGGCAGGCCCTGGATGTTCGACAACTCCCTGACAGAGCCCGGCAGTCGTTCGGCGATGGCAATCAGCAGTGGATCTGCCACCACCCGGCCACGGGGACGATCACGAAGACGGGCTTCCTCCTCACGCCAGCAAGCCAGCTTCTGCAGTACAGCCTGCTGCTGCGGGCTCAACGTCCAGCCACCACGCAGTTTCAGGTAATGGCTCGTCGGATCATTCTGCCCGGAGAGCTCTGTCGCAAAACGCTCGGACTCCTCGAACAGGGCGTGGTCCAGTTTCCTTTCCCGGAGACTGGCCATCACCCATTGATACATCGGAGCCAGGAAACGGATGTCGTCCAGCGCGTAACGTTCCTGTGCTTCACTCAGGGGGCGTGAAACCCAATCCGAACGAGTCGCGGATTTATCCAGGCTTTCGCCGAAAAGTGTTTCCACAAGACGAGCGTAACCCACTGAAAAGCCGGCACCCGCCAGTGCGGCGCCAATCTGCAAATCCACAACGCCCGCGGGCGTCAGTTGTAGCCAATGCCGGAACAGTTCGAGATCCTCACTCATGGCATACAGCAGCTTCGGTGCCTCCGCATCGGCCAGAATCCGCCGGAACTCGACCGACTGTTCGGCAACCCCCGGATCAACGAGACGGTAGTCACTGCCCAGCCCCAGTTGGACCAGCCCCGGAATCGGGAAAAAGGTGCTGACTCGCTCAAATTCGGTATCCAGAGCCAGCGGCAGACCATCGCGATTCACCAGCCACTGGTCAAGCGCTGAGGGCTCACCTATCCAGTGAACAGTAGCAGGGGCCGCCGGGACCGCTGCGGAGGGAAGGGTTGAAGCCATAGAAATGCTCGATCAGTCGTTAGTCAGCCAGGGGCTTGCGCCCGCGAAAGGCATGAGTCAGGGTGAATCCGTCAACGTACCCGAGCTCTCCACCCACAGGAATGCCATGGGCCAGCCGGGTAATAAGAACGTTTCTACCGTCCAGACGGTCTGCAATATAGTGCGCCGTGGCCTCACCTTCGACGGTCGGATTGGTTGCAAGGATCAGTTCCTTGACGCTTTCGGCCTCTATGCGCTGCAGCAGACGTTCGATACCGATTTCTTCTGGACCAACACCATCAATGGGAGATAAGTGGCCCATCAGCACAAAGTAACTGCCTCGGTAATCGCCAGCCTGTTCAATGGCCAGCAGATCGGAAGGACTTTCGACCACACACAGCGTACCGGTATGTCGAGCGGGATTCTCACAGATTCCACAAACCGGCGTGTCCGCGAAATTCTGACAGCTATCGCACCGGCGAACATCTGACATGGCAGTGCTCAATGCCTCTGACAACCTTACACCGCCGGAACGCCCCCGTTCCAGTAGATGAAACGCCATACGCTGGGCGGTTTTCTGCCCCACCCCAGGAAGACACCGGAGTGATTCCACCAGTTCATCTACCAGCGGGCTAAATGCCATGAAATATCCTCATCCATATTATCAACAATGCATTTTAAGCCTATGGATTAAAAAGGCATCTTGAACCCGGGAGGCATACCCATCCCGGACATCAATCCGGACATTTTATCTTTCTGGTTTGCTTCCACCCGACGCACGGCATCATTCACCGCCGCCGCGAGCAGGTCTTCCAGAATTTCCTTTTCCTCGCTCATCAAGGATGGATCAATCTCCACCTTGCGAACATCGTGACGCCCATTCATGACCACCTTGACCAGCCCGGCTCCAGATTCACCGGTGACCTTTGCCTTGGCAATCTCTTCCTGGGCCTTCTGCATTTCTTCCTGCATTTTCTGGGCTTTTTTCATCATGTCGCCCATGCCATTCATCATCTGTTCATCTCCTTCAACGAGAACCTTGTGCGGGCCGGATACTGTCTTCGACTACCCTGCCCTCGAATCGTTCAACAATGGACTTAACCAGCGGATCATTCCGGATGGCCGATTCCGCAGCCTGTTGACGCGCCAGACGCTGTCGCTCCTCCCAGGCTGCCGGAGTCTTGCCGCCGGTCTCCCCCTGCTCTATACGCAGATTGATGGTGTCGCCGAAGTGGTTTCTCAAGGCGGCGAGAATCTTTTCCTCATGCCGGGCGTTCAACAGCCGGGCATGGCCTTCCTCCATCGTTAACAGGATGTTGTCTCCGTCACGGGTGAAAGCGGTGTGGCTGGCCAAGTTTCCAGGCATGCCAACAATACCGAGACTGCGAAAGTCACGTTCCCAGACGAACTCGCCGGAAAGTTCGGGCTCGGGCTCCCTCACCTGTTCCGTTACCCCGGGTTCTGGCTCCGGCCCTGATTCTGGTGATTGCTGCCCGGGTGCCTGTTCCGGGTTCGATTCCGGGGCCTGGACAGGATCGGCCTCAGACAGATACTCAGGTGCCGGGCCAGGATCGAACTCGGGTTCAGGCTCGGATTCCGGTATTGGTGTAGCGGTAGGAGCAGACTCCGGCTCTGGCATGGATTCGGGTTTCGGGTCGGACTCTGGCTGTGGTGGCTCAGCTACCGGTGGCGGGGCTGACTGCACCGGTTCCGCTTGCTGACCCACAGATGCGAGCGCAGGGTCGGGTTCATCACGGGATTCCGTGGAGCCGGACTGACCGCCGGAACTGACGGTCGGTGGTTCCCGACGATCTGTGCCCGGGCGGAAGGCCAACATCCGCAGCAAGGTCATTTCAAATCCCATCCTGGCATCCGGTGTGACCGCCAGGTCCTTTCGGCCCATCAAGGCCGCCTGATAGAACAACTGGGCATCTTCCGCACTCAGTTGACGCGCCAGTGTCTGTACCTGGGCGGCATCACCGAGTGCGTTATCCACGCTGCCTGGTACCACTTGCTCCATGGTGACGCGATGAAACAGGGACAACAGGTCTGCGAGGATCACACTGTAATCCGGCGCGAAGTCGGAAATACGATGAATCTCGGAAAGCAGTGACGGCCCGTCATTGCTCACCAGGGCATTCACCAGCTTCTCGATATCCCGCTGGTCGATGGTGCCCAGCATATTGCTGACATCGCTGGCCGCCAGCTTTTGATTGCCAAAGGCGATGGCCTGGTCGGTCAGACTCAGGGCATCGCGCATACTGCCATCCGCAGCGCGGGCCAGTAACCACAGCGCCGGCTCCTCAAAAGGGACCTGCTCTTCGGTCAGAACATGCTTCAGGTGGCCGGCGATGTGCTCCGGCGTCATGCGTTTCAAGTTGAACTGAAGGCAGCGGGACAACACCGTGACCGGTAGCTTCTGGGGGTCGGTAGTAGCCAGCAGGAATTTCACATGCTCCGGCGGTTCTTCCAGCGTCTTCAGGAACGCGTTGAAGGACTGGTTGGTGAGCATGTGCACCTCATCGATCAGGTACACCTTGAAACGGCCGCGGGTAGGCGCGTACTGAACATTGTCCGTCAACTCCCGCATGTCATCCACCCCGGTACGGGAGGCTGCATCGATCTCGATCAGATCGACAAACCGGCCTTCCTGGATTTCCTGGCAGCTGGAGCATTCACCACAGGGGTTAGGCGTCACGCCGGTTTCGCAATTCAAACACCGGGCCAACAGACGACCGATGGTGGTTTTTCCCACGCCGCGGGTGCCGGTAAAGAGGTAGGCATGGTGAAGACGTTGATTTTCCAGGGCGTGAATCAATGCCTGAAGCACGTGTTCCTGACCAACCATGTCCTCAAATGTACGGGGGCGCCATTTACGGGCAAGTACCTGGTAGCTCATGTTTTGCCAACTGCTGTGAAAATGGCCTTAACCTTAGCATGGACATCCACTGATAAGAAGCCGCCGGGTCATCAGTTCGGACTGGAAAAAACGTCGATTTCAGTGGGATAAGGCATCACGAAGGGAAAAATCTGGGGGTGACTCCACCAGCGACACTCCGGCACACAATTCCACCGCTGCGGCTGCTCCCTTCCGGGCCTGACCGGGTTCACGGTTTCATGTTGCGGAGGCACCAATGGAGCCACCATAACGGCGTTTCAGGACATTTCCCTGAAAGCGGCGCGCATAGTAGCAAAAGGGTTGGCGGACTACAACGACTTATAGTGGAAGTGGCACTTCATCCTGTCGAAACCAGCAAGCCAAACTGTAACGAGCACGATTTGCCGGCAACACTTCGTGGGGAATTTCTTCACTCAGGAACAACACCATCCGCCCCATTTCCGGCAGGATCAGGCCGCAGACCTCATCCGGACTGTCGCGGTTGAATACCTGAAGCTCTCCGCCATCCGAAGGCTGCCAGTCTTCGTTAAAGTACAACACCAGGCTGACCACCCGGGATGCGCGGCCGGCAAAGCTGTCCACGTGTTTGCGATAGAAATCTCCGGACTGGTAGGTCGCGTAGTGGGACTCAAAACGTTTAAGCCCCAGAAATAACCGTCGATTCAGGCCTTCCCGAATTCGCTCCAGGCACCGGAACAATTCCCGCTGGGGCGGAGTAATCCCCTGCAGCCAGGCAATCCTGTCCCGCCTCACAGAGCGGTCCCGGGTCAGGTCCGCACCGCGACCGATACCCGCCTTCTTCATGGCATCGGTCACATCCAGTATCCGCACCTCATCTCGCAGCGCATTCAGCAGGCCGCCCCCCAAATGGTTGCGCACATCCAGGCTCATCCAGCCGGACTCGGTCAGGCCCCCAGCGAGCTCATCCAGCCACTCTTCACTGATGCCTTCGTGGCCCATATCGACGGTGGTTACATCCGACACCATGTCAACTTCACCTGCAACGGCGTCAAACTGGCGACGGGTATCGGAAGTCAGGGTGTCCCTGATCGGGGTAACGACCGGATGGTCCATGGCAAGGCTCCTCTGCAAGCCCGATATTTTATGCCGGATTCTCGCGGCAACGGCAGTTTTAATTTACTCTGTTGGTACGCAAATACACCTAATCCCCGTCACACAGACCGGGGATCGCCATACCGCAGCATGAGGCAAAGAGTGACAACACAACCCGGGCACTGGTCGTTTACCCGCTGGACTACCATCGGGCAACTGGAAGCCATTGACGTACATCATCCACTATTCCGCGCACAACTGTTCCTCCAGGGAGCTCACCTCACTCACTTCGCCACACACGACAAACCGGACTGGCTCTGGCTCAGTGACACAGCACGCTTTGAAACGGGGCGCGCGATAAGGGGAGGCATTCCGATTTGCTGGCCCTGGTTTGGCGCGCCGGAGAAAAATCCACCGGAAGTCCGCAAACGGATCAAGACCGGCGATTCCCACGGTTTCGCCCGGACCGCGCTGTGGAAGCTGGAGGATGTGCGGGAATCCGCCCACGAGGTTGAAGTCAGCCTGTCACTGGCGGCCAATGAGGATTTCGCAGACGTCTGGACAGGCCATGCATTATTGCTGGCCACCTTTAACTTTTCAGTCAAAGGTTGTCAGATCGCGCTGACCACAACCAATCTCAATGATTCACCACTGGCCTTCACACAAGCACTGCATACTTACCTGCCAACGTCTGACATTGAACTCACCGGAATTGAAGGGCTGGACGGCAGCGATTATGTAGATACTCTGGACGACTGGAGCTATCGACAGCAAAAAGGGGTTATTACGTTTCACGGAGAAACCGATAGAATTTACGAATCCGGCAGCCCCCTTGTTGTCGCCACACCCGGGAGACGTCGTTCACTGGTGGCCATTGGCAGTGACTCCACTGTGGTCTGGAACCCCGGACCTCGCAAAGCAAAGGCACTTTCCGACTTTCCCGACACTGGCTGGAAAGACATGCTTTGTGTCGAAACCGCCAATGCACTCAGTGACTACCGGGTGTTGAATGAAGGACAAAGTCATACCCTCGGGGTAATGATTGGACGGGTGTAATTAACAGGGAACCACAATGAGCCTGGCATCAATTATCAAATCGAAACTGGTTCCTGCGGAACTCAGTGAACAGATTGATCGTATCCGCAAGCCCATCGGCAGTCTCGGGTATGACCCCTGGGGCTATAACAATGAAGCCATAAAGTATGGCCTCTCGCTCACCAAGCAGATTTACGAAAAATACTTCCGGGTACAGGCAAGCGGTATAGAAAAAATTCCAGCGGATGGGCCCGTGCTGATTATTGCCAATCACAGTGGCCAATTACCGATTGACGGCCTGCTCATCGGATACGCCCTGGCAGCCCGAAAAGAGAATCCCAGGATTCCCCGGGCCATGATCGAACGCTTCTTCCCGACAGTGCCCTACCTGGGCAACTTGCTGAACGAAGTGGGCGCGGTTCTGGGCGATCCGGTCAATTGCGCCAAAATGCTGGCCAACGGCGAGGCAGTTATCGTGTTTCCGGAAGGTGTACGAGGCTCAGGAAAGCTGTATCAGGATCGCTATCAGCTGAAACGTTTCGGCAACGGCTTCATGCACCTGGCCATGAAATACAAGGCACCCGTTGTGCCGGTGGGCGTAGTGGGTTGCGAAGAGACCATTCCTGCCATTGCAAATATCAAACCGCTGGCCAAGGCTTTGGGCGTTCCCTATGCTCCAGTTGCCCTGCCAGTCGTGTTGCCCGCGAAGGTTCATCTGAATATTGGCGACCCCATGTATTTTGACGATCTGGAAATCCCGGAAGAGAAAGTGACTGACCGGGTTGAGCAGGTCAAAGCCGAGATCAGCAAGCTGATTGACAAGGGACTGAGTGAAAGGAAAAGGCTGTTCTGATGAACGAGCAACACAGACCACGCATACTCGTGACCGGCGCAGCAGGGGCGCTGGCTCAGCAGGTGATTGACAGACTCCGGGATCACTGCGACCTGGTGGCTGTGGATTTCCGGGAACAGGTCTACCTGGGGGACGACATCCCCAGCTACTGTATTGATTTTAACAAGCGGGTTTTTGAGGACCTGTTCCGACGCTACAGGTTTGACGGTGTTATTCACCTCGGGCGAATCATGTCGAGCCAACTCACCCGTATGCGCCGGTACAATGCCAACGTTCTGGGCACCCAAAAACTACTGGACCTCAGCCACAAGTACGGCATTAAACGAGTGGTGGTGCTTTCCACCTTCCACGTATACGGAGCTGTCGCCTATAACCCTGCACTGATTGACGAAGAAGCACCGTTAAAGGGCGTAGGGCTGAGTGCGGACCTGGTCGACTCGGTGGAACTGGAAAACCTCGCCAATATCTATTTATGGCGTTATCCCGAACTGAACATCACCATTATCAGGCCCTGCAACATTGTCGGTCCCGGCGTCAGAAACTCCATAAGCACTCTGCTCGCCAGCGAACGGGCTCCGGTATTGGCAGGTTTTTCCCCAATGATGCAGTTCATCCACATTGACGATATGGCGGATGCGATTGTTCTGGCCTATAACAAACCCAAGCGGGGCGTGTTTAACGTAGCGCCGGAAGACTGGGTCGCCTATCAGCATGCGCTGAGACTGTGTGGATGCAATCGTCTGCTGATTCCATCAATACCACCAGTATTGCCTAAACTGATACTGAGCACACTGAATCTTAGAAGTTTTCCGTCGTATCTGATGCACTTTTTCAAGTATCCTGTCGTCATTGACGGCAGAGCTTTTGCCAGGGAATTTGGATTCAAGCCCCGACGACCACTGAAGGAAATCTTCCGATTCTATCGGGAGAACAAAAAGCCGGTATGACGGCGTAACCCCCCAAAGCAGGTGGATGCCGTCACGGATTGAGGGCATAACAACGCAGGACGCGCTGTATGTTGAACAACCTGAGCCTTATAAGCCACGCCGCTGCGGCCCTATCGTTCGGGCTGCTCGGGGTGCTTGTCGCGTCCCATTATCTGCGGCGGGATATTGATCGCGTCCTGCTTCTGGCTGCCTTTGTGTCAGTCATCTGGGCTGGCGCACTTGTGGCTCAGCCCCTGTGGGGGCAACCCTCTTTCTTCATTCGCTATTTTCTGGAGTTGTTGCGCGACGCTGCCTGGATCACCCTGTTGTTTGCCCTGCTACGGAACTCTTTCCGGGCAACAGCCATTGTGGGGCGACTTCGCAGGACGCTGGCCATTGCCACCGTGGCCCTACTTGTCTTCCTCCTCGTGTTTGGAGCGCTTGAATACACCTTCAGCCTGGATTTACTTAACGGAAAAACAAAAATCGTTGGCCAGATTGCCTTGTCCCTGATGGGGTTATCGCTGGTGGAGCAGATCTGGCGTAACTCGGTTTCGTTTGGCCGCTCGAGCATGAAGTACATCTGCATCGCAGTGGCCACGATGTTCGGATTCGATTTTTTCATGTACGCCGACGCCCTGCTGTTCGGCCAGATCTCCGATTCGTTCTGGAATGCCCGTGGACTGATAAACGCAGCCATGGTGCCACTGTTAGCCATTAATACCCTCAATACCCGCAAACAACCGGTGGAGTTTCAGTTGTCGCGGTCCGCCGTGTTCCACGCCGGCACCTTCATGTTTGCCGGCGCCTATCTTCTGTTTCTGGCAATCGGTGGCTACTATGTCCGGGTCCTGGGTGGCGCCTGGGGAGAAGCACTCCAGGTGCTGTTTTTCACCATTGCCCTCGCCTTCCTGGCCACCCTTATGACATCCCGGAGGGTCCGATCCAGGCTCATGGTGTTTATCAGCCAGAATTTTTTCGACTACAAGTACGACTATCGCGAAGAATGGCTCAAAATGACCCGGGAGCTCGCCAACCTGAGTGATGAACCGCCCTTGCCAGAGAGAGTCATTCGAATCCTGTCAGGCCTGGTGGAAAGCAATGCCGGAGCCATCTGGCTTCGCGATGAACAAGGCGCTTACGTGCTCAAAACAGCCGTCAACCTGGGCACACCACGATTTACCACCATTGATCGTGACGGAGAACTCTGCCGTTTCTTCAAGGATCGGGAATGGATTGTTGATCTCCATGAATACCGCGAGGATCCTACCTGCTATAACCTGCTGGAAATTCCTGACGCAATCACCCGTATCCCCGACAGCTGGCTGATCATTCCCCTTTACCTCGGAAACGATCTTTATGGTATCGCACTGATTGGCAACCCCTATGCTCCCGTAGAGCTGAACTGGGAAAACTTTGACTTGATAAAAGTCGTTGCCCGCCAGTCTTGCAACTTACTCGCCCAGGCCGATGCCCAAAACCGGCTTTCCAGGGCCATGCAGTTCGAAGCCGTCAGCAAGGCCTCAGCATTCATGGTCCACGACCTGAAAACTCTGATAGCTCAACAGGCATTGCTGGTCAAGAATGCACCGCGACATCGCGATAACCCGGCCTTCATTGACGACATGATCACCACCACCGATCACGCTGTACGAAAAATGGCCAACCTTGTCGATCATATTCGAAAACCGGCTGAAGACGTGGAGTCGGCCGAAATTCTGGATCTCCGAGAGATCGTCCGCCAACTGGCCGATCATTACAGCCGTCGTGCCCCCGCCCCTCACATAGCGGGGACCCCTTCACCGGCACCGATCAGAGCTGACCGCGAACAACTGCGCAGCGTGCTGGGCCACCTGATCCAGAACGCCCAGGATGCAACACCACCGGAAGGTGAAATCACCCTGACCCTGAAGATCGCCAGAGACAACGTTGTGTTGTTTATTCAGGACACGGGGACAGGTATGACGGAGGACTTTATCCGGTCCCAACTGTTCAAACCGTTTGAAAGCACAAAGGGACTTACTGGTATGGGAATCGGTGCCTACCAGGCAAGGGAGTATGTCCACAAGGTAGGAGGAAATATTGATGTCACCAGTGAACCCGGTGTCGGATCCTGCTTCTCCGTTCGCTTCCCCCTGATCATATACGAACAGCCACAAACAGAAGTGGAACCGGATAGACCAATTATCGAACAGATTAAACCAACTCAGAGCGCCAAATAAATGACTAATTCAAAATCTCAGGCAAACAGAGATTGCAAAGTGTCAATATTAAGTTAAAAATCAATATAAGGATGAATTGATCAAATTTGCACCAACACAGTCACGATACAGAAAGGGATTTAGAGCTGTTGTGAGTAGACGACTGTTAATTGTAGAGGACGACCCGGGCCTTCAAAGCCAAATGCGCTGGTGTTTCAGCGATGACCTTGAAGTGGCCCAGGCAGCGGACCGGGAGTCCGCACTAACGGCCCTCAGGCGGATGGAACCTGATGTCGTTACCCTTGATCTCGGATTACCGCCGGATCCCGGTGGCGCATCCGAAGGTTTCAGTCTGCTGGAAGATATTCTCCGACTGTCACCCCAAAGCAAGGTCATTGTCGTGACGGGACGTGAAGATAAGGAGAATGCCGTCAAGGCCATTGGGATGGGGGCGTGCGATTTCTATCAGAAGCCCCTTGATGCCGACATCCTCACCTTTGTGGTCAATCGTGCCTTCCGGATTGCTGAACTCGAAAAGGAAAATCGGGAACTTTCCCAACATCGCAATGGGACCAGCATCAAGGGGATTGTTGCCGCCAGTCCCCAAATGCTGGCCATCTGCAGGACGTTGGAGAAAGTCGCCCCGACAGATGTAACGACGCTGATAATAGGCGAGACCGGTACCGGTAAGGAATTACTGGCCAGAGCACTCCATGACCTCGGTCACAGAAGGGCCAAACCCTTTGCGGCCATCAACTGTGCCGCCATTCCCGAAAACCTCCTGGAAAGCGAACTGTTCGGATTCGAAAAGGGCTCGTTTACCGGCGCCACCCAAAGCAAGAAAGGAAAAATTGAGAATGCGAATGGCGGCACCCTGTTCCTGGATGAGATTGGTGATATGCCGATGTCACTTCAGGCCAAGCTCCTCAGATTCCTGCAAGAGCGTGTCGTCGATCGTGTAGGTTCGCTAAAGCCTATTCCCGTTGATGTCCGCGTTGTCTGCGCCACCCATCAGGATGTTCGCCAACTCATTGACCAGGGGACTTTTCGAGAAGATCTCTACTATCGGATCAGTGAAATAACGCTGGATGTGCCCGCACTGAGGGAGCGGGACGGCGATGCTCTGGTCATTGCCCAGTCCTTGTTGAAGAGCCTGGGCAGGCAGATGGATCGCCCCAACCTCTCCTATACCGAGGACGCGATATGTGCCATCAGTTCATACCACTGGCCGGGTAATGTTCGCGAGATGATCAACAAGGTAAAGCGAGCTACCATCATGGCGGATGGCAAAAGGGTGACCGCGCTGGATCTTGAGCTGAAACAGGACTCACTGGTAGATGACAACCAGCTCAATCTGCGACAAGTCCGGGAAACGGCCGAACGCCAGGCGATCCTCCAGGCACTTCAAAGCTGTAATTTTAATATGGCACAGGCATCCAGATTACTGGGGGTTACCCGCCCGACACTGTATAACCTCACGGACAAATACCGAATTGGGGCTCCTGAAACGACGTCAGGAGCCTGACGCAGAGGCTAGGACGCCAGAACAGGAATCTAAGGAAAAGGAACAGGGCATGAACGTAGTGATTGCAGTACGCGCCATTCTTCTCTCAGTCGCCATAGGGCTCTCGGGGTGCGGTAACGACAATGAAATGAGCCAGGAAGAGATTCAGTATTTGAGTCACCTGGATCAGTCCCGATTTTTCCAGCGCCAGGGCGAACTGAAAGCGAGCACACTCGAGGCCCGGAGTGCCATTGAACTTCAGCCAAACAACCCCGATCCCTATTTTGTCATCATCAACAACTTGCTGACAGCGGGCGATGCCATCAACGCAGAACGCCAGCTCAATCGTCTCATGGAGGGCATTTCCGAGCAGACACTGGACAGTGGAACGCAAAACCGTGCCCGGTTGATCCGCGCTGAGGCAAACCTGATACAGGGCAATTTCAATGAGGCCCTGAGTAACCTGACGGAGGTATCCTCGGAGGATCGAGCGCTGGAGATTGAAGCGGATCTATTGAGGGGCCGGATTTTACTTGCCTCAAACCGCCTGGACGAAGCCCTAAAGGCCTACGAACGTGTCCACACGATCAGTAAAAGCGACGCTCAGCCTCTCGTTGGCCTATCCCGTGTTGCCTACGCTGCGGGCAACCAAGAGGCGGTACAGGATTACATTGAAGCTGCCGAACAGGTTGATGGCGAGAATGCCGAGCTCTGGCTTTGGAAGGCGCAGCTTGCCCATGAGAACGAACAATGGCAGCTTGCAGAGGAGGCTTACATCCGCGCCCTGGAGGACATCGGGCAATACGACATCATGACGTTCCGCAAGTACGAAACCATATCGGCTCTGATCCAGGTGCTGAGGGCCCAGGGTAAAGCCGCGGAAGCATTCGTCTACGAGGAGATCCTCGCAAAATCGGGCCCTGGCACCATTAAAAGCAATATTGCCGCTGCTCGCGATGCCTTTGAGCAGGGAGACCTCGATTCGGCCGCCAAGTATCTTGAAGAAGCCCTGAAGCATGCCCCCAATCACGAACAAAGTACTCTGATGCTGGGCATGATTCGCTTCCGCCAGGGCAAGGTTGAAGAGGCCGAACGTCTACTGCGGCCCATTGCCGAATTTGGCGAATCCGAAGCGGCCAGTAAACTTCTTGCCGCCGCACGCATTCAATTGAGGGACCCGAAAGAGGCTCGCGCCATTCTGGAGCAGCTCTCAGATAAGGAGACTGATCCGGAGACACTGGCGCTTCTGGGTATTGCGTCGTTATCCACAGGGGATCTTGAAACCGGGGAACCCCTGATAGAAACCGCCTTGTCTCTCGCACCAGACAACCATGAGCTTCGCCTTCGTTACGCAGGCTTTCTTATCCAACGCGGTCAGTTTGATAAAGCCATAAGCGAAGTCGCCCGGATTCCTGAAAACTCGAACCTTCATGACCAGGCGAAACTCGTCACCATCGAAGCTTATATGGCTTCAGGAGACACAGACAGGGCTATAGCAACGGCTGACACGTGGATCAAAGCCCGACCAGATAGCCCGGCCGCCCTGATCGCACGCGGCAATGTCTCCGCCCGGACCGGAGAGGCGGATGAGGCCAGAAGCTACTTCCAGAAGGCACAGAGCAAAGCACCCGATCAGCCGGCCCCGGAAATGGCCCTGGGCAACCTGGCCGTTAGCCAGCAGAAACTGGAACAGGCTAAAACACATTTCCGCAACGCTGTTAACCTTGCCCCCGACAACCGCCAGGCCTTACAAAGCCTTGTCGAAATCTCCGAGCCGGCGGAAACCCGTGCTTATATGCGCACGATTCTGAAAGAGCATCCCGAAGCTACAGGTCCCAAGCTTTTATTGCTTGAGGCCGCACTAACTGAGGGCAACAATCAGGAAGCAGACGAGTTCACTGCAGCGTTATTGGAACGAACCGAAGAGAATACGCCTGCCCGAGCCGAGCCCCTTGTCGCCAACATCTATCATGCGGTGGCGGACCGACTCAGGCAGATGGATAAGAAAGCCCAGTCTGAAACAGTCCTTCAACGGGCGCGCGCGTTGTTCCCGGAACATGAAGGGATTATGCTTCAGTCGGCCGCCGCAGCGTTTGCAGACGGTGAGCCCCAAAAGGCACGGGAATTACTTCAGGAGGCTAAGAAAAAACACCCTGATTCCAACAGACCGTACACTGTAGAAGCACTGTATTTTGAGCAACAGGGCGATTACCGTCAGGCCGCTGAGCTATACCGGCTTGCCTTCGATAAACAGCCAAATGCCAATATTGCAAACCGATACTCGAAAAACCTGCAAAGATCCGGCCAGAGAGACGAAGCGCTCTCCTTTCTGGAATCTGTGAGTGACACCTATCCAGAAAACCCTCATTTGCTTCTCGATATGGCAATCCTGCAACAGTCCAAAGGTGCACTTGAAAGAGCTGAATTGAATTATAAAAAGTTGCTCGACGCAACGCCTGACAATACCGTCGCGCTGAACAACCTGGCTTGGCTCTACCATCAAACCGGCGATGAAAGAGCTCTCCCCCTGGCTCAGAAAGCCTATGAACTCAACCCCGATAACGCCTCCATAGCGGACACCTACGGCTGGATAATGCTTCAATCAGGCAACCATCAGGAAAGTATCGCCATCCTCGAAAAAGCCTATGAACTCCAGCCTGATTCGAAAGAAATCGCGTTACACCTTGCAGAGGCCTACCGTGCCGTTGGCAAGAACCCCGAAGCGGAAAGAATTCTGGAAAAATTTGGTGGTCAAGGTTAGTTCCTGGAATGCTAAACTGCTTTAGCTACAACAGGAACTGAAATAAAAGGACGTTATGGGCTCCGCTTCCAGGTTAATCAGCCAATATTTCTGGTTATTGTCTGTTCCCCTGCTTATCTTCGGATTTTGGGCCGAATGGCAAGATTTTGTGCTCCTTTGGCACGATTCGATCATATACAGCCACGGTTTTCTGGTGCTGGCTGGTATCCTGTTTTTGTTATATTCCAGAAGACAGGGCCTGGCTAACCTGACCATCAAGGGATCCCCACTGGCGCTATTTCTTCTGGCTGGCGCCAGCGTTGTGTTGCTGTTTGCTCAAGCGGCTGATGTGAGATTTGTTCGGCTCATACTTGTTCCCGTACTCATCGTCTTGTGGGGCTGGTCAATATGGGGGCGAGCTTTTCCCAGGGTCGCCGGCGGCCCCATCATGCTGCTGCTTTATGCCGCCCCCATTTGGGATGATCTTTCCCCACTACTACAACACATTACCGTTTATGTTAACGACATCCTCCTTCAATTCGTCGATATTCAAGCCACAATAAAGGAATTCTTCATTGTTCTCGACGTGGGAACTTTCTATGTCGCCGGGGGGTGTAGTGGGGTCCGTTACCTTATGGTTGGACTTTTTCTGGCCACTTTTTACGGACAACTGTATTACCGCTCCCACCTTCTGACCCTGCTACTGGTTATTATCGCCGGTATACTTTCCATGTTGGCTAACTGGCTGCGCGTCTTCGGTGTTATTGCCGCAGGCCATTATACAAATATGGAAACCTCCCTCATTGAAAACCATGAAGTTTTTGGTTGGGTCATTTTTATTTTCTTCACACTCATTCCGCTTTTCTTCATTTCCTCGAAGCTCGAGAACCATTTTCGCAATGAGGAAGGGAACGCGAAAGCATTTCAGGAACTGCCACAGCCTCGTTACACCTCTGCCACCTGGCCAGTAATTTCCTCGCTTTTGATTCTATGGCCACCACTGGTACCGCTGGTAGTCGATGCCAAAACCAAACGCGTATCTGAGTCATGGCACCCCACCCTTGTTGAAGCTAATTCGGATTGGAGAGGACCTTTACGACATGCAAACATCTGGCAGCCGGAATACCAGAACTTTGATATCGAGCTAAGTGGTCTATACGTGTCTAGTGATTTGAGGCAAGTTCAGTTGCACATCACAGGCTACCGTAGCCAAACCCAGAACAAAGAATTGGTTCAATTCGGCAATAAACTTTTCAACCAGAAGGAGTGGCAGCTGGTATCGACAACCAAGCGACACCTGGTGCACCGCTATGCAGCGGCTCCCAAGAGGGTCAACGAAACCATCATTCGACATCTGAGTGACGACTCTCAAGTCATTCTGTGGTCCTGGTACGACGTTGGAGGTGTTCTGACGGATTCGAAGATCGAAGCAAAGATTACAGGAGCGTTGAACAAAATTTTAGGTGACAGCCGAGGCGCATTATGGGTGCTTGCAGGGCGCTGTGACGGAGACAATGACTCAGACTGTGAACAACAAAGAGCTGTCTTTAATCGTTTCCTTGCCAACACTGAGTGAGTCGCCATGCAGCGGTTCAATGATTCCGATCTACAGGTTCCACTTGATTCCACAATCCATCGCCGTAGTGTTTTCAAGTCTCAATATCGGTTACAGTCCATTGTATCTCAGTGTAGGGGACGCTCAGGGGGCCCCAAACAACCATCACCAACCGTATTTACGTTCGGTACCGCAGCCCCATGCCCCACAACCATCTGCAATATGAAGCCATTGAACACCACCTGCGTCAGTTCACCCGGACGCCTGTATACTTTGCCGCAGGCAGGCTGACAGAATCCGACTCCTGCTACGAGCAAGAACGGCAGGTGATGCAATATTCCCTCTCAAAGCGGAAAAGGGAATTCTACTCAGGGCGGCATCTGGCCCGCATAGCTTTGCGTCGTGCGGGAATTTCATCGACCTGCGTGCCGCGTGGCCCCCTAGGAAACCCGATATGGCCAGACTCTATCGTCGGCTCGATAACACATGACCGCACCCATGGTGCTGCGGTTGTCGGGTTCGATAGCGAACTGAAGGGGCTCGGTCTCGACTTGATAGAAGACCCCGACCAGGTTACCGAAGATCTGATCAACCTGATTATGTTCCCTGATGAACAGACCCTTTTGCGCTCACTTTACCCGGACCTATCACCTGTCAGTGTTGCCTTCAGTGTCAAAGAATCGGTAGTAAAAGCCTCTTCGGCTCTTGTTGGGCGTTACATGGACCTTCTTGATATACGACTGGACTGCACCAGCCAAGGACTGAATGCCCGCGTCAACGGTCTCCCTTGCGACCTCCCCTGCATGGTGCTGCAAACGCAAGTTGGGCTCGTTACCAGCAGCTTTTACCCCCGAACGGATTGATCTCCAAGCCTCACAGATCACTCGCCCCGTGACACCCAGGCTGAGGCCAACTTTGTTGGCGACGACCTCATGTTCGAACTACCCTTCGGGCGAGACGGAGCAGGTTCCTCAAGAACACACGCACACCGCTGCGCGTGACCTCCCTTACGAAGCCGGCAAGCCGGATGATCCCCGGGCGCGGATCGTCCAGCGCAAAGTTTGGCGATGCGTGAGGCCGTAACACGGAGCCGACCCAGGCGGCCGGCTGCAGCTCACCCTGCCGCACATAGTCAACAGCCGCGAAGAAATCGTCGGGGAGATTGACCCAGCGTCGCCCAACCACGTATCCGCTTCGGAGCTGGGGCGTGTGCCCAAGAGCATCTTCGTACGCGGCGCCAACCAAATCGAGACCGCAGTCGGCTGCGAAACCATCCCACAGCCCATACCGAGCGTTGATCTCCAAAAGCTTCCAGTCACTATCACGGTCGTCCCACTTGAATTCCAAACCGAGGTTGCCGCGATATCCGAGCTTCTCGATGATGCCCCGAGCGTGCGAGAGGAGATTAGGATCATCGACACTTTCAACGTAGCACCCGCGGCCAAAGTGGAGTGGAGCCGTTCGTAGCTTTCGTCCGACAAAGCCACCGCACCAAGTGCCGTCCTGAGCGACGTAAGCCACGACATAGTGCAAGTTGGCGTCGGGACCAGGCACAACCTCTTGGAGAATCATATGCTCATCGATTTCACTGAGGCGTTCGAACTCGCTGCACAGGTGGGCGGCATCCCTTACCAAGATGGCCTTTTGCCAGCCGACCGCCGGGCCGATCTTAGGATCCTGCCAGCTACGCGACTCAACCGGCTTCAAGATCGCCGGATAGCGTATTGATTCGGCGGCCTCACGGAGCGCATCGTTGCCGTCTGGATACCATGTTGCGGGGGTAGCGACATCGTGCTCACGACACCATGACGCAAACTTGGCCTTGTCGACGACTGAATTCACCACATCTTCAGGCGGAAGGACAAAACGGAACCGGTGGGCGAGCGTTTGGCGGTTCTTTGATAGGAACAGCACATGATCATCGTGGAGCGGAACCAGAATCGGGCGTTCATTCAGACTATCCGCCAGTCTTTCAAGCTCAGCCAACAACTGAGACTCGGATGCGAGCCTTGGGGAAGCTGTAATCGTGGCGTAACGCGTGGAATGAGTCCAGCGGGTACGCCAACTATCGAGTCCCACAACCGGCACGCCACGGCGCCCGAGGTGACGAGCCAGAGTAAGCCCCGGAACATCCATTTCTGTAAGAACGACAGGCACTGGCTGCGGGTATTTACGCCGGCTCGCCCTCAAGCCTCCCAGTCGACTCATTCCTGCACGGGCATTCTGGTATGAGCTGCGGGGCTGGTCATTCACCGGTTCACTTGTAGGGCTTTCCCCGAGGCCCTGGCGCTGAACACGTTCGACTGGGCCGTCCGTGGAGAAATGGGTTTTTAGCTTTTTCATATTTTCACCCCTGGCCTATCCTTGAGTTGTGCGCCTTCGGAATACAGCGCGTCCCTGAAAGAGCCCTTTGTGCAGCCTCGGGCGAACAACTGTGCTTCCTTGATGCCATCCAAGAAGAGGGGCAGCAGGAAGGAGCGTTGGCGACCAACGAAAGGTGCAAACGCTGAAAGGATGATAAGGGAGGGACATATCCCCAGAGTTCCCTTTCCGGTTAATGTAGACATGCGCATCCTGGCTCCTCCCTGAATGATTTGCAGTTGCCCGACGCAGATTCCTTGCGGGTGATCCTAGTTTTCCAAACGATTAAAACAATTGCTGTTCATTAAAAGTATTCCATGCCCAGGAAAGGCGCAAGCGAAGTTCTGGGAATATTTCCACCGGAAAATTGGAGAAAATGACGGGCTAAGGAGCTTACAGTTTGAACCACAAACGCAATATGGCTTCACCAATGCCCGTCGCTAGGGAGACATGATCCGAGGCTCGAACCGTGAGTTGCGGCGCGGGCTCCTAGCACAACGTCCCCTCCTATGCTAGCTTACATAATGTAACATCTTGTTAGCACTCTGCTAGCCATAAGCTGACGGGGGCCGGCGATAATCCCTGCCGATTCCTCGCATGAATCTCTAACAAGGAAGCCAATGAGATGAATGTCAGCAAGCCTTCTCCCGGTCAACCAGTCTTTCCCAACGTGTTTCGGATTACCGTTTCTACCGGTCCGGAAAACGACACGCCCGTTGCGATGGTGCTGTCCAGGACAACCAATAAAAGACTGAAACATCCGCCAGTCCAGTTCACAAGTCGCCCACCGGAGGCGCTCGTCCGGGCGGGGAAGAAACCCGTAAGCCCGCTTGGCATGTCCGCTCGAAAAGTAACAATAACCAGTTTGAGCTCTCGACAGGTTAGCCCCTTATGAAAACCACCTCACTGACCGACCTTAACCACCATGCTCCACTCCAGTTCGGTGAACTGGAGTGTACCGCTGAGACCACCGAGGCCCAGCGGCAAATCTGGCTGGCTGCACAATTCAGTGAAGACGCCAATGCGGCGTTCAATGAGTCAATGTTCGTTAAACTCCACGGCGAAGTGAATCAGACGGCGCTGATGTCGTCGCTGGAAACGCTTTGGAATCGCCACCAGGCGATACGTGGTTGCTTCAGCGACGATGGCCGGGAAATGATCGTCTACAAGGAACGCCCTGCCCCCCTTCAGGTTCATGACTACGTGCCGCTGGCATCAGACACTAAACAGGGACAACTTGAAGCTTTGGCTCACGAGGTGGTCGTCGAGGCATTCGATCTTCTTAATGGTCCCCTCGCCAGATTCGATGTCATCCGGTATGACGAAACCGACACTCGCATACTTCTGACCTTGCATCACTCTGTGTGCGATCACTGGTCACTTTATAGACTGGCAAGTGAACTGGGTGATCTGTACTCATCTGCATGTGCCCCGTCAACGTCAGCACCACTGGAACCGCCACCCTCGTTCATCGATTACACCGAGTGGGAGCGCAGCGAGGAGCTCCGGCCACTTCGGGAGCAGAGCCTGAACTATTGGGTCGAGCGCCTTTCCAACGGCATTCCAACCCTTGACTTACCGTACGACAGGCCTCAGCCATTGCACCGGATTTTCGAAGCCAACCACCTGGACAAGGAGCTGCCCTCCAGCCTTGTATCCGAGCTCAGGAGACTGTCCGCCGAAAACAACATCCCGATTACCACAATCCTGATTGCTTCTTTTGCTGCCTATCTCAACCGGATTTCTGGCTGCACGGACATTGTTCTGGCTATTCCTTTTGCCCGCCAAATAGCAAAAGGAGAGCCCAGTCTGGTAGGGCACTGTGTCAACGTTATTCCACTCCATATTTCCGTCGAGGAACAGGACACTTTCAAATCACTGCTTCAGCGCACACACCAATGCGTACTAGAGGCCGTCGAGCACCAGCATGTCACCTTAAGCACTATAATGCGGACTCTGGGGGTATCCCCTGATCCGTCAAAACCATCACCGGTCTCGGTTCTGTTCAGGGTGGATCAGTCCATTGAAACTGATTTCCGGTTCGCTGGACTGGATGTGCGCATTAAACCCAATCCCCGGGTACTCGAACGTTTTGATCTGAATCTCAATATCACTCTGCAGGAACAGTCAGCTGAGATGGAGTGTACGCACAACCTCCAGCTCTGGAATACGGACACCATGGATCGCCGTATGGATGAGCTGTTGCTGCTCATACAGGGCGTCCTGGAAGATCCCGATTGCGAATTACCCCAATTCAAACTGATACGTGACAGTGATCTGGCGCAATATCGCGCAGAATGGAATGCCGTTATTCGGCCTTATGAATTGAACACCAAAAGTCTCCATGGGCTGATCGAATCAGCCGTGGATCAATTCCCTGATAACACTGCCCTGGTATTTGAAGGAAATCAGCTCAGCTACCGCGAGCTGGACTCACAGGCCAACCAGCTTGCACACTGGTTGATTGAACAGGGCGTGAGGGCTGAAACAATTGTTCCGATTCTGATGGATCGGTCGATGGAAATGCTGATTGCCATCAACGGTGTTCTGAAAGCCGGCGGCGCCTATCTACCTCTGGACCCCGAGCACCCATACGATCGCCTGGCCTTTATTATCGACGAAGTACAGGCCGGCGTCGTACTGACCCAGTCAACTCTACAGGATCGGGTACCAAGAAATGGCAAAGCCATCTCCATTGACGGAAATGGTATGGTCCTCGGCCAGTACAGCAACACGCGACCAGACATTGTCTTCTCGCCGGATCAGCTCGCCTATGTAATGTATACATCCGGCTCCACCGGACAACCCAAGGGCGTCATGCTGGAACACCGGTCCATCTGCAATCACATGTTGTGGATGCTGGAGACCTTCCCACTCGATGGCTCCGACGCCGTCATGCTGAAAACGCCCTATACCTTTGACGTGTCACTCTGCGAGCTGTTTTTACCATTAATGACCGGAAGTCAACTCGTGATTGCCCGGCCCGGTGGGCATAAAGATCCTGATTATCTGATTGGTCTTATCAACCAGCATCAAATCACACAGATTCATTTTGTTCCGTCCCTGGCTTACCTCTTCCTGAATGCCTGCAACCATACTCAATGTCCCAGCATTCGCCGCTTTCTGCTGACCGGAGAGGCCGTCAGTACCGAACTGGAAAACCGCTTCAAAGAAAGCTTTCCAGAAGCCGAATGCTGGAATCTTTACGGTCCAACGGAGGCAGCCGTTCACGCCAGCAGTTGGCTGTGTGGGCAGGAAAAATCTGAGCATACGGTGCCAATAGGAAGCGCTCTGCCGAATACCCGGCTTTATGTAGTCGACAGCCGGATGAACCTGGTTCCACCAGGACTGGTCGGTGAGCTGTTAATCGGCGGCGTACAGGTTGCAAGAGGGTATATCAATCGCCCGGAACTGACCGCCGAAAGATTTGTGGATGACCCTTTTTCAGAAGAACCATTCAAGGCCTATCACACAGGGGACCTGGTAAGAATGCGGTCTGATGACGTTCTGGAATATATCGGCAGGAACGACTTTCAGGTGAAAGTAAGAGGCTTGCGAATTGAACTGGGGGAAATTGAATCCATCATACTGCGTTATCCAGGCATCACGCAGTGTGCGGTACTTGTCAGGGAAGACCGGGACAAGGACCAGCGACTGGTCGCCTATATCGTTGCCGATACAGAATTGACAAGCTGGCTGGCCGACCTGAAAACGCATATTGGCCAAACTCTGCCCGACTACATGATGCCCCAGCACTTTATTCAACTGACTACCCTGCCCCTGATCTCCAGTGGAAAGGTGGACCGTAAAGCCCTCCCCGCTCCCGATCTGACGGCTATTACCGGCCCTGACTACGCCCCCCCTGAGACCCAACTGGAATCGGAACTGAGTCAGGTCTGGTCCGATGTTCTCGGAGTACTAAAGGTCAGTGTCACCGCTGACTTCTTTGATTTGGGCGGGCATTCTCTTCTTGGGGCCCAGATGCTGGCACAGATCAAAAGCCGGTATGGCGTTACTCTCGGCCTGGGCAAGCTGTTCGAGGCACCCACGGTTCGCACCATGGCAGAGCTGATCACACGATCAACCGAAAGGGAGGAACGCTCCCCCACGATCCCGCGCCGACCAAAAGACGCCGTGGTTTATGCAACGCCGCAGCAGCAAGTCTGGTACCTGTACGAAAAAATCTCGCCCGACGCTTTTGCTTTCAATCTGCCGGCCGTATTCCGCTTCGAGGGCGACCTGGATATTTCCGCCCTGGAAAAGGCCTTGCGGACTATCCTGAGACGTCACGAGATCTTACGTGCCAACTTTGTCAATATTGATGGCCAAATACAAATCCTGGTTGATGATGCTCGGTCCATAAGTCTGGCGCCGCAACCGATGTCGGATTATGGGACCAGTGATATCGGGCCTCTTGAGACCGCACTTCTGGCCGACGTCGCTACCGGCTTTGATATTGAATCCGAGCCGCTCTTCAAAGTCCGCTTGATCCGGGCCGATGACAACGACCACATTCTGTTTTTTCTGATTCACCATCTGGTGTTTGATGGCTGGTCATTTGACCTGCTACTGAAAGAGATGTGTACGCTCTACAACGCCTATTCCAAAGGCCTGGAGAACCCGCTGGCTCCTCTGCCGGTGCAGTTCCAGGATTACGCGTTCTGGCAACATGACTGGCTCCAGAGTCAGGCCATGGACAGCCATTTAGCCTATTGGAATGAAACATTGAGCGGTGACCTGCCCATTCTGAACTTGCCACTTGATTTTGAGCGGCCTTACGCTCAGCCTCACCGCTCAAAAGGTGTTCAGTTCCATATCAGCCAAACCGCCGTGGATGCACTGGAATCTCTTGCGCTACGTCATCAGACCACCTTTTTTATGGTGTTGATGGCTTTGTACGTGCTGATGCTTCATCGCTTCAGCCGCCAATCAGACCTGATTGTGAACGTGCCGGTTTACGCAAGACACCAGGAAGAACTGAGCGGCCTGATGGGACCGTTAATCAACGTTCTGGTTTGCCGCTTCAAGCTGACGCCAGACCAGTCATTTGGCGACCTGGTTCAGCATGTCAAGAAAACGGTTCTGGCGGGCATGGATCATCAGGATATCCCCTTCGGCACACTCGTGCGGGAGATCAACCCTCCACGAGACCCCTCCAGAAACCCCATTGCCCAGACGTTATTCAACTATCAGGATGTGCGTAACCGTCAGGATCAGATGGACGGTATTCAACGATCCAAGATCAACCTGGATCGTTCGGGAGTGGAAACCGACCTGGACGTCTGGTTCGAAAGAAAAGCCCAGGGTATCGAAGCCGGTTTCGAGTACCCTGTAGCGTTATTCCAGCGGAAAACCATTGATGCTTTCGTTGCAAGTTTCAAAGACAGTATCCAAGTGCTTACTGAAAAACAGGATGCAATCAATATCAAAGAGTTGGTAACCGCAAGCGAGGAAGAACTGGATAAAATAACCACTTGGAACAGCACCTCACATGATTGGCCTTTCGGGCACGGCTTTCTCTCGGAGTTCCAAAGTCAGGTCACCAGACATCCAGACAAATCAGCCTGTCACTCGGGCGAGGCTATTTACAGCTATAGTCAGTTGCTTCAGCGAGCCAATCAGCTGGCACGGTACTTCGCCGACAAAGGGGTTCAGAGTGGCGACATCGTAGCGCTCATGCTTGAACGTAACGTCGACCTTCCTGCAACCATCATCGGACTCTGGAAGTTGGGTGCGGCCTATGTTCCTCTTGATCCCTCCTACCCACAAGAACGTATCAAAGCCATTATGGGCGTCGCTCAGGCGAGACATTTGATATCGTATTCAACCTACCAAGACACCCTGCCCGCACATGATGGCATCACAGTCTTCATGGATGCGGATTCCCGGACTATAGCCGACCTCGACCCCAGCGACGTCACAATATCGATGCATCCAGACCAACTGGCCTATGTTATATTCACCTCCGGCTCCACCGGCGTCCCAAAGGGCGTTGAAATTAGTCAGGGAGCACTGCACAACTTTCTCAAAGCCGTGTCCGAGAAACCGGGACTCAAGGAAGATGATCGGTTGCTGGCCATCACGACGTTGGCATTTGATATCTCCTTGCTGGAACTGTTTTTGCCGCTGACCGTTGGGGCTACCTTGGTCATCGCGTCGTCCGCTCAGGCCAGCGACCCGTACCAGCTTTGTTCACTAATTCAACGACACAGCATCACAACTTTTCAGGGCACCCCTGCGACCTGGCGGCTTCTGGTGAATAGCGGGTTTGATGCCGAACCATCACTCAAGGGATTGGTCGGAGGCGAAAAATTACCTGCCGACCTTGCCGAACAGCTCATAAACAAGGGTGTCGAACTATGGAACATGTATGGCCCGACAGAAGCGACTGTCTGGACCAGCTGCTATCATGTCACCGCCGGCACCGAAGGGGCGCTGCCGCGAATTCTGATAGGACGGCCACTGGCCAACACCCAGCTGCACATTCTGGACGCACAGGGCAATACTCTGCCGCTCGGTGTCTACGGAGAACTCTGTATTAGTGGGGCCGGCCTCGCCAACGGCTACCGGCGCAATCCCGAGCAGACGACCGAGCGTTTCATCGAACGTTCCAACAATCAACGTCTGTATCGCACCGGAGATTGGGCTCGCTGGACATTCGATGGACAAGTTGAGTTTGGCGACCGTATCGATAATCAGGTCAAGATTCGCGGTTATAGAATCGAGCTTGAGGATATCGAAATCCATCTGCGCACCCACCCTGCAATTGCCGATACTGCAGTAGTTGTGCAAAATTTCGGCCCAGATGACCAGAGACTGACAGCCAATATTGTGTACTCCGGGCAGACGCGGCCCACCAGTAGTGAACTGCGCAAGTACCTGCGCCGCTACTTACCGGACTATATGATTCCCCAGCACTTTGCCACGCAGGACGAACTACCGTTGCTTCCCTCAGGCAAAGTGAATCGCAAGTTGCTCGCACTATCAGGCAGCGCACCAGCGCCCAATCGGGTTTCCCACCGTGCACCAACGGAGAGTGAAGCTCAGTTGATGTCTATTTGGAAAGCGATGCTCAAACGCGACGATGTGACGCTGGAAGATCAATTCCTGGACGTCGGAGGGCACTCCCTGCTTGCACTCAAAGTCATTGTCGACGTTGAAAAAGCGTTAGGAGTAAGGCTTATGCCCCAGGATTTGTGGGTCAATACCCTGGAGCAACTAGCGAAACTCATTGATCAGGAGCGACCGCTGCCGAGCGGCGATCACGATATGGCGCCAGAAAACATAAACAAAGCTCCCCGGAGAAGCATTTTCAAACGGCTTTTTGGTTCCCCATAGCCGACAGCTTGAGCATTCAAGGATTGGGCTAACATCGACAGCTGGACCGTGGAAGTTCTAGGAGCGGGTAACGAGTGGAAGCGTTTTACTTTGGACCATCTGAAAGCTATTTGCTTGGGGTTTTCCATCCCCGGCAAAGCACTAGCCGGAATGAAGCTGTCGTCCTGTGTAACCCTTTTGGACAGGAGTATCTGCGGGCCCACAAATCCATGCGCAGACTGGCGATCAATCTATCCAAACTCGGATATTCAGTCCTCAGATTCGACTATCGGGGTACCGGTGACTCAGCCGGGGATCTGACAGGGGTAACCGCTGACCACTGGGTCGAAGACATTGAACATGCGATTCAGGAGGCTGTCGATATGGCGGCCGTACCCAAAGTCGCATTAATAGGCCTGCGTCTGGGTGCTTTAGTGGCAGCAAAAGCCGCTAAGAATAACAATCAGGTATCCCGTCTGGTGATGTGGGATCCGATAGCGGATGGATCATCTTACCTGCACGATATCATATCCACTGTTCTGGAAGCCCAGAATCAGGGTAGCCGTTCACGAATCCTTAAAGCGGACGGCACTCTCCATTTCAACGGTTTTTCCATGCCGCTACCATTCCAGGAAAACCTCTCGAACCTGCGACTGGATGATCTGGCTACAACTGTATCAGCGCCGATCGCTCAAATTGTTTCCCATGAAACCGAAGCTTTTACCAACTTGAGCCAACAGCTATCCGAACGGTCTGACTTCTACTACGAACTGGCGCCGGCACCTCATGACTGGAATTACGTAGACCATGTTGGCGGTATCCTCTGGCCCAAACCAGTGATTGATGCCATTGAAGCGTATTTCGATCAACGGGCTTTTTGATACATAAGGAGTGACCATGCAGGAGCAAGTAGTCATGGTCGGAGATGACCTGCCTCTGGTTGGAGTGCTCAGTGAACCCGACCCCGATAAAAATTCAGCACCAGATACTGCTGTCATCCTGCTGAATTCAGGTGTCATACATCGCGTGGGCTCCTGCAGGCTGTCAGTCACGCTGGCTCGTAACCTGTCCGAACGTGCAGGGCTCGCCACTTTTCGATTCGACTTCTCCGGCATTGGGGACAGCGAAGCTCGCCGAGGCACGTTAACCGCTGCTCAGGCAGCGGTAGAGGAGGTGCAGGAGGTCATGGACCACCTGAATCAATGGAAGCAGTTTGACCGCTTCATACTCTATGGATTGTGTTCAGGAGCCTTCGCGTCATACCGCACAGCCCTCTGCGACGGAAGGGTCATCGGCACAGTGCAGCTTGACGGGTACTGCTACCAAACCTGGAAGAGCTCCATACTGCACTACGCACCAAGGATTCTCTCTCCATCTCGCTGGGTCCAGTTTGTTTTACGCAAGCTGGGTTTGGTTAAGTTTAAAAAGGGTGCGGAGGTCTCAGGTATTGAGGAGCGCTACTTTGAAGTCCCGAATTTTGCGGGCTATCCACCCCGGCAAGAAGTGACAAAGGGGCTGCGAGAACTGAATGAACGTGGTTTGAGCATGCTCTATGTGTTCTTTGGGAATGAATACTACAAATATCAGGATCAGTTTGAGGACTGCTTCAAGCCCGTTGTCTTCGGCGACAACCTGACGGTGATTCACCATCCACACGCTACGCATATTCTGTCAGAGCCTGAAGAAAGAAAGGCTGTTGTCGAGTCCATTTCAGACTGGGCTCAGGACCTGATTAAACACACTCAACAACCCGACCGCAATGGCAGCGAGACGGGGCACAGGGTCTCCCTAAGCGCCAGCAACGAAGCCCCAAACTAGCCGCCCGAGCCCCCACCTCCCTCAGAGGCATTGCTGCGATTTTCGCAGCACCACCTTTTGTTCGCCGTTAAGCCCGACGAGCTCCACTATGGCGTAGTAAGGTGCAACGAGATGCTTCATCAGGCTCGCGGAGATGACCAGCCCAGGCACAAAAGCTTTAGGCCATTAACTCCCGCTCTCACTTATTGAATAAAAAACGAACAGATATAATCACAAAAACTAGCCTTCGCCTTTGAATATTGTCCTTATATGCCATGCTTACAGAAGGTAAATTCGAAACAAACACCTCAAAACCAATTGTCGCAGAGGGTGCTGTCATGGTTAGGGCCAACACGGTGGTACTTCTGTCTATAGCAAGCTCCCTTATTGCGGGATGTGCATCCCGCGCACCACTTGATATTAGAGATCTGCCTCCAACGGCTGCAGGGAGTACGTCAGAACACACCATCGACAGGGATAACATTGGTTTTTATTCAACAGGCGACTGGAGAGTCTCCTCCTCGATAGACGGTTTCGAAGGACAGGATTATCTCATCTCAAAACCCGGAACCGGCGAGAATGTTGCGACCTGGAATCTGAACATTATCAGGACCTTCGATGTCTTCGCAAAGTGGACATCTACGCAACGCAGGGGCTCTAACGTCAAGTTTATCGTTCACCATCTGGATAACAACAACAACCTTGTCACTGAAACCGTGACTGTTGATCAAAGAGAAACCGGGGGTCAGTGGTTCAAACTCGGCACCTACCGAATGTCAACACTCACAGGGCGTGTCACCGTCAGCAATGATGCTGATGGATGGGTTGTTGCGGATGCTGTCCTGTTCCGGGAAACCGGCGTAACAGCACCGGACGAAGAAGTTGTCACCCCAACAGACGATACTGACGGTGACGGAATTCCTGATGCATGGGAGGTCCAATATGGGCTTAATCCGAATGATCCGTCAGATGCTGAACTGGATCCCGATGGTGACGGACTTTCCAACGGGGACGAACATCTCTTCCTGACAAATCCGACGACTGCCGATACAGATGGTGATTTTATACCAGATGGCTTTGAGGTGTCTTACGGACTGGATCCGACAATCGATGATGCTGGAACAGACTCTGACGGAGATGGACTTTCCAACTATCAGGAATACCAGGCTGACACAGATCCAAATGACAGCAACAGCACATTGCCCAGTAACTCGGTGTTGCTGACCTGGCAGGCGCCCACTCAAAGAACCGACGGAAGTGCTCTTGCAGAAAGCGAAATTGCACAGTACGAAATCGCTTACGGGCAAGTCTCCACCTCTGAAGAACGCATCATAGATAACAGCTCCACAGCATTTAACTCATATGGCGGTGGTCGCACCTCTACGGGATATGGCGGGTTCATTGGCGATGATTACTTCATCATGGAACCCGGATCCGGTGAAGCTACCGCACAATGGCAGGTTTATGAACTCTCACCGCAAACGTCCTATCAGTTATCTGGCCATTGGGTATCCAGTGGATTACGAGCCTCGAACGCAACGTATCGCTACACCTACATTGACAGTAACGGGAAACAGGTGACTGCAACCGCTACCGTTGACCAGAGGAGCAATGGAGGCACGTGGCAACCCCTTGGCACCTTTGAAACCAGTGACACATCCCTTGTTGTTGAAATCAATAATGATGCCGACGGTTACGTCGTTGCAGATGCAATCAAGTTGGATGGAGCCGGCGGTGAAGAGCAAACCGTTCTCCTGGAACCGACACCATACAATAGCCATGTCATCCATAACCTTGGAACAGGGGAATGGCAGTTCAGGATAAGAGCCATAGACACAGATGGTGTTGAAGGGGAATACTCGGAAATTGGCGTGAGAACAATTGAGTAAACAGGAAGCCAAATATTAATTTTGGGCGATACCTCTGATTATATTGGCTATAAGGCTAATATCAGACTCTTTTACATCTTCATGACAAGGTAGCGTCATGAGCCTCGACGCGAAATCGTCGGCACAGGGAAACGGTTTCTCTTTCAAAGCTTCTTCAACACCTTCAATATGTGGGAGGGTTTTATCGTAAAAAGCACTGGCCGCTATGCCTGAGCGATTGAGTGACCTCAGAGCCTGATCACGCAACTCTTTATCAGGCGCCAATACAGCGTATCGTAGTCTTGGCGTATCCGGATCACCGCCGGTGCTTTCACTTTTCCGCTTTCCCAGAAGTTTCCAGCCAAATACCTCAATGGATTGCAGCTCCCTGTCATATAGCTTATGAATCAATGGCCTCGCACCAAATTCAAAAATCGCTGAGGACAGTAACGCTTCGGGAAGCTCAAGCCTGGAAATTGTCTTGAGTTTACGAAATCGGGTTTCACCAATTCCCAAAAATGGCATTTTTTCCAGGATGAAAAAGGGAAGTCGGGCCATGAGAAGATTAAACACAGACCTTTTGAGCTTCCAGGAGAGTCCAGTTACAACTTCCGACAAAGGATAGCGACCAAGAACCGCAAGAGATCGATCAACAATCTCCCTGCGGATGAGTAACGCCCCTCCCCCCATGAGATTGATCGGCTTACCACGACCAAAACTCAATACGACCAGATCGGCCAAAGGCCTATCCGAGCTTGCCGGCGGGAAACTCTGTGCGGAATCTTCAATAAGAAACAGATTCCTATCGCGACACACTTGCGACAACACATCGAGACGCTCTGAGATACCCAGAAAATCCACGCCCACCACGGCAACGGTTTCGGTAGTGATCACATCCCGGACCTGAGCGTCATTCATACACGGGGATTCCGGCAGAAGGTCCACCAAAACCGGCTTCGCTCCTTGTGCGAGAATTGCTGAAATCAGGTCCGGGCACCCATAAGCGGGAATGATCACCTCGGGTTCCCGCACTTCAGGTCTATGAGCCATCGCAATGGCCACGGCAATTGAAAGCGCCTCTGTGCCAGAGCCTGTAAATTCGGTCCGGTAGTGATCTTCCCAACTCAATTTAACACCGGCAGAGCAACCAGGGCGCGGTACTCGACTACCGACAGGCCTCAGTTTACCAAGCATTCACTGAGACCCGAATTCCGATCACCGCTTTGAAGGTGTCCATACGGTCATCCTCCGACCCAACAAGAAACTTACCGTGGCATTTACAGTAGCGACGTTAACCTGAACGAAAAAATATGGAATTTTTACGGCTGAATGGTCCCGTAGAGTCGGGTATAGGTGGCCGGCCAGTACCAGGCCATAAAACGCCAGTTGAGCAATAAGCGCCAGAAGATAGATGCCCCCCTTGCCCGCGAGCAACAAAGACGAAAACAAGAAAATAATCTGGAACCAGGGAGCTGCCCAACGCATGAGCTTATGAGCGAACACCTGAAACGCAAACATGCCGAATTGAAACGGATTCAGAACTTCCGGATGTCGACTCAAAGCCGTCACGCCTCTGATAACGGTTCGAACCTTCCTCTGGAATTCTTTCGACGCATCGGCAACATCCTGATAGAAACCAAGTACATCGGGCGCTGTAACGGCCACCAGCCCTGCCCTGGCACTATTCAGAGCCGTATTGAAGTCACTGGGAGAGTAGATATCCCAATTATCAACACACACGCTTCTGCGGGCTGCAAAAAAGGAACCGCTTAAGCCAACAACCCCTGACCGTGCCGATTCCAGCCCACGCAGCCACATCTCGTAACGCACGTAGGCGCCCTCGCCCACAACACCACCATCACGGCTGACAAACCGGTCCTCACTGGAGACAGCTCCAACCGACGGATCGGCAAAATAACGCACCAGCTTGCGAATGGCATCTTCCGGAATGGCTGTGGCCACATCGGAAAACACCAGGATCTCTCCGGAAGACCTCAGGATTGCCTGATACTGAGCGTGCTCCTTGCCTTTCCTCTCTTCTGCACGGGCGAGAAGAACATTGTCCCGGCGATAATCCTCAACGATGGTATCGGTTCCATCCGTCGAGCAGTCGGAAGCAACCAGTATTTCCAGGTCCGGATAGTCTAACTCAAGGCAATTCTCAATTTTTTCCCGGATACGACTTTCTTCGTTATGCGCCGTTACGATCAGGGAAACCTTCGGCCAGCTTCCCTCTTTTACCGGATCGGACAGGGCCGCCTGTTTCCTTTTGGGTAAACACATTAATACAAGGGGATAGATCAGGTAACTGAATACGGATCCCAGCAGGGACAACCAGAAGAGAAATACCAGCATAGCTCTCCATCCATGTGAACCGGCATTAATGACAATTCCGCTTGTGACTGGCAGAATTGTTGTGGTAACAGACTATACATGGACAGTAAAGCCAAAACCATTGGCTACGCCCAAGGAGGCACGGAATTGGCCTATTTGCGAACTGGTCTCAAGTTCATTGCGTTGACAATGTTTGCGCTGGTTGGCTGGGTGAAAGTTCGGTTCACGTCCAGGCCAACTCTGATCATTCTCACTTACCACAGAATATTGCCCACAGATCACCCGGACCGTAAGCATGAACAGCCCGGAATGGTGACTGCCCCCGAAGTACTGCAGGCACATATTCGCCACATGAAATCACTGGGAGCTGCCCCGCTTCACCTGAATGAATGGCTCGAAAAACGATCCGGTAACGAGCCACTTCCTGACCTGTCATTCGCTTTAACTTTCGATGACGGCTGGAGAGATAACTACCAGTACGCCTACCCGGTGCTAACAGCTGAAAACATCCCTGCAACGATATTCCTGGTCACTCAACTGCTGGATACAAACCAGACCTTCTGGCCGGAGCAGGTTCTGACACTGCTAACAACCAGAGCAATTCCAGATTCCGTCCCCGATTTCCAGTGGTTGATTCCTTTTTTGCCCAATCAAAAAGCGACGGAAAAACCACTGACTTTAAAAGAAGCTGATGAAGTAATAAGTAGACTAAAAGCCCTTGATGATCAATCCATACTCAATCACCTCAAGGCAATTCCTGGCCAAGGGCACTTGCCGGAAGACACAGCAAACATACGATCCATATTGAACACTCCGGAGCTCGTTAAAATGGCCACCAACGGCCTGATCCGGTATGGGGGACACACCCAGCACCATTATCGGCTGAATCGGATTTCCGATGCTTCGCAGCTGAAGCGTGAAATCGTCGATTGCCTGGATGACCTGAAAAAGCTGGACAAGGGCGTTGTGCCGATTTTCTGTTATCCCAACGGCAACATCACCAAAGATGGTGAAAGACTCGTTGCGGAACACTACGAAGCCGCCTGCACCACACGAACAGGGTGGAATAAAGTGAATCAGGATCCATTTGACCTTCATCGTTTCAATCTGCACGACGGCAACAGCTATAGCTTCCGCACACTTCTGGCAACCATAGGTCGCGGCATTCTATGAGCGCTCCTGAACCGCTTCCTGTTGTTACCCATATCGTTTCCGGTGACCTTTGGGCGGGAGCCGAGGTACAGGTGTACCAACTGTGCAAGGCCTTGAAAATGTCCGGTGCCGTTAGTCCTACAGCCGTTGTATTTAACGATGGCATCCTCAGCAGCAAACTCCGGGAACTCGGCATCCCGGTAGACATAGCCGATGAAACCAACCTCTCCTCTTTACAGATAATCCTTACGATCAGAAATCACTGCCAAAAGCACAAATCCCGCGTTGTTCATACCCACGGTTTCAAGGAAAACATCCTGGGTATTATTGGCAAGGACCTCGCACGGGTGCCCTACTCTGTTCGCACCATCCACGGCAATCCGGAAACAGCGCTCACTATCGGGCGGCCAGTTAAATGGCTCGTTAAACAGCTGGATATTCTCCTCGGCCGTTTCCGTCAGCAGGCTATCATCGCGGTATCCACCCAACTGGAGGAAAAGCTCAGGCCCATATTTCCGGGGAAGGTGCATAAGATCTTCAATTTCATCGATGTCGACGATATCCGTGAACAATGGCTTGTGCCCCAAAAATCACCGCAAAACCCACTTAGAATCGGGATCGTCGGACGGCTGGTTGCGGTGAAAAGGATGGACATCTTCATCGAAACCATTGCACGGCTGAATCAACAAGGTGTTGCCTGCACCGGAGTCATTATCGGCTCAGGCCCCATGGAAGGTGAACTCCGTAAATTAGCGGAGGATGCAAACATCTCCGAAAATATCGACTTTAAAGGCTTTGTGAACCCCGCACTCGAAGAATTGAGAAAGTTGGATTTACTCCTGATGACCTCAGACCACGAGGGGCTGCCGATGAGTTTACTTGAAGCACTGGCCCTGGAAATACCTGTTGCGGCACATCGAGTTGGCGGAATTCCGGAAGTGCTCGACAACGGGAACTGTGGATGGCTGGTTGACCAGCAAACTCCCGATAGCTATGCCTCAATAACAACTACAATATTAGAAACAGGCACCGCCAGGAACCAAAAACAACTGGCGGGATTGTCCCATGTCCGCGACACGTTCGGGATTCACAAAAATACCAAGGAATACCTAACGTTATATAGCAATGGCTCAGCCTGAAAAGGAATTTCAATCACTGGATCGCACATTGGCCAAGAGAAAAATGAAAATGCCTAGAATTCTCATGCTGTCTGATATCACAGGGCTGGGGCCGGAGTACCACGTGGGTGACGAAGCAATGGCTGAAGTCGCTATTGAGCGCCTCGGTAAGCGGGTCGGGAAGCACAATCTCATACTGGGCTGCGCCGATCCTGCCAAAGTTCCTGAAACCTATGGAATCAATGCTTTTGCGTTTTACCATATACCGGATGAACAGCTCAGCCGTTTGCTCCGGAGAAAGCCTTTATCCTATTTAAAGGCAATCGCCACCAACGTCTATCAGGTATTACGCTGTGACAAGATCGTTATTTGCGGGGGCGGTAACATGACAAGCGTATGGCCCGGTGTTCTTGAAGCGCGCCTCCGGCTGCTGAAAATCGCTAACCTTTTCCGAAAAGATGTTTACCTTGTTAGTCAAACCATTGGGCCGTACACCGAAGATCATCGGAAAAAGGTGGACGCCATATTGCCGAAAGCCAAATGGATCGGCGTCAGGGACGTTCATTTCTCCCAAACCCAGGTCAGCGCGCCCGTGCATTTTGCACTGGATGATGCCTGTTATCTGGAGAAAAAACACAATGATATGACTCGTGAACTCAGCTCAAGGCACCAGCCTTTCGCCTGCGTCTCGATGAGGAAGTTTGGTGGAATGGATGACCAGGCTGTGATCAGAGTTGCCGAAGTTATTGAACGCGCCGTTCGGACGCAGAATCTTGGTACAGTGTTTATCCCTCATCATGCACCCAAGGGAACCGAGGGAGATATTAAGCTAGCCAACCAGATCAAGCACCTTTGGCAAAATGAGCCCTTCGAACTCGTTAACCCGATTCCACTAGCATCAACATTAAAAGCATTGACAGCTGATAGTCAGCTTGTCATATCAATGCGCTATCATCAATTGATTTTTGCATTGTCTACCGGTGTGCCAGCGGTTGGTGTCTACGTTGATGAATACACCCAGGCGAAACTGCGAGGATCATTCGAAGCATTGGGGCTCAAGCCGCTTGTTACCTCCATTTCGGACATAGAGACAGGTCTTGAGCCTCTGATAGAAGAGGCGTTGAGGTCGCGAGCTGACTTTATCGCTGCGGCAAAAATGATACAGCAAGAGGCAAGACAGCAAAGCGAGCGCCCTTACAACCTGCTTGCGGGCATGCCCGAATCGACGGCTATACAACCACACAGAGAAGTAACAGAGGACGTTTGACTGTGACAGGGATGATGGTGTTGTTTCATTGCGAATCCAATCCAGGTTATGCAGCCTCCAGCCACGAGCACACATTCCTGGAGGTGGCGAAGCACTTCACCGGTGATGTCAGGAACATCCATTACGCGTATGCCAACCTCGACAATGGCATGACGCCTTCCCTACCGGACAACCTCACGAACATTCTTCAATTGAGAACACAGTGTTCAGACCCCGAGAAATTACAGGAAGTGGAGGATTACGTCAGGGATAACAAGATCACCCGCCTGCTCGGATTCGACCAGCCTGTGTCAGCCCCCATGTATCGAGCGCTAAGGAGAGGAGGTATCAACACCTTTGTATCCTATTGGGGGGCTCCTATGAGTTCGGTCAACAACGGGGTAAAGCTTCTACTCAAAAAGCTGGAGGTATCCGCCAGGCGTTTCGGGCCAGACCATTATGTCTTTCAATCAGAAGGGATGCGCAACACCGCAGTGAATGGTCGCGGGATCCCGCGATCGAAGACGTCAGTTGTGAAGACTGGCATCGATACCATGAAATATGCCCCGGACCCGGAACAAAAACACTATGCCCACGAGTGCTTCAACATCCCGAAGGAAAGGAGCATTGTGGTTTTTTCTGGTCACATGGAGCGAAGGAAAGGCGTGCACGTCATTTTACAGACGGCCAGGGTACTCGTTCAGGACCTTAAACGAACGAATGTGCAGTTCCTCATTCTGGGAAACCGCGACGGTGAAAAAGACAACTTTTCCGATTACCTAAAGGACCCGGAGGTGAACAAGCACATCACATTCGGCGGTTACCGCAGTGACGTACCCACCCTTCTGAAAAGTTGTTCCATCGGCATGATAGCTTCTACCGAGTGGGATTCATTCCCAATGTCCTCACTGGAAATGGCAGCAACAGGGCTCCCTATTTTGGTTTCAGACCTCCCGGGACTCAACGAAGCTATTACCTCTGAAACCGGCCGTGCTTTCCCGGTAAACAACTACGAATCTGCTGCAAAGATGTTACACGAACTCCTGGATACACCAGACTACCTGAAAACAATGGGAGAAAAAGGCCGTGACCGCGTCATTGATTATTACTCACGAACGGCTCAGGCAAAAGGGTTGATTAATATTTTCGAGGAACTGGAAAAGCAAGTGGAGTTTTCGCTGTGACCCAGGCACAGCAAATGGTAAAACACTCATCCATATATGCAGCAGGCAACATATCAAGACAGTTAGTTGGCTTTATAATGCTGCCTGTCTATACCCACTATTTAACACCAGCTGACTATGGAGTTATAGGTCTTCTTATTTTTCTGGTAAGCCTGTTTGAGATTATCCTGGGTGGGCATATGTTCCAGGCCGTTCCCAAGTTTTATCATCAGGAAGAAACCAAATTACTGAAAAATTCGGTGGTGACAACCGCACTCCTGGTGACATCAATTTCCAGTGGTGTGGCCTGCATCCTGATGGCCAGCTTCTCCGACCCTTTAGCGGAAGTGATCTTCGGGGGTCGGGAATATAGCATATACATCGTCATTTTTTCCGCATTAATACTTACCCACGCTCTGGAACAATATGGGCTGACCTATCTAAGGATAGTAAAGAAGCCTTGGACATACTTCAACTTCAACATGGTAAAGCTGGCACTACAGCTTGGCTTAAATATTTTGACCATTGTTATTCTTGACTGGGGACTGATGGGATTAGCACTAAGCAGTTTGATCTCATCCGTATTAATCGCATCAGCATTATCAATTTACACAGTATACAAGACCGGATTACTTTTAAGAAAGAATATAGCATTAAATATATTGAAATTCAGTTGGCCACTCTGGATATCGGGGGTAATCGGACTATATATAGGGTCATCAAATAGGTACTTTATCAGGCTATTTTCGTCACTTGGTGAGGTCGGTCTTTTCGAACTCGCAGCAAAATTTGGATCAATTGCCCCATTACTAATCTGGTTACCATTTTCCCAGTATTGGCAGACTGAGCGCTTCGAGATTGCCAAATCAAGCAATCCATACCCGGACTACTCCCTCGCGTTTCGAATGATAACAGCATTGCTCGTAATAGCAGGCATAGGTGTAAGTATTTTTTCGGGCGCAGCTATCAATATTATGTCTGCCCCGCCCTTTCATCCTGCCGCAAACGCAGTACCTTTCCTGGTAGTCGCTGGAATATTTCAAAGCCTGACCATATTCAATAATTTCAGTTTTATGTACACCGACCGAACCTTGGAAGTAACCAAAAATAATGCAGTAACAGCCATCGCCATTTCTATTTTTTACTTTTTGTTGATACCTTGGTACGGATTCGTTGGCGCCTCAATTGCATTTTCTTTGGGATGCGTTGCTCAGTATTCATATGCTATATACAATGGAAATAAGTTATATCCATTAAAAATACGACAAATGCCGTTGGTAGTTTCCATACTAATACTTCTCATGTCTACGTTATTTGACAGGATCTTAATAAGCCCGGAGTTATCAATCAAAGTTTTTTTTGAAAAGTCACTCATTATTTTTGTTGCATCTATCGCTGTTGCATTTTACTTAAGCAGTAGTTCGGAACGTAGAAAATTCAGAATTCTTGTTTCTAATACATTAGGAAAACAGAATAGAAGAAGACACTGAATCCGACTACAATTCAAATAGTCAGAATTAAGTCTTTAGTAAGACCAAGTGAATTTTTTTGGTCTTACTAAAGAATATAGCCATATAACGAATAATCCAATTATCATTATTGATAATGACGAGGGGCTGGGAACAGTCCATTCCTTAATTTTTAAATCTGTTAATTTTCCCTCAAGCCCCCACATCGTTAGGTCATCATTTATCCAGGAAAGATCAATAGCCGTGGAAAAATGACCATCTATAAAGTCAGAAACTGGAAAGTTATTTGGACCTTGTGCAAAAGGCTCGCCGCTGAAATTGAAATCCAAATACACTACATCTGGCCCATACCCTCCACTGGGAACTTCATCAAGATATTGAAAAGAACTATCATCAAAATTCAAAAAGTGAAAGTCACCACCTTCGCCATAGTACGTGAGTCCTTGTGTGGAAAATGTCCAGTTCAGAATCTCGCCCAAGCCAGACCCTCCCGCACCACTTCTTGTTGCGTCGGGATCAAATACAATGTGGCCACTCATAAAAGAGTCGCCATTGGTAATCACTACACCATCATCTCTGACTAAAGGTGAATTCGGATCATGATCGCCGGTATTTAAAGTTATAGAACTGGTATACCCCTCAAAACTATATTCAATAGGGGTTGCCATCGATATAGGACTTATAAAAAAGATTAGCACCAGAACAAGCGTACGCATTTCAGTCGGCCTTTTCTCTGGATATAGAATTTAAAACCAGCATAGATTATACCAACATCAAATTTTCAACAACTTAAGGGAGTATCGCAAAAAACCTGTAAAAAACCCTGACACTTTAACTTGAAAAGAATAGAGTTTTAGCAGCCTTCCCTTGGGCTAGACCTGCTCCTTAGCCTCAAATTTGAACAATAAGTTCGGAGAATTTTGCAATTGCTCGTGGACGTAGCCCAATGAAGCCAGTTCTTTAATGATCTCTTCAGAACTGGTCTCAATTATAAGCGTAGGGAGCGAACTCTTGATGAGTTCTCGCATCCCCCTTAAAACAAATGCTTCGTGGCCTTCTGCATCAATCTTGATTAAAGCAACCTTTTTGGGCAGCTTAAGGGCATCCAAAGGTAGGGTAAGTACGGATAGCTCACTTCCTGCGGAGGCTGAAATATGTGCCTGGTAGTAATTGTCCAAACCTGTCGAGAACAATGGAATAGAAATACCGGCAACATCCAACTTGTCGGAAACGCCAGCATTAATTAAAGAAACATTGGGTTGCTTGAATTTCTGGACGTTCGCAGAAAGAAGCGAAAAAGTTGTAGGTACAGGCTCAAAGGCTATAACCCTACCCTGCTCTCCAACCAGCTCCGAAAATTTCTTGGTGTAATGCCCCACGTTTGCACCGATATCGATGACCCAATCACCAGGACTTATCAGTTGGTGGAGTATTTTATATTCAGGCTCGTCCGTCAAAAAATTCCCTTTCTTGATCTGTCCTCCATAATGGATACGTTTTAACTCAACTTGCCAACTATGCGGCAATCGAGCAGCAAACCTTTTAATCACATTCATACTAATACTCCTTTATCCAAGATAAAGGCGCTATATGTCTGATATAGCGCCCGATTAGTTGTATGACTATTGGCTTTTAAAGTGTTCTATTTTGGACGGTAAGCATCAAATAAATTCGGCCTTAAACACGGCAATAAGAACAATAATACCTGTTTACTATGCAGTACCTTCTAGTATTTAAACTTAATCCACATTCAACACCGGTGGCGCCGGGCGACTGGTTGAATCTGATCCGGAACCGCTACTGGTAGAAGTACCGACCATAGGATTGCCATTAGCGTCGCGGTTAGCCGGAGTGTCTGATGTTACGACAATATCGTCTACATACATGTGTTGAGTTTTTGGAGCTCCGCCGTTCCAATAAGTAAAGAGATGTGCCCGGTCGGAGGTATCCGTAGCACTGTTCAACGTTTCTGCGCCGGTGATCTCACTCAAGAGCCTTCCATCTTTCCAGACTCTGACCCTGGCTGTTCCTCCCTGGTCAACTGGAATGTTGTCCAGCTTAATGTACATTTCGTAGGTTTCCCACCTGCCCCTCTGAATCTCATCTGAAGCCGCACCAAACCGGAACCACTGTTGCTGTCCCTCGTATATGAATTGGTGGGGAATAGTGGTCGCTTCGGGGGTAAGGTACCAGTCATTGTACCCGGAATTTGCACCGCTACTGGTCTGAACATGAACCCGAAGGAATTTGAGCAGATTGCCACTGCTGGTTGAATCCCAGTTGAACCCGTCGGGGAAAAACGTGTTAACACGGAACCAGATTTCATCACCCTTCTTTAGAACTTCCGGGAAGTTAATGATGCCACCCCATCTCCCAAACGCGGTATCCCCTGCTGTCACCGTCAGTTTGGCCGCTAAATTCCCTGACAGGATCTGTTCATCCGTAAAATAGGTTCCACCTGCGGCATCATCGAAATCCTCGCTACTACTGCTCTGGGTCTTCGCTCCGACCGAGCCATTTTCGAAGGTCAACGATCGCGTCCAGGACACAGCAGAAGATGAGGCAAACAACAAAAGGACAAGGAGTGCAGAGCGAACAGCAATGGCTGAGGGTTTCATAAAGCAATCTCCACGCTGACGGACTTGAAGTACGCGCCTGATCCAAAAACAGCGGATGGATGTTACCTTGTCATTATACATGATAATTCTACAATGCGAGCGGTAAATTTCGGCCTCACACCTTCGACATTCAGTAGGCTTCTGATTGTATTGCCAAATAGATCTTTATAGAAATTAGTAGTTAGCAGGAAGAACGATAACCTGAGGTTCCTGAGTGAAGTTTTAAGACGTTGATTAGAGTTTCCGAGATGCTGCCAGGTCATCACACCTATATTCCATAGCCAATGCAAAACAGGATCCGCTATAATGAAAACCATCAGCAGCAAACCATCTATCCATGACCTTTTGGTACTCACGAATGGAAACTAAAATTATGACCAATAGAACAGGCCTCTTAGAATCAACAGATTAGTAAATATCGAAACGTTTCGCATTCTCTCGTTGTACGTGGCCTGGATTATGCTGCGGGAAATCCACTTCAAGAATAGAGGGACTTTGACGAGATTTCTCAGCTTCATCTATTGATAATAAGGATCAAAAATGGAAGACAACCTGAAGGACCAGAGCGTTTGGATCACCTGGGAACGACAGACGCGCAACAGGTCTGCCAGTTCGTATCTAGACATCCCCCTCTTTGAAATCGATCACTCAAGATCAACAAGAATTTATCGGTATTTCATATGCTCGCTAAAAACCGTATCCATATTCTTTAAAAAACGCCCTCGCTTCCTTTTTGTTCAAAATCCTTCTGTAGTTCTTGGGGTTTTGGCTATATTCCTTAAATCACTATCTCGCACAACTGTTATTGTTGATGCGCATAACTCTGGGATTCATGGACCCGAAAACGGAAATAGTTTAATTACAAAAATAAATAAATTTATAATAAAAAAGGCAGATGCTGTGATTGTGACCAACTCACACCTCGCAAGTTATGTATACAGCATAGGTGGCACTCCCATTGTTCTACCAGACCCATTACCCCAACTCAGCACATGCCTGAACTTTGAAGCAGGGTTTGCTAATCATAATAAATTAAAGGTTCTCTGCATAACATCCTGGAGTATGGACGAGCCATTCCTCAACCTATTGGAAGCTGCCTCGAATTTTAAACAAGATATTGATTTCTATTTTTCCGGGAATTATCGTAAAGTTAAGGATGAAATCCCAAAAACCCTTCAGGATAATATAAAGCTTTTGGGATTTATTGATGAAAAAGACTTTTTTCATCATTTATACACATCGGACTTCTGTATAGATTTAACAGACCGCTCCGACTGCATGGTTTGCGGCGCTTATGAGAGCATTTCGGCGGAAAAGCCGATTATACTATCCAACACAGACGTTCAAAAACATTATTTTTCAAAGGGCGCAGTATTTTGCGACAATACAAGCATCGGAATATCGAATGCGATAAAAATAATGGCAGCTAATCATAAACAGTTAAAAAAAGAGGCTGAAGCACTGAGATCCGAAATCTTGCAGAGAGAAGAAAACAACAAAAGCATCATACTTCGCCAAATAAAAAATCTGAAGTCCAAAAAATCACACAACTAAAATATTAAATTAAACCCTGCTAGTTTTCGGCTTAAACTTCAGGGGTACCCTTAGTGACTTTTTCTCATTTATATTATTCGACTTGGAAACTATATTTTGACAACACACCAAAAATGCCAAATGAATCCACAGGAACGGATAATACACAACAGACACAAACTGGCCCGCAACAACAAAACCGATTAGTGAGATATTGAGATACCTCACTATATTTCCGATAAACTCATACTTTTCTTCATGCAACGTTAATTTTCGGATATAGTAGGTTTTATACGCAGCATATAAAATAAGGATCACGTAAATTATCAATGCCGGATAACCAAGATCAGCACCAACCTGGACAAATATATTGTGGGGCAGTTGCGCTCTACCGTATAGGATATCTTCTCTGTAGAACCTTTCATAATAAGGTATGTAATTAAAATAACCGACCCCTAACCCTGGATGGTCATTTAACATCTCCACGCCGTTTTCCCAATAAAGCAGCCTTTGTATCGATGTTTGGTCATCACCAGCAATCTGGAATCTATCTTTTTGTTCCTGTGGAAGAAGCGTCCAAAGAATGGTGAACGCAATAATACACGACACGATAATCTTTGGTCTGAATATAGAGGATGCATTTAACAGTATCAATTGTACCAACAACGCCAACTGGGCCCCCCGGGAACTTGCACCTAGAATAACCATAATAGCCGTCACAGGCATTAAGAGCAGAATGAAATATTGTATTTTGTTAAGATTGGATTTTAATCCTTTAAAAAAAGCCCATGCCATAGGCCAGAAAACAAGCATCTGTATAGACAGTTCGCCAGAATTTTGGAAGAAGCCGGGCGGCCCCATCAGGCCCCAGCCTGTGAAAGAAAAGCCACGCTGTGCCCAAGTAATCGATAACGACAGGGATAGCTTAAAGCTTGCAATAAAGAATATACAAAGAAATATAAACAACCTTTTTTCTGTATTTACAATATTTATTATCAAAAAATAAATTATCAGCCAGCTATAAAAATTCTCTAAATTGTTATAAGAAATCGATGGAGAGTACGCAAAAATGCTTGAAATTAATATTAGAGAAAAAAACAAAACCAACCAAACGTTAAATTTCGCTGCAACCCAGCGTACGCTTTTGTCCATGAAGCACCCAAACAACGCCCCTAATAGCGCTATCTGTGCCCAAGGAAGAAAATCTAGTATCGGATATATGGATTGTGGACGTACGTATTCAAGAAAAAAATAAAAACAAATCATCCAAAAGGCAAGCGTTTCCGACCTGAAGTAACGCCACATACTGGAGATATTTAAATGGTAGAATGTCTGGATTGAAAAATCTTTTCTATATCTAACCACAAATCCCCCGAACGGCTTCCATCACCTTACCTTCGCAACGAGTGAAAAACTCATCACAACAATTGAATGGGTCATGAATATAGGGAATGGGGGTCCTGCAATAACTACCTGCAAGTAGGACGGGGAAATTGCGGTCCACTTTCCCACGGAAGGAAGATATATGGGATGGTTCCATAACAACAATGAAATCAGTGTCCCGGAATTCGAAATTACGTACATTCACAGTTCTATGTCTATCGAGCGTGAGCCCATGCGCTCTGGCAAACTGGATTGCTCTGGGATCCGCAGGAAAACCGTCACCACAATTTAACCCACAGGAAGCGGCTTGTTTGCCAAGGCTACGGGCGTACACCTCTGCCAAAGGGCTGCGGCAAATATTTCCACTACAGATGAAAACCAGCCGCTGAAAGTTCTCCGGCATCACATTGGAAAATCGCCGATAGGCTCCAATTTGCGCCAGAAACGAGTGGCCGAGAAATCGGACAAATCCATTTTTTGATCCAAACCGCTCATATACCAACCGGTTCAAAGAATAATCTCCCTATTACTGGCAATGTCCACCCTGATCAATTTTGGTGCCATCTGTCATGCCATGTGCCTCTCATCTGGGTGAGTGGTCACGCTCCCGAGGCATTCTTCCATTACTCCTCAGGCAATACGCTCTTGTGATTCTAGATCACTGCGATAGAATTTACTCTGGTTATGCACGATAATCGAGTCACCATTATTAAAGTTGCGACAGGCGCAGGATGTTGCCACCCATGGAACCCAGAATTCTGGTGCTGGACGGAAACCAGCGTGCATCACTCGCAGCAGTGCGATCTCTCGGATCCAAAGGCCTCTGGGTCGCAGTTGGCGAAAGTTCAGAAGCGTCTCTTGCCGGTGTTTCCCGATTCTGCAGAACCACCCTTACCTATCCAGATCCCTTCAGCTCTCCCAGGTTGTTTTTTGAGGAGCTCCGGCAACAAATTCTGGAGCTTGGAATTTCCTTTCTCCTTCCCATCACTGAAGCCACTACTTATGTCCTCTTACGGTATCGTGATGAGCTTCCTGAACAGGTGATCCTCCCCTTCCCCGATGGCCAGACTGTTGAGCAGTTCGCGAACAAGAATGAGTTGTTCAAGCTGGCAAAGGAGCTGAATGTACCCGTACCTGAGACAATATTCTGTCTCTCCCTCGATGATGGGTTAAAGGCGCTGGATAACATTGATAGCTACCCGCTGGTTTTAAAGCCTTATAAGTCTAAAATTTTGCAGCAGGATTCCATTCTGTCAACACAAGTGTCGGTTGTCCGGTCCAGGGAAGAAGCAAAAGCCGTTTTGGCGAAATACCCCTACTTTGATTTCCCATTCACCCTGCAGTCGTTCATAGAGGGAAGTGGCCAAGGTATCTTCGCCTTGTTTGATCATGGCGAACCGGTGTGTTACTTCGCCCACAAAAGGCTCAGGGAAAAACCACCCGGTGGTGGCGTGAGCGTGTTGAGCGAATCGGCTCCTGTAAATCAACAGCTCAAGGATTCTGCGGATAAGCTTCTTCGATCCGTCCGATGGCATGGTGTGGCTATGGTCGAGTTTCGGGTGGCTGCGGATGGCACTGGCTATCTGATGGAAGTAAATCCCAGGTTCTGGGGGTCATTACAGCTGGCTATCGATTCCGGTATCGATTTCCCCTGGTTGCTTTACTTAATCAGTATCGGAAAATCGGTTCCTCAAACGGGCTGGCAGCATCGGCGAATGCGCTGGCTGCTGGGTGATCTGGACAGGCTGTACCTTGTGCTGAAGGCGCCAGCCTCTACCTACTCGATGACCGAGAAACTCATAGAAATCCTGCGCTTTATGACACCAGGCCCAAGAACCCGACATGAAGTTAACCGATGGCATGACCTCAGACCGTTCTGGTTCGAACTGAAGCAATACATACTTGCGCTCAGGCGTTGACGTTCACTCAACGGGATGGAAAAGAACTGACTGGCAATGGGGAATGATGGGTTCTCCAATCATTCAGTGCTTCGAATCGATTGACGATTTGCAGGAATTTGTCCGTATTCCCTGGCAGAGAAAATCGCGCAAGCTCGTAGTGGTCCTGCCCGCGCCGGACATAATCGGAAACCGTATTGAACGCCATTTTGAACCCTGCTTTTTTGAGTTCCTCTATATCTACACTGTCGTAATCTGAAAGACGTCCCGTTGGGTAGGCAAATACATCTGGCAGATACCCCAGTTCGCTTTTGGTTCGTCTGAGGGATTCATTAATCTCATGATGCTTTTCTTGCGTAGAAAGCGTTGCAAGAATCCGGTGTGAACAGGTATGAGGGTAAACACCATGCCCCCTTGCGCGTAAGGACCTCGCTTCGTCCCAGGACATCGGTCGATACTCTGGAGGTATGTCGGTAGGGAACTCAACGCCCAGCTTTTTGTACAGCTCTGTCCTGAGCCAGTCATAAATATGTTCCTGGTGTTCGGATTTCAGGGCATTTCTGACTTCTCGGGCCTTCTGTCTCACGGTATCGGCCGACAGGTTGACTGAATACATCTCGCCAGAGGGAAGCCGGATATCGGCGTGACGGATACCCGTATGATGGAGTGCGTAGGTGATCTGGTCGTCCCAGGGCCAGAGTTCCCGATCCAACAAGCCGGTAATAACAAAGAAGTTCAAGGGGAAACGAAACTCGTCAAATACGCTGGCAGCCACATCGTGATGATCATAAAAACCGTCATCAATGGTGAACATAACTGACTTGGACGGGATCTCATCCCCCTCGTCGAGCACCCGCCATAGATCATCCATCGAGAGCACGTGATAATCGCGGCTGGCAAGGTAATCTAAATAGCTCCGCAAAGTATCCGCAGGCAGTGCGCCCGCGAGGTCGGATTTACCTTCCATGACCCGGTGAAGCATAAAAACAGGCAAACGTTCCGGGCAGAGAAAACGGTACAGACCGGTTTCACCCAAAAGGTTTGCCAACTTAACCAGAACAGACTTCACCATCCCGCCTCCCTGATCGGAAATGTCGAAGAGTTCCCTCTTGCTGCCGATACTGACAGCTTAACGCGTCGTTAAACTCTGGTAGAGCCCGAAGTAGGCCTGAAGCATAGTCGCCAGACTAAACCGGTCATAAGCTGCTTTACGGGCTCTCTCCGTAACCTCCTTTTGCAAGACAGTTCTTTTAAGATTCAGTATTGCAGTCACAATTGCATCAGGGTCCTTTATTGGAATGAGAAGACCGGTCTCTCCATCCACGATGATCTCTTCTGGCCCGCCGCTCCGCGTTGCAATCACTGGCACGCCCGCCATCATGGCCTCCACAGTGGAGATGGAGAAGCCCTCCGATACCGACGGTAAAAGAAAAATGTCAGCCTGCTTGAGGACATCGGCCACATCCTTTCGAAACCCGAGCCAGTGAATGTTTGGCTGCCGGGGGGCCGCAGCAATCCGGGCTTTCAGTTTATCGAACAACACTTCCCGCTGATGGCCTACCACAACAAAGTGTGTATTTGTATCCACCTCTGCCATTTTCACTGCCGCATCAACGAGATACTCGTACCCCTTGGCCGGACGGATATTACCGACTGAAACCACAAGCGTCGCGTCCCTGGGCAGCCCCAGCTCAGCCCTCAAAGCCGTGGTCGAACCACGACTGAATCGCTCCGGATTAACACCATTGTAGATCAGTTTTAGCTTATGTTTCGGTAAAGGGCTGCGATCCGCGAGTTCATCCTGCAGCCGTCTGGAAACGCAGACAATGGATGATGCCCCCCAGCCTATGATGGAAAACTTTGCACGAAGAAACCTTTCGCCAGCAGCGACGTCCACCGCCCCATGAAACGTGGCTATCATGGGGGTTCGGCATAGGAGTGCAAGCAGTGCGCCATAGACGTTAGACCCGAGGAGATGCGCGTGAATCAGGTCCACCTGCTCGCTCTTGAGAATATGCCTCAAGGTTCTGATGTACCCGAGGTTAAAGCTGCCTTTGGAGTCGATGGTATGGGGAGTAATACCGAGGCTGCGTACCTGGTCGGCCACCCAGCCTTCTCCACGCAATACCACAACATTCCGAAACTCCGTTTCCTCCAGTTTGTTCAATAAACTGATGAAAACAGTTTCTGCTCCACCCGGTCCGGTGGTATCAATAAGATGGAGAATGGTTTTCCCGGCGGTCCCTGTCATGCTTTTCTTACCCTCTCATCCAATAAAGGGCTCTGAAGAGTACACTTTTTACCAGCATCACGGATATAAACTGGTAGCTTTCAGTCGCAAATCTTGATTTATAATTCTCGTTTTTACCTTCTCCCGCGAGGAAATCGAACCTTCGGGTAACAGGGCAACGGAAAGCTTCCTCAATGGCATATCCCAAGTGAAGCGATCCGAGTGACAGCTTCTTATGGAAATTTTCTTCAAACCCCGCCTGTATATTATAAACCACTCCGCAATAACGAACGTTGTACAGAACCGACACTACTTTACCGTTGCTTTGCAGAACTGATAGAAGTGGTTCTCCCTCTTCTTCCTCTATCCTTGAAAGGAACTTCATATGAAATTCCAGGCTCTTTTCTGCAACGCAGTTTTTATCCCACCTCACTCTATGAAATCGATTCAGTGTCTGAAAAAAGAGTTCCGGGTTGCCCGGCCATAGGTTCTCCAGATGCACTTCCCCCAGGGATTCCAGAAGTTTCCTGCGATTATAGAGGCGCAGCCGGCTATTCACGCCCAGCGATGCAAGGTAATCCTTGAAGCTCCCCGTCGTTGTAACAGCATAACCATCATCCGATGCGTTAATTCGAAATGCCCAGCGATGAGTGGCGGCAATCGTTACCAGCGCAGATAATTCCTCTGACCCACAGAGCAAATCACTGAAGACTACTTCTGTCCAGGGGTACCCCTCCAATATCTGTTCCATCGCAACGATTAACGATGCTCCACTGAGGTCATCACCGAAAAACCTGTTATATTCGGTTCTGGGCGTTCTAAGCTCCCTATGGCTGGTTCCGACAAATTGCAGTGAACGGATCGGCAGCAGGCCTTTCCAACGGTATCTGGATTCATACAACCCGGAAACTTCACCGTCCCACTCGCGAATAAGCCGGAATTGTTTTTGCTGTCCCCAGGTTTCCCACCAGGCGCTTTGCCAGGCTTTCGTCTGGAAAAGACTCATTATGGTAATACCTTAACAACATGGGGACCAATCAGGTTGGCAACCCAAACCGGTAACCGCTGCCAGGCGGCGATCAGCAACTTGAACTTGGGGTTGTCCGGATTCAGTGCCGGAAGGCTCTTTCCTTGGGGCAACACATAATCCCAGTACAGTTTAAGCGGTTGTGCTCCCCACTGCTGTTTGAAACGGTAGGTGCCGGCATCCCGACTACAACGCCCGAAATCAAATACGTCACAATTCTGCTGGATGGCATATTCCAGCATTCTCCAATACATAACCATGTTGATGGCTGAGTGGTTATACCGGCGCAACGTAGACGCCCAGGGCACTTCCATCCTGCCTCGATAACTGGTCAGGAAGGCGCAACCGGCTGCCTGACCATCAATTCGCGCAATCACCAGCCAAGCGTGTCCCTTCAGGCTGTTTAGCAGGTTCTGAAAAAACTCCCGGCCATACACAGGCGTTCCCAGGTCACGCATGTTCTCCGAGAACACCCGGTAGAATTCGCCCAGTAACTCCGGGCCTCCGATAGCGAACCCTGTCATTTCCCGTTCACCCCGACGGATTTGGGAGCGGAGTTTTGGTTGAAAGCTTCCCCACAATTGCTCGGTGTCATCCGGCAAAGGTAGCCAGAAGGTAACTTTGTCTGTTTTCTGGGGCAGCCCCAAACCGTAATCCCGACCGAGCCGCATTTCCAGATGCTCGCTATCAAGAGTTTCCCGCCATTGGTCGGCGGCGTTTATCAGCATGTTGGCGACATCCCCGTTGTCAGCCAACACGCCACCGTAGTTAAAGTAGGGCATGGAAACGAGAAAGTTACCAAAGAAGCGACTACGGAGTTGAATAACCGGCAACACGCCCACCACTTGCGCATTACCATCCAACGCGCATAGGTAGCGGGTTCTGTGGCCGTAGGTGTTTTCAATAAAATCCGATATTACAGGTCTATGCCATATCGAAGCGCCGGCGTGATGGTCAACATAGGCATCGGCAGCTGATTTCATAGCATCAGTGCAAGCTTCAACCCGGACGGGACCACTGACCTGTTTATCAACAATAGCGGGAGGTATTTCGATGGGTGAAGGCGTCCACTTCTCAGGAGCCTGGCATTCATTAAGCTGTTTTTTGAGCTGCTTGCTGAGTTTTTTGATTTCAGCAGATACCTGTCGCAAATCCGTAATCAGGTTTTCCGGGCTCTCTCCGCACTTGCGAGCATTTCCCACCTGGCGACTGAGTCGACCCTTTATGCTTTTGAGCTGTTCTAGCCGGGCTTTGGAGCTTTCCAGGCTGGTGGTAGGTACTTCCATTGCCATTTCACTATCCTTAAAAACAGCGCTTAAACGGCCACAGCCTTTGGGGATATATGGACGCCTGAAAGGGCATCCGATACAGAACCAAAGCGGAAATCCCCAAGTAACCCCTCTAAACGGCTCATGCACTTATCAAGATTGTTATAGTGCCGGAAACGAGACAAGGCTTTGACTTTCAACCGCGGCTGTTCCGTATCAATTTCCCATGGGTGCAGGTAAAAAATAAACGGCTGCCCTGCCCTGTTGATTCTCCCGAGCCCCCAACGGCTTAACCAATAAGGGTAGAGACGGAAATAGCCGCCACCCGCGATGGGCAACCGGTATTGTCCGATCGGGCAGGTAGATAAAGGGAACTCTGTGAGCGTTCCACCATTAGGGGCCTCAAGCAGGTAAGGTCCGTATGGCGTCCCGGGCATGCCATAGCGATCATGGTGGACAGGGAATATGGAGGAGTCCCATGTGAATCCTTCTTCACACAGAATATCCAGGGCCCACCGGGATCGGGCTGTAATGGAGTAGCTAGCTGCTCGATAACCTGTGACAGATTCCCCGATGATGTCTTCCAGAATCTGTTTTGATTTTCGTGTTTCTTCCCGAAAAACCTCTGGCGATTGGTTATAGATAAGCTGGTGGCTGTAACCATGGCTGGCTATTTCGTGGCCAGCGTCCCTTATCCGTCGAACCAACGCCGGAGAACGCTCTGCAACCCAACCAAGGGTAAAAAAAGTTGCCCTGACGTTACGGTGGTCAAAAAGTGCCAACAAGCGATCGGTGTTGTTGTCGACGCGGTACTCCATGGAAGCCCAATCGTCGCGACTTACCGCTTCCGCCAGTGCCGCAACCTGGAAGTAGTCCTCAACATCAACTGTGAGGGCATTCGTGATCGATGGTTTCATGGCGTTTATCCCTGCCTGTCGAATCCTGAGCTTTCCCGCTCTAGAGGAACTGATAATTCAACCCGATTGAAACCCAGTTTTCCCTGAATTCCCGCACTGGGACTTTACTATCACGCTGATCATGCCCAACCCTGCTCAAAAGACTCAGCTTGCGACTGAGCTGATAATCAAGCCCCGCATTGACGCGAAATAACACATCCGCGGTATCATCATCACTGTACGTCAGGTAGTTATATCCTCCCCCGAGCGTTGCACTGACCTGGGCAGTCACGGGCCGGCGGTAGGTCGCGTTAAACCCAGAACTTTCCTCCTCCGTGCCGAGGTCGATGTAGTCTGATCGGCTGGCAAACGCAGTCAACGCGAAGGTAGAGCCCGCACTGAACTCCTTGGTCGCCCGGAAACGTACCGCTGAGACTTCCACTGCACCGGTTTGCTCCTGGCGGAACACAAACTCCCCAAAACGGATGTCAAAGTCTGAGGTTGCGTCTGTCAGTTCCCGGCTGGCTTCAAGGGACATTTCAGTGGTCGGATTTACCTGACGGATGACTTCCAGATTTCCCACAAATCCGTCGGTGCTGCGGGTAGTGTTATTCAGGGTGGTTTCAATCTCACTGCCCCCCGCAGACCCTTTCAGGCTGGTTGCCGCCCACTCCTTGCCGAATGTCAGACTCAATGTATCCCGATCAATTTCTTCTTCAGTATCAAGTTCCCCTTCATCCCGGGACGCCGTGACACCTCCGTAGAAAGAGGCGCTGAAGAAATGCTTGAACGCGATTGTGCCTATATAACGTTCCCCGTCTCTTTCCTCTGGTTCACTGAACTCTGTATTCTCATACTCAGCAGCGAACGAAATCTGGTCAACAGGGCTAAGCCTCAAGGTCCATACTGGCCCGGTTCGAAAAACGTTCTTTCGGGTTAGGTTATTCGGGTTATTATTACCACGGCTGTCCTGGGCAATATCTCTCATATTATCAGTGACCTGCCACACCAGGCCGTCAACAATGCGGCAGTCACCGGCGAAATCCAGATTGGCATAGATTTCTGGATCGAACGTATCATCCAGCCAATAGCCATAACCAAGCCTTGCGCCCAGGTCCGAATTACATTGTCCGGGGTCCGATGTATGCCGGACACCGAGGTAAACCCGGGATTCAATATCAGATTCCTCGTTGGTGCTGGTTTGACCGGCATTGTCGGTATACCTGGAGTTCACCTCACCGGTAACCCCTGCTGGCGCAGCCTGAAGTGACAAAGGGGTGAGCACCAGGATACTGCTCAACAACCCGCTAAACGGGCAGACAACTCTTGCGCTTTTCCGGTTAACCATTAATGACTGCTCCAACAAACTTTTCGGAATTAAAGGCTGTCGCAGCCTGCTCCACCAAATCCGGTGTAACCCGACCATGGGGTACCACTAACATAGCGTAATCACACAACTCCGCCAGAATACGGGCATCGGGTGACTCGGTGATGGGAGCGGTGTCCAGGATAATAAAACGATCCGGGTAACGTCGTCTTACTGCCTGGAGAAATTGCTTCATTCGAAAAGAGGTAAAAAACTCCGCCGGAATTTCCCGTTGGCTTCCTGCTGGAATAAGGCGAAGTCTGGGAATACCCGTTGGGTAAAGAATCCGTGCGATGTCATAGTCAGAATCATCAAGGAAATCCGTCAGACCGAATTCCGGCTGGATGTCCAGGGTTGTGTTCAGAGAGGGCTCTCTGAGATTACAGTCTATAATCAGTGCCGTTTTGGATTGATCGAACGCAAAAGCAGCGGCAAGATTCAGCGCTACAAACGAGCAACCAGCCCCCGCCGAGGCGCCGGTAACAACCATTGTGAAGTTGTTTCCTCCGGATGTTTCCAGTAATCGGGTGCGCAAATCACGGAACCGGTTTACCATTCGCTGGTTTTTCGATTCGGGATAAATAATGCGACGCTCGTCCATGTCATCACGAGTAAGCCTGCGCGGTTCCTGCATTCGCACAATCTGCTTACTGATGACATAACGGTCAACAGCGCCCGGCCCCAGTTCCAGAGAACTGGGGACCAACATCCTCGAGTCATCCCACTCGGAATACGGGACACCTTCTCCGTTCAACTCATTCTTTTTTTTCAGCCAATAACTCTCATCACCCTGTGTTTCACCGGTGCTCTTATTGGTGGCAGTGGGCGAAGCCTCTGTGCCTTTCGGAGGATCGTCTATTTTATTCTTATGATCGGTCATCCGATGACTCCTATTAATGAAGCAACGACAATAGCGACATAGGCGACTACAGCAACGATTGCGCAGCCGCCCACAAGTATAGTGCCCCTACGGTCACGACGTTGCTCGAACGGGGTACTCACATGCGGAAGTTCGACCAGAACCGGTAAATCGTTGTCGTCTTCTAGTTGGTATCTTGTGCGCACCCTGGGATCAATCTGCAGAAGCCCCGCTGCAAGACCAAACGGTGCGAGCAATCCAAGGAACAAACCCGCCGCTGCAAACGTCGAGAATTTGGGGCCCGACGTTCCCAGCGGGAATTGTGCCTTCTCGTTGATTCTGTAGTTCAGGCCCTGCCCCTCTACATCCAGATGCATGGAAACACGCGCCTTTTCCCGACGCTTCAGCAGGTCATCATAGATCTGCTTGTTCACTTCCATATCGCGGGTGAGATCGGAATACTGGGCCTTGTTCTCCTGGATTCTCTCCATTCGCCTGGACTGCTCGGCAAGCAACTGCTCAAACGAGCGTATCCGGGTATTAATGGTCTGGATGTTTGCCCTGGTTCTCGAAAGTTCGGACTGGATTTCCTGATAGACCGGATTGGATACTACCTCTCCGGTTGCCGGAAGTGCCTCACTATCCTGACTGGCCAATGCCCTGGCACGCTGGCTGCGTAATTCCCTCAATTGCTCCCTGAGAATGACAATATCCGGATAACTGTCGTGATACTGCAGGCGAAGGTTGTCCAGTTTTTCCTCAAGGGAATTGATCCTGGATTGATAAGCATCCACGGTCCGCCCTTCGCGAACGGTAGGGTTCACACGGTTTAGCTCATTTAACAGCGACCGTGCCCGGGTTTGCAGCTCCGCACGCTCCAGTTCCGCTAGTTCAAGCTGGTTTCTCAGGTTGGCCATCCGGTTGTTAGCTTCGCTCTCAGTCCCATCTACGTTTTCCGACAAGAACTGCTTGAGCTGCTCTTCAACCTCCGCCAACTGGTTTTCATAGCTCTTGACCTGCTTATTGATAAACTCATAGGCGTTACGGCTTTCTGCACGCTTGCGCTCGCTGGTTTCTTCAATAAACAACTGCCCCATTCGTTGGGCAATCTGGAAGGCCTTCATCGGGGACTCAGACTCGTAGGTAATGGCAAAGTAGCTATCTCCTCGGGGGCGCACGGAGAGATTACTACGCAATGCACCAATTCGTTCTTCAAGTTGTGAACGCTCCAGGTCTGCAGCCCCATCACCGAAAATGGACTTATCGAGCGCCACCTGTTCCATCACACTTCGGCTCCAGAGCAACTCCTTCGCCGCAGACGCGCGATCATTGATTTCAGTAGCTACCGCACTACCTTCCATCAGGGGGCGAATAATATTTCGGTCATCAATAAAGATGATGGTTTCTGACTGGTATTTGTAGGGCCAGAGAAAACCCGCTGCCAGCACACCAAAACTGACCACGATAAAAAGCAGGAGAGCGAGCCATTTTCTCGCCCGCACTTCCCTCAGGATCTCAACGGGTACCTGTGATAGAGGTAAAGCCATAGCGACAAACTCACAATAGATCTAGCAACTGGAACTCAAAAACTCCGCTCTGGAACACTGAGAATATCCCCGGGGCGTATCGCATAATTGGTTTCGACATCGCCATTGTTGAGAATATCCTCAAGCCGAATGGGGATTGCGACCACCTCACCGTTCATCTTTCGGTACAGCATGGATTTGTTCAGTGCCGCAAACGGGGTAGCGCCACCCGCTCCAAGAACAACGTCAAGCACCGTCATACCTGCGCGATGGGGAACAGAGGAAGGTTGCTGCACGGCCCCGGTCACCCGCACGCGATCGCTGTATTCATGACTGCCCATAGACGTCACAACGATGCTGACTTGTGGTTCCCGGATATACTGTGCGAGGCTTCTCTCGATTACCTCAGCAAGATTAGCCGGTGTCCGGCCAGCAGCCCGGACGTCGCCAACAAGAGGCACGGAAATCATGCCGTCAGGTCGGACTGGAACGGAAATGCTCAGATCCTCGTTTCTCCAGACTGAAACCTGCACCACGTCAGTCGGTCCGAGTACATACTCGTCTACGCCGGTAGAGGTATTAAGGCGCAAGGCGCGCTGGATCTTCTCCGGGGAGGAGGGAGATGGGCCGGCACAACCAGCAGCTAGCGCTACTGCAGCCAGGAGCAGGGCAAACCCTGCAAGGGAGTACTTCCGTGACATTTTGAATCCTCTCTACAAGTCCTTGCTTCATTCCATGTTTCGGGAACAGCACAACCCCGAAACTACCTTGACCCTTTTTTGAACAATACCACTTCCACTGTTTGAATTATAATCAACAAATCCAGCAACAAACTCTGGTTCTTAATATAGTAAAGATCGTAACGAAGTTTCTCTCTGGTATCTTCTTCGTTGTCTGCATAGGCAAAGCATAGCTGAGCCCAGCCAGTCAGGCCTGGTTTTACTCGGTGTCTTTCACTATAAAAGGGGATTTTTTCCGACAACTGTTCGACAAATACCGGGCGCTCCGGCCGCGGGCCAACAAATGCCATCGAACCGGTTAGCACATTGAAAATCTGTGGTAACTCATCAATACGCAGCTTTCGAATAAACTCCCCTACTCTCGTGACCCGGGAATCATTCTGACTGGCCCAGACAGCCCCGTTCTTTTCCGCGTCGGTGACCATGGAGCGGAATTTGTAAACTCTGAAGATGCGTCCGTTTAATCCCACGCGCTCCTGGCTATACAAAACTGGTGCCTTGAGTCCATCTTCGATCTTGATGGCAATAACGGTAAGAATCATTAATGGAAGACCCACCAATAACAGGGTGGTTGCCGCGAGAAAGTCCAGTGAACGTTTGCCGACCCCAAATACTGACGACACTTTGAACCCGTCAGAAAACACCAGCCAGCCCCGGGTCACCATTTCCAATGCGACCTTCCTGGATTCCCGCTCATAAAAGGTTGCACCGTCCACGATCCGCACCCCGTACATCTTGCACTCCAGGAGATCCTCCATTGGCAAGCCTTTCCTGCGGTCGTCTACGGCAACTACAATTTCGCTCACCGGATATTTACGGATGTGTTGCAAAAGAGTGCCCGGCAATCGCATCAGGTGTTCCTCACCAATTTCAACCGCTTCATCCGGTAGCGGGACAAAACCTGTAAAAACGAACCCCTGACGGTTCAGCGGTGTTTTCAGATCCATGAGCAATTGCCGTGCCCTGTACCCTGCTCCCAGAACCAGAACTTTCCGTTTGAACGCGTCCTTTCCCGCAACAGCAAAAAAGATCAGGCGAAAGATGCCCAGGAGAAACAATCCAAAGACAGAGGCAGATGTAAGTATGTCGGAGAAGCCCAGATACCAAAGCCATTCATTTCCGAAAATGTAGAACAACCCGGAAGCCGGCACACCGATAATCAGCGAGAAGATTGTCCGTAACATCATGCCGGACATGCCTTCCTCAAGGCGTGACTGGTGAACACCCAGTGCGACCATTACGATGAGATTGACGATGCCAAATGCGAACGCAGACGGTAACAGGAACTCAATATTGTCAAGGAAGAGAGAGAGTTCGCCAAAATAGCGGAAAAAGACAGCGATCAGAAAACTTACGGCAAGAACGACCAGGTCAATAAGGCCCAGTATAACGAAAGGAACGTGAATATAGTGCCTGAACAATCTGACGTGGGCCACGCCAACTCCTTTTGCTGCTCTTAATAAAAGCGTCTACGCATCCAATGCTGCAGAACTTACAGAAGCAAAGTTTACTGCATTCTGATGATACTGCAATGGTCCACTGGAACAGCTGCGTAACCTTGTCATAAAACCGTTATAACACCGTGTTCACTCACAGGGTCTACATCTCAAGATAGTGTCAGATCACGAAAAGCTGTACGAATTCGTGGGCTGACATGTTCTCAAGGGCCTTTTGCTCTTTGCATAAGTCAAAGATCTGACGGCAGCGTTCAGCAGGAAACCGGGTCGCCAGATTGCTTCGGAACTTCTCTTCCAGCAACGGGATCCCCTCTTTCCTGCGGCGCCGATGGCCAATGGGATACTCTACCGCCACCTTGTCGGTACTGCTTCCGTCCTTGAAGAATACCTGGATGGCGTTGGCAATGGAGCGTTTCTCCGGCTCCAGGTACTCACGGGTATATCGCTCATCTTCCACGATATCCATTCTGGATCGGATCTTGTCGATGATGGGATTAGCCTCGTGGAAGTCATCTTCGTAGTGCTCGGCCATCAGGCTACCGAAGATCAGGGGGACTGCCGCCATATACTGCAGACAATGATCCCGATCCGCAGCGTTGGCTAGCTTGCCTTCCTTGGAGATGATGCGAATGGCGGACTCATGGGTGGTGATGACAATCCGGTCGATGTCATCGAGCCGGTCTCTCACTTGTGGGTGCAGGGTAACGGCTGCCTCGGCAGCGGTCTGGGCATGAAACTCCGCCGGGAAGGAAATCTTGAACAGAATATTTTCCATCACATAGGAGCCAAAATCCTGCGGCAGGGAAAACCGCTGCTTGTCCTTCGGCTTCAGTTTCTGGTCTTTGTTGGCCTTGCTGAACAGCACATCGTAGAAGCCCCACTGGGGCGCCGTCAGCACCCCCGGGATGCCCATCTCGCCACGCATGGCGATATCCGCCAGACGCACCGCCCTGGAAGTTGCGTCGCCTGCCGCCCAGGATTTTCGGGAGCCGGCATTGGGCGCATGGCGATAGGTTCTGAGGGACTGGCCGTCCACCCAGGCATGGGACAACGCGGATAACAGTTGCTCCCGACTAGCGCCCATGAGCTTGGCGGTGACCGCTGTCGATGCCACTTTGACCAGGACCACATGGTCCAGCCCCACGCGATTAAAGGAGTTCTCCAGCGCCAGCACGCCCTGGATTTCATGGGCCATGATCATGGCTTCCAGTACGGTTCGCATGGTGAGGGCGTCCTTGCCCCCGGCCACCCGCTTCTGGGAGACATGATCCGCGACCGCCAGAATGCCGCCGAGGTTATCCGATGGATGCCCCCACTCCGCCGCCAGCCAGGTATCGTTGTAATCCAGCCAGCGCACAATGCAGCCAATATCCCAAGCAGCCTTCACCGGATCCATCCGGAAGGACGTGCCAGGCACCCTGGCACCGTGGGGAACAACAGTCCCCTCAACAATTGGTCCCAAATGCTTGGTGCATTCCGGGAAGCGCAATGCCAGCAACCCACACCCCAGGGTGTCCATCAGGCAGTTGCGGGCGGTGTTCCAGGCTTCTGCACTGTCGACTTTGTAGGTCAGGACGTAGTCCGCAATTTTCTGCAGGACGTCGTCGTAATCGGGTCGAACATTCTGGTCTACATTACTGCTCATTGGCGCTTTCCTTTTCCAAACGGATGAGGGATGGCCATGAATAACGGCTGACTTACCCGGTAAGGGTAAGTCTAGGTCATTACTGAGCGGTTTGCGGCACCCGAACCCAACCTTCCATGAGGATCCGCGCACTGCGGCTCATGATGGCTTTGGTCGCGGTCCACTGACCGTCCACTTGCCTGGCCTCGGCGCCGACCCGAAGGGTGCCAGACGGGTGTCCAAAGGTCACATGGGTACGGTCGCCCCCGCCGGCAGCCAGGTTCACCAGGGTTCCCGGAACGGCGGATGCCGTGGCAATCGCCACCGCGGCAGTGCCCATCATGGCGTGGTGAAGTTTGCCCATGGACAAAGCCCGCACCAACACGTCCACATCCCCTGCCCCAATGTTCTTGCCGCTGGAGGACACGTAATCCACCGGCTTGGCGACAAACGCAACCTTTGGAGTGTGTTGACGGTTGGCGGCTTCCTCAATGTTTTGGATCAGCCCCATTTTCACCGCACCATGAGCACGAATGGTTTCAAACATGGCCAGGGCTTCAGGATCGCTGTTGATGTCGTCCTGCAGCTCGGCGCCCTTGTACCCGATGTCTTCCGCATTGACGAAGATGGTCGGGATACCGGCATTGATCATGGTGGCTTTCAGGGTGCCCACACCGGGCACGTCCAGATCGTCCACCAGATTACCGGTGGGAAACATCGAACCCTCGCCATCGGCCGGGTCCATGAATTCCACCTGAACTTCGGCGGCCGGGAATGTCACCCCGTCCAGCTCGAAATCGCCGGTTTCCTGGACGTCACCGTTGGTGATCGGCACGTGAGCCACAATGGTTTTGCGGATGTTGGCCTGCCAGATGCGCACCGTACAGATGCCATCTTCAGGGATACGGTCTTTTGCAACGAAACCACTGTTGATGGCAAAAGCCCCAACGGCAGCGGTCAAGTTGCCGCAGTTGCCGCTCCAGTCAACGAACGGTTTGTCGATGGAGACCTGGCCGAACAGGTAGTCCACATCGTGATCCGGCTGCGTGGGTTCGGCCAGGATCACGGTTTTGCTGGTGCTGGACGTCGCGCCGCCCATGCCGTCAATCTGCTTCTGGTAGGGGTCGGGGCTACCGATTACCCGAAGCAGGAGTTTGTCCCGGGCTTCGCCGGGAACCTGACAGGCGTCCGGAAGGTCCTGCAGGCGGAAGAACACGCCTTTGCTGGTGCCACCGCGCATGTAGGTGGCGGGGATTCTGATTTGGGGGTTGGTAGGCATAGGGTACCTTTTACCTTTCTTGTCGGATTACGCTTCGCTAATCCGACCTACATTGGCTCGGCGATAACTTGGACGTAGGTCGGATTAGGCCCGAAGGGCCGTAATCCGACATTCCCTGGATTACGCAGCCCCTTCGGACTCCAGGAAATCCTGGGCAAAGCGCTGCAATACGCCACCGGCACTGTAGATTGATACTTCCTCAGCGGTATCCAGGCGGCAGATCACTGGAACCCGCTCGGAGTCGCCGTTCTTCCGGTGGATAATCAGTGTCAGTACCGCGCGGGGCTCCGGTGTGCCTTCCACATCGAAGGTTTCGGTGCCGTCAATACCCAGGGTCTTGCGGGTAGTGCCTTCCTCAAACTGCAAAGGCATCACGCCCATTCCAACCAGGTTGGTACGGTGGATACGTTCAAAACCTTCGGCGACGATGGCTTCAACACCGGCCAGCGCCACACCTTTGGCGGCCCAGTCACGGGAAGAACCCTGGCCGTAGTCAGCCCCGGCAATGATGATGAGTGGCTGTTTGCGCTCCATGTAGGTTTCGATAGCCTCCCACATGCGGGTGACCTTGCCTTCCGGCTCGATCCGCGCCAGGGAGCCCTGCTTCACGTCGCCGTTCTCGTCCCGCACCATTTCGTTGAAGAGTTTCGGGTTGGCAAACGTTGCGCGTTGCGCGGTCAAGTGATCACCCCGATGAGTCGCGTAGGAGTTAAAGTCTTCCTCCGGCACACCCATCTTGTGGAGATATTCCCCGGCGGCGCTGTCCATCAGAATGGCATTGGACGGTGACAGGTGATCCGTGGTGATGTTGTCCGGCAGCACCGCCAGTGGACGCATACCCTTCAGGGTTTTCTCACCTACCATGCCGCCTTCCCAGTATGGGGGACGACGGATATACGTACTTTGCGGGCGCCAGTCGTAGTTCGGGTTGGAGTTGGCCTGTGCATCCCGGGTAATATCAAACATCGGAATGTAGGTGCTGCGGAACTGCTCCGGCTTCACGCTGGATTTCACAATGGCATCGATTTCCGCATCGTCCGGCCAGATGTCCTTCAAAGTGACGGGGTTGCCGTCCTTGTCATAGCCCAGCGCATCCTTCTCAATGTCGAAACGAATGGTTCCGGCAATCGCATAGGCCACGACCAGCGGCGGAGACGCCAGGAATGCCTGCTTGGCGTAGGGGTGAATACGGCCATCGAAGTTCCGGTTACCGGACAATACCGCCGTGGAGTACAGGTCACGGTCGATGATCTCCTGCTGGATTTTCGGATCCAGGGCACCGCTCATGCCGTTACAAGTGGTACAGGCAAAGGCCACCACACCGAACCCGAGCTTTTCCAGCTCCGGCATCAACTCGGCTTCTTCCAGGTACATTTTTACCGTCTTGGACCCCGGAGCCAGCGAGGTTTTAACCCACGGCTTGCGGGTCAACCCCAGCTTGTTGGCGTTGCGGGCGATCAGGCCGGCAGCCACCATGTTGCGGGGGTTACTGGTATTGGTGCAGCTGGTGATGGCGGCGATGATACATGCGCCGTCCGGCATCTTGCCTTCTTCTTCGTCCCACTTTCCGGCAATGCCTCGTTTGGTCAGCTCGGAGGTCGGCAGGTGCGCATGAGGGTTGGAAGGACCAGCCAGCGTGCGGGTCACAGTAGACAGGTCGAACTTCAGCACACGCTCGTATTCGGCGTTTTTCATGCTGTCTGCCCACAGACCTGTCTCCCTGGCGAACTTCTCAACCAGTGCGACCTGATCGTCTTCACGACCGGTCAGCTTGAGGTAATCAATGGTCTGGCCATCGATGTAGAACATGGCAGCGGTAGCGCCGTATTCCGGTGTCATATTGGAAATGGTGGCACGGTCACCCACGGTCAGGCTGTCAGCACCTTCGCCGTAGAATTCAAGGTACGCACCCACGACCCGCTCCTTACGCAGGAACTCAGTGATCGCCAGAACCATATCGGTACCGGTAATGCCCGGCTGCAGTTTGCCTGTAAGCTCCACGCCGACGATATCCGGAAGGCGCATCATGGAAGCGCGTCCAAGCATAACGCTCTCGGCTTCCAGACCACCCACGCCTACGGAAATAACACCCAGCGCATCCACCATCGGGGTATGGCTGTCAGTGCCTACGCACGTGTCCGGGTAGGCAACACCCTCGCGATTCTGAACCACCGGAGACATCTTCTCCAGGTTGATCTGGTGCATGATGCCGTTGCCCGGAGGAATCACGTCCACGTTCTTGAACGCGGTCTTGGTCCAGTTGATGAAATGGAAACGGTCATCGTTGCGGCGATCTTCGATCGCACGGTTCTTCTCGAACGCATCGGGGTCAAACCCCGGAGCTTCCACGGCCAGGGAATGATCCACGATCAGCTGGGTAGGAACGACCGGGTTAACCTTGGCCGGGTCCCCACCCTTCTCCTTGATGGCATCACGCAGCCCGGCCAGATCCACCAGCGCAGTCTGGCCGAGGATGTCGTGGCAGACCACGCGGGCCGGATACCAGGGAAAGTCCAGGTCGCGCTTGCGCTCGATCAACTGCTTCAGGGAATCCGTCAGCATCTCCGGATCGCAGCGGCGAACCAGCTGCTCCGCCAGAATTTTGGACGTGTACGGGAGTTTGTCGTACGCGCCAGCCTGAATGTCTTCCACGGCCTGACGGGTATCGAAATAATCCAGGTCGGTGCCCGGAAGTGATTTGCGGTATTCAGTATTCATTTGCGCTCCTCAATTGGCACCCACTTGGCGTCCGCAGGACCAGTGTAATCGGCGCTCGGGCGGATAATCCGATTGTTCTCGCGCTGCTCTTTAACGTGGGCCGTCCAGCCGGACACCCGCGACATTACGAAGATCGGCGTGAACAGCTCGGTCGGAATGCCCATGAAGTGATACGCGGAAGCATGGAAGAAATCAGCGTTACAGAAGAGCTTCTTCTCGCGCCACATAACGGCCTCACAACGCTCGGAAACCGGGTACAGCACAGTGTCACCTACTTCTTCCGCCAGCTTCTTCGACCACTGCTTGATGATGGCGTTGCGTGGGTCAGATTCCTTATAGATCGCATGACCAAAGCCCATGATCTTTTCCTTGCGCTCCAGCATGCCCATCAGGCCTGATTCAGCGTCATCCGGGGTCTGGAATTTCTGGATAAGCTCCATCGCAGCTTCGTTGGCACCACCATGCAGAGGGCCCCGAAGCGAACCAATGGCACCCGTCACGCAGCTGTGAATATCTGACAGCGTGGAAGCGCACACTCGGGCGGTAAAGGTAGACGCGTTGAATTCGTGCTCCGCATAGAGAATCAGGGAGACGTTCATCACTTTCTCATGAAGTTCACTGGGCTTCTTACCGTGCAACAATTCAAGGAAGTGACCACCGATGGAGTCCACATCGCTGTCGGTTTCGATGCGCACGCCCTCGTGAGCAAAGCGATACCAGTAAGTGATGATAGACGGGAATACCGCCAGCATGCGATCGATCTTGTCGTCCTGCTCGCTGAAGTCCTGTTCAGTTTCCAGATTACCCAGCATAGAACAGCCAGTACGCATCACGTCCATCGGGTGCGCATCCTTCGGAATCTGCTCAAGCACGGTTTTCAGCGCAGCCGGCAGACCACGAAGGCTCTGAAGCTTTTGCTTGTACGCATCCAGTTCCTGCTGGTTAGGCAGCTTGCCGCGCAGCAACAGGTAAGCGATTTCCTCGAACTGGGCCTTTTCCGCCAGATCGGCGATATCGTAACCACGGTAGGTCAGACCAGCGCCGCTTTTACCTACGGTGCACAGTGCGGTTTCACCAGCCACCTGGCCACGAAGGCCCGCGCCACTCAGTTGTTTTGCTTCAGCCATTGTTGTTCTCCCTCATCTTGTTTGGGTTGTCGGATTACGGCTTCGCCTAATCCGACCTACATTTTGATTCTCGGAGTACCCGTAGGTTGGATTAGGCGAAGCCGTAATCCAACAAACGTCATTAACCTTTCTGCTGCTGGAACAATTGATCCAGCTTCTGCTCGAAATCGTGGTAGTTCAGGAAGTCATACAGCTCCATGCGAGTCTGCATCAGGTCGACCACATCTTTCTGATCGCCTTTTTCCAGAATGTTCTCATACACCATCAGTGCCGCCTTGTTCATGGCACGGAAGGCACTCAACGGGTACAGCACCATATCGGCACCGGCTTCGGCGAGTTCCTTGCGGTTGTATAACGGTGTGGCACCAAATTCGGTAATGTTGGCCAGGATTGGCACATCGAGGGCTTCAGAGAACGCCTTGTAGTGCTCAAGCTCGGTCACCGCTTCGGCAAAGATGCCATCAGCGCCGGCTTCGATGCAGGCTTTGGCACGCTCAATGGCGGCTTCCAGGCCTTCTTTCTGGAACGCATCGGTACGGGCCATGATGAAAAAGTCGTCGTCTTCACGGGCATCCACGGCGGCCTTGATCCGGTCAACCATCTCTTCCTGGGAAACGATTTCCTTGTTCGGACGGTGACCACAACGCTTTTGGGCAACCTGGTCTTCAATGTGGACCGCCGCTGCGCCGGCACGTTCCATTTCACGAATGGTGCGGCCGATGTTAAAGGCGCCGCCCCAGCCGGTATCGATATCTACCAGCAGTGGCACGTCAGTCGCGGCGGTGATGCGGCGGACATCTTCAACGACATCGTTCATGGAGGTCATGCCGAGATCCGGCAGGCCGTATGAGGCGTTTGCCACGCCACCGCCAGACAGGTAGATCGCCTGGTGCCCTACCCGTTCGGCCATCATCGCGGAGTAGGCATTAATGGTTCCCACGATCTGCAGGGGGTTATTTTCCTTCAGGGCCTTGCGGAAGCGAGCGCCGGGGCTGAGTTTATTGGACATGGTGTTGACCTCTTCTCTGGTGGATTCTTTTTATCGGATTGGGGCTTTACCTGATCCGACCTGCGATTCTTGCTTTGTCGGATTACGCTTCGCTAATCCGACCTACATTGTTAGATGGTTAAACCGCCTTCCTGGATCTTGCGTTCTATGTTCTGGCGGGCGGCGTTGATGTGGCGTTTCATAAGGAATTCCGCCAACTCACCGTCCCGCTGGGCGATGGCTTCGACTATGCGGCGGTGTTCGCCCAGGGCCATATGTGGCCGGCCGGAAGCGGTACTCAGTCGATAACGGTACATCCGGACCATGTAGTAAAGATCACCCAACAGCATTTGCGCGAGCTTTGTATTGCGGCTGCCTGTGGCGATCCGGTGGTGAAAATCGTAATCCCCTTCCGCCTGATAGTAGGCCTGTCCCTGAGCTTGCTCAATCATGGTTTCGTGGCTATCCAGGGTGGCATAGAGATCTGCAATTTCTGTGTCCGTCATGCGCTCCGCTGCCTGGCGGGCCGCCAGGCCTTCCATGACTTCGCGGATACGATAAAGCTCCATCAGCTCCTCTGTGCTGACGGACACCACCTTCACCCCGGCATGGGGGCGACGCACGAGAAGACCACGGGATTCAAGACGCCCCAGTGCTTCACGCAGAGGGCCACGGGTGAGGTTAAAGCGGGCACACAACTCGACTTCGCCGATCTTTTCGCCCGGGGAGAGATCGCCCTTAACGATAGCCGTTTGCAGACAATCGAAAGCTTCGTCGGCGCGGGTGTAGGACTGAGAGATGACTTCCGGCATACATTGTCAACAATAGTGACTGGAATTACCGGAAATCTACGCCTTCACAACCTTATTGTCAACAATCCGCGAACTCAGGGTATCTTTATTGTTGACACAACATGCCCGGCCCTGTCAGTAGAGCACTCGCTCTTCCTTGGGGGGTGGCGTGTATTGATACAGCCAGGTTTCAGTCAACACCTGATCTTCTAGTTTGAGCTGTAAACGCAGGTCGATGGGCTCCAGGGATTCATCTGGCACCAGGTCAAACATTGCACGGTAACCATTAATAGAAGCGAGTGGGCGCGCGGACGTAATTTCGATCTCTCCCCGGCTTGCCGTGATGACCGGCGTTACCTGAGCGTCCTCCGCCAGCATGGATAGCGGACCTCCCGCAAAATCGATCGCAAACCGCCAGGAGAAATACGTTCTCTCCTGCCCTACCACGCCGCCCAGGCCAGTCCTGGTCGCACGAACGGTTGCCAGACCCACGGGCTCCATCGGGGATTCGCCCGCCCAGGAAAGTGTGTAGGCGTACAGATATTCCTGTCCCGGCTCCAGCGGCCGCTCCGGATTCCAGAAGGCCACGATATTGTCAAACGTTTCATCCCTGGTGGGAATCTCCACCAGCATGACGCTTCCCTTGCCCCAGCCGTCGCGAGGTCTTACCCATGCACTAGGGCGCTTGTTATAAAACACCCCGTCATCCTGGTAGTTTGCGAATTGCCGGTCTCGCTGAAGCAAGCCAAATCCCCGGGGATTATTGTCAACAAAACTGTTTGTCCGCACTGAACGCGGATTGACCAGCGGGCGCCAAAGCCATTCTCCCTTTCCGTTGTGAATCGAAAGTCCGTCCGAGTCGTGAATTTCCGGACGCCAGTCGTAGGCCATGCGTCGATCGTTTTCTCCGGTCTGATACATGCTTGTGAGAGGCGCAATTCCCACGCGCTCCATCGGTTTACGCGGGTATAAGGCCGCATCTACCCTCATTTCCATGCTACGGCCAGGTGTTAACGTAAAAGCGTAGGCGCCAGTAGTGCTGGGCGAATCCAGCAATGCGTAGACCACGAGATGGTCGCTCCCCGACGGTGGCTTTTCCAACCAGAACGCGGTGAATTGCGGGAACTCCTCTTCCCCAGCCAATGCGGTATCAATAGCGAGCCCCCTGGCAGAAAGCCCGTACTGCATCTCTGATCCGACAGCCCTGAAGTAGCTGGCTCCCAGGAAAGCCGCCAGGTCACGTTCGTAATCAGTGTGGAAATGAACCCGGAACCCGGCATAGCCCAGATCCTCTGGCAGCGAGTTCAACGGCTGATTACCATCGTATTCGAAAAATTCCGGTTTGTAGGGCAGCTCCCGGGCCTCACCGTCTTCTACTTCGTAGATCCGAACCGGTGATTTGAAGTACAGGCCAAGATGAAAAAGCTGGACCTGAAAGGCGTTGTCATCGTTCCGCCAAAGGGCTTTATTCGGGCGAAAACGAATGGCCTGGTAATCATCCCAGGACAAGCCCTTCAAGGATGCGGGAAGGTTCCCTTCCCTCGACTTCCAGGGTTCTCCGGCCAACGCCCGGGCATGCCCCTTTAGCCATCCGTAACTGAATGGTTTCGGCCTGCCAACAGTGCCGGCCACTCCCGAAGGTGCATACAACAATGCCGACAAAGGTAGCGATTGGGCTCCAGCCAGGCTGACTAAAGCCTTGACCAATGTACGTCTATCCATGTCCTGCTCCATTCTACCGTTTCAGATCCGCCCTGCTCAGGCCGCTTATACGCTGCCCCCAGAAACTGTCCGGCGGCGAACGCCAGGCCATCCGATGCAGCTCCTCGAGGGAAGCGCGATCACTAAACAGTTGGCTGAGCTCACTCCGAGACAGGGAATCCGGGCCTTCATTGCCAAGCCGCGAGACTAAAGGGGCCAGTAATCCGGCCCTGATGGGCTGGCGATGGGATCTTGCGAGGGTATGATGAAGACGGTTAAGCCGTGGTCGTACCACGGCCGCTTCCACGGCAGTCAGCACTGAGCTCTCATCGTTCAAGGCCCGTGCTTTCCTCGCGTCTTCCAATACGTCAACAGGCGCGATCTCTTCGGGGATCACCAGCAACCCGCTTGATCTGAAGGCCTGCCCCAAACCAATACGACTGAGAGCCACGGACGTCGGAGCCGCCAAAACCAGCGGTACCGCCACAGGTAAAGACCAAAGAAAAAACATCGGGTCCAGACTCCAGGCAAAAGCGGACCAGCCAGCCCCAACCAGCATCCCCGGAAACTGGATCATAAATGCCTCCCGCCATGTAGTCTCTTCAGTACGATTCTGCCCCGCCCAGGACAGGGACAGGTTTAGAAGAGCGCCCAGCACATAACGGCTGTGGGCCATCATTCTTACAGGAGCCAGCAAGACTGAAACCAGAATCTCCACCAGGACACTCAGAAGTAGCCGCCAGAGTCCCCCGAAATTCTTTGCAAGCCCGTGAATACCTGCGTCGAGAACGGCCAGAAATTTTGGCAGGAACAACAGCGACAGCGTGCTTAGAGCAAGGCCCAAAGCCCATTCCGGACGCCATTCCGGCCACAATGGAAACAGCCCCTGATGCCCTTCGGGAAAGTAATTGATGCTGGCAACCGTCATCTGCACTGCTTCCAGGGTGGTCAGTATCAGAAAGGCCAACCAGAGGGGTGACGCCAGGTAGGCCATGATGCCGTTGAGAAGCGCCAGCCGGTGTGCCAGGCGCAGCCTGCGCCCGAATAACAGTATCCAGAGGTGCTGCAGGTTCCCCTTGGACCAACGCTTGTCCCTGGCAAGCTCATCGGAAATCGACGGTGGTGATTCTTCGAAACTGTGTCCCAGCCCGGGTTCGAGCCATACTTCATAACCCGCCCGGCCCATGTAGGCAGCCTCCACAAAATCGTGGCTCATGATGGCACCACGGAAGAGACCAAACCCACGGAGCCTACGGAGCCCACAATGTTCCATGAAAGGCTGCACACGCAGGATTGCATTGTGGCCCCAGAAGGCCGCATCCCCCAGCTGTATTGCGGCCAGACCAGTGGCGAACAGATTGGAATAAAGGCGATTGGCGAATTGCTGGACACGGGCGAACAGGGACTCACCGTTAATGATGGTGGGAGCTGTTTGCAAGATGCCGACGTTGGGCTCGCGCTCCATCAACTGCACCATTTTCACAATGGTGCCCGCACTCAACAGACTATCTGCATCCAGCACCACCATGTAGCGATAACGCCTGCCCCATCTCCGGAGAAAGTCAGCAATATTGCCACTCTTGAAGTTGAGGTTGACCCGCCGACGACGATAAAACAGCCGTCCCTCTGCCCCCAGCTCCTGGCAAAGCCGGTACCACTGACTCTGCTCCTCGAGCCAGACATTGGGGTCCCGGCTATCTGAAAGAACGTGGAACTCGAATTGATCAAGGTGGCCCGTCCGCTCAATATCCCGGTATACCGCTTTCAGGCCACTGAGCGTCCATTGCACAGGTTCATGGTAAATCGGCATAACAATGGCCGTCTTTGCCAAGGTGGTATTTTCAAGCGCCTTTCCCCGGTGGCGACGAAGAAGGCTTTGACGGTCCCCCCCGACCAACCTGAGCACAAAACCGTATACCGCCGTCCAGAAGCCGATGGCTATCCACATATAAAGGAAAATGAACAATACCAGCAGACCTATTTCGACCAGCGTTCCCCCGTGGTACGGCAAAATCCAGAGCAGAAAATAACTGGCAATAACGGTTTGCCCAACGACAAAAAGAGTCAGGAAGAATCGCCGAACGGTGGCTACACGCTTCCAGGTCGTTGAATGCGTCGGAATACGACTGTTCGCGGCCTCAGTCATGGGGATAATATCCAATGTGGCCACGTTCAAGCGGCGGCCCCGCAAGTGGAACATTCATCTCAGGCAGACTGAAATACTCTGGAACCCGGTCAACACAACGTGCTGTCAGGTCCGGGCCGTCGCCCTCTGTCAGCGCGTCATCAACCAGTCGCAATGCCGTCCTACAGGTTTCGGAGTCCAGGTCTACTCCACTGTCACATAGGAAAGTCAGCACTCTTTCCAGCGCCAGTTGACATACAGTTTCTGGCATCAGCGTGCTCCTGTGTTATCGGCCTTGACCTATTCCTGAATTCGGCGCCAGTGAATAGGTCCAGGTTTCGGTGAGCGGCTTACCATCAAGCATGAGCTGGCCACGAAGTACTGGGGCGCCTTCGTCAGCGGGACGAACCAGCATCGACAGCCGCCAGTTGTCGTCGGCCTCAACGTACTCGACAAAGTGCTCAATGATCTCCACTGCTTCAGCATTGCCACTTCCTTCACTGACCTTACTGACTACAGCCGCGTCGGGCTCCAGGTTATCCAAAGGCCCGCCGGAAAAGTCGACAATGATCCGGTAAGCATCTTCCACGTTGCCGCCGCCGACGCGATTACCCCCTCCCACAAAGGTTTGTACCGCACGACCCGAATCCTGTTCAGCAATCTCGTTTCCGCCAAAACGCAGGCTGTAGGTCAACTTTCGATGCTCACCTTTTTGAACTGGGTCTTTCGGTTTCCAGAACGCGACAATGTTGTCGTTGATCTCGGAATCCGTCGGGATTTCAACCAGTACCACCTCACCATCGGACCAACCCTGGCGCGGCGAAACCCAGGCACTCGGCCGCCGATCATAACGGGCTTCGGCATCCTCGAACTCGTGAAAGGCCGTGTCCCGCTGCATGAGCCCAAACCCGCCCAGATGATTGACCTGCAGATAACTGAGCCTGAGACGCGAAGGGTTGACCAATGGACGCCATAACCATTCTCCGGTGCCACGATCATGAATCAGGAGACCGTCGGAATCGTGCACCTGCGGCCGCCATTCTCCCAAAGGTTGGGCAGTATTTTCACCGTAGTAAAACATGGAGGTCAGAGGCGCCAGGCCCGGCTGCTCCACCTGGTTGCGGTAAAACAGTTCGGCTGTCACGTCTATCCGGGTCGCGGAGCCGGGCTGGACATCAAAACGGTAGGCGCCGGTAACACTGGGGCCATCCAGCAACCCATAAACCCGAATACGGTCGCTTCCTGCGCCTGGCCGTTCAAGCCAGAACTCAACGAACGAAGGTACCTCCTCACCGGAGGGAAGACCTGTATCAATGGCAATACCCCGAGCAGACAGGCCAAAGCGGTTTTCGGCGCCAACGCCCCGGAAATAGCTGGCACCAGCGAAAACCAGAAACTGATTCTGTTCACTGCCGTCGCCCATTGGGTAGGTCAGCTTAAAGCCGGAATAACCGAGGTCAGCGGGGATTCGCTTTTCCAACTCAGGGTCCGGAACACTGAATGCGGATTTATCGAATGGAATAGGTTCGACACCATTGGCATCTACTTCATGCAACTTTACGGTATGGGTGTAGTAACTTCCGGGTGGCACCATCATCACCTGGAAGCGGGAACGCCCATCTCTCCATAAACTGGCTTCCGGGTTAAAGCGAATGGATTGGTAAGCCCTGTAGCTCAAATCCCTGAGAAACTCCGGCACCTCTGGCGGCGGCTGATACGCGGCTTCAGCCTTATCCCTGGCTTTATCGACAATATCATCGAATTCAAGGGCCCAGACTCCGGTGGTGTAGAATACCCCCGACAATATAAAACCAATAAACCATCTTGTCCCTGAACGCATGAAGCCCCTACCTTGATGCCTTTCCTCGAGATTTTAATGTAGCACCGGCGACCGGCACCGTCTCAAGTGACATCTTTGTAAGACAGGGAGAAAGCAGGGAAAATCCGGGATCAGATACCCATGGTTAACGAGAAGCGGACGTCCGGATTGTCTGGCATGGTCATCGCTACCGTGGACGTGCGAATCATACGACCAACACTGACACCGGCTGAGAAGGCTCGCCCCTTGAGAGTCAGAGAGACCTGACCGGCACTGGCGCGACCATGCCTGCCTGACTGCAATTCCGAGTAAGGAACCCAGCCGTGAAGCACAGAGAAGTTCACACTGGACAGCACGCCATCTACAAAAGGTAATTGCCATGAAGGACTGGCAGTATCCATGCGCAGCCATCCACCCTGCAAAGCTGATACAGATTGGCCGTTAAAACCCGCAATCATGGATGGGCCGGCTACCGTTAGATATTCCGCAACCGGCAGATCCTCATCCGCAAACTGATAACGGCCATGAATCTTCCAGCGCCAGCGCCAGAGTTCCTGCTCAATCGATGCAGACATAGCGACTTTGTAAAACTCGTCTTTCTCACCAACATTGTCTTTCGACTGGTAGTCCGTTGCCGTGTACTCGCGACCGCTGACGGCAAGAATACTGGTAGTCGCGTGGATGCCATCCAATAATTCATGGCGTCCATGGGCCTCAACCCCCAGGGAAGACAGTTGGTAGCTGGACTCTGACACCAGATTGTCCTCCTCAAAGCTCCGACTATCCCTTCCCGTGTGACGCGCGACCCCATCAATCACTACGCCATATCGAGAAAACAGGGGCCGGCTTGCCCCGATTCCCACCGCCCGGGAGTCACCACTGGCATTATAGCGTCGGCCTGAATCATTGACCGCATGATGGTAGCGGTAACTTGAGGTCTTCAGGCTGAGTTCATTCACCCCGGCTGGAAACCGGTAATTAAACGTTGTTGAGTTGAGGTCACTGCCGTCGTTTCTGGACTGCAGGTCCCTGTAATTAAAACTAACATCATCACTCCGACCGACCAGGCTGTCAGCCGAAACGCCAATGGCACCATCCAGGCCATCACTGGTTAGCGAGGTTCTACCGGAAAATTTCAGCCGGGAACGTAGCCAGTGCTCGCGCTCCTCTCTGAACGATCCATCACCCCCCGAAAAGTTATTGGCGTAGGGCTGCCACCCATTACGCAACCAGGAACCCGAGGATTGAGCGTAGAGGGACTGGCTGAGAGCGCACAACATCAGTGCGATCAACAGGGAATATTTCAAAGTCTCTGATCCTGCTAGATAGTCTGGCCCCAGGTGAACGGGGCATCCGGCGATTATTAAAAACTTGTCACGGCAGACTGTATTGCATCAGGGACCACAAATCCATTCCTTGTTGCCAAACTTTACAAAGTTAATATTCCTACAAAACAGTATGTTATAGAGTCATGTGAAAGCTTTTTCTATGTAAATCAACGAGCCACATCAAGGGTGAAAGGGCCCCCGTTATTACCAATATATACATTTCACAATCAGAAGCTCCATTTGCACCAATAACTTGGTTACACTTGGCACACTTCGTGATACAGCCTTTGTGACAGGCAGTGCCCCAAAAAGATATAAGGACGACCATTATGATCAAAAAGTGCCTCTTCCCCGTTGCCGGGTACGGCACCCGCTTTCTCCCGGCGACCAAGGCCATGCCCAAGGAAATTCTGCCAATTGTGAACAAGCCTCTGGTGCAATATGGCGTGGAAGAAGCCGCAGAAGCTGGCATTCATGAGTTCGGGTTTGTCACTGGACGGGGCAAGCGCGCCATCGAAGATCATTTTGATATCAGCTACGAGCTGGAACATCAGATTGCAGGCTCTGGAAAAGAAGACCTGTTAACGTCCATTCGCGATTTGATCGACAACAATTCCTTTGCGTTTACCCGGCAGAACGAAATGAAAGGCCTGGGCCATGCCATTCTCACTGGTCGGAATCTGGTGGGTGATAACCCCTTTGCAGTGGTTCTTGCAGATGATTTCTGTGTGGAAGATGGTGCGGGTGAAGGTGTCCTCGCTCAAATGGTGAAGCTGTACAATCAGTTCCGTTGCTCCATCGTCGCGATTGAGGAAGTGCCGGCTGACGAAACTCACAAATACGGTGTGATTGCCGGTGAGTCCATGAAAGACGGGCTATACCGCATCACCGACATGGTTGAAAAGCCCTCACCGGAAGACGCTCCCAGCAATCTCGCGATTATTGGTCGTTACATCCTGACGCCCGACATTTTTGACATCATTGAGCGCACGCCTCCGGGCAAGAATGGTGAAGTTCAGATCACCGATGCGCTGCTTGAACAGGCGAAGAACGGTTGTGTGCTGGCCTATAAATTCAAAGGGCGGCGATTTGACTGCGGCAGCATTGATGGCTTCGTAGACGCCACCAATTACGTCTACGAGAACATCTACAAGAAAGGCAAGTAAGGTATCGGGGCCGGGCTACCGGCCCAGGATCTGAAGAATCATGCGCCGGTTTTCCCCGGAGGCCTTCCGGAACCGGCGCAACAGTTCCAACTCCTCCTCCGAGAGGTGTACGCGGCTCAGTTCCTTTTCGAGTTCCGCCAGTGCCACCCCAAGATCATCACTGTTACTGAACGCCAGGCCGGGCAGTTCCAATTGGCTGTTGTCGGCACTGGCTTCCAGGTCCACCAGGCTCTCCAATGGCGTTTCCGTGTGTATACACACATCCAGCAGTTCTGCTACGCCGGGGTAACTGCGCTGTCGGCTGTCCGATGCCTCCCAGCTTGAAACCCTGGCTTCGTCGACACCGCACATCCGCGCCACATCCTCACGGGACAGATGCCCGGCTTCACGGATTTGCCGCAGGCGACGATTAAAAGTTTGCAGGTACCGCATAGCTTGATCCCTCTGCCTGGACTGGCCACATTCGCCCCGGCTCATCCGGAACTCCGATCCTGAAAGAAAGTCGCTTAAAATGAATCAACTTGGGAATGTATCGTATATTCAGCACTACACACAATCGGCTCCGTACATCCCCCACTTTCTTTTCTAGTTCGCAAGCTATACATTGTTTCGCTCTCCAAATTTATGAATCACTGATTAAGTGCGATCCCGATGTCCGACGCCCACAAATCTGACTTGTTCCTGGTCATTGTCACCCTGCTCGCAGCCATCAGCTGGATGTTCTCCAAGGAGGCCGTACTGCTGATGCCGCCGCTGCTTTTTATGGCTGTGCGATTCCTCATGGCAGGCGGGCTACTGGCCATCCTGGCCAGTCGTTCCCTGCGGCGGCTCAGCGCCGATCAGATACGTCGTAGCGTCGGGGTGGGCCTGGTGTTTGGCACTGCAATGAGTTGCTGGATCATGGGCCTGTTCCACGGCACACACGTTGGTGAAGGCGCTTTTCTGACCAGCCTTGGCGTGGTCATTGTCCCAATCATCGCCCGCCTCGTCTTCAAGGAACCCCAACCCGCCAGTACCTGGGTCGCCATTCCTATCGCGGTGGCCGGCCTGGCACTGCTGTCCCTGAAAAATGGTTTCCGCCCAGAGCTCGGGCAGCTGTTCTTCGTATCCGCAGCTTTCATCTTTGCCCTGTATTTCACCCTGAACACCCGTGCCGCCAATCAAAGGACCATCATTAACCGGCAGGGCGAGACCGTAGAAAAACACCGGGTTCCGGCGCTCCCACTGACTGCCATCGCCCTACTCACTGTAGGGGCGCTGACACTGGTGGAATCCCTGGCGCTTGAGCCGTGGCAACCGGTGATCGAGGATTTCTCCGCCATACTCGCCTGGTGGATTTTTGCCAGTGCGGTGATCGGCACCGCTGGCCGCTTCCTGCTACAAACCTATGCCCAGAGCCTGTCCGCCAACAGCCACGGCGTGGTAATTCTGGTTCTGGAGCCAGTATGGGTGGCCCTGTTTGCCGCTGGCTGGTTTTCAGAGACCATGAGCGCCTCACAACTGGCCGGTTGCGGGCTGATTTTTGCTGCATTATTGGTCAATCGCTGGGGTGTCATCAGTAAGGCACTTAAAGGCTGGCTCAGACATCGGGAAACTGCATAAAAGTGGTTGACCCGCACCGCCGGAATCAGTATATTTCCTCCCCGTTGCAGAGACAGGACCATAGCTCAGTTGGTTAGAGCGCTACCTTGACATGGTAGAGGTCCCCAGTTCGAATCTGGGTGGTCCTACCAACTCTGTGAAGAAAGTCAGTTACTTACGGCCTACGTGAGAACTGGCTTTTTTTATGCCTGATCCTCAGCCCCACCCTGCCGCTGAGTGCTATAATCCTCCCCAGCCAACCCGCCTTACCTCACCCGGAACCTGTAGCCTCATGCGAACCATTGCTGACCTTACCCTCAAAAAGCCCCAGATCGCTGTCGATGCCCTCAGCGATGCAACCGGGCTGTCCAAGCAGCGCATCAAGGACGCCATGGCCAAAGGCGCCTGTCGCTGGACCCACAAGGGCAAGCAGGTGCGGTTGCGTAAGGCGAAGCGGGAGGTGAAAGCGGGTACCCGGTTGCAGCTGTTCTATGACGATATTGTACTGGCCCGCAAAGCCGAACCGGCGGAACTTCTGACCGACTTTGGTCACTACAGTGTATGGTTCAAGCCCCATGGGCTGCTGGCCCAGGGTTCCCAGTGGGGGGATCACTGTAGTCTCTTACGGGTTGCAGAAGTACAAACGGGAAAGCCCTGCTTCCTGGTGCACAGGCTTGATGCGGATGCGGCTGGGTTAATGCTCATCGCCCACGACAGCAAAGCTGCGGGAGCCCTGTCAGAATGTTTTTCCGGACGGGCGCTGCGGAAGGTCTATCATGCCCGGGTGTGTGGCCAGCTGGAGGCACAGGCACTGACCATTGACACACCAGTGGATAACAAGGAAGCCATCAGCCATGTCACCACGTTGGCCACTGGAGCGTCCGGGCCTGAAGCCAACACAGTGGTCGAAGTGATCATTGAAACCGGACGAAAACACCAGATTCGGCAACACCTCGCCGCGCTGGGTCACCCGATTGTTGGTGACCGATTATATGGCACTGCGGACAAGCTGCCACTTCAGCTGGTGGCGGTGGAGCTCGAGTTCATTTGTCCTTTGACCCGCAAGAAGCGCCTGCTACGCCTGCCTCCTGAACTCAACGATGTATTGCCTGCGGTTTAACGAAAAAGGGCCAGCACAGGCTGGCCCTTCATAACGGCTTCGACCATTACACCTTGTAAAAATCCCGATACCAATCCACGAAGTTGGCAATGCCCTCTTCCACCGTCGTGGATGGCTTGTACCCTACATCGTCGATCAGGTCGTCGACATTGGCGTAGGTGGCTGGCACATCGCCGGGCTGCAGCGGCAGCAGGTTCTTCTCTGCCTTCTTGCCTACCTGCTCCTCAATGATCTCGATAAAACGGGATAGTTCCACCGGGTTGTTACTACCGATATTGTAGAGACGGTATGGGCCCTTACTGGTTCCCGGATCCGGCTTTGCGCCGCTCCAGTCTTCGTTGGGTTCCGCAACGTGGTCCAGTGTGCGAATCACCCCCTCCACAATGTCATCAATATAGGTGAAATCCCGTTTATGATGACCATGGTTGAAGACGTCGATTGGCTCGCCAGCAAGGATCTTCCTGGTGAAGATAAACAACGCCATGTCCGGCCGTCCCCACGGTCCATAAACCGTGAAGAAACGGAGCCCCGTGGTCGGCATGTTGTAGAGATGGCTGTAGGTGTGAGCCATCAGCTCATTGGCCTTTTTGGAGGCGGCGTAGAGGCTCAGGGGATGGTCCACGTTGTCATGGACGGAGAATGGCATGGCTTCATTGGCTCCATATACGGAACTGCTGGAAGCGTACACCAGGTGCTTCACGTTATTGTGACGGCACCCCTCCAGTATGTTCATGAAGCCAACGAGGTTCGCATCCACATAGGCGTGCGGGTTTTCCAGTGAGTAACGAACACCGGCCTGCGCGGCCAGGTGCACCACCCGCTCCGGTTTGTGGTCACGGAACAGCGCTTCCATGGCCCCCCGGTCGGCAACGTCCTTGCGCACTTCGGTAAAGCCCGACTTGCCCGTCAGCCTCGCCAGGCGGGCCTCTTTCAGGGTAACGTCGTAATAGTCATTAACGTTATCCACGCCGATCACCTCGTCACCGCGATCGAGCAAGCGGTGAGCGAGATGCGAGCCGATAAAACCGGCGGTTCCCGTAACCAGGATTTTCAAGTCCTTTCTCCTTATCAGACCCTATCAGCCACCCTGTCAGAAGCGAACGCCAACACTCGCGAAGGGACCGCCCAGATCAATGTCCAGCTCATCGTCGCCATCTTCGTAGTCGATGGAGATTTCACGATAGCCGGCGCGCAGCTGCAGCATGGCGATCTCGTACTGACCATAGGCGTTATAGTCGTAGACGGAATCCCCGTCAAACGTGATCAGATTGGCTTCACCACCAACGGACACACCGGTGAATGGCAGGTCGAACCGTGCCGCCAGATAGCCCATCGGCACAACCGCATCAATTTCGGATTCGCTGACTGCAGTGCCACCGACTTCCTGTACCCTCAGTTCGCCGTCCAGGTCACGAACCGTCAAACCCAGATCCAGGTTGACCCAGTTATCCAGAACCTCGTAATAGAGGGTCAGGTCCAATTGGTCCAGGTCCAGGTCCGACTGGACTTCAGTGGTGCCACCCAGGCCGACAATGATGTTGTCAAAACTGGCTCCCAGTTCGCCGCGACCGCTCTGCTCAATCGTTGTGTAATTCAGGCGAACATTCGGCAGCAAAGGTACCGGGTGCTCGATGTAGGCACTCAGGTTGGCGTTGGAATCGCTGTCCAGGTCAAGGTCATTCTCCACATCAACCACATCACCGTTGGAGGCAGCTTTACCGGACAGGTCAGAGTCCCAATAACTTACGTTCGCTCCCAGGCCGACCACGTCGGCATGAGCCAGTGGCGCTGCCAGAATTGCCGCACCACCCATGGCCAGAATCAGTTTGCGCATAAAACACCCGTTGCTTGTTGTTTGGTTCTTTTTTATCAATCGAACTGGATACCCAGCCGACGACCCACCTCTTCATAGGTTTCAATCACGTCACCCAGTCCCTGGCGGAAACGGTCCTTGTCCATTTTCTTGCGGGTTTCCTTGTCCCAGATACGACAGCCATCGGGGCTGAATTCGTCACCCAGCACGATCTGCCCACCAGAACGACCGAACTCCAGCTTGTAATCCACCAGCAGCATGCCGGCGTCGTCAAACAGACTCTTGAGCACGTCGTTCACTTGATAGGTAAGCTCTTTCATTTTGGCGAGCTCATCCGCTGTTGCCCAACTAAAGCTGACCGCCAGGGATTCGTTCACCATCGGATCGTGCAATTCGTCGTTCTTGAGGAACAATTCGAAGGTAGGCGGATTCAGGTTCAGCCCCTCTTCGACACCCAACCGACGGCAAAGGCTTCCTGCAGAGACATTACGCACCACACACTCCACCGGGATCATATCCAGCTTCTTGACCAGAGATTCGGTGGGTGAAAGCAAACCCTCGAAATGGGTGGGCACGCCCGCTGCTTCCAGCTTTTCCATAATGAACGCATTGAAGCGGTTATTCACCATGCCCTTGCGATTCAATTGCTCTTTCTTCTCGCCATCGAAGGCCGAGGTATCATCACGAAACACAAGTACAAATCGCTCGGGGTCATCGGTGCGATAAACGGATTTGGCTTTGCCCGCGTAAAGTTCTTCGCGCTTTTCCATTTCAAAATCTCCGGAGATGTCAGCTCTGTGCCGACATCTCATAATTAATAAAGGTATTCAAACAGTTCAGAAAGCAGTTCGGAAGAGCGGTCATCGCCGTTGTATTCCGATGCGCGGGCGGCGGTCACCACCAGGACGCCCTCTTCTTCCTGAAGACGCAAATCGAAGGTGTGTTGTGGTTTCTCATCATCACCGAACCAGTCGAACCATCCTGACTCACGCTCCGATTCGCTACGAAAATCCACATTAAACCAGCCTTCACTTCGGTTCAGGTCCAGAACCGGAATCTTTGCCTCGTTAAGTGCGCGGCTGACTTCAGACCAGGCCCGGCCGTAGTCCAGATCCATTTCGACAGCTACTGGCTGTTCGTTTTCGGATATCAGGCGTACCAGTGGCTCGGCCGTCATACCCAAGGCCGCCCTGGAATAGGACTTACTCTCCTCGCGGCCACGCAGGAACTCCCCCATGTCACCAAGCAGTTTTTTACTGGTGGCAAGGCCTTCTTCCGTCGGCTCGGCACCGGCCTGCCAGGCCAGCAGCTCCTCGGGATTACCATCAACTTCATGGACGCGCAGTTGAACCTCGGTGGTCTTGCGACGAACACCGGGTGCCACACGGGCCTGAACGATCAGCATGTCTTCAGCGGGTCCTGGATCGTTTTCAAGTTCCAGCAAGGCTCTGGCACGCTTGCTGAAATTCACCAACTCACTTTGCACGAGACCAAGCTGGGGACTGTCGTAGGCTACACCCAGACCGCGATCGTTCATATACGATGAAACAGACGGCCAGACGCGGCCCGGTACATCGTTGATCAGCAGCCACATCTGGCCATCCAGCTCTTCAACGACATAGTTCTCATCGAGGATCTCGGACGTCATATCCGGCGGTTTGGGAATAGACGAGCGGTACATTCGACCAGAATCGGCAGTGGTTACCTCGCGGACCGGCATGACCTGACCAAAACGACTTTCGTCAGCGGTCTCAGGGAGACGGAGCTCATCCCCTTCCTTCGCGTTGACATAGCGCTCTGACCGATCTTCCAGAAAACTGCAACCACTGGCAGCCAATACAAAGACGAGCCCGGTTGCGGGAGCTACCGAGCTCAATACACGCTTTACTTCTGTCCTGAAAAAGAACGCCATCAGGCTACTCCAGGTTCTTTGGTGATACGGAAAACTCAGAGTACGCCCGAGGCCTTCAGGGCATCTTCCACTTCACTGTGGAATTTTTCGCTAAGCGGTGTCAGCGGCAGGCGGATCCCTTCCCCGATCATTCCCATGCGGCACAGTGCCCACTTCACGGGGATCGGGTTGGCTTCCAGGAACAGCTTGCGATTAAGCGGCATCAACAATTCGTTGAGGCGATCAGTCTCTTCACGGTCACCCGCAATGGCGGCTGCGCACAACTGAGACATCTCTTTGGGGGCCACATTAGCGGTGACCGACACGTTACCTTTGGCGCCTGCCAGCATAAGTTCGGCGGCCGTGGCATCATCACCGGAGTACACTGCCAGACGCCCCTTGACCGCTTCGATCAGCTCAGAGCCCCTGGGGATGTTGCCCGTAGCATCCTTGATTCCGATAATATTGGGAATATCGGCCAGACGTTCAACGGTCTCGTTCAGCATGTCACACGCTGTACGCCCGGGAACGTTGTAGAGCATCTGGCTCATCCCTGGCACAGCTTCGGCGATGGTTTTGAAGTGCTGGTAGAGCCCTTCCTGGGTCGGTTTGTTGTAGTAAGGGACAACCAACAGGCACGCATCCGCTCCCAACTTGTGGGCTTCGCTGGTCAGCTCGATGGCTTCACGTGTGCTGTTACCACCAGTGCCGGCGATTACGGGAATACGACCATTGACCCGCTTTATGATGTGACCGATGACACGACAATGCTCATCCGGGTCCAGCGTTGCGGATTCGCCAGTAGTACCCACGGCGACGATACCATCCGTGCCGTTTTCAATATGAAAGTCCACCAGTTTGTCCAGATCCTCCCAGTGAATATCACCATTAGGATGCATGGGCGTGACCAGTGCGACAAGGCTACCCGTAATCATAAAAGCTCCGTCCGAATAAAACCGATATGGTAATGTTGGGTGCGAACTGACACAAGGGAATTAAAGGAGATGTCATGCCAGTAGTTGCACTAAACCAACCCGTTGACGATTTTGAAGCACCGGCAACCGGTGACCAGACGATCCGGTTGTCGGATCTCAGGGGCAAAAACGTCGTGATCTATTTCTATCCCAAGGATAATACACCGGGTTGCACCACCGAAGGCCAGGACTTTCGTGATCGCATGGACGCATTCGATGCCATGGATACCATAATCCTGGGTGTTTCCCGCGATGGTCTGAAAGCCCATGAGAACTTCCGTGCCAAACACCAGTTTCCGTTCCACCTCATTTCAGACATGGATGAAACGGTGTGCCAGCATTTCGATGTGATCAAGCTCAAGAAACTCTATGGCAAGGAGTACATGGGCATTGACCGGAGCACCTTCCTGATCGACAAAGAAGGCATCCTTCGCCAGGAATGGCGGAGCGTTAAAGTCAAAGGCCACGCCGACGAGGTGCTCGAAGCGACCAGGAATCTCTAGGATTCCTCAACTTCTTCCACTGGCAGACTGTCCTTGACCGGCCATGCGGAAAATACGGCCTTGAGCAAAGTCGCCAGTGGGATGGCAAAGAACACGCCCCACAAGCCCCAGATCCCGCCGAAGAACAGCACCGCCACGATGATGGCAACCGGGTGCAGGTTGTTCACCTCTGAAAACAGTACGGGCACCAGCACATTCCCATCCAGCCCCTGAATAATGCCATAGGCCACCATGACCCAGATGAAATGCGATCCCCACCCGAATGCGAACAGCGCAATCATCGCAACTGGAATGGTAACGACCGCGGCCCCGATGTAAGGGATAACGACACTCAGCCCGACCAGTAAAGCCAGCAATGCCGCATATGGCATACCCAGAAGCTTGAATGCCACGTAGGTGACCCCGCCAACAATGAGAATCTCAACAGCCTTGCCCCTTACATAGTTGGCACATTGCAGATTTACCTCATGCCAGATACGCAACATCATCGGGCGCTGCGGAGGCAGCAGGTGGGAAATTGATGTCAGTAACAGGTTGCGATCCTTGAGGAAAAAGAACACAAGAATCGGCACCAACACCATGTAAATGAGCAGGGCCACCAAATCGGGAATACTGGACAAAGAGAAAGATACCAGCCACTGAGTCAGGTGCCCGGCTTCAGTACTGATCTGTCGATAAATGGTGTTTACCGCCTCCATGGAGATGAGCGTGGGATACTCCTGGGGAAGCAATTCCAGATAAGACTGCATCTCACGGATGATTCGTGGTGCCTCACCTGCCAGGGACGTAACCTGGGTCCAGATCAGCGGCAGCAGGCCAAAGATAAAGCCAACGAGAATGCCGAGGAAGATGATGAATACCCCGAGAATGGAGACAATTTCCGGCACGCCCATCCGTGTCAGTTTTGTCACCAACCCCTGCAGGATGAAGGCGATAATGACTGAAGCTATTGCTGGCGCGAGCATCGCGCCGAACAAAATAACGAATACCGTGCCCGTTACAAGAATCAGAAAAAGAATGACGGCTTCTTCATCTGAAAAGTATTTGTGGGCAAGACCGCGTAAAATTCTAACCATGTACATCTCCGTGGCATCACGGCAGGAGGCATTAGTGCCGTATCATCAACCGCCGCACTTTATCACAAACCGAAAACAGCCATCCGCTTCCGTTGAACTCACGAGTTGGTGTTTCGAGAGCTTCAGGAAGGCGGGAATATCACGCGCTGAGCCGGCGTCTGTTGCTATCACCTCCAACTCTTCGCCCGGTAACATGCTGCTCAGTTCCAGCTTGGTTTTTAACAATGGCATTGGGCAACGCAGCCCGGATGCATCAAGAATTCGCTCAGCCATGGGAAAAGATTACCTTGCAGAACTACAATCACGAGGCGGCATTATGCCGACACACCCCGGCGAATGCACCTCAAACGTAATTAATGAAATGTACCAGAACTTTTAATGGCAAAATGCTGTCATATCAAGCGATTTAACCACGGTAGTCCATATAGATGAGCATGCTTTTTCCATCCCAAAAGCGGGCGCCTTCATGGCTCGTTTGTTACCTGGTGGCGCTGACATTCCTGCTACCAGGAGTCACCCAGGCCCAGGAAAGCTCACTCCCCTCCATTGGTGGTGCCGGGGGCGGTTTGATTTCGGAGCAACAGGAATCGGAGATCGGGCGCCAGGTAATGATCTCTATCCGGCGCTCTGCACCGCAGATTACTGATCCACTGGTGTACAGCTACCTGAACGACGTTATCTACCGCCTGGTGCCATCAGCCCCGCTGAAGAACCGTGATCTTACCCTTGCAATCATAGACAGCCCTGACATCAATGCCTTTGCGGTACCGGGAAGCATTGTCGGAATCAACGGGGGGCTGGTGCTAAACGCCAGCAGCGAACAACAGTTTGCATCGGTACTGGCGCACGAACTTGCACACCTGAGCCAGCGGCATTTTGCCCGCCGCATGGAACAGCAGGAAACCAGCGCACCACTGACAATCGCCGGGATGCTCGCCGGTATTGTCCTGTCCGCCGTCACTCAGTCGGACATCGGTATTGCGGCTATTGCCGGCACCCAAGCATTGTCCGTGCAGAACATGCTTGCCTACAGCAGGGCCCATGAGCAGGAAGCCGACCGTGTAGGCATGGAGATCCTTGCAGACGCCGGCATGGATCCACGCGGTATGCCTGAAATGTTCGAAACCATGATGAAACAGAACCGCCTGCAAGGCAGTCGCCTGCCGGAATACCTGTCGACACACCCACTGACCCAGAACCGGGTATCGGATACCCGCAACCGGGCTGAACAATACCCGGTACGCGACATCCAGGATACCCAGGAATACCACCTGATCCGCTCACGACTGCAGGTTCATTACGCCCGATCCGCCAAGGTGGCTGTGGAAACCTTCCGGGATTATATGGAACGCCCCGATACCGATAAAACCGATGCTATCCGCTACGGCCTGGCGGTAGCCCACCTCCGCGACAGTGACCCGGGCAGCGCCGTTATCATTCTCGAGAAATTACTGAAAGGCAGTCCGGGGCGCATCACTTACATCGTCACCCTTGCCGAAGCGCTGATCGATCAACAACGACTGGACCAGGCGAGGGACATTCTCAGGGAGGGTCTTGCACGCAACCCCGGGAACTACCCCATAACCTACACTCTTGCCAGGCTGGAGACGGCAAACGGCAATGGTGAGGCGGCGGCGGAATACCTTCGACAACTGACCAGACAAATGCCCCGCCAGGAACATCTCTGGAGCCGACTGGCAGAAGCGGAGGGACTGGCACGGAACATAGTTGGCGTTCACCGTGCCCGGGCGGAATACGAAGCCCTGATGGGAGATCTGGAAGCGGCCCAAAGACAGCTCCGGCAGGCGCAGGAAAAACTGCCTGCGGGCGCACCCATGCGCCAGGTCGTGACCGAGCGCCTGACCGAAATCACCGAGAGACTGAATGCACAGCGGAGCTGATGCCCCGCTGTCGCCAGAAACAACAGTCAGGCGTTACCGGCTGCCTTCAGATTCATGCCTGCGGTGAAATCCAGCATTCGCTGAAGCGGCCTCAAGGCCTGCTCCCGCAGGTCATCACTCACCAGCACCTCCTGATTGCCGTTTTCCAGCACGTGAAGCAGGTTCTCCAGGCCATTCATGGCCATCCACGGGCAATGGGCACAACTGCGACAAGTTGCGCCATTACCGGCAGTGGGCGCCTCAATCAGGGTTTTGTTCGGCGCCAGCTGCTGCATCTTGTAAAAAATGCCGTTGTCTGTCGCCACGATGAATTGTTCATTTGGCAACGTCTGCACCGCATGGATCAATTGCGACGTCGAGCCGACAACATCGGCCATTTCAACCACAGCATCCGGCGACTCCGGATGCACCAACACCGCCGCATCAGGATATATAGCTTTCAGGTCTTCCAGACCTCGGTACTTGAACTCTTCGTGGACGATACAGGAGCCGTCCCACAGCAACATATCAGCACCGGTGGTCTTCTGAACATAATGGCCCAGGTGTTTGTCCGGAGCCCAGAGGATCTTCTCTCCCCTGGCGTCCAGGGATTCCACAATAGACTGGGCACAGCTGGACGTAACCACCCAGTCAGCCCTCGCCTTCACTGCCGCTGAAGTGTTCGCATAGACCACAACGGTCCGGTCCGGGTGCTGGTCACAAAATTCGGCGAACTCATCCGCCGGGCAACCAACGTCCAGAGAGCACGTGGCTTCCAGCGTTGGCATCAGCACGCGCTTTTCCGGATTCAGGATTTTGGCTGTTTCACCCATAAAACGAACCCCGGCCACGACAACCGTTGAGGCCGGATGCTGATTTCCGAATCGCGCCATCTCCAGGGAATCGGCGACACAGCCGCCGGTTTCCTCAGCCAGACGCTGAATATCGGGGTCAGTGTAATAGTGGGCGACCAGTACCGCATCCTGGTCCTGCAACGCTTGGCGGATACGTGACTCCAGCTCGGCTTTCTCATCCTCACTCAACGGTTTGGGTTCAGCCTGGTGCGCCAGATGCTCCTGAACCAGAATCCGGTCTTCAGATCGTGTCATTACTGCGTCTCTGTGTTTCGTTGGCGTGTGGATTATACCATTGGGAGCGTTCACGCAAAAAAAAAGAGCCCGAAGGCTCTTTTTTCAGATAAGAAGCCTGTAGCTTCCCATCGTATTGGTGGGTCGTGAAGGATTCGAACCTTCGACCAATTGGTTAAAAGCCAACTGCTCTACCAACTGAGCTAACGACCCTTGACTGTTGACCCGCTCTCCACATCTGCACATTCTTGCATCTGTGTCAGGATCGAACACCGCAACCACTCAGCCAGTTGCCATGCTCCGTATTTGGTGGGTCGTGAAGGATTCGAACCTTCGACCAATTGGTTAAAAGCCAACTGCTCTACCAACTGAGCTAACGACCCAAACGAGGCGCATATAGTAATGATTTTTTGCCGCTGATCAACCCCTTTTCTCAGGTTTCTCAACATTCTTTCAGAGCTGGTTATTAACTACCCAAAGAATCCAGGTACTTTTGCGCGAGTTTGGCTGCATTGGTCCCGGGATAGTTACGAACGACGGACTCCATCCGGCTTTTCGCCTCGGACTTTTCATTCAGACGATCAAGCGTTACCCCCAGCTTATAGACTGCGTCCGGGGCTTTCCGATGATCTGCGTACCGGGTAGCGACAATGGTGAATGCTTGCTTGGCCTGCTCAAGCTGAGGCTTGACCAGATATACCTCACCCAGCCAGTAATAAGCATTAACCGACAAATCACCTTCTGGATATTTATCGACAAAGTCGTATATCCGATTTATGGCTTCGTCGTATTTCTTCTCCTGGTGGATCAGATCCTGAATCTGCTCGTAGGCCTCACGCTCGTCGGCTTCTGGCTGACGATAAACCTTGGCAACCGGCTTCTCATTCGCAGCCGAATCCGCAGCCGCAGCATCACCACTCTCGTTGGTGCCCGGTGCTGCTCCACCGGAAGACACCTGCTCGGAAAGCTCAAGAATCCGCTGGTCCAGATCGATGTATCGATCACGGGACTGACGGGTCAGCCGGTCAATCAGGTTTCGCTGCTCTTCAACTTCGCCCTGAAGCCGACGCACCTCCCCCTGAAGTTGCTGAATCATATAGAACAACTCAGCGTTTGCCTGACTGCCGCTTGCCTTACTGCGTGCCTGGGATGCGTTGTCCTGAAACACCGGTGTTGTAGATTGCGCCAGCGCGCCTCCCGCTGGCCCAAGGGCCAGCGAAAGAACGGCCGTCGCCATGAGCAAATATCTCATGGGAGATCCTGTGGCTATCTAACGGTTACTCGAAAACGAGCTCAACACGACGGTTCTGAGCCCAGGCACTCTCGCTAGAGCCCATGACCGCCGGCTTTTCCTCACCATAGCTTACGGTTTCCATTTGAGCACGTGAAGCGCCATTTACAATCAGGAAACGTTCAACAGCGTTGGCGCGGCGCTCGCCCAGTGCCAGGTTGTACTCTTTGGTACCACGCTCATCGGCATGACCTTCCAGACGCACCCGCTGATTGGGGTTGTTTTCCAGGAAGCGTGCGTGAGCCACCAGCACTTCGCGAGCTTCAGCTTTGATTTCAGCCGTGTCGAAGTCAAAGTAGAAGGTCGTGATGTTACGCATGGCTTCCTGCTCGGCCCGCTCCTCACGTGCGCGCAGCTCTTCCTCGGTCAGGTCTGAAGCAGAAACACCGCTTCCGTCACTGCCACCGTAAACAGTGCTACCACCATCTTGATCAACGGCCGACACGTCGGAACCGTATTCATCTTCACCCATGGTCTCGCCAGTAGAGCTACAGCCGGCAACCAGACCAAGGGACAGAACCATCGCAAATGCTTTCTGGTGAACTGATAATTTCATAATCTTTCCTTCCTGTTGGTTTACTGTTATCTGGTGTTTTGACTAAGAACCCCCACCGGGGCGGTTCCGTATTAACGGATAACCGGCGACCACGCCGGCTCCCGGACGTCACCTTCGGTTGCCGGAAGGCTATAGGCTGCCCCACCGTCCGCCGAAATTACCGTCAGTACGCTGGTACCACTGTGTTTGGTGGCATAAATCAGCATTCTCCCGTTCGGAGCAAGAGACGGAGACTCATCAGACGCGGTTCGAGTCAGAACCGTTTCTTCTCCGTTACTCAAATCGGTGCGTGCGATATGAAATCCACCATTGCGCTGATGGACGTAGTACACGTAATCTCCCTGGCTGTCCGGTCGTGGACGAGCATTGTACCGGCTACCAAATGTAATGCGTCGGGGCTCTGCCGTCTCACTGGACTTATGATAGATTTGTGGCCCGCCTGAGCGGTCCGAAGTAAAGAAAATACCCTCTCCGCTGTGATCCCAAACGCCTTCAGTATCGATGGACCAGTGGTTGGTCAGACGCTTCAGATTCCGGCTCTGGATATCCATACGATAGATTTCAGCGTTGCCATCCTTGGAGAGGGTCAGCAACAGCGAACGGCCGTCCCTGGACCAGGCTGGCGCTGAATTCAGCCCACGAAAATCCGCTACTTTTGTACGATTTCCGGAACCCAATTCGTGAATATAAATTGCTGGCTTGCCGGTTTCGAAGGATACATACGCCAGCTTCTTGCCATCCGGTGACCAGGCGGGAGAGAGGATTGGCTCTTTGCTTTCCAGCCGCACGCGCGCGCGCTTGCCGTCCACATCACTCACCTGAAGCCGATAACGGGGCTCACCTTTAGCTGTATCCAGGGTGACGTAGGCAAGTTTGGTTGAGAACGCACCCGGCACGCCCGTAATCGCCTCATAGACCTTATCGCTGATGTGATGGGCCAGAGTACGCATATTGCCGACGCTGACAGCCGCGGACTCACCGAGAATGCGCTCTTCCCGATTGACGTCCAGCAACTCATAACGGGCTTCCACGCGGTCCCCGTTGCGACTCAACTGACCAACCAGTACATATCGCTGGCCCAACAGGCGCCAGTCTCTATAATAAACCTCCGAACGCTTGGACGGCAGGCTCAGCATTTTCTCTGGCGACAAGGTCCGGAACTCACCACTCATGGCCAGGTCGTCCTGAACGATACTGTTGATCTTGTCTCCAGCCGGAATCCCTCCGTTTTCCGCAAACGGAACGACGGCCACCGGAATCGCAGAATCCGCTCCCTCGGTGATTCGAATAGTCAACTCTGCCGACGCGGGACCTGTACCAAGCGCCCAGACAAGAAGCGAGCAAACCAGGGTAAGCGCCATGAAGGTGTAGGTATTGTTTGTCCGATGTGTCATCAGCTTTTCCATCTATCCTTATTTCAACCGCCGTGGATTGAATTCGATCGTGAACTGGCGGAAATAACGCTCAAACGTGTCCCGGTCATCCGGAATCGGATAACGATTAAGGGACTTCACCGCACTGATTGCCGAATTATCGAATGCCGTATTGCCACTGCCGTTGATCAGCTTCACTGACTGAAGTTCGCCTGTCGGCAATAGTGTGATCTGCAACCTTGCGGTCATCTCCTCCGTTGCGGACGATGGCGGATACCATGCCTGACTCAATCGCTCACGAATCAAGGCCTGATATTTTTCGCTCTCCGACATCATGCGAGCCTCTCTGGCTTTCGCTGCAGCGGCTTCCTGCTGACGCCTCGCCTCTGCCTCGCGCTCCCGACTGGCTTCCTCAGCCAGCGCTTCCAGCTGCTGCTCCTTCAGACGACGCTCAGCTTCCTTGCGTTTCTGTTCCGCTTCGCGTCGGGCCTGCTCTTCGCGCTTTTGCCTTTCGGCCTCTTCACGCTTGCGACGCTCTTCCTCTGCCTTGCGGCGTTCCTCTTCAGCTCGTCGCTTGGCTTCTTCCTGACGGCGCTTTTCCTCTTCCGCCTTTTGTCGCGCACGCTCTTTCGCCTCGGCTTCGGCTTTTTGTCGGGCAGCCTCTTCCTCACGCGCTTTTTGTTCAGCACGTTCACGAGCGGCGGCCTCCTCCTGCCGTTTCCGCTCCTTTTCCTGCTGGATACGCCGAGCCTCTTCCCGAGCCTTCTCTTCCTCGGCAGCCTTGCGCTCTGCTTCCTGGCGCCGCTTCTGCTCTTGCTGCTCCTTCTTGCGCTCCTCATCCCGATCCGGTTCATCGACCTCTTCGACGACCGGGCTGGGCTCAGGCTCTTGCTGCGTCACCAGCCGGGCAGCAATGCTACGGGGCTCTGGCTCACTCTCTGGTGTAGTCCAGGACCAGCCAGCCAGTGCCACCACCACAATCAGCCCATGCAGCAGCAGTGACAAGGCAACGGGCGACTTCCACGGTTGCTGCCCGATATTGGTTACATCACGTTCCTGACCTGTCACAAAAACCTGCCCGTTCTATGCTCAGTTTTCGGTGGATGGCGCTTCGGTAATCAGCCCCACACTGGTGGCGCCGGCCCCTTGAAGTTCCGCCATCAGACGGACTACGGTTCCATATTCCACATGCTCGTCTCCACGCACCAGAATTTCCCGGGCACTTCGCTCTGACAGTATCTTGGATACCTGTGTCCGAACCTCGCCCAGAGACATCGGATCACTGTTCTCATCACCAATTTCCAGAAAGTAGGCGCCATTGGAATCCACTGACACAATGATCGATTCCACATCTTTGTCGGACTGAATCGGATCCGACATTGTTTCCGGCAAATCCACTTTTACGCCCTGAGTCAGCATCGGTGCGGTGACCATAAAGATCACCAACAGTACTAACATGACGTCGATGTACGGGACCACATTGATCTCGGACATTGGCTTCCGGCGGTGCGCCGGCATCATTCCCATGCCTCTCATGCCTGCATGCTCCTGACTGACTTACACTGGCCCATGGATATCACGCTGCTGACGACCGCTCGCTACTATGCACGCGACGATGGAGAATACTCGAGAACTCATCCGCAAAGGTCTCGTAGTTCTTTAACAGTGCATCGGACATGGAGGAAAAACGGTTATAGGCAATAACCGCCGGAATCGCGGCAAACAGACCCATCGCGGTCGCGATCAATGCTTCGGAAATCCCCGGTGCTACCGTAGCCAGAGTGGCCTGCTGAACCTGTGCCAAACCACGGAACGAGTTCATGATGCCCCAGACCGTACCAAACAGACCGATGTAGGGACTGGTCGAACCGACGGAAGCAAGGAAGGGTAACGACGCTTCCAGCCTCTCCTGTTCACGGGAGAACGCAACACGCATGGCGCGCTGGGTACCCTCCATAACAGCATCGGCATCACGACTCTGCTGACGCAGTCGGGAGAACTCCTTGAAACCGGAACGGAACAGCGACTCCATCCCCGAGAAGGGTGTGGGATCGCTGTTTACTTCCCGGTACAGCTGCCCCAGATCCATACCGGACCAGAAACGTTCCTCAAACTCAAGCTGCGCCCGCCGTGCCTTACGGAAAACCTGAAAACGCTGGAAGATAAGCGCCCAGGACACCACGGAAGCCAGAGCCAGCAACAGCATGACCAGTTGAACCAGCACACCCGCGTTGGCTATGAGATACCAAACAGAAACTTCTGACTCCACCTTCTACTCCTGGCTTGTTCCGGTTAAAAGTTGGTTTTCGTGAACGCTTTCCAAGAGTTCACGCATATTGTCCGGCAACCGTCTCGGGCGCCCGCTATCCAGTGCCACGCAAGCAACCCGCACATCGGCGGAGGCAAGCAGGGTTTCGTCCCCCGCCTTCAACACCCGCTGCCGAAAATCCATCCAGACACGACCGAAGCCGATGGGCTCCGCCGTTACCAGCAACTGATCATCAAGCTTCGCCGGCACCGCATAATGGATATTCAGACGCTGGACCACGTAACTGATGTTATCCGACAGCCCTGCTCGCAGACCGACGCCACAGGTCCGTACCCATTCCGTGCGTGCACGCTCCATATAGTGCAGGTACTTCGCATGGAATACGATGCCACCTGCATCCGTATCCTCAATATAGACTCTGACCGGCAGGCGGAACTGTCCGGAGTGAAGAGCTTCAGTCAAAGAGATCCTCCTTTCCTGACCGTACCGGTACAACACCGAAATGCTGATAGGCAGTGGAGGTCACCATGCGCCCTCTCGGTGTGCGCACCATGAACCCCTGCTGGATCAGGAATGGCTCCAGAACATCCTCAATGGTGCCTCGCTCCTCACTGATGGCCGCAGCCAGACTCTCTACACCGACAGGACCACCATCAAACTTTTCGATCATCGCCAGCAACAGGCGGCGATCCATATGATCAAAACCCTGATCATCCACCTTCAGCATATTCAATGCCTGGTCTGCGATGGAGTCGCTGATACGACCGTCCGCCTTGACCTCGGCGAAGTCGCGGACCCGACGCAACAGCCGGTTAGCGATGCGAGGCGTACCCCGGGAACGCCGCGCTATCTCATACGCGCCGCCTTCATCAATAGCCACCGATGACAAGCGGGCGGACCGTAGAATAATGCTGGTCAGATCCCTGGTGTTATAAAATTCCAGGCGCTGAACAATCCCGAAACGATCTCGCAGTGGCGATGTCAGAAGGCCGGCCCGGGTGGTGGCTCCCACCAGAGTGAACGGCGGCAGATCGAGCTTGATCGATCGCGCCGCGGGTCCTTCACCGATCATGATATCCAGCTGATAATCTTCCATCGCCGGATAAAGGACCTCTTCCACTGCTGCGCTCAGCCGATGAATCTCGTCAATAAAGAGGACGTCGCCCTCTTCCAGATTTGTCAGCATTGCCGCCAGGTCACCGGCCTTTTCCAGCACCGGTCCCGATGTGGTTTTGATGGCCACGCCCATTTCGTTCGCAATAATATTCGCCAGCGTCGTCTTGCCCAGCCCCGGAGGCCCAAAGATCAGGACATGGTCCAACGCTTCCTCGCGAGCACGGGCAGCCGAGACAAAGATATCCATCTGTTCCCGCACCGCCGGCTGTCCGACATACTCGGCCAGCAACGTAGGCCGAATAGCTCGGTCCTGCACTTCTTCGTACTGCCCGGCCTGGGCAGAAATCAGACGATCAGATTCAATCATGACGTTACCAGAACAGTGGGACTACACATCATGCCTGCACATTAAGGTGCCCCAATTGTACAAACGACTCAGTGGCTGTCACGTTACGCTCTATACAGATTAGGCGCCAGACAGGTCACGAATTACGGCAGTTTCATCCCGCCGGGATCATATTGCGGAGGGCCAGGCGTATCAGCTCCTCACTCGCCATGCCTTTCTCCGCTACCTTGTTGATGGCCTTTGCCGCCTCCTGAGGCCTGTAACCAAGGGCAATCAGCGCGGCTTCAGCTTCATCCCGGGGATCGTAACCAGCCGTGTTGGTCTCAACACTGCCCGAACCACCGCCTGTCGTCTCGGACGACATAGGCACGAACTGTCCCTCAAGTTGCCCTATCCGATCCGTCATTTCAATAAGCAGACGTTCAGCGGTTTTTTTACCAACACCTGGCAGCTTCACCAGCGCGTTGGCATCCCGCGTTTCCACACAACGGATAAACTGTTGCGCATCCAGCCCCGACAGGATCCCCACCGCCAACCTCGGTCCCACACCATTGACCTTGATCAGCAATCGGAACAGATCCCGATCCAGGCGAGAGACGAAACCGAACAGGCTTTGGGCATCTTCACGAACAGCGAAATGAGTATGGAGGGTTACTTCCGTTCCCGCTTCAGGGAGATGGAAGAAGGTGGTGTAGGGAATATCAACTTCATACCCCAGGCCAGTGCACTCAACCAGTGCCTGACCGGGAGACTTTTCTATCAGCGTGCCTCGAATTCGACCTATCAACGAAAGTCTCCTCAGGCGCAAACGCGCCGGCTATTGTTGTCTCACCCGCCCGCTCCGCACCTTACCACCGGCCGCCAACCGCGTAACACTCTGATTCATATGGGCATGACACAATGCAATTGCCAGCGCATCGGCGGCATCCGCCTGAGGGGTTCGGGAAAGGGATAACAGCACCTGTACCATGTGCTGAACCTGGGACTTGTCAGCCCCCCCCTTACCCACCACCGCCTGTTTGACCTGGCGTGCCGAGTATTCATGAACTGGCAGTCCACTGTTGGCAGCACTGACAATAGCTGCACCGCGAGCCTGCCCCAATTTAAGTGCAGAATCCGGGTTTCGGGCCATAAATACCTGTTCTATGGCAAATTCTTCCGGACGGTATTCCCCAATTAATGTGGCAAGACTGTGAAAGATCGTTTGCAAACGCTCTGCCATGGGCTTCTCACCCACGCGGATACAACCACTGTCGATGTATTCGATGTGGCGACCTTGCGCCCGGATAATACCGTATCCGGTAATGCGGGACCCCGGATCTACGCCCAGAATAATAGCCACATCAAATTCCTTGGTTGGCTACGGGGAATTCATCAATCGTCCGGGCTTCCCGATCCACAACGGGAGAGCCCGGACAGGGTGCTGCTTACTCGTTATTGCCTTCCGATTTGTCGGCTTCAGTTACTTTGGCTGCCGGTTTGCGCAGGCGAATATGAAGTTCACGCAACTGCTTCTCGTCCACTTCACCAGGCGCCTGGGTCATCAGACAGGTGGCACTCTGGGTTTTCGGGAAGGCGATGACATCACGGATCGACGACGCTCCGGTCATCAGCATCACCAGGCGGTCCAGACCAAAGGCCAGGCCACCGTGAGGAGGACAACCGAACTTCAGGGCATCCAGCAGGAAGCCGAACTTCGCGCGCGCTTCGTCCTCGCCAATTCCCAGGATACGGAATACTGTTTCCTGCATCTCCTCGCTGTGAATACGGATAGAACCACCACCAAGTTCGGTACCGTTAAGAACCATGTCATAGGCCCTTGAAAGCGCCGTTGCCGGGTTCGCCGCCAGCTCCTCAGCAGAACAGGAAGGCGCGGTGAACGGGTGGTGAATAGCCGTCAGGCTGCCGTCCGGAGTTTCCTCAAACATCGGGAAATCCACGACCCACAGAGGCGCCCACTCAGAGGTCAGCATTTCGAGGTCATACCCCACCTTGATACGCAGAGCGCCCAGGGCCTCATTCACCACGGTCGCCTTGTCCGCGCCAAAGAAAACGATATCGCCGTCTTCCGCGCCAACACGCTCGATAATCGCCGTGGCCACGTCATCACCAAGGAACTTGATGATCGGTGACTGCAGGCCCTCAACGCCCTTGGCGAGTTCATTTACCTTGATGTAGGCAAGACCTTTGGCCCCGTAGATGCCGACGAACTTGGTGTAGTCGTCAATCTGCTTACGGGTCAGCACACCGCCCTTGGGCACACGCAGCGCGGCAACACGGCCCTTCGGATCTTTCGCAGGACCTGCAAAGACCTTGAAGTCCACCCCTTCGACCAGATCCCCCACATCCAGCAGCTCCAGCGGAATCCGCAAATCCGGCTTATCACTGCCATAGCGCTGCATGGCCTCTGCGTATGGCATGCGCGGGAATTCCGGCAGCTCAACACTCAGGACATCCTTGAACAGGGAGCGAATCATGCCCTCGTTGAGGGACATCAGGCTTTCTTCATCAACGAACGACGCCTCGACATCCACCTGGGTAAATTCAGGCTGACGATCCGCCCGCAGATCTTCATCACGGAAGCACTTGGCAATCTGATAATAACGGTCAACGCCCGACACCATCAGCAACTGTTTGAATAGCTGCGGGGACTGGGGCAACGCAAAGAAGGAACCGTCATGGGTCCGACTCGGTACCAGATAATCCCGGGCACCTTCCGGGGTTGCGCGGGTCAGGATAGGCGTTTCCACATCCATGAACCCATTGCCGTCGAGGTAGTTACGGATATAGCTGGTCACACGGGAGCGGAAGCGCAGTCGATTCAGCATTTCCGGACGACGCAGATCAACAAAACGATATTTGAGGCGAACATCCTCGCCAACGTCAACGTGCTCATCCAACGGGAATGGCGGCGTGGCAGCGGCGTTCAGAATGCTTACGTCCTTGCCCAGCAACTCAACCTGACCCGTTGGCATGTTGCTGTTCTCAGTACCGGCCGGACGGCGGCGAACGCGACCTGTGACCTTGATAACAAACTCACTGCGTATCTTTTCCGCCAGCGCAAAGCTCTCGGGGGTGTCCGGATCGACCACGACCTGGGAGATACCGTCCCGGTCCCGCAGGTCGAGGAAAATCACCCCACCGTGGTCACGGCGACGGTGAACCCAACCGCAGAGTGTTACTTCCTGATCAATGTGAGATTCGTTGATACCACCGCAATAATGACTGCGCATACCGGTTCCCGTTGTTTCAAATGTGTGCATAAATGTGTGCGAAATATGGATTCGGCGGACACTACTGGAAAAGCCGCCCATTATAAACACAATGGACGTGAAAATCAGGCTCCAATCACGGTGGGTGACGCCTTCTGCACAGACCGATAGAATGTATCACCCTTCTCAGCAATCGGAGCCGTTGTATTGTCGTCCCGAGCCGAACAAAAACTTAAAACACGTCGCGCCCTGATGGACGCCGCCCTCGCCCAACTCAGCGCGGATCGCGGCTTTGGCAGCCTGAGCCTCAGAGAAGTTGCCCGGGAAGCAGGCATTGCACCGACCTCATTCTATCGCCACTTTGCTGAACTGGACGAATTAGGCCTGGCACTGGTGGATGAAGGGGGGGTAGCACTGCGGCAGCTGATGCGCCACGCACGCAAACGAATTGCCAGAGACGGCAGCGCCATCAGCACTTCCGTTGAAACCTTTATGGAATATCTCGGCAACAACGCCAACCTGTTCAGATTGATGCTGCGGGAGCGCACCGGTGTGTCCAAACCTTTCCGCACAGCCATTAAGGCGGAAATAGACCACTTTGTTACGGAACTGGCGGATGACCTGAGACGTTTTGCTGAGGAACAGAACAAACCCCTGTCCGACGCGCGGCTGGTGGCAGAAGCTATGGTTACACTGGTATTCAATCAGGGTGCCGAAGCGCTGGATGCGACGCCGAAAGAGAAGGACAGCCTGAAAGTTAAACTGAAAACGGAATTGCGGATGATTCTTCTGGGCTCTCAAAGTCTTGCCAATCACACAAGAAAGCCCTGAACCTGAATGTCAGGTATTTTTTTAATTTATCGGAATTCCATGGAACCTTAATGACTCAACGTTCGTCAGTTAATCGGGATAGAGCCTATCCTATTGTTGAGTCGTTGCCTCCAAGAGGCGACTTGAGCCCGCCGCTTGGCGGGCTTTTTTATGACACTTCCCTAGCAGGCGAATTTCATCCGTCCGCCAATTTCATACCCTTCGGGCACTTGATAGACAGATGATGCCATACGTGCGGCGTCTGCGCGGTGCCTTTCAAGATAGCCTTCAATCTCAATGGCGCGATGGCGAAACGCCCCATCCAACTCCCGACTCAGGGAATAATCCAGCCGGATTCCTACTCGGACTCCCTCATCAACATCATTGACGTATCGAACATTACCAGGCGCAAAGCTGATGGCTGGCTCATCCCTCGGATTCCTCACCTCATGCTTGCGAATCAGGGATATACATATATTTTCGTCAGGATTGATCCGAGCACCGGACAAGATCAGGGCCACACCATCCCGATCAAAATCCAGCACTGCACACTCTTCTATGAGTTCCAAAGACTTTTCCGTGTAAACCCTGGCGGACAAGAGTCCAAGTGCCAGATATCGATAATTTACGATATCAGTATCGTGGGAGGCCTGCGGCAAATTCACCTGAGCACAGGATTGATTCTCCATAGTTCCACTCTCTTTTTACTTGGTTTTTTGGGATCTACGTCACACTTCCATAGTTACACGCTTGTATAGCATCCTAGGTTCCTGAATGTACTGGCAAATGCTTACAGGAGAGGTTCTTTTGGCCCAAGAAGGAAGGTATGGGTGGCCAAATGGGCCACCCAGCAAAGTCAGCGGTATTCGGCGGTGGTTGATCGCCTCTGATTGTCAGGCAAGAAATGAAATAACAGGACTTAATTTTTCGAGGACTGACGCCAGCCCGGGCTCGTCATAAGGGACTGGCGGTTGTGCACCCCAGACAGGGCCCGGCCAGGCCGGATCTCCCTGAAAGCGGACAATATGATGTAGGTGCAACTGCGGCACCATGTTTCCCAACGCTGCGACATTCATTTTGTCGCCATCGAACAGGGCCATCATCTCTTTACTCAAAGCAGACGACTCTGCCAGCAACCGGTGTTGCTCCGTGACTTCAAGCTCATAGATTTCGCGAATTCCCGGGACTGCCGGCACCAGGATCACCCAGGGCCAGGTACGGTCATTCATCAACCGCATCTCGCACAACCGGCTCCGGCCCAGGCTGATCGTATCAGCAGCAAGGCGCTCGTGAAGCTGAAAATCGTTGAACGCATGCATATCAATCGAACTGAAACTGGTTACGGCCACGGCCGATGGCGTAGTAGATGAGCCCATTGCGGCTCAACATGTCCGGCTCGTAGAGGTTGCGGCCATCGAACACCACCGGCTCCTTCAGGGCGGTGGCAATGGCTGCAAAATCCGGAGAACGGAATTCCTTCCACTCCGTGCAGATGGCCAGAACGTCGGCCCCCTTGAGCGCCTGCTCCTTGGTTCCACACAGCGTGAGACCGGACTGGTCACCATAAAGCCGCTGGGTCTCCTCCATGGCTTCGGGATCAAAGGCCTGCACGCTGGCACCCGCTTTCCAGAGGTCTTCCATCAGCGTGCGGGCCGACGCTTCGCGCATGTCATCGGTGTTAGGTTTGAATGCCAGCCCCCACAGGGCCACCACCTTGCCCCTGAGATCGCCATTGAAATAATGACTGATCTTGTCAAACAGAACGTGCTTCTGGGCGAAATTCACCGATTCCACAGCGTTGAGCAGACGCGCTTCATAGTCGCAATCCCGCGCCGTCCGGGCCAGAGCCTGAACATCCTTTGGGAAACAGGAGCCACCGTAACCGCAGCCCGGGTAAATAAAGTGATATCCGATGCGGGGATCAGAGCCAATACCACGACGCACCGCCTCGATGTCTGCCCCAAGACGTTCAGCCAGGTTGGCAATTTCATTCATGAAACTGATCTTGGTCGCGAGCATGGAGTTGGCCGCGTACTTGGTCAACTCGGCTGAGCGGATATCCATGAAGATCATCCGGTCGTGATTACGATTGAACGGATAGTAAACTTCCCGCAGCATGTCCGCGGCCTTGTCGCTGTCGGTACCAACGACAATGCGATCGGGTTTCATGAAATCATTGATGGCGGCCCCTTCCTTCAGGAACTCCGGATTGGACACCACATCAAACTCCAACTCGAGGCCGCGGCGGTCCAGCTCTGCACGCACAGCCGCCTTGACCTTATCCCCGGTGCCCACGGGTACGGTGGATTTATCGACGACTACCTTGTAGTCGTCCATATGTTCACCGATGGAGCGCGCAACCGCTGTGACGTACTGAAGGTCAGCGGAGCCGTCCTCATCCGGTGGTGTTCCCACCGCAATGAACTGCAGAACACCGTGGCTGACCGCTTTCGCGGTATCTGTGGTAAAAGACAGACGTCCGGCTTCCACTGTGTGCTTGACGATACTTTCCAGGCCCGGCTCATAGATGGGGATCTGGCCATTCTCCAGCTTTTCGATTTTGCCTCGATCAACATCCATACACAGGACATCGTGCCCCACATCGGCCAGACAGGCCCCTGTCACCAGCCCGACGTAACCGGTACCAAAAATGGTAATCTTCATCCAATCAATCCCGATAGTTTTAACGTTTTAGAAAAATCCGGGTCAGACGCCTTCACTTGCCTGGCGATTCTGCCAGATTTTCTCCCAGGCCAGCGCAGTGCCCACAATGGTTTCCAGATCATCGTAATCCGGCTCCCAGCCCAGTATCTGTTTGATCCGCCCGTTGTCCGCCATCAATGCGGCAGGATCACCTGCCCGGCGCCCCGTTTCCTGCACTGGAAACTCCACACCGGACAGCCGCTTGACCACGTCAATCACCTCTCGCACGGTGAAACCACGACCATACCCACAATTCAGAACCCGCGAATCACCACCGGCCGCCATATAGCTCAGAGCCATCACATGGGCCTTGGCCAAATCTTCCACATGAATGTAGTCTCGGATACAGGTACCGTCACGGGTATCATAATCCGTACCGAATACACTCATGCCGTTACGTTTTCCGGCCACGCACTCACTGGCAACCTTGATCAGATGCGTGGCTTCGGGCGTAGCCTGCCCGAGCAGTCCGTCCGGGTTGGCCCCGGCCACATTGAAGTACCTCAGAATGACATAATTCAGGGAAGAAGCCGCCGCAAGATCCATGATCATGCGCTCACTCATCATCTTGGAGGCGCCGTAAGGGTTGATTGGTGCCAACGGCAAATCTTCGGTCAACACGGTTTGTTCCGGCATGCCATAAACAGCGGCGGTGGACGAGAACACCATGTAGGGCACACGATTTTGATCAACAGCCCGCAACAGGTTCAGTGTATTGCGGGTGTTGTTGCTGTAATACTTGAGCGGGTTCTCGACAGACTCGGGCACCACAATGTTGGCGGCAAAATGCAGAACTGCATCGAAGCGATGCTGCGAGAAAACATCCGCGATGGCCCCTTCATCTGCCAGGTCGCCCACCACCAGCTCACCACAAGTTACTGCCCATCGGTAACCCGTTGAGAGGTTATCGAACACCACGACATCGTGCCCGGCTTCACCAAGCTGCCTTACAACATGACTGCCAATATAGCCGGCTCCGCCGGTCACCAGTACCTTCATGATGTGACGTCACTCCTTCCCTGAACTCAGTTGTTTTCTACGCCGGATCTGCGCCCGTCGCGCAGCAAAAAAATCACGGATGATCTGACTGCATTGGCTCGCAAGAATGCCACCCTGAGCTTCTATACGCCAGTTGAGGTGCTTTTCATCGAGAGTCTGCCGGGCAGACTCCACGGCTCCAGCTTTGGGTTCAGCGGCACCATACACTAACCGGCTGACCCGGCCATGCACAATAGCGCCCACGCACATAGTGCAGGGCTCAAGGGTGACGTAGAGCGTGGCGCCCGGCAGCCGGTAATTTCCGACGCGCTTCGCCGCATCACGAAGAGCCTGTATTTCAGCGTGGGCTGTGGGATCACAGCCACTGATCGGGGCATTGAAACCGGCACCAATCTCCTTGCCGTTTCGGACCAGTACAGCACCCACTGGCACTTCCCCGGCATCCGCCGCCTGCCCTGCCAGTTGCAAAGCGCGATTCATCCACGCCTCATCCTCTGCGCTGCTTCCACATGCCAATACCATGAAAATACCACATCAGTACCTACTGGGGGGCCAAGTTTATCATGCCTTACCCATTTCCAAAGGCTTCCGTAGCCAACAAAATTCTTCAGAATCTTGAAAACCTCCCCCCAGTTGATGCTTATCAAAATCGCATCAGTAACGCTGGGGCACAATTGGGCTCCGCACGATGTGAATACAAAGGAGCTTCAAAAATGAACAACGATTTATTTGAAAAAGCGACACGACTCAATGAAACGCTTTTCGAGCAGTTCAGTAAGGCGGCAGAAATGCAAATGGACGCTTTTCGCCGGTACGCTGATGTGACCATGGAGCAGGCCCAAAAGGTTTCTGAAGTCCGGGATCTGGAGGGGTTGAAAGCAGTTACCGGAGACCAGGCCGAAACCCTCAAATCTCTCAGTGAACAGTTCTCAAATGACTGGAAAGCCTGGCAGGACTATTTCAATGAAACTCGCGAGCAGGTTCGGAAGGTTTTTGAGAAAGCGCCTGAGCCTGATGCAACGCCCGCCAAGACGACTCCGAAAGCCGCAAAGTAGAGGACGTTTATGTTCGGCATGGATACGCTGGGGAAAACGGCCAGCCAACTGATCAACAGTTTTGAGTCTGGCGTCAGACTGACTCAGCAAAACCTTGAAACATGGCTTGGCGATACCGGCATCATGGACGATGCCAAACTTGCCACGATGTCTGAGATATCCGATGCCTACCGGGCAATGGCAGAAGATCTCCTGCTGCACCCGCTCAGATTTGCAGGCACCGAGCTGGACCTTGCCAAAAAGCACATGGCGCTTGGCTATTACACCCTTGCACGACTGAGCGGTAAAGCCCGAAACCCCGTGGCAGAGCCGGAGTCGGACGACCGGCGCTTCCAGGCCGAAGACTGGCACAAGTACCTGCCCTTTGATGTGCTCCACCAGGCTTACCTGATTAACTCCCGGGCTTTTCTTAACTGGGTCGGTGCAATGGAGGTCCTCCCCCAGACTGGCCGTGACCAGATGCTGTTCTATGCCCGGCAATTGACCAGCGCACTGTCCCCATCAAATTTCCCTGCGTCCAACCCGGAAGTTCTCAGAATAACCTGGGAGCGCAAAGGCATGAATCTGGTTGATGGTTGCCGCCAGTTGGTTGAAGACGTGCGCCAGAATCCGGCGCTATTCAATGTCGGCATGACGGATCGATCAGCATTTGAAGTGGGTCGCAACCTCGCAATGACGCCGGGAAAAGTGATCTACCAGAACGAACTAATGCAGTTGATCCAGTACTCACCCTCCACCGAGACGGTCAGTCAACGCCCTCTCCTGATTGTTCCGCCCTGGATCAACAAGTTCTACATACTGGACCTGACAGCCAAAAAATCTTTCATCCAGTGGCTCGTAAACCAGGGACAAACCGTCTTCATAATTTCCTGGCGCAATCCCGGCCCCGAGCACAGGGACAAGGGATGGGAAGACTACATGCAGCTTGGGCCTCTGGCCGCTATGGATGCTGTAACCGAGGCGACGGGCGAAGACCGGATGAACGTTATCGGGTATTGCATTGGTGGCACTTTGCTGGGATCCACACTGGCATGGCTCAAGAAAAAACGCCACAACCCTGTGGTAAGCGCCACCTACTTGACGACACTTCTGGACTTCTCCGATCCGGGTGGCATTGGCGTTTTTATCAATGATCACTCGGTGCGGGGTATTGAACGAATGCTGGCGCGAAAGGGTTACCTGGACGGACGCGCCATGGCATTTACCTTCAATCTACTGCGGGAAAACGAACTGTTCTGGTCGTTCTGGACCAATAATTACCTGAAAGGAGAGAGACCGGCGGCTTTCGACATATTGTACTGGAATACCGATGGCACCAATCTACCGGCGAAAATGCACAGTTTTTATCTTCGCGAAATGTATCTGAACAACCGCCTGGTTCAGCCGGATGCTCTGACCCTGGCCGGAGAATCCATCAATCTGTCGGAGATTGACGTACCTTCTTACTTCCTGTCAGCACGGCAGGATCATATCGCCAAGTGGAAAGCGACCTACAAAGGTGCCCTCGCCCACGGGGGCGATGTGCAGTTTGTGCTGTCTGGTTCAGGCCACATCGCCGGCGTCATCAATCCACCTTACAAGGAGAAGTACGGCTACTGGACCAACAACAACCTTGTAGCGGACGCAGACGAGTGGTTTTCAGGTTCCGAACAATCACCGGGGTCCTGGTGGCCGCACTGGCTGGAATGGATCGCCCGGTTCTCGGGCCAGCAAGTGCCAGCACGCATACCGGGCGATGGTAAATTACCAGTTATCGAGGATGCTCCGGGGAGCTATGTGCGCGTGAAAGCCGCAAAGGCCGCCGGTTAAACCGGCGCGCCCTTAGCCCTTTACTCCCACTCAATAGTGGCCGGCGGCTTGGATGACACATCGTAGGTCACCCGGGAAACTCCGGTAATCTCATTGATAATCCGGTTAGATACCGTTTCCAATAACTCATAAGGTAAATGAGCCCACCGGGCAGTCATGAAATCGATGGTTTCTACTGCCCGCAATGCGATCACGTATTCGTAACGGCGGGCATCTCCAACCACACCGACGGACTTCACGGGCAGGAATACGGCAAACGCCTGACTGGTTTTGTGATAAAAATCGGCTCGATGCAGCTCCTCCAGGAAGATGGCATCGGCACGGCGAAGAATGTCCGCGTATTCCTTTTTCACTTCACCCAGAATGCGAACACCAAGCCCCGGACCAGGGAACGGGTGGCGATAAACCATATCGTAAGGCAGCCCCAACTCCAGGCCTATGCGGCGAACCTCATCTTTGAACAGCTCACGCAGCGGTTCCACCAACTTCATTTTCATGGTTTCCGGCAGACCGCCCACATTGTGGTGGGACTTGATCACGTGCGCCTTACCAGTCTTGGACGCTGCGGATTCAATAACGTCCGGGTAGATGGTGCCCTGGGCCAGCCAGTTTACATCGCGAATACTGGCCGCTTCTTCATCGAACACGTCAATGAAGGTGTTGCCGATAATCTTGCGCTTTTTCTCCGGATCCGCCTCGCCCTTGAGTTTGGACAGGAACAGTTCCTCAGCGTCCACGCGGATTACTTTCACACCCATGTTGCTGGCGAACATGTCCATGACCTGATCGCCCTCGTGCAGGCGAAGCAGGCCATTATCCACGAACACACAGGTCAGCTGATCACCGATGGCCTTATGCAGCAGCGCCGCTGTCACCGACGAATCCACGCCCCCTGAAAGACCAAGCAACACCTTGTCAGTACCCACTTGATCACGGATCTGCTGCACCGCATCATCAACAATCTTGGCTGGCGTCCATAGCGCCTCACAGCCGGAGATATTCAGCACAAAGTGCTCGAGAATACGCTTACCCTGAAGGGTGTGGGTTACTTCCGGATGGAACTGAACCCCGTAAAGGTTGCGACTGAGGTCCTGCATGGCGGAGATCGGAGCACTTTCGGTGGAGGCCAGCAATTCAAAACCCTCCGGCAGGGCCACAACCTTGTCCCCGTGACTCATCCACACATCCAGCAGGGATTCACCGGTCGCAGTCAGGTGGTCGGTGATATCCTGCAGCAACGGGCCGGCGGCACGTACCTTGACCTGCGAATAGCCAAACTCCCGTTTTTCGGAACTGGCAACGCGCCCACCGAGCTGTTCCGCCATGGTTTGCATGCCATAACAAATACCAAGAATCGGGATACCGCGATCAAACAGGCCTTCCGGAGCACGGGGACCACCAAGCTGAGTAACAGATTCGGGACCGCCTGCAAGAATGATGCCTTTGGGGTTATACGCTTCGAGTTCTTCCTCGGTGATATCAAAGGCTCTGATTTCACAGTAAACCCCGATCTCCCGCACACGGCGCGCAATCAGTTGGGTGTACTGGGAACCAAAATCGAGAATCAGAATTCGGTGGTCGTGGATGTTCTGGGCCATGGAGTCCTCGAATCAGAAATAATAAGCGCGGTTCAGCCACTGAACCGCGCCCGGAAAGGCGTGATTAACCAACACGGTAGTTGGGTGCTTCCTTGGTAATGGTCACGTCATGGACGTGGCTCTCACGCATACCCGCGTTGGTGATGCGAACAAACTGCGGACGGGTGCGCATGTCTTCCATAGTGGCACTGCCGGTGTACCCCATTGACGCCCGCAAGCCACCCATAAGCTGATGCACGATATTGCGCATGGGACCCTTACAGGCAACCCGGCCTTCGATGCCCTCCGGCACCAGTTTCTCAATGCCCTTGCTGGCATCCTGGAAATAACGGTCACTGGAACCCTGCCCCATGGCGCCTAGGGATCCCATACCCCGGTATGCCTTGTAACTACGCCCCTGGAACAGCTCGACTTCTCCCGGAGCCTCATCGGTCCCCGCCAGCAGGCTACCAATCATGACACTGTGCGCACCCGCGGCAATCGCCTTGGCAATATCACCAGAGAAACGGACGCCGCCATCTGCAATCAGTGGGACACCACGCTCCTTCAAGGCAGCAGCGACGTTGGACACCGCGGAGATCTGCGGAACGCCAATGCCAGCAACGATACGCGTCGTGCAGATGGAGCCGGGACCAATGCCCACTTTTACTGCGTCCGCCCCCGCGTCCGCCAGCGCAATGGCAGCTTCCGCAGTGGCGATGTTGCCACCGATCACCTGAACCTCGGGGAAGTTCTCCTTGACCCAGCTCACACGATCAATCACGCCTTTGGAGTGGCCGTGTGCAGTATCGACCACAATCACATCCACGCCAGCTTCCGCCAGTGCCGTGATGCGTGCCTCGGTATCACCACCCGTACTGACAGCAGCTCCTACGCGCAGGCGCCCCTGCTCGTCCTTGCAAGCCAATGGGTAATCCTTGGCTTTCTGGATGTCCTTGACGGTAATCAGGCCCTTGAGCTCGAAATCATCATTCACCACCAGCACCTTTTCGATGCGATGGCGGTGCAGCAATTCTTTAACATCATCAAGGCTGGCCCCTTCCTTGACGGTAACAAGCTTGTCCTTCGGCGTCATGATATCCGACACCGGCGTGTCCATGCGGCTCTCAAAACGAATATCACGGCCAGTCACAATACCCACCAGATCACGGCCATCCACCACCGGTAAACCGGAGATGTTGTTGGCCATGGTGATGTCCACCAGCTCACGAACGGTGTTATTCGGGCTTACGGTAATCGGGTCTTTCACCACACCACTTTCAAACTTCTTGACCTTGCGAACGGCAGCTGCCTGTTGCTCGACGGTCATGTTTTTGTGCATGATGCCGATACCACCTTCCTGTGCCATGGCGATGGCTAACTCGGCCTCGGTCACCGTATCCATTGCTGACGACACCAATGGAACGTTAAGGGTAATGCCTTTGGTCAACTGAGTCTTCAGGCTGACCTCGTGGGGAAGAACTTCCGAAAATCCTGGGATCAGCAGAACATCGTCAAATGTGAGGGCTTCTTCGGCAATTCGCAGCATTGGGATCCGCCTTTTGAACATGCTAAGTTGGGATTTCACATGCTACGCCCGGCATGGCGCGGCAAAGCAAAAACCTTAATCGACCTATTATAAATGGGCTCGGGTGGACAGTAAACCGGCGTTATTTGAACCTTGGATTGCATCTTTTTGAAATTCCGCTATTTTTGCCCTTCAATTTTTCGGCTATTGCGTATGTTTAAACAGGGAGTCACACGTTGAATACCCCCGTTCAGGATTCCCGTCCCCGGGCATTGAGTGTCAGCGAACTGAATCACCAGGCCAAACACCTGCTGGAAACCAGCTTCATGCAAGTTTGGGTGGAAGGTGAACTGTCCGGATTTTCACGCCCGTCGTCCGGCCACTGGTATTTTTCTCTGAAGGATCGCAAGTGCCAGGTCCGGTGCGCAATGTTCAGAGGTTTCAATCAGCGCATCCGTGAGTTGCCCAAGGAAGGTGACCAGATAAGAATTCGTGGCAAAGTCACACTGTATGAAAACCGGGGTGACTTCCAGATTATCGTCGAACACCTTGAACCCGCCGGTCTGGGGGCGCTCCAGCAGGCGTTCGAGGAGCTCAAGAGAAAGCTGCAACTTGAGGGGCTGTTCGACGTTGCCCGCAAGAAAACACTGCCCCCGATCCCTCACCACATTGGCGTGGTTACCTCACCAACCGGTGCTGCGATCCACGACATCCTGACCGTGCTGGCACGTCGATGCCCAGCGATACCGGTGACCCTTTATCCCACAGCCGTCCAGGGCAAGGCGGCCACTGCTGACATTGTCCGCGCCATTGAGCGGGCTCAATCCCATGGGGTGGCCGACGTACTTGTTATCGGTCGCGGTGGTGGTTCCCTTGAAGATCTGTGGTGCTTCAATGAAGAGGCCGTCGCCCGGGCCATCGCCAGTTGCAGCATCCCGACAGTCAGCGCGGTTGGCCACGAGGTCGACGTGACCATCGCGGATTTCGTTGCCGATCTCAGGGCTCCTACGCCATCCGCCGCAGCGGAGAAAATCTCCCCGGACCAGAGGGAATGGGTAAGACAGGTAGACGAGAAAGCGATCCGCCTTGCCAATGCCGTGCGACGAACCCTGCAGCGTATGGAAACACAGATGCTGCACCTGGCAGCACGGCTCAGAGATCCACGACGCGAACTTATGGATAAGGCCCAGCGCATGGATGAGCTCGATATGCGCCTGGGTAAAGCCATAACAAACGCTCTGGAGCAGCGCAGCCTGCGTGCAGATCATTTGAAGCAACGGCTGCTGACGCAATCCCCCGGGCGCCAGCTGGACCTCGCCCAGGATAGCCTGCAGCGCCTCAAGGACAGACGGGACAAGGCTATTCGACTGCGCCTGGATCGCAACCACGACAGGCTCAGCCATACCAGCCAGACACTGCATGTGGTCAGCCCACTGGCCACACTTGGAAGGGGCTACGCCATTACCCGACGGGAGAGCGATGGCGCCATTATCCGGGATGCCAACGAAGTCGCTACCGGCGACGTCATCAATACACGCCTCGCCAAGGGAGATCTCACCGCCACCGTCACAGAGGTTCACCCCTCCAAGGAACAGCCCGACTAAGCCTATGGTCTAGTAGTCCTTCCCATCAAAGCGCCTACAGTTGTCGTTAACATCACTAAAACAACAACAGGATCATGAGGTAGATGGAATGGACTACAACTCTGAATTCAGGCGCTCGATCGACAGGCCTGACGAGTTCTGGCGAGAACAGGCAGCGAATATTGACTGGTTCAAATCGCCCGACACCATCTGGCAGGCAACCGACAATGGCCATGGCGAGTGGTTTCCCGATGGCGAGCTCAACTCCTGCGATGTCGCGCTTGACGCCAACATCCGTGCAGGCCGCGGAGATCAGACTGCCCTCATCTACGATTCGCCCGTAACCAACTCTCAGAAATCCTACACCTATAACGAGCTGACCGCCGAAGTCGCCAAGTTCGCCGGGGCACTGAGAGACCGGGGAATTTCCAAGGGTGACCGCGTTATCATTTACATGCCGATGATTCCGGAAGCGGTTGTCGCGATGCTTGGTTGCGCCCGAATCGGGGCCATACACTCCGTGGTATTCGGTGGGTTTGCTGCCCACGAACTGGCGGTACGCATTGATGACGCCCAACCCAAAGCTATCATTACCGCCTCTTGCGGCATTGAAGTAACGAAAGTCATCGAATACAAACCGTTGGTGGACAAAGCCATCGATCAGGCCAGCCATAAACCGGAATTCTGCATTCTGTATCAACGCCCCCAGGTAACCGCACAGCTGCAGGAAGGACGGGATTATGACTGGTCAGAACTGACAACCAACGCGCGGCCGGTAGAACCGGTCCCGGTCAAATCCACAGATCCGCTCTACATCCTTTACACTTCAGGCACCACAGGCAAACCCAAGGGTGTGGTGAGAGACAACGGCGGCCACGCAGTCGCACTCCGCTATAGCATGAAACTGGTTTACGACGCCAAACCCGGCGATGTTTACTGGGCCGCATCAGACGTGGGCTGGGTCGTTGGGCACAGCTACATCGTCTATGCCCCCCTGTTCGCCGGCTGCACTACCATTCTTTACGAGGGCAAACCGGTCAAGACTCCGGATGCGGGGGCGTTCTGGCGCGTGGTTCAGGACCATAAAGTCAACATGCTGTTTACTGCGCCAACGGCCTTCCGCGCTGTGCGCAAGGAAGACCCGGAAGCAGACCACCTCACGCGATACGATATCAGCTCCCTGAAAAGGCTGTTCCTGGCTGGCGAACGCCTGGACCCTGCGACCTACGAGTGGCTGCGGGAACAGACCGGCTTGCCAGTACTGGATCACTGGTGGCAGACCGAAACCGGCTGGGCCATTTGCTGCAACCCGGTCGGCATCGAGATGATGGCCACCAAACCCGGCTCCGCCACGGTTCCTTCCCCCGGCTTCAATGTCCAGGTGGTGGACATGGAGGGCAACCAGGTGCCAGCGGAAGAGCAGGGACAGATCGCCGTCAAACTCCCATTGCCCCCCGGCTGCATGATGACTGTTTGGGGCGACGACGAGCGCTTCCGCAAAACCTATCTCGACCCAATCAAAGGCTTCTACAGCTCGGGAGACGGCGGCTTCATTGATGATGATGGCTACGTGTTTGTCATGGGCCGGACCGATGACGTCATTAACGTCGCTGGCCATCGCCTGTCAACCGGGGAAATGGAGGAAGTAGTCGCCTCCCACCCTGCCATCGCCGAGTGTTGTGTGGTTGGCGCCCAGGATGAAATGAAAGGTCAGATCCCCGTGGGCCTGGTTCTCATCAAAGATGGGGCGACCATTGACCACGATGAGCTGGAGGAGGAGTTGGTGGATATGGTGCGCGAAAAAATTGGAGCCATCGCCTGCTTCCGGCGCGCCATGGTTGTTGAGCGTCTGCCGAAAACCCGTTCCGGAAAAATACTCCGACGGGTTATCCGTCAGATAGCGGACGGCGAAGACTACTCGGTTCCGAGTACCATTGATGACCCGGCAATTCTGGAGGAAATCCGACAACATTTCCGGAACTGAACCAACACCAGCGGCAACCGACTGAATATCCAGGCCCTGTATAGGCCGGGATATTCAGTGACGATTTCGTGACAAGCCGTTGTTTTTTCTGCCTTAAAAACCTGAATAAAAGTCATCAAAAAGCGTTGACGACCCCGAAAGTCGGTCTATACTGAAATTGCTGTGAAAATACAGCGGTATTTGGTGAAAGTGCTCCAACGTCCTGCCGCAGTGCTCTTCGTTGTCCCTTCCTCAGTACGCTCGGATTTCTCAGCATCGGTTTAACTCCAGAAAAACCGAAGGTCCCGTGAGGGCAAAATTTCAGGAATACAGGAAAGATCAATGTCTGATACAAAAACCGGCCACGTGAAGTGGTTTAACGAGTCCAAGGGCTTTGGCTTCATCGCTCAGGATGGTGGCAGTGACGTGTTCGTTCACTACAGTGCAATCAATGCCAGCGGTTTCCGCACCCTGACCGAAGGTCAGCAGGTGCAGTTCACCGTAACACAGGGTCCGAAAGGTCCTCAGGCGGAAAACGTAACCCCGGTCTGAGGTTACGCGACCGCCTTGCCCCTCACGGGCAATGGCAATGACCAAGCAGTTTAAAAAGCCGGCGTGTGCCGGCTTTTTATTGCCTGGAACCTGTTCAGGCTCCGGCAGATTCCATGGACACCACCACTGCGTCAGTGTTCGCCGATGCATCGACGACCTGAGCAACCGCCGAGAACAGGGCCTGAAGAGTCGCAGACGTCGTATCCTCCGCCAGTGCCGCGGCACTGCAATGGGCTCCGTTGGCAGTCAGACGGATACAGGCCAATGCATTGGCATTGGTGCCCTCACCCAAAGCAAACTCATCGTAAGCCTCAACGGCAATTTTCACTCCGTACCGATCTTCGAGGGCAGCGGACACCGCTTCTACAGCGCCGAGACCACGACCTTCCAGACGAATCTGGTGATCGCTCTGCCCCATACTGACCAGGGCCATCACACCGTCCTCGTCGCGGTGCAGATCGTATGACGTTAACGCCCATGCCTCGTGGACTTTCAGGTATCGCTCTTCAAACAGGCGATGAATGGTCAGGGAATCAATTTCGCCGCCGTTGACCTCCGCCTCACTCTGTACCACTTTACTGAATTCGATCTGCAACCAGCGTGGCAGAGTAATCTTGTAATCACGCTCCAACACGTAGGCCACGCCCCCTTTACCGGACTGGCTGTTGATACGAACCACCTCTTCGTACCGGCGGCCAAGATCCCGGGGATCGATGGGCAGGTAGGCAACATTCCAGACATCTCCGTCCTTGCGCCTGGAGAGACACTTGCGAATGGCATCCTGATGACTGCCGGAGAAAGCCGTGAAGACCAACTCACCCGCATAGGGATGACGTGGGTGGGTCGAGAGTCCGGTACAGGCCTCAACCACCTCGGTAATCTCGGCCATACAGGACAAATCCAGTGTCGGATCGATCCCCTGGGAATAAAGGTTCATAGCCATAGTGACCAGATCCATATTCCCGGTGCGCTCGCCATTCCCCATCAGGGTACCTTCCACCCGATCAGCGCCGGCCATAACCGCCAACTCCGCGGCCGCAACCGCACACCCACGGTCATTGTGGGTATGAACACTGATACTGATATGCTCACGGTAGCGGACCTGATCGCAAATCCACTCAATCTGGTCGGCAAATACGTTCGGTGTCGCCATCTCCACAGTAGCCGGCAAATTGATGATAACCGGCTGGCCCTGGTCTGGACGCCATACGTCGTTTACGGCATCGATCACTTCAGCAGCAAATTCCAGTTCGGTTCCGGTGAAGCTCTCCGGGGAGTACTGGAAGCTCCATTCCGTTTCAGGGTGGCGCGCAGCAATTTCCTTGACCAGGCGGGCGCCGTTAACCGCGATATCCCGAATACCATCGCGGTCGAGACCGAAGACCTGCTCACGCTGAACAGTGGAGGTGGAGTTGTAAACATGGACGATCGCCTGCTTCGCGCCCTGCAATGCTTCGTAGGTACGCTCAATGAGCTCCGGGCGCGCCTGGGTCAGTACCTGGATTTTCACATCCGCTGGAATGCGATCCTCCTCAATCAACTTGCGGCAAAAATCAAAATCCGGCTGACTTGCGGCCGGGAAACCGATTTCAATTTCCTTGAAGCCCAGTTTTACCAGCAAATCGAACAGCCGTTGCTTCTGGGCAACAGACATGGGCTTGACCAGCGCCTGGTTACCATCACGAAGGTCCACCGCACACCAGGTCGGCGCTTTTTCAATCACACGATCCGGCCAGCGACGATCTTTCTTGGCAACCGGCGTAAAAGCAACATACTTGCGATGATCAAATGCCATGACGTCTATTCCTTGCGCTTCTCAGGGACAATCTATGTATGGTGGACAGAATAACCGGAATTCCGGGACAAATGATTGCTATTTTTCATCTTTAATCTAGTATTTTGGTGTTTTCTGCCCATACAAATACAAAGGACGCAATATTGTGCCAACAACATCGGAAAACCTCATCAAAATCGACAAAACCGATCGCCGGATACTGGAACAGTTGCAGCAGGACGGCTCTCTTACCAACCAGGAACTCGCAGACAAAGTAGGATTATCCCCCTCCCCCTGTCTGCGACGGGTCAGAGCCATGGAGGACGCTGGCGTGATCGTGCGGAAGGTGACCATCCTGGACCATAAAAAGCTGGGGTTATCACTGACCGCCATAATACTGATCGGCATGGATCGCCACACGCCTGAACGTTTTGCAGCATTCGAGGAGCAAGTGGCGGAATATCCGGAAGTTCAGGAGTGCTATCTGATCACCGGCCAAGATGCGGACTATATGCTGAAGGTTGTGGTGCCGGATATGGATCACTACCACCACTTTCTTCTCAATCGCATTACCCGCATTCAGGGGGTCAGTGGCGTCCATTCCAGCTTTGTTCTGCGCCGGGTGATCGACAGCACGGCGCTGCCCCTTGGCTATTTATCCTGATACGAGGTCATTTTTCACAAATGAGTTCCCGCAAATAGGCTCTCACCATACATTTGAGTTCGGAAACCAGGCGTCGTGCCTCATCCTCTGGCAATGTCGCCGCCAGTCTCAAAACAGACCCGGCGGACCGGGGCACCATCAGGCAGGCATTCCAGCGTCGGTCATCGGGAACGTGAGGGTATTCTTCACTCAAGCGGGCGTCCAGATCCTTGGCGTTATTGTAGAGTTCCCGGAGATCCAGCTCGCGCAATTCCGGCATGGCCTCGACGCCACTCCAGATCGCCGAGTAAGCCGGTTCTGTCCTGTAAAACTCATAAAAAAGATCAATCAATACATCGACAGCATCCACCATGCTGACCTCACCCAACCGCTCCCGCAATGCGGTTTCCATGCTTTCAACATGGCGTTCTGCAATCGCTTTTACGATAGCGACCTTGTTGGGAAAATAACGGTACAGGGAGGCCAGCGACATATCGGATTGCCGCGCAATGGCTGACATGCTGGTACTATCCACACCGACCTCGTGGAAGATGGCAGCAGCATGTTCAAGGATGGTGTTCACGCGCTCACGGCTGCGGGCCTGAACCGGTTTCCGGCGCGGGGTGACACTAACGGGTGCTTCTGTGTTGTCTGCGGTCATATAGCCACTCGATCTGTACCTTGTGTGACAGGCTCCGTACAATAACCATCACTTTACGACAAATAAAGGTCCGGACGTGCCATATCGGGCCTGTCCATTAGTCTAAGAACCTTCACAACCTCATACGGAAGACACAATGCGAGCAAGCCGTTTCCTGATTGCTACCCAGAAAGAAACACCCGCGGATGCCGAAGTTATCAGTCACCAGTTGATGCTCCGGGCCGGTATGATCCGTAAACTTGCCTCGGGCCTTTACACCTGGCTGCCGATGGGTCTGCGTACCCTGCGCAAAGTTGAGCGCATCGTGCGGGAGGAAATGGACAAGAGTGGTGCCCAGGAAGTGTTAATGCCAGCAGTACAACCGGCAGAACTCTGGCAGGAATCCGGTCGTTGGGAACAATACGGCGGCGAACTGCTGAGGATGAATGATCGCCACGGTCGCGATTTCTGTTTCGGTCCGACCCATGAAGAGGTCATTACGGACGTGATTCGTAACGAGCTGAAGAGCTACAAAGAGCTGCCCTCCAACTTTTACCAGATTCAGACCAAATTCCGTGACGAGCGTCGTCCGCGTTTCGGCGTCATGCGCGCCCGGGAATTCATCATGAAGGATGCCTACTCCTTCCATCTGAACGCAGAATCCCTGAACGAAACCTACCAGGTCATGCACCGCACCTATTGCGCTATTTTTGATCGTCTCGGTCTCGACTACCGTCCGGTTCAGGCTGACTCCGGTGCCATCGGCGGCAGCGCTTCGCACGAATTTCATGTACTGGCGTCATCCGGCGAAGACGACATTGTATTCAGCAGCGATAGTGACTACGCCGCAAACATCGAGAAAGCCGAAGCGGTTGCACCCGCTGGTGATCGCCCTGCACCATCGGAAGAGCTGAAAGAAGTATCAACACCGGATCAGCGTACGATCGACGCCCTTGCAGAATTCCTTGGTATTGACGCTACCCGCACCGTGAAAACCCTGCTGGTCAAAGCTGAAGAAGACGACAACGGCGACTCCGGCGTGGTGGCCCTGATACTCCGTGGTGATCACACCCTGAACGAGATCAAGGCCGAAAATCTGCCTGGTATCGCCTCGCCTTTGACCATGGCCACCGATGAAGAAATCGAGAAAGCAACGGGATGCAAGGCGGGGTCCATCGGCCCAGTAAAACTGCCAGTACCTGTGATCGTTGACCGGAGTGCAGCGCACCTGGCGGACTTCGTCTGTGGCGCCAACAAAGAAGGCTTCCATCTGACTGGCGTTAACTGGGGCCGTGATGCGGAGCTCGGCCGTATCGAGGACCTCCGTAATGTGGTCGAAGGAGACGCCAGCCCGGACGGCAAGGGCACCCTGGAAATCCGTCGCGGCATCGAAGTGGGCCACATTTTCAAGCTGGGCAACAAATACAGCACAGCAATGAATGCCACGGTGCTGGATGAGAATGGCAAAAGCGTGATTCTGGAGATGGGTTGCTATGGCATCGGCGTTTCCCGGATTGTGGCTGCCTCCATCGAGCAGAACCACGACGACAAGGGCATTATCTGGCCCGACGCCATTGCCCCGTTCGAAGTTGCCGTGGTCACGCTGAACGCCCACAAATCGCCAGCAGTAGCGGAAGCCGGAGAGAAACTTTACGATCAGCTCCGTCAGGCCGGTTTTGACGTCCTGCTGGACGACCGGAAAGAGCGTCCCGGAGTCAAGTTCGCCGATATGGAGCTGATCGGTATTCCCCACCGTTTTGTGGTGTCTGACCGCGGCATCGAGGCTGGCACCCTGGAATACAAGGGTCGTCGTGACGCCGACAAACAGGACGTCACCCTGGATGAAGCCCTGCCTTTCCTGATTAACGCCTCGCCCCGAAAAGGGCTCTGACACAGGTACCAGACAGGTGCATTGGGGTCACACCCTCAATGCACCGTCCGGCGGGATAACACCGGGCTCCATTTCCAGTGCTATCCCGAACTTCGCCATGACGTCCTGTCGGATGCGCTCCGCCAGCGCAAGCACATCCGACCCGCTGCCGCCCGAATGATTGATGAGCACCAGCGCCTGGCGATTGTGGACGCCAACGCGATCGTTACGGAACCCCTTCCAACCGCACCGATCAATGAGCCAGGCCGCCGCCAGCTTGGCAGTCCGTTCGCCCGGATACCCGGGCATGTCCGGGTATGCCAACCTGAGCTCGTCCCAGACTTTCAGGTCCACCACCGGGTTCTTGAAAAAGCTGCCAGCGTTGGGAATCTTCTGGGGCTCCGGAAGCTTACGACGACGTACTGCCATGACCGCCTGGGCGACATCCAGCGGCGTCAGGGCTGAGGTGTCGGCTCCGTCGAAGTAATTGGCCAGATCCGCATACCCCAGAGACAGTTCCCTGGATCGGCACAAGCGTAGGCGCAACTCCGTAATAACGTACCGTCCGGGCTGGTGCTTGAACAGGCTGTCCCGATACCCGAATCCGCACTCTTCGTTGGCCAGGACTACCCATTCGCCTGTTTTACGGTCGAAGGCCGTGACGCTCACCAGGGTATCTTTCAACTCCACACCATAGGCGCCTATATTCTGTACGGGGGCCGCCCCTGCCGTCCCGGGAATCAGCGCCAGGTTTTCGATACCACGGTAGCCCGCAGAAGCTGCGTAGAGTACGGACTCATGCCAGTTCTCCCCCGCCCCCAACACCAGGACAGCCGAATCCCCTTCGATCTCTTCCCAGCGACGCCCGGTTATGGACATGTGCAACACCAGCCCTTCGAAATCACCGGCAAAGATCAGGTTACTACCACCTCCCAGAATCAAGGTGGCCAGGTTTCTCTGCGCTGCGACCTCAAGCAGGGCCTGAAGATCCTGGTCGGAGGTCACTTCCGCAAACCAACGCGCGCTGGCCGGGATGGACATAGTGTTCATCGCCGTCAGGCTGACATGCTCATCAAGCTCTGGTGGAAAGCTCAAGCCTGGCGCCTCCGTATCGCATCCAGGAGACCCTCGCTGGCGTCTTCAATAAGATCCAGCACGGTTTCGAAACCCTTGTCTCCACCGTAATAGGGATCAGGAACTTCCTCGAGTTCACTACGGCCATAACTCAGGAACAGCTCGGGCTCCGTACCGCCATTCTGTCGCCAGAACTCCCGAACGTCCGCAAGGTTCTGCCGATCCATCACCAGAATGTAATCGAAACATTCCAGATCACTGGCGCGGAACTGTCGCGCAATGAGACCGGAAATATCGATTCCCCTCTGACGGGCTTTTTGCTGGGCGCGATCGTCTGGCGCCTTGCCGATATGCCAGTCTCCTGTACCACAGGAGTCGATCTCTATCATCTCGTCCAGGCCCGCCTCGCGGACAGCGCGGCGAAACACACCCTCGGCACTGGGAGACCGACAGATATTGCCAAGACAGACAAAAAGAACGCTCACGGGTTTTCTCATAGTCATACGCCCCGTGCCTCGGTTTCCATCCACTGCCTCAGCCGTTCGAGGTCGGCTTCCGTATCGACACCAGCAGGTGGGGTCTCTCTGGCCTCTTCTACGTGAATGCGAGCTCCGTTATACAGCGCCCTCAGCTGTTCCAGGGATTCCGTCATCTCGGTAGGCGCGGGTGCCCAGCGGACAAAATCCGTCAACAAACGTACACGGTAGCCATAGATGCCAATGTGACGGTAGTAGTCTACTTCGTCCGGAATTGCCGCGGTCCACAACGACCAGTCCCCATTAGTCCAGGTATCCCTCGCCCAGGGTATGGGCGCGCGGCTGAAGTAATGAGCCATGCCGAGATGATCAGACACCACTTTCACCACATTCGGGTTGAACACGCTGGCTACATCCGTGATTTTTTCGCACAGAGTGGCGATGGCGGCATCGGGAAAACGCTTCAGGTTGGCGGCCACCTGATCGATCAGGGAGGGTGGGATCAGTGGCTCGTCGCCCTGGACATTGACCACCCTGTCATCCGGGGCAAACTCCAGCTTGCGGGCCACTTCCTCCAACCGGTCCGTACCACTGACATGGTCGGGCGAGGTCATGACCACTTCCGCGCCAAATGCACGGCAAGCTGTTTCAATTCGTTTGTCATCAGTGGCTATAACCACACGACTGGCACTGCTCTCCCCGGCACGTTCATAGACATGCTGGATCATCGGCTTCCCGGCTATATCTGCCAATGGCTTTCCGGGTAGGCGCGTGGAGGCGTAACGGGCAGGAATCACCACCGTAAAAGACATGGAACTCACCTATCAGCGTTTATCGAGGCGCTCGTCAGTGGACAAGGTACGGGCTTCCGTTGCCAGCATGACCGGAATGCCCTCGCGGATTGGAAACGCCATGGCATCCTGGTAGCAGATCAGCTCGGTTTTTTCCCGGTTCAGTTTCAGGTCCCCTTTACAGACAGGGCACGCCAGCATGGCCAGCAATTTCTTATCCATTATGCGCTCTCACAGGTTCATTAATTGTTAAATAATCCTTGCACTCCTGCACACGGGCCAGAAATGCCTTAGCAAAGGTCTCTGGTAATTTTGCCTGTACCGACAGCACCCAGGCATTGTCCGGAGCAAATTCGCGACATTTCACGGCATCCTTGGCCGTCATCAGCAGCCAGTCACCGTCACCTACCTGAAGATCCGCGGCACGAAACTTGTGGTGGTCCGCGAAGGCTGTCGCAGAAACCCGGGCTCCGAGTGCTTCCAGTGTAGCGAAAAAACGCCCTGGATTACCGATACCCGCAACAGCATGTACATGTTTTTCACGAAGACAGTCGAGGGAAGCCGTTTTACCGGTTTTCAGGTTGCGTAATTCTGCAGGTTCGAGGGTCATTGCAAACTGGGCAGGATGCTCCAGCTCTTCCAGAGTGCCGCCATTGGTCACCACGAAATCCACGCCTGAGAGCCTGTCCAGAGGTTCGCGCAAGGGACCAACGGGAATGCCCGCCCCATTCCCGATGCCTCTCTCGGCATCGAATACCGCCAGTTCGATATCCCGGGGCAACCGGTAATGCTGCAATCCGTCGTCACAAATCAGCACGTCGCCAAGCTGATGTTCAAGTGCCCACAAGGCACCGCGCTTTCTCTGGGGGTCAACCACCACAGGGCAACCGGTTTCCTGTGCCAGCATCACCGGCTCATCGCCAGCCACTTCAGCGCCAGTACCGGGGCCAACCTGCAGGGGGTATTCATTGGAACGACCGCCATATCCCCGGCTCAGGATCACCGGTCGCCAACCCTGCTCTTTCAACAAGCTCACAAGCCAGGCCGTCAGCGGGGATTTACCCGTTCCACCGGCGGTAATATTCCCAACCACAACAACAGGTACTGGCAGGGGCTCGTCTTTTACCTGCCAGGCTTTCCGACGCCGCCCTTCGGCTACTATCCGATACAACCAGGCTAACGGGTACAACGGCCACAAAGGCCGGCCATGGCTGTACCAGAGCCTGTCTGTCAGCGTGGTCATGCCTGCTCGCTGAACTGCATCTGATGTAACTGGGCGTAGGCACCGTCAGCGGCCAGAAGCTCATCATGCCGGCCGGACTCGACGATCTGGCCGCCGTCCATCACCAGGATGCGATCGGCCTTCTCGATAGTCGACAGACGGTGTGCAATAACCAACGTGGTCCTGCCCTGCATCACCGTTTCCAGTGCCTCCTGGATGTGCCGCTCGGATTCGGTATCCAGTGCCGATGTTGCCTCATCCAGTATCAGGATCGGCGCATTCTTAAGCAGCGCCCGGGCAATGGCCAGGCGCTGTCGCTGTCCGCCGGAGAGCATGACACCGTTATCCCCTATCATGGTATCCAGCCCGCCGGGCATCCGGTCGATGAACTCCAGTGCATGAGCCTTGGCGGCAGCCTCCCGAATTTCCTCGCGGCTGCAATGACGCAGTGCTCCGTAGGCAATGTTAGAGGCAATGGTATCGTTGAACAGCACCACATTCTGGGTAACCAGCGCAATTTGCGCACGCAACGCCTGGAGGGTGAACTCTTTGAGAGAATGGCCGTCTATGCGGATGTCTCCCCCGGTGTATTCATAGAAACGGGGCAACAGGCTGACCATGGTGGATTTGCCACTACCAGACCGACCAACCAGCGCCACGCTCTGGCCCGCCGGGATATCCACTGAGATACCGGTCAGCACGTCATCCAGTTGATCCCGGTAACGGAAGGACACATCATCAAATGTAATATCGCCGTTCACCCGTGTCGGACTGTAGGTGCCACCATCGTGCTCGGGCTCTTCGTCCATGGTACCGAACACATCATGGGCAGCAGCAACACCCTTCTGGATTTTCGCGTGCACGGACGTTACCTGACGAATCGGCTTGGCCATGGTGGTGGCGGCAGTGATGAAGGCGATCAACTCACCGGTGCTCATTTCGCCGCGAATTTCCGGCGCCAGCATGGTCCAGACCAGAGCAGCAATGGCCAGTGCCACCAGCACCTGGATAACTGGCACGCTTATGGCCTGGGTAGAAGCCATCTTCAGGCTCTGTTTCAGGTTACGCTCACTGACATCCCGGAATCGCTCACGCTCGTAATCCTCACCACCAAAGGTTCGAACCACGCGATACCCGGAGATGGATTCAGACGCTACGTGGGTAATATCCCCCATCGAGCCCTGTATCCGTTTACTGATCCTGCGGAATCGTTTACTGGCGTAGTTGACCACTAACCCGATAATGGGCCCCACGGCCAGGAACACCACGGTCAGCTTCCAGTTGGTGTAGAGCATGAAACCGAGCAGGCCAAGTATGGTCAGGCCTTCACGCAGGGTGATTGTCACCGCATTGGTGGTTGCCTCCGCGACCTGCTCAACGTTAAAGGTGAGCTTGGAGACCAGGCGCCCGGAGGCATTGTCATCGAAGTAACGGGAGGGCAGGCTCATCAGCCGGTCGAAGACCTGGTTCCTCAACGCATTAATAACCTGACGCCCGACGTAACTGATGAAGTACTGGCTCAGGAACGTACCTACACCCCGGAAAGCAAATACACCAACTATTAGCAGCGTAAGCAGGATGCGGTTCTGTTCCGTGGGGTTCTCAATGGCCTCAATAACGTACTCCATAGCCGCCGCCATACCAGTGGAGGCAGCGGCGTAGATCACGTTACCAAGAACCGCCAGCGAGAATGCCAGCCAGAATGGTTTAACGTAGGCCAGCAGGCGTTTATAGGTTGCCCAATTGGAGACGCCTTGCGACTCGCTGACGTCAGCCTTAGCAGAATCATTCACTGCCCGTCAGCCTCCCGCTCAGTGGTGATGCTCAGTTTTGCGAATCCCAGACGACCGGCCACATCCATGGCCCTGACCACAAACTCATGAGGTGTCCGGGCATCTGCCGTGATCACATAGGGCAACGAGCTATCACCTTCCGAGAGTTCCCGCACGGCCCGCTCCAGGGTCTCCCGGCGATTATTGACCAGGGTTCGGTCGTTGAGAATGTACTGTCCCTCGGCGTTGATCACCACATCAATCTCCCGCACCTCAGTCTCTGCACGTGCTTCCGCGCTCGCCTGTGGCAGTTCCACCTCAAGGTGGCTCTCACGGGTGAAGGTCGTGGAGACCATAAAGAAGATCAGCAGCAGGAACACCACGTCAATCAATGGTGTCAGGTCTACTCCGACCTCCTGGCTTCTCTGGCGCTTGAACTTCACGGCGTTCAGGCTCCTTCCACGTCGATTTCACGGTCACCATGGACCACTTCCACCAGCTTGATTGCTTCCTGCTCCATGCCTACCACCAGTTCATCAACGCGACGAATGAAATATCGGTGGCCAATCAACGCCGGAATGGCAACACTCAACCCTGCCGCGGTGGTAATCAACGCCTCTGATATGCCGCCAGCCAGATTGCCAGCGTTGCCGACTCCGGCCAACTGAATCTCGGCAAATACCTTGATCATCCCGATCACTGTGCCCAGAAGACCGAGCAATGGCGTAATGGTGGCTACAGTACCGAGGGGATTCAGGAAACGTTCGAGATCATGGATAACCTGGCTGGCCTCATGCTCAATGCTTTCCTTCATGATCTCGCGGCCATGTTTGGCATTCATCAGCCCGCCAGCGAGAATCCGGCCAAGGGGAGACGACCCCTGCAGCGCCTTCAGCTTACGGCCATTCAGCTCTTTTTTCTTGATCCAGCGCCAGAGTTCGTTAATGGTCTGGGCGGGTGCCACCCTTGAGGGCCGCAACGTCCAGAAACGTTCAAGGATTATGGCAAGTGCCAGGATGGAACAGGCTACAATTGGCACCATCAGAATGCCACCGGCTTTCAACAGCTCGAACACGCTTGGTCTCCCTGATTGTTAACAAGCCGCGCTACTTTAGCATAGCTGCCGCCGCAGGCCACACCCGTTGTGTCACGGTATTTTACAAAGCCCACCAATCCGTTACAGGCCGCCGAATCCAGAACGGTGCTGACTGCCGTTGTTCCTCCACCCCGAGACCTTTTTTGCCCATCACCAACCGGATTGCACCGGAATAGGCGGAATTCAGCTGCATACTGCCTACCCTCACGTAGCGCTCAACGACCGACGGGTGCGGATGCCCGAAACGATGCCGATACCCTGCGCTGTATATCACCAGGTCAGGATCGAGCCACTCGACCCAAGAACGGGAAGATGAGGTTTTGCTGCCGTGATGAGGCGCCAGGACAACCCGGTAAGTACCTGGTGATGCCCAATCGGAAAACAGGGGCTGATCCGGCATGCGGGATTCCACCTGTTTCGAGATATCTCCGGGCAACACTATCTGGATGAATCCGTCCGGGCTGGTGACTGTCACCACGCAGGACGTATCGTTTGAATCCGTGGCTGTCGTCGCTCCAGGATTGCGCCAAAAACCCACGGTCAGCTGCCCGATGTGACGGACCAGCCCCGGGCGACAAAGTTCGGGCACCGGCCCGCCCTCACCCAAGCGCTCAACTGTGCGCCCCGGCTCCCCGACGATCAGCTCCGACACCGGCAACGTAGCAAACAACAGGGGCAATCCCCCGGCATGGTCGCTGTCGCCATGGCTGATCACCAACGTATTGATGAGGCCTACACCCAGATCCGATAAATTTGGAATGAGAACTGACTCAACAGCGGAAAAAACGTCGGGAATAGACGGCCCGGTATCGTACAGCAATACCTGATCCTGGTGACGTACAAGCAGCGACAATCCCTGGCCAACATCCCACACCCAGACCTCCGGGGTGTCCACCCAAAGGTTATCATCCTGCTCCACAAGCAGGGATACCAACAACCAGGGCAACATTACCAGGGTGACCATCAGACGAATCCGCAGCGATGGGACAATAAGGGCAAGCGTGGCCACCACAGCAACCCCCAGTGTTGCGGCAACACCAGGATTGCCATTGGGCAAATCCAGGCAGGATAGCCATTCCAACACGCTCCACAAGACTCCGAGCACCAGGTCAAAACAGTCCAATACCCACCCCTGACTCTGCGGCAGCAACCATATCAGCGCAGCTCCGACCATCAAGGCCGGCATGACGACGACAGACACCCAGGGAATGGCGAACACATTGGCCAACAGCCCCGAGACAGGCTGCCCTTGCCCCAGTGCAGCAAGCACCGGCCATAGACCGGCAAACACTGCCACCTGAGCAAGTAGCAGGGCCCCGACCCAGCCCGGTGAGGACAAGCGGCGGGAAAACACCAACACCAGCACCGTGACGGCTCCGAAGGATAACCAGAAACCCTGATCAAGCGGGGAAAACGGATCTGCCAGAAGCACCAGGAACAGCGCCAGCAAAAGGCCCTGCCAGGGCGACACCTGGCGGCCATGAACTACCACCCAGCCGGCAACCAATACCATTACCAGTGCCCGGCGTGTCGGAACCGTGAAGCCGGCGGCAAGACTGTAGGCGATGCTGGCCAGGGCAACAGACACATAGACCAGGTAACGCCCGTGACGCGGAGAGGGGAATGATCCTGGCAACCAGAGAAGCAGCTTGCGGACCACAACACCCGCGCCAAGAGCAATCAACCCAATATGCAGGCCGGAGATGGCCACCAGGTGGATGGTGCCGGTCGCCTTCAGAACGTCCCACTGGTCGGGTGTCATTTCCCCCCGATACCCAATGAGCAAAGAAGAGACCAGCGGGTAGTGTCTGGCTCCGCTCATGGCGGCATTCACACCATCAGCCAATTGTTGGCGCCAGGCCATATAGCCGCAATGCAGGTTACATGGTACCGAATCATCGTAATCGACTTCCCGGATGGTTCCGGTAGCCCGGAAGCCTTTGCGGTACAGCCAGGTTTCGTAACGGAATCCGGCGGGATTGATTGCTCCGTGCGGTTGTTTGAGCGAAACCTTTAGCCTGAGCCGGTGTCCAGGCAGGGATTGCCCATCACGGCCATACCATGCCAGCCGTAACTTGCCTGGAAACAGCACGGCTTTTCCCGTGAACGTTTCAGGAAGGTGCCACCGGGTGACACAAAAACTGAACCTCAGGCTGTTAAAACTTCCTTTGGTGGGAATTTCACACAGGTAGCCCGACACTTCGACCACCACACCTTCCAGTTCAGTCGGGAAGACATGTTGCAGGCGCTCGGATGCATGCCAGGATGACCAGAGCACACCGGCGAGCAACCAGGCCAGAATCAGGGGAACTGCGCGCACCCGCCGCGAGCGCAACGCAAAAGCCCCATAAAGTACTGACAACAGGGCAACAATCAGCCACTTCAGAGGTGGCACGACCGGGAAGGTATAAAGTAAGATAACGCCGCAGGCAAAAGCGACAAGACTTCCGGACAATCCATGTCCTCCTGATTTTTCCCAAGCTCCGGCAAGACATCGTGTCCCGGGCTGTCATTCTGAGCAGGCAGAACTTCCAGATGCCAAAGAAGTTCATGAAACGATACCTACCAACGCCTGATCGAGTCAGAGCGATGGAGTCGCTGCGATTTCTCGGCGACATCCTTCATGAACCCAACTTATGGCACATTAACCGTCACAGCGTTTCCCGCGCCTTCCTGGTAGGCATTTTCCTGGGCTTTATTCCCATGCCATTCCAGATGCTGGCAGCCGCATTCTTTGCCATCTGGTTCAATGCCAACCTGCCCCTGTCCGTGGTGCTGGTCTGGATCAGCAATCCGCTAACCATGCCGCCGATGTTCTACTTCAATTACAAGATCGGCGCATGGATACTGAATCGGCCGGTACTCAATTTCGAGTTCCAGCTGTCCTGGTCCTGGATCAGTGAACGGATACTGGACATCGGCATCCCCCTGTACCTGGGCTCACTGATTATCGGCACCCTGTCCGCTTGCGTGGCGTATCTGTCAATTCAGTACCTGTGGCGCCGCAAGGTGCGCTCTGACTGGCAGGAGCGGCGATTCCTCCGCCGCCGCAAGCACTAGCTGTCAGCTTCCTGTTCGACCAGCAGCCGCCCCTGCTCCAGACGCAATACCCGCCCTAGACTCCGCGCCATGCTCATATCATGGGTAACCATCACGAATGCGATTCCCAATTGGTCCCGCAGGGATTCAATCAGTTGCCGTACACCCTCGCCAGTATGCTCATCAAGATTCCCGGTGGGCTCATCCATCAGGACGCATTCCGGCTCGTTCACCAGCGCCCTGGCTATCGCCACCCGTTGGCGCTCACCGCCCGAAAGCTCTCCCGGCTTATGACTGAGCCGTTCACTCAGACCCACTTTGGCAAGCACAGCACTGGCTTTTTCCTCAGCGGTCTTTACGCTCATCCCACCCAGTGCACAGGGCATCATTACGTTCTCGAGAGCGGTGAATTCAGGCAGCAAGTGATGGAACTGGTATACGAACCCCAGGTGCCGGTTACGAAACCGTGCCCGACCTGCCTCACTCATGCGGTGAATATCCTGATTACAGATGGAAATGTGACCAGATGACGGTCGATCAAGCCCTCCGAGCAGGTTCAGCAATGTGGTTTTCCCGGCGCCACTACTGCCCACAATCGCGACCGTCTCGCCGGCCGCCACCTGCAGTGAAATATCGGAAAATATAGTGAGCTTTTCCGGCCCTTCATTGTAGGTACGAGTTACCTGCTGGCAGTCAATCACATCATTCATAACGCAGGGCCTCCGCCGGATCGATTCGTGATGCCCGCCAGGCGGGATAAATGGTCGCCAGCAGGCTCATTGCCAGACCGGCACCACTGATAATGGCCACATCCTGCCACTGCAACTGCGATGGCAGATAACTGATGAAGTACACGTCTGCACTCAGGAACTGATGACCAAGGGCTGCCTCAAGCCAGGATATGAAGGCGCTGATATTCAACGCCCCGACAACGCCAAGTGCGGTACCAACCAGAGTGCCGAAAATACCTATGACGCCGCCCTGAATGATAAAGATCCGCATGATCCGCCCCGGTGTTGCCCCCATGGTACGCAAGATAGCGATATCCGCAGTTTTGTCGGTTACCACCATGACCAGCGTCGATACAATGTTGAATGCGGCCACCGCCACGATAAACATTAACAGCAGCCCGATCATGGTCTTTTCCATGCGAATAGCCTGGAACAGGTTGCCATGGGTTCGGGTCCAGTCGGAAATATAGTACCGGCCATCCAGTCCACGGGCCGCCTGTTCTGCCACTTTCGGTGCCGCGAAAAGATCATCCACCAGCAACCTTACCCCCTGGGCCCGGCCGCCGGTTCGCATCAGTTTTGCCGCATCATCCATATGAATCAGCGTGTAGTTTCCATCAAGTTCAGCGCCGACACTGAAGATCCCCTTCACCGTAAACCGCTTGAGCCTGGGCAACACTCCCGCCGGAGTGACGGAGGCCTCCGGCAGCACAACGGTGACCTTGTCACCGATCTGCAACCTCAGACTGGATGCCATCAGCCGACCGATAATCATGCCAAACTCACCGGATTTCAGGTCATCCAGACTGCCTTCAAGCATATGATTCTCGATGATGGATACACTGCGCTCCTGCTCCGGCAACACACCATTGAGCATCACACCCCTGACATCACCGCCACCAGTGACCATGCCCTGGCCCTGAATGAAGGGAGCGGCGGCAAGCACCCGGGGGTGCTCTTCGACCTTTGCGTCGACAGTTTCCCAGTCCCGAAGCTGATCGGCCCCCTGGATAACCGCGTGGGGAACCATGCCGAGGATGCGCTGCTTCAACTCACGGTCGAATCCGTTCATCACCGAGAGGACGATAATCAACACCGCAACGCCGAGCATCAACCCGATCATCGAAGTGAGTGAGATAAAGGAAATAAAGTGATTGCGCCGCTTTGCCGCGGTGTATCGCAAACCAACATATAACGATAAAGGTCTGAACATGAGGAGGTGCCTGTTGCTACCTTCGGGTCATTCGGATTTCCGGACACACGACTGCCTGGAAACTGCTAAACTTTTCAACATAAACAAAAAATTGCTGTGTATACGGAGCCGTGATGCCGTCACGAACACCCAACACCTCTCCAGATTCCTCTCCACCGGAGACAGCTTCGGATCGCCGGGACTTTTTCCGGATCGAGGACCGCATTGGCCTGGAGATCCGCAAGGTTCCGCAAAGCGCCAAAGAAGGATACGATCCTTTCAATGGCGATCATCTGGACGCCCTTCGCGCCGAGCTGAAACGACTGGACCAGGACGTCCGGATTCAACTGGCCAATCTCGCGGAGCGGGACCGCCTGCTGACCTCGCTGATCAAGTCACTGAACGGGAAGCTGGATACGCTGGCGCGCATTATGGCCTTTGAGCAAAATCCGTTGCAACCTGAGGACTGGCAGGATGTTACGCTCAGCGAAGGTGGACTGGCTTTTCACAGTCCCACGAACGCCTGGTCCGGAGGGGATATTCTGGCCGTCAGGATGACGCTGCCTCCCGAACTGTTTCAACCCCGGGCCATCGCCCGGGTACTTCACACAGTCCCCGAGGAAAGCGGTGGCGCCTGGGTTCACACCGAGTTTACCGAGATACACGACGGTGACCGCCAACAAATTGCCCGACATGTGATGCGCTGGCAAATCCGGCAACGTCAAAACGTGTAAACTGAAGAAAATGTGTGACTTTTGCTAACGTTTTTCGGATATTACGTTTCATCCATGTCCTTAAGATGTCTTACTGTATAACAGCGCATCAAGATTCCAGGGAGTACAACACCAATGAAAAAGCCTGTAACCCGTCTGCTCGGCGCCGTAGTAACGGTGGCAACCCTTGGCCTGTCCCCCATGACGCCAGTCACGGCCGATGAAGTGAAAATACCGGTCGGATCACAGGCTGAACGGTCGGAGGCGGATCTTCCCCGCACCGGCATGAGCCAGGCCAGTGTCCGCGACTCATGGGGGACACCTCGTGAAACAAGAGGCCCCGTTGGCGATCCACCCATATCACAATGGCATTACGATGGATTTGTGGTCTATTTCGAAGGCAACCACGTTATCCATACAGTATTGAAACGGGATCGCTAAACAGTTGAACAAATTTCCTTCATGCACATCCTGACGCAACGTCGTTCGTTGGTTAGAATGGCGACTTTTTGCAATAGGTGGCGATAAATTGACTTCCAGACGTGTGTTGCCCGCCGAATGGGCTCCTCAAAGCGCGGTCATGCTGACCTGGCCGCACGCCGGTACCGACTGGTTCAGTATTCTCGAGGAAGTGGAACCCGTGTTTATGGCGATCGCCAAGGCAGTGCTTGAACACGAGCATCTGGTGATCAGCTGTGAGCATGTCGCCCGCCTGCAGGAACTGGGCCAGCTGCTATCTGCCTATACGAGCGAAGAAGGGCTACCGGGTCGCGTCATAACGGTACCGGCCCCTGCCAACGATACCTGGGCCAGAGACCATGGCCCGATTTCGGTGGAAACACAGAGCGGCATGGCAATACTGGATTTCAGGTTTAACGCCTGGGGTGGCAAGTTCCCCTGGGAGAAAGACAACGCTCTGAATCAGCATCTCCACAATGCCGGCGCTTTTGGGACGACCCCCATCATGCCAGTGGATTTCGTGCTGGAAGGTGGCTCCATCGAATCCGATGGACAGGGAACCATCCTGACCACCAGCGAGTGCATGTTGACCCCGACCAGGAACCCGACCGTGGATCGTGCAGCCATAGAAGACCTGCTGTCCGAAACCCTGGGGGCAGATCGTGTTTTATGGCTGAACCATGGCTATCTGGCCGGCGACGACACCGATAGTCACATCGATACCCTGGCCCGGTTCTGCGCTCCCGACCACATCTGCTATGTGGCGTGCCCGGACGTTGCCGATGAACATTACAGTGCCCTGGCGGCCATGGAAGAAGAGTTACAGCACTTCCACCAGGCGGATGGTTCTCCCTACAAGCTGACACCACTACCCTGGCCCGATGCTATCGTAGACGATGACGGGCAGCGCCTGCCGGCCACCTATGCCAACTTCCTGATTATCAACGACGCCGTGCTACTGCCTGTTTACGACGTGCCTCAGGACGACGAAGCCATTACCATCATGCAGGGCCTGTTCCCGGAGCGGGAGATCGTTCCAATCAATTGCCGGCCATTGATCCAGCAACACGGCAGCCTGCACTGTGTCACCATGCAACTGCCCGCAGGAGTGGTAACCCCATGAGTCGCTCCGCACTGAACGTAGCAGCCATTCAGCAGACCTCCAGCCCGGACAAAGCTGCCAGCCTTGCGACCAGTGAAAAGCTGGTCAGGCAGGCAACCTCCGAAGGCGCACAACTGATCGTGCTGCAGGAGCTGCACGCCACCCTGTACTTCTGCCAAACCGAAGACACCTCGGTGTTTGAGCTGGCTGAGCCGATCCCAGGGCCGTCCAGCAACCATCTTTCGGCGCTTGCCGCCGAACTCGGCATCGTGCTGGTTGGGTCCATTTTTGAACGGCGTATGAACGGCGTCTATCACAACACCGCGGTGGTCTTTGAGCGAGACGGCTCCATTGCCGGCATCTATCGCAAGATGCACATCCCGGATGATCCCGGATTCTACGAAAAATTCTACTTTACCCCCGGCGACGCCAGCTTCAATGATGGCCGTAATGGGTTCACCCCGATTGAAACCTCCATTGGCAAGCTCGGTGTCCTGGTGTGCTGGGACCAGTGGTATCCAGAGGCGGCACGATTGATGGCCCTCGCCGGCGCTGAGGTGCTGATCTACCCCACCGCCATTGGCTGGGATACCACCGATGAAGCGGAAGAACAGGCACGGCAACTGGAAGCCTGGGTCACCGTACAACGGGGCCACGCCGTCGCCAACAACCTTCCGGTGATTGCGCCAAACCGGGTTGGCACCGAGCCCGACCCATCCGGCCAGTCCAAAGGCATTCGCTTTTGGGGCAACAGTTTTATCTGTGGCCCCCAGGGGGAATTCCTGGCGAGAGCGGATGACCAATCGGAATCGATCCTGCACGCCACCATCGACCGTAACCGCAGCGAATCGATACGGCGCATCTGGCCGTATCTGAGAGATCGACGCATTGACGCCTACAGCGACATCCTCAAAAGGGTACGGGACTGAATCCTGCATGAAGAAAATGATTGATACCGTTGTCAGCGAGCTCAACACCATACTGCTGGGCAAGGAGCAACAGGTTCGCCTGGCCATATGTGGACTATTGGCCCGCGGCCATCTGTTGATCGAAGATATTCCCGGTATGGGCAAAACCACACTGTCCCATGCCCTCGCCCGGATCATGGGCCTCAGTTACCAGCGCATCCAGTTCACCAACGACCTGCTCCCGGCCGACGTCCTCGGCTACTCCATGTACGACAAGGAAGCCGGGACACTGGTATTCCACAAGGGCCCCATCTTCGCCCAGGTTGTACTTGCTGACGAAATCAACCGCGCCTCACCGCGTACCCAAAGCGCACTGCTGGAGGCCATGGAAGAACGACAGGTATCCATCGAAGGCGAGACCCGCCCGCTACCCCACCCGTTCTTTGTTATCGCCACCCAGAACCCCATTGAACAGGGCGGAACCTACCCTCTCCCGGAATCCCAGCTGGACCGTTTTCTGATGCGTCTACGGCTCGGCTATCCCGATCCCAAGGCGGAACGGGAGCTGCTCGAAGGCGAAGATCGCCGCATGCTGACCGGCAAACTGCAAACCCTGTTGAGCCAGTCAGACCTGGACACCCTCCAGGAGGCCGTTGGGAGGGTAACCACCAGCCCGGCTTTACTGGATTATGTCCAGCGCCTGCTCGAACACAGCCGCCGCATGCCCGGTTTGCTTTATGGCCTGTCGCCCCGCGCGGGTCTTGGCCTGGTTCGCGCCGCCAGGGCCTGGGCCTTGATGGACGGACGACACCACGTATTGCCCGACGACATTCAGGCTGTGTTTCCAGCTGTTGCGGAACACCGACTGGAACAGGGAGAATCCGGAAAGAGCACCGAACGGGTAAGGCAACTTCTTGCCTCTGTTTCTGTCATCGAATGAAGAACACCATTGATGGAAGGGCGTTGGTGAGTAAATAGCATCATTTAATAACAGAAATTAGCCAAAACAACTGGAACAACGCCCCGTTCATGGTAGCCTTCAGCACTTTCAGTTTTTAACGAGAGACCCACAATGAGCGAAACCAAACATTCCCGCTTGATCATCCTTGGCTCCGGCCCTGCCGGCTACACCGCTGCTGTCTACGCAGCCCGCGCAAACCTGAAGCCAACCCTGATCACCGGCATCGAAGTGGGTGGACAGCTCACAACCACTACCGACGTGGACAACTGGCCCGGTGACAACGACGGCGTACAGGGCCCGGAGTTGATGCAGCGCATGCTCAAGCACGCAGAACGCTTTGAAACCAATGTGGTTTACGACACCATCAACGAAGCCGACCTGCGCAACCGCCCCTTCCGTCTGAAAGGCGACAGTGGTGAGTACACCTGCGACGCCCTGATCATCGCCACCGGCGCGTCCGCCATGTACCTTGGGCTGGAATCGGAAGAGAAGTTCAAAGGCCAGGGCGTTTCCGCCTGCGCAACCTGCGATGGCTTCTTCTACAAGAAACAGAAAGTCGCCGTCATCGGTGGCGGTAACACCGCTGTGGAAGAGGCCCTCTACCTCTCCAACATCGCCGACGAAGTCACCCTGGTGCACCGTCGCGACAGCCTGCGCGCCGAAAAAATCCTGCAGGACAAACTGTTCGAAAAGGCCGAAAACGGCAACATCAACATCGTGTGGGATCACACCCTCGACGAAGTCCTGGGCGACGGCACCGGCGTCACCGGCATGCGCATCAAAAGCACCAAGGACGACTCCACACAGGAACTCGACCTGGCGGGCGTGTTCATCGCCATCGGCCACAAACCGAACACCGACCTGTTCGACGGCCAGTTGGACATGGAAAACGGCTACATCAAAATCCGCTCCGGCCTGGAAGGCATGGCCACCCAGAGCAGCATTCCCGGCGTCTTCGCGGCCGGCGACGTAGCCGACCACGTCTACCGCCAAGCAGTAACCTCTGCCGGTTTCGGCTGCATGGCCGCACTGGATGCAGAGAAGTTCCTGGACCAGGATTGACCTGTACTGACGGCAGGCTACTCTGAAGTCAGAAGAAGCCGTTGGGTGGGGTGTTCTGAAACTGTGCGGAGCCATGGATGGCGGAGCCCAAGCGTCACATGGATGTGCTTGAGCGTGTTTCAGAACACCCCGCCCAACGGCTGATACTCCCAAGCCAAAGAACAAGGCAGCACACTCCGAAACCGGACCTGGATGACCTCACTACCCTGGATAGACCCCGACCAACTCTGGTTCCCTCCCGCCGAGGAAGCCCTGGACGAACCCGATGGCCTGCTGGCACTGGGCGGAGACCTCTCCACCGACCGCCTGACCCTCGCCTACCGTAACGGCATCTTCCCCTGGTACAGCGACGACCAACCCATCCTCTGGTGGTCCCCCAACCCACGATGTGTCCTGTTCCCGGACGAAATTCACGTATCCCGCAGCCTGCGCCGCACCCTCAACCGGCAACACTTCTCGATAACTGCAGACCAGGATTTCACCAACGTTATACGCCTGTGTGCAGAAACCCGCGAAAGAGAAGGCACCTGGATCACCGAAGACATGGCTCGCAGCTACACCCAGCTACACAAACTCGGAGTTGCCCACTCCATCGAAGCCTGGAATGCGGCCGGTGAGTTGGTAGGCGGCATGTACGGCCTGGCCATGGGTCAGTGCTTTTTTGGAGAGTCCATGTTCTCGCTGGAAACCAACGCGTCAAAAGTACTGATGGTGCATCTGGCCAATCAATTGTCAGAATGGGGCTATGAAATCATGGACTGCCAGGTGGAGAACGACCACCTGTTAAAAATGGGGGCCCGATCCATTCCACGCGACGAGTTTTTATCTATACTCAGGGCAAGTGTAGACCGCTCTCCAACGCAGAGCTCCTGGCAAATCCAGTGGCAATGGCCTGGCCCGGAGGTGTGAATGAGCAATCTCAGAACACTGGTATTCTTCGCTACGCCCCCGCACGACTGCAGCTACCTGCCGAATCGTGAAGCGACCACTATGTTCGTCGACCCGCGAGCACATATCGACAAAAAATTGTACAGCCAGCTCACCGCCTTGGGTTTTCGCCGCAGCGGCTCCCATTACTACCGCCCCCACTGCGAAAACTGCAACGCATGCATTCCTGTGCGACTCAAGGTGAACGAATTCAAGCCCGACCGGAATCAACGCAGGGTGCTCGAGAAGAACCGGGATCTGACTTGCGAGCTGGTACCGGCCAGTTTTAGCGAACGCTATTACCGGCTTTACTCCCATTACATTGAGCAACGGCACGCGGATGGCGACATGTACCCTCCGTCCCGGGAACAATTCACATCCTTTCTGGTGGAAGGAGCCACCGACTCCTGGTTCCTGGAGATCCGCCTCGAAGAAGAGCTGATCGGCCTGGCAGCAGTAGATATGCTGGACGATGGTCTGTCGGCCATCTATACCGTTTTTGACCCTGCCCACGAGAGCCGCAGTCTCGGCACTTTTGCCATTCTCTGGCAAATTGAAGCCGCAAAATCATGGGAGTTGCCCCACCTTTATCTGGGATACTGGATTCGGGAATGCCGGAAAATGAACTATAAAACCCGCTTTACCCCCATTGAAGCCCTCAGGGATGGTCAATGGCAGGTACTGAAACGCAACTGATTTTGCTAAATGGCAACAAATCAGGCAGAATTGCGCAATTTAGAATCAAGGCAAGTTAATTCCAAACGAGGTTTTTACTGAATGGCGAAATCAGATGTCATTGAAATGGAAGGCGTTATTGTTGATACGCTTCCAAATACCATGTTCCGAGTTGAGCTGAGCAACGGCCACGTTGTGACTGCCCACATCTCCGGCAAGATGCGCAAGAACTATATCCGCATCCTGACTGGCGACAAGGTGAAAGTTGAGCTTACCCCTTACGATCTCAGCAAGGGCCGTATCGTTTACCGCGCCCGTTAATCACCCAGGTGACATCTGAAAAAGCCCCGTAAACGGGGCTTTTTTTGTTACCGCGCCTGCCCTACTCACGATCCTCCGCACTGCACTCCAGCGCCCCTGGATTGGTATAGCAACGCACCTTCCTGAGAATGGTCATCATATTGTCGTCATAGACGCTTGCTGCCTGCATACCCGATGCATGCGTTGCTTGCTGCATATCGATGCGCACTTCGCGCAACATCTCCTGGTAGCCAACCATGGCGTCTTTGGAAATATCGACCCACCGTTCTGCCGGAATGGAATCTTCGTACTGCCTTACTATCCGCATCGCTTCAGGGTACAGCCGCGACATTATCTTGCGTGAACGCCGCACAAAGCGATCATCGAACTCGCCTTCCCGAGCCACCAGATGAACTGATACCTGGCCGACCGGGTACTTTATGATGCCCCCTGTGTCCCCCATTCCCTTGAACATTTCAAGCAACTCGTAGGCAGCTGCAGGAGCATAGCTGATATCCGCCTGCCCCGTATTGAACAAACGTGCGAAGTTGGAAATCTTCGCGTCCACTGGCACCGCTCCAATGTACTCAAGCATATGACGTGCGTCGTGGTGCCCTTCGAACACTGTGACTCGTTTACCTTTCAGGGCATCAGCATCATTGATACTCCGATCGTTAACAAACAAGTACGCCGCCCCCATCGGGGCTACGCCGAGCACCTGATAGCCATCCTGTGACATATGCTCGTCCACCCTTGGACTGGAGAGAATATGCATCAGGACCCTCAGATCCTCATAATAAGGTACAGCCCCAATGGCGCTGATGGACCCGGTAAAGCTGTTGAAATGCCTGACACCCATGTCGGTTACAGCGACGATATCGCATGTACCCGCCTTGAAGTCCGCCACCGCTTCATCTTCATCGGTGTACGGAATCATCGCAAGACTGACGCCCGAGCTCACCGCCTTGCGTTGGTAGTCCTGAAGTGTACGGTAGACAAAGCCGCCCGCTCCTGCGACATCAAAGACACAGAATTCTTTCCGTTCACTGGCGGCCACCGGGTTCCAGACAGACAGCCCCATCAGGACCGCCAGTGTTGCAGCACATACCTTCATTCGTCGTGATTCCTTGTCATTATTGTTTATTTGAGATTTCGCGGCCGAAAATCCGGACCTTTCGACCACGTCACAATAAACTGACAGAGAATGATGCTGATTGAATTGACGACAACGGCGACTGAGCAGCTAAAAGAAGGTCAACCCCGACATGCAGACATAAAAAAACCGCGCTGTCGCCAGCGCGGTTTCTCAACACCCGATTCGAGGCTCTATCACACTGCCTCGGCAGGCTCATCCTCGTAGTCAAACACCAGTTCATCATCGCGAAGATGAATATGGACATCCCCGCCCTTTTCAGACAATCGACCGAACAAAATCTGTTCGGCAAGCGGTCGCTTGATCTTGTCCTGAATCAGGCGGGACATCGGCCGCGCGCCCATTGTGACGTCATAGCCTTTCTCCGCCAGCCAGACTTTGGCAGCTTCATCCACATGCAGCACCACATGTTTCTCATCCAGCTGCGCTTGCAGCTCTGTGAGGAACTTGTCCACCACGTGGGTGATGGTGTCTTTCTGGAGATCAGCAAACTGGATAATGCCATCAAGACGGTTGCGGAATTCCGGTGTGAACGTCTTGCTGATAATTTCCATACCGTCGGTACTGTGGTCCTGCTCGCTGAACCCGATTGAACGGCGAGCCATGCTCTCAGCCCCGGCATTGGTGGTCATCACCAGGATAACGTGGCGGAAATCCGCCTTGCGACCGTTGTTATCTGTCAGCGTTCCGTGGTCCATGACCTGCAGCAGCAAGTTAAAGACTTCCGGATGGGCCTTCTCGATCTCATCCAGCAGCAATACACAGTGAGGATGCTTGTTGACTGATTCCGTCAACAGCCCGCCCTGGTCGTAACCGACATACCCCGGAGGCGCACCAATCAGGCGGGACACCGTATGCCGCTCCATGTACTCGGACATATCGAAGCGGACCAACTCGATACCCAACACCTTGGCGAGTTGCTTGGTGACCTCGGTCTTACCAACACCAGTAGGCCCGGCAAACAGGAACGCCCCTTCCGGCTTCTCTGGCGCCTTGAGCCCCGCGCGAGCAAGTTTGATGGCCGTAGACAGTGACTCGATTGCCGGGTCCTGGCCAAACACAACCATCTTGAGATCCCGCTCCAGGTTGCGCAGCAGATCCTTGTCATTGGAGGACACGTTCTTCGGCGGAATACGGGCAATGTTTGCCACCACGTCCTCGATATCCCGCACGTCCACCGTTTTCTTCCGCTTGCTTTCTGCCATCAGTCGCTGACGGGCACCAGCCTCGTCGATGACATCAATGGCCTTGTCCGGCAAGTGACGGTCAGTGATATAGCGATCCGCCAACTCGGCGGCTACCCTCAACGCCTTGTCGGTGTATTTGAGGTCATGGTGCTTCTCAAAATTGGGCTTCAGACCCTTGAGGATCTGGTAGGTGTCCTCAACGCTCGGCTCATTGACGTCAATTTTCTGGAATCGCCGGGCCAGTGCACTGTCCTTCTCGAAAATGCCTCGGAACTCGGAGTAAGTGGTTGATCCGATGCAACGAATCTCACCAGAACTCAGCATGGGCTTAAGCAGGTTGGAGGCATCCATGACACCACCGGACGCCGAACCGGCTCCAATGATGGTGTGGATTTCATCAATAAACAGAATGGCATGCTGCTCTTTCTTGAGTTCCGCCAACAAGCCTTTCAGACGTTTCTCAAAATCACCACGGTACTTGGTACCCGCCAGCAGCGCCCCCAGGTCCAGCGAGTAAACCACAGCATCCGAGATAATTTCCGGCACCTGGCCATCCACAATGCGCTTGGCGAGCCCTTCAGCAATCGCCGTCTTACCGACGCCAGCCTCCCCGACCAGCAACGGATTGTTTTTTCGGCGACGGACCAGAATCTGGACCACACGCTCCACTTCATGCTCGCGGCCAATCAACGGGTCGATGCGACCCTGACGGGCCTGTTCATTCAGGTTGGTCGCGTAGCTCTCGAGCGGTCGTGCAGAACCACCCTCTTCACCGGCTTCTTCATGGGAGGCCTGATCGTGGCCTTCCTGTTCCTCGCCTCCCTGTACCCTGGAGATTCCATGAGAAACAAAGTTCACAACATCAATTCGGGCAATGCTCTGTTTCTTGAGCACATACACGGCCTGGCTTTCCTGCTCACTGAAGATGGCAACCAGCACATTGGCGCCGGTCACTTCCTTCTTGCCAGAGGACTGTACATGGAAAACAGCGCGTTGCAGAACCCGCTGGAACCCCAGCGTCGGCTGGGTTTCGCGCTCGCTGTCATTACTCGGGATCAGTGGAGTTGTGGAGTCCACAAATTCAATGAGTTCTTCCTGAAGCCGTTTCAGGTCTGCACCACAGGCTTTCAGGACGCCCACTGCCGATTCGTTGTCCAACAGGGCCAGCAACAAATGCTCCACCGTCATGAATTCATGACGCTTGTCGCGGGCATTTTTGAAGGCCGTATTCAGCGTAATTTCAAGGTCTTTGCTCAGCATGGGCCACCCCTGGGTCTATCAGTCCGCACGTTCAATCTCGCAAAGGAGCGGATGTTCGCATTCCGAGGAATACTGATTCACCTGTGCCGCCTTTGTTTCTGCGATGTCACGGGTATATACCCCACATACGGCTTTTCCCTGCGTATGGACGAGCAGCATCACCTGCGTCGCCTTTTCTTCGTTCATCCCGAAGAATTTCATCAGTACATCCACCACAAAATCCATGGGTGTGTAGTCATCGTTCAGAAGCACTACCCGAAAGCGCGCAGGGCGCTTGAGTGCAGGCTTCTCGGGAGCAACACTGAGGTCATCCTGACGCCCCGGCTGTTCTTCATCCCCCTGATTAAATACTAGTAGAGAATTCTGGATAGTCCTCATGATTCTTTACCGGTAGTCGGTGCCCTTGGTTAAAGATGGTTGTGAGTCGTCCGGTTTTCAAGCCAACAAGCCTACCGGACGTGCGCTGGTTATCAATACGATCATGATACCGCTTCCGGACCCCCTTCAACCATACATTCCCCCAATGTCCGCTATTGACTCAAAGACGATATTGGTCAACAGTAAGAGTGCAATGTAAAATAATGTAAATTGGCGTGGTCTTAGTGTATCCACGGAAGCATTCGTAACAGGTAATCCGATATCACCCGTCCCGCTCTATGGTACGGCAATAACACCAATAACAGTGATTGACAGTAAAAGAACAGGGGAGTTCATCATGCCAAAGGGCAAAGTGAAGTGGTTTAACAATGCCAAAGGTTACGGCTTTATCATAGAGGATGGCTGCAGTGATGATCTGTTCGCCCATTTCTCATCGGTACAGATGGAGGGATACAAAACCCTGAAGGCCGGTCAAACAGTAACCTTTGACAAGAAACCCAGTGACAAAGGTGTCCATGCGGTAAACATCGTTCCAGAGGAACAGCCGCGAAAACAAAACGAGGCCAGCACGGCGGAAAGGACGGAAAAGAAGTCTGACGCCAGCACCGAACGCAGCCGCCATGAAGGCGCGCTCAGAGACGAGCCACGCGCTGTAAATGCGTGAGACCTGAGTCTGCCAGGTCACCGTGCGCGAGCTGATTTTGTGGCCGGCCCCTCTTCGGGCCGACCTCAACCTTTGCCATCGACACCTTCGAAGGTGACGATCACAGGGCGCGTGTGTTAGCCCTGAAGCAATTTCACTTTTCCTCTCCCCGCCGTTCAGATACCCTCGTCGTTTTCAGTCACGCCGCAACACAACACCGGATCATGACCCAGAGCACCGAATGGCGACCCTGATTCTCTTCAACAAGCCCTTTCGGGTAATGAGCCAGTTCACCGATTCCGGGAATGGCAAAACCGCACGTGCCACTTTGGCAGACTGGATTGACATACCCCACGTCTACCCGGCAGGCCGCCTGGACTTCGACTCGGAAGGCCTCCTACTGCTCACCGATGACGGCCAGTTACAGCATCGCATTGCCTCTCCCCGACAGAAAATGCCAAAGACTTATTGGGTCCAGGTGGAAGGCAATATCACGGAGGAAGCTCTGCGCCGATTGCGGGCAGGGGTCCTGCTGAAGGATGGCGAAACCCGGCCAGCCACTGCCGAGCGAATGTCCGAACCTCCATTGTGGCCAAGAGTCCCTCCGGTGCGCCACCGGGAATCAGTTCCCACCTCCTGGATCGAACTCACCATTACTGAGGGCAAGAACCGTCAGGTACGTCGCATGACCGCTGCCGTTGGCTTCCCTACCCTTCGACTGATTCGATATCGTATTGGTGACTGGACCCTCGATAAATTGGAACCGGGCCAATACAACAAACTGGCCGTCCATGTACCGGCAGCACCTGCCCGCCCCCGACGCCCACAGAAAGCTGGCCGCGCCGGTAGCAGCAACAAGACACGGAGAAGAAACTGATCATGACCTGGACACCCCATGCCACGGTTGCGGTTGTTGTGGAAGATGACCAAGGCCGGTTTCTCCTGGTGGAGGAAGTCAGCAGCGGTCTGGTGGTCTATAACCAACCAGCCGGACATATCGAGGAAGACGAGGCCATTCTGGATGCGGTAAAACGCGAAACCCTGGAGGAAACAGGCTGGCAGGTGGAGCCCGTGCACTTTCTCGGTCTCTATACCTACAAGGCGCCGGCCAATGGGGTGACCTATTACCGCTTCTGCTATTCCGCCAAGGCATTGAAAAAGATCACAGACCAATTGGACGACGGCATTATCGCCGCCCACTGGCTGACGCCAGACGAAATTGCCAGCCTGGGTGGACAGCTACGCAGTCCACTGGTACTCCGGTGCATAGAAGATTACCGAAATGGCCGGCGATTCCCCCTTGATGTGATTGTCGATGCTGAGACGTAACCGTCCAACAATGCTAAACTGCGGCGCTTTGATCAGTACGGTTCAGCTATGACAGACGCACCCGAAAACACCCGAGTTATCGTTGGCATGTCCGGCGGCGTGGATTCGTCCGTCGCCGCGTGGCTTCTGAAAGATCAGGGCTACCAGGTCGAAGGCCTGTTCATGAAGAACTGGGACGAGGACGACGGCACCGAGTACTGTACCGCCATGACCGATCTGGCTGACGCCCAGGCCGTCGCCGATACCATCGGTATCCCGCTGCACACGGCGAGTTTCGCTGCGGAATACTGGGATCGCGTGTTCGAGCATTTTTTATCCGAGTACAAGGCCGGTCGCACACCCAATCCGGACATCCTGTGTAACAAGGAAGTAAAATTCCGCGCATTTCTGGACTATGCCGTTACTCTGGGCGCTGACTTCATCGCCACCGGCCACTACACCCGTCAACGGCCGCTCAACGACGGTTCAGGTAGAGCACAGCTGCTGAAAGGGCTCGATCCCAACAAGGATCAAAGCTACTTCCTCCACGCCGTATCCGGTGACCGTATCGCTCGCACGCTGTTCCCGGTCGGGGAACTCGAGAAGCCGGAAGTCCGGCGGATTGCCGAAGAACAGGGATTTGTCACCCATGACAAGAAGGATTCCACCGGCATCTGCTTTATCGGCGAACGCAAGTTCCGGGACTTTCTCAAGCAATACCTGCCAGCGCAACCAGGGGACATCGAAACACCCGATGGCCAGGTGATTGGCCGCCATCAGGGGCTGATGTATCACACCATCGGACAACGCCAGGGCCTCGGCATTGGCGGACTCAGCGAATTTGGCGACGATCCCTGGTATGTCGCCGAAAAGGATTTGAATCGTAACGTGCTGATTGCAGTACAGGGCAAGCAACACCCACTGCTGTTTTCCCGTGGACTGGTCAGCGGACAGATTGACTGGGTAGCCGGCGAGGCGCCTGCAGAGGAATTCCGATGCAAAGCCAAGACTCGCTATCGCCAGCCAGACCAGGACTGTGTCGTTACCCTATGTGATGACGGTGTCACAGTGGTGTTTGACGATGCCCAGCGTGCGGTCACACCCGGGCAGTCGGTTGTCTTCTATGAGGGTGAGGTTTGCCTGGGAGGCGGCGTTATCGAACAGACCTGGCGTGACGGGGAAACGCTTCCCCAAAGGGCCGCCATAACCGGAGCACAGGCATGAGCCGATCGCTGTACGACCAGACCCTGGCGCTGGCGGGTGTATTCCAGGCCGCCGCCCAGGTTCAGCAGGTGGCTCACACAGGCCAATGCGCCGATTCGAGCTTTGAGACGTCCATGCGGTCCCTGTTTGCGACCGATCCGGATACAACCCTCGATGTTTACGGCGGCGAGCTCAAGGACCTGCGCGAGGGTCTGAATACCCTGGCCAACGTGCTCAGTCAGCAAAGCAAGCAGCAGGATATTGAGGTTCTTCGCTACACCCTCAACCTGATCCACCTGGAATCAAAGCTGAACCGCGACAAGGACATGATGGCCGTCATCGGCAGCCGTATTGATCAGGCCCGGCATACCGCCAGCCATTTCGGTTACCTGCACAGTAACCTGATCGGCAACCTGGCCTCGGTCTATGGCGACACAATCAGCACCTTCCGGATGCGTATCCAGGTGACCGGCGATCCTTCCATTCTGCAACAGGAAGAGAACGCAGCCCGCGTACGGGCCCTGCTCCTGGCCGGCATCCGCTCCGCCGTCCTCTGGCGCCAGAGTGGCGGACGCCGCTGGCAGCTGATATTTTCCCGGCGCAAGGTGATTGCCACTGCACGGGACCTTGCCGAGAAAGCGAACCGGTCGGTTTACGACTGATTCACGACTTGCGGTGGTGTATCATAGGCACCCCACTTCAGTATTGACCCATTCTTTGATGATTTGAGAGGTTTTCGATGGAACTCACCGCCCTGACCGCCATTTCCCCGGTCGACGGACGTTATGGCAGCAAAGTCAGCGTCTTCCGCGATATTTTCAGTGAATACGGCCTGATTCGGAACCGGGTGACCGTCGAAATCCGCTGGTTGCAAAAACTGGCTGCCCACCCCGAAGTACAGGAAGTCCCGGCCTTCTCTCCCGAAGCGAATAACTTCCTGGACCAGATGGTGCAAGATTTCAGCCTGTCGGATGCCGAACGCATCAAGGACATTGAGCGTACCACCAACCACGACGTTAAAGCAGTCGAGTATTTCATCAAGGAAAAGATCGCCGGGGTTCCTGAGCTGCATGCAGTCACAGAATTCGTACATTTCGCCTGTACCTCCGAAGACATCAACAACCTGTCCCACGCGCTGATGCTGAGAGAAGGCCTGGATCACGGCCTTCTGCCTACCATGGACCGGGTTGTGGACAAGCTGGCACAGTTGGCCCATGACCACGCTGAGCAGCCAATGCTCTCACGCACCCATGGACAGACTGCGTCTCCTTCCACGGTGGGCAAGGAGCTGGCCAACGTGGTTTACCGCCTGCGCCGTCAGGTCAAACAGATTCGCGCGACCGAATTGCTGGGCAAGATCAATGGTGCCGTAGGTAACTACAATGCGCATCTCTCTGCCTACCCCGCTATCGACTGGGCCCAGAACGCCAAAGACTTCATCGAAAGCCTCGGCCTCGACTGGAATCCGTACACCACACAAATCGAGCCCCACGACTACATTGCCGAGCTGTACGATGCCATTGCCCGCTTCAACACCATCCTGATTGATCTGGACCGGGATATCTGGGGCTACATTTCCCTGGGTTACTTCAAACAGAAAACCGTGGAAGGCGAAGTGGGCTCGTCCACCATGCCCCACAAGGTTAACCCCATTGATTTCGAAAACTCGGAAGGCAACCTGGGCATCGCCAACGCCTTGTTCAGCCACCTTTCGGCCAAGCTGCCAATTTCACGCTGGCAGCGTGATCTGACCGACTCCACAGTGCTTCGCAATCTCGGTGTCGGCTTCGCCCACAGCCTCATCGCCTATGAAGCCACCCTGAAAGGTCTGGGCAAGCTGGAGATCAATCCAACGCGACTGGACGAAGATCTGGACCACGCCTGGGAAGTGTTGGCGGAACCCATCCAGACTGTGATGCGCCGCTACAATATCGAGAAGCCCTACGAGAAGCTCAAGGCACTGACCCGCGGTAAGGCGATGACCCCAGAGGTAATCAAGAACTTTGTCGAAACCCTCGAAATCCCGGACGCTGCGAAAACCGAGCTGATGGCGCTGACCCCGGGTAGCTACATCGGCAACGCCATCGACCAGGCGCAGAACATCTGATAGCAGGATACCGAACTATGGACATGCTTGGCGGCATCTCAGCGACAGACTTTCTCAGGGATTACTGGCAAAAGAAACCCCTGGTGATCCGTCAGGCATTTCCCGGATTCCAGTGCCCGGTGTCGGCCGACGAGTTGGCCGGCCTGGCCTGTGAGGAAGGCGTCGAATCCCGGATCGTTATCGAGAATGAGGATGGTCACCCCTGGCAGCTGCACAACGGGCCCTTCAGCCCGGATCGTTTCAGTACCCTGCCCGAGCAGGACTGGACCCTCCTGGTACAGGGACTGGATCATTGGGTGCCAGACATTGCTGACCTGCTGGACCACTTCCGCTTTGTCCCTAACTGGCGGCTGGATGACATCATGGCCAGTTACGCGCCGAAAGGTGGTAGCGTTGGCCCGCACTACGATCAATACGATGTATTCCTGCTCCAGGCCCAAGGGCATCGGCGCTGGACCTTCGGCGGTCACTGCGATCACACGTCTCCCCGGGTTGAAGGCACTCCGCTGCGCATCCTCAGCAGCTGGGACGGGGAAGAAACCGTTACTCTGGCCCCGGGCGACATGCTCTATCTGCCACCGGGCATTGGTCACCACGGCGTGGCCGAGGATGACTGTATCACCCTGTCCATTGGCTTCCGAGCGCCAACCATTGATGACATCCTGACCGGCTTTACGGATTTCCTCGGCAGCCAGTCCGATGCCTCCGATCACCTCAGCGATCCCGACCTTAGAATTCAGGACAATCCGGGCACGATTGCCCCCGAGGTTATCGATCGCCTGGAGAGCGTTATTCGCGAAAAGATGTCAGACCGCCGACAGCTTTCCCTGTGGTTTGGTCAATACGCAACGGCGCCAAAGAGCATGGATATCGTCGTACCTTCCGAAGAGCCCATTGCACCAGAGGTCTTCCGGGACCTGGTGTTCGAGGGAGCGCAATTGCGCTGGAATGAAGGCTCCCGTTTTGCCTATCATGATATTGGTGACGAGACCGCACTGTTCGTCGACGGCGAGCAATACCTGCTAAAAGGTGACGCCCGCCCGCTGGCTCCTCTGCTCTGCGCCGGAGCCAGTATCGACATGGAGGCACTGACTCCGCTGGTCGATGACGAAGCCATCTGCGGTTTGCTCGGTAACTTGTACAACCAGGGATCCGTTTATTTCGAATGACCAGTATTCGAATCCGCAAATACAGCTGGCAATTGGCGCCAGGCTCCATCCGCGACATACGGCAGCGCGTTTTTGTTGAAGAACAGAACGTCCCTCCCGAGCTGGAGTGGGATGACACCGACGATATTGCAGATCACTACCTGGCAATAACCGAAGACAACAAACCCGCTGGCGTCGCCCGGCTCTTTTCCACTCTCGAAGAAACGGCCCATATCGGCCGCATGGCCGTTTTACCGGAATATCGTGGCAAGGGCGTGGGCGAGACACTGTTGCGACACCTGATCACCGAGGCTTCCCGGTTCCGGGAACTGAAACTGTCCGCCCAGGAGCATGCCATTCCCTTTTACCAGCGCTCTGGTTTTCATGTGTATTCCGATTTCTATGACGACGCCGGCATTCCACACGTGGACATGCGCTGTCTGTCACCGGTGCTGGTGACACCGGAGAGCCACCGGGAATATCCAATGATTCTGGGCAAGGACCGGGAAAGCTGGCTGTTCGAGTCCGATACCCATTTGATCAGCCTGCTGGATTCCCTCACCGGTCAGGCCAAACAGCGGCTCTGGCTGTATGATCGACTGCTGGAGCACGATCTCTACGACCGTCATCAATTTCGCGAACTGTTGTCCGCCCTTGCCCGTCACCACCGCCTCAGTGAAGTGCGTCTGCTGATCCACGACGACAAGCCACTGGTCAAACGGCGGCATCAGATTGTGGAATTGATGAGGCGCTTGCCAAGCCGAATAGAACTGCGACTGGTTAAAGATGACTATCCTGTCGAAGAACGACCGTTCCTGCTCGCCGACCGGGAAGGGGTTGTATACCGCCACAGTTTCAACAACCCCGAAGGCTTTGCCAACTTCGCCGATAGTGGAAGGGTCAAGCTTCTCGGGGAAGCATTTCAACGTATGTGGGATGTCAGTCGCAGCTCCCTGGAATTAAGGGAGCTACCGCTCTGAATGGTATACCTGTGGAATATCCGCAGACTCGAACTGCGCCCCGAACGGTGCAAATTCCGCATCCACTTCCTCTGCCACTTCGGCGATCAGTTTTCTCAGCCATTGATGGTCTGCGTTGTGCTGTAACAGCGGGCTCCACGCCATCTTGAGTTCAAAAGGCGGAATCTCGAACGGTGGCACCTTGACCACCAGGTTGGGGTTATCCTTCTGTAGCCAGGCCGCTCGCGTCGGCAGGGTAGCGACAAGATCGTGCTGCTCCGCCAACAACATAGCGACCTGATAATGCCGGGTAAAAACAGAAATCTGACGCTTACGCCCCATCCTCGATAAGGCTTCATCCACCCAGCCCAACCTCTGGACGTCCTTGGGATTGACGCCAACACCGACCCCGAAGCCGGTTTTGCTCACCCAGATATGACTGGCATCCAGATAGGTATCCAGAGTGAAAGGCTCCCGGAGAATTGGGTTCCGGGCGTTCATCAGACAGGCAAAATATTCGATCCAGAGGGTTTTCTGGTGGAATGACTGGGGGATCTTGTCGAAACGGTTTATGGCCATATCCAATCGGCCCTGCTCGACATCCAAAAAGCTGACGTCACTGGGCGTCAACACATCCAGGGTGACGTGGGGCGCTTCTTGACGAATGCGCCGCAAAACCCGCGGCATCAGGCAAGACTCCGCGTAGTCACTGGCCATGATGCGGAACACCCGCTGACTGTCCATCGCCGAGAACGGTGTCTTCTCCTGCACAGCCTGCTCAATGTCCGAGAGAATACTGCGTACCAGAGGCTGTAACTCCCGGGCACGTTCGGTAGCCGTCATGCCTTCACTGGTACGCACCAGCAGAGGATCCCCGAAGACGTCTCGCAATCGGCGCAGGCCGTTGCTCATGGCCGGCTGCGTAATCCCCAGGTGGTTAGCGGCTTTCGTCACATTCCGCTCCCTGAGAAGTACATCGAGATACACAAGAAGGTTCAGGTCGACCCGGGAAATATCCATTCAACACTCCTGATAACGCGACACCCTTGGCACGGCACCGCAAACATTCATAGGGACAATGTACATTATTCACGTGATTCACGAAATAAATAGCATAGGGCGCACATTCACATTTCAAAACGGAATCAATACAGGTTTTCTGCTAGTCTTTCGGGTACTTGCTGAATCATTGTGATTTTTATGGCCGGAATACGCCGTCCCCTGGCCCGAAACCGGAGTCGTTGCAACTGACATGAACACCACTACGATCGTTCTGATACTTGCCGCCATTGTTACCGTCTCTATTATCCTTATCGTCGGCAGCCAGATGCGCGAACGCTCCCGTATTGAACGGGCAAGGCGGATGACGTTCCAGGAAGATCAGTACAAACGCGCTCATCGACTGCTCGATGAAATCCCTGGCCAATACCTGACCTCGGAACTCAAACTTCTGCTGATCAAAAACATGGAAGAAGCCTGTCAGCAACTGAGCGCCCTGAAATCCCCCCTCCCGATTAAACAGTGGCTGGAAGAAATTCGGCAACTGAAAAACACAGTGCTGGAAAACAATGACAACCGGTCACCAGTGAAAATCGACTCCCCGGAAAAGTCTAATTACGTCAAAGAGTTACTGCAAAGCCTTTTCAAAATGATTGAAGGTATGCACAAGACAGGAAAGCTCGACAACTCAACCGCCAAGAAAAACCTGAAATACGTGCTTTTCCTGGTCCACAAGACCCACGCCGACCTCCATGTGTTTCAGGCAAGGGACTATGTGCGGCAGAATGAGATTCGAAAGGCTATTCACGCCTACCACCTTGCCAGTACGGAAATGGGAAAATCCCGGGATAATCCGCTAGCGATGAAAGCCGTAAAAAGCTTCCGCACCCGTATCAAGGAACTGGAAGCCATGGGGCCAGAGAACGACACACGCTCTGGCTCGCAGGAAGGGCAGTCGAAACTGGACAAAGAGTGGGACACGTTTCTCCACGATGATGAATGGAAGAAAAAAGCGGATTATGATGATTAACCCAATGCTTGCCGGTCTGTCCTGACAAGCCCTCCTGACTAGGATTGTAACCACTGGTGACCAGGCTATTCCGAAAACGCCTTTCCTTTCGCCTGACCCGCGACACGGTACTGCTGGCCATGGCCCTTGGTCTCGTTCTGAACATGGTTCAGGTGACCCTGGACTTTTTCAGCGCCCGCGAGTCCATGGAAAACGAAATCCGCGCTCTTATCGAAATCAGCCACAGCCCTGCATCACAGATCGCCTACAACATCGACGTCCGGCTGGCAGAAGAGCTGCTCGATGGCCTGCTCCAGCACCCGGCCACCATTGATGCCAGGATCGTCGACAATGATGGCCATACCATGGCCGCTGCCAGTGAAAGCAGCCCTACGTCCCCCTATCGATGGATCAGCGATGCCCTGTTCGGAGTAAACCGTACCTTCAGCGACCAGCTGAAAGTCAAACAACTGGAAGATCTTCCGCTAGGTACGCTGAACGTCACGATTGACACCTACCATTACGGATTACTGTTCCTCAAAAGAGCGAGCTATACGCTGGTAAGCGGTTTCTTCAAGAGTCTGATCCTCTCCTGTGCACTTCTGGGAATTTTCTATTTTATCCTCACGCGCCCGATGATGAACGTTATCAATGCACTCAGTCGCGTACAGGTCGAATCGCCAGAAAAGGTACGCCTGCCAATCCCGGTCAATCATCAGGAAGATGAAATCGGCGCCATGGTCGGCATCATCAACCAACACCTGAGCACCATTGACACCACCCTGGCGCAGCTTCGTCAGGCTGAAAGCTCCATGAAAAACTATTCCACACAACTGGAACAGGAAGTCGATGACCGTACACGGGAGATATCCCAGAAAAACGCCGCCCTTCAGCGAGGCAACCGGGCGCTGGTCAAGGCCAAAGAAGATGCCGTTCGCCGGGCGAGATCGCGAGCCAATTTTCTGGCCAGCATGAGCCACGAGATACGCACACCACTGAATGGCGTGCTGGGGATGCTGGGCCTTGCCCTCGAAGACAACCTGGATCCGGAGCAACGCAATCGCCTGGAGATCGCGTTCACCGCCGGGCAGAGTCTGCTTGGGTTGTTGAATGACATTCTCGACATCTCCAAGGTCGAAGCCGGCAAACTGAGCCTGGAGAATATTCCGTTCAGTGTTAAAAACCTGATCCAGGAATGCGCCGCCCTTCATGCCCAACAGGCTAACACCAAGAAAATTGAGCTACACATGGACATTGATCCGGAATTGCCGGACATGTTCCTGGGTGATCCGACCCGTACCCGTCAGGTGCTCAACAACCTACTGAGCAATGCCATCAAGTTTACCGAGAAAGGCAGCGTCCGAATCCATGCGGCTCGCTTCGGCGGCAATCTGAGGATTGACGTGATGGACACCGGCATCGGTATGTCGAAAGAAGGTCTGCACCGGATTTTTTCCCCCTTCTCGCAAGCGGATACTGACACCACGCGCCTGTATGGCGGAACCGGGCTCGGATTGGCACTGTGCCGCCAACTGGTGGAACAGATGCACGGCCAGATTCTGGTCGACTCGGAGATTGGCCACGGCACTCACTTCACCGTCACACTACCCCTGCCGGTCTACGCACAAAGCGCTCAACAACCAGCAGAGCCCACAGCCTCCGTCGACACAACCACACCGATTGAAAGCCTGGACATTCTTTTAGTGGAAGATAATCAGGTTAATCAGCTGGTGGCCAGCAGCCTGCTGAAAAAACTGGGCCACTCCGTCGACCTTGCCAACAATGGCAAGCTGGCGTTGGAAGCCCTCGAAGAAAAGCCCTATGACATTGTGTTGATGGACTGCCAGATGCCCGTCATGGATGGTTACGAGGCAACCCGGATAATTCGGGAGAATCCGAAGTGGCAAACATTACCGATCATCGCAGTCACCGCGAATGTCATGCAGGGCGACCGGGAGAACTGCCTGGCCTCCGGCATGAATGACTACATCACCAAGCCCTATAACCGTAACGACCTGAGAACCGCTATCGAGCGCTGGGCGCCTGACGGCTCTCCAACCGGGCAAGAACCGACCTGAGTTCATCCCGGAGTGCCATCAGACGCTCACTGTCCACACCGGTACTGCACAAAAGACGGCTAGGAATCGACTTCGCCTGTTCCCGCATCGCAAGACCGGCAGCCGTAACGGCAACAGTCACTACCCGCTCATCCTCGACACTTCGTTGACGGCGGACCAGCCCCCTCTCTTCAAGGCGCTTTAACAACGGAGTGAGTGTGCCCGAATCGAGCCTGAGGCGACTCCCCAGACCGGACACCCGTACAACCTCGCTGGCAGTCGCCGCCTCCCACAACACCAACATCACCAGGTATTGCGGGTAGGTCAATCCAAGCTCAGTCAACAGAGGCCTGTAGAGAGACGTTACCGCGCGGTTCGCAGCATACAGTGCAAAACAAAGCTGGTTGTCCAGGTCAAGGATATCGTCCGTACTGTCCATCGCTCAGAGCAACGTCTCAATATCTGCACGGATCGCTTCGGGCTTGGTGGTGGGTGGGTATCGACGAATCACCTTGCCCTCCCGGTTAACCAGGAACTTGGTGAAGTTCCACTTTACCTTTTCTGACCCCATCACACCGGTGGCCTCCTTCTTGAGGAAACGGTAAAGCGGGTGAGCCTCTGAGCCGTTAACGTCGATCTTGGCGAACATGGGGAAATCAACGCCATAATTCAGACTGCAGAACTGGCTGATCGTGCCTTCATCCGCCGGGTCCTGATTCATGAACTGATTACATGGAAAGCCGAGTACCGCCAGGCCTTTTTCTCCCAGCTCACTGTGCAAGCCCTGTAGGCCTTCAAACTGGGGGGTGAACCCGCACTTGCTGGCGGTATTCACAATAAGCAGGACCTTGCCCTTATACTCTGCCATGTCGTGCTCATTACCCTTGATATCCTGAACTTTGAAATCGTAAATGCTGTCGGTCATCTCTCTCCCCTTATATTTCACTCAATTATATTGTACACAATACAATATCCCGCAAGCATTGTCTCGTTTGCCGACCAAAACTACAGACGGGATGAACTTGTCGCCATAAATCTCCATGATTAAGCCACAATTCATCACAATTGGCCTGTTGCCGGGCGGTCATGCTCCGCTAGAATACAGGCTTGTCATTTTGAATTACTGATCACTGATACAAGGTTAAGGAAGCCCGGGTCCTATGCAGAATTACTATAAGTCCGCCAAGCTGGATAACGTGTGTTATGAAATACGTGGCGTGGTTCTGCGCGAGGCGCGTCGCCTTGAAGAAGAGGGACATCGGGTTCTGAAACTGAACATTGGCAATCCAGCCGCCTTTGAACTCGACATCCCCGAGGAGATCCAGCAGGACGTCATCTACAACATGCCGCTGGCCCAGGGTTACGTAGAATCCAAAGGACTGTTCTCTGCCCGCAAGGCAGTCATGCACTATTGCCAGCAACGAGGCATTGATAAAGTCGATATTGACGACATTTTTCTGGGCAATGGCGTCAGCGAACTGATTGTCATGTCAATGCAGGCCATGCTGAACACCGGTGACGAAGTGCTGATTCCCGCGCCGGATTACCCACTCTGGACAGCCGCAGTCACGCTCTCCAGCGGCAAGCCCGTGCACTATCACTGTGACGAGAAGCAGGACTGGTTCCCGGATATCGATGATATCCGGAAGAAAATCACCACCCGGACCCGCGCCATCGTCCTGATCAATCCCAACAACCCGACGGGAGCGGTGTATTCCCGCGAGCTGCTGGAACAAGTCATTGAACTGGCTCGCCAGCATAACCTCATCATTCTTTCCGATGAGATCTACGACAAGATCCTTTACGACGGGACGGAGCACGTGTCCACGGCTTCGCTGGCCGATGACGTCCTCTTCTTCACCTATAACGGCCTGTCAAAAAATTACCGGGCCGCCGGCTACCGCTCAGGCTGGATGATCGTCAGCGGCGCCAAACATCGTGCCCGGGATCTCGTCGAAGGCATCGAGATGCTGTCCAACATGAGGCTCTGTGCCAACGTGCCAGCCCAGCTCGCCATTCAGACAGCTCTCGGTGGCTATCAGTCCATCAATGATCTGGTGGCCCCGGGCGGACGCCTTTATGAGCAGCGCGAAACCGCCTGGCAGTTGCTCAATGACATTCCAGGCGTCAGCTGCGTCAAACCGAAAGGCGCGCTCTACCTGTTCCCGAAACTGGACCCCAAGCGCTTCCCGATCATGAATGATGAGAAGCTGGTGCTGGACCTGCTACTGCAGGAAAGGATCCTGCTGGTGCAGGGCTCCGCCTTCAACATTGATGACAAACAGCACTTGCGGGTGGTGTTCCTGCCACGGGTCGATACCCTGGAAGACTCCATGAAGCGTCTGGCCCATTTCCTCTCCACGTATCAGCAATAGTTGGTGCGATTCATGGCTGACATACATATAGAGGAATTTTACAAAGATACCGCCATCGCTCTGGTTCAACTTTATGGCGCCTTCCCGAGGCGCACCAATCTTTTCGTGGAAGACATTGCCGGTCCGGACGAACCGGACGAGTTCGGGCTCCACAGCAAGCGTCACATGGCCTGCTTTGGCGCTCTGCTCTGGCTCGAGGAAGAAGGTCTGCTGCGCTATGTGGATACCATCCGTCAGGAGGCCCTGGACCAGGCCGTGCTTACCCAGAAAGCCTTTGTCCGTCTGAGCACCCCCGCCAGCGCTGAGCTCCTGAACAACCTCCAGATCCAGCCCCCCGCGGAGATGGAAGGGTTGCCAGAGTCGGTCCGCCAGGATCTTTCGACCCATATCCACCTGATTCGCAATGCGTTACGCAAAGGCAGCTCGGCGACCATCAGCCGCGTTATGCAAGGTGTATTCTTTGGCGGAATTTCCGAATCACCGGCAGATCATTAAATCCGCGTAACCCCGTTGAACCAGGGGCGACTACCCTTATATAAATCATCAACAACCAGTCACGCTTGCGGATAACGAAGCAACCAAGGAACCGAATATGCGCATTCTGTTGTTTCTCGCCACCAACCTGGCGGTCATCATTGTGGCCAGCATTACCCTGCGCCTGCTTGGCGTAGACAGCTACCTGGCCCAGAACGGTCTTCAATACGCTTCGCTACTGGCTTTTGCCGCCGTATTTGGATTTGCGGGTGCCATCGTGTCCCTGTTGATTTCCAAACCAATGGCAAAATGGAGCACCAAGGCCAAGGTCATTGACTCGCCCAGGACTCCGGCAGAGCGCTGGTTGGTGGATACCGTTGCGGAATTGGCAAAAAATGCCGGTATCGGAATGCCTGAGGTGGCTATTTTCCCTGCCTCCCAGTCCAATGCATTTGCCACCGGGTGGAACAAGAATGATTCGCTGGTAGCGGTCAGTGAAGGCCTGCTTCATCGCTTCAACAAGGATGAGATCCGCGCCGTGCTGGGCCACGAGATCGGGCACGTGGCCAATGGTGACATGGTAACCCTGGCGCTGATTCAGGGCGTGGTGAACACCTTCGTCATTTTTGCATCACGGGTTATTGGCTCATTCGTGGACCGGGTCGTGTTCAAGAATGAGAGCGGGCATGGTATCGGCTTTTTCGTGGTCAGTATCGTGGCGGAAATTGTTCTCGGCATTCTGGCCAGCACTATTGTGTTCTGGTTCTCTCGTCGCAGGGAATTCCGGGCCGACATTGCCGGCGCACAACTCGCCGGACGCAGCGCCATGATCAGCGCGCTGGCAAGATTAAAACAGGAAAGCGAAGTGCCGGATCAGATGCCGGATTCACTGCAGGCGTTTGGCATCAACCGGGGTGCCCGGGCAGGCCTCAGTGCCCTGTTCATGACACACCCGCCACTTGAGAGCCGCATCGAAGCTCTGCAAAAGGCAAACCTCTGATCAGATCTTGAGCTTGAACCCCAGGGCACGGAATGTGTCCTGGAGGGATTTGCTGGTGCCCTTGAGCTGAATCTTCACGCTGGAAAACTCCCGCCGCACCGGATAATTCTTACGCAGCCGGTCAAAAGCCCCGGCTCGCTCTTCCTCCGGCAGCTCCATGGTAAGTCTCAGACGCGCATCGTCCCTGCGAGGATCGTAACAGGAACGCATGGCAATATTGCCAGCGCCCATCTCTTCCGCCGCACTGGTAAAGGACAATTTGCTCAACGCCGGTTCCGGCAGGTACTGCCCCGCTTTTTTGCGCACCGGCAGGCCAAGAAATCGACACAGAGACAAATAAATCATCTCAGTGCCCTGAACCTTTCCTTCCAGGCTGTAACCCGCAATATGAGGGGTCGCCAGCCAGACTTGATCAACCAGCTTCGGGCTAATCCGTGGCTCCTGCTCCCATACATCCAGCACCACAGTCGGCGCATTCGGGCCATCCAGGCGTTCTTGCAGCGCTACCGAGTCAATAACCTCCCCGCGGCTGGTATTAATCAGTAGTTGACCGGCGGTCAGCCGATCGAGCCTCGCCTTGTCAATCATGTGGAATGTTGCATGCGGAGACTCTTTGGTAAGCGGCGTGTGCAGCGTAATAACGTCACACTCCAATGCCTCATCCAGACTGCAGAAAACCTCCTCCGCGTTTTCCTCCTGCTCCGCGCGCGGCGGATCACACACCCGAATGGTGAAATCCAGCTTATCCAGCTTGCGCGCCAACTCACTGCCCACATTGCCGGCACCTACGATGCCAACGCTCAGGTTTTCCCAATCATCCACGCCCTGCTTTTCCGCGTACAGTGACAGCACAGACAGGACATACTCTGCCACGCTGTTGGCGTTGCAACCAGGAGCCGCGGAAAATGCAATCCCCCGGGATTCCAGCCAGGTCAGGTCGACGTGATCGGTGCCGATGGTTGACGTGCCAACATAGCGAACCCGACTGTCTTTCAGTAGCGCCTCATTGACCCTGGTGACCGAGCGCACCAGCAGAATATCGGCGTCGTTGACGTCCTCGGGCGACATACTGCGCCCCGACACCCGGCGAATATTGCCAATATCCCCGAAAAACGACTCCACCAGGGGAATGTTTTCATCCGCTACGATTAACATGGTCAGATCTTCCGGCCTCGTTAGTTCCTGCGCTGTCGCTGGGGACGTCCACCCTGACTGCGACCACCCTGCCCCCGACTTCCCTGGGGCCGGCGTCCACCACGCTTTCTGGTGATTGGCGCATTGGACATGGGAGCCATCAACTCTTCATCCGGTACGGTGGTTTTGAGCTTCTGGCTGATATAGGTTTCAATTGCCGGCAGTGAGAAGGCATCGTCTTCACTGGCAAAGCTCACCGAAACGCCGGTTTTACCGGCACGACCGGTACGGCCGATACGGTGCACATAATCTTCGGCATTCTCGGGAAGATTGTAGTTGAAAACGTGGGTGACACCGTTAACGTGAATTCCCCGACCGGCAACGTCCGTTGCCACCAGGACCTGAATGGAGCCCTTCTTGAACTGATCAAGGGTCTTCAGGCGTTTATTCTGCGCGATTTCCCCCGACATCAGAGCAACTTTGACGCCCTGATTGCGAAGATCCTCGTCCAGATCCCGGCATTGGTCCCGCCGATTGGCAAAGACAATGGCCTTTTCAACATCCGGTCGCTTCAGATAATTCACCAGCACCGGCAGCTTTTCGTCCTCTCCCACGAGATAAACCGTTTGCTCGACCCGCTCCGCGGTTTTCTGCTCCGGTTCGATTTCCACAAACTCGGCATTTCGGGTCCACATGGAAGCCAGATTCAGTACGTCCTGGTTAAATGTGGCACTGAACAGCAGGGTTTGCCGGTCTTCCTTCGGGGTACACTTGCGAATGATACGCTTGACGTCGGGGATAAAGCCCATGTCCAGCATACGATCCGCTTCATCCAGAATCAGGATATCAAGCTGATCCAGGAACACATCCTGAGAACCGAGGAAATCAATTAATCGCCCGGGGGTCGCAACCAGAATATCAACAATCTCGTTCTGCAATTGATCCCGCTGCTTGTCATAGTTCATACCACCGACAACGGTCACTACGTTATGGCCGGTGTAACCGCAGAGCTGTTCGGCATCCTTGGCAATCTGCATGGCCAATTCCCGGGTCGGCGCCAACGCCAGTACGCGGGGTTCGGACGCAAAACGGTCTTTTTCAGGAATCGGAGTTTCCAGCAGGCTCTGGATAGCCGTGATCAGGAAAGCCGCAGTTTTACCGGTACCGGTCTGTGCCTGACCTATCAGGTCCTGACAAACCAGGGTGAATGGCAGGGTCTCTGCCTGGATCGGCGTGCAGTGCTCGAAACCAATATCGGTGATGGCGTCCAGCAGGCGCTGATCGAGGTTGAGGTCCTTGAACAGCGTCTTGCCGGTTTCGCTTGAGTCAGATGTCATATGTATTCAGTCTACCTCTGTGTCTGTTTTGGAATCCGTGGGGAGTATGCGCCGGGACTCTTCATGCCAGGCTCGTTCAAACGTTTCCCCGACTCCGTAAAATGACCTGAGCGTATCAAAGAATGCCCGGGCACGTGCCGGCATCCCACACTCCAGGTAACGATTGGCCTGCGCCCTTACCTTTCGGCGAAAGCCGTCTTCATCGGCTGCTCCGTCTCCGGAGAGGTTGTCCACACTGATATGAAAGCGGGTGCCCGCAGCCACGGAAAAAAGCCATTCAAGGGCCTGAGGCTTAACCTCTACCTGCTCAAATGCCTGCTGCTGGCTCGCGGAACGGCCGTCAGGACAGTACCAGTATCCATAGTCCCTCAGGGTCCTGCGATGTGCCCCGGCAATGCACCAGTGACTAATTTCATGCAGGGCGCTTGCATAATAGCCGTGGGCAAAAATAATCTGTGCAACGCTACCTGTCTCAGCAGCAGGCAGGTATTCGGGCTCATCATTGCCCCTGATCAGGACCGTCCGGTAGCTTTCCCGGAACAGGTCATTGAACAGCATGATAAGATCGTCTGGATTGTGATTCATTGGGTCGCTATTGTGCGACTTTAAACCCCGCAATGCCAGTGGGAACTTTAGGGTGCTATGTTTGTCTATTGCAACCGATGTTCCGCTGCTCAAGGGGGTATAATCCTCCGCCAGCGACATTCAAGAACACGCCCATCCAGGAACTGACACCCCCTATGACTGAGCCTGCTCCATTTTTACAACGCCTTACCATGGACTCACTGCCCGGGCGAAGTGCTATAACCCTGTTTCTTATACTACTTTCCTCAGCATCCTGGGGGCTTGGAAACTCGGGTAATTCACTATTTGGAAACAATGGCGACTTCCTGCCTGTTGATGAGGCGCTCCCGTTTAACTACATCACCGAAAACAACGGGGTGGTGCTGACCTGGGATGTGGCGCCCGGACACTACCTTTACAAGAGCAGGGTCTCGGTTGAATCAGTGACTGACGGGGTTACCGTTGGCGAACCTCGATTCTCGCTCCAGGGCACCACGACCGAAGATGAGTATTTCGGCGAGGTGACCGTGTTCTACAAACCGGTGGATGCGCGGGTTCCTGTATCCCTACCCGACGGTGTGCAGGAAGCCGAACTACAGGTGACCTATCAGGGGTGCGCCGAGGCTGGACTGTGTTACCCGCCTCAGACCCGGGATGTCCTTTATTACGCTGGCAGAGGTGCTGACGATTCCACCAACGAAGCAGGTGCAGCTGCCTCCACCACCACAGCGGACGGTACCGGCGGCTCCAGCACCACTGTTGGCGTCAATACCGATTCAGCGACAGGGCTGGCAGGCTTTCTCTCGGAGCAATCGACCCTCGTCATTGCCACCGTTTTCCTGGTGCTGGGCCTGGGCCTGACATTCACCCCCTGCGTGCTACCAATGGTCCCCATCATTTCATCACTGGTGTCGAGCCGTAATACCCAGACAACGGCTCATGCCCTTATGCTGTCCTCCAGCTATGTGTTGGGCATGGCGCTGACTTACGCCGCTGCAGGAGTTATCACCGGCTTACTTGGCGCCAGTTTCAACATTCAGACTCATCTGCAGTCCCCCTGGGTGCTCGGCGTGTTCGCAACGCTGTTCGTAGTGTTTGCACTATCGATGTTCAATCTGTTTGAGATCCAGCTGCCCCGGTTCATCCGGGAACCATTGAACAACGCCAGTCATCAACTGACCGGTACCCGGGTTTTCAGCATTTTCGGTATTGGTGCGATTTCAGCGCTGATTGTCTCTCCCTGCGTATCCGCCCCTCTGGCGGGGAGCCTGTTGTACATCAGCACCACCCAGGATGCCTTTATTGGCGGCATTGCCTTATTCTCACTGGGCCTGGGCATGGGCATTCCCCTGATTCTGGTCGCCGTAGGCGGCCGCAAGCTGCTGCCATCCACTGGCTCCTGGATGAACATGGTGAAAGCCTTTTACGGGGTGATGCTACTGGCTGTCGCCATTTGGTTGATCGAGCGATTGGTGCCGGCGTGGGTAGCACTTACCTTGTGGGGCCTGCTCGTTGCCATTAGTGGCGTTCAGCTCGGTGCATTTGACGCCGCCAGGGCCGGCTGGGAAAGGACCCGCAAGGGCCTGGGGCTGGTCATGTTCGCCTATGCTCTGGCGTTATTGGCTGGCGCCGTCGGCGGCGCTCAGGACCCCCTGAATCCACTGGCACCCTACACCACAGCAACCACAACGCCTGGAAAACAGCCTTTTCAGGTGCATGCAGGTTTCACCCGGGTGGAAACACCGAAAGAAATACGAGAACTGCTGACGAAGGCCCGCCAACAGGGAAAACCCGCCATGCTGGACTTCTATGCCGACTGGTGCATCTCATGCAAGGTTATGGAACGTAACGTGTTTTCCGACCCAACCGTGGTGGAGGCCCTGAAATCACATCACCTGCTGCAGATCGACATGACTGACAACACGCCAGCCCAACAGGCTTTGCTGGAGGAACTGGGTTTGTTTGGACCACCCGCCATCCTGTTCTATGACAGCAATGGGCGTGAGCTATCAGGCGCGAGGGTGCTGGGCGAAATGGACAGGGACCAGTTTCTGACCCACCTCAACTCCCTCGACGTATAAAAAATAGAAATTCTTCCCCGGACTCCTCACTGTGAACCAGTTGGTGCTCCAGAAACTGACAGAAGCGTGGAATGTCCCGGGTCGTTGAGGGGTCGGTAGCCACCACTTTCAGGATACCGCCCACTGGCACCTCGGTAATCCGGTTATGCAGCAGCATCACCGGCTCCGGACAGTGCAGCCCCCGAGCGTCCAGCTCTCCGTCAAACGCTATCTCGTCCAATGCCGCTTCTCCGTTGGTTAATTTCATGTGTTTCTGAGATTACATGCTAAATTATTGTTTATAACAGTCAAAATGTTACGAGGTAAGTTATGATCCGAGTGTTGATTGAACGTCATATCGCCGAGACACTTGAGTCCGCCTATGAGGTACGGGCCCGCAAGGTGCTGCAACAAGCTGTCAGTGCCCCCGGATTCATATCCGGTGAAACCCTGGTGGATGCGCGCGATCCCAACCATCGCCTGACGCTGTCCAACTGGCGTTCGGAAATGGACTGGGACCATTGGTATCGCTCCGAAGAACGAAAAGAATTGATGGCCGAACTGGTCCCCATGATGGACCAGGACGAAACTATCACCGTGCTCTTCCAGAGCTGACCAACTGCAAGCAACTACATCAACCGCTCAATGAAGCAGGTGATTTCTTCACGATCGTGGTAGAGATGGCGCGCCCTGAGACGAAACGTCATCTCCGCCTCCGCCAACCCGCTTTCGATGATTTCCCGGCATATCAACCATTCTTCATACCGTTTCTTCATTGGCAGCTTCAGGTTAAAAATGCTGTAACGGCACAGGCCATTCTTCAGCCAGTCCACAGCCATCTGTGACGTGCGGCGAGGATGGTCAACAATGTCACAGACCATCCAGTCAACACCACGACGCGGTTTCCAGAAGTAGCCATCCGCTTCAACATGCTCAACCTGCCCCGACGCCATCAATTCTGCGTTCATTGGGCCATTATCCACTGCCACCACCATCATGCCCTGACGCACCAACTGCCAGGTCCAGCCACCCGGCGCAGCCCCCAGATCCACAGCCTGCTTACCGCCCCCGAGATAATCCAGAGCCTGCTCTGGCGGTAGGAAAACTTTCCAGGCTTCCTCAAGTTTCAGCGCTGACCGGCTCGGCGCCGAGGCCGGCAAACGCAGCCTGGGAATCCCACCAACGTAACGGGCGCGGTTCCCGGCTGAACTGATCCCGATCAAGGCACTCTCGAAATCCGGCAGGAGAATTTCCAGCCTTGCCGGCGCGTTATCTCCAGGGTCCGGCTTCAACAAGCCGGCGCCACGCAACCCTCGCGATAAAGGGGCAACCCATTTCCTGGCAAAATTTCCCAGATCGCGGTCGGCGTTGTCTTCGGGTACCCGAACTTCAACCCGCGCGCAATTTGCAAAACCGGTGGGCAACGCCTGCAGCCCCTGAATCACAGCTCCAACCCGATCTGCAGACGGCAAGGCTAGCCTGGCAAGCACGACAAACCAGTCCCTGACAAACACCAGGTCATCCAGATCCAGGCGGCGAAGCAATTCCTCACTCCTTTCTGGACCCGTCAGGAAGAAAAACAGGTATCCGTGTTTGCCACGAGGTTCAAAATAGCCGAAGACACCCCTGGCGGCAGCCGCATCGGTTATTTCCTGTCCCGCTTCTGATTCAAAACCGGGACGGCAAAACAAGATCATGTGTTCCATGAAGTACCTTTTAGCGATTTCCGCCAGGGAAATCCTCAAGAATTTGAAACTGTTTAACAGTGAAGAGCACGGGCTACCGCTAAACTTGCAGGCTACTTCCCGGCAGGAACCCACTGATGCAGCTTTACCTGCGTATATTTATAGCGCTGACGGCTCTGGCACTGGTTGGTGCTTCGCCGGCACTGGGTGCCCACCCGGCAAGCCCCTGCCCGACCCTTGATGCCAGCATGAGTTACCAACGAGCGACTTTGATGGATCACGTCTGCTTCCATGTGGCCGCTCCCGAAGACCCGGCTCATCGGGCAAAAAAACCGGCCGAGTTACCTGCCACTCTCGATTGGCAAGAGGCCGGAGGCCATGACCTGGTTTTCAGTCACACCGATTCCGTGTACTGGGTCCACTTGCACTTGACCAATTCCAGCGAAAAAAGGGGATTCTGGTATCTGAAACTCAACTATCCCCTGCTGGATGATGTCACATTCTGGCAAGACGGCACGTCGACTTCCTCCACGTTGGTCACCGGAGACCAGCACCCATTCCTCTCGCGGGGCATAGATTACCGGTATTTTCTGCTCCCCGTCACCCTGGGTCCCGGGGATGAACAGGAGATCACCCTCAGAATCCGGAGCAGCGGGGCCCTCAATGTGCCACTGTCGCTGGAGACTCCTGGCGCCCTTATCGCTGAAAGCAATCACCTCACCCTGACCCACGGCCTGTTTTACGGTGCCTTGTTGGTCTTTGCCGTGTTCAATCTTCTCCTGTTTATCAGTTCGGGTACCGCTTATTACTTTCACAACGCGTTTTACATGGCCAGCATGGGCATATTCCTGTTCGCGATGGGCGGTTTTGCCAACCAGTACTTCTGGCCCGACAGTATCGGATATGCCAACACCTCAATCCCGTTACTCATTGCCCTTTGCGCCCTGTCAATGACTCTGTTCGGCCGTTCTTTTCTGGAGGTCTCGCCCGGAACCCTGTCAGCGACCACATTAACAGCCCTGGGCTGGGCGTCAGCCGGTCTTCTGGCAATGACATTCCTGCTGCCCTACAACAAATCAATCCTGCTCAATACGCTGTTGGCGTTGACCGTCATTTCCAGTCTGTTCCTCATTGGCATACTCAGATGGCGTCAGGGCTATGCCCCAGCACTCTGGTATGTGCTGGCCTGGTCGGTGATGCTGGTCGGCACTCTGATTTACTCTCTGGCCGCATTTGGTTACCTCACGGATTTTCTGGCCCGCGAGTTTTTCATGCTTATTGCCATCGGGGCCCAGGTTATCCTTCTTAACTATGCGATGGTGCAGCGTTGGCGGCTGCTCAACCAGAAACTCCTGCACGTGGAGCACAATGCCCGTTCGGAGCTGGAACTGAAGGTTCATGAAAGGACTGCACAACTGAGAAACACCATGGAGGAACTGGAAAAGGCCAACCGGAAACTGGCGACCATGAGCCTCAACGATGCATTGACTGGACTTTATAATCGACGACACCTCGACAACGTACTGCCCGAACTGTGCGCGGAATCCCGACGCACCGGCCAGCCCCTGACCCTCGCATTGGTTGACGCCGATCATTTCAAGAACATCAACGACACCTGGGGACACGGCTTTGGCGATCTCTGCCTGCAGCGCATAGCCGACGTTCTGTGGCGTCACGTCAAACGTCCGAGAGATATCGCCATACGTTTCGGAGGCGAAGAGTTCGCACTGCTCTTGCCAGGAACGAGCCGCGATGGTGCGCACCTTGTATGCCAGCACATTCTGGATGACATGCAACACACATCAATCAGGACCAATGACGGCACCGACGTCACCCTCACCCTGAGTGCCGGAATCGCTGTATTTGCCGCCGATGACCATGAGCAAACGCTTTTCCAGCGCGCCGATGACGCGCTCTACCAGGCAAAAGCGTCCGGCAGGAATCAGATCGCCATAATCGACGCGGAAATCGCTCAGTAGGACTTTAGTGCATCCCCATAAAGGAAGCCGCCGATTCGGCCGCCTGCTGGATAAGCTCCTCCTGGCTTTCCGGTTGCTTTGCCAGTGGCAGGAAATCATGATTTCCGCCCTCAAGCCAGCTCAGTTGCAACCTCTTGAATGAGGCCACCCGTTCACTGACTTCATCCGGCTTGCCAAACGGATCACGAGTGCCCTGAACAACCAGCACCGGACAACAGACCGCCGGGAAGTGATCGATTCGCCAACGATCCATTTTGCCCGGCGGATGAAAAGGGTAGCCGAAACACACGACGCCGTTGAAGCGGCCTTCGAGCCGAGGGTCGGCAGCCAACAGGCTAGCCATCCGGCCTCCCATGGACTTCCCGCCAATGAACAGCGGGCGGCCGGATAGCGACCCGGCCATTACCTCAGCAATGACCTGTTCGTAGTGCTCCAACAACTTCGGCTGACGATCAGGCGGACGCTTTTTGCCATCCTTGCGCCGCCGTGCCATATAGGGAAACTCGAACCTCACGGTGGTCACTCCCTGAGCTGCCAGTGACTCAGCAAGCCTGATCATAAAGGGAGAGTCCGCAGGCGCTCCGGCGCCGTGGGCAAGAACGAGAATCGGCCCGCTGTCGGTATTGCCGCCTTTGGTAGTATAAACTTCCATCCAATTCACCTTGCGTGCATTCCCCCTTATTATTAGGGGCGGTAAACAACAAAAGCACGACTTTACTGCTAAGCTCCCTGCAAGCCAAAAAAAACTCAGGAGCCCTTGCAGGTTGCTGATTCTGGCGCAATTGACGGATATCAGGACTTGATCTGAGTCATTGCAAAGCGCTAATGGTTTCTCCATACTTGCGCCCGCATATTTTCCCACTCTAAACCCATTGGTAAGGCTATGAGCACAGTAAATGCTAACCTGACATACAACTACAAGGTGGTAAGACAATTTGCCATCATGACGTTGGTCTGGGGCATTGTTGGCATGGGCATGGGTGTGCTGATCGCATCCCAACTTGTCTGGCCATCAATGAACCTCGACTTTTCCTGGACCCACTTTGGTCGTCTCAGGCCCCTCCACACAAACCTGGTTATCTTCGGGTTTGGTGGCTCAGCCCTCTTTGCCACTTCCTATTACGTTGTGCAGCGCACCTGCCAGGCACGACTGATCTCGGATAGCCTGGCAGCGTTCACCTTCTGGGGCTGGCAGGCCATTATGGTTGCCGCCATTATCACCCTGCCAATGGGTTTGACTTCCACCAAGGAATACGCTGAGCTTGAGTGGCCAATCGATATTGCCATCGCCCTGGTCTGGGTAACCTATGCTCTGGTATTCTTCGGTACGGTTACCAAGCGCAGCACGCCGCACATCTATGTGGCCAACTGGTTCTACGGTGGCTTTATCCTGACCGTGGCCGTTCTGCATATCGGCAATAACCTTGCGCTGCCAGCGACGGCTTTCAAATCCTACTCCGCCTACGCCGGTGTAACCGACGCCATGATGCAGTGGTGGTACGGTCACAACGCCGTGGGTTTCTTCCTGACAGCTGGCTTCCTGGGCATGATGTACTACTTCGTCCCCAAGCAGGCCAACCGTCCGGTTTACTCCTATCGCCTGTCCATCGTCCATTTCTGGGCGCTGATTGCCACTTACGTTTGGGCCGGCGGCCACCACCTGCACTACAGTGCGCTGCCTGACTGGGCGCAGACTGCGGGCATGGTGATGTCCCTGATCCTGCTGGCGCCTTCCTGGGGCGGTATGATCAACGGTATGATGACTCTGTCCGGCGCGTGGCACAAACTGCGTACCGACCCGATTTTGCGCTTCCTGGTGGTTTCTCTGTCGTTTTACGGTATGTCCACCTTCGAGGGCCCGATGATGGCCATCAAGACCGTCAACGCGCTCTCTCATAACACTGACTGGACCATCGGCCACGTGCACTCTGGCGCACTGGGCTGGGTTGCCATGATCAGTATTGGTGCTATCTACCACCTGATTCCCAAACTTTGGGGCGTGCCTGCCATGTACAGCACCAGCCTGATCAACGTGCATTTCTGGCTGGCAACCGTCGGCACCGTTCTCTACATCGTTGCGATGTGGGTAAACGGTATTATGCAAGGCCTGATGTGGCGCGCCGTAAACCAGGACGGCACATTGACTTACAGCTTTGTTGAAGCGCTTGAGGCTTCCTATCCCGGCTACTTTGTCCGCTTTATCGGCGGTGCAATTTTCCTCTCCGGCATGCTGGTCATGGCTTACAACACCTACATGACCGTTCGCCAGAAAGATGCCGTCGCACAGGACAACGCGGCAGCTCAGCCGGCGTAACGGGAGACAATCAAGATGAAACACGAAATTGTAGAAAAAAACCTTGGTCTGATGATCGTACTGATCATCCTCACCATCAGTGGTGGTTTCCTGGCCGAAGTGGTGCCACTGTTTTTCAGCAAGGACACCAATGAACCGGTCGAGGGTCTTGAGCCCCTGTCCGCGCTTGAGCTGGAAGGACGCGATATCTACATCCGCGAGGGTTGCCACGTGTGCCACACTCAGCAGATTCGCCCCTTCCGGGCAGAGACTGAGCGTTATGGCCACTACTCCGTGGCGGGCGAGTTCGTTTACGACCGTCCGTTCTTGTGGGGCTCCAAGCGTACCGGGCCGGATCTGGCCCGGGTGGGCGGTCGATACTCCGATGCCTGGCAGCGCCAGCATCTGTACGATCCCCGCAGCGTTGTTCCCGAGTCCAACATGCCGGCTTTTCCGTGGCTGTTTGAAAACCGTGTGAACCATGCCGACACAGCAGCAAAGATGACAACACTGCAGACACTGGGCGTGCCATACAGCGATGAGCAGATTGCCGAAGCAGCCGCCGAAGTGGAAGGCAAATTCGAAATTGAAGCGCTGGTAGCCTACCTGCAACAGCTGGGCACAGTGATTTCTGAGAAACGGTGATCCCGATGGATTTGAACGAGTTACGCGGTATTCACACCCTTTTTGTCATGGCTGTATTCCTGGGAATCGTCTGGTGGGCCTACAGCGCCCATCGCAAGAAGGCAAACGATGAAGCGGCACACCTGCCCTTCGACGATGACGACGTGGACAAGCGTACTCTTGAACAGGAAAAAACGGAGAAAAAGCAATGAGTACCTTCTGGAGCATCTGGGTCAGCGTGATCGTGCTCGGTACTATTTTCGGGTGCTGGTGGCTGCTCTTGGCAACCCGCAAAAGTCAGACCACGGACACCGAAACAGACCGGACCACAGGCCATTCCTTTGATGGCATTGAAGAGTTGGACAACCCACTGCCCAAGTGGTGGTTCTATCTCTTTATCGCAACATGTGTATTCTCTCTGGGCTATCTGGCGCTTTATCCAGGCCTGGGGAACTTTAAAGGCCTTTTGGGATGGACCTCATATAACCAGTGGGAAGCGGAGGTTCAGCAGGCCGAAGCCCGATATGGTGAGCTTTATGCCGAATTCGGCGATACTCCGGTGGTGGAGCTGGCCGAAAATGAAGACGCCATGAAAATGGGCCAGCGCCTGTTCGCCAACAATTGTTCAGTGTGTCACGGGTCGGCTGGCCGCGGATCCCTCGGCTTTCCTAACCTGACTGATGACGACTGGCTCTACGGCGGCGAGCCTGAGAATATTCTGACAACCCTGCGTCAGGGACGTAACGGCAACATGCCCGCCAAAGGTATGATGCCAAACATGACGTCCGATCAGGTTGACCAGGTCGTTAACTACGTCCTGTCCTTCAGTGATCGCGCGAAGGATCCAGAGGCAGCAAAAGCTGGCGAGGCAGTCTTTGCCCAGGCATGTTCCGCCTGCCATGGTAGTGATGGCAAGGGGAACCAGGCTATGGGTGCACCGAACCTGACAGACGACACCTGGCTTTACGGATCTACTTACGGGTGGATCAAGGAGACCGTGATGAATGGTCGACAGAACCAGATGCCTGCGCAGGGCGAGCGTCTCTCCGAAGATCAGATTCAGATTCTGGCTGCGTACGTCTATAGCCTGTCCAACTGATCACCTGGCCGGGACTTTCGGGGCCCGGCCAGGTCTGCTCAACCCTGTGTCTGCCCTTGCGGGCACAGGCTTGAACAGACCCTTATGCCCCTGATCCTTCTCAGCGGCGAATTTTCATCGGGAGGTAGCGATGAGCAACGAGATACCGGTCAAACAGATTGACCCGTCCTCTGACCCCTCCGATAAGAACAATAAATCCGGAACCGTCGAGTTATACGCCAGCCGTAAGAAGATCTACGTCAAGGAAGTCAAGGAAGGCTTCTTCCAGCGCATCCGTAACGTCAGCCTGCTGGTGTTGATGGGTATGTATTTTCTGTTTGTCTGGCTCACCCTGGACGGCCAGCCACTGATTCACTTCGACCTCCCCGCCAGGGAATTCCATCTGTACGGGCTGACGTTATACCCGAAAGATTTCTTCCTGTTGTCCGGCCTTCTGATCATCGCCGCATTCGGTCTGTTCTTTATCACCACGCTGTTTGGACGCGTCTGGTGTGGATACACCTGTCCGCAAACCGTATGGACCTTTATTTTCATGTGGGTCGAAGAACGGATTGAAGGCAGTCGCAACAAACGCATGAAACTGGACAAATCGCCACGATCCACGCAGAAAGTGGTGAAAAAGTCCCTGAAGCATACCGCCTGGCTATTGATCGCTCTCGCAACGGGTCTCACGTTCGTCGGCTATTTCTACCCCATTCGTGAACTGATTGCCGATTTGTTCACGCTTCAGGCCAACGGTTGGGCTTACTTCTGGGTCGGATTCTTTACCCTGGCTACGTACCTCAACGCCGGCTGGATGCGAGAACAGGTCTGCCTGTATATGTGCCCCTATGCCCGCTTCCAGTCAGTGATGTTTGACCCTGACACCCGTGTGGTGTCCTACGATCCAAACCGAGGTGAACCCAGGGGCGGACGCAAGAAGGATGCGGATCCGGCAGAACTTGGGCTTGGGGACTGTATCGACTGCGGCCAGTGCGTCCAGGTCTGCCCCACTGGTATCGATATCCGGGACGGGCTTCAGTATGAATGTATCGGCTGCGCTCTGTGTATTGATGCCTGCGATGAAGTGATGGACAAGATGAATTACCCGAGAGGGTTGATTCGCTACACCACCGAGAACGAGCTTGAGGGCAAACCCTCCAAACTCATGCGCCCCCGAACCTTCGGTTACGGCGCGGTGCTTGCGTTGATGACCGGCGCCATTGTGTTTGTCCTGGCGACCCGGGTGCCGGCGCAGCTGGATGTCCTCAAGGATCGCGGCGCGCCATTCGGCTTCAATGGACAGGGGCGAGTCGAGAACTCATACACCCTGAAAATCGCCAATATGACGGAGGTACCACAAACCTTCAACATCTCAGTTTCCGGCATGGAGGGTATTCAACTCTTAACAAATACCCAGGTGACAGTCGACAGTGGCGAAAATCGGGCGCTTCCAACGGTCGTGGATGTCGACCCGGAGACAATCACCCAAAGCAACAACATCATTCGGTTCCGCATCACCTCGGAAACCGATGAGTCACTGATCATTGAAACTGAAAGCCGATTTGTCGGTCCTACCCGCTAGCATTCCGGCTACCCGTTACGGACCTATTTGAGAGATTATGAGTTATGACTGAAGACACTGTTAAGCCCTGGTATCGCCAGCCGTGGTTCTGGTTCCTGACGATTTTTCCGTTGGCTTCCATCACCTATTGCGCCATTGCCATCACCATTGCAATGAACACCGAGAATTCCATGGTGACCGACGACTATTCCAAAGAAGGTCGCGGCATCAACATGGAAATTGCCCGCGATCAGAAAGCCAGCGATCTGGGACTTCAGGCGCAAATGTCATTCTCCGACCGGAACATCAAACTGGTGCTGGACAGCCACTCTGGTCAGACGGATTACCCTTACCTGATCCTCAACCTGTTCCACCCGACCATCGCTGAAAAGGACAGGACCATTCAGTTCTCCCGAACCGGTCAGGGCACCTATCGGGCAACCATGAATCAGGACATCAAAGGCCGTTGGTACTTTGATCTGCGCAGTCCCGACAATGACTGGCGCCTGAAGGGCGAAACATCCCTGCCTTCTGAAACAGCCATTCAGGTAGGCGTGGTAAACCGTTAGTTCGTGTGAACACCCTATTCTGTTTCCATTGCGGTGAAGCGGCTGAAGGCTCACCGCCTATCACCCTTGAGCTCGACGGTGAAACCCGGCATTTCTGTTGCCGGGGCTGTAAGGCAGTGTGTGAAACCATCCGCTCGGAAGGACTGACCGGCTTTTACCAGTACCGAACGGAACCCGCCGTCACGCCGAAACAGCTGACACGAAACGAGCTGGAGCGGATACGTGAAGTAGATCATCCGCTGATTCAGTCATCCTTCGTCACTGCCACCAAAGGCGGGCAGGAAGCCCAACTGCTGATTGAGGGCATCACCTGTGCTGCGTGCATCTGGTTGCTGGAAAACCACATGGCCAAGCAACCCGGGGTGCAGTCATTCTCTGTGAACCACACCACCCAGCGGGCACGACTGGTCTGGTCTGCGGAACAGGCGAAGCTGAGCGATCTGCTCATTGCTATCCACGAACTCGGCTATCGGGCCAGACCCTATCAGGCCGATGATGCGGAAAAAACGCTCAAGGCAGAACACCGTACCACGCTGATTCGGCTCGCGGTTGCAGGCATCGGCACAATGCAGAGTATGATGCTGGCGTTCCCCCTGTATTTTGAGTTGGTCAATGACCTGTCTCCGGATTTCATTGCGTTTTTTCGCTGGTTCAGCCTGCTGGTCGCCACCCCGGTGGTGCTGTTCAGTGCCCGGCCTTTTTTCCGAAACGCCCGCAGGGACTTGCTAAGCCGCCACCTGACCATGGATGTGCCGGTCGCCATTGCTATTGGTCTGGCCTACGCCGCCAGCGCCTGGGTCACCGTGATGGGCGGTGACGAAGTCTATTTCGAATCTGTGTGCATGTTTACATTCTTCCTGTTGCTGGGCCGCTACATCGAGATGCAGGCGAGGTATCGGGCAGGACTTGCCGGTAACGCCCTGGCCGGCTTTCAGCCGGACGTAGCGACGCGTATCAGTGGGGATACGACCACCATCGTCGCCAGCCATGAACTGCGCGCCGGAGACACAATTCGGGTACGTCCCGGGGAGACGTTACCAGTGGATGGTCGCATCATCAGCGGCCATTCCACTCTCAACGAAGCCGCTCTGACCGGTGAATACCTACCAGAAACCCGGCAGCCCGGCGATACCGTGCATGCCGGCAGCGTTAACGGCGAAAACCCATTGGATATCGAAGTCAGCAGTGCTGGTGCACAGACCCGGCTTTCAGGCATCCTTCGCATTCTCGACCGCGTACAGGCGGAGAAACCTCCGGTCGCCAGGATGGCCGATCGTATCGCGGGCACCTTCGTCAGCCGGGTGCTGATCCTGACGCCACTGGTATGGATAGGCTGGTGGCTGGCGGGAGCTGACAACGCCTTTGATATCACCCTCTCCGTGCTGGTGGTCACCTGCCCCTGTGCCTTGTCGCTGGCGACGCCGACGGCCATCACCTCCGCAACGGTCAGACTTCGCCGGCTGGGATTTCTGCCGACTCGCGGCCACACTCTGGAATCCCTCAACGATATCGATACGGTTATTTTCGATAAAACCGGCACCCTCACCCGCGGTGAACTCAGCCTGATTGAAACCCGAGTGACCGGATCCCTGAACGAGCCAGCCTGCATCAGTCTCGCCACTGGCCTGGAAAAACACTCCGAGCACCCCATTGCCCGGATATTCCACCCGTTTTCCGGCGCTACCGTGTCCTCAGTCACCAACCATCTGGGTGGCGGCCTGTCCGGTGTCCATGATGGCAAACCGGTGTATATCGGCCACAGTGGGTTTGTCAGAGAGCACACCCGCGCTCCACAACCATCAGTACCGGTCACTCAGGGTATCGACATCTGGCTGGCCACCGATAGCGAATGGCTGGCGCGCTTCACGCTGGACGACCAGCCCCGGCCCGATGCGAAGGCCACCATCGCCAGATTGAAGTCTTTGGGTATCCACACGCTGCTACTCAGTGGTGACCGGTCAGGACATGTGGAGCAGATTGCACGGAGCGTGGGCGTTGACGAAGCCATTGGACAAGCGACACCGGAACAGAAGCTGGAAACATTGCGTAAACTGGTGAGGGAAGGCCGCAACGTAATGATGGTGGGCGATGGATTGAACGATCTTCCGTCCATGGCCGGAGCAAGCATTTCCGTGGCCATGGGAAGTGCAGCCGACCTGACACAACTGAAGGCCGATGCCGTGCTGCTCAACGGCCAGTTGATGCAACTGACCGAGGCCATGAACACCAGCCGCCTGACCCGCCGGGTCATTCGTCAGAACCTGGGCTGGGCCCTGGTGTACAATGTGCTGGCGCTACCACTGGCAGCAGCCGGCATGGTGCCGCCCTGGCTTGCTGCCATTGGCATGTCCCTGAGCTCACTGGTGGTGGTATTGAATGCACTCAGGCTTGGCCGCACAACACCTGATGATCACCAGACCGGCCATGCGGTTGGCGCCCTGACCACACCCTGATACCTTAGTCAGGACACCCAGTTAATCCGAGGTTTCACTGTGCAAATAGTAATGATCCTGGTCCCCGTCATGCTCATCCTCGTGGCCTTGGGTATCGTTCTTTTTTCCTGGGCGGTCAAAAACGGCCAGTACGACGACCTGGAAGGGCCGGCGCATCGCATCCTGTACGATGACGACAAAGACATGATTCCGGATGACGCCAAGCCGCCCAGTGAAAGGAAGATCGCTGACTCCGACGAGACCGAAGACGAGAAAAAAGACAGCTGATGACCGAAGGCTTGTACCTGAGCTACCCCAGCGCTTTTCTCATCGGCTTGTTGGGCAGTACGCATTGCCTGGCCATGTGCGGTGGCATCAGTGCGTCTCTGTCCCTGGCGCTGCCCGTCGGCAGAGGGTTTCGCCTGCGTCAGACGTTGATGCTCCTGGCCTTCAACGGCGGGCGAATTGGCAGCTACACGGTGATTGCTACCCTGATTGCGTTGCTGACCACCAGCGCTGCCGACCAGTGGGCCCAGCTCGCACCGGTGCTGAGAAGCATCGCTGGCATTTTGCTGATTCTGATGGGCCTGTCGATGGGCCAGTGGTGGCAGGGTATTCGTTATATTGAACGTGTTGGTGCACCGGTATGGAAGGTGCTTTCCCCCCTGACCCGACGCTTCCTGCCCGTCCACCACGCCTGGCAGGCACTTGCCCTGGGGAGTCTGTGGGGCTGGTTGCCCTGCGGCCTGATCTACAGCACCCTCGGGTGGGCCGCGCTGCAGCCCTCTGTCGGAAGCGCGGCCACTACCATGGTCTTTTTCGGCCTCGGCACCCTGCCTTCCATGCTGGCCACCGGTTACGCGGCAACCTGGATAAAAAAGCTTCAGGGTCAGCAGCAGATCCGACAGCTAACCGGTGTGCTTCTGATCGGATTCGGGATCTGGACACTGCCCCTGGGCATGGTTCTGCGTAGCGGGCACGGCGGGTAAAGCCTCCTACCAGGCTCCCGATTCAGATATTGAGTACGTCCAGCCGACCAAAGTCAGCGGGCTCGGGCTCCACGGAGCCAACAGCCGGTGCGCTCTGCCCGTTCAGCCGCTTGCCCTCACGGAAATCATACAACGTGCTATCCGCCAGGTGCGATGGCTCCACGTTGCACATGGCACGGAACATGGTTTCCAAACGGCCTGGGTGCTGCTTGTCCCAGGTCTGGAACATCTCCTTGATTACCTGACGCTGCAGGTTTTCCTGAGAACCGCACAGGTTACAGGGAATGATCGGAAATTCACGCAGTGCCGCATAACGGGCAATATCCTTTTCACGGCTGAATGCCAGGGGGCGAATCACTGTGTTCCGGCCATCGTCGCTGTGCAAGACCGGTGGCATTGACTTGAGCTTGCCCCCGTAGAACATGTTCAGGAACAGGGTTTCCAGCAGATCGTCCCGGTGATGTCCCAGCGCGATCTTGGTGACACCGTGCTCTTCCGCAAAATTATAAAGAATTCCGCGACGTAGGCGGGAACAAAGACCGCATGTGGTCTTCCCTTCCGGCACTTTTTCCTTAACAATACTGTATGTGTCTTTTTCGATGATGTGGTACTCGATGCCCATGGCTTTCAGGTAGTCGGGCAACACCTCTTCCGGGAAACCCGGCTGCTTCTGGTCAAGGTTGACGGCAATCAGTTCAAAGGAGACCGGCGCACTTTTCTGCAGGTTCATCAGGATATCCAGCATCGCGTAGGAATCCTTGCCGCCGCTCAGGCAGCACATAACCTTGTCACCGGCTTCAATCATCGAATACTCTGCAATGGCCTGCCCGACTTCACGGCGCAGACGCTTCTGCAGCTTGTTAAGTTCCAGTTTCTTCCTGCGATCCGCGTCGGACGTCAGGGGATAATCTGGGTTGGCTGTCATTGCATCAGACATAAAACACTACGTTCACTGGATTGGTGGGCTCAGAATTATACGCGTGTGAAACACTCAGGGACAGGATACCGACATGGATATGTTACAAACCACGGACGATACCGTTGGCAAACGGGAAACCAACCGTATCCGTAACCGCAACGCCATACTGGCGGCGGCCCGGGAATGTTTCCGGGAAAAGGGCTATGACAACTCCACCATCCGGGATATCGTCCGCCGGACGGGGCTCGCCGCCGGCACCTTCTACAATTACTTCTCCAGCAAACAGGATATATTCGCTGCCCTGCTGACTGATTTCCTCAATCGGCTCAATACCAACCTGAACCATTACCGGCAGACATCCGATACCGCCAGGGAGTTTATCCATACGGCCTATCTTGCCCTGTTCCAGGCCACTGCGGATGACCCGCTGGTTTACCAACTGGCTCATCGGAACGATCATGCCATCCGCGACCTGTTTGGGGCTGATCTCCTTGGTCTGGCGATGTTAGCCCTGGACGAAGAAATCCACAGTGCCGTCAAACGGGAGCTGTTGCCTGACGTTGACCAGGATTACCTTCGCGCGGCATTTTCCGGCGTCGCCTACGAAATGAGTTTACGCGTCGCCAGAAGAACTCATGAATCTCCAGGCAAGGGTGAGCATGAGGCGCAACAGGCAGCACAATTTGCAGCCACGCTGTTTATGGGCGGACTGACACAACTGCCCAAGCTTTCCTAACCACGCCGGGTCCCCTAACATGGAGCCATGAACGAACCATCCCAGACCAACGCATCATCCGCAAACGGAACCTCGCCAGCAGAGTCCGATCACGGTGCGGTGCTGGACCTGCAAATCCAGCACATGCTGGTCGCGGTTGAGAACGAACTGCGCCGGCACCCGGAAGGTATCAACGAACTCAGTCTCATCAAGCGCCTTCAGAGCCCACCATGGGAACTGATTGGCGAGGTCTCATTCAGTGAACCGGAGAAGCTCTACCCGGTTCACTTTCTACTATTCCATACCCTGTATCGATTGCGTGATCAGCTCAATGACAACGGGGAAACCCTGAATATTTCCCCCATGCGCCTGCAATTGCTGAGGAGCCCTGTCGTTTCGGGGTCAGGTGTTGCCGGCGAAGTCGATACACTGCGGGAGTTTTACCTGGATATTTCCCAGTATCGGATGTCAGAGGTCACTATTCAGAAAATGATGAACGATTTCTGGACCGGACACTACCCGAAACGCCCGCAACGGCAGGAAGCGATAGAGGCGGCCGAGATCCTGGGGTTTGCTCACCTTCCGGACAGTTTCAGCAAGGTGAAGCACCGGTTCCGCCGGGCTGTCATGCAGGCCCACCCGGATCGCGGTGGCGATACCGAGAGTATCCAGAGCCTGAACCAGGCCTTTTCGGTACTCAAAGCACACTTTCAATAATCAGAGCCAGGAAGGATCAATGGTGAAGATAACAATCCGATTTTTATGTGGTTTATTGTTTACCGGTGCCGCACTCAGTGCCCAGGCAGACCTCGTGGTTCTCCAGTATCACCACGTCAGTAATGCCACACCGCCAGCCACCAGCACGTCCATTTCCCTGTTTGAAAGGCAGTTGGAAATGATCGAAGACCTGCAGCTGGACGTCGTCTCGCTGCAGCACGGAACAGAAGCGGCGTTGAAGGGCGAACTGACGAATCGCAAACTGATTGCCATCACTTTCGATGACGCCTATGAATCCGTCTATTCGGAGGCGGCACCCAGGCTCGCGCGCCGAGGCTACCCCTACACGATATTTGTAAACACCCGCGCCGTGGGCGGCACCGGCTACATGACCTGGGCCCAACTGAGAGAACTCGGGGAAAAGAACGGGGTTACCATTGCCAACCACAGCCACGATCACGGCCACCTGGCAAAGCGACCCGACGAAAGCCAATCTCAGTGGGAACAGAGAGTGGAGACCAGCCTCGACCGCGCCCAGTCTGGCCTGGAGGAGAAGCTCGGCACTGATACCGCCCTGTTTGCCTATCCCTACGGCGAATTTGATGCCCGGCTCGAGGAAAAACTGGCTGAGAGAGGCTGGTTCGGATTCGGACAGCAATCAGGCGCCGTTGGAGAAAACTCAGGCACCACCCGGCTACCCCGGTTCCCCATGGCCAACGCCTATGGCCAGCTCAGTACCCTGAAAGACAAACTGCTCAGCAAGGCACTGCCTGTAGATACCAGTACCCTGCCTGCAGGCGTTATCACCGACAATCCGCCAACGCTGGAATTCACGCTTCCTGGGTCCTTGAGCGTGAATCGACTGGCCTGCTTCGCATCCGGCCAGGGCCGTATCGACGTTGATAGTATGGGCGGCGGTACAGTCAAGGTGACGGCTCCAGACGCCTTCAACAGTCGACGTTTCCGCTACAACTGCACACACCCCGCCGACGATGGCAGCTACTACTGGCTGTCTCAACAATGGCTGGACCTGGGCCAGCCGGAAGACTGACCCTAACGCTCCCGAATCTCAGCCAGACCCAATTCGCCCCGCAGGCTGTGGTGAATGGCTCGGGGGCCGCGTTTATCCTCAACAACGGTCTGCCCCTGCAGGTCCTCGTCTCGGGTGAAGATCACCATCCAGCGTTCACCGTGCCCGGGAAACACCGGTATAAAGGCTTCCAGGTAACCATGGCGATGCCAGGTTTCCGGCACATACTCCGCCACCAGGTCGGTAACAATTCTCACTGGTTTCATGCTGGTATCGAGAAAGGCAATCGAAGGTACGAACAGCCCGTCATTCGCGAATGATCGCAGCCGCAGGATAAAATCACGCTTCTCCGCCCCGGCAGGCAAACGAATCAGCCGATACGGACTGCGCCCGGTCATAAAATCATGAACCGGTGAGCTGTCGTCGAGTGTCACGCCAAACTCACGATCGCTGCGCCAGACCTCAACATCCCCGCGCCCAAAGTCCTCACAACAATTCCCTGCCCAGCGCTTGAGGAAGCCGTCTCCTGCGTCATCAATACCGAGAATGGCAAAGGCATCCGGATCGCCACCTTCCCTTTTGGTAACGGGTGCAGAATAAGCGCTGCGGTGATAGATGCTGGCAGGCGTCAGCTTGACGGGTGGCCTGATTCGACCTTTTTCCACCTCTGAGCGTGTATCCGGTTGATAATAGCTCGTCCGGATATTGCCTTCGGCGTCCTGCCAGGTGAAGTATGGCTGGGGCTCTCCCGGACGGACATAACCTCGCCGTTCCAGTTCATTCCCATCCGGATAATTTTCCAGGTTGAACTCCGAGTCATCTGCGGAGGCGGATTGTTCGCTACGGGCTTTATCCCGGGAGGGCTGTTCAGACTCCGGTTCGGATTCACGGATTATCCGGGAGTGTTGGACCCGCCCCTTATCATCCACCCAGGTGAAATACCCTTCCCGCGAGGAAGGTGAACTTCCATCGGCCTGGCAGCCAACGAGAGCGGCAAGGGCCATCGTTACAGTGAGAATTGCCGCGTACGGGAACCGGTTGTTGGGCATATCTTCTGATCACCTTAACGACGCAACCAAACCCTGGGGACGCGTCAGAACTTTGTCCGGAAACTGAGGCCCGCCATCACGACACGCAGTGAAGTTTTCACATCCAGCCCAGCGTACGGGTTGTAGATGATATTGGTTATATTGTCACAGTTAATGTTGCAACTGGTATCCGCCGGAATGGTCTCAACGGAGTGCAGGTAACTCAGGTTCATATCAATTTCGGTGTCCTTGTCCCACCGGTACCCCATACCAATGCTATACAGGTTAGCGCCCCCAAACGGCGCCATGATGGATCGTTGGTCATCCGGGATCACCGAATCACGGATCTCCACCCCGGCCCGCAGGTCCAGGCGGGATGAGGCATGGAACTCCAGCCCAAACGCCCAGTTCCACTGATCCGTGAAGCCAAGGGGCAGCCGCAGGGTATTCGGCGTCGCATTATCCGGAGACAGGATGCGTGCCGCGTTGAGGAATTCCAGGTTGCGGTCAAAGCGGAAAACGAACGCATCCCACTGTTTGTAGTCGGTCCAGCCCGCATCCACATTCACCGTCAGCTTCGGATGGACGTCCACGCTGATACCGGTCTGGAAGTGCTGAGGATACACCAGATCCATGCTTACGTTACCGGCCTCACGGGGGGCACCTGACGGCAAGCTGAGAATGGCGGAGGTAATCGCCCCCAGTACCGAGCCATTCACACTCTGCCAGAAACCCGACCAGTCATCAGTGTACTCAATCTCGAAGGTACCCTTGAGATTCATGTCCGCTTCGGAGGTGTAACTCGCACCCCAACTAAACCAGTGGGTCGGCTCCCACATCACCCCGAGTGTATAAGTGGGAGACAGAGTATCCTGAACATCAATGCTCAAGGCACCAATGTCATCCCAGGGACCTACGTTACCGCCACATAACGCCAGCCATGGCTGCAATGGTTCATCACCGCTCTCGCAGTTAAAGGCGTCCTGGAGCACTTCCGCGACACCCAGCAGCATATTGGGTGCACGCATGTACTGGTCTGCAGCAATCCCCATGTGGGACAGGTGAATCCCTGCGCCTACGGACCATTCGTCATTGATCTCGTATCCAACGGTGGGGGCCAGGTAGGTGGTTCTCTGCAGTGCCGTCGCCTGGGGCTGATAGCGCCCCGGATCGTCCTTGTCCCGGTAAAAGCCGGCAGCCAGCGGCAGATAGAACGCATTACCGAAAGTCAGTTTTGACCCCGGAGGGTTAATGCTGATGCCGGCCGATGGCGCAATCGCCGGTCCCGGAGGAGCGCGTAAGATTCCATACCCCGGCAGGTACAACGCCACGTTATTGGTGTGACTGTGGCTATTGGCGACCGGATCCCGCTGTTCACCAGTGAGCGGGTCGGTCTCCAGACCATCAATGCCGAATATTTCATAGCCTTCCGGGGCATGAAAATCGGCATCGACATCGAGATAAACGCTCATCAGGTTGACTTCAAGCTGGCGTCCTTCCAGCTTGGTCAGCCCCGCCGGATTATAGTGAATCGCCATGATGCCGGGCGGATCTGCCGTCACCGCGTTCCCCAGAGCCAGGGCCTTGGGGTGAATCGTCAGGTTCTGCGCGAGCTGGGCCTCGGCACCACACGAGATGGTCGCGGCGATCACTGCGCCGAGAATCTGCCTGTTGTGGCTGGTCATTCCCATGGAGTCTTCCCTTCCCGTAAAACGTCAGCGACTTCGATCACTCTTTGAGGCCGGAGAAATTAATGGGCAGGGACACGCCCAGAGAAAAGTCCGGGGCATCCTCAGTAAGGCCAATACCGAGGCTGGTGTTCACGATGGTGGTGTCGCTGACACGGGTGCCCAGTGAAAAACTGAGAAAACCGGTCATCTGGTCCTGGGCGACCGCCTGGTCCCCATTGGTGAACGTCAGGATGGTCTCGTCGCTGTAGCTGAGTTGTGCTGAAACACTGAGGGAAATGTCGTAGGACAATGAGTAGGCAAAACCGGCCGAACCTGACAGACCGAACCCGGGCTCGACTTTCTCCAGCAACCTCGCCCCCCGGACCTGCTGCAGGCCCGACTCGGTCACGTTATAGGTGGCGCTGAGGGAACCGAATATAACCACCGGATCTAGTACCTTCGACAGGCTTGCTCCACCGCCAATCGAATAGTAGCCGCTGCCGGTGGAGAGCTGCTCATTGATGTCTATCTCGTAGGGACTAACACCGGTCTTGGAAGAAAGTGTGCCGAACAGAGTGGTGGACATCTTGCCGGGTACATAGGCAAATGGCTGCCAGCGGGCCGTAAAGGAGATATCCCCAAAATCGTAAACATTGAGTTCATCCTGCGTGTCATACTTCACCACAAGCGGAACCCGTGTGCCCACTGTCAGGTTATCCAGAAGGCCATAGTCATAGGAGAAAGCATTGGTAAAGCTGTGGGTGGCCGAGGGCACCACATCCAGATTGCGAACCGAACCGTTGGTAATCGCCAGGTCCAGCCGCTGGTCCGCGGTGTAGCTGTAATCAAACGAATAATTCAGGGCATGGGAGCCTTTTTTCTGCAGGGAGTAATTTTTCTCAGACGCCTGAAAGACCTCTTCCAGTTGACGAGTGGAATCCTCATCACCTTCCTGTTTCGCCAGTGCTTCCCGTGCCTGGTCGACATTGTCTTCCTGTGCTGCAGCGACCCCAGGCACCAAGGCTGCTATTGAACAAAGGATAAAGCCTCGCGTAAACCAACGATTCATCCTGACTCCCTTAATTCTGATTTTATTATTCCTGATTCCCGGAGGCTGAATCCGGGCGATTAATTCCGGCGGTAGTGAAGCTGCTTACGCGTGTTTTCCACGCTGCCATCCGGGTTGTTCTTCTGGCGTTCAAGCAGGTTCTGAACACGCCTGGCGGTTGATTCATGGAACTCGGGTACTCGCTGTAGCGCCAGCAGGGTCATGGTCTGGTCATCGATGAAACGCAAGTCCTCTTCCTTGAGCTCCAGGTAATCCAGTGGCTGGTCACTGCCCGGAAACACAATGAACAACACGTTGTCGTCCCACTTCTCCTCGAACTGCGCCAGGGTGAAGGAAATGTTCCCTACCGCCGGATCAGCGAGATAAACCCGGTCATCCCGGATAGCCCTGAGCACAACAAAATGTTTGAAACCGGCGTGATGAATCGGGACGATGGCGGGGTGATCCAGGTCGATCAGATCTTCGATGCTGGCCTTGAATCCGCCGGAGGGATACCCCAGAGCCGTCACCAGGCGTTTCATGTCCAGCATGGAAAAGGCACGGCGCTGAACGATCCGTTCACTCTCCCCGTAATGAAGCAGACCTTCCATTACCTGTCGCTCGTTCAGTGTCCGCCCCAGATAGAAGTTCAGCACGGTGGTCAGCGCAGCGCTGCCGCAACTGTAGTCGTATGCCTGGCGGACTATGTTGCGGAACTTCTGCTCTACCAGGGGTTCCACCCGGACATCCGAGCGCAGCTTGACCGGGCTGCTGTCGACATCCTGTTCGATGACTATCGCTCCCTTATCAAACGGCTCCACAACGGTTGCTTCCTGCACCATGGTGAAAGTAAGGATGGATCCGGCGAGCACCAGCAGCATGTCAGAAGAAGTCCCTGTTATTATTTGTCACGGTAATTCGCACGCATTATTGAGTTACATGTTGTTACGGTAAGATACCGAAAAGCCCCGGTGCTTAAAGATAACTGTGCCTCAAATCTATCGCTGCAGAAGAGGCCGTGGGGCAAGGTTTTGAGAACTGGTTCAAGGCATCGCCGCGAATCGGCTCAGAGTTGACGGCGGGACCGAAAGCCGGTATCAAACCTACTGAATTTGCCTGTAACCCAATTTGAAGATCCTGATGACAACAACACTTAGCCCGGGTCACCTGACATTTATTGCTGCGAAGAATCAGCCTCCCCAGCCACCAACGGCACTCCTCCCGAGAGAGAAGTTCAATGACCTGTTGCATGGACTTGCTCCCGTCAACCTGCTTCTGGTGCATGCGCCAGCCGGTTACGGCAAAACCACGACCATGGCCGACCGACTCCGGGCACTGGAAGCCAGGGCTGCCTGGTATCGACTCGAGAGTGGAGACAATGATCCCGCCCGGTTTGCAGGCTACCTGGCTCAGGCACTAGAAGTGCAGGTGCCGGGATGTTGCCAGAGCACACTTGAAACACTGCAGAACGACGGCTATTCCAGCCTGGAATCGTTTCTGACCGATCTGCTCGCTGAGCTACCTCAAGACGACGAGCCGCTTTATGTTGTCCTTGATGACTATCACCTGATCACCAATCAGGACATCCACGACAGCCTCCGCTTCCTGCTTCGCCATATTCCCGCCTACCTGACCCTGGTGTTAATCAGCCGTACCATGCCACCAGTGGGCGTGGCTCAGCTACGAATGCAGGGACGTATGAGTGAGATAACCACTCGCGATCTGGCTTTCGGCGCTGACGAAGCACAACAGTATTTTGAGAGCCGGCTGCCCTACGAGGTTTCCCGGGAAAGCATTGAACGTGCGGTAAGGCGTTCTGAAGGATGGATATCCGCATTTCAGCTGCTGTCCGCCTCGGCGGCCACCAGCATAGAGTTCAGTGACTTCGTAGACCAGTTGGCCCATGGCAACCAGTATATATTCGATTACTTTGACGAACTGCTTGGACAGGGGCTAACCGAGCAACAACGGACCTTCCTGTTGCGAACCAGCATTCTTGATCGATTCAATGCTGCCATGGTGATGCGGGTGATGAATGACAGCGATGGCCAGGCGCTGCTCAGCAGTCTCCTGGGCATGGGGCTGTTTATCACCCCTGTTGATAATTCAGCCCTCTGGTTCCGTTATCATCCGCTGTTTTCGGTGTATTTACGTCACCTGCTCAGCTGCACAACACAGGAAAACCAGCAGGAACTTCACCAGCGCGCCGTTGATGCGTGGCTGGAACTGGATCATGCGGAGGAAGCAGCAAAACACGCCATTGCGGCGAAAGATGTCGACCGTATAACTCGGGTCCTGACCGCCCACGGCCGCAAATTCTTCACCGAGGGGCAATTTACCCTGCTGCAACGCTGCCTCGACACACTGCCCCAGGACATTATTGCGCAAGCCCCCACGTTGACACTGCTGCGAGCCTGGGTTGCCCAGGGGCAATACAAGTTTGATGAGGTGGAAAACTGGCTGTCAGCTGCGGAAGCCCGGTTACAGGCTTCCATGAATGACGACACCCAGCGCGCTATCGAAGGAGAATTCAGTGCCATTCGGGCCCAGGTTGCCATGAATTACGGGGACCATGAGCGAGCCCTGGTGCTGGCAACAGAGGCCATCAACCAGGAAGCCCGTTTCCTGCCCACTTCCCGGGTTGCGGCGGCGTCCGTGATCGGTGAAGCCCTGTTCGTGCAGGGGCAACTTGATGAAGCGTTGGCACGGATGCAGGATACCGAGCACCTGGCTCGCACTCACCACGCGCACCAGAACGTACTCTGGGCCCTGTGTCAGCAATCCGAGATCAGTGTGGCGATGGGGTTGCTGCAAAAGGCCTACAACATCCAGGAACGCGCGTTCCAGTATGCCGAAGAGAACCATCTCAATCACCTGCCCATTCTCGAGTTCCTGTTCCGTATCCGCAGCCAGATCATGTGGGAATGGCATCACCTGGAGAGCGCTGAGCGCTGTGCGTTACAGGGGATTGAGATTCTGGAAGCACAGGGCGAGCGCTGGTATGTCCAGAGCCACACATCCCTGGCCAAGGTCGCCCATGCCCGTGGCCGGCAAAGCCTGTGCGCCGACTACATCAGCCGGATCCAGAAAATGCTGGCAGCCGGAGACTATCACCTGGATTGGGTCGCCAATGCCCATGCCACCATGCTGACGTATTGGGATGCCGTTCGTGACCATGATTCAATTCAGCGCTGGCTGACCATTGCCCCGCCCTGTGACCCGGCATCGGCCACCAACCATTTTCACCAGTGCAACGGTCGTAACCGGGCACGGGCATTAGTGAGTCTCGGGCAATATGAACTCGCCCTGCCATTATTGGAATCACTGACAGAAGTGGCTGAGAGGATCGGCCTGAAGACCGATCTCAATCGCAACCACATTGCCCTCGCCTATCTTTTCTGGCAAATGGAGAATCGGGATCAGGCTCTGGTCCACATGAAAACCGCGCTGACCCTGGCCAGCACCACTGGCGCAGTCGGCAGTTTTCTGCGCATGGGTAAAGTACTGATTGTTATCCTGAAAGCACTGATCAATGAAGGTGCCATTGATGGCATGGAATTACAACGCGCGGAACGATTGATTCAACTGGCACAACAGCAACGGGATTTTAGCCGTGCGATTCGTATCTCACTGGATGAGGCCATTATCCAGGACATCATCGATCGTCCGGATGTACCAGAGCTGATCCGCACATCTCCCCTCACCCGCAGGGAATGGCAGATCCTGAGCCTGATTCATGCCGGCCTGTCCAACGACCAGATCGCGGAACACCTGAAGGTGGCGTCCACCACGGTGAAAACCCACATTCGCAGCCTGTACCAGAAACAGAACATCAGTCACCGTGCAGAAGCCATCGAACTGGCTAAGGACCTTCTGAGCAAGATTCAGGGCGAATAGGTATTACAGGGTGAATACCAGACCAAGCAACAGGTAACTGGCCAGGGTCACCACCAGTATGCCCATGATATTGAGCACAAACCCTGCGCGTATCATGTCCTGAATCTTCATGTGGCCACTGGAGAACACAATGGCGTTTGGTGGCGTGGCCACTGGCATCATGAACGCGCAGCTCGCGGCAATCGCCGCCGGTACCGTCAGTAGCAGGGGTGACAGGTTCTGGGACATAGCCACTGCGCCAAGTAATGGCAGGAAAGCCGCGGCGGTGGCAGTGTTGCTGGTCACTTCCGTCAGGAAAATAATGACGCCGGCGACCAGGACAATCATCACAATGACAGGCAGATGACCGGCGATACTCAGGCTCTCGGCAATCCATTCGGCCAGTCCGGAACTGCTGATGACACCGGCCATCGCCAGGCCACCCCCGAACAGAAGTAACACGCCCCAGGGAATGTTCTGGGCGGTTTCCCAATCCAGCACGAATAGCCGCTCTTTCACATTTACAGGGATCAGAAACATGGCCACCGCTGCTGAAATAGCAATACCGGTATCACTGAGCCAGGGCATCAGGCTGTCCGACAACAACGGTCGGAAGATCCACGCAGCGGCAGTGAGTATGAAAACCGTTGCAACCAGTTTCTCCCCTTTCTTCAGCGAGCCCAGGGCTGCCAGTTCATCATCAATCATGGTGCCGCTGTCACCTTGACTGGAAAGGCCAAAATCCTTCCGGGTCAACCACCACCAGGTCAACAGCAACATCAGCAAAGTGACCGGCACACCGATCAGCATCCACTGGGCAAATCCGATGGACACGCCCTGATTCTCACTGAGATAGGCGGCCAAAAGCGCATTGGGTGGGGTGCCGATGAGGGTGGCAATGCCGCCAATGCTTGCGGAGTACGCAATCGCCAGGAGAAGCGCTGTCGCATACCGGCGCTGCGCTTCTGGCTCTGAACTTCCCATCATCGCAATCACCGACAAACCAATGGGCAGCATCATGATGGATGTCGCCGTATTACTGACCCACATGCTGAGGAAGGCCGTGGCAATCATGAACCCGGCAATCTGACGTTTGGGTTTATCCCCCACGGAACGCAGGGTCAGCAATGCGATTCGCCGGTGAAGGTTCCAGCGTTGCATTGCGAGACCCAGTGTAAAGCCACCCAGAAACAGGAAGATGATCGGGTTGGCATAAGGCGCGGTAGCTTCTTTGACCGAGCCCAACCCCAACGCCGGCACCAATACGATCGGCAGCAGTGCCGTGGCCGGGATGGGAATGGCTTCGGTGGACCACCAGGTTGCCATGAGCAACATCAGTCCGGCTGCAGCCCAGGCGGCGTTGTTCATTCCCTCCGGTGCCGGCAGCACAAGGGTGAGCAGCAGAAACAGCGGCCCCAGAAACAAGCCGATCATCTGACTTTTGGGCAAACCCTCGTTTTGTTTTTGGATTTTCGACCGCATCATCTATTCCTCCTAGCGAGCTCTGACCCGGACTCCATCAGACAGTTGCCGGTCCGGATGCCTGACCAGCTGATCCCCCTCGTCGAGGCCGCGTTCTACGACGGTAAACAGTCCATTGCTCTCACCCGTCGCAATTGGGGTAATACGTGCTACCCCCTCGACCACACGAAATACAAAGGGCTCGCCGTTACGGCGAAACACCGCGGAGGCAGGGACGTTCAGCACGTCGTCGGATTGCCACAACAGAAATGAGGCATCCACCCGATAGCCATCACCAAGCTCCTGCCATTCATCCCTTGCGCTGACAATGTCAGCCACCACCTGGACACGCTGCTCTTCCACCCCCAGTGCCGAGATGTCCACGAATCCGACCGGCTCTATCCGTCGCACAACAGCCTCAAGCTCCGGCCCACCCCAACCGTCCAACCGTACCCGGCCGCCCGACTGTAACCGCACTGCATCAAAGCTGAGTACATCGACCACCACTTCCAGAGCACCGGGATCGCCGACTTCAACAATGGCATCACCGGCCTGGACTACGCCCTCACTCTTGCGTAAAACGCCCAACACTGCGCCGTTTACGGGTGCACGAACCGCTACTCGTTCCACCGGGATTTCACCCGCTGATCGGGCGGCAGAAACGTCGAGGCGAGTACGGGCCACTTCCAGCTCGTGAGCGACCACCTCTTCATCGAATCTGGCGGATCGCAGAATGGCGGCGGATCGAACCGCTGCAAGCTCCGCCTGCTGGACCCTCTCGGTGGAAACAAAGTCAGACCCTTTCAATGACTGTAGCCGTTCGAACTCCTTCTGGGCCAATTGCGCGTCCGCCTTTGCCGCAGCCACTTTCTGTCGTGCCGAATTCAGGGCTGAGTTTGCTGCCGCCAGCCGTGCCTGCGCTTCCGCCCGGCTGCGGGCATCAAGAACACTGGCTGGCATTGGTTCCACCTCTGTGAGCAATTCGCCGGGGATCACAGAATCACCGACTTCCAGCTCCACCCGGTGGAGGTAGCCCGCAACTGGCGAAGACACGACGTATCGGTCCCTGACACGGGTTTTTCCTTCTTCCGTAATGGTCACAGCCAGCGCCCCTCTTTCAACCTTGGCAAGATCGACCCAGACGGCATCGGGGCGCAGTGCAAGAGCGACTGCCCCCAGCGCCAGCAATCCCATCAAGCCCCAGAATACATACTTGCCGGAGCCCCTTTTTTTCGTCACCATCATTAACCCCTTGCTGAACAGCCCTACTCCCGGGTTTTCAGTACCGCCACCAGATCCAGACCCCGCAACCGCCACCAGGCAATAAATCCGGAACCCAATGCAGACAACACAACAACGGCAGCGGAGATTCCGAACGTCTGATACGTAATCAACAGAGGGACGCGATAGAGTTCAGTCTGCATTGCCGACACGATCAGTTCACCCAAACCATGACCGATTGCCCAGCCCAGTGGCACACCCAATATCAGCAACAGTGCGAGCTCACCCAAAAGGATATGAGACACCTCGTTGTGGGTGTATCCCAGCACGCGCAGACTTGCCAGTTCACGCCCTTTCTCCGCCAACGAGATACGTATCGTGTTATAGATCACCCCGAACGCAATGATGCCCCCAAGGATGCTGTTTACCAGCGTGAACGTCAGGAAATTCCGGGCCAGGGTGTCAAAGAAACTGTCCAGCATGGCCTGCCGGATACCAATGCCGAGCACACCGGGCATTTCCCTGAGCTGTCGATAAAGACCGGGGGCACGCTCATCCTCGATATTCAGAAGCGCCTGATTGATCTGGGGCCCATCACTCAGGCTGCGATTGAGAGCGGAAAGCATCATATAGGCACCGACGCCCAGAAACTCATTGGTAATGCCGGCCACCGGAATCTCAAGCTTTCGCCGCTCCCCCTCCAGCACCTCGATAGTCAATATGTCACCCGGTTTCACGCCCAACTCAACAGCCAGAAAATCGGTCAGCAACAGACCAGCGGGTGGCAGTGGAACCGGGTTCAGATTCTGATCGATCACAAACTGGACTTTGGCATCACCGGGGATGCCCGTGAGCACGGTGCGCCATTCCCGGTGACCGTTAATCAGGCGGGCTGATACCAATCGTCGACCTTCGGCGTAAAGCACCCCAGGCTGTCGGGCAAGACCATACAGCGCAGCCTCATTAACAGGCTCGACAAAGCTGACAGATATGTCCTGTTGCTGCACCCGGGCGAACTGGGTGTGTACCATCAAACCGACGGAGTCAAACTGGAAATTACCAACCATAACGATGGCCGCGGCCATCGCAACACCGGTGGCTGATAACAGGGTGCGAGTCGGTCTGCTGGCAAGCTGGCGAAGGATCATCCTTGACGGCTGACTGAATCGGAGACCACCCAAAGCACGCTCAAAAGCCCCTTTGCGAAACCGGCCGGGGCCGTCGGGACGCATGGCTTCCGCCGGGGGCAAGGCGGCTGCGGCACGTATCGCACGCCAGCCTCCGATCCAGGCGACCAGCAGGGTAATAGCCGCAAGGAATACCAGCCACCAGGGATTGATACTGAACAGCAAACTCGGGAACCGGTAGAACTCCATGTACAGCTGGCCCAGTTCACGCCCCAGCCAGAGCCCGGCCACCGTCCCCAACAGCAGACCAACGCTGGCAATGACCAATACCATCTGGCTGTAGTGCCATCCCACCTGCCGATTGCTGTATCCGAAGGCTTTCAATACAGCAACGATGTCACGTTGGGTGCTGATCAGCCGTGAGATCACCACATTGAGGAGAAACATGGCCACTGCCATGAAAATCAACGGAAATACCGTTGCCATGGTCTTCAACTGATTCAATTCATCGTTCAGAAAACGGTGAGAGAACTGCTCTGACCGGTCGAAGGCGCCGGTGCCACCGTATCTCGCCAATAACCGATCCAGATGGTCGATGACACCTGCGATCGGGGTATCCATCTCCGTTTGAAGAACCAGGCTGTTAAAAGCACCGCTCATATCCATCGCAGCAGCGAGCGATTTACGGGGTAACCAGAGGACGCCGTATCGCTCATAATCAGGCAGCATCGCGCCCGGTGGGATGATGTAGACAAACTCGGGTGATTCCGCAACTCCCACCACTGTCATCTGCTGACGCCGGCCGTTAATAATGGCGGAAAGGGTATCGCCGGGAACCAGACCGTGGGCATCGGCAAAGCTGCCTATGACTACAACTTCATTGTTTCGTCCAGCCTCCGGCAAGCGGCCAAGTCGCAAATACAGTCGGTTTACCTCTGGCATGCCGGTTTCGGGTAACGAGATGAGCCGTGCCGAGACCGGCTCATCAAAGCCGGCAATATCAAGCTTGGCCGCGCCCTCTACCCGGGCACCGACGTTGTAGATGCCGGGAATACGTGCAACCTGCTGCAGCACGTGATTCGGCGCCCGTTTGAGAGATACAAAGACATCCGCAAACCGGTGCTCAGCGTAGTAATCAGCCCGAGTGGCGGTCAGCGAGGAATAATTCACCAGTGACATCAGACACACGGCAACGCCACCGCCAATCACCAGGGCGATGGCAATGACCTGCCCCTTCAGATGCCAAAGCTCTCTATAGAGTTTTGTACGCAGAGTATGGCCGCTCATATCATCACCAGCTCAGCGACCGCGGGTCCTGGCGCAACCCGTTGCGGTGCTCGCCACTGATTCTGCCATCGGACAGGGTGATCACCCGGTCCGCCATATTGGCTATCGCAGCGTTGTGGGTAATGATCACTGTGGTGGTCCCGGTCTCCCGGTTAGCTTTTTCCAGCGCCTCCAGAACCCGGATACCGGTGGCTGAATCCAGGGCACCGGTGGGCTCATCGCACAGCAGTACCTCCGGGCACTTTGCGATGGCCCGTGCTATTGCAACACGCTGTTGCTCGCCACCGGAAAGCTGGGCAGGAAAATGATCCATTCTTCCCTCAAGGCCAACCAGTGCCAACGCCTGCTCCGGCTCCATGGGATGGCGCGAAATTTCAGTCACTGCGGCCACATTTTCACGCGCAGTCAGGCTGGGGATGAGATTGTAGAACTGGAAAACAAAGCCGACAAAATCACGTCGATAGCGGGTCAGGTCCTTTTCCCGGGCACCGTCCAGGCGTTCATCGCGATAGGAGACGGTCCCCGTACTCGGTACGTCCAGACCGCCGAGGATATTCAGCAATGTGGATTTTCCCGATCCCGAGGCACCAAGCATCACCACCAGTTCACCAGCGTACAGGTCAAGATCCACACCCTGAAGGGCATGGACCTGGACCTCTCCCTGATCGTAGACCTTGGTCAGTCCACGGGTCTGGAAAACCGGCTGATTTACCATGCGCCTATCCCTGCGTAAGGATTCGTCGTTATCCTGGCGACTCAGTGGCCAGTATGATCGTAGAGGTCAAGTCAGCCGTCGGCACAATCCACACAAACGGTCGTATAGGGCAGCACCTGAAGCCGGCGCGGATCAATTTCTTCTCCACACCGCTCGCACTCATCTCCCATACCCTGCTGGATTCGCTCCAGCGCATGTTCAATCTGGGCCAGCTCGGAGCGGGTCTCGGATTCCAGGGAATCCACCACTTCGTCGTTCTGGGTCTGTACCGCTTGCTCCTCGAAATCCTTCTCCAGAGCCCCGTCTTCACGGTGCTGGTGAGCCTCAAAGCGTGACAGCCTGGCTTTCAGATCCGACCGTAGGGTTTCCAACTCGGATTGTCGGTTATTCATCGCGCACCTCCTGAAATCGCTGCCGATGATGTGTCAACTATAGAGGACACAGAGTAAATCATAAGCTGGACTGTGGATTGATGCTTGTCAAAATTGCCGCTGACATTTGAGTATCTCGCCCAATAGCCCGTTATATGTCACTATTTCGCTCCTTCTTATCGGCGGAGCGATTGTCATGTTTTACACCACCACGGCCGCACTGGCTGTTGCCCTCATCCTGTTTACCTGGCTTGGCGTGCGGGCAAGACTGGCCGACGGGGGCCTTGATGATTTCGTGACCGCACGGAATACACAGGGCGCAAGAGCTCTCGGCCTCAGTTTCCTGGCCTCGGGGATGGGCGGCTGGATCCTGTTTGCGCCCCCGGAAGTCGGCGCACTGGTGGGACCGCTGGCGCTGGCAGGTTACGCACTCGGCGCGGCCCTGCCATTCATTGTATTCGCCTTCTGCGGCCCCGCCATTCGTCGGCTTCTACCACAGGGTCGAAGCATTGGAGAGTTTGCACAGGCCTGCTACGGCAACGGCGTCCGCCGCTATGTATCTCTGATCTCAGTGCTTTACATGCTCTGTTTTGTGACCGCCGAACTCACTGCCATCGGTGCTATTACATCCCTGCTCTCCAACGTGAACGGCAATCTGGCGGTTGTGGCCGTGGCTTCAGCAACGCTGATCTACACGGCCTGGGGAGGTTTACGGGCGAGCCTCGTGACGGACCAATGGCAGGCCTTCCTGCTGATCGCTCTGCTCATCATAGTCGGCGTGGTTGCGATCAACCGCCTGCCTGAGATCAGTCTGGATCATAGCCCTTCGGTTCCGGTTGGCAGCGCATTGAGTGTGGCACTCACCCTGGTAATCGCGGTAACTGCGGCCAACCTGTTTCACCAGGGTTACTGGCAACGCTTGTGGTCCGCACGTGACACTTCTTCCCTCCAGCGCGGCGCATTCTTCGGGGGCATCATCACCATTGCCGTGGTTGCCCTGGTGGGCTCGATGGGCATCGCAGCGGCCATGAGCGGAACGGATCTTGGTAATCCACCGATTCCATTCTTCGCCATGCTTTCAGGCGCACCAGCGTGGCTGACCATTCCGGCTCTTGTACTGGCACTGACTCTGGTCGCGTCCTCCGTGGATACCTTGCAGAACGCCCTGGCCTCGCTGGCCGTTACCGAAAAGAAGGGGTTATCCCTGACCGCCGCCCGCTGGATTACAGTGTTGCTGATGATACCCGTGGTACTGGTGGCGCTGCAGGGCATCTCCGTCCTCCGGCTGTTTCTGATCGCCGACCTGCTGTGTGCGACCGCCGTGATTCCGGTACTTATGGGACTGTGGAAAAAAATGTCGACAACTGCAGCCGTAGGCGGAGGACTGGCGGGACTGGTCGGTGCCATCCTGCCCGGCTGGATCAGCGGTGGCACCCTGAGTGCCGGCTTGATGGCCGCGAGTTTCCCTGGGGCCTTTCCAACACTGTCCCCCTTCCTCGGGGCTCTTCTCTGTTCCGTGGCCGCCAGCGTTATTCTGGCGGCCCTGGCCGGACGGAAATAGGCAGAAAAAGCTTCTCGGCCTGACCCTTCATGGTCAGGCCTCCCCCCTCTACGCCCCCCTCCTCCCCCCATCTACGCCAACAAAAACTCGGGCAGGAGGATGAATGGTTGCCACCGCCAACGCACTATGACTTCAGGGTAAAAAACAAGATTCACCACCAGAGTGTAAGCGAGGCAACATGATCAAAAACCCTGACTGGTGGCGCGGCGCCGTCACCTATCAAGTGTATCCACGCAGTTTTTATGATTCGAATGGCGATGGGATCGGCGATTTGCCGGGTGTCACCGCCAAGCTGGATTACATTGCCAGCCTGAACGTGGATGCGATCTGGCTGTCACCGTTTTTTACATCGCCAATGAAAGACTTTGGCTATGACGTCGCTGACTACCGCAATGTGGACCCCATATTCGGCACCCTGAGCGATTTCGATACGCTGATTGCCGAGGCCCACAAACGGGGTCTTCGCATTATGATTGACCAGGTACTCAGCCATTCTTCGGATCAGCATCCCTGGTTTGTCGAGAGCCGCGCAAGTCGCAGCAATCCAAAAGCCGACTGGTATGTATGGGCAGACCCGAAAGAAGATGGCACCGTACCAAACAACTGGCTATCGGTATTTGGCGGTCCAGCCTGGAGCTGGGACAGTCGTCGCAAGCAGTATTATCTGCATAACTTCCTTACCAGCCAGCCCGATCTGAACTTCCATAACCCGGAGGTACAGGAACAGGTTCTTTCCGATGTGCAGTTCTGGCTTGACCGGGGCGTCGATGGATTCCGCCTGGACGCGATCAATTTCTGCTTCCATGACCGCAAGCTAAGAGACAACCCGCCTGCCAGCACCGTGGCCGAAGGTTCCATCGGGGTTCGCAAAGAGAACCCCTACGCGTACCAGCTGCATCAGTTCGACAAAACACAGCCGGAGAATATTGCCTTTCTCAAACGGCTCCGGGCCCTGCTTGACCAGTACCCTGGCACCACCACCGTTGGTGAGATCGGCGATGACAACTCGCTGCAAACCATGGCGGATTACACCAGCGGCGGTGACAAGCTGCACATGGCCTATTCATTCGACCTGCTGACTGAGCAACACGGTGCGGACTTTTTCCGTAAAACCGTCAACACCATTGAAGAAAAGCTTACCGATGGCTGGCCCTGCTGGGCAATTGGCAACCATGATGTGACCAGGGTAGCGACCCGATGGGAAGCGAAATCTGAACAGCAGCTAAAGGCCTACATGGCCATGCTTCTGACGCTGCGCGGCAGCGTTTGCATTTATCAGGGCGAGGAGCTGGGGCTGGCCGAAGCCGAACTGGCCTATGAGGATCTGGTAGACCCCTATGGCATCAACTTCTGGCCGGAATACAAAGGTCGTGACGGATGCCGCACGCCAATGGTGTGGCATCACAAGAAGAGCCATGGCGGCTTTTCCGATGCGCGCCCATGGCTGCCGGTTTATGATGATCATTATGGCGCCGCCGTCGCCGTCCAGCAGGATGCAGACAATTCAGTACTGGAAGCCTATCGCGCCTTTCTCGCGTGGCGTCGGGAGCAACCGATACTGCTCAAGGGAGATATCCGCTTTCACAAGGCACCGAAAAACACCCTTGTCTACTCGCGCAGCTACCAGGGGGAAACCTTACTGATTGCCCTCAATCTGAGCGAGCGGCCAGTCACTCTGACATTGCCGAAAACGACGCCCCTGGCAGGCACACCGGACTTTGTCGGTGGCCAGTGGCATGGACAGGAACTGCAACTTGAGGCCTGGGGCGTAGACATCGCCCGGGGCTGAGATAGCATTACACAGATCAAACAAGAAGAGGCTAGTTATGGCCAGCGTAACCTTACGCAACATCTGCAAGAGTTATGACGAGACCCAGGTTACACGTAACGTGAACCTGGATATTGAAGACGGCGAGTTTGTGGTCTTTGTCGGTCCCTCCGGCTGTGGAAAATCCACGTTGCTACGCATGATCGCCGGACTGGAGGACATCACGTCCGGCGACATGTACATCGGCGACAAACGGGTCAACAACCTGCCACCCAAGGAGCGGGAAGTGGGCATGGTTTTCCAGTCATACGCGCTCTACCCGCATATGGACGTAGCGGAGAACATGGCATTTGGTCTGAAACTCGCCAAGACCAATAAGGCGGAAATTTACCGCCGGGTCGAGGATGCCGCAAACCTGCTGCAGCTGGACAAACTGCTGGAACGCAGGCCCAAGGACCTGTCCGGCGGCCAACGCCAAAGGGTTGCCATCGGTCGCACCATTGTTCGCGAGCCAGCGGTATTCCTGTTTGATGAGCCGCTGTCCAACCTTGATGCGTCATTGCGCGTACAAATGCGTATCGAGATTTCCCGGCTGCACAAACGCCTTGACGCCACCATGATCTACGTAACCCACGACCAGGTGGAAGCCATGACCATGGCAGACAAGATCGTAGCCCTGGACAATGGCGCCATCGCCCAGGTCGGCAAGCCCATGGAGCTCTACCACTACCCCGCAACACGTTTTGTTGCCGGCTTTATCGGCTCCCCGAAGATGAACTTCATCGACTGTACGGTCGCATCCGCAAGCAGCCAGTCCGCAACCATTGTGATGCCTGGCAACCACCACCTGGAGCTGCCAGTGAACGGCTCCGAACTCACCGAGGGTGAAACGGTTACCCTGGGCATCCGCCCAGAGCATCTGAGCGAAAACCAGGAGGCGGATATGTACCTGGAAGGTGAAGTTCACGTGGTCGAGCGCCTTGGTTACCAGACTCTGGTACACCTGGTCATGAACAATGTGGACGGTGTCATCACGATGCGGACCGACGGCGGAAATCCAGTACAGGAAGGGGCCCCGGTGACCCTGGGAATGAATGCCAACAAGTGTCACCTGTTCCGTCAGGATGGCAGCGCCTGCCCCCGCCTATTCCAGGAACCCTGCATAGATTTCTGATTCCCCCTGAAAGCTCCCCGGGGCCGATTCGGCCCCTGTTCCATTCGATCTGTCGTCACCCTTAACAGGGTTCCCTTTGGGCCGGTTCCGTCACGTACCGGCCCCTTTTTTGCACCCACGCCCGAATCTGCTTTTGATCGACGAACCGGGAAGACCAAAAAAGCCCGGTCAGTAGGGGGGATTCAGCCTGACCGGGTCGCGAAAGTTAACGCTGGAAGACGCGGAGATCGCGGAAAGGCCGCGCGGGATCTTCCGTCACGGCCAGGGAAGGGACTTCAGAGAAGCCAGGAGGACAACGAGGGCATCATCCCTTGACGCCACCGGCGGTCAGACCGCCCACAATCCATTTCTGGCAGTAGAGGAAAATCAAAGTAATAGGAAGGCCGGATAGCACCGCCGCCGCGGCGAAATCGCCCCACAAATAGTTTTGCTCATAGAGATACTGTTGCGCACCCACCGCCAGCGTCAGCTTGTCGGTATCAACGAGCAGCACCGACGCCATCGGGTACTCCATGATGGTCATGATAAACGCCAGAATGAACACCACCACCAGGATCGGCACGGACAGCGGCAGCAGTATGTAACGGAACGCCTGCCAGGTGGTCGCCCCATCCACGATGGCCGCCTCCTCCAGGGAGCGATCGATAGAGTCGAAGTAGCCCTTGATAGTCCAGATATGCAGCGCCATGCCCCCCAGCGAAGCAACGATCACCGCCCCATGGGTATTCAGCCCCAACCAGCTGACGTGATTGCCTATTTTGTCAAACAGGGCATACAGCGCCACCAGGGACAACACCGGTGGAAACATCTGGAAGATCAGCATGGACTTGAGCACAAAGCCCTTACCGGCAAAGCGCATGCGGGCGAAGGCGTAGGCGCTGGTGGTGGAAAGCGCCAGGATCAGTACTGCCGAAACCACTGCGATCTTGATGGAATTCCACAGCCAGAGCAGCACCGGGAACGGCGGCTGGGTCACCGTACCGTCTTCGCCGGTATAAGGTATTCCTAGCGCCAGGTACCAGTGTTCAAGGGAAGGATTCTCCGGCAGCAGGCTGCCGGACGCAAAGTTACCGCTGCGGAAGGAGATGGAAATCACCATCAGCAGTGGAAAGAGAATGATCACGATGAACCCGAGCATCCCGAGATGGGACGCCAGAACTCGATATTTGGTGGAGCGCGGTTGAACCATCGCCATGGGTAGCTCCTTATACTTTCACTTTGGACAGTTTCAGGTTGATCAGCGACAGAGCGCCAACCACCAGGAAGATGGCTGTGGCAATAGCAGCCGCCAGGCCAAAGTTCTGTCCGGAATCCTGGAACGCAATGCGGTAGGTGTAACTCACCAGCAGGTCTGTAGTGCCTGCGGGTGTGCTGGCGCCGATAATATCGGGGGCACCACCAGTCAACAGGGCGATCAGGACGAAGTTATTGAAATTGAACGCAAAGCTTGCGATCAACAGCGGCATCAGTGGCTTGATGATCAGCGGCAGGGTGACATTGAACAGGTTGTTCACTGGCCCTGCCCCATCCATGGCGGATGCCTCATAAAGATCCCGTGGAATTGCCTGCAGCAGGCCCATGCAGAGCAGCATCATGTAGGGATAGCCAAGCCAGGTATTCACGATCAGGATCATCGTGCGGGCCAGTGCCGGGTCGCTGAACCAGTCCGGACGCATCCCGAACAGTCCTTCCAGCACCAAGTTGATTTCACCGAAGTTCTGGTTGAACAGCCCCTTGAACACGAGGATTGAAATGAAGGCCGGCACGGCATAAGGCAGAATCAGCATGGTGCGATAGAAGCCTTTACCACGGATCTGATCCCACTGCAGCAGGTTCGCCAGAAGCAACCCAAGTGCCAGGGTAAACACGACCGTCGCTACCGCAAAGGACAGCGTCCAAACGAAGATCTCAAAAAATGGCCCGCGAATAGTGGGGTCAGATACCACCTTCAGGTAGTTGTCCCAACCAATATTTACTGTCCAGCCTGGTGACAGGCTGTCACCATCGGCGCTGCGGTAAAACCCGGTGTCGTGATCGGGGAAATAGGTTACGTCCGTCTGGTTATTGGTAATACTGCCGTTATCGTGCAGCGTGTACTGGTCATGAATCGCGGCGAATGAACGCAGGCTGGCCATGCTCAGCTCGCGTCCGTCTTCGGTCAGCAGGTTCAGACTGCCCAGATTCGAACGAAGCTGGATGATATCCCGCATAGCCAGAGATTCTCCTGTCGGCCTCTTTGAGGCGGGTAGCACAGGCACACTCGCTTCCGAGCCGTCCAATTCCAGGGGAGGCGTGACGAGATCCTGGTGTTCCCCTTCCAGGTAAACCACATACCCGGCATCGGTCTGGTAAAGACCGTAATCATAGCGAATGGAATCGGACTGATAGGTCCGCCCCATCAGGTTATCCTGCACTTGTTCGAAGCTCAGGAGATTACTGGCACTGTAATTGGTAAAACCAATGCCTACGGTGTACATCAGCGGGAAAATAACAAACAGCCCCATGCCAGCAATGGCAGGAAAGATGTAGCGGTGGGCGTATAGCTTCTTATTAACGAAGACAAATACTGCTGATGCGGTCAGCACCAGGAACAGCATCGCAAACACAAATTCCTGCTGGGCATAGAGCGCCAGTATCAGGTAGAGCGCCATTCCCACCAGCGCGGCCAGAACGCCCCACTTCAGAATTATTCGCATCATTGGAAGTCTGCTTTCGGGTCCGTAGGAGGACAGGGATTCCGTTATCATTGTAGTCAGCCCGTTTAAAGCCGTCGCCACAATCGGCGGTGGCAGATATTCAACAACAGGTCAGCACAACCCGAAACGCCGCCAGCCCGTTGGCGGACGACGCTTCCGGCTCCACATTATCGTGTAATGCGCTGTGCTGCTGAGTTCAGGGCATCCTCAACGGATTGTCTTCCAGAAGTGATGTTCTGCAGAGCTGGCCCCATGGATGACCAGAACGCGCCCATGGCGGGCACACTCGGCATAGGCTCGCCCAGTTCGGCGTTTTCGAAGGTAGCAGCGATGTTGGGATCAGACGACAGCTCGTCCATGAATTCCTTGTTGGCTACGGCACCCAGGGGCACGTCGTCATTAACCATTTTCAGCCCCTTGACCGATAGCGCGTAGCTCTCCAGGAACTCAACGGCCAGGTCCTTGTTTGGACTTGCGGAATTCAGCGTTGCCGCCATGACACCCACCATTGGTTTGCTTGGCTGGCCGTCAACGGTCGGCAAGGTGGTTACACCAAAATTGATACCGCTTTTCTCCAGGTTACCCCAGGCCCAGGGGCCGTTGATCATCATGGCAACCTCGCCCTTATTGAAACCGGACTCCATGGCGCTGTAGTCCGCACCGCGCGGCATGACGCCTTCTTCAATCAGGGTTGCAAGCATGTTGCCCCCTTTCAAGGCACCCTCGTTATTTACGCCTGTGTCCTTTACGTCATAGCTACCATCTTCGTTCTGGGCGAAGATGTAGCCTCCGGCCGCGGCAACCATCGGCCAGGTGAAATAGGTGTTGTTGTAGTCCCACAAAATGGCGCGTTTGCCCTCTTCCGCCAGCTTCTTGTGAATGGCTGGAATGTCCTCAAATGCCTGGGGCGGCTCTGGAATCAGATCTTTGTTGTAGATCAGGCCGATGGACTCAACGGCCATGGGGTAACCGTACATCTTGCCGTCAACTGTCACCGCATCCCAGGTAAAATCGAAGTTCGCGTCGATAACACTCTGTGATGGCTTTACTTCAGAGATAATGCCACTCTGGGCCCATTCACCAAGCCGGTCGTGGGCCCAGATAAAGATATCCGGGCCATTACCGGTGGCGGCAGACTGCTGGAATTTGTCAGTGGCGCTGTCAGGGTGAGCTACTTCAACAGGGATGCCGGTTTCCTCAGTGAACCAGTTTCCAACTTCCTGCAGGCCATCATAGCCCTTGTCACCGTTAATCCAGACCAGGAGCTTGCCCTCATCTATTTCGGCGTGAGCGGGGGCAGACAGACCAAAGGTTGCTGCAACAATGGAAGCGGCGAGTGTGCTGCGGATAAAAGTTCGACGATTCATCAGGTAATTCCTCTGCTTGTACTTGCCTTATTCTTGTTGTCCGTCCTCGCATGAGGTTGGCCGGACGGGCTTAACGCAAATCTTTCTATTGCGAGTAACCCAACTGTGTTGCAATTTTCCGTCGCTGGCATCAGCCCTGATTTCATTCCCTAAGGCGTAGAATGGGGGAGTAGTGAGGCGTAGTGAATTCCGCCTACCACCCACCCTCCGGGTCTGGTTTGATTACGGTAAGACAACAATAAATGGAACCGGAGCCCTTTGCATGAACAAGCACCCCAAAAACATCAGGTTAACCGTAAGCCTTGCGACGTGCCTGTCCCTTGCCGGCTGTGCCGGAAGCCAGTATGAGACCGTCGCCCCGCTGTCTGAAAGCCCAATCAGTTCAGTCAATAATGGCCTGTGTACCGCTACGCAATCAGAGATGACGATTCCTGTTGGCGACACCTTCGCCGATGGTGACTGGGTGCGGGACTTTTACAGCGGCGACAAAGCCCGGGTGGAAAATGGCGAAGTAACCCTTACCCCCGCCCCGGCAGCAGAAGGCCTGATACTGCTTGAGGCCGCTGATGCTGGTCAAAAGAGCTTTAATTGGGCCGGTGCCACGGTTTATTTTACCGTGACCGATCGATTCGCCAACGGCCGTACCGATAATGACAGCAACTACGGGCGAAAACCCGACGGCAAGGACGAAATCGGCACCTTCCACGGCGGTGACTTCGCCGGCCTGACCGAAAAACTGGATTACCTCAAGGAACTGGGCGTTAATGCCGTTTGGATCACCCCGCCCTTCGAGCAGATTCACGGCTGGGTTGGTGGTGGCGACCGGGGCGATTTCCAGCACTATGGTTACCACGGTTACTACGCCCTGGATTTTACCCAACCGGACGCCAATTTCGGCACCCGTGAAGAATTCCGCACCCTGGTGGAAGAAGCCCATGTCCGCGGTATTCGCGTGGTGATGGACGTGGTCATGAACCACCCCGGCTACGCCACACTCCAGGACATGCAGGGGTTTAGCTTCGGCGGACTGCGCGAAGGGTTCGAAAAACACCTGCCGGAACAATGGGGCGAGTGGCAGCCGGAATCCTGGGAGAATTTCCACGCCTACCACGCGCTGATCGATTACGATCACCCCCACTGGCGCAACTGGTGGGGCAAGGACTGGGTCCGTGCCGGCATCGGGGACTATGACACACCGCCGAATGCCTCCATCGACCCGGTACGCGGCTCGCTGGCCTTCCTACCGGACTTCAAGACCGAATCGGACAAAGCGGTTGACCTGCCGTTGTTCCTCCAGAACAAGGAAAACACCCGTGCCACGCAACTTGATGACGCAACCGTCCGGGATTACCTGATCACCTGGCTGACAGGCTGGGTGCGTGAATTTGGCGTTGACGGTTTCCGGGTGGATACCGCCAAACATGTGGAACCGGCAGCCTGGCAGGCACTGAAAACCCAAGCCCAGAATGCGCTGGACACCTATCGCAGCAACAACCCCGGGCAACCGTTGCCTGCGGAGGACTTCTGGATGGTAGCCGAGGTTTTCCCCCACTCGGTGACTCGCAGTAGTTACTTTGATTCCGGCTTCGACGCAGTCATCAACTTTGATCTGCAGGAAGAAGCCCATGCCGGTGCTACCTGCCTGCCTGAGATGGAGGCCATCTACAGTGATTACTCGAAGAAGATGAACGGCGACAATCCGTTCAACGTAATGAACTACATTTCGTCCCACGATACCCAGTTGTTTAGTCGAATCGACGATAATGATCCCGCCTTGCAGAAGCGTGTAGCCAGCGCCCTGCTGTTTACACCGGGAACCAGCCAGATCTTCTATGGGGATGAGACCGGGCGCGAGTTCGGGCCTACCGGTTCAGATGGCCACCAGGGAACCCGATCCGATATGAACTGGACCGATATCGAAAGTGGCAAGGCAGACCCAGTCCTGTCCCACTGGAAGAAGTTGGGGCAGTTTCGCGCGCGCCATCCAGCCATTGGTGCAGGGGCGCATACACGCCTTAGCGCAGAGCCCTATGTTTTTTCAAGAATCCACGGCGACGACCGCGTGGTCATCGCCTTCGGCAAGGAGTAACCGTGCAAAACACCCCAACAGCAGGCTTTACACCGGAAACACCCCTGATTCTGGGGATGATGCGGCTCCACGATCATCCCGAGCTCACCCAACCGGCGAAGCTGGCCGACTGGGTATCAGCACGCGTGGATGAAGGGCTGAATGTGTTCGACCACGCCGACATCTATGGCGCCGGCGAATGTGAGAGGCTGTTCGGTGACGCACTGCGCGCACACCCGACTTTGGCCAAACAGGTTCGCGTTATCACCAAAGCGGGTATCGTACCGGCTGGTCAGGACAGCTCACCCTGGCAAGTGAAACACTACCAGGCAGAAGCCGGATACCTGGCGAACGCCATCGACAAGGCCCTGTCGTCACTGTCCGTGGAGCAGATTGATACGTTTCTGATCCATCGGCCCGACCCGTTGCTGCAGGCTGACGACGTCGCCCGTGTGCTGGAAAATGCGGTATCAGCGGGAAAGATACGCCATATTGGTGTGTCCAACTACCTGCCGGAACAGTGGCGATGGCTGGCCCGGAATACCAGCCTGCCACTGGTGTGCAACCAAAGCCAGTTGTCCATTGCCCACACTGTCCCACTGTTCGATGGCACACTGGAAGCACACCTGACTGACGGGATGCGCTGGCTGGCCTGGTCTCCGCTGGGTGGCGGCAATCTGGCGGAGCGGATTCCCGCCGATCTGCTCGACAGAGCGCGCGAGGAAACCGGACTGGATGAAACCGCCCTCGCCATTGCCTGGCTACACCAGATTCCCGGATCACCAGTGCCGGTGCTCGGTTCCATGAACCCTGACAGGATCCATTCCGCCACTCGCGGCGCCCAGAGCCCGTTGCCCCGCCCGCTCTGGTACCGGCTTCTTGAATCCGTTCGCAAAACGGCGGTCGCCTGATACAAGGGGCATCGTTACTGTTGGTCAACAGCGTTATACTCAGGTGAATGAACGAGTAGATGTGCCAGGGAACGACCGGATAATGAAAGCACTACAGACAGATTATGATGTCGTCATTGTGGGCGGCGGTGTTAATGGCACGGGCATCGCCATGGACGCTGCCGGTCGGGGCCTGAAGGTTTTGCTGTGCGAGATGAACGATCTTGCATCCGCCACGTCCTCCAACAGCAGCAAGCTTATTCACGGAGGGCTCCGATACCTGGAGCACTACGAATTCAGACTGGTACGGAAGGCTCTGGCCGAACGTGAAGCACTGCTGAAGAATTCGCCCCATATCATGTGGCCCATGCGCTTTCGCCTCCCTTACCGAGAGCATTTGCGCCCCGCCTGGATGATTCGTACCGGCCTTTTCCTGTATGACCATCTGGCCAAACGCGAACTCCTCCCGGGCTCCCGTTCCATCCGATTTGACGCCGACAGCCCCCTGAAACCTGAAATCACCCGGGGCTTCGAGTACTCGGACGGCTGGGTGGACGACGCCCGCCTGGTGGTTCTGACCGCCCTTAAAGCACAGGAGTGCGGCGCAACCATACTCACCCGGACCAAATGCGTCCACGCGGAACGGGGCAACGACCAGTGGCGCGTTACACTGGAAAACACAACCAACGGCACAACCCGGACCATCTCTGCCCGGACCATCGTCAATGCCTCTGGCCCCTGGGTCAGCCGTCTGTTCAGTGACGCATTCTCCATGCCCGCCCCGCGGATGATCCGCATGGTCAAAGGCAGCCATATTGTGGTGCCGCGCCTGAACAAGGATACCGAGGCCTACATTCTGCAGAATGAAGACGACCGTATCGTCTTTGTGATCCCCTACGAAGATCACTTTTCATTGATCGGCACTACCGATGTGGAGTATGAAGGCGATCCTCGCAAGGCAACCATTTCAACGGACGAAACTGACTATCTCCTCGACATCGTAAACGCCCACTTTAAACACCAATTGACGACAAAGGATGTGGTCTGGTCCTATTCCGGCGTTCGACCGTTGATGGACGATGAACAACAACCGGCCCAGAAAGCCAGCCGTGACTACTCGTTCGAGGTGGATGCCTCTGATGAAAACGCGCCGGTTATTTCAGTATTCGGCGGCAAGATCACCACTTACCGCAAACTCGCCGAAGCGGCCACCGACAAACTGTGCCAGTTCTTTCCGAAAACCGGTCCGGCCTGGACCCGGAACGCCGTACTTCCGGGTGGTGACTTTACTGACCAGATCGACCTGTCCGCACAACTGAAATCCCGGTGGCCATGGTTGCCTGAAGAGCTATTAAACCGCTACGTGAGGACCTACGGTACACGCACTCACCAGGTTGTGAATGGAGCGACTGATCTGGAATCCCTGGGCAGACGGTTTACCGGCAACCTGTACCAGAACGAAGTGGATTACCTCGTGTCGGGGGAATGGGCCATAACGGCAGAAGATATCCTCTGGCGGCGGACCAAACAGGGGCTTTACGCCACGGCAGAGGACGTCGGGGAACTGGCTTCCTACCTCAAACTCAGCACCGGAGTATCTGCTGAACCCGTTTCTGAAGCTGAGGAATGACGTCCTGCTCAAACCAGGGATTACGCCGCAGCCACATATTGTTGCGGGGGCTGGGATGGGGCAGCGGCAACACGCTGGGCCAGTCTTTTCTCCACTCTTTTACATTGTCGGTCACTGACTTTTTCGGGTCCGACAAATGCCAGGCATGGGCATACTGCCCGATGACCAGTGTCAGCTCTATGTGGTTCAGCCTCGCCAGCAGTGCTTCTCGCCAGGTTGGCGCACACTCGGGGCGCGGTGGGAGGTCACCGGACTTACCGGTACCCGGGTAACAGAACCCCATGGGCAGTATCGCCAGCTTGCTCTCATCGTAAAATACGTCCCGGCTAATGCCCATCCAGTTGCGGAGACGATCGCCGCTGGGGTCATTGAACGGCAACCCGGTTTCATGAACCCGCCGGCCCGGTGCCTGCCCGACCACCAGTATTCTTGAGCACTCGCTGAGCTGAATCACCGGCCGGGGCCCAAGTGGCAAGTACTCTGCACACAATGTGCATTGGCGTACCCTGGCGACTAACTCGTCAAACGAGAGAGAGGAGTATGCCTCGGTCATGATTGTTTCCTGACTTTTTTGATCGCATACATGGCGTCGTCCGCTCTTGCCAACAGCTTATCCGGATCCCTTTCCCCTGGCCGACTGGCAACACCGCCCACGCTCGCGCCGCCGTAATCAAGTGTCAACTCCGGCAAAATAAACTGGCCGGTCGTTACTGATCTGAGTCTGCCGAGGAAAGCCTCGAGCTCTAATGACTCCCCCTCGGCTCCTGCCGATGACAACACCACGAATTCGTCACCACCGTAACGACTGACCAGGTCCCCCGCACGTGTCGCCTCCCGCAAACGCTTTGCCATGCCCTTAAGAAGGTGATCACCTGCTTCGTGCCCATGCTGGTCGTTAATGTACTTGAATCCATCCAGATCGATAAAGGCCACATAAACACAACTGCCATTGCGCTCCGCGGCGGCCAGCATTCGCGCAAGCTCCTCCACCAGGTATCGACGATTGGCAAGCCCGGTAAGAGGATCATGGAGAGCGTAGACAACGAGTTCCTGATTGGCACGTTCGAGCTGCGTGAGATATTCCAACCGATCGGCCAGCAGAGACAGATAATTGGAACAACTGATGATAATCTGCCGGTTATTCTCCGGTTCGGTCAGCACCTTTTCCTGAATCAGGAGAATACCTGCCACCCGGCGACCACGCGTCTCCACGCTGATCAGAGCGGCGCTTGCATCGCTCGACAAACCTGCCTCTGACTGGAGACTCTCTAATAGCCCCACTTCAAGGGCGCTGACAAATGGATCAGGATGAGCACGATTATTTAGCGAATCCGTCAGCGGGATCAGGTCGACTACCTCGCGGATCCTGCCCAACCAGGCGTCTCCACCATCAACCAGAGTATTGACGCCTTGCGCGGTCTGGACAAAGGGCACCGCCCTTACCCACTCCCCACTTTCTTCGAGCAAGCCGGCGGCACCGATCAGGGCGGAATCAAGCGTATACGACCGGAAACACAACTCGCCGATTTCAGCAATCAACGATAATGACTCCAGCTTTTTCTCCGCCCTGCGCGCTCGCCGGACCGAATCCCTGGCGGCAGCATCCCTGGCGATCTGATAGGCAATCAGCTCGGAACAGAGTTCCAGCACATCCAATACTTCCGGGTCGACTGTTGAAGAACAGCTGCTCGCGCCGCAAAGGGTGCCGTAGATGCTCCCGTCGAGATTATTAACAGGGACAGAGAGATAAGTCTTTAGGCCCAAATCCTTTGCAGCCTCGGAGTCTCCCCAGATTTTTCCAACATCATCAGTAAAGTATCGCCGTTCATCCATTGCCCGCTTGCACAAGGTATCCGCCCAGGGCACCTCCATTCCCTCAGGCAAGTTAATACTTCCGGAATTGTCCGAAAAAAGAATCGTTTGAACGCCTTTCGATTCATCAATCACTGTCAGATAGGTCGATTCAAGACCGGTGATACGCTGCAAAAGCTCAAGAATGGGACGGGTCAGCTGCTCGAGGTTCTCGGCGCCGGACAATGAGCGGGCGAACTGGGAAATTAAAAATTCCATAAAAGGGGAACACTGCTCGTTATGATAGTTGTGTGATAGGTACAGGTGTTCTCGTCACTTTGTATCTCCAGAATAGCCCCTTCGAAAAACAAGAGATAGCCCCCAGGGAGATTGCCAGCCCCTTTTGGTTAGCTCACTGCGCCAGGACATACCGACGCTTGCATAACCTTCCGGTTAACGTCACCTTAAAGCCAGCTCTCGTATCCAACAAAACCGCCACTTCCCCCCTGACTAGAAGGACGGCCGCTATGAATGCCAAGTCTGACATTGCACCGAATCCAACTCTGGACGAATTCCGCAAGGTGGTCCGCAGCCGGCGATCGGTTCGTCGGTTTACCAATGAGCCGGTGCCCCAGGATGTGCTGGACGATTGCCTGGACCTGGCCATGCTGGCGCCCAACTCCAGCAACCTGCAGCCCTGGGAATTCTTTGTAGTAAGAACCCCGGAACTGAAGGACCGTCTCGCCGAGGCCTGTCTTGGTCAGAACGCTGCGAAAACCGCCCCGGTGCTGATCGCGGTCGTTGCCCGCACCGACACCTGGCGCCAGCATTCGCGCATGGCACTGGAGCAATGGCCCGAAGAAAAACTGCCGGGGATTGTGGAAAAGTATTATTCAAAGATCGCACCCATTCATTACAACCAGGGGCCTTTCGGACTCCTGGGTATTGCCAAGAAGACGGCTGGGCTGGTCGTTGGACTCTCTCGTCCGGTTCCAAGGGGGCCCTACTCGATCAACGAAATGAAGGTCTGGGCGACCAAGTCAACTGCCCTCGCAGCGGAGAACCTGATGCTGGCGCTCAGAGCACACGGTTACGATTCCTGTCCTATGGAAGGGTTCGATGAATACCGGGTGCGGCGGTTGCTGTCGCTACCGGAAAAAGGACTGGTAACCATGGTGCTGGCGGCGGGCAAGCGTGCCGAAAAAGGGGTTTACAATCGCCAATATCGATTCAATCAGGATGAACTGGTTCACTATCTCTGAGTGGCTATGTTGCAACGCTCCTATAGCGCTGCAACACATTTCCCACCCTACACTTCCGGATTCGTCAGCGCTTCTGCCGCTCCTAACAGACCGGTATAACCTTCGGTGACCACGTAAACCGGTGTCGCCTCGAGCAGAGGCCGCATACGTCCTTTATCCTCGAAGCCTTTCTGGAATGGGCTTTCCAGGAAGAAATCGATAAAGCGTGGGAGGATACCCCCGCACAGATAGACACCACCCGTGCTGCCCAGGGTCAATACGCCGTTGCCGGCAACCCGTCCCAGAATTTCACAGAAATGACGGAGGGTATGTCGCGCAAGCGAATCCGACTGTTCCAGCGCTGCTGCCGTTATTTTCGCCGGCGCATCCAAAGGAGCCGCAACACCCTGTATCTCGGCATGAGCCTGATAAAGGTTCAGCAACCCCTGGCCACAGAGAATCCGCTCCACAGACACCCGACCGAAACGAGCCTTGAGGATCCGCAGTATCGCCATCTCGGTATCGTCCGTAGGCGCAAAATCCACATGGCCGCCTTCCGTCATTAACGGTACCCAGCCATCCTGAAGTGGCACCAGACCGGACACCCCAAGACCCGTGCCCGGGCCGATCACCAGCCTCGGCCGGTGGGCATCACCGGGACCACCACAGACGTGAATCAGCTTTTCAGCGGCGACATGGGGAACCCCAAGCGCCATCGCTGTGAAGTCATTGATGACTTTGAATGCGCTCCAACCAAACTGTCGGCGCACTTCCTCACTGTCAAAGCGCCAGTGATTGTTGGTCATCCGCACCTTGGTGCCTGAAACGGGTGAGGCCACTGCCAGGCACACATCCTGGACTTCCCCTATCCCCGACCGCTGCAAATAATCGGCAATGGCGGAATCGAGGTTGTCATAATCGCTGCAAGCCAGAACCTCCACCGCCTCCGGCGCGAAGTCACCGGAGCGCACGAGGGCAAACCTGGCATTGGTGCCCCCGATATCCCCTACCAGGGAGTAATTCATCGTTGTCATGCTTCATGATTCCAGAAAAAGCTGGCGCCCTCCTCGGGGGTGCTGGCCGCACGACGCATCCAGCCAAACATCTCCCGACCGTAACCATGATGATACCCGGTCAGATCTGCCTTTGCAGATTCACGGGCCGCAAATTCCTGCTGATCCACCTCGATGGACAGTCTGCCTCTCTCGGCGTCCAGACAAACCAGGTCACCGTCTCTGACCCTGGCAAGTGGACCACCATCCAACGCTTCCGGGTATACATGAATGGCAGCAGGTACTTTACCGGAGGCGCCTGACATACGACCATCGGTGACCAGGCCGACCTTGAATCCCCGATCTTGCAGCACGCCCAGGTACGGCGTCAGCTTGTGCAACTCGGGCATGCCGTTGGATTTCGGCCCCTGGAAACGAACAACCACCACGCAATCCTTATCCAGGTCGCCGGCCTCAAAAGCCGCTTTCAGCTCGTTCTGGTCATTGAAGACAACGGCTGGCGCTTCCACCGTGCGATGCTCCCTGGCGACGGCAGACACCTTGATCACACCCCGACCCAGGTTGCCGTCCAGCACTCTCAGACCACCATCCGGTGCAAACGGCTCCGTCGCGGAACTGAGCACATCGGGCCGCAGGCTTTTCTCGGGTGCTGGCAGCCAGATCAGTCTATCGCCCTCAAGATCCGGCATTTGGGTATAACGCTCAAGTCCATGCCCTACCACGGTTTCCACATCATTGTGGAGGTAACCGGCGCTGAGTAACTCACGAATCAGGAACGGCGTGCCGCCAGCCTCGTGGAAAGCGTTTACATCTTCCTGACCGTTGGGATAAATACGGGTCATTGATGGCACAACGGAGGACAGCTCCGCGTAATCATTCCAGTCGATGATGATGCCCGCTGCCCGCGCAATGGCGATCCAGTGAATAGTGTGGTTGGTGGACCCGCCAGTCACCAACAGGGCAACGAGGGCATTCACGATGCTCTTCTCATCGACCATGTCACCCAGGCCAAGCTCACCACCGTGGGGTTTGGAAAGCTTGATGACCTGCTCCGTGGCGGCACGTGTGAGCTGGTCGCGCAACGGTGTATTCGGGTTTACAAAGGCCGATCCCGGCATATGCAGGCCCATCACTTCCACCAGGAGCTGATTGCTGTTGGCCGTTCCGTAGAAGGTACAGGTGCCAGGGCTGTGATAGGACTTGCTCTCGGCTTCAAGCAACTCATCCTTACCCACTTTGCCTTCGGCATACAGCTGGCGAATCCGCTGCTTCTCCTTATTGGGTAGCCCTGAAGGCATCGGGCCGGCTGGCACAAGAATGGCAGGTAGGTAGCCAAAGCTCAGGGAGCCGATCAGCAGGCCCGGCACGATCTTGTCACAGATACCCAGCAGTAGCGTGGCGTCAAACATATTGTGACTCAGAGCCACCGCCGTGCTCATGGCGATGGTGTCCCGGGAAAACAGGCTCAGCTCCATGCCGGGCTGCCCCTGTGTTACCCCGTCACACATGGCGGGTGTGCCTCCAGCAAATTGCGCAACCGACCCCATACCACGAGCGGCCTCACGAATCGCATCCGGGAACTTTTCGTAGGGCTGATGGGCCGAAAGCATATCGTTGTAGGCGGAAACTATGGCCACATTCGCCTTGTTCATGAACTTCAGGGTGTCTTTGTCTCCCTGATTACAGGCGGCGAAGCCATGGGCCAGGTTACCGCAGGAGAGTGAACTCCGATGCGGCGACTGGGCTTTGAGCTCATTCATACGACTGAGATAGTCCTGCCGGGTGGCACGGCTGCGCTCAATGATTCTCTGAGTCACTTTGTCAACGGTCGGGTGCATGATGGACTCCATAGCAAATATTATTAACGTCGTCATTTTTAGACGTAATTTTACTTTCTTTATTGGATGATTTCACCCACTAATCGTTCATTTCTTCTCTTTTTGTTGTTATATTTACTACATTAGACCTAGGCATCGTACAAAAAACAACCACAAGAGGAGTCAGAAAATGACTATTCGCATCGCAATCAACGGTTTTGGCCGAATAGGCCGCAATGTGCTTCGCGCACTTTACGAAAACAACTACCGGAATCAGCTTCAGGTTGTCGCGATTAACGACCTGGGCGACGCCGAAACCAATGCGCACCTGCTCAAGTATGACAGCGTTCATGGCCGCTTTGATGGCGTGGTCAACCATGATGCAGAGTCGCTGACGGTCAACGGCGACCGTATCGCCATCACCGCCATCCGGAACCCTGAAGAGTTGCCGTGGAAAGACTTCCATATTGACGTCGTCTTCGAGTGCACCGGTCTCTTCACCAAACGCACACAGGCTCAGGCGCATCTGAACGCTGGCGCCCGCAAAGTGATCATTTCCGCACCCTCGCCCGACGCCGATGCCACCGTGGTTTACGGCGTTAATCACGAAAGCCTGACTGCGAGCGACGACATCATTTCCAACGCCTCTTGCACCACTAACTGCCTGGCCCCGGTGGCAGAAGCACTGCATAAGGCCGTTGGCATCGAAAGTGGTCTGATGACCACCATTCATTCCTACACCAATGACCAGAAACTGAGCGACGTATACCACTCGGATCTGTACCGTGCCCGCTCCGCAACCCAGTCGATGATCCCCACCAAAACCGGCGCAGCTGCCGCTATCGGCAAGGTCATTCCCGAACTTAACGGCAAGCTGGACGGACTGGCTGTCAGGGTACCCACCATCAACGTATCGCTGGTTGACTTCGGCTTTATTGCCAACCGGGAAACCTCCGCTGAAGAGATCAACGAAGCGGTCAGGATCGCAGCCCAGGACAACCCCATACTGGGTTACAACACCGAAAAACTGGTCAGCGTAGACTTCAACCATAGCGCGCTTTCCAGTGTTTTTGACGCTAACCACACACGGGTGCTGGGCCGTCACGTAAAAGTCATGGCCTGGTACGACAATGAGTGGGGTTTTTCGAACAGAATGCTGGATAATGCCATCGCCCTGATCAAAGCCGGCCAGTAAACCTGGCCGGCTTGCGTGAATCCGCTACCCTTTCGGAAAGCCTCTCATCAACCATAGGACACCAAACATGCTCAGGCGTACCAAGATTGTCGCCACGCTCGGACCCGCAACCGATTCCCCGGAATCCCTCGCTGCCATAATTGAAGCGGGCGTTGACGTAACCCGACTGAACTTTTCCCATGGCAGCGCCGAAGAGCACATCGACCGTGCTCGCCGCGTTCGCGAAACAGCGGCCAGTCAAAACCGTTTTGTGGCACTGCTGGCAGACCTTCAGGGCCCCAAACTTCGCATTGCCCGCTTTACGGACAATAAAGTCACCCTGAAGGTTGGCCAGACGTTTGTTCTGGATGCCGGGATGGATAAAGAAGCAGGCACTGAGGAACGGGTGGGTATCGATTACGAGCAACTCATTCAGGACGTGGAGCCCGGCGACATCCTGGTTCTGGATGACGGTCGCATCGAGATGGAAGTGACATCGGTAGACGCCAGCAGCATTACTTCCACGGTCCTGATCGGTGGTCCACTGTCCAATAATAAGGGCCTGAACAAACGTGGCGGCGGCCTGTCCGCCGAAGCCCTGACCGAGAAGGACAAACAGGACATCGTGACGGCAGCTCGCCTTGGTGCGGACTATGTGGCGGTTTCTTTCGTTCGAACCGCAGAAGACATGCATACTGCCCGCCGACTGCTGAAGGAAGCCGGCTCCGATGCGGGACTGGTCGCCAAGATCGAACGCGCGGAACTGGCCCATGACGTGGACGCCCTGGACGCTGTGATCGAAGCCTCCGATGCCGTGATGGTCGCCCGTGGCGACCTGGCTGTGGAGATTGGCGATGCCGAACTGGTCGGCGTACAGAAACACATCATCTCCCGCGCCAGGGTACTGAATCGCGCCGTCATCACCGCCACCCAGATGATGGAGTCAATGATTACCAGCCCCATGCCCACCCGGGCCGAGGTTTCCGACGTAGCCAACGCGGTCATGGATTACACCGATGCGGTCATGCTGTCCGCGGAAACCGCCGTTGGTGACTACCCGACGGAAGCCGTGGAGGCCATGGTGCGCATCTGTCTGGGCGCGGAAAAGCAGCCTTCCATGCACCAGTCGAAGCACCGGATTCATGAGAGCATGGAGAAAGTGGACGAAGCAATTGCGTTGTCTGCCATGTACGCCGCGAACCACCTGGAAGGCGTATCCGCGATCATCTGCATGACCGAAACCGGCGCCACGCCACGACTGATGTCCCGCATCAAGTCTAGCCTGCCGATTTTTGCCTTTTCCCGCCACCACTCCACCCAGCACCGGGTTGCACTGTTCCGCGGCGTTCAGACCGTGCCGTTTGATTCGGCGAAGATCCCCAACGAGCGAACCAATGCGCTGGCAGTCTCCGAACTGATCAGCCGACAGGTGGTCAAAGAAGGTGACCTGGTAGTGATGACCAAAGGCGATTACGTCAATGCCCAGGGCGGAACCAACACCATGAAGATTGTGCGGGTTGGACAGGATATCCGCTAATTTATCTCCCACAATCTTTATAACGATCAGAAAACCCATAAAAAAGGGCCCCGAAGGGCCCTTCATATTCCTCCCTTGATCAGGCTGATCCTACCTGCTGGGAAACCGGCCGAAACAACACAGAGCTGACCTGGTGAGGCTTGGTGATAGTAGCTTGCACCGGCCTGGCCTCGGTTACCTCAAAAACGTGGTAGGCCTCCGGGCCAAACGGATCGAGCGCGGTATCCAGGTACTGGTAGCTGGCCGGCACCGGATCGCCCGAATACACCACCAGAAATTGCCGCTCGACCACCGGAATATCGACATTCAGGGGCTGCTCCACCCAGAGATAAACACCTTTCTGAGGTACTACGTACTCGCAGCGAACCACACGATACCCCTCCCGGAGCTTCAGAGTATTGGGTTCTTTACCGCTCTCAAGACGAAACTTGTGGATCGTTTTCATGGTCGGTTCTCCTTTTGTGGAACACACAGCCATCATCCACAATCAATAAATCGAAAGGAACATAGTTTTTTCTGGTTTATTGCTCGGTATTTTCGATCTTATCGTCCAGCTCTGGCCGCTCTAGCAGCAATTCCGCTACCGCCGCATTGTATCCACCCCGGGCACGAGTAACTGCATACAGGTTATCCCTCACCTCCTGAATACTGGCAACGTGAACCACCCGGTACTGCCGACATACTTCCTCACTGATGGCGGTGGGTGCCGCAAAATAACCTAACCCCTCCCGGCCGAAGACCTTGATTAGCGCACTATCATCCACCTCGGCCACCACTTTCACCCGAATGTTCTGGCTGGAGAACCAGTTCATCAGAGCGCTGATATAAGGCGCATCCAGGGAGGTCGCCAGAAACGGTTGCCGGTCAAGACTGGCGGGAAAATCGGCCGACAGACTGGCGGCGAGATCCGGGGCCGCGAATAGCGACATGGAAGAGCTCGCCAAACGATGGCTGCGAAATTGGCCCGCCTCCGCAGACGCTGGCTGCCGGTCAGTCAGTACGATGTCCAGCTCCCGCTGGCCAAGACGCTTCAACAACTCCGTGGTATCTCCGGTACGGCAGTTCAGCCGCACCTCCCGGGAAAGGGAAAGGGCGGGCGCGGTCAAATGGTAGGCAATCAACTTGTGAATAGACGCGGCAATGCCGACGGACAGGCTCAGCGGTCTGTTCTCCGGCGGCTGCCGAAGCACATCCGTCAGCGCCTGGGCGGTCTGGAACATCTCATCCGCGTAACTGAACACGGTTTGCCCGAAGTCCGTCAGCTGCAATGATCGATTGGCACGACGAAAAAGGGCATTGCCCAAAGCAGATTCGAACGTGGCCAACTGACCACTGAGGGTCTGGGGGGTGAGGCTGAGGTTCTCTGCCGCACGAGCAATGGACCCATCGCGCGCAATCACCCAGAAATAATAGAGGTGGCGAAAGTTCAGGTTATCCATCCACAACATTACTCACGTTATGAGAAGCAATGCCTATCCTGCCTGAAAAACCTGAACTTACGCTACTGGCCGAACCGTATTACCATTCGAAAATCACATCATTTTTGTCAAATGGTACAGCCGAGAGTGACCGTTAGAGCATGCCGCCGCTACCGGATCCTTTCACTGATCCCTTCACGCTGTTCTGCATCTCACCCTTGATACCGTCGGAAACAGACGTTCCCAGCTGCTGATTGGATTCCGCCCGAATCTCGGCATTTCCAGCGCCTTTCATCCGCTCCTGCGCTTGCTCGCGCTTTGCGCTGGCCTTTTCAGAGCCTGCCTTCGCAGAGGCACTGGCCTTGTTGCGGGCCTTCTGGCCTGCTTCAGCGCCGGCACTTACTGCCTGGTCAGCACTCTGGCGGGCCTGGTTACTGACTGCCTTACCCTTCGCACTGGCGTTATCACGAACCGCTTGACCGTCGACGCCACCTTCCGCCTTGACTGATGCGCCACCCTTGGCAGAAACGCCGTTCTGAGCGCTGGCCTCAGCACTCATGTTGGTCTGTGCCTGTGCGTTGGCATTGGCTGAGCCTTCTTGAGCCAGAGCACCGGTGGATAGGATGGAGCAAATTGCGATGGTCAGTACATGCTTTTTCATGGATACGTTCTCCTTTTTTACCATTCCTGGTTGGTATGCATTAGGGAGGACGGCTGACGAGAGGTTTTTGTTCCAAAAAATAGCGAAACAGTGGAAATTAGCGGTTTAAATCCAGCTTGTGTACCAGACTTTGTTTCACAACAGATTGCCAGTTAGTGGCGGGCGCGAAACAGGAACTCCCCCGCCAGCATGTCATTGCGAACGGCCTCCAGAATAGAGGGATCCATGGTGTCTTCCCGCAAATCGTGCAGACCACAACTCGCCAGAGCCTTACGTACCCGCACGCTGGGCCCCAGATATTCATAGAGTACCCGGGCGCAACAAGGCATACGTTCGCTGTTATCAGACACACCGATCTTGAGTCCCGTGAGCCGGCTCAGCCGGTTGCGGAAACTGGGGAACAGGATGGTCTGGGTAATTTCGTGGCGGTTCAGGGTCTCATAGTCCACAAGGAACAACCGGTCCGTCAGCAGGTAGGCCACACCCTGGTACTGGTTGTGACAGAACGGTTCATGCTTGCTCGGACGCATCCGTTCGGTACGCTGGAACACCACCTGGTCGCCCCGGCGTTCCAGGCAAACCAGGTTCTGTAAAACCTTCCCCGGCGTGGACATCGACAAATAGTATTCGAAGTAATAGCCGAGATAACGGTCTATATCGTTGCGCCCCTCCTGCCCCAACTTATCCAGATGTTCGAGGAAGGTTTCATCGTCCCCCTGCCGTTTCTTCTCGGGAACGGGCCTTACCCGCACCAGCCGTTGAAATTGCCAGTGCGGCAGTGCAATTTCCTGTTCATCAACCCCGAAGAAGTCGCACAGGCGGCGCAGGATATTCGCCGAGGGTTTGTGCTGCCCGCTGAGGTAACGGTTAAATTGCGGACGGTTGATGTCCAGACGACGGCACACCTCCGCAATCGACTTGTAGTAGCTGCACAGCAACCTCAGGTTCTGCGCCAGGTCCTGATGCGTGCTGGTGTCGCCCATCGTACTCGCCCTCTCATCCGGAAGCACCAGCCTGCGCTGGCGCGTTTTGGCGCTAATGGTGCGACATATCGCACCAGGTTGACGCCAGTCTACGAATTCTACCAGTTGCCCCAGGCTGGTTAAATGCAATCCCCTGACAAAAACAACCACTGGAGTTCCCTATGTTGGAGTTACTCAACGACCTGCTTTGGGGCAAGGTCCTGATCGCCCTGCTCGTTGTCGTTGGCATCGGTTTTACCGTTGCTTCCCGCTTCGTCCAGTTCCGCTATTTCGGCCGCATGTTTCGGATACTCAGCGCCAGCCAGGCCTTCCAACGAGACAAGCACGGCCACCTCAGCTCTTTCCAGGCTCTGTTGCTGTCTGTCGCCGGCCGTGTCGGTGGGGGTAATATCGCAGGCGTAGCGGTGGCTATTACCCTTGGTGGCCCCGGCGCGGTTTTCTGGATGTGGGTTGTTGGTCTGATGGGCATGGCCACCAGCTTCCTCGAGTGCTCCCTGGCCCAGACATACAAACAGGCGGAGGCCGACGGCACCTACCGGGGTGGCCCGGCACACTATATTGCCCGGGGCATGGGCCCGAAATGGAAATGGCTGGCGGGCGTGTACTCGGTGTTGCTGTTGATGACTTTCGGTTTCGGCTTTACCGCACTGCAGTCCTACGCCGTGGCCACCTCTGTTGACGACGCCTTTGGTGTGCCCGTCCTGGCGACCGGCATTGCATTGGCGGTACTGGTGGGCGTCATCATCTTCGGCGGAGTCAAGCGCATAGCCCGCGTTACCGAATTCCTGGTACCAATCATGGCGGGCAGCTACCTGCTGATTACCGCAGTGGTGCTTGCCCTGAACCTGGAGCAGATTCCCGATGTGTTCATGCTCATCGTCAACAGTGCGTTCGGGCTTGAACCGGTGGTCGGTGGCGGCATTGGTGCAGCCATCATGATGGGCGTCAAGCGTGGCCTGTTCTCCAACGAGGCTGGCTTAGGCAGCGCCCCCAACGTGGCGGCGATTGCCTATGTGCCCCACCCCGCCAACCAGGGCGTAGTGCAGTCGTTTTCGGTATTTATTGATACGTTGATCATCTGCTCCTCCACGGCATTCATTATTCTCCTCAGCGGAATCTACGACCCCGCGGGCATGAGCGATGTGGGCGGCGTAGCACTTACCCAATCGGCCCTGGCAGACCATGTCGGCGACTGGGGGAGAAGCTTCGTAAGTATCGCCCTGCTGCTGTTCGGATTCAGCACCATTCTCTACAACTACTATCTGGGCGAGAACAGCATCAGCTTCTTCAGTTCCGCCAACCTGAAGTTCTTCAACATCTTCCGGGTAACCGTCATCGGCCTTGTGTGCTGGGGCGCCACCACTGACCTGGGCACCGTCTTTGGTTTCGCCGATGTCACCATGGGACTGCTCGCCCTGGTCAACCTGATCGCCCTTCTGTGTCTGTTCAAGCCCGGTCTGCGCGTGCTGAAGGATTTTGACCGGCAGATTGCCGCTGGCATTGAACAACCGGTATTCGACGCCGCCCGCTTCAAGGACATGAATGTGGACGCCGCCGCCTGGACCATCGAGCCCGAAGATATTGAACGTATCACCACGCAGGAAACAGTCAGCAATGAACACCCGTCTCGAACATGATCTCCTGGGCGACCTGGCGGTGCCCGAAGACGCCTGGTACGGCATCCAGACCCAGCGCGCCCTGGACAACTTCGCCATCACCGGCGTACCCATCAGCCACTTCCCGGATTTTGTCCGCGCACTGGCGATGGTCAAGAAGGCTGCCGCGCTGGCGAACCGGGATCTGGGCGTGCTCGCCCCTCACAAGGCGCAAGCCATAGTGGAAGCCTGCGACGACATCGTCGCAGGCCAGTTACACGATCAGTTCGTGGTGGACCTGATCCAGGGTGGAGCCGGCACCTCCACCAACATGAACGCCAACGAAGTGATCGCCAACCTGGCACTGACCAAGCTGGGCTATGGTCTCGGGGCATATCAGCATCTGCATCCCAATGACGACGTCAACCGTTCCCAGTCCACCAACGACGCCTACCCGACCGCGGTGTGCCTCGCAGTCCAGTTCGCTGCAACCCCGCTGGAGCGCGCCATCATCCGGCTGAAGGAACGCCTGGAGGCAAAAGGCCGCGAATTCACCGACGTGGTGAAAATGGGACGCACCCAGTTACAGGACGCCGTACCCATGACGCTGGGGCAGGAGTTCGAGGCCTTTGCCGTCAACCTGGGCGAGGATATCGACCGCCTGCACGAAGCCAGCCTGTTGCTGTGTGAGGTGAACCTGGGCGGTACCGCCATTGGTACCGGCATCAATACGCCTCCCCGCTACCAAAGCCTGGCAGTGAGCTACCTGGCGGAGATCTCCGGCAAACCGCTGGTGTCCGCCAGCAACCTGGTGGAAGCGTCCTCTGACATGGGTGCCTTCGTACTGTTCTCCGGAATACTCAAGCGCTTCGCGGTCAAGCTCGGCAAAATGTGCAACGATCTTCGGCTGCTGTCCAGCGGGCCAAGAACCGGGCTCGGTGAAATCATGCTGCCGGCACGGCAGCCGGGTTCCTCCATTATGCCCGGCAAGGTCAATCCCGTGATCCCGGAAGCCGTCAACCAGACCGCCTACCAGGTGATCGCCAGCGACCTGGCTGTCACTATGGCTGCAGAGGCAGGCCAGTTGCAGCTCAATGCCATGGAGCCGCTTATCGTCTACAACCTGCTGAACTCCATGAAAATGCTGGAATCCGCCTGCACGATGCTTGACGAGCGCTGCATCAAGGATATCCGCGCCAATGTCGAACAATGCGCGCGCCACCTGGACAACAGCATTGGCATCATCACCGCGCTGGTGCCACGGATTGGCTACGCCAATGCCACCCGTATTGCCAGCCAGGCGCTGAATTCCGGTGCCACCGTGCGTGAGCTGGTGCTTGCCGAAGCGCTGTTGCAACCGGAGGAGCTGGACCGACTGCTCAGCCCCCGCTCAATGCTCGCTCCCGTCGGAGAGAGTGTATGAACCGCAAGTTGCTGTTGGTCTATACCGGAGGCACCATCGGAATGGTGCCCTCCGGGAAGGGGTACGTACCCAGCCCGAATTTCAGGGGCCGCCTGCAGAGGCACCTCGACCTGCCCGGCCTTGACGTCATTGAGCTGGACCGGCTGATTGACAGCGCCAACCTCACGCCATCGGATTGGGCCGGCATCGCGCGAGTTCTGGTTAGCCACTGGGACAACTACGACGGTTTTGTGGTGCTTCACGGCACAGACACCATGGCCTACACCGCCTCAGCCCTGTCCTACATGCTTCGCGGTTGCGACAAACCAGTGATCCTGACCGGTGCCCAGATTCCCCTGGACCAGCAACGGAGCGACGCCCTGGACAATGTCACCACCGCCCTGGCGATGGCGGCCATGCCACAACTCCGGGAGGTTTGCATCTGCTTCCGCAACCGACTTCTCCGTGGCAATCGGGCACGAAAAATCAGCACCAACGGACTCGATGCGTTCGACTCCCCCAACGCCCCCTGGCTTGGCGAGGCAGGTATCGATATCAGTCTCCGGGACGAAATGCGGCTGCCTTCAGATCATCCGGACTTTCTGATACCGGAATTTGACACCCGTGCCGTCGCCGCACTCACCCTCTACCCAGGCATTCCCGCTGCCCTCGTTCAGGCAACATTAGGACTACCGGGGCTCCAGGGCCTGATCATCCACAGCTATGGTGCCGGCAACCCACCCGACGCCAACCCCGTGCTGATCCAGGCCCTGGAACACGGCGTCAATCAAGGGATCTCCATCCTGAACATCACCCAATGCCTGCAAGGCCCGGTTTCCCAGAACGCCTACGCCACCGGCGCGGCACTGGACAGAATCGGCGTTCTGCCCGGCTCGGACCTGACACCAGAGGCTGCCTTCGCCAAGTTGCACTACCTGCTGGCCACTGGCCATAAGGGGCAAGCACTCCGCCGTGGCCTGATGCAGCCCTTGTGCGGGGACAGTGGTGACTGAAACTGGCCCATCGTGCCGGGTCTGCTTTCCTGCTAGACTAAACGATCACTTAGTAACCAGATGGGCACCATGCGCTACTCAGCCAGCCACAAAGTCGAAATACGCGAAAAACTGATTGCTGCCGCCGGCGCCCTGAGCAAGAAGCAAGGCTTCGGCATCACCGGTGTCGATGCCCTGATGGCTACCGTCGGCCTCACCGGCGGTGCCTTCTATGGTCACTTCAAGAACAAGGGGGAACTGCTTGAGGCCATAGTCGACAATGAGATGCGCTTAACCCAGGCTCAGTTTCTCAACAACGATTCGAACCCGATCCCATTGCGGAACAGGCTACAACGCTACCTGAGCCGCAGCCACCTGACCCACCCTGAGCTGGGCTGTCCGTTGCCTTCGCTTAGCAGCGAAGTCGCCCGTGCAAACACCAGCGTAAAGGCAACCTATGAACGCCACCTTGAGGAGCTTGTAGCTAACCTCAGCGACGCTATGCCGACCCCAGATCCGGACCGAGCCTGGGCGATACTGGCCATGGCGGTGGGCGGCATCACCCTGGCAAGAGCGCAGAACAACCCAGCACTGCAGGATCAGGTACTCAATGCCTGTGTAGAACAGGCTATGGTCATCGCCGGCAAAAATGGCCCGAATTCCACTGATTAGAACGCCTTAACCATCGCGTTGTTACAAGATAGGGCTTGTTTTTACCCGTTAAATAAACGATCGTTTATTTAACGGGCATTAAGTTACCCATACAACCAAAGCCGCCATGCTCCGGCACCAGGGAATTATGACGAGGTCATCATGACGACTACCGACACCACCGCCTGCATTCTCTGCTCCCGCAATTGCGGCCTGAGCGTGGAAATCGAGGAAAACCGTTTCAAAAAGATCAAGGGCGACAAGGCGCACCCTTTCAGCCAGGGCTATATCTGCCAGAAGGCGGCGCGCTTGGAACATTACCAGAACCACGACGACCGTCTGACGACACCACTGCAGCGCCAAAGCGACGGTTCGTTCAAACCGGTGAGCTGGGATGAGGCACTGGACGATATCGCTCAACGACTGACGGCGATTCGCGACCAGCATGGGGGCAACGCCTTCGCTTTTCTCGGCGGCGGTGGCCAGGGCAACCATCTTGGTGGTGCTTACAGCCGTCAACTACTGGCAGCCATGAAAAGCCACTTCAGCTACAACTCTCTGGGCCAGGAAAAGACCGGCGATTTCTGGGTCAATGGGCGGCTGTTCGGTAACCAGACCTGCCACACCACTGAGGACGTGGAGCACGCGAACTATGTGCTTTTTATTGGCACCAACCCGTTCCAGGCCCACGGTATTCCCAACGCCCGCGATACTCTGAAACACATCAAAAAAGACCCCGACCGCACCATGGTCGTGGTGGACCCGCGCCGCACCGAAACCGCCAGGATGGCGGACATCCACCTGCAACTTCGCCCAGGCACCGACGCTTATCTGATGAGCGCCATGCTGGCGATCATCGTGCGCGAGGGTTTGCACGACCGGGACTTCCTCGCCAGGCACTGTCGGGGCTTTGATCAGGTAGAGCATGCCCTGAAAACCATCCCTATTGCCGACTATGCGGCCCGAGCCGATGTGCCGCTGGCGACTCTGGAGAAGGTAGCCCGGGACTTTGCCAACGCCGACAGCGCCTGCGTGCGTATCGACTTGGGCATCCAGCAGACCTTGCACACCACCCTGAACGGCTACCTGGAAAAGCTTCTATACCTGGTCACCGGCAACTTCGGCAAACCTGGCGGCAACAACCTGCACACCATGCTGCTGCCGATCCTTGGCCACACTGACGAGCGCAACCGAAAGTACAAGCGCACCGTCCACCACAAGATGTTCCCCATCGCCGGCATTTACCCGCCCAACATCCTGCCAGATGAAATCCTTCATGAGGGAAAAGACCGGGTGCGGGCGGTGTTTGTCGACAGCGCCAACCCCCTGCTCACCTGGGCGGATACCTTGGCGTATGAAAAGGCCTTTGCTTCTTTGGAGTTGGCGGTCGTAATCGACGTGACTTTCACCGAAACCGCCCGCGCCGCCCACTATGTGCTGCCCGCTTCGTCTCAGTTCGAGAAATGGGAAGCTACCGGTTTCAACCTGGAATTCCCGGTAAACGGTTTCCACCTGCGTCACCCCCTGTTTCCACCTAAAACCGGCACTTTGCCAGAGCCGGAGATCTACACCCGGTTACTGGAAAAGATGGGAGCACTGCCAGAACGTTTCCCCAAACTCGAGCGCCTGGCCAGGCTGGAGGCCAAACGCGGCCAGTATCTCGGCAGCCTTGCGGCATTGGGTACGATGTTGGCGAGAAACCGCCAATGGATTCCTCTCGCCGCCTCCATCGTCTACCGCACCATCGGTAAAACCTTGCCCAACAACGCAGCCGCCACCGCTCCCCTATTGGCATTGACCCACGTTTACGCCCAACAGCACTACAAGGCAGTGAAGCGGGCCGGTCACAAGGGCAACCGCCTAACCCTGGGCGCAAACCTGTACCAGGCGATCCTGGCCGGGCGTTCTGGCATCACACTCAGCGAGCATCGTTTCGAAGACCTGTGGACCTTCATCGCCCACAAGAACGGCCGCATTCACCTTGCCATTCCCGAGATGCTCGACGAACTGAAGGGCATTCAAACCGAAGCCGCCGCAGACAAGGACTATCCTTTTATCCTCATGGCCGGCGAACGACGCAGCTACAACGCCAACCAGATCTACCGGGATCCGTCCTGGCGAAAGGTAGACCCCCACGGCGCCATGCGCATGCACCCCGAGGATGCCGCCCGCTTGGGCATCGATAACGGCGAGAAGGCCCTGTGCCGCTCGGCCCGGGACAGTATCGAGGTAGTGGTGGAGGTGGACGACAGCGTTCGCACTGGCATGGTCACCCTGCCCCATGGGTACGGCATGCGCTACCGGGACAGCGCACCGATAGGCCCTGAACTGAACCGGCTCACCGATAGCAAGCACTGCGATCCACTTTCGCGCACACCGTTCCACAAGCATGTGCCGGTGCAAATCGAGAGGTGTGAAGTGTGACGGGAGGCTTCCGGTACGCCTGATTAACCGGTCGGGTCGGAAACTCTCCGGCCTAACCATTGCCGGAGGCTTTCACCCAGGTGGTACTGGGGATAGGACCAGCTTTCTTCTTCCATTTCGGCGTCTTCCTCCCAGCTTCTGATTCGCTGGTCGATCTGCTCGAACATGGCATCAGGATTGGTGAGTGACAAGCCGACACTCTGATACACCGCTTTGGTAAACCACGTCATTTCCGAGTCGTCGCCACAGCCGAAGGACGTACGGTCTTCCCGCGCAGAGACCAGAATCAGTGTATCGCTATCTTTGAGTTGGTTGAGCCAGTGTCCGGAATAGCACGCAGAGACCACCAGCAGTTTCCGACGGACGTTCAGCGGCTCCAGCATCTTCGCGAAGTCCTCGGGTGCCAGGTCAGGCAGCTCGATACCGGGTTGCTGCAGCAGTAGCTGCCCATTTTTTCTGCCATGGCTGACCAGGTGGACAAACAGCAGGTCTTCCTCCGGATTCATCTGCTCATCCAACGCCTGCAGAGCAGTTGCGATGGAAGGCCGGGTGGCCAGGGGAAGGGTTTCATAATCCCGGTGGTTGAGCAGCATAATAGCTCTCTGCTCTACATCAAACTGCGCCTGAAGCCCCGTTCTGGCAACCTGAATGTCGCGTTTGAAAACTGATTCGGTACCATCCCCACCCACGGCGAGGAAATAGGCGTCGGTCACTCCTGGCCGTTCAGACTCCAGATTGTCGATCTGGTCGTCCAGGCGCTGGCGATCTTCCGTGAGTACCTTTTCCGTGGCGGGCTCTGGCGGCTCTTCCGGGCTATACTCCTCCCGATCAACAAATTCACCGTATTCCCAAGTGCCTGAAAAGGTGCCCATATCCTCCGATTCGAAGGTGTAAGTACCTTCACCATGGTAATACCAGTCGCGGAACTCCCCTTCATAGGTGCCGTAGTCAGTAACGTGCTTGCCCTTTACCGGATTACCCTCTACGAATTCGGCGATATAGACACCGCCACTGTCTTCATCTTCAAACACGCCCTGCCCCGCCATCAGGCCGTTCTGAAACCCGCCCTGGTAACGCCAGCCCGCCGCAGATTCGAGTTCCCCCTCGCCATGCCAATACCCTTCCCGGAACTGACCGCTGTAAACAGTACCATTGGCAAATTCCTGAACACCCTCACCATGGAAGAAGCCGTCCCGGACATCGCCGGAATAGGTGCTGCCATCCGGTAGGCGGGCATCGGGCGGCAGCAGCTGCGAAGTGTCGCAGCCCGCGAGTACAAGAGCCGCTGTCAGTGACAAGGCAATTCGCAAACGGCGCGGTAAGACAGTCGTCATCTTGTGTTATGTCCTGAAAGTTGTATGAGTGAACGGGGCCAGCCAGCGTCTCTGCTATTTTAGGGCGGCTAGCCTATTTGCGTTCTTTCGAACCGATGAGGCGCGAGAATTTAGGTACCACATACAATACGATCCAGGCCAGAAGCGTGCATAGAACAGCCGTCTGTTCCCGACCCAGTCCGACGGCGATTCCTATTGCGGCCGTGAACCAGATGCCCGCCGCCGTGGTGAGTCCGGATGCACTTTGCTCGTCACTGCGATTGATGATTGTTCCCGCACAGAGAAAGCCGATGCCGGTAATCACGCCCTGAATAACACGGCTCATCTCCACGTCAGAGATGCCTGCTTGTTGAGGAATCAGGATGAACAAAGCCGCCCCCATACAAACCAGCATATGCGTGCGCACACCGGCTGCTTTGCCTCGTTGTTCCCGCTCAAGCCCCAGCACTCCTCCCAGAAGCACGGCAAGCAGGAGCCTGAGCAAAACAATCAGCATTTCGCCCAGGTCAGTGAGGCCTGAAAACTCTGAAACAACGGTATTGCCAATCAGTACTATTTCATCGTCCATGGAATACCAAGCCATATCAAATAAGCGGCGCCGACCCCTATGTTCTTAATGTAGGGCGAACACAGGTGAAACTCCAGCTCACTTTCAAGGCCTGGTGAATGCTTGAGAGTCTTTATTCCATTGAGCAAACATACGCTTTCGTTCCACACTCACTTGGTGGCATAGCTGCAGGACGCTCCAGCAAACCTCCGTGTGCCCTATGGCGCACCAATGATCAGCCAGATAGCCGGGGCTGTACTCGACCATACGAATCCGTATATCGCGGAACGAAACGGCGGCCAGACAGGGGCGTCCGCCATACGCGGCTGGTTGATTCTGAATACCGAAGCATGAAGCTTTCGACACATTGAACAGTGACAGTTCAGAACATCGCCCAGCGGAGCATTGATCTCGTACTGAATGCCCCCGCAGAGGCAACGGCCTGTTTGCTTCATTGATGCACCTCCTTGTGTGATAACGCCGCCAACACGCGCAGCTTTGTAGTGAAGGCGAAGCCGCAACGTAAAAACTATCGCTGTCCTTGGCATGGTTATGTTGAACTGCTCAGAGCTCCCCGTATGAAATCACCCTTCGCCGCAGTATAGCCCTCTCTATCCGATCTGAATTCAGCCGCCCATACCCGCTTATTCTGCTCATATTGCGCTGCTATCTCAGCATTGGTACGGAGTTTGTCGCGGAAAGCCAACCGTTGTTGCCATTCTTGGCTGCCGTAAACCACAAGGTGCAAATGGTGTGTTCGACGCCCCTCAGCCCATCGCATAAGCCAGCGTCGCCCAACTAATGAGGCGTTGAACTCCATTGACGTTGTATATTTTGCCTGGCACAACGGTTCTATCAGAGCATCAGCGCGTGGCATCGCATCTACGCCCGCCAGGATATCAATGACAGGTTTGGCTGAAAGGCCTGGTACAGCAGTGCTTCCAATATGTTCGATCGCCAAAAAGCTACCTGGAAAAAGATGAAGGAGGCGGTCACGTTCTTCTTCAAACAAAAGCGGCCATCCCTTGTCATAAGGGATAATAACCACCTCTTCATAAATTGCTCTGTTGAGTGATTCTTCTTCGTCCACGACTCACCATTTCTTTGCAACATAACGCCAATCTTCAGCGGCCTTGATCTTTCACCACTTTGGTGGACACTTTAGGCACTGAGCTTTTCATACTCTTCCGGGGATTGGTAGCCCAGACTCGAGTGCAGCCGCTCGCTGTTATAGAACATCATGTAGTGATTGATTTCTGAGACCGCCTGCACTTTCGTGTCGAACAGACGCTCGTGCACCAACTCCGCTTTCAGGGTGTGGAAGTAGGATTCCATGACCGCATTGTCCAGCGGATTGCCCTTGCGGCTCATGCTGCGAACCATCCCTGCCATTTCCAGCAGCTCCCAGTATTCTTGCGCAATGCCGCTTCTCCTGCTTGCTGATGGGCCTTTTCTCCACAGCTTTACCCGGCAGCCCTCTGAATATTCGCCGTAGCTCGGCGATAACTTTCACACCCAAGCTTTTACTCACTTTCTCGATTTCCTATCCTCAGCTTCGAACGCACCAAATTTCACCTTCTTTATTAACAGATCGGTTCCAGCCCTCGGTTTTTGCGTGATTGACCCGTCCTGAAACTCGTTGCTTTCCTGTCCGGCGAGCGCTATATATTGCTATGGGACTGCCTGGGATTGGCTCAGGTGGTCGTCCTTCCCTGAGGAGGGCATCCCATGAAAACAGCAATCCCCTGGACGTTGGCTGCCCTGGCAGCATTCGCCCCCTTCACCCCGACGACCGCAGAAATCCTGGCCGTCATGAATTACGAAAGCAAACCCGCTGACCAGTTGAAGAGCCTCAAGTTATCTGGCGAAACAGCTCGGCGCGAGGGTCTGGCGATAATCGATGTCGACCCGGAGAGTCCGAATTTCGGAAAGATCGTTTCTGATATTCCGATTGACCCCGCCACAGTCGCGCACCACATCTTCTATGACCGAACGATGAGCAAGGCCTACATCACCGGCCTGCAACAGCCAGCGCTTCAGGTTCTTGATCTTACAAAGAATCCCTACCGCCTCTCCACGATCGAAACGCCGCCGTGTAACGTGGCCGAAGACGTCATCCTGGACGAAGCGAACGAGCGCTGGTATCTGACCTGCATGGGCTCCGGCAAGGTGATCGTCGGCGACGTCGCAAGCGACGAAATGGTGGGCGAGATTGAGCTGCCGGGTACCTACCCCCACGGCCTCGCCGTCAACACTGCGATTGATCGCATACTGGTCACCTCGACCATCACGCCGGATCTGACCACCCCGGACGAGTTCGTCTCGGTGGTGCGTGCCTCTGATCTCAAGCCGCTTGGCAAGATCAAGATGTCCGATGCCGCGTCGCCGTCCAAGGTCGCACCCGTCGAGGTGTTCTTCGTGCCCGGTGCCGACCCGGCGACCGCGATCGTGACCAACATGTTCGGACACACACTCGAGGCGCTGGTCTGGGATACCGACTCGCAGGCGTTCGCCCGGGAGACGATCTTCAACTTCGCAGAGTATAAGGCCTCTGTGCCGCTTGAGATCTACTTCAATGACAACCAGAACCCCGATCGCATGTACGTGACGACGGCGATGAAGCCCGGTCACCTGCACATCTTCGACATTTCGGCAGGCCCAACGAAGCCGAAGCTGCTTAGACAGGTTGTCACGGCCGATGGTGCCCACCATGTCGGATTCACGCCGGACTTCAGGTACGGATTCGTCCAGAACTCGTTCATCAACCTGCCGGACATGAGTGACGGTTCGGTCTCGGTGGTGGATCTCGAGAGCGGTGAGGTAGTCGCCTCGATGGACACCCTCAAGAACGCCGGGTTCAATCCGAACTCGCTCACGCTCTTGCCGGAGTGGAACCACCTGGCCGGACACTAGGCGAATGCCGCGGCGCTGGATCGGCGGCGCCACGGTAGACCTCCCGGAGGTGGCGATGCATCTGAACGGGCTTGTGGCAGCAATGATAGGCGTTCTCCTGCTATGTACAGCACTCGGGGTTGGCTGGGCTCGGGATACGTCCGACCATCGACCTGCGGGGTCCGTACCCGAGGCCCCGCACAAGGTAGCGGATAGCGGGGTTACCGTAATTGAACGAACGCTGGGGGAGGGCCCCGCCGGGACCATTGTGGTCCGCCAGGGCACGACGGTCCGCCTGGTACTGCACTCGCCCACTGGTGTTGAACTGCACCTGCACGGGTACAACCTGTCCGGAAGCTTTAACGGCAAGACGCCGGTCGTCATGAACTTCCGCGCCGATCATGCGGGCCGCTTTCCCATTGAAGCGCACGGATTGCAGGACCTTCTGGGCCGCACCGACAGCGTGCTCGCCTACCTTGAGGTTCGGCCTGAGTGACACGTTGGCCGGTTGCGCTCGCAATAACGGTTCTGGCGACGTCGCAGGCCCAGGCTCATGCCTTCGGCGCCCGCTACGACCTGCCGTTGCCGCTCAGTCTGTATCTTGCCGCAGCGGGGATGGCGGTGGCGGCGTCGTTTCTTGGTGCACTGTTTTTTCTCCGCACCGGGCGGGCGCGCCCTCGGCATCTGGACATACCGCTGCCCGCCAAAGCCGGTCACGCGTTTTCTGCGATGCTGGGCACTGCCGGCCTGATTGTACTGGCAGTCCTACTCGGTTCTGCGTTCTTCGGACCCCAGGAGGCCATGCGCAATTTCGCGACCGTCTGGGTCTGGGTGATCTGGTGGGTAGGTTTCGTGCTGTTCTCGGCCCTGGTGATCGGCCTCTGGCCGCAGATCGACCCATTCCGCAGGCTGGCGGCGTTTTCGGCGTTGGCGACCAGCCGGCCATGGCATGACAGTGCGGCCAACCTGCCGTCGGCTGCCGGTCTCTTGGCGCCGGCAGGGCTGCTGGCGATCGGATGGATCGAGCTGGCATCGGACGGGCCGGAAGATCCGCACGTGGTAGGCCTGCTGGTGACCGTCTATCTCCTGGTCGCTCTCTTCGGCGGGCTCGCCTTCGGAGAACAGTGGTTCCGGGTGGCAGACCCCCTAAGCCGCATTTTCGCTGTGCTTGGCCGGGTTGCACCTCTCGCAGTGATCAGCCCCACCACCGTACGCGTGCGTCCGCCGGGCGAGGGCCTGTTGACCAGGGCAGCGCCGGTCTGCGGCGAGGTGACGCTGGCCACCGGCCTCATCGGGATTGTGCTCTTCGATGGCTTGTCCGAGACCCCCGTCTGGGGCGCAGTGCTGGATTACGTGAGCAACTCGCAATCGCTGCGCCCCTCTTTGCTCTGGCTGCGTGATCAGGGGGCGGATCTGATCCAGGTGATTCGCACCATCGGCCTGTTGGTGACCATTGCCGGATTCTACGGCGCTTACTGGGTTTTGATGATGGTGATGAAGGCACTGGTCGGAGATATGTTCAGGATCGGTCATCTCGCGCGCGCCTTCGCCGGCACGCTCCTGCCTATCGCGGTCGCCTACCACCTCTCGCACTATGTCTCGTACCTGCTGATCGCCGGCCAGCTGATCTTCCCCGCGGCGTCCGATCCGTTTGGTCTGGGGTGGGATCTGTTCGGCACGCGGAACTGGTCCATCGACATCAGCGTCATCGGGACCCGACACATCTGGTGGATAGCCTTCACAGCATTGATTGTGGGGCACGCGCTCTCTGTCCTGGTCGCGCACCGGCTCGCTCTCGAGTTGTTCAAAGATGCGCGGCGCGCAGCGCTCTCGCAGGTCCCGATGACAATCGCCATGGTCGGGTTGACTGTACTGAGCCTGTGGATCCTCTCACAGCCAATCACGGAGTGACTGGAACCTCAGTGTTTTGCGCTGTGAAACGTATCAAAATGGGGCGTGGAGGGAGAACGGGGCAAATCTGTTTTACTGCTCTGTTTCAACTCGATTGCATAACGACAAGCAAAGCGGCGCCACGTCAGTGGCGTCCGGCGGCCGAAGGCCACGTACTGATGTGCCTTGTTATGAGTTTTAAGGAGTTGGGGCATGCTTTATCCAATAGGGAGCCGTATAACCAAGCACAGCCCCAATTAACGCACCCACTAAAAGCGCCTCGCCGGTGCCAATAAAAATCAGACCAATCAAGGCACCTGCCATTGCCCCTGATAGAAGTTCGTAAGCCCAAGCATGTTTGAACGCTTTCGGTTCAATCGAGGGTGCAGCTAACAATCCCAGAAATACTCCGACTACGACTAACACAATCAGTCGAGGCCAATCACCAAAATAGAAAATCAGCGACAGAACCGAAGCGAATCCTGCGAAGCACAGGACGGAAATTGAAATAACTTGCAGCTTAGACATAAAGCTCGCTTTTACTCATATCAACGTTTGCAGCAGGGGCGCGACGTCAGGAGCGCCCCTTGCCTGCATTGGTTATGCCTGCAAGCAGGCTGAAAGGAACCGCTACCATGACCCCCAAACCAGCGCCCCATAAAATTTCTGTAGCTCCGATGCTTGCTTGAGAATCTAATAACAACCCAAAAAGATAAAGAAAACAAGAAAACACCAGGACACCAGAAGCGGCACCAGCTAACGACAAGGCAGTCAGGTTGAGCCGCCCGAACCTTTGCAACATGAGAAACTGCGGCACTCCCAGAGCAATGGTTCCCAAGTAGCTTGTGAGTAGGCCGAACAAAATAGCCATCGGCAGCGCATTACCATATGCCTGCCCTTGGGTAAGCAACGCGGGCACAAGGATCACCACAACGATTGGGGTAACTGGAGCAACAGTTGAAGCTAACCACAGACGTTTCTTATTCATAGGCATAACGCCCGTAGCATGCGCGGCTTTGGAATGGAGGCGAAGCCGCGATGGAAAAGACGTCGCCGTGCCTGCGATTGTATGGATAATTTCTGCTGTGTTTGGGTAAATTGAGGCCCACCCCCAGTGGCCGCTGGGGGCCTTCATGCAGCAGCTCGATGCTTGCCTGGCTCCTCTTTCGAGAGACCGATAACAAGTGCGCAGCGCTGCATGACTCTCAAGCGATAACTCGAACAGTCATCGGGGCCTCGAGCCCGTATAGCAAGGCAGAGTCAGCTTATTATGAACAACACGGAAATCCAAACCCCAGTCAACGTCGGTGTCGATGTCGGTAAAGCCAACCTGGACATCGCTCTTCATCCCTCCGGGCAGTTCCATACCATTCCAAATACCGAAGCCCACATCCGGCATTTCGTTAAAATCCTCCAAAACTACAACGTCGAACGCATCGTTGTGGAAGCCTCAGGGCGGTACGAACATGCGCTGGTTCAAGCCTGCGACCAGGCTGGTTTGCCCATCATTGTGGTCAATCCCATCAGCGTCCGGCGCTACGCTCAGGCTATCGGTGTGCTCGCCAAAACCGACCGGATCGATGCACAGGTCATTGCCCGGTATGCCGCCACGCTAAAGCCTGAGATCAAGCCGATTCCGGATAAGACTTCCCAGAAAATTAAGGACTTACTGATTCGACGCTCTCAGCTTCTGGAAATGTCCACCATGGAGAAAAACCGTCTCCAGATACTGCCCAAATACCTTCACCGGTCTATCAAAAGCCTGCTCAGAATGCTCCAGAGCCAGATTGAAAACGTGACCCGACAGATCGACCAAGAGGTCGCCAAAGTCGATCAGTGGCGTACCAAAATGGAGATCATGACCAGCGTACCTGGTGTTGGGAAGGTCCTTGCTTACACCTTCCTGAGTGAGCTCCCGGAACTCGGTTCGCTGAACCGTAAGGAGATTGCTGCGCTCGTCGGCGTGGCACCCATCAACCGGGACAGCGGCAAGCTCAATGGAAAGCGGCGGATACGAGGTGGCCGGCACAGAGTTCGAACCGTGATGTTCATGGCCATGCTCTCATCCATCCAATGCAATCCGGTTTTCAAACGCTTTTACGAACGTCTCAAGGCCCAGGGGAAGATCCCAAAAGTAGCCCTCATTGCCTGTATGAGAAAGATGATCGTGGTGCTCAATACCATGGTCAAAAACCAGGAGCCGTGGCGCGAAAATAAGGCTTAATGTGTGCGATTGACACCACAGTCACTTGTTATGTAGTGAACAGTTTAAGACCACGTCAGATACCTAAAAACTGAAATACTCAGAATGCCCCATAAGAAAAATACCGTGATGACCACCGGCTTAAACCGACCGAGTTTCTTTGCTTTCGGGTCCAAGCAGTTCTCACAAGTATTGCGACCGGCGAGCCGCTCGCCACACCCGACACACAGACCCGACTGTTTTCGATAGTTTCGTCTCAACATGAGAAAAAACCAGATTGGAAGAACCACAATCCAAGGTGCGAGTACCAAATACTGCCAAGTCATCCATGTTCACCTTGCTACATAACGCTGATGGTAACCGGCGCCGGAGCGCAGCGGAGGGAACCAAAAGCGGTACGCTTTTGGCGTCCGGTTGACGGTTATGAGCCTGACCGGTCGCCATAAGCTTCGGTTTTGGTTACTGTGAACTCTATTGAACCAGCCTTTCTCTCTGCCTGAATTTTCGTGTTCTTGTTCCAAACCAGCATGAGAAATCCAAAGATGAATATGATCTTCGAATCACTCTTAACACCAAGGCTTTGAAAAACTTCCCCAAGCTGGCCTTCGTTCAAATCCTTAGCATTGCCTCGGTTCTTCTGGTATCACTTCGTCAATTTAGTGAGCTGAAAATAATCTTTCTCAGGTATATCAAAAGCTAGTGCACCCGACTCATTGAAGATCCGCAGGTACTCATCAACTCTATGCGAAACTTCGTCAAAATTAACTCGTTTCATTGGTCTGCACACAGCTTATAACGCTGAGGTAACCGGCGCCGGAGCGCCAGCGGAGGGAACCC